>CAVSCS010000005.1:0-1331583 GCA_963726525.1 uncultured Actinomycetota bacterium | reverse complement strand
GTGCCGGGTCTGATGGAGGCTCTCATTCCACGGAAGGATGAGAGTCATGGCAGCACCGAGGAAGTATCCCGAGGAGCTTCGGGAGCGGGCGATCCGGATGGCGGTCGATCTGCGGCGTGACCCGGCAACGAGGACCGGTGCGCTGCGCCGGGTCGGTGACCAGCTCGGGATCAATCCCGAGACGCTGCGCAACTGGGTCCAGCAGGCCGAGATCGATGAGGGCCACCGTCCTGGCGTCACAACTGATGACGCGAAGCGGATCGCCGAGCTCGAGCGTGAGGTCAAGGAGCTAAGTCGAGCCAATGAGATCCTGAAGACGGCGTCAGCTTTTTTCGCCGCGGCGGAGCTCGACCGCAAGCTGAAGTGACCACCCAGGTCACCACGGGTGTGCTGGTCGAGTACGTCGACCAACACCGCGAGGAGTTCGGGGTCGAGCCGATCTGCACCGTCCTACGCCAGGCCGGGATGCCGATCGCCCCGAGCAGCTACTACGCCGCTAAGACCAGGCCGCCTTCGGCGCGAGCGGTCACCGACGAGCAGCGGCTGGCGGTGATCCGGACGGTCCACGCTGACAACTACGGCGTCTACGGGGTCCGCAAGATGCACGCCGAGCTCAACCGTCGCGGCCACCGGATCGCCAGGTGCACCGTGCACCGGCTGATGCGCGCCGACGGGCTGCGCGGCATCAGCAGAGCGAAAGGGCCCACGCACGACGATCCCGGGCAGTGGCCCGGACACCCGGCCAGACCTGCTCGACCGCGACTTCAAGGCGCCCGCGCCGAACCGGGTCTGGGTCGCCGACATCACCTACTGCCGCACCTTCGCCGGCTGGGTATACGCGGCGTTCGTCATCGACGTCTACTCCCGCCGCGTCGTGGGCTGGCAGCTGTCGAAGAGCCTGCGCACCGACCTGGCGTTGGACGCCCTCGAGATGGGGTTGTGGACCCGTCAGCCACGCCGGCCACGACACCACCGGCGTGATTGCGCACTCGGATAAGGGCGTTCAGTACCTCGCCGTGCGCTACACCCAGCGACTCGCCGAGGCCGGCGCCGTTGCATCCGTCGGCTCGACCGGTGACAGCTACGACAACGCCCTGGCCGAGGCGTTCAACTCGCTGTTCAAGGCCGAGCTCGTTCGCAACAAAGGCCCCTGGAAGAGCATCGACGACCTCGAGATCGCCGTCGCGGAGTACATCGACTGGTTCAACTACCGACGCCTCCACGGCGAGATCGGACTCGTCCCACCCGTCGAGTTCGAGGACAACCACTACCGGCACAACCCCGCCCCGACTACCGTCGGCGCGTTAGTTCAGAGCCTCCACTGAACCCGGCACGCGACACGGATCTGCACGATCGCGGCGACGTGCAGGACGTGGTTCATCCGCCGGTTCCCGGCCCGTGAGAAACGGTGGCGGTTCTGCTCCCCGGACGAGACGTCCAGTGGCGCGGTGCCGGTCCAGGACGCGAACCGGTTGCGGTCGGCGAACCGGGCCACGTCACCGACGTCGGCCAGCACGCGGGCGGCGCCTGCCGGTCCGATGCCGTAGAGGTCCATCAGGCGCGAGCCACGCTCGAGCACCGCGGCCTTCAGCTCGGCCTTGATCTTCTTGAGCTTGGCGTCGACCGCGACCAGGTCGGCGATCTCTTCGGCGGCCATCCGGCGGCGGGTCTTGCCGGCGATGTCACGCGGGCGCACGGTGGCGAGCATCGCCTTGGCCTGGGCGGCTGACAGGTCGCGTTTGCGCTGCCCAGGCAGCAGTTCGCTGAGGAGTCGCTGCAGCCGGTTGATCGTCTGGACCCGTTGGTGGGCGAGCTCGTCACGGCGGTCGGTGAGCATCCGCAGCGCTTCGAGCTCACCGTCCTCGACCACCCGCCGCAGCCCTTCGGTGCGGACCGCGACGATCGCGATCGAATGCGCGTCCAGCGCGTCGGTCTTGCGGTTGTGGCCGGTGTCGAAGAGCCGCACCCGAGCAGCCAGCTTGGCCGGCACATCGACCACCTGCTCGCCGGCGGCGACCAATCGTTGGGCCAGCGGACGCCCGGCGCCGTTGGCTCCCTCGACGGCCCACGTGCGTTGGGACCACTGCTTCACGTAACGCTGGAGTGCTGCGTAACCGGCTCTGTCTGTAGCGAAACGACCCGTTCCGAGCAGCTGCTCGTGGGTGTCGACGACCTCGATTGTCACCGACATCTTGTGGGGATCGACCCCGATGATCACTGCCTGCGTCTTGCTCATCTGCTCACCTCGCAACTGGGAACCAGCAGGACGACGAGGGGGCATTGCTACTACGAGCTGGGCAGACCCCTCTGGAGCCACTCCTCGTCACGGTGACCGACGAGGCGCAGTCCAGATGAGAGCCACACCATCGGTGGGCAGCCGATAAGAGAGCGTCTCGCCGATCACCTAGATCGAAGTCTGGCCGGACACCGATCCTGCGGGAAGTCTCTTAGTAGCCGATGAGCGGGCTTGTGCCTCCCTCGAACGTCGGCGGGGTCAGGCGCCGTCGAGTTCCGCCTCTAGCGCCGCGACCTGCGCTATGACTTCCTCGCGCCGCTTCTCCAGGGTCTTACGGTCCTCCGAAGTCATGCGCCGGAACTGCATCTCCATCACCGCCGATGACTGCACCTCCGTGAACCCGTACCGCTGTTGGAGTACCGCGCGTGCGGCAGCCGAATCGGTCGCGTCAAGGATGACGTCGAGCACGGCGTGCGCATCGCTCGCCGCTGCCGAGATGGCCTCGTAGATCGCCACTTGCTGGCGTGCAGTTGGCAGGTCGTTGGCAAGGATGGACTCCAGATCCCGTCTCGGCATGGCGCCAGCCTCCCACGGCCCGTCAGCATCGCAGGGCTGACTAGCAACGTCCGGATCTAATGGCTTCTACCGGGTCGGTTGATGAGGCAGGCTCGGTTCCGGTAGCGACTGGCGGGTCAGCACTCTTCGGATCTGGCCTTGGAGGTCTCGCGGCAGACCGTGCGCCCGTTGGTCGTGAGGAGGCGTAAACCGCTGCTGGGATGTCGTGCCCTATCGATGATGGTGAGCACTTGGACCATTAGATCGCTGGCTGTCCTCCTCCGCGCTACTGACCATGGTGAGGCGAGTAGGAAGGCGAGGCGATGCTCTTCATCGGAGATGACTGGGCCGAGGACCACCACGACGTCGAGCTGGTCGACGACCAGGGCAGGGTGTTGGCACGCAAACGACTGCCCGAGGGTGTCGAGGGCATCGCCGGGCTGCATGCGCTGGTCGCCGATCATCTGCCCGAGGACTGGGCCGAGATGGAACCCGAGCAGGTTCAGGGGCTGGTCAAGGTCGGCATCGAGACCGACCGGGGTCCGTGGGTCGCGGCGTTGGTCGCGGCGGGGTACGGAGTCTTCGCGATCAACCCGCTGTCGGTGGCCCGGTACCGAGAACGCCACTCCACGTCCGGTGCGAAGTCCGATGCCGGCGACGCGCACGTGCTGGCCGAGATAGTCCGGATCGACCGCGCGCACCACCGCCCGCTGGCCGGTGACTCCGAGGAGGCCGAGGCGATCCGGCTCGTGGCTCGCACCCACCAGAGCCTGATCTGGGAACGCAGCCGACATGTGCTGCGGCTGCGGTCGGCGCTGCGGGACTTCTTCCCCGCCGCGCTGGAAGCCTTTGCCGACCTCGATGCACCCGACGCCCTCGAGCTGCTGGCGGCCGCGCCCGACCCCGAGCGTGCCCGTCGGCTGACCCGCCGCCGGATCATCGCGGCGCTGCGTCGAGCCCACCGCCGCAACGTCGAGGCCAGGGCCACCGAGATCCAGCAGATCCTGGGGGCCGAGCAGTTGCGCCGATCGACTGCGGTGCAGTCGGCCTACGCCACGATCGTGGCCAGCCAGGTCGCCATCATCAAGACCCTGAACACCCAGGTCGACCAGATGGCGGCGGTGGTGGACGCGCATTTTGGCCAGCACCCGGACGCTGAGATCTACACCAGCCAACCCGGCCTCGGTGTGGTCCTCGCGGCCCGGGTGCTCGGCGAGTTCGGCGACGACCCGCACCGCTACATCGACGCCAAGGCGCGCAAGAACTACGCCGGCACCTCCCCGATCACCCGCGCATCGGGCAAGAAGAAGATCGTCCTGGCCCGCTACGCCCGCAACCGACGACTCGGCGACGCGTTGCAGCAATGGGCGTTCTGCGCACTGCGCGGATCACCCGGCGCCCGGGCCTACTACCAACAGCTCCGCGCCCGCGGCACCGGCCACCAGGCCGCCCTACGCCAACTCGCGAACCGCCTCGTCGGGATCCTCCACGGCTGCCTGAAGACCCACACCCCCTACGACGAACACACCGCCTGGAGCCACCACCTCACCACAGCCGCTTGACACCGAAGAACCTGGGATGTCTGCCGCATTGAGGGCGGCTACGCTCGCCCGGATCTGCCGCAATGAGGATGTTTGTCGGGTACAGCCGTTGCTACCGCCTTGGTGACTCCGGCGTCTCGGGCCGCGTGATGGGTCCAACAGCCGAGCGCTGCCGAGTCGATGGTCTACGACCATGCGGATGGAGCTCGGGAGTCCGGGCAGCTCGTCGGTGTCGCCGTTCGGCGATTGCCCAGCTCACGAGGCTGGCCTCAGCGGTTCGGGGTTCAGGCTTCGCACTCCTTGCGGACCTCTGCGACGCATCTGTCGATGTCGTCCTGTCCGACCGCCTTGTCGCGTCCGCGGCCTCCGGCGAGGTGGTCGTCACCTCTCTCGCCGTACATCTGGTCCCGTCCGGGACCACCGCGCAGGACGTCCGCGAGGTTGGTTCCGACGAGCCGGTCGTTGCCGGCGCCGCCGGACACGACCGCGGCGGGGGCGGACACGCCTGCCACGACTGCGCTCGCGTTGAGGACGTCGTCGCCGCCACGACCCCGGATGACCGACCGGTCGGCGACGACCTTCATCTTCTCATCCGCACTGGTTCCGGTGACGGCGACGGTGTGCCCCTCGAGGAGCAGGTCCTCCCAGCCGCTGAACCCGAACACGTACTCGTGGGACTGCTCCGTCGTGCTGGCGGCCGTGGTGCACCGATAGGTGTCACCGAGCTGGATGCGCGCGTCGACGCACGACGCCCCCCGGAAGATGTCTCGCCCCGCTCCGCCGTCGACACGGCCAGGACCGAACGAGTAGTCGTTGACCGTGTCGTCGCCTCCGCGCATCCGGATCTCCCGGTGGGTCACGGCGGCAGCTGGCATGGTCGGCTCGGCAACCGAACCCGGCGGGGCGTAGGGGCCCGGCACCCTCGGCGTGGGCGGCGCCACGACGAGCTCCTCGTCCGCCTTGGTGCCTGTGAACCGCTGGTCGGCGACCCCCAGGCGCAGGTCGAACCCGGTCACGTTCCCTTCCCACCGGAGCAACGGCCGGGTGTCTCCGGTGACGACGCGGGCGCGGGCGTCGACGTCGACGGCCTTCACCTGCCAGCCCGAATAGAGGTGCAGGGTGTCCTCGTCTCCGTCACCCGACCCCAGGACGAGCGCAGGTCCGGTCTGCACGCCGGCCCAGTGCACCTCGTCGTCACCGGAGCCGGTACGGATGACGTCGGGGTTGGTCGCACCGGGCACGGTCGAGCCGGTGAGGACGCGGTCCGGCCCGCCGCGCGTGTCGATGGTGTCGACCTCCGTGTCCACGGAGTTCTCCAGCTCGCTCACATGGCTGTTGCGCACGCTGGCCCACACGGTCTCGGTGGGCGCGACGGCGCCCGGTCCGCCGAACGCGACGGCGTCCATCCCGACGTAGGTGTCGGCCCCGAGTCCGAGCTCGACGAGGAAGGAGCCCCCGACCGCCTCGGGGACCCCGAGATCGGACTCGTTGACGACCATGTCGTCGCCGGGCCCAGCGTCGACCCACACACTGAAGGGCGTCGGCGCCTGGGACGGGCGGATGCAGACCACGTCGTTGCCGCCCTTCGAGTCCGCCGACAGACCCACCGGCTGCGGGATGGCGATCATGACGTCATCGCCGTCGGTCCCGACGTTTCCGGTGACCGTCACGGCCCTGCCCTGACAGGTGAGCTCGGGACTGGGAGCGGCGCTCGCCTGAGCCGGACCTGCGACGAGGGGCGTGAGGGTGACAAGGACGGCGGCCAGGCCTGCGGCCAGGCTTGCGGACGGCGACTGGTCAGGAGCCTGCTGGCTGGTTGTCTGCTGGGTCAACGGTTCGTCTTCCGTGCGAGGTTGGCGGCGCCCGGGTAGGCGTTGTTGTGACGAGAGGTCGCGGCGATTGGTTGTCGGCGGCTGTGCGTGCTCAGCCGAGTGCGCCGGTCGTCAAGTGACGCAGCCGAAGGTGGCACCACGCGCAACCGCGTCGATCGACCTGGCTACCCGCTTCGCACAGACCGGGGCTTCGATGTCGTGGTCGAAGGAATTCTCGATGCCGACTGATACACCGAGGCGTTGCTGCGACTGATCCACGACCAGCGATGCATCGCGCGCTGCTACCTCTATGACCTCACCTTCGACAAGACGGTCAGGCGACATGGCACCAAGCCAGTGGCCGATGTGTTCGGGACTTCCCGAGTTGCAGAAGTGGGACGGGGTTGCCAGCCCATCCCAGGGACAGATGAAGCGAGGATCACCGACGCCGACGGCCCCGAAGCGACCGTCGCGCGCGTCCTGGCAGGCGGGGTGAAACCATGCGTTGGTTCATGTGTCGTGTTATCCGGGGGGCAACGTGTCAGCGCAGCAAAGTGGTGTGACCTACACCTTGTCGGCATTCAAACGCGACCGCTTCGTCGGAGGCGGCAAGCACCTGCTCCTGCAGTCCGACCAGGACCCCGAGCTCACCTTGCACGCGTTCAGGGAGTCCACCTACGCGGTGACCGAAGCGCTGCACGACCACGAGGTCCGCGACGAAGCCTACGTCGTCCTCGACGGTCCGGTCCCGTCCCCCAACGGGCCGATCGCGCGCGTCCAGGACTGCGAACCCGCCAAAGCCCTCCCGCTGATGCTCGAGCACCTCGCCGCCGACCTCACCGCCCGCGGGATCACCGGCAAGCTCGTGCCCGCCAAGGAAGCCAAGGACCGCTCACCGGTCGCGAGAGATGCCTGGCCGGTTCTGGGCATGATCCTCTCACCACTCGACGACACCGACGCCATGTACGCCGCCTACGAGGACTGGCGCCACCACCAGCTCAGGAAGGGATCTTGGGTCGACGAGGAGCGCCTGCGTCGAGTCGTCACCACCCTGGTCGACTGGATGACCCAAATCCAGGGCCCGGTGCTCATTCACTCCACGACCGTCGTCGAGGCCGACCCGGCCGGCCTGGTCGACTACGTCATCCAGGCACTGAAAGGGAGGCCCCGCTTCGCGATCAGCGCCACCAGCTCGGACAACAGGCGACGGCAGGTGCGGTTCGCTTACTCCGAGGTCCTCGTGTACGACTTCGACCCCGACCAGCCCCGCAGCCAGCAGCTTCGCGCGCTCACCGACCTCGCCACCCGCCTGGCCCCGGACCTGGCCTACGCCCTCGTCCGTGAACTCAGGTCATCCACCAGGGATGTGATCTACCTCCGAGACGTGCCTCCGACGATCGGGCTGTTCGAGGACCTCAGCTCCACCGGCCCCGTCATGCACCTCGAGCCCCACTACGTGTTCGACGCCGGCGTCGCACAGGTCCTCACCACCAGCCAGCTCACCAAGACCACCCTGGCGCCCGAGCGCTGGCACGTCGAAGACCTCGGCAACGACCGGCACCTGGTCACCGCCCTCGACCCCGACCCCTGGCTGCACCCCGACCCCCACTACATCCACCAGGGCAACACCCTCCCGCCCGACTGGACCGACCCCGAGGTGCTCGCCGCCGCACGGGCAGACTTCGGACCCGCGATCCTCACCCTCCACACCCTGCGACAGAACCCACCCCCGCTCACCGCCGACCAGATCCGCGCCGACCCCAACCTCCGCCGCCTCGGGGTGATCCCACCGGCATGATCATGGAACTCGGCATGGATTCGAGCTGTCTGTTCTCGAGACTCCGTGCCGACCGGACCGAGTTGGAAGGATCCCTGTCTCTCCACGGCGCTCTGCGGCACCCACGTCGGCTCATCCGTCCGGGTCTGCTCCACGGACTGGCGCCAGTTCCGCTCGGCGGCCTGGGTGGCGGTTGTCGTCGTGGTCAGCTCGTACTCGACGCGAGGTCAACCGGGCGAGAGCGTCCCGCCTCCGGCATCGGTGGTAGATCTCCTCGATGCAGGTCACGTGGGCGCGCTCTGCAGCTCCTCGGAGCTCGGGTGATCACCTTCCCGGGCGCTCGGCACCGGTTCCTCGAGGGACATACGGGACCAGGTCATGCCGCCGGTCTGCTCGTTTCTGGTCCCGTAACCGGGACACAAGCCGCAACCGGCTCAGAACGAAGCACCGCTCCCCAGCACGTTTCGGCTGGTCAGCGGCCTCTACGGGACGCGGTGCTGAGATTTGAGGCTGCGCCATTTCTGGTCCATAAGCGGACCAACAGCACTCAGGGCTCAAATCATTAGTGGCCCCTGACCCGCGTTTCCGCAGGTCAGAGGCCACTACTCGGTCGGGCTGACAGGATTTGAACCTGCGACCCCTTGTTGAACTGCTGGCACGGATCGGCTTCCCCGGCGTATGCGCAGACTTGCTCCCGCAGGTGTCTGAACTGCGGAAACAGGCGCGGCGAGTTTCGCTCGCCGCTTCAGACCGCGACCAGGTCCGCTTCGATTTGATCGGGTATGCGAGGGGTTTACGGTCCATAAGCGGTCCACGGTTCAAGTTGTCCGGAAAGTTCGAAGCGAGCCAAGAACTCGCGGCCTTCGGGTGAGTTCGTCCCGTTCGCTGGGCCCCTCCCCGGCCGGCTGAGCCGAGCTGCCACGCCGAGGTGCTGGTGCGCCAGCGTCCAGATCTGCCGAGTGCGGAGACTCCGTTCACCGCGCGCCGCGGTGGGGCTAGCTTCAATGTGGCCTTGCCCTAGGCGGTGGCTGCACCCCACAACGCCGCCAGCACGCGGAGAGGGAGGCTGCCCGGTCGAGCCGGGCCAGGGTGGGTTCAGCTTCGAGACATGGCGCGAGTCGCGCGGATCTGCCGATGCTTGGTCGGAATGGCATGAGGTCGAGCAGACTCGGGCTGTGCACCCCTACGACCCTCTGCGCTTCCACGGAACAGTGGTCTGGCTGACCGCAGACCAAGGTGGACGGGGCACCGGACCACCTGTGCCAACCGCCGACCGTGACTACGCGGCCAACGGCTTCGTTCCACCCCTGACCGTGGACACGGGCCTCGCGTCGCTCGTGGTTCGTCCAGCAACACCTGGCGCATGGCGCTCAGCCGCAGACGCAGACTGGCTCGTGGGCGACTACCGATACCCACACGACGTGACGGCGGGCGATGTGGTCGTGGTGACCGAAGGGCCAAGAGTCGTCGGGTACTTCCACGTCGAATCGGTGGGCTGAGCCGCCCGGCCGCTGCTGCCGCGGAGCGGTCGTGCGGATGATCGGATCACTACCAGTCCATGTCGCCAGAGACCTGCTGGCGTGCTTGGTCGATCTCTTTCTGCGTGACCCTGGCACGTCGGTGTAGCCCTCCAACCCATTCAGCAGGTCGGCAAGGGCCTGCTTCTCGGCAAGATGGATGACGGGGACCATGTCCAGGTCTAGGTCCACTGTCATGAGCCAGTCGAAGAGAACCACGGCATCCGAGCGCCAGAGTTTGAGGTCAACGGTCATCCGCACATGCCAAGATCCGGACGTCCCATGCCGCTCACCCTTTCGGCGGTCGCTGCGTGCTTGGGACTGCCCCCGCTTTGGTTGACGCTTAGCAGTTGGGGTTTTCAGGCCGCTTCTGCGGCCGCGTAAATCATCTCAAACTCGACGGGCGTGAGCTTCCCGAGGCCGCGCTGGCGACGGCGGCGGTTGTACTTCGTTTCGATCCATCGGACGATCTCGATCCGCAGCTGGTCGCGGGTGTCCCACCGGCGGGTGTTCAGCACGTTCTTCTGCAGCAGGCTGAAGAAGCTCTCCATGCTGGCGTTGTCACCGGCGCCGTAGGAGCGGCCCATCGACCCGACCAGGTCGTTGTTCGCCAAGAGCTGCTGGGTGCGCTTGGCCCTGAACTGGCCGCCCCTGTCGGAGTGGCACACGGTCCCGATCGGGGAGCGCAAAGCGATGGCGTTGCGCATCGCTGCCTGAGCCAGCGACGACTTCATCCGCGAGTCGATGGAGTAGCCGACGATCTTGTTGCTGAAGACGTCTTTGATCGCGCAGATGTAGAGCTTCCCTTCGCGGGTGGGGTGCTCGGAGATGTCCCACAGCCACACCTTGTTCGGGGCGTCAGCGAGGAACTCGTGCCGGATCACCCCGTGCTCGTCAACGACCGCGAGAAGGTCGTCGTGCGGGGCCGGGCCGGTGGAGCCGGGTTTGGACCGCTTCTTGTGGTGGCTGGCGGCGATACCGGCGATGCGGCAGAGCCGATGCACGCGGTTCTCGCCCACAGTGATGCCGTGCTCGTCAGACAGTTCGTCGGTGAGGAACCGGTAGCCGAGCGTGGCGTCGTCCTCGTGGATGTCGTAGAGGACGTCGATGAGGTGGGCGTCGTCCCAGTCCCGTTGGGACACGGGGTCTTTGAGCCACTTGTAGTACCCCTGGGTCGTGAGGCCCAGGACCCGGCACGCCACCGCGACCGGCACCCTGATCGGGGCGCCGGCCGCAGCCATCTCGCGGACGAGCGGGAAGACTATTTTCCCGGCAGGTTGGCCTGGGACAGGTAGGCAGCAGCCCGGCGCAGAACCTCGTTCTCCTGCTCGAGGAGCCGGATCCGCTTGTTCGCTTCGCGCAGATCCTTGCGGTCGTCGTCGGTCATGCCGGGACGCTTGCCGTCCTTGATGTCAGCGCGTTTCATCCAGTTGGCCAACGTGCCTTCGGAGATGCCGAAGTCCTTCGCGATCTGAGCCAGTGACGACTGACCCTGGCGGGCCACTCGCACGACGTCGTCGCGGAACTCCTAGGGATAGGGCTTTGCCACGAGGGACATCCTTCCAGCGAGGAGCGATCCTCACAGGTCAGGCGTCAACCAAACTCGGGGCAGTCCCTACCTCCTCTCCGCCTACTCCGGTGCGTCCGACGCGCCGACGTCTGTGCACCACGTCGAGCCGAGCGCAGACAGCATCGAGGGACGGATCCTGGCCACCACGAGGACCCTGCGCCGAACAGAAGTCGCGGCCACACTCGTCTACGTCTTCAGCACTTTCCTTTGCCCGCAGTGCGGCACGCCCTTCCAGGCCGCCGACGCCTTCGCCTGAGCGCCGAATCGGCGTCCGGATCTGGCACCCCTCTGTGTCAAGACGCTGCCGGGAGTGGGGTTCTAGGGTGTTGTCTGGCGGGTCCGGGAAGTGGCTTGTCCGAAGAGTTGGTGTGGGGCTGTGAGCCGGCCGCGCTGGAGTCAGAGTCGTTGCCCTGTTGCCCTCCCGGGCCCGTCCTCGTTGCGCCGGTGGTGCGGATGGCGTCGTTGAGCATGGTCTGGAAGACGATGTCGGACAGTCGGCGCTTGACGCACCGCATGGCTTCCATGGGTGCTTTTCCGTCGGCCTTCTTGCGGTCGTAGTAGGCCCGGCCTTCGGTGGGGTTGCGCAGTTGCACGCGGGCCATGGTGTGCAGGACCCGGTTGATCTGCCGGTTGCCTTTGCGGGACAGCCGGTGCCGGGTCTGGTCACCGGAGGAGGCATCGAGGGGTGCGGTGCCGTTCCAGGACGCGAAGTGGGCCTTGTTCGGGAACCGGGTGATGTCGCCGACCTCGACCAGCAGCCGGGCGGCGCCGGTGGGGCCGATGCCGTGCAGGTCCAACAGACGTGGTTCCGGTGTCCTTCACGAGCTCGGTGAGCTCCTTGTTCGCTTCCTTCTTGCGGGCGTAGATCCGTTCGAGGTCCGCGACGAGCTCGGCGGCGACCCGGCGGCGGGTCTTGCCGACGACGTCGCGGGGTCGGATCTTGGCCAGCAGCGCCTTGGCCTGGGCCGCGGACAGGTCCTTCTTTGCCCCGCCGGGGATGAGCTCGAGCAGCAGCTGGTGCAGTTGGGAGGTCTTGCGGGTGTGCTCCTCACCCAGCGAGCGACGCCGGTCGACCAGGAGTCGCAGTACTGCGAGCTGCTCGTCGTTGACGACCGGACGCAGTCCGGCCATCCGGGTCCCGACGAGTGCGACGGAGTGGGCGTCGGTGGCGTCGGTCTTGCGTCCCTGCCCGGTCGAGAACACCCGGGCTCGTGCCGACAGCTTCGGCGGCACATCGACGACCTCCTCGCCGGCGGCGAGCAGTCGGACCGCGACGTGGTGACCGATCCCCGAGCATCCCTCGATCGCCCAGACCCGGTCCGGGAACCGGCTGACATAGCGCCCCATCTCGGCGAACCCGGCCTCGTCAGTGCCGTACCGGCCGCCACCCAGGACGGTCTCGTCGGCTGTCATCACCTCGATCGTGACCGACCGCTTGTGTGGGTCCATCCCGATCACCACACGACTGCTCTCGTCCTTCATCAGCTCCTCCGATGCTCGCTCCATCACTGGTTGTCGAGCCGGGAGGGCAACGCTGCTTCGAGCTGGGCAAACCCCTCTTGAGCCTCTCCCTGGCCCTGGCGACGCCCGGGACCGCGCAGGCCAAATGAGAGCCACACGACCAGCGTGGGCAGCCGAAATGAGAGCGACGACCCGGGCGCCTGGACCGAGCCTCGCCAGACACCGGTCCTGGGGTCAATGAAACAAGCAGCCGAGATCCGGACGTGGGGCAGGAGCGCCTCAAACGGTCTCGAGCTTCCAACGCTCAACCAGTTCGTGGTAGCGATCGACCGGCAGCGGCAGGCTGATGACCTCGCCATCCTGAACCACCACAGTCAGCTTGCTCGCCCATGCGTTCGGAGGATCGCGCCGGATGTCGGCGATGTCCTGCCAAGGGACGAGCCGCTCTCTCGATGGTGGCCTCACAATGCGCAGGCCAGGACCCGCGGCTTCCACCCGCGTGACTCGGGACAGCACAGTCACCGCAACACCGAGCGGAACCATGAAGGCGTAGAACACGAGTGGCCACAGCTCGCCGTCGCTGAAGTTGAACGCGATCTGCAACAGGCCTTGCAGCACAAGAAACGCCCCAACCCACTGCTGGAGGGTCCGGCCATTCGGGTACCAGCGCTGGGACCCGCGACGTTGGTCGTTCACGACTACATGATGCTGTGCTCTGCCCGATCCTTCACCCTGGCCATGACGACGTCGGTGAGCGTGACCCGTCGCTAGATGCAAACGTGTAGCCATCCGGATCTGTCGACGATGGCGCGTGCCAGATAGCCTCCCGCCATGACGCCAGAGGACGTGGCGCGGATCGTGGAGCGTCGAAGTGAAGAGGCATTCATCGACCTTCTCCGAGAGGCAGACGCCAAATTCGGTGACGATGCGTTCGAGCCCGCTCTTGCTGAGACTCTGCGGGTCGAGCCGACTCTGATCGACCTGTGGGACCAATGGAGCGGCGACCAACGGTGGACGCCAAGCGCCTATGTCGAGGGCGTTGAGACGGGTTGGTACGACGCGGGAACGCGACATGTCCGCGCCCACTCAGATCGAGCCGGAGCAGTGGCCGACTTCATCCATCGCATGGCTGCCTGGCTGGCTCGACGCGAAGTGATCGAGGTCGACCGCTAACGCACGCATCTGCCGCGATGCGGGCCTGGAACGGCCGGCGAGCGGGTACCTCGACCGTGGCTGCCCTATCTGGCTGGCTCGGTCCGTCGCACTTTCGCGGTGGCCACGATTCCAGCCACGGCGATTCCTGCGAGAAGCACGGCAGCCATCAGACAGATGATCCGTGTGGACCCTTCGCTGGCAGCGGCGAGAAGCGCCATAAGGGCCGCTGCGACAGCGTTGCCAGCAGCCCACCACGCGAAGTAGCGGGTTGTTCGACCTGACGGGTTGAAGACCATCGACAGCCCCTCCTGTAGTCGGGTGGCGAGGTCAGGCACCTCGGCAAGGGTGATGCTCGCACAGCAATGGCATCCGGATCTGGCACCCCTCTGTGTCAAGACGCTGCCGGGAGTGGGGTTCTAGGGTGTTGTCTGGCGGGTCCGGGAAGTGGTTTGTCCGAAGAGTTGGTGTGGGGCTGTGAGCCGGTCGCGCTGGAGTCAGAGTCGTTGCCCTGTTGCCCTCCCGGGCCCGTCCTCGTTGCGCCGGTGGTGCGGATGGCGTCGTTGAGCATGGTCTGGAAGACGATGTCGGACAGTCGGCGCTTGACGCACCGCATGGCTTCCATGGGTGCTTTTCCGTCGGCCTTCTTGCGGTCGTAGTAGGCCCGGCCTTCGGTGGGATTGCGCAGTTGCACGCGGGCCATGGTGTGCAGGACGCGGTTGATCTGCCGGTTCCCGGCTCGCGACAACCGGTGGCGAACCTGGTCGCCGGATGAAGCGTCAATGGGTGCGGTGCCGTTCCATGAAGCGAAGTGACCGCGATCGGGGAAGCGGGTGATGTCGCCGACCTCCACGAGCAGCCGGGCTGCACCCGAGGGTCCGATGCCGGGCAGCTCGGTCAGGGTGGTGCCTGTCGCGGCCAGCAGCTCGGTGAGTTCCTTGTTGGCGGCCTTCTTGCGCGCATAGACCCGTTCCAGGTCACCGATCAGCTCGGCAGCTACCCGTCGGCGGGTCTTGCCGGCGATGTCACGGGGACGGACCTTGGCCAGCAACGCCTTGGCTTGGGCGGCGGAAAGGTCCTTCTTGGCACCGCCCGGGATCAGCTCGAGTAGCAGTTGGTGCAGCTGGGCGACCATCCGTGTGTGGTCCTCGCCGAGCGATCGCCGTCGGTCAACCAGGACCCGCAACACGGCAAGCTGCTCGTCGTTGACCACCGGACGCAGCCCTGCCATCCGGGTCCCGACCAGCGCGACCGAGTGGGCGTCGGTAGCGTCGGTCTTGCGCCCCTGACCGGTCGCGAAGACGCGCGTCCTGGCCGACAACTTCGGTGGGACATCGACGACTTCCTCGCCCGCGGCGAGCAGTCGCACCGCGACGTGGTGCCCGATCCCGCTGCAGCCCTCGATCGCCCAGATCCGGCCCGGGAACCGGCTGACGTCACGCCTCATCGCGGCGAACCCAGCCTCGTCGGTGGCGTAACGGCCGCCGCCGAGCACGGTCTCGTCAGCAGTCATCACCTCGATCGTGACCGACCGTTTGTGTGGGTCCATCCCGATCACTACGCCGTTGTTCGTGTCCTTCATCTTCTCCTCCGATGCTCGTGCCCAGTACTGGCTGTCGAGTCGGGAGGGCAACGCTACTTCGAGCTGAGCAAACCCCTCTTGAGCCTCTCCGGACCCTGGCGACGCCCGGGTCACGCAGGCCAGATGAGAGCCACACGACCAGCGTGGGCAGCCGATGTGAGAGCGACGACCCGGGCACCTGGACCGAGCCTCGCCAGGCACCGGTCCTGGGTCAATGGAACAAGTAGCCGAGATGAGTGCGCCCTCGCGCCTATCCGGTTGACGCCCCATTACCGGAGGCTTCGCCGGACGGGTCTTGGAGGACGAGAGGGGTCATGCGGACGACTGGCCGCCCGTTTCCCGCAGCAGGTTCGTATTGCGGGACAGCCGCAGTGGCCGCAGTGGCTTGGATGTTGCCCCGTTCGAAATCGCGGTATGTGCATATGAGGCTGCCTGGAAGGTGCTCGGCGGCGAGATGGTGGCCCTCGGCAGCCCTTTCACTGACCAGATCACGCACACGCTGCCCCACGCTAGACCCCGGCCAATTCTCTAGCGTAAGCGGTGGCCGGGGTCTGTTTGTGCTGTCGATCGAGCGGGCGATCGAAGTGATGTCTATTCAGCCGAAGCGGGGCCTGCATCGATCGGGAAGCGGTCGATGATGGTGACGCCATCGGCGTCATAGAGTGGGATTGTGTAGGAGGCATCCGGAACCGATGCTGCGGCCTCCTCCAGAGATCGGGGTGCCGGAGCGGTTGCCGGGAACTCATCAGCCCTCACGTACCCAAAATTGCCGTCGAGCCCATAGGCGAGGATCAGCTCGGGGCCGGGGTTCCGTTCATCGACGTAAGCTCCTGAGCCATACGTCATTCCGTTGGCGTTCACGGGATACGGCGGGGCGGTCACGGCGTCCTTGGGGCTGGGAGACCGCATCGACCCCGGATGATCCGCAGCGGCGCGCTTATCGTCTGATGCATCCTCGGGATCCTTCGCTATCTCAACCGTGCCCTCCCCAAGGTTCTCGCTCGAGCTGGCAATCGCGGGAGCCAGGAACAGGCCACCTCCTGCACCAAGGACGACGGCAGCCACGTACAGCGTGGGTGTCTTCAGCATCGCATGCCTCCTCAGTTGTAGATGTTCGGTGTTCTGACGGGATAATGCGTCGAATAGTTGCCGGCCGCTGGCTTCCAAACTCGCACCTGACCGTCACCCCAGTAATAGCCCGCTCCGCACGGCTGGGTCTCTCCAGACGTATCCCGACTCCATGTGGCAGACTCCCAGGTGTTGTAGGACCACGCTGAACTCCGGCACGCGTACGGAGTGCTGGCGTCCTTCCAGATTGAGGCCTGCGCACCGATATGGTTCACCGGAACGTTGCCGCCACCGGAATTGCGGATGTGCGCTGAACCAAAGACGTAGGTGCCGCTGAAGCTGACCGCTTCGGTCTGCATGTTGTAGTTCCGGCCGTTGATCACACCGATGTCCGTCTGGACGCCCCACACCGTTGCGGCGTAAGCCGCTGTGGTGATCGCTCCCGACAGGATCATCAAGCCTGCGGCTACAACTACCTTGCCCGCGTTAGGTACGACCGACATCTAGAGTGCTCCAATCACCGTGGCACCGTGTCTCGCGTGAGTTCAGGCGACCCGAGGTCACCATCGCGTTACGTCTTTCCTGATGGTCGGTTTCACCCCCGTGGCTTGCCGACTAGGCGGAATCATGTGTTTGTAAGGCAAGCCTTGACAAGGTCTAGAAGGTGGTGGACTAGACAAGACTGGCGGATGGAGATCCCCGCCGCTAAGTCTGAGCTAGGTCATCTGAGGACTAGCAGCCAGTGAATGCGTACCGTGGATGTCGTGTCGGGCACCCCCCGCGCCGCCGCCGATGAGCGGACTCCGGACCCAGCGGTAGAGAAGCCGGGCCCTCTTCCCGCGGTTGTGAAATACCGGAGCGTCGAGACCGAGTGCGAGGTCCTCGTCTACGTCAACGACGTGGAGGTGTGGTGCTTCGGCGTGATCGCCGGGTGGCGCTGTCACGCCGACCGCGCCTGGACCGCGCGGGTTTGCTGGGCCGCACCCGCATCAACACGATCCGAACCGAGCGCCTGAGACCGGTGCAGCTCGACTGGTCACGCGGCCGGACGGTGAACGATCCGGCCGCAGCATCGGAACCCTGGGTGACTCAGGGCAGTGATTCAGGATGCTGGCTCTGGGGCCGGCTGGCCACGCGGATGAGGAAGCCCGCGCTGCGGCCGTCCTCAACCTGACGTCCGGGTGGGGTCCAAAGACCGAGGGCACAGTGCCCTCCGGAGTGTCGGCAAGGACGACGGGGATCGCCTGGCGCCCACCTCCGCTCATCCGTCCGGGACTGCTCCACGGCCTGGGGCCAGTTTCGTTCGGCGACCTGGGTGGCGGTTGTCGTCGAGGTCAGCTCGTACTCGACGCGGGGTCAACCGGCCGAGAACGGCCCGCCTCCGGCATCGGTGGTAGATCTCCACGATGCAGGTCACAATGGCGCTCCGCATCTCCGCGGAGCTCGGGTGATCACCTTCCCGGGCGCTCGGCACCGGTTCCTCGACGGACATACGGGACCAGGTCATGCCGCCGGTCTGCTCGTTTCTGGTCCCGTAACCGGGACACAAGCCGCAACCGGCTCAGAACGAGGAACCGCTTCACAGAACGTTTCGGCTGGTCAGAGGCCTCTACGGGACGCGGTGCCGAAATTTGAGGCTGCACCATTTCTGGTCCATAAGCGGATCAACAGCACTCAAGGCTCAAATTGTCAGTGGCCCCTGACCCGCGTTTCCGCAGGTCAGAGGCCACTACTCGGTCGGGCTGACAGGATTTGAACCTGCGACCCCTTGACCCCCAGTCAAGTGCGCTACCAAGCTGCGCCACAGCCCGAGTGCTCCCCGGCACGAGGCCTGCGGAGCGAGGGGAACACTACCGCAGGGCCGGCGCGGTCCTCACATCGACCCGCGTGTTCAGCGCTTCCGCTTCTCGCGAGGCTTCTGCTCGATCACGATCGGGGTGCCGACGAAGCCGAACTCCTCGCGCAGGCGACGCTCGACGTAGCGCTCGTAGGCCGCATCCAGCTTGCCGGTGGTGAAGAGCACGAACGTCGGCGGCGCCACGGACGGCTGGGTGGCGAAGAGGATCTTGGGCTGCTTGCCGCTGCGCACCGGGTGCGGGTGCTCGGCGACCAGGCGGCCCAGGAACGTGTTGAGCGCGCCGGTGCCGATGCGCGTCTCCCAGCCCTCGAGGGCCTTGTCGATCGCCGGCACGAGCCGGTCGACGTGCCAGCCCGTGCGGGCGGTGAAGTTGATCCGCGGCGCCCACTTCAGCTGCACCAGGTCGCGCTCGATCTCGCGCTCGAGGTAGTGGCGGCGCTCCTCGTCGACGAGGTCCCACTTGTTGAACGCGATGACCATGGCGCGACCGGCGTCGCGGATGGTCTGGATGATCCGCATGTCCTGCTCGGAGACGGTCTGGCTGGCGTCGAGCACCAGCACGGCCACCTCGGCGCGGTCGATGGCGGTCGTGGTCCGCAGCGAGGCGTAGTACTCGTGGCCGGAGGCCTGGTTGACCCGCTTGCGGATGCCGGCGGTGTCGATGAAGCGCCAGGTGCGCTCGCCCAGGGTGATCAGCTCGTCGACCGGGTCGACGGTGGTGCCGGCGACGTTGTCGACGACGACGCGGTCCTCCTTGGCCAGCATGTTGAGCAGGGAGGACTTGCCGACGTTGGGCTTGCCGACGATCGCGATGCGGCGCGGTCCGCCGACCTCCTCGAAGGTCTGCTCGGGCGTCTCGGGCAGCGCGGCCAGGATCGCGTCGAGCATGTCGCCCGAGCCGCGGCCGTGGAGCGCCGAGACGGGCCACGGCTCGCCCAGGCCGAGGTGCCACAGGCCGTACGCCTCGGCCTCGGTGCGCTGGTCGTCGACCTTGTTGGCGGCGAGCACGACGGGCTTGCCCGACGCCCGCAGGATCCGGACGACGGCCTCGTCGGCGTCGGTGATGCCGACGGTGGCGTCGACGACGAACAGGACGGCGTCGGCCAGCGAGACCGCGACCTCGGCCTGGCCGGCGATGCGCTCGGCGAGACCGCGGGCGTCGGGGTCCCAGCCGCCCGTGTCGACGACGGTGAAGAGGCGACCGTTCCAGTCGGCGTCGTAGGACACGCGGTCGCGGGTCACGCCCGGGCGGTCCTCCACGACGGCCTCGCGGCGACCGATGATCCGGTTGACCAGCGTCGACTTCCCGACGTTGGGCCGGCCCACGACCGCGAGGACCGGGGTGGGTCCGGCCTGGTCGTTCGGGTCGTTCGGGTCGCTCGACCCGACGCTGGTGGCGTCGTACTCACTCATGCGTGCTCACAGCTCTCTGGGGTGCTCGACGAGCCCGGTCTCGGGGTCGTCCTCGGATTGTCCCGCAGGAAGGGGCCCGGGCAAGGATCGCCGCGTCCGCGCGAGGGCGCCGTCCAGCTCGGACAGCATGTGCCCCCGTAGCAACACCGACGCGGCACCGACGTGTTCCCGGGTGCGGGGCCACGGCTGCTGTGCCGTGCGCCACGGTGTCCCGAGGACCAGGTCCATCGGCTCGCCGCGGGCCGGGAGGGCGTTGGTGCCGCCGCCGGGCGGCCGGGTACCGATCATCGTGACGGGCACCACGGGCGCCCCGGTGACGAGCGCGAGGTACGCCGCGCCGTGGTGGAACCGCTCGAGCAGGCCCGACCCGCGGGTGCCCTCGGGGAAGATGCCGACCACTCCCCCGTCGCGCACGACGCGCAGGCAGGACCTGACCGCCGCCGGATCGGGGTGGAAGCGGTCCAGCGGGATCTGCCCGGCCAGACGCAGGAAGCCGCCGAGCGGTCCGGTGAACATCTCCTGCTTGGTGAGCGCGTGGACCGGTCGCGGCGCGAAGGCTGCGAGCAGGGGCCCGTCGAGCACGCCGACGTGGTTGGCCGCCAGGATCACTCCACCTTCGGCAGGCACCTGGTCGGCGCCGTGGACCCGCACCGGCCAGCGCCGTCGCGCCAGCCACGTCGACACCGGGCGCACCACGGCCAGCAGTCGCGTCGGCGGGTGCTCGGCACTGCTCGTCGGCAGGTCGGCGACGCTCACGCGTCCTCGGGCGTCGGATCCGCGGCCAGAGCCACGATGCGGTCGATGACCTCGTCGAGGCCCAGGTGCGTGCTGTCGACGTGCACGGCGCCCTCGGCCATGGCCAGCGGTGCGGTGGCCCGCCCGGAGTCGATCCGGTCGCGCTCGAGCAGCGACTGCTGGGTGCCGGCGAGGTCGGAGACGCCCTGCTCGGCGGCGCGGCGCGCGGCACGGGCGTCGGGGTCGGCGCTGAGGTAGACCTTCACCTCGGCCTGCGGCCACACGACGGTCCCGATGTCGCGTCCCTCCACGACGATGCCGCCGGCACCGATCGCCTGGCGCTGCAGCTCGAGCAGGCGGGTGCGCACGGCGGGCACGGCGCTGACCGGGCTCACGGCCGCCGTGACCTCGTCGGTGCGGATCTGCACCGACACGTCCGTGCCGTCGACGGTGATGGTCGGGTCGAGCGGGTCCGTGCCGGACTCGATGCGCGGACGGCCTGCGGCCTCGGCGACCGCGGCCTCGTCGCGCACGTCGACGCCCTCGCGCAGCAGCCACCAGGTCATCGCCCGGAACATCGCGCCGGTGTCGAGGTAGCGCAGGCCGAGCCGTACGGCGACGCCGCGCGAGGTGCTCGACTTCCCCGACCCCGAGGTGCCGTCGACGGCGACGACGAGGCTGCGCTGGGCGGTGGGGGTGTTCTCGGCGCTGCTCACGGGCGAGAATGTTACCGGTGCGTGGTCCACCCGCGGGATTCGAGAGCCTCCAGCAGGTGCTCCGCGCGGCCCTCCTCCACCACCAGCTCGGTGAGGCCCACGGGCCGGCCCGGGTCGTGGTCGATGTGCACGTCCTCGATGTTGACCCCGACCTCGCCGGCGTCGCCGAAGAGCCGCGCCAGCTCGCCCGGGTGGTCGGGCACCGAGACGAAGACCGACCGGGTCGGGCGCACCGGGCCGCCGTGCTTGCCCGGGATCGCGGCGGTGCCGTCGTTGCCGCGGGCCAGGATCGCGGTGAGGTCGGGCGACCCGGGGCTCGCCACGGCACCGATGAGGGCGTCGAGATCGGCGCGCACCTCGCCCAGCACGTCGAGGACGGCCGAGGCGTTGGCGCCGAGGATCTCCCGCCACAGGCCGGGGTCGCTGGCCGCGACGCGCGTGACGTCGCGCACGCCCTGCCCGGACAGCGCCAGGTGGGTGGCCGGAGCGCCGGCGAGGCGGCCGGCCACGAGCACCGCGGCGAGGTGCGGCAGGTGCGACGTACGGGCGACGGCCCGGTCGTGGTCGGCCGGCGCGAGGCGCGTCGGGACCGCCCCGCACAGGACGGCCAGGGCCTCCACCACGTCGGCCGCCCCGGACGACGACACGTCGTGCGGCGTCACCGCCCACGGGCGTCCGTCGAAGAGCGCGGCGTTCGCGGCCAGGGGCCCGGAGCGCTCGCTGCCGGCCATCGGGTGGCCGCCGACGTAGCGCTCGAGGTCGTCCTCCCCCGCCTCGCGCAGGGCCAGCAGGGGCGCCTCCTTGACGCTCCCGACGTCGGTCACCACGGCGTCGGGCCAGGAGTCGAGGGCGGCGCGGATGCTCGTGGCGAGGTGCTGCGGTGGGGTGGCCACGACGACGAGGCGCGGCTGGTCACCCTCGCGCAGGGGCCGGCCCGCGCCGAGGCCGGACGCGGTGCGCAGGTGCTCGGTGGACACGTCGTCGAGCAGCACCTCGATGCCGGCGCGGCGACAGGCCAGGGCCAGCGAGGTGCCGAGCAGGCCGGTGCCGATGACTAGGACCGGACCCGGGACCTGCCCCGGACCGGCCTGCTCAGTCATGGCTGGTGGTGCGGGTGAGGTCGCGGCGCAGGTTCGCGGCACCGTGGAGGTAGACGTGGGTGACGTCGGCGCGCGGCAGGTCGGTGTCGACGTGGGCCATCAGGCGCACGACGCGCGGCATCGACCCCTCGATCTCCAGCTCGCGCGCACACACCAGCGGCACGTCGGAGAAGCCGAGCTGGCGCGCGGCGTAGGCCGGGAACTCGCTGGTCAGGTCGCTGGTCGCGGTGAAGATGATGGAGATGAAGTCGTCGACCTCCAGGCCGTTGGCCGTCATCACGTCGGTGACCAGCTCCGCGACGCGGTCGAGCATGTGCTCGCGCGTGTCCTCGTCGAGCTGGGTGGCCCCTCGCACTGCCCGTACTGCCATGGCAGCACCCTAGCCAGCGCCTCGTGCCCGTCCGCGCAGCGTCTCGCCTGCCGTGCTCAGGCCGGCTGGTAGGACCCGAACGACCAGTGGTTGCCCTCCGGGTCGAGCACGCTGCCGCCCCGCCCGCCGTAGTCGTGGTCCTCCAGGGCCCGCACGACGGTTCCGCCCGCCGCGAGCGCCGCGGCGAAGGCGGCGTCCGGGTCGGGGGTGACGAGGTACGCCGCTGCCGGGCCGGTGCCCGCGATCGCCGCGTCGGGCCGATCCGATCCGAACATGATCCCGCCCCCGCCGGGCCACGCCCACTCGGCGTGGACGACGACGTCGGGGTCGGCCTCGTCCCGGTAGGTCGCGTGCTCGGTGAAGCCGACCGCACGCAGCCAACCGGTCATCAGCTCGGCGTCGCGCACGCTGAAGGTGTGCCAGAGGGTGGTGCGGGAGACATCGGTGCTCATGGGGTCCTCCTTCGCGCGGCCGGCGGGTCCGGCCCCGGCCTCACCCTCCCGCGTCGCGCTCCCCCGTGGCTTGGACGATCGGGAACTCCCGGCGCACCCACTCGGTCGGGCTGCACCCCGCGAACCCGGTCCACTCGCGCGCGAGGTGGGCCTGGTCGGCGTACCCCGTCTCGGCGGCCACGGTCGCCACGGAGACGTCGCCGGCGAGCACCGCGCCGCGCATCCGGGCGTGCGCGCGGGAGAACCGGGCGAGCCGCTGCAAGGTCTTCGGGGTGACCCCGGCCTCGGCGCGCACGAGGGTGCTCAGCCGCCGGCGGCTGTAGCCGACGTACCCGGCCGCGGCCTCGACGGGCACGCCGCGGGTCAGCAGGGCCATCGCCCGGGCGACCTCGGGGCGCGGCCCCGGTCGCTCGTGCCGTCGTACGGCGTCGAGGAGGGCGCGCTCGACGACCGCCAGCCGGGCGGGCCAGGAGCTCGCGCCGGCGAGCCGCTCCGGCAGGTCGGCCAGACCGGGGTCGACGTCGTCGAGGGTGAGGAGCTGCCCGGCCAGCGCGCTGGCGGGCAGGCCCCACAGGGCCCGGGCGCCCGCGGGCGACAGGTTGAGCTGGATGCCGCTCTGGTGGTGTCCGTGGTGGACCTCGGCAGCGACGGTGTGGAGCCCGGACACCGACGTCCACCCGTCGCGCCGGGTGTGGGGCGCGCGGTCCCAGGACACCGCGAGCGGTTCACCGACGGGCAGGACGAACGTCAGGCCGGTGGAGGGCATCCCGATGTGGACGCCCGGTCCGGCGAACGTGACGTCGTAGGCCACGATCGAGCGGACGTGGGGCGCCAGCGCGGGGTGCACCGTGGCCACGCGCCCACCGTACGCCCGCGCTCGGACGCCCGGACCGGGTCGGACCGGGTCGGACCAGGCCGGGCCTACAGCTCCGCGTCGTCCAGCAGCTCGCCGAGCTCGGCGACGGAGAGCTCGCGCATCTCCCCCGAGCGCAGGCGCGACAGCGTCACCGGACCGATCGCGGTGCGGGTCAGGCGTCGGACCGGGTGGCCGACGTGGTCGAGCAGGCGGCGCACGATGCGGTTGCGGCCCTCGTGGATCGTCAGCTCGACGATCGAGCGGTTGCCGCCCTCGCGGCGCGGGTCGCCCCCGAGCACCCGCGCGGCGCTGACCGTCACGGGCCCGTCGTCGAGGGTGACGCCGGCGAGCAGGGCACGGACGGTGCGCACGTGCACCTCCCCCTCGACCTCGGCGACGTAGGTCTTGTCGACCTCGTGGGAGGGGTGCGCGAGGCGCTGGGCGAAGTCGCCGTCGTTGGTGAGGATGATGAGTCCCTCGGTGTCGGTGTCGAGGCGACCGACGTGGAAGAGGCGCTCGGGGCGGTCGGCGACGAGGTCGCCCAGCGTGCGGCGGCCCTCGGGGTCCGACATCGTCGACACGACGCCCCGGGGCTTGTTGAGCACGAGGTAGACGTGCTCGCTGATCGGCGGCAGGCGCTTGCCCTCGACCCGGATCACCGCGGTGCGCGGGTCGACCTTGGTGCCCAGTCGCGAGACGACCTCCCCGTCGACCTCGACCAGGCCGTCGAGCATCAGCTCCTCGCACTTGCGCCGGCTGGCCACCCCGGACTGCGCGAGCAGCTTCTGCAGCCGGATCAGCCCGTCCTCGTCGGTGGCGGGGCGGTGCGAGTTCGGCTGGTCGTTGTCGGGGGCGTCGTGCGGCTTCATGAGATCTCCGTCCCGCCGTCGGGCTCCGTGCCGGAGCCGCTGTGCGGGGAGTGGTGCGGGTGGTGGGACTGGTCGGCGGCGTGCGGGTCCCCCTGGGCGGGGTCCGGCCGGGCGGGATCGGGGAGGGAGGGCGCGTCGAGGCCGGCCACGCTCGCCAGCTCGTCCTGGAGGTCGTCCATGTCGGGGAGGTAGGGGGCCAGCTCGGGCAGCTCCTCGAGCGAGCCGATGCCGATGCGCTCCAGGAAGTAGGACGTCGTGCGGTAGAGGTGGGCGCCGCTGTGCTCGTCCTGACCGGCCTCCTCGACCAGCCCGCGGGTCAGCAGCGTGCGCATCACGCCGTCGACGTTGACCCCGCGGACCGCCGAGACACGGGCGCGGGAGACGGGCTGCTGGTAGGCCACGACCGAGAGGGTCTCGAGCGCGGCCTGGGTCAGGCGCGCCTGCTGGCCCTCCAGCACGAAGGACTCCACGACCGCGGCCAGCTCGGGGCGGGAGTAGAAGCGCCACCCGCCCGCGACCTGCCGCAGGTCGAAGCCGCGGCCCTGCTCGGTGTACTCGGCCGACAGGGCCTCGAGGGCCGCCTCCACGTCGGTGACCGGGTGCCCGACCACCGAGGCCAGGCGCACCCGGTCGAGCGGCTCGTCGGTGACCATCAGGATCGCCTCGAGCGCCGGTCGCAGGTCGACGAGCGGCACCTCGAGGGTCTCGGGGCCGGCATCCGTCGCCGGTCGGTCCTCGGTCACGTCCGCGACGGGCTCGGGCTGGTCGGTCACTGGTCCTCCTCGGGGGCGTCGGAGGCTGCCCCCGCGTCATCATCGTCGGCCGGCGGGGCGCCGTCGAACTCGTCGTGGACCTCCACGTCGCCGTCCTCGTCCCCGGTCCAGCGCACCGAGAGCTCCCCCAGCGGCGTGACCTGGTCGAACGACACCACGCCCTCGCGGAAGAGCTCGAGCAGCGAGAGGAAGCGGGCCACGGTGGTGAGCCGGTCGGGCGAGTCGCCGCAGAGGGCGCGGAAGGTCATCGTGCCGCTGCGCCGGAGCCGGTCCACGACCACCTGCGCCTGCTCGCGCACGCTGACGCGGGCCGCGTGGATGTGCTGCAGCGAGACCTCCAGCACGGGCTTGGGCTCCATCGCGCGCGCCGCCAGCTGGGCGAACTGCTCCAGCCCGATGCCGATCAGCACGTCGGGCAGCAGCGTCGCGAAGCGCTCCTCCAGCCCCACCGCACGGGGGTGGCTGAGGGACTCCGCCGCGAGCCGGTCCGCGAGCACCGACGCGACCTGCTTGTAGGCGCGGTACTGCATCAGCCGGGCGAAGAGCAGGTCGCGGGCCTCCAGCAGCGCGAGGTCCTCCTCGTCCTCCACGTCGCCCTGCGGCAGCAGCCGTGCGGCCTTGAGGTCGAGCAGGGTCGCGGCGACGAGGAGGAACGACGTGGTCACCTCGAGGTCCCACGTGCCGCCGATCGCCTTGACGTGCGCGATGAACTCGTCGGTGACCTGCGAGAGCGCGACCTCGGTGATGTCGAGCTTGTGCTTGGCGATCAACCCGAGGAGCAGGTCGAAGGGCCCCTCGAAGTTGTCCAGCCGGACCGCGAAGGCGGGCGGCTCGGTGGCCAGGTCGGTGGCCAGGTCGGTGGGAGCGCTCACTCGTCCAGCAGCCGCTGGACCAGGGGGCTGTCGACGCCCTGGGTCTCGAGGTCGGCCAGGACGAGCGCGACGGCCTCGCGCACCAGGCGCCCGCGGTCGACGGCCAGGCCGTGCTCGCGGCGCAGGACCAGGCGCGCGTGCTCGATGTCGAGCAGCTCGTCGGCGGTGACGTAGACGGTCATCTTCTCGTCGTGGCGGACCCGGCCGCTCGGCCGGCGGGGGCCGGGGTCGACCGGCTCGGCCTCCTCGGCGACCGCCCGCACGCGGCGCGGGCCCGGGTCGGGCTCGGAGGTGGGTGCGGTGGGCGAGGTGGGCCGGAACAGGTCGTCCGCGGCCGGGATGGTCACTCGTCGGGCCATCGGGTGACGACCTCCCTCGCGAGCTGGCGGTAGGCGTCGGCGCCGGTGGACGTCGAGGCGTAGGCGGTGATCGGCTCTCCGGCGACGGTCGCGTCGGAGAACTTCACGGTCCGGCGGATGACGGTGTGGAACACCTTGTCGCCCCACGCCGAGACCAGGCGCTCCATGACCTCGCGGCTGTGGAGGGTGCGACCGTCGAACATGGTGCCGAGCACGCCGTCGATCTCGAGCTTGGGGTTGAGCCGCTCGCGGACCTTGTCGATCGTGGTCTTGAGCAGCGCCACCCCGCGCAGCGCGAAGTACTCGCACTCCAGCGGGACGATGACGCCGTCGGAGGCGGTCAGGGCGTTGACGGTCAGCAGGCCGAGCGAGGGCTGGCAGTCGATGAGGATGACGTCGTAGTGCTCCAGCGCCGGGGCCAGGACCCGCTGCAGGGTCTGCTCGCGGGCCACCTCGTGCACCAGCTGCACCTCGGCCGCCGACAGGTCGATGTTGGACGGCAGCAGGTCCATGCCCTCGATCCCGGAGGGGACGACGACCTCGTCGAGCGTGGTCTCGCGGTCCATGAGCAGGTTGTAGATGGTCAGGTCCATCTCGTGCGGGTTCAGCCCCAGACCCACCGACAGCGAGCCCTGGGGGTCGAAGTCGACCAGCAGCACCTTGCGACCGAGCTCGGCCAGCGACGCACCGAGGTTGATCGTGGTCGTGGTCTTGCCGACGCCGCCCTTCTGGTTGCACATCGACACCACCCGGGCGCCGCCGTGCTCGCGCACCGGCGCCGGCTCCGGGAACACCGGCATCGGCCGACCGGTCGGGCCGAGCGGCACGTCGGCAGCAGGGACGTCCGGGAGGGGGCGTTCGAACGGGATGGGCTGCGTCACGGTGTGCTCGTCTCGAGGGGAAGGACCTGGCTGGGCGGCGATCTTGGGCGAGGTCGTGGGTTGCGGTGGGCGGACCAGCGGAGGCATCTCGGCCGCACTGCTCCCGGCGTTCCCCGGTCCCGGTTGTCCCGCACCGAACATGACAGCTCCTTCGCGTCGACTGCTCCGATTGGACCACGCCGGGGGCTCCGGACATTGTCGACACGTCGACAGTTCCGAGAACACCTCCGCGCGACTCTAGGACCACCCGCGCGGCGGACCGACACCGGCCCGCTCAGCCTCCGAGCCGGCGCACCGCGACGGTGGCGAGCACCAGCTCGCCC
This sequence comes from uncultured Actinomycetota bacterium, assembly GCA_963726525.1. Lineage (GTDB taxonomy): Bacteria > Actinomycetota > Actinomycetes > Propionibacteriales > Nocardioidaceae > Nocardioides. Next base: position 1,303,736 of record CAVSCS010000005.1, on the reverse strand, counting down.
GACTCGTCGGTGGCGTCGCAGTCCACGACGCCCTCGACGACCCAGTCGTGGTCGCCCGCGGGGTCGTGCAGGGTCTGGCGCACGTCGCGCAGCCGGGCGGTGGTGCCCTCCTCCGCCCCGACCGGCTCCCCGACGCGCTCGTCCCCCATCACCAGCAGGTCGGGACCCCGGGCGTCGCCGTCGGTGAGGACGCTGTCGTGCTCGGCGTAGTAGTCCTCGAGCGCGGCGTCCCACACCGAGCGCCCGACCACGACGGCGCGGGGCGGGTCGGTCCGGTCGGCCGCCGCCCGCTCGAGGCGTACGAGGGTGTCGAGGTCGTCGCGCGACATCGCGTCCACCCGGGCCCACATCGCGTTGCGCACCATCACCCGGAAGGGCCGCTCCTGCTTCGAGAGCGGCCGAGGCGGGGGCGGGGGTGCGTGGTGGGCGACGGCGGAGGACGCGTGGTCGGGGTCCGAGAGGGCCTCCCACTCGTCGAGCAGCGAGGAGTCGGTCTGGCGCACCGTCTCGCCCAGCCACTCGATCACGTCCTCGACCTCGGGCGCCCGGTGCGCCTCGGGGACGGTCTGGCGCATGGTGCGGTAGGCGTCGGTGAGGTAGCGCAGCACCAGGCCCTCGGAGCGGGCGAGCTGGTAGCGGGAGACGAAGTCGGTGAACCCCATGCCCTCCTCCCACATCTGACGGACCACCGACTTCGGCGCGAGCGCGTCGTCGGGCAGCCAGGGGTGGGTCTGGCGGTAGGTCTCGTAGAGGGCCTCGAGGAGCTCGCGCAGCGGCTGGGGCCAGGTGATCTCCTCCAGCAGCGCCATCCGCTCGTCGTACTCGAGGCCGTCGGCCTTCATCTCGCCGATCGCCGCGCCGCGGGCCGCGTGCTGCTGGGCCATCAGCACCTGGCGCGGCGCCTCCAGCACGGCCTCGACGACCGAGACGACGTCGAGGCCGTAGGTCTCCGACTCGGGGTCGAGCACGTCGAAGGCGGCCAGCGCGAAGTGGGCGAGCGGCTGGTTGAGCGCGAAGTCGTCGGGGAGCGCCTCGGTCATCACGAGCAGCCGCCCGTGCTCGTCGGGCTCCTGCAGCCGGGTGACGATGCCGGTGCGCACCAGCGACCGGGTCAGCCGCAGGGCCCGGCGCGCCAGCCGCGCGCGACCCCGGGCGTCCTCGTGGTTGTCGGTCATCAGTCGCCGCAGCACCGGGAAGGCGTCCTCCTCCCGGGTGAGCACGTTGACCAGCATCGCGTTGTCGACCTTCATCCGGCTGCTGAGCTTCTCGGGCACGCCGGCGACGAGCTTGTCGAAGGTCTGCTCGGTCCACACGACCGTGCCCTCCGGGGGCTTCTTCAGCTGCGCCTTGGACTTCTTCTTCCCCGCCGCCACCCGCGCGGCCGCCTTCGCCTTGGCCTGCTCGTTCTCGATGACGTGCTCGGGCGCCTGCACCACGACGTACCCAGCGGTGTCGTAACCCGCCCGGCCCGCCCGACCCGCGATCTGCTGGAACTCGCGCGTGCGCAGGACCCGCTGCCGGTTGCCGTCGAACTTGGCGAGCCCGGTGAAGAGCACCGTGCGGATCGGGACGTTGATGCCGACCCCGAGGGTGTCGGTGCCGCAGATCACGCGCAGCAGCCCGGACTGGGCGAGCGTCTCGACGAGCCGGCGGTACTTCGGCAGCATCCCGGCGTGGTGCACCCCGATACCGCTGCGCACCAGCCGTGAGAGCGTCTTGCCGAAGCCGGCACCGAAGCGGAAGGCACCGATCCGCTCGGCGATCGCCTCCTTGTCGACCTTCTTCGGCGGGTGCCGCAGCAGGTTCGTCGCGTGCTCGACCGCCGCGGCCTGGGTGAAGTGGACGACGTAGACCGGGTCCTGACCGGTCGAGACCAGCTCCTCCAGGGTGTCGTCGAGCGGCTCGGTGGACCAGCGGAACGACAGCGGGACCGGTCGCTCGGCGTCGTCGACCACGGCCGTGTCGCGGCCGGTGCGCTCCTTGAGGTCCTCGACGAAGAACGACACGTCGCCCAGGGTCGCCGACATCAGCAGGAACTGCGCGTCGACCAGCTCCAGCAGCGGCACCTGCCAGGCCCAGCCGCGGTCGCCCTCGGAGTAGAAGTGGAACTCGTCCATCACCACCAGGCCGACGTCGGCTCCGCGGCCCTCGCGCAGGGCGATGTTGGCCAGCACCTCCGCGGTGCAGCAGATGATCGGGGCGTCGGGGTTGACCGCGGCGTCACCGGTGAGCATGCCGACGTTCTCGGCGCCGAAGACCTCGATCAGCGCGAAGAACTTCTCGCTCACCAAGGCCTTGATCGGCGCGGTGTAGAAGCTGACCTCGTCGCGCGCCAGCGCCGCGAGGTGCGCCCCGACGGCCACCATCGACTTGCCCGACCCGGTCGGCGTGGCGAGGACCACGTGGTTGCCGCCCAGCAGCTCGATGACCGCCTCGTCCTGGTGGGGATAGAGCGGGAGCCCGCGGGCCGCGGCCCACCCGGTGAAGGCGTCGTACACCGCGTCGGGACCGGCGCCCGTGGGGACGAGGGCGTCGAGGCGGGCGGGGTCGGGCATGCCTCGATCCTTCCACCTCCGGGTTTCGCCGCGACCGGCGCCGTGCAACCGCGGTGAAACCGGCGGGATGCACGCTTCGAGACATGACAACGACCACTCCCGACCTGGCGGTCAGTGCCGCCGGGCTCGTCAAGAAGTTCGGCGACCACCGCGCCGTCGACGGCATCGACCTCGAGGTCCACCGGGGCGAGGTCTTCGGCGTCCTCGGCCCCAACGGTGCCGGCAAGACCACCATGCTGCGGATGCTGGCCACCCTGCTGCGCATCGACGCCGGCTCCGCGCAGGTCTTCGGCCGTGACGTCGCCGCCGAGCCCCATGCCGTACGCCGTCTCCTCGGCGTCACCGGGCAGTTCGCCTCGGTCGACGAGAACCTCACCGCCACCGAGAACCTCTGGCTCTTCGCGCGGCTCCAGGGCCTCGGTCGCACCGAGGCCCGCACCCGGGGTGCGGAGCTGCTCGAGCAGTTCGACCTCGCGGAGGCGGCGAAGAAGCCGATCTCGGCGTTCTCCGGCGGCATGCGGCGTCGCCTCGACCTCGCGGCCAGCCTGCTGACCCGACCGCCGCTGATCTTCCTCGACGAGCCGACGACCGGCCTCGACCCCCGCACCCGCGGCCAGATGTGGGACACGATCCGCGACCTGGTCCGCAGCGGCTGCACCGTGCTGCTCACCACCCAGTACCTCGACGAGGCCGACCAGCTCGCCGACCGGATCGCGGTGATCGACCGCGGCGTGAAGGTCGCCGAGGGCACCGCCGACGAGCTCAAGTCGTCGGTCGGGCAGTCCACGCTCCAGCTCCAGCTCGCCGACCCGGCCGACCTGGCCGTGGTGGCCGACGAGGTGCGCCGCCTGGTCCGCGAGGAGGCCGTCCTCACGCCCGAGGCCCGCCGGGTCAACGTGCCCCTCACCCGCACCGACCAGGCCGTGGACGTGCTCGTCGCACTGCGCGACCGCGGCGTGGGGATCGAGTCGGTGACGGTGCAGAAGCCGTCGCTCGACGAGGTCTTCCTCGCCCTGACCGGCCACGACGCCACCAGCGGGAGCGACGCCGACACGCCCTCCGACACCCGACCCACCGACACCACCGACACCACCGACCAGACGATGGAGGCCGCGCGATGAGCGCCATCACCTCGACCGACCCCGCCGACCTCGCCGACGACGAGCAGCGCGTCAGCCTCGGCGACACCGTCAGCCAGACCATGACCATGGCGTGGCGCGCCACCATGAAGATGCGCCGCAGCCTGGAGGTGATGTTCGACGTCACCATCCAGCCGCTGATCTTCACCGCGATGTTCGCCTACATCTTCGGCGGCGCGATCTCCGGCGACGTCGGCAGCTACCTGCCGCTGATCATCCCGGGGCTCATCGGCCAGACCGTGCTGACCGCGTGCGTCGCCACCGGCGTGCAGCTGCGCACCGACATGGACACCGGGGTCTTCGACCGGTTCAAGGTGCTGCCGATCTCGCGCATCGCACCGCTGGCCGGGCCGATGGTGGCCGACCTCCTGCGCTACTTCATCGCCTCCGTGCTGACCTTCGTGGTCGGGATCGCCATCGGCTACCGCCCCGGCGGCGGGGTCCTCGGCGTCGCCGGGGCCGTGGTGCTCGCGATGGTGGCCGGCTGGTCGCTGGCGTGGATCTTCACCCTGTTCGGCATCCTCGGGCGCAACGCCCAGGGCGTGCAGGGCATCTCGCTGCTGGTGATGTTCCCCCTGACCTTCTTGTCCAACGCCTTCGTGCCGACCGAGACGATGCCCGGCCCGCTGCGGGCCTTCGCCGACGTCAACCCGGTGTCCCTGGTGATCAGCGCGATCCGCGACCTCGCCAACGAGGGTGCCGTCACCGCGGCGGTCGGCTGGGCGTTCGTCGGCTGCGCCGTCGTGATCGCGGTGTTCGCGCCGCTGTCGGTGCGGGCGTTCAACCGGCGGATGTGACCCAGCCGCGTCGCACGCGGTCCAGCACCGCTGCTGCCTCGGGCAGCAGCTCCGGCCCGGGGCGGTCGGCCAGCTCGGTGACGAGCCGGCCGACCAGCCCCGGCTCCGCCTTCTCGGCCAGCGCCACCATCGGCTCCCAGGCGATCACCGGCACGCTGCGGTTGTAGGACCACCGGTGCGCGAACGCCAGCAGTCGTACGCCGTCCGCGTGCTGACCGACGTCGCCGAACCGCAGCACCCACGACGCGAGCGCCACCAGGAGCACGCCGTTGAGGGGCAGGTCGGCGAACCACAGGCGCTCCTCGGTGAGGCCCGGCCCCGACGCCACCAGCAGGTCGCGCAGCTCGGCGGCGCGGCCGGCGTCCGTCCCGTCGCCGAAGCGGGCCCGGCTCACCAGCGCGGCCGAGGCCGCCAGCATCAGCCAGGGGTTGATCCCGCCGCCGGGGTCCGCGTCCAGCACCATGTCGACGATCTCGTCGTAGCGGGCGATCGCCACCTCGTGCTGCCCCCGGGCGTTCGCCAGCTCGGCCTGCGCGACCTGCCACGTCATCCGGGCCTGCATCTGGGCGGCGTCGCCGTCGGGGACGCCGAAGGACTCCAGCATGGCCTCGGCCTCGTCCACCCGCCCGTCCAGCAGCGGCGCGAGCGCCGTGGCGACCTTGAGGCTGTAGGCGTCGGTCAGCGAGTGCACCCGCTCCAGCAGCGGCCAGGCGGTCGCGGCGTGGCGCGCGGCGGCGTGGTGGTCCCCGACCGACATCGCCAGCTGGCTCAGCTCCGCGTGGAGCGAGGCGGCGATGTAGGGCGGCAGCGGACCGACCGCGAGCGCCTGCTCGGCGTGCTCGTAGGCCGCCGCGACGTCGCCCGCGTTCTCGGCCACGAGCGAGGCCCACAGCAGCAGGCCGCCCGCCACGGCCGGACGGTCCTGCGCGGAGGCGGCGGCCACCAGCCGCGCCGAGGCCTCTGCGGGCTCCCCGGCCACGTGGATGGTCCTGCCGATGATGCCCCAGGTCCGCTGCGGCTCGGGACCTTGCTCGAGCAGGCCGCGCAGGCCGCTCAGGTCGATCGCCGGCATCCAGCTCAGGTGGACCATCAGCACCCCGGCCGCGGACTGCGCCTCCTCGTGGAGGCCGTCGGGCACCTCCCAGCCGCTGAGCAGGTCGGCCGCCGCGTCGCACACCGCGAACAGGCGCGGCTGGTCGCCGGTGATGGTCCACAGGCTGCCGAGCAGCGACACCAGCCGCGCCACCAGCGGGCGGTCACCGGTGGCGAGACCGTGCCGCAGCACGTCGGTCAGGTTGTTCTGGTCGCGCACCAGCTCGTCGACGGCCTCGGCCTGCTGTTCTGCCACCACCAGGTCGCCGTACGTGTCGGCGAGCGCGAGCGCCCAGGCGTGCTGGGCAGCGGTCGCGTCCGCGACCCCGCCGGTGCGCTCGAGCTGCACGGCGGCGTACTCCCGGATGGTCTCCAGCGCCCGGAACCGGGTCCGGCCCGCGTCCTCGACCAGCACCAGCAGCGACTGCTCGACCAGCACGTCGACCAGCTCGGGGCCGGCGGACCCGAGGACGGCGCGCGCCGTCGCCCGGTCGAACCCGTCCTGGAAGACCGACAGCCACGCCAGCGCGCGCTGCTCGTCGGCGTCGAGCAGGTCCCACGACCACGCGATCACCGCCTCGAGGGTGCGGTGGCGGTCGGGTGCGCTCCGGTCGCGGCTGCGCAACGTCGCGAGGCGGTCGTGGAGCGCGGCGGCCACCTCGGCCACCGTCATCGTCCGCACCCGGGCCGCGGCGAGCTCGACGGCGAGGGGCAGCCCGTCGAGCCGGTCGACCACGGCGCGCACGGCGGCGGGATCGAGCACGGCGTCGGGCCGGGTCGCCGACGCCCGTCGGACGAACAGCTCGACCGCGTGGTCGCCCGACAGCTGGCTCAGCGGCACCGCACGCTCGGCGCCCAGCCGCAGCGGTGCCCGGCTCGTGGCCAGCACCTGCAGGTCGCGCGTCGTGGCGAGCAGGAACGCCACGAGCGAGGCCACCGGCTCCAGCACGTGCTCGCAGTTGTCGAGGACGAGCAGGGTCGGTCCGGCGTCGAGCTCCTGCGCGATCCGGGACCGTACGTCGGCCTGCTGGGCTGCGGACAGGGTGAGCCGGGTCGCCATCGAGCCGCGCACGCCGAGGGCCGCGCCGACCGCGGCGACCACGTCGTCACCCGTGCCGACACCGACCAGCTCCACCACGTGGACGTGCGGCAACGGTGACTCGCGCGCCAGCACCTGGGCGATGCTGGTCTTGCCGATGCCGCCGGGGCCGAGCACGGTCACCAGCCGCGAGGACGCCATGGCGCCGCGGAGCCGGGCCAGGTCGCCCTCGCGCCCGAGCAGGCCGTCCCCGTCCCACCGGAGCCCGGTCCGCACCGGGTCGTCGGCCGCCAGGAGCTCGCGGTGCACGCGCTGCAGCTCCGGTGCCGGGTCGACCCCGAGCCGGTCGGCGAGGTCCTCGCGGTACGTCTCGTAGCGTCCGAGTGCGACGGCCGGACCTCCGACGGCCGCCATGCTCCGCAGCAGGTCGGACAGCACACCGGCGTCGTCGGTCCACCGCTCGGCCGCGGCCTCGAGCAGGGGCAGCGCCTCCGCGTGCCTGCCCTGGCGCGACAGCGCCCGGCCCAGCAGGTCGTCGGCCGCTTCGAGCGTGCGTCCGGCCAGCGCGCGCAGGGTCGCGAGCGGCCCTGCCGTGTCGTCCCGGCCGGGCTCGGGGCACGACCGGGCGGCCTCCGCCAGGTCGGCTGCCCGCACCGTGTCCCCCTCGCGCAGCGCCTCGCGCGCCTCGCCGACCTGCAGGCCGAGCGCCAGCACGTCGACCTCGTCGGGCTCCAGCCCGAGGCGGTAGCCGGTCTCGGTCAGCTCGACGACCCCCGGCGTCGTGCTCGAGCGCACCCGCGACACCAGCACCTGCAGGGCCTTGCCGGGGGTGGCCGGCGGGTCGTCCACCCACACCTGCTCGACGAGCTGCGCGACCGTGAGCCCGCGGGGCTCGAGCACCAGGGCGGCGAGCAGCGCGTGCGGTCGGCCGCCGACGAGGGGCACGCCGTCCCACGACGGCGCGCCCAGCAGGCGCAGCCTGACGCTCACTCCCGTGCTCGCGGGTGGGCCGTGGCGAACACCTCACGCAGGTTGTCGACCGTGACGAGCGTGTAGACCTGCGTCGTGGTCACCGAGGCGTGGCCCAGGAGCTCCTGCACCACGCGCACGTCGGCACCGCCGTCGAGGAGGTGGGTGGCGAAGGAGTGCCGCAGGGTGTGCGGCGACACCGAGGCGGTCACGCCGGCCCGCTCGGCCGTGCGGACCAGCACCGCCCACGCGCTCTGGCGCGAGAGCCGGCCGCCACGGGAGTTGAGGAACATGGCCGGTCCCCCACGACCGCTGCCGACCAGCTCGGGACGGGCACGCCGCAGGTAGGCGTCGACCGCCTCGCGGGCGTAGCCGCCGACCGGCACCAGGCGCTCCTTGCCCCCCTTGCCGCGCAGCAGGACGGTGCCGTCGACGGTGTCGAGGTCGTCCACGTCGAGCCCGACCGCCTCGGAGATCCGCGCGCCGGTGCCGTAGAGGACCTCCAGCAGCGCCCGGTCGCGCAGCGACAGGACGGTGTCGGGGGCGCCGGCCGCGGCGAGGATCGCCTCGACGTCGCTGAGCGGCAGCGCCTTCGGGAGCCGCTTGGTCGCCGACGGCGGCTTGACCGCCGCTGCCGGGTCGGCGAGCGCCAGGCCGTCGGACACGGCGAACCGGTGGAACCCGCGTACGGCGACCACCGTGCGGGCCGCGGACGTGGCGCTCAGCGGCGGGTGCCCCTCGCTGCCCTCGCGCAGGCTCACCAGGAACGCCGTCACCGTCGCCTCGGTGACGGCGTCCAGGTCCTCGACGCCCTGCTGGCCCAGGAACTCCTGGTAGCGGCCGAGGTCACGTCGGTAGGAGCTGAGGGTGTTCGCCGCCAGGCCGCGTTCCACCGCGAGGTGGTCGAGGTAGGTCCGGACGGCGCGCCCCAGCGTCATCCCAGGACGCTGTCCAGGCTCACCGCGTCGATGCCGACGGCAGCGCCGACGGGACCGTTGGTGAGCTGACCGTCGTGGGTGTTCAGGCCCAGCGCCAGGCTGCGGTCGTCGCGCAGCGCCTGCTGCCAGCCCTTGTCCGCGAGCGCCACGGCGTACGGGAGGGTGGCGTTGGTGAGGGCGTAGGTCGAGGTGTTGGGCACCGCGCCCGGCATGTTGGCCACGCAGTAGAAGACCGAGTCGTGGACCTGGTAGGTCGGGTCGTCGTGGGTCGTGGCGTGGGAGTCCTCGAAGCAGCCGCCCTGGTCGATCGCGATGTCGACGAGCACCGAGCCCGGCTTCATCCGCGACACCAGGTCGTTGCTGACCAGCTTCGGTGCCGCGGCGCCGGGGATGAGGACCGCGCCGATGACCATGTCGGCCTCCATGACCTGCTGCTCGATGGCGAGCTTGGAGGAGGCCAGGCCGTGGACCCGGTTGTTGTAGCGCCAGAACGACATGCGCAGCTTGTCGAGGTCGGTGTCGAGCAGGGTGACGTCGGCACCCATGCCGAGCGCGATGTTCGCGGCGTTCTGGCCCGAGACACCGGCGCCGATGATGACGACCTTGGCGTTGGCGACGCCGCCGACGCCGCCCATCAGCACGCCGCGACCGCCGTTGGCCTTCATCAGCGAGTAGGCGCCGACCTGGGGCGCGAGGCAGCCCGCGACCTCGGACATGGGGTAGAGCAGCGGCAGGGCGCCGGAGGGCAGCTGCACGGTCTCGTAGGCGATGCCGGTGACCTTGCGGGCCATCAGCTCGTCGGTCAGCGGCTTGTCGGCGGCGAGGTGGAGGTAGGTGAAGAGGGTCTGGCCCTCGCGCATCCGCGCGTACTCCTCGGCGACCGGCTCCTTGACCTTGAGCACCATGTCGGCGGTGCCCCACACGTCGTCGGCCGAGTCGAGCATGGTCGCGCCCGCGGCGACGTACTCGGCGTCGGGGATCAGCGATCCCTCGCCGGCCGTCTTCTGCACGAGGACCTCGTGGCCGTGCTGCACCAGCTCGTGGACACCGATCGGGGTCAGGGCCACGCGGTACTCGCGGTTCTTGACTTCCTTCGGGACTCCGACCTTCATCGCCTTGCTCCTTGAGATCAAAGAGGGGCCACGGGTGTGGCTCGCCTCACAGCGGGAGCGAGACTACTCCCGGGAGACCTCAGGCGTCGTCGAGGGTCCCGCGGTCCCGGAGCACGGCGTACGCCAGCACGGCCAGGGCCAGCGGACCCTGCCGGACGCGGCCCTCGAGCACCGCCTCCAGCAGGTCGGCCATGGGCACCCAGAAGTGCTCCATCTCCGCCTCCTCGTGCTCCATCGCGAAGTCGCCGCGGGGCGCGTGGGTCAGCCCGCGGGCCAGGAAGATCTCGTGCACCTCCTCGCTGACGCCGGCGCTGGCGAAGGTGCTGAGCAGCTGGCGCCAGCTCGACGCCTCCAGCTCCACCTCCTCGCGCAGCTCCCGCTTGGCCGTCTCCACGGGCGGCTCGTCGCCGGCGTCACGCAGACCGGCCGGCAGCTCGACGAACTCGCGGCGGTTGGTGTGGCGGTACTGGCGCAGGCACATCACCCGCTCGTCGTCGTCGACCGCCAGCACCACGACCGCTCCGGGGTGCTCGAGGCTGATCCGGCTGAACTGCTCGTCGTGCCCGGGCCGGGTGATGACGTCCTCGCGCAGCGCGACGACCCAGCCGTCGCGGTGCAGGTCGCGGCTGGAGACCACCGGCCACGACATCGGCCGGTCGGCGAGGCCTGCGGCAGGAGAATCTGCGGGAAGTTCGGTGGATGAGCTGTCCATGACCCGCACGCTAGCGCGAGGGCCGCAGTGAGTAGCGTCACCCTCATGACGTTGTCGAGCCTGACCCAGGACGAAGCCGCTGCCCGCTCCGCGCTGCTGGAGGTGCAGCGCTACGACATCTCGGTCGACATGACCGGACTGCTGGAGGGCGAGCTGTTCGCCTCCACGAGCACCGTCAGCTTCACCTGCTCCGAGCCCGGCGCCTCCACCTTCGTGGACGTGGCGATGGACGTCAGCCGCGCCACCCTCAACGGCGTGGACCTCGACGTGTCGACGTGCGCCGAGGGGCGCCTGCCGCTGCCCTCCCTCGCGGCCGACAACGTCCTCGTCGTCGAGGCCAGCACCACCAACACCGCCACGGGCGAGGGGATCCTGCGCACGGTCGACCCGACCGACAAGCTCGTCTACGTCTGGACCAGCCTCGAGCCCGACGAGGCCCGTCGCGTGTGGGCCTGCTTCGACCAGCCCGACCTCAAGGCGCCGCACCGCTTCGTCGTCACCGCCCCCTCGTCGTGGCTCGTGACGTCCAACGGCGCCCCCGAGTCGGTCGTGGACGCCGAGGACGGCGACGCCCGTGTGTGGACCTACCCCGACACCCCGCGCCTGTCGACCTACGTCGTCGTGGTCAACGCCGGCCCGTTCCACGAGGTGCGCCGCCAGCACGACGGCCACGACCTCGGCTTCTACTGCCGCCAGTCGCTGGTCCCCGTCCTCGAGCGCGACCTCGACGAGCTCGTCACCCTGACCCGCCAGGGCCTGGCGTTCTTCGGCGAGCGCTTCGCGTGCCCGTTCCCGCAGGAGCGCTACGACCAGGTGTTCGTGCCCAACCTCGGCGGGGCGATGGAGAACTGGGGCTGCGTCACCTACGGCGACGGCCAGCTCTTCCGCACTCCCCCGACCCACGCCCAGCGCGGCGTGCGCGCGGAGTTCATCTTCCACGAGATGGCGCACATGTGGTTCGGCGACCTGGTGACCATGCAGTGGTGGGACGACCTGTGGCTCAACGAGGCGTTCGCGTCGTGGGCCGCCAACTGGGGCATGGCCGGGGCCAGCGAGTTCACCGACCAGTGGGCCACCTTCCTGGCCGCCGGCAAGCGCACCGCCTACGAGATGGACATGAGCCCCGCGCGGCACGCCATCCGCGGCGAGGTGCCCGACGTGTCGGCGGCGATGTCGAACTTCGACGCCATCACCTACGTCAAGGGCCAGAGCGTGCTCCACCAGCTCGTCGCCTACATCGGCGAGGACGCGTTCGTGGAGGGCCTGCGCGACTACTTCGCCCGCTACGCCTTCACCAACACCCGCCTCGACGACCTCATGGACTGCTACTCCCGCGCCGCCGGCCGCGACCTGTCCGAGTGGACCGCCGCGTGGCTCGACGAGGCCGGCACCGACGTGATCTCGCTGGAGGACGACGCGCTCGTCGTGGAGACCACCGACGGCCGGCGGCCCCGCCCGCACCGCCTCGACGTCGCCGTCTTCGACGCCACCGACGACGGCCTCTCCCCCGTCGGTCGCACCGCGGTCGAGATCACCGGCAGCCGCACCCCGGTCGACCTCCCCGCCGGCGACCTCCGGCTGCTCAACGCCGGCGACCTGACCTTCGCCGCGGTCAAGCCCGACGCCTCGTCGCTGCGCCTGATGCTCGAGCGCATCGACCAGCTCACCGACCCGCTCGACCGCTCGCTGGTGGCCGCCACCGCGGGCCAGCTGCTGCTGCTCGGGGACGTCGCGCCGCGCGACGTCTCCGCGGCGCTGGCGCGCGCCCTGGCCGTCGAGACCAGCCCGGCCCTCGTCGAGCCGCTGCTGTCGCAGGCGCTGCTGGTCGCCGACCGCTGGGCGCCCGCCACCGAGTCGCCCGCCCTGCTGCGCGCCCTGGCCGACGCCGTCCTCGGACTCGTCGAGGTGCCCGACGCCCGTCAGGCGGCGCTGCGCACGCTGGCCGCCTCCGCCTCCACCGACGAGCACTGGGCGGTCCTCGACCGTGCGGTCGAGCAGGCCACCGACCTCGACCTGGCGTGGCGCTGCGAGGTGCGCCGCTCCGAGCTCGGCGACCTCGACGAGGACCGGGTCGCCCGGCTCCTGGAGTCCGACCCTGACCCCGACGCCGGCATGCGCCGCCTCGCGGTGCTGGCCGCCCACCCCACGGTGGAGACCAAGGAGGAGGTCTGGAGGGCGTTCTTCGTCGACTACGCCGTCCCGGCCAGCCGCGAGACGCTCGTGCTCGGCTCGACGTTCTGGCGACCCGGCCAGGCCGAGCTCCTGGCGCCGTTCACCCACCGCTACCTCGACGAGCTGCACACCCTCAAGGGAGGCCTGCTCAACCAGGGCCTGACGATCCGCGCCATGTTCCCGCTCGGCGCCGGCGACGAGACGTTCCTCGCCGCCGCCGAGGCCGCGGCCGACGACACCTCGCTGATGGCCTACGCCCGCAACCAGCTGCGCTCGAACGCCTTCGTCCTCGGCCGGGTCCTGGCGGCCCGCCGCCTCTGAGCGAGCTGACGCATCTGCACGCGCAGGACCCCCCGAGCTGACGCATCTGCACGCGCAATAACCGCCGAGCTGGCGCATCTGCACGCGCAGATGCGTCAGCTCGGCACCGTCTAGCGGTGCAGATGAGCCAGGTCAGGCCTCGGCGTCGTCCTTGCGGCGCAGGCCCGACTCGTCGATCGGGAAGCGCTCCGAGCGCTGGCGCTCGATCGCCGCGCCGACGAGGCCGGCGAACAGCGGGTGCGGGCGCGTCGGGCGCGAGCGCAGCTCGGGGTGCGCCTGGGTCGCGACGTAGTAGGGGTGCACGTCGGCGGGCAGCTCGACGAACTCCACCAGGCCGAGCTCGGGGTTGATCCCGGAGAACACCAGCCCGGCCTCGGCGAGGGTCTCGCGGTAGGCGTCGTTGAACTCGTAGCGGTGGCGGTGCCGCTCCTCGACGGTCCCGGAGCCGTAGGCCCCGCGCACGACGCTGCCCTCGGCCAGCTCGGCCTTCTGCAGGCCGAGGCGCATCGTGCCGCCCAGGTCACCGGCACCCTCGACGAACTTCTTCTGCTCCTCGATCGTGGAGATCACCGGCTCGAGGGTCTCGGGGTCGAACTCCGTCGACCCGGCCTTCTCCAGCCCGGCGACGTTGCGGGCGTACTCGATGACCATGCACTGCAGGCCCAGGCACAGGCCGAGGGTCGGGATCCGGTGGGTGCGTGCGTAGTGGAGCGCACCCAGCTTGCCCTCGATGCCGCGCACGCCGAACCCGCCGGGCACCAGGACCGCGTCGACGTCGGAGAGGTGCTTGGCCGCACCGGCCTCGGTTCCGCACTCGTCGGAGGCGACCCAGCGGATGTTGACCTTCGCCTCGTGGGCGAAGCCGCCCGCGCGCAGGGCCTCGCTGACCGAGAGGTAGGCGTCGGGGAGGTCGATGTACTTGCCGACCAGCGCGACCGTGACCTCCTCCGACGGGTGGTGGACCCGGCGGAGCAGGTCGTCCCACGTCGTCCAGTCGACGTCGCGGAACGGCAGGTCGAGGCGGCGCACGACGTAGGCGTCGAGACCCTCGCGGTGCAGCACCTTGGGGATGTCGTAGATCGAGGGCGCGTCGGCGGCGGTGACCACCGCGTCGTCGTCGACGTCGCACATCAGCGCGATCTTGCGCTTGATGCCGTCGGGCAGCTCGCGGTCGGCGCGGCACACGATGGCGTCGGGCTGGATGCCGATCGAGCGCAGCGCGGCCACCGAGTGCTGCGTGGGCTTGGTCTTCAGCTCGCCCGACGGACCGATGTAGGGCACCAGCGAGACGTGGATGAAGAAGCAGTTGTCGCGCCCGATCTCGTGGCGCGTCTGGCGCGCCGCCTCGAGGAACGGCAGCGACTCGATGTCGCCGACCGTGCCGCCGACCTCCGTGATCACCACGTCGATGTCCGGACCGCCCATGGCGAGGATCCGATCCTTGATCTCGTTGGTGATGTGCGGGATGACCTGCACGGTGTCACCGAGGTAGTCGCCGCGGCGCTCCTTGGCGATGACCGTGGAGTAGACCTGCCCGGTCGTGACGTTGGCGATCTGGTTGAGGTCGGTGTCGAGGAACCGCTCGTAGTGACCGATGTCGAGATCGGTCTCGGCCCCGTCGTTGGTCACGAAGACCTCGCCGTGCTGGAACGGGTTCATCGTCCCGGGATCGACGTTCAGGTAGGGGTCCAGCTTCTGCATCGTCACGCGGAGACCGCGCGACTTCAGCAGGCTGCCCAGGCTCGAGGCGGTGAGCCCCTTGCCGAGGGAGGAGGCGACGCCTCCGGTGACGAATACGTGCTTGGTCGGCGTCGGGCTCTTCACGGGCTTCGATCCTACCCGAGAGGGAGGGGTCCGTCCGCACCCGACGCACCGAACGCGCCGCCGGGTGCGCCCAGCGCGCGCTGGAGGGTGAGCAGGGTCGCGATCCGACCGGCCCCGGTGTCGATCCCGTCGACGGTCGCCACCGAGGCGGAGGCCGGGTCGGCACGGAGCCGGCCGAGCTGCCCGGCGCCGCCGTCGGCGGTGGTCCCGACGACCACCACGCCCGCCGCCTGCGCGCCGAGACCCTGCGCGAGACCCGCCAGGACGGCGTCCGAGCCGTCGTCGCCGGCGTCAGGGCCCAGCACGAGCAGGACCAGGGGCGAGCGCTGGGAGACCTGCTCCGGCTCGCTCATGAGCCCGGCGCCGACGACCGCGTCCACGACCGCCCGTGCCTTGCCGCTGACGTCGTCGCCCTCCGGGGTCTTCGTGGCGACGGCGAGGCCGAGGAGCTGGCCCATCCGGTCGTACGTCGAGGCGTCGGCCGGCACGGCGCCCTTGGCCTGCTGGGTGAGCAGCTGGCTGCCCAGGGTGTCGACCAGGGACTTCTGGTCGGGGTCGACGAGCTCGTCGGCCAGCGCGTAGCGCGCGCTGACCGTGCCGCCGGCAGCCGCGACGCCCTCGGTGAGCGCCGTCACCAGGCGCTCGTCGGCCCCCGGGACGCTCACCACCGCGACCGACCGCTCGGCCAGCCGACCCGCGACCAGCGACGGCGACAGGCTCTCGAGGAAGGCCGCGTCGTAGGCCGCAGCCGGTGCGCCGGGTGCGTCCGTGGTGGCGGCCGGCTGGTCCGAGCCGACCGTCGCGACGCGGGAGCCCACGTCGGAGAGTGGCCCGCCCCCCAGCACGATCCCGGCGGCGAGCGCCAGGAACACGGAGACGATGGTCAGGACGTGGTGACGCAGGGTGATCACGGGAGGGTTCCTCGTACGTTGTCGATCAGGTCGGACGTGGTGCGCGAGACGGCCGGCGTGGCGTCGTCGACCCACTGCTGGCCGACGGGGGTGACGCTGATGGCCGCCCCCACCGCCAGGAGGCCGGCGACGACGGCACCGAGGAGGTGTCGCGGTCGGACGGCGCCGTCGTAGAGCCGCGGCAGCGCGGCCGCGTCGACGAGGTCGGGGCCGAGCTTGAGGCGGGTCAGGAAGGTGCTGGCGAGCCCGGAGCGTCGGCGGTCGAGGAACTCGTCGAGGGTGGCGTGCATGCCGACGCCCACCACGAGCGCCGCGCCGTGCGCCGAGGCGAGCAGCAGGGCGGCGTCCTCGGTCGTGGCGGTCGTCTCGAAGCGGAGAGCGCGGATGCCCATGCGCTCGAACTGCTCGGTGGCGCTGCGGGGTGCGCCGCGCTCGACGAGCACCACGACGTCGCGCGCCTTGCGCAGCACCGCCGCGGCGGGCAGGTCGTCGCCGGCGCCGGTCACGACCACGACGTCGGGACGGTGCCCCGCGCCGGCCAGGGCGTCGGCACCGCGGTCGACCCCGATGAGGACCGGCTTCTGCTCGCGGACGAACGGCCTGATGCCCCGCAGCTCGGACTCCCAGCCGTGGGAGCGGACGGCCACGACGACCGGGCGCCCGGTCATCTCGGTCGCGGTCTGCGGCACGCCGTGGCCGTGGAGCAGCAGGTCCTGCTCGCGGCGCAGGAACTCGGTGCTGTTGTGGGTGAAGCTGTCGAGCTGGGCGGCGAGGCCGCTGCGCGCAGAGGACATCTCGCTGCGCACCAGGTCGGGGGTCACCTCGCGGGCCGTGGCGACCAGGGTGTCGCCGGCGTGGACGACGCCGGCGTCGACCCGGACCGTGGTGCCGTCCTTGAGCCGGTCGAAGACCTCGGCGCCGGCGTTGTCGACGACCACGACCCCGGCGTCCACGAGCAGCTCCGGGCCGAGGTTGGGGAAGCGGCCCGAGATCATCGGTCCGGCGTTGACGACCGCCACGACGCCGGCGTCGACGAGAGCCTGCGCGGTCTCGCGGTCCATGTCGAGGTGGTCGAGGACCGCGACGTCACCTGCGTGCAGGCGACCGAGCACCGCAGCGGTGCGGCGGAGGATGCGGGCGGGACCGTGGACGCCCGGGAGGGCGGGGGCTGGACGGGAGCGGACTGCGAACTTCATGACCGCGCCATGGTCTCAGCCGCGCACCTGCCCTTCGGGGAGGCACGCCCGCTCGGGCGCGGCGGCGTCGAGCAGCTCGCGGGCGTGGGCCCGAGCGCTGTCGGAGTCCTCGACACCGGCCAGCATCCGCGACAGCTCACGCTCGCGCTCGTCCTCGTCGAGGGTCACCAGGCCCGACGTGGTCACCGAGCCGTCGCTCGACTTGTGGACCACCACGTGCCGGTCGGCGTAGGCCGCCACCTGCGGCAGGTGGGTCACCACGAGCACCTGCGAGGTCCGTGCCAGCGCGGCGAGGCGGCGACCGACCTCGATCGCGGCGCGGCCGCCGACGCCGGCGTCCACCTCGTCGAAGACGAAGGTGGGCACCGAGCCGGTCCCCGCGAGCGACACCTCCAGGGCGAGCATCACGCGCGACAGCTCACCGCCCGACGCGCCCTTGTGCAACGCACGGGGCTCGGCGCCGGTGTTGGCGGCGAGGAGCAGGTCGACGTCGTCCACGCCGTGCTGGGTGGCGCGCAGCCACCGCTTCCCCACGTGCAGGACCGGGCCGGCGGGTGTCCCGGGGTCGGCGACCTCCTGCTGGCGCACCTCCACCGTCACGACGGCGTGCGGCATGGCCAAGGAGGTCAGCTCGTCGCTGACCGCCTGACCCAGCCGCTCGGCGGCGGCCGAACGCTGCGCCGACAGCGTGGCCGCGAGCGCACCGAGCTCGGCGCGCAGCTGGTCGCGGCGCGCCTCGAGGTCGGCGACCTGGTCGTCGGTGCCCTGGAGGTCGAGGAGCCGCTTGGCGCCCTCCTCGGCCCAGGTGAGCACCTCGTCGATGGTGTCGCCGTACTTGCGGGTCAGCCCGGTCAGGGCCGCCCGCCGCTCGGACACCGCCGCCAGGCGGGCGGGATCGGTGTCGAGCGAGGTGGCGTAGGAGGCGACGTCGCCGGCCAGGTCCACCAGCAGGTGGTTGAGCTCGGCGAGCCGGTCGGCGAGCTCGCCGGCGCTCGCGTCGTGCTCGCGCACCGAGTCGAGGGCGTGACGCGCGGCGGCGGTCGTGCCCAGCGCGTCGACGGCCCCCTCCTCGCTGCTCAGCGCCTCGCGCGCCTGCTCGGCCGCGACGCGCAGGGTGTCGGCGAACCCGAGCCGGGTCTCCTCCGCCGCGAGCTCGGCGTCCTCACCGGGGCGCGGATCGATCGCCTCGACCTCGCCGAGGCCGAAGGCGAGCTGGTCGGCCTCGCGGGCGCGCTCGCGCACCGAGCCGAGCACCTCGGCGAGGGTGCGCTCGGTGCCCGCGAGCCGCGCCCACAGCTCGGCGTAGGAACGCGCCGTCGCGGCGAGCTCCTCGCCGCCGAAGCGGTCGAGCGCGGCGCGCTGGGCGCCGGCCTTGAGCAGGCGGTGCTGGTCGGACTGGCCGTGCACGGCCACCAGCGGCTCGGCCACGTCCGCGAGCGTGGTCACCGGCACCGAGGCGCCGCCGACCCAGGCGCGTGAGCGGCCCTGCGCGGCGATGTTGCGGGCGAGCACGACCTGCTGCTCCTCCACCTCGCCGCCCGACTCCTCGACGGCGACGCGGAACGCCTCCAACGTCGGCGACGACGTGCCGATGGACACGACACCCTCGACGCGCGCCTGCTTGGCTCCGGTCCGGACGGCGCCGCTGTCGGCGCGCCCGCCCAGCAGCAGGCCGAGCGCCGTGACGACCATGGTCTTGCCGGCACCGGTCTCACCGGTGATGACGGTCAGGCCGGGCCCCAGCTCGAGGGTCGAGGAGTCGATGACCCCGAGCTGGCTGATCCGCAGCTCCTCAAGCATCGGTGTCGCCACCGTCGCGGCGTCGGCGCTCGGCGGCTCCGCGCCACCCCTCGACCGGCAGGTCGAAC
Organism: uncultured Actinomycetota bacterium; assembly: GCA_963726525.1. GTDB lineage: Bacteria > Actinomycetota > Actinomycetes > Propionibacteriales > Nocardioidaceae > Nocardioides. The sequence continues at coordinate 1,285,091 of CAVSCS010000005.1, read as the reverse complement.
TTCGCCACCAGACGGTCGGTGAACGGCGCACGGTGCAGCCGCACCAGCCGCACCGGGTGCTCGCCGCGCCGGATCTCGATGCGGGCGCCCGGCTGCAGGTCGACGGTGCGACGGCCGTCGCACCACAGCACGCCGGCCCCCTCGGTGCTCGAGAGCACCTCGATCGCCAGGACCGAGGTCGGCGCGACGACCATCGGCCGGGCGAAGAGGGCGTGCGCGCTGAGCGGCACCATCAGCAATGCCTCGACCTCGGGCCACACCACCGGGCCGCCTGCGCTGAAGTTGTACGCGGTGGAGCCGGTGGGCGTCGCGCACACGACCCCGTCGCAGCCCCAGCGCGAGAGCGGCCGGTCGTCGACCTCGACGACGACCTCGAGCATCCGCTCGCGGGCCGCCTTCTCCACGCTCGCCTCGTTGAGGGCGAACGTCGAGAAGGCGACCTCCTTGCCCTGCATGACGCAGACGTCGAGGGTGAGCCGGTCCTCGGCGGTGTAGGCGCGGTGGACGATGGCGGCGATCGTCGACTCCGCGTCCTCCTGCTCGGCCTCGGCGAGGAACCCGACGTGGCCGAGGTTGACCCCCAGCAGCGGGGTGGTCGTCGCGCGGGTGATCTCCGCGGCCCTCAGGATCGTGCCATCGCCCCCGATCACGAGCGCCAGCTCGCAGCCCTCGCCGGGGGCGCCGTCGATGCTGGTGGTCTCCACCAGCACGTCGTCGGCGCTCAGCCCGAGGTCGGCGGCCTCGTCGACGAGCAGGCGTACGCCGATCCCGTGGGCGGTGAGGCCGGCGACGCACGCGCGCGCGACGTCACGTCCCTCGGCGCGGCCGGTGTGGGCGAGGACCAGGACGCGGCGCTCGGGGGTGTGGGTGGTCACGGATCCACCCTCTCACCCGCCACCCCCATCGAGGCCGTGCGCTCCACCTCGGCACGCACCTCGTCCGCCCCGATCGACGCCGGACCGCGCCGGAGCAGCAGGAAGAACTCCACGTTGCCCGACGGCCCCGGCAGCGGGCTGACCGTGACGGCGCGTGCGCCCCAGCCCCGCGCCTCGGCCAGGTCGGCGATCGCCGTCACGGCCTCCGCGCGCAGCCCGAGGTCGCGGACCACGCCGCCCTTGCCCACCCGGTCCTTGCCGACCTCGAACTGCGGCTTGACCATGAGGGCCAGCGCACCGTCGTCGCGGGTGACCGAGATCAGCGGGTCCAGGACCAGCGCCAGCGAGATGAACGACAGGTCGCCCACCACGAGGTCGACCGGCTCCCCGACGAGCTCGGGGGTCAGCTCACGGATGTTGGTGCGGTCGTGGACGACGACCCGGTCGTCGCTCTGCAGCGACCACGCGAGCTGGCCGTAGCCGACGTCGACGGCCACCACCTCGCGGGCACCCGCGCGCAGGAGCACGTCGGTGAAGCCACCCGTCGACGCCCCGGCGTCGAGGCAACGCCGTCCGTCGACGCTCAGCCCGTGGGCCGCGAACGCCGCCAGCGCGCCGGCGAGCTTGTGCCCGCCGCGCGAGACGTAGTCGACCGACGTCGGGTCCTCGCGCACCACGATGGCGACGTCGGTCGTGACCCCTGTCGCGGGCTTGGTCGCCGGAGCTCCGGACACAGTGACGCGTCCGGCCGCCACGAGCTCGCTGGCGTGCTCACGCGAGCGGGCCAGCCCGCGTCGGACCAGCTCCTGGTCCAGCCGAAGTCGTCGAGGCGGCACGGTCGTTCAGGCGCCCTGCTCGTCGGCGGTCGTGGGCGCAGTGGGCGGTGCGGCGTCGAGGGCGCGCCGGAGCTGCTCGTGGGCGCGCTCGAAGACGGCGACGTGCTCGGAGACGGGACGCTCGTCGAGGTCGGCGACCTCGGTCAGGACGCGGTCGACCTGGTCGGTCCCGGTCGGCTCGACGTCGTAGCCACGTGCGCTCCCGACACCGGTGTCGACTTCCTCCTCCATGGCCGCGAGCCTACTCGGCGACGTCGTCGCGAGAGGCTCCGGGCGGGGTCGTGTCGGTGACCTCGGCGGGGCTCCCGGCACTGTCGAGGTGCAGCCAGCACGCGGTGGCCGCGACCCGCCACCAGTCCGCGTCGTTGCCGCTCCCGGTCACCTCGAGGCGGCCGTCCCTCACCGTCGCGGACCAGCCACCGAGCTCGGCCGTGCCGTCCTCGGAGGTCGAGGGGACCGGGTGCGGCTCGAACAGCCCCTCCAGCGTCGGAGAGACGTACGTCGGACGCAGCTCCGGCGTCGCGGAGGCGATGTCCTCCAGGCCGCTGACCCCGGTCAGGACCAGCAGCGACGGGACGCCGATGGCGTGAGCGCCCTCCATGTCGGTGTCGAGGCGGTCGCCGACCATCAGCGGCCGGTCGCCCCCGACGCGGCGCACGGTCTCCTCCATCAGGGGCTTGGACGGCTTGCCCGCGACGACGGGCGTGACCCCGGAGAACCTGCTGATCGTCTCGACCAGCACGCCGTGCCCGGGAGCCAGCCCGTAGGCGGTGGGGATGGTCATGTCGGTGTTGCTCGCGACGTAGGGCAGACCGTCGCGCACGAGTGTGGCGACCCGCATGATGTCGCGCCAGCGCACGTCGGGGCCGTAGCCGCTGGCCACGGCGACCGCACCGTCGGGATCGTCGACCGGCTCGAGCCCCGCCTCCTCCAGCGCCGCGAGCAGGCCCTTGCCGCCGAGCGCCAGGATCTTCGCCCCGTCGCCGTGCTGCTCGGCCAGGAGCCGGGCGGCCGCCTGCGCCGAGGTCACCACGTCCGTGGCCTGTGCCGCGACGCCGAGGTCCTCGAGCTTCGTCGCCACGTCGGCGGGCGTGCGGGAGGCGTTGTTGGTGACGAAGGCGACATGCACCCCGAGCTCGCGCACCCGGTCGATCCGGTCCGCGACGCCGTCGATCGCCTCGCCCCCGACGTAGACCACGCCGTCGAGGTCGAACATCACCAGGTCGTGGCCCTTCACCACCGGGCCTTCCGCGTGCTCGAGCATGTTCCACCCCTCTCAGGACTGTGACCAGCGTCCCCCTACGATGCTCCGATGGACGTCGCCGGGATCGTGCCCCCCTATGTGGGGAGACCGCTCCGGCTCCTGCCGTTCACCGCAGTCATGCTGGCCCCGGGACGCGTCGGGGACCCCGCGTCCGCTCGAGCCCTGGCGCGACCCTATCGCGACGTGGCCGCCCGTCTGACCCGCTGGATCGAGGAGGGTCGCGCGATCTCCGACGACGGTCCCGCCCTCTACCTGCACGAGTACACCGTGGAGGGACTCACCGTCCGGGGCATCGTCGGGGCGCTCGACGTCTCCCGTCGCGCGCAGTCGCTGGACGAGCGCGCGGTCTGGCCGCACGAGGCGATCCATCCCGACCAGGCCGGTGAGCTCGCGGCCCGGATGAGCCAGATGCAGCTCAACCCGGCCCCGATCCTCCTCGTCCACCATGGCTCGCAACAGCTGCGCGACGTCCTGGGCGAGGTGGCCGCGGGTGAGCCCGACTGGCGCTACCTCGACCGCACGGGTCAGCGACAGCGGATCTGGGCCCTGCGCGACGCTGACCTGCTTGATCGTGTCAGCGACCTGCTGGAGGGGACCGCCTGCCTGATCGCCGACGGACACCACCGCTACGCCGCCTACCTGCGGTTGCAGGAGGAGCGGCCCGGCACGGGCTGGGACTCGGGACTGGCCATGCTCGTCGACCAGGACGACACCCCCCTCTTCCTCGGTGCGATCCACCGCACGCTGACCGGGCCCTCGCTCGACGACCTCGCCGAGGCGGCCACCCGGGCCGGCGCGACGGTGGGTGAGCGCGACCGCACCGACGCCCTCGGGGTGCTCGACAGCCGCCACCTGGTCCTCACCGACGGGTCGACGTGGCTCACGGTGTCGCCGGCGGACCTCGAGCACCGCGCTGCGGTGGCCTGGCTCCACGAGGACGTGCTGCCGCTGCTGCCCGCGGAGCCCACGCGCGTCGAGCACCACCACAGCGCGGACGACGCCCTGGCGCTGGCCGGGCCACACTCCCCCGCCGTCCTGCTGCCGAGCCCCGACTTCGGCCAGGTCAAGGATCTCGTGGAGGCCGGCGGGCTGCTGCCCGAGAAGGCGACCTCCTTCCAGCCCAAGCCCAGCCTCGGTGTCCTCATGAGGCCCGTGCCCGACGAATGACCTTCGCCGAAGTCACCTCGACCTCGACGCGCGAGCGTGTGGCGCCTCCCGCCTGGTAGAAGCGGCAGCGCACCGCACCCGTCACCTCGATCACGTCGCCGACACGCCAGGTGGTCGCGCTGCGGCGCACCCGCGCGGTCCACGCCGTGCACGGCACCGAGTCGACGCTGGCACCGCGTTGCCCGCTCGACGGCGTGGTCGGCGCCCGCGGCACCGACACCCGGAACGTGACGAGCTGGTCCCCGCTGGGGAGCTCCTTGGCCTCGGCCGGCGCGGTGAGCGCGCCGACCAGTCTGACGTCGTTGACGCTCTCCGTCGGGACCGCTGTCCCTGCCTGGCTCTTGCTCGTCCGTGTGGTCGTCTGGTTCATCATCCACCTCCGAGCACAGCCTGACCGCGCGCGCCGACAGGGCGCGACACGACGACCGACCGCCTGTGGAGAGACAGTCGAGACGGTCGGGCTGTGGACACCTGGTGGCCCGCGATCGCGTCTCTCATCCACGCATCAGTCACGAAATGCAAAAGTGGGGCCGCCCGAAGGCGACCCCACTCTCACAATGTTTGTCCGGCGGCGTCCTACTCTCCCACAACCTCTCGGTTGCAGTACCATCGGCGCTGAAAGGCTTAACTTCCGGGTTCGGTATGGGACCGGGTGTTTCCCGTTTCGCTATGGCCGCCGTAACTCTTTCAACCACTCACAAACTCGCACCACCGCCATCGCTGGCGGGTGCTGGGTTTGTTGGTTGGGAACTGCGTAGTGGACGCGAACAAGCCTCGCAGCTTGTGTTCGTTGTGTGCGCGTGTGTCACGTACCCACACGGTGTGTGTGTGGTTTTGTACGTGGTTGGGACAAGCCCTCGGCCTATTAGTACCGGTCGGCTGGGCATTACTGCTGTACACCTCCGGCCTATCAACCCCATGTTCTGTGGGGGGCCTTACCCCATTATTGGGTGGGAAACCTCATCTTGAAACGTGCTTCCCGCTTAGATGCATTCAGCGGTTATCACTTCCGAACGTAGCCAACCAGCCGTGCTCTTGGCAGAACAACTGGCACACCAGAGGTTCGTCCATCCCGGTCCTCTCGTACTAGGGACAGCCTTTCTCAAGTTTCCTGCGCGCGCGGCGGATAGGGACCGAACTGTCTCACGACGTTCTAAACCCAGCTCGCGTGCCGCTTTAATGGGCGAACAGCCCAACCCTTGGGACCTACTCCAGCCCCAGGATGCGACGAGCCGACATCGAGGTGCCAAACCATCCCGTCGATATGGACTCTTGGGGAAGATCAGCCTGTTATCCCCGGGGTACCTTTTATCCGTTGAGTGACCACGCTTCCACATGCCGTGGCCAGATCACTAGTTCCGACTTTCGTCCCTGCTCGACATGTCTGTCTCACAGTCAAGCTCCCTTGTGCACTTACACTCGCCACCTGATTGCCAACCAGGCTGAGGGAACCTTTGAGCGCCTCCGTTACATTTTAGGAGGCAACCGCCCCAGTTAAACTACCCATCAGGCACTGTCCCTGATCCGGATAACGGACCTAGGTTAGACATCTAGTACGACCAGAGTGGTATTTCAACGTTGACTCCACCCAAACTGGCGTCTGGGCTTCACAGTCTCCCACCTATCCTACACAAGCCGTACCAAACACCAATACCAAACTATAGTAAAGGTCCCGGGGTCTTTCCGTCCTGCCGCGCGTAACGAGCATCTTTACTCGTAGTGCAATTTCGCCGAGTCCATGGTTGAGACAGTGGGAAAGTCGTTACTCCATTCGTGCAGGTCGGAACTTACCCGACAAGGAATTTCGCTACCTTAGGATGGTTATAGTTACCACCGCCGTTTACTGGGGCTTAAATTCTCAGCTTCGACACTTGCGTATCTAACCGGTCCTCTTAACCTTCCAGCACCGGGCAGGAGTCAGTCCGTATACATCGTCTTACAACTTCGCACGGACCTGTGTTTTTAGTAAACAGTCGCTTTCCCCTGGTCTCTGCGGCCATCATCGCTTCTCCCAGCAAGTGGGTTCACGAATCCGGCCCCCCTTCTCCCGAAGTTACGGGGGCATTTTGCCGAGTTCCTTAACCATGGTTATCTCGATCGCCTTAGTATTCTCTACCTGATCACCTGAGTCGGTTTGGGGTACGGGCGGCTCGTTTCTCGCTAGAGGTTTTTCTCGACAGCATAGGATCACCCACTTCGCCATATATGGCTCCGCGTCACGTCTCAGACACATGTGGTGCGGATTTGCCTACACCACGTCCTACGCGCTTGCCCACAGACAACCATCGCTGTGGCTGGGCTACCTTCCTGCGTCACCCCATCGCTTGACTACTACCAGCTCGGGTCCCACGCTCCACACCACGGCCTCGCCCCGAAGGGTCCGGTCCGAGATGCTTCGGGTGGTTAGCATCACCAAGTTCGTCATGGGCGAAACTTCGCCGGTACGGGAATATCAACCCGTTGTCCATCGACTACGCCTGTCGGCCTCGCCTTAGGTCCCGACTTACCCAGGGCAGATTAGCTTGACCCTGGAACCCTTGATCATTCGGCGCACGGGTTTCTCACCCGTGATTCGCTACTCATGCCTGCATTCTCACTCGTGTGGGCTCCACACCTGGATCACTCCGGCGCTTCACTGCCCACACGACGCTCCCCTACCCATCCAACGCACTGAACCAACCTCAAGGGCGGCTTGCGTATTCGTTGAATGCCATAGCTTCGGCGGATGACTTGAGCCCCGCTACATTGTCGGCGCGGAATCACTTGACCAGTGAGCTATTACGCACTCTTTCAAGGGTGGCTGCTTCCAAGCCAACCTCCTGGTTGTCAATGCGACTCCACATCCTTTTCCACTTAGTCACCGCTTAGGGGCCTTAGCTGATGGTCTGGGCTGTTTCCCTCTCGACTACGGAGCTTATCCCCCGCAGTCTCACTGCTGCGCTCTCACTTACCGGCATTCGGAGTTTGGCTAACGTCAGTAACCTTGTAGGGCCCATCGGCTATCCAGTGCTCTACCTCCGGCAAGAAACACGCAACGCTGCACCTAAATGCATTTCGGGGAGAACCAGCTATCACGAAGTTTGATTGGCCTTTCACCCCTATCCACAGGTCATCCCCTCAGTTTTCAACCTAAGTGGGTTCGGTCCTCCACGTCGTCTTACCGACGCTTCAACCTGCCCATGGATAGATCACTTCGCTTCGGGTCTTGAGCGCGCTACTGAATCGCCCTATTCGGACTCGCTTTCGCTACGGCTTCCCCACACGGGTTAACCTCGCAACACACCGCAAACTCGCAGGCTCATTCTTCAAAAGGCACGCCGTCACCCCCACCAACAAGTTGGCATAAAGCTCCGACGGATTGTAGGCACATGGTTTCAGGTACTATTTCACTCCCCGCCAGGGGTACTTTTCACCTTTCCCTCACGGTACTTGTCCGCTATCGGTCATCAAGGAGTATTTAGGCTTAACGGGTGGTCCCGCCAGATTCACACGGAATTTCAGGGGTTCCGTGTTACTTGGGAACACGCTCCAGAGCCAGTGTTTTACGTCTACGGGCCTATCACCCTCTACGGTACGGCTTTCCAACCGGTTTCGACTTCCACACTGGTTTCTTACTCTGCTCACGCACGGCAGTACGTGATGAGCGGTCCCACAACCCCTTGCGTGCAACCCCTGCCGGGTATCACACACGCAAGGTTTGGCCTCTTCCGATTTCGCTCGCCACTACTCTCGGAATCACTGTTGTTTTCTCTTCCTGTCGGTACTGAGATGTTTCACTTCCCGACGTTCCCTCCACACACCCTATGTGTTCAGATGTGGGTAGCACGACATGACTCGTGCTGGGTTTCCCCATTCGGACACCCCTGGATCACAGCTTGGTTGCCAACTCCCCAGGGCTTATCGCAGGCTCCAACGTCCTTCATCGGCTCTTGATGCCAAGGCATCCACCATGTGCCCTTCATAGCTTGTCTCAACTACGTCAAAACAACACACACCAGCACGCCTCGAAGACTCATACGAGACGAGCCGGCAACGCAACTAGATTGAACTAGCTACAAAGATGCTCGCGTCCACTATGCAGATCTCAAACAACAACCCCACCAACCCCCTCACCCCCCAGAAGGGAGACTCAGACGAAGGGAGACACTGAAACACCAACCAGAGGCTGATCCTTCAGGACCCAACAGTGTGCTCAACCACCACCCCACCCAACGGCAGGCCTGGTAGACCACCCCACCCACACAACCCCAAGGGCCATGCAGCTGAGACAGCCAGTCGACGATTCCACTAGTGAGACACCACCATGCGTCAGTGAACATTCGCCACTGATCGGGGTGTGTGCTCCTTAGAAAGGAGGTGATCCAGCCGCACCTTCCGGTACGGCTACCTTGTTACGACTTCGTCCCAATCGCCAGCCCCACCTTCGACGGCTCCCTCCACAAGGGTTGGGCCACCGGCTTCGGGTGTTGCCGACTTTCGTGACGTGACGGGCGGTGTGTACAAGGCCCGGGAACGTATTCACCGCAGCGTTGCTGATCTGCGATTACTAGCGACTCCGACTTCATGGGGTCGAGTTGCAGACCCCAATCCGAACTGAGACCGGCTTTTTGGGATTCGCTCCCCCTCACGGGATCGCAGCCCTTTGTACCGGCCATTGTAGCATGCGTGAAGCCCTGGACATAAGGGGCATGATGACTTGACGTCATCCCCACCTTCCTCCGAGTTGACCCCGGCAGTCTCCTATGAGTCCCCACCATTACGTGCTGGCAACATAGAACGAGGGTTGCGCTCGTTGCGGGACTTAACCCAACATCTCACGACACGAGCTGACGACAGCCATGCACCACCTGTACACCCCCAAAAGAAGCCCCATCTCTGGAGCGGCAGGGTGTATGTCAAACCCAGGTAAGGTTCTTCGCGTTGCATCGAATTAATCCGCATGCTCCGCCGCTTGTGCGGGCCCCCGTCAATTCCTTTGAGTTTTAGCCTTGCGGCCGTACTCCCCAGGCGGGGCGCTTAATGCGTTAGCTGCGGCACGGAATCCGTGGAATGGACCCCACACCTAGCGCCCAACGTTTACGGTGTGGACTACCAGGGTATCTAATCCTGTTCGCTCCCCACACTTTCGCTCCTCAGCGTCAGGATATTCCCAGAGAACCGCCTTCGCCACCGGTGTTCCTCCTGATATCTGCGCATTTCACCGCTACACCAGGAATTCCGTTCTCCCCTGAATACCTCTAGTCTGCCCGTATCGAAAGCAAGCCAGGTGTTAAGCACCTGGTTTTCACTCCCGACGCGACAAACCGCCTACGAGCCCTTTACGCCCAATAATTCCGGACAACGCTCGCACCCTACGTATTACCGCGGCTGCTGGCACGTAGTTGGCCGGTGCTTCTTTAGTAGGTACCGTCACTTGCGCTTCGTCCCTACCGAAAGAGGTTTACAACCCGAAGGCCGTCATCCCTCACGCGGCGTTGCTGGATCAGGCTTCCGCCCATTGTCCAATATTCCCCACTGCTGCCTCCCGTAGGAGTCTGGGCCGTGTCTCAGTCCCAGTGTGACCGGTCACCCTCTCAGGCCGGCTACCCGTCGAAGCCATGGTGAGCCATTACCTCACCATCAAGCTGATAGGCCGCGAGCACATCCCTGGCCGAAAAACTTTCCACCACCCAACATGCATCAAGTGGTCATATCCGGTATTAATCACCGTTTCCGGTGGCTATCCCAAAGCCAGGGGCAGATTACTCACGTGTTACTCACCCGTTCGCCGCTCGAGTACCCCGAAGGGCCTTTCCGCTCGACTTGCATGTGTTAAGCACGCCGCCAGCGTTCGTCCTGAGCCAGGATCAAACTCTCCATCGAAAACCATCAACCCCCACCACCCAAAAGCAGCGAGAGCGACTATCAATAAGAGCCACATCCATGACTGAACAAAACTAGCGAAAGACACCCACAACCCGAAGATCGCAGGCATCAGCCAGAATCATTGTCAAAGAAACCGCGACACCACAACCACCACCCAAAGGCAGCAGCCAAACATGATGTCAACGGGGCATAACAAACTAATTCGTCGACTAATCAAACACACTGTTGAGTTCTCAAGAATCAGACGCACCCGATCCTCCCCAGCAAAAGCCGGCTCGGTCGCGGGGCAACCTGGTGAAACTTACCGGGCTCTCGGCCTCGCGTCAATTCGCTCGGCTTCGTGCTTCGGTGGTCGCAGCTGGTCTCCGCCTCAGCCGGCCTTCTGGCCGGGCGGCGGCGCCGCTTGCGGCGACAGGTGAAACATTAGACCCATCCTGCGGGGTGTGCAAAACCGGGGGTGCCTTCGGTGCAAAACCGCAGGTCAGCGGCCTGCGCGACGTCGCGGCGCCGCGGGCCGGTAGGCGCTGACGGTGTCGTCGCCGTCGATCCAGAACCTCCAGGGACGGTCCGCAGCCAGTCTCAGCCCCACCCGCGGACCGGTCGCGACGACGTGTGTCCTGTCTGGTCCGCCCTCCCCCGCCGAGAGCACCGCCGTCGTCCCGTCGGCCGAGCGGTCGATGCCGAGCGCGGTGCACAGACGCGCCGGTCCGCGCGCCAGGTCGCGGTCTGTGCTCCCGGGTCGACGCTCGCGGGCGAGCTCGATCCCGGCGACGACCCGACCCGCGCGCAGCAGCACGGCGCCCGGGTCGCCCTCAGGCCCGGTCACCAGGTTCACGCAGTGGTGCATGCCGTAGATGAAGTACACGTAGAGGCGACCGGGCGGTCCGAACATGGTTGCGTTGCGGGGCGTCGGACCACGGAAGGCGTGCGACCCCGGGTCGTCGGGACCGCGGTAGGCCTCGACCTCGGTGAGCCGGACCGAGACCCCGGCGTGGGTCAGCACTGCTCCCAGCAGACGGGGAGCGACGTCGAGGGGGTCGCCCTCAGCCCAGGCGGGCACGGTGGGCGGCGCTCGTGCCGCGGAGGTCGTCGAGCTGCTCGCGCACCCGGACCGGGGCCGTGCCGCCACGACCGGAGCGGGAGGCCACGGACCCCTCGACGGTCAGCACCGATCGCACCTCGGGGGTCAGGGACGGCGAGATCGCGGCCAGCTGCTCGTCGGTGAGGTCGGGCAGGTCGCACCCGAGCTCCTCGCACCGGCGTACGCACGCACCGGCGAGCTCGTGGGCGTCGCGGAACGGCACCCCTTCGCGCACGAGCCACTCGGCCACGTCGGTGGCCAGCGAGAACCCCTGCGGTGCCAGCTCGGCCATCCGGTCGGCGTGGAAGGTGAGGGTGGCGACCATCCCGGTCACCGCAGGCAGGAGCACCTCGAGGGTGGTGACCGAGTCGAAGACCGGCTCCTTGTCCTCCTGGAGGTCGCGGTTGTACGCCAGCGGCAGGCCCTTGAGCGTGGCCATCAGGCCGGCGAGGTTGCCGATGAGCCGCCCGGACTTGCCGCGCGCGAGCTCGGCGATGTCGGGGTTCTTCTTCTGCGGCATGATGCTCGACCCGGTGGACCACGAGTCGTGGAGCGTGGCGAAGCCGAACTCCCGCGTGGTCCAGAGGACGACCTCCTCGGCCAGCCGGGAGAGGTCGACGCCGATCTGGGCGGTCACGAACGCGAACTCCGCGGCGAAGTCGCGGGCGGAGGTCCCGTCGATGGAGTTGGCCGACGAGCCGGAGAACCCGAGGTCGGCGGCCACCGCCTCCGGGTCGAGGCCGAGGGTCTGTCCCGCGAGCGCACCCGAGCCGTAGGGCGAGTCCCCCGCCACCCGCGCGTCCCAGTCCCGCAGCCGCTCGACGTCGCGCACCAGCGGCCAGGCGTGCGCCAGGAGGTGGTGCGAGAGCAGCACGGGCTGCGCGTGCTGGAGGTGGGTGCGCCCCGGCATGACGCTCTCCCGGCCCGGCGCGAGGTGGTCGGCGGCCTGGTCGGCGAGCACGTCGACGAGGTCGAGCGCGAGCGCGGCGATGGTGCGGGCGTGGTCGCGCAGGTAGACGCGGAACAGGGTGGCGACCTGGTCGTTGCGCGAGCGCCCCGCCCGCAGCCGACCACCGACCTCGGGACCGATCTCCTGCAGGAGAAGACGCTCCAGCGCGCCGTGGACGTCCTCGTCGGACTCGTCGGGGAGCAGGTCGCCGGCGGCGTACCGCTCCCCCAGCACGTCGAGCCCGCGCAGCAGCTCGGCGTGGTCGGCGTCGCTGAGCAGCCCCGCGCGGTGCAGCGCGTGGGCGTGGGCCCGCGACCCGGCCAGGTCGTAGGGGGTGAGCTGCCAGTCGAAGTGCGTCGAGCGCGACAGCGCCTGGAGCTCGGGCGAGGGCCCGGTCGCGAAGCGAGCGCCCCACAGGCTGCCGCGGTGGGTGCCGCCGTCCTGCGGGTCGGCCGGGGCCTCGGTGGGCGCGGGCGTCTCCTGCGGCTCGGTCACGGGGGCAAGTTTGTCAGTCGAGCGCGCGCCCGACCGACCGGGCCCGGATGTCGGGCGCGGCGAGGCGCTCGGCGTTCGCCGCCAGGTCGTCGGGCTCCAGCTGCGACTCACGCTCGGCGGCGACGCGCGCACGGTAGGCGGCGACCTCGTCGGCCACCCGCTCGTCGTCCCAGCCCAGCACCGGGGCCACGAGCCGCGCCGCGTCGTCCGCGCACGCGACGCCGCGGTCGTGTGCCTCGATCGAGATCCGGGTGCGGCGCGAGAGCAGGTCGTCGAGGTGCAGGGCACCCTCGTGGCTGGCGGCGTACACGACCTCGACCTTGAGGTACTCCTCGGCGCCGGGGAGCGGCTCGAGCAGCGAGGCGTCGTCGTCGGCGACCTCGAGCACCTCGTCGAGCAGCGAGCCGTAGCGCTCGAGCAGGTGGGTGATCCGCCACGTGGGCAGGTGCCGCTCGCGGGCGAGGCGGTCGGTCTGGTTGGTGAGCGCGAGGTAGCCCTGGGCCCCCACCAGCGGGATCTGGTCGGTCACGCAGGTGCCGACGCCGGAGGGGAGGTCGACCAGCGCGGCGTCGACCGCGTCGGCCGCCATCACCCGGTAGGTCGTGTACTTGCCGCCCGCGATCGAGATCAGGCCGGGCTGGGGCCGGGCGACGGCGTGCTCGCGCGACAGGCTCGAGGTCGCCTCGCTCTCGCCGCTGAGCAGCGGGCGGAGGCCGGCGTACACGCCCTCGATGTCGTCGTGGGTGAGCGGCTTGGCGAGCACCGTGTTGACGTGGTCGAGGATGTAGTCGATGTCGGCGCGGCTCGCCGCCGGGTGCGCCTTGTCGAGCTCCCAGTCGGTGTCGGTGGTGCCGACGATCCAGTGGGTGCCCCACGGGATGACGAACAGCACCGACTTCTCGGTGCGCAGGATCATCCCGGTCTCGGAGTTGATCCGGTCGCGCGGCACGACGATGTGCACGCCCTTGGAGGCGCGCACGTTGAATCGACCGCGTCCGCCGGCCATCGTCTGGACCTCGTCGGTCCACACGCCGGCGCAGTTGATGACCACGCGTGCGGAGAGGGTCTGCTCCTCCCCCGTCTCGACGTCGGTGACCGTCGCGCCGACGATGCGCTCGCCGGCACGGGTCAGCCCGGTCACCTTGACCGACGGCAGGACCGTCGCGCCGTAGGAGGCGGCGGTGCGCGCGAGCATCATCGTGTGGCGGGCGTCGTCGGCCTGGGCGTCGTAGTAGAGCAGGCCGCCGGCGAGGGCGTCGCGCCGCAGGCCGGGCGCGAGCTTGAGCGCCCCGGAGCGGGTCAGCTGGCGGTGGCGCGGGAGCGAACGGGCGCCGCCCATCGTGTCGTAGAGGGTCAGGCCCGCGGTGACGTAGGGGCGCTCCCACACGCGGTGCTGCAGCGGGTAGAGGAACGACACCGGCCGCACCAGGTGGGGCGCGATCCGGGTGAGCATCAGCTCGCGCTCGCGCAGCGCCTCGCGCACCAGGGCGAAGTTCAGCTGCTCGAGGTAGCGCAGACCACCGTGGAAGAGCTTGGAGCTGCGCGAGGACGTGCCGGAGGCGAGGTCGCGCTGCTCGACCAGCACCACGCGCAGGCCGCGGGTGGCGGCGTCCAGCGCGACGCCGGCGCCCGTCACGCCGCCGCCGACCACCAGGACGTCGATGTCGGCGTCGGCCAGCGAGGCCCAGCCGGCGGCTCGCTCGTCGGGACCGAGTCGTGAGGATCGGGGCATGCCGGGGCACCTCCGGGCAGGTGACGAGTGGTCGGACCTCCACCCTACTCAGCGGTGCCCAGCCCCGATCCAGCCCCGATCCAGCCCCGATCCAGCCCCGATCCAGCCCCGATCCGGCGCCGAGTGACGCCTGCGCAGACCCGGGCGAGGACCTCAGTCGGTCCCGGACTCCATCGCCGCGTTGTCCAGCGCCGACCCGTCGGCCGAGCCCCCGGCCGCCGGGTTGTCGGTGATCCGGTCGTAGCCGCCGGACTCGATCGCCCCGAACAGCGTGCCGTGCTCGACGAGCACCTGGCCCTGGTCGAGCGGCTGCGCGGCGTAGAGCTCGAGCTTGGCGCGCGAGTCGGCGATGTCGAGGTTGCGCATCGTCAGCTGGCCGATCCGGTCGGTGGGACCGAAGGCGGCGTTGTCGGTGCGCTCCATCGACAGCTTGTCGGGGTGGTAGGAGAACGCCGGGCCGTCGGTGCGCAGGACGGTGTAGTCCTCGCCGCGACGCAGCCGCAGGGTCACCTCGCCGGTGACGAGGGAGGCGATCCAGCGCTGCACCGACTCGCGGATCATCAGCGCCTGGGGGTCGAGCCAGCGGCCCTCGTAGAGCAGCCGGCCGAGCTTGCGGCCCTCGTTGTGGTACTGCGCGACGGTGTCCTCGTTGTGGATCGCGTTGACCAGCCGCTCGTAGGCGGCGAAGAGCAGCGCCATCGCCGGGGCCTCGTAGATGCCGCGCGACTTGGCCTCGATGATCCGGTTCTCGATCTGGTCGGACATGCCGAGCCCGTGGCGCCCGCCGATGGTGTTGGCCTCGTGGACCAGCGCGACGGCGTCGTCGTAGCGGGTGCCGTTGATCGCGACAGGGCGGCCCTGGTCGAAGCGGATCGTGACGTCCTCGGTCTCGATCGCCACCGCGGGGTCCCAGAACTTCACGCCCATGATGGGCTCGACGGTCTCCAGCGAGACGTCGAGGTGCTCGAGCGTCTTGGCCTCGTGGGTGGCGCCCCAGATGTTGGCGTCAGTGGAGTACGCCTTCTCCTGGCTGTCGCGGTAGGGCAGGCCCTGCTGGGTGAGCCAGGCGCTCATCTCGTGGCGTCCGCCGAGCTCGGTGACGAAGTCGGCGTCGAGCCACGGCTTGTAGATGCGCAGGTCGGGGTTGGCGAGCAGGCCGTAGCGGTAGAAGCGCTCGATGTCGTTGCCCTTGAACGTCGACCCGTCGCCCCAGATGTTGACCCCGTCGTCGTGCATCGCGCGCACCAGCATGGTCCCGGTGACGGCACGGCCCAGCGGCGTGGTGTTGAAGTAGACCCGGCCGCCGGAGCGGATGTGGAAGGCGCCGCACGCCAGCGCGGCCAGGCCCTCCTCGACCAGCTGGGTCTTGCAGTCGACGGCGCGCGCGAGCTCGGCGCCGTACTGCAGCGCGCGGGTGGGCACGCCGGAGATGTCGGGCTCGTCGTACTGGCCGATGTCGGCGGTGTAGGTGCACGGGACGGCACCCTTGTCGCGCATCCACGCGACGGCGACGGAGGTGTCGAGGCCGCCGGAGAAGGCGATGCCGACGCGCTCGCCGACGGGGAGGGAGGTGAGGACCTTGCTCACGGTGTGTCCTTTGCAGTGGGGGTGCCCGTGGGGCTGGGGTGGTGGTCGTTGGCCAGGTCGAGGAACCGCTGGGCGAGGGCGTCGCCGCCGTCGGGCTCGCGGCCGATGACCAGGAGGGTGTCGTCCCCCGCGATGGTGCCGAGGACGTCGCCGAGGTCGGCCTTGTCGAAGGCGCTGGCCAGGAACTGCGCGGCCCCCGGGGGCGTGCGCAGGACGACCAGGTTGGCGCTGGCCTCGGCGCTCACCAGGAGCTCGCCGCACAGCCGTGCCAGCCGGTCGCGCCCGGCCACGCTGTCGCGGGGGCCGACGACCGAGCGGTCGCCGCCCTCCCCCGGCACGGCGTAGACGAGCACGCCGTCGGCGTCACGCACCTTGACCGCGTCGAGCTCGACGAGGTCGCGGCTCAAGGTGGCCTGGGTGACCCGGACGCCGTGGTCGGCGAGCAGGTCGGCCAGCTCGGTCTGCGACCGGACGGGGTGGGACGTGACGATGTCGACGATCCGCTGGTGGCGGGCGCCCTTGGTCAGCGGGGTCATGGCGCTCACGAGTGTTCCAGGAGCCAGCTGAGCACGGCCTTCTGGGCGTGCCGGCGGTTCTCCGCCTCGTCCCAGACCACCGACTGCGGACCCTCGATGACGGCCTCGGAGATCTCCTTGCCGCGGTAGGCGGGCAGGCAGTGCATGACGATCGCGTCGGCGGCCGCGTGGGCGAGGAGCTCGTCGGTGACGCCGTAGGGCGGGAAGATGCGCATGCGCTCGGCGGACTCCTCCTCACGTCCCATGCTGACCCAGGAGTCGGTGACCACCACGTCGGCGCCCTGGACGGCCTCGGCGGGGTCGGCGGTCAGCTCGACCGAGCCCCCGGTGTCCTGGGCGATCTCGCGCGAGCGCGCGACGACGTCGGCGTCGGGGCTGAACCCGTCGGGCGCGCCGA
Organism: uncultured Actinomycetota bacterium; assembly: GCA_963726525.1. Taxonomy (GTDB): domain Bacteria; phylum Actinomycetota; class Actinomycetes; order Propionibacteriales; family Nocardioidaceae; genus Nocardioides. The sequence continues at coordinate 1,268,307 of CAVSCS010000005.1, read as the reverse complement.
CGACGACGTGCAGACCGGCCGACGCGCCGGCCAGGACCCAGGAGTTGCCCATGTTGCAGGCGCCGTCGCCGACGAAGGCGACGCGGACGCCGGCCAGGCGTCCCTTGTGCTCGCGGACCGTCTGGAGGTCGGCGAGCAGCTGGCAGGGGTGGAACTCGTCGGTCAGCGCGTTGAGGACGGGCACGCCCGCGTGGTCGGCCATCGTCACGACGTCGCTCTGGTGGGCGGTGCGCCACACGATCGCCGCGGCCTGGCGGCCGAGGATCCGGGCGACGTCCTCGACGCCCTCGCGCGAGCCCATCGCGGCCAGGCCGCCGTCGACGGTCATCGGGTTGCCGCCGAGCTCGGCGATGCCGGCGGCGAAGGACACCTGCGTGCGCAGCGTGGGCCGGTCGAAGACGAGCGCGACGGTGTGCGGGCCGGCGAGCGGCTTCTGGCCGAACGGGTCGGCCTTCATCCGGTCGGCCAGGTCCAGCACCTCGAGCAGCTCGGCGGGCGACAGGTCGTCGTCGCGGAGGAAGTGGCGGGTCATGACGTGGTCTCCTGCGAGGCTGTACGGGCGTGGTCGAGGACGGCGGGCAGCCGCTGGGCGAGGAGGTCGAGGTCGGCCTCGGTGATCACCAGGGGCGGGACGAAGCGCAGCCGGGTGGGCCCGGTCGCGTTGAGGATCAAGCCAGCCTGGCGGCCCGCGGCCACCGCGTGGGGGGCGTAGGGGCCGTCGAGCTCGGCGCCGCGCATGAGCCCGGCACCGGTCACCTCGGTGACGCCGTGCTGGGCGGCCAGGATGCCGGCGAGCTGCTCCCCACGCTCGACCGTGGCCCGGAGCAGCCCGTCGGTCTCGATCGTGTCGAGGACGGCCAGCGCCGCTGCGGCGGCGACGGGGTTGCCGCCGAACGTGGTGCCGTGGTTGCCCGGCTGCAGCAGCGACGCGGCAGCACCGCGCGCGACGGTGGCCCCGACGGGGATGCCGCCGCCGAGGCCCTTGGCGAGGGTGACGACGTCGGGCTGCACGCCGACGAGGAGCTGGTGGGCGAACCACGCCCCGGTGCGGCCGATGCCGGTCTGCACCTCGTCGACCCACAGCAGCGCGCCGTGGTCGTGGGCGACCCGCTGGGCGGCGAGGAGGTAGTCGGGCGAGGGCACGACGACACCGGCCTCGCCCTGGACGGGCTCGAGGACGACGGCCGCGACCGTGTCGTCGACCGCGGCCTCGAGCGCGGCGACGTCGTCGAAGGCGACGAAGGTGACGTCACCGGGCAGCGGCTCGAACGGCTCGCGGTAGGCGGCCTTGGAGGTGAGGGCGAGCGCCCCCATCGTGCGGCCGTGGAAGGAGCCCTCGGCGGCGACGAGCCGGGTCCGGCCGGTGCGGCGGGTGAGCTTGAGCGCCGCCTCGTTGGCCTCGGCCCCGGAGTTGCTGAAGAACACGCGCCCGTCACCACCCCACCCGAGCAGGGCCAGCAACCGCTCGGCCAGCGTGACCTGGGGCTCGGTGGCGAAGAAGTTCGAGACGTGGCCCAGCGTGGACAGCTGGGTGGTCACGGCCTCGACGAGCGCGGGGTGGGCGTGGCCCAGGGAGTTGACGGCGATGCCGCCGAGCAGGTCGACGTACTCCTTGCCGTCGGTGTCCCAGACGCGCGCGCCCCGGCCGCGCGCCAGCGCGAGTGCGGGCGGGCCGAAGGTGTTCATCACGGCGCCCTCGTAGCGCTGCTGGATGCTCATGCCGGGTCCTTCGCGTAGGGCTTGCGCAGCTTCGTGGCGGCGCCGGGCAGCACCTGGGTGCCGACCCCCTCGTCGGTGAAGATCTCGAGCAGCACGGCGTGCGGCTCGCGGCCGTCGACGACGGTCGCGCGCGGGACTCCCCCGACGACCGCCTCGTAGCAGGCCCGCATCTTGGGGATCATCCCGGCGTCGAGGCTCGGCAGCATCTCGCCGAGCGCCTCCGGGCTGATCTCCTGGATCAGGTCGTCGGAGTGGCCGTAGTCGCGGTAGAGGCCCTCGACGTCGGTCAGGACCATCAGCTTCTCCGCCCCGAGGGCGACGGCGAGGGCGGCAGCCGCGGTGTCGGCGTTGACGTTGTGGACCAGGCCGTCGGCATCGGGGGCGACCGAGCTGACCACCGGCACGCGACCGGCCTCGATGAGGTCGAGGACCGCCTCGGGGCGCACCTCCGCGACCTCGCCCACGAGCCCGAGGTCGACCTCCACGCCGTCGACGACGGTGCCTGTGGCCACGGCGCGGAACAGGCCGGCGTCCTCACCGGAGAGACCGACGGCGAGCGCGCCGTGCTGGTTGATCAGGCCGACCAGCTCACGCTGCACCTGGCCGACGAGCACCATCCGGACGACGTCCATCGCCTCGGGCGTGGTCACGCGCAGGCCGCCGCGGAACTCCGAGGCGATGCCGAGGCGGTCGAGCATCCGCGAGATCTGCGGGCCGCCGCCGTGCACGACGACCGGCTTGAAGCCGGCGAAGCGCAGGAAGGCGATGTCCTCGGCGAACGCGACCTTCAGCGCGTCGTCGGTCATCGCGTTGCCGCCGTACTTCACCACGATCGTGCGGCCGTGGTAGCGCTTGAGCCACGGCAGCGCGGCCGCCAGCGTGCGCGCCTTGGCCGGGTCGGGGCGTCGGGGGGACTGGTCCACCGCGTCCGCGGGGCCGTCGGGGGGCGTCGAGGTGTCGGTCATGAGCTGTAGGCGCTGTTCTCGTGGACGTAGGCGTGGGTGAGGTCGTTGGTCCAGACGGTGGCGCGGGCCTCGCCGGACTTGAGGTCGATCGTCACGCTGACCTCGCGGCCGGTGAGGTCGACGGTCGCGGGGTCCTCGGCCGGGGTGGACTGCCGGCAGACCCAGACCCCGTTCATGGCCACGTCGAGGTCGGCGGGGTCGAACTGCGCCTGCGTGGTGCCGACGGAGGCGAGCACGCGTCCCCAGTTGGGGTCGTTGCCGAAGACCGCCGCCTTGAACAGGTTGCTGCGCGCCACGCTGCGGCTGACCTCGACGGCCTCCTCCTCCGAGGCCGCGTGGAGCGTGGTGATCGCGATCTCGTGGTCGGCGCCCTCCGCGTCCTTCAGCAGCTGCATGGCGAGGTCGGTGCAGGCCTGGGAGAGGGCGGCGGTGAAGTCCGCGGGCGTGGGGGTGATCCCGCTGGCGCCGCTGGCCATCACCGTCACGGTGTCGTTGGTCGACATGCAGCCGTCGGAGTCGAGGCGGTCGAACGACACCCGGGTGGCGGCGCGGAGCGCGGCGTCGAGGTCAGCCGCGGGGACGACGGCGTCGGTCGTGATGACGACGAGCATCGTGGCGAGCTGCGGCGCGAGCATCCCCGCACCCTTCGCCATCCCGCCGATCGACCACCCGGCGCCCTCGACGACCGTGTTCTTGCTGACCGAGTCGGTGGTCATGATCGCCTCGGCGGCGCTGGGCCCGCCCTCGGACGTCAGCGCGGCGGTCGCGGCCCGCACCCCGGCCAGCAGGTCGTCGCGGTCGTTGGCCAGCCCGATCAGGCCGGTCGAGCAGACCACCACGTCGATCGCGCCGATGCCGAGGCCGGTGGCGACCTCCTCGGCGACCGCGTGGGTGGTCCGGAAGCCCTCGGGCCCGGTGTAGCAGTTGGCGCCACCGGAGTTGAGCACGACCGCCCGGACGGTGCCGTCCTTGACGACCTCCTGGCTCCAGAGGACCGGGTTGGCCTTGCAGCGGTTGGCGGTGAAGACGGTGGCGGAGTCGAAGGTGGGGCCCTGGTTGACGACCAGGGCGAGGTCCTTGGCGCCGGTGGACTTGAGTCCGGCGGCGACGCCGGCGGCGGCGAAGCCGCTGGGGTGGGTGACGCTCATGGTGCGATTCCGATCGTGGAGAGCCCGGTGGCCTCGTCGAGGCCCAGGGCGAGGTTCATGCACTGGACGGCGGCGCCGGCGGTGCCCTTGGCGAGGTTGTCGACCACGGCCACCGCCACGAGTCGTCGGAGGCGCTCGTCGACGGTCACCTGCACCTGCACCGCGTTCGAGCCCAGCACCGACTGCGTCTGCGGCCACTGCCCCTCGGGCAGGACGTGCACGAACGGCTCCTCGGCGTACGCCGTCTCGTAGGCCTCGCGGACCTGTCCGACAGTGACGCCGTCGAGCAGGGGCGCCTGCACGGTGGCGAGGATGCCCCGCGACATCGGGACGAGCAGGGGGGTGAAGCCGACCCGGACCTCGGTGCCCGTGACCGCGGTGAGGTTCTGGACGATCTCTGGGGTGTGGCGGTGGGTGCCGCCGACGCCGTAGGCGCTGGCGTTGCCCATCACCTCGCTGCCGAGCAGGTGGGGCTTGGCGGCCTTGCCTGCGCCGCTGGTGCCGGAGGCGGCCACCACGGTCACGTCGGGCTCGACCAGGCCGGCGACGAGCGCAGGCACGGCCGCCAGCGTCGAGACCGTCGGGTAGCAGCCGGGCACGGCGATGCGCCGGGCGCCGCGCAGCAGCTCGCGCTGACCCGGCAGCTCGGGAAGGCCGTAGGGCCAGGAGCCGGCGTGCTCGCCTCCGTAGAACGCCTCCCACTCCCCCGGGTCGGTCAGGCGGAAGTCGGCCCCGCAGTCGATCACCACGGTGTCGTCGCCGAGGGCCTGCGCGATCGCGGCGGACTGGCCGTGCGGGAGCCCGAGGAAGACCACGTCGTGCCCGGAGAGCGTCTCGAGCGTCGTGTCCGCGAGGACCCGGTCGGCGAGCGGCAGCAGGTGGGGCTGGAGCGCGCCCAGGCGCTCGCCGGCGTTGCTGCCGGCCGTCACCGCCCCGATCTCCACCCCGGGGTGGCCCAGGAGCAGGCGGAGGACCTCACCGCCGGCGTACCCACTGGCTCCGGCGACGGCTGCAGTTGCGGACATGTGCATGAATATACACCCCACCGCATGATGGCTCACACCGGGTCGGAATCCGCGCGCACCGCGTCGGTGCGCTCCCCTACGGTGCTCGGATGACCCGTCTGACGCCTGAGGCCTACCTGTCCGCCGTCCGCACCGAGTCCGCGCGCTTCCGGGAGGTGCTCGCCACCTGCGACCCCGAGGCGCGGGTGCCCGCGTGCCCCGACTGGTCGGCGGCCGACCTGCTCTGGCACCTCGCGACGGTCCAGCGCTGGTGGGCCGAGGTGGTCGGTGCCCGGCCGACGCAGCCGGCGGAGGTGGAGCCGGCCCGGCCGGAGTCGTACGCCGACCTGCTGGCGGCCTTCGACGGGTGGTCGGACGACCTCGTGACGGCGCTCGCCGGCGCCGACCCCGCCGAGGAGGCGTGGACCTGGTCGGACGACCACACGGTCGGCTTCATCCTGCGTCGCCAGGCCCACGAGGCGCTGGTCCACCGGGTCGACGCGGAGCAGGCCGCGGGTCTCACGAGCATGGTCGACGCGGAGCTGGCCGCCGACGGCGTCCACGAGTGCCTCGACGTGATGTACGGCGGCATGCCCTCGTGGGGCGACTGGGCTCCCGGCGAGTCGACCGTCCGGGTCGACGCCACCGACACTGGCACGGAGGTCTGGCTGCGCTTCGGCACCTTCTCGGGCACCGACCCCGACAGCGGGCGGACCTATGCCGGCGAGGAGGACTTCCACGTCGTCGCGGGCCCCGACGACCCGGACGTCGAGCCGGACGTGGTCGTCGACGGTCCCGCTGCCGCGCTCGACCTCTGGCTCTGGGACCGGGCCGACGAGACCGAGCTGTCGGTCGTCGGCGACGCGTCGGTCCTGGCGAGGTTCCGCGCGGTCGTGGGCTCGCCGATCAACTGATCCGTCGCCGAGTTCGACGGACGCCGGCCCGTGAGTCTCCTGGAGACTCACGGGCCAGCGGCGTCGCGGGTGGTGGGCGCGTCAGGCGCGCTGCACGGCCCCGGTGCGCTCGGCGGCCAGCGCCACCGCGGCATCGCGTGCAGTGGCCGCCTCGCCCTCCTTGAGGGTCCGGTCGGCGGCGCGGAACCGCAGGGCGTAGGCCAGCGACTTCCTCCCCTCTCCGACCTGGGGCCCGGTGAAGACGTCGAAGAGCCGGATCGACTCGAGCAGCTCGCCGGCGCCCTCGCGGAGCGCCGCCTTGACGTCGGCGGCCGGCACCGAGGCGTCGACCACGAGGGCGACGTCCTCCTTGGCGACGGGGTAGGACGAGAGGCTCGGCGCGGTCCGGAGGTGGACCGCACGCGCGATGAGCGCGTCGAGGTCGACCTCGGCCGCCACGGTGCGCTTCGGCAGCCCGAACGCCTCGCAGACCGTGGGGTGGACCTCACCGGCGTGGCCGACGACGTGACCCTCGACGGAGAGCTCGGCACACCGACCGGGGTGCCAGGGTGCGCGCTCGGTGGCGGTCGCGGTGACCGTCAGGCCGAAGGCGTCGGCGACGGCGCGGACGGCGTCGACCGCGTCCGACCAGGAGACGGGTCGTCCCTCGCCCCACCAGCCGTCGGTGACCGCGTCGCCCGCGGCGACGACCGCGAGGTGCAGGGGCTGCTCGGGGAGCGCGGCGTCGAGGGCGGCGAACTCCTCGTCGCTCGGTCGCCGGTCGACCGGCAGGATCGCGGCCGGGCCGGCGTGGCGCGGCAGCGTCACGGTGCCGGTCTCGAAGACCGCCAGGTCGGTGTTGCCGTGCCCGACGTTCTTGCCGGCCGTGCGCAGCACGCCGGGCAGCAGCGTGGTGGTCATGTAGGGCGACTCCGCGCTGAGCGGGTTCGTCAGGCGCAGCAGGTCGCGCCGCGGGTCGTCGGCGGGCAGGCCGAGCGCGTCGAGGTCGCCCTCCCCCACGAACGGGAAGCTGACCACCTCCACCCAGCCCTCGCCGGCGAGCGTGCGGCCGGCCCGGCGGCGCAGCTGCTGGGAGCGGGTCAGCCCGCGCCCGGACGGCGGCGTCGGCAGCACCGACGGCACGCGGTCGTAGCCGACGAGCCGGATGACCTCCTCGGAGAAGTCCTGGGTGTCGGTCAGGTCGGGGCGCCACGGGGGCGGCGTGACCGTCAGCGCACCGGAGCCGTCCTCGTCGACCACGACGTCGCATCCGATCGCGCGCAGGCACTCGACGCTGAACTCCTGGCTGATCGCCATGCCCGAGACCCGCTCGGCGAGGTCCCCGGGGACGGGCACCGCCGGCATCGCCGGCGCGGCGCCGACCACGGTCACGCCCGGGTGGGCCCGGCCGCCGCCGTGCTCGACGAGGAGCTCCACGACCCGGTCGGCCGCGGCCTCGCAGATCGTCGGGTCGACGCCGCGCTCGTTGCGCTTGCCGGCCTCGGAGGTGATCTTGTGCCGGCGACCGGTGCGGAACATCGACACCGCGTCCCAGTGGGCCGCCTCGACGAGGACCGAGGTCGTCGTCGCGGACATCTCGGTGCTCTCGCCGCCCATGACGCCGCCGAGGCCGATGATCCCGGAGTCGTCGGTGACGACGAGGTCGGCGGGGTCGAGGGTGCGCCTCGTGCCGTCGAGGGTGGTGAGACTCTCGCCCTGGCGGGCCCGGCGCACCACGAGAGCGCCCTGCACCTTGTCGGCGTCGTAGCCGTGGATCGGACGCCCGGTCTCGAGCATCACGTAGTTCGTGATGTCGACGGCCAGCGAGATGGGCCGCATGCCGGCAGCGGTGATCCGGCGGACGATGGCGTCGGGGGTCGGAGCGGTGGGGTCGAACCCGGTGACGGTGCGGGCGACGAAGACCGGGCAGCCCTCGGCGTCCTCGACGACGACCGGGTGGCCCTCGTCGTTGGCCGCCGGGGTGTCGCGGTCGGCGGGGTCACGGAAGCCGCTGGCGCCCTCGACCGAGACCAGCACCTCGCGGGCGATCCCGCGGATCGACAGGGCGTAGGCCCGGTCGGGGTTGATCTCGAACTCGATGGTCTCCTCGTCGAGGCCGAGCAGCGGACGGACGTCCTGGCCCGGCGTCCCGGCGTCCTCGGGGAGCACGATGATGCCGTCGTGGTCCTCACCGAGGCCCAGCTCGCGCGCCGAGCAGATCATCCCGGCCGAGAGGTGGCCGTAGGTCTTGCGGGCGCCGATCTCGAAGCCGCCGGGCAGGACACCACCGGGCAGCACCGTGACGACGAGGTCGCCGGGCGCGAAGTTGTGCGCACCGCACACGATGCCCTGCGGCTCGCCGGTGCCGTTGGCGTCGCCGACGTCGACGGTGCACCAGTTGATGGTCTTGCCGTTCTTCTGCGGCTCGGGCTCCATCGTGAGCACGCGGCCCACGACGAGCGGACCGGTGATGTCGCGGCCCGGGCTCTCGATCGCCTCGAGCTTGAGGCCGGTCAGGGTCAGGCGCTGCGTGATGTCGTCGGTCGTCGTCCCCGCAGGAACGTCGACGTGGTCAAGGATCCAGGACAGTGGGGCCTTCATGGCTCTGCGTCCCCTCTCAGATCTCGGTGCCGAAGGCGCTGCTGAACCGGACGTCGCCCTCGAAGAGCGGGCGCAGGTCCTCCAGGTCGTGGCGGAACATGAACGAGCGGTCGATGCCCATGCCGAAGGCGAAGCCGCTGTAGACCTCGGGGTCCACGCCGCAGGCGACGAGCACGCGCGGGTTGACCACACCGCAGCCGCCCCACTCGATCCAGCCCTCGCCGCGGCAGGTGCGGCAGGCGTCGCTGTCGACGCCGCGGCACACGAAGCAGCGCACGTCGACCTCGGCCGACGGCTCGGTGAAGGGGAAGTACGACGGGCGGAACCTGGTCGTGATCCCGTCGCCGAACAGCTGGGAGGCGAAGTGGTCGAGCGTGCCCTTGAGGTGCGCCATCGTGATGCCCTTGTCGACGACGAGGCCCTCGACCTGGTGGAACATCGGCGAGTGCGTGGCGTCGTACTCGTCGGTGCGGAAGACCCGGCCGGGGCACACGACGTAGATCGGCGGCGTGCGGGTCAGCATGGTGCGCGCCTGCACCGGGGAGGTCTGGGTGCGCAGCACGACGTGGTCGTCGGCCGGCTCGGTCCAGAACGTGTCCTGCATGGTGCGCGCGGGGTGGTCGGCGCCGAGGTTGAGGGCGTCGAAGTTGAGCCACTCCGCCTCGACGACCGGGCCCTCGGCGACCTCGTAGCCCATCGCCACGAAGAGGTCGGCGATGAGCTCGGACTGCAGGGTCAGCGGGTGGCGGCTGCCGCGACGGCGCCGGGTGGTGGGCAGCGAGACGTCGACGGTCTCCTCGACGAGCATGCGCTCCTCGTGCTCGGCCTCGAGCACCGCCTGCCGGGCAGCGATCGCCTGGTTGACGGCACCGCGCGCCTGGCCGACGCGCTGGCCGGCGTCCTTGCGCGCCTGGGGCGGCAGGGCGCCGATCTCCCGGTTGGCCAGCGCGAGCGGCGAGCGGTCGCCTGCGTGGTCGAGGCGGACCTGCTTGAGGGCGTCGAGGTCGGCGGCGCCGGCGATCGCGGCCAGGGCCGCCTCGCGCATCGCCTCGACCTGGTCGGCCTTCAGGGGGGTCACTTCGACAGGGTCGTAGTCGGTGTTGGGGCCGGACATGGCTCCCTTTCGCGCGGCGTCATCAGGTCGCCGCAGATTCTAGGAGTGGACGGAGGTCGGGTCGGACGCCTCCCCGGACGAAGTCGCCGTCAGCAGCCCGACGGACCAGGTCCGGGGCACAGAAATCGCTGACGCATGTCCACGCCCGCACCCTACTCGCCGAAGGCGGTCCACACCGACGCGCACCGGTCGCCGGCCGCGCTCGCGCCGACCGTCGCCATCTGCTCGCTGACGGGGAGGAGGCCGACCTCCTCCAGCGCGTCCTGGGCCCGGCTGCGTCCCAGGTTCCACGCCCGCGGGTCCTCCAGGGTCTCGGCGCTCATCGAGCCGTACGGCAGCAGCTGCAGCACGCACGCCGCGACGTCGGCGGGCAGCCGCTCGGCGATCACGGGAGCCGCGTCGGCCGAGAGGTCCTGCAAGTAGCGCAGGTCGAGCCTCCCGGTGGCGTCGTAGCGGTCGAGGTTGCGGCCGGCGACCCAGGCGTCGGGGTTGATCGCGCAGAGCCCGACGAGCGCGGCAGCACCGGACACCAGCGCCACCCGCGGCAGCCAGCGCCCGCGCCGGGCGAGCCCGGCCACCATGATCGCGAGCACCACGAACCCGAGCCAGCCCTCGAGGACGTCGACGAACAGGCGCAGCGTGGTGAAGCCGTAGGCGTCCTGGTAGACGGCCATGCCGCGCAGCGCGGACGCCACGACCAGGAGCGTCAGCAGGCACAGCACGCCGAGCGAGCCCAGCAGCCAGCGCCGGTCGAGCGGGTCGTCCCCCGCGCGCCGGGACGCCACCCACACCACCAGGACGGTGAGCGCGGTGGCCAGCGTCAGCTGGCCGAACCCCTGGTGGACGAACTCGGCGTAGGTGAGGCCCGTCGTGGCCTCCACGTAGTCGCGTCCCCCGGCCAGCGCGCGCGCCTCGGCGGCGACGAAGAGCAGGAACACCGCATCGACGACCAGCACCGGGACGAGCCACTCGAAGCGGTTCGCGAGCCGCGCCGGGCGACGGTCGCCGAGCACCTCCACCTCGGACGGGTTGAGCGCGAGGTAGCCCGCGCCCAGGGTCACGGCGAAGACGAAGCAGGCCAGGAACGCCCTTCCCACGAGGTCGTTGAAGGTGAGGTTCGGCACGAGCCCGTCGACCCACGACCCGAAGACCGGGTTGGCCGTGGCGAAGATCGTGCCGAACACCGCGAGACCGAGCAGCGACCACACCGTGGTGCGGACGACGGCGGGTGCGCGCGAGCCGGTGCCGGCGATCCGCAGCGAGCGACCGAACCACGGCAGGCCGCGGAGCGAGGCCAGGGGCCACGAGAGGCCGGTCAGGACGATGCCCGGCATGGTGCGGGCGCCGGTGACGCCGCAGAGGAAGACTCCGGCCGAGGCCACGATGCACAGCGGCCGCAGCCACCACGCGTCGAGCAGCGTGAGCGGCAGGACCAGCAGCAGTGCGAGCCCGGCGCACAGCAGGGTCCACGGCTCGCGCCGGCGCCGGGCGGTCGCCAGCGCGGCGGCACCGCTCACCACGGCGACCAGCGTCCAGGTGATCCCCACGTCGGTGAACGACAGCGCGACACCCGCGACCAGCCCGGCCAGGGCTGCGGCGACGACGGTCCGCAGCCCGGAGCCGACCTGCGCCTCGGGCCAGAAGCGGCCGAAGAGGGCGTCCAGGCCGGTCGCGGCCGGGGCGACGACGAGGTGGCCGGCCCCGGTCGTGGGCGCGGGTGCCGGGACGGGTCCGGGGTCGGTGGTGGGCACGGCGCGCTCCCGGTGGGGCGGTGCGGGCGTCGGGACCTCCAGCCGCAGCCGGCCGCCGTGCCCGTCGGCGGGGTCGAGGAAGCGGAGGGTGCCGCCGTGCAGGCCGGCCACCCACCGGGCGATCGCGAGGCCGAGGCCGGTGCCGCCGGCCCGGTCGGTGCCGAAGCGCTCGAAGACGCGCTCGCGGTCCTCGGGGGCCACTCCCGTGCCGGCGTCGACGACCTCGAGCCACCAGCCGGTGTCGCTCGTGGCGCCGGCGACGCGCACCTCGGTGCCGGCGGGCGCGTGGCGACCGGCGTTGTCCAGGACGTTGACCAGGAGCTGGCGCATCCGTGCGGGATCGGCGAGCACCACGACGTCCGGTCCGACGGAGACGGCGACGGTGCCCGGTCGTCCTGCCGAGCCGACCTCGGCGGCGGCCTCGTCGACCAGGTCGCGGAGAGCCACCTCGCGACGGTCGAGGTCGACGACACCGGCCTCGAGCCGCGACAGCTGCAGCAGGTCGTCGGTCAGGTGTCCGAGCCGCTGGGCCTGCGCCAGGGCGGCGGCGAGGTGGTCGGCGTCGGGCGCGACGACCCCGTCGACGAGGTTCTCCAGCAGCGCGGTCATGGCCGTCAGCGGTGTGCGCAGCTCGTGGGAGACGGTGGCGATGAGGTCGCGGCGCTCCCGGTCGACGGCGCCGAGGTCCTCGGCCATGGTGTTGAAGGCGGCGGCGAGCTGCCCCACCTCGTCGGTGGCGGTGGTGCGGACCCGACCTGTGTAGTCACCGCGGGCCATCGCGCGGGTCACGTCCGCCATCCGCCGCAGTGGCGCCACCATGCCGGCGGCCAGCAGTTGGGTGACCCCGAGAGCGAGCGCGACGCTCACCGGCAGCACCAGCCACGGCGAGACGTCGGCGGCCGACCCCAGCAGCGTGAGCAGGACGGCCGTCACCACGGAGGCCGCGACCAGGAGCCCGAGCTTGACCTTGATGCTCGAGACGGCGTCGAGCAGGGCGCGTGACCCGCCCGGTGTGGGCGTCCCGCTCACGGGAGCTCCTCCAGCGCGTAGCCGACGCCGTGCACTGTCCGGATGCGGGCCGCGCCGACCTTGCTGCGCAGGGCCTTGACGTGGCTGTCGACCGTCCGCGTCGCGCCGGCGGTCCCCCACGCGTCGCCCCAGTCCCACACGTCACGGAGGAGCCGTTCGCGCGAGAGCACCTGACCGGCCTCGCGGGCCAGGCTGAGCAGGAGGTCGAACTCGAGGGGCGTGAGGTGGACCGCGGCGCCTGCCACGGTTGTACGCCGGGTGCCGGGGTCGAGCCTCAACCCGGCCACCTCGATCGCGTCGGGTCGTTGCGCGGCGAGCTCGGCGGCCCGCTCGACGCGGCGCAGCAGGGCCGAGACGCGGGCCACCACCTCGCGCATCGAGAACGGCTTGGTGAGGTAGTCGTCGGCGCCGACCCCGAGGCCGACCAGCACGTCGGCCTCGTCGTCGCGTGCGGTAAGCATCAGCACCGGGACCGGCCGCTCGGCCTGGACCCGGCGGCAGACCTCGAGGCCGTCGTAGCCCGGGAGCATCACGTCGAGCAGCACCACGTCGGGGCGGTGGGAGGTCGCAAGCGCGACCCCGGTGGGCCCGTCGAAGGCCTGGACCACCTCGAAGCCCTCGGCCCGGAGGCGCTGGGCGAGCGCGTCGTTGATGGTGCGCTCGTCCTCGACGACGAGGACCGTGCGTGGCGTCATGCCCCGACCCTAGGAGCCGGGCCGGGTGGGAGTGGCGGACGACGCGTGAAGGTTGTGTGGAGGTCGCGGCTCAGTCGGGCCGCATGTCCTCGCGGGGCCAGTCGACCATCACGCGCGCACCGCCGCCGGGGGCGTCGTCGATGGTCACCCGGCCGCCGTGGGCGCGCGAGAGCCCGCCGATGATGTACATGCCGAGCCCGCTGCCGCCGGACTCCCCCGTCGTCCAGAACTTGGTGAACACGCGTCGGCGCAGCTCGACGGGGATGCCGTCGCCCTCGTCGTCGACGGTGACCCGGACGCCGTCGAGGTCGGGCGACGAGGCCAGGCCCACGGTCACCTGCCCCTGGCCGTGGCGGATCGCGTTCTCGACGAGGTTCGTCACGACCTGGGTGAACTTGTCGGGGTCGGCGAACACGTCGGGCAGGTCGTCGTCGACCTCGAGGGCGATGGAGCGGGCCGTGCCGGCCTCGATCGAGCCGACCACCCGGCGCACGAGCACCTCGGCGGAGGTCTCGCGCGGGTAGAGCTGGAGGCGCCCGGTGTCGATGCGGGCGACATCGAGCAGCTCGGCGATGAGCCGCGCGAGCCGGTCGGCGTCGGCGTTGACGGTGGTGAGCATCAGCTTGCGCTGGTCGTCGTTGAGCTTGTCCCACCGGTTCAGCAGGGCCTGCACGAAGCCCTTGACGCCGGTGAGCGGCGAGCGCAGCTCGTGGGCGACGGTGGCGACGAGGTCGGAGCGCTCGCGGTCGAGCAGCGCGCGACCGCGCCCGCTGCGCAGGCCCACGGCGATGCCGGCGACCCGTCCGCGCGGCGCGTCGCGGATCAGGGTGGCGGTCGTGAGGACCTCCTCGCCCGAGGCGTTGAGCCACGACTGCTCGGGCACCGCACGCACGATCGAGATGCTGTCGAAGGGCCGGTTGGCCGCCAGCCAGGTGCGCCCGTCCTGGTCGAGCAGGCGCAGCACGTCGTCGAGGTGCGACCCGTAGGCCTCCTCCCGGTCGACCCCCAGGAGCGCGGCAGCCTGCGCGTTGAGCAGGGTGACCTCCCCCTCGCGGGTCGCCCCGAGGATCCCGTCGGGGTAGAAGTCGGCCAGCGAGTGCAGCCTGCTCGATCCGCTGTCCACCCGACGCCCGCTCTCCGACACGTCCGTCACCCTAGTCGCGCAGGGGCTTGGGCCGGCGCAGACCGGCAGAACGGAGCGCGGCGACCAGGTCGCGCGAGCTCACCGGGACCGCCCCTGCCTCGACCATCGCGGCGTAGAGCTCCGCCGGGACGTCGTAGTGGTCGCGGTCCCAGCCGCGCGCCGGGACGCCGTGGGCGGCCGCGAAGGCGTGCGCCTCGTCGTAGGAGGTGTCGCTGGCCAGGTGGGACCACATCCGGTCCCACCGCGGCACCGCGGGAGGGTCGATGAGCATCATCGCGGCGGGCCCCCGCGCTGCGCCCGGGCGCTGGCGTAGAGGCAGACCGCGGCCGCGGTCGAGAGGTTGAGGCTCTCCGCGGCGCCGAGGATCGGGATCGCGACCCGGTGGTCGGCGAGGGCCGCGAGCTCGTCGGGCAGGCCCCACGCCTCGTTGCCGAACAGCCACGCCGTGGGCCCGCCCAGGTCGGCGTCGAACAGGTCGACCTCGCCCGCCCCGTCCGCGGCCAGCACGGTGAGCCCGCGCTCCTGGGCGGCGCGGACCGCGACCGCGGGGTCGGGCTCGAGGGCCAGCGGCAGGTGGAACAGGCTGCCGACGGTGGCGCGCACCGTCTTGGCGTTGTAGGCGTCCACCGACTGCCCGGCCAGCACGACCCCGTCGGCGCCGGCGGCGTCGGCGGTGCGGATGACCGTCCCGGCGTTGCCGGGGTCGCGCACGTCGGCGCAGATCGCCAGCAGGCGCGGGGCGGCGGCCACCACGTGGGCGAGGGGCGCGTCGACCGGGCGGCACACCGCGACCACACCGGCCGGGGAGACCGAGTCGGACAGCGAGGCGAGGGCGCGGTCGTCGACGAGGGTGACGTCGGCCGCGGCCAGCAGGCCGGCGTGCTGCTCGGCGGCGTGCGGGGTGGCGAAGACCTCGACCACGCACCCGGCGACCGACAGCGCGCCCTCGACGGCCTTCGGGCCGTCAGCGAGGAAGAGCCGCCGCTCGGTGCGGACCGAGCGGCGGCTCAGCTTGCGAGCCTCCTTGACGCGAGCGTTGCTCGCGACCAGGGGCGTCACGTCGTTCAGGCGGAGACCTTGGGCGCGTTGACGTCCTCGGGCAGGGCGGCCCTGGCGGCCTCGACGAGCACGGCGAAGGCCGGGGCGTCGTTGACGGCGAGCTCGGCGAGGATCTTGCGGTCGACCTCGATGCCGGCCAGGCCGAGGCCCTGGATGAAGCGGTTGTACGTCATGCCGTTGGCGCGGGCCGCGGCGTTGATGCGCTGGATCCAGAGCTTGCGGAAGTTGCCCTTGTTCTTGCGGCGGTCGTTGTAGCTGTAGACCAGCGAGTGGGTGACCTGCTCCTTGGCCTTGCGGTAGAGCCGCGAGCGCTGGCCGCGGTAGCCGCTCGCACGCTCGAGGGTGACGCGACGCTTCTTCTGGGCATTTACTGCGCGCTTGACGCGGGCCATCTTGTTACTCCTTGTTGCGGGTGAAGATCAGTGGGACGGCGGCTGGGCCACCAGGGATGAGAGAGGTGGGTGGCCTCAGATGCCGAGCATCTTCTTGGCGCGCGCGACGTCGCTCTTCTCGAGCTCGACCATGCCGGCGTTGCGGCGGTGCTTCTTGCGGCTGCCGGTGGTGGGCGCGGACGCGAACGCAGCACCGGACTTGCGCCCGGCCTGCAGGCGCATGATCTTGCCCGAGCCGGTCACCTTGAAGCGCTTCTTGGCGCCCGAGTGGGTCTTGTTCTTCGGCATGTCTGCCTCAACTTCCTAGTGCGTGTGGTTCGGGTGTGTGCCAGAGCGAGGCGTGAGCAGAGCTCACGCCTCGATCTCAGGATCGAGGTTCTCGGAGCGGCCACGCTCCTTCTTCTGGGCGACGGGGCCGGCGGCGTGCGCTGCTTCGCGCTCGGCGTCCTCCTCGGCCCTGCGATCGGCACGCGCCTGCTCCTTGGTGGCGCGAGCGGCGTCGGCGTCGATCTTGGCGTCGGCCTTCTTCTTGTGCGGACCGATGACCATGGTCATGTTGCGGCCGTCCTGCTTCGGCGAGGACTCGACGAAGCCGAGCTCCTGCACGTCCTCGGCCAGCTTCTGCAGCAGCCGGAAGCCGAGCTCGGGACGGTGCTGCTCACGACCACGGAACATGATCGTGATCTTGACCTTGTCGCCGGCGCCGAGGAAGCGGACGACGTGACCCTTCTTGGTCTCGTAGTCGTGCTTGTCGATCTTCGGACGAAGCTTCATCTCCTTGATGATCACGTTCGTCTGGTTGCGACGCGACTCGCGAGCCTTCTGGGCGTTCTCGTACTTGAACTTGCCGTAGTCCATGAGCTTGCAGACAGGGGGGCGTCCCTGAGGAGCGATCTCGACGAGGTCGAGGTCGGCCTCCTGGGCCAGCTTCAGGGCCTGGTCGGTCGGCACGATGCCAACGGTCTCGCCGTTGGGTCCGACGAGCCGGACCTCGGGTACGCGGATCCGCTCGTTGATGCGCAGCTCGGTGCTGATGGGTCCTCCAGTGGTTCGGGTGGGTGGGAGCTGCTGCCCGCCCGGAACTGGTGTGCCCCGGAAATGAACAATGGCTCCCGCTGGTTGCCAAGCGGGAGCCAGTCACGACCCGTCCCCGAGCTCTCGGGAACTGGTGCCCACCTCCGTGCGGCTGCACGGGGGTGCTCACTGGACCTGGACCCGACGATCTGTGGTGCAGGGCGATCGGTGCGGGTGGGAGACGGGTGGTGCGTGCCTCCGCTTGGCGGGATCGATGACGCGGGTGGTGCATGCGTCACTGATCGGTCAACACCGAAGGCTAGCCGATCATTCCGTCGCGGGGCCAATCCAGCCGTGTCCCGCCCCGACGGCCACCAGCCGCCACCCCGCGGCCAGCCGGGTGAGGTCGTCGCCGTCGACGACGTACGTCGCGGGGCCGGCGAGGTCGACGAGCAGCGCCTCGGCGCCGTCCTGGACCGCGGCGGTCGCGGCGGTGCTCGCCGGGACCGGGACCGGACGGGCGGTGGGGTCCCAGCGCGCCATGGTCTGCGTCGAGGTGAAGGCCAGCAGGCCGGTGCTGCCGTCGGCGGCCTGCACCAGCACCGCGGCCATGTCGGACGACTTGTCGTGGGCCAGGCCGTGCTCGTCGACCTCCACCTCACCGAGGACGGCGACCACCGGCACCAGCAGCCGGGTGTCCTGCAGGACGGCGAGGACCTGCGCGGAGGACGCGGTGCCGCCGGCGTGCGCTGCGAGGACGCGTGCCAGCGCGGCGTCGGCGGCTCCCGTGTCGTCGGCGAAGCCGGGGTCGGGGATGGTGCGCACCAGCGCGTCCGGCTGCTCGCCGGCGGCGGTGTCGCTGTCGTCGTGGGGCACGCGGCTCATTGTCCCGCAGCCGTGGTGCGCTGTGGGAGTCTGGGGCCGTGGAGGCGACGACCTGGGCAGCACTGACCGCAGCGCTCACCGTGGCGGGGGCGATCTGGACGTGGATCGCGTTCCGCCGGCGGGGCGCGGCCAACGGGCTGCGCGCCCTCGGCTTCACGCTCCTGCCGGCCGCCGCCTGGCTGACCGGGACGCTGGAGGCGGTCGTGGAGATCGCCGGCACCCTCACCGACTGGGCGACCGGCCTGGTCTTCGACGTCCGCACCTGGACCGGGGTCGGTCTCGCCGGTCTCGCCCTCCTGCTCCTGGTGGTGAGCGGCTTCATCCGCGACCGTCAGCTGGCCCGCGGGCAGGCCGCCGGCACGTCCCCCCAGAGGTCGAAGGACCCGCGCGGACGCGAGCAGCTGCCGCCCGCCGCGGCGCCGACCCGCGGCAAGCCCGTCATCGACGACGAGATGGCCGACATCGAGGCCCTCCTGCGCAAGCGGGGCATCGAGTGAGCGACTCGTTCGTCGACCGCAACCGGCTGTGGTCAAGGCTCAACGCCGCGGTCGCCGGGCTGGCGGAGCCCCCGCAGACCCCGATCGCGGTGGTCGACCTCGACGTCTTCGACGCCAACGCCGCCGACCTCGTGCGCCGGGCCGGCGGCAAGCCGGTCCGGGTGGCGTCGAAGTCGCTGCGGGTGCCGGCACTGGTGCGGCGGGCCCTGGACCACGACGGCTTCGCCGGGGTGCTGGCCTTCACGGTCGCCGAGGCGCTCTGGCTGCACGAGACCGGGGTCAGCGACGACATCGTGGTGGCCTACCCCAGCGTCGACCGGGCCGCGCTGGCCCGGCTGGTCGCCTCGCCGTCCGCCGCGGCCGCCATCACGCTGATGGTCGACGACCTCGCCCACCTCGACGTGGTCGACGCGACCCGGTCCTCGCGTGCGGTGCCGGTGCGCGTCGCGCTCGACCTCGACGCCGGGCTGCGGCTCGGCGGCCAGCACATCGGGCCCAAGCGCTCCCCGCTGTTCGACACCGCCGACGTCGTCGCCCTCGCCCGTGGTGTCGTGGCGCGCGACGGCTTCCGGCTCGTGGGCGTGATGACCTACGAGGGCCAGGTCGCCGGGGTCCAGGACGACGTCCCCGACCAGCGCACGAGGTCGCTGCTGGTCCGCCGGCTCAAGCAGGCGTCGATGGCGCAGCTGGAGGTGCGCCGCCGCGAGATCGCGGAGGCGCTCGCCCCCGTCGCCGAGCTGGAGTTCTGGAACGGCGGGGGGTCGGGCTCGGTCGAGGCGACCGCCGCCGACGCCGCGGTGACCGAGATCGCCGCCGGGTCCGGCCTGCTGGTGCCGGGGGTCTTCGACCACTACGCGTCCTTCGAGCCGCGTCCCGCCGCGTTCTTCGGCCTGCGGGTCAGCCGGCGACCCACGTCGAGCGTCGCGGTGGTCCACGGCGGGGGCCTCATCGCCAGCGGCCCGACCGGGACCGACCGCTCCCCCGTCCCGTGGGCGCCCCCGGGTCTCCACCTGACCGGGCTCGAGGGCGCCGGCGAGGTGCAGACGCCCTTGACGGGCCACCCGGCGGCACTGCTCGCCATCGGCGACCTGGTCTGGTTCCGCCACGCCAAGTCGGGCGAGCTGTTCGAGCACGTCCGTGACGTGCACCTCGTGCGCGGGGAGACGGTGGTCGACGTGGTCCCGTCCTACCGCGGCTGCGACCGTGCCTTCTGACCCCGACCGGGTCGCCATCGAGATCGCACGCGAGCTGACCGCACGGCCACCGACGCTCGGCTCGGGCCGGCTGGTGTGCGTCGACGGTCCCGCGGGCTCCGGGAAGACCACGCTCGCGGGCGCGCTCGGCGCCGTGCTGCCGGGCGCGGAGGTGGTGCACTGCGACGAGCTGCTGCAGGGGTGGGGCGGGCTCCCCGGACTGGCCGCGACGGTCCAGCGGCTGCTGGAGCCGCTCGCGGACGACGAGCCCGGCTCGTGGCGACGGTGGGACTGGCTGGCCGACGACTGGGCCGAGACCCACGTCGTGCGACCCGGTGGCGTGCTCGTCCTCGAGGGCGTCGGCAGCTGGTCGCCTGCGATCGCCCCGCTCGTCGGCCGGCTCGTGTGGGTCGAGACCGACCCGGCGGTGCGCCTCCGGCGCGGCCTGGCCCGCGACGGCGAGCAGATGCGGCCCCAGTGGGAGCAGTGGCGCCTCGACGAGGACGCGCTCTTCGCGCGCCTCGGGACCCGGGCCCGCGCCGACGTGCTGGTCGACACCGCTGCTCCGGGTGAGCCGACGGCGGGCTCCTCACCCCTAGGGTGACGACATGGTGTTGCCGAGCGGGGACCAGTACGAGATCGCAGCGGCGGGGTACGCCGCCGTGGTCACCGAGAGCGGAGCGGCCCTCCGCCGGCTCACCCACCACGGTCGCGACCTCGTCGACGGGTTCGGCGAGCACGAGATGTCGAGCGGCGGCCGGGGCCAGCTCCTGATGCCGTGGCCCAACCGGATCCGCGACGGGCGCTACACCTTCGGCGGCGAGGAGCGGCAGCTCGGCCTCACGGACCCCGGCCACGGCAACGCCTCCCACGGCCTGGCCCGGTGGGCGTCGTGGACGCTGGAGGAGCACACGGAGACGTCGGTGTCGCTGGTCTACCGCGTCGCGGCCCAGACCGGCTACCCGTGGTCCCTCGACCTGCACGTGCGCTACGACCTCTCTGCCGACGGCCTCGTGGTCACGCAGACCGCCACGAACCTCGCCGACGAGCCGGCGCCGTACGCCAGCGGTGCGCACCCCTACCTCACGGTCGGCGACGGCATCGACGACTGCGAGCTCACGGTGCCCGGCCGCACCCGGTTGCTCGTCGACGACCGGTTGATCCCGACGGGCACCGAGCCCGTCTCCGACCCGTACGACTTCACCCGCCCCCGGCGCATCGGCGACCAGCGCCTCGACACGGCGTTCGGCTCACTCGAGCGCCACGACGGGCGCGCCACCGTCACGCTGCGCGACCCGGCCACCGAGCGCGGCGTGGTGCTGTGGGCCGACGAGCACCACCACTGGCTCCAGGTCTTCACCCCGCCCGCGGACGGCTCCCGCCCGGGGATCGCGGTCGAGCCGATGACCGCGCCGGCCGACGCCTACAACTCGGGCACCGACCTGGTCACCCTCTCCCCCGCGGGCAGCGCGGGCGACGAGCTGTCGGTCTCGTGGGGCATCCACGCCCTCCACGACGACGACTGAGCCGGACCTCAGCGGTCGCTGGGCGCCGCGCTGTCGAGGAGCGCCCGCACCTCACGCACGCCGTCGCGGGCGCGGCGTCCGTCCGAGCCCTGGAACGCCATCGCCGAGATGGTGCTGCCGTCGGCGAGGTCGAGCGTCGCCCAGGGCGCTCCCGGCGGGAGGTGGATCCCGACGACCTCGGCCCACTCCAGGGTGCGGCTCCGGAAGCCGTTGACCACGACCAGCGAGTCGGCCCGTGCCGTCAGGCGCGCGCGGCCCAGCGCCCAGCCGCAGGACCCCAGCAGGGCGCCCATCGCCAGGACCGTGAAGCGCTGGAGCCCGCTGAACCGTGCGCGGACCGACGGGTCGAAGCCGTACCAGGCCGCGACGACCACGACGAGCAGCATCACCCCGAAGCCGATCACCGCGACGCGGACGCCGAGGGGGCGCCAGGTGTGCGGCAGGCTCGGGAGCTGACGCCCGGCCGGGTCAGAGGCGGCAGGCATGGATGTCCGTGAGCAGGATCGCGCGGGCGCCGGCGGAGTACAGCTCGTCCATCAGGCGCTGCGAGCCCGCCCGCGGGATCATCACCCGCACCGCGACCCAGCCGGACTTGCCGAGCGGCGAGATGGTCGGGCCCTCGCGACCGGGCGCCAGCTGCGTGGCGCGGTCGAGGTTCGACTCCTCGATGTCGTAGTCCATCATCACGTAGCTGCGCGCCACCAGGACGCCCTCGACGCGGCGGCGGAAGATCTCGAAGTCGTCGGGGACGGCGCCGCCGCGGGCGATCAGCACGGCCTCGGACTCGAGGATCACCTCGCCGAAGGTGGCCAGGCCGGCCGCGCGCAGCGTCGAGCCGGTCTCGACGACGTCGGCGATCACGTCAGCCACGCCGAGCTGGATGCTGGTCTCCACGGCCCCGTCGAGCCGGGTGACGGTGGCGTCGACGCCGTGGCGGACGAGGTGGTCCTCGACGACGCCGACGTAGGAGGTCGCGATCCGCAGCCCCTGCAGGTCGGCCACCGAGGAGTAGCGCCCGGCCGGCCCGGCGAAGTGGAAGCGCGAGCGCCCGAAGCCGAGGCTCATCACCTCCTCGGCCTTGGCGCCGGAGTCGAGCAGGAGGTCGCGACCGGTGATGCCGGCGTCGAGGGTGCCCTCGCCGACGTACAGCGCGATGTCGCGCGGTCGGAGGTAGAAGAACTCGACGTCGTTCTCGACGTCGACGAGCGCGAGCTCCTTGGAGTCCGAGCGCTGGCGGTAGCCGGACTCGCGCAGGATCTCGGTGGCGGACTGGGACAGTGCCCCCTTGTTGGGGACGGCGATGCGCAGGGTCATGACGGACTTCCGGGGGAAGGGCTCACAGGTGGGCGTAGACGTCGTCGAGGGTCAGGCCGGAGGCCAGCATGAGGACCTGCGCGTGGTAGAGCAGCTGGCTGATCTCCAGCGCCGTCGCGTCCTTGCCCTCGTGCTCGGCCGCCATCCAGGACTCGGCGGCCTCCTCCAGCAGCTTCTTCCCGATCGCATGGACGCCGGCGTCGAGCTGGGCGACGGTGCCGGACCCCTCGGGTCGCTCGGCAGCCTTGGTGGACAACTCCGACCACAGGTCCTCGAACGTCTTCACGGGCACCAGCCTAGTTGCGCGCCGTGCCCGCGCGTGCCGCGGGTCGGCCGCCGGACCACCCCTGGGAGGGGTTGCGCCCACCGGGGCCCGGGCTAGTGTCGGAGCATGAGCGAATCGAACACCTCTTCGAACGACCCGGCCACCGAGACCCTGGGCCAGCCCGCCACCGAGGACACCGGCAGCGCCGAGACCCTGGGCGGACCCCAGGGTGACTCGACCCGCAAGGACCCCGAGGAGTGGGTCACCGGCGACGAGCCGATGACCGGGGCGCAGCGCAGCTACCTCGACACCCTGGCCCGTGAGGCCGGCGAGGAGATCTCCGCCGACCTCACCAAGGCCGAGGCCTCCGAGCACATCGACCGGCTCCAGGCGAAGTCGAGCCGCACGGACTGACCCGCGCTCACCCCGGGGTGAGCGGCCGGGTGAAGGACCACCCGGCCGACAGCAGCTCCGGGAGCACGACGGTGAGCGCCTCGACGGTGCCCGACCGGTCGCCTCCCCCGTCGTGCACGAGGAGGAGGCCGCCCGGCCGCGCAGCGCGGCGGAGGTTGTCCGACAGGACGGCCACGTCCTGGGTGAGCCAGTCGTCGATGGTGCCCGCGACGCCGAGCGGCCGCATCCCGAGCCCGAGCGCCACCTCGGCACTGACGCCCCAGCTGCCGTTCGGCGCCCGGAACCACGGCACTGGTGGGCGCGCGACGCCGAGCGCCTCTCCGATCGCCTCCGACGTGGCGCGGAGCGAGGCCCGCACGCGGGGGCGCGACCACGACCCGAGGTCTGCGAAGGACCACGCGTGGTTGCCGAGGACGTGACCCTCCGCCACGATCCGGCGCACCAGCGCGGCGCCGCCCGGCGCCCGCACGCAGCAGCCCACGATGCAGAACACCGCCGGCACGCCGACCCCGTCGAGCAGGTCGAGCAGCGCGTGCGTGTGCGCGCCGTTCGGGCCGTCGTCGACGGTCAGCGCCACGCACCTTCCCTCCCCCGCGGCCCGGATCACCGGCTCGACGGCCGTCATCTGCAGCCCATCACGAAAACGTTATCGACAACGATTGACACCACCTGCTGAAGGATGTCACGTTGGTGTGACGCCGGTCTCATCCGATCCCCGGAGACGAGCCCGCACATCGACCCGAGGAGTCCTGATGAAGCAGACCCCGACCCTGCGCACGCTCGCGGCCGGCACCGCGCTGAGCGTCCTTGCCTGCCTGCTCGGCGCCTGTGGCGACGACGGAGGCTCGGCGGCCGACGGCTCCACCATCACGTGGTGGCACAACTCCAACAACGAGCCCGGCAAGGGCTACTACGAGAAGGTCGCCGCGGACTTCGAGAAGGACCACCCCGGCGTCACGGTGGAGATCTCCGCGCTCCAGCACGAGGACATGCTGACCAAGCTGGACGCGGCGTTCCAGAGCGGCGACGCCCCGGACGTCTACATGGAGCGCGGCGGCGGCGAGCTCGCCGACCACGTCGAGGCCGGCCTGACCCGCGACCTCACCGAGGACTCCGCCGACGTCATCGACACCCTCGGTGGCTCGGTCGCCGGCTGGCAGGTCGACGACCGCACCTACGCGTTGCCGTTCTCCCTCGGCGTGGTGGGGTTCTGGTACAGCAAGGCGATGTTCGAGGAGGCCGGCATCACCTCGGCGCCGACCACCTGGGACGAGATGTACGACGTCGTCGACCAGCTCGAGGGCGCCGGCATGACGCCGCTGTCGGTCGGCGCGGGTGACGCGTGGCCCGCCGCCCACTACTGGTACTACTTCTCGTTGCGCGAGTGCTCCCAGGACGTGCTGACCGACGCGGTCACCTCCCTGGACTTCTCCGACGACTGCTTCGTGCGGGCCGGCGACGACGTCGAGCAGCTGGTCGCCGCGGCGCCGTTCAACAAGGGCTTCCTGTCCACCCCGGCACAGTCCGGTCCGACGAGCGCGTCCGGCCTGCTGGCCACCGGCAAGGTCGCCATGGAGATGCAGGGCCACTGGGAGCCGGGCGTGATGCAGGGCCTCACCGAGGACGGTGCCGGCCTCGGCGACGACCTCGGGTGGTTCGCGTTCCCGGCGGTCGAGGGCGGCGAGGGCGACCCCACCGCGGCCCTCGGTGGCGGTGACGCCTGGGCGGTGTCGCAGGACGCGCCCGACGTCGCGGTCGACTTCGTCAACTACCTGCTCAGCGACGAGGTCCAGCGCGGCTTCGCCGAGAACGACATGGGGCTGCCCACCAACCCCGCCGCGGGCGACGCCGTGTCCGACCCCGCGCTGTCGTCCCTGCTGCAGGTGCGCGACGACGCGCCCTACGTCCAGCTCTACTTCGACACCGCCTTCGGTGCCTCGGTGGGCGGTGCGATGAACGACGAGATCGCCCTGATGTTCGCCGAGCAGGCCTCACCCCAGGACGTCGTCGACGCCACCCAGGCCGCCGCCGACGCCGAGAGGTGAGCGCACCGGCAGCCGGACGTCGGGCGGGTGGAGGTGCTCGCCAGGCGCTCGAGGTGACGTTCTTCGTCGCCCCGGCCCTGGCCCTGTTCGCCCTGTTCGTCGTGTGGCCCATCCTCCGGGCGGTGCAGTTCTCCTTCTACCGCTGGAAGGGCTTCGGCCCCCTCGTCGACTTCGTGGGCCTGCGCAACTACGCCGCGGTCCTGCAGGACGAGGTGTTCACCGACGCCTTCGTGCACAACATGGTCATCGTGGTGCTCTCGATCCTCGTGCAGCTCCCGCTCGGCCTGGCGATCGCGCTGCTGCTCAACCGGCGGATGCGCGGGCAGGGCGTGCTCCGCACGATCATCTTCATCCCCTACGTCCTGGCCGAGGTGATCGCCGGCGTCGTGTGGTTCCAGCTGCTCCAGCCGGAGTACGGCGTGGTCGACTCGTTGCTCGGCGCCGTCGGTCTCCACGGGCCCGACCAGGGCTGGCTCGGCACCCCCGACCGGGCACTGGTGACCGTCTTCCTCGTCCTGACCTGGAAGTACCTCGGGCTCGCCGTCCTGCTCTTCCTCGCCGGCCTGCAGGGCGTCCCGCAGGACCTGGTCGAGGCCGCGCAGATCGACGGGGCGAGCTGGTGGCAGGTCCAGCGGCGGATCACCATCCCCCTCATCGGCCCCACCATCCGGGTCTGGGCCTTCTTGTCGATGATCGGGTCGATCCAGCTCTTCGACATGGTGTGGATCCTCACCGGTGGCGGACCCGCCAACGCCACCACCACGATGGCCACGTTCCTGGTCACCGAGGGGACCAAGCGGCAGAACTACGGCATCGCCGCCGCCGCCTCCGTCGTGCTGTTCGGGGTCGCGCTGGTGATGGCGCTGGCCTACCAGCTCCTGGTGCTGCGCCGCGACACCAGGCCGGAGGCCGCGTCGTGAGCCGGCGTCGCCACGACGGCGCGACCCCCCTGGTGTGGCTCGTCGCCCTGGTCGTGGTCGCACTGACCCTCGGCCCCGTCCTCTACGCCGTGCTCGGCGGCTTCCGCACCAACCCCCAGCTCGCGGCCGACCCGACCGGCCTGCCGCACCCGTGGGTCCTGGACAACTACCGCGGAGTGCTGACCAGCAGCGCCTTCTGGACCTACGCCCTCAACTCGACGGTGATCGCCGCCGTCACCACGGTCGTGACGGTCGTCCTCGGCCTGATGGCCGCCTACCCCCTGGCGAGGTTCCGCTTCCGCGGGCGCGAGCTGCTCTACCTCGTCTTCGTGCTGGGCCTGCTCTTCCCGGTGACGGTCGCGATCATCCCGCTGTTCATCCTCGTCACCCGCGACCTCCAGCTGGGCAACTCGTGGTGGGGCGTCGCGCTCCCGCAGGCGGCGTTCGCGCTGCCGGTGACCGTGGTGATCCTGCGGCCCTTCCTGATGGCGCTGCCCGACGAGCTGGAGGAGGCCGCCGCGCTCGACGGGGTCTCGCGCATCGGCTTCTTCTGGCGGATCGCGGTCCCGCTGTCCATGCCCGGGGTGGTCACCGTCGGCGTGCTGGCGTTCGTCGGCTCCTGGAACGCCTACCTGCTGCCGCTGCTGCTCCTGCAGGGTGACCGCAGGACCCTCCCGCTCGGCGTCGCCGACTTCTCCACCCAGTACTCCTCCGACACCGCCGGGGTCTTCGCCTTCACCACGCTCGCGATGATCCCCGCACTGGCGTTCTTCCTCGTCCTGCAGCGCCGCATCGTCAGCGGCCTGCAGGGCGCCGTCAAGGGCTGAGCCCGCACCGAAAGGCGATCGACGTGACCCACGTGAGCGACCACACCACCTCCATGACCTCCCCCATGACCCCCCACGACCTCCCCTCCCCCCGCCGCCGACGCGGTCCGCGACCTGCTCGCCCGGATGACGCTGGAGGAGAAGCTGGCCCAGCTGGTGGGCTTCTGGGACCAGGGCGACGGCGAGGCCGTGGCTCCCCTGCAGGGCGAGTTCGGCGGCGAGATGACCCTCGAGGCCGCCGCGCGCCACGGCCTGGGCCAGCTCACCCGCGTCTACGGCACGACGCCGGTCGACCCCGCCGCGCGTGCCGCCTGGCTCTGGGACTTCCAGCGCCGCCTGGTCACCGGGACCCGGCTGGGGATCCCGGCCCTCGTGCACGAGGAGTGCCTCACCGGCCTGGCCGTCTGGAAGGCCGCCACCTTCCCCACGCCGCTGGCGTGGGGCGCCAGCTTCGACCCCGGCCTGGTGCACGAGATGGCCGCCTCCATCGGCACGTCGATGCGCGAGCTGGGCGTCCACCAGGGACTGGCACCGGTGCTCGACGTGGTCCGCGACCCGCGGTGGGGCCGCGTCGAGGAGTGCCTCGGGGAGGATCCCTACCTCGTGGGCGTGCTCGGGACGGCCTACGTCACCGGCCTCCAGTCCAGCGGCGTCCACGCCACGCTCAAGCACTTCGTCGGCTACTCCGCCTCCGCGGCGGGCCGCAACTTCGCCCCCGTCCACGCAGGCCCGCGCGAGGTCGCCGACGTGCTGCTGCCGCCCTTCGAGATGGCGGTGATCGAGGGCGGCGTCCGCTCGGTGATGAACTCCTACGCCGAGATCGACGGCGTCCCGGTCGCGTCCGACCCGACCCTGCTCACCGACCTGCTGCGCGGGCGGTGGGGCTTCGACGGCACGGTCGTCGCCGACTACTACTCCGTCGCCTTCCTCCACCAGCTCCACGACGTGGCCTCCGGGCCCGGCCACGCGGCCGCCCAGGCCCTCGGGGCCGGCATCGACGTGGAGCTGCCCACCGGCGACACCTACCTGACGCCCCTGGCGCAGGAGGTGCGCGCGGGCAGGGTCGCCGAGGCGACGGTCGACCGCGCGGTGGAGCGGGTCCTGCGGCAGAAGGCCGACCTCGGGCTGCTCGACGCGACCTTCGACGACGCACCGCCCGAGCACGTCGACCTGGACACCCCCGTGCACCGCGACATCGCCCGCCGGCTGGCGGAGGAGTCGGTGGTCCTGCTCGCCAACGACGGCGTGCTGCCGCTCGACCGCCCCGGCACGCTCGCCCTCGTGGGTCCGAACGCGGACCGGGTGGAGGCGATGTTCGGGTGCTACGCGTTCGCCAACCACGTCCTGCCCCAGCACCCGGGAGTCCCGGTCGGCATCGAGGTTCCCACGCTGCGTGCCGCGCTGGCCGCCGAGCTGGACGGCGCCGACGTGCGCCATCACGCCGGGTGCGACGTGCGCGGCGACGGACACGTCCGGCATCCCCGCTGCGGTCGAGGAGGCGTCCCGGGCCGACGTCGCGGTCGTCGTGGTGGGTGACCACTCGGGTCTCTTCGGTCGCGGCACGTCGGGCGAGGGGTGCGACACCGACGACCTGGAGCTCCCCGGGGTGCAGCGCGAGCTCGTCGAGCGGGTCGTGGCCACGGGGACGCCGACGGTGCTGGTCGTGCTGTCGGGCCGGCCCTACGCGATCGACTGGGCCCTGGCGTCGTGCGCCGCGGTCGTGCAGGCGTTCTTCCCGGGCGAGGAGGGAGGCCCCGCCCTCGCCGGGGTGCTGTCGGGCCGCGTCAACCCCTCCGGCCGGCTGCCGGTGAGCCTCCCGCGCTCGGCGGGTGCGCAGCCCTACACCTACCTCCACCCGCGCCTGGGCGGTGACGTCGAGGTGAGCAGCGTCGCCACCCGGCCTGCCCTGCCGTTCGGCCACGGGCTCTCCTACACCTCCTTCCGGCACGAGCCGGTCGAGGTCGCCCCCGGCGCCTCCACCCGCTCGGGCCTGCGGGCCAGCGTCCAGGTCACCAACGCCGGTGCCCGCGAGGGCGCCGAGGTGGTGCAGCTCTACGGCCGCGACGTCACCGCCAGCGTGACCAGGCCGCTCGCCCAGCTGCTCGGCTTCGCCCGCGTGGTGCTCGGTCCCGGCGAGAGCACGGTGGTCGACTTCGACGTGCCGCCGGCGCGGTTGGCCTTCACCGGGCGCGACGGTCGTCGGGTCGTCGAGCCCGGCACCACGGTCCTGTGGAGCGGCACGTGCGCACCCGAGCCGGGTGCGACCGTCGAGGTGGAGCTCGCCGGACCGGTGCACCCGGTGGGCCTGGAGGGACCGCGGAGGACCACGACCCGCTGCCGCTGAGACCGGTCCCGCCGGTCCTCGTCAGCGGGGCGGCGCGCAGGAGGCACGCACGACGAGGCTGGTGGGCAGCCGCACGTGCGGGGTGCGCTCCCCGGCGCCCTGCTGCAGGAGGTCGACCAGCACCTCGACCGCGCAGCGGCCCATCTCGTGCAGGGGCTGGGCCACGGTCGTCAGCCCCGGGTCGGTGAGCGCCGACTCGGGCACGTTGTCGAACCCCACGACCGAGAGGTCTTCGGGCACCCCGAGCCCGAGCCCGCGCGCGACCCCGAGGGTGTGGATGGCGGTCAGGTCGTTGGCCGCGAACACCGCGGTCGGACGGTCGGGGCCGCTCAGCATCTCGCGCACCACGGCGTCCGCGGACTCCGCGCGGTAGCCGCCGACGCGGACGAACGACTCGGGGACGTCGAGCCCGGCCTCGTGCATCGCGCGGCGGAAGCCCTCCTCGCGCAGGCGGGCCGACTCGAGGTCGTCGCGGCCCGCGAGGTGGGCGATGCGACGGTGGCCCAGGCCGATGAGGTGCCGCGTCGCGCTCATCGCGCCCGCGAGGTTGTCGGAGTCGACGGTCGGGACGTCCGTGGGACCGGTGTGCGGGTCGACCGCGACCACCGGGATGCCGTTGCCGGCGTCGACGACCGTGGGCGTCACCACGATCGCGCCGTCGATGAGCGATCCGCCGAGACGGGCCAGCGAGCGCCGCTCCCAGCCGACCCCACCGCCCGACCGGCCGCCGGAGAAGGCCAGCAGCTCGAAGTCGGTGTCGCCCACCGCGGCCGAGACGCCCTTGAGCAGCTCGGTGCTGAACGGCTCGAACTCCGCGAGCAGCACGCCGATGACGTTGGTGCGGTGGCTGCGCAGGCTGCTCGCCCCGAGGCTGGCCTCGTAGCCGAGGTCGCCCACGACGGCGAGCACCCGCTCGACGGTCGCGGCCGACACGCCCCAGCGGCCGTTGACGACCTTCGAGACGGTCGCGACCGACACGCCCGCCTCGCGGGCCACGTCGGACATCTTGACGCGTCCCGACTGGCTCATGGCCGGATCCTAGCCGCGGACGGAGGCCAGCACCCGCGCGGTGTCGAGGGCGGCCGCGGTGGCCTCCCAGCCCTTGTCCTCGGCCGAGCCCGGGAGCCCGGCACGGTCGAGCGCCTGCTCCTCGGTGTCGCAGGTCAGCACGCCGAAGCCGACCGGGACGGCGTGCTCGACGCTGACCCGGGTCAGCCCCTCGGTCGCGGCCGAGCAGACGTAGTCGAAGTGCGGCGTGCCGCCGCGGATCACGACCCCGAGCGCGACCACGGCGTCGTACCCCTCCCGTGCGAGCGCTGCGGCGACGACGGGGAGCTCGAAGGTGCCCGGCACCCGGAGCACCGGCGGCGCCGGTGAGGCCATAGGCCGCCAGGGCGCGCTCGGCACCGGCGACGAGGCCGTCCATCACCTCGTTGTGCCAGGTGGCCGCGACGACCGCGACCTTCAGGTCACCGGCGTCGTAGGGCTGGGTCGTGGGTGCTCCGTGGCCGCTCATGCGTCGTCTCCTCCGGGTACGTCGGTCAGGTCGGGTCGGTCGACCAGGTCGGGCAGCTCGTGCCCCATGCGGTCGCGCTTGGTCAGCAGGTAGGCGAGGTTGTGGTCGTTGGGGTGCGGCGTGAGGGGCACCCGCTCGGCCACGTGGACCCCGAAGTCCTCCAGGCTGGCGGTCTTGTCGGGGTTGTTGGTCATCAGCCGCACCGACTGCACCCCGAGGTCGCGCAGCACCTGCGTCGCGGTGCCGTAGTGGCGCGCGTCGGCCGGCAGGCCGAGGTCGAGGTTGGCGTCGACGGTGTCGCGGCCGCCGTCCTGCAGCTGGTAGGCCTGCAGCTTGGCGACCAGGCCGATCCCGCGACCCTCGTGGCCGCGGAGGTAGACCACCACTCCCCTGCCCTCGGCGACGATCGCGGCGAGCGCCTCGTCGAGCTGCGGGCCGCAGTCGCACCGCTGGCTGCCGAAGACGTCGCCGGTCAGGCACTCGCTGTGCACCCGGGTCAGGACCGGCTCGGGACCGCTGATGTCACCGTGCACCAGGGCGACGTGCTCGGAGTCGTCGATGAGGATGCGGTAGCCGTAGGCGGTGAAGTCGCCGTGGCGCGTGGGCAGCCGCGTCTCGGCGACCCGCTGGACGTGGCTCTCGTGGCGGCGGCGGTGGCGCACGAGGTCCTCGATGGAGATCATCGCCAGACCGTGCTCGTCGGCGAACTCCCGCAGCTCGGGGGCGCGCTTCATGGTGCCGTCGTCGTTGACCACCTCGACCAGCACGCCCGCCGGCGTGAGTCCGGCCAGCCGGGCCAGGTCGACGGCCGCCTCGGTGTGGCCGCGGCGCACCAGCACGCCGCCCTCGCGGTAGCGCAGGGGGAAGACGTGCCCGGGCCGCGTCAGCTCCCACGGCTCGGTCGCCGAGTCGGCCAGGACCCGGGCGGTGTGGGCGCGGTCGGCGGCGCTGATGCCGGTGCTCACGCCGTCGCGGGCGTCGACCGAGATCGTGTACGCGGTGCGCAGCTTGTCCTTGTTGTGCGGCGTCATCAGCGGGATCTCGAGGCGCTCGAGCATGTCGCCGGGCATCGGCACGCAGATCACGCCGCTGGAGTGGCGGATCGTGAAGGCCATCAGCTCGGGCGTCGCCTTCGCGGCGGCGAAGATGATGTCGCCCTCGTTCTCGCGGTCCTCGTCGTCGACCACCACGACGGCCCGTCCGGCGGCGATGTCCTCGATGGCCCGCTCGACGGGGTCCAGCCGGACGCTCATACCGGGACCGCCTCGTCCTCGTCGACGGTGCTCGTGTCGACCACGGTGCGCGCGTCGCGCAGCCACACGACGAAGCCGACCACGACGAAGCCGGCGTAGAAGAGGTACATCCCGGCCGTCGGGTAGTAGCCGGCCTGGATCAGCGTGGTGACGCCGACGACGTCGACGAGGATCCAGACCAGCCAGAACTCCACCCAGCCACGCGCCATGCCGTAGGTGGCGAGCATCGAGCCGGCAAGGATCCACGCCTCGGTGGACGGACCGTAGGAGCCGAGCACCTGCGTCAGCAGGACGTACGCCGCGGCGTACCCGGCGACGCCGAGCGCCAGCAGTTGGAGCCGCTCACGGCCGGTGGCCCAGCGCGGCGCGATCGCGCCCCCGTCGGAGGCACCGCCGTGGGTCCGCACCTGCGACCAGCGCCACCAGCCGTAGACCGAGACCACGGCGAAGAAGACCTGGCGGCCCGCCTGGCCCCAGAGGGGGTCGTCGATGTGGCCGGAGAGCTCACCGGTGGCGAACACGGTGAAGAGCAGGACGTTGCCGACCAGGCCGACCGGCCAGGCCCACACGAAGCGCTTCATGCCGAGGATCGCGCTGGCGAGGCCGAAGAGGTTGCCGATCACCTCGCGGACCCCGAGCTCCCCGCCGGGCACCGGGATGGTGCCGTGGACGAGCCATTCGAGCAGGTCGTTCATCAGTCTTCCTCGTCGTTCGTGGTGGGAGGGAGGTAGCCGCCGAGCAGCTTCTCCACGTGCTTGGCGATGACGTCGGCCTCGAGGTTGACCCGGTCGCCGGGCCGGCGCGAGCCGAGCGTGGTGCGCGCGAGGGTCTCGGGGATGAGGCTGACGGTGAAGCTGGCCTCGAAGGCCTCGACGACCGTGAGGCTGACGCCGTCGACGGTGATCGAGCCCTTGTCGACGAGGTAGCGGGCGAGGTGGTGGGGCAGCGAGATCTCCACGACGTCCCAGTGCTCGCTGGGCGAGCGCGAGATGACCTCGCCGACGCCGTCGACGTGGCCCTGGACGATATGCCCGCCCAGCCGCTTGTCGAGGGTCATGGCGCGCTCGAGGTTGACCCGGTCGCCCGGGGCGGCGCCTCGCAGCGAGGTCTTGTCGAGGGTCTCCTGCATGAGGTCGGCGGTCCAGCGACCCTCGCCGAGCTCGGTGACGGTCAGGCAGCAGCCGTTGACGGCGATCGAGTCGCCGAGCCCCGTGCCGCCGAGCACGGTGTCGGCCTCGATGGTGAGCCGGACGGCGTCGCCCTGGTCGACGACCTCGGCGATGGTGCCGAGCTCCTCGACGATCCCGGTGAACATCAGGTCCTCCTCATGGTCAGGCGCACGTTGGCGTCCTCGCCGTGGTGGCCCTGCAGCACCGTCACGTCGGTGACGTGGAGGTGCAGGGCGTCGGTCATGGTGGTGATGCCGAGGTCGGCGACGGCGCTCGCGCCGGAGCCGAGCAGCATCGGGGCGACGTAGGCGACGACCTCGTCGACGAGGTCGGCCTCCAGGAAGGCCCGGGCCAGGGTGGGCCCGCCCTCCAGGAAGACGTGCTGGCGCTCGAGCGCGTGCAGGCGCTCCAGCGCCTCGCGAGGGTCACGGGTGCGCAGGTGCACGGTCTCGGCACGGTCATTGAGCACGCGCCGGTCGGGCGCGAGGTCGCGCAGCCCCATCACCGCGCGCAGGGGCTGGGTCGCCACCGGGTGGTCGAGCTCGTCGCGCACGGTGAGCTCCGGGTCGTCCACCTCCACGGTGTGGGTGCCGACCAGCATGGTGTCGCAGAGCCCGCGCAGCCGGTGGGTGTCGAGACGCGCCGCCCGGCTGGAGACCCAGCGGCTGGTGCCGTCGGCGGCCGCGCTGCGCCCGTCGAGGGTCGTGGCGAACTTCCAGGTCACGAACGGGCGCCCCCGGGTGACGGCGAACGTCCAGGCCCGGTTGATGCGTCCTGCCTCTGCCCCCATCAGGCCCCACTCGACGTCGATGCCGGCATCGAGCAGGCGGTCGGACCCGCCGACAGCAACCGGGTTGGGGTCGGGCTGGGCGAAGACGACCCGGCGTACGCCGGCGGCGATCAGCGCCTCGCTGCAGGGACCGGTGCGACCGGTGTGGTTGCACGGCTCGAGGCTCACCACGGCCGTGGACCCGCGGGCCTCCTCGCCCGCCTCCGCGAGCGCGGTCGCCTCGGCGTGGGGGGTGCCGGCCCCGCGGTGGAAACCCTCGGCGACGGTGGTGCCGTCGGGGGCCAGGAGGACGCAGCCGACGCGCGGGTTGGGACCGAGCGGGACGCCCGGCGTGACGGCCAGCTCGAGCGCGCGGCGCATCGCGCGGCGCTCGGCCTCGTTCGTCGTCATGCCCTGCCTCCGGTCCGGTGGTGCGGACTCAGGGGGGCTGGACGACGGGGCACGCCTCCGGCGGACGGAGTCGTGCGGTCGTGTGCGTGCGCTTCTCATCCGGACTGTGACCGTCGGTCCAGGATTTCCACCTGGTCAACCGGCCACTGGCTGTGGTCGGGTCGCGGACTGTGACCGCCGGTGCGGAGTTCCACCGCCCCCAGAGCACGCTGCTCTTGATGGGCGCAACTGTGCCACAGCCCGGCGCATTCCCCCCGCGGCGTCCGTCGGTGACGTGCGCAACATCTTCCGCGGGGGTCCTCGGCGGCAGCGTTCACCGCCGCCGAGGGCGTGGAGGCTCAGGCCTGGTCGAGGAAGCGGTCGAAGACCCGCGCGCCGAACTCCAGCGCGTCGACCGGCACGCGCTCGTCCACGCCGTGGAAGAGCGCGGTGAAGTCGAGGTCACCGGGCAGGCGCAGCGGCGCGAAGCCGTAGGAGCGCATGTCGAGCTTGCGGAAGTGCTTGGCGTCGGTGCCGCCGCTCATCAGGTAGGGCGCGACGAGCGCCTCGGGGTCCTCGGCCAGCAGGCTGCGCGACATCGCGGTCACCAGGTCACCGTCGTACGGCGTCTCCCACGGGTCCTGCTTGGACTCGAAGTCGATCTCGATGCCGTCGCCGGCGAGCTCGTGCAGCGTGGCGAAGAACTCGTCCTCGTAGCCGGGCAGGAAGCGCCCGTCGATCGCGGCCCGGGCCTCGGTCGGGATGACGTTGGTCTTGTAGCCGGCCTGGAGCATGGTCGGGTTCGCGGTGTTGCGGATCACCGCGCCCAGCATCCGGGCGGCGTCGCCGAACTCCTCCACCAGCGCCTCGGCGTTGTCCGGGGTCGCCTCGGTGCCGGCGAGCTCGCCGACGGTCGCGAGCAGGACCTCCATCGTCGGCGTCAGCCGCACCGGCCACCGGTGGGCGCCGATGCGTGCCACGGCCCCGGTGAGCCGCGTGACGGCGTTGTCGTCGTTGATCATCGACCCGTGGCCCGCGCGTCCCCGGGCGGTGAGCCGCATCCAGGCCATCCCCTTCTCGGCCGCCTCGATGAGGTAGACCCGGCGGCCGCGGACGGTGGCGGAGAACCCGCCGACCTCGCCGACGGCCTCGCTGCAGTCGGCGAGCAGGTCGGGGTGCTCCTCGACGAGCACGCCCGCCCCGTGGTGGCCGCCGGCCTCCTCGTCGGCGGTGAAGCAGAGCACCACCTCGCGGTCGGGTGCGGCACCGGCCCGTGCCCGCGCGCGCACGACGCTGAGCAGCATCGCGTCGAAGTCCTTCATGTCGACCGCGCCGCGGCCCCAGACCTGGCCGTCCTTGATCTCGCCGGAGAAGGGGTGCACCTGCCAGTCGTCGGCCTCGGCCGGCACGACGTCGAGGTGGCCGTGCAGCAGCAGCGGCGGACGCCCGTCGCCCCCGCCCCACCGGGCGACGACGTTGGCCCGGCCAGGTCGTCCCTCGATGACCTGGCTCTCGATGCCGACCTCGTCGAGCAGCGTCGCGACGTGCTCGGCGGCCTTGCGCTCACCCGGCCCGTCGTCGGTGCCGTAGTTCGACGTGTCGATCGCGATGAGGTCCTGGCACAGCCGCACCACCTCGGCGGCGGGGTCGTACGAGGGGGCGTACGAGCTGTCCTGGGCGGGGTCCTTCGGCGCCTGTTCCATGCCGTCCATCCTGCCCCAGCAGGGAACCCCTCCCCCGATTGCACCTC
This sequence comes from uncultured Actinomycetota bacterium, assembly GCA_963726525.1. Lineage (GTDB taxonomy): Bacteria > Actinomycetota > Actinomycetes > Propionibacteriales > Nocardioidaceae > Nocardioides. The sequence goes on along the minus strand of CAVSCS010000005.1, from coordinate 1,232,702 downwards.
GAGGTGCGCCCTTTGCTACTGTTCCACCGCACTCGTCCGGGTGGCGGAATTGGCAGACGCGCTAGCTTGAGGTGCTAGTGCCCGTATTAGGGCGTGGGGGTTCAAGTCCCCCCTCGGACACACACAGGAGAACCCCAGGTCGCTGACCTGGGGTTCTTGTCATCTCGGCCGCGGACCCGGCGGCGGCCGCTGAGCGCACCGCATCCGGACCGCACGTCGTGGGTACGGGGTCGCATGAGCGACGACCACGACCCGCAGCACGACCAGGACGCCGAGCCGCCGACGCCGACCGGCGAGGAGCCCGACCAGGACCAGCTCGAGGCGGGCTCCGAGCCCGCGAGCGATCCCGACCCGGAGCCGGGCACGGCGGACCAGGACCGATGAGCCCGTCGCTGTCCGCCCACCACGCGGACGCGACGACGTACCCGGCATGGCGACGCCGCACCGTGCGCGGGGACGGTGTCGACCTCGGCGTCCTCGAGGCCGGTGACCCGCGCCTGCCGACGGTGGTGCTGGTGCACGGGTGGCCCGACACCCACCGCGTGTGGCTCCCGGTGGCGGAGCGGCTGGTCCCCTTCGCGCACGTCGTGCTCTACGACACCCACGGGCAGGGGCTCTCGCCCACCGACGCGCCCGACGCGGACTTCGCCCTCCCCCACCTCGCCACCGACCTGCAGGCGGTGCTCGACGCCACCTCGCCCGACCGCCCGGCCCACGTCGTGGGACACGACTGGGGGTCGGTCCAGGCGTGGGAGGCGGTCTGCGAGCCGTGGGCGCGCGACCGGATCGCGTCGTTCACCTCGATCAGCGGGCCGAACCTGGACCACGTCGGTGCGTGGGCGCGCGCGAGCCTCCGCCGACCCTCACCCGCCGGCGTCGCGGGGCTGCTCGGCCAGGCGGTGTCGTCGTCCTACCTGCCGTTCCTGGTCTCGCCGGCCGCGCCGCTGGTGCTCGGGGCACTCGGCCACGGCGACGCGGCCTCGGGACTGCGCTACTACCGCGGCAACGTCCTGCGCGGGACGCGACCGCGCGAGCGGCGTACGTCGGTCCCGGTGCTGCAGCTGGCCCTGACGCGCGACCCGGCGATCCGCCACGCCGCGCTCGCTGCGAGCGACCCCTGGTGCTCGGACCTGCGGCGCGTCGAGGAGCCGGTCGGGCACTGGGCGCCGAGGACGCACCCGGATCTCGTCGCCGGGCACGTCCTCGACCACCTCGATGCGGTGCTCAGTCGAAGGCGTTGACCACGTCCTCGTCGATGGTCTTCACCGGGCCGGTGAACCACGTGCGGGCCGAGGCGAACCACCAGATCGCGAGCAGGCCGAGCACGGCGACCACCATGATCGGCGCGTAGTTGACCGCGGCCCAGTCGAACTCGTCGCGCCACGGTGCGCCGAAGGGGGAGGTCGGCATCATCAGCACGATGCCGACCACGACGATCTCGACGGTGGCGACGAGGTTCATCCACTTGTACTTGCTGCCGTTGTTCCAGCTGCCGACCTCGAACGAGTCGCCGGCGCGCCACCGCAGGAAGATCGGGACGGCGAAGGAGAAGTAGAGACCGATCACCGACACCGAGGTGACGGCGTAGAAGGCGGTCGGGATGCCGTTGACCGACTTCAGGGCCGGGAGCGTGATGAGCGCCCCGAGGACGGCCGCGAAGATGACGGCGTTGGCCGGTGTGCGGTTCGCGTTGACCTTCGACCACAGGCGCGACCCGGGGACCGCGCGGTCGCGGCTGAAGGCGAACATCATGCGCGAGGTCGAGGTCAGGCAGGCGGTCGCGCAGAAGAGCTGGGCGCAGGAGGAGACGAAGAGCAGCAGCCCGCCCCAGGTCGAGCCGAGCGCGGCGTCGAAGACGTACGCCACGCCGCCCGCCGGGATGCTCGCGTAGTCGGGGACGCCGTCGACCTGCGGGATCGCGAAGGTGACCGCGAGCAGCAGGATGTAGCCGCCGATGGCGGAGTAGAAGATCGACTGCCAGATGGCGCGCGCGGCGGTCTTCGCCGCGCCCTGGGTCTCCTCCGACAGGTGCACCGAGGCGTCGAACCCGGTGATCGTGTACTGGGTGAGGATGAAGCCGAACGGGATGATCGCGAAGAAGAACACCAGGTTGCTGGTGGACCCGTCGGACCAGCCGGAGCCGTTGTAGGTGTCGGTGAAGACCTGCGAGACGCTCAGGTGCTGGTCGGGGACGATGACCAGCACGAGCACGAGGAACGCGGCGCCGGCCACGTGCCACCACACCGAGACGTTGTTGATCAGCGCCAGGAGGTGGCTGGAGAAGATGTTGACCACCGTGATGAAGACCAGGATCACCAGGAAGATCGCGAAGACGACGTTGAGCGAGAACTCCTCGACCCAGCCCCAGGACAGGAACGTCAGCTCGAAGAACGTCGCGCAGCCGTAGGCCACCGACGCGGTCACCGCGATGAGGCCGATGAGGTTGAGCCAGCCGGTGAAGAACCCGGCGGCCGGGCCGCCGAGCTTGGAGGCCCAGTAGTAGATGCCGCCCGAGGTCGGCATCGCGGAGACCAGCTCCGACATGGTGAAGCCGATGATGAGGATGAAGACCGAGATGATCGGCCAGGACCAGGAGATCGAGACCGGGCCGCCGTTGGCGATGCCCGCGCCGTAGGTCGTGAGGCACCCGGCGAGGATCGAGATGATCGAGAACGAGATGGCGAAGTTCGAGAACCCCGACCAGGACCGGGCGAGCTCCTGCTTGTAGCCGAGCTTGGCCAGGTGCTCCTCGTCCTCGGTCAGGTGGCGTGGGGCCGTGGGCTGGGCGGACGACTCTGGGGACATGGGCGCACCTCTCGCGGAGCTCGACGAGCGTCTGACGGGTGCTCGGCACCGTAGTCCCGGCCCCGGGCGCTTGTGAATAGGTGACCGGGAAATTGGTCTGAACCCTGACCATTGACTGGACAGGTCGGCCCCGCCCAGACTGGCCGCATGTCCGCGCAGCCGCACGAGCACCTCACCTCCGCGGTGCTCCGCCCCGTGCGCGGGCACCACGCGTTCGAGGGCTGCGTCGAGCAGCTCGCCACGGCCATCCGCCTCGGCGTCTACCCCGTCGGCAGCCTGCTCCCACCCGAGCGCGAGCTCGCCGAGCGGATGGCGGTGAGCCGCGCGACGCTGCGCGAGGCCATCGCCGCGCTGCGGCAGGCGGGGCTCGTCGAGACCCGGCGCGGCCGCGGCGGCGGGTCGACCGTCACCTCCCAGGCCCGCAGCCGGTTCACCGGCGGGCTGGCCCGGCTCTCGGCCTCCACGGCCGCGGAGTGGCTCGACTCCCTCGAGTTCCGCCGCGTCGTCGAGCCCGGCGCTGCCTACCTCGCGGCCCACCACGACCTCGCCGAGGCCGACCGCGAGCGGCTGGTCGCGGCCGAGACGGCCGTGCGCGAGGCGACCGGCAAGCGCGCCCACCGCCAGGCCGACTCGCGCTTCCACCTGACCGTCGCCGCGCTCAGCGGCTCGCTGCGCCTGCAGGAGGCGGTCACCTCGGTGCAGTCGGTGCTCGACACCGCGCTCGGCTCGATCCCCGCCCTCGACACCAACATCAGCCACTCCCACCTGCAGCACCGCCAGGTCACCCAGGCCATCCTCGCCGGGCGCGCCGAGCGCGCCCGCGCGGTGATGGAGGACCACTGCGACGACACGGCCGCGCTCCTGCGCGGCCTGCTGGCCTGACCCCGACATGCCACCCACCGGAGACGGAGAGCACGTGAGCACACGCAACGAGCGGCACCTGACCATGGACGCGCTGCGCACGCTGATCGAGGACGGCGAGGTCGACACGGTCGTCCTGGCCTTCACCGACATGCAGGGCCGGCTGCAGGGCAAGCGCCTGCACGGGCGCTACTTCCTCGACCACGTCGTGGGCCACGGCACCGAGGGCTGCAACTACCTCCTCGGCGTCGACGTCGACATGAACACCGTGTCCGGCTACGCGATGACCTCGTGGGAGCAGGGCTACGGCGACATGGAGTTCGTCATGGACGAGCAGACGGTGCGGCTGCTGCCCTGGCTCCCGGCCACGGCGATGGTGCAGTGCGACCTCGAGTGGACCGACCACACGCCGGTGGCGGCCTCGCCGCGCGCGATCCTCAAGGCCCAGCTCGACCGGCTCGCCGAGCGCGGGCTGGTGGCCTTCGCCGGCACCGAGCTGGAGCTCGTGGTCTACGAGGACACCTACGAGGAGGCCCGGCGCAAGAACTACCGCGACCTGGTGCCGGTCAACGACTACAACGTCGACTACTCCATCCTCGGCACCACCAAGGTCGAGCCGCTGCTGCGCGACATCCGCAACCACATGTACGCCGCCGGGCTCGACGTCGAGGGCGCCAAGGGCGAGTGCAACTTCGGCCAGCACGAGGTCGGCTTCCTCTACGCCGAGGCGCTGACGACCGCGGACAACCACGTCGTCTACAAGAACGCCGCGAAGGAGATCGCGGCCCTGCACGGCAAGTCCGTGACCTTCATGGCCAAGCCCAACCAGCGCGAGGGCAGCTCCTGCCACATCCACCTCTCGTTGCGCGGCACCGACGGCGAGCTGGTCTTCTGGGACGACGAGGCCGGGGAGCGCACGCCGCTCTACGACCGGTTCATCGCCGGGGTGCTCGCCACGGCCGCCGACTTCAGCCTCTTCTTCGCCCCCAACATCAACTCCTACAAGCGCTTCGCCGACGGCTCCTTCGCACCGACCACGCTGGCGTGGGGGCTCGACAACCGCACCTGCGCGGTCCGCCTGGTCGGTCGCGGCGCGGGCGCGCGGATGGAGAACCGCATCCCGGGCGCGGACGCCAACCCCTACCTCGCCCTGGCCGCGATGATCGCCGGCGGCCTGCACGGGATCGACCACGAGCTGGAGCTCGAGCCCGAGCTCACGGGCAACGCGTACGCCTCCGACAAGCCGCGGGTGCCGTCCACGATGGGCGCGGCACGGCAGCTCTTCCACTCCTCCGACGTGGTGCGCCAGGCCCTGGGTGACGACGTCGTCGACCACTACGCCAACATGGCCGACGTCGAGCTGGCCGCCTACGACGCGGCCGTCACCGACTGGGAGCTCGTCCGCGGGTTCGAGAGGCTCTGAGAGATGACCCACCAGACCCACACCCTGGTCAACCCCGCCACCGGCGCCGACCTCGACCACTCCCCCGCGCTCACCACCCTCGACGAGGCCGACGCGGCGATCGAGCGCGCCCACGACGCGTTCCCCGCCTGGCGCGACGTCGCGCCCGGCGAGCGCGCCCGGCTGCTGCGGGCCTTCGCCGCCGTCGTCGACGACCACCTCGAGGAGCTCGCGCGGCTCGAGGTGCTCAACGCCGGCCACACCATCGGCAACGCCCGGTGGGAGGCGGGCAACGTCCGCGACTGCCTCAACTACTACTCCGCCGCCCCCGAGCGCCTCTTCGGCCGGCAGATCCCGGTGGCCGGCGGCACCGACCTCACCTTCCACGAGCCGCTCGGCGTGGTCGGCATCATCGTCCCCTGGAACTTCCCGATGCCCATCGCCGCGTGGGGCTTCGCCCCCGCCCTGGCGGCCGGCAACACCGTGGTGCTCAAGCCGGCCGAGGTCACCCCGCTCACCGCGATCCGCATCGCGGAGCTGGCGCTGCTCGCCGGGATCCCCGAGGGCGTGCTGACCGTGCTGCCGGGACAGGGGTCCGTGGTGGGCCAGCGGTTCGTCACGCACCCGCTGGTCCGCAAGGTCTGCTTCACCGGGTCGACGGTCGTCGGCAAGCAGGTCATGGCCGGCTGCGCCGAGCAGGTGAAGCGGGTGACCCTGGAGCTCGGCGGCAAGAGCGCGAACATCGTCTTCGCCGACACCGACGTCGCCGCAGCGGCCGCCAGCGCGCCGTACGCCGTGTTCGACAACGCCGGCCAGGACTGCTGCGCCCGGTCGCGGATCCTGGTCCAGCGCGCGGCCTACGACGAGTTCGTGGGGCGCCTGGAGACGGCGGTCCGGGCGTTCCGGGTCACCGACCCCGCCGACGAGGCCAGCGAGATGGGCCCGATGGTGTCGGCCTCCCAGCGGGCGACCGTGCAGTCCTACATCGACGGCGCCTCGGTCGCCTTCACCGGCAGCGCTCCCGACGGTCCCGGGTGGTGGCTGCCCCCGACCGTCGTCGAGTCGCGCGACACCGCCGAGCCCGTGTGGCGCGAGGAGGTGTTCGGGCCCGTCGTCGCGGTCATGGCCTTCGACGACGAGGAGGAGGCCGTCGCGCTCGCCAACGACTCCGACTACGGCCTGTCCGGCTCGATCTTCACCTCCGACGTCGGGCGCGCGCTGCGCGTCGCGCGTCGGGTCGAGGCCGGCAACCTGTCGGTCAACAGCCACTCCTCGGTGCGCTACTGGACGCCGTTCGGCGGCTACAAGCAGTCCGGCCTCGGCCGGGAGCTCGGCCCCGACGCGCCGAACGCGTTCACCGAGGAGAAGAACGTCTTCATCGCCCACTGATCCCCAGCACGAGAGTCGAGGAACACACACATGGCAGGACGCATCGAGGGCCGTACGGCCGTCGTGACCGGTGGTTGCAGCGGCATCGGGCTCGCAACCGTGCGCCGCTTCGTCGAGGAGGGCGCCCGGGTCGTCATCGGCGACATCGACGACGCCGGCGGCGAGGCGCTGGTCGCCGAGCTCGGCGGCGCCGACGTCGCGACCTACGTGCACGTCGACGTGACGTCGAAGGAGGAGGTGGACGCGCTCTTCCGGACCGCCAAGGACACCTACGGCTCGGTCGACATCGCCTTCAACAACGCCGGCATCTCGCCCCCGGAGGACGACTCGATCCTCGACACCGACCTCGACGCCTGGCGCCGGGTGCAGGAGGTCAACCTCACCAGCGTCTACCTGTGCTGCAAGGCGGCGCTCCCCTACATGCTGGAGCAGAAGCGCGGCTCGATCATCAACACCGCGTCCTTCGTCGCGGTGATGGGTGCGGCGACCTCGCAGATCTCCTACTCCGCCTCCAAGGGCGGGGTGCTGTCGATGTCGCGCGAGCTCGGCGTGCAGTTCGCCCGCGAGGGTGTGCGGGTCAACGCGCTGTGCCCCGGACCGGTCAACACTCCGCTGCTCAAGGAGCTCTTCGCCAGCGACGCCGAGCGGGCCGCACGCCGGCTCGTGCACGTGCCGATGGGGCGCTTCGCCGAGCCCGAGGAGATGGCCAACGCGGTGCTCTTCCTGGCCTCCGACGAGTCCAGCTTCATGACGGCCAACACCTTCCTCGTCGACGGCGGCATCTCGGGCGCCTACGTCACCCCGCTCTGAGGGGCGAGCGGTGGACGTCCCCGTCGTCGGTCTGACGACCTACCGCCAGCAGGCTGCCTGGGGCGTGTGGAGCACCAGCGCGGACCTGCTGCCCACGGAGTACGCCCGCGCGGTCGAGGCCGCAGGCGGGGTGCCGGTCCTGCTGCCCCCCGTCGGGGCGGCCGGGGCGGCTGCCCGCGTGGTGGCCACGGTCGACGCGCTCGTGGTCTCCGGCGGGGCCGACGTCGACCCCGCCCGCTACGGCGCGGCGCCGCACGAGCGGACCGCGGGCTGGCGGCCCGACCGCGACGCGTGGGAGCTGGCCCTGCTGAGCGCGGCGGACGAGGTCGGTCTGCCCGTGCTCGGCATCTGCCGCGGGATGCAGCTGATGGCGGTCCATGCCGGGGGCACGCTCGACCAGCACACGCCGGACCTCGTCGGCCACGAGCGGCACTCCCCCGGCGGCGACGCCTACGGCGACATCGAGGTCCGCACCGACGCCGGCTCACGCCTGGCCGCGCTGGTCGGGGCGCAGGTGGAGGTCAGCTGTCACCACCACCAGTCGGTGGCCAGCCACCCCGGCTTCACCGCGGTCGCCCGCGCCGACGACGGCACCGTCGAGGCGATGGAGGCCACCGGTGACCGCTTCCGGCTGGCGGTGCAGTGGCACCCGGAGACCCGGGTCGAGGTGGGCCTGATGGCGGGCCTGGTCGAGGCCGCGCGCGACCACGCGCGCCGACGTACGCCCTAGCGGCGCTCGCGGGCGCGGCGCAGCGCGGCGGGCAGCGTGAGCACCACGGCGAGGCCGACCCCGACGAACATCCCGATCGAGTTGGCGGCGACGTCGCGGGGGTCGGAGACGCGGCCCGGGACCTGCTTCTGCACCTGCTCGATCATCGAGGTGAGCACGATGCCGGCCGCCAGCGCCACCCACCAGAACCGCGTGCCGACCAGGAGCAGCAGGAACACACCCAGGGGCACGAAGAGCCCGACGTTCGCCAGGAACTCGATCCGCTGCAGGCTGAGCCGGCTGGTCAGCGGGTCGAGGTCGGGATAGCGCTCGAGGCGGGCCAGGACGCGCCCTGCCAGCCCGTAGTAGTCCGGCTGCCCGGATCCGGGGGTCAGGGTCACCACCGCGACGAAGCCGAGGTAGAGGATCGTCAGGAGGCTCAGGAGCGGATGTCGGTGCAGCACCCGCCCATCATGGGCGGCGGGGCAAGGCGGGCGGCATCGGCGGCGTCGGTGGCATCGGGGAGGCTGGCAGGCGTGCCGCCGTCCACGAGTCGCCTCCAGCTCTCCCGCCTCCCCGGCGACCAGGTGCTCGTGACCGGGGACGTCGAGGAGCACCGCCTGGCCATGTCGGCGCTCCCGGGGTTCGTCGCCGAGCGGGAGCCCGACGGCCCGCGCTGGGTGTGGGACGACACCGCCCGGTGGTACCCGCCCCTCCTCGCGGCCGGGGTCCGGGTGGCGCGCTGCCACGACCTGCGGCTGTGCCACCACCTGCTGCGCCGCGCGCCCGAGGTCGACCAGCACCACCTCGAGGGTCCCGGCACCCGCGCCTGGGACCGGCTCGGACCCGCCGTGGGTGGCGACCCCGCGCTCTTCAGCGCCGACGACGAGACCGAGCACCTGCGCGCCGACGTCGAGGACGCCCGCCAGCGGGCGGCCGTCGGCGCGTCACCGGCCGCGAGCCGCCTCGCGCTGCTGCTGGCCGCGGAGTCCGCCGGCGCGCTCGCCGCCGCGGAGATGACCCACGCCGGGGTCCCGTGGCGGGTCGAGGTGCACCACCGCATCCTCACCGACCTGCTCGGTCCTCGACCGCCGCGCGGTGCACGGCCGTCCCTGCTGGAGGAGGCGGCGGTCGAGGTGCGCACGCTGCTGGCAGCGCCCGGGCTCAACCCCGACTCGCGGCCCGAGCTGCTCGCGGCCCTGCGCCGCGCCGAGGTCGACGTCCCGGACACCCGCGCCGGCACGTTGGGCCGGGTCGAGCACCCGGTCGTCGAGCCGCTGCTGCGCTACAAGAAGCTCGCGCACCTGTTCCAGAACGTCGGCTGGGCGTGGAGCGACGAGTGGGTCTCGGCCGGCCGGTTCCGTCCGTCCTACCAGCCGGCCGGCTCCGCGACCGGTCGCTGGTCCTCCAACGGCGGCGGTGCGCTGTCGTTCCCGGCGATCGTGCGCCCCGCGGCGGTCGCCGACGAGGGGTGGGTGCTGGTGGTCGCCGACGTCGCGCAGCTCGAGCCCCGGGTGCTGGCGGGGATGAGCGGCGACACCGCCCTGGCCCGCGCCGCGCGCGGCTCCGACCTCTACCAGGGGATGGTCGACGACGGTGCCGTCGCGACCCGCCAGCACGCCAAGCTCGGCCTCCTGGGCGCGATGTACGGCGCCACCAGCGGCGAGAGCGGACGCATGGTCGCCGACCTGAGCCGTCGCTACCCCCGCGCCTTCGGGCTCGTCGAGGAGGCCGCGCGGGTCGGCGAGCGGGGCCAGGTGGTGCAGACCCTGCTGGGCCGGGGGTGCCCCGCGCTGGGCGGGTCGTGGCAGGAGGAGCCCGACGCGCCACCCGACGACCTGTCCGGTCTGGACCGTCGGCGCCGCGCCTACGGCAGGTTCACCCGCAACTTCGTCGTCCAAGGCACCGGGGCGGAGTGGGCGCTGTGCTGGATCGCCGACCTCCGCAACCGGCTGCACGCCCTTGGCGGCGACGGGCCGCTCGAGTCCGAGCCCCACCTGGTGTTCTTCCTGCACGACGAGGTCGTCGTCCACACTCCCGCGGACCTCGCCGACGAGGTGGTCGCCGCCGTCGAGGACGCCGCGACCGTCGCCGGCGCCCTGCTCTTCCGCGACCTCCCGGTCGACTTCCCGCTCAACGTCTCGGTGGTGCGCTCCTACGCCGAGGCCGGCAAGGCGGGCACACCGTCAGACCCCACGCCGGACGCCGCGCCGGAGTGACAAGTGTCTCGCGGCCAGCGGGAGCCCCCGGACCCGGTTTGCTCGACGCCGAGATTCTTGATGGGGTCGACGGATGGCTACCGGCATGGAACATCCTCACGAGATCCCCGCCCCGGACGACGTGCATCCCGCGCTCGACGCGGCGATCGATCCCGGTGACCCGCCCGAGCGCGGCCTCGACAAGCTGGTCTTCGGCGTCACCGCGCTCATCAGCGTGGCCTTCCTGGCCTGGGGCTTCGTCAGCACCTCGAGCCTCGCCGACGCCTCCGGCAGCGGCCTGTCGTGGGTCATGGGCAACGCCGGGTGGCTGTTCGTCCTGACCTCGAGCGCGTTCGTCGTGTTCGTGATCTGGCTGGCCCTCGGCAAGTTCGGCAACATCCCGCTCGGCCGCGACGACGAGGAGCCGGAGTTCCGGACCGTCTCGTGGATCGCGATGATGTTCAGCGCCGGGATGGGCATCGGCCTGATGTTCTACGGCGTCAGCGAGCCGATCACCCACTTCGTCACGCCGCCGCCCGGCACGGGCGAGGCCGGCAACGCCGAGGCCGCGCAGACCGCCATGGCCACCACGATGTTCCACTGGACGCTGCACCCCTGGGCGATCTACGCCGTCGTCGGCCTCGCGGTCGCCTACGGCGTCTACCGCAAGGGCCGCCTCCAGCTCATCAGCTCGGCCTTCGAGCCGATCCTCGGTCGCCACGCCCACGGCCTCGGCGGCAGGGCGATCGACATGTTCGCGATCTTCGCGACCCTCTTCGGCTCCGCGACCTCGCTCGGCCTCGGCGCGCTCCAGATCGAGTCCGGGCTCACGATCGTCGCCGGCATCGGTGACACCGGCAACGCCGTGCTCGTCGGCATCATCGCCGTGCTCACCGCCGCATTCGTGCTCTCGGCCGTCTCCGGCGTCGCCAAGGGCATCCAGTGGTTGTCCAACATCAACATGGTGCTCGCCATCGCGCTCGCGCTGTTCGTCTTCCTCGTCGGCCCGACCGTCTTCATGCTCAACCTGGTGCCGACCTCGATCGGCAGCTACGTCGCCGATCTCCCGATGATGGCCGCGCGCACCGCGGCCGAGGGCAAGGAGACCAGCGACTGGCTGTCCAGCTGGACGGTCTTCTACTGGGCCTGGTGGCTGTCCTGGACGCCGTTCGTCGGCATGTTCATCGCACGCATCTCCCGCGGTCGCACGATCCGCCAGTTCGTCACCGGCGTGCTGCTCGTCCCGAGCATGGTCAGCGTCGTGTGGTTCTGCATCTTCGGCGGCGCGGCCATCGACCTGCAGAAGACCGGCACCGACATCGCCGGTGCCGGCGGGCTGGAGAACCAGCTCTTCAGCACCCTCGAGGCGTACCCGCTCGCCACGGTGTCGAGCATCGTGGTGATGGTCCTGGTGGCCATCTTCTTCGTGTCCGGTGCCGACGCGGCGTCGATCGTCATGGGCACCCTCTCGGAGCGCGGCACGACGCACCCCAGCCGGCCCACCGTCATCTTCTGGGGCGTGGCGACCGGTGCCGTGGCCGCGGTGATGCTGCTCGTCGGCGGCGAGGACGCCCTGACCGGCCTGCAGACCATCACGGTCATCGCGGCGCTGCCGTTCGTGGTGATCATGATCGGCCTCGCGGCCGCGCTGGTGAAGGACCTCGGCCAGGACCCGATGGTCGTGCGCCGCAAGTACGCCATCGAGGCCGTCGAGGCCGCCGTCATCACCGGCGTCACCGAGCACGGGGACGACTTCGTCATCTCGGTCCAGAAGGATCCCGAGGCCTGAGGCGGGCGGGGAGCGGTCACCGTAGGGTCGTGCCCATGATCGCTCCCCTCCGCGTCGGCTTCGTGACCGGCGCGACCCCCGACAAGTGGGCGCGCCACTGGCGCGACCGCCGTCGCGAGAGCCTGCACCTCGTGCCCACCACCGAGGCCGACCAGACCGACGGGGTGCGCGACGAGACCCTGGACATGGCGATCGTCCGGCTCCCGGTCGACCGCGACGGCCTCCACTGCGTGACGCTCTACGACGAGGTCCAGGTGGCGGTCGCGTCGACGGACCACGTGCTGTCCGCCGCCGACGAGGAGGTCACGACGGCCGACCTGGCCGACGAGCAGCTGGTGCGCCAGCACGCCAGCGGCTGGTCCCCCGACGCCGACCAGCTCGACTGGCCGCCGATGACCGAGCAGGAGGCGATCGAGACCGTCGCCGCGGGCACCGGGATCGTGATCCTGCCGATGTCGGTGGCGCGCCTGTTCCAGCGCAAGGACGTCGTGACCCGGGTGGTGAGCGACCTCGAGCCCACCACGGTGGCGCTCGTGTGGCGCGTCGAGCGCGACGACGAGGTCACCCAGGCCTTCGTGGGCGTGACCAAGGGCCGCACGGCCAACACCTCCCGCTGAGGCGCTCGCTCAGGAACGGACGCCGTGTGGGTCTGCACCGCCGCGTACGGGGTACTTGAAGCGTCCGGGGCGACACCAGGTCGCCCCTGCGACGAGGGGGAAGCATGCGCATCGTGGTCACCGGGGCCAGCGGGAACGTCGGCACGGCGCTGCTCCGCCGCCTCGCCCACGACGGTCGGCACGACGTCGTCGGGGTCGTGCGGCGCCCGCCCGCGCACGCATCGGGCGTCGACTGGCAGAGCGTGGACCTGGCCCTGCCGGACACCGAGCGGCTGCGCGCGGCGATGTCGCGCGCCGACGCGGTCGTCCACCTGGCGTGGGGGTTCCAGCCCTCCCACCGCGAATCGTACCTGCGCGCGCTGGGGGTCGGCGGCACCTCGCGGGTCATCGACGCGGTCATCGCGACCGGGGTGCCGCACCTGGTGCACATGTCGTCGGTCGGTGCGTACTCCCCGCGGCGCGACGACGCCCCGGTGGACGAGTCGTGGCCGACCGAGGGCGTGCGCACCTCGATGTACAGCCGGCACAAGTCCGCCGCCGAGCGGCTCCTGGACCACCTGGAGCGCGACGACCCGAGCGTCACCGTCACCCGCCTGCGCCCCGGGATCGTGGGGCAGCGCGACGCTGGCAGCGCGCTCCTGCGCTACGGGCTGCCCGGCATCGTGCCCGCGGGCGCCCTCGACCACGTCCCGGTGCTGCCGCTGGACAAGCGGCTCGCGATCCCGATGGTCCACGCCGACGACGTCGCGGACGCCATCGTCCGAGCGCTCGAGGGGCGCGTACCGGGAGCCTTCAACCTCGCCGCCGCCCCCGCCATCACCGCCACCCACCTCGCCGACGCCTTCGACGCACGACTGGTCCACGTGCCGTCCGCCGCGCTGCGTGCCGCCGTCTCGACCTCGTGGCACGCGCGCCTGCAGCCTCTCGACCCCGGGTGGATCGACCTGGCGTTCGCGGTGCCGCTGCTGGACACCACGGCCGCCCTGACCGAGCTGGGCTGGGCGCCCACGCGCGACGCGAGGTCGGTGCTCGCCGAGACGCTCGACGGCATGCGGCGGGCAGCCTCCTCCACGACCCCGCCGTTGCGGCACCGCACCGTGGCACAGAACGTGGTGCGGGCCATCCGCCGCGGCCCCGTCAGCAGCCGCCGGACGACCTGACTCCTCGTCGGGGGTCTGGGTCCGCGCCGTCGCGGCGTTCGGCGTCGACCGAGCCGGGCTGCGGCCACCGCCGGCAGCCGCGGCAGGGGCACTCGCGATGGATGCGGGTAGGCACTTCCGCATCCTGGCAGCGTCGGCTCGCTCGCTTTGGGCGCAGGTGCGCGTCGGTCACTGGGCTCAGCAGCCACCAGCAACAGGAGTCGGTGCTCGGTCCAGGCCTGGAACCCAGACGCGCCTGTAGCCCCGCCACCTGGTGGGTGGCGGGGTGTGGGGCGGGGTCATGGTCGGATCTTGGTGGTCGAGGAGGGACGGAGTCCTGTCACGAGACCTGAGAGTGGGTCGGGTGGGTCGAGGGCGGTGGTGCCGTCGCGGTCGCGGAGGTAGTGGTGGCCGTGGGGGCTGGTCCACTCGAAGACGCCGGGCTGCACTTGGTGGTAGCGCCAGGCGGTGTGGGTCTTGAGGCGGTGGTGGGTGCGGCACAGTGCCGCGAGGTTGGAGGAGGTCGTAGGCCCGGGTTGGGGCCGGTCTTCGGCGGCGGCGTCGTGGTCGTACGGGATCACGTGGTCGATGTCGCAGGCGCGGGCTGGTCGGATGCACCACGGGAACACGCAGGTCGAGTCGCGCAGCACGATCTGCTCGCGGATCCGGTCGGGGATGGCGTAGGCGTCGGTCGACAGCTCGGCGTTGAGGTCGATGACCGGGCGGATGGTCACCTTGGTCCGCGAGGTCGCACACCAGGTGCGGACCTGGTCGAGGAGCGCGAGGCGTTGACCGTTCTCGAGGCGCCCGGTCGGTCCGAACACGGTCCGCTCGCCCACGGTGGTGGCGTCCAGGTGGACGTACAGGACGACTTCTCTAGCGGCAGGGAGCCCGTCGCCGGCCCGTCGGACCAGAGTGACTCCCGCGTCAGTGCGCCGATCGCCGCTGATGCTCGTGTCGAGGCCCGCGCCGGCGCTGGTGTCTGCGCTCGGGCTGGTGCTTGTGCTGGTGCTGGTTGCTGCGGGGGCTTCGGCAGCGCGTCGTGTTGTGGGTGTGGAGGTCGAGGGCGGTCTGGGTGCGGGCGAGGTCGCCGAGGGCGGCGGCACGTCGGGCACCGAGAGGTGCCACCGACCCGAGCGCCTTCAATGCTGCGGCGCCGTGCGCGACCGCGGCGTCGAGGTCGAGGGCGTCGGCGAGGTCGATCTCGGCCTCCATCCGCATGACACCGTCGTAGTGGACGTGGCGGGTGTCGAAGGTGACGTGGCGTGGGTCGGTGCCGAGGTGCTGGTCGGCGGCGAAGTCCTCGTGGTCCTCACCGGCCTCGTCGTCGGGTCGCGGTTCGGGGGCGAGGTCGTAGCGGCGGATGGCTTCGGCGACGAGACGGTCGAGCTGCGCGACGCCGACCTTCCCCGCGACGGCGGCGACCTGGGCGTCGACCCACCCGGCTGCTTCCCGGGTCAGCGCGGGTGTGGTGTGGATGGTGGTCTCGGCGACCAGCCGAGCACGCCACGCAGGCACCCGCCCGGCGTGGACCTGCGCCCACAGGCGGGGGAGGCGGTGGCGCAGCTCGAGGGACTGGCCGATGAGCTTCTTCGCCGCGGTCGTGGTGAGGCCGAGGACGGCGCCGAGCTCGGCGATGCAGAACTCCGCGACCAGCGGGCAGCCCTCGCCGGCGATGGGCTCCTCGTGCTCGGAGCCCGACACCGTGAACGCGGCGGCGTCGTGGATCGACTCCGGCGGGTGGAGGTCGGCCCACCGGGCGGCGAGGTCGAGGAGGTCGGCGGCGGCACGGTCCTCGTCGGCCTTGCGTCGACGAGCGAGCGCGAGCAGCGCGGAGGGGCTGAGGTCGGTGTCGACCTCAGCCCTTCTGCGTGCCGTCTGCGTCTCGCTCATGTGTTCGATTTTACCTCCCGGCGCCGACAGTCGGCCATGGGTGAAGAGCGATCTGTGGACAAGCCGACGCCTGTCTGGCGGGTCCGGCGACGATCGCTGGCGATCGCCTCGAAAGGGCTAGGACACCGACTCCGCTGCCAACTCGTACGCCGGGAGCGTGGAGACGCCGGTCCACCTGGTGGCTCAAGGACTCCACGTTGTGCCCGGTCGGTCCGGCACGTCGCTCGGCAGCCGCACGAGTTGCCGGGTCTCGTGACGGTCGCTGCGCGACCTCCTCGACCAGCGGTGGGCGCGACGTCCTCGACCCCTCACCGAGCGTGTGGTCGCCGGGACCGTGGAGCAGCTGGTCCACCTGGTGGCTCAAGGACTCCACGTTGTCCCCGGTCGGTACGGCGCGTCGCTCGGCAGCGGCACGAGTCGCCGGGTCTCGTGACGGTCGCTGCGCGACCTCCTCGACCAACGGCCGCTGCGCGCCCTCCTCGACCAACGGCCGCCTAACCTCCTCGACCAGCGGAGGGCACGAAGACCTCGACCAACGGCCGCCTAACCTCCTCGACCAGCGGTCGCTGCGCACCCTCCTCGACCAGCGCAGGACGAGCGCTCACTCAACGGCCGCCCCATCCTCCGAGCCAGGAGGCGAGGGTGGTGTCGGGGGTCCAGGGCCGCAGGCCGGTGGCCGCCTCGGACCCCGGGGGTGCGAGGTCGGGGCGTCCCCAGCGCGCCGCGCGGCGGAGCAGGCGGAGGTCCTGGAGCTCCGCGCACCCGCCGGCGACGGGAACCCGTCCGACGGTGCCGTCGAGCCCGGCCATCAGCGCGGACCACGCCGCGTCGTCGCCGCTGAGCCCCCGGCGTACGTCGACGTGGACCCGCGCGGAGTCGGGGACGGGCCGGTCCGCCAGGAGCACGCGCGGGTCGTCACCCACCAGGTCCCGGTGCTGCGGCGAGAGCCTGACCGCGGCCCGTGGCAGCGCCGCGAGCACCGAGTCCACCGTCACGAGCAGCTCGGTCGCCCCGAGCGTCGGCGCGCAGCTCACGACCACCTCGGCGGGACCGCGGAGCAGGCCGCGCCACGTGGTGACCTGCGAGGCGGTGCGGTCGGCGACATGGGCGGTCTCGACGAGGTCGGGCCGGTCGGCCGTGTCGCGGCTCTCGTTGCGCGGCCGGTCCCCCGCGTGCGGGCCGTCGTGCCAGGCGACCGCGTCGCGCCGGTGCGCGAGCACGCCACCGGCGGTCCACGACCGGTGCGCGAGCTCCCAGTCCTCGCCACCGTAGGACCGGAACGACTCGTCGAAGCCGCCGATCTCGTCGTACCACCAGCGGGTGCAGGCCAGGACGGCACTGATCACGAACCGGTGGCCGGAGCCGTCGGCGTCGAGCAGGTCGCGGGTGCGGTCGTAGGCGTCGCGCAGCCATCCCGGCTCCGGGAGCTCGAGCGGCGGCGCGACGTCCTCCACGGGCGCATCGACAGCGGCGCCGCTGAGGTCGGCGTGCCGGCGCCGCCCGACGACGAGCGCCTCGGGCAGGACCTCCGGCAGGGCCACCATCTGCTCCACGAACCCCGGCTCGGGGTGGGTGTCGGCGTCGAGCAGGACCAGCACGTCACCGGTGGTCGCGGCGACGCCGAGGTTGCGAGCGGCGGCGGCCCGGAACCCGCGGTCCTCCTGCCGCACCACCCGCACGCCGGGAGGGACGCTGGGCGCCCGCCTCGACCCGTCGTCGGCCACGACGACCTCGTCGGGCATCCGGGTCTGGCGACCCAGCGCTGCCAGCGTCCGGTCGAGCCCGGCCTGCTGCTCGAAGTGCGTCACGACCACGGACACGCTCCGCTGCGGTCCCCCGGTGGGCACCAGGTCCCAGCGGTTGCCCTGCACGCTCGTGCCCCAGGGCGGCCGAGTCACCCGTCCACCGCGGCCCACCACGCGCGGTAGGCGGTCGCCGTCTGCTCCAGGCGCGGCCCGACGTCGGTGTTGGGGTCGAGCCACGTCGAGCCGGGGTCGCGCAGCGCCGCGTCCAGCGTCGGCACCAGGCTCGCGTCGTCGAAGAGCACGATCGTCCCGGGACGCAGGGCTGCCATCTCCCGGGCGTAGGGGCTGTCGCGGACCAGCGGGCGCCGGCCGGCGGCGATCCACGAGTTCATGCTGGCGGAGGCCGACACGTTGCGGTGCGCGAGCACCGGCACACCCACCTGTCGCAGGACGCGCGTCACGTCGGCCTCGGGAACGCGTCCGGTGACCTCGACGGGGACGCCGCGGGCCCTGCTGGTCGCCAGCAGCACCTCCACCTCGTCGTCGTGGCCCGGTGCCGCACCACCGAGGACGCGCACCCCCACGGGCACGTCGGCGCGACGCAGCGCAGCGGCCGCGCGCACGACCTGGCGGTGGCCCTTGCCGGGGTAGACGTAGCCGAAGACCCCGAGCACGGGCTCGGTGTCCGCGGCGTGCACGCGGGAGGCGTCGCCGCCCGTGTCGGGGACGTGGAGCGGGATCACCGTCCCGGTGGCGCCGGCGGCCGACCACCGGTCGACGAGGGCGTGCTCGTGCCAGGAGTTGGTCGCCCACGCGTGGCTGGCGCGCACGATGCGTCCGTACGCCTCGGCGCGGGCGCCGAAGACCGGGCCGTCGGTCGGTTGCGGGACGTCGTGCAGCGTCACCGTCAGCCGCACCCGGCGTGCCAGCGCCTCGAGCGCCTCCGCGGCGTCGGCGGGCGTCCGGCTGAACAGGCGGTCGGTGACGTGGACGTGCACCACGGAGCCGGGGACCAGCCGGCCGGCGTCGCGCACGACGGGTGCGCCCGCAGCCGCGGCCACCTCCCGGGCGTAGCGGGTCACGCCGTGCGTGTCCGGGCCGACGAGCAGGTGGTCCGGGGCGACGGGGTCCTGGAGGACGGTCTTCGGAGCGAGCACGGACACATCCTGCTGCCCGCGCGCCCGCGCGGCCTCCCCCGAAGGCGTGAGGGGTCGCGGTGCGGAGGGGCGACCTCAGAGCTCGCGGGCGAGCCACTCCCCCAGCACGAGCGCAGATGCCGCGACCATCGACGGCCAGTCGAGGGCGGACTCGTCGGCCGCGTCGGAGACGTGCTTGACCAGGCGCACGGGCACCCCGGCCTGCCGGGCGGCCCACGCCACGGCGTAGCCCTCCATGTCGACGAGGTGGGCGCGCTCGGCGAGCGCGTCCCGCACGGCCGGGTCGCTCACGAAGACGTCGCCGGTCGCGAGCACCACGTCCGACTCCCCCACCTCGAGCCGCTCCTGCGGGTCGTGGCCGAGGGCGCGGACGAGGTCGGCGCTGAGGTCGTGGTTGAGCACCACGCCCGGCTCGTGGAGCCCGCTCAGTCCGGGCCGCAGCGCGCCGGCGGTGCCGATGTTGACCACGGTGAGGCCCGCGACGTCGTCGTACGCCGCCAGGGCGCGCGCCGTCGCGCTCGCGGCAGCGACCTTGCCCATGCCCGTGACGACCAGCGGCAGGTCGGCGGGCACGTGGGCCGCCTCGGCGCTCGTCGCGCTGACGACCAGCACCCGGCCCCTCACTCGGCGTCCCGGTGCCTGCCCCGGCGCGAGTGGGGCGTGGAGAGGACCGCCCGGACGCGGTCCGGGTCGTAGTCCTCGCCGAGCCAGTCGAAGAGGCCGCGCAGCGAGTCGGGGTCGGCGACGTAGTCGTCGTAGTGGACCCGGTGAACGGCGGCGCCGAGGCCCGCCGCGGCAGCGAGCATCTTCTCCTCGATGCGCCTCACCTGGCCGAGCGGATCGTCCTTGTGGGTCCAGTAGTTGCTGGCCGCGACGTCGTCGAGGTTGCGGGTGTTGAGCACGAAGCGCGCGCCCGGGAACACCTGGCGGAGGAAGTCGAGGTAGTCCGGGAGGTCGGCGTCGTACCACCGGATCTCCTTGTACCCGGTGACCCGGGTGCCGGGCTCGGGACGCAGCAAGGTGGCCTCGGCGAGCGCCCGGATGTGCTGGAGGGAGGCTGCCTCGGGGAAGCCCTCGATGCCGAACCAGGGGTGGGTCGGCTGGCTGGCGCGCTCGGGGTCGACGCGGTCGCGCTCGGTGAGCCCGCTGCGGTGGAAGTCGTAGAGGTGGCGCATCGCGTGGCGGTTCTCGCCGCGGATCAGCCAGCCGGGGATGGAGTTGAGGATGCCCATCAGCAGGGTCGAGCCCGACCGGCCGTAGGTCATCACGAACACGTGCTGGAGGTCGGGCACGCCGGGCGCCCCGCTCACCACGAGCTCGCGAGCGGCCGGCCCTCGTGGAACCCGGCCGCCGACTGCACACCCACCAGCGCGCGCTCGTGCAGCTCCGCGAGCGTGGTGGCGCCGGCGTAGGTGCACGACGAGCGCACCCCGGCGCAGATCTGGTCGATGAGGTCCTCAACACCCGGTCGCTGCGGGTCGAGGTACATCCGCGAGGAGGAGATGCCCTCCTCGTAGAGGCCCTTGCGCGCCCGGTCGTAGGACGACTCGGCGGCCGTGCGGTTCGCCACCGCGCGCGCCGACGCCATCCCGAAGGACACCTTGAACGGGCGCCCGTCGGCGTCCTGCATCAGGTCGCCGGGCGACTCGTGGGTGCCGGCGAACCACGACCCGATCATCACCGACGAGGCGCCGGCCGCCAGGGCGAGGGCGACGTCGCGCGGGTGGCGCACTCCTCCGTCGGCCCACACGTGCTTGCCCAGCTCCCGCGCGGCGGCGGCGCACTCGAGCACCGCGGAGAACTGCGGGCGCCCGACGCCGGTCATCATCCGGGTCGTGCACATCGCGCCCGGGCCGACGCCGACCTTGACGATGTCGGCACCGGCCTCGACGAGCGCGCGGGTGCCCTCGGCCGACACCACGTTGCCGGCGGCGACCGGCACGCTCGGCGACAGGGCCCGGACCGCGCGCAGGGCCTGCACCATCCGGTCCTGGTGGCCGTGGGCGGTGTCGACGACGAGGCAGTCCACGCCGGCGGCGAGCAGCTGCTCGGCCCGCTCGGCGACCTCGCCGTTGACGCCGACGGCCGCTGCGATCCGCAGGCCGCCGTCCGCGTCGACCGCCGGGGTGTAGAGCGTCGCGCGGAGAGCACCGAGCCGGGTCAGCACGCCGACCAGCGCACCGGTCTGCGACACGGCGACGGCGAGCGGCGCCTTGGCGCGCTCGATCGCGTCGTAGACCTCGCGCGGGTCGGTGCCGACCGCGACGGTGACCACGTCGCGGTTCATCACCGCACCCACCTGGGCGAAGCGGTCGACCTCGGTGCAGTCGGACTCCGAGACCACGCCGACGGGGCGGCCGTCCTCGACGACGACCGCAGCCCGGTGGGCGCGCTTGGGGATCAGCGACAGCGCCTCGGCGACCGTCTGGTCGGGCCGCAGCTCGATGGGGGTGTCGAACACGGTGTGGCGCTGCTTGACCCACGCCACCACCTCGGCGACGACCGGGATCGGGATGTCCTGGGGGATGACGGTGAGGCCACCGCGGCGTGCGACGGTCTCGGCCATCCGCCGTCCGGCGATGGCGGTCATGTTGGCGACGACCAGGGGCAGCGTGGCGCCCGTCCCGTCGGACGTGGCGAGGTCGACGTCGTAGCGGCTGGCGACCGCGGAGTGGCGCGGGACCATGAAGACGTCGTCGTAGGTCAGGTCGTGGCCGGGGCTCTCGTGGAGGAACTGCACGTGGGTGGACTCTACGCGGACGGCGTCCTGCGCGGCCTCAGTCCCACGTCGGCCAGCTCGAGCTCGGCGAGCGCCCGCACCACCTCGGGGTCGCGGGCCCGCCAGGCCCCCGCCGGGTCGTCGCTGACGCGAGCCAGGACGCGCATCGGCTGGTGCGCGAGGGCGCGCAGCGCGAAGAGGTCGAGGTCCTCCTGCGCGTCGATGAAGCGCGCCCCCGCGGTCGCCTCGCGCACGAAGCGCCAGCGTCGCGGCAGGTGGATCGCCGAGACGATGAGGATCGGGATCAGCGCGACCGACACCCCCAGCAGCAGCGCGAGTCGCTCGACCGCGTCCACGGTGTCGCGCCCGGCCGAGGCGAGGCCGTCGGAGGCCTCGGCGGCCCGGTCGAAGGGCACCGCGAGCTCGTCGCCGACCAGCGGCGCACCGCCCAGGCGCTCCCCCGCGTCGCGCAGGTTCTCGGCCATCGAGGTCGCGGCGGAGTCGGTCTGCCGGGCCGGCGCCGCGAGCTCCATCGTGCCGTCGTGCACCGCGGTGCCGGCCCACACCCAGAGCACGAGCCAGGCCACGAAGAGCAGGTCGGCGGTGACCTGGAGCATGCGGCGCAGCGGGGTGTCGGCGAAGAGCTTCATGGCCACACTGTCCCGCACGCGCCGGCGCGCCCGCTCAGCCGTGGGTGGAGGCCGCCTCCTGCAGCGCGCGCCAGGTGCGGTCGACGTCGGCCTCGGTGGTGCGCCAGCTGCCGACCGCGACCCGGATCGCGGCCCGGCCCTCGACGGTGGTGTGGCTGAGGTAGGCCTCGCCCGAGGCGTTGACGGCCTCCATCGCAGCGAGGGTCCGCTCGTCACCGGCCCGCAGCCGGAACACCACCAGCGACAGCGACGGCTCGGTCACCATCTCGAAGCGGTCGTCGGCCGCCACGTGGTCGGCGACCCGCTGCGCCAGCGCGACGCCCGAGCGCACGTGGGCGCGCAGCCCCTCCAGGCCGTAGGTCCGGAGCACCGCCCACAGCTTCAGCGAGCGGAAGCGCCGACCCAGCTGCGGGTGCCAGTCGCGGTAGTCCACGACGGAGCCCGACTCCGTCGCGGCGTTGCGCAGGTACTCCGGGAGGATCGACAGCGCGCCGGTGAGCGCGGCGCGGTCGCGCACCCAGAAGGTGCTGCAGTCGAAGGTCGTCAGCAGCCACTTGTGGGGGTTGGTCACGAAGGAGTCGGCGTCCTCGACCCCGCGCAGGTGCTCGCGCAGCTCCGGGCACACGGCGGCGACGCCGGCCCAGGCCGCGTCGACGTGCACCCAGAGGTCGTCGTGCTCGCGGGCGAGCCCGACCACCCCGGCGACGTCGTCGGTGGCGCCGGTCGAGGTCGACCCGCAGGCGAGGTGGACCATCACCGGGCGCCGACCCTCCGCGACGTCGGCCGCGACGGCCTCCCGGAGCGCCGCGACGTCCATCGCCTGGGTCACGGGGTCCACGGCGACGGCCCGCACGGACTCCTCGCCGAGGCCCGCCATCATCGCGGCCTTCACCAGCGAGGAGTGCGCCTGCGTCGAGCCGTAGACGGTCCACCGGCCGCCACCCACGCCGAGACGGCGTACGTCGCCCGCGCTGGCGCGGTGCAGCGCGGCCAGCAGCGCGGTGAGGGTCGCCGTGGACGCGGTGTCCTGGATGACGCCACCGCCGGGACCGTCGCTGCGGAAGGCCGCCGGGAGCCCGAGCGCGTCGGCCAGCCAGTCGAGCACGACCTGCTCGACCTCGGTGACGGCCGGGCTGGTCGCCCAGATCATCCCCTGCGCGCCGATGCCGCTGGAGAGCAGGTCGCCGAGGATCGCGGCGGGCGAGGAGTTGGCCGGGAAGTAGGCGAAGAACCGCGGGTGCTGCCAGTGGGTCAGGCCGGGCACGACCACCCGGTCGAGGTCGGCGAGCAGTGCGTCGAAGGACTCGCCCTGCTCGGGGGCGCTCGCCGGCATCTGCTCGCGCACCTCCCCCGGCGCGACCTGCGAGCGCACCGGCAGGTCGTCCAGCGAGGCCCAGTAGTCGGCGATCCAGTCGATGGCGGCGTGGCCCTGGCGGCGGAACTCCTCGGGCGACATGTGGCCCGGCGCGGACTGCTCTGGCATGGCCCGAACGTACCGGTCCGGTCAGGTGCGCGTACTCAGCCCCGATCGGGTAGCGCGACAGGTCCCAGCGCGGCGCGCGGCGGGCAGGCTCCTGCCATGACCTCCAAGACCGACTCCACCGCCAAGAACTCCGCCGCCTTCGCCCTGCAGGCCACCATCTCGTTCGGTGCCTCGCTCTTCGCCATGCTGGTCGCCATCTACTTCATGGAGGCCGACCCGTGGATCAAGGGCTTCCTCGCCCTCGGCACGCTCTACCTCACCACGTCGGCCTTCACCCTCGCCAAGGTCGTGCGCGACCAGCAGGAGGACGCACGGGTCTTCCACCGCCTCGACCAGGCCCGTGTCGACAAGCTCCTCGCCGAGCACGACCCGTTCAGGTCCGTCTCCTGACCTGAGGCACGACGCCCCTCCCGGCCCGCCGGGAGGGGCGTCGTCGTGTCCGGGCGTCAGCGCAGCTGGCTGCTGCTCAGCCCGAGCAGCCGGCGGGCCACGATGAGCTGCTGGATCTGCTGGGTCCCCTCGAAGATGTCGAGGATCTTGGAGTCCCGCGCCCACTTCTCCAGCAGCTCGGCCTCGCTGTAGCCGAGCGTCCCGCACAGCTGGACGCACGAGAGCGTGACGTCGGAGCCCACCCGGCCCGCCTTCGCCTTGGCCATCGAGGCCTCCAGCGAGTTGGGACGGCGGTTGTCGGCCATCCAGGCCGCCTGCATCATCAGCAGCTGCGCGCCCTCCCAGTCGGCCTCGAGCCGGAGCAGCGTGGCGGCCGCGGCGCTCTGGACGTGGGCCGGGACGGTCGTAGTCGACGGTGACGCCCGCCTGCTGCAGCAGGTCGCGGGTGAGGTCGAGCGAGGCGCGGGCGCAGCCGACGGCCATGCCGGCCACCAGCGGGCGCGTGTTGTCGAAGGTCGCCATCGCTCCCGCGAAGCCCGACCTCTCGTCGATCTCGGGCGAGCCGAGGAGGTCCTCGGCCGGCACCCGGCAGTCGGTGAAGGTGATGGCGGCCGTGTCGGAGGCGCGGATGCCGAGCTTGTGCTCGAGCCGCTCGACCTTCATCCCGGGGTTGTCCTTGCGGACCAGGAACGACTTGATGGCCGCGCGCCCGAGCTGCTTGTCCAGCGTCGCCCACACCACCACGCTGTCGGCGCGGCCGCCCGACGTGACGTAGATCTTCTCGCCGTTGATGACGTACTCGTCGCCGTCGCGGACCGCGGTGGTCGTGATGCGCGCCGAGTCCGACCCGGTGCCGGGCTCGGTGATCGCCATCGCCGCCCACGTGCCGCGGTAGCGCTCGAGCTGCTCCTCGTTGGCGACCGAGGCGATCGCGGAGTTGCCCAGGCCCTGGCGCGGCATCGAGAGCAGCAGCGCCGTGTCGCCCCAGCACATCTCCTCGATCGAGAGCGCCGACGCGAGGTTCGCGCCGTTGCGCACGCGGCCCTCGTCGGCGTCCGCGCCGCCCGTGTCCTCACGGCGCACGCCGCCGGCGCCGGCGCCACCGGTGGCGCCGGTCTCGGACACGCCGTCGATGAGCGCGGCGAGCATGTCGAGCTCCTTGGGGTACTCGTGCTCGGCGCGGTCGTACTTGCGCGAGATCGGCCGCAGCATGTTCATCGCCAGCTGGTGGGCCTGGTCGATGAGCGCGGCGTGCTTCTTCGGGGTCTCGAGGTTGATCATCAGACGAGCACCGCACCTTCCATGACACCGACGGCCCGCAGGTCGCGGTACCACCGTTCGACGGGGTGTTCCTTGACGAAGCCGTGCCCGCCGAGCAGCTGGACGCCGTCGAGGCCGATGCGCATCCCCTTCTCCGCGCACAGCTGCCGGGCCAGCCCGACCTCGCGCCGGAAGTCCTCGCCGCGGCCGGCGCGCGAGGCGGCCTTCCAGGTGAGCAGCCGCATCGCCTGCAGCTCGATCGCCATGTCGGCGACCATGAACGCCACCGACTGGCGGTGGCTGATCGGCTCGCCGAACGCCTCGCGCTCGTTGACGTAGGCCGACACGTGGTCGAGCACGGCCTGGCCGGTGCCGACCGCGAGCGCGCACCACGCCAGGCGCGAGAGCCGGACGCACTCGGCGTACGCCGTGCCGTCGGTGTCGCCGAGCACCGCGTCCGCCGGCACGCGCACGCCGTCGAGGTGGAGCCGCGACAGGCTGGCCGCCCGCAGGCCCATGGACGGGTCGGCCTCGACGGTGAGGCCGGCCGACCCGGCCTCGACGAGGACGAGGACCGGCCGGCCCGCGAGGCTGGCGCCGACGACGAAGAGCTCGGCGTCGGCGCCGCGGACGACCGCGGACTTCACGCCGTCGAGGACGAGGTCGTCGCCCTCGCGACGCGCAGTCGTCCCCGGGGCCAGCGGGTCGAAGAGCACGGTCGGCTCGGCCAGGCACAGCGCCGCGACCGCCAGGTCGTCGCCGGTGAAGGCCGGGAGGTACGTCTGCTGCTGGGCGTCGGTGCCCCACAGCCCGAGGGCGGTGGCCACCGCCCCGGGCGCGAGGGACGCGACCGCGAGGCCCATGTCGCCGCGGGCGAGGGCCTCGGCGACGAGGGTGGCGGCCATGGCCGAGCGCTCCTCCATGATGCCGCCGAGCGCCTCCGGGACGCCGAGGACCGGCAGTCCCACCTCGCGGGTCGCGGCGAGCACCTCGGCCGGGGCCGCGCAGGCGTCGTCCGCGGCCGAGGCCGCCGGGCGCAGCACTTCGTCGGCGAGCTCGGTGACGACGTCGACGAGCATCTGCTCGTCCTCGGTCGGGGTCAGGTCGAAGACGCCGCGCGAGGGGGCCGCGGCGGGCCGGGTGCCGGCGGACCCGCGGCCGGCGCGGGCGAAGGTGCGCCCGGCGGCCGTGGCGATGCGGAAGCCGTTGCGGGTGGTGGAGTAGACGACCTGCTCGGCCTGGCGGCGCAGCCCGACGCGGTCGAGCAGCTCGCTCTGCGCGAGCCAGTTGACGGCGGCGACGGCGAGGCCGATGGGATCGCGGGTCTCCGTCGAGGGCAGGCCGTGACGGCCTCCTGGACGGCGGCTGCTGAGGAGGGGCATGCCCTCAAGGTAAACCCGAGTTACACCTCGCGCCAGTGGCCGTCCCGTGGTGCGGGTCACCCGGTGCCCGCTCGGTAGGATCCCCGCATGCCCGACGACGAGCCGACCGCCGCGCCCGCCTCCCCTCCCGACGCCGTCCCCGACGACGTGCAGGCGCCCCACGGCCCCCTGCCCACGGGCGGCACCGTGCGCCCGATCACCCGCTGGGGCACGCCCGTCATGCACGTGGCACAGCAGCAGGTGAGCAGCTACGACGACGCGCTGGCGACCCTGGCCGCCGACATGGTCGCCACGATGTACGCCGCCGACGGCGTCGGGCTCGCGGCCTGCCAGGTCGGTGAGGACGTGGCGATGTTCGTCTTCGACTGCCCCGACGACGACGGCGTGCGCACCGTGGGCGTCGTGTGCAACCCGGTGCTCACCCTGCCCGAGGGCCGCGACCGACGCCTCGACGACGACGACGAGGGCTGCCTGTCCTTCCCGGGCTCGTTCGAGCCCTGCCCGCGACCCGACTGGGCGCGCGTGGACGGCACCGGTCTCGACGGCGAGCCCGTCTCCTTCGAGGGCACCGGCCTGCTCGCCCGCTGCCTGCAGCACGAGACCGACCACACCCTCGGCACCGTCTTCGGCGACCGCCTCTCGGCCAAGTCGCGCAAGCGGCTGGGCAAGAAGCACGACGCCACGGCCGACGAGTACCCGCTCACCTGGCCCGCCTCGTGAACGACCACCCTGCGATGCACGACCTGCGGGTCACCCGCGAGAACGCCCGCTTCCAGCAGTGGGAGGCGCTGCTGACCAACCGGTCCAAGCGCCACCGCAACCGCGAGTTCCTCGTCCAGGGCGTCCGCCCGATCACCCGGGCGGTCGAGGAGGGGTGGACGGTGCGCCAGCTCCTGCTCGCCGACGGCTCGACGTCCGAGTGGGCCGAGCGCCTGTGGGCCGACACGACCGCCGAGCGGGTGCTGCTCTCCCCGACCTGCACGTGCGCCTGAGCGGCAAGGACGGCGCCGAGCTGGTCGCGGTGGTCGAGATGCCCGACGACGGCGTGGTCCGGCTCTCCGGGTCGACCCGGCCGCACGGTCCCGTGGTCGTCTTCGACCGCCCCACCAGCCCCGGCAACATCGGCACCCTCGCCCGCTCGGCCGACGCCTTCGGCGCCTCGGCCCTGGTGGTGACCGGCCACGCCGCCGACCCCTACGACCCGCAGGCCGTGCGCGCCAGCACCGGGTCGCTCTTCGCGCTGACCGTCCTGCGCGTGCCCGGTCCGGGCCCGGTCGTCGAGCACGCCCACGCCCACGGCTACCGCATCGTCGGCACCGACGAGGAGGGCACGGCGCTCGACCGCGTCGACCTCACCGGCCGGCTGGTCCTCGTGGTGGGCAACGAGACCCACGGCCTCCCCTCGGGCTGGCGAGCGGTGTGCGACGACGTCGCCAGCATCGCCATGGTCGGCACCGCGTCCTCCCTCAACGCCGCCGTGGCGGGGTCCCTCGTGCTGCACGAGGCCCTGCGGCAGCGCGGCTGACGGCAGCGCGATGGGGGCGGTGCTCGACTGGGTCGTGCTCGTCATGCGCACGATCGGCTCCCCCGGGGTCGGCGTGGCGACCGCGCTGGAGACCGTGTTCCCGCCCGTGCCGAGCGAGCTGCTGCTGCCGCTGGCCGGCTACACCGCGAGCCAGGGCCACTACGGCCTGGTCCCGGCCGTCGCCTGGGCGACCGCGGGGTCGCTGGCCGGTGCGCTGCTCCTCTACTGGCTCGGCGCCGCCTGGGGCCTGGAGCGGATCTGCGTGCTGGCCGACCGGATCCCGCTCGTGCACGCCGACGACGTACGCCGTGCGGTCGCGTGGTTCGGCGCCCACGGCCGCTCGGCGGTCCTCCTCGGCCGGCTCGTGCCGGGCGTGCGCAGCCTGGTCTCCATCCCGGCCGGTCTCGACCGGATGCCGCTGGCGACCTTCTGCGTCTACACCACGCTCGGCAGCCTGGTGTGGAACACCGCTCTGATCCTCGCCGGCTACGAGCTCGGCGCGCAGTGGCACGTCGTCGAGGCCTGGGTGGGCCCAGCGAGCAACGTCGTCTACGCCCTGCTGGCCGCGGCGCTGCTCGTCGTCGCCGCGCGCCGGCTGCGCCACCGGGTCAGCGGCGGGCGGCGGCGTAGCACGCCACCGCAGTAGCGGCGGCGACGTTGAGCGAGTCGATGCCTGCGCGCATCGGGATGATCGCGCGGCGGTCCGCCGAGGCCTCCCACCGGGCCGAGAGGCCGTGCCCCTCCGAGCCCAGCACCAGTGCCAGCCGGTCGACGCCCGCGACCGCCTCCTCGATCGGCACCGAGTCGGGCGACAGGGTCAGCGCGACGGTCGTGAACCCGCGCCGCGACAGGTCCGGCAGCGCGTCGTACCAGTCGGGCACGCGCGTCCAGGGCGTGGTGAACACCGCACCCATCCCGACCTTGACCGAGCGCCGGTAGAGCGGGTCGGCGCAGCGCGGGGCGAGCAGCACCGCATCGAACCCGAGCGCGGCACCGGAGCGGAACACCGCCCCGACGTTGGTGTGGTCGACCAGGTCCTCGAGGACCAGCACCGAGCGTGCCCCCTCGAGGACGTCGTCGACCGGCGGCAGCGGACGCCGGTGGAGCGAGGCCAGCGCGCCGCGGTGGACGTGGAAGCCGGTGACCTGCTCGATGAGCGCCTCGGACAGGACGTAGCAGGGGGCGCCGCTGGGACCGATGACGTCGCGCAGCCCGTCGAGCCAGCGCGGCGCCATGAGGAAGGAGCGGGCCTGGTGACCCGCCTCGAGGGCACGACGCACCACCTTCTCGCCCTCGGCGAGGAACAGGCCGTGCTCGGACTCGAGGTGCTTGCGCAGCTCGACGTCGCGCAGGTCGCGGTAGTCGGCGAGCCGCGGGTCGTCCGGGTCGTCGATCTCGACGGTGCGGAGCGGGTCAGCCACGCGCGTAGTGTGCCGGACGCGCGACGGCGACGACCTCGCCCACCACGATGATCGCCGGCGGCGCGACCTCGTGCGTGACGAGGTCGGTGGCCAGGTCGCCGAGCGTGCTGAGCACGGTGCGCTCGGTGGGCATGGTGCCGTCGACGACCACGGCGACGGGGGTGTCGGCGTCCCGGCCGCCGGAGACCAGCGCGTCCGCGATCGCAGGGGCGTTCTCGACCGCCATCAGCAGCACGACCGTGCCGCGCATCCGCGCCACGGCGTCCCACGCCACGAGCGAGGCGGGGTGGCCCGGCGGCAGGTGCCCGGAGATGACGGTGAACTCGTGCGCCACGCCGCGGTGGGTCACCGGGATGCCGACGCGGGCCGGGACGGCGATCGCGGAGGTGAGGCCGGGCACGACCGTGACCGGCACGTCGGCCTCCAGGCAGGCCAGGACCTCCTCGTAGCCGCGCCCGAAGACGAAGTTGTCACCGCCCTTGAAGCGCACCACGCGCTTGCCTGCCCGCGCCCGGTCGACGATGACCTGGTTGATCTGCTCCTGGGTGGCCGAGCGCCCGCGGGGCAGCTTGGCGACGTCGACGAGCTCCACGTGGGGGCCGAGCTCGTCGAGCAGCTCGCGCGGCGCCAGGCGGTCGGCCACGACGACGTCGGCCGACGCGAGGGCATGGCGTGCGGCCACCGTCGCGAGCTCGGGCTCGCCGGGACCGCCTCCCACCAGCACGACGCCCGGGGTGCGGTCGTGCGCGTCGACGGCGTGGAGCTGGCCGTCGCGCAGGGCGGTGACGATCTCGTCGCGCAGCGCGGCGGACTTGTGGGGTTCCCGGTTGCCGAGCACGCCGACGGTGACGCTGCCGTGGTGCCCGGTGGCAGGGGTCCAGGCCGTCCCGCCGAGCGCGTCGTCGGCGCGCACGCAGAAGGTGTGGCGCCGCTCGGCAGCGGCGACGACGCGGGCGTTGACCTCGGGGTCGTCGGTCGCGGCGACGACGTACCAGGCGCCGTCGAGGTCGGTCTCCTCGAAGCCGCGCAGCAGCAGCGTCAGCTCACCGGCCAGGCCCTCGATCGCCGGCGTGACCTCCGGGCTGACCACGGTCACCCGGGCGCCGGTCGCGAGGAACGAGGGGATGCGGCGCTGGGCGACGTGCCCCCCGCCCACCACGACGACCCGGCGACCGGCCAGCACGAGGCCGGCGAGGTACGGGCGGTGGTGGTCGGTCGGCTCGGAGGGGTCGGGCACGGGGTCGGGCATGGCACCAGTCTCTCTGGCCCGGGCTGTGGGACCGGTCGCTAGGTTCGAGGAATGAGCATCGAGCGACCGGTCTCCCCCGATCCGTACGACTACCTGCCCCCCACGGCGTCCTTCGACGTCACCAGCACCGACGTCACCGACGGTGCCCCGCTCTCCGACGACCAGGTGGCCGACGGTGGCAACACCTCACCGCAGCTGAGCTGGTCCGGAGCGCCCGAGGGCACCAAGTCCTACGTGGTGACCTGCTTCGACCCCGACGCACCCACCCCGAGCGGGTTCTGGCACTGGGTCCTGGTCGACCTCCCCGCCGACGTCACCTCGCTCGACACCGGTGCCGCCTCCGGCGAGCTGCCCGGTGGTGCCTTCCACGTCCGCAACGACGGCGGCGAGGCCGGCTTCATGGGCGCTGCGCCGCCCGAGGGCGACCAGCCGCACCGCTACTTCTTCGTCGTGCACGCGGTCGGGGAGGAGTCCCTCGGTGTCGACGCCGACGCCTCGCCCGCCGTGGTGTCGTTCAACCTCGCCTTCAAGACCCTCGGACGGGCGATCCTGCACGGCACCTACCAGCACTGACCCTCCCCGCATCCGCCCCCGAGGCGGACGAGGCCCCGTGGCCCTGGACCGACCGGTCCAGACCACGGGGCCTTTTTTCGTCGTTCCTCCTACGCAGGTTCCCCACAGCCGCTTTCATCAAGCCTGCTGACATGCAGGAACTCCAGGTCGAACGTTGACGAATGCTGCGGCGTGTCGGTCCCGGTTCTCCCGAAAAGCGGCACGATCCACACAACTCATCTACTCTCAAGGTGCAATCTCCCAAGATTTCATCAAGATTCGCTCCCATCCCCCGTCGAGCGGCGGATCTCTGGAGGACCTCGTGCTGCACCGATCCCTGACCCGCACCGCTGGACGCCCGGCGGCCCTGGTCGCGTCCCTGTGCCTGGCCGCGACCACCCTGCTGGGGACCGCGGGCGCCGCGCACGCCGGCACCTGGCCGGTGCCGACCTCGCTCGACACCACCCGCGACGCCACCGGGCTGCCCATGGCCGAGCTCGAGGACCTGCTGATGGTCGAGATCAACCAGGCGCGCGCGGACAACGGGCTCGACCCGATCCGGGTCTTCGACGCCTGCACCGACCGGCTCTCCGAGCGCTGGGGCAGGCGGATCGCCCGGACCGGCGACTTCGTGCACCGCGACCAGGGCGAGGTGATCGACCGCTGCCGTGGCTCCTGGGCCGGCGAGACCCTCGTGCGCGGCACCGGTCTCACCCCCGAGCAGATGGTGCAGCTCTGGCTGGACTCCCCCGGCCACCGCGAGATCCTGCTCAGCCCCCGCGCGCAGCGCGCCGGTGTCTCCATCACCAGCGACGACCAGGGCCGGATGATCGGCGTGGTCAACCTCGTGCGTCACCGCTGACCCTCCTCGCCGCGCACCACGGCGGTCGGGTGCGCGCGAGCGCTCTCCTGTGAGACGATCCCGGGCCTGCTCGACGGGGTCGGGCTCGGTCGGTGAGGGGGAAGCGGATGCTGCACGTCGCCATCGCGACCCGTGCCTTCCGCCGCTACTCGACCTACCGCGCGGCCACGCTGGCCGGTGTCTTCACCAACTCGGTCTTCGGCGTCATCTACTCCTTCGCCTACATCGCGCTCTGGAGGGCCAACCCGACGGCCGGGGGCTACGACCAGCAGGACGCGGTGACCTACGTCTGGCTCGGCCAGGCGCTGCTGATGACCATCGCCCTGTGGGGCGGCGGCTCCACCGACGACCTCGCCGAGCGGATCCGCACCGGCGACGTCGCGATCGACCTCTACCGCCCGGTCGGGCTGGTCGGCTGGTACCTCGCCAGCGACCTCGGACGTGCGGCGTACCACCTGCTCACCCGCGGCGTCGGTCCGACCGTGATCGGCGCGGTGCTGTTCGACATCGCGCTGCCGGCCTCGGCCCTCGCGGCCCTCGCCTTCTGCGTCTCCCTGGTGCTCGCCGTCGTGGTGAGCTTCGCGATCCGCTTCCTCGTCGCGAGCACCGCCTTCTGGCTGCTCGACCAGTCCGGCGTCAAGGTGATGAGCGGTGCCTTCGCGATCTTCTTCAGCGGGATGATGCTGCCGCTGGTGCTCTTCCCCGGCTGGCTCGGCACGCTCGCGCGTGCGCTGCCGTGGGCCTCCTACGTCCAGGTGCCGGCCGACATCTGGCTCGGCAAGCACACAGGGGCCGGACTGGTCGCGGCCCTGGGCTTCCAGGTCGGCTGGGCGGTCGTGCTGCTCGGCACCTGCCAGGTCGTGCTCGGCCTGGCGACGCGCAAGGTGGTGGTGCAGGGTGGCTAGCCCCACCGCACGGGTGGCGGCCCAGCACCTGCGGACCTACGGCCAGATCGCCTGGCTGTGGATCCGGGCGGCCTGGCAGTACCCCACGTCGTTCGTGCTGCTCGCGGTCGGCAACGGGCTGATCACCGGCCTCGACTTCGTCGGCCTGTGGATCATGTTCGCCCACATCGACACCCTGCGGGGGTTCGCGCTGCACGAGGTCGCCCTCCTCTACGGCAGCGCGTCGCTCGCCCTCGCGCTCGCCGACACCGCCATCGGCAGCGTCGAGCGGATCGGCACCTACATCCGCACCGGGCGCCTGGACCAGATGATGACCAAGCCGGTGCCGCTGCTGGTGCAGGTCTGCGCCGACCAGTTCACCCTCCGCCGGCTGGGACGCCTGACCCAGGCCGGCGCCGTGTTCGCCTGGGCGTGCACCTACGTCGACTGGACGCCGCTGCGGGTGCTCGTCGCCGCGTCCATGCTCGTCAGCGGCGCCCTCGTCTTCTTCGGGCTCTTCGTCGGCTTCTCGTGCGTCCAGTTCTGGACCACCGACGCCACCGAGTTCGCCAACGCCTTCACCTACGGCGGCGCGACGGTCACCCAGTACCCGCTCAACATCTTCCCCCGCGAGGTGCTGGTCGGCCTGACCTTCGTGATCCCGATCGCGTTCGTGAACTGGTACCCGTGCCTCTACCTCCTGGGGCGCGAGGACCCCACCGGGATGCCCGGCGTGCTCCAGTTCGCCTCACCGCTCGCCGGCGTCGTGACGATGGCCGCAGCCCTGCTCGTCTGGCGCACCGGGGTGCGCCGCTACACCTCCACCGGGAGCTGACATGACACCCGCCGGGACCACCCCGCTGATCGAGGTCCGCGACCTCGAGCGCACCTTCGACGTGCGCCGCCGCGTCGAGGGCCGGCGCCGCCGGGTGCGCGAGACGGTGCGAGCGGTGCACGACCTCGACCTGGTGGTCGAGCGCGGCGAGATGGTGGGCTACATCGGGCCCAACGGCGCCGGGAAGTCCACCACGATCAAGATGCTCACCGGCATCCTGGTGCCGAGCAGCGGGTCGGTCCGGGTCGCCGGTCTCGACCCGAGCCGCGACCGGGTCGCCCTCGCCCGGCGGATGGGCGTGGTCTTCGGCCAGCGCTCGACCCTGTGGTGGGACCTGCCGCTGCGCGACTCCTTCGAGCTGCTGCAGAAGATGTACCGGATCGAGCCGGCGCGCTACCGCGAGAACCTCGCGCGCTTCGTGGACCTCCTCGACCTCGGCGCCCAGCTCGACACCCCGGTGCGCCAGCTCAGCCTCGGGCAGCGGATGCGCGGCGACATCACCGCCGCCCTGCTCCACGACCCCGAGGTGCTCTACCTCGACGAGCCGACGATCGGCCTCGACGTGGTGAGCAAGGGGCGCCTGCGCGAGTTCCTGCGCGCGCTCAACGACGAGCGCGGCACCACGCTGCTGCTGACCACCCACGACCTCCAGGACATCGAGGCGCTGTGCGACCGGGTGGTCGTGATCGACCACGGCACGTCCGTCTACGACGGCACGCTCGCCGGGCTGCACGCGCAGGGAGGCTCGAGCCGCACGCTCGTGGTCGACCTCGTCGACGAGGCACCGCCGATCGAGGTCCCGGGCGCCGTGGTGCGTCGGGTCGAGGGGCCGCGCCAGTGGCTGGCGTTCCCCTCCGACGCCAGCGCCGCGCCCGTGGTAGCGGCGGTCGCGGCGGCGTACGACGTCGCCGACCTGTCCATCCAGGAGCCCGACATCGAGGACGTCATCCGCGACCTCTACTCGCGCGGCGCCGCGAGCGCCTGACCGACCTGCGCCGGGCTCCTCAGCCGAGGGGGTCCAGGCCCGTGGCCGACACCGAGAGCTCCCACAGCCGCTCGGCGGCCTCGACGTCGATCGCCCACTCCTTCACCCCGCCGGTGCGGGCGTCGCGGTGGTCGGCAGGGACGACGCCCTTGACCGAGCAGTCCTCGCAGTAGACGCCGCCGCGCTGCTCCAGCTCCGGCGCGGTGGCCGCCCAGAGACCGGTCGACGCGCCCTCGGCGGGGGTCTTGAACAGCGGGTTGGGGTTGCCGTCCTCGTCGATCCACTCCCGCGCGAGGAGCTCCTCGCGGGGCATGTGGCGCTGCAGGTCGGTCATGATCCCGCCGGGGTGGACCGAGAAGGCGTGGATGCCCCGCGAGGCGCCGCGCGCGTCGAGAGCGACGGCGAAGAGCGCGTTCGCCGACTTCGACTGGCCGTAGGCGGTCCACGGGTCGTAGGGCGAGGACTCGAAGCCCAGGTCGTCGAAGCGCACGGGCGAGAGGTAGTGGCCGGTGGAGGAGTAGGACACGACCCGGGCGCCCTCGGCGAGGAGGTCGGCGATGCCGCCCACCAGCGCGAAGTGACCGAGGTGGTTGGTGCCGAGCTGCCACTCCCAGCCCTGCGGGGTGCGCTGGTGCGGCGTGGCCATCACGCCGGCGACGTCCATCACCAGGTCGACGGGCCGGCCGTCCTCGCGGACCGAGGCGGTCAGGGCCGCGACCGACCCGAGGTCGCTGAGGTCCATCGCGCGGACCTCGACGCCGGGCAGGTCGGCGAGCGTGGCGCTCGCGGCGTCGGGGCGCCGCGCCGGCACGAGGACCGACACACCGGCGCTGGCGAGCGCCCGCACGGTCTCCAGGCCGAGCCCGGAGTAGCCGCCGGTGACGACGGCGTACCGTCCGGCCAGGTCGAGCCCGGCGATCACCTCGGCGGCGGTCGTGCGGTAGCCGAACGCGGTCTCGAGCGGCTGCTGGCGCACGATCATGTCCCGGGTGCTGACCATGCCCTCAGGCTAGGGCCTCGGCCCCGCGCTCGGGAGAGGTGAGCGGCTGGCGCTCGAGCAGCAGCAGCGCCCGGTCGTCGTCGCCACGCGGCACCTTCTTCAGCACCCGCTGGGGCATGCCGGTGAACCCGCGGGCGTCGACGGCCGCCAGCGCGACCCCGCGCAGCCAGTCGATCCCGTCGTCGAGGTCGCGGTCGGTGGTCTCGATGACTCCGTCGGTGTAGAACATCAGCGCCTCGCCGGGCTTGAGCCGGCCGCGGCTGGGCGTGAAGTCGGCCTCGTCGATGACGCCGAGCGCCATGCCGCGGGCGTTGTCGACGGTCCAGCCCCGGTGGCCGAGGTGCCAGTGGAGCGCCGGCGGGTGGCCGGCGCTGGTGATCGTGTAGTCGCCGGTGACGAGGTCGACCTTGACGTGCACCGCCGTGGCCAGCGACTCGTCGGACTCCTGGCGCAGCAGGAAGCTGTTGGCGGCCGACATCAGCTCGTGAGGGGGCAGGGCGCCGATCAGCCCCCCGAGCGCGCCGGCGAACTGCAGCGCCTGCGGGCCGACCGTGGTGCCCTTGCCGCACACGTCGACCAGCGCCATCTCCAGCCAGCGCCCGTCACGGAGGTCGGCGACGAGGAAGTCGCCGGCATAGCTCGGTCCGTTGGCGGTGATCGTGGCCGACTGCGAGCGCCACCCCGTCGGCAGCGGGGGCACCACGCCCTGGCGCTGGAGCCGGTCGCGCAGCTGGGTGAGCACCGCCTCGCTCAGCGCCATCGGCAGGCCCGAGCGCTGGCGGCTGGACTGGTAGACCGCGAGGGCCACCCCGACGGCGAAGACGGCGAGGGCCAGCGGCTTGCTGCCGCGCTGGAAGCTGGTCTCGACCGACGTCCACACCGCGGCCGCGGAGAGCACCACCGTGAGCAGGACGAGCGGCACGAAGCGCAGCAGCATCAGCCCGACCATGAGGAACAGGAACCACAGCGCGACGGGGAGCACGACCTGGGCGAGGTCGCCCATCGCCACCGCCACGCCCACCATGGCGAGCAGCACGAGCAGCAGGAACGCCTGGCTCCCGCGCGAGCCCGTGCGCCAGCCCTCGACGCGCTGTCGGAGGTACGACGAGAACGCGCGGGTCAGGGTCCTCAGCGCGTTCGACACCCGGCAAGGGTAGGGCCGAGCCCGTGACGCACGAGGCCTAATGGGAAATATGGGGACGGTGCTCACCACTCGCTAGGCTCGACCCATGACGCTGGGTCCACGACCGGCCGGCGACGGTGCCGAGGCCGGGTCCGACGTGCTCGGTCCCGACTACGGGGTGGAGAGCTTCTCCCTGCCGCCCGACGACGAGGGTGCGGTGGTCGCCACCCTGGTGACCCGCCGCCCCGAGCACCCCCACGGCGGCGCGGTGCTGCACGTCCACGGGTTCGCCGACTACTTCTTCCACGACGAGTACGCCCGGTGGTGGACCGACCGCGGGTGGACCTTCTACGCCATCGACCTCCGCAAGTACGGCCGGTCGCTGCGCGAGCACCAGACCCCCCACTTCGTGGCGGACCTCGGCGAGTACTACGCCGAGATCGACCTGGCGTGGTGGCGCATCACCCAGCGCGACGGTCACCGCTCGGTCGTCGTGTCGGCCCACTCCACCGGCGGCCTCACCGTGCCGCTGTGGGCGCACGAGCGCCGGCCCGCGGAGCTGACGGCGATGGTGCTCAACTCCCCCTGGTTCGACATGCAGGGGTCGGCCTGGCTGCGCAGCCCGGCCGCGACGATGGCGATCGAGCGGTTCGGCGCACGCCGCCCGCTCCGCGAGATCCCGCGCAAGGTCAGCGAGGTCTACGGCCGCTCGCTGCACCAGTCGC
The DNA here is from genome assembly GCA_963726525.1 of uncultured Actinomycetota bacterium. Taxonomy (GTDB): domain Bacteria; phylum Actinomycetota; class Actinomycetes; order Propionibacteriales; family Nocardioidaceae; genus Nocardioides. Next base: position 1,195,143 of record CAVSCS010000005.1, on the reverse strand, counting down.
ACGGCGGCGAGTGGGACTACGACCTGACCTGGAAGCCGCTGGAGTCGCGCCCGGTCTACGTCGGGTGGCTGCGCGCGGTGCGCCGCGGCCACGCCCGGCTGCACGCCGGGCTCGACGTGCCGGCACCCGTGCTGGTGCTGTCGTCGGCGCGCTCGAGCTTCACCGGACCGAGCGAGGACGACGTGCGGTCGAGCGACATCGTCCTCGACGTCGAGCAGATCCGGCGCTGGGCCTCCTCGGTCGGGCGCCACGTCACGTCGGTCGCCGTCGAGGGCGCCGTCCACGACATGGTGCTCTCGCGTCCCGAGGTGCGGCGCGAGGTCTACTCCGTCCTGGAGCGCTGGCTCGACGCCTGGGTGCCGGTCTCAGGCCAGCAGGACGACGAGCGCGACGACGCCGACGACCGCGATCACGCCCCGCAGCAGCGGCGGGGGTAGCCGGCGGCCCACCGTCGCGCCGATCTGCCCGCCCACGACCGACCCGGCGGCGATGAGGCCGACGACGACCCAGTCGACGTCGGCGACCGCGATGAAGACGAGCGCGGCCACCGCGTTGACGACGAGCGCGAGGACGTTCTTGGTCGCGGTGTGGCGCTGCATCGAGTCGGCCACGCCGATGCCGAGGACCGCCATCAGCAGCACGCCCTGCGCGGCGCCGAAGTAGCCGCCGTACACCCCGGCGAGCGCGACGGCGGGCCAGACCCACCACACGCCGTGGTCAGGAATGCCGCCGCGGCGCTCGGCGCGGGCAGCCACCGAGCGCTGGATGCGCGGCCCGAGCAGCACGAGCACGACCCCGAGCGCGATGAGGACCGGGACGATGGCGTCGAAGGCCGCCGAGGGGAGCCACAGGAGCAGCAGCGCGCCCAGGACGCCGCCGAGCAGCGAGGCCGACCCCAGCCGCAGGACGCGGGCACGCTGGCCGGCGAGCTCACGGCGGTAGCCGATGACGCCCGACACGCTGCCTGGCACGAGCCCGACGGTGTTGCTGACGTTGGCCGTCACCGGTGGTACGCCGAACGCGAGGAGGGTCGGGAACGTGATCAGCGTTCCCGACCCCACCACCGTGTTGATGGTGCCGGCCGCCACTCCGGCGAGGACGACCAGCAGGGACTCGACCGGGCTCACGGGGCGGCAGGTGCCCCCGGGTCGCTCGGGTCGCTCGGACCCGTCGGGTCGTCGAGCGCGCTCGGCGTGGAACGGCCCGGGTGGGCCGCGCTCTCGGCCGCGGCGATGGCCTGCTGGACGGCCTCGTTGGTCTCCGTCGCCAGGGCTCCGGACGAGCGCGGCAGCACCGGCTCGGTGGAGCCCATGTCGACGCGCTTGCGCGGCGTGGCGTCCTTGGGGATGCCGGCGATCTCGTGGATCGAGGAGCCGAGGCCCTCCATCGCCTTGGTGATCTCCGAGGGGATGACCCACACCTTGTTGGCGCTGCCCTCGGCGATCTTCGGCATCATCTGCAGGTACTGGTAGGCCAGCAGCGACTGGTCGGGCTGGCCGTCGTGGATCGCCTGGAAGACGGTCTGGATGGCCTGGCCCTCACCCTGGGCACGCAGGATCGCGGCCTCGCGGTCGGCCTGGGCGCGCAGGATGAGCGACTCGCGGTCACCCTCGGCGTTGAGGATCGAGGACTGCTTGTTGCCCTCCGCGGTGAGGATGGCGGACTGGCGCTGGCCCTCGGCCGTGAGGATCAGGGCGCGCTTGTCGCGGTCGGCGCGCATCTGCTTCTCCATCGCGTCCTTGATCGACGGCGGCGGGTCGATGCCCTTGATCTCGACGCGGTTGACGCGGATGCCCCACTTGCCGGTGGCCTCGTCGAGCACCCCGCGCAGGCCGCTGTTGATCTCGTCGCGGCTGGTGAGCGTCTGCTCGAGGTCCATGCCACCGACGATGTTGCGCAGCGTGGTCATCGTGAGCTGCTCGACGGCCTGGATGTAGTTGGCGATCTCGTAGGTCGCGGTCACCGGGTCGGTGACCTGGAAGTAGATGACGGTGTCGATGGAGACCACCAGGTTGTCCTCGGTGATCACCGGCTGGGGCGGGAAGCTCACGACCTGCTCGCGCAGGTCGATGAGGTAGCGCACCTTGTCGATGAACGGCACGACGATGTTGAGCCCTGCCGGCAGCGTGCCCTTGTACTTGCCGAAGCGCTCGACGATGGCCGCGCGTGCCTGGGGCACGATGCGGACCGTCTTGGCGAGCATGACGACGACGAACAGGACGACGAGCAGGAGCAGGACGAGCAATGCTGTCGGCACTGGTCTCCCCCGATCTTGGTTGTTGCGGTGTGTGGGTGGTCGCCGGGCTCAGGACTCGAGCGTGGCGACCGGGTGGACGTAGGCGGTGGCGCCCTTGATCTGCAGGATCTCGACGGTCTCGCCCGGCGCGATCCGGAGGTTCTCGTCGTAGGGCAGCGCGGACCAGATCTCCCCGCCCACCTTGATCCGGCCGGTGGACAGGCCGGTGATCTCCTCGGTCACCAGCCCGCGGGTGCCGACGAGCTTGCCGTGGCCCAGCGCGAGCTCGGGACCGCTGTGGAGGCGCTTGACGACCGAGGGCCGCACGACGGCGATCATGGCGACCGACGAGGCGACGGCGGCGAGCAGCGTGAGCTCGAGCGGGAGGCCCACCAGCGCGGTCACCATGCCGACCACGGCACCGGCCGCGAGCATCGCGAGGATGAGGTCGAGGCTGAACATCTCCGCGACCCCGAGCGCGATCGCGAGCGCCAGCCAGGTCTCCCAGAGGTGGTCGCGGATCCAGTCCATGGCCCGACCCTATCCAGTCACTGTGCGCCGGTGCGGTGCTCGGGCCGGCGCCGCGCGGCGAACCGCTCGTCGGCCCGGCTGAGCAGCAGCGGCATGCCGAAGGTCTCCGAGAGGGTCTGCGCCGTGACGACGTCGTCGACCGGCCCGGAGTCGACCACCCGGCCCTCGCGCAGCAGCAGCGCGTGGGTGAAGCCGGGAGGGATCTCCTCGACGTGGTGCGAGACCAGCACGGTGGCCGGCGAGTCGGGGTCGAGGGCGAGCTCGGAGAGCGTGGCGACGAGGTCCTCACGCCCACCGAGGTCGAGGCCGGCCGCGGGCTCGTCGAGCAGCAGCAGCTCGGGGTCGGTCATCAGCGCACGGGCGATCTGGACCCGCTTGCGCTCGCCCTCGCTCAGGGTGCCGAAGGTGCGCTCGGCCAGGTGGGCGGCACCGACCTCGGTCAGCAGCGCGGCGGCACGGTCGTGGTCGAGCTCGGCGTAGTGCTCGCGCCAGCGGCCCACGACGCCGTAGGAGGCCGAGACCACCACGTCGCGGACCAGCTCGGTGCGCGGGATCCGGTCGGCCAGGACCGCGCTGGTCAGCCCGATGCGCGGACGGAGGTCGAAGACGTCGGTCGTGCCGAGCACCTCGTCGAGGATGCCGGCGACGCCGGAGGTGGGGTGCAGCTGCGCGGCCGCGACCTGGAGGAGGGTGGTCTTGCCGGCGCCGTTGGGTCCGAGCACCACCCAGCGCTCGTCCTCCTCGACCTGCCAGCTGACGTCGTCGAGCAGGAGCGTGTGGCCCCGTCGCACGGTGACCCCGGCGAACTCGATGACGGCGACCATGTTCCTCACCCTATCCAGCACGGTGGGGGCCCGGTGCACCGCGACGCGCGGGGGCCGACGAGTAGCCTCGCCGGCGATGTCCTCCCCCACCTCCGCCCCTGCCTCGCTGCCGCACTCCGCCGTGCTGGCGTGGTGGCTCACCGCCTGGCTCCGAGGCCACGAGCAGACCGACCACGTCCTCGACGTGCTCGCCGGCGACACCCATCTCCTCGAGGGCGGGTCGGCGCTCGACCTGCTCGTGCGCAGCCGCGGGAGCGGCGCGGCGTACGCCGGCCTGGCGCTGCCGGTCGACGGCGACCCGCTCGGCCTGGGCGGGCCGCGTGCGTTCAACGAGGCGGCGCTCGAGGCGGGGCAGGCCGTCGTCGTCGGTGACGTCGGGCTGGTCCCGGACGAGGTCGGCGAGACCGTGCAGTGGCGGGTGCACGAGGCGGCTCGCCGCCAGCTCCCGGACGTCGGGGAGGCCGATCGCGCGCTGCGCGAGGCCCTGGTCGTCACGGCCGGCGACCTGGCCGACCTCGAGGTGGCCCGGTGGCGGCCGGAGGCGGCCGACGCGCTGAGCAACCTGCACCACCGTCCCGCGCTCGACGCCCCGCTCGGCACGCCCCCGCGCTGCGTCGACCTCGCGGCGCGCGGCATGCAGGCGTGGGCGATCGTCGACCTCGCGCTCGAGGACGACGGCGGCGCCCTGTCGGCCTTCGAGGTGGAGCGGCGCCGCGACCTGCTGACCCCGCTGGGTCGTGCCGCGCGGCGTGCGGTCGTCGCGGCCTGCTCGCCCGAGGTGTGGCCGGGCTGAGCGCGCCCGCTGCGCGGACCTGCCCCCAGCGGTGGGCCGGGCGGGACTAGCCTGTGGCCACCATGGACGACGCCCCGAAGACCCTGCTCGTCACCCTCACCGGCAAGGACCGGCCCGGCGTCACCTCGGCCATCTTCGACGCCCTCGCCGGGGCCGGGGTCGAGGTCCTCGACATCGAGCAGATCGTGCTGCGGCGCCGGCTGCTGCTCGGCATCCTGGTCACCGCGCCCCGCGACTGGAAGCGGCTGCGCGACCTCATCGAGCGCACGGCCGCCGAGATGGAGATGACCGTCGAGGTCGACCGCGGGGCCGGCGACAACAAGGTCCGCCGTGGCGATCGGTCGCACATCACCCTCATCGGCAGCCCGCTCAAGGCCTCGGCCGTCGCCGCGATCGCCGGCCGCATCGCCGACTCCGGGGCCAACATCGACCGCATCGAGCGGCTGGCGCGCTACCCCGTCACCGCCATCGAGCTCCACGTCTCCGGGGCACCGGCCGACCACCTGCGCCCGATCCTCGCCACCGAGGCCGTGCGCCTCGGCATCGACCTCGCGGTGCAGCGCGAGAGCCTGCACCGCCGCGGCGTACGCCTGATCGTCATGGACGTCGACTCCACCCTGATCCAGGGCGAGGTCATCGAGATGATCGCCGCCCACGCCGGCCAGGAGGCGGAGGTCGCCCGGGTCACCGAGGCCGCGATGCGCGGCGAGCTCGACTTCGAGGAGTCGCTGCGCCGGCGGGTCGCGCTCCTCGAGGGCGTGCCCGCGACAGCGCTCGACGAGGTCTACGAGTCGCTGGTGCTCGCCGCCGGTGCTCGCACGATGGTCCGCACCCTGCGCCGCCTGGGCTACCGGTTCGCCATCGTCTCGGGAGGATTCACCCAGATCACCGACCGCCTGGCCGCCGACCTCGGCATCCACTTCGCCCGCGCCAACGAGCTCGAGATCGTCGACGGCCGGCTGACCGGCCGCATCGTCGGCGACGTCGTCGACCGGGCCGGCAAGGCCGCCGCGCTGCGGGAGTTCGCCGCCGAGGTGGGCGTGCCGGTGGACGCGGTCATCGCGATAGGCGACGGCGCCAACGACCTCGACATGCTCAACACCGCGGGTCTCGGCATCGCCTACAACGCCAAGCCGATGGTCCGCGACGCCGCGCACACCTCGGTCAACGTCCCCTACCTCGACACCGTCCTCTACCTCCTCGGCATCTCGCGCGAGCAGATCGAGGAGGCGGACGCCGAGGTGGGGATCGTCACCCCTGCCCCGCCGCTGCTGGAGTGACCCCGGGCGCCGTCCCGACCGCGACGCAGCCACCCACCTCGTCGTCGCGCACCGCGTCGGTGGCCAGCCCGGCCGCCGCCATCGCACCCAGGGTGAGCGGCAGCTGTCGCGGACTGGTCTCCACGAGCAGGACCCCGCCGGGGGCCAGCCACCGTGGCGAGCCCGCCGCCAGGAGACGGTGCAGGTCGACGCCGTCGTCGCCACCGTCGAGCGCGACGAGCGGCTCGTGGTCACGCGCCTCGGGCGGCATCTGCGCGACCCGGGCGGTCGGGACGTAGGGAGCGTTGGCCGCCACCACGTCGACCCGGCCCGCGAGGGACGACGGCAGCGCCCCCCACAGGTCGCCGCGGTGGGTCGCGGCGTGGACCGCGTTGCGCCGCGCGCAGGCCAGCGCCGCCTCGCTGACGTCGGCCGCGTGCACCTCGGCCCCCGCCCCCTCCATCACCGCCGCGACCGGGCCCACGCCGCAGCACATCTCCACGACCACGGCGCGCCGGCCGGCGTCCGCGGCACGTCGCGCCCCCGCGAGCGCCGTGCGGGCGAGCAGCTCGGTGCGACGGCGCGGCACGAAGACCCCGGGGGCGACGACCAGCCGCCGGCCCAGGAACTCCACCCAGCCCAGCACCAGCTCCAGGGGCTCCCCCGCCACCCGACGCGCGACCAGCGCCTCGAGCTCGGGCCCCTCGGCGGCACCGACCAGCAGGGCGGCCTCGTCCTCGGCCCACACGCACCCCGCCGCACGCAGCCGCACGACGACCTCGTCGGCCACGCCCGACTTCTTGCTCATGCGGGTCGGGTCATGCGGAGCCGACGTGGAACGCGGTGAGCCGGCCCGTGCCGGAGTCGAGCTCGGACCACGCGCACGTGACCTCGAAGACCACGAGCGCGGCGGGCGGGAAGCCCGCGACGAGCATGTCGGTGGTGGCGTCGCCGTCCCCGTCACCGTCGTCGAGGAGCTCGGCGACGTAGGCCATCGTCGGGTTGTGCCCGACCACGACGAGCGTGCCGACGTCGGCCGCGGTCTCGCGCAGCATGTCGAACGCGGCGTCGGGGCCGGCGGCGTAGAGGGCGGGCGACAGCTCGGGCTCGACGTCCCAGCCGCCTCCGAGCGCGAGGTGCGACCACGTCTCCCGGGCCCGCACCGCGTCGGAGACCAGGGCGGCGTCGGGCGCCAGGTCGAGCCCGCGCAGCCAGCGACCGGCGTCCTCCGCGTCGGACCTGCCCCGGTCGGTGAGGTCGCGGTCATGGTCGGTCGGGGCGGTCGGCTCGGCCTTGCCGTGACGCACCAGCACCAGCACCCGGCGTCCGCCGGTCGTTGACTCCTGCATCACCCCAGCCTTCCAGCCGCTAGCCTGCCTGTCATGCCGAACGGACCACTCATGATCATCGGCGGCGCCGAGGACAAGGTGCGCAAGCCCACGATCCTCAAGCACTTCGTCTCCCTCAGCGGCGGACGGGACGCCCGCATCGCGGTGATCCCGACCGCGTCGTCCCTGGGCCGCGAGGTCGTCGACGTCTACGACGCGCTGTTCACCAAGTTCGGGGCCGCGCGTGTCGACGCCGTACGCCCCGAGACCCGCGAGCAGGCGCACGACCCCGCCCTGGTGAAGGCGCTCGACGAGGCGAGCGGCGTCTTCATGACGGGCGGCAACCAGCTCAAGCTGTCGTCGGTCGTGGGGGGCACGCCGGTGGGCGAGGCGATCCTGCGCGCGCACGAGCGCGGCGCGGTCGTCGCCGGCACTTCCGCGGGGGCGAGCATCCAGTCGTCGCACATGGTCGCCTTCGGCGTCGGCGGATCCACGCCCAAGCAGCGGATGACCCAGGTCGCCGCCGGGCTCGGCCTGGTGCCGACCACGGTGATCGACCAGCACTTCGACCAGCGCAACCGCTACGGCCGGCTGCTGATGATCGTGGCCCAGAGCCCGCAGCTCCTCGGGATCGGCGTCGACGAGGACACCTGCGGCCTGGTCGAGGACGTCGACGGCGACTCGGTCATGCGGGTCATCGGCAAGGGCGCCGTCACAATATTCGACGGCGCCCGGATGGTGTCCAACGCCTACGAGGCCACCCGCTCCTCGCCGCTGCTGGCCAGCGGCGTCATGTTCCACGTGCTCCCCGAGGGCTCGGTCTTCAACCTCACGACCCGCCAGCTGGTGCCGCAGCCGTCGCGGGTCGACCAGGAGGACGCCGACGAGCTGGCCGAGGCCGGCCGCGACCTGCGCCAGCTCGCGCGCGACATCGCAGCCGCCGACGCCACCCCCGCGGCGATCCGGCGCCGGCTCAAGCTGCGGCGCCCCCAGTCCCGATCGTCCGACGACACCCCCACCCCCCAGGGAGACAACGCATGAGCGAGCGACCCACGCCGGACCTCGAGATCGTCGAGACCCGCGTCTACCGCGGCGCCAACGTCTGGTCCTACGACAAGTCGATCCACCTCGTGGTCGACCTGGGCTCGCTCGAGCAGTTCCCCACCAACACCCTGCCCGGCTTCTCCGACGACCTGGTCGCGATGCTGCCCGGCCTGCGCGAGCACTCCTGCTCGCGCGGGCGCCGCGGCGGCTTCGTCGAGCGGCTCCACGAGGGCACCTGGCTGGGCCACGTCGCCGAGCACGTCGCGCTGGCGCTCCAGCAGCTGGTGGGCCACGACATCCGGCGCGGCAAGACCCGCCAGGTCAAGGGCGAGACCGGCCGCTACAACGTCATCTACGGCTACGTCGACGAGAACGTCGGCCTCTCCGCGGGTCGCCTGGCCGTGCGCCTGGTGAACCACCTCGTCGAGGGCGACCCGGACTTCGACTGGGAGGCCGAGCGCGACGACTTCATCCGTCGCGCCGAGCGCACCGCGTTCGGCCCGTCCACACAGGCGATCGTCGACGAGGCGGTCTCGCGCGACATCCCGTGGATCCGGCTCAACCAGTACTCGCTCGTCCAGCTCGGTCAGGGCGTCCACGCCAAGCGGATCCGCGCCACGATGACGTCCGAGACGTCGTCGATCGCCGTCGACATCGCCTCCGACAAGGACCTCACCACCACGCTGCTCGGCGCGGCCGGCCTGCCGGTGCCCAAGCAGGAGTCGGTCCGCAGCGCGGACCAGGCCGTCGCCGCGGCGCGGCGCATCGGCTACCCGGTGGTGCTCAAGCCGCTCGACGGCAACCACGGCCGCGGCGTGTGCCTGGACCTGCAGGACGAGGACGACGTCCGCGCGGCGTTCGTGATCGCCGAGGACCAGTCGCGGCGCGGCACCGTCATCGTCGAGTCGTTCGTCACCGGCAAGGACTACCGCTGCCTGATCATCGACGGCCGCATGGTCGCGATCGCGGAGCGGGTGCCGGCCTCGGTGACCGGGGACGGCAGCGCGACGGTGCGCGAGCTCGTCGACCTCACCAACGCCGACCCGCGCCGCGGCGTGGGCCACGAGAAGGTCCTGACCCGGATCAAGGTGGACGAGGCGGCCGTCGAGGTGCTCGCCGACCAGGGCCACACCCTCGACTCGGTGCCCGCCGAGGGCGAGATGGTCAAGCTGGCGCTCACCGGCAACATGTCGACCGGCGGCATCTCGATCGACCGCACCTTCGAGGCGCACCCGGAGAACGTCGAGATCGCCGAGGAGGCCGCCCGCATGGTCGGCCTCGACATCGCCGGCATCGACTTCATCTGCCCCGACATCACCCAGCCGGTGCGCGAGGCCGGCGGCGCGATCTGCGAGGTCAACGCCGCGCCCGGCTTCCGGATGCACACCCACCCGACGATCGGCGAGCCGCAGTTCATCGCCAAGCCCGTCGTCGACATGCTCTTCCCGCCGGGTGCCACCTCCCGGATCCCGATCGTGGCCGTCACCGGCACGAACGGCAAGACGACCACCAGCCGGATGATCAGCCACATCTTCAAGGGCATGGGCCGCAAGGTCGGCATGACGTCGACCGACGGCGTGGTGATCGACGAGCGGCTCGTGATCCGCGCCGACGCCTCGGGCCCGCGCTCGGCCCGCATGGTGCTGCAGAACCCGCGGGTGGACTTCGCGGTCTTCGAGGTGGCCCGCGGCGGCATCCTGCGCGAGGGCCTGGGCTACGAGCGCAACGACGTCGCCGTCGTCCTCAACGTCCAGCCCGACCACCTCGGCCTGCGCGGCATCGACACCGTCGAGCAGCTCGCGGACGTCAAGGCGGTCATCGTCGAGGCCGTGCCGCGCGACGGCCACGCGGTGCTCAACGCCGACGACCCGCTCGTGCGCGAGATGCGGCGCAAGTGCTCCGGGCAGATCGTGTGGTTCTCGATGGAGGAGCCCGGGAGCGAGGTGCGCGACATGATCGACGCCCACTGCCGCCGGGGCGGCAAGGCGATCGTGCTCAACCCCAGCGAGCGCGGCGAGATGATGGTCGTGCAGCACGGCCGTCGCGAGATGCAGCTGGCCTGGACCCACCTGCTGCCGGCCACCTTCAACGGCCGTGCGCGGATGAACGTCCAGAACTCGCTGGCCGCCGCGGCCGCGGCGTTCGCCGCCGGTGCGCCGCTGCACGACATCCGCCAGGGCCTGCGGTCGTTCTCCACCAACTACTACCTCTCCCCCGGGCGCCTCAACGAGGTGGACGTCAACGGGGTCAACGTCATCGTCGACTACTGCCACAACGCGCCCGGCATGAGGATGCTCGGCGACTTCGTGGACCGGGTCGGTGACTCCCTCGAGTCGTCGCACGACCTGGCCCGGCCCTCGCGCATCGGCATCATCGCCACCGCCGGCGACCGTCGCGACCAGGACATGGTCGACCTCGGCCGGGTGGCCGCCCAGCACTTCGACGTGTGCATCGTGCGCGAGGACGTCGCGCTGCGCGGGCGCGAGCGGGGCGCGACCGCCCAGCTGGTGCTCGACGGCGTACGCGCTGCGATGGACGAGGGCGCGCGCTGCAAGCAGGCCGAGCTGGTCCTCGAGGAGATCGAGGCGGTGCGGCACGCGATGAGTCGCGCCAACCGCGGCGACCTCGTCGTGGTGTGCGTCGACAAGCACGGCGAGGTGATGGCCGAGCTGGAGAACTGGTCGGACGTCGCCCAGGCGGGCTCCGGCGCCAGCTCCGACGCCCCGCTGGCCGACCCCGACTACACCCCGCCCCCGACCGAGTCGTGACGGTGGGCTGAGTGCGCGTCCTCGATCTCGCCGACCTGCCGCGCCGACCGATCGAGGCCCACGGCAGCAAGGGCTTCACCGTCGGTGCGTTCGGGCTCGGCGCCGACACGCACCTGGTGGCGGTGACCCTCGCGCCCGGCGGCACGATCGGCCGCCACCCGGCCGTGGCCCGTCAGCTGCTCGTCGTGCTCGCGGGCGAGGCCGAGGTGGCCGGCGCCGAGGGCGTCGTGCACCGCCTCTCCCCCGGCCAGGCCGCGGTCTGGGAGCCCGGGGAGCTGCACGAGACGCGCTCGCCCGCCGGCCTCAGCGCCATGATCGTCGAGGGCGACCTCGACATCGGCGCCCCCGGGGAGCAGGTCGACCCCGGCGACACCTGAGGTCAGGTGCTTTGGGCGGCGCGGACCTTGGCCGTCAGGGTCTCCGGCGAGTCGGGGGTGCCGCCGTGCGCGGCGATCCAGTCGTAGGCCTCTTGGCGCTCCGCGTGGCACATCAGCCCGACCACGTCGCCGGGCTCCGTGCGCGCGACGAGGGCGGCGAGGCACTCGACCTCGGTCCGGTAGGTCTCGATGTCGGTGACGCCCACTCGGGCGGCCCCGGCACGCAGGAGGACGTCGATCTCGTCCATGGTGCGGCCTCGGAGGTACCACTCCTTGTGCCCGATCGCGACGACGTCGCTGCCCTTGGCGCCGATCTCGCCCAAGGCGTCGATGAGCTCGTCGGTGCGGTCGCCCACGGCGCCGAGGCCGAGCAGCAGCCGGGCGCCGGGACGGCGTACGCCGGCCATGATCTCGAGCAGCGCCTCGAGACCCGCCTCGTTGTGGGCGAGGTCCATCACCACGGAAACGCCCGGCCCGTCGGAGCCGTCGGGTGCCGGCATCGAGAAGAAGTTCATCCGGCCCGGGTTGTGCTCGGCGTCGGGGCGGAAGGTCCGCAGCCCCTCCACGACGTGCTCGCGGGCCAGGCCGATCGCCAGCGACGCGGACGCCGCGGCCAGGGCGTTCTCGATGTTGAAGCGCGAGAGCCCCGCGAGCGTCATCGGCACGTCGACCAGCTCGACCAGGGGGTCGGGGTCCGCGCCGGGGGCCAGCACGGTGATCCACCCGTCGATGACGGTGGTGGCGCGTCCGCCGTGGCCCAGCGCCTCGCGCACGGCCGGAGAGTCGGGGTCGCGGCTGAAGATCCAGGGCTGCGCCGAGACCACCTGCCGCATCGCGAGCACCCGCGGGTCGTCACCGTTGAGGACCGCCCAGCCGCTCTTGCGGGTGATCCGCGGGACGACCGACTTCACCTCGGCGAGCTGGTCGACGGTGTCGATGCCCTGCAGGCCGAGGTGGTCGGCGGTGACGTTGGTGACGACCGAGACGTCGTTGCGGGTGATGCCGATGCCCTTGAGCAGGATGCCGCCGCGGGCGGTCTCGGTGACGGCGAGCTGCACGCCGGGCAGCGACAGGGCGCGCCCGGCCCCCGACGGGCCGGAGTAGTCGCCGGCCTCGACCAGCACGCCGTCGCGGTAGACGCCGTCGGTGTTGGACCAGCCGACCACGAGGCCGCTCGTGCGGGCCACGTGGGCGATCATCCGGCTCGTCGTGGTCTTGCCGTTGGTGCCGGTCACCGCCACGACCGGGATCCGGGGCGTGATGGTGGTCGGCCGGTCACCCGGTGCTGCCGCCGCGACCTCGGCCGCCGCCGCGCTGACGGCGGCGTCCACGTCGGGGGCCGAGAGCGCGTCGAGCACGTGCGCGACCGCCTCGCCCAGGGCTCGGGCACGGCCGCGGTTGCGCCACGGGAAGGCGACGACGAGCACCTGCGGGTCGGACGTCGGGCGCACCCGCACCGCCAGCCGCCGGGTGCCGGCCTCCGCCGCGACGGCGCGGACCAGACGCTCGACCGCCCGCAGCGCGAAGCGCTGGCGGAAGCCAGAGCCGGGGGCCCCGGGTCGCGTCGTGCGCAGGCCGATGCGGCGCGCGAAGCGCAGCACCGCCTCGTCGTCGGCCTCGCTGATCACCGACACGTCGAGCGTCAGCTTCACCGCGGCGCGCGGGAAGTAGAGGTTGGGGCCTTCGAGGACGCGCAGCTCGACGAGGGAGGTCACGGCCGCAAACTACCGAACCGGACGCGGGCGGCTACAGCCCCATCGCGTGGAAGCCGCCGTCGACGTGCACGATCTCCCCCGTGGTGGCCGGGAAGAAGTCGCTGAGCAGCGCGCAGACGGCCTGGGCGGTCGGGCTGTGGTCGGTCTCGTCCCAGCCGAGCGGCGCACGGTCCTTCCACGCCGACTCGAGGTCCTCGAAGCCCGGGATCGCCTTCGCGGCCAGCGTCTTGAGCGGACCGGCCGAGACCAGGTTGCAGCGGATCCCCTCGGGACCGAGGTCGCGCGCGACGTAGCGGCTGGTGTTCTCCAGCGCGGCCTTCGCCACGCCCATCCAGTCGTAGGCCGGCCACGCGGTGGTGGCGTCGAAGGTCAGCCCCACGATCGAGGAGCCGCGCGAGAGCAGCGGCCGGGTCGCGACCGCCAGCGACTTCAAGGAGTACGCCGAGACCTGCACGGCCTGCGCGACGTCCTCCCACGGGCCGGTCATGAACTTGCCGCCGAGCAGCGTCTCGGGGTTGCCGTAGGCGATGGAGTGCACGACGCCGTCGAGACCGTCGACGTGCTCACGCACCTGGTCGGCGAGGCCGGCGAGGTGGTCGTCGTCGGTGACGTCGAGCTCCAGCACCGGCGCCTCCTGCGGGAGCCGCTTGGCGATGCGCCTCGTGATGCCGAGGGCCCGCCCGAAGTTGGAGATCAGCACGGTCGCCCCCTGCTCCTGGGCGATCTTCGCGGTGGCGAAGCCGATCGAGCTGTCCATCGTCACGCCGGCGACGAGGATGCGCTTGCCGTCGAGGATTCCCATGTGCGTGTGCCTTTCAGTGGGGCGTCGTGTGTCGTCGGGCGTCGTGGGGGTGAGGGTCAGTGACCCATGCCGAGGCCGCCGTCGACCGGGATCACAGCCCCGGTGACGTAGGCCGCGCCGTCGGAGGCCAGCCAGGTCACCGCGGCGGCGACCTCCTCGGGCCGGGCGTAGCGCTGGAGGGGGACCTGGGCCTTGATCGCTGCCTTCTGGTCCTCGCTGAGGACCTCGGTCATGTCGGTCTCGACGAAGCCGGGCGCCACGACGTTGGCGGTGATCGAGCGGCTGCCGAGCTCGCGCGCCACCGACCGGGCCAGGCCGACCAGTCCGGACTTCGAGGCGGCGTAGTTGACCTGGCCGGCCGAGCCGAGCAGGCCCACCACCGACGAGATCAAGATGATGCGGCCGCGCCGCTGGCGCAGCATGCCCTTGGAGGCACGCTTGACCAGGCGGAAGGTGCCGGTGAGGTTGGTCTCGAGCACCGAGGACCAGTCGTCCTCGCTCATCCGCAGCAGCAGCGTGTCCTTGGTGATGCCGGCGTTGGCGACGAGCACCTCGACGGGGCCGTGGGCCTCCTCCACCTCCGCGAAGGCGGCCTCGACCGCGGCCGGGTCGGTGATGTCGCAGCGGACGTCGAGCGTGCCCTCGGGGGCGCCGCCGCTGCGGGTCGTCACGGCCACCTTGTCGCCCTGGGCGACGAAGGCCTCGGCGATCGCACGGCCGATGCCGCGGTTGCCTCCGGTCACGAGGACGGAACGGGGGGCGCTGGGTGCGGAGTTGTCGCTCACCCCCACGACGCTAGTGATTACCGGGGGGTAGGCCGAAACAACCCCCTCCCTCGGGACGGCTCACTCGTCCTCGAGGCGGAAGCCGACCTTCATCCCCACCTGGAAGTGCTCGACCGCCCCGTCCTTGGCCTGACCGCGGACCTGGGTGACCTCGAACCAGTCGATGTGGCGCAGCGTCTGGCCCGCGCGCGCGATGCCGTTGCGGATCGCCTGGTCGATGCCGTCGGGCGAGGTGCCGACGATCTCGGTGACGCGGTAGGTGCGGTCGGTCATGGTTCCTCCTGCGGATGGCCCCCGGGCCCCGGCGGCCCGTGGATCTTGGAGCCTAGCGACGTAGACTCGGGAGCATGGCCAAGCCCGATGCTGTACGCATCACGACGGCCCGCAGCAGTGCCGCCGCGGACATGAAGTCGCGACAGGTCCGCTACGCGGTCTCCATGTCGATCCGCACCGTCTGCTTCCTCGCGGCGGTCGTCGTCGGCGACGGCGTGCTGCGCTGGATCCTGGTGGGAGCCGCGGTCTTCCTGCCGTTCCTCGCCGTCGTGGTCGGCAACGCCACGGACACGCGCAACGACGGATTCGCGCTGCCGGACGCCCCGTACGCCCACGAACTCACGGCGAACGAGACACAAGACTGAGGAAAAATTGAGGCCGTCGGACTCATCCAAAAGTTTGGTTTTCATCGACCGCCATGCCATGATCTGCACCAGCGATCGCAACATCCCCCGTTTGCGCTCGCGACCGAAGTGCCGGACAGCTTCCCCCCGTGGCTGTCCGGCACTTCTCATTTCCCGCGCCGTCCCGAGAGGTTTCCGTGCAGCTCGACACCGACCCCGGCCGTGACATCTGCTCGGCCAAGGGATGCCAGGCCGACGCCGTCTGGGCGCTGCTGTGGAACAACCCGAAGATCCACGACGCCGAGCGCCGCAAGACGTGGCTGGCCTGCGAGGAGCACCGGGGCTCGCTCTCGGACTTCCTCGGCGCTCGCGGCTTCCTCCGCGACGTCGAGCCGCACCCGGCCGCCTGAGCGCCGGGCGCAGCACCCGGCCTTGAGCCTGGGGTGGCGGGGCCCTGGAGCCGTGGGGCTCGCTCAGCCGCCGATGGCGGACATCGGGCGGTCCGGCTGCAGGAAGGTCTCGTCGTCGATGCCGTGGCCGGCGCGCTTGCCCCGCATCGCGATGACCCAGCGCTCGGCGATCTCCTGGTCGTCGGCACCCGAGCGCAGGGCCGTACGGAGGTCGGACTCCTCGCGCGCGAACAGGCAGTTGCGGACCTGTCCGTCGGCGGTGAGCCGCACGCGGTCGCAGTCACCGCAGAACGGGCGGGTGACGGAGGCGATGATGCCGACCGTGGCCGGGCCGCCGTCGACGTCGAAGAGCTCGGCCGGAGCGCTGCCGCGCGGGGCGCCGTGGGGCGTCAGCGCGAACTCCGCGGACAGGGCCTCGTAGATCTCGTCGGCGGTCACCATCGCGGCCCGGCTCCAGCCGTGCTGGGCGTCGAGCGGCATCTGCTCGATGAAGCGCAGCTCGTAGCCGTGCTCGATGCTCCAGCGCAGCAGCTCGGCGGCCTGGTCGTCGTTGGTGCCGCGCAGGAGCACGGCGTTGAGCTTCAGCGGGCCCAGGCCGGCGGCCTTGGCCGCCTCGAGCCCGGCGATGACGTCCTGGAGACGGTCGCGACGCGTGATCGCGGCGAACGTCTCAGGCCGCACCGAGTCGATGCTGGCGTTGATCCGGTCGAGCCCGGCGTCGGCCAGCGCCTGGGCGGTGCGCGAGAGCCCCAGCGCGTTGGTGGTCAGCGAGGTCTCCACGCCGAGCGCGTGCGTGCGGCCGACGATGTCGACCAGGCCGCGCCGCAGCAGGGGCTCGCCACCGGTGAAGCGCACCTCGGTGATCCCGAGCCGCTCGACCCCGATGGTGACCAGGCGCACGACCTCGTCGTCGGTCAGCGTCTGCTCGGTGGGCATCCAGTCGAGGCCCTCGGCCGGCATGCAGTAGTTGCAGCGCAGGTTGCACCGGTCGGTCAGCGAGACACGCAGGTCCGTCGCCACGCGGCCGAATCGGTCTGCCAGAGGTGTCATCACCAGAGGAGTCTACCGAGGTGGGCCTGAACCGCTCTGGAGGCGCCGGATAGCCTCGACCCGTGCACACGCTGCGGTTCCTGGTCTCACGCCGCTGGATCGCCTTCGCACTCGTCGTGGTCTTCCTCGCCTGGGTCGCGTGGCGGCTCGGCGAGTGGCAGTTCCACCGCCTCGACGACCGCAAGGAGCGCAACGCGATCGTCGAGCGCAACGAGAAGGCAGGGCCTGCCGACGCGGAGGCCGTCCTCTCCCCCGGGGCCGATCCGCCGGCGTCGCTGGAGTGGCGGGTGGTCGAGGCCACCGGCACCTACGCCGTCGAGGACACCGTCATCGTGCGCTACCGCACGCGCGACGGCGAGGCGGGCGTGGACGTCGTCGTGCCCCTCGAGCTCGCCGACGGCACCAGCCTGCTGGTCGACCGTGGCTGGTACGCCACCGACAACCGCGGCGCCACGTCGGAGGACGTGCCGGAGCCGCCGGCCGGCGAGGTCAGCGTGACCGGGTGGGTGCGCAGCGACGCCGAGGGTGACAGCACGATCGTCACGGACAGCTCGACCCGGGCCGTGGACAGCGCCCGGATCGGGGCGGCGCTCGACCGCGAGGTCCTCGGCGGGTGGGTGGACCTCCGCTCGGAGTCCCCCGAGCCCGAGACGCCGCTGATGGGCGCCGAGCTGCCCGAGCTCGACAACGGCCCGCACTTCTTCTACGGGCTGCAGTGGTGGTTCTTCGGGGTGCTGGCGGTCTTCGGTTTCTTCTACCTCGTCTACGACGAGCTGCGCGGCGGCCGGAGCCAGGACCCCCGGCCCGCGACCCGTCCGGCACCCGCACCCGCCGAGGCCAGGCCCCGACCGCCGGCCAGGAAGCGCCGCACCTGGCGGGAGATGATCGAGCCCGACGACGAGCCCGACCCGGTGTCCGGCCCGGAGCCCGACCTCGTGGACCGGTCGGCGCCGTCAGAGCGCGCGCAGCAGGCCACCGTCGACCGGGAGCATCACGCCCGTCAGGAATGACGCGACGGGCGAGAGCAGGAACGCCGCCACCCGGCCGAACTCCTCCGGCTCGCCGTAGCGCCCCAGCGGGATCAGCGCCTCGGCCGCACGCCGGGCCGCCTCCGGGTCGCCGGTCGTGGCGTCGAGCTCGGCGACCCGATCGGTGGCGATCCGCCCGGGCAGCAGCCCGTTGACCCGCACGCCCCGCGGACCCAGCTCGTCCGCGAGGGTCTTGGCGACCATCGCCAGCCCGGGTCGCAGCCCGTTGGAGATCGCCATCTCCGGCAGCGGCGAGCGCACGCTCGAGGACAGCACGAGCCCCAACGATCCCCCGGGCGGCAGCGCCGCGCCGACCTCGCGGCACAGGCGCACGGCCCCGAGGAACACCGACTCGAAGGCCGCCGTCCACTGCGCGTCGGTGATCGAGGCGACCGGGCCCTTCGGGGGGCCGCCGACGCTCACCAGGGCGCCGTCGAGCCGGCCGAAGGACTTCTCGGCCGCGGCGATCAGCCGTGCGGGCGTCGCAGGGTCGGCGTTGTCCGCGACCACCCCGGCAGCGACCCGGCGCCCGGCCTGTGCGTCGAGCGCCGCGACGGCCGTGTCGAGCGACTCCTGCGACCGACCGGACAGCACGACGCGCGCGCCCTCGGCGACCAGGACGTCGGCGGTGGCCCGCCCGAGCCCGCGCGCCCCGCCTGTCACCAGGAGGACGTGGTCGGTGAGCTGCAGGTCCATCCCACGACCCTATCCGCCGCCGACCTGTCGCATCTGCACGCTCGCGCGACCTGCTCGCGGCATGGTCGAACGGCCGATGACGCGAGCTGCCCACTCGCGCACACGTGTCCGACGTGTCGCCCCTCGCCCAGCAGCTCGAGGGCAAGATCCCGCACACGTGTACGATGCCGCGCGCGTCAGCCCGTCACGTCTGGCCCGCCTCCTCAGGTCCGCGCGCCTCAGCGGCACGCCGATGTATTCCGCTGCCGCCGCACGTGCGGCGGTTCTCGTCCTCGTGATCGGCATTGCAGGGTCGGATCCGCCGCACGTGCGCCGGAGAGCGCGCTCCTGGGAAGAGCTCGGTCATCGGCTCGGCGAATGAGCTCTCGTTGGTCCATCCTGTCGAGCTGATCGCGGCATGAGCGGACGCTTTGGAGAAGCCGCCGTCCGTCTTCTATCAAGGTCGCTGCTTGCTCCGTGGGGTCAGACGCGGACGGCCCGGCTCTCCTACCTAACCCACTACGGGGCACACGAGACGCTGTTGACGCGCGGTCAGATGCGCTTCCCGCACTCCCGCACCCGCTCGCCCTGGCACACGTCGCGCCCGTCCCGACCCCTCACGACGTCCCTGCCCGGGCCGCCGATGAGGCGGTCATTGCCGATACTGCCGTTGATAGTGTCGTTGCCAGGACCGCTGTAGATCGTCGCTCTGTACTTGACGCACCGCGGCGTGGTCCACGTGCCGCCGTATCTGAGTTCGACGTGGATACCGTCTCGGCCCTTCTTTCCCTTGACCGTCGTGCGGCACGCGATGACGATGATCTCGTTCGCGCGGTTGGTGCCGATGACGTCGGCGCGCTTCGCGGTCACGATGAGGTTATCGAAGCTGCGGACGCGGATCGAGTCCGTGACGCCCGCCTTGGTGGCCGTCACCCGGGAACGGCTCAGGTCGGCGCGCACCCGGTCGTGGCTATTGAGGTCGAGCCACAGTCGGTTGCGCCCGCCGTCGCCCTCGATCCGCGTCGCCTTTCCGCCCAGGCTGTTCGACTCGTAGGTGTCGTTGCCGCCGCGGAGTGCGATGTCGCGGTCATACGTCGTCGGCGCGTTGACCTTGATGCGCTCGTTGCCGTCGGTTCCGCGGAACGTGAACCGCCCGTACTCGGCCGACGTGTTGAAAATAAGCCTCTTGAAGTCGCCCGTCCAGGTGAGAGCCGTGTCAGCCCCGGTCACGGTGCCGCTGGCGTCCATTCTGACGTCGCCGCTGGCGGATCGAACGGTCAAGATGCCGTCCGTTCCCACGGACACCGCACCCAGGGCGGTTTGGATGCCGCTCCAACTGACTTCGCTGTTGCGGCCGAGGTCAATGATGTCGGCGTTCGGCTGGCCTGCCATTCCGGAGTTGACGAGGCTGGCGTAGCCGCTGGAGCGGATGACGTCGGCCTCGGTGTCGGTGCCGTCGGCGCTGCCCGCGTAGATCGTGGATTGGCCGCTCTCGGGGGCGATGAACGTGTCGGCCCCCGCGCCGAGGATGGCGAAGACGTAAGTGGAGGCGGCGCCGGCCTCGATGGTCGCGCACACGAGGTCATCGCCGCCGAGCGCGTCGACTCGCGCCGCGCCGTTCGTGACGATGACGTCCGCGCCCTCCGTTCCGGTGATCTGACCATCGGGCGTCCCGACGATGGTCGCCGCCTGCCCCTGACATGTCTCGCCCGCTGCGGTGGCCGTGCCCATCGGCGCGATCAGAGCCGCGCCTAGGAGCGCGACGGCGGTCAGACTGATGGTCCTCATGATTCCCCTTGGATCGTTGACGTACCAGGATGACTACGCGTCGGACCAGAAGGTTGTGGTGACCTGCTGACGGACGCCGACGTCCGCTCATCGGCTGCTTGTTTCATTGACTCCAGGACCGGTGTCTGGCGAGGCTCGGTTCAGGCGCCCGGGTCGTCGCTCTCATTTCGGCTGCCCACGCTAGTCGTGTGGCTCTCATCTGGCCTGCGTGACCCGGGCGTCGCCAGGGCCAGGGAGAGGCTCAAGAGGGGTTTGCCCAGCTCGAAGCAGCGTTGCCCTCCCGGCTCGACAACCAGTGATGGAGCGAGCATCGGAGGAGCTGATGAAGGACGAGAGCAGTCGTGTGGTGATCGGGATGGACCCACACAAGCGGTCGGTGACGATCGAGGTGATGACAGCCGACGAGACCGTCCTGGGTGGCGGCCGGTACGGGACTGATGAGGCCGGGCTCGCCGAGATGGGGCGCTATGTCAGCCAGTTCCCCGACCGGGTCTGGGCGATCGAGGGATGCTCGGGCATCGGTCACCACGTCGCGGTCCGACTCCTCGCCGCCGGCGAGGAGGTCGTCGATGTGCCGCCGAAGCTGTCGGCACGAGCCCGAGTGTTCTCGACCGGGCAGGGGCGCAAGACCGACGCCACCGACGCCCACTCCGTCGCACTCATCGGGACCCGGATGGCCGGACTGCGTCCGGTCGTCGACGACGAGCAGCTCGCAGTGCTGCGACTCTTGGTCGACCGGCGTCGCTCGTTGGGTGAGGAGCACACCCGCAAGACCTCCCAACTGCACCAGCTGCTGCTCGAGCTCATCCCCGGCGGGGCAAAGAAGGACCTGTCCGCGGCCCAGGCCAAGGCGCTGCTGGCCAAGATCCGACCCCGCGACGTCGTCGGCAAGACCCGCCGCCGCGTCGCCGCCGAGCTCGTCGCGGACCTCGAGCGGATCTACGCCCGGAAGAAGGAAGCGAACAAGGAGCTCACCGAGCTCGTGAAGGACACCGGAACCACGCTGTTGGACCTGCACGGCATCGGACCCACCGGAGCAGCACGGCTGCTGGTCGAGGTCGGCGACATCACCCGGTTCCCGAACAAAGCCCACTTCGCGTCCTGGAACGGCACCGCACCTCTCGATGCCTCATCCGGTGACCAGACCCGGCACCGACTGTCCCGCAAAGGCAACCGCCAGATCAACCGAGTCCTGCACACCATGGCCCGCGTGCAACTGCGCAACGCCACCGAAGGCCGGGCCTACTACGACCGCAAGAAGGCCGACGGAAAAGCACCCATGGAAGCCATGCGGTGCGTCAAGCGCCGACTGTCCGACATCGTCTTCCAGACCATCTCAACGACGCACGCACCACCGGCGCAACGAGGACGGACCCGGGAGGGCAACGGGGCACGACTCTGACTCCAGCGCGGCCGGCTCGCAGCCCCACACCAACTCTTCGGACAAGCCACTTCCCGGACCCGCCAGACAACACCCTAGAACCCCACTCCCGGCAGCGTCTTGACACAGAGGGGTGCCAGATCCGGTCGGATGACCAGCGGCATGTTCGTACGTCCTGCCGACACCGGCTCTTGGGCAGCACGCCCGGCCTTCCGACGTGTCAGCGCGCGTGTCCTCCCTTCGTTGACACGACGACGTCGCCTCCGGTGCGCTGTGTGCCGGTCTGCCAGCTGTCGTTGTAGTCCAAAGAAATGCTCGATACCTTGACCAGGCCCGGGCGCATCAGGGTCACCCCCAGGACGACCTGCTGACGGAATGGCGAGGAGAAAAGATCGAGGCGCTTGCCCGTGATCGGCTCGAGCGTCTCGCAGTCGTCATGGATGTGGTCGCCGACGTACGTGCCGATGGCGCCAACCTCTGCCTCCGGACGGAAGGTGCAGACCCAGAGCTGCGGTGTCCGCGTCTGCAGCGCCGCGAACGACGTTGGCTCGGCCGCCGTGCAGGGTGACGTGGCCTCCGTCGTGATCCCGCGGATAGGACATGCCAACGTAGAACGTCTCGCCGACCTCAGCTTCGCGGTAGCTGGTTCCCCAGCCGCCTGGGTCGGCGAAAGCGTGGGGGTGCCGCCACGTCCAGGCGAGGTAGCCCGAGCCGACGAGGACCATGGCCACAACGGCCGCGACGAGGGTGAGGCGCCACGGGTGGCGCAACAGACGGGTCAGCACGAAGACGAACTCTCCCATGGCGGAGCAGCACCGACGTCCATCTTCGGGTCAGCCGTCTCAACCGATTTCGGCTGAGCACGTCGCTGCTGAGTGTGATGCCGCAGCGTCACCTCCAGGCGAACAGTGCGGTAGATCAGTGTTCGTCATGGCTCGGCCAGTGCCTCGTGGCTCACGCACCACCAACGTCAGCCGGGGACGGGCTCGGCATCGGTCTCGCGGAACTGCGTGGCGTGGAGGGTGGCGTAGAGGCCGCCGGCGGCGAGCAGCTCGGCGTGGGTGCCCTGCTGGACGACGCGGCCGTCGTCGAGGACGAGGATGAGGTCGGCATTGCGCACCGTGGACAGCCGGTGGGCGATGACGAGGGAGGTGCGGCCCTCCAGGGCGGCGTCGAGGGCCTGCTGGACCGCGGCCTCCGACTCGCTGTCGAGGTGGGCGGTCGCCTCGTCGAGGACGACGATGGACGGCGCCTTGAGCAGCAGCCGCGCGATGGCCAGGCGCTGGCGCTCGCCGCCGCTCAGGCGGTACCCGCGGTCGCCGACGACCGTGTCAAGGCCGTCGGGCAGCGCGCGCACCAGACCGGCGACCTGCGCGGCCTCCAGGGCGCCCCAGATGTCGTCGTCGAGCGCCCCCGGGCGGGCGTAGAGCAGGTTGGCCCGGATCGTGTCGTGGAACATGTGGGCGTCCTGGGTGACGTAGCCGACGACGTCCTCGAGCGACTGCAGCGTCACGTCGCGCACGTCGTGGCCCTCGACGCGCACGATGCCGGAGTCGACGTCGTAGAGCCGGGCCACGAGGTGGGTGACCGTCGTCTTGCCCGCACCGGATGGGCCGACGAGGGCGACCATGCGCCCGGGCTCGGCCACGAAGGAGACGTCGTGGAGCACCTGGCCGGAGTCGCGCGACTCGGTGCGGGCGACGGACTCCAGGGAGGCCAGCGAGACCTGGTCGGCGCGGGGGTAGTGGAACGCGACGTGATCGAACTCCAGCCGCGCAGCGCTCGCGGGCAGCACGACGGCGTCGGGCCTCTCCTGGATCAGCGACGGGAGGTCGAGGACCTCGAAGACCCGGTCGAAGCTCACCAGCGCGGTCATCACGTCGATCCGCACGTTGGACAGGCCCTGCAGCGGGCCGAGCAGGCGGGTCAGCAGCACGCCGAGCGCGACGATCGTGCCGACCGACAGGTCGCCCCGGATGGCCAGCCAGCCGCCGATGCCGTAGACCAGCGCGGTCGCCAGTGACGGGACCAGGGTCATCGCGGCGAAGAAGATGCGGGTCAACAGCGAGATGCGGATCCCGAGGTCGCGGACCACCGCGGCCTTGCGGGCATAGGCGACGTCCTCCTCCTCGCGGCGGCCGAACAGCTTGAGCAGCATCGCGCCGCCGACGTTGAAGCGCTCGGTCATCGCGTTGCCGAGGTCGGCGTTGCCGTCCATCTGCTGGCGCGACAGGCTCGCGAGCCGGTTGCCGACCAGGCGCGAGGAGATGAGCAGGATCGGGAACAGCGCAAGGCACAGCAGCGTCACCGGCCAGCTGAGGAACAGCATCGTCACGCCCACCACGACGGCGGAGATGATGTTGGACACGGTGCCCTGGAGCGTGGAGGTGAACGCCCGCTGCGCGCCGATGACGTCGTTGTTGAGCCGGCTCACCAGCGCCCCGGTCTGGGTGCGGGTGAAGAAGGCCAGCGACTGGCGCTGCACGTGCGCGAAGACCTGGGTGCGCAGGTCGTAGATCAACCCCTCGCCGATGCGGCTGGAGAGCCACCCGGTGACGAGGCCGAAGGCCGAGTCGGCCACGGCCACGAGGGCCACGAGCGCGGCCAGCCACACGACCAGCGAGGTGTCGCCGGTGCGGACGCCGTCGTCGATGATCATCTTGAGCAGCAGCGGGGGGAGCACGACGAGCGCGGCGTCGACGACGGTCACCGCGAGGAACCCCGCGATGAGGCGACGGTGGGGCCGGGCGAAGCCCAGCACCCGTCGCACCGTGCGGCGCTCGATCTTGTTCTCGACCACGCTCCGGTCGCTGCGCAGGAACCGCCACGGCGGTCCGCCTGCTCCCGGTCCCATCGACATGCCTGCTCCTTCGTCGCCTCACACCGGACAACCCGGCAGCGCACGCCATTGTTCCGGGCGGCACCGACATCGCGACGCCCGAGGGGTCAGGCGAAGGCGGCGGCCACGGCGCGGAAGCGGCGTACCTGCGCCTCCCGCTCGAGACGGCGCTGCTCGTCGAGGTCGCGCTCGACCGCGCCCTGGAGCAGCGCCTTGGTCTCGGGGACGACCCCGGGCATCGGCGCGCACAGGGCCGCGGCGAGCTCGGTGACCGCGGCGTCGAGGTCCTCGGCGGCGTACGACGCCTGCGCCAGGCCGATGCGCACGGCCTCCTCGGCACCGACCACCCGGGCGGTGGCGCAGATCTCGAGGGCGCGGGCGTAGCCGACGTGCTCGACGAGCGGCCGGGTGCCGGTGAGGTCGGGGACGAGTCCGAGCGCGGACTCCTTCATGCAGAACTTCGCGTCGTCGGCCACCACGCGCAGGTCGCAGGACAGCGCGAGCTGGAACCCCGCCCCGACGGCGTGACCGCGCACCTTCGCGATCGAGACGAAGCGCGGGTCGCGCAGCCAGGTGAAGCCGGACTGGAAGGCGTCGATGCGCGCGGAGGCCTCGTCGTCACCCAGCGAGAGCAGCTCCAGGACGGTGCCCGGGCCTGCATTGGTCGGGTCGAGCATGGCCCGGTCGAGCCCGGCCGAGAAGGTCTCCCCCGCTCCCGTGACCACCACCACACGGACGTCGTCGGGCAGCCTCTCGCCGAGCTCGCCGAGCGCCAGCCACATGGCCGGCGTCTGGGCGTTGCGGACGTCAGGGCGGTCCAGGATGACGGTGGCGACCGGGCCCTCGACCTCGAGGCGGAGACCGACGGCGGCGAGCTCTTCGGGAGTCATGCCGCGAGGCTACTACTGGTCGGTAACCAGTGGCCTCGAGGCTCGCTCGCTCGCACCTCGACCACCGAGGGGTCCTCAGGCGAGCGAGACCAGGTCGGCGTAGTCGTCGTTCCACAGGTCCTCGTCGCCGTCGGGCAGCAGCAGCACCCGGTCCGGGGACAGCGCGCGGACCGCGCCCTCGTCGTGGGTGACCAGGATGATCGCGCCGGTGTAGCTGCGGATCGCGTGCAGCACCTCCTCGCGAGAGGCGGGGTCGAGGTTGTTGGTCGGCTCGTCGAGAAGGAGCACGTTGGCGCTGGAGACGACCAGGATCGCGAGCGCGAGCCGGGTCTTCTCGCCGCCGGAGAGCACCCCGGCGGGCTTGTGCGCGTCGTCGCCCGAGAAGAGGAACGACCCCAGCACCGAGCGGGCCTGGGTGTCGGTGAGCTCCGGCGCGGCGCTGTGCATGTTCTCCAGCACGGTGCGGTTCACGTCGAGGGTCTCGTGCTCCTGGGCGTAGTAGCCCATCTTGAGCCCGTAGCCCGGCACGACCTCGCCCGTGTCGGGCTGGTCGACGCCCGCGAGGATCCGCAGCATCGTGGTCTTGCCGGCGCCGTTGAGGCCGAGGATGACCACGCGGCTCCCCCGGTCGATCGCCAGGTCGACGGCGGTGAAGACCTCGAGCGAGCCGTAGGACTTCGACAGCTCCGAGCCCATGAGCGGCGTCTTGCCGCACGGTGCAGGCTCGGGGAAGGCGATCCGCGCGACCTTGTCGGCCGCGCGCTCGCCCTCGATGCCGGCCATCATCTTCTCGGCGCGCTTGAGCATCGACTGCGCGGCCTGGGCCTTGGTGGCCTTGGCGCGCATCTTGTTGGCCTGGTCGGTGAGCACCTTCGCCTTGTTCTCGGCGTTGGAGCGCTCGCGCTTGCGGCGCTTCTCGTCGTCCTCGCGCTGGGTGAGGTAGTTGTGCCAGCCCATGTTGTACACGTCGATGACGGCGCGGTTGGCGTCGAGGTGGAAGACCTTGTTGACCGTCGCCTCGAGCAGGGCGTTGTCGTGGCTGATCACGACGAACCCGCCGCGGTGCGCCTTGAGGAAGTCGCGCAGCCACACGATCGAGTCGGCGTCGAGGTGGTTGGTCGGCTCGTCGAGCAGCATGATCTCGGCGCCGGAGAACAGGATGCGGGCCAGCTCGACACGACGTCGCTGACCACCCGACAGGGTGCCGATGGGTTGGGCGAGGATGCGCTCCTCGATGCCCAGCGCCGCCGCCATCTGCGCAGCCTCCGACTCCGCGGCGTACCCGCCGCCGGCGTGCAGCTCGGCGTCGGCGTTGGCCCAGCGGCGCATGCCGCGCTCGTGGACCTTGGGGTCGGGGTCCGCCATGTCGAACTCGGCCTCGCGCAGGCGGCGTACGACGTCGTCGAGGCCGCGCGCGGACAGGATCCGGTCGCGGGCGATGACCTCGGGGTCACCGACGCGCGGGTCCTGCGGGAGGTAGCCGATCTCGCCGGTGCGGAGCACCTGGCCGTCGGCCGGGGTGCCCTCGCCGGCGAGGATGCGGGTGAGGGTCGTCTTGCCTGCGCCGTTGCGCCCCACGAGGCCCACCTTGTCGCCAGCGGCGATGCGGAAGGTGACGTCCTCCATGAGGAGCCGCGCGCCGGCTCGGACCTCGAGCTTCTGGGCGGTGATCATCTTGCCGCCCATCCTACGAAGGGGTGACGTGCGGAGCCGCATCGTCGGCCCCAGGCGCTAACCTGCGCTGACGGCACCACGGCCTGCGTCAGGACCCGCGAAAGGCACCACCATGCGCTTCAACCCCAAGGCTCGGCTCGACACCTCTCGCGTGGGCGACGGTGGCGGCGGCGGCGCGGGCGGCGGCGGGATGCGGCTGCCCATCCCCGGCGGGTCGCGCGCCGGCGGCGGCATCGGGTCCTGGTGATCGTCGTGCTGTTCTACGTCCTCTCGCAGTGCGCGGGCGGCGGCGGGGGCCTGCCCTCCCCCGGCGGGATCGACCCGCAGTCCTCGGGCAGCGACACCAGCCGGATGGGCGACAGTGAGCGCTACGCCAACTGCAAGACCGGCGCCGACGCCAACTCCGACGTCGACTGCGCCCGGGTCGCGGTGGAGAACTCGCTCTACAACTTCTGGTCCGCGCAGTTCAGCGACGGGTTCACCCCGGCCACGGTGAAGACCTTCAGCGGCGCGGTCGAGACCGGGTGCGGCCAGGCCAGCTCGCAGGTCGGCCCGTTCTACTGCCCCAGCGACCAGCAGATCTACCTCGACACCACCTTCTTCGACGACGTCCTCGAGGGCCAGCTCGGCGGCCAGGGCGGCGACTTCGTGGAGCCCTACGTCATCGGCCACGAGTACGGCCACCACATCCAGAACCTCATGGGCACGATGGGCAAGGTCCGCACCCAGCAGGGTCCCGAGTCCGACGCGGTGCGTCTCGAGCTGCAGGCCGACTGCTACGCCGGGCTCTGGACCAAGGCCGCGACGGGCACGACCGACACCGACGGCGTGGCGATCTTCGAGAGCCTCGACGACGCCGACATCTCCGAGGCGCTCGACGCGGCCAAGACGGTCGGCGACGACCGGATCCAGCAGCAGGCCGGCCAGAAGGTCGACCCGGAGGGCTGGACGCACGGGTCGTCGGAGGAGCGGATGCGCTGGTTCATGACCGGCTACCAGGACGGCACGATCGACTCCTGCGACACCTTCTCGGCCAGCAAGCTCTGACCGCACGGCCGGCCGCGCGGGTCGCTGCTCAGGCGAGCAGCGCCTCGATCTGGTCGACCTGGCGCTGCATCGCGTGGATGTACGGCGCCACGCTGGGGTGGCGGAACTTGCCCGCCAGCGCCCCCTCGCCGTCGGCGACCCGGGCGAGCGCCCAGTCGAGGCGGGTCAGGGCGGTGTAGACCGCCATCACCCGGGCCCCGAGCGCCACCTGCTCGGGAGCGGCGAGGCCGGGCGGGAGCGCGTCGGCGTACGCCGCCACGAGCGGGCCGAGCTCCTCCCGGGCCGCGAGCGAGAGGTAGCCCAGGTCCGCGCCCACCGGCCCGCGTCCGACGTGGGCCCAGTCGATCGCGACCGCTCCCGCGTCCCGGCGTCCGGGGATGTTCGCCGCGGACGGGTCGCCGTGCTGGGCGACCTGCGGCAGGGCGTCGCACCGCTCGAGCCAGACCTCACGCTGGGACCACAGGTGGTCGGCGACGTCGGCCACGGGCGTGCGGGCCAGCGTGCGCCAGCCGCCGCGGCGCTCGACCAGGCCCAGGCGGGTGCGGAGCTGGTCGCGCGCGAGCCACGGATGGGTGCCGACGTCGGCACCGGCGAAGCGGCCCAGGCACGCCGCCAGCCACGGGCCCGGCGCGTCCTGGTACGCCACGCGCTCGTGGACGAGCGTGAGGCCCTCGTCGTCCTCGTCCACCCGCACGACCGGGGCCTCGCACAGGCCGGGCGCGTTGGAGACGACACCGCTCAGGGCGACGTCGGCCGCGCGGCGCCAGTAGTTGACGTCGGTGGGCACGTGCGTGCCGGGGGCGTCGTGCGGGTCGGGCTCGGTGAGCCGCTTGACCACCACCTCACGACCGCCCCACGTCGCCGACCACACGCCGGTCGTCGCCGGACCGGCTCCCGGGAGGCGCTGCCACCCCGGCTCGGGCTGCCACATGGCGTGGACGCTAGCCGATGTCGCGCCTCCGGTAGCGCCACCGGGCCGCCGACACGGCGTCAGGCGTTGGTGACCTCGACGACCACGGCCTGCGCGTCCGCGATCGCGGCGTCGAGCACGGCGCGACGGGGGTCCGGCACGGGCAGCCACGGGCCGCGCACCACGAGCCGGGCCAGCCGCGGGTCGTCCAGCACGGCGTCGACGGCCGCGTGGTCCCCGCCGGTCACGACGGTGAGCACGCCGCCCAGGATCCGCGCGGCGTGGTCGGCCGCCGCCTCGTAGGCCTGGCGCGCCTGGTTGTCGCGACGGCGCGCGAAGCGCTGCTGGCTCTGGCCGCCCGCCTTGGTGCGCCCCTGGACGTGGCGCTGGCCGATCTTGTGCTCGACCATCGTGTGCCCCTCCATCCGGGCCACGGCGAAGCCGCCCTTGCGCACCAGGAGCACGCCCCACCCGACCGGCGGGTCGAGGGCGCGGACCAGGGCGGCCGCGTCGGCCTCACCGACGTACGCCTCACCGAACGGCGGGCGCGCGGTGAAGTGCGAGCCGTCCTCCGCCTCGCCGTGCAGGGCGCCGTCGCCGACCGACAGGGTCGTGACGCCGTGACCGGACGCGAAGTTGTCCGCCCAGCGCTCCCACCGGGCGGTCGGGACCAGGACCACGGGCACGTCGCGACCTCAGAGGAAGTCGAGCGGGTCGAACTCGTCGATCGGGATGACCCGCGTGCGCGGCAGCGAGGTGTTGAAGGCGCCGAGGTCGTACTCGAGGTCGAAGATCCGCAGGCCGGGCAGGTTGCGGAACTGCGAGTTGATGAACTCGGTGAAGCCGATGACCCCGACCTGCCGGCTGCCGTCGCACAGCGCGGACACCTGGTCGACGAAGTCGCCGTCGTGGCTGACCAGCACCACGTCGGCCTCGCGCTCGACCAGCGCCTCCGCGGTGCGCTGGATGGCGATGTCGACGACCTTGCCCTCGCCGCTCAGCGGGATCGGCGTGAAGCCGATCGCCAGCAGGGCCTGCACGAAGCTGGTCGGCATCTCGGTCGTGGCGGCCAGGAAGAACAGGCCCGAGACGTCCTGGTCGAAGGCGCGCTCGGCCCACTCCAGCAGCCGGTCCCAGCGCGGACGCTCCTCCGGACGGGGACGCCGACCCAGGATCGAGGTCCCGAGGGTGGCGTCGATGTTCTCCCCGTCGACGAGGAGGTAGGTCTTGCGCTCGGACATGCGAGGACTCTCCCACACCGCGCAGCGGGGCTCAGGACCGGTGGACGACCCGGAACGCCTCCACGACCTCGTCACCGGCGGTGGTCACCGTGGTGGCGACGTCCGTGACCTCGAGCAGCGCGCGGGGCACCCCTGCGCCGTCGCACAGGATGGACAGGGCGCCGACCTGGGGCAGGTCGCCGGCGTAGTCCTCCAGCGGGGCGGTCGTCGACCCGCGCCCGTCGGCCAGCACCTGGGCGACGAACGCGTCGGACTCCCCCGCCGACTCGCCGTAGGTCCAGCCCGGCGGCGGGACCGACTCCAGCGCGGTGGGCCCGAAGTAGCCGGGCATGGTGTTGAGCTTGGCCTGGAACCGGGCGAGGTCCCAGAACACCCGCAGCTCCTCGTGGTCCACCGCGCCGGCCTCGGACGGCTGGGGGCCCACCTCGCGCTCGCTCATGCGGCGAGCCTACGGGTCAGGCCACGTCGGCGACGTACGTCGCGAAGTCGCGCGCCGCGTCCAGCGACCCGGGTCGCGGCTGCTCGAGGTGGTCCCAGCCCGCGGTCGCGGTCGGCCAGCACCTGCTGGAGCAGCGGGCGCCACCGCGGGTCCTCGTGCACCATCGCCCACCGCAGCGCGTCGCGCTTGCTGGCCACCTCGCCGGTGCGGACGGTGAACAGGCTGCGCGCCGCCTGCACCACGAGGTAGCGCTGGCACCACGCGATCCGCGGCGGGCACCAGCCGAGGACGTCCTCGGTCATCGTGGCCAGGCTCGCGCGGGCGTGCTCGCGCAGCACCTCGGCCGGCACCGGGTCCATCAGCTCGACCGGGCACGGACCGACCAGAGTGATGCCGTGCTCTCGCAGGATCCACCGCGTCCACGGCTGGTTGCAGTGCTCGGACCAGCCCATCTCGTCCGCGCCGTGGTCGACGTAGAGCCAGTCACGCCCGAGGCCCGCGGTCGTGCGCAGGTCGTCGGCGACGGCGTACGAGCCCTCGAGGTGGCGGTTCCAGTGGCCGTCGCGGTGCGGCAGGTCGCGGTGCACCTCGCGCAGGGCCGACTCCTGCACCGCGTCGGGGCGCTCACGCACGACGACGAGGAAGTCGCAGTCGCTGTGCAGGTCGCCCGCGCCGAGCGCGAACGAGCCCTGGAGGTAGGCACCGACGAACGACCCACCGAGCGCGGCCTGCGCGCCGGTGACCAGGTCGTGCAGGACGCCGTTGAGCTCGGCGTACCGCGTGGGATGGGGGTTCAGCACGCATGGAGTGTGCGCCGGTGGGCTCGCTCCCGCCACGGGTTTTCGGCGGGTCGGCGTGGTCGCCCTCCGCCCTTGCTCTCGGCGTACGCCCGCGCCCGCGGGCCCCGAGCGGACTGGGATGCCGAAACCGCCGCTTCGGAGCCGAAGTTTCGGCCTCGAAGCGGCGGTTTCCCCGGATATCCGGGGATTCTGGTGACACAAGGGGCGGGTGGGGCGAACGCCCGCCGAGTGCGGGTCAGACGTTGAAGCCCAGGGCCCGCAGCTGCTCGCGGCCGTCCGGCGTGATCTTGTCCGGGCCCCACGGGGGCATCCAGACCCAGTTGATCGCGACGTCGCCGACGAGGCCCTCGAGGGCGGACTCGGTCTGGTCGGTGATCACGTCGGTCAGCGGGCAGGCCGCCGAGGTGAGGGTCATGTCGAGCACGGCGTTGCTGTGCTCGTCGAGGTGCACGCCGTAGACCAGGCCGAGGTCGACGACGTTGATGCCGAGCTCGGGGTCGACGACGTCCTTCATCGCCTCGGTGACGTCGTCGACGGTCACCGTGGAGGTGCCGCCGCCCGCGCCCTGGGCGGCCTCGGGGACCTCCGGGAGGTCGGAGTGGTCGATCTGCTGGTCGGTCATGAAGGGGCTCCTTCGGTCTGGGCCTGGGCGGTCGCGTCCTTCCACGCCATCCAGGAGAGAAGTGCGCACTTCACGCGCGCGGGGAACTTGGCGACGCCCGCGAAGGCGATGCCGTCCTCGAGGACGTCCTCGTCGGGCTCGACCTGACCCTTGCCCTGCATGAGCTCGAGGAAGGTCTGGTGGACCGAGAGGGCCTCGTCGACCGGCTTGCCGATGACCAGGTCGGCCATCACGGAGGCCGACGCCTGGGAGATCGAGCAGCCGACGCTGTCGTAGGACACGTCGTCGACGACGCCGTCGGACAGGTGCACCCGCAGCGTGATCTCGTCGCCGCAGGTGGGGTTGACGTGGTGCACCTCGGACTCGAACGGGTCGCGCAGGCCCTTGTGGTGCGGGTTCTTGTAGTGGTCCAGGATGATCTCCTGGTACAGGCTGTCGAGGTCCGTGCTCATCGGTCAGGCCACCTTGAAGTAGCTGCGGGTCGCGTGCAGCGACTCCACCAGCGCGTCGATCTCGGACGGGGTCGTGTAGAGGTACGACGACATGCGCGTCGAGCTCTGCACCCCGAAGCGGGCGTGGGCCGGCTTGGCGCAGTGGTGACCGGCGCGCACGGCGACGCCGCGCGAGTCGAGGACCTGCGCGATGTCGTGCGGGTGCACGCCGTCGAGCTCGAAGCAGATCGCACCGCCGCGCTGGGCCACGTCGAGCGGCCCCAGCACGGTCAGGCCGGGCACGGACTGCAGCCCCTCCAGCGCGTAGGCGGTGATCGCCTGCTCGTGGCGGTGGACCGCGTCGAGCCCGATGTGCGCGAGGTAGTCGACCGCCGCGCCGAGGCCGACGGCCTCGACGATCGGCGGGGTGCCCGCCTCGAAGCGGTGCGGGGACCTCGCGTAGGTCGAGCGCGCCATCGTCACGGTCTCGATCATCTCGCCGCCACCGTGGAAGGGCGGGAGCTCGTTGAGCAGCTCCTCGCGTCCCCACAGCACGCCGATGCCGGTCGGGCCGCACACCTTGTGGCCGGTGAAGACCAGGAAGTCGCAGTCGACCTCCTGCACGTCGACCGGCAGCTGGGGCGCGGCCTGTGAGGCGTCGACGACCGACACCGCGCCCACGGCGCGTGCGCGCGCGGCGAGGTCGGCGACCGGGTTGATGGTGCCGAGCATGTTGGAGACCCAGGTGAAGGCCACCACCTTGGTGTGCTCGTCGACCAGCCGGTCGGCGTTGCCCAGGTCGAGGTGACCGTCGTCGGTGAGGCCGAACCAGCGCAGCTCCGCACCGGAGCGCTCGCACGCCAGCTGCCACGACACGATGTTGGAGTGGTGCTCCATCTCGGTGATGACGACGTTGTCGCCGGGGCCGAGCTCGATGGTGCGGGCGAGCAGGTTGAGCGCCTCGGTGGCGTTCTTGGTGAACACCACCTCCTCACGCGTGCGGGCGTTGAGGAACGCCGCCACCTTGTCGCGCGCACCCTCGTAGGCCTCGGTCGACTCCGCGCCGAGCTGGTGCATGGCGCGGGAGATGTTGGCGTTGTGGCGCTCGAGGTGGTCGACCATCGAGTCGATGACGACCTGCGGCTTCTGCGAGGTGTTCGCGCTGTCGAGGTAGACCAGCGGCTGCCCGCCCGCGAGCGTGCGCTCGAGGATCGGGAAGTCCTTGCGGATCACGTCGAGATCCGGAAGCAGTCCTTCCATCGGGTTACCTCAATTCGGCGGTGTGAGAAGTGGTGCTGGTCAAGGCGGAGGAGCGAAGGCGACCTTCGAGCGAAGCGGGTCGTCGAGCGACGACAACGCAGCCCAGTGCCGCTTATCGCGCCGCCGACAGGTACTTGTCGTAGCCCTCGGCCTCAAGCTCGTCGGCGAGCTCCTTGCCACCGGACTCGGCGACCTTGCCGTCGACGAAGACGTGGACCACGTCGGGCTCGATGTAGCGCAGGATGCGGGTGTAGTGGGTGATCAGCAGGACACCCTTGCCCTCACGCGCGCGGAAGCGGTTGACGCCCTCGGAGACGACCTTGAGCGCGTCGATGTCGAGGCCGGAGTCGGTCTCGTCGAGGATCGCGACCTTGGGGTCGAGCAGCTCGAGCTGGGCGATCTCGTGGCGCTTCTTCTCACCACCGGAGAAGCCCTCGTTGACGTTGCGGGTGCCGAACGTCGGGTCGAGGTTGAGCTGCTCGAGGGCTGCGTTGACGTCCTTGACCCACGTGCGGAGCTTGGGGGCCTCGCCGTCGATGGCCGTCTTGGCGGTGCGGAGGAAGTTGGACACCGAGACGCCCGGGACCTCCACGGGGTACTGCATGGCGAGGAACAGGCCGGCGCGGGCGCGCTCGTCGACCGACATCGCGAGGACGTCCTGGCCGTCGAGGGTCACCGTGCCGCCGATGATCGTGTACTTGGGGTGGCCGGCGATGGAGTAGGCCAGCGTCGACTTGCCGGAGCCGTTGGGGCCCATGATGGCGTGGGTCTGGCCGTCGGCGATCGTGAGGGTGACGCCCTTCAGGATCTCCTTGGGGCCGTCCTCGGTGTCGACGGTGACGTGGAGGTCGGTGATCACGAGGTTGCTCATGCGGGGGTGACTCCGTTCAGGGTGGTCTCGGTGTCGACGTAGACGACGCCGTCGCGTACGTCGACCGGGAAGGTGGCGACCGGCTCGGTCGCCGGGAGGTTGGTGGGCTTGCCGGTGCGCAGGTCGAACATCGACCCGTGCAGCCAGCACTCGATCTGGCAGCCGCCGTCGGTCTGCTCGACCTCGCCCTCGCTGAGGGCGACCTCGGCGTGGCTGCAGAGGTTCTCGATCGCGAACACCTCGTCGCCGTCACGGGCGACGGCGATGTCGTAGCGACCCAGGGTCACGGCCAGCGCCTGGTCGGCGGAGACCTCGTCCAGCGCGCACGCGCGCTCGTAGGCCATCAGGCCTCCGACCCGAAGGCGGCGAGGTCCTTGAGGACGTTCTTGGCCAGCTCGGCCTCGACCGTGGACAGCAGCCGCTCCTCGATGGACGGCACGCCCACCTGGCGGATCAGGTCGTTGAAGAAGCCGTGCACGACCAGGCGCTGCGCCTCCTGCTCGGAGATGCCCCGGGCCTGGAGGTAGAACAGCTGCTCGTCGTCGAAGCGGGCGGTGGCCGACGCGTGGCCGGCGCCCTCGATCTCGCCGGTCTCGATCTCCAGGTTCGGCACGGAGTCGGCGCGGCAGCCGTCGGTGAGCACGAGGTTGCGGTTCTCCTCGTAGGTCTCGATGCCCTCGGCGACCTTGCGGATCAGCACGTTGCCGATCCAGACCGTGTGGGCACCCTCGCCCTGGAGCGCGCCCTTGTAGACCACGTTGCTCTTGGTGTGCGGAGCGTTGTGGTCGGCGAAGAGGCGGTGCTCGATGTGCTGGCCGGCGTCGGCGAAGTAGAGGCCGAGCAGCTCCGCGGAGCCGCCGGGGCCGGCGTAGGTGACGTTGGCGTCCATCCGGACCACGTCGCCGCCGAAGGAGATCGCGGCGTGCTTGTAGGAGGCGTCGCGACCGACGAGGGCCTGGTGGTGGGCCAGGTGCACGGCGTCGTCGTCCCAGTCCTGGATCGAGACGACCGTGACGTCGGCACCGTCGCCGACGACGATCTCGACCACGGCGGCCACGGAGGCCGACCCGGTGTGGTTGACGACGACGATCGCCTTGCTGTGGGCGCCGAAGCGGAACGCGAGGTGGCCGCCGCTGGTCTCCTCGACGCCGAGTCCGGCCACGTCGAGCACGAGCGGCTCGCTGACCTCGGTGTCGGCGGGCACGTCGACCAGCACGGTCGCGGGCACCTCCGCGAGGACGCGCGCGGCGAACCGCGTGTTGGGCACCAGGCCGCTGATGCCGCGCAGCGCGCGTGCCTCGTCACCGGTCACCGCGGTGACCGAGACGCCCTCGGGCTGGTTCCAGGTGAGCGTCGAGGCGCGACCCCCGAGGCCGGCGTCGGCGTGCAGGCCGCGCAGCCGCTTCAGCGGGGTGAAGCGCCAGATCTCCTCGCGCCCGGTGGGCACGGGGTGGTCGGCGACGTCGAAGGAGCCCACCGGGTTCAGGTGGCTCTCGATCGCCGTCGGGTCGGGCGTGGTCTGCTCCAGCGCGGAGCGGACGGAGTCGGTGACGGTCAACGGTTCTCTTTCTTCTTCTCCTCGGTCGGGGATCCGGTGCGGACCCCCGACCAGCGGGCGTACGGGGAGCGGGGCGGTCAGCCGACCGCGCCCTCCATCTGCAGCTCGATGAGGCGGTTGAGCTCGAGGGCGTACTCCATCGGCAGCTCCTTGGCGATCGGCTCGACGAAGCCGCGCACGATCATCGCCATCGCCTCGTCCTGCTCCATGCCGCGCGACATGAGGTAGAAGAGCTGGTCGTCGGAGACCTTCGAGACGCTCGCCTCGTGGCCCATCGACACGTCGTCCTCGCGGATGTCGACGTAGGGGTAGGTGTCGCTGCGGCTGATCTGGTCGACGAGCAGCGCGTCGCACAGCACGTTGGACTTCGAGCCGTGGGCGCCCTCGTTGACCTGGATCAGGCCGCGGTAGGACGTGCGACCGCCGCCGCGGGCGACGGACTTGCTCAGGATCGAGGAGGACGTGTGAGGCGCGGCGTGCACCATCTTGGCGCCGGCGTCCTGGTGCTGGCCCTCGCCGGCGAAGGCGATCGACAGCGTCTCGCCCTTGGCGTGCTCGCCCATGAGGTAGATGGCGGGGTACTTCATCGTCACCTTGGAGCCGATGTTGCCGTCGACCCACTCCATGGTCGCGCCGGCCTCGCACGTCGCACGCTTGGTGACGAGGTTGTAGACGTTGTTCGACCAGTTCTGGATGGTCGTGTAGCGCACGCGGGCGCCCTTCTTCACGACGATCTCGACGACCGCGGAGTGCAGCGAGTCCGAGGAGTAGATCGGTGCGGTGCAGCCCTCGACGTAGTGCACGTAGGAGTCCTCGTCCGCGATGATCAGCGTCCGCTCGAACTGGCCCATGTTCTCGGTGTTGATCCGGAAGTAGGCCTGGAGCGGGATGTCGACGTGGACGCCCTTGGGCACGTAGATGAAGGAGCCGCCCGACCACACCGAGGTGTTGAGCGCGGCGAACTTGTTGTCACCGACCGGGATGACGGTGCCGAAGTACTCCTTGAAGAGCTCCTCGTGCTCCTTCAGCGCGGTGTCGGTGTCGACGAAGATGACGCCCTGCTCCTCGAGGTCCTCGCGGATCGAGTGGTAGACGACCTCGGACTCGTACTGAGCCGCGACACCGGAGACCAGGCGCTGCTTCTCCGCCTCGGGGATGCCGAGCTTGTCGTAGGTGTTCTTGATGTCCTCGGGCAGGTCGTCCCACGTGGCCGCCTGCTTCTCGCTGGAGCGCACGAAGTACTTGATGTTGTCGAAGTCGATCGTCGACAGGTCCGAGCCCCAGGTGGGCATGGGCTTGCGGTGGAAGAGCTTGAGGCCCTTCAGGCGCAGGTCGAGCATCCACTGCGGCTCGCTCTTGAGACCGGAGATGTTGCGTACGACGTCCTCGCTCAGACCGCGCTTGGCGACCGAGCCGGCGGCGTCGGAGTCCGACCAGCCGAACTCGTACTTGCCGATGCCCTTGAGCGACGGGTTGAGCCGCTCGATCTCTGTCGAGCCGTCGGTATCAGCGATGGAGGTCATGGGTTCTCCTTCTTGGGGGTCTGGGGGATGCAGGTCGTGCAGACGCCGTCGCCGTGGGCGATGGTCGCCAACCGCTGGACGTGGGTGCCGAGGACCGCGCCGATGGCCTCGGTCTCGGCCTCGCAGAGCTGGGGGAACTCGTGGGCGACGTGGGCGACCGGGCAGTGCTGCTGGCACAGCTGCTCGCCCACCTTGACGCCGTTGAGCGGCGCGAGGTCCCGCACGGAGGCGGCGTACCCCTGCTGGCTGAAGACCCGCGCGAGCGCCTCGGCGGGCGAGAGGTCGGGGTCGGCGGCCACGACGGTGGCGTAGTCGCGCTCGACGAAGGCGACACGGCGGCGGGCGAACTCGACGACGCCGGCCTCCCCCTGCGACTCGGCGAGGAAGCGCAGCGCCTGCACCGCGAGGTCGTCGTACTGCGCCTCGAAGCTGTCGCGACCGGCCTCGGTGAGGGCGAACACCTTCGCGGGGCGACCGCGCCCGCGCGCGCCGTAGACCTTCTGGTCGCGCGCCTCGACGACGCCGTCGTCGGCGAGCTGGTCGAGGTGGCGCCGCACCGCGGCGGGCGTCAGGTGCAGCCGGGCCGCCAGGGCGGCCGCGGTGGAGGGGCCGTTCTCCAGGATCGTGCGGGCCACGCGGTCGCGCGTGGGAGCGTCCCCCTCGGGGTGCGCCGCCGTCCTGGTGAATTCCACAACGACAGTGTGACGTTAATGCGGGTGCCGGTTCAAGGAAGGGTCGCCTAAGTCACCGGTCACCGTCCCGCGACCCCACTTCTGGGTACGTCGTCCGCACCCGCGCGACCAGGTCCCCGACGGTAGTTGGCTGGTCCCGGACGCGGTCGAGGTGTCCGCGCCCGTACCCAGGAAGGGAGACGGCGAGATGAGGAGAGCAGGACCCGTGATCGGGAGCCTGGCTGCCGCGGCGGCGCTCGGCATGGTGGTCACGGCCCCCACGGCCAGCGGCGTCGGCGCCGTGGCCAGTGCCCGTGCAGCACCGGTCACCACGCTGGCACTGGAGATGAACGAGCCCGCCGGGTCGACGGTCGCCGTCGACGCGTCGGGGATGGGACACGACGCGGCGATCGGCAGCCACGTCCGGATGAACGGCTCCTACGCCGACTGGGACCGGCACGCGCCGGACGCCGGCATCTACTACGGGGCCGACCACCTGGTGATGGTGCCCGACGCCGCCGACGGGTCGCTCGACCCCGGCAGCGGCAACTTCTCGGTGGAGATCCGCTACCGCTCGACCGACAAGTTCGGCAACGTGATCCAGAAGGGCCAGGCCAAGACGGCCGGCGGGCAGGTGAAGTTCCAGCAGCCCAAGGGCGTCATCAGCTGCATGTTCAAGTCGCCGACCGGCCAGGCGGCCATCGGCTCCAAGACACCCCTCAACGACGGGCAGTGGCACGTCGTGCGGTGCGACCGGACCTCGAGCGACGTGACGATGTACGTCGACGGTGTCCTGCGCAACCGGATCCGCAAGCCCACCGGCACGATCAACAACACCAAGGCGTGGACGCTCGGCGGGAAGCTCGACTGCGACACCAGTGACCCGACGGTCGGTGCCGACAGCTGCGACTACTTCCCCGGCGACATCGACTACGTCCACCTCACCAAGGGGTGAGCGTCGCGGTCCCCCGCCGCGGGGACCGCGCGTGGGTCGTGGGTGGCCCGCACCTAGACTGCGTACGTGCCACCCGCGTCCCCCGCCGTCGAGATCGACGGACTGGTGATGGCCTACGGCGACAAGGTCGCCGTCGACGGGCTCAGCCTCACCGTGGAGCGCGCCTCGATCACCGCCGTGCTCGGTCCCAACGGCGCCGGCAAGACCACCACGCTGGAGACCTGCGAGGGCTACCGCTCCGCCCAGCGCGGCACCGTCCGCGTGCTCGGGCTCGACCCCCAGCGCGACCGCGCCGACCTCCTCCCCCGCATCGGCGTGATGCTGCAGTCCGGCGGCGCCTGGAGCGGCGTGCGCGCGCGGGAGATGCTCGACCACATGGCGTCCCTGCACGCACGCCCGCTCGACACCCAGGCCCTCAGCGACCGCCTCGGGCTGGCCGACTGCGGCCGGACCCCCTACCGCCGGCTCTCCGGCGGCCAGCAGCAGCGCCTGGGCCTGGCGATCGCCCTGGTGGGCCGCCCGGAGCTGGTCTTCGTCGACGAGCCGACCGCCGGCATGGACCCCCAGGCGCGACGCACCACCTGGGAGCTGCTGGAGGAGGTGCGCGCCGACGGGGTGACCGTCGTGCTCACCACCCACCACATGGACGAGGCCGAGCGGCTCGCCGACCGCGTCCACATCATCGACCACGGGCGGATGATCGCCACGGGCACGCCCGCCGAGCTCACCCGGGGCGGCCGCTCGGCCACGATCCGCCTCGTCGTCACCCGCCCGTTCCCCGAGGGGGCTCCGGAGTCCCTGCGCGCCGATCTCGGACCGGGCACGGAGGTCCGCCAGCTCGACGAGGTCAGCATGCTCGTCCACGGCCCGGCCGACGCCACCACCCTGGGCCGGGTGTCGCGGTGGTGCGAGGACCACGACGTGCTCCCCGAGTCGCTCCACCTCGGGCAGCGCACCCTCGAGGACGTCTTCCTCGACCTGACCGGACGGGAGCTCACGCCATGAGCACCTTCACCCCGGCGCCGGGAGGCGCCCCCCTCGCCCGGATGGTGCGCGCGCAGGCCCGCATGGAGTCGCGGCTGATGCTGCGCAACGGCGAGCAGCTGCTGCTCGCGGTCGTCATCCCGGTCATCGTGCTGGTGGGCGGGGTCGCGGGCGCCGGTCGCATCGGGATCGACCTCGACGGCCACCGCCCGGTCGACGTCCTCACCCCCGGCGTGCTGGCGCTGGCGGTGATGTCGACGGCGTTCACCTCCGTGGCGATCGCCACCGGCTTCGAGCGCCGCTACGGCGTCATCAAGCTCCTCGGCTCCTCGCCGCTGCCGCGCCACGGCCTGCTGCTCGGCAAGGTGCTGGCCCTGCTCAACGTCGTCGCCCTGCAGCTGGTCGTGGTCGTGGCCGTCGGGCTGGTGCTCGGCTGGGAGCCCACCCTGGCGCACCCGCCGACCTCGCTGCTCGCGCTGGTGCTCGCGGTCGCGCTCGGCACCGCCGCCTTCGCGGCGCTGGGGCTGTTCGTCGCGGGCGTGCTGCGGGCCGAGGCCACCCTCGCCCTGGCGAACCTGGTCTACCTCCTGCTCATGGCCGGCGGCGGCGTCGTGCTGCCGACCAGCTCCTACGGCGCCGCCGGGGGCGTGATCGCCTGGCTGCCGTCCGCGGCGCTGGGCGAGGCGATGCGCTCGGCCTCGCTCGACGCGCACGTCGACGTACGCTCACTGGTGGTGCTGGCGGCCTGGGCGGCCGTGGGCACCGTGCTCACGGCCCGGACCTTCAGGTGGGAATGATGGCTGCCCTGCTCGACCGGCTCTCCCGGTACCTCTGGCCCCTCGCGGTGGCCAACCTCGTCGCCAACATCGGCATCGTCGTGACCGGCGGCGCCGTGCGCCTCACCGGCTCCGGCCTCGGCTGCCCGACGTGGCCGCGGTGCAGCGACAGCTCCTACGTCGCGCACGGCGAGCTCGGCTGGCACGGCGCCATCGAGTTCGGCAACCGGATGCTCACCTTCGCCCTCACCGCGGTGGCGATCGCCTGCTTCCTCGCCGCGCTCGGTGCCCGCCACCGCCGCGCCACGCGCCTGTCGTTCGTCGTCGGGCTCGGCATCCCGCTCCAGGCGGTGATCGGCGGGATCACGGTGCTGACCGACCTCAACCCGTGGATCGTGTCCGGACACTTCCTGCTCTCGATGGCGATGGTCATGGTCTGCGTGGCGCTGCTCGACGAGCTGCGCAGCCCCGACCGCGACGTGGCACCACCCCTGCCGCGCGCGCTGGCCTGGGCGACCCTGGTGGTCGGCTGGGTCGTGCTCTACCTCGGCACGGTCGTGACGGGCGCCGGACCGCACGCCGGTGACACCGACTCCCCGCGCAACGGCCTCGCGCCCGCGACCGTCTCGCACCTGCACGCCTACGCCGTCTACGTGCTCGTGGCCCTCACCGTCGCGCTGCTGGTCGTCGCCCGACGCGGCGGTCACCGCTGGCTGGCGACCGTCACCTCGTTGGTGCTCCTCGTCGAGGTGCTGCAGGGCCTGCTCGGGTGGGTCCAGTACGCCCTCGACCTGCCGGTGCTGCTGGTCGCCCTGCACATGCTCGGCGCCGGGCTGCTCTCGGCCGGCCTGGCCCGGGTCGCGCTGGCCGTGCTCCCCCACCACGCGGTGCTCGAGGCACGCGCCGACGGCGCCCCGCAGCCGCAACCCGCCACCCGGCTCCACTAGTCCAGACCACCCGGTCGGGGTCCCGGGCGCGCACGAACGGGCCAGATCCGGCCGATCACCGTGCGGTCGACGCGGCCCGTACCCACAATCCCCGCATGAACGACGCGCACACGCCCGATCCACGCGACGGTAACGCCAGGTCCGTCCGACCCGCGTGGCGCGAGACCCGCACGCTCGTCGCCGTCCTCGCCGCGGCCGCCATCGGCGCCTCCGGCATCGCGGTCGTGACCGCGGTCCTGCCGCGCCTCGACCTCGGTCCGGCGTGCGGGGCCGGGGCCGACATGGTCGTGGTCGGCGGCATCACCGCGTGCACGCACGCGGACGTGCCTCCCCCCGGCGTGGACATCGACGAGGCGGTGACGACCGCCGAGCTGCACGAGCGCGAGGGCGTGGGCGCGAACGCCGTCGCTGCCGCCGAGGAGCTCGGCGTCGCCGCCACCCCGGCGGTCGCGGTCTCCTCCCCCGAGGTCACCTGCGACGGGGACGGCCAGTCCGGCTACCGCACCCAGGCGATGTACGTCGTCGAGGCCGGCACGCCCAACCGCTACGACCAGGTCAAGGGCGACATCCAGACCTGGGCGGCCGGCGTCGACGACGTCTTCAACCGGTCGGCGGCCCTGACCGGCGGCGTGCGCCACGTCCGCTACGTCACCGAGGCGGCAGGCACCGGCTGCGTGGCGCGCGTCGTCAACGTCACGGTCCCGGTGGGGTCGATGACGACCTTCAACGCCACCATGAACGCCGTGCGCGCCCTCGGCTACGACCGGCCGGAGCGCAAGTACCTCATGTGGACCGACGCCTACGGCAAGGGCATCTGCGGCATCGCCCTGCGCTACACCTCCGACGCCGACAGCCAGGGCAACCCCAACAACGGCCTCTACCCGCAGTACGCCCGCATCGACTCGCCGTGCTGGGGCCACGGCGACGGGACCAACCAGAGCTCGATCGAGGCCCACGAGCTGATGCACACCCTCGGCGGCGTGTCGCCGGCCGCCCCGCACGGCACGTCCCAGAGCCACTGCTGGGACGAGTCCGACACCATGTGCTACGCCGACGGCGGTGGCAAGGTGATGCAGCAGGTGTGCGACCGCTCGCGGGAGTACCTCCTCGACTGCAACTTCGACGACTACTACTCCACGTTCCCCGACCCCGGCTCGTGGCTCGACACCCACTGGAACTCCGCCGACTCGCGGTTCCTCGTCGGCGGCGGCGACAACGCCGAGCCGGGGCGCCCGACCGTCCTCGGCGCGGTGCTCGGCGTCAACAACCCGGCCGTCCCCGGTCTCGCGACCCAGGCGAGCGTCACGCCGGTCCTGCCCGACGGCCGCACGCTGGCCTCGGTGGCGTGGCGCGCGGGCCGGTCCGACTGCACGTTCAGCGCACCCACCGCCGT
Source organism: uncultured Actinomycetota bacterium (assembly GCA_963726525.1). Lineage (GTDB taxonomy): Bacteria > Actinomycetota > Actinomycetes > Propionibacteriales > Nocardioidaceae > Nocardioides. The sequence continues at coordinate 1,151,901 of CAVSCS010000005.1, read as the reverse complement.
GCAGACCGACGTGACCTGCAACGCGAGCAACGCGACGGGGACCAACGTCACTGCCACCCTGGTCGACAGCACCGGCGCCACCAAGGTCGTCACCAGCCCGCTGACCTTCTCCACCGCGGCTCGCACCGTGGGGGTGCGGTCCGTCGTCGCCGGCCAGGACTCGACGACGAGCCCGACCGCCTCGGCCTGCGCGTCGGCACCCACCCCGGTGCAGGCCTACTTCTACGACCTCGCCAGCGACCAGCCCATCAAGGGACTCACCGCCACGATCGTCCGGACCACGGGCACCACCCGCACGACGCTGGCTGCGATCAGCGACCTGACGGGGTACGCCACGGCGAGCGCCTCGATGTCGGCGCCCACCTCTTTCTCGACCACCAACAAGGCGCTGCCCGCGTGGCCGGCCGCGGCACCGGTCACCCAGGCCGCGACCGTCGCGAAGTGCGCGGTCCAGCTGACCGCGGCGCTCGACACGACGACCCGGTGGTACGGCCAGACGGCCACGGTCACCGGCCGGGCCACCCGGGTCGTCTCCGGCGCCACCCTCGGCGTGGCGGGGGTGACCGTGCCCGTGACGCTGACCAGCACCTCGGTGGTCAACGGTCGCAGCGTCACGACCGTCGCCTCGCTGGGGTCGGTGCGCACCTCCCCGGACGGGTCGTTCTCGCTCGTCACCAGGCCGACCACGTCGGGCGTGGTGAAGGCGTCCGTACCGGCGAGCGTCTCCTACGAGGCCACGGCCGTCGAGGCCGGGAACATCACCGTCCGGGTGCCGACCTCGGCCCTGAGCGCCTCGATCGACAAGACCTCCGTCGCCTACGGGCAGACGGTGAGGGTCACCGGCCGGCTGCTCACCGACACCGGGACCCCGACCCCGGTCGCGGCCGCCACCGTCGCGGTGAAGGTCGCCGCCCCCGGGAAGGCGGCCGTCGTGGTGGCCAGCGGCCGCACGAGCGCCGACGGCAGCTTCACCATCCCCGTCCTGCTGCGCCTCTCGGGCGACCTGACGGTCTCCTACGCCGGCTCGGCCGGCGTCCCTGCTGCCTCGGCGGCGGTGGCGCCGGTCACCGCCGGGAGCTGGACGACGCGGCTGACCACGCCGGTGGCCGCCCCCGTCACGGCACCGGCCCGTACCGCGCGCACGCTGACCGGACTGGTGACCCGCACCTTCGGCGGCACCACGGAGCCAGCCAGGTCGGTGCGGCTCACCGTGGCGGTGCAGCCCCTCGGCGGCACGGCCACCACCACGACGGTGACCACGACCACCACGGGCGCCTACACCCTGCGGGTGTCACCGGCCGTGGCGACGACCTACACCGTGCGCGTGCTCGGCGTGGCCGGTCACCTCGACGTGTCCGCAACGCCCGTGACGATGCGGGTGGGCTGACGGGGTCGCACCCGCCGGTCAGGGACCGGCGACGCGCGCCCCGGGCACGGGGCGTGCCCCGATCTTGCGGGCGAACACCACCGTGCGGCGGGAGTAGTCGTCGGCCTTGCAGGCCACGAGCACGATCCGCGGCGGTCCGGAGACGGAATAGAGCGAGCCCATCCGCCGGGTGGCCGACCAGTACTCCCGGCGCACCACCTCGAACCGGCAGCCGCCGACACTGACCCTGTCGCCCCGTCGCAGCCGACCCCAGCGGTCGGCCACGCCGTCGCCGGCCCGCCACGCGTGACCGGCGTAGACGGTGCTGCCGGTCGGGTCGCAGGGCGGGTCGCCCTGCGACCAGGTGTAGACGGTGCCGCGGACCTGCTCGCCCACGGCGAGCGTGTTGTTGCGGGTGGGCACCTCCACGACGGTGGCATCCGTGCCCGTACGTGCGATCCGGAGCCGGTCAGGGGCGGCGTGAGCCGCGCCCTGACCGACCACGGGGGACACGAGGAGCATCGCTGCCACCGCGAACGCGGTGCGGCGCATCAGCGACCGGTGTCGGGCGCGACCTCGGGAGCCTGCGAGCAGGACCGGGCGGTGAAGCGGACCTTCCACACGGTGCGTCCGCGCAGCTCGACGCCGTCGGAGGCGGACGTCGCACGGATCGTGATCCGCTGGGTGCGGGCCTTGAGCCACACGCCCTGGCGAACGACCTTGCCGTTGACCGTGTAGACGATGCCGGAGCGCTTGCCGACCTTGAACAGGTCGCTGCGCCGGCCGCACTTGTCGATGTGGCGCGCCTGGGCGCGGACGACCCGGACCTGAGCCGGAAGCACCTCGGGCGGGGTCACGACCGGGGGCACCGGGGTGGGCGTCGGGGTCGGCGTGGGCGTCGGGGTGGGAGCCGGCGTCGGGGTGGGAGCCGGCGTCGGCGTCGGGGTCGGCGTCGGGCAGGCGACGTTGCTGTCGGTCGGCACCGGGTAGACGACCACGGTCTGGCCGTTGCTGAAGACGTGTCCCTGCTGGGCGGTCACGGTGACGCTGCCGTCGGGGTTGGTGACCGCGGTCCACGGCCCGGTCGGGACGGTGCCGTAGTGGGCGTTGCCGGGGCCGCACTCGTCGACCACGGGGATCGACGGGGCCTGGACGGTCGTGACGTTGCACGCGTCGGAGAACGCGGAGACCGCGATGCTGCCGGAGTTGGTCGCGGTGACGTCGTTGGTCCACCGGGTGGACAGCGTCAGCGTGAGCGGCGTGCCCGGCTTGGTGGTGACGGTCTCGGTGAAGCTCTTGGCCTCCGCCGGGGCGAACCAGGTGCCGACGGGCACCACGGCGCGGTTGGAGGCGGTGATCCGCTCGGCGCGCTGCTCGCTGTTGACGGCGCGCCAGGTGACCAGCCAGCCACCTCCGTCGCGACAGGAGACGGCGCCGGTGATCGTGTTGTGGTGCGCGCTGGACGGCGCGGCGAGACCGACGACGGCGAGACCCACGGCGACGGCCAGGGTCACCACCCTCGCGACGGTCCGGTTGACCGAGCCCCCACGGCTCTGGTCGATGAACTGGTGTGCAGCAGGCATGGTGTGGCAGACCCCCAGGACGAGCGGGGACGCGGTTCGCCCCCCTGACGCCTGATTCAACGCGACACGACGCAGAAGAACCCGGCACGCAGCCTCAAGGAATCCTCTAGATCTCCTCATGTGCAAGACGTTTCGCGGTGTATGCGCTAGCAAGCCCTCAATTAAGCAGCAGAGGATCGAGGGCGACCGCGACGAAGAGCAGCGAGAGGTAGAGGTTGGAGGCGTGGAACAACCGCATCGGGTTGATCTCGCTGAGCACCTCCGAGGACCGCGCGCGACCCCACATCCGGTGCGCCTCGAGGAGGAAGACCGCACCCAGGACAGCCGCGGCGACCGGGTAGACCAGGCTGGTGTCGGCGACCGGCCACAGCAGGAGCGACGTGGCGACCATCACCCAGCTGTAGAGCACGACCTGGCGACCCACCTCGGCCGCCGGCTTGACCACCGGGAGCATCGGGACGTCGACGTTCGCGTAGTCCTCGCGATAGCGCAGCGCGAGGGCCCACGTGTGCGGCGGGGTCCAGAAGAACACCACCATGAAGAGCACGACCGGCGTCCAGGCCAGCTGACCGGTCACCGCGGTCCACCCGATGAGCGTCGGGAAGCAGCCGGCGATGCCGCCCCAGACGATGTTCTGGGTGGTGCGCCGCTTGAGCAGCATCGTGTAGACGAAGACGTAGAAGGCGATCGCCGTCACCGACAGCACGGCCGAGAGCCGGTTGACCCCGGCGTAGAGCACGACGGTCGAGAGCACCCCCAGGACCACGCCGAAGACCAGGGCCGCGCGCGGGGACACGATGTGGCGCGGGAGCGCCCGTCGCCGGGTGCGACGCATCTGCTCGTCGATGTCGCGGTCGTAGACGCAGTTGAAGACCGACGCCGAGCCCGCCGACAGGGTGCCGCCCAGCACGGTCCACACGACCGTGGCCAGCTCGGGCACGCCGCGGGCGGCGTAGAACATCACGGGGACCGTGGTCAGCAGGAGGAGCTCGATCACCCGGGGCTTGGTGAGCCCGACGTAGGCGGCGACCACGTCGCGCCACGTCGTGGGGCCGTCCTCGGTCCGTCCTCCGTCACCGGTCGGCTGCCGGTCGGACGCGGCAGCGTGCGGGCCGGCATGGGACACGGTGGAAACCTCGCGGAGCAGGAGCGGATGGGACGCGGACCTCAGGGAACCGAGGGGGACGGAGCGCGGTCTGCACCGCAGGCTGGCACCACCCTCAGGCGGGGTCGAGTCTACTCGGCACCGGCGATAGGCTCGCAGTCGAGGCCGCTCCCGGCGCTGTGATCCTGACGGCACCCCGCCCGACCCCAGGCCCCACCCCCACGAGAGGAACTGCGTTGACCGAGAAGTCCGCCCTGCCCGCCACCCTCGAGTGGGACGAGATCGACGACCTGGCCGTCGACACCGCCCGCGTGCTGGCCATGGACGCGGTCCAGAAGGTCGGCAACGGCCACCCCGGCACCGCGATGAGCCTGGCGCCGGCGGCGTACCTGCTCTTCCAGAAGGTCATGCGCCACGACCCGGCCGACCCCGAGTGGATCGCCCGCGACCGCTTCGTGCTGTCCTGCGGCCACACGAGCATCACCCTCTACACCCAGCTCTTCCTCGGCGGCTTCGGCCTCGAGCTCGACGACCTCAAGGCGCTGCGCACCTGGGGCTCGAAGACCCCCGGCCACCCCGAGCTCGGCCACACCGCCGGCGTCGAGGTCACCACCGGCCCGCTGGGCCAGGGCGTCGGCAACGCCGTCGGCATGGCGATGTCGGCGCGTCGCGTGCACGGCATGCTCGACTCCGACGCGGCCCCGGGCGAGGGCCTGTTCGACCACCAGGTCTACGCCATCGCCTCGGACGGTGACCTCCAGGAGGGCGTGAGCTCGGAGGCCAGCTCCATCGCCGGCACCCAGAAGGTGGGCAACCTCACCCTCATCTACGACCGCAACCGCATCTCCATCGAGGGCGACACCGACATCGCCTTCACCGAGGACGTCGCCCAGCGCTACGAGGCCTACGGCTGGCACGTCCAGACCGTCGACTGGACCAACGGCGGCACCGAGTACAAGGAGGACGTGCACGCCCTCTACGCCGCGGTGCGCGCGGCCCACGGGGTGACCGACCAGCCCTCGCTCATCGTGCTCGACACCGTCATCGCCTGGCCCGCCCCGAACGCCCAGGGCACCGAGGCCGCCCACGGCAGCGCGCTCGGCGCCGAGGAGGTCGCGGCCACCAAGAAGGTGCTCGGCTTCGACCCCGACCAGACCTTCGAGGTCCCGCCGAGCGTCATCGAGCGCACCCGCGGGCTGCGTGAGCGCGGCGCCGCGTGGGGCGCGGAGTGGGACGAGAAGTACGCGGCGTGGGCCGAGGCGCACCCCGAGTCCGCCGAGCTGCTCCACCGGCTCAAGCGCCGCGAGATGCCGGCCGACCTCGCCGAGTCGATCCCGACGTTCCCGGCCGACGCGAAGGGCGTCGCCACCCGGTCGGCCTCCGGCAAGGTCATCAACGCCCTCGCGCCGGTGCTCCCCGAGCTGTGGGGCGGCTCGGCCGACCTCGCCGGCTCCAACAACACCACGATCACCAGCGCCCCCTCTGTCGGACCCGAGGTCGCCGAGGTGGGCGAGTGGAGCACCGACCCCTACGCCGGCCGGGTGCTGCACTTCGGCATCCGCGAGCACGGCATGGGCGCGATCATGAACGGCATCGCGGCCGACCGGCTCACCCGTGTCTTCGGCGGCACCTTCATGACGTTCTCCGACTACATGCGCGGCTCGGTCCGCGTGGCGTCGCTGAGCAGGCTGCCCGTCACCTACGTCTGGACCCACGACTCGATCGGCCTCGGCGAGGACGGTCCGACCCACCAGCCGATCGAGCACCTCGCCGCACTGCGCGCGATGCCCGGCCTCGACGTCGTGCGCCCCGCGGACGCCAACGAGACCGCAGCGGCGTGGCACACGATCCTCACCCGGACCGACAGCCCGGCCGCCCTGGCGCTCACCCGTCAGAACGTCCCGGTCTTCCCGCGCGGCGACGACCCCGAGACCGGGCAGCACTTCGGGAGCACCGAGGGCGTGGCCCGTGGCGCCTACGTCCTGCTCGACGCCGAGAAGGGCACGCCCGACGTCGTCCTGATCGGCACCGGCTCCGAGGTGCAGCTCGCCGTCGAGGCCCGCACGCTGCTGGCCGCCGACGGGATCGACGCCCGCGTGGTGTCGATGCCGTGCCTGGAGTGGTTCGAGGAGCAGGACCAGTCCTACCGCGACACCGTCCTGCCGCCCACCGTCAAGGCGCGCGTCTCGGTCGAGGCCGGCGTCAAGCAGGGCTGGCGCGAGATCGTCGGCGACCAGGGCCGCATCGTGTCCATCGACCACTACGGCGCCTCGGCCGACTACGCCCGCATCTACACCGAGTTCGGCATCACCGCCCAGGCGGTCGCCGACGCGGCCCGCGACAGCGTCGCGCTCGTGCAGGCCTGACCCACCCCCGTACTCCCTCACCCGCCCTTCCACACAGGAGGCACCACATGAACGACCGTCTCAAGGCCCTGGCCGACGCCGGGGTATCCATCTGGCTCGACGACCTGTCCCGCGAGCGGCTCGAGACCGGCAACCTCGCCGACCTCGTGCAGACCAAGAACGTGGTCGGCGTGACGTCGAACCCCGCGATCTTCCAGAGCGCGCTGGCCAAGGGCGAGCGCTACGACGCCCAGGTGCGCGAGCTCGCCGCCGACGGCGCCGACGTGGACCGCGCCACCCTCGTCATCACCACCGACGACGTGCGTGAGGCCTGCAAGGTGATGCGCCCGGTCTTCGACGCCACCGACGGCGTCGACGGTCGCGTCTCGATCGAGGTCTCCCCCGGTCTCGCGCACTCCACCGACGACACCGTCACGGAGGCTGCGACCCTCTACAAGACCGTCGGCGAGCCCAACGTGATGATCAAGATCCCCGGCACCAAGGAGGGCTGGCCCGCGATCACCGAGACGATCGCCGCCGGCATCTCGGTCAACGTGACGCTGATCTTCGGCCTCGAGCAGTACCGCAACGTGATGGAGGCCTACGTCACCGGCCTCGAGCAGGCCGCCGACAACGGCCACGACCTCGCCGACATCCACTCGGTCGCCTCGTTCTTCGTCTCGCGCGTCGACTCCGAGATCGACAAGCGGCTCGATGCCGCCTCCGACGGCCCCGCCACGGACGCCTCCCTCAAGGGCAAGGCCGGCGTCGCCAACGCCCGCCTCGCGTTCAAGATGTACGAGGAGTTCTTCGCCGGCTCCCGCTGGGAGGCGCTGGAGGCCAAGGGGGCGCGCAAGCAGCGCCCGCTGTGGGCCTCGACCGGCGTGAAGAACCCCGACTACGACGACACGATGTACGTCGTCGACCTGGTCGTGGAGAACACGGTCAACACCATGCCCGAGGGCACCCTCGAGGCCGTCGCCGACCACGGTGAGGTGCGCGGCGACCGCGTGCGCCCGTTCTACGACGACGCCGAGGCCCACATGGCGGCGCTGGCCCAGGCCGGCATCGACTACGACGACGTGATCGAGGTGCTCCTCAAGGAGGGCGTCGACAAGTTCGTCGTCGCGTGGGACGAGCTCCAGACCACCCTGGCGGCGTCGCTCGAGGCCGCACGGTCGTGACCGACCGGCCGGTGGATGCCACGTCCACGCCGGCCTGGGCGGAGCTGTCCGCGATCGCGGACGGCTTCGCCCCCGACCTGCGCGGCTGGTTCGACGAGGACCCCGAGCGCGTCACGGCGCTCACCCGCACGGTGGGTGACCTCCACGTCGACCTGTCCAAGACCTTCCTGCATGGGCAGGTCCTCGAGCAACTGCTCGAGCTCGCCGCCCAGACCCGCGTGCTGGAGCGTCGCGACGCGATGCTCGCCGGTCAGCACGTCAACGCCACCGAGGACCGCGCGGTCCTCCACACCGCGCTGCGCCTGCCCGCCGACGCCACGCTCGAGGTCGACGGCCAGGACGTCGTGGCCGACGTCCACGAGGTGCTCGACCGGGTCTACGCCTTCGCGGCGTCGGTGCGCTCGGGTGAGTGGACCGGCGTCACCGGCCGCCGGATCGAGACGGTGGTCAACATCGGCATCGGCGGCTCCGACCTCGGCCCGGTCATGGCCTACGAGGCGCTCGCGCCCTACCGCCAGGACGGGCTCACCTGCCGCTTCGTCTCCAACATCGATCCCACCGACGCGGCCCAGTCGCTCGAGGGCCTCGACCCGGAGACCACCCTCTTCATCGTCTCGAGCAAGACCTTCGGCACCCTCGAGACGCTGACCAACGCCCGTCTGTGCCGGTCGTGGCTGCTGGAGCACCTGCCGGCCGACGCCGACCGCGACGCGGCGGTCGCGCAGCACTTCGTGGCCGTCTCCACCGCCCTCGACAAGGTCGCCGACTTCGGCATCGACCCCGACAACGCCTTCGGCTTCTGGGACTGGGTCGGCGGGCGCTACTCGATGGACTCCGCGATCGGGTTGTCGCTGGTCGTCGCGATCGGTCCCGAGCGGTTCGCCGAGATGCTGGCCGGCTTCCACGCCGTCGACGAGCACTTCCGCACCGCCGCGCCGGCCTCCAACGTCCCGCTCGTGCTGGGGATGCTCAACGTCTTCTACTCGACCTTCCTCGGCGCGCAGACCCATGCGGTCCTGCCCTACGCCCAGCAGCTGCACCGCTTCCCGGCGTACCTCCAGCAGCTGACCATGGAGTCCAACGGCAAGGGCGTGCGCTGGGACGGCTCGCCGGTGACGACCGAGACCGGCGAGGTGTTCTGGGGCGAGCCCGGCACCAACGGCCAGCACGCCTTCTACCAGCTCATCCACCAGGGCACGCGGCTCATCCCGGCCGACTTCATCGCCTTCGCGACGCCGGCGTACCCGCTCGTGGACGCAGGTCCCGACGGCGACACCGACGTCCACGAGCTGTTCCTCGCCAACTTCCTCGCCCAGACCCAGGCGCTGGCCTTCGGCAAGACCGCCGAGGAGGTCCGGGCCGAGGGCGTGGACGAGGACCTCGTGAGTGCCCGCACCTTCCCGGGCAACCGACCGACCGTGTCGATCATGGCGCCGGCCCTGACCCCGTCGGTCCTCGGCCAGCTCGTCGCCCTCTACGAGCACACCACGTTCGTCCAGGGCGCCGTCTGGGGCATCGACAGCTTCGACCAGTGGGGCGTCGAGCTCGGCAAGCAGCTGGCCCAGAAGGTCACGCCCGCGGTGGCCGGCGACGAGGCGGCGCTCGACGCGCAGGACCCGTCCACGCAGTCCCTCATCCGCTACTACCAGGAGAACCGAGGCCGATGACGACGCACGTCAACCCGCTCCGCGACCCGCAGGACCGCCGGCTGCCCCGCATCGCCGGGCCGTGCGGGATGGTGCTGTTCGGCGTCACCGGCGACCTGTCGCGCAAGAAGGTCATGCCGGCGATCTACGACCTCGCCAACCGCGGCCTGCTGCCGCCCGGCTTCAGCCTGGTCGGGTTCGCCCGGCGCGACTGGGAGGACCAGGACTTCGCGCAGATCGTGCACGACGCGGTCAAGGAGCACGCCCGTACGCCGTTCCGCGAGGAGGTGTGGAACCAGCTCTCCGAGGGCTTCCGCTTCGTGCCGGGCAACTTCGACGACGACAACGCCTTCGAGCAGCTGCGCCGCACGGTCGAGGAGCTCGACCAGCTGCGCGGCACGGGCGGCAACATGGCCTTCTACCTCGCCATCCCTCCGTCCTTCTTCGGGACCGTGGTCGGGCAGCTGAAGAAGCACGGCCTCGCCGACCGGGTCGCGGACCAGTGGCGGCGCGTGGTCGTGGAGAAGCCCTTCGGCCACGACCTGGAGTCGGCGCGCGAGCTCAACGACATCCTGGCCGGCGTCTTCCCGTCGGGGTCGATCTTCCGCATCGACCACTACCTCGGCAAGGAGACGGTGCAGAACATCCTGGCGATGCGGTTCGCCAACAACATGTTCGAGCCGATCTGGAACGCCAACTACGTCGATCACGTGCAGATCACCATGGCCGAGGACATCGGCATCGGCGGCCGCGCGGGCTACTACGACGGCATCGGCGCCGCGCGCGACGTGATCCAGAACCACCTGCTGCAGCTGATGGCGCTCGTGGCGATGGAGGAGCCGATCTCCTTCGACGCCGAGAGCCTGCGGGTGGAGAAGCTCAAGGTGCTCGCCTCCGCGCAGCTGCCGTCCCGCCTCGACACCACGACCGCGCGCGGGCAGTACGCCCCGGGCTGGGCGGGCGGCGACAAGGTGACCGGCTTCCTCGAGGAGGAGGGGATCGCGAAGAACTCGACCACCGAGACGTTCGCCGCGATCACCGTCAACGTCGAGACCCGGCGGTGGGCCGGCGTGCCGTTCTACCTCCGCACCGGCAAGCGTCTCGGCCGCCGCGTCACCGAGGTGGCGGTGGTCTTCAAGAAGGCGCCCCACCTGCCGTTCACCCAGACCTCCACCGAGGACCTGACCCAGAACGCCCTGGTGATCCGCGTCCAGCCCGACGAGGGCATGACGATGCGCTTCGGCTCCAAGGTGCCCGGCACCGCGATGGAGATCCGCGACGTCAACATGGACTTCGCCTACGGCGGCTCCTTCACCGAGGCCAGCGCCGAGGCGTACGAACGACTCATCCTCGACGTGCTGCTCGGCGACCCGCCGCTCTTCCCGCGGCACGAGGAGGTCGAGCTCTCGTGGAAGCTCCTCGACCCGGTCATCGACCACTGGGCGAGGAAGGGCGCGCCCGAGGCCTACGACTCGGGCACGTGGGGCCCGGCCTCCGCCGACAAGATGCTGGCACGCGACGGCCGCACCTGGCGGCGGCCATGACCTCGACCTGCGAAGGAGCATCCCGATGATCGAGCTCACCGACACCAACTCCGCCAAGATCGCCGCCGAGTTCGTCCGCGCGCGCACCCGCGCCGGCAGCCCGGCGATGGGCATGGTGATGACCCTGATCATCGTCGCGCCCGAGGAGGACGCCGCCGAGGCGATGCTCGCCGCCAAGCGGGCCTCGCGCGAGCACCCCTCCCGGGTGCTCGGCGTGATCCTGGGCGACGCCCGGGGCAGCGCCCACGTCAACGCGCAGGTCGGCAGCGGCGACGGCTGGGGCGGTGAGACCGCGCTCATCCGGCTCAAGGGCGAGGTGGTCAAGCACGCAGAGTCCGTCGTGCTGCCGCTCCTGCTGCCCGACTCTCCCGTGGCCATCTGGTGGCCCACGACGGCCCCCGCCGACCCGGCCGCCGACCCGCTGGGCCGCCTCGCCCAGCGGCGGATCACCGACTCGGCCGGCGTCTCGCGTGGCAAGGCCACCGCGATGCTCACCCAGTGCGAGAACTACGCGCCCGGCAACACCGACCTGAGCTGGACGCGCCTGACCCCGTGGCGCGCGCTCCTCGCGGCCGCGCTCGACCAGCACCCGCTGAAGGTCACCCGTGCCCACGTCACCGCCGAGAAGGTCAGCCCCAGCGCCGACCTGCTCGCGGCCTGGCTCTGCGACCGGCTCAAGGTCGACGTCACCCGCAGCAGCTCGGAGGGTCCGGGCATCACCGAGGTGAGCATGGACACCAAGCAGGGTGAGATCCGCATCGCCCGCGCCGACGGCCGGCTCGCGACGTTCACCTCGCCGCACCGCCCCGACCGACCTGTGGCGCTCAAGCGACGCGAGGTCCCGGCCCTGCTCTCGGAGGAGCTGCGCCGCCTCGACGAGGACGACATCTACGCCGCCGTCGCGGCCCGCCTCGTGAAGCTGCGGAGCGCGCAGTGAGCGGCCCCGTCGAGGTACGTCGCCACGGCGACGCCGACCTGCTGGTCGGCGACGTCGCCTCCGCCCTCCTCGACCGCCTCGAGGCCGCGCAGGCCCGCGGCGAGGTGCCTCAGATCGGGCTGACCGGCGGGACGATCGCCGACGCGCTCCACCGCGAGCTCGCGCGTCGCGCCACCGACTCGTCCGTGGACTGGTCGCAGGTCGTCGTCTGGTGGGGCGACGAGAGGTTCGTCGAGTCCTCCTCCCCCGACCGCAACGCCCGCCAGGCGCGCGAGGCCCTCCTCGACCACGTGGGCGTCGACCCGGCCAAGGTGCACGAGGTGCCCGCGAGCGACGAGGTGGCGAGCGCCGAGGACGCGGCAGCGGCGTACTCCTCCGCGCTGCGCGAGCACGGTGCCGGCTTCTTCGAGGTGCTGATGCTCGGCATCGGCCCCGACGGCCACTGCGCCTCGCTCTTCCCCGGCCACCCGGCGCTCGGCGCGACCGACGCCATCGCCGTCGCGGTCCACGACTCCCCCAAGCCGCCGCCCGACCGGGTCACCTTGACCTTCGAGGCGATGGAGCGCTGCCGTGCGGTGTGGTTCATCGCCAGCGGGGAGGGCAAGGCCGAGGCCGTCGCCCGCGCCCTCGCCGACGACGGGTCGGTCGAGGAGACCCCCGCCCGCGGCGTCCGGGGCGAGGAGACCACCTGGTGGCTCGACGAGGACGCCGCCTCCGCCCTCTGACCCGAGCTGACGCATCTGCACGCGCGTGGAGTGCCGAGCTGACGCATCTGCACACGCGCAGAGTGGCGAGCTGACGCATCTGCACACGCGTGGAGTGCCGAGCTGACGCATCTGTACTGGCGTCATCCACAGCCCGGGTGCTCGGCGGTTCGTGGCGTCGAGTCACGGGCATCATCGGCGGATGGACCTCGCTGAATGGCTCCACCGTCCGTTCCTGGACGGCGGATTCCCCCTGCCGCTCGACACACCGTTCACCGCTGCGACCGCGGCCGATCACGGGGTTGCTCGTCGCGACCTGGCTCGGCTCGTGGATGCCGGCCTGCTCCGCCACCCGATCAAGAACTGCTACGTCCCGGCGTCCCTCCCCGACGACATCCACACGAGGTGTGCCTGCTTGCGCCTGGTGGTGCCACCTGACGCGGTCGTGGTCGAGCGGCATGCAGGATGGCTCCATGGCGCGGAGATGCTCCTCATCCCTGGCGAGCACCTGAGCGCGCGACCCATCACCATGGACCTGCCGCTGGGGCGTGGGCGGTTGCGCAACAAGCTGGTCGACGGCGGACAGCGGCAGCTGGTCCCGCGCGACGTCACCGAGCTCCACGGCCTCCGGGTGACCACCCCGCTGCGGACGGCTCTGGACCTCGGACGCCAGCGTTGGCCCGAGCGATCGATCACCGCTCTCGACGCCCTCCTGCGGATCAAGGCGTTCACCCATGAGGAGCTGATCGGCGAGATCGGACGCTTCGCGGGCATGCGGTGGGTCACGACCCTGAGACAGGTGGCGCCGCACGCCGACGGCCGATCGCAGTCGGGCGGCGAGAGCGTGATCCGGTGGCACTGGCTGCACCTCCCGGTGCCGCCGCCTGAACCCCAGGTCGAGGTGCGCTCGCGTGGACGGCTGGCCTTCGTCGACGTCGGCAACGCGGACCTTCGCGCCGGCGTCGAGTACGACGGCGACGAGTGGCACACCGACCCCGCCGACCGCGAGCACGACCGCGTACGCCGCAGGTGGCTGGACAGGGACGAGGACTGGCTGATCGAACCGCTCGTGTGTGCCGACGTGTACGGCCACCACCAGCGGGTCGACGAGGTCATCCTGGCCACGCTCCGCGCGTGCACGTCACGTATGCGGGCGCGCCTCCGACGGTGACGCGTGTGCAGACGCGTCAGCTCGGCACCACCTGCGTGCGCAGACGCGTCAGCTCGGCACCACGTGCGTGTGCAGATGCGTCAGCTCGGCACCGCCTGCGTGTGCAGACGCGTCAGCTCGGCACCGCCTGCGTGTGCAGATGCGTCAGCTCGGCACCGTCCGCGTGTGCAGATGCGTCAGGTCAGAAGATGATCTCGCCGGCCTTGCGGCGGCTGCGCAGGAGGGCGACGGCCTCGTCGAGGATGTCGGCAGCCTCGGTCTCGCTGCGACGCTCCTTCACGTAGGCCAGGTGCGTCTTGTAGGGCTCGATCTTCGGCGCCGGCGGCGGGTTCTCGCTGTCGAGGCTGGCCGGGAGCCCGCACTTGGGGCAGTCCCACGACTCGGGCACGGCGGCCTCGATCGCGAAGGTCACCACGGAGCGGTGGTCGTGGCTGCAGAAGTAGGTCACCGTCTGCCGAGGAGCGGCGTCGCCGCGCTCGGCCTCGCCCATGGGCCCGGCCCCGACGCGACTACCGCGGATTGCGTTTCCAGCACCAGCCACGAGGACTCCTTCGGATCAAGACTCAACAGGGGGGAAGATCAGTTGCCCGAGTAGGCCTTGAGCAGGCCCAGGGCGACGATGCAGGCGAACCAGATGACGCCGACGCCGATGGTGAAGCGGTCGAGGTTGCGCTCAGCCACCGACGATCCCCCCAGGCTGCTGGAGACGCCGCCGCCGAACATGTCGGACAGGCCACCGCCGCGCCCCTTGTGGAGGAGCACCAGCAGGATCATGATCGCGCTCGCAATGACGAGCAGGATGGTGAAGAGCAGAATCACGTGCCGAAGCCTACGTCACGTGCTGGGGGAATCGGTGAGGGGCCTCACAGCACGGGCATGTCGCGGAAACGGCAGATGCCGCCGAACTCCTCGACCTCCAGGCTGGCCCCACCGACGAGGCATCCGTCGACGTCGGCCTTCTCCATGATGCCGGCCACGTTGGCCGCCTTCACCGAGCCGCCGTAGAGGATCCGCAGGCCGTCGGCCGCCGCGTCGCCGTGCAGCTCGCGCACGCGGACGCGGATGGCCGCGCACACCTCCTGGGCGTCGTCGGGGGTCGCGACCTCACCGGTGCCGATGGCCCACACGGGCTCGTAGGCCACCACGAGGCCCGCGACCTGCTCGGCGGTGAAGCCCGCGAGGGACCCCTCCACCTGGGCCAGCGTGAAGGGGACGTGCTCGCCCGCCTGGCGCACGTCGAGGCCCTCACCGACGCACACGATCGGCACGATGCCGGCCTGCAGGGCCTTGTGGGCCTTGCCGTTGACCAGCTCGTCGCTCTCCTGGTGGTACATCCGGCGCTCGGAGTGGCCGACGACGGCGTAGGAGCAGCCCAGCTTGGCGAGCATGCCGGCCGAGATCTCACCGGTGTAGGCGCCGCTGTCGTGGACCGAGACGTCCTGCGCGCCGTAGCGGATGGACAGGCGGTCGCCGTCGACCAGCGTCTGCACCGAGCGGATGTCGGTGAAGGGCGGGACGACGACGACCTCGACGGCACCGAAGTCGTGCCGCTTGTCCGACAGCGTCCAGGCGAGCTTCTGGACCAGCACCACCGCTTCTTGGTGGGTGAGGTTCATCTTCCAGTTGCCCGCCATCAGCGGGGTGCGGGTGAGCTTGTTGCCAGCCACGTCTTCAGTCCCTCTCGAGTACGGCGATGCCCGGGAGCTCCTTGCCCTCCAGGAACTCCAGCGACGCGCCACCGCCGGTGGAGATGTGGCCGAAGGCGGCCTCGTCGAAGCCCAGCTTGCGCACGGCGGCGGCGGAGTCGCCACCGCCGACCACCGACAGGCCGTCGACCTTCGTCAGCGCCTCGGCCACCGCACGCGTGCCCTCGGCGAACGCGTCGACCTCGAACACGCCCATCGGGCCGTTCCAGAAGACGGTCCGAGCATCGGCCAGCGCCGCGGCGAACGCCGCCGCGGACTCCGGCCCGATGTCGAGCCCGAGCGCGTCGGAGGGGATCTCGGAGGCGGCCACGACCCGGGGCTCGGGCTCGCGGTCGCCCGACGGGAACGCCGTGTCGACCACGACGTCGCTCGGCAGGACGATCTCGACGCCGCGGTCCTCCGCCTCGGTGAGGTAGCGGGTGCAGGTGTCGAGCTGGTCGTCCTCGAGCAGGCTCTTGCCGACCTCGTGGCCCTGGGCCTTGAGGAAGGTGAACACCATGCCGCCACCGATGAGGATCTTGTCGGCCTTGTCGATGAGGTTGTCGATGACGCCGAGCTTGTCGGAGACCTTGGAGCCGCCGAGCACGACGACGTAGGGGCGCTCCGGGTGCTCGGTGAGGCGGCGCAGCACGTCGACCTCGGCGGCGACGAGCCCGCCCATCGCCGACGGGAGTCGCAGAGCGACGTCGTACACGCTGGCCTGCTTGCGGTGGACCACGCCGAAGCCGTCGGAGACGAAGGCGTCGGCGAGCTGCGCGAGCTGGTCGGCGAACGAGGCCCGCACGGCGTCGTCCTTGCTGGTCTCGCCGTCGTTGAAGCGGACGTTCTCCAGCAGCGCGACGTCGCCGTCGCCCAGGGCCTCGACCGTCTCGGTGGCGCTCGCGCCGACGGTGTCGGTGGCGAAGGCCACCGGCCGGCCGAGCAGCTCGGAGAGCCGCTCGGCCACCGGCCGCAGGGTGTACGCCGGGTCGGGTGCGCCCTTCGGGCGGCCCAGATGGGCGGTGACGACCACCCGGGCGCCCGCCTCGGCGAGCCTCTGGATGGTGGGCACGCTCGCGCGGATCCGGCCGTCGTCGGTGATGGTCGTCCCGTCGAGGGGCACGTTGAGGTCCGAGCGGACCAGGACGCGCTTGCCCGTCAGGTCACCCAGCGACTCGATGCCTGCAGTGTGGTCGGCCATCAGTCAGAGCGACGAGCCGACGTGCACGATGAGGTCGGCGAGGCGGTTGGAGTAGCCCCACTCGTTGTCGTACCAGCCGAGCACCTTGACCTGGTTCCCGATGACCTTGGTCAGCGGGGCGTCGAAGATGCAGGACGCCGGGTCGGTGACGATGTCGGTGGAGACGATCGGGTCGGTCGAGTACTTCAGGAAGCGACCGTCGGCGGCCGCCTTGATGGCCGCGTTGACCTCCTCCACGCTGGTCTCGCGACCGGCCTCGAAGGTCAGGTCGGTGGCCGAGCCGGTGGGCACGGGGACGCGCATGGCGTAGCCGTCGAGCTTGCCCTTCAGCTCGGGCAGGACCAGGCCGATCGCCTTGGCGGCACCGGTCGAGGTCGGGACCATGTTGAGCGCGGCGGCGCGGGCGCGTCGCGGGTCCTTGTGGATGTTGTCCTGGAGGTTCTGGTCGGCGGTGTAGGCGTGGATCGTGGTCATCAGACCCTTGACGATGCCGAACTCGTCGTTGAGCGCCTTCGCCATCGGCGCGAGGCAGTTCGTGGTGCACGAGGCGTTGGAGATGACCGTGTGCGCCGACGGGTCGTAGAGCTCGTGGTTGACGCCCATCACGATCGTGATGTCCTCGTTGGAGGCGGGCGCGGAGATGATGACCTTCTTGGCACCGGCGTCGACGTGGGCCTTGGCCTTGGTCGCGTCGGTGAAGAAGCCGGTGGACTCGACGACGACGTCGACGCCCAGGTCGCCCCACGACAGGTTGGCCGGGTCGCGCTCGGCGGACACCGCGATCTTCTGGTCCCCCACCATGATCGAGGTGTCGTCGCTCGACACGTCGGCGTCGAGGCGGCCCAGGATCGAGTCGTACTTGAGCAGGTGGGCCAGCGACGCGTTGTCGGTCAGGTCGTTGACGCCGACGATCTCGATGTCGGCGCCCGACGCGCGCACGGCGCGGAAGAAGTTGCGACCGATGCGGCCGAAGCCGTTGATGCCTACGCGAACAGTCATGTGCGGTGTGCCTCCTGGGTTGGGGGCCTTCGGTGACCCCGTGGACAGCTCTGGCCTTCGGTGACCAGCATCACCGACCCTATCGGGTGGCGACGACCTCCCCGAGCGCGGTCTCCCGCGGTACGGACAGGTAACTTTGGATCGATCCAAGCCAGGAGGAGCCTCACAGGACGAGGGTCCCCGGCACAAGGGCCGGAGGTCCCGGGACGGCGTCCCGGATCGGGTCTCAGCCCTCGTCGACCAGCATGTCGGGCGTCAGCGACGCCTCGGTGTCAGGGATCCCGAGCTCCTCGGCGCGCTTGTCGGCCATCGCGAGCAGCCGACGGATGCGCCCGGCGATCGCGTCCTTGGTCAGCACCGGGTCGTGCAGCTGGCCGAGCTCCTCGAGCGAGGCCTGCTTGTGCTCCAGGCGCAGGTGGCCGGCCTGGCGCAGGTGGTCGGGAATCTCCTCGCCGAGGATCTCCAGCGCCCGGTCGACGCGTGCGCCCGCGGCGACCGCGGCGCGCGCCGAGCGGCGCAGGTTGGCGTCGTCGAAGTTCGCGAGCCGGTTGGCGGTGGCCCGCACCTCGCGGCGCATCCGCCGCTCCTCCCAGGCCATCAGCGACTCGTGGGCGCCGAGGCGGGTGAGCAGCGCACCGATGGCGTCGCCGTCGCGGATCACGACGCGGTCGACGCCGCGCACCTCGCGCGCCTTGGCGGAGATGCCCAGGCGGCGGGCCACGCCGACGATCGCCAGCGCCGCCTCGGGGCCGGGGCAGGTGATCTCCAGGGAGGAGGAACGACCGGGCTCGGTGAGCGAGCCGTGCGCGAGGAACGCGCCGCGCCACGCCGCGACCGCGTCGCAGCCACCGCCGCTGACCACGGCCGGGGGCAGTCCGCGCACCGGACGGCCGCGCTGGTCGAGCAGACCCGTCTGCCGGGCCAGCGCCTCGCCGTCCTTGGTCACCCGGACGAGGTAGCGGCTGCCCTTGCGGATGCCGTTGCCCTGCACCATGACGACGTCGGAGGTGTGGCCGTACACCTCGGAGATGTCCTTGCGCAGCCGGCGGGCCGCCGCGCCGGTGTCGAGCTCGGCCTCGACGACGATGCGCCCGCTGACGATGTGGAGACCGCCCGCGAAGCGCAGCATCGAGGCGACCTCGGCCTTGCGGCAGCAGGTCTTGGTGATCTGGGTGGAGGCGAGCTCTGCCTTCACCTGCGCCGTCATAGCCATGGGCCGAATCCTGCCATGCGGGTCAACGACCCTCGTCGGGTTCGCCGGCGCCGCCCCGCAGACGTGACTCAGGCCTCGTCGACGATCCGGCGGAAGGCCTCGGCGAGGCGGTCGGGGTCGTGCCGCGGCTCCCCCGGCACGGAGATGTCGGCGACCACGAGCCGGGCGCCGCGGTCGGCGACGACCTTCTCGAGGGCCTCGCGCTCCTCCCCCAGCGACGCGGCGTCGGCCAGCACCGTGTGGACGGTCAGGTCGGGGGCGTGCTCGAACAGCGCCGCGAGGTGGTCCTGGGGTCCGAAGCCGGTGGTCTCCCCCGCCTGCGCCTCGAGGTTGAGCACCACGACGAGCCGGCCCGCGGTGTCCGCGAGCGCGCGCCGCAGCCCGGGCACCATGAGGTGCGGGATGACGGAGGTGAACCACGACCCGGGTCCGAGCACGACCCACTCGGCGGCACGGATCGCCTCGACGGCCTCCTCGCACACCTCCGGGTCCTCGGGCACCAGGGCGACCGACTCGATCTGGCCCGCCGCCGTGGCGACCTCGACCTGGCCGCGGACCACCTCCACGCGGTCCGGCTCGGCGGGGTCGGCGCCCCGCACGCGTGCGGTGATGTCCATCGGGGTGGTCGCCATCGGCAGGACGCGGCCGTGGGCGCCCAGCAGCCGGCCGACCCAGTCGAGCGCCCGGACCGGGTCGCCCATGAGCTCCCACAGCGACACGATGAGCAGGTTGCCGACGACGTGGCCGTTCATCTCGCCCTGGCCGGCGAACCGGTGCTGGACGACGTCGGCCCAGGTGCGGCCCCACTCGTCGTCGCCGCACAGCGCGGCGAGCGCCATCCGGAGGTCACCGGGCGGCAGCACGCCGAACTCGCCGCGCAGGCGTCCCGAGGAGCCGCCGTTGTCGGCCACGGTCACGACCGCGGTGAGGTCGTCGAAGGTGAGGTCGTCGTGCAGGCGTCGCAGCGCCGACAGCGTCGCTGCCAGCCCGTGCCCGCCGCCGAGGGCGACCGCGGCCTGCGCGGTCTGACGGGCCACGTCACTCCCTGCCGAGGTCGCGGTGGGCGGTGCTCACGTCGTGCCCGGACTCGCGGAGCAGCCCCGCGATCGCCTCGGTCATCGCGACGCTGCGGTGCTTGCCGCCCGTGCAGCCGACGGCCACCTGCATGAAGCGCTTGCCCTCGACGAGGTAGCCCTCGGCGACCGAGCGGAGCACCGGGAGGTACTGCTCGAGGAACGTCCCGGCACCCGGCTGGGAGAGGACGTACGCCGCCACGTCGGGGTCGCGACCGTTCTGCGGGCGCAGCTCGGGGATCCAGTGGGGGTTGGGCAGGAACCGCATGTCGGCGACCCAGTCGGCGTCGACCGGGATGCCGTACTTGAAGCCGAAGCTGATGACGGTGACCTTGAGCCGGGTGGTGGCCTCGGTCCCGAAGAGCTCGGTGATGCGGTCCTGGAGCTGGTGGACGTTGAAGTTGGAGGTGTCGAGCAGCACGTCGGCGTCGCCGCGGATGTCGGCCATGGCCTCGCGCTCGCGCTGGAGGCCGTGGACCAGCCGGCCGCCGGCCTGCAGCGGGTGGGGACGCCGCGCCGCCTCCTGGCGACGGACCAGGACGTCGTCGCTGGCCTCGAGGAAGAGCAGCGTGGTCGGCCTGCCGGTGACCTGCTGGTGGCGATTGGCCTGGAGGGAGTCGAAGAACGATCCCGAGCGCACGTCGACGACCACCGCGATCGGCTGGTGGATGCCGCGGCTGTCGTCGA
This sequence comes from uncultured Actinomycetota bacterium, assembly GCA_963726525.1. Lineage (GTDB taxonomy): Bacteria > Actinomycetota > Actinomycetes > Propionibacteriales > Nocardioidaceae > Nocardioides. The sequence continues at coordinate 1,131,458 of CAVSCS010000005.1, read as the reverse complement.
CGAGGCGGACGACGTCGCGCACCAGGGTCGGCGGGAGGTTGTCGACCACGAAGTAGCCGAGGTCCTCCAGCTCCTTGGCGGCCGTGCTGCGACCGGCCCCGGTCATGCCGGTGACGACGACCAGCTCGCCGGGTGTCGGCTCGCTCGCGTGGGACATCCCTACTCCTCGTCCAGGATCTCGCCGGTGGCCGTGTTGACCGCCGGTGCGCTGGGTCCAGTCTTGCGGGTGACGTCGGCCTTCGCGACCGCGTCCTTGATGGCCGTGGCGGTGCGCGGCCCGATGCCGGGCACGAGCGCGATCTCGTCGACCTCGGCCTCACGGAGCTTCTTCAGCGAGCCGAAGTGCTTGAGCAGCGTCTTGCGCCGCACCTCGCCGAGGCCGGGCACGTCGTCGAGCATGCTCTCCACCATCGACTTCGAGCGCCGGCTCCGGTGGTGGTTGATCGCGAAGCGGTGGGCCTCGTCGCGGATCCGCTGGAGGAGGTAGAGGCCCTCGCTGGTGCGGGCCATGATGACCGGGTCCTCCTCCTCCGGCAGCCAGACCTCCTCGAGCCGCTTGGCCAGGCCGCACACCGGGATGTCGTCCATGCCGAGCTCGGCGAGCGCCAGCCGCGCGGCGGCCACCTGGGGCGGCCCGCCGTCCACGACCACCAGCGCGGGGACGTAGGCGAACTTGCGGGGGCGGCCGGTCTCGGGGTCGACGAGCATCGGACCGGAGTCGGTGGTGACCGTCTGGCTCCTGGCCTGCTCGTCCTGCAGCCGCTTGAAGCGCCGGGTGATCACCTCGTGCATCGAGGCCACGTCGTTCTGGCCGTCGACGCCGCGGATCACGAACCGGCGGTACTCCGACTTGCGGGCCAGTCCGTCCTCGAAGACGACCATGGAGGCGACCACCTCGGTGCCCTGGAGGTTGGAGACGTCGTAGCACTCGATGCGCAGCGGCACCTCGTCGAGCGAGAGCGCCTGCTGGATCTCCTCGAGCGCGCGGTTGCGGGTGGTGAGGTCGCTGGCCCGCTTGGTCTTGTGCAGCGCGAGGGACTGGGCGGCGTTGGAGGCGACCGTCTCCTGGAGGTCGCGCTTGTCGCCGCGCTGCGGGACCCGGATCGCGACCCGGCTGCCGCGCCGCTCCCCCAGCAGCTCCTCGAGCACCTCGTGGTCGGGCGGCAGGGCGGGCACGAGCACCTCGCGCGGGATCGAGTCGCCGGCCTCGTCGGCCCCGACGCCGCCGTAGAGCTGGAGGAGGAAGTCCTGGACCAGCTCGGGCGTGCCGCCCTCGTCGGTGCGGTCGGCCACCCAGCCGCGCTGCCCGCGGATCCGGCCGCCGCGGACGTAGAAGATCTGCACCGCCACCTCGAGCGGGTCCTCGGCGAGCGCGATCACGTCGGCGTCGGTGCCGTCACCGAGGACCACCGCCTGCTTCTCCAGCGCCTTGGTCAGCGCACCGAGGTCGTCGCGCAGGCGCGCGGCCTTCTCGAAGTCGAGCGCCTCGGAGGCGGCGTACATCTCGCGCTCGATGCGCCGGGTGAACGCGGCGGTGTTGCCGGCCATGAAGTCGCAGAAGTCGTCGACGATCTCGCGGTGCTGGTCCGCGGTGACCGTGCCGACGCAGGGCGCCGAGCACTTGTCGATGTAGCCCAGCAGGCACGGCCGCCCGATCTGCGCGGAGCGCTTGAACACGCCGTTGCTGCACGAGCGCATCGGGAAGACGCGCAGCAGCAGGTCGACGGTCTCGCGGATCGCCCACGCGTGGCTGTAGGGGCCGAAGTAGCGGGTGCCCTTGCGCTTGGCGCCGCGACCGACCATGACGCGCGGGAACTCCTCGCCCACGGTGACCGCGAGCCAGGGGTAGGACTTGTCGTCGCGGTACTTGACGTTGAACCGCGGGTCGAACTCCTTGATCCAGCTGTACTCCAGCTGCAGCGCCTCGACCTCGGTGTCGACGACCGTCCACTCCACGCTCGCCCCGGTCGTCACCATCGAGGCGGTGCGGGGGTGGAGGTTGCCGATGTCCTGGAAGTACGAGGACAGGCGCGGGCGCAGGCTCTTGGCCTTGCCGACGTAGATCACGCGCCCCTTGGCGTCGCGGAATCGGTAGACGCCGGGCTTGGTCGGGATCGACCCCGGAGCGGGGCGGTAGGAGCTCGGCGATGCCACCCGACAACCCTACGGGCGGCCCCCGACAGTGGGGGCCGCCCGGGTCGGCAGGAGGGCCGCTACTTCTTGATCTTGACCGCGCGCGACTTCGCGCTGGCCGCCTTGAAGCCCTTCTTGGTGCCGGTCACCCGCACGGAGACCTTCGACCCCCGCAGGGACCGGGTGACCTTCAGCTTCTTCCCGTGGGCGCCGCGGATGGCGCGCTTGCCGGCGAACCACTGGTAGCGGAACCTCGTCCCGCGCGTCCAGCCGCCGGTGCGGGCCACGAGGCGCTTGCCCACCTTGGCCTTGCCGCCGACCTTCGGGCGCGGCGAGGCGAGCTTGCCGATCTTGACCCTGGACGTGGCGTTCGAGCGTGCCTTGCTGTCGTTGGCGAAGCCGGCGGCGCGCGGACGCTCGACGACCTGGATGCGCTTGCCGCGGTCCTTGGCGGTGAGCCGGTACGTCGCGCCCGTGGCCTTCTTGATCTTCTTGCCGTTGCGGGTCCAGGAGTAGACCGGGGCCAGGTCGGCGGGGCGGTTGCCGTAGTAGTCGACCCAGTCGAGGCCCACGACCGAGAGGACCGAGCCGACCCGCTTCTTGCCGGTGATCTCGGGGAGCTTGCGGGTGGGCAGCGCGTACCACCCGGCGGCGCCGACCGTCTGCGGGGTGCTGGTGCGCGCCACCGGGTTGAGGCCCACGGCGTAGGCGGTGATCGTCACGCTCAGCTGGCGCCCGGCCATCGCCGTCGACGGACGGAACGTCGGGTCCTCGGCGTTGGCGATGGGCTGGCCGTCGAGCAGCCACTGGTAGCGGTAGCCGGCGGGCGCCGGGCTGAAGCCGGAGCCGGCCGCGGACACGTCGCGCAGGGCGACGGGCGCCGACATCGTCGCGGTGCCGCCGCCGACCGTGGCGACGTTGGTGTTGCGGCCGACCGTGACGCTGCCGCCCGTGGCGGTGACGCTCAGCGTGCCACCGGCGTTGGTCCAGGTCTCACCGCCGGCGAGCACGCCGTCGTTGCCGGCCACCGGGAGCAGGAACGCCCCGCTGGTGGCGTTCTCCCGCTCGATGGTGACGCCGCCGGCGTAGGTCTGGCCGTAGGCGGTGGTGTAGTCGCAGGCACCGGAGGCGTAGCAGGTGCCGGCGTCGTTGCCGCTGCCGTTGCGCAGGTCGACGAAGTGGCGCCGGCCGGTGTCGGGGTCGATGAAGACGACGCTGCGCAGGCCCGCGGTGGCCGAGCGCGGCGCGAGGGTCCAGGCCCCGCCGGCGGTGCCGTCGACGACCTCGCCGGCGGCGATGATGCCCTGCTCCCACCGGTAGACGGTCCCGAGCGACGGGGTCCGCGCGGTGCCGTCGTCGGCACCCATCACCTCGTAGAGGTCGCCGTACTCGGCGCGCGTGTTGTTGGCGTGCTGGAGACCGAGGTTGTGGCCCCACTCGTGGTTGAGGGTGGAGAGGGTCTCGGCCGGGGTCTGGGAGGTGATGATCGCCGGGCCGCCGTTGGCGAACGACGTGCCCAGACGGGCGCGGCCGGTGATCCCACCGCCACAGCCGTCGGGGACGATGATCAGGAGGTGGTTGGTCGTGCCACCCGAGAAGTCGACGCCGGGGTAGGCCTGGGCGCCGACGTTCTGGGCGATCGCGTCGAAGTCGGCGCCGTTGTTGCCCAGGCCGCAGCCACCGGCGGTCGAGCCCGCGCCCGACGCGATCGCGGCCACACCGCTGACGGTGGTGAAGGACGGGATCAGGCCGCTGGACTCACGCACCCAGTAGGCCTGCGAGGCGGCGACGGTGTCGAGGACCTGCTGGTCGGTCAGCCCGATCGTCCCGAAGTTGGTCACCTTGGCGATGTAGGTCGTGTGGGCGGCCGGGCCGGGAGCCGGCGCGCGCTCGGACGTGCGGGCCTCGACCACCCGGAGCGGGGTCCGCGTCGCGGTGGCGCGGCGCAGCGCCGAGCTGCGCAGGGACCCGGTCAGCTCACGCGCACCCGAGGTGCCCGGCACGGCCAGGGTGCCGGTGAAGCGGGACAGGGGTGCGGCGTCGACCTCGCCGGCCAGCGGGACGGCCTGGCCCGAGGGCAGCAGCACGGAGTAGCGGTCGGGCGTGCCGTCCTCGCCCGCCAGGACCACCAGCGTGCCGGTGACGTCGACGGTGTCGGGACCCTCGGACGGTGCGGCGGAGCCGGCGACGGGCGTCACCAGGGATGCGGCGACGGCCGCGACGGTGGCGACGGTCAGGCGTGCTCGGACGGATCCTGGTGACATGTGCTGCTCCCCCTGTGCATGCCCACGGTCAGGGCATCTCGGGGGGAGTCTTTCGCATCCGGCCCCTGTTCAAACTCACGCCCTCGAGATCGCGTCGCCCTCCACGCTGATCTCGACGGTCTCGAGACCTGAGGTGGCGGGGCCGGTGATGACCGACCCGTCCTCGATCGAGAACCGGCTGCCGTGGCACGGGCACGGGATCTCGCCGTCGGAGCTGGACTCCACCGAGCAGCCCTGGTGGGGGCACACGGCCGAGAACGCCTTGAAGTCGCCCTCGGTCGGCTGCGTCACCACGACCTTGGCCGCCGACACGACGAAGCAGCCCCCGACGGGGACGTCGGCGGCGGTGGCCAGGGCGGAGCCGGAGCCGGAGCCGGAGTCGGTGGTCGGGTCGCTCGACCCGGAGCCCGAGGAGTCGGACGCCGTCTCGTCGTCCGAGCCGCCGCACGCGGCGAGGAGGGGTACGCCGGCGGCGACCGCAGCGGTTCCGGCGAGGGCACGACGTCGGTTGATGGCTGTCATGCCGCGAGGGTAGCCAGCGGTCCTGTGAACCTGCTGTGAGTCACGGGCGCCGGTCACGCGGAGCCGGGACGCTGAGGAGCCCGTCTCCCCGCGGCCCGGCTGCCACGCCATCGGCTACTTCGCAGCGCTCTTGCGCGCCGCCGTCTTCTTCGCGGCGGTCTTCTTCGCCGCTGTCGTCGTGGCGGCGGCGGACTTCTTCGCAGCAGCGGCCGCCTTCTTCGCCGCGGCCTTCGTCATCGGCTTCGCCTCGGGAGCCGGGGCGCGACGCGGCCGGCCCGGCTGCTTGGCCTCACGGCCCTCGAGGATCGGCTTGAGGTACGTGCCGGTGTGGCTCGCCTCGACCTCGGCGACCTCCTCGGGCGTGCCCTCGGCGACGACGTACCCACCGCGGGAGCCGCCCTCGGGGCCCATGTCGATGAGCCAGTCGGCCGTCTTGATGACGTCGAGGTTGTGCTCGATGACCAGCACGCTGTTGCCCTTGTCGACCAGTCCGGACAGGACGTGGAGGAGCTTGCGGATGTCCTCGAAGTGCAGGCCGGTGGTGGGCTCGTCGAGGACGTAGACCGTGCGTCCGGTGGAGCGCTTCTGCAGCTCGCTGGCGAGCTTGACGCGCTGCGCCTCGCCGCCGGACAGGGTGGTGGCGGGCTGGCCGAGGCGGACGTAGCCGAGTCCCACCTCGCCGAGGGTGTTCATGTGGCGGGCGATCGCCGGGACGGCAGCGAAGAACTCGGCGGCCTCCTCGATCGGCATGTCGAGGACCTCGGCGATGGTCTTGCCCTTGTAGTGGACCTCCAGCGTCTCGCGGTTGTAGCGCGCGCCGTGGCAGACCTCGCACGGGACGTAGACGTCGGGCAGGAAGTTCATCTCGATCTTGATGGTGCCGTCGCCCGAGCAGGCCTCGCAGCGCCCGCCCTTGACGTTGAAGGAGAACCGGCCCTGGAGGTACCCGCGCATCTTGGCCTCCGGGGTGGAGGCGAAGAGGCGGCGGACGTGGTCGAAGACGCCGGTGTAGGTCGCCGGGTTGGACCGCGGGGTCCGGCCGATCGGCGACTGGTCGACGTGGATGACCTTGTCGACGTGCTCGAGACCGCTGATCTTCGTGTGCCGGCCGGGCACGGTGCGCGCGTTGTAGATCTGCTTGGCCAGCGAGGTGTAGAGGATGTCGTTGACCAGCGTCGACTTGCCCGAGCCCGAGACGCCGGTGACGGCGGTGAAGACGCCGAGCGGGAAGCTGACGTCGACGTCCTGCAGGTTGTGCTCGCGCGCCCCGTGGACGGTCAGCTCCCGACCGACGGTGCGCGGACGGCGCACGGCGGGCACGGGGATCTCGCGTCGACCGCTGAGGTACTGGCCGGTCATCGAGTCGGGGTGGTTGAGCAGGTCCTCGACGGAGCCGGAGTGGACGACCTGGCCGCCGTGCTCGCCGGCACCCGGACCGATGTCGACCACCCAGTCGGCCACGCGCACGGTGTCCTCGTCGTGCTCGACCACGATCAGGGTGTTGCCGAGCTCCTTGAGCCGCAGCAGGGTCTCGATGAGCCGCTTGTTGTCGCGCTGGTGCAGTCCGATCGAGGGCTCGTCGAGGACGTAGAGCACCCCGACCAGGCCGGCGCCGATCTGGGTGGCGAGACGGATCCGCTGGGCCTCTCCGCCGGACAGCGAGCCGCTGGGGCGGTCGAGGGAGAGGTAGTCGAGGCCCACGTCGAGCAGGAACCGCAGGCGCTCCTGGATCTCCTTGAGCACCCGCTCGCCGATCTGCCGCTCACGGGAGGAGAGCTCGACCGTGCGGAGGTACTCGGCCGTCTCGTCGATCGACATCGCGCACAGCTCGGCGATGTTCTTGCCGCCCTCGTCGCGGGCACCGAGGGTGACCGAGACCGAGACGGGCTTGAGCCGGCTGCCCTTGCAGGTCGGGCACGGCACCTCGCGCATGAAGCCCTCGAAGCGCTCGCGGCTGGTGTCGGTCTCGGCCTCGCGGTGGCGGCGCTCGACGTAGGGGCGCACGCCCTCGAAGGCGGCGTAGTAGGCGCGCTCGCGGCCGTAGCGGTTGCGGGTGACCACGTGGACCTTCGTCTTGTGACCCTCCAGGAGCGAGGTGCGCGCCTTGGGCGTCAGCTGGTCCCACGGGGTGTTGAGGTCGAAGCCGAGCTCCTCGCCGAGCGCGTTGACCAGGCGCAGGAAGTAGTCGGCGACGTGGGCGCCGCTCCACGGCGCGATCGCACCCTCGCCGAGGGTGGCGCCGGTGTCGGGCACGACGAGCTCGGGGTCGACCTCCATCCGGGTGCCCAGGCCCGAGCAGGCCGGGCACGCGCCGAACGGGGAGTTGAAGGAGAACGAGCGCGGCTCGAGGTCGTCGGTGTCGATGGTGTGGTCGTTGGGGCAGGCCATCTTCTCGGAGAACTTCATCTCCCGGCCCGGGTCCTTGGCGTCGAGGTCGACGAAGTCGACGACCACCAGGCCCCCCGCGAGGCCGAGCGCGGTCTCGACCGAGTCGGTCAGGCGCCGCTTCGAGGACTCCTTGACCGCGAGCCGGTCGACGACCACCTCGATGGTGTGCTTGAGCTTCTTGTCGAGCACGGGCGGCTCGTCGAGGGTGTGGGTCTGCCCGTCGACGCGCGCGCGGCTGAAGCCCTGCTGCTGCAGCTGGCGGAAGAGCTCGACGTACTCGCCCTTGCGGCCGCGGATCACCGGCGCGAGGACCTGGAAGCGCCGGCCCTCCTCGAGCCCGAGGATCCGGTCGACGATCTGCTGCGGCGTCTGCCGCTCGATCGGCGCGCCGCAGGTGGGGCAGTGGGCACGCCCGGCGCGGGCGTAGAGCAGGCGGAGGTAGTCGTAGACCTCGGTGATGGTGCCGACGGTCGAGCGCGGGTTCTTGGAGGTCGACTTCTGGTCGATGCTCACCGCGGGGCTCAGGCCCTCGATGAAGTCGACGTCGGGCTTGTCCATCTGCCCGAGGAACTGGCGCGCGTAGGCCGAGAGCGACTCGACGTAGCGGCGCTGGCCCTCGGCGAAGATCGTGTCGAACGCCAGGCTCGACTTGCCCGAGCCGGAGAGACCGGTGAAGACGATCAGGGAGTCGCGGGGCAGGTCGAGGGAGACGTCCTTGAGGTTGTGCTCGCGGGCGCCCCGGATGATGAGCTGGTCGGCCACAGTGGTCCTCGTTCTGGCGTACGTCGGTGTCGAACAGATGTTCGTCCAGTGTCCCTGCCGGGTCAAGCCGACAGACCTCGTCACCTTCTCACGCACCACCGACAGCGGGTCCATCGTCCACCCGGCAGGGTGGGTGGCACGATGTGCGGTGTGACCGACACCGCACAGCACGTGGCCGACCTGCTCCACGCGGGCGACCGGTCGCTGGTCCGGACCGTCGACGGCCTCGACGCGGACGCGTACGCCGCGCCGTCCCTGCTGCCGGGGTGGACCCGCGCCCACGTGGTCGCCCACCTCACCCTCAACGCCGAGGCCCTCGCCGGGGTGCTGCACGGGGCCCACGTCGGACGCCCGCAGACGATGTACGCCTCCCAGGAGCGGCGCGACGGCGACATCGACGAGCTGGCCCGGGCCGGTGCCACCGAGCTGCGCGAGCGGTTCCTCGCCAGCACCACCGCGTTCGCCGACGCGCTCGCAGCGATGGGCGACGGCGACTGGGAGGGCAGCTTCGAGCGCACCCCCGGCGGGCAGGTGATCCGCATGTCCGCGGCGCCGCTGATGCGGCTGCGCGAGGTGGAGATCCACCACGCCGACCTCGACGCCGGGCGGACCCACGCCGACTGGAGCCCGGAGTTCTGCCGGGTCCTGCTCGACTCCCTCACCCGGTTCGAGCACCCGCACCCCCTGACCGTGCGTCCGAGCGACCTCGACGGCGAGTGGCGCTACGGCCCGGACGGCGACGGGCCGGTCGTGTCCGGACCGGCCGGCGCGCTGGCCTGGTGGCTGACCGGCCGCGGCGCCGGCGAGGGGCTCACGTCCAGCAACGACCGGATCCCGGAGATGGAGGCATGGTGAGCGACCACGACTACACCGGAGAGGTGTCCCCCGGCGGCGCGCCCGACGTGCGCCGGCTCGGCCAGCTCACGATCACCAAGGTGGCCGTGGACCCGAAGATGTCCAACAACTGCTACCTCCTGCACTGCGCGACCACCGACGAGGTGGTCCTCGTCGACGCCGCCGCGGAGCCGGAGCGCCTGCTGGAGCTCATCGGCGACCGGTCGCTGACCTCGATCGTCACCACCCACCAGCACTGGGACCACCACCGCGGCCTCGCCGCGGTCAAGGCCGCCCACCCGGGCGCCACCGTCGTGGCCGGGGCGCCCGACGCCGAGGCCATCGAGGAGCAGACCGGCGTCGCGGTCGAGCGCCGCGTCGGTGACGGCGACAAGGTCGCGGTCGGCACGTGCGACCTCGAGGTCGTGGCGGTCGCGGGCCACACGCCGGGCTCGATCTGCCTGCTGCTCGACGACGGCGAGGTCGCCCCCACGTCCCACCTGTTCACCGGCGACTCGCTGTTCCCCGGCGGCGTCGGCAACACCTTCGGCGACGCGGACGCGTTCGTCCAGCTGCTGGGCGAGGTCGAGACCAAGCTCTTCGACCGGCTCGGCGACGACACCTGGTTCTACCCCGGTCACGGCGACGACGGCCGGATCGGCGACGAACGTCCGCAGCTGGCGCAGTGGCGCGAGCGCGGCTGGTGACCCGGAGCGCCTGACCCGCCCCACCGCGCCCGTGGCAGGCTGGGTGCATGAGCACGCGTGACCTGACCCTGGCCGACTTCGAGCAGACCGTGAGCGGCGAGGGCATCGTCCTGGTCGACTTCTGGGCGTCGTGGTGCGGTCCCTGCCGCCAGTTCGCGCCGGTCTACGACAAGGCGTCGCAGGACAACCCCGACATCGTCTTCGCCAAGGTGGACACCGAGGCGCGAGCAGCAGCTGAGCCAGATGGCGGCGATCACCTCGATCCCGACGCTCATGCTCTTCCGCGACGGCGTCCTGCTGTTCAACCAGGCAGGCGCGCTGCCGCCGCAGGCGCTCGCCGGCGTCATCGAGCAGGCGCGCGGGCTCGACATGGACGCCGTGCGCCAGGAGGTGCAGGCCGCCCAGGAGGCTGCCGCGGACGCTCCGCAGGACGAGGTCGACCTCGACCAGTTCGCCGCCGCCCACAGCCAGGGTGCGTACGTCGTGGACGTGCGCGAGGCCGACGAGGTTGCGGGCGGGCGCGTGCCCGGCGCCGTCCACATCCCCATGAACGAGGTGCCGGCCCGCGTCGCCGAGCTCCCCCAGGACCAGCCCTTCTTCGTCATCTGCGCCGTGGGCGGACGCAGCCGCCAGGTCGTGGACCACCTGCGCGCGCAGGGCCTGCCCGCCGTCAACGTGGCCGGCGGCACCGGCGGGTGGGCCCAGCGCGGCTGGCCGCTGGAGTCCTGAGCCGGGCGCCAGGGGGCCGCTCGCGTTGGGATAGCCTCGGCGCGTGCTGATCAGCGACTCCAAGCAGGTGCTCTTCGTCCACGTGCCCAAGACGGGTGGCGTCTCGGTCGAGGACACCGTCAAGGAGGCCTGCCCCGACGCCCGCAAGGCGCGTCCGGCCCTCGGTCGGCACGCGACCCTCGGCAAGATCCTGAAGCACGAGCCGCAGGTCGCGGACTACTGGACCTTCGGCTTCGTCCGCAACCCGTGGGCGCGGATGGTGTCGTGGTACTCGATGATCTCGCAGTGGGACCGGCGCCACGGTCCGGCCAGCGGCAAGCCGCAGGACGTCCAGCACGGCTCGATGCGCGACGGCAACGAGATGTGGCGTGCCGCGGCGGCGTACTCCGGCTTCGACGAGTTCGTCCTGCGCGGCACCGAGGAGCTCCCCCGCGTCGGGACGCCGCAGATCTCCTACCTGCGCGCGCCGAAGCACCAGCGCGAGGTCGACTTCGTCGGCCGCACCGAGAACTTCGTCCAGGACCTGCAGCGCGTGCAGGTGCAGCTCGGCCTCGAGCCGACGACGCCGGTGCACAAGAACAAGTCCCGGCACGGGACCTACCACGACTACTACACCGACGAGACCCGCGCGAAGATCGCCGAGGTCTACGCCGAGGACATCGACCTCTTCGGCTACACCTTCTGACGCCTCGCCCTGACGCCTTGCCGCGCGCGCCTCACATCCCGCGCAGGCGGGCCCCCCGGGCGCCGGCCCACTCGCCGGTGGCCTCCAGCCGGCCCCAGACGTCGTACTCCGGCTCGAAGTGCGCGAGCAGCGCCTCGCGGGTGGCGGCGCTGAGAGCACCGCGCCCGGCCGAGGAGGCGGCCGAGGAGGCATTGCGCCGCTCGAAGACGAGCGGGACGCCGAGCCGCGCGCCGAACCACGCCTCCCACACGTCGGGCCGGTCGACGGCGAAGATCCGGTCGACGGCCACCGCGCCCTGGGCGTGGACGAACCTCGCCGGGCGCCCCTGCGGCACCGGTGCGTCGTCGTCGCCCTCGAGGTAGCGCAGGGCGAACTCCTCGAACCCCATCTCGGCGGTCGAGCGCCGGCTGTCGTCACGGGCGCGGTAGCGCCACCACGACTCCAGCCAGGCCAGCGGCTCGCGGAACAGCGTGACCAGCTCGTAGGACTCGCGGGGGTGTCCCTGCTCGGCCAGCCCGCGTGCCCGCGTGTGCACGAACCCCCGGGCGGGCAGGTGCTTCTGGCCGGGGGGCGAGGACACCACCTCGGTGGCGTACGGGGCGAGCGCGCGCTCCACGGACGTGCTCGCCGTCTTGGGCAGCGCGAGGAGCACGAAGTCCCGGTCGGGACCGCGGCCCAGGAACGTCATCACCCCCCGATCATCCCCCACCGCCGCGCGCGCGGTCGTACCTGTCACGGGCGAGTGGGCTAGCCTCCCGCTCGTGCTGATCTCCGACGCCGGGCGCGCGCTCTTCGTGCACGTGCCCAAGACCGGCGGCGTCTCGGTCGGCGTCACCTTCCAGCGCTGCTGCCCCGACGCGCGGAGCAAGGCGCCGGGCGTGAGGCCGCCGCTGGGTCGCCACGCGCCCTACGCGCGGATCCTGCGCGCGGAGCCGCACGTGGCCGACTACTGGTCGTTCGCCTTCGTCCGCAACCCGTGGGCCCGGATGGTGTCGTGGTGGTCGATGATCGACGACTGGGACCGTGAGTGGGGCCCGGCCAGCGGCCGGCCGCAGGAGGGCGCGGAGAAGATGCGCGGGAACGACGTGTGGCGCGCCGCCGCGGCGTACTCGGGCTTCGAGGAGTTCGTCCTGCGCGGGACCGAGGAGCTGCCACGGATCGGACGGCCGCAGGTCGACTACCTGCGGGCGCCCGGGCGCGAGGTCGACTTCGTCGGCCGCACGGAGTCCTTCGCCGACGACCTGGCCGAGGTCGAGCGCCGCCTGGGCGGCGAGCCGACGCCCGTGCCGCACCGCAACCGCTCGCCGCACGGCAGCTACCGCGACTACTACACCGCGGCCACCCGCGACAAGGTGGCCGAGGTGTACGCCGCCGACCTCGAGGCGTTCGGCTACACGTTCTGAGAAGTCCTTCCCCGATGGCGCCGTCGGCTGGGACGCTTCGGTGGTGGACGCACTCGAGACCTGGACCCGATCCGAGCACACCGCCGACGTCAACGGCACCCCGACGACCCACGACGTGTGGCGCAAGGGGACCGGACCGGGCGTGGTGGTGGTGCACGAGGCGCCGGGGCTCACCACGGGCGTGATCGCCTTCGGCGAGGAGCTCGTCGCCGCCGGCCACACCGTGCTCCTCCCCCACCTGTTCGGGCCCGCGGGGCGTCCGTTCGGTCCCGGTGACGTGCTGCGGACGATGCCGAAGGTCTGCATCAGCCGGGAGTTCACCAAGCTCCGCACGGGCGTCACGACCCCCGTCGCCGGGTGGCTGCGCTCGCTTGCCCGCGAGCTCCACGACGAGCTCGGCGGTCCGGGCGTCGGGGCGCTGGGGATGTGCTTCACCGGCGGGTTCGCCCTCGCCATGATGGTCGACGACTCCGTGGTCGCTCCGGTGGTCTGCCAGCCGAGCGCCCCGTTCGTCGGCACGAAGAAGCGTGCCGCCGACCTCAACCTCTCCCCCGCCGACACCGAGGTCGTGCGCCGCCGGGTGGCGGAGGGCTGCGCGGTCCTGGGCATCCGCTACGCCTCCGACCCCGCCGTCGGCGACCGCTTCGAGACGCTCACCACCCTCCTCGGTGACGGCTTCGTCCGCATCGACCTGCCCGGCAAGGGCCACTCCACGGTCACCGAGCAGCGCTCCCAGGTCGCCGTCGACGCCGTCCTCGCGTTCTTCCGCGAGCGGCTCTCCGCCTGAGCGGACGTCCGGCGAGGTCGCTCTGCGGGTGGGCTGTGTTGGTCGTGGGTTTGGCGTGGGGTCGGCGCAGCTGCCGTCACGGCCGTGGGGCCGGACGCTGTCTCGGTGGTTGAGGTGCGAGCGCGCCCCCTCGGTGGTGGTGGTGGTGCGAGCGCGCCCCTTCGGTGGTTGAGGTGCGAGCGCGTCCCTTCGGTGGTTCAGGTGCGAGCGCGCCCCATCTGTGGTTCAGGTGCGAGCGCAGGGAGCCTCGGTGGTTGAGGTGCGAGCGCGTCCCTTCGGTGGTTGAGGTGCGAGCGCGTCCCTTCGGTGGTTGAGGTGCGAGCGCGTCCCTTCGGTGGTTGAGGTGCGAGCGCGTCCCTTCGGTGGTTGAGGTGCGAGCGCGTCCCTTCGGTGGTTGAGGTGCGAGCGCAGCGAGCCTCGAAACCACACCTGTCCGCTAGTCCACAGATCGTCGTCCGCGCATGGCGGACTGCCGGTGTCACACCATATAATCGAACACATGAGCGAGACGCTGACGGCACCCGGGAAGGTCGAGGTCGACGACGACCTGATCGCTACCGCGCTGCTCGCCACCATCCGCTCAGCACGCGCGACGGAGCACGCCGCAGCCGCCCGTCAGCTCGACCTCGCCGCCCGCTGGGCCGACCTTCACCCGCCGGAGTCCATCCACGACGCGGCTGCGTTCACGGTGTCGGGTTCCGAGCACGAGGAGCCCATCGCCGGCGAGGGCTGCCCGCTGGTCGCGGAGTTCTGCATCCCTGAGCTCGGCGGCGTCCTCGGGATGACCACGACCGCGGCGAAGAAGCTCATCGGCCAGTCCCTCGAGCTGCGCCACCGCCTCCCGCGCTTGTGGGCGCAGGTCCATGCCGGGCGCGTGCCTGCGTGGCGTGCTCGGCTTGTCGCCGAGACCACCATCCACACCACACCCGCGCTGACCCGGGAAGCGGCCGGGTGGGTCGACGCGCAGGTCGCCGCCGTCGCGGGGAAGGTCGGTGTCGCGCAGCTCGACCGTCTCGTCGCCGAGGCCATCCGCCGCTACGACCTCGCCCCCGAGACCGGTCCCGACGATGAAGCCGGTGAGGACCACGAAGACTTCGCCGCCGACCAGCACCTCGGCGCCGACCCGCGCCATGTCACCTTCGACACCCGTCACGTCCACTACGACGGTGTCATGCGGATGGAGGCCGAGATCGACCTTGCCGACGCCTTCGACCTCGACGCCGCGGTAGCGCACGGCGCCGCAGCGTTGAAGGCCTTGGGCTCGGTCGCACCTCTCGGTGCCCGACGTGCTGCCGCGCTCGGCGACCTCGCGCGTACTCAGACCGCGCTCGACCTCCACACCCAGAGCGCCGCAACCGCGGCCGAAGCGCCCGCAGCAACCGGCCCCCGCGACAACACGAGCAGCACGGGCGGCGAGGCGGCGAGCACTCCGGTCCGACGGGCCGGCGACGGACTGCCCGCCGCCCGCGAGGTCGTCCTGCACGTCCACCTCGATGCCACCACCGTGGGCGAACAGACCGTGTTCGGACCCACCGGCCGGCTCGAGAACGGCCAGCGACTCGCGCTCCTCGACCAGGTCCGCACCTGGTGTGCCACCTCGCGGACCAAAGTCACCATCCGCCCGGTCATCGACCTCAACGCCGAGCTGTCGACCGACGCCTACGCCGTCCCCGACCGGATCCGCGAGCAGATTGTGCTGCGCGACCGCACCTGCGTGTTCCCGTGGTGCACCCGACCAGCGCGCGCCTGCGACATTGACCACGTGATCCCGTACGACCACGACGCCGCCGACTTGGACCGGCCACAACCAGGCCCCACGACCTCCTCCAACCTCGCGGCGCTGTGCCGCACCCACCACCGCCTCAAGACCCACACCTCCTGGCGCTACCACCACACCAGCCCAGGGGTCTTCGAGTGGACCGGCCCCCACGGCCACCACTACCGACGCGACGTCGACGGCACCACCGCACTCGACCCACTCTCAGGTCTCGTGATGGGACTTCGTCCCTCCTCGACCACCGAGAGCCGACCATGACCCCGCCCCACACCCCGCCACCCACCAGGTAGCGGGGTCACAGGCACGTCTCGGACCACCTCGAGCGAGCCGGCGGCCACACGTGACGGGGAGATCTGATGGGCGGTCCGACGGACGGAGACCCCAAGCAGACCCTCGAGCGAGGCCCTGAGCCGGTCTACCGTCCGAGTCGCCTGCGGGCCGGGACCCGACCCGAGCACCCGACCCGCGACCCGTCCGATCAGGACAGGTCCACCGCCACGACCGTGTGGTTGTCGGGCTCCCCCGCGGCCACGGCGTCGGCGACCGCGTCCGCGACCTCCTGGGGCGAGCCGAGCACCGCGAGCAGCGGCGCGGGGTCGCCGAACACCCCGTACACGCCGAGCCGGTCGCGGGGGCGCGCGTCGAGCTCGACCTCGTCGGCCACGACGCCCGGAACGAGGGCTCGGTTGAGCAGGGTGCGGTGCGCGTGCGACCCGACCTCGTCGACGGTGAGCTGCTGTCGGGTAAGGGTCGAGGGCGGCCCGATCCGGTCCGGTTGCTGTCGGTCGCGCTGGTACTGATCAGTAGATTGGTCGGGTGAGCTTCCTCCTGCGCCAAGGCGTCGTCGCCGCCCTGACCGCCAACGCCGTCCGTCCCTCCCGGGGGCGGCGCACCGGGTTCGGGTCGTTCCTAGCGGGCTTCGTCTTCAACGAGACCGCCCCGCAGCTGCTGGCGCTGACCGCCGCGGACGCGGCCGCCCACCTGACCCGCGGCCGCCGGGGCGGCAGGCGCACGCGGGTCGGGCTGGCGCTCGCCGGGGCCAGCGCTCTCGGGATGGCCCACCTGGTGCGGCAGAGCCGGCGCGCCGAGCGGGTGCTCGAGGACGCGCTCGAGGAGGACCTCGGCGTCGACTACGTCGAGCAGCTCGACCGGGTCCCCGACCCCGCCGACCTCGCCACCTCGGTGCGCCGCCTCGCCCGGCCCTTCTCGTTCCGCGACGACGCGGTGCGGGTCATCAGCGACGTGCCCTACTCCGACGCCGGACGCCGCGGGCACCTCGACATCTACCTCCCCGCCGGCGAGGACAGCATCACCCGTGCCCCCGTCCTGCTGCAGGTGCACGGCGGCGCCTGGACGGTCGGCGCCAAGGAGCGCCAGGGCCGTCCGCTGATGAACCAGATGGCGGCCAAGGGCTGGGTCTGCGTGGCGATCAACTACCGCCTCTCCCCCCGCGACCCGTGGCCCGCGCACATCGTCGACGTCAAGCGGGCCATCGCCTGGGTGCGCGAGCACATCGCCGAGCACGGCGGCGACCCGGACTACCTCGTCGTGACCGGCGGCTCCGCGGGCGGTCACCTGGCGGCGCTGGCAGCCCTGACGCCCGGTGACCCGGCGTTCCAGCCCGGCTTCGAGGACGCCGACACCAGCGTGCAGGCGGCCGTGCCGTTCTACGGCGTCTACGACTTCGCCGGCTCGACCGGCCTGGCCAACGCCATCGGGATGCGCGACGCCTTCCTCGGCCCGCGCGTCATGCAGACGACGTGGACCGACGCACCCGAGGTCTACGAGGCCGCGTCCCCGATCCTGCGGATCACCCCGGACGCCCCCGACTTCTTCGTCATCCACGGCGAGCTCGACAGCCTGGTCGCGGTCGACCAGGCGCGGATGTTCGTCGCCGAGCTGCGCCGCACGTCGCGCAAGTCGGTCGTCTACGCCGAGCTGCCGGGCGCGCAGCACGCCTTCGACGTGCTCCACTCCGTGCGCAGCGCGTACGCCGTGCGCGCCGTCGACCGCTACCTGACGTGGAACTGGAACACCTGGCGCCACGGGCTCGCGGCCGACAGCGGCGTCGAGCCGGAGCAGGTCAGCGCGGCCGAGGACGCCCGCGGTGCCTGAGACCGACGTGGACCGGATGCCCCCCGACCTGCTCGCGCACGCCCGCGCCGCGAAGGGATTCATGCCCGAGGACGAGGGCGCGGTGCTGCACCGCTGGGCCCGCGCGCAGCTGCCGCTCGGACCGGCGCTGGAGGTGGGCACCTACTGCGGGAAGTCGGCCGTCTGGCTGGGCGCCGCGGCCCGCGAGGTCGGCGGCACCGTCTTCACCGTCGACCACCACCGCGGCTCGGAGGAGAACCAGGCCGGCTGGGAGCACCACGACGACACCCTCGTCGACGCCGATCGGGGCCTCATGGACACCCTGCCCACGTTCCGCCGCACGATCGCCGACGCCGGCCTCGAGGACCAGGTCGTCGCCGTCGTGGGCCGTTCGGAGACGGTCAGCCGCTGGTGGCGCACGCCGCTGGCGCTGCTGTTCGTCGACGGCGGCCACGGCGTGGAGCCGGCGCGCGCGGACTTCCGCGGCTGGGCGCACCACGTGATGGCCGGCGGCGTGCTGCTGGTGCACGACGTCTTCCCCGACCCCGCCGACGGCGGCCGCCCGCCCTACGAGGACATCTACCTCCCGGCCCTGGCCAGCGGCGCGTTCACCGAGGTCGAGGCGGTCGGGTCGATGCGGGTCCTACGACGTACGTCCGGAGACGCCGGCGACCCGCTCGGCGCCTGACGCTCCTCGCTCCGGCTCGCACCCGCACTCCAGCCCGACCTCGGGCAGGTCGGGCAGCGTGGTGCCGCGCATGATGTCGGCGCCCGGCGTGGTGTCGGTGAGCGCGTCGAGCGCCAGCACGACCGCGGCCGCCGTGTAGGTGGTGTGCTCGTGCGGCCAGTTGACGCCCGCCTCGTCGGGTCCGGTGGGGAACACGTAGCCGGTGAAGTAGGCACCGTCCTCGGTGCGCAGGTGCTGGACGTCGGCGAGCAGCTGCCGCGCGCGGTCGCGGTCGCCCAGGGCCTCGAGCGCCATCGACAGCTCGGCCGTCTCCGCCCCGGTCACCCAGGGGTTGGCCGAGACGCAGCGGATGCCGAGCCCCGGCTCGACGAAGGTGTCCCACCGCTCGGCGAGCAGCGCGTCGGCGGCCGCACCGCGCACGGCGCCGCCGAGGACCGGGTAGTACCAGTCCATCGAGAACTCGGACTTGTCGAGGAACAGGTGGCGGTGCTCGCGCAGCGCGTGGCCCAGGCGACCGCCGGCGAGCTCCCACTCCACCTGCGGCTCCCCCACCAGACCGGCCAGGGCGACGCCGGCACACAGGGAGTGGTGGATGCTCGACGAGCCCGCGAGGAGCGCGTCCTCGTTGACCCTCGCCGGAGCGCCGTCGTGCCACTCCTGCGACCAGGCGACGCCGCCGAAGGGCAGCTGGAGCGAGACCACGAAGTCCAGCGCCCGGCGCACGGTGGGCCACATCGCGCGGACGAGGTCCTCGTCGCGGGTGACCAGCCACCGGTGCCAGGTCGCGACCGCGACGTAGGCCGACATGTTGGTCTCGCCGGAGTGGTCCTCCACGACCCCGCCGACGATCTTCATCGGCCACGAGCCGTCCTCGCGCTGGGTCTCGCGCGCCCAGGCGAGGGCGCGGTCGGCCGCCTCGGTCTGCCCTCCCACGAGCAGCGCCATCGCCGACTCGAGGTGGTTCCACACGTCGGTGTGCTCCCCCGGGGTCCACGGGACGGCACCCGTCGGCTCCTGCATCGCGGCGATCGTGGCCGCGGTCTGCTCGACCTGCGCCCAGCTCAGCGGCGCCTGCCCGGCCGGGGCCTGGCTCATGCGGCCTCGGGCTTGCGGAAGTAGAGCACCATGCTCTTCCCGATCATGGGGTCGAGCACCTTGCCGGCGGCCCGGAGGGCGCGGGGGTTCTTCATGATCTCCCACACCAGCAGCCGGTGGTAGCCCTTGGCGAGCGGGTGGTCGTCGTTGGTCACGCCGACCGCGCACTTGATCCACCAGTAGGGCGCGTGCAGCCCGTGCGCGTAGCCCTTGCCGGTGAAGACCATCGCGTCGCCTGGCGTGCCGTCGTTGTGCCGGCCGGCCTTGGTGACCTTGTCGACGAGCTCCTCGGCCGTGTAGATCCGGACGTGACCGCCCGGGGCGTTGTGGTAGTCGTCCGAGAGCTTCCAGTTGATCACCTCGGGCAGCCAGCGCGGCACCGAGATCGCGAGCGTGCCGCCGGGGCGCAGCACCCGCACCAGCTCCTTGATCGCCTCGACGTCGGCGTGGATGTGCTCGAGCACCTCCGCGGCCACGATCCGGTCGAACTCCCCGTCGGCGAACGGCAGCGACAGCGCGTCGCCCTCCTTGACGTCGGCCTCGGCGCCCTCGGGCACCTCCCCGGCCTCACGCATCGCGGTGAACCACTCGCGCACGGTGGCGAGCTCGTCGGCGTCCTGGTCGAAGGCGATCACGTCGGCCCCGCGCTTGTACATCTCGAAGGCGTGCCGGCCCGCGCCGCACCCCATGTCGAGGACGCGCTCCCCCGGGCGCAGCCCGAGGCGGTCGAAGTCAACGGTCAGCACGGTGGCTCTCCTCGTCGTGGGGCTCGTGGGTCAGGTCGGTGGGCTGCGGGTCCGGCACCGGCAGTCCCCGCTCGCGCCGGTAGTCGGCGATGGTCTCCTCGTAGGCGGCGGCGGTGGCCTCGGCCACGGCGCGCCAGCTGAACAGCTCCTGCACGCGGGCGCGTCCGGCGGCGCCCATCGCCGTACGCCGCTCGGGGTCGTCGAGCAGGGCCGCGAGGGCCGCCTCGAGCTCGCCGACGTCGCCCGGGGTGACCAGGTCGGCGCACACGCCGTCCTCGCCCACGACCTCGGGGATCGCACCGGCGCGCGAGACGACCAGCGGGGTCGCGCACGCCATCAGCTCGGCGGTCGGCAGCGAGAAGCCCTCGTAGAGCGACGGCACGCACGCGACCTCGGCCGAGCCCATCACGGCGACGAGCTCCTCGTCGCTCACGCCGGACACGAACTCGACGCGGTCGGCGATGCCGAGCTGGTCGATGAGCTGCTCGGTGCGACCGCCCGGCTCCGGCTTGGTGACGAGCACGAGCGACACGTCGCGCTCGACGCTCAGCTTGGCGAAGGCCTCGAGCAGGGTCGCGATGCCCTTCATCGGGGCGTCGGCGCTGGCCATGGCCAGGATGCGGCCGGGCACGCGTGGCGCGGTCGGCGGGGTGAACACCTCGTCGACGCCGAGCAGGATCGTCTGCACCCGGGCCGGGTCGACGCCGAAGTCGCGCGCGACGTCGCGCCGCGAGGACTCCGAGGGAGTGAGGATCCGGCGGTAGCGCCGCGCCATGCGGGTCTGCATGCGGAGGAAGCCGTACCAGCGGCGCAGGGTCAGCCGCTTGCGGCGCGTCGGCGCCGTCTGCAGGTCGATGCGACGGTCCATGGTGATCGGGTGGTGGATCGTGGCGACCACGGGCAGGCCGTAGTCCTCGAGGTCGAGGATGCCGGTGCCGAGCACCTGGTTGTCGTGGGCGACGTCGAACTCGCCGGCCCGGTCGGCCATCAGCCGCGAGATGCGCGAGCTGAAGGTCTTCGGCTCGGGGAACCCGGCCGTGCACATGGTGAGGAACTCCTCCACGTCGATCCGGTCGCGGAACTCGCGCAGGTGCGGGATCCGGAACGGGTCGGGCTCGCGGTAGAGGTCGAGGCTCGGCACCTTCGTCAGGCGCACCCCCTCGTCGAGCACCGGGTAGGGCTGCCCGGAGAACACCTCGACCTCGTGACCCAAGCGGACCAGCTCCCGGCTCAGGTGGCGGACGTAGATGCCCTGCCCACCGCAGTGGGGCTTGGTCCGGTAGGACAGCATGGCGATGCGCACAGGCTCATTATGCCTACTCGCGGGTAGGCGCCTGCGCCCGCCGGGGTGGCTCAGCCCTCGCTGGAGTGGCCGGGGAAGACGTGGGCCGACGGATCGATGACCACGGCCGCGTTGTTGACCGCCGTGGCCGCCTCGCCGAAGCCGACCGCGATGAGGCGGACCTTGCCGGGGTAGTCGGTGATGTCGCCGGCCGCGAAGACGCGCGGGAGGTTGGTGCGCATCGCGGAGTCGACCACCACGTGCCGCTTCGAGGTCTCCAGGCCCCAGCGCTGGATCGCACCGAGGTCGGCGATGAAGCCGAGCGCGGCGACCAGGGCCTGGGCGGGGAGCGTGCGCGGCTCCTCCCCGTCGACGCTCACCTCGACCTCTTCGAGCAGCGGGTCGCCGCGCAGCGCGGTCACCTGCGCGTTGGTGACGATCTCGACGCTGGAGTCGCGGACCGCCGCGACCGTCCGCTCGTGGGCGCGGAAGGCGTCGCGGCGGTGGACCAGCGTGACGGACGCGGCGACGGGCTCGAGGTGCTGGGCCCAGTCGAAGGCGCTGTCGCCGCCGCCGACGACCACGACGTCCTTGCCTGCATAGGGCGCGAAGCTCGGCACGAAGAACTCCATCCCGCGGCCCACCCAGCCCTCCCCGGCCGGCAGCGGTCGCGGGCTGAACTTCCCGATGCCGGAGGTGATCAGCACGGCGCCGGCGGTGACCCGGATGCCGTCGTCGAGGGTGACCACGACGTCGTCCTCACGGTGCTCGAGGGTGGTGGCGGTGCGGTCGAGGAGGTACGTCGGGTGCGCGGTGCCCGCCTGCTCGACCAGTCCCTCGACCAGGTCGCGGCCCTTCACGGACGGGAACCCCGCGACGTCGAGGATCGCCTTCTCGGGGTACATCGCGGTGATCTGGCCGCCCAGCTCGGGCAGCGAGTCGACGACGGCGACGTCGAGGCCGCGGAACCCGGCGTAGTAGGTGGCGTAGAGGCCGGTCGGACCGGCTCCGATCACGAGCAGGTCGGTCGTCACGTCGTCCACGCTGCGATCCTCGCGGTCCCCGGCCCGGGCCACAAGGCTCGGGCCGTGTCCGTCCGGAGCGCGTCGGCTCAGAGCGCGTCGAGCTCGCTGACCCGCCACGCGCCGTCGACGCGGCGCAGGCTGACCAGCACCCGGTCGAGCTCGAGCCGGGGCTCCGGGCGACCGGCGGTGCTGGTGCGCTCGTTGACGAGGACGAGCACGCGGGCGTAGTCGGAGGCGACGTGCACGACCCCGCTGCCGGTGACCGTGGCCGCGACCACGCGGTGCTCGCGTCGCGCGTCGGGCGCCAGCGCGGCCATGGTCCGGTCGTAGCGGTCGACCATCGGACCGGTGAGCAGCGCGCGGGCGGCCGCGCGGTCCTCCGCCAGGGTGCGCCACGAGTAGCCGTAGAGGCGCGCGGCGGCTTCCTCGGCGGCCTGCTGGGCACCGTCGCGCGCCGCTGCCGACGCGACGCGGGTCGCGTCCTGGGCGGCCGAGGTGAGGTCGTCGCCGGACCCGTCGCCGGGTCGGTGGGCGACCAGCCAGGCGAGCACCGCCGCGGCCACGACGACCAGGACCGCGAGCGCCGCGCACACACGCCTCACCGGACGAACTCCACGCCGCTGGTCAGCCAGCGTCCGTCCTCCCGGACGAGCTCCATGCGCAGCCGGTAGAACCGTCGCTGCGGTCGCTCGGTGCCGGAGTTGGTGACGGTGCCGTTGGCCGCGACCACCACGGTCGCGGTGTCGTCGTGCAGCTCGCTGACGCCGAGCGAGACCACCTCGCCGGTCGAGGTGGCGCGGGTGCGCTCGGCCTCGCGCACCAACCGGTCGCGCTGGGCGGCGTACTGCTCGGCGAAGTCACCCGTCGCCCCCGCGAGCACCGCCTCCACCAACGGCTCCATGTCACGGTGGTCGACCCGGAGGAAGGCCAGTGCCTCGGTGCGGGCGGCCGCGGCGACCTCGTGCTGGGCATCGGTCAGCGCCTCGTCGGTGGGGTCGGTCGAGCCGACGACCCACACGCATCCCGCCACGAGCGCGACGAGGACGACCGCCAGCACGGCGGCCAGGGCCCTCCATCCCCGCGCTCCCACAGCGCGAACCTAGCCCAGCGAGGCGGCGTGGCGCTGCTGCGTGCCCTGCCTAGACTCCCGTGTCGTGACCCGGCCCTTCCCCCACCTCACCGCGCACCCGTCAGCGATGCTGCTGGCGGCACAGCTGCTCCAGGTGCTGGCGTGGCCGTTCCTCGGGGGGTCGACCGTGGGCCGCTCGTTCCTCGGCGTCATCGCGATGCTCGCCGTGGGCTCCGCGGTCCTCGCGGTGCGGCGCACGCCGAACGTGAGCCGGGTGGTGTTCTTCCTCGGAGCGCCGACCATCGTCTTCACCCTGCTCGACGCGATCCTCGTCGACACCGACTGGATCGCGCTGACCTCGGGCCTGCTGCACGCGCCGTTCTACTTCTACGTCTCCTACGCGATGCTGCGCTACCTCTTCCACGACGACGTCATCACCACCGACGAGTACTACGCGACGGGTGCGGCGTTCACCGTCGTCGCCTGGGGCTTCGCCTACGTCTTCTCCGCGGTGCAGGTGGTGTGGCCCGACTCGTTCTCGAACGCCGGCGGCTTCGACCACTCGTGGTTCGAGCTGCTCTACCTGTCGTTCTCCACCCTCACCAGCGTGGGCCTCTCCGACATCGTCGCCGTCGGCGAGCAGGCCAGGTCGGTCGTGATGGTCGAGATGATGGTGGGCGTGTTCTACGTCGCGATGGTCGTGGCCCGGATGGTCGGGCTCACGATGATGCGGCGCCGGCCCTGACCGAGTCCCAGCCCTCCGGACGGTCGCGTCTCGGCAGCCGCGAGACCACCAGGCGGTAGGACTCCTCGACGGCCTCGAGCAGCTCGTCGTCGGGGATCGACCCGCCGAGCACCAGGTCGTTCCACCCCGAGCGCCCGATGTAGGCCATCACGCTGGCGTCGTCGGGGTGGCGCTCGAGCCACTCGTCGGCCGCCTCGCGGGTCAGCGCGGCCTTGATCCCGACCCGGTCGGCGCCCAGGAACGCGAAGATCTTGCCGCGCTCGCCCGGGCCGACCTTGAACACGGGGTGCTCGTGGTCCCACGGGTTGTCCGGCCAGGCGCCCGGGCAGGGCGGCGCAGAGCTCGTGCACCTGCGACACGTCCATCTGCGCCCGCCCTGGCTGGTCAGTCGTCGGAGCCCTCGTCCTCCTCGTCGTCGAGGAGGCCCTCCTTCTGGGCAGCCTGCACGATGCGGCGGACGTTGTCGATCGAGCCGCAGTCGGCGTCGAGCTGGGCGTTGCGCTCGGTCGCGAACGCCTCGCCGAGGGTGGCGCGGAGCTGCTCGCCGACCTCCTCGCGAGCCGGGTTGAGGATGGTGAGCTCCTCCTCGGTGAGGTGGTGGTTGAGCACCTTGGCGAGCTCCTCGACCGCGTCGTCGAAGGCCTGGGTGTCGGTGCCCTTGAGCTCCAGCACGGCCAGCATCGCCTCGTGGCCCTCGGCGTGCTCCTCCTCGCCGTGCTCGGCCTCGTGCTCGGTGATCGCGTCCTTGCGCTCGAGCTTGGGGTAGACGTGCTTCTCCTCGGCCTCGGCGTGCGCGACGTGCAGCGCCGCGAGCGCCTTGCGGACCGCGTCGCGGTCGGAGGTGCTGTCGCGCAGGTCGCGCAGCAGCGCCTCGAAGCGGCGGTGGTCGTCGAGGATCAGGTCGATGACGTCGCCGGAGATCGGGCGACCGAGGTCGATGGAGGTGCTCATGGCGCTGACGCTAGCGATCCCGACCGACCATGACACTCCTCATACATCCCGATGGGTGGGTCTGCCTACGATGGGACGGTGCCAGGCATCGAGGTGTGGAGCCAGTTCGACCACGACCCCCGCGCGTCCGCGAACGCGGCGATGCGCGCGTCGGACCGCGACCGCGCCGTCATCGAGACCGTCCTGGCCGACGCCTTCGCGGAGGGTCGCATCACCCGCGCCGAGTACGACGAGCGCACCGACGCCGCGCTGGCCAGCCGGACCCTCGGCGAGCTGGTACCCCTCGTGAGCGACCTCCCCGCCGCCCAGGCCCCGCGCTCGACGCCCGTCGACCTCCGCCAGCAGGCCGTCCGGAAGTGGGAGGGCGAGCGCCGCGAGGCCGTGCTCGGCCTGCTGGGTCTGTCGGTCCTGCTCTGGACCATCTGGGCGCTGACGATGTGGGGCGAGTTCCCCTGGCCGCTCTTCCCGATGGGCTTCGGCATCATGAACGTGGTCCGGATCGTCGCCCGCAAGCAGGACATCGTCGACGAGCACGTACGTGAGCTGGAGAAGAAGGAGCTCAAGGAGATCAAGCGGCGCGAGCAGCTCGGCTGACGGCCCTCGGCTCGCGCGCACCGCTCGTCACTTCGTCGCCGGCGTGCTCACTTCGTCGCTTCCATCATCTGGCGGAGCTCTTTCTTGAGGTCGGAGATCTCGTCGCGCAGCCGGGCGGCGACCTCGAACTGGAGCTCGGCGGCCGCCGTCCTCATCTGGTCGGTCAGGCCCTGGATGAGCTCGGCGAGGTCGCTGCTCGGGATGCCGGCAGTGTCGGGGGCCTCGGAGTGGATCCGCGACAGCGCCGGGGTCGGCGACTTGCCCGCCTTCACCCCGCCCGCACGACCCTTCTGGCCGACGTCGGCCCAGGTGCGCAGCAGCTCCTCGGTGTTCTCGTCCTCGCGGGCCAGCATCTCGGTGATGTCGGCGATCTTCTTGCGCAGCGGCTGCGGGTCGATGCCGCGCTCGGTGTTGTAGGCGACCTGGATCGCGCGACGGCGATTGGTCTCCCCGATGGCGTTCTCCATCGACGGCGTGATCTTGTCGGCGTACATGTGGACCTGGCCGGACACGTTGCGCGCCGCGCGACCGATGGTCTGGATCAGCGACTTGTCGGAGCGCAGGAAGCCCTCCTTGTCGGCGTCGAGGATCGCGACCAGCGACACCTCCGGGAGGTCGAGTCCCTCGCGGAGGAGGTTGATGCCGACCAGGACGTCGTACTCGCCCATGCGCAGCTCACGCAGCAGCTCGATGCGCCGCAGCGTGTCGACCTCGGAGTGGAGGTAGCGGGTGCGGATGTTGGCGTCGAGGAGGTAGTCGGTGAGGTCCTCGGACATCTTCTTGGTCAGCGTGGTGACCAGGACCCGCTCGTTCTTCTCGGCCCGGGTGCGGATCTCGTGGATCAGGTCGTCGATCTGGCCCTTGGTCGGCTTCACGACGACCTCGGGGTCGATCAGGCCCGTGGGGCGGATGATCTGCTGCACGGTGTTGTCGACGCCGCCCACCCGGTCGAGCTCGTAGTTGCCCGGGGTCGCGGAGAGGTAGACCGTCTGGCCGATCCGGTCGACGAACTCCTCCCACCGCAACGGACGGTTGTCCATCGCGCTCGGCAGGCGGAAGCCGTGGTCGACCAGGTTGCGCTTGCGGGACATGTCGCCCTCGTACATGCCGCCGATCTGCGGCACCGCGACGTGGGACTCGTCGACGACGAGGACGAAGTCCTCGGGGAAGTAGTCGAGCAGGGTGTTGGGCGCGCTGCCGGGCTTGCGACCGTCCATGTGCATCGAGTAGTTCTCGATGCCCGAGCACGAGCCGACCTGGCGCATCATCTCGACGTCGTAGGTCGTGCGCATCCGCAGCCGCTGCGCCTCGAGCAGCTTGCCCTGCTTCTCGAACGTCGCGAGCTGGTCGGCGAGCTCGAGCTCGATGCCGGTGATCGCCTTCTCCATGCGCTCGGGGCCGGCGACGTAGTGGGTGGCGGGGAAGACGTGGAGCTCGGTGTCCTCCGAGATCACCTCCCCGCTGATGGGGTGGAGCGTCATCAGCCGCTCGACCTCGTCGCCGAAGAACTCCACCCGGATCGCGAGCTCCTCGTAGACCGGGAAGATCTCGAGGGTGTCGCCGCGGACCCGGAAGGTGCCGCGGGTGAAGGACATGTCGTTGCGGGTGTACTGGATCTCGACGAGCCGGCGCAGCACCGAGTCGCGGTCGTGCTCCTCGCCGACCTTGAGCCGCAGCATCCGGTCGACGTACTCCTGCGGGGTGCCGAGGCCGTAGATGCAGGACACGGTCGAGACCACGATGGTGTCGCGGCGGGTGAGCAGGCTGTTGGTGGCGCTGTGGCGCAGCCGCTCGACCTCCTCGTTGATCGAGGAGTCCTTCTCGATGTAGGTGTCGGTCTGGGGGACGTAGGCCTCGGGCTGGTAGTAGTCGTAGTAGGACACGAAGTACTCGACGGCGTTGTTCGGGAAGAGCTGTCGCAGCTCGTTGGCGAACTGCGCGGCGAGGGTCTTGTTGGGCTGGAGCACCAGCACCGGACGCTGCAGCTGCTCGGTGACCCACGCGACGGTCGCGGTCTTGCCCGTGCCGGTCGCGCCGAGGAGCACGACGTCCTGCTCGCCGCCCTGGATCCGGCCCACGATGTCCTTGATCGCGGTCGGCTGGTCGCCGGACGGCTCGTAGTCGGAGACCACCTTGAAGGGGGCCACCCGGCGCTGGAGATCGGTCACTGGACGCATGCGTCGAGCCTACGCGGGGCCACCGACAGCAGGCCCGCTCGCCGCCGCTGGTCGTCGCTCGTCGACGCGAACCGACGTCACGGTGGACGAGCACCCGTCCTACGCTCCCGTCATGCCCCACCCCGGCCCGCCGCCCGACCACGTGCTCGACCTCTTCGCGGCCGAGGGCGTCCTGGAGCCGCTGCCCGGCGGGCAGGGGACGACCTGGCGGGCTGGCGACCTCGCGCTCTCCCCCGACCACTCGCCGGAGGAGGTCTGGCTGGCGCCGGTGCAGGCCCGGGTCGCGGTGCGGCTCGACGAGCAGGAACCACGGACGCTGCGGCTGGCCCTGCCGGTGCCCGCACGCGACGGCAGCCTGGTGGTGGACGGCTGGACCGCGACCCGCTTCGAGCCCGGTGCGACGCCGTGCCGCGACCTGCCGACCCTGCGCGCCACCGCCCACCTGCTCCACGCCCGCCTGGCCAGCGCGGTGCCGGAGCGCCCCACCGGGCTGGACGGCCGCCGCGACCGCTGGACGGACGCCGAGCACGCGGCGCACGACCCCGCGCTGGCGACGGCGGCCGCCGCGGGTCGCCCCGAGCCCGGCCTGGTCGGTCTCGTCGCCGGGCTGGCCCGCGGGCTCGATGACACCGACCTCGGCCGCGAGCAGCTCGTCCACCGCGACCTTGCCGGCAACGTCCTGCTCGACGCGACCGGCGTCCCGTTCGTCATCGACTTCTCCCCTGCGTGGCGCTCGGCGCTGTGGGCTGAGGCGGTCTGCGTCCTCGACGCCGTGCTGTGGCACGACGCCCCGGTGGAGGCGCTCGACGACTGGCGCAGCGGTGCGGCCCGCCGGGCGCTGCTGCGGGCCGTGCTCTTCCGGGTGCTGTCCGACCGGCCGTGCGACGTCGCGCGGTACGCCGGTCTCGACCTTGGCTGAGCCGTAGGCTCGCCGCATGGACACCGAGGAGCACGTCGAGGCGCGGGACGAGGACGCCGGCCGGCGCACCTGGCACTACGTCCTGGGGGCGGCCTGGCTGTTCTTCGGGCTGGTGACCATGACCGACGGTCAGACGCTCCTCGGCGCCTGCCAGCTCCTGCTCGGCCTGGTCAGCCTCGCGGCGGCACGCTCGGCCCGCGTGGCGGCGTTCGCGGACGGTCCGCTGTTCCGCCGCCGCAACCGGGTGGACGACCGCACCCCCTGAGTCAGCGCACCCGGTCGAGCGTCACGACCCGGACGCCACCCGGCAGGTCGACCTGGTCGACCGGGGTGAAGGTGGCCGGCGAGAACGGCCCCGCGAAGAGGCGTACGCCGTCGCCGATGACGCTCGGGTTGACCTTGAGGACCAGCCGGTCGACCTCGGGCAGCAGCGCGTGCGCGAGGGTGCCGCCGCCGACCAGCCAGATGTCCTTGTCCCCGTCCTCGGCCTTCAGCTCGCGCACCCGGGCGACGGGATCGCCGGCGACGACCTCCACGGGGAGGTCGGTGCGCCCGGCCAGCGAGCGCGAGACGACGAGGTGCCGCAGGTGGGGGTAGGCGTCGAGCAGCCCGGCCGCGAGCCCGAGCTCGTAGGAGGCCCGGCCCTCGACGACGGTGTCGAAGTGGGTGCCAGGGTCGGAGACGCCCATCGCCTCGCGCGCCGGGCCCGGGAGCGTCTCGGGCCAGGAGCCGACGAGGTGCTCGACGAGGTCGGGCGTCACGGGCAGGAAGTCGGACCCGCTGGGGTCAGCGCCGTCGGGTCCGGCGATGAACCCGTCGAGCGTGACGGCGACGAGGTAGACCAGGCGACGCATCCCCCCATCGTGCCAGCCGGGGCGGAGCCGCGTGAGGATGGGCGGCGTGACTAGATTGTGCGCGTGACCCTGTCCCGCGCGCTCACCGCCCTGCGACGCGGCTTCCTGGGGATCCTCGGGCTGCAGGTCGGCCTCGCGGTGGCGCTGTCGATCGTCGACTCCTACCGGCGGCGCGGCAAGAAGCCGAAGCCGTTCCCGGTGACCGGACCGGAGACGGTGGCGGTCGGCGAGGGCGAGATCACGACGTACACCTTCGGGCGCGACCTCTACGACGACATGCTCGCCGCGATCGACGGCGCGAAGAAGCAGATCCTCTTCGAGACCTACATCTGGAAGGGCGACGAGATCGGCTGGAAGTTCAAGGCCGCCCTCACCGCAGCCGCCGACCGGGGCGTCGACGTGCACTGCATCTACGACGGCTTCGCGAACCTCGTCGTCTCCCCCGCCTTCAAGCGCTTCTCGCCCTCCCTGAAGGTGCTGCGCTACCCGGTGTGGACCGCGGGCCTGCGTTTCTGGAACCTGCGCCACTACGGCCGCGACCACCGCAAGCTGCTGGTCGTCGACGACGAGGTCGCCTTCCTCGGCGGCTACAACATCGGCTCGGCCTACGCCACCGAGTGGCGCGACACGCACGTCCGGATCACCGGTCCCGGCGTGTGGGACCTCAAGCGCGCGTTCGCCGACTTCTGGAACCTCAACCGTCGCCACCGGATCAAGCGCGACGAGCGCCCGCTGCTGCTGGAGACCGCGTCGGACTGGGACCCCCAGATCCGCATCCACCGCAACATCCCGCGCCAGTGGACCTTCCCGATCCGCAGCATGTACCTCGAGGCGATCAACCGCGCCAGCCACAACATCTGGCTCACCACGGCCTACTTCCTGCCCGACCAGGACTTCGTCGACGCCCTCACCGACGCCGCGCGCCGCGGCGTGGACGTGCGGATCCTGCTGCCGCTGAAGTCCAACCACATCGTGGCCGACTGGATCTCGCGCGGCTACTACGGCGAGCTGCTGGCCGCCGGGGTGCGGATCCTGCGCTTCCGCGACGCGATGGTGCACGCCAAGACGGCCACGATCGACGGCAGCTGGGCGACCGTCGGCACCGCCAACATCGACCGGCTCAGCCTCCAGGGCAACTACGAGATCAACCTCGAGGTGATCGACCCCGACTTCGCGGCGGCGATGGAGCAGGTCTTCCGCACCGACGAGACCAACTGCCTCGAGCTCACCCTCCACGAGTGGGAGGCACGCGACCTGAACCGGAAGTTCACCGAGAGCTTCCTGGCCCCGCTGCGCCCCCTGCTCTGACCCCGGGCTCCGACCCTGGCTCTGACCCCGGCTCTGACTCTGGGGCCAACCGGGAGGCGCCCGACCCGGTCATGCCCGTAGCGTGCGCCCATGACGTCCGCGTACGCCGCCCTCGCCCCGCTCGTGTCCGCCGCCATCGAGCGCGCCTTCGGCACCGAGCACCGCGACGCCGACCCGGTGCTGCGCCCGAGCCAGTTCGCCGACTTCCAGTCCAACGCCGCGCTGCCCCTCGCCAAGCAGGTCGGCCTGCCCCCGCGCGACGTCGCCGCCCGGATCGTGGAGGCGCTCGAGGTCGACGGGGTGTGCGAGTCGGTCGAGATCAGCGGGCCCGGCTTCGTCAACCTCACCCTGTCCCCCGGCTGGCTCGGCTCCGCGCTCGACGCCCTGGCCGACGACCCGCGCCGTGGCGTGCCGCAGCCGAGCGCGGAGCGCGTCGTCATCGACTACTCCGCGCCCAACGTCGCCAAGGAGATGCACGTCGGGCACCTGCGCACCACCGTCGTGGGCGACGCGCTGGCCCGGGTCCTGGAGCACCTCGGCCACACGGTGCTGCGCCAGAACCACATCGGTGACTGGGGCACCCCGTTCGGGATGCTGCTCGAGCACCTCCTCGACGTCGGCGAGGGCTCCGAGGAGGCGCGGCTGGTCGAGACCGACCCGAACTCCTTCTACCAGGCGGCTCGGGTGAAGTTCGACGGCGACGCGGCCTTCGCCGCCCGCGCCCGGGCCCGGGTCGTCGCGCTGCAGGCCGGCGACGCGGAGACCCTGCGGCTGTGGCACGGGCTGGTCGAGCTGTCCCGGCACTACTTCAACGCGCTCTACTCCCGGCTCGGCGTGACGCTGACCGACGCCGACCTCGCGGGAGAGTCGACGTACAACGACGACCTCGACCGGGTCTGCGACGAGCTCGTCGAGGCGGGGCTCGCGACCGTCAGCGACGGGGCGCTGTGCGTCTTCCTCGAGGGCCGCACCGGTCGTGAGGGCAAGCCGCTGCCGCTGATCGTGCGCAAGTCCGACGGCGGCTACGGCTACGCCGCCACGGACCTGGCCACCGTGCGCCGCCGGGTCCGCGACCTGCACGGCGACCGGCTGCTCTACGTCGTCGGCGCGACGCAGGCGCTGCACCTGGAGATGGTGTGGGAGACCGCGCGGATCGCCGGCTGGCTGCCCGCGGACGTCGACCCGGTGCACGTGCGGATCGGCAACGTCCTGGGCGCCGACCGCAAGATCCTCCGCACCCGGTCGGGAGCGCCGCTGCGCCTGATGGCACTTCTCGACGAGGCGGTCGACGCGGCCCGTGCCGCGATCGACGAGGACCGCCCGACGCTGTCGGAGCAGGAGCGTGCCGTGCTGGCGCCGCAGGTCGGCATCGGCGCGGTGAAGTACGCCGACCTGTCGGTGGCCCACGACAGCGAGTACGTCTTCGACCTCGACCGCATGGTCAGCCTCACCGGCAACACCAGCCGCTACCTGCAGTACGCCGTCGCGCGCACGCGCTCGGTCCTGCGTCGTGGCGCCGAGGCCGGGGCCGCGCCGGGGCCGGTCGCGCTCACCGCGCCCGAGGAGCGGGCACTGGCGCTGGCGCTCCTCGCCTTCGGCGACGTGGTCGCCGAGGTGGGCGAGACCCTCGAGCCGCACCGGCTCTGCGGGCACCTCTTCGAGCTCGCGCAGGCCTTCTCCATCTTCTACGAGCGGTGCCCGGTGCTGAAGGCGGAGCCGGACGTGATGCGCTCGCGGCTGACGTTGACCGCCCTGACCCGCGACGTGCTCGCCCGGGGCCTGGACCTGCTCGGGATCGAGTCGCCCGAGGTGATGTGAGGCCTCAGCGCGTCGGCAGGTGGGTGGGCACGCTCATCCGCGGCCCGCGGCGCGGACGCGAGCGCCCACCGGCGATCGCGAGCATCGCCGCCCGACCGCGGTGGGGCCGGTAGGGCTCGAGCAGCTCGGCCATCTCCTCGTCGCTCACGTCGTGCCCGACGAGCGCCCAGCCGACCAGTTGGCGAGGTGGTAGTCACCGAAGCTGACCGCGTCGGGGTCGCCGAGCACGCGCTGGCGCACCTCGGCGCTGGTCCACACGCCGATCCCGCGCACGGTGCGCAGCCGGCGGTCGGCCTCCTCGGCCGACACCTCGGTGATCCGCTCCAGCGACGGGGCGAGCCGGCACGCGGTGACGACCGTGCGGGACTGCGCGGGCTGCACGCCGAGGCGCAGCCACTCCCACGACGGCACGGCGGCGATCGCAGCCGGCGTCGGCTGGACCATGAGCCGCAGCGGACCCACCGGGCCGGGGGCGGGCTCCCCGTGGCGCCGGACGAGCTCGCGGAAGGAGCCGAACGCCTGCTTGCCGGTCACCTTCTGCTCCAGGATCGAGGGCACCAGCGACTCCATCACCAGCCCGGTCGCGCCGAGGCGCCAGTGGGGGTGGCGTCGCCAGCCCTCGGCGACCTCGGGGTGGTGGTGCGCCTCGAACCCGGACGGGTCGTCCTCGGCGCCGAGCAGCCGCGGCAGGTGCTCCAACGCCCACTCGGCGCCGGGCCCCCACGCGCGCCCGACCACGTCGCCGCTCGATGGCCGCGCCTGGATGCACAGCGTCGCCGGGCCCACCGGCGTACGCATGGCGCGCCAGGTGCGACCGGCGTCGTCCTCGCGCTGCGTCGGGTCACCGGCACCCCGGCGCTGCGGGCGCAGCACCTGCGCGGGCGCGCACGGCCACCCGGGCACCCACGTGCGGGTGCGCTCCCCTGCCGCGGGGCTCGTCGGACCGGCCATGGGCACGACGGTAATCGAGGCCACCGACCGTCGTGCCCGATAGGTTGCGCGCATGGCCGAGACACCGCAGCCCCACTCCAACCAGCGCGACCTCGAGGAGGGCATCCAGCGCGACTTCTCACGGTCGATGTCCTACGGCGACTACCTCCGCCTCGACGTGCTGCTCGCGGCGCAGCAGCCGCTGTCCGACCCGCCGCAGCACGACGAGCTCCTCTTCATCGTCCAGCACCAGACCAGCGAGCTGTGGCTCAAGCTGATGATCCACGAGCTGCGCTCGGCCCGCGCGCTGCTGCGCACCGACGACCTCTCCCCCGCCCTCAAGCGGATGGCGCGGATCAAGCACATCCAGCACACGCTGACCGACCAGTGGTCGGTGCTGGCCACGCTCACCCCGAGCGAGTACGCCGAGATCCGCCCCTTCCTCGCCACCAGCTCGGGCTTCCAGTCCGCGCAGTACCGCGAGGTCGAGTTCCTGCTCGGCAACAAGAGCGCCGACATGGTGAAGGTCCACGCGCACGACGAGGCGGCCCACGCCCCGCTCGAGCAGCTGCTGCACGAGCCGTCGCTCTACGACGAGTTCCTCGCCCTCCTCGCGCGCCAGGGGTACGCCGTCCCGCAGCGGCTGCTCGAGCGCGACTTCTCCAAGCCGCACACGAGCGACCCCGACCTCGTCGACGTCTTCGCCTCCGTCTACGCCTCCCCCTCCGAGCACTGGGGCGTCTACGAGACCTGCGAGGAGCTCGTCGACGTCGAGGACGCCTTCCAGCAGTGGCGCTTCCGCCACCTCCAGGTGGTGCAGCGCGTCATCGGCCACAAGGTCGGGACCGGCGGCTCGTCGGGCGTCGACTTCCTGCGCCGTGCCCTCGACCTGACCTTCTTCCCCGAGCTCTACGAGGTGCGCACCCGCATCGGTCAGTGACCGCTCCGGCACGCCGTCGGGGGGCGGCGTACCGGAGCGGCCGGCTCAGCGCCGCAGGCGGGTGCTGTGACCGCGCCACTCGTAGGTGGCGGCGGCCCTCGGCGCCACGCGCTCCGGCCGACCCCGGGTGCCGAAGGGGTCCTTCGAGGCGCCGAAGTAGTACACGCCGTAGCTGGCCGCGGCCGAGAGCTCGGTGAGGCTCCTGATCGAACCGCCGGCCATGGCCCGCTGGGCCGCGCGCTTGGCCGCGTCGTCACCCTCGGGCGCCAGACCCTCGGCGTCGAGCGGCGGGACCCCGGTCAGCACGGTGATCAGGTTGTCGCACGCCTGGTGGTAGCACGGGTCGTACCACGAGCCCGCCGCACCGCCGTAGATCGCTGCCTCCTCGGCCGTCTTGACGCCCTCGGCGCCCGCGAAGACGCCACCTGACGGGATGCCGCGATCGGTGAAGCCGACGTAGTCCGACCGGCCGTCGAACGCCCGGCGCACGCTCTGGAGTCCCTGCGCGGTGAACCAGTCGTCGAAGACCTGCTCGACCGTGCCCGAGCCCTCCGGCCCGGCCGGGTTGTCCGGCGCGGCGTTGCCGTCACCGTCGTAGACGCCGCGCACGTAGTTGGGCGAGGCGAGCATGTCGTAGTCGAGCATCACGTCGATCCGGTCGACCTCGGCCTGGCTCAGCTCGTGGGCGTAGTAGCTCGACCCGACGAGGCCGTTCTCCTCCGCTCCCCACCACGCGAAGCGGACCTTGTTGCGCAGGTGGTAGCGACCGCTGGCGAGCTCCTCGGCCTGCGCGAGCAGCGTCGCCGACCCGGACCCGTCGTCGTTGATGCCCGGGCCTGCCGGGACCGAGTCGAGGTGCGCGCCCACCACGACGACGTGGTCGGGGTCTCCCCCACGCGTCTCGGCGATCACCTGCGGCAGGAAGCGGTCGGTGAAGGTGCCGTAGACCTTCAGGTCCACCGTCGGGTCCTGACCGGCCTTGGAGGCCTGGAGCAGCTCGTTGCCGACCGAGTAGCTCGCGATGACCGCGGCGATGGTGGCCGGTGGGGAGGGCTGGTTGTCCACGAAGATCGGGTTCTGCCGCTCCGGGGCGTTGCCCTCGTTGTAGATGATGACGCCCGTGGCGCCGGCCGCCTGCGCCAGCTCCCACTTGGTGACGAAGGCGCACGTGCCGCGCTGGACGAGCGCGACCTTGCCCGCCACGCCGTCGTAGTCCTCGGCCGCGCAGCCGCTCGCCGAGCCGCCCGTCGGCGGGTCCAGGATGCCGCCGACGGGGAACACCGGCGCGCCGCTCAGCTCGACCGTGGGCGAGTTGGCCATGGTGATGAAGTCGACCGTCGGCTGGCCGTCGTCCTCGGCGTCGCCCGGGACGTAGGTCCGGGGCGTCGGCGCGACCTGGGCGAGGACCGCCGGCTGCGACTCCGACCACACCGGGAAGTTGAACTGGTCGGTCCGGGGCCGGTAGCCGGCCGCCCGGAGCGTCGACACGACGTAGTCGACGGACTCCCGGTAGCCCTGCGAGAACACCTCGCGGGTGTCGTCGTTGAGCGAGGCGATCCGCTGCAGCGCGGTCTGGTGCGCGGTGATCTCCGCGACCGAGACGCCCCTGACGAACCTCGCGGCCTGGGGACTGGTGGGGGTGACGCCGTGGCCGTGGTGGCCGCGGGACGTGGTGGTGAGCTCGGCCTGGGCGGCGCCCGTGCCGGCCGACGCGGCCGCGCCTGCCAGCAGCACGGATGCCGCGCTCGCCGTCAGCAGCTTGTGCGCAAGGTTCATCGTTGCCTCCCCGGCGACCGACGAACGCGCTCGGCCCGATGTCGAGCGGGTCGGTCACCGCCTTCGAACCTAACGTCGCGGGAGGTCGCCGGGGAATCCCATGCTTGGGGCATCTTGGACCCCTCGATCCGCGGACCGGTTCGGCCTAGGTTGGGGCGGTCGCCCGACCGGGCGTCGCCCGCAGACCCCACTCGAGTCAGGACCACGCCCGTGCCCGTCCGCAGCCTGCGACAGGAGGAGGCCGTCGAGCGCGCGGCCCTCCTGTCGGTCACCTCCTACGACATCGCCGTCGACCTCACCGCCCTGCCCGACGGTCCGGACTTCCGCGCCGTCAGCACGGTGCGCTTCACCGCGACCGCCGGCGCGTCGACCTTCGTCGACTGCTGCGCCGAGGTGGAGTCGGCGACGCTCAACGGCGCGCCGCTGCCAGCCGCCGTCGAGGGGCGGATCACGCTGGACGGGCTCGCGGAGGACAACGAGCTGGTCGTCGCCAGCGTGCAGTCCGACACCACCTACGGCCGGGGCGTGCACCGCGCCGTCGACCCTGCCGACGACAACGTCTACCTGTGGACGACGTTCGAGCCCGACGAGGCCCGCTATGCCTGGGCCTGCTTCGACCAGCCCGACCTGAAGGCGCCCCACGCCTTCACCGTCACCGCCCCCGCCGGGTGGACGGTGGTCAGCAACTCCGGCGACCCGGTGGTCGACGACGTCGACGGAGCCCGGCGCTGGACGTTCGCGCCCACCCCGGCGCTGTCGACGTACAACCCCGTCGTCGTGGCCGGGCCGTTCGCGCAGGTGCGCCGCGAGGTCGACGGCTACGAGCTCGGCCTCTACGCCCGCCAGACCCTTGAGCCCGCGCTGCGGCGCGACGCCGACCAGCTCTTCGCCCTCACCGCGCAGGGCCTCGAGTTCTTCGGCGACCGCTTCGGCATGCCGTTCCCGCAGCGCTCCTACGACCAGGTGTTCCTGCCGGACTTCGGCGGTGCGATGGAGAACTACGGCTGCGTGACGTGGGCCGACACCGTGCTGCGCCGCAGCGAGCCGACCACGGCCGAGTGGCAGGTCTTCACCAACGTGCTGCTCCACGAGATGGCGCACATGTGGTTCGGCAACATCGTGACGATGCGCTGGTGGGACGACCTCTGGCTCAACGAGGCGTTCGCCGAGTTCGCGTGCATGTGGGCCGCCGAGCGCGCGACCGCCTACGGCGACACGGCCGCCAACAACCTGGTCGACCAGAAGCTCGACGCCTACCTCGCCGACCAGGGCCCGGCGTCCCACCCCATCCGCCTGCCGGTGCCGTCGGTGGCCGACGCGGAGTCGATCTTCGACTCCATCACCTACCCCAAGGGCGCCGCGGTGCTCAAGCAGCTCATGCACTTCGTCGGCGAGGACACCTTCTCCGCCGGCATGAGCGCCTACTTCGCCGAGCACGCGTGGGGCAACACCACCCTCGACGACCTGGTCGGCTCGCTGGAGCAGGCGAGCGGCCGCGACCTGCAGCCGTGGCGCACGGCGTGGCTGGAGACCGCCGGGGTCGACCGGCTGGGCATCGAGCGCGACGGCGAGGGCGGGGCGTCTCGTGCTGACGGCCGTCGGCGCGCACGGCGCGCCCCATCCGCAGGTCGTCGGCGTCGGCGCCTACCGCTGGGCCGGCGAGGTGCTCGAGGAGGTCGGCGCGGTCCGCGTGGAGGTCGACGGCGAGCGCACCGCCGTCGAGGGCCTGCCGGAGGCCGACCTCTACCTGGTCAACCACGACGACACGACCTTCGCCACCACGCGACCCGACGCGGCCGGTCGCGAGGTCCTGGTCGGCCGCCCCTCGGGCCTGCCGACGACGCTCACCCGCGCCGTGGCGATGGCCACGGTGTGGGACATGCTGAGCAACGGCGAGGCGAGCGCGGCCGAGACCGTCGCAGCCATGACCGACGTGCTGTCGGTCGAGACCGTCGAGACGGTCGCGGAGCCGGTCCTCCAGCTCGCGCTGCACGCCGCGCAGGCATGGTCACCGGAGTCCGAGCGCGCGGGCCTCGAGGCGCGGGTGGGCCGGGCGGGACGGCTGCTGCTCGACAAGGGCATCTCGCGGCGCTCCGCGCTGCGCACGCTCGCCCGCACGGCGGCCGACGACGCCGGCCTCGCGGACGTCCTGGCCGAGGCGGGCGACGACCTCGACCTCCAGTGGTACGTCCTGCAGCGCCGGGCCGAGCTGGGCGACCTCGACGCCGCTGCCGTCGAGGCCCTGCAGGAGCGCGACCCGGACCCGGACGCGTGGATCCGCGCGCTCACGGTGCGGGCGAGCTCGCCCTCGGCCGAGGCCAAGGAGGAGGCCTGGACGGCGATGGTCGAGCGCACCGTCCCGGTCCAGAGCTCGCGCACCGTCGCGGTGGCCTTCTGGCGACCCGGCCAGGACGAGGTCCTCCGGCCCTACACCGAGCGCTACCTCGAGGGGATCCCCCACTTCCACGAGGGCGGGATGATCCCCGGCCTCGCGCTCACCGCCGCCCTCTTCCCCGTCTACGGCGTCGACGAGGCCTGGGTCGGGCGGGCGCGCGAGGTGGCGTCGGCCCAGGCCGCGCCCGTCGTGGTCGGCTCGCTCACCGAGCGGTCCGAGGAGGTCGTGCGGATGGTGCGGGCCCGCGCGCTCTGACACCACAGCGCGCCGGCTGTCGATCCCGGCGGCCGGCGCGCGTCACCCTCACGACGACCCCGACGAGAGGACCACCCCATGAGCGACTACGTCGTGATGTTCCCGGCCGACGACGAGGCCGCCTGGCTGGCGGGCTCGGAGGCCGACCACCAGGAGACCTACGACACCGACGCCGAGTTCGCGCGACTGCTGCAGGCGGCCGGCGGCTCCATCACCGGCGGCGCCGGGCTGGCGGCGAGCAGCACGGCCCGCACCCTGCGACGTGGGCCAGGGGGCGTCACGGTCACCGACGGCCCCTACGCGGAGACCGTCGAGC
The DNA here is from genome assembly GCA_963726525.1 of uncultured Actinomycetota bacterium. Lineage (GTDB taxonomy): Bacteria > Actinomycetota > Actinomycetes > Propionibacteriales > Nocardioidaceae > Nocardioides. The sequence continues at coordinate 1,092,490 of CAVSCS010000005.1, read as the reverse complement.
AGATGTCGGGGTTCTTCCTCGTCTCCTGCGCCGATCACGACGCCCTGGTCGAGGCGGCGCGGGTGCTCGTCCGGTCACACCCGGTGGTCGAGGTCAGGCCCGTCGACGGCTGAGCAGCAGGCGCAGGGCCGACGCCCGACGTCCCCGACCGGAGATCAGCCGCGTGGCTGCACCTCGCCGGTCGCCGTCCCCGGACGGGTCGGCGTCCGCGGTGCCGCTGCCGGTGACGACGGCGCCGGCCGCGAGGGCGACGGCCAGCACGAGCTGCCCGAGTCGTCGCGAGGTGGAGGTCATGCCTCGACGCTAGGTCCGGACCCGGCGGCCCGGCATCACCGAATGAGAGGAACTCCCGGCCCCTGGGCCGCGACGCCCAGGGACCTCAGCGACTCAGAGCAGGCGCCCGCAGGTCGGCCACGGGGAGCGGCCGCGCTGCTGGTAGAGCAGCTTCGCGCGGTAGGTCTGCTCGGCGGCCGAGGCGCTGGTCGGCAGGCCGGAGCCGCCCACGCTGTGCCAGGTGCCGGTGTCGAACTGGTAGAGCCCGTAGTAGCCGGCCGGGTTGACGGCGTTCGGGTTGCCGCCGGACTCGCAGCCGGCGAGGGCGGCCCAGTCGAGCCCGTCGGCACCCGGCACGGACCACGCCTCGCGCCCGACGAGCACGCGCCGCGGGCGGGGCTCGGTGAGCATCCTCGTCCTGACCACGCGGTAGTGCACGGCCTCGCCGTCGTGCAGCGTCTTGATCGCGACGACCTTGCGCTGGCCGGCGCGACCGGTGCTGACGACCTTGCGCCGACCGGGGTCGAGCCTGGTCGTGAAGACCTCGACGGTGCCCTTGCGGACCTTCTGCACCTTGGTCCTGCGGACCTTGGTCACGTCGGTGAGCCGGACCAGGTCGCCCTCGCGCACCTTGCGGCGGGCTCCGGTGACCGTGGAGCCGTCGCGGCGGACCGTGACGATGTCGTTGCCGTCGACGCTGACGCCGTGGGCCTCGAGGACCTGGCCGGGCCAGACCTGCGGGGTCGTGGCGACCTCGACGGGAGCCTGGCCGGCGACCTCGAGGCGTACCTCGACGGGCGCGGCGTCGGCCTGCGCGGCCGAGGCTCCGGCGGGCACGAGGCCCATCGCGAGCGCGGCCGCGGCGAGGCCGACGGCGGCGCCGCGCGGGCGGGTGGACAGGGTGGGTGTGGTGGTGGCACGCACGTGCTTCTGACCTCACGGGGGTGGGGGGTACGCCTCCGGGGCGCCTGGACGCGGCGCCGCTCGGGCGCCGGGGCCACGAGTGCTGCTCACCTCACGAGGGGAGGCGCGTCGGCGACGACGGAGCACTGCTGCGGCCCCACCACGAGAACACGACGACGTGGGGATGTCGAATCGGGCCGGGCGCGGATCGCCCCCCGCCCGGCCGGACGTCCGAGTCCGCGTGAGCGACCTCACGGCACCCGCACGACCACTAGACTGGGCCGGTGGAAGACGTACGAGTGATCGCCCACTTCGCGGGCGACCCGACCCGGGCCTACCAGCTGATCCAGTGGCTGGAGGTCCTCGAGGTGCTCGACGCCGCCCACCCGGTGGGCCTGGTGGTGCGCGACCCCGACTCGGCGGAGCTGATCCGCACCCGTACCCGGTTGCCGGTGCTGCTGACCGAGTCGTTCGCCGACCTCGCCGAGCGGTACGCCGACCTCGACGCCGCGGTCGTCCTCTACGTCAACAACTCCTCGGCCAACTTCGAGTCGCTCCTCGACGCCCGGATGCTGCACGTGCACGTCAACCACGGCGAGAGCGACAAGCAGTCGATGGCGAGCAACAACGCCAAGTCCTACGACCGGGTGTTCGTGGCGGGCGAGGCAGCCGTGCAGCGCTACGTCCGCGGGCTCCTCGACTTCGACGCGAGCCGCCTGGTGCGCATCGGGCGGCCGCAGCTCGACATCCACCGCGACCCGCTGCTCCCGCCGAGCCCGCGGCGCACCGTGATGTACGCCCCGACGTGGGAGGGCGACGCGAGCTACAACGACTACACGTCGGTCGTGGCGCTCGGCGAGGACATCGTGCGACAGGTCCTCGAGGTGCCCGACGTGCGGCTGGTCTACAAGCCGCACCCGAAGGTGACCACGAGCCTGGTCCCCGACGTCGCCGACGCCCACCTCGCGATCCTGACGATCCTGGACGAGGCGGCACGACGCGACCCCGACGCCGGGCACACCGCGGTCCTCGAGGGCGACATCCTGGCGCTGATGTCGCAGTGCGACGCGATGGTCACCGACGTCTCCTCGGTCGGCCTCGACTGGCTCTACCTGCGCACCGACCGGCCCATCGTGATGACCGACCCGCACGGCGACGTCGGCACCCTGCACGAGCAGGCGCCGCTGAGCCGCGCCGCCGACGTCGTGGACGCCGGCTCGGTCGGTTCGCTGGCCGAGCTGCTGGGCGCCCGGCTCGAGCACGACGAGCACCACCTGGCCCGCGTCGCGATGCGGCACCACTACTTCGACGACCTCGCGGTCGGCGAGAGCACCGGCCGCTTCCTGGTCGCCGTCTCCGAGCTGGTGGCGCTGCGCGACCGGCTCCTCGACGACGGCGGCGGCGCGATCACCGCCTGAGCGTCGGCTCAGGCGTCCTCGGTGAGGGAGGCGGGCGGCAGCCAGTCGGCGCCGAGGAGGCCGGCGAGGTCGGCCAGGCCGGTGGTGTCGCTGCCGACGGTGTCGGAGGCGGCGGCGATGCGCTCGACCATCACCTTGCCGACCTGCTCCTCGACGGTGCCCTCGGCGTAGGCGATGTGCCACGGCGAGACCTGGTGGTCGCGGTGGGTGCGCCCGGTCACCTGGCGCCCGGCGATGCCGGAGAAGCGGGCCTGGTGGAAGACGCCCACGCGCGGCTCCGTGCTGGCCCGGCGGCCGTCGGCGAGGGACTCGCCGGCGTGCAGGCTGATCGAGGCGACCGTGGTGAAGACGCAGACCTTCGCCTGGCCCGTCTGGAAGCGCAGCCGCTCGGCCTCGGGGTCGAACCGGTCGCGGCCGTAGATGGTGGCCACCTCGATGCCGGAGTCGCGCAGCCGGTCGGCGATCGGGTCGGCGGCCGTGGCGACGAACTCGACCGAGCACGCCACCTGACGGTCGCCCTCGACCTGCTGGGCGATCCACGCGACCGTCGAGTCGACGCGCAAGCAGCCCGGCCTTTTGCCGGAAGCGCAGCAGCGCGGCGCGTCCCTTGGCCATGTTGCGACCTCGACGCGCGATGTCCATCTCCCGGCAGAACTCGCCCCACTCGGCCTCGTACGCCGTGCGCTCGGCCGGGGTGAGCGCGACCGGCATCCCGGAGATCGGCACCGGCCCCCACGGTGCGGCCCGGTGCAGCATCGCGGGCGGTCGCTCCTCGTCGAGCCAGCCGCGCACCAGCTTGAGGTCGGCGGCCCGTCTCGCCGGGTCGGTCGTCCAGCTCGCGCCGTACCGTCCCTGCTCGACCGCGACGCCGTGGCGCTCGAGGGCGTCGGCGAAGACCTCGCCCGCCCTGGTCGCGGAGGCCCACTGCCGCATCGGCTCGCCCAGCACCTGGGCGTAGGCCGGCGCCAGGTAGGGCAGCTCGAGCGGCGTGTGTCCCGGGGTCGCCGTCGTCGCGATCACGAAGGGAGCGGCGTCGTGCGGCCGGGAGTGTCCCGAGACCCGCGCCCACAGCTTCCACCGCTTGGTCGTCGTGCGGCGCAGCGCGTGCGCCTCGTCGGCGATGATGACGTCCCACTCGTGGTCGACGACCTTCTCCAGCCGGTCCCACGTGATGACGACCCACTCGAGCCCGCCGCTGCCCAGCGCGGTGATGGTGCGGCACCAGTGACCGATGGTGATGGCGGCGGGACGGTCGGCCACGACGAGCACCCGCCTCGCCTCGCGCAGGTCGGCCACCGCCAGCGCGCCGAGGACCGCGGAGATGGTCTTGCCCACGCCCGGCTCGTCGGCGAGCAGGAACATCCGCCCGCCGGCCTCCGCGCGCGCCGCGATCGCGTCGGCGGCCTCGAACTGCAGGCGCCGCGGCTCGAGCGCGTCCGTCGGCTCCGGGTCGGGCGTCGGGTCACCGGGGTTGAGGGTGTTCTCGAGGAACCGCCCGAGCGTGTGCGGCCCCGGGGCGTACGGCGCGAGGTGGGCCGGCAGCGCCCGGCCGACGTGGAGGTGCATCTTCACCGCCGGGTGCCACGTCGCCCCGTCGACCTGGGTGCCGTAGGGCACGTCGAGCACCCACAGCCGCTCCCCCGGCCCGGCGACCGGCAGCGGCCGCGGCTGCGTCGTGCCGCCGCGGCGCGGGCTGCTGCGTCGGCGCGTGCTGGATCGACGGCTGGCCACCGCCCGGACGGTACCCGCGGGGACGGCCCGGCTCGCGGCGGCTCGCCACCGCGCGTGCGACCTTCCCGGGCCGCGAGCACGCTGTCCGATGGGAGCGTCGATCCGTCCGACCGACGCGAGCCGACACCCCGTCGGTGCCTGCAGGATCGAGGGACGTCGGCCGACCGGGCCGCCCCACCACAGGAGACCACCATGCTCATCGCCGTCCTCGACCTGCTCACCACCCCGGCCGACCGGCCGACCGCACTCGCCCAGCTCGACGCCGAGAGCGAGGCCATCCGGGCGATGCCGGGCAACCTCGACTTCCGGGTGTACACCTCGCGCGGGGACGAGGGCGGCGTCACCGTGATCCACGAGTGGGCCGACGAGCCGTCGTTCTCCGGCTACCTCGCCTCGGACGCCTTCACCCGGTCCGGCGCGGTGCTCCGTCCGCTGCTGGTCGCGCCCCCGGTGAGCCGTCGGTTCCGCGCGAGCCTCCTCGAGACGGTCTGAGCGGCCCGCGGACTAGGGTGCGCGGGTGCGAGGCGGGACGTGAGGCGCGAGGCGTACGCGTTCGTGCGCGAGTTCGAGGTGGCCCCGACGTCCGAGCTGTGCGTCGACCGGCACTACCTGCTCTGCGCCTCGCGCGGGGCGCTTCGCCTGGAGGCGCACGGCACGTCGTGGGTGCTGCCGCCCGCGCGTGCCGCGCTCATCGCCGCCGGCGGACCGATCCAGGTCTCGATCCCCCAACCGGCGACGACCTCGTCGGTGTTGTTCGACGCCACCTTCGCGCCCACGCCGCCTGCTCCGTTGACCGTGTTCGACCTCGACCCGCTCGCCCGGGCGCTCGTCTCGGAGTGTGCGGCGTGGCCGGACTCACCGGATCCGCTGCCGCCCTACGCGAGGAGCATCTTCGGCGCGCTGGCGGCCGTGGCGTGGCGCCTGGCGGAGCACCCCGCCCCCGTCACGGTCCCCAGCGGTCGGTCGCCGGAGCTGCGCCGGGCGCTCGCCCTGACCAGCGACCGCCTGACCGAGGACGTGCGGTTCGAGGACGTCGCGCGCGACGTGGGGCTGGTGCCCCGGTCGCTGGCGCGCCGGTTCGAGGAGGAGTCCGGCATGACCTGGCGAGCGGCGCTGCGGCGCATGCGCGTGCTCCGCGCGATCGAGGAGCTCGCGGCAGGTGAGGACTCCGTGACGACGATCGCCCACGCGGTCGGGTACTCCTCCCTCTCGGCCTTCAACGCGGCGTTCCGCGACCTCACCGGGCGCACCCCGACCGACTACCGGGCGACCTTCCGGACCTGACCGGTCGGTCTGCGTGTCGTGGTGTGGCGTGGCGTGGCGTGGGTCGGCGTCCTAGTGTCGATCCATGACCACAGCCGACGTCCGCTTCTACTTCGACCCGGTCTGCCCCTTCTGCTGGCTGACCAGCAAGTGGCTCCGGATGGTGCAGTCCGAACGCGACCTGACCGTGGACTGGCGGTTCATCTCGCTGCGCCTGATCAACGAGCACATCGACTACGACGCCCACTTCCCGCCGGAGTACGAGGCCGGGCACACCGCCGGCCTGAGGCTGCTGCGCGTGGCGGCCCGGGTGCGCGAGGAGCACGGGCTCGAGGCGGTGGACGCGCTGCAGGCCGCCCTCGGCGCTCGCATCTTCGACACCCCGCCCTCGGGCGGGAGCGACGAGAAGGCGGACGGCGTACGCCGCGGCACGCGCGAGTTCGTCGAGCCCGTCCTGCGCGGGATCGACCTCCCCGCGGACCTGGCCGACGCCCTCGACGACACGTCGTGGGACGCCACGGTCCGCGCGGACGGCGAGGAGGCGCTCGCGCTGACCGGCAGGGACGTCGGCACGCCGATCATCCACTTCGAGCCGCCGGACGGCGTGGCGTTCTTCGGTCCCGTGATCAGCCGCCTCCCCGATCCCGGACAGGCCGGGGAGCTGTGGGACCACGTGGTGGGCCTGGCCCGCTTCCCGGGCTTCGCCGAGCTGAAGCGGAGCCTGCGCGAGCGTCCGCAGCTCGTCGGCCTCGGCGTGGACCCGGGCGCCGTCGGCCAGCAGGAGGACTGGCACGGGGGCAGCCGCCGACAGCGGAGCGATCGCGGATGACCGAGACCGAGGCACGCACCCACCAGCAGGACGTGACCGTCGCGGCCACCCCCGAGGAGGTCTACGACCTCGTCAGCGACGTCACCCGCACCGGCGAGTGGAGCCCCGTCTGCGCCTCGTGCTGGTGGGACGACGAGGCGGAGGCCGGCAGCGTCGGTGCCTGGTTCACCGGCCGCAACGAGACACCGGAGCGCACCTGGGAGACCCGTTCGCAGGTCGTCGCGGCCGAGCGCGGCCGTGAGTTCGCCTGGCTGGTCGGGCAGGGCTTCGTCCGCTGGGGCTTCCTCCTGGAGCCCGCCGGCGACGGCACGCGCCTCACCGAGACCTGGGCCTTCCTCCCCGCCGGCCTGCAGATGTTCGCGGAGAAGTACGGCGAGCGCGCTGCCGACGAGATCGAGGACCGCACCCGTCACGCACACGCCGGGATCCCGCAGACGCTGGCTGCCATCAAGCGCATCGCCGAGGGCGGCCGGGCCGGCGCGGCCGGGCATCCCCACGGGTGATCCGTGGCGGTGCCCCGTCGGACAAGGTGGCGGTACACACCTCACGAAGGAGCGAAGATGTCTGATGACGCCAAGGCGGCCAAGGAACTGGTCGAGACCCTGAAGGACGGCGAGCGGGGCTTCGCCGACGCGGCCGAGAAGCTGCGCGACGGTGAGCACGCCGAGTGGGCCACGACCCTCAAGCGCCTGTCGGAGCAGCGCGCCGGCTTCTGGCGCGAGATCGTCGACATGGGCCACGAGTACGGCGACGACGTCGACAACAGCGGCACCGTCGCCGCGGCCGTGCACCGCGGCTGGATCTCCCTGAAGGACGCCCTCACCGGCGACGACGCCGAGGCCGTGCTGAAGGCGGCCCAGACCGGCGAGGACCACGCGGTCTCGGAGTACGAGGACGCCCTCAAGATGGACCTCAGCGCCGGCTTCCGCGAGGTCGTCGTGCGCCAGCAGGCCGCCGTCGTCGCCGCCCGCGACGAGGTCAAGGCACTCTCGACCGCTGCCTGATCGGCTCTCGCCCGGCGTCGCGCTCCTGCGCGGCGCCGGGCTTTGTCATGTGCGGCCATGATCGTGCTGAACCGTGGTCACGACGACCAGCTGGACCGCGGATCACGGGCCGCCAACAGCGACCACAGTCGACTGATCGAAACAGCAGCGACTAGCGTGACTTTCATGCAGCAGTTGCGGCGCGCACTCGCCCTCGTGGTCCTGAGCTGGCTCGTCGCGACCCTGGCCCTCACCGGAGGTGCGGCGTCGGCCGAGTCGGCGGGCACCCCGGCGGAGGCGCGCACGGTCCGCGTCGGGACCGAGGGGACGTACCCGCCCTTCACGTTCCACGATCCCGGCACCAACGAGCTCACCGGCTTCGACATCGAGGTGATCCGCGCCGTGGCCGACGAGGCCGGGTGGGACCTCGAGTTCGTCGAGGCACCCTTCGACTCGATCTTCCCGGCGCTCGACTCCGGCCGGGTCGACGTCATCGCCAACCAGATCACGATCAACCCCGAGCGCGAGGCGCGGTACCTCTTCTCCGCGCCCTACACCTACTCCCGCGGCGTGATCGTCACCGCCGCCGGCAACGAGGATGTGAAGACGCTCGATGACATCGACGGCCTGGTGGCCGCCGAGTCGGAGACGAGCAACTGGGCGCAGGTCGCCCGCGACGCCGGCGCCGAGATCCGCGTGGTCGACCAGTTCGCCCAGGCGGCCGAGCTGCTCGTGCAGGGGCGCGTCGACGTCGTCGTCAACGACAACATCGCCGTCCTCGACTACCTCGCCTCCTCCGGCTCGGACGAGATCGAGATCGTCGGCGAGGCCGGCGAGGACGTCGGCCGGCAGGCGCTGACCTTCCGCCAGGACAGCCCGGAGCTGCAGCAGGAGGCGGACGACGCGCTCGCCACGCTCGCCGACGACGGCACGCTCGCGAAGATCTCGGAGGACTACTTCGGCGCCGACGTGACGGTCGAGGACGCCGCCGAGGTCACCGACGTCAAGGGCTCCGACACGCGCTCCACCACCGAGATCGTCCAGGACGCCGCGTGGCCGATGCTGAGGGCGCTGCTGCTCTACACGCTCCCGCTGACGGCCGCCAGCTTCGCGATCGGACTCGTCCTCGCGCTGGTGGCGGCACTCGCCCGGATGTCGTCGAACCGGCTGGTGCAGCTGCCCGCACGCATCTACATCTCCGCCATCCGCGGCACTCCGCTGCTCGTGCAGCTCTTCATCACCTTCTACGGCCTCGGGCAGGTCGGGCTCAAGCTCTCGCCGGTGTGGGCGGCGATCCTCGCGCTCAGCCTCAACGTCGGCGGCTACGCCGCGGAGATCATCCGCGGGGCGATCCTGTCGGTCCCGCGCGGTCAGTACGAGGCGGCCACCACGATCGGCATGCGCTACCCGCAGCTGATGCGTCGCATCGTGCTGCCGCAGGCCTCGCGGATCGCCGTGCCGCCGCTGTCCAACACGCTGCTGTCACTCATCAAGGACACGGCGCTGACGTCGATCATCCTCGTGCCCGAGCTGCTCAGACAAGCGACGAACGCCGCCTCGTCGAGCGGGCAGTTCATGCCTCTCTACCTCTTCGCGGCGCTCTACTACTGGATCGTCTGCTTCCTGGTCGCGCAGGCACAGGGACCGCTGGAGAAGCGACTCGGGAGGTACGCATCATGAGGACCACGCCACTTGTCGAGGCCCGCGGGCTGCGCAAGACCTTCGGTGACAACGAGGTGCTCCGGGGCGTCGATCTCAGCGCTGACGAGGGGTCCGCCACCGCGATCATCGGTCCGTCGGGATCCGGCAAGACGACCATCCTCCGCTCGCTGAACGTCCTCGAGGTGCCGGACAGCGGGACCGTACGCATCGCTGAGGCCACCGTCGACTTCGGCGACGCCTCGGTCGACCGTGCCGGCCGGCGCCGCGCGGTCGAGGCGCTGCGCTCGCACAGCGGCATGGTCTTCCAGTCGCACAACCTCTTCCCGCACAAGACCGTCCTGCAGAACCTCCTCGAGGGGCCGGTGCACGTGCAGGGCCGGGAGGTCGAGGAGGCCACCGCCGACGCCCGGCGGCTGCTCGAGCAGGTCGGCCTCGGCGGCCGCGAGGACCAGTACCCCTCGAAGCTCTCCGGCGGCCAGCAGCAGCGCGTCGGCATCGCCCGCGCGCTAGCCCTGAACCCGAAGGTCGTGCTGCTCGACGAGCCCACCTCCGCGCTCGACCCCGAGCTGGTCGGCGAGGTGCTGGCTGTCATCCGCGACCTGGCGACCTCGGGCTGGACCCTCATGATCGTCACCCACGAGATCCGCTTCGCCCGCGACGTCGCCGACCAGGTGCTCTTCCTCGACGGGGGCGTCATCGCCGAGCAGGGCGGCGCCGAGGTGCTCCACGACCCGCAGCAGGAGCGCACGAAGCAGTTCCTGCGGCGGGTGCTCGAGCCAGGCTGACCAACCCGTTCCACGACCACTGAGCGGCCTCCTGGATGAGTGCCATCGACCGGCCCCAGAAGCGGCGGACTGATGCGTCCATGGCGCTGCGGACGGCAGGGCAGGGCGTGGACCCGTCACCAGCAAAGGTCATTGTCGGTGTTGGTCAGTACGGTCGCCGGAATGACCTCATCACAGCACGACTTCGACTTCATCTTTGGCAGGTGGTCGGTCCGAAACCGCAAGCTCGTTGACGTCGCCGACCCTGAGTGCAACGAATGGGTCGAGTTCGACGCGGTCAGCGACGTCTCACCGATCCTCTTCGGAATCGGGCACATTGACCAGATGAAGGTGCCTGCTCCGGCCGACGGCGGCGCAGCCTTCGAGGGATTCACGCTGAGACTGTTCGATCCCAGCGACAAGACGTGGCGGATCTGGTGGAGCTCCACGCGTGCCCCGGGCATCCTGGACACGCCAGTGGTCGGCTGCTTCCAAGGGCGTCATGGCATCTTCGACGCGTCGGACACTATCGGTGGTCGACGGGTGCTGGTCCGATTCGAGTGGTTGGTCGATGAACCAGTCGCGCCTCTGTGGCAGCAGTCGTTCTCGCACGACGAGGGCCGGACGTGGTCGTTGAACTGGCAGATGCAGTTCACCAAGGCCTGACGTCACGCCGAGTTCTGAGGTGCCGGCGCATCAAGGCGGCGGCATGACGCAACCCAGGCGTAACCTCAAAGGATGAAGGGCTTCCCGCTCTTGAGCCTGCTGACCGTGATGACGTTGGCAGGGTGCACGGCGGGCGGGTCGGCGGGCGACTCCACAGCTGCCGGTCAGGGCCAGGCCGGCGGAGGAGCGACGGCCGCGGCCCGCGACGTAGAGGCGTGCCGTCGAGACTACGAGGTCCGACCGCTTCCAGCGTGGGCCGATGCCGGGTTCCACCCCCCGACGGTGCAGGTGCCCTTCGTGATGGGCGACAAGGGCGACATCGTCGCGATCCTGTGGGCCGAGCACGACCCTTTGGTGGTCCCCCCAGCCGCTGACCGGAACAACAAGATCCTCTGGGCGGCACGGCGGAGCTCGGGAGGCCCGCTGCGAATCGAGGCAGTTTTGACCGATTCCGGCGAGTCGGTGACTCGCACGGTCGACGGCGGTCCGGGGCCTTCAATCATTGATCTCCCCGCGCCAGGTTGCTGGTCGTTCGACCTGACGTGGGGAGAGCAACATGACACTCTCGAGCTGGAGTACGCATCGCGCTAGAGGGCAAGCCAGTGCACGCGCCGGACACAGGCGCTCATCGCGACCGATGCGGACGTGGAACGAGGCAGATGTTCTGGGTCTCAGATCGCCCGCAGCCCAGCGGTGACGAGGACTGCGACGATCACGCACAGCACCAGCGAGCAGCGTCGCCAGAGCATCAACGCGGCTACGGCAACGCCGACGGTGTGGGCACCCACCGACCATGAGCGTCCAGCGGCGAACACCGAGGTCACGACCAGCGCGCTGAGAAGCGTGGGCGCCATCAGCACGGTCACGCGGGAGAACCATGGCGACAGCTCCCGGCCGCCCAGGAGCACCGGTCCCAGAGCCTTGATCAGCGCAGTCAGTGCGGCGAGGCCAAGGATGAGCACCCAGACCTGCGTGTACGTCAGCGTCACCTCGGCCGCCGCACCAGACCGAGGAGAGCAACGGTGCTTGCCGCGAGGATCGGGATGCCCGGAGGACTGATCGGCACCAGGGCCAGCGCGAGGACGCCGCCGCCGATGGCCACCCAACGGGAGGTCGCATCGCGGAGCTCCGCGGTGAGGAGCGAGAGGAAGAACACGGGATAGATGGCGTCGAGGCCCAGCCGGTGCGTGTCACCGAGAGCAGTGCTGAAGACCGCCCCTACGACCGAGCCGAGCGTCCAGCAGAGGTATTGCGGGACCGTCGTACCGAACAGGAGCCACCGGTCGAAGGTGCCGTCGCCGCGATTGGCGAGCGCCCACGAGGAGTCGACGACTGCCTGCCCTTGCGCGGCGCGCTTCATCGGGCCGCCCGGCAACGATGGCGCCAGCGCGATGCCCATGGCCAGGAAGCGAGCATTCATCAAGCTTGCTGCCGTCAAGGCCGCGGGTATGCCGCCTCCAACGACGATCACGGACAGCGCAGCAAACTGCGCCGAGCCGGCGAACACGATCATCGCCGTCACGCTGGCCTGCAGGACGCTGAATCCTGCCTGGCGCGCCAGGACGCCGAACGAGGCGCTCAGCAAGAAGCCCACCACCGCGAACGGGACACCCAGCTTCAGGCCACGACCGAACGCGTTTCGCGCTCCCTCGTCTCTCGCCGCAGCCACGGGCGCAGATTAGCAACGCACGGAGACCGCATCAGAGCCAGAGGCGCTGGACCCGGCATCGCCCGCAGGTCCGAGACGCTGGGCTGTTCTCGCCGCAGGCGACCGAGGACCCCGCCGCCCTGCTGCAACCCGACGTGGCCGGGGACGTGGACTACATCGTGAACTTCCCAGGGCGCCGATGCCCGGTGCTCGTCGAGCTACAGCCGCTCAGCTAGACGCGATCGGACGCGCACGGGTGGCCACCAGCTGGGACCGAGCAGCGTGGGACCGTCACCGGTGGCACGGTCACCGCGACCGGCGGCAGCGGCGGGGCAGGCATCGGCGGAGGCTCTGGCAGCAGCTACACCTATGTCAAGGGCGGCAACGGAGGGACCGTGACCGTGAGTCTCAGGTGGCACGGTCACTGCGATCGGCGGCCAGGGCGCAGCCGGTGTCGGCGGCGGGCGCAGCGGCCTCTGGTACGACCGGGTGGCAAACCTGGGGGGCAACGGCGGCACCGTCAACGTCACCGGCACCGGTGTCCTGAACGCAGGCTCCAACGGGGGGCTGGCGATCGGCGGAGGACGAGGGCAGGCGTCGTCGGTCGGTTCGTTCGGTCAGCTGGCCAACTCCGGCACGGTGGAGGCTCTGAACTGACGCGCCGACGGTAGTCGGGGCGGGGTTGTGCCGGTAGTGGTTGTCCTCGAACTCGACGGGTGGGACGAGTCCGATCTCGCCGTGTAGGCGTCGGTGGTTGAACCAGTCGATGTACTCCGCGACGGCGATCTCGAGGTCGTCGATGTTCTTCCAGGGGCCCTTGTTGCGGACCAGCTCAGCCTTGAACAGCGAGTTGAACGCCTCCGCCAGGGCGTTGTCGTAGGAGTCGCCGGTCGACCCGCGGATGGGGCAGCACGCTCACCATCCCTGGGGTAGCGCCCGAGGTAGAAACCGGACTCCCTGGTCCGTGGCGACCTCACCGGGTCGCCGGCAGGCTCGGTCACAACCCCGGCTCCGGGCGTCCAGCCTAGTCGGTCGCAGACTCTTCGACAGCTGCCAGCCGACGACGCGGCGGGAGTAGACGTCGATGACGAACGCGGCGTAGACCCAGCCGGCGAAGGTGCGGCAGTAGGTGATGTCGGCAACCCAGACCCGGTTCGGGGCCGGTGCGACGAAGTCGCGGTCCAGCAGGTCTGGCCGGGTGTCGGGACCACGGCCCGGGATAGTCGTTCTTGGCCCCTTGGCGCGGCTGATCCCTCGCAGCCCCTCGGCGGCATCAGCCGGTGCACGGTCACCTGGCGATCTGGCCACGACGTTCAGCTCGGCGTGCTCTTGCCGACCCCGTAGGCGCCGTAGTTGTCCGCGTGGACCCGCCGGTCACCTCACTGGCGCTGTTCGGCGACCGCCTGCGCCGAGGGCGGGCACAACCCTCGCGGCGTAGTAGCTGCTCGGGGCGATCGGCATCCCGGCCTGGCGTAGGACGGTGCAGATCGGCTCGACCCCGAACCGGTCGCGGTGCTGGTCGATGTAGTCGACCAGCACCGCAGTACTCACTTCAGCTCGGCGGTCGAGCTCCGCCGCGGCGAAAAACGCTGACGCCGTCTTTAGGATCTCGTTGGCTCGACGCAGTTCCTTCACCTCACGTTCCAGCTCGGTGATGCGCCGGCCCTCGGCCGTGGTTACTCCCGGCCTGTGGCCTTCGTCGATCTCGGCCTGGGAGACCCAGTTGCGCAGGGTCTCCGCGTTGATCCCCAACTGCTCACCGACACGACACAGAGCGCCGGCCTCGTTCCCGGTCCGCCGCACATCGACCGCCATCCGGATCGCTCGCTCCCGATGCTCGTCGGTATACTTCCTCGGGCCGCCATGACGCCCATCCTTCCGCGGCACGACCGACCCTCCGTCAGACCCGACACGCGACAGTTGCCGTACGCAGCATCAGCGGGCCCGCAGCCACCGTCACCATCGAGGGGCAGCTGCCTGAAGGGGTCTCCTTCGTCGACCAGGGCCAGGGTCTCGCCGTCCTCGCCGGCACACCTGCCGCAGGCACCGCAGGGAAGTACCCCCTGACGGTCACTGCCGACAACGGCAGCTCCATGGCCGCGGTCGCCGAGTTCGTCCTCATCGTCGAGAAGATCGCCCAGGACGTGGACTTCTGGGTACCGACGTCGTCGCAGGTCCAGCAGAGCGAGTACCTGTTCGACTACCCCACCGAGTCGTCCCTGCCCGTGACGTACACCGCCACAGGCGGCTGCGTCGTGACAGGTGACGTGGTCACCTTCACAGCACGAGGGACGTGCGCCATCACCGCGACCCGTGCAGGCGACGACACGTACTCCGCTGTGTCCCTCACCAAGACCGTGCGCGTCTCGGCGATGCAGCAGTGGGTCCGATTCTCGGCCATGCCGATCGACAACCCCGCCCAGGTCGGGGACACCTACGTGCCCACCGTCGCAGCGCTCTCGAACCTGCCGGTGACGCTCGAGGCGGCAGGCGCCTGCACCAGCAGCGGTGACACAGTCACCTACGTCACCGCCGGCCAGTGCACCATGACGGCGACGCAGGCGGGCAACGACCAGTACGACCCCGGGCAGGGGACGCAGACCATCCTGGTGGAGCGTGGCGACCAGCGCCTCGCATTCTCCTCCGCACCCATCGGGGCCGTCACCGTCGGGGACACCTACACGCCCACGATCGACGCACCGACCGGCCTCCCGGTCACGATGTCGACCTCTCCTGGATGCACCGTCGACGGCCGGGTCGTCACCTTCACACAGCCCGGCACCTGCAGCCTCACCGCGACCAGCCCAGGCACCCGCGACTACCGCCCTGACAGTGCGACTCAGCTGATCAACGTCGCACCGGCAGCGGTGCCCGACGTGCCGACCACTCCGGAGCCGACCACCGACGTGCCGACCACCCCAGCGCCTACCCCGTCGCCGACCACCCCGGTGCCGGTTCAAGCAGAAACAGCGGACTCCGACGGTGACGGGCTCAGCGACGCCGTCGAGCGCTGGCTGGGCACGAACCCGCTGGCCAAGGACACCGACCATGACGGGTTGAGCGACAAGGTCGAGGTGGAGGGCTACCGCAACACGCGCTACGACAAGACGTTCAGGTCGAACCCAAAAGACTTCGACAGCGACAACGACGGACTGTCGGACAGGGTCGAGGTCACCGGCTCGGCCAACGACAAGTTCCGCCACGCGCCGACGAGCCCGACCCGCAAGGACACCGACCGTGACGGCCGCGCCGACCGCGCGGAGATCAAGCGCGGCACCAACCCGGCCCTCAGCAGCAGGTAACACGGCCGCCGCGGTGAGTGGGTAGCGACAACGTCGGCCCCGGACCGGCCCATCGCGGCGCAGTGACGCAGCGGATCTGCTGGTCCTACCGCCACGGAGAACTCGGTCCTTCAGGCCGGCGGCGATGTCGACGGCGAGTAGGGCCTCGCGCTTCGTGTCGCTACGAGCTGTGCCGCTCGTCAACCAGTCGGTCCTTGCTGCGCAGCAACCTCAGCAACGTGATCAGCCCGAGGCCGCCTGCCATGTTCCCGACCACGGAGAGCAGGAGGAACTGGCTCCAGTCCGCGTAGCCGAACCTCGCGTCGCCGGTGTGGATCGCGCCGAAGATCAGGAGGGAGTCGAGGATCGAGTGGAACATCTGGGTGCCGGCCAGCAGAAAGGCCACGGCGACGGCTGCGATGATCTTCGCGATCATGTCGTCCGTCCCGTGCTGCATCCGCGTGAGTAGGGTCATGGTGGCGCCCGCAAGGACGGCAAGGGAGATGGTCTCGCCGTTAACCGGGGCCGTGGCGAAGTGTGTGCCGGATTCCACGAGGACAGCGTGGAGGTCGGGGAACGCCACCACGACCAGCCACATCATCAGCCAGCCGCCGACGAGGTTGGCGACCAACGTCCCTGACCAGAGCCTCGCCAACTGCCAGACGGTGGCGCGCCTTGCTGCCACGGTGACGACTGGAACGAGGAAGCCTTCGGTGAACAGCTCCGAGCGACCCAGGAGCAAGGCGATGAACCCCGCGGAGAAGGCGATGCCGCCGAGCAGGTGACTACCTGTCTCGTGCAGGACGGCCAGGAAGGCGAGAACACCGATGCCCACCTCGGCGCCGCCCACGAACCCGGTCACCAGCACCTCACGCCACGGCCGGCTCAGCCGCTGGGTTCCCTCGACGACTTGGCGGGTGAACGACTCCTCCAGGGCGTCCTCCATCGGTCCGTCCGTCCCTCCGAGAGATCGTCGGTCGTCGGTGGCGTGGTCTGGGGCGTCGCTCATCACTGGCCTTTCAGGCGGAGACTCCCAGTGCCCGGATCGGCGCGCAGAATGCGCTGATCGGGGCGCTCTCAGGGGTAAGCGCGACACCTCGCGCCGCGAAGGGGATCCGTGCGCCATCACGTCGGATCCGATAGCGGTGTCATCGCCAGCACGGCTACCAACGATGCTCGGGGGGCTCCCTGGGCGCGGAGGCGAGAACCCGCTGGCAGCGCATGTCGGTTCGCACGCATCCGGTGTGACGATCCGGAGACGTGATCAGGCGAGCACGGTGTCGCCCAAGGCCTTGGCGAGATCTCCGGGACTGTCGTAGATCGCCACGGCTCCGGCACTCCGCAGCTCGTCGTCCCCGAAGCCGCCGGAACGCACGACGATCGCCGGCATCCCGGCGTTCTTCGCCGCCTCGACGTCCCACACGGAGTCGCCGATCATGACGCTTGAGGCATCAGTGGGCACCCCGAGCTTCTTCAGGGCGACCTGCAGGAGGTCCGGCGCGGGTTTGGAGGACTCGACGTCGTCGCTGGTGGTCCAGGCGTCGGCGAGATCACGGGCTTCCAGCCGGTCCAAGAACACGTCCACGTGGCGCTGCTGACCGGAACTGGCCAGTACCAACCGGTGGCCCCGCTCCTTGATCGCGACGAGCAGGTCGCGAGCGCCTGGCAACGGCGCCATTTCCTCCCGCAGCGCATCGACTTCCTTGCCCTGCAGCTCACGGGCCTGATCGCCCAGCCGGCGCTCCAGCTCCTCACCGCCGATCCTCGGGACCAGCTGATCCCCGCCCATGCCGATCAGCCGGTGCAGCCGCCAGACCGGAAACGTCTCGCCGACCGAGCGCAAGGCTCGATACCACGCCAAGGCGTGCTGGTAGTTCGAATCGATGAGGGTCCCGTCGATGTCCACGACGGCGATGGAGGAATCGGCCATGCCGCTGAGGTACCCACCAACTCATGCGGC
Organism: uncultured Actinomycetota bacterium; assembly: GCA_963726525.1. Lineage (GTDB taxonomy): Bacteria > Actinomycetota > Actinomycetes > Propionibacteriales > Nocardioidaceae > Nocardioides. The sequence continues at coordinate 1,075,109 of CAVSCS010000005.1, read as the reverse complement.
AGTTGTCGAACCCGCCCCACTCCCCCACCCGGTCCGCTGCATCACGCTCGCCCGCCACTGGTGAGGGTCTGGTCGCGGGCTGACGCCGCCACCGCGAGTAGGTGAAGTGACCCACTGGCAAGACCGCCGCCCTGCCGGGCCGCCCTTCGTCCACGATCAGTCCCGCGTCCGCTGACCGACCCCGCCCCCACAGTCCGACGCTCGCCGTAGACCGCGCGCGGAAAAGTCGGCTTCCGCGACAAGTTGCACCGCAGGATTGCACCGTACCGAGCGCGGTCCTTGGTCAGAAGTACGTCGATCTGGGCGGTTCGCCCTACTGGACGAGCCGCACAAGACGAGCGGACACGCCGCCCCTCACGTGCGCATGACGAAGCTGACCTGGTTGTCGGCATGGACGGTCTTGGCATACCGCGGGTCGTGGGCGAGGCGGTGGTGGCGCGGGCACAGCAGCCGGCCGTTGGCCAGGTCGGTGACACCGCCGCGCGACCACGGGTCGTCGTGATGGGCGTGACAGCCCGACGCGGTCGTCTCGCAGCCCTTCACGGTGCACCCGCCGTCACGCAGACCCAGCGCGATCCGCTGCGCCTTCGAGAACAACCGCCGCGTACGACCCAGGTCCAGCACCTGACCCTCACCACCCAGCACGACCGGGATGATCCCGGCCTCGCACGCCAGCCTGCGCGCCTGCGACGCCGACATCCGCGTCCCGTCGTCGAGCAACGCGGTCGCCTGCTCCCCCAGCAGCTCCTGCAGGGTCATCGTCACCACGACGGTGGCGTTCACGCCCGCGGTCTGCGGCATCGCACCGGCCGGGTACCGCTCGATGAACTCGACGAACGCCTCCCCCATCCGACGACGCGAGGGCTTCCACGCACCGGTCTCGTCACGCAGGTCGGCCTCGGCGTGCCGCGCCGGGTTCGCCAACGCCAGCAGCACCCGCCGCAGCACCGCCCCGACGTGGGACGGGATTGTGAACCTCCCGTGGCACCGTCCCTCACCGTCATCGGCCATCGTGAAGTCCACCGACGCAGCAGCGCGGCGCTCCTCGTCCTCGAGGTTCTTCGCCTCCGCCGACTCCCCCACCTCGGGTGCGACCGTGTCCAGGATCCGCTTGCCGATCTGCTTCAACGCCCGCGCGTCGTGCTGACGAGCGAACCCCAACAACGCCGCCTCCGCATCAGCGCGGACTGCTGCGTCCACCTCGGCCGGCAGCGCGTCGACCGCCTCCACGATGACTCGCGCCTGATCGACCCGCAGGGTCCCGTCCGCGAGCCCGCGAGCGACGTCAGCGTGCTGGTCCGAGTCGATCGCGACACCCAGCCGCGTCAGCCGACCCGCCTCCGACCGTGTCAGACGACTCCGCCCCGCCCACCAGACGTGCGTGTGCCGCGCACCGACCGCATCACCCAGCCGCCGGCGATCCGCCTCCGCCACCGCCCCGCACTGCACCGCCGCAACCCGACCAGCAGCCTCCGTGGCCGCGTCCAGCAGTCGCACCACGTCCGCGTCCACCAGCCCGCCCGCCGGCAGGCCGCCCAGGTCCGACAGGACGGCATCCAGCCGTCCCAGCAGCACGTCCAGCGGCGAGGCACCCGCACCGGGCACCTTCCACACGCTCTCCGCCGGGACCGCACTCACCGCGACCAGACCTCCCCGCACCCCAAGGCGCATCGACAACCGTGGAACGGCCTGTGTCAGGAGGTGTGTACAGCCGGATGAGTGGCTAACCGAAGGGCCCGAGCTCGCGCTCGATCAATGACTCCAACCTAGCCGCAGGGTCCGACAGTCGCCCCTCCTCCGTGCACCTCGGTCGGACGATTCCAGGGCTGGGGTCTCGTGACGGGACTTCGTCCCTCCTCGACCAACGGAGGGCGGGCAGCTCCTCGACCAACGGAGGGCCTGCAGCCCCTCGACCAACGGAAGGCCGGCAGCCCTTCCACTGGCGGTGAGCCGCGCGGTCTCGTGACGGGACTTCGTCCCTCCTCGACCAACGGCGGGCCGGCAGCCCCTCGACCAACAGAGGGCCGGCGGCCCCTCGGTCGGACGATTGCGGGATGGGGTCTCGTGACGGGACTTCGTCCCTCCTCGACCAACGGCGGGCGGGTGGCCACTCGACCAACGAAGGACCGGCAGCCAGCTCAGCCGAGCCCGACGAGCGCCGCCGACCGCTCCCAGAGCCCGTCGATGAGCGCGCGGTCGTGGGCCTGCTTGTTCTCGCGGCCGTCGATGTGGAAGCGGCTGAAGTAGTGCCCGTCGACCTCCGGGTCGGGGCCGCGCTCGGCGAGGGCGACGAGCGGCGCCGCGCCGTCGGGCACCGTGATGGTGGCGAAGCGGGCGAGCGGCGTGCGGTAGAGCAGGCCGACGATCTTCGAGTCGCGACCGAAGGAGCTGCCCACCGGTCCCGGGTGGACCGCCGCCGACACGATGCCGTCGTCGGACCACCGGTCCGCGATGCCGCGGGTGAAGAGGATGTTCATCAGCTTGCCGGTGCCGTAGGCGGGGAACTCGCGCGCCTTGCGGTGCTGGTAGTCGAGGTCGTCGAGCACGACCTTGCCCATGAGGTTGGCGATGCTGGACGTGTTCACGACCAGCGACCGGCCCGCGGCGGCGAGCTTCGGGCGCAGGAGGTTGGTCAGCAGGAACGGGGCCAGGTGGTTGATCTGGAAGTTGGGCTCGTGGCCGTCGTGGGTGGTCCTCGACGGGGAGAACGTGCCGCCGGCGTTGTTCATCAGCACGTCGAGCGTGCCGACGCGACCGATGACCTCCTCGGCGAGGCGGCGTACGTCGTCGAGGCGGGAGAAGTCCGCGACCAGCGGCTCGGTGCCGACGGCGGCCGCGACGGGGCGCAGCTTGTCGCTCGAGCGGCCGGTGACGAGCACCGTGGCGCCCCTCGCCGCCAGGACCTTCGCGGTCTCGGCCCCGATCCCGTCGCTCGCGCCGGTCACCAGGACCGTGCGGCCCGCCATCGTCTGCTCAGTCATGGGCCGAGCCTAGGTCGCGCACCCCGAGGGGGAGGAAGTGGAGCGGACGCGAGGATTTGAACCTCGACCATCTCCCTGGAAGGGAGCCGTGCTGCAACTACACCACGTCCGCAGGGCCGGCCCTGACGAGCGCGGCGCGTACCAGTGTGGACCACGTGCCCGGTGGTGCGGCCACCGGGTCGCCGGCGGCTAGGTTGGCGCCGTGTTCCACGTCATGTTCCTCGAGCCCCGGATCCCGCCCAACACCGGCAACGCGATCCGGATGGTGGCCGGCACGGGCGCCACGCTGCACCTCGTCGAGCCGCTCGGCTTCGACCTGTCCGAGCCGCAGCTGCGGCGCGCCGGGCTCGACTACCACGACCTGGCGTCGGTGGTCGTGCACCCCGGCCTCGACGCGGCGCTGGCCAGCGAGCAGCTGGCGGGCTCGCGGGTGTACGCCTTCACCGCCCACGCGACCCGCTGGCACACCGACGTGGCCTTCGAGCCGGGCGACGTGCTGCTCTTCGGCCCGGAGCCGACCGGGCTCCCCGACGAGGTGCTGGCACACGAGAGGGTCACCGACCGGCTGCGGATCCCGATGGTCCCCGGACCCCGCTCGCTCAACCTGTCGAACTCGGCCGCCGTCGTGGCGTACGAGGCGTGGCGCCAGCACGGCTTCCCCGGCGCCACCTGAGGCAGGGCCGGCACGCCGCGCGTGCCCGCCGGCGCGACGTGCAGGTCGCTCGGTGTCGTCACACCGCCATCGACCGACCGAGGGGGAGCTCGGAGAGCCGGACCGCCTGCTCCAGGGTGAGCAGGTCCCGGTCGCGCAACGTCGTGATCGCGCGGTCTCGCGCCTGGGTCAGGTGGTCCCTCTCCCCGGGAGCGAGCCGGTCCAGCAGCTCTCGGGCCCGGACGGGATCCGGCTCGCCGGCCGGACGGAAGTGCGTGGGAGCCGCCGGCCCCCGCCGGGCGGTGGCCACGGTGATCGCGCAGAGTGCTGCTGCGGTGAGCACCAGCGAGGCCCACACCGGGATCGACGCCGGTGACAGGTGCAGCACGTCCACGCCCCAGACGTGCGACATCCCCGCCAGGGTGGCCGCCGCGGCGGACAGCGTCAGGCAGGACCCGGCGATCTCGATGTAGGTCAGCCTGCCCCGGTACAGGAGGCATCGCCGCAGCTCCAGCAGCGGCCCCGGCAAGGACAGTGCGAAGACGATCGCGACCAGGGGGACGCCGAGGCCGGCGTCGAGCCCGCCGAACTCGGTGTGGGTCGGCTGGTCCGACCCGCCGAGCACGCCCGTCACCGCGACCACGGGCAGCAGGAACATGAGGACGAAGATCGTGACCTCGTGCCGGTCGACCGTGCGAAGGCGCTCCTCGGTCCGCGCGCTCGCGCGGGCCGTGCTCTGCCACCCCAGCGCACGCAGCACCTGGTCGTACTGCTGGAGCGCGTAGAGGTCGATCCAGGCAGGGTCGAAGGCGCGGGCGGACACCGTCTCGGCCCACTCGCGGAGGCTGGGCACCGTGGTCTGCTTCCCCGTCATGGCCACGGAGTATGCCGCGAGGGTCGACCACCAGGCGCAGGCCGCGCACAGCACGGCACCCCGCGCACTTCGGAACGTGCGCGGGGTGCCGGTGGTGCGGCAGGCGCGGGGCGTCAGCCGGCCGGCGTGTAGATGAGCTTCTTGTTGACGAACTCCTCGATCCCGTAGGGACCGAGCTCGCGACCGACGCCGGAGCGCTTGGTCCCACCGAAGGGGAGGTCGGCGGCCGAGCCCTGGGCGCTGTTGATCCAGACCATGCCGGTGTCGAGCTGGTCGGCCACCCGCTGGGCCTGCTCGGTGTCCGAGCTCCACACGACGCCGCCGAGGCCGAACGTCGAGTCGTTGGCCAGCGCGACGGCCTCCGCGGCGTCCGCGACGCGGTAGACGACGGCGGCGGGACCGAAGAGCTCCTCGCTGTAGGCGCGCATGTCGGGCGTGACGTCGGTGAGCACGGTGGCCTCGACGAAGGCGCCCGGGCGGTCGAGCCGCTTGCCGCCGGTGCGCAGCGTGGCGCCCTTGGAGACCGCGTCCTCGACCTGCTCGAGCAGGGTCGTCGCGGCCGCCTCCGACGACAGCGGGCCGAAGCCGGTGGACTTCTCGAACGGGTCGCCCGGCGTGAGCGAGCCCATCGCCGCGGTGAACTGCTCGACGAAGTCGTCGTAGAGGTCGTCGACGACGATCATCCGCTTCGCGCCGTTGCACGCCTGACCGGCGTTGCCCATCCGTCCGCGGACGGCTGACGTCACGGCGGCACCGAGGTCGTCGGCGTCGAGCAGGATGAAGGGGTCGGAGCCGCCGAGCTCGAGGACGACCTTCTTGAGGTGGCGACCGGCCACCTCGGCGACGGCCGAGCCGGCCCGCTCGGAGCCGGTCACCGAGACCCCGACGACGCGCGGGTCGGCGATGATGTCGGCCGCCTGGTCGTTGGTGGCGAAGAGGTTGATGTAGGCGTCGGCCGGGAGCCCGGCGTCGGCGAAGACCTGGTCGATCGCGAGCGCCGACTCCGGGCACTGCGGGGCGTGCTTGAGCAGGATCGTGTTGCCGACCATCAGGTTGGGCGCAGCGAAGCGGGCCACCTGGTAGTAGGGGAAGTTCCACGGCATGATCCCGAGCAGCGGACCGACCGACTCCTTGCGCACCAGCGCGCTGCCGCCCATCGCGGGGTCGAGCGGGGCGTCGGCGAGCAGCGCCGGGCCCTGGTCGGCGTAGTAGCGGAAGATCGAGGCGACGAGCTTGAGCTCGCCCCTGCCCTCGCGGATCGGCTTGCCCATCTCGCGGGCGATGATGGCGGCGAGCTCGTCGGCCCGCTCGTCGTAGAGGTCGGCGACCCGGCGCAGCACCTGCGCGCGCTCGTCCTTCGACGTCGTGCGCCACTCGCCGTACGCCGCGTGGCTGCGCGCGAGCGCGTCCTGCACCTCGGCGTCGGTGGCGGTGGGGAACTCCTTCTCGACCTCGCCGGTGGACGGGTTGGTGACCTGGTAGTCGCTCATGGCTTCCTCTCGTGCGCGGGTCGGGGCGTGGGTGCGTGCCCCACCTCCGAACGTACGCACGGAGGCGCGCGTCACAAGGGCTGGCCCCCGTGAGGAGCCACACGCCGTGGATCGGGAATCAGCCGCCGGCGAGGTCGCGGCTGCGCTGCTCGATGCCCAGCTCGCCGTAGGGGTAGTCGGTGGCGCCGAGGTCGCTCGCCTCGTCGAGGATCGTCTGCTCCTCCGCGCTCAGCACGAGTCCGGCGGCCCTGAGGTTCGCGGCCAGCTGCTCGGTGGTGCGGGCGCCGAGGATGGTGGAGGTGACGGCAGGGCGGTTGGTGACCCACGCCAGCGCGACCTCGGCCATGGACACGCCGCGGTCCTGCGCGACCCGGTCGACGGCGTCGATGATCCGCCAGGTGCGCTCGCTCCCCCGGCGGTCCCAGGCCTCCATGCCGCGACCGGGGTCCTCCCCCAGCCGGGTGTCGCCGGTGGGTCGCTGGTCGCGCGTGTACTTCCCCGACAGCCAGCCGCCGCCCAGAGGGCTCCACGGCAGCAGGCCCATCCCGGCGTCGAGCGCGGCCGGCACGACCTCCCACTCGATCTCGCGGACGATGAGGCTGTACTGCGGCTGGAGCGTCACCGGCTCGCGCAGACCGAGCGCGCGGGCGGTCAGCACGGCCTTGGTCAGCTGCCATCCGGTGAAGTTGGAGAGACCGTAGTAGTGGATCTTCCCGGCCCGGACGAAACCGTCGAGCGTGCGCAGCGTCTCCTCGAGGGGCGTGTGCGGGTCGAAGGCGTGCACCTGGTAGAGGTCGACCGCGTCGACGCCGAGCCGGCCGAGCGAGGCGTCGAGCGCGCGCGTCAGGTGGCGCGTCGACAGGCCGCTGTCGTTGGGCCCGGTGCCCATGGGGAAGCGGCCCTTGGTCGCCAGGACGACCCGGTCGGTCACCTCGCGCGGACGGTCGGCCAGCCACCGGCCGATGATCTCCTCGGAGACCCCGGCGGAGTAGACGTCGGCGGTGTCGACCAGTGTGCCGCCCGCCTCGACGAAGAGGTCGAGCTGCTCGTGGGAGCCGGCCTCGTCGGTCTCGGCGCCGAACGTCATCGTGCCCAGGCACAGCTCGGAGACCGCGCAGCCGCTCCTGCCCATCACTCGGTATCGCATGCCGTCCACCCTAGCCACGGGCTCCGACCCCCGGTCGGGCGTCGGGCCGGGCATCGGGCCGGGCATCGAGGGTGCTCACGCGAACACCCCGGCCGGGAAGGCCCCGTTGGTCAGCGCCGTCGTGACCAGCGGCCGGCAGAGCTCGGTCAGCCGCTGCGTGCCGGCTTCCCCGAGGTGCTCCCACGGCGCGAACGCGCTCTCCTCCGTACGTCGTTCGACCGCCGTCCTCAGCGCGGCGCCGTCGTCGGTGAGCCGGCCGTCGGAGGTCATCAGGCCGCGCGACGCCAGTGCGGTGACGGTCGCCGACCACTCCTCGTCCGACCAGCCGCGGGTCGCCTGGGCCGCGGGCCGGGTGAAGCCCCTCCCGGTCGCCGTGTGGGTCACGAGCGCCTCGATGCCGCTGAGGTCGGCACCGACCAGCGCGGCGACGTGCCCGTCCCCGCGGTGCTCGCGGAGCAGGGTGAGCGCGTGGAAGAGGGCCATGTGCGGCTCGTCCGGCCAGGGCAGGTCGGCATGGGCGGCGTGGAGCGGCCGGCCTGCGACCGAGCATCCCCCGGAGGCCGTACGAGCCAGGTCGGCGGCCTCCACGACCTCGTCGGAGACCAGCGCCTCCGCACCGAGAAGCCGGGCCCACGCGGCCGAGACGCCGCGGTAGCGCGCTGCCACCACGTCCTCCGGGCGCGCCGCCTCCCACACCGCCGGGACGAAGTGTCCCACCAGCGAGGGGTTGAACACGTAGAACGTCGCAGCCACGGGACCTGCGCCGACGCGACCCATCGCAGCCGCGCGGGACGCGAAGTAGGTGGCGCGGCCCTGGCGCACACCGACCCCGACCACCTCCGCCTCGACCTCCGGGGCGAAGTAGCCCAGGGCGTGCAGGGGTTCCAGCAGGCGGGCGGTGCGTCCGGCGAGGCGAGGGTCCATGCCCCCTTCCTACCGCGTCGCCCTCAGAGCGGACCCTCCCCGTCCGGATCGGGCTCGTCGAGGGTGAGCGCGGCGCCGTTGATGCACCACCGCTGGCCCGTCGGTGCCGGACCGTCGGCGAACACGTGGCCCAGGTGTCCCCCGCAGCGGGCGCACGTGGCCTCGCGGCGCGGCACGATCATCGCGAAGTCGGTCCGCGTCCCCACCGCGTCCGGGCTTGCCGGGGTGCTGAAGCTGGGCCAGCCCGACCCCGAGTCGAACTGGTCCTCGGTCCGGAACAGCTCGGCCGCGCAGCCCGCGCAGCGGTAGGACCCGCCACGATGCGCGGGCGGGTGCTCGTACGGACTGGTGCCCGGTGCCTCCGTGCCCGACGTGCGCAGCACCCGGTAGGCCTCGGGACCGAGGCTCGCGCGCCACTCGGCGTCCGAGCGGACCACCTCGGGCTGGGGTCGGGAGCGGCGCCTGAACACCTGGTCAGGCTACTGCGGGCGTCCTGGGCATGGGGGTCCGAGCACTCAGGACGCCGGAGTCCGCTCGATCGTCGTCACCACGCTCGTCACCGACGGACGCGCGGGCGTGGAGGAGAAGCCGAAGCGACAGGGCGGCTCCACCGGGGCCAGGTCCCCCAACCCCGCTCCGCGCCACTCCCCCGAGATCGCGGTGACCGCGTGCACCGAGGTCGCGCCGTACCACTCACGCCGGTCGTTGCCCGCCGTGCCCCGCGTCCGCACGCCCCGCACCACGACCCGCGCGACCGGGTCGACGAGCCCGCACCACGCGGGCGATGTGGCCACCCGCGCGGGCACCACGCCGAGGAGCACGCCCAGCGGCGTACGCCCTCCGACCACCAGGCGCAGGGTCAGCGACGGCGTGGTCACCTGCCAGCCGTCGGCGGTGTCGACGACGTCGACGGGCTCGAGGACGTGCTCGTCGAAGGTGTAGGTGGCGGCCACGAAGTCACGCACCCGCTCGTCCGGCGCGAGCAGCACGCGATGGCCGGACGCGTCCTCGAGCATCACGTCGGCGAAGGAGCCCCACGGCGAGGCGTCCCACCGGCCGACGACGACCCGGACCCCGCTCGCGCTGCCGATCCCCGCGATGCGGCCGGTGAAGCGCTCGCGGACCCGGCTCACGGCGCGACCAGCCCGGCGGCGTCCCGCCCGTCGGCGGCGAGCCCCGCGGCGACGCCCGCCCGGTCGGCGTCGGAGCGGTTCTGCGACAGCTTCGCCTTGGCCTCGACGGACTCCACGACGACCTCGACGCCCACGATCGGTCGCAGGTTCTTCTCGAGGTAGTCCGCCGGCGCGTCCGACACCGCCCACGGCTCGGCGCGCGGGCCCTCGTGCCGCTCGGTCAGGCGGGTGACCAGGCCGCGCACCCACTCCGCGTCGTCGTGCACTCGCACGGTGCCGCGCAGGTGGACCGTGGAGTAGTTCCAGGTCGGGACGACCCTGCCGTGCTCGGCCTTCGCGGCGTACCAGGACGGCGAGACGTAGGTGTCCGGGCCGGTCACCACCACAAGGGCGGGCGAGCCCTCGACGATGCGACGGCCGTGGGCGTTGGCCCGCGCGAGGTGCCCGACGAGCCGATCGCCCTCCCACAGCACCGGGAGGAAGGTCGCGTCGGGCACGCCGTCGGCTCCCACGGTGACCAGCTGCGCGGTGCCGACGGCTGCGACGAAGGGGCGTACGTCGTCGACGTCCCTCACGTTGAAGCGCGGCACGTAGAGCGAGGCGTCGGTCATGACCCCATCCTGCCCGTTCGGGCGCGGCGGCTGTCGGTGGTGGGCGGCAGGATGGGCCCATGCTGCTCGCCGAGCTCGTCGCCACCTCCGCCACGGTCGCCGCCACGCGCTCGCGCAAGGCCAAGGTCGCCGCCCTCGCCGAGACCCTGGCCCGCGTCACGCCCGAGGAGCTCGAGGTGGTCGTGTCCTACCTCGGCGGCGCGCTGCTCCAGCGGCGCACGGGCCTCGGCTGGCGCGGCGTGAGCGACGTGCCCGACCCCGCGGCCGAGCCGTCGCTGGGGGTGCTCGAGGTCCACGAGACCTTCGAGGCGATCTCCCGCCTCGCCGGCGCGGGCTCCCAGCTCGCGCGCAAGGAGGCGGTCGCAGCGCTCTTCTCCCGCGCGACCGAGCCCGAGCAGCGCTGGCTGCAGGCGGTCGTCACCGGAAACCTGCGCCAGGGCGCGCTCGACGCCGTGACGCAGGAGGCGGTCGCGCAGGTCGCCGGGGTGCCGGTGGCGGCGGTGCGTCGCGCCGCGATGCTCGCCGGCTCCACGGTCGCGGCGGCCGGTGCGGCGTGGGCCGGTGAGGTCGCCCTGGCCGGGATCGGGCTCGAGGTCGGCCGACCCGTGATGCCGATGCTCGCCTCCAGCGCCCCCGACGTCGCCTCGGCGATGGCCGGGCTGATGCCCGACACCGCGACCGAGGTGGCGATCGACGCCAAGCTCGACGGCATCCGCATCCAGGTGCACCGCGACGGCGACGACGTGCTCGTGGTGACCCGGAGCCTCGACGACATCACCGCCCGCCTCCCGGAGGTCGTCGAGGTCGCGAGGTCGCTGCCCGCCGAACGCTTCGTGCTCGACGGCGAGGCGCTGGCGCTCGGCGACGACGGACGCCCGATGGCGTTCCAGGACACCGCGAGCCGCACCGCGCAGGAGGTGGCCACGCAGGAGCAGCGGGCCATCACCCCCTACTTCTTCGACCTGCTCCACCTCGACGGCCGCGACCTCCTCGACTCCCCCGGTCGCGAGCGCCTCGCCGCGCTCGATGCCCTGGTGCCCGAGCCCCACCGCGTGCGCCGCCTCGTCACCGCCGACCCCGTGGCCGCCGAGGCGTTCGCCGCCGAGACCGTCGCCGCCGGCCACGAGGGCGTCGTCCTCAAGGACCTCTCCGCCCCCTACGCCGCCGGCCGCCGCGGCTCGGCGTGGGTGAAGGTGAAGCCCGTGCACACCCTCGACCTGGTCGTGCTCGCCGTCGAGTGGGGCTCCGGTCGCCGGGAGGGATGGCTCTCCAACATCCACCTCGGTGCCCGCGACGACTCCTCCCCGACCGGGTTCGTCATGCTCGGCAAGACCTTCAAGGGCATGACCGACGAGATGTTGGCGCGTCAGACCGAGCTGTTCCTGGGCCTGGAGACCCACCGCGAGGGCCACGTCGTGCACGTGCGCCCCGAGCAGGTCGTCGAGATCGCCTTCGACGGCCTGCAGCGCTCCACGCGCTACCCCGGCGGCCTGGCGCTGCGATTCGCCCGCGTCCTGCGCTACCGCGACGACAAGGCTCCCTCCGAGGCCGACACCATCGAGTCCGTGCGGGCGCACGCCGCGCCTGCCGACGCCTGAGCAACCCGGCCTCAAGAAGTCCTCAAGAAGCGCGGACTCCGCCACGGCCCGTCGGCGCCCGACCTACGTTCCGGGGGTCGCTCTCGGTCAGTGGGGACTCGGGTGACGACTCCACCAGAGGGACACACATGCGCTTCAGCAAGCTCGGTCAGGGACTCGCGGTCAGCGCGGTCAGCGCCCTGGCGATCACCGGGATGGCACTCCTCCCGACCCCCGCCGCGGCCGTCGAGGCACCGGCACCCGACGTCCGGCTGATCAGCCAGCTCGACGGCGTCGCTTCGGTCCGGATGGACGGCGACGTCCTCTTCGGAGGCAGTGTCACCCTGACCGCCGAGCAGCTCGACACGAGCGCCACGGTCAGCTTCGAGTACAACGCCGACCCCGCGGCCGCCGACGACGACGCGGGCTGGCTCCCGACCGGCGGGTTCCGCCGGCCCCAGCACGGTCCCTTCATCTCCGTCGACTGGTCACCCGACGCCGCCCTGATCGGCACGACCATCGCGGTCCGGGCCGTCGCCGCCGTCGCGGCTGCCGGCGAGGAGCCCGGCTCGAGGACCTACTCGACCCGACAGGTCCTCGTCGCCGGCGGCGGCTCCCCCACCCAGGCGGTGAGCCTGGACACCTCCGACCTGCCGTCCAGCGGCGGCGGGGGGCTCGGCGGGTTCTTCACCCAGCCCTACGCCGACTCCGGGCACACCTCCCGGCTGCTCGCCGTCAGCGGCACCACCTCCGCCACCGAGGGCACCGTGGCGCTGTCGGTCTGGGACCCCTCGGACGCCGCCTTCCACGGCCGGGTCGACGCTGCGGTGAGCCCCTTCGACATCAAGGTCGGCGGCGGGCCGTTCTCCGACACGATCGAGGGCGGCACGTTCGCCGGAGCACTCGACATCACCGCCTTCGACGCCGCCGCTGGGGACACGATCGCCGTGCGCGCCGTGCGCGACTCGGACTCGGTGGTCGCCGCCCAGCTGAAGTCCCAGACGGTCACGCAGGTCGTGGCGAGCGCCGACGAGGTGGCGGGCCGCGACACCACCCGTGTCGTCGTGCGCGCCCTCGACCAGGACAATCGGCCGATCGCGGGCGCCGAGGTCCGGCGCTCCTCCGACGGGACCCTCGTCGGCTACACCGACGGCTCCGGTCAGGTGACCGAGCACCAGGCGAACGACTCGATCGCGACCTACTACGTCAACACCACCGACGGCGACGCCTTCGAGCGCGGCACCGACGTCGCCACCGACGACGTCACGACCGGCACCTACGTCCCCGTCCCCGCGGCCACCGAGGTGGAGCTCGCCGACGGCGACGTCTTCGACGACCGCGAGTACGCCGAGGGCGACATCGCCCTGCAGGTCGTCGACGCCGACGGCGACCCGTACACCGCGTCGCAGGAGGTGTCCTACGCCCTCTACCCGACCGGCGAGGAGCAGCCCGACCTGGTCACCGCCACCACGGACGAGGACGGGCGGGTCGTGGTGCCGTTCGACCCGACCGCCCAGGACGGCAGCTGGACCCTCGCCTACACCTCGCCGGGCGACGCCGGCGGCCAGCCGCAGGCGCCGGTCACGTTCGTCGCCGGCGACGCGGTCCTCGGACTCGCCCCGGCCGCGGGCACCGCGGCCTCCGGCGGCCAGATCACCTGGACCGGGCACCTCACCGTCGAGGGCGAGGCCCTCCCCGGTCGCGACCTCGACCTCGCCTACACGCGCGGCACCGAGCAGGCGCCCGGCACCGCGGCCGACGCCGGGATCCTCCTCGGCGGCGAGCGGGGCCTGACCGGCTCCGCGACCTCCGCGGACGACGGGTCGTTCTCGGTCACCGTGGCCGACGCCGTGGAGGCGGGCCTGCCGGCCGAGACCGGTGGCCGTCTCGACGTCACCGCGCGCGGGCTCGGCGACACCGTCACCGCGACGACAGACTTCACCTCCGGGGCCACGGTCCCGACACCGACCCCCACGCCGACTCCCGCGCCGACAGGCACCCCCACCCCCGCTCCGGCGCCCGCGCCGGTCAAGGGACGGGTCACCATCGAGCTCCGCGGGTCGGACGCCGGGGCACAGACCGACCGGCTCCGGGTCGACGCCTCCGCGGCGGCGGCCGGCGAGAGGCTCCACGTGCACGTACTGACCTCGACCGGCTGGCGCGCCCTGCGCACCTTCGAGCTCGACGAGCGCGGCCGTGCCTCGCTCACCCTCCGTGACCACAACGGTGACGCCGCGACCCGCTACCGCGTGCGGCTGACCCCCAACCCCCGCCTGTACGCCGCGACCTCGCCGTCGCTGCGGCTGCGGTGAGCACCGCCCGCCTCGCGCCGATGGCCGAGGCCGACCTGGAGGCGTGGCGCGCGTCCAGGTCGGCGGCGGGCTCCCCGCTCCCCGAGCCGACGGACGACGCGATCACCGAGGTGGTCTCGCTGACGGTCGACGGCGTGACCGTCGGCGGAGTCGTCCTCGACCTCGTGGACGACGCGTCCGGTCGCCGCTGCTCCGTGCGGGTCCTGCAGACCACGCTCCCCCACGACGCCGCCGGTCCGTGGTCGGCCGTGGTCGCCGCGCTCGAGGAGCACGCCCGGCTCCGGGGAGCGGCGACGCTGGCCACCGCGGTCGCGCCCCAGCTCGCCGCCGTCTTCGGCGCGGCCGGCTTCCGGGCGACGATGACCACGGTCGGCAAGAGGCTCGACCCGGGCGCGCCGAGCGAGCTCCAGGACGACCTGCGGGTGAGCGTGCGACCCATGGACGCCGAGGAGCGCGCACGCTTCGTCGTCGACGTCGCCGCGCAGCTGCGCGACGGCATGGCCCGGGCCGGTGTCGTCGACGGCGAGGGCTCCCGGCTCGCCCCGCTCGACGAGCGGCTGCAGCGGCTGGCCCACGACCCGCCGCCCGAGGAGCTCCTGGTGACGGCCACGGTGGACGGCGTCCCGGTCGGCCGCGCCTGGGCCACGCTCGTCGAGCGCGACGGCGCCCTGGACTTCCACGGCAACACCCTCGACCTGTTCCCCGAGCACCGCGGGCAGCGGCTGACACCGTCGTTCCTCGGTGCGCTGCGCCGCCACGTCGACGAGCTCGGCGTGCGCGACGTGCGGCTGCGGGTCTACGCCCACGACGAGGGCGCCCGACGCACGTTCCTCGACGAGGGTGCGGGCATCCACGAGGTGCACCTGCGCAAGGACCTGCGCCCGTAGCCCCGGCGCCGCGCACGGACGTACCCCGCACCGGGGAGGCGGCCGGGGGCCGTCGGCTCCCTAGACTGGCGCCATGAGCACCGAGGCGTCGCCACCCACGGGCACCGGCCGCGCCTCGACGGCCGCATCGCGGCGCCGGGTGCGCGAGGCGGAGATCATCGCGGCCACGCGCAGCCTCTTCGACGAGCGCGGTGTCCGCGACGCCCAGATCGAGGACATCGCCCGGGCCGTCGGCATCAACCGGGCGATCATCTACCGCCACTTCACCGGCAAGGAGGAGCTCTTCAGCCTCACGCTGGTGCAGTACCTCGACGAGCTCCGTGGTGCCCTGCAGGTCGCCGCGGACTCCGCCGACGAGCCGCGGTCCAAGCTCGAGCGGCTGACCGAGGCGTTCGTCGAGTACGGGCTGGCGCACCCCGCCTTCGTCGACTGCGCGCAGTCGATCATGCGCCGCCCCGGTGGCGACCTCCTCGAGGAGGTCAGCGAGAGCGCGATGTTCCGGCTCGGTCAGGCGATCAGCGGCTGCCTGGCCGTGCTCACCCAGACCATCGAGGCGGGCGTGGCCAGCGGCGACTTCCACGTCGCCGACCCCGGCCTGCTCGCCAACATGCTCTACGCCAGCGGGCTGGGGACGCTCCAGCTCGGTCGGGTGGCGATGCTGGTCTCCGAGGAGGCGCCGGGGGTGCCGCGCATCAGCAGGATCTCCGCCGAGCAGGTGCGCGACCACATGGTGGCCAGCGCCCTGGCCGTGGCGGCCGGGGCGGGGACCCGGGCCTGACCCGGGCCTGACCGGGCCCCGCCCGACCGGTCAGCGGTCGAGGTGCTTGGCGCGGGCGAAGCAGAACAGGCCGTAGCAGGCGATCCCGAGCCCGATCGCGATCAGCAGCACCTGCCCGAAGGGCTGCTCCAGCACGGTCTGCAGAGCCTGGTCGAGACCGCCCGACTTCTTCGCGTCGTGGGTCAGCGAGGCATAGCCGAACAGGCCGCCCACCATCGCGATGGCGATGCCCTTGGCGATGTAGCCGACCTTGCCGAACAGGACGTACGCCGAGCCGTCCTGGCCGGCCTGCCCCTGGGCGTCGAGGTGCTCGCGGAACTTCTCGGTCCAGCCGCGCACCACCAGCGAGACGCCGTAGCCGATGATCGCCAGCCCGATCAGGCCGACGATGACCTGCCCGCCCGGGGCCTGCATGATCTTCGCGGTGGTGCCGTCCGTGCCGCCCTTGCCGCCGCCGTCGCCGGTGGCGGTCTTGAAGGCGCTCAGCGCGAGGGCGCCGTAGATGATCGCCTTGCCGATGGACCCGGCCCGCTTGAACCAGCGCTTCTTGTCGTCGGAGACGTCGTCGAAGCCGTAGGCCGCCTCGAGCACGCGCCACAGCACGAGCAGGAGCATGCCGATCGCGATGAGCCACACCAGCACGCCGCCGAGCGGCTGCTGGGCGAGGTAGTGCATCGCCCCGGCGTTGGACGCCTGGTCCTCCTTGTCGCCGAGGGCCAGCTGCACGGCCAGCCAGGCGACGAGGAGGTGGACCACGCCGTAGGCGACGAGCCCGGCGCGGATCGCGTGGTCGAGCCAGGCGCTGTCATGGACCTTCTCGGCGGCGTCGGAGGCGCTGCCGGCGGGGGTGTTGCTCATGGGCACAACCTAGGGCCTGGCCCAGGCCCCGTGCGAGGGCCCCGACCCCTGCGGGTGGGAGCCGCTCGCCGCGGGCTCAGACGAGGGCGGCGCGGTCCTTGAGGACCGAGCCCAGCAGGCCGTTGACGAAGGCGGGCGACTCGTCGGTGGAGAGGTCCTGCACGAGGTGCAGGGCCTCGCTCACCGCGACCGTGTGCGGGACGTCCGTGTCGCCCCACAGCAGCTCGTAGACGCCGATGCGGAGCACGTTGCGATCGACCGCGGGCATCCGCGTGAGCGTCCAGCCCTTGCTGTAGGTCGTCAGGACCTCGTCGATGCGCTCGCGGTGCTCGACGACGCCGCGCACGAGGACGGTGGTGTAGTCGTTGGTCGGGCCCTCACCGGCGGCGATGGCGCGCTCGAGCGCCACCACGGGGTCCTCGGAGCGCAGCTCGGAGGCGAAGAGGATGTCCAGCGCGCGCTTGCGGGCCTTGGAACGGGCAGCCACGTGGGGCGCTCAGGCCTTGACGCGGCCGAGGTAGGACGAGTCGCGGGTGTCGACCTTGACCTTCTCGCCGGTGGTGATGAACAGCGGGACGGCGATGGTGTGGCCGGTCTCCAGCGTCGCGGGCTTGGTGCCCCCGGTGGAGCGGTCGCCCTGCAGGCCCGGCTCGGTCTCGGCGATCAGCAGCTCGACGGAGGCGGGGAGCTCGATGAACAGCACGCGGCCCTCGTTGGTGGCGACGATCGCCTCCTGGTTCTCGAGCATGAAGTTCTTGGCGTCACCGACGACCTCGGGCGCGACCTCGAGCTGCTCGTAGGTGCTGGTGTCCATGAAGACGTAGGACGTGCCGTCGTTGTAGAGGTACTGCATCGTGCGCTTGTCGACGTTGGCCGTCTCGACCTTGGTGCCGGCGTTGAACGTGCGGTCGACGTTCTTGCCCGACTCCACGTTGCGCAGCTTGGTGCGGACGAAGGCCGGACCCTTGCCGGGCTTGACGTGCTGGAACTCGACGACGGACCAGAGCTGGCCCTCGATCTTGAGGACCATGCCGTTCTTCAGGTCATTGGTGCTTGCCATGGGGTCCGTCCGCCTTCGTCGCTGTGTGTGATCTCAAGGAGTGTCAGAGAAAGTGCGGGCAGCGGGTCCGGAGGCCCCGCGCCGACGGATCAGTCTAGTGGTGGCCCACGAGAGCCATGAAATGCGCGGCGTGGGCCTCGGTGGTGCCGGGCGGGTTGCGCCGCCACGAACGGTTGCCCGGCAGCAGCATCGCGAGCCAGAACGCCGCCCACAACGGGCGGTAGGCCTCCACCCGCTCGCGGTCCGGCGGCGTCAGCCCGACCGCGTCGGCGAGGGCGCGGGCGTCGTAGACCCCCGGGAGCCGGCTCCCGAGGTGCTCGACGTGGTCGGCGAGCTCGTACGCCGGGTCGCTGAGGCCGGCGTCCTCGAAGTCGACGAGCCGGACCTCCCGGCCGTCCCACAGCACGTTGGCGGGGTTGAGGTCGGCGATCCCGAGCACCGTCGGACGCGCCGGCGGGAGCGCGGGCGCGGCGACCCATGCGCGAGCGACCTCCAGGGCCTCGGCGACCAGTCCGGGATCACGGCACGGGGTCAGGTCGACGTCCCTGCCCAGCCACTCGACCATCAGGTCGGCGTGCTCGTCGGGGGCGAGGCTGCGCCCGCCGATGCCCGCGGCGGACACCGCCGCCGCGGGGACGGCGTACAGACGTCGCAGCGCCGCGCCGAGCGCGGCGGTCTGGGCGAGCGCCAGGGGCCGCGGCTCGAGCGGCTCGCCGGGGACCCGCTCCATGACCACGACCGGTGTCGCGCCGTCCTCGCGACGCAGCGGGCGTGGGGCGAGCCCGGGCGCGTGCTCGGCGAGCAGCGTCAGGCAGGCCCACTCGCGCTCCGCCTCGGCCTCGTGGTCGGGCAGGAACTCCTTGCGGACCTCCGTCGCGCCGAGGCTCACGACGTGGGTGGAGGTCTGCGGCGCGGTCGGCACCGGGTCACCGTAGCCGCGCTAGCGTCGGCGGCATGCGCACCACGATCTTCGGCGGCCACGGCAAGGTGGCCCTCCTGCTCGCTCCCCTGCTCGTCGAGGCCGGTCACGAGGTCCACTCCGTGGTCCGCAACCCCGACCACGTCGCCGAGGTGGAGGCGACCGGCGCCACGGCCGTCGTCTCCTCCGTCGAGGAGGCCGACCTGGAGGCGCTGACCGAGCTCCTCCGCGGGTCGGACGCCGTGGTGTGGTCGGCCGGCGCCGGCGGGGGCTCCGCCGAGCGCACCGACGCGGTCGACCGCGACGCCGCGATCCGCTCGATGGACGCCGCGGCGGCCGCCGGGGTCGACCGCTACGTCATGGTGTCGTTCTCCGGCGCCTCCCCCGACCACCTCGTGGCCGAGGACGACCCGTTCCGGCGCTACCAGGACGCCAAGATCGCCGCGGACGAGCACCTGCGCGGCACCGACCTCGGCTGGACGGTCCTGGGCCCCGGCGCCCTGACCACCGACCCGTCCGACGGCCGGGTCAACCCCGAGGCGACCTCGCGTGACGGCGACGAGTCCCCGCGCGAGCTCGTCGCGCAGGTCGCGGCCGCCGTGCTCGCCGACGAGCGCGCGATCGGGCGCACGCTGGTCTTCGGCCGGGGCGAGGTGCCCATCGACACGTGGCTGGCCTCGCTCGGCTGAGCCTCAGCGACCTGCCGCGGCCTCGCGCAGCCGGTCGGCGGCGACCCGGAGGTCGCGCCAGTCGGTGACCGCGAGGCGGGCGGCCGACGCCAGCCGGCCGAGCTCGCCGTCGGCGACCAGCCACAGGTCGTCCATCACCGCGGTGGGCGGCGCCAGCTCGCCGTGGCAGTCGTGCCAGGCCAGCTCGAGCAGCTCGACGAGGTCGAGGGCCGCGCCCGACGCCGGGCCGAAGTCGGCCTCGGCCCGGCGGCGCGCCGCCTCGCGACGCACGGCCATCCCCAGGCCCATGGTCGCCAGCGGCACCGCGCCCGCGCTGCTCCCGCCCCGGGCACCCGCGCCGCTGCCGGCGGCCCCGTCGCGCACCATCACCGCAGTGACCGCCTCGGCCGGACGGTCGCGATGCGGAGCAGCAGCGCGTCCCTGCGGGCAGCGCGCACCTCTCCGAGCCTCAGCTCGCAGGCCCAGCACCGGTCGGTCGCGACGCAGCACGTCGCGTCGCGCACCTCGGCCTCCAGCTGGTCCGCGTGCGCACTCCTGCTCATCACGCTCGGCATCACGACCTCCCCGACGCGTGGACGGCACGCTGTCTGCCGCCAGCCTCGTGCACGCCGGTGTGACGGCACATCAGCAGAACTACCGATCTCCTGCTGGCCGTCGGCCCGGGCTGGTCCGGGTCAGCCCAGCTCGGCCAGCAGTCCCGGCACCTCTCCGGGCAGCTCGCGTGCGAGGTAGCCGACCGGACCGACCCGGGCCGCGAGCCGGTCGCCCGCCGCGCCGTGGAGGAACGCCCCCCAGACCGCGGCCTGGTCCGGGCTCGCCCCCCGGGCCAGCAGGCCGGCGACGAGGCCGGCCTGGACGTCGCCGGACCCCGCCGCGCCGAGTCCCGGGTTGCCGGTCTCGACCCGCCACAGCCGGTCCCCGTGCGCGACGTGCTTGACCGTGCCGCCGCACAGCACCACCGCACCGGTGCTGCGCGACAGGCGGGCGGCGTGCTCGGCGAGGTCGTCCTCCCCCGGCTCGTCCTCCTCGAGACCCAGGCAGCACGCCAGCTCGCGCGGGTTGACCGTCAGGACCACGTCGGCCGCCAGGGACGCGACCTCCTCGTGGTTGTCGGTGACGTACGCCGTCGCCAGGGCGTCGAGCACCACCGTGCCCTCCAGCCGCGGGAGCACGCGGCGCACGAGGGCGTCGGAGGCGCCGGGGTCGGTGAAGCCCGGTCCGGCCAGCACCACCCCGCTCCCCTCGGCGCAGGCGACCAGCGCGTCGGCGGCTCCCGGGGAGAGCGAGGCGCCCTCGGTCTCCTCGTGACCGCTGACCATCAGCTCGGGCACGGTGACCGCCAGGCCCGCCGCGGTGGACCCCACCGTGGCCAGGTGCACCTTGCCCGCGCCCACCCGGAACGCGCCCTCGACGCAGAGCAGCGCCGCCCCGGGCGTCTCGCCGGTCCCGGCCACGACGGTGAGCCGTCCTCGCTCCTCCTTGTCCGAGCCGAGCCCCGGCAGCGGCCACTGCTTCAGCAGCGCTGCGTCGACGAGGGTCGCCTCAGGCATCGGGGGCCTCCCCGCCACGGTCGTCCTCGTCGGTGCTGGCGGCCGGGCTCGCCGAGAGGTGGGCGTCGCTGGCGAAGACGTCCAGCGCCAGCCCCTCCGCGCCGCGCGTGTAGCGGGTGAACGAGGCGTTGGGGATGGGCGTGGACCGGTCGATGTCGAGCAGCTCGTGCTCGTCGAGGCCCTCGAGCGCGTAGCGGAAGGCCATCACCACGGCCTGGTGGGTGAACAGCCACACCCGCGCCCCGTCGTGGGCCTCGCGCAGGTCGGCGAGCAGGCTGCGCACCCGCAGCGCCACGTCGGCCCAGCTCTCCCCGGACGGGGGCTGGTAGTAGAACTTGCCGACGTGCGAGCGGCGCTCGGCCTCCTCGGGGAAGCGGGCGCGGATGCCTCGTCCGGTGTAGCCGTCGAGCAGGCCGAGGTCGCGCTCGCGCAGGCGCTCGTCCAGGACGAGGTCGGCGTCGAGGCCGTCGAGGGCCAGTCGGGCCGTGTCGGCCGCGCGGCGGTAGGGCGAGCACACCACGACCTCGGGTCGCTCCTCTGGCGCCAGGCCGGAGACCCATCGTCCGAGGGCCCGCGCCTGCTCCTCCCCGTTGTCCGACAGCTCGACGTCGGCGTCGCGGGCGGTGAGCTCGAGGCGCTCCGCGTCGGCTTCGCGGGCCGCGCTGTCGGCGAGGTTGCCCGCGCTCTCGCCGTGCCGCACCAGCACCAGCTCGCTCGGTCCGCGCCTGGCGTGCAGCACTGCCGTGAGTCCCACGTCGTCTCCTCGTCCGGTCGCGGACCGGCGCCGCGCCTGCTGACCGTTACCCCCGGCCCGGCACGACGATGCGCGCGAGCCACCCTCGCCGGCTCACGGAGACACGATCAACGCCTGCGGGGCGGCCACCTTGATGCGCGTGTCCAGCCAGGACAGCTGCCGCGAGGTCTGGCCGCCCGCCTGCCGGGCGACCGCGAGGAGCTCCGGGTCGCGCAGTCCCTGGGCACCCTGGGCGACGACCGTCCACGTGGTCCGCACGAGCGAGGCCAGGACGTAGAGGTCCTGCAGGTCGCGCAGCAGGCCGATCTCTCCCTCACGCGTGCCGGCGAGGCCGGCGGCGTGGAGCCGCTCGGGCTCCTCGACGTCGGCCTCGCCGTAGCGCTCGATGACGGGAGCGAGGGCGTGCCGGTTGTCCTGCGACCACTGCGCGAGCATCCGGCAGGTGTGGAAGACGTCCGCGGCCCGGGCGTGCCCCTCGGCGACCGCGCCGAACGAGTCGGCGAGCGTGGCCTCGCTGTGGTCGGCGAGACCGAGGTAGGTGGTGAGGTGGGGCATCAGGAGCCTCCCTGCGACGGGTCGAGGGGTTAGCGGGGGGTCTCGGCCAGGACGGTGCTGGCGGTGGGCTCCCCGCCCGCGGTCTGCGGTGGGCGACGCGACGGCCGGGCCGGGCGCTGGGTGCTCGGCGCGGACGCGGTGGTGGTGGGGGCCGGGGCCGGCCCGTCGCCGCGGCGCAGGAGCACGACCTGGCACGCGGCCGTCTTGAAGGTCGGCTGCTTGGAGACCGGGTCCCACACCGTCATGGTCAGCTCGTTGGCCTGCCGGTGGTCCGCGTCCGGCGTGCCGTCCGGGTCCCAGTGCCCGTAGTGGAACGGGGCGAAGACCGCCCCCTCCATGACGTCGCCGACCCGGGCGCGGACCTCGATCGCGCCGCGGGGCGAGGAGACGCGCACCCAGTCCCCCTCCTCGATCCCCCGCTCGGCGGCGTCGGCGGCGGAGAGCTCGACCCACGCGTCCGGCGCGGCCCGGTCCAGGCTGCGCGAGCGGCCCGTCTTGGTGCGGGTGTGGAACTGGTAGACCGTGCGCCCGGTCGTGTAGAGCAGCGCGAAGTCCTCCGACGGCTCCTCGTGCGCCGGGGTGTAGGCCGCTCCCTTCAGGAAGGCACGACCGGCCGGGCCCATCGCGCGGTGCTCGGTCTCGGTGACGGTGCCCCCGGTGGCCAGGTCGTGCCCGAAGGTCTCGCACTGGTCGGTGTCGGTGGGGAAGACGCCGTCGGCGTAGAGCCGGTCGGTGCCCTCGGGGTGCTCCTCGTTCACCGGCCACGGGATGCCGGTCGGGCCGCGCAGCTTGTCGTAGGACAGACCCGTGTAGTCGACCGGGCGTCCGGCGGTGATCGCGGCCCACGCGTTGAAGGCTTCCTCGGGTGCGCGCCACTCGATGAGCGGGCGACCGGAGTTGTTGGTGAAGCCCATCGCGTCGGCGTACATGAGGAAGATGTCGAGGTCGCTGCGCGCCTCGCCGGGAGGCTCGACCGCCTTCTCGGACAGGTGGACGGTGCGGTTGACGTTGGTGAAGCAGCCGGTCTTCTCGCCCCATCCGGCGGCCGGGAGCACCACGTCCGCCAGCTCTGCGGTCTCGGTGAGGAAGAGGTCCTGCACGACGACGAAGCACTGGTCGCCGCCCAGGATCCGGCGGATCCGCGCGGACTCCGGCATGGAGACCGCGGGATTGGTCGCGGAGATCCAGAGCAGGCCGATCGACCCCGTCTCGGCGTAGGAGAACAGCTGCATCGCGTGGGTGGGCGGCGCCCAGTGCGGGATCGTCATCGCGTCGACGTCCCAGGCGTCCGCGAGCTGCTGGACGTGCGCCGGGTTGTCCCAGTTGCGGAAGCCCGGCAGGTCGCCGTCGGCGCCGCACTCGCGGTTGTTCTGCGCCGTGGGCTGGCCGTTCATCTGCAGGATCCCGGCACCGGGCCGGCCGATCATGCCGCGCAGCAGGTGGAGGTTGTGGACCGCGACGGAGGACGCGGTGGCCTGGTGGGACTGGTAGAAACCCTGGAGCACCGTCGACAGCACCCCCTCGCTCTCTCCGAAGATCCGCGCAGCCCGGCGTACGTCGTCGGCGTCGACGCCGCAGACCTCGGCGACCTTCTCGGGGGTCCACTCCTCGACCGCCGCGCGCAGGTCGTCGACGCCGAGGGTGTGCGCGCCGACCCAGTCGTGGTCCACCCAGTCGTGGGCGAAGAGCTCGCGGGTCAGCCCGTTCATCAACGCGAGGTTGGTGCCGACCCGGGGCGCGAGGTGGACCCCGCCCGTGCGCTCGGCCTCCAGCGCCACCTGCGTGCGCCGTGGGTCGACGCAGACGATGCGGGGTGGGTCGTCGCCACGGGTGCGGTCCAGGATCCGCATCCACAGCACGGTCTGGGTCTCGGGCATGTTGTGGCCGTAGAGGAAGATCGCGTCGCAGTGCTCGATGTCGGTGTAGGAGCCGGGCTGCCCGTCGGCGCCGAAGGACTCCTTGAACGCCGCGGCGGCCGTGGCCGTGCACAGCCGGGTGTTGCCGTCCATGTGGGGCGTGCCGAGGCCGGCCTTCCCGATGACCGCGAGCGTGTAGTACTCCTCGAGGAACAGCTGGCCCGAGGTGTAGAAGCCGTGGCTGAGCGGACCCTTGTCCTCCAGGAGGGCACGCGAGCGCTCCACGACACGACCCATCGCGGTCTCCCAGTCGGTCTCCACGAGGCGACCGCCCTCCCGGACCAGGGGCCGGGTCAGCCGGTCCGGCGCCGTGGCCCACGCGGTCGAGCCGTAGAGCCCCTTGGGCCCCAGCCGGCCGTGGTTGACCACGTCGGTGGCGCGCCCGCGGATCCCGACCATGCGTCCGTCGCGCACGGCGATGTCCACGCCGCAGCCGTTGCTGCACAGCACGCACGCGGACTGCACCCAGGACTCGACCGACTCCTCGGCCGTGCCGGGCTCGAGCCACTGGTCGACGCGCGCCGGCCAGACCGTCCCCCGGGCGTGGGGCGTGCGCTGCCCGTGGACGTCAGCGATGCGATCGGTCACGACAGCCTCCTCGCTCTCCGGAGGCTCGGTACCCGCGCCCGAGGCGTCTATTCCCGCCCGACGGGCGGGAGCGCCTCGAGGTCGACCTCGCCCAGCACGCGGGTGGTCGCGTCCCCCGACACCCACACCGCGCCGTCGACGGCCTCGATCCGCACCCGCCCCTCCCGGCCGATGACCGAGCCCTGGCGCGCGGTGTAGGCCGGCGGCAGTGCTCCCGCGCCGGTCAGCCACTGCGCCAGCCCGGCGTTCGCGCTGCCGGTCACCGGGTCCTCGGTGAAGTCGCGTCCGTCGGCGAAGAAGGCCCGGACCTCGACGTCGGCGCCCAGCTCGGCGGCGCGGGCGTCGTCCCAGCGGCCCAGCACGGTCACCTTGAGGTCGGTGAACGCGGCGATGTCGGGCACCAGCGCGACGACGGCGTCGGCGGAGCCGAGGTCGACCCCGACCCAGCCCGGCCCGTTGTCGATCCACGCCATGTCCTGCACGAGCGAGGGGTCGCACGTCGAGGCCGGCCAGGACCTGGTCCCGCAGCCGGTCGTCGACGGGGCCGGACCGCACCAGCGGCGGGGCGGCGAACCCGAGGCGCGGCGAGCGGCGTACGTCGACCAGGCCCGCACCGCACTGCTGCACGATCCCGTCGCCGCGCGGCACTCCCCCGGCCTCCAGCCACGCGTGGGCGCTGCCGATGGTCGGGTGGCCCGCGAAGGGCAGCTCACCGGCGGGTGTCCAGATCCGCACGAGGTAGTCGGCACCCGGGTCGGTCGGGGCGCACAGGAAGGTCGTCTCGGACAGGTTCGTCCACCGCGCGAAGGCGGCCATCTGCGCGTCCGTGACGCCGTCGGCGTCGTGGACCACGGCGAGCGGGTTGCCGAGCCACGGCTCGGCACTGAAGACGTCGACCTGACGGAAGGGCAGCACGCCCCGATCACATCACGCGTGCGCGACCGACGGCCGCGCGGCCTCGGCCTCGGCGGCGACCGCGACCCGCGCGGCGAGCCCGCGGAGCAGCACCGTGCAGGCAGTTCGTCCGGCGAGCGGCGGTGCTGAGCGTGGACCAGGCGGGTGCTGCAGCGAACTGCCTGCGTGGTGCCCGCGCTCCGGGCTCAGGCGCCGGGCCCGGGCTCCCCCGCGAGGACGACCAGGGCCTGGCGGTAGCCGTCGATCCCCTGCCCGGCGATCGTCGCCACCGCGTGGGGCTCCACGACGGACGTGCGGCGGAACTCCTCGGGGCGCTGCTTCGGGTCGGAGATGTGCACCTCGACCAGCGGGGCCTCCAGCTGGGCGCAGGCGTCCCAGAGCGCCAGCGAGTAGTGGGTCCAGGCGCCGGCGTTGAGCACGACCGGGGTGCCGTCGTCGGCGGCGTCGTTGAGCCAGTCGAGGAGCTCGCCCTCGTGGTTGGTCTGGCGCACCTCGACCTCGAGACCGACCTCAATGCCCCACGCGACGCACTGGTGCGCGAGCTCGGCGTGGGTCGTCGAGCCGTAGATCTCCGGCTGCCGGCGACCGAGCCGTCCGAGGTTGGGGCCGTTGAGGACGAGCACGCGCGTCATGACCGCAGCGTACGGCGGTGCCTCAGTCATCCGCGGGGCGACAGCGCGGCGTAGGCCGCCCGGAGGTCGTCCTCGCCGGGCCCGGCCAGGATGCGCGGTGAGGCGAGGTCGTCGAGCACGACGAACCGCAGCTGCGAGCCGCGGGCCTTCTTGTCCACCTTCATCGCTGCGTGCAGGTCCTCGAAGGGAGCCGCGTCGTAGGTCGTCGGCAGCCCGACCCGCGCGAGCGTGGCGCGGTGCCGGTCGACGACCGCACGGTCGAGCGAGCCGGCCCGCGCGGCGAGCTCGGCGACGTAGACGCACCCGATCGCGACGGCCTCGCCGTGGCGGACGGAGTAGTCGCTCATCCGCTCGATGGCGTGGGCGAGGGTGTGGCCGTAGTTGAGCACCTCGCGGCCGGGGTGGCCGCCGGTGCCTCCGGTCTCCCGGAGGTCGTCGACGACGACGTCGACCTTGACCCGGACGGCGCGCTCGACGAGCTCGCGCAGCTCGGCGGAGTCCCAGGTCAGGGCGGCGGGGTCGGTGCGCTCGACGAGGTCGAGGATCACCGGGTCCGCGACGAAGCCGCACTTGACCACCTCGCCCAGCCCGGCGACCAGCTCCTCGCGCGGCAGCGACTCCAGCAGCGACAGGTCGCACAGGACGCCGGCGGGCTCGTGGAAGGAGCCGACGAGGTTCTTGCCGGCGCCGGTGTTGATGCCGGTCTTGCCGCCGACGGCGGCGTCGACCATCGCGAGCAGCGTCGTGGGCACGTGCACCACGCGCACGCCGCGCAGCCAGGTCGCGGCGACGAAGCCGCCGAGGTCGGTGGTCGCTCCCCCGCCGATCGTCACGACCGCGTCGGAGCGCGTGAAGCCGGCCTCGCCCAGCGCCTCCCAGCAGTCGGCCGCGACCGGGGCGGTCTTGGCGCGCTCGCCGTCGGGCAGCCCGAGCGCGAGGACGTCGTAGTGCTCGACGAGGGCGTCGACGACGGGGTCGGCGAGCGCGCCGAGGCTGCCGGCGTAGAGGACGGCGACCCGCTGGACAGCGTCACCGAGGACGTCGGGCAGCCGGCCGGAGAGCCCGTGGCCGACGACGACGTCGTAGGGCGAGGCGCCGCCGACGTGGATGACGGTGTCGTCGAGCGGGGCGCTCATCGCAGGAGCTCGCGGATCTCGTCGGCGACCTCGCCGGGCGTGCGGCCGTCGGTCTCGACGACGTGGTCGGCGACCGACTCGTAGACGGGGGTGCGCTCGTCGAGGAGCGCCTTGATCCGGGCGCGGACGTTGCCGAGCAGCAGGGGTCGGCCGACCCCGAGGCCGACGCGGCGCACGGCGTCGGACAGCCCGACCCGCAGGAACACGACCGTGGCGTCGGTGCCGGCGAGCAGGTCGCGGGTCTCGGGGCGCAGCACGGCACCGCCGCCCAGGGCGAGCACGCCGTCGTGCTCGGCGAGGGCCGCCTCGACGGCGGCGACCTCGAGGTCGCGGAAGTGCTCCTCGCCGGACTCCACGAAGATGTCGGCGATCTCGCGACCGCTCGTCTCGACGATGTCGGCATCGGTGTCGCGCACGGGAACGCCCCACGCGTCGCCGAGCAGCCCGGCGACCGTCGTCTTGCCGGCGCCCATCGGGCCGACCAGCACCACGCGCGGGGGCACGGGGCCGCTCACCTGTACCGCAGCGTGTCGAGGTACGACTCGGCGTTGCGACGGGTCTCGGTGACCGAGTCCCCGCCGAACTTCTCCACCACGGCGTCGGCCAGCACGAGCGCGACCATCGCCTCGGCGACGATCCCGGCGGCGGGCACCGCGCACACGTCGGAGCGCTGGTGGTGGGCGACGGTGGCCTCCCCGGTCGCCACGTCGACCGTGCGCAGGGCGCGCGGCACGGTGGCGATCGGCTTCATCGCCGCCCGCACCCGCAGCACCTCGCCGGTGGACATGCCGCCCTCGGTGCCCCCGGAGCGGCCCGACGTGCGGCGCAGTCCCTCGTCGGTGGGCACGATCTCGTCGTGGGCCAGCGAGCCGGGCGTGTCGGCGAGCTCGAAGCCGTCACCGACCTCGACGCCCTTGATCGCCTGGATGCCCATCAGCGCACCGGCGAGGCGGGCGTCGAGCCGGCGGTCCCAGTGCACGTGCGAGCCCAGGCCCGGCGGCAGGCCGTGGACCACGACCTCGACCACGCCGCCCAGGGTGTCGCCGTCCTTGTGGGCCTCGTCGATGCGGGCCACCATCGCAGCGCTCGCGTCGGGGTCGAGGCAGCGGACCTCGTCGGCGTCGAGCCGGGCCACGTCGTCGGGGCCGGGGACCGACCCCGCCGGGGCCTTCACCCCGCCGAGCGAGACGACGTGGGACACGATGCGGGCGCCGACGGCCTGCTCGAGGAAGTTGGAGGCGACGCGGCCCAGCGCGACGCGGGCCGCGGTCTCGCGGGCGGAGGCGCGCTCGAGGATCGGGCGCGCCTCCTCGAAGTCGTACTTCTGCATGCCGACCAGGTCGGCGTGGCCCGGGCGCGGCCGGGTCAGCGCGGCGTTGCGCGCCAGCGCGTCGAGCTCGGCCTGGTCGACCGGGTCGGCCGACATGACCTTCTCCCACTTGGGCCACTCGGTGTTGCCGACCTCGATGGCGACCGGGCCGCCCTGGGTCTCACCGTGACGTACGCCGCCCAGGACCCGCACCTGGTCCTGCTCGAACTTCATCCGCGCACCGCGGCCGTGGCCCAGGCGCCGGCGCGCGAGCGAGTCGGCGAGGTCGTCGGTCGTGACGCGGACGTGGGCGGGGAGCCCCTCGAGGATCGCCACCAGCGCGGGGCCGTGGGACTCGCCTGCAGTGAGCCATCGGAGCATGGCCCCAGTGTCTCAGCCCCAGATGCGCCCGGCGAGCGCGGTCCCCCAGACGAGACCGGCGAGCGCGCCCGACCAGCATGGACGGGCCGAACGGGAACGGCCTGCGCATCAGGCTCCAGTCGCGCCGCACGATCGCCAGCACCAGCCCCGGGACCCCGAAGAACGCCATGCCGAACCAGACGCCGAGCAGCGCCGTGCTGCCGCCCACCCACCCGAGCACGAGCCCGACGAGCGCGGAGAGCCGCACGTCGCCGTAGCCCATCCCGGCCCGGGGCAGGAACCACCAGAGCAGCCAGTAGAAGACGAAGACCACGACCAGCGCCACGACGGCGCTCACCATCGCTCCCGGGAGTCGGTCGCGAGGCCGACGGCCACCACCAGTGCGAGGGTCGCCAGCGTCGCCGGCACCACGACCACCTTGGGCAGCAGCCGGGTGTGCCAGTCGATGAAGGCCAGCGCGACCGCCACCGGGGTCAGCGGCACGAGCCAGAGCAGCGACCAGTCGGGGCCGGTGCTCCAGCCGAGCAGCCCTCCGACGAGCGCGGCGACGAGCGCGGAGCGCCAGGCGAGCCCGCGACGCCCGGCCAGGTCGGCGTAGGGGATCTTGGGCGGCTCGCCCTCGTGGCGGTCCTCGTCCGGGACCGGGTCCGGCTCGGGGATCCGGGCGACGAGGGTCGGGACCAGGAGCCCGCCGAGACCGGCGACGAGGGCCGCGACCACGATGACGACCAGGGTGTCGTTCACGCCCGTCCCCGCTCGGCCAGTGCTTCGCGTCCCGCGCGACGCATCTCGTCGAGGGGTGCCGGCAAGCCGGTGAAGAGGGTGAGCTGGAGCGCGGCCTGGTGCACGAGCAGGTCCAGCCCGCCCACAAGCACCCGGTCCCCCGTCACCGACGCCGCGAGGGGCGTCGGCCACGGGTCGTAGAGCGCCTCGAACACGACCGGCACGTCACGGCACGCCTCCACCAGCGACGGCACCTGCGCGGACGCCGGGATCGTCGAGACGACGACGTCAGCCGTCACCGGACCCGCGGCCAGGTCCTCCACGCGTACGTCGACGCCTGCAGGGTGCGACCGCAGGACGTCGACGGTCTCGCTGCGCGCGGGCCGCCTCGCGCACCCGCACCTCGATCGAGCCCACGCCCAGGTCGGCCAGCGCCAGGCCCACGGAGCCGGCGGTCGCGCCGCCGCCCAGGACCACCGCCGAGACCAGCGGCAGCGACGTGCGCTCGCGCAGCGCCGCGGCGGCACCGGGCCGGTCGGTGTTGTCGCCCAGGCGCTCGCCCGAGTCCTCCAGGACCAGCGTGTTGACCGCACCCGCCAGGCGGGCCCGGTCGGTCAGCCGGTCGACGAGGGGCAGGACCTCCCGCTTGAGCGGCATGGTCAGCGAGAGGCCACGCCACTGCTCGTCGAGCCCGCCGAGGAACGCCGCGAGCCCGCCTGAGGGCACCCGGTGGGCGTCGTAGGACCAGTCCAGTCCGAGCGCGGCGTAGCCGGCACGGTGCAGGACCGGGGAGAGCGAGTGGGCGACCGGGTCGCCCAGCACGCCGCAGCGACGCCCGCTCACCCCCGGTCGCTCCCGCCGCTCAGCACCGGTCGGACGTGTCGCAGTAGGCCTTGTACTCGTCGCGTCCCTCGAGGAACCCGTCGTAGGTCTCGTAGAACTTCGTCTCGCCCGTGGAGAGGTCGACGGTGACGTAGTAGTACCAGCCGCCCTCCTCCGGGTTGGCCGCCGCCGCGATGGCGTCGTCGCCGGGGGCCTCGATCGGCGTCGGCGGCAGGCCGGCGTTGAGACGGGTGTTGTAGGGGGTGTCCTCGGCCAGCTGGTCGGGCGTCAGCTCGGTGGAGCCGGGCGAGAGGCCGAGACCGTAGGCGATGGCCGCGTCGATGCCGAGCGTGCCGTTGGTGCCGCCCTTGTCGCCGGGACCGTCGAGGCGGTTGTAGATGACGCGGGAGATCTTCGGCATGTCGCTGCCGCGGCCCTCGGCCTGGATCAGCGAGGCGATGATCATCAGCTCGCCCGGGGTGTGGCCGAGCTCGGCGGCCTTCTCCTCCAGGCCCGCCTCGTCGGCGGCCTCCTGCCAGCGCGCGACCATCGTCTTGAGGATCGCGACGGGCTTCATGCCCGGCTTGATCTCGTAGGTGGCCGGGAAGAGGTAGCCCTCGGCGTTGCCGCCGGCGTAGTCGGGCAGGCCGATCCTCCCGGACTCGAGCGCGCGGTTCCACGCGGCCTCGGGAAAGTCGGTCTTCTCCGCGAGCGTGGAGACGATCTCGGTGAGCCGCAGCCCCTCGGGGATCGTCACCGTGGGGTAGCCGATGAGGTTGCCCGGGTCGACGAGGACGTCGAGCGCGTCGGCGGCCCTCATCTGCTTCTTGAGCTCGTAGGCGCCCACCTGGATGCCGTTGGCGTCCGGCTCGCCGGCGGCGGCGTCGATGAAGGCCTGCACCGACTTGGTGACCCCGTCGTCCTTGAGGTTGCGGCCGATCTGCGCGACCGAGTCGCCCTCGTTGACGGTGAACTCGATGGAGCCGGTGCCGGGGCCCGCGAAGTCGTCGGGACCCTGGAACTGGTCGGCGACCCACGACACGCCCTTGGTCAGGCCGAAGTAGAAGCCGCCCACGAGCACCGCGAGCGCGACGATGACCGCGAGGCAGCCCTTGCCGCCGCGGCTCTTGCGCCGCCTGCCGCCCGGGAGGTACTCGTAGGGCTCGTCGACGCGGTCGTCGACCACGTCGTCCTCGTGCTCACTCATCGCTTACCTCGACGATCTCTCCGGGGGCCTGTCCGCTCGACCGCTCGGTGTCGAGGGCGGTCTGGAGGATCAGGACGGCGGCTGCCTGGTCGACCACAGCACGCCGCTTCGCCCCGCGACGGCCCTGCTCGCGCAGGATCGACTCGGCGGAGACCGTGGTCAGTCGTTCATCACACAGCCTCACGGGGACCGGTGCAACTCGGCGCGCCACCGACGCGGCGAACTCTCGCGCCTTGAGCGCGGCCGGTCCCTCGGCGCCGCTGAGGGAGCGGGGCAGGCCCACGACGACCTCCAGGGCCTCGAGCTCGGCGACGAGCGCGGCGATGCGGCGTACGTCGCCCCGGCCGCGGCGCACGGTCTCGACCGGCGTGGCCAGGAACCCCGTGGGGTCGCTCCGCGCGACTCCGATCCGGGAG
The DNA here is from genome assembly GCA_963726525.1 of uncultured Actinomycetota bacterium. Lineage (GTDB taxonomy): Bacteria > Actinomycetota > Actinomycetes > Propionibacteriales > Nocardioidaceae > Nocardioides. Next base: position 1,043,313 of record CAVSCS010000005.1, on the reverse strand, counting down.
TCACCCGGGTCGATGCCCACCCGCACGCCGGGACGCACCCTCAGCCCTGCGCGACGCGGGCGCCGACCTCGTCGGCGACCAGGGCGAGGGCCTCGTCGATGCGCGAGGCGTCGGTGCCGCCGCCCTGGGCCACGTCGTCCTTGCCGCCGCCCTTGCCGCCGAGCAGCGGACCGACCGCCCGGACCAGGTCGCCGGCGGAGAGCCCGCGGGCCCGCGCCTCGTCGTTGGTGGCCGCCACGACGGACACCTTGCCGTCGGCCTGACCGATGACGACCACGACCCCGGGCTCGCCCTGCGGCAGCCGGCCGCGGACGTCCATCGCCAGGTTGCGCACGTCGCCGCCCGCGGCGCCGTCGACGCGGTGGGCCACCAGGCGCACCGGACCCACCTGGGTCGCGCCGGCCGCCAGCTCGGCGCTGGCGCCGAGCAGCTGCGCCAGGCGCATCCGCTCCAGTTCCTTCTCCGTCGCGCGGAGGCGCTCGGTCATCGCCTGCACCCGGTCGACCAGGTCGTCGGTCTGGGCCTTGAGCAGCCCGGTGAGCTGCGCGACGACGTCACGCTCGCGGGCGAGGTAGCCGAAGCCCTCGACGCCCGTCAGCGCCTCGATGCGGCGGTTGCCCGACCCGACGCTCGTCTCGCCGGTGACCACGACGGTCCCGATCTGCGAGGAGTGGTCGACGTGGGTGCCGCCGCACAGCTCGCGCGACCACGGCCCGCCGATCTCGACGACGCGCACCTTGGTGTTGTCGTAGGTCTCGCCGAAGAGGGCGATCGCGCCCCACTCCTTGGCCTGGTCGAGCGTCATGTAGTCCCACGCGACCGCGAGGTCGGCGCGCAGCGCCTGCTGCGAGACCAGCTCCACGTCGCGGACCTGCTCGGGCGAGAGGGCGCTGGTCCAGCCGAAGTCGAGACGGAGGTAGCCGGGGCGGTTGTAGGACCCGGACTGCAGCGCGGTCGGGCCGAGCACCTCGCGCAGCGCCGCGTGCACGACGTGCGTGCCGGAGTGGGCCTGACGGGCGCCGGTGCGCCACTCGGGGTCGACCCGGGCGTGCACCTCGCGGCCCGCGTCGAGCTCGCCCTCGAGCACCCGCACCTGGTGGACGACCAGGCCCTTGATCGGGCGCTGCACGTCGACGACCTCGAGCCGGCCGCCGTCGAAGACGATCGTGCCGGCGTCGGCGACCTGACCGCCGGACTCGGCGTAGAACGGGGTGCGGTCGAGGACCAGCTCGCCGAGCTCGCCCTCGGCCAGGCGCTGGACGGGGGTGCCGCCGCTGAGCAGCGCCAGCGGACGCGACTCGGTCTCGAGCGTCTCGTAGGCCAGCCACTCGGTGGGACCGAACTCGTCGAAGACGCCGCGGTAGACGGCCGTGTCGCCGTGCCCGCCCTTCTTGGCGCGCGCGTCGGCCTTGGCGCGCTCGCGCTGCTCGGCCATCAGGCCGCGGAAGCCCTGCTCGTCGACGACCAGGCCCTGCTCGGCCGCCATCTCGAGGGTGAGGTCGATCGGGAAGCCGTAGGTGTCGTGGAGCGCGAACGCGCGCTCGCCCGACAGCGTCGATCCCCCGGACTGCTTCACCTCCGTGGCGGCCGTGTCGAAGATCTGCGTGCCGGACTGGAGGGTCTTGCGGAAGGCGTCCTCCTCGGCGAACGCGACCTGGGAGATGCGGGCCCAGTCGGTGAGGAGGTTGTCGTAGGTCGCCCCCATCCGGTCGCGCGAGACGGGCATCAGCTCGGGCAGCACCCGGTCCTCGCAGCCGAGCAGGCGCATCGAGCGGACTGCGCGGCGCAGCAGCCGGCGCAGGACGTAGCCGCGTCCGTCGTTGCCGGGGGTGACGCCGTCGCCGATGAGCATCATCGACGAGCGCACGTGGTCGGCCACGACGCGGAAGCGGACGTCGTCGCCGGCGTCCGCGCCGTACTTCTTGCCGGTGAGCTCCTCGGCCTTCTCGATGACGGGGTACATCACGTCGATCTCGTACATGTTGTTCTTGCCTTGGAGCAGGAACGCGACCCGGTCCAGGCCCATGCCGGTGTCGATGTTCTTCTTCGGCAGCGCGCCGGACGATGTCGAAGTCGGACTTCGAGCGCACCGCGCTGAGCTCGTCCTGCATGAAGACGAGGTTCCAGATCTCGAGCAGCCGGTCCTCGAGCTCGAACGGCATGTCCGGGCCCAGCGTGGCGGGGTCGAAGTCGGGACCCCACTCGGGGCCGCGGTCGTAGAGGATCTCCGAGCACGGGCCCCCGGGGCCGGGCACGCCCATCGACCAGTAGTTCTCCTTGGGCCCGAGCTGCACGATGCGCTCGCGCGGCAGGCCGGTCACGCTCGTCCAGAGGTCGATCGCCTCCTCGTCGCCCACCAGCACGGACGGGTAGAGGCGGTCGGCGTCCAGGCCGTAGCCCCCGTCGTCGACCGACGAGGTGAGCAGGCTCCAGGCCAGCTCGATGGCGCCGGCCTTGAAGTAGTCGCCGAAGGAGAAGTTGCCGCACATCTCGAAGAAGGTGCCGTGGCGCGTGGTCTTGCCGACGTCCTCGATGTCGGGCGTGCGCACGCACTTCTGGATGCTCGTCGCGCGGTCGTAGGGCGCGGTCTCCTGGCCCAGGAAGTAGGGCTTGAACGGCACCATCCCGGCGGGGACGAAGAGCAGGTTGGGGTCGTCGGCCAGCAGCGAGGCGGAGGGCACCACGGCGTGTCCGGCGGCCTCGAAGTGCGCGAGGAAGCGGCGGCGGATCTCGGCGGTGTCCATCAGTTCTCGTCCTTCGTCGTCTCTGCATCGGTGGTGGAGCTGCGAGCGCGGTGTGCATCAGTGAGAGGAGCCTGGAGACCCTCCAGCTCGGGCACTCCAGAGGCCGGTGAGCCCCAGCCGCTCGCGCAGCTCGGTCTCCCTCTCGGCGCGGCCCTGGTGGACCTCGTCGGCGAAGAGGCGGGCGCCGGCCTGCCAGCCTCGCACGCGGTCGCGCAGACCGTCGGTGGTGAGCGACTCGGCGACGCGGCGGGCGCGGGCAGCGGCGTAGACCCCGACCCCGGCCCCGGCGACGAACCAGAGTGGGCGACCCATCAGGCGACGTCCTCCCCGAGGTCGTCGGTGACGGCGGCACGCTCGCGCGCGCGGAACTCGCGCAGCGCCTGCTTCATCTCCGAGCGGCGCTCGCGTCCGGCCCGACGGGTCTCCTGGCGCACCGCGAAACGGATCCGGTTGCGGCTCTCGGCCGAGAGCGCGCGTCGCAGGCCGTGGCCGAGCGACGCGGCGCGCACCACGGTCTCGCGCGCCACGATGTCGGTGAACAGGCGCCCGTCGATGGCGCGGGCGACGACCGCGTCCTGCTCGAGCTGCTCGCCCCGGGTCGCCTCGTCGTCGCTCGAGAGCCCGGTGATGACGAACGTGGCGGCGTCGCGCGCTCCGGCGGCGCGGTCGCCCGGCGCCGTCGTGACGGGCGACTCCAGCAGCGCCACCCGGTCGGCCAGCGCGTCGTGCCGGGCCTCGGCCCGGGCGGCGCCGCGACGGGCGCGCAGGGCGAGGAGCACCGCCGCGAGCGCCAGCGCGCACGCGACTCCCGCGATGGCTGCGAGCCACCCCTGCTCCGTCGTCACCCCGACAGCCTATAAGCCGCGCAGGTCAGGGCACGACGTAGAGGTCCTTGTAGTTGGGCGTGCCCATCGACGCGTCGCCGCTCGGGTTGCCGACGTCGGCACCGAACAGGAAGAGCCGGTTGACGTAGGCGACCGGCACGACCGGGAACCAGCGGCGCATCACCCGTGCGTCGAGCCGTCCCCACGCCGCGGGCTGCTCCTCGACCGGGAGCGTCGCGATCCGCTCCATCTCGTCGTCGACCTCGGGCTCGGAGAACCGCGCGGTGTTGTAGACCCCGCCCGTCCCCAGCAGGGGCGGGAGCAGCGCCGACCCCCCGGGCCAGGCCGGGCACAGGTTCGCGGCGCGGAGGTTGAGCCGCCGGTTGAGGGCGCTGTCGGGGTCGAGCCAGATGTTGTACGGCGACTGCTGCACCGGGATCGCCCGGACCGAGAAGCCCCCGGCCTCGAGGCCCGTGGTGATCTGCTGCTGGGCGGCGACGGCCTGCGGGTCGAGCTCGTAGTAGATCATCGTGATCGGGTACGGCTCGTCGCCCCAGCCGGCCTCGGCGAGCAGGGCGCGGGCGCGGGCGGGGTCGTGGTCGATCTGCTCGTCGTCGCCCTGCCCCTTGGGACGCCCGGGCATGCCGGGTGGCATCAGCGAGCCGGCCGGCGAGCGGGTCACGCCGGGCACCTCCCCGCTGGCGAGCCAGACGTCCTCGTAGGGATAGGCGTACGCCAGCGCGCGGCGGACCCGGGGGTCGGTGATCCGGGTGTTGTCCGGGGCGAGGGTCGCCACGCAGCCGGACGACGTGTGCACCAGACGACGTCCCAGCAGCCGCTCGGCCTCCCGGTAGCGACCGGAGCCGACCGACGTGGCCACCGCGGCCCGGCTCCTCGAGCTGTCGGACAGCATGATCTCGTCGACCTTGGCCTGGCCCTGGTTGAACTCGAAGACCCACCGGTCGGGGTACTGGTGGCGACCGGGGTCGGAGTCGGCGACCCAGGCCTCGTTGCGCACCAGCACCAGCTGCTCCTGGGGGTCCCAGCGCTCGATCTCGTAGGGACCGTTGGCGAGGGGCTCGTGGGCGTAGGTGGCCGGCGCCGACGCCTCACCCAGCGGCACCGGCCCCATCGCCATGAAGGTGCCCCAGTAGTCCATGTCCGGGAAGGGCCTCGACATCGAGATCGTGACGTCCTGACCCTTCACGGAGATGCCGGACCACTGCTCGCAGTCGGGGTCGTCGCCGGTGTAGGGACCGTCGTAGTCGTCGGCCCCGGCGAAGTAGGTCCGCGAGTACTGCGTGCCGGGGCCGGACTTGAAAGTGTCGGTGTCGAGGGAGCGGCAGATGCCGAAGGCCACCTCGTCGGCGGTGACGGGGCTGCCGTCCTGCCAGGTGGCGTCGTCGCGGATCGTGAAGGTCCACTCGGTGTAGTCGTCGTTGTGGCGGCCCAGGTCGGTGGCGAGGTCGGGGACCAGCACCGGCGCGCCGTCGTCGCCCACGACGTACTGGGTCAGCGCCCGGCTGACCAGGCCCTGCTGGATCGCGTTGCCCACCACCGACCACGCATCGGTGGGGTCGAGGGTGTCGGGCCCGGGAGCCCCGGGGAGGTAGACGATCACCGTGCCGCCGGTCCGGGCGCCCTCGACGGGCGCCGCCGGACCGTGTCGGTGCGGCTCCTTGGTGCCGGGGACCCGCTCGACGAAGTGCGCGTCCTCGACCCGGTCGGACCGTCCGGGGTCGGGCGAGTCGTGCGAGTCGTCACAGGCGGCCAGCGCCAGCAGCGTGAGCCCCGATGCGAGCGCCACGAGCGCCCTGGTGCCGTTCATCCTGCGTGATCTCCCCGTCGTCGACGTGGTCCCCTCGACCACCTCGGTAAGGAGTCCATCACGATCGTCGGCGTCCCGGGCGGCATTCCGGATGTGCTACCTGCCACGGACGATGCGGCGCACGCGCTCCCAGCGCTCGCGCACGCCGGCCTCGGCGCCCAGGCTGGTCGGTGAGTAGTAGGTGGCGTCGGCGAGCACGTCGGGGAGGTACTGCTGCTCCACGACGCCGAACGGCTCGTCGTGCGGATAGGCGTACCCCTTGCCGTGCCCGAGGTCCTTGGCCCCGCCGTAGTGGGCGTCGCGCAGGTGCGGGGGGACCTGGCCGATCTTGCCGGCCCTCACGTCGGACAGGGCGGCGTCGATCGCGGCGATGACGGCGTTCGACTTGGGCGCCACCGCGAGGTGGATGGTCGCCTGGGCCAGGTTGATCCGGGCCTCCGGCATGCCGATGAGCTGCACCGCCTGCGCGGCCGCCACGGCGGCCTGCAGCGCGGTGGGGTCGGCCAGCCCGATGTCCTCGCTCGCGTGGACCACGAGGCGACGCGCGATGAAGCGTGGGTCCTCCCCCGCCTCGATCATGCGTGCGAGGTAGTGCAGCGCGGCGTCGGGGTCGGACCCGCGGATCGACTTGATGAAGGCGCTGATGACGTCGTAGTGCTGGTCGCCCTGCCGGTCGTAGCGCACGGCCGCCTGGTCGACGGCCGTCTCCGCGGTGGCGAGGTCGATGACGACCCGAGGGCTCTCGGTCGTCGAGGTGTCAGCGCCGGCGAGCCTCGAGACCGCGGCCCCCGCCGCCGCCTCGAGGTAGGTCAGCGCCCGGCGTGCGTCACCACCGGCGAGGCGGACGAGGTGGGCGCGCGCCTCGTCGTCGAGCGAGATCTCCCCCGCCAGGCCGCGCTCGTCGGCCAGCGCCTCGTCGATGACCTCGCCGACGTCGTCGTCGGTCAGCGACTGGAGCCGGAGCAGGAGGCTGCGCGAGAGCAGGGGGCTGATCACGGAGAAGAACGGGTTCTCGGTCGTCGCCGCGATCAGCGTGACCCAGCGGTTCTCCACCCCCGGGAGGAGGGCGTCCTGCTGGGCCTTGGTGAAGCGGTGCACCTCGTCGACGAACAGGACGGTCTCCTGGCCGCCGCGCGCGAGCTCGGCGCGGGCGCCGTCGATCGCGGCGCGCACCTCCTTCACGCCGGCCGCGACGGCCGAGACCTCGACGAAGCGCCGGCGGGTCTGCTGGCTGACGATCGAGGCGATGGTGGTCTTGCCCGTGCCGGGCGGGCCCCACAGCAGGAGCGACATCGACTGGTCGCCCTCGATCAGCCGCCGCAGCGGCGACCCGGCCGCCCGCAGCTGCTGCTGCCCGACCAGCTCGTCGATCGTCCGCGGCCGCATCCGGACCGCGAGCGGGGCCGAGGCGTGCGTGTTGGCCCCGAGCGACCCGGCACCCGGCGCACCGGTTCCGGACATGGATCCGGGCGCGGGTTGCCCCGCGCCCGGAATCTCGAACAGTCCGTCCACGTCGAGGAGTATCCCAGTCCCGCGTCCCGGTCCCGGCCGGCGGGCCGGGACGGGAGGTCAGGCCCCGACGGTCTGCTTGGTGTCGAGGTCGTACCAGGTCTTCTCGAAGCCGGGGATCGTCAGCTGGGTGTTGGACGGGGTGGCGCCCGGCACGGGGGTGCCCTGGTCGTCGACACCGAGCAGCTCGGTCGTTACCGGGGTGGCCGGGTGGGCACCCAGCTCGCCGGCGAAGTGGCACGCCGCCTTGTGACGCGGGCCGATCTGCAGCAGCGGCGGCTCGACCTTGGCGCAGATCTCCTGCGCGAACTGGCAGCGGGTGCGGAAGCGGCAGCCCGACGGCGGGTTGATCGGGCTGGGGACGTCGCCCTCGAGCCGGATCCGCTCGCGCCGGCCACCGACCGCGGCCTGCTTCACGTCGGGCACCGCGGACAGCAGCGCCTGGGTGTAGGGGTGGTGCGGACGGCTGTAGATCGTCTCGCGGTCGCCGATCTCCACGATCTTGCCGAGGTACATCACCGCGACCTCGGGGCAGAAGTGACGCACGATCGCCAGGTCGTGGGCGATGAAGAGGAACGCCACGTCGAACTCGCGCTGGATGTCCTGGAGCAGGTTGACCACCTGCGCCTGGATCGAGACGTCGAGCGCGGAGACCGGCTCGTCGGCGACGAGCACCTTCGGGTTGAGCGTGAGCGCGCGGGCGATGCCGATGCGCTGGCGCTGACCGCCGGAGAACTCGTTGGGGTAGCGGTTGTAGTGCTCGGGGTTGAGGCCCACGACCTCGAGGAGCTCCTGGACCCGCTTGAGGACCTGGTTCTTCGGGATGATGTTGTGCACCTCGAGCGGCGCACCCACGATCGTGCCGACCGTGTGGCGCGGGTTGAGCGAGGTGTAGGGGTCCTGGAAGATCATCTGCACGTCGCGGCGCAGCGGCTTCATCTGCCGGTTGCTGAGCTTGGCCAGGTCCTGGTCGGCGAACATCATCGACCCGCCGGTCGGCTTGTAGAGCCGGGTGATCAGGCGACCGGTCGTCGACTTGCCGCAACCGGACTCCCCGACCAGGCCGAGCGAGCCGCCCTTGGGCACCTCGAAGGAGATGCCGTCGACGGCCTGCACGTGGCCGATGGTGCGGCGCACGACGCCCGAGGACTTCACCGGGAAGTACATCTTCAGGTTGTCGACGGTCAGCACGGCCGGCGCGTCGGGGTCCAGCGCGGAGGCGACGTGGCCCATCTGGGCCACCGACGCGAAGTCGAGGTTCTCGGCGCGGAGCTCGTGGTCCTCGGCGACGTCGTGCCGGTCGTCGAGCACCCGGTCGCCGGTCTCGGCCGCGTTGGCGCCCACCTCGGTGGGCTCGATCTCGGCGCGGGCGTTGGGGTCGTAGGTCATCGGGTCTCCTCGACGAGGTCGGGGGCGATCTCGGGCAGCACCTCGGACTGGTAGACCCCCACGGGGTCGGCGAGGTGGCAGCGCTTGAGGTGCGCCGTGCCGGAGCTGGCCGGGAGGAGCTCCGGGAGCTGGGTGCGGCACAGGTCGCCGGGGACCTTGTCGGAGTGCACGCAGCGGGGGTGGAAGGAACAGCCCGACGGAGGCCGCAGCAGGCTGGGCGGGTTGCCGGGGATCGGGATCAGGCGGGCGTCGGTGGACGCGGTGACGTCCGGGATGCTCGAGAGCAGGCCCCAGGTGTACGGCATCTCGGGCGCGACCAGGATCTGCTTGGCCGAGCCGTACTCCACGCAGCGGCCGGCGTACATCACCAGGACGTCGTCGGCCATCTCGGCGATGACGCCGAGGTCGTGGGTGATGATGATGACCGCGGAGTTGAACTCGCGCTGCAGGTCCTGCAGCAGGTCGAGGATCTGCGCCTGCACGGTCACGTCGAGGGCGGTGGTCGGCTCGTCGGCGATGAGCAGCGACGGGTCGTTGATCAGGCCCATCGCGATCATCGCGCGCTGGCGCATGCCGCCGGAGAACTGGTGCGGGAAGTCGTCGACGCGGCGGTCGGGCTGCGGGATGCCGACCCGGTCGAGCATCTCGATGGCCTTGCGGCGGGCGTCGCGCTTGGAGGCGCCCGAGTGGTGGACGAGGTAGGCCTCCTCCAGCTGCTTGCCGATCTTGTAGAACGGGTGCAGCGCGGCGAGCGCGTCCTGGAAGATCATCGCCATCGAGTTGCCGCGCAGGGCGCGCATGCGCGACTCGCTCAGGCCGACGACCTCGGTGCCCCCGACGCGGATCGAGCCCGAGATCTGGGCCGACTTGGCGTCGTGCAGGCCCATCACGGCCATGCTCGAGACGGACTTGCCGGAGCCGGACTCGCCGACGATGCCGAGGGTCTTGCCCCGCTCGACGGAGTAGGTCAGGCCGCTGACGGCCGTCACCGGCCCGTCCTCGGTCGGGAAGGTCACCTTCAGGTCCTCGACCTGCAGGAAGGGACCCTCGCCGGCCGAGCTCTCGGCGGCGGACGACTGGGTCATGGGAACGCTGGTCACGAAAGCCTCACCCTCGGGTCGAGCACGCTGTAGACGACGTCCACGAGCAGGTTGGAGATGATCAGGACGACGGCGCTGAACAAGGCGGTGGCCTGGACGACGGGAAGGTCCTTGCCCTGCACGGCCTGCAGGCTCCAGTAGCCGATGCCGTTGATCTCGAAGATCCGCTCGGTGAAGATCGTGCCGGCCAGCAGGGTGCCGAAGTCGATGCCGAAGATCGTCACGACGGGCACCAGCGCCGCGCGCAGCCCGTGCTTGTAGACGATCGTCCGGGTGGGAAGTCCCTTGGACTTCGCGGTGCGGATGTAGTCCTCGCTGAGGGCCTCGACCATCGCGCCGCGGGTGAAACGGGTGTACTGGGTGCAGCCGAAGATGCCGAGCGCGACCCAGGCCAGGAACAGGCCGCTGAACCACTTCCAGGGCCCGTCGCTGAGCGGGGAGAAGTAGCCGGTCTCGCTGAAGAGCGGCACCTCGAACTGGATCGTGAGGTAGAGCCACGTCAGCAGCGCGAAGAGGTAGTAGGGGATCGAGCTGATGAACAAGAAGCTCGACACCAGGGCCTTGTCGGCCACCGATCCGCGGCGGCGGGCGGCCGCGACGCCGATCGGGACCCCGAAGAGGAGGTAGAGGAACGCGCCGCCGATGGCCACGGAGAAGGTCGCGGGCATCCGCTTGACCAGCTCCTCCTTCACCGGCTGCTTGGTGCGGAAGCTGACGCCCAGGCAGGGCGCGGAGCACTCGTAGTCGTTCGAGGCGATGGTCAGGGTACGGCCGACGAAGACGCCCTTGACGTACTTGCCGTACTCCTCGTAGACGGGGTTGTCGTAACCCAGGGTCTTCTCGTAGATGTCGAGCTTGGCCGAGGTGCAGCGGTTGCTGGTCTCCCGGTCACAGATCGGCTGGGCGGGACTGGAAGGGCCGAACCAGAACAGCAGGAAGATCGCGATCGAGACCAGGGTCACGACGAGAACTCCCGAGACAAGCCGCTTCACGACATACGCGAACATCGCAGGTCACTCTCCGGGGATGGTGGATGAGTCGGACCCCCTGAGGCAGGAAGCCTACCGGGTCCGGGCTGCCGCGTGGGGGCTCCCGGTGTGTCGGGAGCCCCCACCCGTCAGTGGTTGCTACTGGTTGTTGCTGGTGCTCCCTGACGGAAGCGCCGGGATCACTGCATCACGAACAGGTCCTTGTAGTTCGGCGCACCGATGGAGCCATCGCCCGTCGGGTTGCCGACCTTGGTGCCGAAGACGAAGAGGTCGTTGCGGAACGCGGTCGGGATGATCGGGAAGTAGTCCGTCATGATCTTCTCGTCCAGCGCGCCCCAGGCGTCGGCCTGGTCCTCGAGCGGCAGCGTCGCGATGTTGTCCATCTCGTCGTTGACCGAGGCCTCGTCGAAGCCGGCGGTGTTGTAGACAGCGCCACCCTTCAGCAGCGGCGGGAGCATGGTCGAGCCGGCCGGCCAGTCAGAGCACCAGTTGACACCGCGGAGGTTCAGCTGCTTGTTGACCTTGTTGTCGGGGTCGAGCCAGATGTTGTACGGCGACTCCTGGACCGGGATGGCCTTGACCTTGAAGCCACCGGCCTCGAAGCCCTTGGTGATCTGGTCCTGGGCGTCCTTGGCGAGCGGGTCGACCTCGTAGTAGACCATGGTGATCTCGTACGGCTTGTCGCCGTAGCCGGCCTCGGCCAGGAGGGCCTTCGACTTCTCGGGGTCGTACTTGATCTGCTCGCCGTCGACCTGGAAGTCCTTCTTGCCGGCCATGCCGGGGGGCATCACCGAGTTGGCGTAGTCGCGGGTCACGCCCGGGACCTCGCCGCCGGCGATCCACACGTCCTCGTAGGGGTACGCGTAGGCCAGGGCCTTGCGGACGTTGATGTCGTCGATCTTGGTGTAGTCCGGGGTCAGCGTGGAGACGCACTGCGACGTCTGCTGCACCAGGCGGTCACCGAGCTGGCCGTTGGCGTCGTTGTAGTTGCCCGAGCCGAGGCCGGTCGAGACGGCGGTCTGGCTGTCGGAGTTGTCCGACAGCATGATCTCGTCGACCTTGGCCTGGTCCTGGTTGAACTTGAACACGAACTCGTCGGCGTACTGGTGACGGGCCGGGTCGGAGTCAGCGGACCACTGGTCGTTCTTGACCAGCACCAGCTCCTCGTTGGGCTTGTAGCTGTCGACCTTGTAGGGGCCGTTGGACAGCGGCTTCTGGCCGTAGTTCGGCGGCTTGGAGGCGTTGCCGAGCGGGGCCGGGCCCATCGCCATGAAGGCGCCCCAGTAGTCCATGTCCGGGAAGGGCTTCGCCATCTTGATGGTGATGTCCTGGCCGTCGACGGTGATGCCCTGGTACTTGTCGCAGTTGGGGTCCTTGCCGGTGTAGGGACCCTCGTAGTCGGCAGCGTCGGCGAAGTACGTCTTGGAGTACTCGGTGCCGGCACCCGACGGGAACGCCTCGGAGTCCAGCGAGCGGCAGATGCCGAAGGCGACCTCGTCAGCGGTGACGGGCTTGCCGTCCTGCCACGTGGCGTCGTCGCGGATCGTGAAGGTCCACTCGGTGTAGTCGTCGTTGTGCGAGCCGAGGTCGGTCGCCAGGTCGGGGACCAGGACCGGCTGGCCCTCGTCGTCGCGGGCGTACTGCGTCAGCGAGCGGCTCGTGAGCGCCTGCTGGATCGAGTTGCCCGTGACCGACCAACCGGCGGTCGGGTCGAGGGTGTCGGGGCCAGGGTCGCCCGGCAGGTACACCGTGATGGTGCCACCGGCGGTCGCACCGTCGATGTCGGCTGCAGGTCCCTGGCGGGTCTCGTCCTTCGACCCGCCGTCCTGAGCGCCGATCTGCCTGTCCTTGCCACCGCCACTGCTTCCGTCGTCCGAGGACCCGCCGCCACAGGCAGCGAGGCTCAGAAGAGCGGCTCCAGCGACGAGCGCGAGCGGCTTGTTCCGCTTCATGCTGTCCAGCCTTTCCTTTTTGTTCTCACCGAGGACGGCGTCTCCGGCGACGTGCGTGGTCCCGCTGGGGGCCGAGTGGCTCAGCGGCGGGTCTTGGGGTCGAGGGCGTCGCGGATCGCGTCGCCCAGCAGGTTGAGGGACAGCACCAGGGCGACGATGCCGAGCAGCGGCTGCCACAGGAACTGGGGGTAGTCGCGGAAGTAGACCGGGGTGGCGGCCTTCAGGATCGTCTGGCCCCAGGAGACGCCGTCGGAGACGCCGATGCCGAGGTAGGCCAGGCCCGCCTCCGCGGCCACGAAGGCCGGGAGCATCAGCGAGACGCTGATGATGATCGGGGCCGCGAGGTTGGGCAGGAGCTCCTTGAACAGGATGCGCGAGGTCGGCATGCCCATCACGCGGGCCGCCTGGACGAACTCGCGCTCACGCAGGGCCAGCACCTCGCCGCGGATGAGTCGCGCGGTGCCCATCCAGCCGAAGAGCGCCAGCACGGCCACCAGGCTGAACTTCTGGATCGTCTGGTAGTTGTCCGAGAGGTTGAACCGCTCGTTGAGGATCGGCGCGAGAGTCAGCGCGGCGAGCAGGAACGGGATGGTGAGGAACATGTCGACGAAGAACGAGAGCACCTTGTCGACCGTCCCGCCGAGGAAGCCGGCCAGCAGGCCGACGACCACGCCGACGAGGCTGGCGAAGACCGTGGCGATCGTCGCGATCATCAGCGAGGTGCGGCAGCCGTAGAGCCAGTAGGCCAGGTTGTCGTTGCCGGTCTGGGGTGCGACGCCCATCGGGTGGTCCCAGGTGAAGGGACCGAAGGGCGGACCCATCGAGGGCTTGGGCAGCGAGTTGTTGAGGCCGTCGACGCGCTCGCTGGCGAGCGGGGACTCCAGGCTGACGCCGAAGAGGTGGGAGATCGGACCCGCGAAGACGGCGCAGATGATGAAGAACAGCACGACGAGCGCACAGACCACCGCGATCTTGTCGCGGGCCAGACGGCCCAGCGCGATCCGCAGCGGCGACTTCCCGGCGATCTCCTTGGCCTGCTGGCTGTTGGGATCCTGGTGCTCCGGCTCCTGGCTCAGCGAGCCCAGCGTCTCCGGTCCTGCGGTCTCTGCCGACATGCTCTCCCCATCTGGTTCGGGACTTCAGCGGCGCTGTCCGGGGGTTCCCCGGGCCGGTGCGCCGAACGGGACTCTATGTGACCCGCAACGCACTAACGATCACCGGAGCGTAACGATCCAGTTACGACGAGTTCGCCTCCCGGTGCCGACAAACCTCGCGTCGTTCGCTCACCGGACAGCACGTTGTCCGTCCCGCGCCCCGCGGACCCGTGGACCTTCCCGTACGGCGACGGCGCCCGGGACCACCTGCCGCAGCGGTGGTCCGGGGCGCCGTCAGGGGCCTCGGGAGGACGTGTCAGGCCGGGGCCGAACCTGCCTCGGCCTCCGGCGTGTCGGCCTTCGCGGGCGTGGCGTCGACACCGGCCTCCTTGCGCTGCTCGGGCGTGATGGGCGCCGGCGCGGCGGTGAGCGGGTCGTAGCCGCCGCCGGACTTGGGGAAGGCGATGACGTCGCGGATCGACTCGGTGCCGGCCAGCATCGCCACGATCCGGTCCATCCCGACCGCGATCCCGCCGTGCGGGGGCGCGCCGAACTTGAAGGCGTCGAGCAGGAAGCCGAACTTCTCCTGCGCCTCCTCCTCGTCGAGGCCCATCACCTTGAACACGCGCTTCTGCACGTCGCCGCGGTGGATACGGATCGACCCTCCGCCGAGCTCGTTGCCGTTGCAGACGATGTCGTAGGCGTAGGCGAGCGCCGGGCCGGGGTCGGTGTCGAAGGTGTCGAGGAACTCGGCCTTCGGGCTGGTGAACGCGTGGTGCACGGCCGTCCAGGCACCGGCGCCCACGGCGACGTCACCGCTGGCGACGGCGTCCGAGCTGGGCTCGAACAGCGGGGCGTCGACGACCCACGTGAAGGCGAACGTCGCGTCGTCGAGCATGCCGCCGCGACGGCCGATCTCCAGCCGGGCGGCACCGAGCAGCGCGCGGCTGCTCTTGACCGGGCCGGCGGCGAAGAAGATGCAGTCGCCCGGGCTCGCCCCGACGTGGGCGGCGAGGCCCTCGCGCTCGGTGTCGGTGAGGTTCTTGGCGACCGGACCGCCGAGCTCGCCGTCCTCGGAGACGGTGACGTAGGCCAGGCCCTTGGCGCCGCGCTGCTTGGCCCAGTCCTGCCACGCGTCGAACTGGCGGCGCGGCTGCGAGCCGCCGCCGGGCATGATCACGGCACCGACGTAGGGGGCCTGGAAGACCCGGAAGGTCGTGTCGGCGAAGTAGGTCGTGCAGTCGACGAGCTCGAGGCCCATGCGGAGGTCGGGCTTGTCGGAGCCGTACTTCTCCATCGCCTCGGCGTAGGTCATCCGCGGCAGCGGGCGCTGGATCGTGTGGCCGGCCTGCGCCCACATCGCCTCGAGGACGTCCTCCATCAGCTCGATGACGTCCTCCTGGTCCACGAAGCTCATCTCGATGTCGAGCTGGGTGAACTCGGGCTGGCGGTCGGCGCGGAAGTCCTCGTCGCGGTAGCAGCGCGCGATCTGGTAGTAGCGCTCCATGCCGCCGACCATGAGCAGCTGCTTGAACAGCTGCGGGCTCTGCGGCAGGGCATACCAGCTGCCCGGCGCCAGGCGGGCCGGCACCAGGAAGTCACGGGCGCCCTCGGGCGTCGAGCGGGTCAGCGTCGGCGTCTCGACCTCGACGAAGTCGCGGGCGTCGAGGACGTCGCGCGCGGCCTTGTTGATCTTGCTGCGCAGGCGCAGGGCGGCGTTGGGACCGGAGCGGCGCAGGTCGAGGTAGCGGTGCTTGAGGCGCGCCTCCTCCCCCACGTCCACGTGGTCGTCGATCGGGAACGGCAGCGGCGCAGAGGCGGAGAGGACCTCGACGTCGGAGGCGACGACCTCGTAGTGGCCGGTCGGCAGCTGCGGGTTGACGTTGCCCTCGCTGCGCTCGACGACCTCGCCGGTGATCTTGAGGCAGAACTCGTTGCGCAGCGGGTGGGCGACCTCGGGGTCGCGGATGACGACCTGCACGACGCCGGAGGCGTCACGCAGGTCGATGAACGCGACGCCGCCGTGGTCGCGGCGGCGCGCCACCCACCCCGCGAGCGTGACGGTCTGGCCGACGTGCGCGGGCTGCGTCAGGGCGCCGGCCTCATGGGTGCGGATCACTGGTTCTCCTCGTTGATCGGTGCGGTGGTCGAGGTGCGAGCCTCGAGACCTTCGGTGCTGCTGGCGGGTGTGGTGGCGGTGCTGATGACGGCGGGGCGGAGGTCGGCCGCCGGCGGGGTCCAGGAGGCGGGATCGGCGTCGACCTGCTCCCCCGACCGGATGTCCTTGACCTGGCTGGCCCCGTCGGCGCGGAGGAACCAGACGTAGGGGATGCCGCGGCGCTCGGCGAAGCGGATCTGCTTGCCGAACTTCGCCGGGCTCGGTGCGACCTCGCAGGCGATGTCGCGGGCACGGAGGGTGGAGGCCACCGCGATGCTCGCGGCGCGCTCCTCCTCGGTGTTGAGCGCGACCAGGACGGCGCTGGGCACGGCGCGGTCGCCGGCGAGGACGCCGTCGGCGATGAGCGGGACCACCGTGCGCGAGACGCCGAACGAGACGCCCACGCCGGGGTAGGTCGTGCGACCGTCGCTGGCCAGGGCGTCGTAGCGCCCTCCCCCGCCGACCGACTTGAGCCGCTCGTAGCCGTCCATGAAGATCTCGACGACGGTGCCGGTGTAGTAGTCCAGCCCCCGGGCGATGCGGAGGTTGGCCTCCACGCCGACCCGGTCCCCGGCCACTGCACGGCAGCCGTCGACGACCGCGGCGAGCTCCTCGAGCCCCTGCTCGAGCAGCTCGTCGCTGACGCCGAGGGCGCGCACCTGCGCGACGAACGAGGTGTCCTCGACCCGGATCGTCGCGAGCTCGAGGCAGCGCTGGGCCTGCTCGGGCGTCGTGCCGACGCGCTCGACGAGCAGCCGCGCGACCTCGTCGGCGGGGAGCTTGTCGAGCTTGTCGATGACGCGGATGGCGTCGGTGACGTCGTCGATGCCCAGGCCGCGGTAGAAGCCCTGGATCAGCTTGCGGTTGTTGAACTGGAACGACACGCGCGGGATCGGCAGCCGGCCGAGCGCGTCCACCATCACCGACATCACCTCGACGTCGTGGTGGAACGGCAGCTCGTCGCGGCCGACGACGTCGACGTCGGCCTGGGTGAACTGGCGGTAGCGACCCTCCTGCGGGCGCTCGCCACGCCATGCCGGCTGGACCTGGAAGCGGCGGAACGGGAACTCCAGGTGGCCGGCGTGCTCCAGGACGTAGCGCGCGAAGGGGACGGTGAGGTCGAAGTGGAGGCCGAGCTCGGCCTTCGCGTCGGCGTCCGCCGCGATGCGCTGCAGGACGTAGATCTCCTTGTCGATCTCCCCGCCCTTGGCGAGGCGGTCGATCGGCTCGACCACGCGGGTCTCGATGTTGGCGAAGCCGTGCAGCTCGAAGGTGTGCGACAACGAGGCGATCACCTCGCGCTCGACGGCGCGCTGCGAGGGCAGCAGCTCGGGGAACCCGCTCAGCGGGGCGATCTTGCTCATCGGGGGTCCTGTCCGGCCTCGCGGGCGAGGTCCTGGAGGTACGGGTTGGTGGCGCGCTCGCGCCCGATCGAGGTCTGCTCGCCGTGACCGGGCAGCACCACGATGTCGTCGGCCAGCGGCAGCACCTTGTCGGTGAGGCTGCGCAGCATCGCCGCGTGGTCGCCGCCCGGGAGGTCGGTGCGCCCGATCGACCCCGCGAAGAGCAGGTCGCCGGAGAACATCAGCTCGGAGACGTCCTGCTCGGCGTAGGGCGTGCGGAACGTGACCGACCCCTCGGTGTGGCCCGGCGTGTGGTCGACCACGAAGCGCAGGCCGGCCAGCTCGAGCTCGGCGAGGTCGGAGAGCTCGCGCACGTCGTCGGGCTCGGCCCACGAGTAGTCGCCGCCCAGCAGCATCTGGGTGGTCTCGGGGCTCATCCCGGCCATCGGGTCGCTGAGCAGGTGGCGGTCGGCCGGATGGATCCACGCCGTGGCGTCGTACGTCCCGGCGACGGGGGCCACGCACCACATGTGGTCGACGTGGCCGTGGGTCACCAGCACGCTCACCGGCTTGAGGCGGTGCTCGCGCACGACGGCGTCGACGCCGGCCGCCGAGTCCTTGCCCGGGTCCACGACCACGCACTCCGCGCCCGGACCCGTCGCCACGACGTAGCAGTTGGTCCCCCAGGGGCCGGCGGGGAAACCAGCGATGAACACAGGCGTCAGTCCTTGCGGTTGCTCGAGGTCGGGCTCGGGTCGTACGTCGGATCGGTGGGACGGGTGGCGCCCGTCCGACGGAAGCCTACCGAGGCCCGGACCGGGGCATGACTACGATGGGCGACCATGAGCGCCGACCAGCAGTCCCGAGACGACTCGGCCCCCGGCGAGATGCCGTGGGGACGGGTGGCCGAGGACGGCACCGTCTATGTCCGCACCGCCGATGGGGAGCGATCCGTCGGGTCCTACGAGGCCGGCACGCCGGCCGAGGCCCTGGAGTTCTTCACCAAGCGCTTCGAGGAGCTGGAGGGCAAGGTCCGCCTGCTCGAGCAGCGCGTGGCGTCGGAGCGGCTGGCGCCCGAGGAGGCCGGGTCCTCCATCAAGTCCCTGCGCGAGCAGGTCGTCGACGCCCACGCGGTCGGTGACCTGGTCGCCCTCGCCGCACGTCTCGACGCCCTCGCCCCCGTGGTCGCCGCCCAGCGCTCGGCCCGCAAGGAGGAGCGCGCGCAGAAGTCCGCGGAGTCGCGCGCGGCGAAGGAGGAGCTGGTCACCGAGGCCGAGCGCCTCGCCGCCGGCACCGACTGGCGCAACGGCGCCAACCGGCTGCGCGACCTGCTCGCCGCGTGGAAGGACCTGCCGCGCCTCGACCGCGCCACCGACGACGCCCTGTGGCGCCGGTTCTCCACCGCCCGCACGACGTACACCCGCCACCGCAAGGCCCACTTCGCCGAGGAGCACGAGCGCCGCGACAGTGCGCGCGTGGTCAAGGAGCGCCTGGTCAAGGAGGCCGAGGCGCTGTCCTCGTCCACCGAGTGGGGCCCGACCGCCGGGAGGTACCGCGACCTCATGCGCGAGTGGAAGGCCGCCGGCCCCGCCCCCCGCGAGGTCGACGACCAGCTCTGGCAGCGCTTCCGCGGCGCGCAGGACACCTTCTTCGGCGCCCGCGACGCCGAGAACGCCGCGCTCGACCAGGAGTTCGCCGCCAACGCCGACCTCAAGGACGCGATCCTCGTCGAGGCCGAGGCGCTGGTGCCGGTCACCGACCTCGAGACGACCAAGAAGGCCTTCCGCGACCTCGCCGACCGGTGGGACGCGGCCGGCAAGGTGCCGCGCGACCGGATGAAGGAGCTCGAGGCCCGGATGCGCAAGGTCGAGCAGGCCATCCGCGCGGTCGAGGACGAGCAGTGGAGCCGCAGCGACCCGGAGAAGTCCGCACGCGCCGACGACATGATCTCCAAGCTCGAGGCCGGGATCGCCGAGACGCAGGCCCGGCTCGACAAGGCCCGCGCCGCCGGCGACGACCGCAAGGTCAAGGACCTCGAGGGCGAGCTCGGCAACAAGCAGGCCTTCCTCGACATGGCGAAGAAGGCAGCCGCCGACTTCGGGTGATGGGCTGTGCTTGATGGCGCTCGCTCCGCTCGCCGTGCTCGGCGCCCCTGAGACGTCGTCTTCCCTCCTCGCTCGACGGCGCTGCCTCGCTGCGCTCGCCACGCTTGCTCGCTCGTCGGTCCAGACGACGTCGGGCGCCGAGCGCGTGAGTTGCTCGACCGGGCACTTCCTCGCGGACCACGCCGATGAAGTGCCCGCTCACCCCGTGTGACGGGAACGAAGTGCCCGCTCGGCGCGCTACCGCGTCTGGACTGACGAGCGATGCGAGCGCAGCGAGCGAGTCGAGGAGGGAAGACGCGGTCCTCCAGCGCGCCGAGCACGCGCGAGCGCAGCGAGCGCCAATCAACTCGCGCCCGGGCGTGCAGGCGGAGGGCTGCGGCGGAGGAGCGAAGCGGAGGAGCCGCAGCAACGACGACGAACGACCGGGTCACGAGCGACGCGGACACGCGCGAGCGCAGCGAGCGCCAACTAGCTCGTCACGCGGTAGGCGTCGAAGACGCCGTGGACGGCGCGCACCGCGCGGAGCACGCCGTCGAGGTGGGCGGCGTCGGCCATCTCGAAGGAGAACCGGCTCTTGGCGACCCGGTCGCGGGTGGTGGAGAGCGTGGCGCTGAGGATGTTCACGTGGGCGTCGGAGAGCGCCATGGTGATGTCGGAGAGCAGGCGGGCGCGGTCGAGCGCCTCCACCTGGATGTTGACCAGGAACGTCGACTGCGACGTCGGGGCCCACTCCACCTCGAGGACCCGCTCCGGCTGCCCGAGCAGGCTGGTCGCGTTGGTGCAGTCCTTGCGGTGCACCGAGACTCCCCCGCCCTTGGTCACGAAGCCGAGGATCGGGTCGGGCGGCACGGGCGTGCAGCACTTGGCCAGCTTGACCCACAGGTCGTCGACGCCCTTGACGATCACGCCCGAGTCGGTCGGAGCGCGCTTCGGGGCACGCGAGCGGCCGGTGATGGTGACGCCCTCGGAGAGGTCCTCGGCCGCGCCGTCGTCGCCACCGTGGAGGTCGATGACCCGACGCACGACCGCCTGGGCGCTGAGGTTGCCCTCACCGACGGCGGCGTAGAGGGCGGAGACGTCGGCGTGGTGGAAGTGCTCGGCGACCAGCGCGAGCACGTCGTGGGTCATCAGCCGGTTGAGGGGCAGGCCCTCCTTGCGCATCAGCTTGGCGATCTGGTCCTTGCCGCGCTCGATCGCCTCCTCGCGCCGCTCCTTGGTGAACCACTGGCGGATCTTGGAGCGGGCGCGCGGCGACTGCACGAAGTTGAGCCAGTCGCGCGACGGTCCGGCGGTCGGCGCCTTGGAGGTGAAGACCTCGACGACGTCGCCGTTGTCCAGCGTGGACTCCAGCGGCACCAACCGGCCGTTGACCCGGGATCCGATCGTGTGGTGGCCGACCTCGGTGTGGACGGCGTAGGCGAAGTCGACCGGCGTGGCGCCGGCCGGCAGCGGGATGACGTCGCCGCGCGGGGTGAAGACGTAGACCTGCTGCTGGTTCATCTCGAAGCGCAGCGACTCCAGGAACTCCCCCGGGTCCTCGACCTCCGACTGCCAGTCGAGGAGCTGGCGCACCCAGGTCATGTCGTCCTGGTCGCCGAGCTTGTCGGTGTCGACGCCGGCCTTGTTGTTCTCCTTGTACTTCCAGTGCGCGGCGACGCCGTACTCCGCGCGCCGGTGCTGGGCGAAGGTGCGGATCTGCACCTCGACCGGCTTGCCCTGCGGACCGATCACGGTGGTGTGCAGCGACTGGTACATGTTGAACTTCGGCATCGCGACGTAGTCCTTGAACCGCCCCAGCACGGGGTTCCACCGCGAGTGGATGACGCCGAGCGCGCTGTAGCAGTCGCGGTCCTCGTCGACCAGGATCCGGATGCCGACCAGGTCGTAGATGTCGGAGAAGTCGCGGCCGCCGACGATCATCTTCTGGTAGATCGAGTAGTAGTGCTTGGGACGCCCGGTCACCCGCGCGTTGATGCGGGAGGACTTGAGGTCGGCCTCGATGTCGGCGACGACCTCGGCGAGGAACTGGTCGCGGGAGGGGGCGCGCTCGGCGACCATCCGCACGATCTCGTCGTAGATCTTGGGGTGCAGGGTCGCGAAGGCGAGGTCCTCCAGCTCCCACTTGAGGGTGTTCATGCCCAGGCGGTGGGCCAGCGGGGCGTAGATGTCGAGGGTCTCGCGCGAGGACCGCTCCTGCGAGGCGGCCGGGACGTAGCGCAGCGTGCGCATGTTGTGCAGGCGGTCGGCGAGCTTGATGACGAGCACCCGGATGTCGCGCGCCATCGCGACGATCATCTTGCGGATCGTCTCGGCCTGCGCCGAGTCGCCGTACTGCACCTTGTCGAGCTTGGTGACGCCGTCGACGAGGATCGCGACCTCGTCGCCGAAGTCGGCGCGCAGCTCCTCGAGGGTGTACGGCGTGTCCTCGACCGTGTCGTGCAGGAGGGCCGCGACCAGCGTGGGCTCGGTCATGCCGATGTCGGCGAGGATCGCGGTCACCGCGAGCGGGTGGGTGATGTAGGGGTCGCCGCTCTTGCGCATCTGACCGGTGTGCCACTTGTCGGCGACGTGGTACGCGCGCTCGATCAGGGCCAGGTCGGCCTTGGGGTGGTTGGCCCGCACGGCCCGGAAGAGCGGCTCGAGGACCGGGTTGGACGACGGCGGCCGGGTGCCCACCCGGGCCAGTCGCGCACGCATGCCGCGCGCGGTCAGCGGGGCCGACCTCGTCTCCTGCGCGGGCGCGTGCTCCTCTGCCATGGAGTCAGTCTAGTGAGCGCTCGCGAGCCCCGGTGCGGGGATCGGCAGGCGAGCCACCTCAGACCGTCAGCAGGGCCTCCACCGGCAGGTCGCCGGTCACCGCGCGGGGGTCCAGGAAGGACAGCTCCATCAGCACGGTGGCACCCACCGCCACCCCGCCGCAGGCCTCGACCAGCTCGCGCGTCGCGGCGACCGTGCCGCCCGTGGCCAGGACGTCGTCGACCAGCAGCACCCGCTCCCCGGGGGCGATCGCGTCACGGTGCACCTCGAGGGTGGCCTCGCCGTACTCCAGCGCGTAGGCGACGGCGTGCGTCTCGCGCGGCAGCTTCCCGGCCTTGCGGATCGGCACGAACCCGACCCCGAGCGCGAGCGCCACCGGCGCGGCGAGGATGAACCCGCGCGCCTCCATGCCGACGACCTTGTCGACCACGACCGCACCGCTCTCGTCGCGGCCCGCCGCGGCGAGCGCGGCGATGACGGCGGTGAACGCGTCGTGGTCGGCCAGGACCGGGGTGATGTCCTTGAACGTCACGCCCGCCGCGGGCCAGTCGGGCACGTCGACGGTCAGGCGGCGCAGGGCCTCCTCGGCGACGGCGCGCTCAGGCATCGCCGGGCTCGTCGACCTGGCCGAGGAGCGGCTCGTCGACCTTGGCGATGGCGGCGCGGGCGATCTCGATCTGCGTGCCGGGAGCGATCTCGAGGCGGGCGCGGTCGTCGGTGATGGACACGACGGTGCCGAAGATCCCCGCCGACATCATCACGCGCTGGCCGACCTGGATGCTGTTCTGGAGGCCGGTCACCTCGCGCTGGCGACGCTGCTGGGGACGGATCACCATGAACCAGAACAGGGCCAGGATGGCCACCAGGGGCAGGAGGGCGGCGAGGTCGTTCACGGGTCAGGTCTCCTCGGGGAGGTCGGGGTGCGTGAGCGCGTGGAGTCTACGCGGGCCGGCCCGGCCGGCTCACGGCTCGTCGAAGAGGGTGGAGTCGACCGTGGGCATCGCCGGCGGGGTGAGCCCGAGGTGGTGCCAGGCGGCCGGGGTGGCGACGCGTCCGCGCGGGGTGCGGGCCAGCATGCCCATCCGGACGAGGAACGGCTCGGCCACCTCCTCGACGGTCTCGCGCTCCTCCCCCACGGCGACCGCCAGGGTGGAGATGCCGACCGGACCGCCGCCGAAGCGCCGGCACAGCACGTCGAGCACGCCACGGTCGAGCCGGTCGAGACCGGACTCGTCGACCTCGAACAGCTCGAGCGCGGCCTGGGCGACCGGCAGGCTCAGCACGCCGTCGGCGCGCACCTGGGCGTAGTCGCGCACGCGGCGCAGCAGCCGGTTGGCGATGCGGGGCGTGCCGCGCGAGCGCGAGGCGATCTCGCTCGAGCCCTCGGCGGTCAGGTGCACGCCGAGCAGCCCGGCCGAGCGGTGGACGATCTGGTCGAGCTCGTGGGGCTCGTAGAACTCCAGGTGGGCGGTGAAGCCGAAGCGGTCGCGCAGCGGACCGGGCAGCAGGCCGGCGCGGGTCGTGGCCCCGACCAGGGTGAAGGGCGGGATCTCGAGAGGGATCGCCGTCGCGCCGGGGCCCTTGCCGATGATCACGTCGACCCGGAAGTCCTCCATGGCCATGTAGAGCATCTCCTCGGCCGGGCGCGACATCCGGTGGATCTCGTCGACGAAGAGCACGTCGCCCTCGTTGAGGCCCGACAGGATCGCGGCGAGGTCGCCGGCGTGGGTGATCGCCGGCCCGCTGGTCAGCCGCAGCGGGGTGCTCATCTCCGCGGCGATGATCATCGCCAGGGTGGTCTTGCCCAGCCCGGGCGGGCCGGAGAGCAGGACGTGGTCGGGCGCCCGGCCGCGACGGCGCGCCGCCTCCAGCACCAGCCCGAGCTGGTCGCGCACGCGCGACTGGCCCACGACCTCGTCGAGCGTCTTGGGTCGCAGCGCGGCCTCGACAGCGCGCTCGTCACCGTCGGCCTCCGCGTCGGTGAGCCGCTGGAGGTGGGCCGCCTCGGCGCCGGTCAGGTCGACCTCGGCGTCGAGGTCGGTGTCGTCGTCCCAGTTCACGACCTCACGCCCTGCTCAGGGTGCGCAGCGCGGCGCGCAGCAGCGCGCCGACGTCGGGGGCGTCGCCGGCCTGGTCGGCGACCGCCTCGACGGCCTTCTCCGACTCCTTCGCCGACCACCCGAGGCCGACGAGGCCCTGCTGGACCTGCTCGCGCCACGGCTCCACGGGCAGGGCCGCGGCGCTCGCGTGCACGCTGCCCAGGGGCGGGCCGATGCGGTCCTTGAGCTCGAGGATGATCCGCTGGGCGCCCTTCTGGCCGATCCCGGGGACGCGTGTCAGCGCCTTGACGTCCTCGGCCGCGATCGCACGGCGTACGTCGTCGGGGCTCATCACCGCGACGATCGCCTGGGCGACCTTCGGGCCGACGCCGGAGGCGGTCTGCACGATCTCGAAGATCGACTTCTCGTCGTCGTCGAGGAAGCCGAAGATCGTCAGGCTGTCCTCGCGCACCACCATGCTCGTGGGCAGTCGGGCCTCGCGCCCGACGCGGAGCGTGGCGAGGGTGCCAGGCGTGCACATGAGCTCCAGCCCCACCCCTCCGACCTCGAGGACGGCGCTGGACAGGGTGACGGCGGCGACCTCGCCGCGGACGAAGGCGATCATCGGGTCCTCATCTTCTGCTGGGCCTGCTGCTGGGCCCGCTGGTGTGCCTTGAGCTGGGCCTTCTGCTGCTCCACCGCGGCCTCGAGCCGGTTGCTGGCCGAGCCGCGCCACACGTGGGTGATGGCGAGGGCGAGGGCGTCGGCCGCGTCGGCCGGCTTGGGCATCTCGGTGAGGCGCAGGATCCGGACCACCATCGCCCCGACCTGCGCCTTGTCGGCGCGACCGTTGCCGGACACGGCGGCCTTGACCTCGCTCGGGGTGTGCATCGCGATCGGCAGCCCGCGCCTCGCCGCGACGACCAGGGCGATCCCGCTGGCCTGGGCGGTGCCCATGATGGTGCTGACGTCGGAGCGGGCGAAGACCCGCTCCACCGCGACCGCATCGGGACGGTGCTCCTCGATCCAGGCGTCGAGGCCCTTCTCGATGGTCACCAGCCGCTCCGCGACCGGCAGCGAGGAGCTGGTGCGGATCACGCCGACGTCGACCATGGACAGCGGGCGGCCGACGCTGCCGTCGACCACCCCGACGCCGCAACGGGTCAGTCCGGGGTCGATCCCGAGCACGCGCACGCGTGTCCCCTTCCCGTGTCCGTCCGAACGTGTGTTCGTGCGCCACGCTATCCCGCGCCCGCCGCGCCACGGCGGCCGACACGCGGCGGCGGCTGCTGACGCTCGCGGGGCGGGCGCCCGGCCCCGCCCGGTCCAGCCCGCCCGCGGCCCAGCCAGTCCGGTGACGGCCGCTGTAACGCCGGGTTCACTGCTGTACCCACCCCCATGCAAGGGGGTGGGTACAAGTGCTAACCCGGCGTTACAGCGGACGGGGCGCGTCAGCGCCGGACGACGTACGGGGCCAGGTCGTCGATCGACGACCCGAACCGGGCGCGCGTGTCGGCGAACTCCCGGCTCACCCGGGCCAGGGCGGCGCGACGACCGGCGAACAGGTCGACGTAGGTCAGCCGCGACATGCCGAGCTTGAAGCCGAGCAGGAAGTCCTGCCGGCGCTTCTCCTTCGCCAGCACTACGTCGGGAGCCTCGTCGGACGGGTTGTGCTCGGCGTACTTCAGCAGCCCGTCGGCCTCGAACAGGTGCCGCTCGACCCTCAGGTCGGCGAAGGCGGTGGTGCCCCCGTGGCCGAGCCCGAACTGGAGCGAGGGACGACCGATGCCGAGCTCCAGCACGAAGTCGCGCACCAGGGACTCGAGGTAGCTCTCGGCGCGTGCCTCGGCGTGCTCGACGCACCAGCGCATGGTGCGGCTGTGCGGCCAGCACGCCATGGTGGACAGGACCTCGCCGAGCTCACCGCGCGACACCCCCGCGCGCAGCGCTGCGTCGCAGGCGGCCAGCCCGTGCGAGCGGCCGTGCTCACGCGCCATGTCGAGCGCCGTGCGCGCGTGGACCAGCACCGGCAGCCCGTCGACCATCCTCACGTCCGTCGGTCGGAACGGTGCGAGGTGGTGCTTGACCCCGGCGCGCTCGGCGTCCCCGTGGACCTTGCGACGGGTGACGTGCACGAGAGCGGTCCGCGGGTCCGGTGCCCCCATGCCCAGCGCGATCGCGGCGGAGTCGTGGCTGAAGGCGTACGTCCCGCACCGCAGCACCAGCGCCGCCGCTCGCATCCGCAGCACCGGCCGACCGCGGAACGGGTCACTGGTCGACCACGCCTCGTCGTCGACGTACACCCCGCGGCGCAGCCTCACCAGCCTCCCGGACGCCACCAGGCGGTGCACGTCGTTCGGACCGAGGCCGACCGACCTGAGCTGGCGCGCGGTGACGAGGCCGTGCTGCGCCCCGATCAGGGCGATCGCGGGGAGGAACATGGAGACGACGGTGCAGCCCCGGGGCGACACGGGGCGCGCTCGCTGCGTACGCCCTGTGGACGACGAGGGCTGCGCCGGGGCTGTGGACGTGCGGCGGCCCGCAGCGCCCTCGACCACCGCACGCTGTAACGCCGGGTTCACTGCTGTACCCACCCCCATGCAAGGGGGTGGGTACAGGTGCTAACCCGGCGTTACAGCGGTGGTGGAGCCGCGGAGCCGCGGACCCATCGGAGCCGGCGGAGCGGAGCCGGCGGGGCGTCAGGCGTCGGCGGACTCGAGCTCGGCCATCACGTCGGCGGGGATGTCGACGTTGGTGTAGACGTCCTGCACGTCGTCGAGGTCCTCGAGGGCGTCGACGAGGTGCATCACCTTGCCGGCGCCGTCGGCGTCGACGGGGATCTCGAGGCTGGCGACGAACTCGACGTCGGCGGAGTCGTAGTCGATGCCGGCGTCCTGGAGCGCGGTGCGGACCGCGACGACGTCGGTGGCCTCGCTCTGGACCTGGAAGGTCTCGTCGAGGTCGTTGACCTCCTCGGCACCGGCGTCGAGGGTGGCCTCGAGCACGTCGTCCTCGGTCACCTCACGGTCCTCCTGGACCTTCGGGACCACGACGACGCCCTTGCGGTTGAACAGGCGCGAGACCGAGCCGGGGTCGGCCATCGTGCCGCCGTTGCGGGTGACGGCGGTGCGGACCTCCATCGCGGCACGGTTGGTGTTGTCGGTGAGGCACTCGACGAGGATCGCGACGCCCTGGGGGCCGTAGACCTCGTAGGAGATGTTCTTGTAGTCGACCCCACCCGACTCGGCGCCGGAGCCGCGCTTGAGCGCGGAGTCGATGTTCTTGTTGGGGACCGAGCTCTTCTTGGCCTTCTGGATGGCGTCGTAGAGCGTCGGGTTGCCCGCGGGGTCTCCCCCGCCCTGCTTGGCAGCGACCTCGATGTTCTTGATCAGCTTGGCGAACAGCTTGCCGCGCTTGGCGTCGATCGCGGCCTTCTTGTGCTTGGTCGTTGCCCACTTGGAGTGGCCTGACATGAGTACCTCTGTCTGTCGCGGGGTCTGTCGCGGTGCGGGTCGTACGTCAGCGGGTCGAGCGCACCAGGTCCACGAACATGCCGTGGACCCGGTCGTCGCTGCCGACCTCGGGATGGAACGAGGTCGCCATCAGGGGACCCTGGCGCACCGCCACGATCCTACCCGCGGCCGGACCGGCCTCGACCCGCGCCAGCACCTCCACGTCGTCGTCGACGGCCTCGACCCACGGCGCCCGGATGAACACCGCACGCACCGGGTCGTCGAGGCCGGTGAGGTGCAGGTCCTCCTCGAAGGAGTCGACCTGGCGACCGAAGGCGTTGCGCCGCACCGTGATGTGGAGCCCGCCGATGGTCTCCTGGCCGGCCGCGCCGTCCTCGATCCGGTCGGCGAGCATGATCATCCCCGCGCAGGTGCCGAAGGTCGGCAGGCCGCCGCGGACCGCCTCGCGCAGCGGCTCGAGGAGCTCGAAGATCCGGGCGAGCTTGACCATGGTGGTCGACTCCCCGCCCGGCACGACCAGCCCGTCGCACGCGTCGAGCTCGGCCGGGCGGCGTACGGTCACGGGCTCGGCGCCCCGCGAGCGCAGCGCCGCGAGGTGCTCGCGGACGTCGCCCTGCAGGGCGAGCACGCCGATGGTCGGGTGGGTCACCAACCGCGCTCGGAGAGGCGGTGCGGCTGCGGGATCTCGTCGACGTTGATGCCGACCATGGCCTCGCCCAGCCCGCGCGAGACCTTGGCGACCACGTCGGGGTCGTCGAAGAAGGTGGTGGCCTTGACGATCGCCTCCGCGCGCTGGGCCGGGTTGCCGGACTTGAAGATGCCGGAGCCGACGAAGACGCCCTCGGCGCCGAGCTGCATCATCATCGCGGCGTCGGCGGGGGTGGCGATGCCGCCGGCGGTGAAGAGGACGACCGGCAGCTTGCCGGCCGCCGCGACCTCCTTGACCAGCTCGTACGGGGCCTGCAGCTCCTTGGCGGCGACGTAGAGCTCGTCCTCCGAGCGGCCGTGCAGCCGGCGCAGCTCGCCACCGATGGTGCGCATGTGCATGACGGCGTTGGAGACGTCACCGGTGCCGGCCTCGCCCTTGGAGCGGATCATGGCCGCGCCCTCGGTGATGCGGCGCAGGGCCTCGCCGAGGTTGGTGGCACCGCAGACGAAGGGGACGGTGAAGTTCCACTTGTCGATGTGGTTGGTGTAGTCGGCCGGGGTGAGCACCTCGGACTCGTCGATGTAGTCGACGCCGAGCGACTGGAGCACCTGCGCCTCGGCGAAGTGGCCGATGCGGGCCTTGGCCATGACGGGGATCGAGACGGCCTCGATGATGGAGTCGATCATGTCCGGGTCGCTCATGCGCGACACGCCGCCCTGCGCGCGGATGTCGGCCGGGACGCGCTCGAGGGCCATCACGGCCACCGCGCCGGCGTCCTCGGCGATCTTCGCCTGCTCGGCGGTGACGACGTCCATGATGACGCCG
The DNA here is from genome assembly GCA_963726525.1 of uncultured Actinomycetota bacterium. Classification (GTDB taxonomy): domain Bacteria; phylum Actinomycetota; class Actinomycetes; order Propionibacteriales; family Nocardioidaceae; genus Nocardioides. The sequence goes on along the minus strand of CAVSCS010000005.1, from coordinate 1,014,535 downwards.
CCCTTGAGCATCTCGGCCATGCCGCGCTTCACGCGGCTGGTGCCGTGCGCGACCGGGGTCTCGGAAGGGGCCTGCGACGACGTCGGGGGGGTGTGCTCAGACATGACCCGATCGTAGTGCGGCCTCATCCTGAAGGATGAATCGGCCTCCGCCTGGTCGCGCGCTCGATCAGGCCTGCGCGCCCGCGCGCGCCAGGGCCTGGCGCCGCACCACCCAGATCCGCTGGACGACCGTGACGGTCGCGGCGACTGCAAGCGCCCACAGGGCGACGTAGAGCAGCCAGGGCAGGTCGAGCAGGTCGGCGAAGAACGCGGGGACGAGCATGCCGACGAGCCGGTCGGGTCGCTCGGCGATGCCGACCTTGGCGTCGTAGCCGAGGTGGTCGGCCTTGGCGCGTGCGTACGACGTGACGGCGCCCATCACCAGGATGACCAGGCACAGCACCAGGTAGAGGTGGCTGTCGGTGTGCCAGGCGAAGTAGAGCGCCAGCCCACCGAAGAGCGCGCCGTCGGCGACCCGGTCGAGCGTGGAGTCGAGGAAGGCGCCGAAGTCGTCCGTGCGGCCCATCTTGCGGGCCATGGCGCCGTCGACGAGGTCGCTGAAGACGAAGGCGGTGACGAACAGGACGCCCTGCCACACCCAGCCCTGGGAGAAGAAGAACAGCGCCCCGAAGCTGACGCCGAGCGTGCCGACGACCGTCACCACGTCGGGGCTCACCCCGAGCCTGATGAACAGGTTGATGAAGGGCGCGAGCATGACGCCCTGCCAGAACTGCTTGAACCGATCGAGCACGGCGGCAGGCTACCTTTCCGGCGTTCCGCTCCCCGCCACCGGCGCCCGGCTTGGATACGCTCCGCTCGCAGGTGCCGCGACGTCGACGGAGGAGACCAGGGTGAACGAGCTGTCCGAGGACTGCGTGGCGTGCGGCACCGACGGACGCGGCGCGACCCGGTTCGAGGCCCGCGAGACCCAGGACATGACCGGGGAGACCTTCACCTACCGGCTCTGCGAGGGCTGCGGCTCGCTGCAGATCGAGGAGGTGCCCGAGGACCTCGGGCGGTACTACGACGCGTCGAGCTACAGCAGCTTCAACGTCAAGGCGTCGCTGGTCGACCGCCGCCTCGTGCAGAACCCGCTCGCCCGCACCGCGCTGCGCGCCGTGGGCGCGGTGCACCGGCGCACGGGTCTCGGGGTCGGCCTGAAGTTCGTCCGCGACGCCGGCATCTCCCCCGACGAGACGGTCATCGACATCGGCTCCGGGATCGGGGAGAACCTCGTCCACATGCGACTCCTCGGTCACCGCGAGCTGATCGGCTCCGACCCCTTCCTCCCCGAGGACGTCGACCGGTTCGGCGTCAAGGTGCTGCGACGCCACCACTCCGAGCTGACCGGCTCCTACGACTGGGTGGTGATGAACCACTCGTTCGAGCACGTGCCCGACCCGCACGCCATGCTCGCCTCGGCGTCGCGGCTCGTGGCCCCCGGCGGCAGGGTGCTGGTGCGGATGCCGATCATGGGCTCGGCCGCGTGGCAGCGCTACGGCATGGACTGGTCGCAGATCGACGCCCCGCGCCACCTCGTGCTTTACACGCCGCGCGCGATGGACCTGATGGCCGAGGCCGCCGGGCTGCAGGTCGAGCGGGTCTTCCAGGACTCGTGGTCGTTCCAGCTGTGGGGAAGCGAGCTGATCCGGCAGGGCCTGCCGCACAAGGGTGCGTCCCTGCAGCAGGCCCGGGCCCACTTCACCAGGGGGCAGCTCTCGGCGTGGGAGAAGGAGAGCCGGGTGCTCAACGCCCGCGGCGAGGGCGACGCCGGCGGCTACGTCCTCACGCGCGCCTGAGCAGCGCGGCGCGCACGTCGGCCACGGCCGTCTGCGCGCCGGTGATTGTCCAGTCGACGCCACCGGAGGGCACGACGACCGAGTCGCCGCCCGCCCCGCGCACGATCGCGGCGCCGGGGAGCCGGTCCCAGTCGGCCACCGAGTGCTGGAAGAGCACGTCCCACTTCCCCGACGCGATCGCCATGCAGTCCATCGTCCCGGAGCCGAGCATCCGCAGCGTGCCCACCTCGCCCAGCGCGCGGGTGAAGGCCTCCCCCACCTCGCTGCCGAAGAACGGCGGGTGCAGGTAGGTCACCGCGCACCGCGCCTCACGGGCCGTCTCGGGCAGGGGCGCCAGCGGTACGCCGTCGCAGGTGCTCGGCAGGCCTGGGCCGCCGACCCAGGTGCGCAGCGAGGCGGCGTGGTGGACGGCGCCGAAGAGCACGTCGTCCTCGTCGCGCAGGGCGATCGCGCTGCACCACCAGTCGCTGCCGCGCGAGAAGTTGTAGGTGCCGTCGACGGGGTCGATCACCCACGTGCGACCCGAGGTGCCCGGGCGCGAGGCGCCCTCCTCGCCCAGCACGCCGTCGTCGGGACGCTCGTCGGCCAGCCGCTCGACGACAAGCCGCTCGGCGGCCGTGTCGGCCTGGGTGACGATGTCGGAGCCACTGGTCTTGCGCGCGACGTCGAGGCCCTCGGAGCGGATGCGGGCGGCGAGCAGCGCTGCGTCCCGGACGAGGTCGGCGGCCAGCGCGGCGTCGGCGGCGAGGGAGGAGGCGGCGAGGTCGTCCACGGGAGCCACGCTAGCCGGGGGGCGTACTGTGGCCGCACGGAGCCATCCAGGCTTCCGATGAGGGAGCCCCGATGAGCGACAAGTCGCCGCGGCAAGGCATGTCCAAGAAGTCCGGCAAGTCCATCAAGGAGAAGCGTGCCGACAAGCACGCGAAGGCGGCCGGGAAGAGCGACGCGCCCGAGCCCCTGACCCCGAAGAAGCGGTGAGCCTGCTCAGCCTGGGCGTGATCGGCACCTCGGCGAAGGAGAACGAGCACCGTCTCCCGATCCATCCCGAGCACCTGTCGCGGCTGGCTCCCGCGGTGGCGGCGCTCACCACGCTCGAGCACGGCTACGCCGACCGCTTCGGCATGAGCGACGCCGACCTCGCGCCCCACGTCGCCGGCTTCGCGACCCGCGCGGAGATCCGGGCGGAGTCGGACGTGGTGGTGCTGCCCAAGCCGCAGCACGAGGACGTCGCCGCGATGCACGCCGGCCAGGTGCTGTGGGGGTGGCCGCACTGCGTGCAGGACACCGAGATGACGCAGCTGGCCATCGACCGCGGGCTGACGCTGATCGCCTTCGAGGCGATGAACCACTGGACCACCGCGGGCCACTTCGGGCTGCACGTCTTCCACAAGAACAACGAGCTCGCCGGCTACTGCTCGGTGCTGCACGCCCTGCAGCTCGCCGGGATCACCGGCGACTACGGCCGCCGGCTCAGCGCGGTCGTCATCGGCTTCGGCGCGACGGCTCGTGGAGCGGTCACCGCCCTCAAGGCCCACGGCGTCAGCGACGTCGCGGTGCTGACGACCCGCGGGGTCGCCGCGGTGGGCTCGCCCATCCACTCGGTGCTCATCCGCCAGTTCGACCACGACCCCGACCCCACCGGCACCAGCCACGTGATCACCGATCGCGGGCGGGAGCCGCTGGCCGCCTACCTGGCCGAGAACGACATCGTCGTCAACTGCACGCTGCAGGACACTGCGGCCCCCCTCACCTACCTCCGCACCGAGGACCTCGCGGCCTTCCGGCGGGGCAGCGTGATCGTCGACGTGTCCTGCGACGAGGGCATGGGGTTCTCCTGGGCGGTGCCGACGACGTTCGAGGAACCGATGTTCACCGTCGGGGACCGGGTCCACTACTACGCGGTCGACCACAGCCCGTCGTACCTCTGGAGCTCCGCCACCTGGGAGAACAGCGAGGCGCTGCTGCCGTTCGTCGAGAAGGTGCTGCGCGGACCGGAGGCCTGGGACGCGGACGAGACGCTGAGTCGAGCCATCGAGATCCGGGACGGACGGATCGTCAACCCCGCGATCCTGGCCTTCCAGGACCGCTCGCCCGAGCACCCCTACCCGATCGGCTGACCCTCGGGGGGCTCGCCCGGCCAGGCGGCCGCCAGCAGGGCCCGCGTGTCGGCGAGCAGCTGGGGCAGGATCTTGGCGCCCCCGACGACGGTGATGAAGTTCGCGTCGCCGGTCCAGCGCGGCACCACGTGCTGGTGCAGGTGGTCGGCCAGCGAGCCGCCCGCCGAGCGCCCGAGGTTGAGCCCGACGTTGAAGGAGTGGGGGCTGCTCACCGCGCGCACGGTGCGCAGCGCCTGCTGCGTCATCGTCATCAGCTCGGCGGCCTCGTCGGCGCCCAGGTCGGCGAGGTCGGCGACGTGGCGGTAGGGCAGCACCATCAGGTGGCCGGGGTTGTAGGGGTGGAGGTTGAGCACGGCGTACGTCGTCTCGCCGCGCGCGACGACGAGCGACTCGTCGTCGGGGTGCCCGGGGATCGCGCAGAACGGGCAGCCCTCGTCGTCGACGGCCGACCGGACGTAGGCCATGCGGTGCGGCGTCCAGATCCGCTCGAGTCCGTCGGGGCTCTCGCCGCTCTCGCCACCTGTCATGACCGCGATCCTAGGGTGGGGCCATGACCACGATCCGACCCGCCACGCGTGCGGACATGGCTGCCGTCGCCGACCTGTGGCACGAGGGGTGGCACGCGGGGCACGCCGGCCACGTGCCGGAGGGACTCACCGATCGCCGCACCCTGGCCGCGTTCCACCAGCGGACACCACCTCGCGTCGGTGACACCGCGGTCGCGGTCACCGAGACCGAGGACGGCGACGGGGCCGTGGTGGGCTTCGCGATGGTGGTCGGCGAGGAGGTCGAGCAGCTCTTCGTCGCGCCCGCGTGGCGCGGCACCGGTGTCGCGGCCGACCTGCTCGCCGAGGCGGAGCGTCGCATCGCCGCAGCCGGGCACGACCGGGCCTGGCTGGCCGTCGTCGCCGGCAACGCGCGGGCGCGGCGGTTCTACGAGAAGTGCGGCTGGGTCGACGAGGGCGACCTGCCCTACGAGGTGGTCGCGGACGGGGAGACGTTCGTCTCGCCGTGCCGGAGGTACGTCAAGGTCGTGTGAGCGCGCGGCAGCGCTATCCCCCACCTGGGAGATGCCGTCACGGTCCCGGCGCCCCTACGGTCGGCGCATGACCACACCGCTGCGTCGGATCGCCCATCTCGGCGCCGTGGGCGTCCTGTCCGCCGCCGTGCTCGTCGGCGGTGCCGGCACCTCGCAGGCCGACCCGCCGGCCGGCTGGACCGGCGGCACCGAGGCCGACTGGGGCCGGGTGACGTGGGTCCACGACGGCTGGTACCCCGGCGCCCAGGGCAACTGGCACGTCGGCGAGCTCACGATCGGTGAGGACGACGACGGCGTCGTCGGCTCCATCACCGACTGGCGCTGCCCCGACGGTGTCGCACCGCCCGGTCCCCTCGTGTCGCCCCTGCCGGCCACGACCTGCAAGGTCAAGGGCCGGACCACGATCTTCGACATCTCCGTGCAGAACTTCGCCACCTACGACCACGCGCGCGAGCTGCTGACGATGAAGGGTGACTTCGCCGAGATCGGTGACAACCCCAACGTCCCCATCGGACGGGTCGCGATCGACCTGACGATCAAGGCGGTGGGCGACCCCTACGTCTCCAGCTTCCCGAGCACGGACGGGAAGACCCTCTACTACGACGAGCTGTTCCCCGAGGCCAAGGCGTGGGGCCGGGTCGACGGCCATCGCGTGAGCGGGCCCAAGGTCACCCAGGTCGACTCCTACGTCGGGTACGCGATCTACGACATGACGCCGGTCCGCTGACCCGACAGGTGCCTCAGGACACCTCGACCAGCAGCGGGAGGCGCCGGCCCGGGCTCAGGTCCAGGCCGTCGCCAGCCGCGCGACGATCTCGGTGAGCCGCTCGGGCGAGGTGGCGAAGTTGAGGCGGACGTGGCCGGTGGAGCCCGGGGCGTAGGCGGCACCGTCGCTCACCTGCACCCGGCCGCGCTCCAGCGCCACGGCCGCGGCGTCGTCGTGCCCGTGGGCCGACGCGTCGAGCCAGGCGAGGTACGTCGCCTCGACCGGACGCATCCGCACGTCGGGCAGGTGCTCGGCCAGGAGCGTGCCGAGCAGGGTCCGATGCTGGTCGAGCCGCTCGACGAGGGAGGCGAGCCACGGGTCGCCGTGGTCGTAGGCGGCGCGCGCGGCGACCACGCCCAGCGGTGACCACGAGTCGTTGCGCGACATCGGCTCGGCGTCGAGGAGCGCCCGGGTGGCGGGGTCGGGGACCACGAGCTGGGCGCACCGCAGGCCCGCCGTGTTGAACGCCTTCGACGCCGCGACGACCGCGACCGCGTGGTCGTGGGTGCCCTCGATCGCGAGGTAGGAGACGTGCTCGGCGCCGGGCAGCACCAGCGGGGCGTGGATCTCGTCACTGACCACCCGCGCGCCGTGGCGCACCACCACGTCGCGCACGCCCTCGAGCTCGGCGCGGGTGAACGCGCGACCCCACGGGTTGTGCGGCTGGGTGAGCAGCAGCGTCTGCGCCCCGTCGGCGAGCAGCCGGTCGAGCCGGTCGAGGTCGATCTCGGCGCGCTCGGCGCTCGCCGGCACCTCGAGGAGGTGCTCGGCGCGGCCCGTGACGCCGGCGAGACCGTGCTGGGCGTTGTAGCCGGGGGTCGGGAAGACCACGCCCCCGGGTCCGCTGAGCACGTCGATCGCGAGCCGCACCCCGGCGGTCACGTCCACCACGGGGCGTACGGCGTCGGGCTCCGGCGCCCAGCCGAAGTGCCGCCCTGCCCACCCGGCGTAGGCCTCACCCAGCGCAGGCTCGCGCTCGAGCGGGTACCCGGTGACGCCGTCGGCGAGCGCGCGCTGCACCGCCTCCAGCACGACCGGGTCCACGGCGTAGTCCATCTCCGCGACCCAGGCGGGGATCACGTCGTCGGGCACCGTGCCCCACTTCAGCGGCAGGGCGCGCCGCGCCTGCTCGTCGGTGAGGTCGACGACCGGTCGACGGGGTCCCGGGGCCTGCTCCGCGCGCTCCCCCACGATCTCCTCGACCATCGCCGCGACCCTCAGACCTGCTCGCGCGCCGCCACCGCCGAGGCCACGCGTTCGATCGCCTCCGCGAGGGGCACGCCGTTGTCCTGGCGCCCGTCGCGGTAGCGGAAGCTGACCGCGCCCTTCTCGACGTCGTCGTCGCCGGCGATCATCATGAACGGCACCTTCTGCAGCTGCGCGTTGCGGATCTTCTTCTGCATCCGGTCGTCGGAGTCGTCGACCTCGACGCGCAGTCCCTGGGCCTTCATCTGCCGCGCGATGTCGTAGAGGTAGTCGTGGTGGCGCTCCGCGATCGGGATGCCCTGGACCTGGACGGGCGCGAGCCAGGGCGGGAAGGCGCCGGCGTAGTGCTCGACCAGGACGCCGAAGAACCGCTCCAGCGACCCGAACTTCGCCGAGTGGATCATCACCGGCTGCTGGCGCGAGCCGTCGGCCGCGGCGAACTCGAGCTCGAAGCCCTTCGGCTGGTTGAAGTCGTACTGGATGGTCGACATCTGCCAGGTGCGGCCGATGGCGTCGCGCGCCTGGACGGAGATCTTCGGGCCGTAGAACGCCGCCCCGCCGGGGTCGGGGACCAGCTCGAGGCCGGACTCGACCGCCACGTCCTCCAGCACCTTGGTGGCGATCGCCCACTCCTCGTCGGTGCCGACGAACTTGTCCGGCTTGGCGTCGTCGCGGGTGGAGAGCTCGAGGTAGAAGTCGTCGATGCCGAAGTCGCGGAGCAGGCCGAGCACGAACTCGAGCAGGTGCTTGACCTCCGCCGGGGCCTGCTCCGGGGTGACGTAGGAGTGCGAGTCGTCCTGGGTCAGGCCGCGCACCCGGGTCAGGCCGTGGACGACGCCGGACTTCTCGTAGCGGTAGACCGAGCCGAACTCGAAGAGCCGCAGCGGCAGCTCGCGGTAGGACCGACCGCGCGAGCGGAAGATCAGGTTGTGCATCGGGCAGTTCATCGCCTTGAGGTAGTAGTCCGAGCCCTCGAACTCCATCGGCGGGAACATGGTGTCCTTGTAGTACGGCAGGTGCCCGGAGGTGTGGAACAAGCCCTCCTTGCTGATGTGGGGGGTGCCGACGTAGTCGAAGCCCTCCTCGATGTGCCGCTGACGGACGTAGTCCTCCATGACGCGCTTGATCACGCCGCCCTTGGGGTGGAAGACCGCCAGGCCGGAGCCGATCTCGTCGGGGAACGAGAACAGGTCGAGGTCGCGGCCGAGCTTGCGGTGGTCGCGGCGCTCGGCCTCCTCGATCCGGTGCAGGTGCTCCTCGAGCGCCTCCTTGGACTCCCACGCGGTGCCGTAGATGCGCTGGAGCTGCTTGTTCTTCTCGTCGCCGCGCCAGTACGCCGCCGCGCTCCGCATCAGCTTGAACGCCGGGATCCGCTTGGTGGTCGGCAGGTGCGGGCCGCGGCACAGGTCGGACCACTTGGCCTCGCCGCTGCGGCCGATGTTGTCGTAGATGGTGAGCTCGCCGGCGCCGACCTCGACGCTCGCGCCCTCGGTGCCCTCGGTCCCGGCGCCGCCCTTGAGGCCGATGAGCTCGATCTTGTACGGCTCGTCCTTCAGCTCGTCGAGGGCGTCGGCGTCGGTGGTGACGCGGCGCTCGAAGCGCTGGTTCTCCTTGATGATCTTGCGCATCGCGGACTCGATCTTGACCAGGTCCTCCGGCACGAACGGGGTCTCGACGTCGAAGTCGTAGTAGAAGCCGTTCTCGATCGGCGGCCCGATGCCGAGCTTCGCCTCGGGCCAGATCTGCTGGACGGCCTGCGCCATCACGTGGGCGGTCGAGTGGCGCAGGATGTCGCGGCCGTCGGCGCTGTCGATGGCCACCGCCTCGACCTCGTCGCCGTCGGCGAGCTCGTAGGCCAGGTCCTTGAGCTGCCCGGCGACGCGCGCGGCCACGACGTCGGCGTCGTCGCGGAACAGCTCCCACGCCTTGGTGCCCGTCGTGACAGTGGTCTCCGCACGCTGATCGGCGTGGATGCGGACGACCTGGATGTCGGGCACGAGAGCTCCTGAGGGGCTGTGGGGTGGGACGGATGTCCCCGCGATGCTATCGGCCGCGCCCGGGCGGGCTCACCCCGGTTTCCCGGGGCGAGCCCGCCGCTCGCGGACGCAGGCCTCAGCCGACGAGCCCGGCACGCTCCCAGACGCGGTGCGAGCCGAGGAGCGCCATCACGTCGCCGACCACGTCCGCGGCAGCGTCGCCGGTCGTCACACCCGCGCCCTCGATGCCGAGCTCCGCCAGGACGCTGCGTCCCTCGCCGAACGCGGCGAGCGCCTTGTCGTGGCGATACGCCTCGGCCAGGAGCAGTTCCACCCGCGGGTCGCTGACCCGCGCGGCGCCGTCCGCGGCCTTCGCGTCGCGGGCCGGCAGGGCGTCGCCGGCCGGCGGGGCGGCGCCGGCGACGAGCAGGGCGTCGAACTCCACCGACCTCGCCGTGGCGAAGGTGCGCTGGGCGACCAGGCCGTGGCCCAGCTCGCCGCCCCGGGGCGCGATGAGCAGGGGCAGCAGCCCCGCGTCGAGCAGCGTCTCGCGTGCCTCCGCGACACCCGCCAGGTCGCCGTCGGGGTCGACGACGATCCCGACGATGCGTCCGTCGGTGGGCCAGGTCCCGCCGACCTGCGAGAGGGCGGGGCTGGCGGCCGGCTCCTCGTAGGTCACCGTCGGCTCCGGTGCAGGCAGACCCAGCGCCGCCGCCACCTTCGCGCACAGGTCCGCGTCGATGTTGGCCAGCGCCAGCAGCTGGCGCTCCTTGATCGCCTGCTCGTAGCACTTGCCGAGCTCGAAGGAGTAGGCGTGCACGATGTGCTCCTGCTCGACCGGGGACATGCTCGTCCAGAACAGGCGAACCTGGCTGAAGTGGTCGTCGTACGACGCCGGGTTCTCCCGGACCTTCGACGCCTCCGGGACGACCACGGGCACGTCGACGAAGGCGCCCTCGTCGGCGCCGGCGAAGAAGGGGCAGCCCCCGTCGAGCGAGCTCGGGCTGTAGGGAGCGACGCCGCCGTGCACGGCCTGCTGGTGGAAGCCGTCGCGGTGGTTGTCGTTGACCGGCGCGTGCGGCCGGTTGATCGGGATCTGGTTGAAGTTCGGGCCCGCCAGGCGGGTCAGCTGGGTGTCGAGGTAGGAGAAGTTGCGCGCCATCAGCAGCGGGTCGTCGGTGCCGTCGATGCCGGGCACGAGGTGACCGGTGTGGAAGGCCACCTGCTCGGTCTCGGCGAAGAAGTTCGTCGGGTTGCCGTTGAGCGTGAGGGTGCCGATCACCTGCACCGGTGCCAGCTCCTCGGGCACCAGCTTGGTGGAGTCCAGCAGGTCGATGCCCTCGAACATCTGGTCCGGGGTGTCGGGGAAGGCCTGGATGCCGAGGTCCCACGACGGGAACGCCCCCGCCTCGATGGCGTCGTAGAGGTCGCGACGGTGGAAGTCGGGGTCCACCCCTCCGGCGAGCTGCGCCTCCTCCCACGTCAGGGAGTGGACGCCCAGGCGCGGCTTCCAGTGGAACTTCACCAGCGTGGTGCCGCCCTCCGCGTCGACGAGACGGAAGGTGTGGACGCCGAAGCCCTCCATCATCCGGTAGCTGCGCGGGATGCCGCGGTCGGACATGTTCCACATCGCGTGGTGCTGCGCCTCGGTGTGCAGCGACACGAAGTCCCAGAAGGTGTCGTGCGCGCTCTGCGCCTGCGGGATCTCCCGGTCGGGGTGCGGCTTGCCGGCGTGGATCACGTCGGGGAACTTGATGCCGTCCTGGATGAAGAAGACCGGCATGTTGTTGCCGACCAGGTCCCAGTTGCCCTCGCGGGTGTAGAACTTCGTGGCGAAGCCGCGGGTGTCGCGCACCGTGTCGGCGGACCCGCGCGAGCCGAGGACGGTCGAGAAGCGCACGAAGACGCGCGTCTCCTCGCCCGCGGCGAAGACGGCGGCGCGGCTGACGTCGGCGGCCGCGCCGTTCGACACGAACACGCCGTGCGCCCCGGCGCCGCGGGCGTGCACGACGCGCTCGGGGATCCGCTCGTGGTCGAAGTGCATGATCTTCTCGCGCAGGTGGTGGTCGGCGAGGACCGTCGGACCGCGCGCGCCCACCTTGAGCGAGTGGTCGCTGTCCCCGATGCGGACGCCCGTCGCGGTCGTCAGGTACGACCCCTGCTGGGCGCTCGCGGTCGACGGGTCGGCGCTGGGAGCGCCCGTCGGCGAGAGCGGCGTCGGCTGCTGCTGGTCGGGCTTGGGGGGCGGCACCTCGCGGGGCTCGGTCGGCTCCTCGAGCGTCGGCGGCTCGCTCCCGGGCGCTCCGGGCACGGGCTTGTCGGCGTTCGAGACGGCATCGGCGACCGCGTCGGCCACCTCACCTGCTGCCTTCTTGGCAGCGGCGACCGGCTTCTTCGGGGTCATGGGTGCTCCTCAGGGGATCGGGTGCGAGCGGTCCCGTACCCCGAGCACCCCCGGTCGCATGCGCCCGGAGGGCGTCACCCCCGCGCCCCGGTATCGAAAGCCGGCGGGTGGGCACGGGAGGCGATGACGACGGAGCTCTCCCCCGCCCTGCTGTCGCGCGGCTACGACGCGCTCGACCACGTCCGCTCGCGCCGCTCCGGCGGCGACGCCTACTGGGCGCGGCTGCTGGGCCGACGCACGCTGGTCGTGCGCGGTGAGGCGGGTGCCCGGCTGCTCTACGACGAGTCGGTCATCAGCCGCAAGGGCGCCGTGCCTCGTCCGCTCTCCGGCCTGCTCTTCGGCCGGGGCGCGGTCCACGGTTGCGGCTTGAGCGATCGCGTTGGTGAACTCGTAGAACTGCGTCGCGTGCACGATCGAGAACGGAACACCACCGTCTCGGATCAGCTTCTCCTGAGCGACCTTGGCGCGCAGGTAGCCGCTTGCCGGGAGGCGGTCAGTACCCACGATGGACAGTGCGACGTGGTGGGCGACCCCGGCCACCTTTTCCGCTGCCAGGAGGTTGGACGTCGAGCGTGTGAAGAAGTCGAGAACGTCGTCGTCTGCGAAGGATGGCGAGTTCAAGACGTCGACGACCACGTCCGCTCCGACGAGAACCTCGTCGAGCCCCTCACCGGTCACGGTGTTCACGCCGGTGTTCGGCGCGGCAGCGACGCCCTCGTGTCCGTGTTCCTCGAGCCGGGCGATGAGCCTGGAGCCGATCAGGCCCGTGCCACCGATGACGACGATCCTCATGATGATGCCTTCCGTTAGCTGGGTTCTTGGTCGTTCACCAGCAATGACCGAGGACCTGCCCTCGTTGTGACACCTTCTGCGCAGCGATCGCGCAGTGGACTCGACGGTGGCGCACCACAGAGCTCGGCAGGCACTCGCGATCCGCTCCGCACCCGTCGTGCCAGAGGAGCCCCCTGGCGCTCGACCTGAGGCCGGACGGAGGACACGGAAGCGAAATCAGAACCGCCCCTGAACTGTTGTCTTCGCAGGTCAGGGGCGGTCTTCGTGCTCGGTGGGCGATACTGGGTTCGAACCAGTGACCTCTTCGGTGTGAACGAAGCGCGCTACCACTGCGCCAATCGCCCGAGCTCGGCGTTACGTTATCCCACCCGTCACGCGAAGTCAGAATCGGGTCAGCGTGACGCGTTGGTGCTGCTGGAGTCCGCCGAGTCGCGGTCGGACTTCTTGCCGGCCTTGCGCTCGGCCTTCTCCTGGTCCATCGCCTTGCGGTCGCGCTTGAGCTCCTCGACCGCCTCGGGCTTGCCGTGAAAGCGGTGGTAGCTGTAGATGATCAGGCCGACGGCGATGAACGCCGAGCCGACCTGGGTGACGCCGGTCCACAGACCGCCCGGCAGCCACCAGGCGTCCGAGAGGGGCCACCAGCCGGGAGCCGGCGGGTAGGTGATCCACAGCACGCCGCAGGCAGCGAGCGCGACGGCGCCCAGCACCGACGCGACGATCCGCGGCCACGTCTCGACACCCTCGGCCGCACCCTGGAGCGCGCGGATGCGTGCCGGCTCCACGCGGCGCTCGGCCCACTCGTACTGCTGGGAGAGCAGTGCGAGGCCGGCGAAGATCCCCAGCAGCCCGGGGCCGGGCAGGAAGATCGCTGCGACGCCGAGCAGGAGGAGCACCCACCCGAGTCCTTCGAGCGCGATGCGCTTGGCCGTGCCCGTCATGCGTCGAACCCTAGCGGGAGCGCCCCAAGTGCTCCACGAGAGAGGCGGCGAGGCGGTGGGCCGGCGTCCGATCATCGCCTCACCGTCGGGAAGGCGGTCTGGACCGCACCGGGTCATATTTCGCCGTTTCGCATCACGAGGGTGGCTCCATGCCGTCTCATGAGCACACCAGCAGGGAATCTCCAGGGAGACTTGATGAACATGTCCGGTGGCCGGAACACGATGACCGACGTCGCGGTCGACCTCACGGTCGAGTGCGTGGACGAGCGCGGCATCCGGCACGAGATCGACACCGTGCTCGGCTACAGCAGCGCCGACCCGTTCGCGGTGTCGATGACGTTCGTGACCAGCGACGGCGACCTGGTGTGGACCTACGGTCGTGACCTGCTGATGCGCGGGTCGCACACCGCGAGCGGTGACGGCGACGTCCACGTCTCCCCCGCGCTCAGCTACACCAGCCAGCCGATGGTCAGCATCGAGCTCAGCTCGCCCGACGGCCACCTCGTGCTGCTCGCCCGCGCCGTGGACGTCGACGGCTTCCTCGCCCGCACCACCGCGCTCGTCGCCCCCGGCCAGGAGTCGGACCACCTCGACGTCGACGCGCTCATCTCGCAGGTCCTCGCCTCCTGACCCACCCCGGGCTCCGCCCGGCGCACGAGCCGGGCACGGGCCGTGGTCCGGCCCGGCGGCGTCAGGCCGACGGTCGGGAGTGCTGTGCGATCCAGCTGGCGTGGAGACCGGCGTAGACGCTGCCCTCCTGCGCGACCAGCGCCGCATGGGGCCCGCGCTGCACGATCCGCCCGCGGTCGACCACGATCACCTCGTCGGCCGCCTCCGCGGTCGAGAGGCGGTGGGCGATCGTCACCGACGTGCGCGACTGCATGAGCCGCTCGAGCGCCCGGCCGATCTGCATCTCCAGCGCCGGGTCGACCGCGCTCGTGGCCTCGTCGAGGACCAGCAGGTCGGGATCGGCGAGGTGGGCGCGCAGCAGCGCGACCAGCTGTCGCTCGCCGGCGGACAGCGACTCGCCCCGCTGACCCACGCTCGTGGCCAGGCCGCGCGGCAGGCCGGCCAGCCAGTCGTCGATCCCGAGCTCGGCGGCCGAGGCCCGGATCTCCTCCTCGCTCGCCCCGAGCCGGCCGTAGCGCACGTTGGCGGCGATGGTGTCGTCGAAGAGGAAGCCCTCCTGGGCCACGAGCACCACGCTGCGGCGCAGCGAGCGCGCCTCGATGTCGCGCACGTCGACGCCGTCGAGCAGAACGGCGCCCTCGGTGGGGTCCATCAGGCGGGTGAGGAGCTTGGCGAAGGTGGACTTGCCCGACCCGGTCTCGCCCACGATCGCGACGCGGGTGCCGGCGGCGATCGTCAGGTCGATGTCGCGCAGGACCAGCGGACCGGCGGGGTAGGCGAAGGAGACGTCGGCGAACCGCACGTCGATCGGCCCGCGCGGCAGGTGCTCGCCCTCGGGCCCGGGGTCGACGAGGTCGGCCGGGGTCTCCAGGATCCCCAGGACCCGGCGCCAGCTCGCGATCGCGTTCTGGGCGTCGGTGAGGATCTGCGTGCCCATCTGCACGGGGCCGACGAACAGCGTGACGAGGAAGGCGAAGGCCAGCACGCGTCCGGGCGTCATGTCGGAGGTGAAGCCGAGCAGGATCCCGACGACGATCACGCCGGCGTTGGCCAGGCCCGCGGAGATGCCGCCGAGGGAGAACGAGGTGACCGTGTAGGTCTGGGCGTGGGTGTAGGCGTCCTGCCAGTCGGAGATGGCGGTGTCGATGCGCTCCTGGGTGCGCTCCTCCACGCCGTAGGAGCGCACGACCGCGGCCCCGACGACCGGCTCGGAGATGGCGCCGAGCAGCACGCCGACCTGGTGGCGCACCACGGTGTAGGCGGCCGACAGCCTCTTCTGGAACCAGCGGATCGACAGGAACAGCGGCGCGAAGCACAGCCACACGACCAGCGCGAGCTCCCAGCTGTAGACCACCATCAGGACCGTCGCCACCAGCATCTGGCCGATGCTGACCACGAAGATCAGGCCCCCGAAGACGAGGAACTGGCTGACCTGGTCGACGTCGGAGGTCACCCGGGAGACCAGCGCCCCGCGGCGCTCGGTGTTCTGGGTGAGCAGGGGCAGGTCGTGGACGTGGCGGAAGGCCTTGGTGCGCAGCGTGGCCAGGCCCCGCTCGGAGGTCGTGAAGAGCCGGCTGGTCATGGCGTAGGACGCCACGCTGGTCACCACGATCGCCAGGGCGGCCGCCACCCCCATCCAGGCGACGAAGTCGAGCCGCGGTCCCCCGGGGGCACCGAGCCCCTTGTCGAGGGTCTGCTGCACCGCGATGGGCACCACGATCTGCCCGCAGGAGGCGAGCACCGCCAGCAGCATCGTGCGGCCCAGGCCGTCGCGCAGCTCGGGTGAGTACTTCATGCCGAGGCGGATGGTGGCGATCGCGCCGATGTCCTCGCCGGTGTCCATGCGGGTGCCCGAGGTCGGGGGCGTGGTCGCCCCGGTGGTCGGTCCGGAGGTCGAGGTGCTCACGCCGGGGTCCCTTCGGCCGTGTCGGTCTCGTAGGCGTTGACGAGCTGGGCGTAGTCGGGGCTCGTCGCCAGGAGGTCGGCGTGGGTGCCGCGGCCCACGATGCGCCCGCCGTCGAGGTGGAGGACCTCGTCGGCGAGGGAGATCGTGGCCTTGCGGTAGGCCACGACGACCAGCGACGCGGGCTCGCCGCCGCGGTCCTCGCGCAGCGAGGCCAGGATCCGGGCCTCGACCTCGGGGTCGACGGCGGAGGTGGCGTCGTCGAGGATCAGCAGCCGGGGGCGGCGCACGAGGGCCCGCGCCAGGGAGAGCCGCTGCCGCTGACCGCCGGACAGCGACGTGCCGCGCTCGCCCAGGCGGGTGTCGAGGCCGTCGGGCAGCGCGGCGACGAACCCGTCGGCCTGCGCGGTGCGCAGCGCGCCCCACACGACCTCGTCGCTCACGTCGGCCCCGAGGGTGACGTTGCCGCGCACCGTGTCGTCGAACATGAACGCGGTCTGCGGGACGAGGGCGACGTCGCGCGGGAGCTCGCCGCGTCGTAGCCCCTTGAGGTCGTGGCCGTCGAGGCGGATCTCGCCGGCGTCGGGGTCGACCAGGCGGGTCATCAGGCTGGTCAGGGTGCTCTTGCCGGACGCGGTGGCGCCCACCAGCGCGACGGTGCGCCCGGGCCTGACGTCGAACGCGACACCTCGCAGCAGCGGCGCGGCCTCGTCGTAGGAGTAGTGGAGGTCGTCGACCTCGAGCAGGGCCCCGGTCGTGGCGTCGCGGGGCAGCGCGTCGTCGCCGAAGTCCATGGAGCCGCGTGCGTCGAGGACGGCCTTGGCCCGGCGGTAGCCCACGACCGAGCGCGGGAACTCGCCCAGCAGCCAGCCGATGGCGCGGATCGGGAACGAGACGATGGTGAGCAGGTAGGCCACGGTGACCACGTCACCGGCCTCGGTGGCGCCGCTGGTCACGCGCACGACGCCGACGGCCAGCACCACGAGCACGCCGAGGCTGGGCAGGCTGGCCAGGGCGGGGTCGAACACCGCACGGATCCGGCCGGCGCGGATGTTGACGTCACGCAGCTCGCGGACCTTGGCGCCGAAGCGCTCGGTCTCCTCGACCTCGCGCCCGAGGGTCTTGACCACCATCGCGCCGTCGAAGGACTCGTGCGCGATCTCGCTGACCTCGGCGCGCAGGCCCTGGGCCCGCGTCATGAGGGGCGAGGAGTAGCGCTGGTAGAGCAGGTTGGCGGCCACCACCGCGGGGAAGACCAGCAGCCCGACGACGGCCATCGCCACGTCGGCGATGAACATCTGGACGACGGCGATGACCATCATCACGAGCGTGCCGAGCGCCATCGGGAGCGGCATGATCGGCGACCACGCGGCCTCGACGTCGGAGTAGGCGTTGGAGAGCAGCTGGCCGGTCGGGTGGCGCTGGTGCCACTCCATCGGCAGCGCGAGGTACTGGCGGGTCACGCTGCGGCGCGTGTGCGACTGCATCCGGTAGTACATGATGCCGCCGCCCAGGCGCCGCGCGACGATCCCGACCGCGCGCAGGACCGCGACCGCGACGAACAGCGCGACGACCCACAGCAGCAGGCCCGTGCCGATCTCTCCGTCGTCGAACGCCGGGATGAGGACGTGCTGGGTCGACCAGCCGAGCACCCACGCGTCGGCGACGGTCAGCACCCCGAAGAGGACCGCGCCCAGCGTGGCGACGGTGAAGACCCACGGCTCGCGGCGGATCCCGACCTTCAGCACGCGGAAGCCGTCGAGTGTGGTGGTGCCCTTCAGCTCCGCGTCCTCGCCCACCGGTGTCGCCCGCCTCCTCGTCGTCGCCCCGCATCGGTTGCCGTGCGCAACCAACCGGGTGGCTCAGGCTATTCCCCGGCACCGACAGCCGGTGAATCGCTGGAGGGCGGTGCGGACCTCAGGCGCGGATGCGGGACAGGAACGCGCGGGTGCGCTCCTGCTGGGGGTCGCCGAGGACCTGATCGGGAGTCCCCCGCTCGTGGACGACACCGTCGTGCAGGAAGCAGACCTGGTCGGCCACGTCGCGCGCGAAGCCCATCTCGTGGGTGTTGAGCAGCATGGTGACCCCCTCGCGCTTGAGCTCGGTGAGCAGGTCGAGGACCTCGCCGACGAGCTCGGGGTCGAGGGCCGAGGTGACCTCGTCGAGCAGCATCAGGCGCGGGTTGGCCACGAGCGCACGCGCGATGGCCACGCGCTGCTGCTGCCCACCGGAGAGGTCGTCGGGACGCGCCGTGGCCTTCTCGGCCAGGCCGACCCGGTCGAGCATGGCGAGCCCGCGGGTGCGGGCCTCGTCGGCCGCGACACCGTGGACGAGCCGCAGGGCGAGGGTGACGTTGCCGATCACGTCGAGGTGCGGGAAGAGGTTGTAGGCCTGGAAGACCATCCCCATCCGCGAGCGCACCTCGTCGCCGTCGACCTGGGGGTCGGTGATGTCGCGACCCTCGAAGGTGATCACGCCGTCGTCGACGACCTCGAGGAGGTTGACGCAGCGCAGCAGCGTCGACTTGCCGGACCCCGAGGCTCCGATGAGGACCACGCACTGGCCGGGCTCGATGGTGAGGTCGACCTCGCGCAGCACGACGTGGTCGCCGAACGACTTGCGCACGCCGTCGAGGCGCAGCAGCTCCGTGGGCGTGCCGCCGGTCGCGCCCGTGGTCGGATCGGTGGTCTGGTCGGCGCTCACAGGTGTCCCCCCGCTCCGTGGTAGCCCTTGCGGCGGGCGTAGCGGTCGGTCAGCCGGGCCATCGGGATGGTCAGGCAGCAGAACAGGAAGCCCGCCACGACGTAGGGCGTGTAGTTGAAGTCGATGGCCGTCTCGATCTGTGCCGCGCGGATCGCGTCGACCACGCCGAGCACGGCGATGAGGCCGGAGTCCTTCTGCAGCGAGACCAGGTCGTTCATCAGCGGCGGGATCACCCGGCGCCAGGCCTGCGGGAGCACGACGTGGCGCAGGGTCTGCCCGTAGGTCAGCCCGAGCGAGCGTCCGGCCAGCCGCTGGCTGGGGTGCACCGACTCGATGCCGGCGCGGAACACCTCCGCGACGTAGGCGGAGTAGGACAGCACGAGCGCCGAGCAGCCCCAGAAGAGCGCCGAGTTCGGCAGGCCCTGCAGGCTCAGAGCCGGGCCTCCGAAGCCGAGCAGGAAGATGACGAGCAGCAGCGGCAGGCCGCGGAAGATGTCGACGTACGCCGTCCCGACCAGGCGCAGGGGGAAGGCGACCGGCCCGCGGATGGTGCGCATCACCGCGATCGACAGGCTGAGCGCGACGATGAGCACGGCGCACAGCGCCATCACCCGGATGTTGAGCCAGAGGCCCTCCAGGACCGCGGGGAACGACGAGACCGCCTTGTCCCAGTCGAAGTAGGTCTCCTGGACCCGCTCCCAGCCGGGCGAGCTGACCACGAGCCCACCGACGACGCCGAGCAGGAGGAGCGTGCTCCCGGCCGCGATCACGGCGCTGCGCAGCGTGCGGCGTCGCCGCCACTCGCTGCGCTCGCGCTGGATCTCGGAGGGCTCCCAGTTCTCGGCGAGGCCGGGGGCCACCTGGTCAGTCACCGGTCAGGACAGCTCGGGCGCGCCCTGCTGGGCCAGCCACTGCTGGCCGATCTGGTCGAGCACGCCGTCCTCGCGCAGTGCGTCGACGGCCCCGGACACGCACCCGGTCAGCGCGCTGCCCTTGCCGAGGACCGCACCGAACTGCTCGGGGTCGCCGTCGGGAAGCGGCAGCTGGCCGACGATGACGCCGTCGTCGAGCTGGACGGCGCTCATGTAGTACGCCGTCGGCAGGTCGACGACGATGCCGTCGATCTGGCCGTTCTTCAGCGCCTGGACGGCCTGGTCGTTGGTGTCGAAGACGGCCGGGTCCTGGGAGGGCTGGACCTGGTCGGTGATCGCGGTGTAGCTGGTGGTGCCGACCTGGGCCCCGAGCTTGGCGTCAGCCAGGTCGGCCAGGCTCGTGACGCCGTCGATGGCGCTGCCCTTGGTGGTCACGACGGTCTGCACCACGTCGTAGTAGCCGGAGGAGAAGTCGACGGCCTTGCGGCGGGCCTCGGTGATCGAGACCTGGTTGACGTCGAGGTCGAACTCCTTGGGACCGGGCTGGACGACCTTGTTGAACGGGACGGTGACCCAGGTGACCTGGTCCTGGGTGTAGCCGAGCTGCTCGGCCACGGCGTAGGCGACCGCCGACTCGTAGCCCTCGCCGTTGGTGGGGTCGTTGTCGACGAACCAGGGCTCGTAGGCCGGGTCGTCGGTCGCGATCGTGAGGGTCCCCGGGGTGACGGTGTCCATCGCGTCGGGCGTGCACTCGTCGGCCGCCGGGCTCTGCGAGCTGCTCGCCCCGTCCGAACCCGTGTCGGAGGCCGTGTCGGCCTCGTCGGTCGGCGCGCAGGCGGTGAGGGCGAACGTGGCGGTCGCGAGCGCGGCGACAGCGATGCGGGGGGTCTTCGGCATGGCTGGATCCTACGACCCCGGTCTCGCTCAGCGGACCGGGTGGCCGGCCGTGGACAGGCCCGCCTTGACCTCGCCGACGCTGAGCGTGCCGAAGTGGAAGACCGTCGCGGCGAGCACCGCGTCGGCGCCCGCGTCGACGGCCGGAGCGAAGTGCTCGACGGCCCCCGCTCCCCCGCTCGCGATGACCGGGACGCCCACCTCACGACGTACGGCCCGGATCAGCTCGAGGTCGAAGCCGTCGGTCGTGCCGTCGGCGTCCATCGCGTTGAGCAGGATCTCCCCCGCCCCGAGCTCGGCGGCCCGGACCGCCCAGCCGATCGCGTCGAGACCCGCGGACCTCCGTCCGCCGTGCGTGGTGACCTCGAAGCCGCTGTCGGTCCCCTCGGCCCGGCGGGCGTCGACGCTCAGGACCAGGACCTGGTTGCCGAAGCGGTCGGCGATCTCGGCGACCAGCTCGGGGCGACGGATCGCGGCGGTGTTGACCGCGACCTTGTCGGCCCCCGCGCGCAGCAGCCGGTCGACGTCGTCGACGCTGGAGACGCCGCCGCCGACGGTCAGCGGGATGAAGACCTCCTCCGCGCAGCGGCTGACCACCTCCATCGTGGTCGCACGGCCCTGGTGGGAGGCGGAGATGTCGAGGAAGGTGAGCTCGTCGGCGCCCTCGGCGTCGTAGAGCCGGGCCAGCTCGACGGGGTCGCCCGCGTCGCGCAGCTCGGTGAAGTTGACGCCCTTGACGACGCGGCCGCCGTCGACGTCGAGGCAGGGGATGACGCGGATGGCCAGGCTCACGGTGTCGTGCCCCCTGCGCGGTGGGCGGCCAGGGCGACGTCGACGATGTCGGCGCGGGAGGGCTGGGCAAGCACCTGGTCGAGGGGCATCCACTCGGCGTAGTCGGTCGAGCCGCCGACCTCCAGCGTGCCCAGCTCGCCGCCGGTGACGCGGGCGGTGAAGACGAAGCGCTGGGCGCGGAACGGCTTCTGGCCCTCGCGCCGGCGCGTGAAGAAGTGGTCGGTGACGAACTCCCCGACCTCGACGTCGTGGCCGGTCTCCTCGTGCACCTCGCGCACCAGGCCGTCGTGGATCGACTCGTCGAAGTCGATCCCGCCGCCGGGCAGCGACCACGCCGGGTCGAACTTCCCTTCGCCGTTCCACCACGTCAGCAGCACCCGGTCGCGCTCGTCGACGATCCAGGCGTAGGCCGCGATCCGGAGGTCGTACTCGGTGTAGTGCACGCTCATCGCCCCCGCGTCAGTTCGAGCGCGTCCTCGAGGCTGAAGCGTCCCTCGTAGAGCGCGGTGCCGGCGATCGCGCCCTCGACGCCCTCGTCGACCAGGGTCATCAGCGCGCGGATGTCGTCGAGGGTGGTGACCCCTCCGCTGGCCACGACGGGCTTGTCGGTCGCGGCGCAGACGTCGCGCAGCAGCTGGAGGTTGGGACCCTGCAGCATGCCGTCCTTGTTGACGTCGGTGACGACGTAGCGCGCGCAGCCCTCGGAGTCGAGGCGGGCGAGGGTCTCGTAGAGGTCGCCGCCGTCGCGGGTCCAGCCGCGGGCGGCGAGCGTGGTGCCGCGGACGTCGAGCCCGACGGCCACCCGGTCGCCGTAGGTCGCGATGGCCCGGGCGCACCACTCAGGCTGCTCGAGGGCCGCGGTGCCGATGTTGACGCGCCGGCAGCCGGCGGCCATCGCGGCCTCGAGCGACTCGTCGTCGCGGATGCCGCCGCTCATCTCGACCTGGATGTCCAGGGTCCCCACGATCCGCGCCTGCAGCTCGCGGTTGTGGCCGTGGCCGAAGGCGGCGTCGAGGTCGACGAGGTGGATCCACTCCGCCCCGGCCTCCTGCCAGCGCAGGGCCGCCTCGACCGGGTCGCCGAAGCGCTTCTCCGACCCGTCCACGCCCTGCACCAGCTGGACGGCCTGGCCGCCCTTGATGTCGACGGCGGGCAGGAGCTCGAGGTAGGGCTGCTCGGGGGTGCTGGGCATGGGTCGATCCTAGGAGCGACACTGCGCCCGGACCGAGTCGCCGTCGCGCCGCGAGACGCCCGCCGGGTCGGGGCGGCGGACAGAAGTCCGGACGCGGGCTGGGCGCACGCGGGGACCGGGGTGCGGCCAGCGGGTTCTGTCCGCGCGTCTGCGCGAAAGCGTCGCGACATGACCGGCGACATTCGCCCGCTGACGATGCAACGCTCCCGTCCGCGGCTGCCGTACGGACCGACGGACCGATCGCGGGCGGCGACCGGGCACCACCGCGTGGCGGACGCCGCTCGTCGGCCGATCGGTCCGTCGGTCCGTCCGCCGGGTCGTAGACACGCGGACAGAAGTCCGGGCGCGGGCGGCGCGCAGGCGGGGACCGGGGTGCGCCCGGCGGGTCCTGTCCGCGCGTCTGCGCGCTAGCGTCGCGGCATGATCGGCGACCAGTGGGGCGTGAGCGAGGCCGAGGTGGCGCGGGTCTACGGGTGCGACGCCTTCGTGACGGCGCCGGCGATGCAGGCGTGGCGGGGCGTGGACGTCGGGGCCGACGCGCCCACGGTGTGGGCGCGCGTGCGGCAGGTGCGGCTCGCGCCCTACTCCTACGACCTGGTCGACAACCTCGGGCGACGATCGCCGCGCGAGCTGCACGAGGTCCCCGAGCCGGAGGTGGGCGACCCGTTCACCCGCGCCTTCGGTCGCGACCAGGGGCGCGTGGTCGCCGTCGAGCCCGGACGCGAGCTGACCGCGCGGATCATGGGCGCCCACATGTCGTACGCCGTCGTGCCGCAGGCGTCCGGGTGCCGGCTGCTGCTCAAGGTGGTCGCCACGACGAGCCGCCTGCTCGCTCCCGCACTCTCGCTCGGAGACCTGGTCATGGCGCGCAAGCAGCTGCTCACGCTCGCCCGGCTCGCCGAGGAGGACGCGCGGCGCTAGCGCCAGGTGGGCGCGACCTCGCGCCGGTAGCGCCGGGCGAGCAGCGCGGTGAGCACGGCCACGACCGGGCGCGGCACCGCCGCCCGCAGTCCCTGCACCTCGCGCGGCCCGGCACCGTCCTGCATCCAGGCGAGCGCGTTGGCCGCGTCGACCGTGCTGGCCGGACGCAGCTTCTTGGTGAGCTCCTCGAAGTCCGCGTCCTGCTTGAGCTCGTCCATCAGCCCCTCCACGTCCCGCTCCTCGTGGTCGAGGTGACCGTTGATGACGGTGGCCGCACGCGCCACCTCGTCCGCGACCGCGCCGGCGTGGTCGGCGGTCGGCGTGACGACGAGCGCGTCGAGCCCGGTCGAGACCGACGCGAGGGCGACCTTCATCGCCTGGTGCTCGTCCTCCATCTGCGCGAGGAGGCTGGTGTCGAAGCCGCGCGAGGCGAGGAACGGCCACATGTGCTCGTCCTCGGCCTCGTGGTGGTGGGTCAGCTCGCGCACCAGGTTGCGCCACGCGGTGCGGACCTGGCGCACCCGGTCCGCGTCACCGTCGGGCAACGCCCGCAGCGCCTGCTCGGTGCGGGCCACGTCGCGGCGCACCGCGGCATGGATGACCTGGTTCATGCTCAGCATCTCCCCCATCCTCGGACGGTAGCGCCGTCAGGGCCGGGCGCGCGTCCCCCAGGTGGGGCACGCTCAGGCGAGCGAGCGGACCCAGTTGCGCAGCAGCGCGGCGCCGGCGTCACCGGACTTCTCAGGGTGGAACTGGGTCGCGGCGAGAGGGCCGTTCTCGACCGCGGCGACGAAGCGGTCGCCGCCGTGCTCGCCCCAGGTCACCAGGGGTGCGGCGGTGCGGTCGTTGGTCACCAGGTCCCAGGACCGGGCGGCGTAGGAGTGCACGAAGTAGAACCGCTCGTCGCGGACGCCGTCGAAGAGCAGGCTCTGCTCGGGGACCTCGACGGTGTTCCAGCCCATGTGGGGGACGACGTCGGCCTCCAGCCGGGTCACCAGGCCGGGCCACTCGTCGCAGCCGTCGGTCTCGACGCCGTGCTCGACACCGCCGGCGAAGAGGATCTGCATGCCGACGCAGATGCCGAGCACCGGACGGCCGCCGGCCAGGCGGCGTCCGATGATCCGCTCGCCCTTGATCGCGCGCAGGCCCGCCATGCAGGCGGCGTACGCCCCGACACCCGGCACCAGCAGGCCGTCGGCGGCGAGCGCGACGTCGAAGTCGGCGGTCAGCGTGACGTCCGCACCGGCGCGCTCCATCGCCCGGACCGCCGAGCGCAGGTTGCCCGAGCCGTAGTCGAGGACGACGACGGAGGGTGCGGTCACAGCGTGCCCTTCGTCGAGGGCACGCCCTGCTCGCGCGGGTCGAGCGCGACGGCGTCGCGCAGCGCGCGGGCGAACGCCTTGAACTGCGTCTCGACGATGTGGTGCGGGTCGCGGCCGGCGAGGACCCGCACGTGGAGGCCGAAGTGGCCGTGGTGGGCGATCGACTCGAAGACGTGCTGGGTCAGCGAACCCATGTAGGGGACGCCGGAGCCGCCGATGGCGGCGTAGACCTGGCCGTCGGGCTCCCCGGTGTGCACGCAGTAGGGGCGCCCGGAGACGTCGACCACGGCCTGCACGAGCGCCTCGTCGAGCGGCACGGTGGCGTCGCCGAAGCGGCGGATGCCGGCCTTGTCGCCGAGGGCCTGGCGCAGCGCCTGGCCGAGCACGATCGCGGTGTCCTCGACCGAGTGGTGGGCGTCGATGTGGACGTCACCGGTCGTGCGCACGGTCAGGTCGACGAGCGAGTGCCGTGCGAACGCGGTGAGCATGTGGTCGTAGAAGCCGACGCCCGTGGAGACCTCCGAGCGGCCGCTGCCGTCGAGGTCGACCTCGACCAGGACGCTCGACTCCTGGGTGGTGCGCTCGATCCTGGCCGTGCGGGTCATGCGGTCTCCTCGGTCACGTCGGTCAGTGCGTCCTGGAATGCTGCCATCTCCTCGGGGGTGCCCACCGAGACCCGCAGCCAGCCCTCGGGGCCGGTCTCGCGGATCAGCACCCCCCGGTCGACGAGCCCCTGCCAGACGGCGTGCCGGTCGGCGAAGCGGCCGAAGAGGACGAAGTTGGCATCGGAGTCGGCCACCTCGTGGCCGCGACCGCGCAGCCACGCCACGGTGCGGTCGCGCTCCGCGCGCAGCTCCTCGACCCGGCCGAGCAGCTCCGGGGCGTGGCGCAGGGCGGCGAGCGCGGTCGCCTGGGTCACGGCCGAGAGGTGGTAGGGCAGGCGCACGACCCGGATCGCGTCGCAGATCGCCGGGTCGGCGGCGAGGTAGCCCACCCGCGCGCCGGCGAGCGCGAACGCCTTGCTCATGGTGCGGCTGACGACCAGGTTGCGGTGCCGCGGGAGCAGCTCCAGCGCGCTCGGCGTGCCGGCCCGGCGGAACTCGCCGTAGGCCTCGTCGACGACGACCACGCCACCCGGCTCGTAGGACGCCGCCGCCTCGCACAGCATCGACACCGCCTCGGGGGGCAGGGCCGTGCCGGTGGGGTTGTTGGGGCTCGGCAGCAGCACCACCGACGGCCGGCGCTCGAGGACGAGCGCGCGGGCGGCGTCGAGGTCGAGGGAGAAGTCCTCGGCGCGGTGGCCGGTGACCCACTCGGTGACGGCGTCGCGGGCGTACTCGGGGTACATCGAGTACGTCGGGGCGAACGACAGCGCGCACCGCCCGGGACCGCCGAACGCCTGCAGCAGCTGCAGCATGACCTCGTTGGACCCGTTGGCCGCCCACACCATGTCGGGCGTGATGCCGGAGCCGCCCGAGGTGTTGAGGTACGCCGCCAGGCCCTCGCGCAGCGCGGTGAACTCGCGGTCGGGGTAGCGGTTGAGCGACACCGCGGCCTCGCCCACGGCCCGGGCGATGTCGGCCGCGGCCTGCGCCGAGGGACCGTAGGGGTTCTCGTTGACGTTGAGCTGGACCGGGAGGTCGAGCTGGGGCGCGCCGTAGGGCTCGATCCCCTGCAGCTCCTCGCGCAGGGGTGGGAACGTGGAGCTCATCGCCCGGACTCGAACCGCACCGAGACGGCCTGGCCGTGGCCGGGGAGGTCCTCGGCGCCGGAGAGCGTCACGACGTGGTCGGCCACCTCCGCGAGCGCCTCGCGGGAGTAGTCGACGACGTGCACCGACCGGGTGAAGGCGCGCACCGACAGGCCGCTGGAGTGGCACGCGCAGCCGGCGGTCGGCAGCACGTGGTTGGAGCCCGCGCAGTAGTCGCCGAGCGACACCGGTGACCACGGGCCGACGAAGATCGCCCCGGCGTTGCGCACCCGTGCGGCGTGGCCGGCGGAGTCGCGGGTCTGCACCTCGAGGTGCTCGGCGGCGTAGGCGTCAACGACCTCGACGCCCTGGTCCATGTCGTCGACCAGGACGATGCCCGACTGGCGCCCGCCGAGCGCGGTCTGCACGCGCTCGGTGTGGCGGGTCGCGAAGACCTGCTTGTCGAGCTCGGCCTCGACGGCGTCGGCGAGCGCGAGCGAGTCGGTGACCAGCACGGAGCCCGCCATGGGGTCGTGCTCGGCCTGGCTGATGAGGTCGGCGGCCACGAACGCGGGCTCGGCGGAGTCGTCGGCGAGGATCGCGATCTCGGTCGGCCCGGCCTCGGAGTCGATGCCCACCACGCCGCGCAGCAGGCGCTTGGCGGCCGCGACGTAGATGTTGCCGGGGCCGGTGACCAGGTCGACCGGGCGGCAGGGTCCGGCGCCGTGGGCGAACATGGCGATCGCCTGCGCTCCCCCGACGGCGTAGACCTCGTCCACCCCGAGCAGTGCGCACGCGGCGAGGATGGTGGGCTCGGGGAGCCCGCCGTGGTCCTTCTGCGGGGGGCTGGCCAGGGCGATCGAGCGGACGCCGGCGACCTGCGCGGGGACGACGTTCATCACGACGCTGCTGACCAGCGGCGCCAGGCCGCCGGGCACGTAGAGCCCGACCCGGTCGATCGCGACCTTGCGGTGCGTCACGACGGCGCCGGGTCCGAGCTCGGTGGTGACGTCGTGCTCCAGCTCGGCCGCGCTGGTCAGCCGCAGCCGCCGCACGGACTCCTCGAGACCCGCGCGCACGGCGGGGTCGAGCTCGGCCAGGGCGCGGTCGAGCGCCTCCTGCGGCACCCGGATGTCGTCGACCCGCACGCCGTCGAAGCGCTCGGAGAACTCCGCGATGGCCTCGACGCCCCGGGCGCGGACGGCGTCGATGATCGGCTGCACCTGATGCGTGGCGGCCTCGACGTCGAACTCGGCGCGCGGGACGCTGGCGCGGTAGTCGACGGACGCCCGGTCGGCGCCCCTCAGGTCGATGCGACGGATCAGGGACATGCCCTGATCCTAGGTTCCGCGGCGGGTCGGCCCGAAGTCGGCGGCCGTGGCTGGACACGGGCGGCTAGGTTGGGGACGTGAGCGACACGCTGCCGATGTTCCCGCTGAGCACCGTCGTGTTCCCGGGCATGAGCGTGCCGCTGCACGTCTTCGAGGACCGCTACCGCATGCTGGTGCGACACCTGCTCACCGTGGACGACCCGGCCGAGCGGGTGTTCGGCACGGTCGCGATCCGCGAGGGCTACGAGGTCGGCGACCACGGCGCGCAGTCGGTCTACCGGGTCGGGTGCGTGCTGCAGCTCACCGAGGTCGACCGCAACGAGGACGGCACCTACGACATCGTCGCCGTCGCCCGCGAGCGGCTCCAGCTCGAGGAGATGCAGCGCGGCATCGACTTCCCCCAGGGCCTCGCCGAGGTGCTCGCCGAGCCCCGGGTCGAAGTGCCGGCCGAGGTCCTCGAGCGCGCCCGCGCCACCTTCACCGCCTTCCGCGTCGCGATGACCGAGCTGCAGGGCGACCCCTACAGCGGCACGCTCCCCCGTGACCCCGACTACCTCGCCTGGACCCTCTCGGCGCTGGCCCCGCTGCCGATGGCCGAGCGCCAGTCGCTGCTCGAGGCCGACGACACCACCGAGCGGCTGACGCTCGTCACCCGCCTGCTCACCGAGGAGCTGCGCGCGATCAACGTGATCCCCTCGCTGCCGGCGACCCAGGTCGCGCGCACCGCCTGGTCCCCCAACTGAGACGCGCAGTGGCCGCGCGAGGCACGAGCGCGGCGAGATCCACCATCACAACTCTGAGGACTGACGATGGCGAAGAAGTCCCGCGGCGCCGGCGGCACGCCCGCCACCGTCGCGCTGACCGCGGCCGGCATCGCGTTCGAGGTGCACGCCTACGAGCACGACCCGCGCGCGACGTCGTACGGCCTCGAGGCGGCCGAGGCGCTCGGGCTCGACCCCGCCCGCGTCCTCAAGACGCTGCTGGCCTCGCTCGACGGCGCGCTCGTGGTGGCCGTCGTGCCGGTCTCCGGGCAGCTCGACCTCAAGGCGCTGGCCCGCGCGCTCGGCGGCAGCAGGGCGGTGATGGCCGAGGTCGCCGCGGCCGAGCGCTCCACCGGGTACGTCGCCGGCGGGATCTCCCCGTTCGGCCAGAAGCGGTCGCTGCCGACCGTCGTGGACGCCTCCGCCCTGGAGCACCCGACGGTCTTCGTCTCCGGCGGACGTCGCGGGCTCGACCTGGAGGTGGCCCCGAACGACCTGGTGGCGGCCACCGGAGCGGTGACCGCCACCATCGGGCGCTGAGCCGGGCCGAGCCTCCTCGACCCGGCCGACCTCAGTCGGTCGTCAGCTTGAGCTGGCCGTGCATGACGTCGTCGGTGAGCCAGCTGCTGACCCCGAAGGCCGAGAGCGGCTCGAGGTTGTCGCTCACCTCCGGGGAGTCCTGGGTCATCCGCACCAGCCAGTCGTCGTCGGCGTCGAAGTTGAGGTAGAACACCGACTGCGCGTCGCCGTCGATCACCGAGGTGTAGTCGTCGCTGCCGCCGAGGTCACCGCCCGACTCGAGCTTGCCGCGGTAGTCGTCCTGGAGCGCGAGCACGGCGAAGCCGTCGCCCTCGGTGACGGTCATGTACTCGGCGGCCTCCGGCGGCATCTGCGCCTTCAGCTTGTCGAGCACCGCCTGGATCTCGGAGGCGTCGCCCTTGATCGTGATGCCGGCCGGGACCTCGCCCGGGCCGCCGTTGGCGATGGCGTCGGGGTCGATGCCGCTGCCGACCGAGATCGTCACGCCCTCACCGAGCAGGGTCTCGACGTCCTCGGGGAACGCCAGGCCGGTCTGGCTCTCCATCTGGGCGATGCCGTCGTCGATCGAGCCGGCCTCCTCGGGCAGCGCCGACTCGAGATAGTCGACGAAGGCCTGGGCCCAGCCCTCCTTGAGCGCGAAGCCCATCGCCGCGATGGTGTCGTCGGGCAGCCCGGTGACCATCGAGGCGCCCTCGTCGCTGTCCATGTACTTCGACAGGTCGGGCTGGTAGTTGGACACGGCGTACTCGACCTCGACCGAGCCGTCGTCGAAGCGGACGGTGGCGGCCATGCCGTCGAAGTCGGCGATCATCTTCTCCAGCTCCGGCGGGACCTCGCCCGACCCGGTGCCGTCCATGCCGCCCATGTCGTCCATGCCGCCCATGTCGCCGGTCAGGTCGCCCGCGAGCGGGCCACCCATCATCGAGCCCATCGCGGCGGCGTCGGTGAGGTACTGGGCGGCGCCCTTGGCGACGTAGAACGACATGAAGCCGTCGTCGCCGGCCTCGCCGGTCCACTTGCCGAAGGAGGCGTCGTCGGCCAGCGCGCCGGAGCCGGTGGCGTCGACGACCTGCTGGGCGATGTCCTTGGTCTCGGCGAGCACGAGCCAGTCGCCCTCGACGACCCACCCGCCGACGTCGTCGCCGGACTCACCGGCGCCGCACGTGTCGACGAGGGTGGCCACGCCGTCCTCGGCCTTGCCCGCGTCGGTCACCTGGATCACCGCGACCGGGGCGGGCTCGTCCTCACCGAGGTCGACCGCGGCCATCGCGGCACGGGAGCCGAGCCACGGCTCGACGTCGTCGGCGTAGTCGAGGCCCTCGCACCCGCCCGACTTCGTGATCTCCTCGAAGAGGCGCTCGCGCAGGTCCTCGTCGCTCTTGATGTCGATCTCGTCGGTGAACCCGGGGAACTTGCGCAGGGTCTTGATCGCCTCGATCTTCTGCCCACCGCTCGGGTCGAGGTCGACGCTCGCGTAGGCGATGGTCGAGTCGGGCAGCGCCTCGGCGGGCTGGGAGCCCGTGGCGAAGAAGCTGGTGGCGGCCCACGCGCCGCCGGCGACGACGGCGCCACCGGCCACGATCGCGCCGAGGACGACCAGGCGCTTGCGGTTGTCGTTGTCGGGCTCGGCCGTGGCCGGCCCGGAAGCGTCCAGGTACTCCGGACCACCGGGTGTCATGCTCATGCTCTTGTCGTCCCCCACTCATGGGGTCCCGGCCTGCGGGACCACCCCAACATGTCGGGCTGAGCCTACCCGCGTGAGCGCCTGTCGAACCCTCGACCGGCCAAGAGGTAGGAGCCGACCAGACCGGCCATCGCGCCCATCGGGAGGGCGAGCAGCGCCGTGGAGTGCCACGGGGTCCGGTCGGCGTCCGGAGCCGTCAGGCCCAGGCTGCCGGGCAGCGAGGTGTAGTCGGGTCGACCGGCCGCGAGCACCTGCGGGTCGGCCGGCCCGAGGTGGGTGCCGACGGCGTACATCAGGACCGAGGCCAGGCCCGCCGCGACCAGCACGACGACGACGGTCAGCGCCTCGTGGTCGCGCCACAGCCCCACGACGGCCGCGATCAGCAGGCCGAGCGGGAACCCGATCGCCACGAAGATCCACACGGGCTGGAAGGACAGGTCGGGGCCGGCGGGCTCCAGGAACCAGCTGCCCTGGAGCGTGAGGCCGACGGGGGCGTCCCAGAGGCGCTCCCAGGCGATGCCGGCGAGCGCCCCGGCGGCGAGGAAGACCACGACCACGACCGCGAGACGGACGAGCAGCCGGCGGCCGCGAGCACCGCGGGCCGTCTCGGCGAGGGGCTCGGCGCCGGGCTCGGCGTCGGGCTCGGCGTCGGTCCCGGTCCCATCCAGCGGCGCGGTCGCGCTCATCCGGTCAGGCACCCCGGGCCGAGCAGCTGCTTGAGGTCGGCGAACAGCGCCGGGCTCGGCGTCACGCGCAGGTTGTCGTCGAGCCGCAGCACCTTGGTGGAGGCACGGGTGAGCAGGCGCAGCTGGACCTCGGTCATGCCGGGGTGGGTGCCCAGGACGTCGCGCAGCTGCGACACGACCGGCGGCGTGCACCGGGTGGAGGGCAGGCTGATCACCACGGGGCCGGCGGGGCCCTGGTTGAGGTCGGGCGCCGTCACCTCCTGCGCGCGCAGCTCGGGTTGGTCCTTGTCGCGCGACAGGTTGCCCTTGATCCGCACGATCTGGTCCTCGACCAGCAGCGTCGAGGCGAGGGTGTACGCGCTCGGGAACAGCAGCACCTCGATCGCCCCGTCGAGGTCCTCCAGGGTGATGGTGGCCCACGGGTCGCCGCGCTTGGTGATCTTGCGGCTCACCGAGGTGATGAGACCGCTGACGGTGAGCATCGAGCCGTGCGGACGGTCCTCGTCGAGCATGAGCTGGCCGATGGTGCAGTCGGTGCCCTGGGACAGGACGTGCTCGAGGCCGAGCAGCGGGTGGTCGGAGACGTAGAGGCCGAGCATCTCCCGCTCGTGGCCGAGCAGGGTCATCTTGTCCCAGTCGTCGATGTCGGGGATGGTCACACTCACCCCGAAGCCGCCCTCGTCGTCGCTGAGCCCGCCGAAGAGGGAGTCCTGGCCGATGGCCTCGTTCTTCTTGAGGTCGACGAACTGGTCGACCGCCGTCTCGTGCACCGCGACCAGCGCCCGGCGGCGGTGCTTCATGTCGTCGAAGGCGCCGGCCTTGATCAACGACTCGACGACGCGCTTGTTGCACACCAGCGCCGGGACCTTCTCCATGAAGTCGTTGAAGTCGGTGTAGCGGCCCTTCTCCTGGCGAGCGGCGACGACCCCGGCGACGACGTTGTGGCCGACGTTGCGCACCGCCGTGAGCCCGAAGCGGATGTCGTGGCCGACCGGGGTGAAGTCGGCCTGCGACTCGTTGACGTCGGGCGGCAGCACCTGGATCTTCATCCGTCGGCACTCGTTGAGGTAGATCGCCATCTTGTCCTTGTCGTCCTTGACGGACGTGAGGAGCGCGGCCATGTACTCGGTCGGGTAGTTGGCCTTGAGGTAGGCGGTCCAGTAGGTGATGACGCCGTAGGCGGCGGAGTGCGACTTGTTGAAGGCGTAGTCGGAGAACGGGAGCAGGATCTCCCACAGCTTGTCGATCGCGACCTGCGGGAAGCCGCGCTCGAGCATGCCGGACTGGAACCCGGCGTACTGCTTGTCGAGCTCCTCCTTCTTCTTCTTGCCCATCGCGCGGCGCAGGTTGTCAGCAGCTCCCAGGGTGAAGCCGGCCAGCACCTGGGCGATGGCCATCACCTGCTCCTGGTAGACGATCAGGCCGTAGGTCTCGCCCAGCACCGGCTCCAGCGCCTCGGCGAGCGCCGGGTGGATGGGCTCGATCGGCTCGCGCCCGTTCTTGCGCCGGGCGTACTTGTTGTGCGAGTCCGCGCCCATCGGGCCGGGACGGTAGAGCGCCGAGACGGCCGTGATGTCGGCGAAGACGTCGGGCTGCATCGAGCGCAGCAGCGCCCGCATCCCCGAGCCGTCGAGCTGGAAGACGCCGAGCGTGTCGCCGCGGCCCATCAGCTCGTAGGTGGCCCGGTCGTCGAAGGGCAGCTCCTCGAGCACCACGTCGAGGTCGCGGTTGATCTTGATGTTGGCGAGCGCGTCCTCGAGGATCCGCAGGTTGGACAGGCCCAGGAAGTCCATCTTGACCAGGCCGAGCGACTCGCACATCGGGTAGTCGAACTGCGTGATGATCGCCCCGTCCTGGGGACGGGCCATGATGGGCACGACGTCGATGATCGGCTCGCTGGACATGATCACGCCGGCCGCGTGCACGCCCCAGTTGCGGATCTGGCCCTCGAGGCCGAGCGCGGTGTGGAAGATCGTGCGCACGTCGGGGTCGGAGTCGTGCAGGGCACGGAACTCCCCGCCCTCGCCGTAGCGCTTGTGCTCGGTGTTGAAGATGTCCTTGAGCGCGACGCCCTTGCCCATGACGTCGGGCGGCAGCGCCTTGGTGATCCGGTCGGAGATCGCGAAGCCGTGGTCGAGCACGCGCGCGGCGTCCTTGATCGCGGCCTTGGACTTCAGCCGGCCGAACGTGGCGATCTGGGCTACCCGCTCGGTGCCGTACTTCTCGGTGACGTACTTGATCACCTCGCCGCGGCGGGCGTCGTCGAAGTCGATGTCGAAGTCGGGCATCGAGGGACGCTCGGGGTTGAGGAACCGCTCGAAGAACAGTCCGTGCTCGAGCGGGCAGAGGTCGGTGATGCTGAGCGCGTAGGCGGCGATGGAGCCCGCACCCGACCCGCGACCGGGGCCGACGCGGATGCCGTTGCGCTTGGACCACTGGATGAAGTCGGCGACCACGAGGTAGTACCCGCAGTAGCCCTTCTGCGAGATGATGGTGAGCTCCATCTCGACGCGGTCGCGGACCGACTGGTCGAGGCGCTCGCCGGGGTAGCGGGCCTCGATGCCGCGCCACACCTCCTTGCGGAACCAGGACTCCTCGGTCTCCCCCGCCGGCACGTCGGCGCGGGCCATGTAGCCGCCGGTGGACTCGGTGAACTCCACGTTGCACCGCTCGGCGATCTCGAGGGTGTTGTCGCAGCCGTCGGGGAACTCCGACCAGAGCTCGCGCATCTCGGCCGCGGACTTGATGTAGTAGCCGCCGCCGTCGAACTTGAGGCGGTTGGTGTCGGCGAGGCGCTTGCCGGAGGCCACGCAGATGAGGGCGTCCTGCCCGTCGGCGTCCTCGGGGTTGGTGTAGTGGGTGTCGTTGGTGACGATCGTCGGCAGGCCGAGGGTCTTGGCGATCTTGACCAGGTCCTCGCGCGTGGCGCGCTCGGCGGCGATGCCGTGGTCCATCAGCTCGAGGAAGAAGTTGCCCTTGCCGAAGATGTCCTGGTAGTCCGACGCGGCCTGCAGCGCCTCGTCGTACTGGCCGAGGGTGAGCCGGGTCTGGATCTCCCCGGACAGGCAGCCGGTGCTGGCGATGATGCCCTTGGAGTACTGCTGGAGCAGCTCGCGGTCCATGCGGGGCTTGTAGTAGTAGCCCTCGATGCTCGCCTTGCTCGCGAGGCGGAACAGGTTGTGCATGCCCTCGGTCGTCTCGGCCCACATCGTCATGTGGGTGTAGGCGCCGCCGCCCGCGACGTCCTTGCCGCCCTCCTCGGCCGAGTCGCCCTTGCCCCAGCGGATCCGGCGGCGCTCGCCGCGCATCGTGCCGGGCGTGAGGTAGGCCTCGATGCCGATGATCGGCTTGACGCCGTGCTTCTTGGCCTTGCTGTAGAAGTCGAAGGCGCCGTGCAGGTTGCCGTGGTCGGTCATCGCGATGGCCGGCATGCCGAGCTCGCTGGTGCGGGCGAAGAGGCCGTCGAGGAGCGATGCCCCGTCGAGCATGGAGTACTCGGTGTGCACGTGGAGGTGCACGAAGTTGCCCGCTGAGTTGACTGTGCTGCCGGCCGACATGGAGGAGACTTCCGCACCTTTCGGGGGTCGCTGACGGTGTCACGAGGACGGGTGGTGCTGACGGGTCAGCCGCACCGCGCCGGCATCCCGGCGGGGCGCTCAGAGGGGAAGGACGCCAGCCTACGTCAGTGTGCAGGACCCCACCGACAGGGCACGCCGCGACCTCAGCCGAGCCAGTCGACGGCGTGGCCGTGACCGTGGCTGAGCGCCACCGGCACCCCGTCGAGCGCGGTGACGAAGCGCCCGGGCGGCACGGCGAGGTCGCCCGTGACGTCCGGCAGGACGCCCGGTCCCTCGTTGCTGACCCACCGGCAGCGCCCCTCCTCGACGAGCCCGGTCATCAGCTCGTGGAAGCGGCGTCGCTCGGGCTCCTCGAGGTAGGCGACGACCGCGGAGTGCAGGACCACGGGCGTGCCGTGGGGCGCGGCGCGGTCGAGCAGCCCGGGCAGGTGGTCGAACAGGTCACCGCGCTCCAGTCGCGGCGGATCGCTGCGGGTGACCTCGATCGCGGCGCGCAGGCGCTCGCGGCGCGCGTCCTGCTCGGGCCACACGAGGGTCTCGAGCCAGGCCGTCGCGTCGGGGTCGGTCACGTCCAGCGGGTTGAGGTCCACTCCCCCGCGCCAGGCGACGTCCGGGTGCGCGGACGGCACCGGCAGCGGACCCGACACCTCGGCAACCAGGAGCGGGCCGCCGCTGCCACCGAGCGTCCCCGCACCCGACCAGGCGTAGTCGTAGCGGTCGGGGAACAGGCACAGTCCCGCGCTGGCGCCGACCTCGACGAGCGCGACCGGGCCCTCGACCAGGCCGAGCACCGGGACCAGCGTCGCCAGCCGGCCGACCTCGTTGGTCTGCGTGGACCGTGCCATGACGGTGGCGCGGACCTCCTGCTCCCGGCCGAGCAGCACCTCGCGCAGCCCGGCGTACGGTCCGGGGGCGCGAGCACCGTGCCACCGGGCGGCGGCGAGCACCAGGTTGGGCTGGCGCTTGAGCGGCGGCAGCGTGCCCAGCCAGGCGAGCACCTGCTCGTCCTGCGCGACGCACAGCGCCCACTCCTCGAAGCAGGGCGAGTCGCCGGCGGCGTAGGTGGCGAAGTCGCGGTACTCCGCGGTCACCTCGTCGTGGAGCAGCACCCGACCATGGTGCACCAAGGTCCCCGACCGCGGTGGCGCATCGCGCCCGGCGCGGCGACGAGGGTGGGGCGGGCGGTGGGGCGCGCGGTCCGGCCTAGCGGCCGGCGGCGCCACCGTCCGGGGCCGGGGTCGCGACCTCGAGCGAGGCGGTGATGACCGCGTCGACGATGCGCGCCACGCGCTCGGCGCCGAGCTCGGGGACGACGGACGCGACGCGGCGGGCGATCTCGGCCTCCCGCGCAGGGTCGCGCTCGCCGGACGGCTTCACCGCCTGCACCGCCCGGGTCAGCGCGGTGCGGCGGGCCAGGACGTCGCCGAGCACCAGGTCGACCTCGTCGATGAGCCCGCGCAGGAAGACGAGCGGGGCCGCGCCGGGCCACGCGACCCGGATGTCGGGCGCGCGCTCCTCGTTGCCGCTGCCGTCGGTGCGCTCGAGCTCCAGGCACCCGCGCCGGGCGTAGAAGTCGCGGGCCGACCGGTTGGACTCGAAGACCCACAGGCAGAACCCGTCGGGCCGGTGGGCGGTGACCACGTCGAACAGCGCCGAGCCCACGCCGCAGCCCTGCCAGGCGGGCGCGACGTAGAGGTCGTCGAGCCAGCTGCGGGTGGCGCGGGCGTAGCCCACGACCGCGCCGCGGGCCTCCGCGAGCCAGACGTCCTGCGACGCCAGGTCCCACCCCGACACCCACGCGCGCACGTCGTCGGGCGGGTGCACCCCGGGCGGCATCGCAGGCACGGCGCCCGCGCGCGCGGCGAGGTGCACCGCGGCCACGTCGGGCAGGTCACCTGGCGCCGCCGGGCGCAGCGAGACCTCAGGCACCGTCGCGGACGACCTCGAGCGCGTGGGCGAGGTCGTCGGGGTAGGTGGACTCGTAGCTGACCTGCTCGCCGGTCTCCGGGTGCTCGAAGCCCAGGCGCATGGCGTGCAGCCACTGGCGCTCCAGGCCGACGCGCTTGGCCAGGACCGGGTCGGCGCCGTAGGTGAGGTCGCCGACGCACGGGTGCTTCAGCGCGCTCATGTGCACCCGGATCTGGTGGGTGCGGCCGGTCTCGAGGTGGACCTCGAGCAGGCTGGCGAAGCGGTGGGCCTCGAGGGTCTCGTAGTGGGTGATGCTGTGGCGGCCGTCGGCCATCACCGCGAACTTGTAGTCGTGCTGCGGGTGCCGGCCGATGGGCGCGTCGACCGTCCCGGCGAGCGGGTCGGGGTGGCCCTGGACGAGCGCGTGGTAGGTCTTGTCGACCGTGCGGTGCCGGAAGGCGTTCTTGAGCACGGAGTAGGCGTGCTCGGACTTGCAGATGACCATCACGCCGCTGGTGCCGACGTCGAGGCGCTGGACGATGCCCTGACGCTCGCTGGCGCCGCTGGTGGAGATGCGGAACCCGGCACCGGCGAGGTGACCGACCACTGTCGGACCGGTCCACCCGGGCGAGGGGTGGACGGCCACGCCGACCGGCTTGTCGATGACCACGATGGCGTCGTCGTCGTGGATGATCCGGATGCCCTCGACGATCTCGGGGACCACGGCCAGCGGGTCGGACTCGACCGGGATGGTGACGTCGAGCATCGAGCCGGCGTGGACCCGGTCGCTCTTGCCGACCGGCGCCCCGTCGACCTGCACGAGCCCGGAGCTGATCAGGTCGGCGGCACGGGTGCGGGAGAACCCGAACATGCGCGCCATCGCCGCGTCGACGCGCTCACCGGCGAGGCCGTCGGGGACGAACACCGTGCGCTGGTCGGCGTGGCCGCTCATCGCGGTGCTCACGCGTCCTGCGCGTCGGCGTCGGCGGGCTCGCGGCTGCCGTCGAGCCGGATGCCGCGGAAGGTCTGCAGGACGATCAGCGCGGCGGCGACGTTGATGCACATGTCGGCGATGTTGAAGATCGGCCAGTGGGGCAGCATGAGGAAGTCCACGACGTGGCCGTGGAACGGCTCGGGCTGGCGCACGAGACGATCGGTGAGGTTGCCCGCGACGCCGCCGAGGAGGAGGCCGAAGGCCAGCGCCCACCCGGTGCTGGCGACGCGCCGGCTCAACCACAGCACCACGACCACGGCCACGGCAGCCAGGCAGGTGAACACGATCGTGAAGTCGGTGCCGGTGCTGAAGGCCGCACCGGGGTTGAAGGTCAGGTGCAAGGTGAACCAGTCACCGACCAGCGGTCGGTCGCCGTCGGCGAGCGCGGACAGCGCCCACTGCTTCGAGCCGAGGTCGAGCGCGTAGGCCACGACGGCCACCGCGGCGAAGACCAGACGGGCGCCGGAGCGACGCCTCGACGGACGGTGGACGGCCTGGTCGCTGGGGTTCAGCGACGCTCCTCGCGCTGCTTGCATGACATGCACAGTGTGGCATGGGGCACCGCCATCAGCCGATTCTTGCCGATGGGCTCGCCGCACGACTCGCACACGCCGTAGCTGCCGTCGTGGATGCGGGTCAGGGCGCGCTCGATCTGCGCCAGCGCCTCGCGCTCCTTGGCCAGCACGGTGAGCTCGTGGTCGCGCTCGAAGCTCGACGCGCCGACGTCGGCCTGGTCGTGGCCGGCGCCGTCGCCGGCGTCGCGCATCAGTCCGGCGAGCTCGGCCTCGGCGATCCCGATGGTGGTCGTCAGCCGCTCCCCGTGCTCGCGCAGCTCGGTCACCACCTCGTCGAGCTCGCCCTTGGTCCAGGCGGACTCCTGCTGGAGCACGACGAGCGATGCCGGGGATGCCTTGCGGGTCGCGGTCTTCTTCACCGGGGCCTTCTTCACAGGTGTCGGTGCCGCGGTGCTCGCGGCGGGGGTGGTGGCGCTCGGACGTGCAGGGGTCTTGGTGGCGGCGGCCTTCTTCGCCGGGGCCTTCGTGGCCGGGGCCTTCTTCGCGGGGGCCTTCTTCGCCGGGGCCTTCTTCGCGGGCGCCGCCTTGGTCGCCGGGGCCTTCTTCGCCGGTGCCTTCTTCGCGGGGGCCGCCTTGGCGGGCGAGGCCTTGGGGGCTGACTTCGTCGCGGGCGCAGCGGTCGTCGCGGACGCCGTGCGTCCGATCACCCGCTTCGCCGCGGCGGCAGCGGTCCCCGCCAGTGACTTGCGCGTACTGCCAGCCATCTCCGAGGGCCTCCAGCCATGCATCGGGTGTGGTGGGAACCACACGGTGGCACGGAGGTTAGCCCGTACGTCCTGAGGACCCAACACCGGCTCGCCGGGAGACGCACGAACGGCCACCCCCAGGGAGGGGGTGGCCGTGCGAGCAGAGTCGTGCGGGAGCGATCAGTTCTCGTCGTCGCCCAGGACGGACCGCAGGCGCTTGGGCGCCGTGCCCGTGTCGGCGGGGGCCTGGCTCTCGCCACCGCTGGCCAGGGCCTCGAGCTGCTGGGAGAAGTAGGTCTTCAGGCGCGAACGGTACTCGCGCTCGAAGGCCCGGAGCGTCTCGACGTCGCTGTTGAGCTTGTCGCGCTCCTTCTCCAGGTCGCCGAACATCTGCTGGCGGCGCTCGGCGGTCTCGGAGTCGAGCATCTGCGAGCGCTGACGGGCGTCGGCCTCCATGCGGTCGGCCTTGGTCTTCGACTCCGACTCGAGGCGCTC
Organism: uncultured Actinomycetota bacterium; assembly: GCA_963726525.1. Taxonomy (GTDB): domain Bacteria; phylum Actinomycetota; class Actinomycetes; order Propionibacteriales; family Nocardioidaceae; genus Nocardioides. The sequence continues at coordinate 975,300 of CAVSCS010000005.1, read as the reverse complement.
GGCCTTGGTGCGGGCGGCACCGACGATGCGGTCGGCCTCGTTCTTGGCGTCCTCGACGAGCTCGTCGGCGTTGCGCGTGGCGATCTCGAGCAGGCGGGCCGCGGCGTTGGAGGCGTCGGCGACGGTCTGCACGCGCACGGTCTGCACGGGAGCGGCGACCGGGGCGGGTGCGGCGACGGGCTCCGGCTCGGGCTCGGGCTCGCGCTGCGGCTCGGGCTCCTGGGCGACCGGGGCGAAGGACGTCGTGGCCGGCGCCGGCGCGGACGCACCGGACTGGGCGGCCGAGAGCTTGGACCGGAGGTCGTCGTTCTCCTTGGTGAGCCGCGCCAGCTCGGCCTCGACCTCGTCGAGGAATTGGTCGACCTCGCCCATGTCGTAGCCCTCGCGGAGACGGACAGGCGTAAAGCGCTTGTTGCTCACGTCCTCAGGCGTCAGCGGCATGACCTCACCCAAACTTTCATCACGATCGGTAACACGGCGGCTCTGCTGTCAGGAGACAATAGCGCCCGGGGATGCACGGGGCACAGTGACCCGTGTGGCTGGTGGTTTCAGACGTTGAAGACGGTGCGGACCACGTTGAGCAGGAGCCATGCTGCCACCATCACGAGCACGAAGCTCAGGTCGAGGGCGACCTGGCCGATCCGCAGGGGCGGGATGACCCGGCGCAGCGCCACGATCGGCGGGTCGGTCGCCGAGTAGACGCCCTCGAGGGCCACCAGCAACGGGCCGTGCGGCTCCCACCGCCGGGCGAACACCTGCACCCAGTCGACGACGAACCGCACCCAGAGCAGGCCGATGAAGACGAGCAGGACGGTCGCGAGGACCTCTCCGATGATCTGCACGGGTTAAGACTGCCTCAGCTCTGGTTGAAGAACCCGTCCGTGGCGATCCGCTCCTTGTCCTCGGCCGAGACCGCGACGTTGGGGGGCGAGAGCAGGAAGACCTTGTTGGTCACGCGCTCGATCGTTCCACGGGTGGCGAAGATGAGGCCGGCGGCGAAGTCGACGAGACGCTTGGCGTCGTTGTCGTCCATCTCGCTGAGGTTCATGATCACGGGCGTGCCGTCGCGGTAGTTCTCACCGACGAGACGGGCCTCGTTGTAGTTGCGGGGGTGCAGCGTGGTGATGCGGCTCAACTCGGCCACGACTCCTGTCTGGACCGGCGCCGGACGGCGGCGCTCGGCGAGGTCGGACACGGGGGCAGGACGCCTCTCACGCACGGCCGGACGCTCGTCGACGGCGTCGTGGGTCGTGGTCTCGGTGTCACCGTCGTACTGGTCGTAGTGGCCGGTGTCCTCGAGCAGGCCGAGGTACTCGCCGATCCTGCGCATCGCGCCGCTCATGAGACTTTTCTCCCGCTAGATCTGGCACCCGGTCCCGGGCACCTGTTGACATTTGTGGACATTACTGGAAAGCGGGCCTCGGACCGAGGACCGCGGAGCCGACACGCACGTGTGTCGCACCCTGGGCGACGGCGGCCTCGAGGTCGCCGCTCATCCCGGCCGAGAGCACGCTCGCGCCCGGGTGGTCGTGCACGAGGTCGGCGCGGATCGCGGCGAGCCGGGCGAACGCCGCCGCCGGGTCCTCCCCGAGCGGTGCGACCGCCATCAGGCCCCGCAGCCGGAGGTGGTCGGCGTCCTCCACCTGCGCGGCGAGGGCCGCGAGGGAGGCAGGGTCGACACCCGAGCGGTGCTCGGAGCCGGGCGGGTCGAGGCTGACCTGGACGAGCACGTCGACCTCGCGCCCGCGCTGCTCGGCACCGCGCGACAGGGGGCCGACGAGCTTGGGACGGTCGAGCGACTCCACGACGTCGGCGTAGGCCGTCACGGCCGCCGCCTTGTTGGACTGCAGGCCCCCGATGAAGTGCCAGCGCAGCCCGAGGTCGGCGCACTCGGCGGCCTTGGCCTCGGCCTCCTGGTGGCGGTTCTCCCCCACGTCGGTGATCCCGAGCCCGGCGAGCAGCCGCACGTCGGAGGCGGGGAAGAACTTGGTCACCACGACCAGCGCGACCTCGTCGACCTCGCGGCCGGCCTCGCGGCACGCACCTGCGATGCGCGCGCGCACGGCGTCGAGGTTGGCGGCGAGCTCGTCCGCGCGGGCCGTCATGCCCGGCTCCACACGACGCCGGCGAAGCGGGTGGACGCGGCACCGTCGCGACGGTGCGAGGGCCAGGTGGGGTCCTCGCGGGTGCAGGCGTCGACCACGCGGACGTCGTCGATGCCGGCGTCGGCGAGCTGGGCGCGTACGCCGGCCCCCAGGTCGAGCGCGGGCGTGCCCCACGAGGTCGTGGACCTCGCTGCCGGGACGGCCGCGGCCACCTCGTCCTGCAGGTCGGCGGGCACCTCGTAGCAGGCACCGCACACGTGCGGTCCGACCCACGCCACGACCGGGTCGCCGCCGTGGCTGCGCACCGCGTCGACCGCCGCGGTCACGACGCCCGCCGCGAGGCCCTGGCGGCCGCTGTGCACCGCCGCGATCCATCCGGTCGCGGGGTCGGCGAGCAGGACCGGAACGCAGTCGGCCGCGCGTGCGAGCAGCGCGACCCCGGGCCGGGCGGTGACCATCGCGTCGGCCGTGGCCGGCGTCCCTGCGCGCGGGTCGTCGACCAGCTCGACGTGCGCGCCGTGCACCTGGCGCATCAGCACCGGCACGGCGCCGGTGGCGTCGGCCAGCTGCGTCAGCGCGGCGGCGCGCACCTGCTCGGCGGCGGCGTCACCCAGGCTCAGGGAGACGTCGGTGAAGGCGACCTCGATGACGAGGTCGCCTTCGATCCGATCGCGGTGGCGCAGCAGGGTCACGGTGCAGCGGTCACTTCAAGAAGTCGGGCACGTCGAGCTCGTCGTCGTCGAACTGGACCTGGCGGGCCGGTCGGGCGGGAGCGGACGGGGCCGACTGCGCCGGCTGCTCGGCGCGCGCCGGAGCGGGCGCCGGGCGGTTGTCACCGGTGGACGGGGCGAACACCGGTGCCGGGCGCTCGCCGGACTCCGGACGGCTCGTGGCGGCCCGGGTCGCGACCTGCTGGGCGGCCGCGCGGGTCTCGTCCTGCGTCTGCGCGGGCACCTGCGGGCGCAGCACGTTGCCCTCCTGGCGACGCTTCGGCATGCCGCCGTCGAAGCCGGCGGCGATGACGGTCACGCGGACCTCGTCGCCGAGGGCGTCGTCGATGGTGGCGCCGAAGATGATGTTGGCCTCGGCGTGCGCGGCCTGCGAGACCAGCGCCGCGGCCTCGTTGATCTCGAACAGGCCGAGGTCGGAGCCACCGGCGATGGAGAGCAGCACGCCGTGGGCGCCCTCGATGCTCGCCTCGAGCAGCGGGCTCGACACGGCCTGCTCGGCAGCGGCGACCGCGCGGTCCTCGCCCCGGGCCGAGCCGATGCCCATCAGGGCGGAGCCGGCGTTGGCCATGACGGACTTCACGTCGGCGAAGTCGAGGTTGATCAGGCCGGGGGTGGTGATCAGGTCGGTGATGCCCGAGACACCCTGCAGCAGCACCTGGTCGGCCTGCTTGAAGGCGTCGAGGATCGACACGCTGCGGTCGGTGATCGAGAGCAGCCGGTCGTTGGGGATCACGATGAGGGTGTCGACCTCCTCGCGGAGCTGGCTGATGCCCTCCTCCGCGGAGTTGGCGCGACGACGGCCCTCGAAGGCGAACGGGCGGGTCACGACGCCGATGGTCAGCGCGCCCAGCGAGCGGGCGATGCGCGCGACGACCGGCGCGCCGCCGGTGCCGGTGCCGCCGCCCTCGCCGGCGGTCACGAACACCATGTCGGCGCCCTTCATGACCTCCTCGATCTCGTCGGCGTGGTCCTCGGCCGCCTTCGCGCCCACCTCGGGGTTGGCGCCGGCACCGAGGCCGCGGGTGAGCTCGCGGCCGATGTCGAGCTTCACGTCGGCGTCGCTCATGAGGAGCGCCTGGGCGTCGGTGTTGATGGCGATGAACTCGACGCCCTTGAGGCCGACCTCGATCATCCGGTTGACGGCGTTGACGCCGCCGCCACCGATGCCGACGACCTTGATGATCGCCAGGTAGTTCTGCGCTGCTGCCACGGCTGCGGGGCCTTCCTTGAGGGAGCTGGGTGTACGTGCGAGGTGTGTCCTCGAGATCGCGGGACGAGGTCCGACCCACGGCCCCCTGGCTGCCACGGAACCCTAACCGTGAGCCTGAGGGTTATAGTTATGTCAACCTCGTCGTGGTCACGACAGTAGGCACCGCGGGTGCCGGATCGGTGGCGGACACGCCCACGACTCGCACCTGCGGAAAAGATTTCCGCGACGGCGGGGCGACGGTCAGCGGACGGTCGGGTTCCCGGGGACGCTGAGGTCGTAGGTGCGGGCCTTCGGCGCTGCGAGGAGGAGCTTGTCGACGACCTCGGCCTTGAGCTCGGACTGCTCGGCACTGCCCCACAGGACCACGCGACCGTCGCGCAGCACCAGGGTGACCTGGTCGACCGTGGCGACCTCGACGTGGTCGACGCGGGTGGAGAGGTCCTCCGGGAGCGCCGAGACCACCGTGGCGGCCTCGCGCAGCGCGTCGGTGCCGGCCTCCGCGCCGGGCCTGATCCGGGGCAGGCCCGCGGGAGCCGTGCGGTACTCGCGGAACACGATGCCGTCGGGGTCCAGGCCCCTGATCCGACCGCCGAGCTCGACCACGGCGACCGCCGTGCGCTCCTCGACCTCGATGCGCACCGTGTGGGGCCAGGCGCGGGTGACGTCGACCGACCGCACCTCGGCGAGCGCACCGACCCGGGCGCCGGCGCGGTCGAGGTCGACCAGGGCGAGCTGGTCGCCCACCGGGACGCCGGCGACCTCGCGCACGCGGGCGTCGCTCAGCAGGTCGTTGCCCACGACCTCGACGCGCTCGACCGAGAGCGTGGCGGAGAAGAAGACCAGCCACACCGAGGTCGAGACCAGCGCGACGAGCACGAGCGCGACCAGGACGTAGCGCAGCGAGAGCCAGCGGCGGGCCCACTGGCGGCGCGCGAAGCGGCGTCGGGTGCGCTGCGCGGCACGCTCCTCCTGCCCCAACTCACGCACCGCCGGGCGCGTCGAGGAGGGCGAGGACCTGGGGGCCGACGGTGGTCACGTCACCGGCGCCGAGGGTGATGACGAGGTCGCCGGGCCGGGCGCGGGCGGCGAGCTCGCGGGCGGCGTCGGCGAGGTCGTGCGCGCGCACCACCCGGTCGGCGGGCAGCGCGACGGCGTCGGCCACCAGCGCGCCGGTGACCTCCGGGTCCGGCTCCTCGCGGGCGACGTAGACGTCGAGCACGACGACCTCGTCGGCGGCGCCGAGCTCGTGGCCCATCGCGGCGCCGAAGATGCGGGTGCGGGAGACGAGGTGGGGCTGGAACGCGGCGACCACGCGCCCCTCCCCCGCCAGCGCGCGGGCGGCCTCGAGGTCACCGCGGATCTCGACGGGGTGGTGGGCGTAGGAGTCGTAGACCCGCACGCCCCCGGCCTCGCCCTTGAGCTCCATGCGCCGACCGGTGCCGGCGAAGCCGGCCAGGCCGGCGGCGAGCGCGTCGACGTCGTGGCCCAGCTGCAGCCCCATCGCCAGGGCGGCGACGGCGTCGAGGACGTAGTGGCGACCGGGGATGCGCAGCGACAGCGTCACGAGGTCCGTGCCGGCGCGCGAGACGCGGCAGCGCGAGGTGGACCCGTCGAGCACGAGGTCGTGGATGCGCAGGTCGGCGTCGGCCGACTCCCCGACCGTGACCACCTCGAGCCCCTGGCCGCGGGCCAGGCGGGCCAGGTCGGCCGCGCCCGGGTCGTCGACCACGCAGACCAGGAAGCCGTCGCGGTCGATCGTGTCGGCGAACTCCTCGAAGGCGCGGTGGTAGGCCTCCTCGGTGCCCCAGTTGTCGAGGTGGTCGGCCTCGACGTTGGTGACGATGGCGGCGTGCGGTCGGTAGACCAGGAAGGCGCCGTCGCTCTCGTCGGCCTCGGCGACGAAGAGGTCGTCGCTGCCCGCGTCGGCGTTGCGGCCGGTCGCGGCCAGCACCCCGCCGACGGCGTAGGAGGGGTCGACGCCGGCCGCGAGCAGGGCGGACGTCAGCAGCCCGGTCGTCGTGGTCTTGCCGTGGGTGCCGGCCACGGCCAGGACGCGTGAGCCCGCCATCACCGCGGCCAGGCCGGCCGAGCGCGGCAGGACCCGCAGGCCGCGGCGCCGTGCCTCGAGGACCTCGGGGTTGTCCTCGCGGGCGGCGGTGGTGACCACCAGCGTGTCGGCCTCGGCGACGTGGGCGGCGTCGTAGCCCAGGTGGCAGGTCACGCCGAGCTCGCGCAGCGCGGGCAGGAACGGGGTGTCGTGGTCGTCACTGCCCGACACGGCGATCCCGCGCGCGGCCATGATGCGCGCGATGGCCGAGATGCCGGCGCCGCCGATGCCCACGCAGTGCACGCGGCCGAGCTCGGCGGCGGGCAGCACCTCGTCGGGGACCGGGATCCTCATCGGGCTCCTCCCTCGCGGGCGGCGTCGCGCACCATCCGGGCCAGCTTGTCGTCGGCGTCGAGCGGGATGACCCCGCGGGCGGCCCCGCCCATCTCCGCGAGTCGGGCGGCGTCGGTCAGCAGCCCCGGGACGCTCGCGGCGACCCACTCCGGCGTCAGCGCCCCGTCGGCGACCAGCAGGCCGCCGCCGGCGTCGACCACGGGGCGCGCGTTGAGCGCCTGCTCGCCGTTGCCGATGGGCAGCGGGACGTAGATCGCGGGGAGCCCGACGCCCGAGACCTCGGTGACGGTGTTGCTGCCCGCGCGGCACAGGACCGCGTCGGCGGCGGCGTAGGCGAGGTCCATGCGGTCGACGTAGCCCAGGACGACGTAGGGGACGTCGCCGGAGTCGACGCTCAGCTCGTGCCGCGGACCGACCACGTGGAGCACCTGCACCCCGGCGGCGGCCAGCTGCGGGGCGGCGCCGGAGACGGCCGCGTTGATCCGGGCGGCGCCCTGCGAGCCGCCGGTGACCAGCAGGACCGGGAGGTCGGGACGCAGCCCGAAGGTCGCGAGCGCCTCGTCGCGCAGCGCGGCACGGTCGAGCGTGGAGACCATCCGGCGCACCGGCAGCCCGGTGAACACGGCGTGCGGCAGCGCGGTGTCGGGGAAGCTCGTCGCGACGTGGCGCGTCATCCGGGCCCCCAGACGGTTGGCGACCCCGGCGAGCGTGTTGCCCTCGTGGACCACGATCGGCACCCCGCGCCGGCGCGCGGCGAGGTAGGCCGGGACCGAGACGTAGCCGCCGAAGCCGACCACCACGTCGGGACGGACCCGGTCGACGACCTCGAGGGCCGCGGCGCGCGCCGCGCGCAGGCGACCGGGCAGGCGCAGCAGGTCGGCGCTGGGACGGCGCGGCAGCGGTACTCGCGGCACCACCTCGAGCGGCAGGCCCGCCTCGGGCACCAGCCGGGCCTCCAGGCCCTCACGGGTGCCGAGGCAGGTGATCTCGGTCGCCGGGTCGAGCCGGCGCAGGGCGTCGGCGGTGGCGAGCAGGGGCGAGGTGTGGCCGGCGGAACCGCCGCCGGCGAGGAGGACGCGCATCAGGGTGAATCTACCGAGCGACCAGCCCGGCCGAGCGGTCGCGTCGGCGCGTGGCCAGCGCGGCGGCGGCCGCGGGCTCCCGGCGCGCGAACCCGATCACCAGGCCGAGCGCCACCAGCGAGGGCAGCAGGGCCGAGCCGCCGTAGGACACGATGGGCAGCGGGATGCCGATCACGGGCAGGACGGCGAGCACCATGCCGACGTTGATCATCATCTGCCCGAGCAGCCAGACCACGATGCCGAAGGTGGCGTAGCGGACGAAGGGGTCCTCGGTCGTGAGCGCGACCCGGATGGCGGCGTAGGCGATGGTGAGGAACAGGCCGACGACCAGGAGCGTGCCGACCAGGCCGAGCTCCTCCCCCAGCACCGCGAAGATGTAGTCGGTGTGCGCCTCGGGGAGCGTGCCCCACTTCTGCTGCGAGGCACCGATGCCCTGGCCGAACCAGCCCCCGCTGGACAGGGCGAACAGGCCGTGGGCCGGCTGCCACCCCGTGTCGGTGTAGTCCTTGAACGGGTCGGTGAAGTGGGTGATGCGCTGCAGCCGCTCGGGGTCGGTCGCCGCCAGGCCGACCGCCGCGACGCCGAGCACCGAGAGGCTGAGCCCGAACAGGCGCATCGGGGCGCCGACCACCCACAGCAGGCCGAGCAGGATCGCCGCGAGCACCATCGCGGTGCCGAGGTCGCGACCGACCAGCACGAGGGCGATGATCGCGAGCATGCCGGGCACCACCGGGACGAGCAGGTGGTGCAGCTCGCGCAGGCGGCGCTCCTTGTGGGCGTAGATGTTGGCCGCCCAGAGGATCACCGCGAGCTTGGCCACCTCGGCCGGCTGCATGGTGAACGGCCCGACCGCGAGCCAGTTCTTGTTGCCGTTGACGTAGACGCCGAAGCGGGCGACCAGTGCCAGCAGGACGAGGGCGAAGACGAACCCGGGGTAGGCCAGGCGGCGCACGTGCCGCAGCGGCAGGCGGGAGGCGACCCAGGCGCAGGGCAGGCCGATCGCGACCCACAGCAGCTGGCGCTTCACCACGGCGTAGGAGTCGTCGTAGGTGATGTACGAGCGGACGCTCGAGGCGCTGAGCACCATGATCAGGCCGATGGTGAGCAGCAGCGCCGACGACCCGAGCAGCAGGTAGTAGGAGGCGAGCGGCTTGTCGACCGCCTCCCGCAGCGAGCGCCAGGCACCGGACACGCCGTCGCGGACCCCACGTACGGCCCGCAGGCCGGCGGTCACGCCGGAGCCCCACCAGGTGCGTCCTGGGGAGGAGCCGTCCGGGACGTCCTCGGGGTTCGCGGTGGTCACTCCTCGCGCTCCCCTCGGTCGGTCTACCCGGTGGTCCGGGCGATGTGTCGTCGTACGGCGTCCGCGAAAGCGTCCCCGCGGTGGGCATAGCTGGTGAACATGTCCATGGAGGCGCATCCCGGCGCCAGCAGCACGGTGTCCCCGGACCTGGCGAGCCCGGCGGCCGCGTCGACGACGCTCTCCATCGGGTCACCAGTCTCGTCGGCGCCCACATCGATGACCGGCACATCGGGCGCGTGTCGCGAAAGAGCGTCGGCGATGACCTGGCGGTCGCGGCCGAGCAGCACCACGCCCCGCAGGCGCTCACGGGTGGCGAGCACGAGGTCGTCGAAGCGCGCCCCCTTGGCCAGCCCGCCGGCGACCCACACGACCGACTCGTAGGCGCCCAGCGAGGACCGGGCGGCGTGCGGGTTGGTCGCCTTCGAGTCGTCGACCCAGGTGACGCCGTCGGCCTCGGCGACCAGGGCGATGCGGTGACCGTCGGGGCGGAAGGCGCGCAGGCCGTCGCGCACGGCCTCCTGGCTCACGCCGTGGGCGCGGGCGAGGGCGGCCGCGGCGAGCGCGTTGGCGACGAAGTGCGGTGCGGTCGAGGCGAGGTCGTCGAGGGTGCACAGCTCGGCCGCGCTGGTGGCGCGCTCCTCGATGAAGGCGCGGTCGACCAGCAGGTCCTCGACGACGCCGAGGCAGCCCGGCGACGGCATGCCCAGGGTGAAGCCGACGGCGCGGGCACCCTCGACCACCTCGGCCTCGACCACCATCTCCTCGGTGGCGGGGTCGGCGAGGTTGTAGACGCAGGCGCGCTGGACCTGCTCGTAGATGCGCGCCTTGTCGGCGGCGTACTGCTCCATGCCCGTGGGCCCGTCGGGGTCGTCGTCGTACCAGTCGAGGTGGTCCTCGGCGAGGTTGAGCACGACGGCCGCCTCGGCCGACATCGAGCGCGTGTAGTGGAGCTGGAAGCTGGACAGCTCCACGGCCAGGACGTCCCACGGCTCGGGGTCCATCACGGCCTCGACGATGGGCAGTCCGACGTTGCCCACCGCCACCGAGCGGAGCCCGGCTGCGGTGAGGATCGACTGGAGCATCTGCACGGTCGTGGTCTTGCCGTTGGTGCCGGTGACCGCGAGCCACGGGGCCGCGGTCCCGGGATCGCGCAGCCGCCAGGCCAGCTCCACCTCGCCCCAGACCGGGACGCCGCGCGCCACCGCCTGCGCGAGCAGCGGGGCCGACGGCTTCCAGCCGGGCGAGGTGACGACCAGGTCGACCTCGTCGGGCAGCGCGGCGCTCGCGCCGGGCTCGAGGACGACGGTGGCACCCAGGGTGCGCAGCAGCTCGGCCTTCTCGGCCTTCTCCTCGCTCGACGAGTCGTCGAGGGCGACCACGTCGGCGCCGAGGAAGAGCAGGTTGTCGGCCGCGGCGAAGCCGGAGACGCCGAAGCCGGCCACGACCACGCGGACCCCGGACCAGTCGCTGGTGCGGCTGAGCGCGTCGATGTCGGCCGTCATCCGCGGGGTCCCCGGGGCGTCGTCCGGCGCAGGAGCGGAGCGGAGGAGGCGGAGAACGTCATGGGGTGCCTCATCCGATCCCGGCGACCCACTCGGCGTAGAAGATGCCGAGGCCGGTCGCGACGGCGAGGCCGGTGATGATCCAGAAGCGGATCACGATGGTGACCTGCTCCCAGCCCAGCATCTCGAAGTGGTGGTGCAGCGGGGTCATCCGGAACACGCGGTGCCCGGCCTGGATCCCGAAGACCGAGCGCACCAGGCCGCTGGCACGACTGAGCTTGAACACCGAGACCTGGATCATCACCGAGAGGGTGATGCTCACGAAGAGGCCGCCGATGACGAGGAGCAGCAGCTCGGTGCGGGTCATGATCGCGAAGCCGGCCATCGCACCGCCCAGGGCGAGCGAGCCGGTGTCACCCATGATGATCTGGGCCGGCGAGGCGTTCCACCACAGGAAGCCGAAGCACGCGCCGGTGATCGAGGCCGCCACGACGGCCAGGTCGAGCGGGTCACGCACCTCGTAGCACTTCGCACCCGCCTCGAGGGCGCAGGACTGGCTGTTCTGCCAGATGTTGACCAGCGTGTAGGCCACGAACACCAGGATCGAGGAGCCGGCCGCGAGGCCGTCGAGGCCGTCGGTCAGATTCACCGCGTTGCTGGTGCCGGTGACGATGAGCCAGATCAGCACGATGGCGAGGATCGTGGGCAGCGCGAAGCGGTCGTAGTCGCGGATGAACGAGATGTGGTCGGACGCCGGGCGCCAGCCGCGGTCGTCCTCGAGCACCGGCGACAGCGCGAGGAAGCCGAAGACCACCGCGACCAGGGTCTGGCCGATCATCTTGGCGCGGCTGCGCAGGCCGAGGTTGTGCTGGCGGCTGACCTTGAGGAAGTCGTCGAGGAATCCGACGGCGCCGAGGCCCACCAGCAGGAAGATCAGCAGCCAGGCCGACGCCGACGGCGCCTGACCGGTGATGAGCTTGGCGGCGAGGTAGCCCACGACCGCGGCCAGCACGATCACGGCACCGCCCATCGTCGGGGTGCCGCGCTTGGTGTGGTGCGTGGTGGGGCCGTCGTCGCGGATCGGCTGACCGAATCCCTGCTTGGTGAAGAAGCGGATCGCGTAGCGCGTGCCGAGGAGGGAGATCAACAGGGAGAGTCCTCCTCCGAACAGGATGGCTCTCATGCGGTGCGGTTCCCTTCCTGGAGCAGTACGTCGGCGATGACCTCGAGCGCCGCCCCCCGTGATGCCTTCACCAGGACGACATCAGCAGCCGAGACATTGTGCCGCAGCCAGTCGGCCGCGGCGTCACGCCCCGGGGTGGGGATCGCCACACCGGCCCCGCCCGCGGCGGCGAAGGCCGCCGACACGGGGTCGGCGGCCGGGCCGACCGAGACCAGGACGTCGACGCCGAGGGCCGCGGCGTGGGCGCCCACGCCCTCGTGGGCGGCGACGGCGCCGGGCCCGAGCTCGCGCATCTCCCCGAGCACCGCGACGGTGCGCCGACCGCTCCGCGCGCCGATGCCGGCGAGCGTGTCGAGCGCGGCGCGCACGGACTCGGGGTTGGCGTTGTAGGAGTCGTTGAGGACCACGAGGCCGTCGGGGCGCTCGGTGAGCTCCATGCGCCAGCGGCTCGCCGGGCCGGCGTCGCACAGCGACTCCGCGACCGTGTCGAGGTCGAGACCGGCGGCCAGCGCCATCGCGGCGGCGGCGGCGGCGTTGCGCCACTGGAAGTCGCCGACCTGTCTCAGGTGCACCGTGGCGCCCGAACCGCGGTGGTGGAGCTCGAAGGAGGCGCGGCCGAGCTCGTCGCTGGTGATCTCGTCGACCCAGACGTCGACGCCCGCGTCGGGCGCGCCCGCACCGAAGGTGGTGACGCCTGCCCGGGTGCGGGTCGCCATGGCGGCGACGAGGTCGTCGTCGGCGTTGAGGACGGCCGAGCCGTCGGCCGGCAGCGCCTCCACGATCTCGCCCTTGGCGACGGCGATCGCCTCGCGGCTGCCGAACTCGCCGATGTGCGCGGAGCCGACGTTGAGCACCGCGGCCACCCGGGGCGGCGCGATCTCGCACAGCCGGGCGATGTGCCCCACTCCGCGCGCGCCCATCTCGACGACGAGGTGGCGGGTCTCCGGGGTGGCGCGCAGCACGGTGAGGGGGACGCCGAGCTCGTTGTTGAAGTTGCCCCGCGTGGCGACGGTGGGGCCCGCGTCGCCGAGCACCTGGGCGAGGTAGTCCTTGGTCCCGGTCTTGCCCTGCGAGCCGGTCATGGCCAGCACGACGACGTCGGGGAGCCGGTCGAGGACGTGGCGCGCGAGCGTGCCGAGCGCGGCCGTCACGTCGTCGACGACGACGGTCGGGAGCAGCGTGGGCCGGCTGCCGAGCACGGCGACGGCGCCGACCTCGCGCGCCGCGGCGGCGAAGTCGTGGCCGTCGACCCGGTCCCCGGCGACGGCGACGAACAGACCGCCCTCCTCGGGCGTGCGGGTGTCGAGGAAGGCGCCGCCGGTGACGACGGCGTGGCCGTGTGCCACTCCCCCGACGACCTCCGCGATCTCGGCGGTGGACATGGGGATCATCCGGTGGGACCTCCTGACGACGCGGCCAGCGCGCGGACCTCCTCGGCGGCGACCACGCGGTCGTCGAACGCGGTGACCTCGCCGTGCGCCTCCTGGCCGGTCTCGTGGCCCTTGCCCGCCACCAGGACGACGTCGCCCGTCCGGGCGCGGCGCAGCGCCTCGCGGATCGCCAGCCGGCGGTCGCCCTGCTCGAGCACCTCGGCCATGCCGTCGCGGGTGCCGGCGAGCACGGCGGCGCGGATGTCGGCGGGGTCCTCGGTGCGGGGGTTGTCGTCGGTGACGACCACCACGTCGGCCAGGCGCGCGGCGATCTCGCCCATCAGCGGGCGCTTGGAGGTGTCGCGGTCACCGCCGGCACCCACCACCACGACCAGCTGGCCGGTCGTGAGCGGGCGCAGCGTCGCGAGGACCGCCTCCAGGGCGTCGGGCTTGTGGGCGTAGTCGACGACCACGGAGAAGTCCTGGCCGGCGTCGACCTGCTCCAGGCGGCCCGGCACGCCCTCGACCTCGGCGAGACCGGCGGCGACGCGTGCGGGGTCGAGGCCGGCGAGCGCGGCCGAGGCGATCGCGGCCAGCGCGTTGGAGACGTTGAACTCCCCCGGCACCCGGACCGCGGCCGGGACCTCGACGCCGGGGCCGCGGACCGTGAAGGTCGCGCCCGCCGGCCCGAGGACGACGTCGGTGGCCCGCCAGTCGGCGTCGGCCCCGCGCGAGGAGTACGTCGACATCGGGATGCTCGCCACGTCGAGCAGGCGGCGGCCGAGCTCGTCGTCGACGTTGGTCAGCCCGACCCGCGCCCGCTCGGGCGTGAACAGCCCGGCCTTGGCAGCGAAGTAGTCGTCGAGGTCGGCGTGGAAGTCGAGGTGGTCGCGCCCGAGGTTGAGGAAGGTGGCGACGTCGAAGACGACCCCGTCGACCCGGCCCAGCACCAGCGCGTGGCTGGAGACCTCCATGGCGCACGTGTCGACGCCGCGCTCGCGCATCACCGCGAAGAGGCCGTGCAGGTCGGGCGCCTCGGGCGTGGTGAGCTGGGTCTTGACCGCCTCGCCCGCGATGCGGGTGCCGACGGTGCCGATGACGGCGGCGCGGACGCCGGCGGCCTCCAGACCCTGCTCGAGGAGCCGGGTGGTCGTGGTCTTGCCCTGGGTGCCGGTGACGCCGATGGTGCGCAGCGCGGCGGCCGGGTCGGCGTACACCTGGGCGGCGAGGCGTCCGAGGACGGGGCGCAGCTGCGCGACCACGATCGCCGGGGTCGCCGGGGGCAGCCGGTCGAGGCCCGCGGGATCGGTGACGACCGCCACCGCACCGGCGCGCAGCGCCTGGTCGGCGAAGTCGGCGCCGTGGGCGCGGGCGCCCGGCAGCGCGGCGTAGAGGTCGCCGGGCACGACCCGGTCGGTGCTCAGCGTGAGGCCGGTGACCAGGACGTCGAGGTCGCCGTGGCGCTCGACGGGCGTCCCCGCCTCCTCGAGCCGGTCGGCCAGCCGACCGGCCGGGACGGCCGGCGTGTGCTCGGGACGGGTCGCGCTCCCCCGGGCTCCGGGGACGTCCACCTGCTGCTCCACCGACCGAGCGTATCGACTCACCACTCGACCGGGAGACGCGACGGCCTGCCGCCGCTCGGCTCGACGCCGTAGCGACCCAGGACGTAGCCCATGATGCGCGAGAAGACCGGACCGGCCGCCGAGCCACCACCGGCGTCGACCTTCGGGGCGTGGATCACGACGTAGACGGTGAAGCGGGCGTCGTCGGCCGGCGCGAAGCCGCCGAAGGACACCGACGTGCCGTCGTAGAGGCCGGTCTCGGGGTTCACGCGCTGGGCGGTGCCGGTCTTGCCGGCCACGAGGTAGCCGGGGACCTGGGCCTTGGGTGCGACGCCGTCCTCGGGGTCGACGACCTTCTCCATCATCTTCGCCGTCGCCCGGGCGGCCTCCTTGCTGACCACGCGGGTGCGGGTGGCGACGTCGGTGCCGACCGTGACGCCGTCGTCGGTGACGGCCGAGCCCAGGACGAGGCTCGGGGAGACCCGCACGCCGCCGTTGGCGATCGTGTTGATCGCGGCGGCGATCTGGGCGACGTTGACCGACAGCGACTGGCCGAAGGCCACGCGGTCCTTCTCCTGCGACGTCATCACGTCGCCGGACTTGAGGATGCCGGGCGTCTCTCCGCGCACGCCGATGTTCGTGCGCTGGCCGAGGCCGAACTTCTGCAGGTACGCCACCAGCTCCGGCGTGCGTGAACGCGTCGGCGGCGAGCACGGTGCCGATGTTGGAGGACTTGGCGATGATGCCGGCCAGCGTCAGGCGGATCATCCCGTGGTCGAACCAGTCGCCGATGGGACGGTCCTGGCGCTGGAGGATCCCGGGCACCTTGAACTTCTGGCGCGGGAACGCCTTGCCGGCGTCGATGAGGGACGACACGGTGAGGACCTTCTCGACCGAGCCCGGCTCGTAGGTGTCGTTCAACGCCCGCGAGCCGAGGTCGTCCTCGTCGGCTGCGGTCGGCGTGTTGGCGTCGAAGGTCGGGTAGTCGGCCAGCGCGAGGATCTCCCCGGTGCGGGTGTCCATCACGATGGCCGCGCCGCTCTCGGCCTGGTACTGGTCGACCGCCTGCCCGATGGCCTTCTGGGTGAACCACTGCAGGTCGCGGTCGATGGTGGTGCGCAGGGGCGCCCCGTCGCGCGGCTGCCTCAGCGTGCTCTCGCGCAGCGGGATGCGCACGCCCCTGCTCGACGAGGACTGCCAGGTGGCCTCCCCGTCGGTGCCGGCGAGCTGCTTGTCGAAGGTGCGCTCGAAGCCGCCGAGCGGCTCGTCGGTGCCCATGTAGCCGAGCAGGTTGGCCGCCACGTCGCCGGCCGGGTAGTCGCGGATCGGGTCGTCGTCGAGGCTCACGCCCCGGTAGCCGGCCTCCTCGAGCGCGTCGACCGTGTCGGTGGCCAGGGTGCTGGGCACGCGGCGCGCGACGTACTCGTAGCGGCTGCCCTCGTTGCGCCCCCGCAGGGCGGTGAGGGTCTTGAAGTAGTCGATCGAGAGGCGGTCGGACAGGATCCGCGCGATCTCGGGAGCGTGCTCGGCCGTCAGCGACGGGTCGGCGAAGACGACCTTGCCCTGGATGGAGTCGGCCAGCGCGATGCCGTCGCGGTCGAGGATGTCGCCGCGCTCGGCCACCAGCGGCACCCGGACGGCGCCCTCGGCCGCGGCCATCTCGGCGTACGAGCCCGGGTCGACGCCCTGCAGCTGGACCAGCCTGGCCCCGAAGAACGAGAGCACCATCGCGATCAGCACGAACCCGACGCGCAGTCGCAGCATCGGCGCGCCGCGCGAGGCTCCGCGCCTGGTGCGGGTGCTGGGCACTGGTCCTCCTTCTCCCGGTCGCCGCGTCTCACGGCGGACCGCCTCGCTCAATCTAGGTCTCGGCGGGCGCGGATCGACGCGCCCGCGCCGTCACCGGTCGTGCTTCTTGCCCCGGCCCGACCGGGCCGCGTTGCCACCCGCCTGCGTCTGGTCGCCCGTCTGGTCGCCCGTCTGGTCGCCCGTCTGGTCGCCCGTCTGGTCGCCCGTCTGGTCGCCGGTCTGGGTCTCGGTCGACGCCGGCACCTCCACGACGGTGGGTGCCGGCGCGAGCACGGCGGGCATCGCCGGGGGCGGGGGCAGCAGCCGGATCGCCTCGTCCGGCGTGGCCGGGGTCCGCACGCCGCTCGTCCTACCGGTGCGCAGGTCGAGGAACGCCGGCGCGGCCGGGATGACCATGCCCATCTGCTGGGCCTGGGTGGCGACGCGCTGGGGGTTGCGCAGGTCGTCGAGCTCCATGCGGAGCGTCTGCTCGCGTGCGGCCAGCGAGTCGGCCTGGTCCTCGAGGTTCGCGGCCGAGAACGACGCCTGCTGCATCGAGGTGTTGAACAGCAGCAGCCCGACGATGCCGGCGACCAGCACCAGGCTGACCAGCGTCACGAACGGCACCCGCGGGGCGCGGGTGCGCACCCGGGGGACGACCGTGAGCCGCGCCCGGTCGACCGCCTCCTGGGCGATGCGGGTGACGCGGGTGCGGGACTGCAGGGCGGGGCTGCTCATCGTGCGACTCCAGGGGGAAGGTGGCGGGAGGCGGAGCGGGAGGTGCGGGAGGTCGTGCCGGGCGCGGGGCGCACCCGTTCGACGGCGCGGAGGCGGACCGAGGCCGCGCGGGGGTTCTCGGCGATCTCGTGCTCGTCGGCCTGCTCGGCGCCGCGGGTGACCAGGCGCAGCGACGGCTCGGCCCCCTCGGGCACGAACGGGAGGTCGTGGGGGACGTCGAGGCGGGTGACGTCGGCGAAGGCCCGCTTGACCAGGCGGTCCTCCAGCGAGTGATAGGACTCGACCACCACACGGCCGCCGACCCCGATCACCTCGATCGAGGCGGGCACGGCACGACGCAGGACCGCGAGCTCGTCGTTGACCGCCATGCGCAGCGCCTGGAAGGTGCGCTTGGCCGGGTGGCCGCCGGTGCGGCGCGCGGGCGCCGGGATGGTGGCGTAGAGCAGCTCGACGAGGTCGGCGCTGGTGGTGAACGGCGTGGTCTCGCGCCGGCGGACCACCTCGCGGGCGATCTTGCTGGCGAACTTCTCCTCCCCGTACTCGCGCAGGATGCGGGTGAGCTCCTGGGCGGTCGCGGTGTTGAGGAGGTCGGCCGCGGTCGGACCGGTCGTGGGGTCCATGCGCATGTCGAGGGGCGCGTCCTCGGCGTAGGCGAAGCCGCGCTCGCGCACGTCGAGCTGCATGGAGGAGACGCCGAGGTCGAAGAAGACGGCGTCGACGTGGTCGAGGCCCAGCGACGCGACGACCTCGGGAAGCTCGTCGTAGACCGCGTGGACGGCCGTGAAGCGGTCGCCGTGACGGGCCAGCCGCTCGCGCGACATCTCCAGCGCGGCCGGGTCGCGGTCGATGCCGACGACGCGCGCCTGCGGCAGCCGCTCGAGGACGGCCTCGCTGTGGCCGCCGAGGCCGAGCGTGCAGTCGACGTAGACCGAGCCGGGGCGCTCGAGCGCAGGCGCCAGGAGGGCGACGACCCGGTCGAGGAGCACCGGGGCGTGGCGTGGGGTGCTCACGTCGTCAGCCCTGGCGTCCCAGGTGGGTCAGCACGAGCAGCGCGAGGGCCAGGCCGGACGCGGTCGCCGCGGAGAACGCGACGAGCACCAGGGCCTCACGCGCCTGGTCGCGCACCCGCAGCGGCGCTGCCGTGCTGGCGCGTTCCCAGGACTGGGTGCTGCTCATGGTCTCGACCCCACTCGGTGCTGGTGCTGGCTGGTGCTGGGCGTTGCTGGCTGGTGCTCGGTCGTGCTGGTGCCGCCGGTTGGCGGTGCGACTGACACGCCCCGTCGTGTGGCACGGGGTGAGCCGCCGCACCAGGTCCCTGCCCGCTCCCCGTGCAAGGGGAAGTGCCTTCTGGTGCCGGGGAAGTGCCCCAGACGGCGCGCAGTGGGAGCGGGCTCGAGACCTGGTGATGCGGTCCTGGTGTCAGCTCTGGTGTTGTGGGTGGTGCCGGTGCCGGTGGTGCTCAGATCCCGGGGAAGACCTCGTCGCTGAGGTCGGAGAACCTCTGCTCCTGCTCCTCGGAGTACGTCGCCCACGCGGTCGGGTCCCAGATCTCGATCCGGTTCATCGACCCGATGACCACGCACTCCTTCTGGAGCGAGGCGTACTCCCGCAGTGGTGCCGGGATGTTGATCCGTCCCTGCTTGTCCGGCACCTCCTGGCTGGCGGCGGCGAACAGCATGCGGACGTAGTCGCGGGTGCTCTTCTGCGTGACCGGTGCCTCGCGGAGCCGGTCGGTGAGCTTCCCGAAGTCCTCCAGCGACCAGACGGTGAGGCAGCGCTCCTGCCCCCTGGTCACCACGAGTCCCTCGATCAGCTCGTCCCTGAACTTGGCCGGGAGGAAGAGCCGTCCCTTCTCGTCGAGCTTGGGCGTGTACGTGCCGAAGAACATCCGGCACCTCCCCTGCTCGGCGGGCAGATCGACCCTGTCCCCCACTTCGCACCACATTACTCCACTTCGCTCCACCGTCAACCAGAACGAGCGTGTTGCACGCGGGAATCTCGCGGGATTCCGGCGCAGTCGGTCGCCGCGCCGGCCGGCTGCCGGTGCGGCTCGGAGGCGTGGAAGGGGCCGGATCCACGCTCAGAAGGGCGCCGGGACGGCGTGGTGGAGCGCCGGTGGGGAGGATCTGCCGACCACGGTGGGGAGAAGTGGGGGATGCGTGTCATCGATGGCGCGCCGGTGGGGGTCGTGCACGGCGGAGGCGCCGGACGGGCAGGCCCTGGCGCGGGGCCCGGCGCAGTCGGGCCGGTCCCGCCTGTGGACGGGTATGTTGCGCGCACCACATACCGTGGTGGGGCACCGACCGAGGGGAAGGCACGACGTGACGACTGGGGCGACAGGGCAGGCACCCGACCTGGACACCGTGCTGCGGGTGACCGGGGTGGTCCGCCACAACATCGAGCGCGTGATCGCCGGCAAGCCCGACGTGGTCAACGCCGCGCTGGTGGTGCTGCTGGCCGAGGGCCACCTGCTCATCGAGGACGTCCCCGGCGTCGGCAAGACCCAGCTCAGCAAGGCGCTCGCCCGCAGCATCGACTGCACGGTGCGACGCATCCAGTTCACGCCCGACCTGCTGCCCTCGGACGTCACCGGCGTGTCGGTGTTCAACCAGGACACCCGCGAGTTCGAGTTCCGCCCCGGTGGCGTCTTCGCCAACATCGTGGTCGGCGACGAGATCAACCGCGCCTCCCCCAAGACCCAGTCGGCCCTCCTCGAGGCGATGGAGGAGCGTCAGGTCACCGTCGACAACGCGACCTACCAGCTCGAGAAGCCGTTCATGGTGATCGCCACCCAGAACCCCATCGAGATGGAGGGCACCTACGCCCTCCCCGAGGCCCAGCGCGACCGCTTCATGGCGCGGGTCTCGGTCGGCTACCCGGTCGAGTCCGCCGAGATCGCGATGCTCGAGGGCCACACCGCGCACAACCCGCTCGACGAGCTCGAGCCGGTGACCGACGCCGGCGAGATCCGCAAGGTGATCGAGATCGTCGGCCGCGTCCACGTCTCCTCGGCCGTCCAGCGCTACGCCGTCGCCCTGGCCACCGCCACGCGCACCAGCCCCGACCTCCACCTCGGCGCCTCGCCGCGCGCGACGCTCCACCTGGTGCGCGCCGCCAAGGCGGTCGCCGCGACCCAGGGCCGCGACTACGTCCTGCCCGACGACCTCCACGGCATCACCGCGCCGGTGCTGGCCCACCGCCTGCTGCCCAACATCGAGGCCACCATGAGCGGACGCACCATCGCGGCCATCCTGTCGGGGATCGTGGAGTCCGTGCCGGTCCCGTCCGCCTCCCCCTCCGCCTCCCCGTCCGACGCGATGTCGACCGCCCGTGGCAGCCGTGCGTGAGGCCCTCGCCGCACTGACCGTCCGAGGACGGGCGTTCCTCGCCGCCGGGACGACCACCGTCGCGGCCGCGATCGTGGTCGGCCACCCCTCCCTCGTCCGCATCGGCGTGCTCGTCGCCGTGCTGCCGCTGCTCACCGCGTGGTGGGTGGGCCGCTCGCGCTACCGCCTCGCGCTCGTGCGCACGGTGTCCCCGCAGCTCGTCGTCGCCGGACAGCCGGCGACCGTCGAGCTCGCCGTCTCCAACGAGTCGCGCACGCCCACCGGCGTCCTGCTGCTCGAGGAGCGCCTCCCCTACGTCCTGGGCACGCGCCCGCGGTTCGTCCTCGAGGGGCTCGGCCACGGCTGGCGCCGCCACGCCACCTACCAGGTGCGCTCGGAGCTGCGCGGCCAGTTCGACATCGGACCGATGACGGTCCGGGTCACCGACCCCTTCGGCTTCGTCGAGCTCGACCGGACCTTCCACGCCACCAGCCGGCTCACGGTGACCCCGCGCACGACCGTCCTTCCCACGATCCCGCTGGGCGGCGCCTGGACCGGGTCCGGTGACAACCGCCCGCGGGCCTTCGCCAGCGGCAGCGCCGAGGACGTCACGGTCCGCGAGTACCGCCGCGGGGACGACCTGCGCCGCGTCCACTGGCGCAGCTCGGCCCGGGTCGGGGAGCTCATGGTCCGGCGCGAGGAGCAGCCGTGGCAGTCGAGGGCGACGGTCTTCCTCGACAACCGGGGCACCGCCCACCGCGGGCAGGGCGCCGCGAGCTCGCTGGAGGGCGCCGTGTCCGCGGCGGCCTCGATCGCGGTGCACCTGACCCACCAGGGCTACACCGTCCGCCTGGTCACCGCGTCCGGCGACAGCCGTGAGACGCAGTGGCACTCCCACACCGCAGACGCCAGCACGATCCCGCTGCTCGAGGCGCTGGCCCTGGTCCAGCTCGACCACTCCCCCGCGCCCGACACCCAGTGGCTCGCCGAGCCCGGCCACGGCGGCCTCCTGGTCGGCGTCTTCGGCGGACTCGCCGAGCACGACCTGCCCTTCCTGCGCCGCCTGCAGCACCACGCCTCCTCGACGCTGGCGATCGCGCTCGACGTCGACGCCTGGGCCCCGCACCTGCCCGCGCACCCGGGCCCCGGCGCCGCCGCCCAGCTGACCGCCAGCGGCTGGCGCTCGACCACCGTCGGTCCGCGAGACCGCCTCGACACCGCGTGGCAGGAGCTCGGGCTGCTGCAGAGTCGCGCCAGCTCCGTGGCCGGGGCGGGCCGATGAGCGGCGTGTCGCGCGGCGGCGTACGCCGTGGCGGGTGGAGCACCCTGCCCCACCAGCTGCAGGTCTCGGCCGTCGCGGCGCTCGCCGCCTGGGTCACGACCCTGTCGTGGCGGGTGCTGACCGAGGGGTTCCCCGAGGTCGGCTTCCCGCTCCTCTTCATCGGCGTCGTCCTCGCCGGCGGCGGCGCGGTCGCGCGCTGGAGCCGGGTGCCTGCCGTCCTCATCGTGCTCGGGCAGCTCGTGGTGGGCGCCCTGCTCGTCCTCGGCACGACCACCGGGTCGCCCCTGCCGACCCCCGCCAACGTCGACGTCTTCACCACGATGCTGGCCGACGCCCTCGACTCCTCGCGCCAGTACGCCGCGCCGGTCCAGGCCGGCGTGCCGCCGGTCCACCCGCTCCTCCTCATCGGCGGCACGCTGGTGCTGGTGCTCGTCGACGCCATCGCCTGCACGCTGCGCCGTGCCCCCGTCGCCGGGTTGGTCCTCCTCGGCGCTTACACGCTCCCGGTCGCGGTGACCGGCGAGTCGGTGTCGTGGTGGTTGTTCGTGGCGATCGCCGCGCTGTTCCTCGTGCTCGTCTTCCTCCAGCACAGCGACCACGTCGCGAGCTGGGGCCGCGCGCCCGACGGCGAGCGCGGCGCGTTCTCCGTCCGCACCGGCGCGATCAGCAACACCGCGATCGCGCTCGGCTCGGCCGCGATCGCGCTGGCCATCGTGGTGCCGGCCGCGGTGCCGACGATGAGCATGTCGGTCTTCGACGGCAACGGCCCCGGCACCCGCGAGGTGAGCGTCAAGGACCCCATGGTCGACCTGCGGCGCGATCTCAGCCAGGGCCGTGACGTCCCGCTGCTGTGGGTCACCACCGCCGGACCCAAGCCGTCGTACCTCCGCATCTCGGTCCTCACCCGCTTCACCGGCTCGCAGTGGACCCCGGGCGACCGGGAGATCCCCGACGACCAGAGCGCGTCGGGCACGCTGCCGCCGCTCGACGGCGTCTCGAGCTCGGTGACGCGCAAGGAGTTCACCTACGACGTGCGCGTCGGGCCCGACTTCGCCTCGACGTGGCTGCCCACCACCGAGCAGGTCAGCCGGATCTCCGCCGGCAGCGACTGGCGCTACGACCTCGACACCCGCGACTTCATCGCCGCGCGCGACGACGTCACCACGCAGGACACCAGCTACGACTTCACGGGCGTGCAGCTCACCTATGACGAGCAGTCGATGAACAACGCGGTCTCGGGCGCCGGGTCCGTCGCGGGCACCTACACCGACGTGCCGCCCAGCCTCAACAACGAGATCCGCCGCCTGGCGCAGAGCCTCACCGCCGACGCACCGACCCGCTTCCAGAAGGCGCAGGTCCTGCAGCGCTGGTTCCGCGAGGACGGCGGGTTCCGCTACGACAAGGCGCAGGTCGAGTCGGCCGGCAGCGGCGGCGCCGACCTGATGGCGTTCCTCGACGACAAGGTGGGCTACTGCGAGCAGTTCGCCGCCTCGATGGCGATCATGGCGCGGGTCCTGGGGATCCCGAGCCGGGTGGCCGTCGGGTTCCTCGAGCCCGACCGGGCCACCAACGGCGCGTGGGAGTTCTCCTCCCACGACCTGCACGCCTGGCCCGAGCTGTACTTCCCCGGCTCGGGATGGGTGCGCTTCGAGCCCACGCCCCAGGGGCGCGCCGAGACGGTGCCCGCCTACACGACGGCGGAGATCGCGCCCGTCCCCCAGGCGCCCGAGCCGAGCACCTCGCGCTCGACCGAGCTGCTCCCCGACCGGGGCGCGTCCCCGAGCGCCGACACCGGCACCGCCGACGAGGACACCTCGTCGGTCCCGTGGGTGCCGCTGCTGCTCGGCCTGGCCGGTGTGGTGCTCCTCGGCGCACTGCTGCTCACCCCGCGCTCGGTGCGCGCGGCACGCCGGCGCCGCCGGCTGGCCGGCGACGTCGAGGACCTCTGGCTCGAGCTGCAGGACGTGACCCGCGACCTCGGCCACACCTGGCCCCAGGGGCGCAGCCCGCGGCGCACGGGCGAGTGGCTCGGACGGCTGCTGGCCGCCGCGACCCCGGGATCCGACCGGCCCGACCGGCCCCGGCGCGGGCGCGAGCAGGCGCCCGAGGCCGCCGCGGCCCTCGACCGCCTCGTCGGCGCGCTCGAGCACAGCCGCTACTCCCGCAACCCCGAGACGTTCACCGCCGAGCGCTTCCGCCCCGACGCCGAGCTCGTCGAGCAGGCGCTCGCCGCCGGCGTCACCCGGCGCGAGGTGCGCCGCGCGGCCTGGTGGCCCGCCTCGGTCGTCGGTCGACGCCCCTCCTGGCGCCGCACCCGCGGTACCCGCACCTCCACCACGACCCCGGCCGGAACCGGGTCGAGCCGGACGGTCGACGAGCTCGTCGGCTGAGGGGACCAGCGCGCCACCCCACCGCCCGAGCGGCGGCATCTGAGGACGCCCTGCAGCCGAAAACCGGTCCTGGGCCTGCGCGGCGTCCTTAGATGCCGTGCGGGTGGGGGGCGGGCGGGCGCGGGCCCGGACCGAAGATCAGCGGGTACCCGGCCTGAACTGCGGTATCTGAGGACGTCCTGCAGCTGCGGACCGGGCCGAGGACTGCACGGCGTCCTCAGATGTCGTGCGGGTGGGGGCGGGCGGGCCGCGGGCCTGGACCGAGGGTCAGCGGGTACCCGGCTCGAACTGCGGCATCTGAGGACGTCCTGCAGCTGCGGACCGGGCCGAGGACTGCACGGCGTCCTCAGATGTGCGGGTGGGCGTCCTCGACTGCACCTGTGTGCGTACGGCGAGGACGCAGCCGCGCTGCGGGACGGCGTGGTTCAGCGGACGACGAGCGTCGCGGGGTGCCGGGTCGGCGGAGGGTCAGAAGCCGCGCTCGCGGCGACGACGCCACCGCTCCTCGACCCGCTCCATGAACGGGCTGCCGTTGCGCTGGCGGCCGGGACGGCGGGGTCGGTGCGAGCGGCCACCGTCGACGACGCCGAGACCGGCACGGCCCGACGAGCGCACCTTGGCGGGCGCGTGGGGCGATCGGGCCGAGGTGAGGGCCAGGACCGCGCCGCCGAGCATCACGACGAAGCCGGCGACACCGAGGATCGTCTGCACGAGGGCCGAGAGGTCGAGGAGCACGGCCAGCACCAGCAGGCCGATGCCCGAGGCGAGGATCACGCCGCCGAGGATCATCCGTCGACGCGCCGTGCGCTGGAACGACGTCCCGCGCAGCGTGGAGGCGAACTTGGGGTCCTCCTCGACGAGGGCACGCTCCATCTGCTCCAGCAGTCGCAGTTCTTCCTCGGAGAGCTCCACGGTTCCTCCTCACCTTCTGCCAGCAAGTCTAGGCACGCGCCTGCCCCTACGGTAGGCGTCCCGGAAAAAAGACGGCACGCTCCGCACCCCTTCGGGTACGGCCGGGCCTCAGACCAGGCTCGCGGGCCTGACGGCGGCCGACCCGAAGCGTCGCGTCGCCCGGTCGACGGCGCGGTCGGCCTCCTCCCAGCCACGCTCGGGCTCGCCCAGCACGAGCTGGCGCTGGACCGAGGCCCGCGGCACCAGCCCCTCCATCCGCACCCCGACCAGGCGCAGGCGGGCGCGCTGCAGGCCGAGGGCGTCGTAGAGGCGGGTGACCGCCCGGTGGACCTCGACGGTGACGTCGGTCGCCTCGGGCAGGGTGCGCGAGCGGGTGATGGTGGTGAAGTCGGCGAAGCGGACCTTGAGCGTCACCGTGCGACCGGCGACCTCGGCGGCCCGCATCCGCCCGGCGACACGCGCCGAGAGGCGCAGCAGCTCGCGGACGATGACGTCGCGGTCGTCGGTGTCGCGCGCGAACGTCTCGTCGGCGCCCATGGACCGCTCGGGCTCGTGGGGCCCGGAGTGCGGCACCAGCTCGCTCCGGTCGGTGCCCCAGGCGAGGTGGTGCAGGTGGGCGCCGAGGTGGGCGCCGAGGGCGCGCTGGAGGGTCGGGACCGGCGTGTGGGCCAGGTCGCCGACGCTGACCAGGCCGAAGCGGTGGAGCAGGTCGCGGGTCTTGTCCCCCACGCCGTAGAGCTCACCGACGTCGAGGGGGTGCAGGAAGGTCGTCACCTGCGACGGGGGGACGACGACGACCCCGTCGGGCTTCGCCCGCCGGCTGGCGACCTTGGCGACCGACACCGACGCGGCCACCCCGACCGAGCAGGTGATGCCCTGCTCGTCGTGGATGCGCGAGCGCAGCTGCTCGGCGATCTGCGCCGGGTCGCCGAGGCGACGCACCGACCCGCGGACGTCGAGGAAGGCCTCGTCGAGCGAGACGGCCTCCACCAGCGGCGTGACCTCGCGGAAGGTCTCCATCACCGAGGCCGAGACACTCGTGAACGTCGCGTAGTCGGGCGGCAGGACGGTGACGTGGGGGCACAGTCGGCGTACGCGGGTCATCGGCAGGGCCGAGCGGATGCCGTAGCGGCGGGCGACGTAGTTGGCGGCCAGGACCACCCCGCGACCGCTGCCGCCGACCACGACCGGCTCGTCGACCAGGTCGGGGCGCTCGCGCAGCGCCACGGAGGCGTAGAAGGCGTCCATGTCGACGTGCAGCAGCGGGGTGTCGGTCATCGCCGGCCCCCGGTGCCCGGGCGGGCGGTCGCGTCAGCGCGCGGCGAGGACGTGCAGCTGCGTGGCGAGCGGGAGGTACTCGGCGCGGGTCGCCACGGCCCGCTCCAGCTCCACCAGCGCCGCGGTCGCGCCGGGCTCGAGGTCGAGCAGGCTGCCGGGGACGAGGTCGGCGAAGACGCGCACGGCGTGGACCGCCTCGGCCCGCAGCCCGGCCGCGCCGAGCAGGTCGACCAGCTCGTCGTGGGTGAAGCGTCGCCCGCTGCGCCCGGCTGACGCGACGCCGGCGTCGCCGTCGAGGAGCTCCTTCGCGGCCTGGAAGTGACCGGCCATGGCCCGCGCGACCACCGCTGCGTGGCGCTGGGCGACGAGGAGGCTGAGGTGGCCACCGGGGCGCAGGACCCCGGCGATCGCGGCCAGCGACCTGGCGGGGTCCTCGACCATCTCGAGCACGCCGTGGCACAGCACGAGGTCGGCCTCGGCGACCAGGTCCGGGAGGTCGGACAGGTCGCCCTGCTGGCCGCTGACCAGGTCGGCGACACCGCGCTCGCGGGCGCGCCGGTCGAGGGAGGCCAGGGCGTCGGGGCTGGGGTCGATGACCTGGACGCGGTGGCCGAGCTCGGCCAGGGGCACCGCGAACCCGCCCGTGCCACCGCCGACGTCGACGATGCGCGCCTGCTGGTCACGGAACGCCGCGCCCTCCAGCACGCCACGCACGTCGTCCCAGACCACCCCGGAGCGGACGGACTGGCGACGGTCGCTGGCGGAGGACTGCTGCATGCGGGCAACCCTAGTGCGTGGGAGCACGTCATCCGGGGCTCCCGGGGCTGCGGTGCCACAGGTGGCGCGCCACGCCGCGCACGTCGTCGCCGGCGGGCCTGACGTCGGAGTACGGAGACACCCGCGCACCGCTCGGGTGGGTCAGCACCCGACGCCCGGACGGCGCGTCACCGCCCGGGCCGGGTCGGGCGTCGCGGTCGCGGAGCAGCTCCTCGCGCACGAGGGCGAGCCCGGCCTCGCTGCTGCGGCCCTGGCGCCACAGCGCGTCGAGCGGCGCCAGCTCCCACGCCCCGGTGGCGCGCAACGAGACGCCGCGGGGCCCGGTGCGGCGCAGGTGCCCGCGCACCAGCAGCAGCCACCCGGCGAAGACGGTCGTGGCCCACGGCCCCTGGGCGTCCTCGAAGAAGGTCGCGTCCACCGGCCCGGTGCCGTCGTCGAGCGTCAGGAACACCACCCGCCGCCCCGACCGGATCGGCGGTGTCTGGGTCGCCACCTTGACGCCGGCGACGAGCAGCTCGGACCTGCTGCGGCGTCGCAGCAGGTCGCGGCTGCGGGTCACCCCCAGCGCGTCGAGCAGGGGGTCGTAGGGGGCGACGGCGTGCTGGCTGACGTCGAGACCCAGGATCTCCAGCTCCGCGCGGGTGCGTTCGAGCGTGGTCATCTCCGGCAGGCCGCTCGGCCGCTCCCCCGGCTCCCCGGGCTCGTCGCCCAGCCGCAGGGTGAGCTGCACCGACTCGGCTGCGACGACCGGTCGCGCCGCCCGGGACTGCGCGGCCGTGCGGGCCCACACCCCGCCACCGGCCAAGGGGTGCCGCTCCGGGGCTGGGGCACCGTCGCGGTCGGCGGGGTCGGAGCTGTTGCGGGCCGCGACCTCGGGGGTCACGTCGCCGGTCGCGGCCCCGCCCCCGGGCGCGGGGCGACGGGTGCTCGCACCGCGCCCACGCGCCCGCGTCGCGCGATCGAGGGCGCGGGCCATCAGGTCGAGCTCGGCGACCTGCAGGAGCAGGTCGCGTCGCGTGACCCGCCCGCGCCGCTGCACGGCGTGCTCGCCGGACCCGATGCCGTAGACCGCGTCGAAGCCACCGGCCAGCACCAGCCGCTCGAGGACCGGCCGGGACACGTGGGCGCGGTGGAAGAAGTCCGACAGCGAGACGTAGGGCCCTCCTGCGCGGGCCTCGACGACCCGGGCCACCTCCGCCGCGCTGATCCCCTTGACGTCGGCCAGGGCCAGCCGGATCGCGTGGCTGCGCCCCTCCGCGTCGGGCTCGACGAGGTAGGTGGCCGCGCTGGCGTTGACGTCGAGCCCGAGCACGGTGATGCCGAGCTGACGGGCGTCGTCGAGGATCAGGCGCTTGGGGTACATGCCCGGGTCGTGGGTGAGCACGCCGGCCAGGAAGTGGGCCGGCCAGTGGGTCTTGAGCCAGGCGGACTGGAAGGTGGGCAGGGCGAACGCCGCGGCGTGGGCCTTGCAGAAGCCGAAGGAGGCGAAGGACTCCAGGACCGACCAGACCCGCTCGACCAGCGTGGCGTCGTACCCGCGGGCGCGCGCGGCCGGCACGAACCAGGCGCGGGTCGCGGCCATGCCGTCGCGGGTCCCCATGGCGCGGCGCCGCTCGTCGGCCTCGTCGAAGCGGATGCCGGTGAGCTGGGCGACGACCTCGATCACCTGCTCGTGGAAGACGACCACGCCCCGGGTCCCGCGCAGGATCGGGCGAAGGTCGTCGTGGAGGTGGTGGACGTCGCTCCAGCCGTGCTTGGCCTCGAGGTAGGGGGTGACCATGTCGCTGCGGACCGGGCCGGGCCGGAACAGCGAGATGTCGGTGATGATGTCGTCGAAGGTCTCGATGCCGGACTTGCCGACGAGCTCGCGCTGACCCGGGGACTCGATCTGGAACACCCCCAGCGTGCGGGCACTGCTGATCAGGTCGTAGGTGGCGGGGTCGTCGAGTGACACCTGCGCCTCGTCGTCGAGGTCGAGGCGCACGCCGTCGACGCGCTCGACCTCGGCGACGGCGTGGGCCATGGCCGACTGCATCCGGATGCCGAGGACGTCGAGCTTGAGCAGGCCGAGGTCCTCGACGTCGTCCTTGTCGAACTGGCTCATCGGGAAGCCGGCCCACGACGCCTCCACCGGGGTGCGGTCGAGGAGGGTGGCGTCGGAGAGGAGCACCCCGCACGGGTGGACCGCGACGTGGCGCGGCAGCCCGTCGAGGCGCTCGACGAGCCCGAAGAACCGGTCGAGGCCGCCGTCGCCGAGCCCGCTGGCGCGCAGCTCGGGCAGGTCGCGCAACGCCGCGCGGGCGTCGCGGGCCCGCACGTGAGGGAAGGCCTTGGCGATGGCGTCGACCTCGCCGGGCGGCATCCCCAGCGCCGCGCCGACGTCGCGCACGGCGTGGCGCACGCGGTAGGTCTCGGTCATCGACACGCACACGCACCGCTCGCCCCCGAACCGGTCGAGGATCGCGCGGTAGACCTCCTCGCGGCGCGCCGACTCCACGTCCACGTCGATGTCGGGCAGCGAGGCGCGCAGCGGTGAGAGGAACCGCTCCATGAGCAGGCCGTGACGGATCGGGTCGACACCGGAGATGCCGAGGAGGTAGTTGACCAGGCTGCCGGCGCCCGAGCCCCGCGCCGCCCGCCGCACGCCCATCGCGCCGATGAGGTCGGTGACGTCGGCGACGGTGAGGAAGTACGCGGCGTACCCGAGGGTGCGGATCGTCTCGAGCTCCTGGTCGAGGCGGGTCCAGATCCGCATCCGGGGGGCATCGGCGTAGCGGCGGCCGATGCCCGCCTCGCACCGCTCGCGCAGGACCGCGTCGGGCGAGGCACCCGTGCGCGGCAGGTCGGGCTCGGGGAAGTGCACCTCGCCGATGCCGAGGTCGGCGCGGACGTCGAGGGCGCACCGGTCGGCCACCGCGCGCGTGCGCGCCAGCAGCCGGCGAGCCCCGCGCTCGCCGTCGAGGGCCTGACCTGCCAGGCGGCACACCTCCTCGGCGACCTCCTGCATCTGCTTGCCCGACTTGAGGAAGCCCTCGGCGTTGGCCCGCGCACCGTCGGGGCCGGTGTCGCGCAGGTGGGCCGAGCCGAGCGGCACCAGCCGGCGCGCGGCGTCGAGGACGTCGACGACCGGGGCGTCGCGACGCTCGGCGTAGCGCACGGCGTTGGTCAGCACCGTCGTCAGGCCCGCCCGGTGCGCGACGCCGGCCATCCGCGCGGCGTGGGCCGCGCTGCCCGGACCCCACTCCCCCGACCGCGGGCCGAGCCGGTGGGAGACCAGCTCGACCACGAGGTTCGCGCGGGGCACGACCTCGAGCCACCGCGCCAGGACGGCGCGCGCCAGGTCGTCGCGACGCCGCGCCACGGCACGCCCCAGCTCGGAGCCCGGTCCCAGGAGGACGACGACGTCGCCGGCGGCGAGGTGGGGGGCCAGCAGGTCGAGCGTGGCGACCGGCCGCCCCCGCTCGCCGGCAAGGTGGACGGCCGAGACCATCCGGCAGGTGGCCGCCCACCCGGCCCGGCCGCTGGCCAGGACGGTGACCCGCGTCGGGCCGCCCGCGGCGGGCGCGGCCTCCCGCACGCTGCCTCCGCGTGCCGGGGTGGCTCGCGGGGCAGCGCGTCCCCTCCCGGCCGGGACCGGCCCGGTGGCCGGCGCGGCGAGCGCCAGGTCGACGCCGAGGACCGGACGGATGCCCGCGGACCGGGCGGCCAGCGCGAACTTCACCGCGCCGTAGGTGCCGTCACGGTCGGTGAGGGCCAGCGTGTCCATCCCGTGGTCGACCGCGCGCTCCACCAGGGCGTGCGGGTGCGAGGCGCCGTAGCGCATGGAGTGCCCGGAGGCGACGTGGAGGTGGACGAACGGGTCGGGCACCACCCGGCCTCAGGCGACGCTGGCGTGCGGCACGAGACCGAGCGCCTGCTCGACGACGGCGAGGAAGCGGTCGGCGTCGCGCACGAGGTCGTCGGCCTCGCGCTCGCTGACCGCCCGGGTCGACCCGGCCTCCGCGGCCGCCCGCTTGGCGGCCCCGGCGGCGAAGAACGTGGCCCACTCGGTGAGCTCGGGGGCGACCTCGGCGAGGAGGACCCACGCGTTCTTCTGCCGTCGCCCGCGTGGGGCGGGACGGGCACGCGCGGCGAGCAGCGCGGCCGCGGCGCACAGGGCCGCGACGTGGGCGCAGGCGTAGCGGGTCGGCACGTCGCGCGCGGTGATCGCGTCACGCAGCGAGGTCGCCGACCGGGCGAGGTAGTGGTGGGCACTGGCCGGGACCAGCGCGCCGACAGGGGCGCTCGGGAAGCTCATCGTCGCCACCTCAGTCGTGGCACCCGACGAGCTGCCAGCGCCCGTCGGTCCAGTCGAAGGACAGGTCGAACACCCCGAAGCCCGGCGGCTCCGCACCGTCGACCAGGCGCATGCCGCCGCGCAGACCGCCGCCCGTGGCGCCGCCCATGCCGCGACCGGCCTCCACCCGCCACAGCTCGCGCTCGGCGACGGGGTCGCTCGCGCCCTCGCTCGCGGCCTCGTCGGTGCCGGGGCCGGCCGACTGCCACCACGGGCCCGTCTCCACCCAGTGGGCCACCACGGCCCGCACCTTCCACAGGCGCCCGCGCCACAGGAACTGCTCCGGGTCCTCGGCCTCCCCCCGTCGCACCTCGACAGGGTCGTCGTACTGCCTCATCGCGCCTCCTCGACACACTCGGTCGACCCCGGCCGACCCGGGCGGAGGTGGGGGTCGAGGTCACCGCCACCCGGGTCGCATCGAACATCTGTTCGAACAACCCGAACGCTACTCCTCCCCACCGACAGCGCGTCAAGACCCGGGGCCGACGTCGGGCCGACCCGAGGACCGGGGACCCGGGACGCCCGTGGCCCGAGGGGTCAGTGGCCGAGGGTCAGTGGCCGAGGGTCAGTGGCCGCGGAGGTAGGCCGTGGTCTCGCGACGCCAGAGGAAGAGGGCGAGCACCAGGCTCTCCACGATCACGAGCGCGGCGAGCACGACGAAGACGGTCGGGAGGTGGGAGTCGATCGCGACGGCGCCGACGAGGACGCCGACCCCGACCGTGGCCGTCAGCACGAGCCGGGCCCAGCCGTGGCCGCCCCGGAAGAACGAGCCGAGGACCAGCGCGAGCGCGGCGAAGGCGGCGAAGGCGACCACGGACAGCGCGACGAACCCCGGCACGATCGGGCTCTCGCGCAGCAGGTCGATGCCGCCCTGGGCGAGGAGCTCCTGGGCCGACGGGTTGCCCTTGGCCCAGCCGAGGATCACCTCGTCGCGCATCAGCCAGGTCAGGAGGGTGATCACCCCGGCCGTGGCCACGATCAGCCTCAGCACCCGCACGCTGTTGACCACGGACCCCGGCAGCTGGCGCGCCATCCCCACTCCTCCACCCTCGTCGTCGCTCGTCGCTAGGCTCGCACCATGTCGAGCGAGCACGCATCCATCACCTCGTTCCGAGGCGAGCACACCCGGCGCGGCGGCACGGGTGACGTGGTCATCCTGCCCGACAGCGCCCACACCGCGGCACTCGCCGCGGCGGCGCTGGGCTGCGAGGTCGGCGCGATCGCCAACAGCCTGCTCTTCGACGCCGACGGCGAGCCGGTCCTGGTCCTGACCTCGGGCGCCCACCGGGTCGACACCGCCGCGGTCGCCGCGCGCATCGGCGTCGCCCGGCTGCGCAGGGCGACGCCCGACTTCGTCCGCGAGCACACCGGCCAGGTCATCGGCGGCGTCTCGCCCCTCGACCACCCCGCGCCGGTCCGCACCTGGATC
The DNA here is from genome assembly GCA_963726525.1 of uncultured Actinomycetota bacterium. Classification (GTDB taxonomy): domain Bacteria; phylum Actinomycetota; class Actinomycetes; order Propionibacteriales; family Nocardioidaceae; genus Nocardioides. The sequence goes on along the minus strand of CAVSCS010000005.1, from coordinate 942,595 downwards.
GACCCCTGGCTGCGTCGCCACCCCGTCGTGTGGGCCGCCGCCGGCCACCCGGCCGCGGTCTTCTCCACGACCTTCGACGAGCTGGTGGCCATGACCGGGGCGACCGAGGTGGACGTCGAGGCGCCCGCGACCGACCCGGCCGCCGACCCGACCAGCGCGCGGGACTGAGCCGTTGGACGCGCTGGCGCTGACCTTCTCCAGCGGGTGGGCCAGCGGCATCAACGCCTACCTCGTCGTGCTGGTCCTCGGGCTCGCCGACCGCGTCGGCGACCTCGCCGACGTGCCCGACGTGCTGGGCCGCTGGGACGTGCTCGCGGTGGCCGCCCTCCTCTACGCGATGGAGTTCGTCGCGGACAAGATCCCCTACGTCGACTCGACGTGGGACGCGATCTCGACGGCGATCCGGCCGACCGCGGGGGCCGTCATCGGCGTCCTGCTCGCCGGTGACGCGACCTCCCTGGACCAGGCGGTGGGCGGCGTCGTCGGCGGCGGCACCGCCTTGCTGAGCCACCTCGCCAAGGCGGGCGGACGACTGGCCCTGAACTCCTCCCCCGAGCCGGTGACGACCATCGTGGCGAGCATCACCGAGGACGCCGCCGTGCTGGCCGTGGTGTGGTTCTCCCTCCAGCACCCCCGCACCGCGGCGGGCGTCGCCGGCGTGCTGCTGGTCCTCGGCCTGGTGATGCTCGTGGTGGTCGGGCGGATGGTGCGGCGCGGCTGGCGGCGGTGGAAGCGCCGCGAGCCGGCACGACCGCTCGTCTGACGAGCGCGTGGCAGGACCTAGGGTTCCCCCGTGGCGCGCGTCGTGGTGGTGGGTGGTGGCTTCGGCGCGATGGCCGCGGCCGCGCGGCTGGCCAAGCTCGGCCACGACGTCACCCTCCTCGAGCGCGCAGAGCACCTCGGCGGCGCGCTGACGACCGTGGAGCGCGACGGCTTCGCGTGGGACGCGGGACCGACGAGCACGCTCCTGCCCGCCGTGGTGCGCGACCTGTTCCGCAAGTCGGGCCGCCCGCTCGAGCGCGAGGTCGACCTCGTCCCGCTCGAGGTGGTGCGCGAGCACCGCTTCGCCGACGGCTCGTCCCTCGCCCTGCCGGGCGGGTCGCGCGCCGCGCAGCTCGCGGCCGTCGAGGCGCTCGGGCCCGGCCTGGGTCGCGCCTGGGTCGACCACGTGGCCGCGCAGGGCGAGGTCTGGGAGCTGCTGCGCAAGGAGTGGTTCGAGCGTCCCTTCGACGACGACGTCGCGCCGCGCGAGCTGGTCGCGCTGCTGGCACGCCGCGAGTCGCTGCACCGCCGCCTGCGCCGCACGTTCCGCGACGAGCGCCTGCGGCTGCTGGCCGGGCACCGGCTGGTCATGGACGGCCAGTCGCTGCGCGACGTGCCGGCGTACGCCGGGTTCGACGTCTATCTCGAGCAGCGCTTCGGCGCGTGGACCGTCCCCGGAGGCCTCGCCGCCCTCGGGACCGCCCTGGCCGCCCGGCTCGCGCTGCGCGGGGTCGCGGTGCACACCGCCACGGAGGCTCACGACGTCGTGGTGCGCGAGGGCCGGGCCGTGGCCGTCGCCACCGCGGCGGGCGAGGTGGACGCCGACGTCGTGGTCGTCGCGGTGGACCCGCGGCGGATCCCGGTCCTGGCCCCGCACGTGCGCCGCACCACGCCCGCGTTCCCGCCGGTGGTGTGCCACGTCGGGCTCGAGGGCGAGGTGCCCGACCTCGCCCACGAGGTCGTCCTGCACGGCGACCCGCTGCTGGTGGTGCGCACCGGGGGCCGCGCGCCCGAGGACGGCGCGGCCTGGACCCTCCTGGCCCGCGGACGTCTCTGGGAGGACCCGCTGGTCGCTCTCGCGCGCCACGGGATCGACGTACGCCGCCAGGTCGTGGCCCGCGTCGACCGCACGCCGCGTGACCTCGTCGAGCAGTGGGGCGGGTCGCCGCACGGCGTCGCGTGGGCCGGGGCCCGGTCGGCGCGTCAGCGGCTCGGGCCGCGCACCCCGGTGCCGGGCGTCCTGGCCGCGGGCGCGCACGCCACGACCGGCTCGGGACTGCCCTTCGCCGCGCTCAGCGCGGCGCTCGTGGCCGACATCGTCGGGCGCGCCTGAGCGCGCGGCTCAGACGAGCTCCCACACCACGGTGACCACGGCGGTCACCATCGACTCCCCCGCCTCGAGCCCAGCGGTCGACGCCAGCGCGACCTTGGCGAGCGGGCCGGGCCCGCTCCCGGGCTCGCCCTCGACCACCGACTGCACCGCGCCGAGGCCGGCGCCCGACATCCGGGCGAGCGCCGCCGCACGCTCGCGGGCGTCGTGGAACGCCGCCTCCCGCGCGGCGCTGCCGGCCACGGCGACGTCGCTCACCTCGAGCGCGACGCCGTCGACCGCGAGCGCGTCCCCCACCTCGCGGACCAGGTCGGCGAGCATCGTCCCGGCCGCGGCGAGGTCGGGGGTCGCGATGGCGTAGCCGTGGCGCGCCTCGTAGCCCTCGCGCCGGCCCTCGTGGTCGTGGAAGGGCCACACCGTGATGCCGGTGGAGGCGATCCGCGGGGCGTCGGTGTGCCGGCCGGCGACGGCGACCACGGCGCTCGCGGCGGCCGCCATCGACTCGTAGGCCTCCGCGACGCCGACCCCGCGCGCGACGGCGGCGAGACGGACGACGGCGGTGTCGGGCGCGACCCGGCTGGAGCCGGTCCCGGTGACGGTGACGGTGCGCATGCGGCCAACCTAGTGCGGTGCGCGGTGCGGGGCGCCCGACGACGCAGGTGGCGCCGGCGGCGCCGGTGTGCGGCTCAGACGGTGATCCGCAGGTTCGCGAAGATCTCCCGCGTCGCCTTCGACCGGTTGAGCGTGTAGAAGTGCAGGCCCGGCGCCCCGGCGTCGAGCAGCGCCTCGCACAGCTCGGTCGCGATCGCGATGCCCTCGGCGCGCAGGGCGGCCGGGTCGTCGGCGAGCGGGGCGAGGCGCTCGACCACCTCGTCGGGCAGCCGGCGCCGCGAGAACTCGACCATCCGCTCCATCGAGCGCAGGTTGAGGATCGGCATGATGCCCGGGATGATCGGCAGGTCGGCGCCCGCGGCCGCGGCGCGCTCGACGAGGCCGACGTAGTCCGAGGCGCGCAGCACCATGTCGGTCACCGCGAACTCGGCACCGGCGTCGTGCTTGGCCTTGAGCACCCGGGCGTCCTGCTGCAGGTCGACGGCGTCGACGTGACCCTCGGGGAACGCGGCCACGCCGATGCGCATGTCGGCGCGTGCGCGCACCAGCGCGACGAGCTCGTCGGCGTGGGTGAGGCCGCCGTCGGTGGGCGTCCAGGGCGAGCCCGGGCCGCCCGGCGGGTCGCCGCGCAGCGCCATGACGTGGTGGACGCCCGCGGCGAGCAGATCGTCGAGGATCGCGTCGAGCTCCTCGACCGTGTGGCCCACGCAGGTGAGGTGGGCGACGGGCAGCATGCTGGTCTCGCGAGCGATCCGCGCGGTGATCGCGACGGTGCGGTCACGGGTGGAGCCGCCGGCGCCGTAGGTCACCGAGACGAAGGTCGGGCCGTAGGGCTCGAGCTCGGTGATGGCCTGCCACAGCTGGACCTCGCCGGCCTCGTCCTTGGGCGGGAAGAACTCGAAGGAGAAGGAGCGCTCGCCGCGCGCAAGGAGCTCGCGCATGCCCAGGCCCCGTCCGGTCGTCATGGCACCAGCCTACGGAGAACCGCGATGCGTCCGGGCCTGCGTCCACTGGTTAGGCTCGCCCGCGTGACCAGCTGGGACCCTGCCGACTTCCGCGACCGGGTCCAGGCGGTCCTCGACACGTTCCTCGACGAGCGCGCGGCCGAGCTGGCGCCGCTCGGCCCCGACGCCGACCGGCTGGTGGCCGAGGCCCGGACGTCGGTGCGCGGAGGCAAGCGGTTCCGCGCGGCGTTCTGCCACTGGGGCCACCGCGCGATCCGGCCCGAGGTGGCCGACGAGGCCGCGCTCGCCCGGGCGTGCGCGGCCCTGGAGGTGCTGCACGCGAGCGCGCTGGTCCACGACGACTTCATGGACGCCTCCGACACCCGCCGCGGTCGTCCCGCCACGCACCGCGCGTTCGAGGCGGAGCACCGCGCGGCGGGCTGGCGCGGCGACGCGGCGCAGTACGGCGCCGCCGCGGCGATCCTGCTCGGCGACCTGCTGCTCGGCTGGGCCGAGGACCTGCTGCGCCACAGCGGGTTCGCTGCCGAGGACGTCGCGGCCGGGCTCACCCTCTTCGAGCAGTGCCGCAACGAGGTCATCGCCGGGCAGTTCCTCGACGTGTCGGTGCAGGCCCGGGGCCGCGCCGACGTCGACACCGCGATGACGGTCCTGCGCTACAAGTCCGCGAAGTACTCCATCGAGCGCCCGATCCACATCGGCGCCGGGCTGGCCGGCGCCACCCCCGCCCAGCTCGAGCAGCTCTCCCGCTTCGGCCTGCCCCTCGGGGAGGCCTTCCAGCTCCGCGACGACCTGCTGGGGGTCTTCGGCGACCCGCTCGAGACCGGCAAGCCGGCTGGCGACGACCTGGTGGAGGGCAAGCGCACCGTCCTGGTGGCCCTCGCGCTCGACGCCGCGCCGCCCGCGGCGGCCGCCCGCCTCGACGCCGCGCTCGGCACGCCCCTGGCCCCCGCCGACGTCGACGAGCTCCGCACGATCATCGACTCCTCGGGCGCACGGGCCCAGGTCGAGGAGGTCATCGGGCACCTCGCCGAGCGGGCCGTGGAGGCCCTCGCCGCCGCCGACGTGGACCAGCACGCGCGCGACGCGCTCACCGAGCTCGCGGCCGCGGCCACGCAGCGCACCGTCTGACGCGACCTGCCTCAGTCGAGGCTCGTGATGCCGGGCACGACGGGGCCCTCACCGCGCAGCAGCACGCTGAACGGCACTCCCCGGTCGGCGGCGACGCGCGAGCCGAGCACGCTGAGCGCGACGCTGAAGGCACGCTCGTCGGAGCGCGCCAGCGTCGACCAGCCGTCCCACAGCAGCACCACGCCGTCCGCGCCGACGCCGATGTCGTGCAGGCAGTCGGCGAGGGCGTCGAAGTTGTGGCCGTAGTGCCCGGGGAACCCGAGCGTGGCACCCACCTCGGCCAGGAAGCCCGCCTTGGTGTCGGCCGCCGTCCACCCGTCGACGTGGCCGAAGGCCCACCCCGCGTGCTCCACGGCGTGGCGTACGTCGGCGACATCGGCCGCGGCGTGCCACAGGTGGATGCCGGGCTCCTCGCGCCGCGCCAGCACCGCGGCGAGGCCGCTCACGACGGCCTCACGATCAGCGCGAACGAGTCGTAGTGGTCGGCGGTCCAGTACAGCTCGCCGCCGTCACCGGCGATGATGCGGCGCGCGCCCCGGTCGGGTGATCCGGGCGTCGGCACGGTGTACTCGCGGTAGTAGCCCGACGGCTCGTCGGGCAGGAGCCCCTCGCGGTTGCCGAAGACGCCGCCGTCGTGGTCGGGCTCGGGGAACGGGCCGCCGCGGTCGATCAGGTCCACGGTCTCCGCGGCCTCCGGCGGCAGGTCGACGAGGCGGACCAGCGGGAGCCCGCTCGCCGGGTCGGTCGACTCCCCCGACGTCGGGCTGTCGGGCGGGCTGCCCGAGCCCCCGGCCGGACCGGGGTCGATCGCGACCGTGCGGTCGCCGGACCCGTCGGAGTCATCCGCCCCGGACAGGCCGCCCGTGGCCAGCCAGCCGAGCAGCAGCACGGCGGCGAGGAGCAGCAGCAACCACCGGAAGCGCTGGCGACCCGCCGCGGCGGCCATCAGTACTCCAGCACCTGGGCGCGGCGCTTGACCTCGCTGCCGCGGTTCTCGCGCAGCGCGTCGATCGGGCGGCCGGGCAGGTCGTCGTCGGTGAAGAGCCACGCGATGCACTCGCGGTCGTCGAACCGGTGGTCGTGGAGCAGGACGAGCAGGCCGGGCAGGCCCTTGACGACCAGGCCGTCCTGGATGAAGTCGGCGGGCACCTTCTGGCCCGCTCCGGGCGAGGGCACGGCCGCCGCGAGCTCGTGGTCGCGGATCATCGTGCGGACCTTGGCCGGCGTGACGCCGAGCAGCGTCGCGACCTGCGACCAGTCGAGCCACTCCGGGACGAGGGCGGCGAGGTCACGGTCGGCCAGGGGAACGTCACTCATGGCGCGAAGTCTGTCATGGCGACACGCCCGACCCACCCGGCGGTTCGGCGCCCGCCGACGTCGTCGGTAACGTCGAGCGCTCGTTCGCGCGCTTCCCCCTCGCGGCCCCGGGCCGCGGGCGCAGCGGACCAGACGAGGAGCACACCGTGACACCCACCCCCCGGACGTCCCGCCGGCTCCGCACCGGCGCGCCGGCCGCCATCTCCGCCGCCTTCGCCGTCGCCGCGGCCGCAGCCGTCACGGCCGTGGTCGTCGGCGTCGTGCCGGCCACCCCGCTCGCAGCGGCGGCACACGCCGAGCCCGCCCGGCACGCCGCCCGCGACCTGCCGTCCGACCGCACGCCCGTGCCGTACGTCGTGCGTCCCGGCGACACCGCCACCGGTCTCGCCGTGCGCTTCCACGCCTGGACCGACGAGCTCGTCGCGCTCAACCACCTCGGCCCCGACGGCGCGCTCCACGCCGGCCAGCGCATCGTCGTCCCCGTGGTCGGCACCCGGTCCCGCGACGACGCGGGCCACCACGCGGGCGACGGGGGCTCGCCGGGGCGCCCGTCCGCGTGGCAGCACCCGGACCCCGACCGGGAGCAGGTGCGCCGCGCCGTGGCCGGTGCCGCACGGCGGCACGGGGTCGACCCGCAGCTCGCGCTCGCGGTGTCGTGGCAGGAGTCGGGCTGGCAGATGGGCGTCGTCTCCAGCGCCCACGCCGTCGGCGCGATGCAGGTCCTGCCCGCGACCGCCCGCTGGATGGAGGGCTACGCCGGGCGCCCGCTGCGCCTGCACCGCCTGGCGGACAACGCGACCGCGGGCGTGCTGCTGCTGCGCGTGCTGGGGCGCCACACCGACCGGCAAGCGCACCTGGTCGGCGCCTACTACCAGGGCCTCGGCGCGGTCCGGCGCCGCGGGCTCTACGGGGAGACGTGGGACTACGTACGCGACGTGCGGGCGATCGAGCGTCGCCTCGAGGAGGGTCGCCCGCCTGCCTGAGGCCGGTGACGCCACGCCGGGGGCCGCGCCTGGGCGGGGGCTCGCACGGTGCTTCCGTACGATGAGCGAGCCGGATCCTTCCCCGTCCGGTGTTGGAGGTCGACCGTGGAGCCACCCGAGCACGCCCGCGCAACCGCGCCCGGCGCTGCTGGCGACCCCATGGTCGGACGCCTGCTCGACGGCCGCTACCGCATCGGGCCGCGCGTGGCCCGTGGCGGCATGGCCAGTGTCTACGAGGCCACCGACACCCGGCTCGACCGCACGGTCGCGGTCAAGGTCATGCACCCCGGCCTCGGTGACGACCAGGAGTTCGCCGAGCGCTTCGTGCGGGAGGCGCGGGCCGCGGCCCGGCTCAACCACCCGCACGTGGTGGGGGTCTACGACCAGGGCGACGACACCTCCGACGGCACCGACACGGTCTTCCTCGTCATGGAGTACGTCCCCGGGCACACGCTGCGCGACGTGATCCGCAAGGAGGCGCCGATGCCTCCGGGCCGCGCGCTGGCGCTGCTCGAGCCGATCGTGTCGGCCCTGGCCGCCGCCCACCGCGCCGGTCTGGTGCACCGCGACGTGAAGCCCGAGAACGTCCTCATCGCCGACGAGGCGCACGGTGGCCGGATCAAGGTCGCCGACTTCGGCCTGGCCAAGGCGGTCAGCGCCGACACCCAGCACACGGCCACGGGCGGCGTGCTCATCGGCACCGTCTCCTACCTCGCGCCGGAGCTCGTCGTCGACGGCCGCTCCGACGCGCGCGCCGACGTCTACGCCGCCGGGGTCGTGCTCTACGAGCTCCTCACCGGGTCCAAGCCCCACGAGGGCGAGTCCCCGATCCAGGTGGCCTACCGCCACGTCCACCACGACGTGCCGATGCCCTCGGCGGTCGCGGCCTCGGTGCCCGACTACGTCGACGCCCTGGTGGCCCGCTCCACCTCCCGGGACCGCGCCCAGCGCCCCGCCGACGCGACCGTGCTCCTCCACCACCTCCACCGCGTCGAGCAGGCGCTGCGCGAGGGCCTGACGAGCGACCCCGAGCTGGCGGCGGACCTGATGCCGCGCCGCGCGCCGGAGCCCGCGGAGGCGTCCGGGCCCGAGGACACCCGTCCCGAGCCCTTCGACGCGCGCGCGCTGGCGCTCCTCAGCGAGGTCGACCCGCGCGAGTCCGGGCTGGTCGATGACGGCGGCCCCGACCGCACCACCGCCCTCGAGCGCCACCCGGTCGCCGGCGCCGCGGCTGCCGCGGCCGCGGCCGCCGCCACGGCTGCGTCGGTCCGGGGCGCCTCGCCTGCTGCGGGCCCGGAGCACGACCCCGCGACGACCGCGATGCCGGTCCGCCCCGACGACCGTCGCCCCGGACGCCCGGCCGGCGTCGCCGGTCCAGCTCGTCCTCCCGCCCGCGGTCCCGGGCGCGCACCGACGCGGGCCGCCCCCGTCACGACGACCGCACGAAAGCGCTCGGTCCGCGGCCCCCTGGTGCTGCTCCTCGCGCTGCTGCTGGTGGCCGGGGTGGGCGTCGGCGCCTACTGGTTCGGCTGGGCGCGCTACACCACGACTCCGGCCGTGCTCGGGCTCGACGAGGCCGCTGCGACCGCACGGCTCGACAAGGCCGGGCTCGACGCCGAGGCCGGCGAGGCGACGTACTCCGAGAACGTCGCGCCCGGCCTGGTGGTCACGAGCGACCCCGAGCCGGGCGGCAAGGTCCTCGACGGCGGCACCGTCACGCTGGTGCTGTCGCTGGGTCCCGAGCGCTACGACGTGCCCGACCTCGTCGGCCGGACCGAGGACCAGGCGCAGGACGCGCTCGCCGCCACCAACCTCGCCTTCGGCGAGAGCAGGGGACGCTGGAGCGAGACGGTGCCCGAGGGCCAGGTCATCCGCACCTCCCCCAAGGTCGGCACCACCCTCAAGCCCGGCGCGAGCGTCGACCTGGTGCTCAGCCGCGGACGCAAGCCGATCGAGGTCAAGGACTTCACCGGCAAGGACATCGACGAGGCCCGTAGCACCCTGGAGAAGCGAAGGCTGCAGGTCGAGGTGACGTCCGAGGAGTTCAGCGACACCGTCCCGGACGGCGTCGTCATCTCCCAGGACCCCTCGACCGGCACCCTCCACCGCGGCGACACCGTCTCGTTCGTGGTCTCGAAGGGTCCCCAGCTCGTCGAGGTCCCGCGGGTGCGCGCGATGGGCGTCGAGGCCGCGACCGACCTGCTCGAGGGCCTCGGCTTCCAGGTCACCACCGAGCAGTCCGAGAACTACCTCGGGCTCGGCTTCGTCTTCAGCTCCGACCCCGACCAGGGCGAGTCGGTGCCGAAGGGTTCGACGATCACGCTGTTCCTCATCTGAGGTCCTAGCCTGCCGCCGTGACGCCCGAGCAGCCCCGCCGTACCTCCCTGCTCGCCGCCGCCGCCCTCCTGGCGCTGGCCGCGTGCTGGGGGTCGACGTTCTTCATGATCAAGGACCTGCTCGACCGGGTGCCGACGCTCGACTTCCTGGCCCTGCGGTTCGCGATCGCCTCGCTCGCCCTGCTCGTGGTGGCGCCCCGGGCCCTCGGGCGGCTCTCCCCGGAGGTGCGCCGGCACGCGGTGGTGCTGGGCCTGCTCTACGGTGTCGCGCAGATCCTCCAGACCGCCGGCCTGGCGCACACGCCGGCGAGCATCAGCGGCTTCGTGACCGGGCTGTACGTCGTGTGCACTCCCCTGCTCGCCGCGCTCATCCTGCGCACGCGCATCCCGCGGATCACCTGGGCGGCGGTCGCGCTGGCGACCGTCGGCCTCGGCGTGCTGGCCCTCGACGGGCTGAGCGTCGGCTACGGCGAGGCGATCACGCTCGCCTCGGCCGTGCTCTACGCGCTGCACATCGTCGGTCTCGGGGCCTGGACCTCCGCCAAGGACGCGATCGGCATGACGATCCTGCAGATCATGGTGATTGCCGCGGTCTGCACGCTCGCCACCGTGCACGACGGGATCGTGCTCCCCGACCGCACCTCCGACTGGGTCTCGGTCGCCTACATGGCCGTGGTCGTGGGCGCGCTCGGACTGCTCGGACAGACCTGGGCGCAGGCGCACCTGGCCCCGACACGCAGCGCGATCATCATGAGCATGGAGCCGGTGTTCGCGTCCTTCTTCGCCGTCTGGCTAGGCGGCGAGCACCTCACCGCCCGCCTGCTGCTCGGCGGCGCGATGGTGCTGGTCGCCATGCTGACCGTCGAGCTGGCGCCCCGCCGCGCCGTCGAGGGCGAGGTCCCGCACATCGCCGTCTGATCCGCAGCACGGGTCAGGCGTGGGCGGTGCCCCCTATCGTGGGCTCCGTGGAGACGTGCGCGAGGTGCGGGGCCGAGCTCGGTGTGGGCCGGTTCTGCCTCAACTGCGGGCACCGCATCGGCGACCCCGTACGCCCCGCCGCGCCGCGACCGGCCGCCGCACCTCCGTCCCGCCCGGCCGCTGCTCCTCCGTCCCGCCCGGCCTCTGCTCCTCCCTCCCGCCCGGCCGGCCCTCCCCGATCGCGCCCGGTGTCCGCGCCGGCGCCGTCGGTGAGCGAGGCCCCGCCGCCCGAGATCCCCGTGCAGGCGGCCGACCCGACCCCCGTCCCGCCGGCCTCCACCTGGGACCCCGAGCGCGACCTGCTCCCCTACCACCGCGCCGACGAGCTCGGCCCCGACGAGCCGCTCGGCGCGCGCGGGTGGATCCCGTGGGTGCTGGGCGCCGTCGCCCTCGTCGCGCTCGTCCTCGTGCTGCTGCGCCTCTTCCAGAGCGACCCGGTGACCGACGGGGCCGCCGACACGTCCTCCGGATCGTCCTCCGGCTCGTCCTCCGCCGGGACCGGCGAGGAGGCCGGCGAGGGGGCCGACGCGGCCGGGGACACCGACGGGGCGTCGGACGACGAGGCGGCCGCGACCGGGTCCGCCGCCCCCGCTCCCGAGGGGACCGGCCCCCGACTCGACCTCGCCACCACCGCCGCCGTGGCGGTGCCCGGCACCGCGCCGGCGACGACCGACCTCGACGGCGACCTGGTGGCCTACGAGGCCGACCAGATGAGGGACGGCGACCCGGCCACCACGTGGCGCACAGCCGGCGACGCCAGCGGCCAGACGATCACCCTCACGCTCGCCGAGCCGGCCGTCATCGACCGCGTCGGGCTCGTCAACGGCTACGCCAAGCAGGTCGCGGGCGTGGACTGGTACCCCAACAACCGCCGCATCCTGGCCGTGACGTGGGGCTTCGACGACGGCACCTCGGTCCAGCAGACGCTGGCGGAGCGGCCGGGCCTGCAGCGGCTGAAGGTGCCGCCGGTGCCGACGACCACCGTCACCCTGCGCATCGACGAGGTCACCCCGCCCGGCAGCGGCTCGCTCGGGCGCGACTACACCGCGATCAGCGAGGTCACCCTCCTCGGCCGCCGGGCCGGCTGACCCCTGCGATGCCCCGCACGACGATCTCGCCGATCCTCGACGCGGAGTCCCAGCGACTGGCGGTCGAGGTGTGGCGGGCCGCCCGGCTGGCCACCGACGGGCCGCCCACGTCCGATCGGGTGCGGCGGGTCGCCGACAAGGTGGCGGCCCGCGTCGACGCCGGGCACCTCGCGCTCCTCGCCCGCTACGGCGAGCGCGCGGCCGGGATGCTGGTGGCCGAGCCCTGGACCGGCGACGGCGGTCCCGACCCGGTGTGCGGCCACGTGTCGATGGTCTTCGTCGACCCGGCCCTGTGGGGGTGCGGCGTCGCCGGCGCGCTCGTGCGGTCGGTGCAGCGCGGCGACCACGGCCCCGGCTGGACCCGGCTCTCGGTCTGGACGCGCACGACCAACCGACGCGCGCTGCGGCTCTACGACGCGCGCGGCTTCACCGACACCGGTGAGACCACCACCCTCCACGAGGGCGCGGTCATCCGCCGGCTGGAGTGGCGCGCCGGCTGAGCGCGCCCGATCCCTCGTCGGTCAGGACAGCCCGGCCAGCACCGACGCCGCGCGCTCGGCGTCGGCACGCGTGACGTCGAGGTGGGTGACCAGGCGTACGGCGCGGGGACCCACCGCAGAGATCCGCACCCCCTCCGCGGCGGCCGCGGCGACGAAGGCGGGCGCGTCCGGTCGCTCGACGACGACGATGTTGGTGTCGACGGCCGCCGGGTCGAGGCCGAGCGCCTCGCCGAGCAGCCGGGCGTGCGCGTGGTCGTCGGCGAGCCGCTCGACGTGGTGGTCGAGGGCGTACGCACCGGCAGCGGCCAGCACGCCGACCTGCCGCATCCCGCCGCCCATCCGCTTGCGCCGCACCCGCGCCTCGACGATCGCCTCCTCGGAGCCCACCATCAGCGAGCCGACCGGCGCACCCAGGCCCTTGGACAGGCACACGGCCAGCACGTCGGCGATCCGGCCGTAGTCGGCCAGCGGCGTCCCGGTCGCCACGTGCGCGTTCCAGAGGCGGGCTCCGTCGAGGTGGATCCGGGTGCCCGTGGTGTCGGCCCACGCGCGCAGCGCGCGCAGGTCGTCGAGCGGGAGCACGGCTCCCCCGGCGAAGTTGTGGGTGTTCTCCACCGACACCGCGGCGGTGCGGACGAAGAACGGCCCCATGTCCGGGGCGTACATCGCCTCGATCGCCCGGAGGTCGGCCTGGCCGCGCGGGTGGGTCCAGGTGCGCATGGTCAGCCCGGTGATCGCGCCGTGGGCGCCGAGCTCGGCCCGCGCGATGTGGGCGGACGACTCGCAGAGCACCTCCTGGCCGGGCGCCACGACGGATGCGACCGCGAGCACGTTGGCCATCGAGCCGGTCGGGGTGAACAGCGCGGCCTCGTGGCCGAACATCGCGGCCACCCGCTCCTCGAGCGCGTTGACCGTCGGGTCCTCGCCGTAGACGTCGTCGCCCACCTCCGCGCGGGCCATCGCCTCCCGCATCGCGTCAGTCGGCCGGGTCAGGGTGTCGGAGCGCAGGTCGATCACATGATCATCCAACCAGCCTCCCTCGGCGTACCTCCGCCACGGTGCCACCCGCGGACTGGACGCCCGCCGTGGTCGCTGGACGTCCGGCATGCCGGACGTCGAGCGGACACTGGTCCGCTCGACCACCCGTGCGGGCCCCGGCGCGGTCGCTTCCTCAGGCCTTGCGGAGCATCTCGGCGACGAGGAAGGCGAGCTCGAGGGACTGGACGCGGTTGAGGCGGGGGTCGCAGACCGATTCGTAGCGGTTGGCCAGGCCGGCCTCGTCGATCTCCTCGCCGCCGCCGATGCACTCGGTGACGTCGTCACCGGTGAGCTCGACGTGGACGCCGCCGGGCCAGGTGCCGAGGCTGCGGTGGACGTCGAAGAAGCCCTGCACCTCCTCGATCACGTCGTCGAAGCGCCGGGTCTTGTAGCCCGAGGAGGCCTCGAAGGTGTTGCCGTGCATCGGGTCGCAGACCCAGGCGACCTGGACGCCCTCGGCGGTGACCTTCTCGACCAGCGGCGGCAGGCCGTCGCGGATCTTGTCGGCGCCGAAGCGGGTCACGAAGGTGAGCCGGCCGGGGGTGTTGTCGGGGTTGAGGCGCGCGGCGTAGGCGAGGGCGTCGTCGGGGGTCGTGGTGGGGCCGAGCTTGATGCCGATCGGGTTCTGGATCCGGGAGAGCAGCTCGACGTGGGGGCCGTCGAGCTGGCGGGTGCGCTCACCGATCCACACGAAGTGGGCCGAGACGTTGTAGGGCAGGTCGGTGCGGGAGTCGATGCGGGTCAGGGACTGCTCGTACTCCAGCAGCAGCGCCTCGTGGCTGGAGTGGAAGTCGACCCGGTGGAACTCGTCGGGGTCGGCCCCGATGGCCTGCATGAAGGTCAGCGCACGCTCGATCTCGTCGGCCACCGCCTCGTAGCGCTGGCCGAAGGGCGAGGACTGGACGAAGTCGGTGTTCCAGGTGTGCACCTGGCGCAGGTCGGCGTAGCCGCCGGTGACGAACGCGCGGACCAGGTTGAGGGTCGCCGCCGAGGAGTTGTAGACGTCGACGAGGCGCTGCGGGTCGGGGATGCGCGCCTCGGGGGTGAAGTCGTAGCCGTTGACGGCGTCGCCGCGGTAGGCGGGCAGCGTGACGCCGCCGCGGGTCTCGAGGTCGGAGCTGCGCGGCTTGGCGTACTGGCCCGCGAGGCGGCCGACCTTCACGACCGGCACGGACGCGGCGTAGGTGAGGACGACGGCCATCTGCAGGAGCACGCGCAGCTTGTTGCGCACGTTGTCGGCGGTGACGCCGGCGAAGGTCTCGGCGCAGTCGCCGCCCTGCAGGAGGAAGGCCTGGCCGCGGGTGACGGCCGCGATCTTCTCGAGGAGGTCGTCGCACTCCCCGGCGAAGACCAGCGGCGGGGCGGTGCGCAGCTTGTCGACCGCGGCGTCGACCGCGGCCGCGTCGGGATAGGTGGGCTGCTGGAGCGGGCCCATCGCGTGCAGCTGGTCGAGCGTCGGGATCGCACCGAGCCCGGTGGTGCCGGGGGCCGCGGCGTCAGGAGGGGTCACCCGGCAAGGGTACGGCGGTGCGCCCCGCTCCCCCGAACCCTGACCGGAGCGTGAACGGGCCGGCGAGACCCGGGTCACTCCTCGGGCGTGAGCACCCCGGCCGCGGAGTCGAGCGCGATCCCGCCGCGACGGGTGCGGTGGGCCACGAGGGTGCCGGTGACGACCGACCGGCCGGGGTAGCTGATGTGGCCGGGGGCACCCAGGCGCGAGGTGGTCCAGAGGCGGTCGTCGAAGCCGACGGTGCCGCGGAACTGGTGGTTCTCCAGCACCAGCTGGTCGGCGGTGGCCTGGCCCACGACGTAGGAGGCCTCGCCGCGGTAGAACAGCGAGCCGTGGGAGACCTCGAGGACCCCGTCGCGCTGGTGGACGGTCTGGTCGTGGACCTCGCCGCTGAGGTAGACGTCGACGCCGCCGTCGACCATCGTGCGCCACAGCTCGGAGCGGTAGCCGCGCTCGTAGACGAGGTGGCTGGAGTTGCGCGTGCGGACGTCACCGGTCATCGGGACGTGGCCCTGCACCATCACCCACGGCACGTCCTCGCGCCTCGCGCGGCGCAGCACGCCCCGCAGCCAGTCGAGCTGGGCCCGGTCGACCGAGAGGTGGACGTCGTTGCCGCGGCGCTGGAAGACGTCGAGGGTGACGAGCAGGACGTCGTCGTCGAGGCGCACGGCGTACGCGGTGTCCCGGGCCGGGCCCGCGGACGGCCGGTCGGCGAAGCGAGGAGCGCCGTCGGCACCGGTGAGCATCTGCGCGGCGAAGACCTGCTTGAAGAGCGGGACGTGGCGTCGCTTGAAGTCGATCCACGGGTCCGGCCTGCGCTTGCGCCACGGGTCGTCGCCGATCTCGTGGTCGCCGACGGCGGGGTAGGTCGCGAGGCCGTGGGAGGTGAAGCGGTCGCGGTAGGCCGGGAAGTACACGTCGGCGGCGCGGCGCCAGGCGCGCACGCGCTGCGGCTCGGTGCGCACCGGCCCGAACACGCCGGTGCGGGCGTCGTCGCGCCCCCAGCGGCCCTCGACCAGGTCGCCGGCGACCAGCACGTCGTCCGTGCCGTGGGAGGCCATCTCGCTGATCACGTGGTCGAGCGCGGTGTCGTACTCGGCGTTGGTGGAGTTGGCGACCTCGCCGGTCGCCTTCACGACGTGCTGCTCGCGACCGTCGGCGGTCAGGTCGGCGACGTCCTGGTTGAGGAAGTCGGGTGCGGAGACGAAGCGGTAGGCGTCGTCGTCGAGCACGGGGGCGGGAGGCACCGGCGGCCGGTCGCGCGGGCCGCGGGCGATCGCGGGCGCGGTGGCGGCAGCGGTCGTGGCCGGCGGGTAGTCACCGGGGACGGCGCTCGCCGAGGGCGACGCCGGGGTGACCGAGGAGCAGCCCAGGGCCGAGGCCACGAGCGCGGCCGCGAGCAGCCCGAGAGGTCGACGAGTCACCGGGCAACCGTAGTCGGCGGCACCGACCGCTGCCCGGCCCGGCTGCGGCGTGGCGACCCGGGTGTCGGGTCGTCCTCGTCACTCCTCGAGGTGCTCGATGTCGCGGAACCCGGTCTTCTTGGCCCGGACGCCGCGGTTGGTCGCCCACGTCAGGGCCCACAGCACGATGCCGACCAGCAGCAGACCGCCGGCGATCTTGTACTGGACCATGTCGGCCTCCGTACGCGCCCAGGGACCGAGGAGGTAGAGGCAGCAGACCGCACCGACCACCGGCAGGTACGAGGGCGCCCGGAACGCGCCCTCCGGCGTGGCGTCGCGCCGCAGGATCATGCAGGCGACGTTGACGACGGTGAAGACCGCGAGCAGCAGGGTGGCCGTGGTGCCCGACAGGGCGCTGACCACCGAGTTGTCGGACTGGGTGGACACGACCGTGATGAGCGCCAGCGCGAGCACCGTGGTGAACGCGATCGCGGTCCACGGGGAGCGGCGACCCGGCAGGACCTTGCCGAGGCTGCGCGGCAGCACGTCCTGCTGAGCCATGCCGTAGATGAGCCGGCTCGCCATGAGCATGTTGATCAGCGCGGTGTTGGCGACCGCGAAGACGGTGAGGAACGGGAAGAGCTTGTCGATGGGCAGGTCGGGGGCGCCGATCTTGACCACGTCGAGCAGGATGCCGGCCTCGGCGTTGGTGGGCTCGGCGATCTGGCCGGCCGGGATGACCGCGACGACCGAGATGGCGACGAGCATGTAGATCACGACCGCGATGCCGAGCCCGGTGAGCATGGTGCGCGGGAAGATCCGCATCGGGTCCTTGGTCTCCTCGACCATGTTGACCGAGTCCTCGAAGCCCACCATCGAGAAGAACGCGATCGCGGTGGCGACCGTGACGGCCATGAAGAGGCCCTTGTCGTCGGGGTTCTCGAAGACCGTGATCCGGCCGAGGTCGGCGTCGCCGCGTGCCACCACGACGAAGCCGATGACGATGACGATCGCCAGGGCCGTCATCTCGACCAGGGTGAGCACGACGTTGAACTTCACGCTCTCGCCGACGCCGCGCAGGTTGACCGCCGCCAGGACGAGCATGAACGCCAGCGCCACCAGCAGGGTCGCCCCGGTCGACGGGCTGTCGTTGCCGAAGCCGATCAGCAGGTTGGCCGCGAGCAGGTTGGACGAGGTCGAGGCGCTGGTGATGCCGGAGCAGACCACGGTGAAGGCGACGAGGAACGTCACGAAGTGGATGCCGAACGCCTTGTGCGTGTAGAGCGCGGCCCCGGCCGCCTGCGGGTACTTCGTGACCAGCTCGAGGTAGGAGAACGCGGTCACCGTCGCGACCGCGAAGGCCACCAGGAACGGGAGCCAGGCGATGCCGCCGACCTGCCCGGCGAGCTTGCCGGTGACGGCGTACACGCCCGCGCCGAGGATGTCGCCGACGATGAAGAGCAGCAGCAGCCTCGGCCCCATCACCCGCTTGAGGTCGGGCGTCTCGCCGTTGACGTCGTGCTGCGTGGCTTCGGTCGCGCTCATCAGGGGTCCCCTCGTTCGGTGTGCTCACCTTGGCCCGCTCGGGCCTCCCGGGGCAACCACCACGCCGTCGAGGAGGACGTGTCGCGCCGCGGCGTGCAGTCCCTGCCACCGACCACCCACCGACCACCCTTCCCGGACTTGGATCGTTCCACCTACCCTGCTGCCCATGCCGAAGCGAGTCGCGATCCTGACGGCGGGTGGCTACGCGCCGTGCCTGTCCTCGGCGGTCGGAGCCCTGATCGAGACCTACGACGCCGCCGACCCCGACATCGAGCTCATCGCCTACCGGCACGGCTACCACGGCCTGCTGACCGGCACGAGCGTGGTGATCGGTCCCGAGGAGCGCGCCGGAGCGGCGTTGCTCCACCGCTACGGCGGCAGCCCGCTGGGCAACAGCCGGGTCAAGCTGACCAACGACGAGGACTGCCGCCGACGCGGCCTGATCGGTCCCGACGAGACCGCCCTCGCGGTGGCGGCGGCGCGGCTGCAGGCCGACGGCGTCGACGTGCTGCACACGATCGGCGGTGACGACACCAACACCGCCGCGGCCGACCTGGCGGCGCACCTGCACGCGCAGGGCTCGGAGCTCACCGTGGTGGGCCTGCCCAAGACGATCGACAACGACATCGTCCCGGTGCGCCAGAGCCTCGGCGCGCTCACCGCGGCCCACGAGGCCTCGCGCTTCGCCCAGCACGTCCTGGCCGAGCACGGGTCCAACCCGCGGATGCTGATCGTGCACGAGGTCATGGGTCGCGCGAGCGGCTGGCTGACCGCGGCCGCCGCCCGCGACTACATGGCCTGGCACGCCGAGCAGGAGTGGCTGCCCGGCATCGGGCTCGACCCGCGCCGGTGGGCGATCCACGCCGTCTACGTCCCCGAGCGCCGCATCGACCTCGCCGCCGAGGCCGACCGGCTGCGCGCGGTGATGGACGAGATCGGCTGCGTCAACATCTTCCTGGCCGAGGGCGCGGGCGTGGACGACATCGTCGCCGAGCTCGAATCACGCGGCGAGACGGTCGGGCGCGACCCGTTCGGCCACATCAAGATCGACACGATCAACCCCGGGCGCTACTTCGCCGACCGCTTCTCCCACGAGATCGGCGCCGAGAAGCACATGGTGCAGAAGTCGGGCTACTTCTCCCGCTCCGCCCCCGCCGGCGACACCGACCTGGCGCTGATCCGCGAGATGGCGGAGAAGGCCGTGGCGTGCGCGCTCGCCGGGGAGCCGGGCCTGGTCGGCCACGACGAGGAGCGCGGCGACGAGCTGCGCGCGATCGAGTTCTCCCGGGTCGCCGGGCACAAGCCCTTCGACGACTCGCAGCAGTGGTTCACCGACCTGCTGGCCGGGATCGGCCAGGCCTGAGCGCGTCGGACGCCGCGCTCAGGCGGTGTCCGGCTCGGCGGTGCGGTCGGTGACCCGCAGCCCGGCGGCGGGCAGCACCCGCGGCAGCCGCTGCAGGTAGGCGCCGCTGGCCAGGGCGAGCAGGGCGAGCACCCACCACAGCGTGATCGGCCCGCGGTCGAGCAGCCACGTGAACGCCACCGGCGTCACGGCTCCCCCGACGGCCCAGCTCAGCTGGAAGAGCCCGAGGTAGCGCCCGCGCAGGTGGTCGGGTGCCGCCTCGGCGGCCGTCGCGCTGAACACCGGCCCGCCGGTCAGCTCGCCGAAGGTGTAGACGGCCGCGCCGACCAGCATCGCCACCACGCCCAGCCAGACCGGGAGCCAGCCGGCGACGACGAACAGCGCGTAGCTCACCACGAAGACGACCTGGGCGAACGCCATCATCCGCGCCCGCACCTGCCCGGTCATCCGGCGTACGACCAGCCCCTGGCCCAGTCCCACCATCACGGTGTTGAGGGTGAAGATCGCGCCGACGACCCAGCCCGGCAGGTCGATCGTCTCGGCGACGTAGACCGGGAGGGCGAAGTTGAGGACCATCATCCCGGCGACGAACCCGAGCTGGGCCAGGACGAGCCGGAGGTACGCCCCGTCGCGCAGCACGGTGCCCCAGCCCTCGACCGGCGCGTCGTCCGCGCGCTGCACGCGGTGGTCGGGGACGTCGAGCAGCAGCGCCCACGCCACCACGAAGGTAACCGCGTTGACGACCACGACGACGTGGTAGGCCAGGTCGGTCCCGACCTGGAGGGCGACGCCGGCCAGCACGCCGCCGACGGAGTAGCCGAGGTTGCGCACGGCCTGCAGGAACCCGAACCACAGCTCGCGCTCCCCCGGCGCCGAGATCGCGGTGACGACGTTGCCGAAGGACCCCCAGAACGCCTGCCGCCCGAGGTTGAGCAGCGCGGTCCACAACGCGACGGCGACCAGCGAGTCGGCCCAGAGGTAGGCGACCATGCCGACGGCCTGCACCAGGTTGCCCACCAGCATCATCCGCCGCGGGCCGAACCGGTCGACGAGACCGCCGATCACGAATGCGGCCGGCAGGGTCAGCAGCGCGGACAGCGAGATGGCCGCGCCGATCTGGACCAGCGACAGGTCGGTGGTCGCGACGAAGTAGAGCAACGTGATCGGCATGAACAGGCCGCTGCCGACCGTGTCGCAGACGATGGCGGTCACGAAACGTCGGTGGTCGCCGACATCGGGGAACCCGAGACGATGCAGCACCCGACCATCCTCGCCCATCCGCGGCGCTCGCGGTGGTCGCGACGCCGCGGCGGCTATCTTTCGGGGCATGACCTTCTCCATCGTGGCCCGCTCCGACGACGGTGAGTCGTGGGGCGTCGCCGTCGCCTCCAAGTTCCTCGCCGTGGGGTCCGCCGTCCCCGCCGCCGCAGCCGGTGTCGGGGCGATCGCGACCCAGGCCGACGCCAACCTGTCCTTCAAGTACCTCGGGCTCGCCCACCTCGACGACGGTGCGACCGCCCAGGTCGCGCTGGACCGCCTGGTCGAGGAGGACGACGGCCGCGAGGACCGCCAGGTCGGGGTGGTCGACTCCGACGGCAACGCCGCGACCTGGACCGGCAGCGGGTGCTTCGCGTGGGCCGGGGGCACGACCGGACGCAGCGGCGAGCGCGGGGGCTACGCGATCCAGGGCAACATCCTCACCGGCCCCGAGGTCGTCGAGGCGATGGAGCGGGCGTGGACCGGCTCGGAGGGCCAGCCCGTCGAGCGCCGCCTGCTGGCCGCGCTCGCGGCCGGCGACGAGGCCGGTGGCGACAGTCGCGGCCGCCAGTCCGCGGCGCTGCTGGTGGTGCGCGACGGTGCCGGCTACGGCGGCCACGACGACGTCGCGGTGGACCTCCGCGTCGACGACCACGCCGCGCCGGTGACCGAGCTGGCGCGCCTGCTCGACCTCAACGACCTCTACCTCACCGCGTCCACCCCCGACGAGCAGGTGCCCGTCGACGACGCGCTGATGTCGGAGCTGGAGGACCTGGCCCGCGCCGACGGCAAGGACAGCTTCGCGATGTGGGTCGGCTCGGAGAACTACGAGATGCGCGTCGACGCCGGTCCGCGCCCGCAGTGGATCGACCGCCGCGTCCTGGAGATCATCCGCGGGGGCGGCACCGGGTCGGCATGAGCACCCGGTCGCCGTCCGGCCCCCTCACCCTGGTCCTCGACGCCTCCCGCACCGGCGTCCGCGCCGCGGCCGTCGCCGGTGGCGGGGAGGTCGAGGCGTCCGCGCAGGTCGACGTGACCGTGTCAGCGGGTGGGCCCGGCTGGGACGAGCAGGCGACCGAGGACCTGTGGCGTGCGACGCTCGGCGCCGTCCGCGGCGTGCTGGACGTCGTCGGGAGCGACCGCCTCGACCGGGTGGCGATCACCACCGACCCCGTGGCCACGGTCCTGTGGGACCGCGAGACCCTCGGCTCGCCGCGACGTGCCGTTCTCGCCGCTCCGGGCGTCGCGCTGCCCTGGGTCGCGGCGCAGGAGCCGCACACCTGGACGCTCCTCGAGGAGGGCGGCTACGCCGTCGGGGGCGTCGAGTCCTACCTCGTCGCCCGCACCACGCTCGGCACGTGGCACGTCACCGACGCGACCCACGCGAGGTCCACCGGGCTGCTCGACGCCGGCGGTGCCGGGTGGTCGGCGTCGGCGTGCCGCGCTGCCGGCGTACCGGTGGACGCGCTGCCGGAGCTCGTGGCGACGGTGGGTCACCTCGCCACGACCGAGGCCCGTGCCCTGCACGGTCTCGCGCTCCCCGTCGCCGCACTCGTGGCACACGACCCGGACGCCGCCCCGCACCAGCGCGCGCAGCGGGCCGCCGCGGCGGCGCGCGGCTAGAGCCGGTCGCGCGCCGCCAGCGCCTCGTCGACCTCGGCGCGGGCCTCGGCGACCGCCGCCTCGGCGTCCTCGCGCAGCACCTCGGCCTCGGACAGCTCGTCGTCGACCTCCTCGAGGCTGTCCTCGAGGGTCGCCATCCGGCTGCGCAGCTCGTCGAGCTCCGACTGCAGCTGGAGGGTGCGGGCCTGGAGCCGCTCGACGCTGCGCCGTGAGGCGCGGTGCTCCTTCTCGACCTCCGCGAGCGCCTGCCGGGCGTCGGCGAGCCGCTCGTCGGCCGCCGCGCGGGCCTTCGCGGCGGCGTCGGGGTCGGGGACGACGTGCAGCTGGGGCCGCCCCACCGCGGGCTCGGGGACCTCGGACGGTCGCGCCCGCGCGCTGAACCCGAGGGCCTGCGGGAGCGCGACCGACCCGCTGAGGTCGAGGTCGCCCAGCCCGGTGGCGGCGAGCGCCGTCACCAGCATCCCGCTGCGCACGGCCCGCGCCGCGTCGGGCTCGAGCATGGCGGCGGTGAGCGTGGCCTCCACCTGGTCGGCGACCGCCTCGGTGACCTTGACGCCCTCCTCCCGCGCCATCCGGCGCGCGGTGGTCGTGACCGAGGCGGTGAGCTGGCGCCGCTGCTTGGTCAGCTCGCGCAGCTGCGCGGCGTCGAGGTCGGCCTGGGCCTCGCGGAGCGCGGCCCCCACCGACAGGACCTGGTCGACCTGGTCGGGGTCACGGCGCACGAGCAGGTTGACCACCCAGGCGGCGAGGGACGCCTTGCGCAGTCCCTTGACGCCGGCGGCGAGGGACTTGTCGCCGCGGTGCTCCTTGACCAGCGCGTCGCGGGCGGGCGTGAAGTCGGCGAGCGGGAGCGCGTAGAGGTCGTCGGCGATCTCCAGCAGCTGGTCGGACCTCTCGTCGGGCATGCCCCGATCCTAGGGAGCGACGTACTCGACCTCGGTGGGGTAGGGCGGCCAGGGGCACTCCTGGGTGGTCCCGCTCGGCCGCCAGCCATAGGAGGCGTAGAGCGGGCGGGCGCGCACGTTGTCGGCCAGGACCCACAGCCGCCGGGCGCCCGCGGCCTGCGCGCGCTCGAAGCCGGCGCGGGCCCAGCCGGCGCCCCAGCGGTCGGGCCGCACCGCGAGGTGTCGCAGGGTCGACCCGTCGTGGGCGCAGAGCACGACCATCCCGGCCTCGTCCTCGACCACCTCGACGACCACCTCCGGGTCCTCGAGCAGCAGCGCCCAGCGCGCCAGCACGTCGTCGTCGGGGTAGGGCAGGTCGCCGAACACGTGCGCCAGCCCGGCGCGGCTGGCCGCGCTCTCCAGGTCGCGCAGCGCCGCGGCGTCCGCCGCGGTCGCGCGCCGCCACGCGGTCACGGTCGGCCCGCCTCGTCCCACGCGCGGTGCGCGACCAGCGTGCGGTCCCACAGCCGGTCCCACTCCTCCGCGGTGACGTCGTCCACCGGCAGCAGCAGGTCGTCGACCAGTGCGGAGCGCCACTCCTCCCGCGAGGCGAGGTCGCGCTGCTCGCGGCCCTCGGGGGTGACCACCTGGTGGACCAGGCCCCGCACGGTGCGCTGCCGCGGGCCGTCGACGCGCTGGACCACGAGCACCCTGCGGAACGGCGAGGCCTCGCCCCGGGTGAGCGTCCGGTGGGCGTCCTCGACGGCGTCGGGCCCGTGCTCGCGCGAGGTGACGACGATCCCGCGCAGCGCGCCGCCCGGCGGGTGCCGGTAGGTCCACGCGGCCGGGCCCGCCGGGCGGCCGGCGGCCTGCGCGCCGAAGCCCGCCCCGATCCCGAACGTCCAGCCGTCGACCACGTGGTCCCCGCGCACCAGCGGCAGCGGCTCGGCGAACCCCTCGCCGAGGCCGGCGTCGGCCCACCAGTGACCGCCCGGGTTGTCGTCGGAGCGCAGGCCGGAGACGACGAGCACGAGATGGTTGAGGTCCGTGCCCAGCTCGTCCTGCGGGCGGGTCCACACGTGGCCGTGGCGCCGGCTCACGGACAGGCCGAGACGCCCCAGCAGCCACTCGAGGGCGCCGTTCTGCTGGAAGCAGTAGCCCAGCCGGCCGCCGGTCGTGACCCGGGCGACGGCCGCCTCGGGGTCGGCCGGGTCGGGGCGGTCCAGCATCGTCGACAGGTTGTCGTAGGGGACGCTGGCGACGTGCGCGCGGTGCAGCCGTCGCAGGCCGGCCAGGTCGGCGCCGGGCGCCGAGATCAGCCCGATCCTGGTGAGGTAGTCCTCGACCGCCTGCACGCTGCTGCCACCTCCGTCGACCCCCGGTCGCGGCTGGTCGGCGCCCGGTCGCGTCGAAACCTACCCGCAGGGGTGCAGCACGCCTGAGACATACCCGAATTCGGGGTTGAGGGGCCCGCCGCGCGGTGTTCAGGTGATCATGGTCCCCACTCGGGGGGCCGACGACCCGGGGACGCACACCATGCGCAGACTCGCTCCGACCGCTCTCGCCGCCTCGCTCGCGGCGCTCGCCCTGGCTGCCCTGCCCCTCACGGCGGGTGCGGCGTCCGCCGGTAGACCCGTCGCCGCGCCGGGGCTGGTGACCGTCGTCCAGGCGGTGCCCGACGCCACCGTGTCGATCGAGGTCGACGGCCGCTCGGTCGCGCGCAACGCCTCGGTCGGCGACGTCCTGGGCCCGCTCGGGCTCACCCCGGGCCGGCACGCCGTGGTGTTCACCGGCGCCGACTTCACCGTCGACTCCACGCTCGAGGTCACCAGCGGACGGGCCAGCGACGTGGTCCTCCACCTGCCGGCGGAGGTCGACGGCGAACCGGTCGTCCACTCCTACGCCGCGCCGAACGGTCCGATCGGTCCCGGGAAGTCGCGGGTGCTGCTCGCCCACACCGCCACCGTGGCGCCGGCCGACGTGCAGGTCGACGGCCAGACCGTCTTCACCAACATCGCCAACGGCGAGTACGCCGACGCCGACGTGCCCGCCGGGCCCGTGGAGGTCGCGCTGCTCCCGTCCGGCTCCACGGGCGAGCCGATCCTCGGGCCGCTCGACCTCACCCTGGAGCCGCGCACGCTCTCGATGGTCTACGCCTACGGCAACCCGAGCGACGGCTCGATGTCGGTCATCTCCCACACCCAGTCCCTCTCCGACGACGGCAGCGTCGTGCCGAGCCGGATCGAGACCGGCAGCGCCGGTCTCGCCCGCGGCGAGGTGCAGACCTTCGACGCGACCGCGCCGGCACCGCCGTCCGGCCTCCCCCACCACCTGCTGTGGACGGTCGTGCTGCTCCTCGCCACCGCCGTGGGCGCCGTGGCGACCCGACGCCACCAGGCTCGTGGGTCGCGCTCGCGCGCACGATGAGAGGACGACGGGGGTGGGTCCCGGTGCTCGCCGGGACCGTGGTCGCGACGGCCGTGGGATGCGCAGGGGACACCTCCACGGTCGTCGGCGACCGACCCCCTCCGAGCGCGACCACCTCCCCCGACCCCCGACCGGCCCCGACGGACGCCACGCCCGTGGCGCCCGCACGCCGCGCCCGCTCGGTGCTGGCGCCGGAGCGGCCCCGCAGCGTCGTCCTCCCGAGCGGCCGGGTCGTCGCGGTCCGCGCGGTCGGCACGACCCGCGCCGGGGTGCTCGACGTCCCGCCCGACGTCGACGTCGCGGGCTGGTGGCGCGGCGGCTCGCGACTCGGTGACCCCTTCGGCGCGACCCTCCTGGCCGCGCACGTCGACTCACGCACGCAGGGCCTCGGGCCCTTCGCCGAGCTGCTCTCGGTCAGCCCCGGGGTCCGGGTGCGCATCGAAGGTGCCGGGCTGGGCCAGGTCTTCCGGATCCGCTCGCGCGAGCTGGTGCCGCAGGGGACCCTCGAGGACCGCCCCGACCTGTTCGACCCCGCCGGCGCCCGCCGGCTGGTCCTGGTGACCTGCGCACCGCCCTACGACGCCGCCCGCGGCGGCTACCAGAACCTCGCCGTCCTCACCGCCACCCCGCTGGGTCGGCTCGCCCCGCTCAGCACGTCGGAGGCACCGTGAGCCCCAAGAAGCCGTACAAGACCCGGCTGCCGACCGTGCTGCCCCCCGTCACCTCGTCGCCGGACCTGCCCGCCCTCCCGGCCGTCCCTGGACCGCGACCGGTGCCGGAGTCCGAGTCGGCCCCTCCCGGGCCCACCGACGAGCCGGAGCCCCAGCCCGAGCCCACGCCCGCTCCCCCGCCCGAGCCCACCCTCGCGCCCGAGCCGACCCCCGCTCACACGCTTGAATCCACCCCGCAACCCGAGCCCGAACCTCAGCCCGAACCCGAGCCCCACCCCGACCCGGCGGCGCCCCGCGCCCTGCTGCTCTGGGAGCAGGAGGAGCCCGGTGCCCGACGGCGCGGTGCACGCCGGGTGCTGGCCGTGGCCCTCGCCCTGCTCGTGCTGGGAGGCGTCGCCGTGCTCGGCGGGGTCCTCGTCCTGCAGTCGCGCGACGACGGCCCGGCGCCGGACCGGCCCGAGCTGCCCGCCGCCGGGGGGTCCGCCCCTGCCCCGCTGATGCCGGGCACGTCGCAGGTCGTGACGACCGTGGGACCCGACGGCGTCGTCGTCGTGCGCCAGCGCGTCCGCTCGCGCTCACCCCTGCGCACCCTGTCGCTGGCGCTGCCCGAGGTGGGCGGCGCACCGGGCGCGCCGGAGGTCGTGGCGACCGGCGTGCGCGTGGTGGCCGACGGTCGCCGGGTCGCCGGGCCCGACCGCGTCACGGTCGGTGGGGCCGACTACGACCTGGGCGAGGCCACCGACCTGCGCGTGCGCTACCGGCTCGCCGGCGTCGTGCAGGCCAGCGGCTCGGCCCCGGGGCGCGCACTGGTCCTCGCCACGAGCCTCGCCACGCGCTGGGACCCCGCGCCCGACGTGGAGACGCGCGTGGTCCGCGCCGCGCAGGTGCTGGCGCTGGCGTGCACCCCGGCCCCGGGCAGCACGCCCAAGCCGTGCGGCACCGCGCAGGGGCGGGGCGAGTGGCGCGTCGACCTCGCCGGCACCCGGATCGGCGACCGGGTCGTCGCCCAGCTCACGGTGCCGGGACTGCGCGGTCCCGCCTGAGCGGGCCTGACGGCGTGCTCAGTCCTCGGGCTGCTCGTCGAGGCCGTGCTCGATCGCCCAGCGGGTGAGCTGGACGCGGTTGTTCATCTGGAGCTTGCGCAGCGTGTTCTGGACGTGGTTCTGCACGGTGCGGTGCGAGAGCACCAGACGGGCGGCGATCTGCTTGTAGCTCATCCCGGTCGCCACCATCCGCAGGATCTCGGTCTCGCGGTCGGTGAGCTGGTCGCGCGGGTCGTCGGCCGGCCCGTCGGCGATGCGCCGGAACTCGCCGAGCACCAGCCCGGCCAGGCCGGGGGTGAAGACGGTGTCCCCCTCGGAGACCCGCACCACTGCGTCGATCAGCTCGGCGCTGGACGCCGACTTCACGAGGTAGCCCGTCGCGCCGGCCTTGATCGCGTCGAGCACGTCGCCCTGCTCGCCGCTCGCCGAGAGGATCAGCACGCGGGCGGTCGGGTCGTGCTCGAGCATCATGCTGGTCACCTGGACGCCGCTGCTGTCGGGCAGCTGCAGGTCGAGGACCACGACGCGGGGCGCCGCCGCGGGGAACCGGGCCATGGCCTCGCGGCCGTTGGACGCCACCGCAACGACGTCGTGGCCGGCGGCCTGCAGGTCGCGCTCGACCGCGTCACGCCACATCGGGTGGTCGTCGACCACCATCACGTTGACCATGGGTCCCCCGGACGTCGCTGGCGTTGGTTCCTGATCCTAGACGTGTCCTCCGACCGGAGGCACGAACCGGCCGCGGCGGTGGACAAGCGGGTCCTCGTCGTCGCCGACCACCACCTCGTCGAGGCGGCAGGTCACCAGCGTGGACCACCCGACCTCGGCGGTCGTCTCCACCGCGACCCGGGCCCAGGTCGGGGCGTGCGCGAGGCGCGGGCCGTGGTCGGTGTCGACCCACTCGGCGAGCCGCCACGGGCCGCCGGGCGCGGGGGCGGTCCCGGCGAAGACCTCGGCCAGGCCGCGGTCGGCCCAGCCGAGCACCTGCACGACGCCGCGTCCGGACGCCAGCAGCTCCTCGGTGAGGTCGGCGTCGGGGTCGAGCAGCGCCAGCACCCGGCCGGGCTCGCCGCCGGCCACCATCCACGAGGACACGGTGAGGCCGGCCCGGTCGGCGCCCGACCCCGTGGTCCACAGCGAGACCGTCGCGGCCAGCCGGCCGCGCAGACGGCGTACGGGGTCACGGTCACCCTCGGGCTCGAGGAACGGGTGGGAGGTGTGGATCGTCACGCGGCCACGCTAGCCGTGCACGGCGAGGCGGGACGCACGATGTCCCGGCCGGTGTCCTGGCGCCGTCAGTTGTGCCATTGCCAGGTCAGGCCCGCCGACGCCCACCTACGCTCTGCGGGACGAAGGGGTGGAGCGTGAGCAACAGCACGACGCACCGGGTGGCCGGCCGGCGACCCGGGAGGACGGAGGCGTCCCTCGACCCACGACCGGCCCAGCGCGGGGCCGCCACGGCCGTGCTGTTCGCCCTCACCTCCTTCCTCGGCGCCGGCCTGCTGTTCATGGTGCAACCGCTGGCCGCCAAGCTGGTGCTGCCGTCGTTCGGCGGCTCCGCGACCGTGTGGAGCACCAGCTCGCTGCTGTTCCAGGTCCTCCTGCTCCTCGGCTACGTCTACGCCCACGTGTCCACCCGCCGGCTCGGCGCCCGCTGGCAGCCGCGGGCCCACCTGCTGCTGCTGGCCCTGCCTCTGCTCGCGCTGCCGATCGCGCTGCCGCAGGACGCGGCGCCGCCGGCCGACGGCAGCCCGGTGCTGTGGTTGCTGCGCACCCTGATGCTGCTCGTGGGGCTGCCCTTCGCGGTGCTGTCCACGACCGGCCCGCTCGTGCAGCGGTGGTACGCGTGGTCCGGCGGCCCGCGCTCGGACGATCCCTACTTCCTGTTCGCCGGCAGCAACCTCGGCAGCTTCACCGGGCTGCTCGCCTACCCGTTCCTCGTCGAGCCCCACCTCACCCTGACCGAGCAGCGGGTCGGGTGGTCGGTGGCGTTCTGCGTCTTCCTCGCGCTGATGGCCGCGTGTGCCCTGACCGTGCGCCGGCCCGATCGCGCCGAGCGCGCCGCGGCGCCGGCCGGAGCTCCCCCGTCACGGCAGCAGCTGGCCCGGTGGTGCCTGTGGGCCTTCCTTCCCTCGAGCCTCATGCTGGCCGTCACCGCCCACCTGTCGACCGACATCGCGGCGGTGCCGCTGCTGTGGGTGCTACCGCTCGCGGCGTACCTCGCCTCGTTCGTCGCCGCCTTCGCACGGACCTCGCGGACGGTGCCGGCGCGCCTGGTCGTGCCGTGCGTGACGGTGGCGGTGGCCACCGGGATCACGAGCGCGCTCGGCAGCTCCAGGCTGGCGCCCCTGGTGGTGCTGGTGGTCACCGCCAACGTGCTGGCGGTGGCGCTCGCGGGATTCGCCGCCCATGCCAGGCTCGCCGCCAGCCGGCCCGCGCCGGAGCACCTGACCCTCTTCTACCTCGTCGTCTCGGTCGGCGGTGCGCTGGGCGGGCTCCTCAACGGAGTCGTCGCACCCGTGCTCTTCGACGGGACGTGGGAGTACCTCCTCACCGTCGCGCTCCTCCCGGTGCTGGCCATCGGCGTGGCGCCGCCCCGCTGGACGCGACGGCGGGTGGGGACGGTGCTCACCGCCGTCGCGGGTGCCGTGGTCCTCGTCGCGGGCCTACCGCTGCTCGTCCCCGGTACCGGTGCCGTCACCACCGCGGTGCTGCTGGCCGCGGTCGCCGTCGCCGTGGTGACCGGCTGGCTGAGCCTGCGCGCACCGGCCGCACTCACCGTCACCCTCCTGCTGGCCGCGGGGGCGGTGGTCGTCGTCGAGGAGCACGCGTCGCTGCTCACCGAGCGGACCTTCTACGGCACCTACCGCGTGCAGGAGGTCGACGGCACGCACCAGCTGCTCCACGGCACCACCACCCACGGGACCCAGTTCCTCGACCCCGACCTCGCGGGCACCCCCACCACCTACTACGCGACCGACGGACCGCTCGGCGACGCCATCGCGGCGAGCGGCGCCCGGGACGCAGGCGTCGTCGGGCTCGGTGCCGGTGCGATCGCGGCCTACGACCTCGACCGGGTGACGTTCTTCGAGATCGACCCCGTCGTCGCCGACATCGCCCGCGACCAGCGGTGGTTCAGCTACCTCTCCGACTCCTCCGCCGCGGTCGACCTCGTCGTCGGCGACGGCCGGCTGGCGGTCGGACGCGTGCCGGCGTCGTCGTACGACCTCCTCGCGCTCGACGCGTTCAGCTCCGACTCGATCCCCGTCCACATCCTGACCCGCGAGGGCATGGAGGTGTTCCTCGACCGGGTGCGGCCCGAGGGGGTCCTCGCGGTCCACATCAGCAACCGGGTCTTCGACCTGCGTCCCGTGCTGGCGGCCCACGCGCGTGACCTCGGCCTGCGCGCCGTCATCGGCGTCGGCGGCCGGGGACCGGGCGCGGCCACGAGCGAGTGGGTGGTGCTGACGCGCTCCGACGCGGTGGCTGACGACCTGCTCGGTCGCGAGCGGTGGCAGGAGCTGCCGTCCTCGCCGACGGTCACCTGGACCGACGACTACTCCTCCGTGCTGTCGGTCCTGCGCTGACCAGGTCTCAGGCCGGGTCGACCGGGACGGTGAGCTCCCACTCGGTCCCCCACGTGCCGCTGTCGACCCGCGCGGTGCCGCCGAGCTGCTCGATGCGACCGCGGATCGACGAGGCCACCCCGAGCCGTCCGTCCGCCGCGGCCCGCTCGATCCGGCCGGGGGCGATGCCGGGACCGTCGTCGCGCACCGAGACGACCACCTCGTGGGGGCCGGTCTGGGCGAGCACCCACGCCGAGGCGCCCGGACCGGCGTGGGCCAGGACGTTGTCGAGGCAGGCCCGCACCGCGGCCACCGTCTCCCGCGCGACCTCGTCGTCGAGGAGCACCGCCGCGCCGGGGGTGGCGACCTCGACGCGCACCGGGTGGGCGGTCGCCATCGCCTCGAGCGCACCCGCGAGGTCGGTGCGCCCGCCCGGCGCGTCGGGCACGGTGTCCTGCTGGCGGATCAGCGAGCGCAGCCCGCGCTCCTGCTCCCCCGCCAGGCGTGCCAGCTCGGCCCACTGCCCGCCTGCCGCTGCCCCCTGCCGCTGCGTCATGGCCAGGACCTGCAGGACGCCGTCGTGGACCGCACGCGCGAGCCGGGTGCGCTCCTCGGCCGCCGCGGCCGCCCGCTCTGCAGCGTCCCGCTCGCGCGCCATCCGCTGCAGCGAGGCGCAGAGGTAGCCGACGATCGGCCCCCCGATGAGGATGAGGAAGGTGTTGCCGTAGTTGCCCTGGTCGAGGTGCGTGCGCGTGAGCAGGTCGAAGGCGGCGATGAGGACCGACGCGACCAGCCCGCCGCGCCAGTGCCAGTGGACGGCCCAGGCGAAGAACGCACCCATGACGTAGAAGCCGGGGATCGTGGCGTTGAAGTCGGGCGACTTCACCCACGGCGTGAGGGCCAGGGCGGCCAGCACGACGGCGAGGTCGGCGATCAGCAGCACCGGCGTACGCCGCCGGCGATCGCGGTAGAGCCACGTCGCGGCGGCGGTCCAGGCCACGAGCGCGACCACGACCAGCAGCCCGAGGGTGGGGTGGTCGAAGCTGTCACGACGGTAGGCGTTGAGGCCCACCATGTTGATGGTCACCACGACGCGGACCACCGACAGCGCCGCGTGCAGCCGGTCCTCGACGGCCAGCGCCGAGTCCGTGCGGGGTGCCGCGACGCGCGGCGCGGCGGGCGCGCTCAGGACGCCTTCTGCCCCGGACCGTCGCCGGCCTTGTCGCGCTCGGCCTTGTCGCGCTCGGCCTGCTCGGCGGCCTGTCGGGCCTGCTCCTTGGCCTGCTCCCGGGCCTGCTCCTTGGCCAGCTCCTTGGCCAGCTCCTTGGCCTTGCTGGCGTAGAGGTCGACGTACTCCTGGCCGGAGAGCCGCATGATCTCGTACATGATCTCGTCGGTGATCGAGCGCAGGATGTAGCGGTCGTTCTCCATCCCGGCGTAGCGGGAGAAGTCGAGCGGCGGGCCGAAGCGGACCACCGGGCGGGTCCAGGTGCCGTAGACCTTCCCGGTCGGCGCCACCACGTCGGTGCCCACCACCGCGCACGGGATGACCGGGGCGCCCGTCTCGAGCGCCAGCCGGGCCACGCCGGTCTTGCCGCGGTAGAGGCGGCCGTCGTGCGACCGGGTGCCCTCGGGGTAGATCCCGAACAGGTCGCCCTCGCCGAGGATCCGCATGGCCGACCTCATCGCGCCCTCGGCGGCGTTGGCCCCCGAGCGGTCGATGGGGACCTGACCGGCGCCGGTGAAGAACTTCTTCTGGAACCAGCCCTTGATCCCGGGGCTGGTGAAGTACTCCGCCTTGGCCACGAAGGTCACCCGCCGGTTGAGGGTGAGCGGCATGAACAGCCAGTCGGCGTAGGACAGGTGGTTGCTCGCCAGGATGGCCGGTCCCTCGTCGGGCACGTGGTCGACGCCGTAGGCCTTGGGCCGGAACACCAGCCGCAGCACCGGCCCGAGGGCGATCCACTTCAGGAACCAATAGAGCACGGGGCGACCCTACTTCGGCGCGGCGGTGACCCGCGCGATGAACTCGGCCGACTCGGTGAAGATCCGCGGGGCGTCGTGGTCGAGCGTCGCGACGTGGAAGCTGTCCTCCAGCACCCGCTCCTCGAAGTCCCTGGACGACAGGCCGGCGTGGAGCGCACGCGAGCTCGAGATGTCGACGACGTGGTCCACCGCGGAGCGGAAGTAGAGCACCGGGACGGTGACCCGCGGGAGGTCGCGGCGCAGCTCGGCATAGCCGGCGAACATCGACGCGGCCGCCTTCAGCGGTGTCATCGGGTAGCCGTGCTCGTCGGCGCCGGGCTTCTTGATGTCGTTGGCGATCCCGGGCATGGCCGGCACCACGTGCTTGAGCACCGGGAGCGCCTTGACGTCCTTGCGCAGCGTGTCGACCGCGGGGTTGACCAGGCAGATCCCGGCGAGCCCCTCGCCCCGGTCGGCGGCCAGCCGCAGGCAGAGGGCGGCACCCATCGAGAGCCCGACCGCGACGACGGCGTCGTTCTCGGCGGCGAGCTTGTCGTGGGCCCCCTCGACGGTCGCGACCCAGTCGGACCACGTGGTCGCGTTGAGGTCCTGCCAGCGCGTGCCGTGGCCCGGCAGCAGCGGCATCTCGACGGCGTACCCGCGGGCCACGAGGTCCTCGGCCCACGGCCGCATCGAGCACGGGTTGCCGGTGAAGCCGTGCTGGACGAGGACGCCGATGCGACGCCCGTCGGTCAGCTCGGGCCGGGCGCGCACGGACAGGGGGGCGACCAGCGCGGGGTCGAGGGGCGCCTGCGGGGCGCCGCGGAAGGGGATCCTCACGCCGTGGAGTCTGCCGCATCCGACCGGCCCACGGGTACCGTGAGAGCGTGACGAGCCCAGGCGACGACAGTCGCACCGAGCTGGCGTGGCGCGAGATCGTCGAGAACTACGGCGAGCGGGTGCTGCCCGACGAGACCGACGGGACCGACGTCGGGCGTCGGCCGGTCGAGGACGGGCCGGTCGAGGAGGACCCCGACGACCCGACGGCGCTCGCGGCCGACGGCGACGTCGAGTCCTACGACGTCCCCGAGCCCGACGTCCCCGAGCCCGATGCGGTGGCCGAGGTCGAGCGGTTCCGCCCGCCCACGCCCCCGCCGCTCCCCCGTCCCCGCACCTGGCAGCGCGGGGTCGCCTGGAGCGGCGTCTTCGTCGCACCGGTGCTGGCGCTGGTGATCGCGCTCGCCCATGTCTACGTCCCCCCGCTGCTCGGCCTGGGCCTGGTGGGGTGGTTCGTCGGCGGCTTCGGCTACCTCGTCAGCGAGATGCCGCGCTCGCCGCGCGACCCCTGGGACGACGGCTCGCGGGTGTGAGCCCCACCGTCTGAGCCGCCCACGACCGGGTCGTCGGACGACCAGGTCACGCTCGCGAGCACGAACGCGGCGGTGATGAACGCGTAGTAGTTCATGAAGCCGACCTTCGAGGTCAGCACGGTGACCAGCAGGCTGAGGCCGATCCCGAGGGTGAACGCCGTCGGGCCGGGGCGGGTGCGCCACACGACCAGCACCGACACGAGCAGGCCCAGCAGCGGGGACACCTTGAGCGACCACCCCGGCAGCCCGCCGAGCAGGTCCTTCAGGCCGGGCAGCAGCGAGATCGCGTCGTCGCGGAACGGCTGGACGAACTGGATCTCCACCACCGAGCGGACGAACGCGTCGACGTCCCACAGCACGAACGGCACCAGCACGACCGCGCCGAGCGCGCCGGCCAGCACCACCGTCCGCCACCCGGTCGTCCGCGCCACGGTGAGCAGCGCCGGCACGTAGGAGACGGCGTACTGCTTGGAGGCGAACAGCAGGCCCAGCGGCACCGCCGTCCACGGGTGGCGCGACCGCATGCCGACCACGGTCAGGACCAGCAGCAGGACCATCACCGGCTCGACCCAGTACCCGAGCACCACCGTCGACGAGGTCGCGCCGCACAGCAGGAGCACCGACACCGCCCTCCCGAGCACGTCGGTCGACAGTCGCCACACCAGGGCGGTCGCGACGAGCATCGAGGCCAGGTGCATCCACCGCGGGTCACCGAGAAGGTAGGCCGGCACGTCGAGGAGCAGGGGCGCCGGGAGGTAGGGGAACCCGATCTGGACGACCCCGTCCACCACGACCCCCGGGCCGTAGAACAGCTCGGTCTGGACCGGGCCGTAGGGGTTGTCGATGGTGATGCCGTAGGGCGAGGAGCCGTGCAGGAGCGCGTGGATGCCCCCGCGGAGGAAGAAGCCGACGTCGATCCTCACCTCCGCCGCGAGGATGCGCGCCGCCGACAGCACGGCGAACGAGGCGAGGAGCAGTCCCAGCCCGGCCGCGCGCCGCCGCGGAGGTCCCCAGACGGCGACCGCGGCCGAGCCGGCGGCGACCACCCCCGCCGGGACGCTCACCCACGACGGGACGCCGGACTCGGTCGTCAGGACGGTGTTGGCCAGCACGCCCAGGCCTCCGATGCTGGCCACGACGGCCACGACGGCGCTCTGCCGCACGGGTGCGCCGGAGCGCCCGACCAGCAGCGGGACGAGGCAGACGAGGGTCAGGGCGAGGAGCAGGACCGGCATCAGCAGGGCAGGCCGGACGGCGGCGTACTGCAGGGTGCACATGGCGGCCAGCACGGCCGCGGCCGTGCGCACCAGGGACACCTCGGTGGCCGCGGGGCGCACGTCGTCGCGAGGCGCGTCGTGGACAGGCATGGCGAGGAGTCAACCACCCTTGGCATCCCGCGGACGGGAGATCGCCGCACGCACTAGGGTCGCGCTGGTGCGCACGAGCCAGACGGTCGAGGTGACCGGACACCTGATGGACAGTGGGATCCTCTCCCGCATCCTCGACGACATCCGCGACTACGGCGGCGACTACGTCATCGACCGCTTCGACGTCGGCCACGAGGCCAACGACCCGAGCCGCGCCCGGATCACGGTCGAGGCCGCGGACGACGTGTCGCTCCAGCGGCTGCTCATGCGCCTGCAGAGCCGCGGGGTCAACCAGCTCGACCCGGGTGAGGCGAGCACCGCCCTCGCCGAGGTCGACGGCGTGCTGCCCGACGGCTTCTACTCCACGACCAACCTCGACACCCGGGTGCGCCTGGGCGGGAGCTGGTACGACGTGGAGAACCCCGAGATGGACTGCGGCCTGGTCGTGCTCGGGTGCCCGGACGCCGGGCTGCGGGTGCGGACGGTGCCGATGTACGACGTGCGTGCGGGCATGCGCATCGTGGTCGGGGCCTCCGGGATCCACGTCGTCGTCCCCGAGCGCGGCGCGGGCGCCGACGCGTCCGCCGACGACGGCTTCCCCGGCGAGAAGCCCCAGGCGGTCCTGGTCCGGCAGGTGGCCGACGGGATGCGCCACACGCGCGAGGAGGGCAAGCGGCTGCTGTGGGTCGTGGGTCCCGGCGTCGTGCACACCGGCGCCGTGCCCGCCCTCGTCGCCCTCATCCGCGCCGGCTTCGTCGACACCGTCTTCGCCGGCAACGCCCTGGCCACCCACGACCTCGAGTCGGCGATCTACGGCACCAGCCTCGGCGTCGACCTCACGATGTCCCAGGGCGTCGAGCACGGTCACGAGCACCACGTGCGGGCCATCAACACCGTGCGCAAGGCCGGGTCGATCGCGCAGGCGGTGGCCGACGGCACGGTGACCAGCGGGATCATGCATGCGCTCGTCACCTGCGGCAAGCGCTTCGTGCTGGTCGGCTCGGTCCGCGACGACGGTCCGATCCCCGAGGTCCACACCGACGTGGTCGAGGGGCAGCGCGCGATGCGCGAGGAGATCCGCGACGTCGGCTACTGCCTGATGATGGCGACCCAGCTGCACTCGGTGGCGACCGGCAACATCCTGCCGGCGAGCGTCCCGCTGGTCTGCGTCGACACCAACCCGGCCACGGTCACCAGGCTCACCGAGCGGGGCGCCAACCAGGGCCGGGGCATCGTCACCGACGTCGGCCTCTTCCTCGAGCAGCTCGCGCTCGAGCTCGTGGCGGACTACCGCCGCAGCTGATCGGCGAGCAGCGCGGCCCCGACCATCCCGGACTGCGGGCCGAGGCGGGCCGCCACCAGCGCGGGCACCACCCGGTGCGGACCGCCGACCAGCGAGCGCTGCAGGGCCGAGCGGGCCGGGCCGAGCAGCCGGTCGCCGGCGGCGCTGACGCCTCCTCCGACCACGACGAGCTCGGGGTCGAGCGCTGCGACGAGGTTGGCGGTGCCGACGCCGAGCCAGTCGCCCACCGAGGCGAACGCGGCGCGGGCGACCAGGTCGCCCTCCTCCGCGGCGGCGGTGACCATCGGGCCGGTGACCCGGTCCGCGCCGCCGCTCATCTCCTCCAGCACCGACGGCTGCTCGGCCATCAGCGCCCGCGCGTCGCGGACCAGCGCGTTGCCGGAGGAGTACTGCTCCCAGCAGCCGGTGCGCCCGCACTCGCAGGACCGGCCGTCGGGCACGACCTGCATGTGGCCGAACTCCCCCGCCATCCCGTTCGCCCCGCGCAGGACGGTGCCGCCGAGCAGCAGCGCGCCGCCGATGCCGGTGCCCATCGTGATCATCAGCGCCGACGAGGCGCCCACCGCGGCGCCGTGGTGCGCCTCGGCGCGGGCCGCGCAGTTGGCGTCGTTGTCGAGGACCACCGGGCAGCCGAGCCGGTCCTGGAGCAGGTCACGCAGGGGCTCGCCCTGCCAGGGCAGGTGCGGGGCGAACATCACCCGCTCGCCGGCGGAGTCCACGAACCCGGCGGCAGCCACCCCCACCGCCGCCACGGGGTGCCCGTCGGCGGCCTCGAGGACCGCCTCGACCAGCGCGTCCTCGACGTGACGGGTCAGGACCCGACGTCCCGGGGTGGTGCGGCGGGCGGTGCCGAGCACCTGCCCGTCCGGGGCGACGACGCCGGCCAGGACCTTGGTGCCCCCGATGTCGACGCCGACCACGACGCCGTCGCTGGTGGTGCTCACCCCTCCGAGGGCCAGTCGTCGTCGAGGTCGATGTGCTCGACGTCCGGGGTCCGCGGGGTGGCGCCGCGCGGACGCGGGTCGCCGGTCGCGAGCAGGGCGGAGGCCGCGTGGGCCAGCGAGCTCACGGCCGCGGCGAGGTGGGTGGTCACCTCGGGGCTCAGCTGACGCACCGCGTGCACCGTCCGGCACACCGGGCACACCGTGCACTCGGCCGTCCCGGTGGCGAGGTGCTCGTCGAGGTCGCGCACGCCCGCGGCGGCCTGCTCGGCCAGGCCCGAGAGGCCCTCGCCGGCCCCGCCCGTCTGGTCGCGCGCCCAGCCCGAGAGCGCACCGAGCAGCCGGGCCGCCTCCTCGCCCAGGGAGCCGACCTCGTGGGCATCGCCCGCCTCGCTCACGTCGTCGTCTCCTTCGCTCCGGATGGGGGTTCGGGTGCGGTGAACCTGACCTGCAGCTCCCCGTCACGCACCCGCGCCCCTGCGACGCGGTGTCGCGCCAGCCCCGGGGGCAGGGTGAGGAGACGACGATACGACGCGACCGAGACGACGAGCTCGTCCCCCGTGCGGACGAGACGGACGTCGTCCTGGGCGGCCAGCGGGAGCGGCACCGCGAGGACCTGCCCGCCCGACTCGGCGCGCACCGTCATCGCCGGCGCACGGCCGACGCCGGCGAGCAGGTCGGCGCTCCCCCAGACGTCGCCCGCGAGGGCGAGCAGCTGCTCGCGGCCGACCGGTTCGACGTCGCGGTAGACCGACGTGCGCAGGTCGAGGCCGGCGAAGGAGTCGGCCGCCTCGTCGAGGACACGTCGCTGGGCGGCCACCCACGACGCGCGCCACGGGTCGGCGCCGTCGTCGGGGAAGACGCGGTTGACCACGGCGGCGTCGACGGCGTACCCGAAGAGCGCGAGGTAGGTCCAGGCGCGACGCGCCTCGGCGAGCACGACCCGCTCGGGCGTGAGCACCAGCCGCACGGACGTGCCGGGCCCGGTCAGCAGGGTGCGTACGTCGTCGAGGTCGGCGTGCAGCCGCTCGACCGCGTCGAAGACCGGGTCGTCGGGCATCGGCACCCCGGCGGCGCGGGCCAGGACGGGCTTGAGGGCCCGGACCACGCGGCGCTCGACGGGGAGGACGCGGTCCATGTACCAGCCGAGCGCCTCCGGCAGGGCGAGCAGGCGCAGGGTCTCCGCGGTGGGCGCGCAGTCGACGACCAGGACGTCCCACTCCGCCGAGCGCGCCTGCGCGCCGACCTCGAGCAGGGCCAGCACCTCCTCGACCCCGGGCAGGACCGTGAGCTCCTCCGCGGCGACCGGGTCGACGCCCGCCGCGTCGAGCACCCGCAGCAGGTAGCCCTGCACCTCGCCCCACGAGCGCTCGAAGCGCTGCTGGGCGTCGACGTGCTGCAGCCACAGGCGGGGCGCCACCTCACGGGGCTCCGCCGGGTCGGCAGACGACGGGGGCGCGTCGAGGGCGTCGGCCAGCGAGTGGGCGGCGTCGGTGGACATCACCAGGGTCCGGTGACCGGCCTCCGCGCACGCGCACGCCGCGGCCGCGGCCAGCGTCGACTTGCCGACGCCACCCTTGCCGGTGAAGAGGAGGATCCGCACGGGCGACCCGCGGGTCAGAGCGACTCGACGCGCTTCTTGAGACCCTTCAGCGCGGTGTCGATGAGGATCTTCTCGCCCTTGCGCTTGAGCATGCCGATGAGCGGGATGCTCACGTCGAGGGCCAGGCGGTAGGTCACCTCGGTCGAGCCGTCACCGAGGTCGACGAGGGTGTAGGCGCCGTCGAGTGCCTTGAGCATGTTGCCCTCGACCAGGGTCCAGGTGACCTCGCGGTCGCCGGCCCAGTCGTAGGCCAGGGTGTACTCGTCCTTGATCGGGGAGACGTCGAGGGCGAAGTGCACCTGCTCCGCGCGACCGTCGGCACCGGGGGTCGTGACCTCCGCGACCTGCACGCCCTTGGCCCAGTCGGGGTAGGACGCGAAGTCGGCGATGACGGCCATGACGTCGGCCGGAGGAGCGTCGACCGTGATCGACGAGGAGGTCTGTTCGGCCATGGCCGGAGCCTAGCCCACGGCCCCGGGCGCGCCCGGCGCGCCGGCGGCGATAGCCTGCGCTACGCACATCACCGCCGAACCCGGGAGGTTCCACCGTGCGTGAGTTCTCCACGCCGCTCTCCGTCTCCATCCCCTCCACCGGGAACCTCACCGACGACGTCGTCACCAACGCCGCCGACGCACCCGACGCCGTGGTCTTCAGCCGCCGCTCCTCCGACGGGTGGAGCGACGTCACCGCGGCCGAGTTCCACGACGAGGTCCGCGCGGTGGCCAAGGGGCTCGTCGCCGCCGGCGTGGAGGCCGGCGACCGGGTCGCGCTGCTGTCCAAGACGCGCTACGAGTGGACCCTGCTCGACTACGCCATCTGGTTCGCCGGCGCCGTCAGCGTGCCGATCTACGAGACCTCCTCCGCCGAGCAGATCGGGTGGATCCTCTCCGACTCCGGCGCCCGGGCCGTCGTCGCCGAGGGGCCCGACCACCTCGCGCGCGTGCGCGAGGCCCGCGAGGCCGGCGACCTGACCGAGCTCCAGCACGTCTGGTCGATCCAGGACAACGCCGTCGACGTCCTGCAGCGACTCGGCTCCGACATCTCCGACGACGCCCTCGAGCAGCGCCGCACGGCCGCCACACCCCAGTCCGTGGCGACCCTGATCTACACCAGCGGCACCACGGGCCGGCCCAAGGGCTGCATGCTCACCCACGGCAACTTCATGTTCGAGCTCGGCGTCGCGGTCGACGAGCTCCAGGACCTCTTCGACCAGGAGGGGGCCGCCACGCTCCTCTTCCTGCCGCTGGCCCACGTCTTCGCCCGCATCATCCAGATCGGCTGCGTCAAGAGCCGCGCCCGGATGGGCCACAGCGCCGACATCAAGAACCTGGTCGCCGACCTCGGCGAGTTCCGCCCCACCTTCATCCTCGCGGTCCCGCGCGTGTTCGAGAAGGTCTTCAACAGCGCCTCGCAGCGCGCCACCGCCGACGGCCGCGGCAAGATCTTCGACCGCGCCGCCGACGCCGCCATCGCCTGGTCGCGCGCGCTCGACGGCCCCCGCGTCCCGGTGCGCCTGCGCGCCCAGCACGCGCTGTTCGACCGCCTCGTCTACGGCAAGCTCCGGCAGGCCCTCGGCGGCAGCTGCGCGTACGCCATCTCCGGCGGCGCGCCGCTGGGCGACCGGCTCAGCCACTTCTACCGCGGCATCGGCCTGGTGGTGCTCGAGGGCTACGGCCTCACCGAGACCACGGCGGCGCTCTCGGCGAACCTCCCGGGCGCCATCAAGATCGGCACCGTCGGCCGTCCGTTCCCGGGCACGAGCGTGCGGGTGGGCGACGACGGCGAGCTGCTCTTCCGTGGCGGCCAGGTCTTCGCCGGCTACTGGGGCAACGAGGCAGCCACCCACGAGGCGATCGACCCCGACGGCTGGTTCCACACCGGCGACGTCGGCGAGGTCGACGACGAGGGCTTCGTCAAGATCACCGGGCGCAAGAAGGAGATCCTGGTGACCGCGGGCGGCAAGAACGTGGCGCCCGCCGTCCTCGAGGACCGCCTGCGCGCCCACGCGCTGGTCGACCAGTGCCTCGTCGTCGGCGACGGCCAGCCGTTCATCGGCGCCCTGGTCACGCTCGACCGCGAGACGCTGCCGGTCTGGGCCGAGCAGCACGGCAAGAGCAGCGACCTCGACGCCCTGGTCCACGACCCCGACCTCGTCTCCGCCGTCCAGGACGCGGTCGACGAGGCCAACAAGGCGGTCTCCAAGGCCGAGTCGATCCGCAAGTTCACGATCCTCCCCGGCGAGTGGACCGAGGAGGGTGGCCAGCTCACCCCGAGCCTCAAGCTCAAGCGCAACGTGGTCGTGCGCGAGTCCCGCGCCGAGGTCGAGGCGCTCTACCTCTCCTGAGCGACCCACCGCCGTCTGCCGCAGCACGTCGCCGCGGAGCCGGGGCTAGACCATGACTAGGTCGGACTAGTCATTTCGGGCCATGCCCGGACCACCATCGGGTGGTTTGTGCGGCTTAGCCCCCCATGGCCCCTGCGCTCTCCCTAGGGTCGTCGATGCACGAGGGGACGTCGGGGCCTCTCGGGACCACGACGGTGAGACACCCTGTCGCACCCCCGGTGGTCGGCTCTCCTCCCGGCACGTTGCTGAGTGATTCCACCCCCCGTGGAACTGACTTCGAAGGAAGCCCGATGGCTCGTCGTTCCGTAATCCTCACCCTGGCCGTCGTGACGGCCCTCGTCGGCACCCTGCTGATCGTCATGTACGTCCAGGGCATCGACAACCGCGCCACCGAGGGCCAGGAGCTCGTCGAGGTGCTGGTCGCCAAGGACGTCGTGTCCCCCGGTGAGACCGTCGCCGCCGCCGAGGAGGCTGGCAAGTTCGAGAAGAGGCAGGTGCGCCGCGAGGACCTCGTCCCCGGCTTCCTCTCCTCCTCCACGAGCGTGACCGGCCTGGTCGCCACCGGTGCCATCTACCCGGGCGAGCAGCTGATCGCCGACAAGTTCGGCAGCGTCGGCGACACCCAGAGCCTGGTCATCCCCGACGACAAGCTCGCCATGTCGGTCGAGCTCAGCGACCCCGAGCGGGTGGCCGGCTTCGTGAACCCGGGCTCCGAGGTCGCGGTGTTCGTCACCGTGAGCACGCCGAAGCAGTACACCCGCGTGCTGCTGACCCGCGTCACCGTCATCGGTGTCGGGGCGACCACCACCACCTCGCGCACCATCACCGCCGACTCCGGCGAGCAGACCGTCGAGGAGGTTCCCAAGACCATCCTCACGCTCGCGCTGAGCCAGAAGGACACCGAGAAGCTCATCTGGGCCGACCGCTTCGGTGACCTGAACTTCGCGCTGCTGAGCGAGAAGACCAACGTCACGGACGAGAAGGGCGTCGACGCCCCGATCGTCCTCCCCGGCCTCCCGCTGACCGTGGGCTGAGCGATGACCACCATCCTCGAGACCGACGCCGCACAGCGGTCGATCCTCCAGGCGATGCTCCACGGCTCCACCGGTGTGGGCAGCGTGGTCGACCTCCACGCCCACATCTCGGGCGCGGCGCAGGAGTTCGCGGTCGTGATCGGCCCGAGCATCACCACGGGCGAGGCGACCGAGTTCGCCCAGTGGGCCCGCATCAACCGACCCGACCTCGGCGTCATCCTGCTGCGCGACGTCGTCGACGCCACCGCGCTGGCCATGGCGCTGCGCAGCGGCATGCGCGAGGTCGTGCAGAGCAAGGACCTCGCCGGCATCACCACCGCGGTCCAGCGTGCCCGCTCGGTCGCCAGCGCGATCGGGCAGACCATGCTGGGCGAGGTCCAGGCCGCCGCCGAGGAGGCCAAGGCCCGCCTGGTTGCCGAGGCCGAGGCCGAGCGCGTCGCCGCCGAGGCCCCCGAGGGCAAGCTGTTCACCGTCTTCTCCACCAAGGGCGGCGTCGGCAAGAGCCTGGTCGCGGTCAACACCGCCGTCGCGCTGTCGCTGAAGGGCCACCGGGTCTGCCTGGTCGACCTCGACGTGAACAGCGGGGACGTCGCGATCATGCTGCAGCTCTCCCCCACCCGGAACATCAACGACCTGGTGGCCTTCCGCGGCGGCATCGACGAGGGCGCGATCGAGTCGCTGCTCACCGCCCACGGCGACAGGCTCTCCGTGGTCGCCGCCCCGGTCACCCTCGACTCCCCCGACCAGGCCTCCGGCGAGGAGATCGGCCAGCTGCTCGACGGGCTCAAGGCGATGTTCGACTACGTCGTGGTCGACACCTCGGGCGTCTTCGACGACCAGGCGCTGGCCGCGCTCGACCGCTCGGACTCCATCATCCTGGTCGGCACGCTCGACATCCCCGCCCTCAAGGGCCTGAAGCTGGCGGCGAGCACGCTCGACCTGCTCAACTTCCCGCGCGACTCGTGGTCCTTCGTCCTCAACCGGGCCGACGCCAAGGTCGGTCTGACCCAGGCCGAGTACGAGTCGACCCTCGGGGTCCGGGCCGACGCCACGATGGTCTCGAGCCGCGAGGTCCTCGCGGCCGTCAACCGCGGCGAGGCCCTCGTGACCGCCTACCCGGGCAACGCCAACAGCAAGGCGCTGACCGCCTTCGCGAGCACGCTCGCCACCACGCACGCCGCCGGGGCCGACGACGCCCCGGCGGGACGCAAGTCCAGTCGACGTCGTCTGCGAAAGGGCTGATGACATGAGCCTCACCGACCGCCTCGCCGCCGCTTCCAAGCACCGCTCCGTCGATCCCGGCGGCGCGCCCGCCGCTCCCGCGGCCGCCCCCGCGGGCGCCGGCGGCGGCACGAACGGCAGCGCACCGGGCACCGCCCCGGTCAAGCTCGCCGAGTCCACCGAGGCGGGCCGCCGTCGTGCCGCCGCGCGCGGCACCACGAGCGACCCCTACAAGGACCTCAAGCGCGTCGTGCACGCCCGTCTGGTCAGCAGCCTGGGCCCGACCCTCTACGACGCGCACCTCACGCAGTCCGACCTCGAGCAGCAGGTGCGGCTCGCGCTGCAGACGACGCTGTCCGAGGTCGACATGCCGATGTCGTCGGCCGACAAGTCGCGCATCTCCCAGGAGATCGCCGACGACATCCTCGGCT
The DNA here is from genome assembly GCA_963726525.1 of uncultured Actinomycetota bacterium. Lineage (GTDB taxonomy): Bacteria > Actinomycetota > Actinomycetes > Propionibacteriales > Nocardioidaceae > Nocardioides. The sequence goes on along the minus strand of CAVSCS010000005.1, from coordinate 898,687 downwards.
ACGGTCCGCTCGAGCCGCTGCTGCGCGACGGGGACCTGTCCGAGGTCATGGTCAACACCTTCGAGGACATCTACGTCGAGCGCAACGGCAAGCTGGTCAAGGTCGAGGCGACCTTCGCCGACGAGGCACACCTGCGCCGCACGATCGACAAGATCGTCAGCAAGATCGGCCGCCGCGTCGACGAGACCAGCCCGATGGTGGATGCCCGCCTGCCCGACGGCAGCCGTGTCAACGCCATCATCCCGCCGCTGGCGCTCGACGGCTCGAAGCTCACGATCCGCAAGTTCTCCGAGGACCCGTACACCGTCGAGGACCTCATCAGCTTCGGCACGCTGAGCCGCGCCTCGGCCGACCTGCTCGAGGCGTGCGTGCGCGGCCGCCTCAACATCCTGGTCTCGGGTGGTACGGGTGCCGGCAAGACGACGACGCTCAACGTGCTGTCGTCGTTCATCCCCGACGACGAGCGCATCGTCACCATCGAGGACGCCGCCGAGCTCCGCCTGGTCCAGGACCACGTGCTCCGCCTGGAGTCCCGCCCGGCCAACATCGAGGGCAAGGGTGCGGTCACCATCCGCGACCTGGTGAAGAACTCCCTGCGCATGCGCCCCGACCGCGTCGTGGTCGGCGAGATCCGCGACGCCGCGGCCCTCGACATGCTCCAGGCGATGAACACCGGCCACGACGGCTCGATCTCCACGCTCCACGCCAACACCCCGCGCGACGCCCTGTCCCGTCTGGAGACCATGGTGCTGATGGCGGGCATGGACCTGCCGGTGCGCGCCATCCGCGAGCAGGTGGCCAGCGCGGTCGACCTGATCATCCAGCAGAGCCGGCTCAAGGACGGCACCCGCCGCATCACCGCGATCACCGAGATCGTGGGCATGGAGGGCGACATCATCACCACCCAGGACGTGTTCCTCTTCGACTACGGCGCCGGCATGAACGACCAGGGCAAGTTCAAGGGCGGCCTCGAGTCGACCGGCCTGCGCCCGCGCTTCCTGGAGCGGCTCTCCGACCACGGCGTCCACCTGAACCCCGCCGTCTTCACTGTCGGCGCGACGCGATGAGGGCACGCGACCGCGGCCTCGCCGGCGCGCTCGCCGCGGCGCTGCTCGTGCTCGTCGCGGGCGCACCCGCCCTGGCCGACGACGAGGTCACGATCGACCACGTCGAGACCGACCGCGGCACCGTCAGCCTGCTGGTCTCCACCGACGGCGTCCCCGACAGCACCACGGTGGACCCCGACCAGGTCTACGTCGAGCTCAACGGCAGCGCCGTCGAGTCGACGTCCAAGCTCGTCGACGCCGGTGACATCGACCGGTCGACGGTCATCGTCCTCGACGCCAGCAAGAGCATGGCGGGCAAGGGCAAGTTCGCCGCCGCCACCACGGCCGTCAACGCCTTCCTCGACAGCGCGCCTGCGGACGTCGCGATCGGTCTGGTCGCCTTCGCCGGCAACGTGACGACGACGGTCGCACCCACCGTCGACCACGCCGACGTCCGCGAGGCCCTGGCCAAGGTGCAGCTCGCGCCCGGCACCGGGGTCTACGACGGCATCGTCGAGGGCGTCAAGCTCCTCGACGGCGAGGGCTCGCGGAACCTGCTCGTCCTCTCCGACGGCGCCGACACGGGCAGCGACATGACCCTCGAGGTCGCCACCAGCGACGCCAAGACCGGCGGCGTCGTCGTCGACGTCGTCTCCCTCGTGCAGGGCGAGGACAGCGACGCCCTCAACACGGTCGCGACGGAGACCGGCGGCTCGGTCATCCCGGCCGACCCGGCGGCGCTCACCAGCGTCTTCAACGAGCGCGCCCAGGCCCTCGACCAGCAGCTGCTCGTCACCTTCACCGCCCCCTACGGCAGCGGCGAGGACGCCAACATCGACGTCGTCGTCGACGCCGGCGGCACCCAGTTCCACGACACCGCGTTCGTCACCCTGGGGCCCGGCTTCGAGGTGCCCGACGTGGTGACGTCCGGCAAGGCGCTGATCGGCAACAACGGCATGCTCCTCGGCGCCGCGGCGCTCGCGCTCGGCCTCTTCGGACTGCTCGCCATCGTCCTCATCGGCGCCGGCGACAACCGGTCGCAGTCGGTGCGCCAGCTGGACGCGTACTTCAACGGCTCGAGCATGGGCAAGGACAAGAAGCGGAAGAAGACCAGCCCCAGCGACCTCAAGGGCTCCGCGGTCCAGGTCGCCAACCGCTTCGTCTCCGAGGACCTCGAGAGCCGGATCGCCAAGCGCCTCTCGGGTGCGGGCTCCGCGCTCACCCCCTCGGAGTGGGTGCTGGTCCACGCCGGCGTCGCGTTCGGCGGTGGGCTCCTCGGCCTCATGCTGGGCGGGGTCGCGATGAGCGTCCTCCTGCTGATCCTCGGCATCGTGATGCCGTGGGTCTACCTCAAGTTCCGCCACGGTCGCCGCCTCAACAAGTTCAACGCCCAGCTGGCGCAGACCCTCGGCCTGATGGCCGGCGGCCTCCAGGCCGGCCTCTCCCTCCCCCAGGCCGTCGACACCGTGGTCCGCGAGGGCCACGAGCCGATGGCGGGCGAGCTGCGCCGCGCCCTGGTGGAGCAGCGCCTCGGGGTCGACATCACCGACGCGCTCGAGGGCGTCAGCGAGCGGATGGAGAGCGACGACTTCAACTGGGTCGTCATGGCCATCCGCATCCAGCGCGAGGTCGGCGGCAACCTGGCCGAGATCCTGCACACCGTGGCCGACACCCTCCGCGAGCGCGAGTACCTGCGCCGCCAGGTGAAGGCGCTCAGCGCGGAGGGCCGGCTGTCGGGCTACATCCTGGTCGGCCTGCCGCCCCTCATCTTCTTCTACATGACCGTCGCGAACCCCGAGTACGCGAAGGTCCTCTACACGACCGTGACGGGCTACGTCATCCTGGGCGTGGCGCTCTTCCTGCTGTCACTGGGATCATTCGCGATGGCGAAGCTCGCCACGGTGGAGGTATGACGTGATTCTCTGGATCGGTGCCGGGTTGATCTTCTCGGCCTTCCTCCTCGCGATGGCGATGATCGCGGTCGTCTCCAAGGAGCGTCGCGGCGTGGCGCGCTCGGTGGCCGCCATCCAGGCGATCAGCCAGAGCACGCCCGAGATGATCGCCCAGGAGATGGAGCGCCCGTTCGCCGAGCGCGTCCTCGGTCCCCTCGGTGACCGCCTGGTGGGCACGGGCCGCAAGCTCGTGCGTGCCGACACGGCCCAGAAGCTGCAGTACCGGCTCAACGTCGCCGGCAACCCGTCCGGCTGGGACGCCAACCGCATCATCGGCCTCAAGGTGCTCGGCCTGGTCGTCTTCTCCGGCCTCGGCTTCCTCTACATCGCCGGGCAGGGCTGGCCCTTCCTGCGCACCGTCATCGCGATCGCGCTGGTGGGTGCCTTCGGCTACGTGCTGCCCAACGTGCTGCTCTACAACGCGGGCCAGAAGCGCGAGAAGCTGATGCGCAACTCGCTGCCCGACGCGCTCGACCTGCTCACAGTGTCGGTCGAGGCCGGCCTCGGCTTCGACTCCGCCGTGGACCGCGTCGCCCGCAACACCGACGGGCCGCTCTCCTCGGAGTTCGCCCGCCTGCTCCAGGAGATGAACATCGGCGTGGGTCGCAGCGACGCGATGCGGGCGATGGCCGAGCGCACGTCGCTCGACGACCTCAAGTCCTTCTGCCTCGCGATGGTGCAGGCCGACAGCCTCGGCATCCCGATCGGACGCGTGCTGCGGATCCAGAGCAGCGAGATGCGGACCAAGCGCCGCCAGCGTGCGGAGGAGAAGGCGCAGCAGGTGCCGGTCCGGATGATGATCCCGCTGGTCCTCTTCATCCTGCCCTGCCTGTTCCTCGTCATCATGGGGCCGGCCGGTATCCAGATGGCCGAGACCTTCGGCAACCGGTGAGCCGATGCGCCTGACCGGCCGGGTGGACAGCACGGGACCTCGGGGATCCCTGCTCTACACCTGGCGGGTCACCACGGCGATCCGGGTCTTCGCCCTGGCGCTCGCCGCGGGCATCGTGCTCTCCGACGAGCGGGCCGGCGTGTCCGGCCCGCTCCTCGCCGCCCTCGCGGTCACCGCCGGCGCGGGAGCGGCGCTCGACCGCACCACCGACCTGCGCCGGACCGCGTGGACCGCGGCCGCCGAGATGCTCCTGGTCGCGCTGGTGCTCGCCAGCGCGGACGCCTCCGCCGGGCTCTACGCGTACCTCGCCGCACCCCCGGTGATCGCCGGCATGCGGCACGGGCTCGTCACGACCGTCAACGTCGCGTTCGTGGGAGCGCTGGGCGTGCTGGCCGCGGTCGGGGCCTCGACCGGGTCCGACCCGCGGCCCCAGCTGATCGATGCCGGTCCCTGGGTGCTCAGCGGCCTGGGCGCCGGCGTGCTGACGAGCTGGCAGTCACGCTCCCTGCGCCACCTCGACGCCCGCCGGGCGCCGTACGAGGCGGCGCACCACCTGATGGCCCAGCTGCACGGCCTGGCGCGACGACGCGAGGTCGGCCTCGACACCGCCCAGCTCGCCGCCGACCTCGAGTCGCAACTGCGTCGCACCACTGGCGCGACAGCGTCCGGCGTGTGGACCGGGTCGGTGGAGGAGGGACTGGTGCTCCTGTCGAGCTACGGCGACATCACCTCGCTCGCCGAGGAGGTCGGCCGCTCCCCCGAGACCCGCTCCCCCGGCGTCCGCGTCCTCCCGATCCAGGGCACCGACGGCGTGCTCGGCTTCGTCGCGCTGACGGGCGTGCTGCGCTGGAACGACAAGATCGCCGAGCGCGCCGGAGAGGTGACCGACAACTTCGCGCTCCGCATCGACACCGCGGTGCTCTTCGACGAGGTGCGCCACATGGCCACCGCCGAGGAGCGCAACCGGCTGGCACGCGAGATGCACGACGGCGTCGCGCAGGAGATCGTCGCGCTGGGCTACGTCGTCGACGAGATCGAGTCGATCTCCGAGGACCCCAAGGCGCGCGAGCTGGCCGGTGAGCTGCGCGAGGAGATCTCCCGCGTCGTCAGCGAGCTGCGCTACTCCATCTACGACCTGCGCCACACCGTCACCGACCACCGGCTGTCCGGGGCGCTCTCGGAGTACGTCCGCGAGCTCGTCAGCACCGGGACCGACCTGCGGGTCCACCTGACCTTCGAGGAGTCCGGCCAGCCGCTCTCGGCGCGGACCGAGACCGAGCTGATGCGCATCGCGCAGGAGGCCATCAGCAACGTGCGCCGTCACTCGCGGGCCGAGAACCTGTGGGTCACCTTCGTCACCGACGGCGTCCAGTTCCACCTCACGATCGAGGACGACGGGATCGGCAGCGCCGTGCCCCGCGACCGGCACTGGGGCCTGCAGACCATGACCGAGCGGGCCGCCGGCATCGGCGCCGTGCTCGAGGTGTGCAACCGTGACCACGGCGGCACCCGCGTCCACCTGAGCACCCCCACCCACCACGCCACTGCGGCACGAGAAGGGACCTCCCGCCCATGACCACGACCGTGATGCTCGTCGACGACCACGAGCTGATCCGCCAGGGGCTCGCACGCGCCTTCGAGCGCGACGACGACATGCGCATCGTCGGCCAGGCAGGCAGCGTGCACGAGGGCCTCGCGGTCTACGGCGAGCTGCAGCCCGACGTGGTCGTCACCGACCTCCAGCTGCCTGATGGCCTGGGCCTGGAGATCGTGCGCGCCGTGCGCGCCGAGAGCGACACCGTCGGCCTCGTCGTGCTCACGATGCACGCCGGTGACGACCAGATCTTCGCCGCCATGGAGGCGGGCGCCTCGGCCTTCGTCGGCAAGGACAGCAAGGCATCGGAGGTCGTCAGCGCCGCCAAGCACGCCGCCGTCGCGCCCCGCACGTTCCTCTGCGCGGGGCTGAGCGCGGCGATGATGCGTCGCGCGACCACGCCGGCCGCGCCCCGCCTGTCGGGTCGTGAGGAGGAGGTCCTGGTGCTCCTCGCCGAGGGCCTGGGCACCAGCGACATCGCCGGCCGGCTCTACCTCAGCGAGTCGACCGCCAAGACGCACATCACCCACATCTACCAGAAGCTCGGGGCCGCCAACCGCGCCCAGGCACTGGTGACGGCGATGCGGATGGGCATGCTCGACAAGTCGCCGACACGCGACCTGCGGCGCTGAACGACGGACGTGCCAAGCGGGCGGCCGTCGGGGTGATCGCAAGATAGTCATATCGGACTACCCCCCTGGAGCCGTTCTCCTGATCCGCTGCCGGGCCGCTTCCAGCAGAGTTGTCCTCGACGGGTCCTGGAGGGCTCGGACCCAGCTCACACACTTACCTCAAGGGGAATCACATGATTGAGAAGCTGCAGTTCATGACGATCATGCTCGTCAACGACATCAAGGCCAAGCGCGACGAGCGTGGCGCCACCGCCGTCGAGTACGGCCTCATGGTCGCCCTCATCGCGATCGTCATCATCGGCGCCGTCAGCCTCCTCGGCGGCAACCTGAAGAACCTGTTCAACAGCGCCGCCAGCAGCGTCTGACCACACCGCTCCACAGCGGTCGTCGAGGCCGGTGCCGTGTCTCACACACGGCATCGGCCTCGTGCTCTTTCCCCACTCCGGAGGTGAATCCCATGTCTCTGTCACACCTCGCGGCCTTCCTGGTCGCCGCTCTCACGATGCCCGAGCGGGACGAGGACGAGCGCGGCGCCACTGCCGTCGAGTACGGCCTGATGGTCGCCCTCATCGCCATCGTCATCATCGGCGCCGTGTCCCTCTTCGGGCGCTCGGCCAGCTCCCTGTTCTCCGTGCCCGCCAGCATCTTCAGCCGCTGACGACGCCGCACCAGCACCAGCACCAGCACCACCGCAGCACGGTCTGACCGGCCCCGTCCCGGACCCGCGCTCCCAGCAGACCCGCACCGGGCCGGCGCCACACGGCGCCGGCCTTCGTGCCGTCCGGGCGCACGACGGGTCCTCGCGCCGGGTCGTCGCGCCGGGCAGGTCGGCGGACCACCCGCCGCTGGCCGCTCAGCCGGCGAGGTCGGTGAGGGCGGAGCGCCACAGGCGGACCAGCAGCGCGAGCGGCAGTCCGGCCCGGTCGAGCGCCACCGCGGTCGGGACGCCACGAGCGGCGGAGTCGTAGAGCCGCACCAGGCCCCGCTCCCCCAGCCGCTCGGCCACGAGCCGGCACGCGAGCCAGGCCTCCTCGTAGCGGGCCTGCAGGTCGTCCGCACGGGTGCCGAAGTCCGCGTCGACCGGCAGCGCCCGCGGTACGCCGTCGCGGCGGGCGGCGCGGACCGCGCGCCCGAGCGTGGTGCGGTCGGGCAGGGTCACGTCGCGCAGCGCGACGTAGTCGGCGAAGCCCTCGAGCAGCCACGTCGCCATGGGCGTGCGGGTCGCGTCGGTGGCCAGGTGGGTCAGCTCGTGGCTCATCACGACCTGGGCGCCCGCCTCCCTCAGCCGCGAGGTCACCTCGGGGTTGACGAAGACGTGGACCGGCGCGGACTCCCCCGCACGGCTGCCCGCCGCGGTCGTGACCGCGGCGATGCCGGCGTAGGTCCCGGCCTCGGTGCCGAGCGTCTCGTCGAGGTCGCGCGCGCTGGCCGGGACCTCCACCACCACCGGGGACGACCACCGCGGCAGGACGCGGCGCACGACCCCCGCGCCCCGGACCGCACGACGGGCCACGGTGTCGGCGAGCCGCTGCGGGCCGTCGACGAGGACGAGCACGCCGCGCGCGCGTGCGACGGCCACGCGCCCGCGCAGCCACAGCGGCAGGCGGGCGTGCGAGCCGGCGGGCGGGACCACGAACCCGGCCAGCGCGAGCCGGTCGCCGTCGGGCACGAAGGAGGCCAGCACCTCGGCGGCCGACGTCCCGGGGTCGACCCCGCCCAGGCGCCAGGAGAGGTCCACGACGCCCGTCCACGACCCGTCAGGGGCGACCGTGCCGGACTGGTCGACGTAGCGCGCGCGCACCTGCCGGAGGTCGAGCGAGGTGGCGTTGTCGGCGACACCGGTGAGCTGCGTGCGGGCGGCGGCGTCGGCCGCGGGCGCCAGCCGCGCCATCGCGTCGGCATCCCGGGATGCGAGGGCGGTGGTGAAGGCCTCGAGGGTCCGGGCGGCGGCGGCCGGGCTGGCGCGCGGTGCCTCGACCGGTCCGGTGGGGACGTCGTGGCGCCCGTCGCGCAGCGCGACGCTCACCAGCACGCCCACCACGAGCACGCACAGCGAAAGGCCGGCCGCCCACAGGAGTGGACGACCGGCCTTCGAGGTCTGCAGGTCAGCCAGGGCGGACCGCGCCGACGTACGGCATCGAGTAGAGGCCACCGACCGTGACGCCCGCGCCGGGGTTGGCCGCGTGGACGATCATGCCGTTGCCGATGTACATGCCGACGTGGCTGATCGGGCTGTAGTAGAAGACCAGGTCACCGGGCTGCAGGTCGCTGGCCGCGACGTGCGGGCCGGAGGAGTACTGGGCCGAGGAGGAGTGCGGCAGCGAGACGCCGGCCTGGGCCCAGGCGCGCATGGTGAGACCGCTGCAGTCGAAGGCGCTCTCGCCCGCGGCGCCGTAGACGTAGGCGTCGCCGACCTGGGCCATGGCGTACTGGACCGCGGCGGCGGCCCGACCCGAGGCGGGCACGGAGCTCGGCACCCGGACGCTGCTGCTGCGCGAGGCCAGCAGGCGCTCGCGCTCCTCGGCCTCGAGGTCGCCGAGCAGGTCCTTGGCCTCGGCCAGCTTGCCGTCGACCGTGTCCTTGTCCGTGCTCAGCTGCTCGGTGAGGTCGGCGATCTCGTCGGCACGCTCGTCGGTGGCCTCCTGGCGGATCTCCAGGGCCTCCAGCTCGGTGCCGTAGTCGGAGAGCAGCGAGCTCTGCAGGTCGTTGAACGACGACATCGTGGACAGCGAGTCGAGGAAGGCGCCGGGGTCGTCGGAGACCACGATCTGGCCGACGGTCGAGATGCCCTCGCCCTCGAGCTGGCGCACGACGGAGTCGGAGACCTGGGCGCGCACGGCGTCGAGGCGCTCGTCCTGGCGGTCCTGGTCGGCCTTCAGGCCGGACAGGTCGCGACGGAGGTCGGCGAGGTCGAGGCGGGCGTCGTGCAGACGCTCCTGCGCGGCCTCGGCCTCGTGGTAGAGGCGGTCCACGCGGGCCTTGACGGTCTTGATGTCGGGGTCGGCCTGCGCGGGGGTCGCAGGGACGAAGGCGATGGCAGCGATCGCGGTGAGACCAAGAGCGGTCGCGCCAGCACGCTTGCGGGTGTGAGCCACGAGCGGGGGAACTCCTCGGGGTGTCGTACGCCTACCAGGTGAGCTGACGGGTTCGGCACGACTGTCCTACCCCTGCTCCTCGTGCCGCTCGCGCGACACGCCTCGCAGGGGATTCACCCCAGGGGGAAGTGTGGTTCCCCGGCTCGTCGGCCACAGTGGTGCGGGGGATGTGGCCTTCGACTCGGCGCGACGCCCGCGCGGGCCTGGTGACCCACTGTCACGGACGTCGGGGACAGCCTAGACGGCACCACGACGCCTCGCCAATCTTCCCCGAACTTCGCCTCAGCGTGGCGCGCGTCCTCAGGCCGACTCGATGACCGGCCCGTCCGTGGCGTGGACCATCCGCAGGGGCGGCACCAGCCCTCCGGAGGCGAGCGCGTCGAGGGCCGCCAGCTCGTCGTCGTCGACGGTGAGCTCCGGCGGCGGCCCCAGCAGCACGCTCACCACGCAGTCGTGGCAGTGCAGGCCGCGCACCACGCAGGTGTCGCAATCGATCCGTGTCGTCATGTCCTGAACGGTGACAGGACCCACCGACAACGCCCCTGCGAGCGTGTGTCCCCATCCCGTCCGACCGAGGTCAGCGGCGCAGGTAGCAGGTCCACCCCGGGCCGCACGGACGCGGCTCGAACGCGGGGTCCTCACGCACCAGCGACTCCGGTCGCGACCCCTCCGCCACCACGACGAGGTCGGCGTGCCCGACCGCGACCCGTCCGCCGGCGTCGCCGTCGATGAAGTCGAGGAACGCCGCCTGGTCGGCGCGCCGGAAGGCCTCCAGCGGGTTGCCCGCCCACAGCGGGACCCCCGACACGGCCAGCGCCTCCGAGAGCGGTGCAGGAGCCAGGACGGAGGCCGATCCCCCGTCGCGTGCGACCTCCACCACCTGCTCGACCACCTCGGGGGGCGCGCCGAGCACCGCGGGGCCACGGAGCAGCGCCACGGGGACCGCCACCGCGACCCCGGCCAGCGACACCGCCAGGGCGCCCCGCACGACGTCCGCGCGACGGAGCCGGGCACCGTCCGGGGCCGGCGCGGGAGCGAGGACGGCGAGCAGGAAGAGGAGCCAGACCCCGTGACGGGCGGCGCTGGCCGTGGCGAGGCACAGCCCGGCGACGGCGACGTACTCCCACGGGGACCGCCGCCGGCGCAGCACGGCCACCACCAGCACGACGCAGGCCAGGAGCATCACGACGTCGAAGGGCGACCCGAGCGACGGACGCGCCCACAGCCCCTCGCGGCGCTCGGCGGAGACGTTGCCGAGGACGGCGAGGTAGTACGCGGGCGTCGACCAGAGCTGCGGGGTCAGGCACAGGGCCAGCAGGCTGGCGGCACCGACCGCGACGGTCTCGACAGGACGCCGTGGCAGCCGGTCCACGACGAGGTAGGCCCCCAGGACGCACACCCCGAGCAGCACGGCACCGTGCAGGTTGCCCCACACGGCGACCAGGGGCACCGACCACCAGACGCCACGGTCGGGCCGCCGGTGCTGACGCACCAGGAGGGCGAGCAGCAGCGCGAACGGCAGGAGCGAGAACGTCTGGGCGCGCACCACGCCGAGCGTCGAGAGCGAGCCGAGGACCACCGCCGCGAGCGCACCGGCGACGGCGGCGTCCGACGCACCCCGCGCCCGGGCCGCCGCGCCGAGCACGGCGAGCGCGCCGCAGGTGGCGACCAGGTGCGCGACGACCACGGCACGGGGCCCCAGGTCGTGCAGCCCGGAGGCGACCAGCTGCGCCAGGACCGGGACGTCGTGCCACTCCGACGTGTCGGCGACCGCGAAGGGGACGTGGTCGGGGACCGCGGACGTCCGCCGCACGTGGTCCCCCATCGCCACCAGCCAGTCCCAGTCGCCCCCGACGCTCACGAACTGCGCGACGACGGCGACGCCCAGGACGAGCGCGACCAGGGTCCAGCGCCACGACCCGAGCACGTGTGCGGGTCCGCTCACCCCAGCAGGCCGATCAGGCCGGGCGAGGGGACGACCCGGGCTCCCTCGCGGGCCACGTCGGCCGCGAGCGCCCGGTCGCTGGTGACCACCACGACGACGCGACCGCGCGGCTCAGCGGCGACCAGCTGGCGGATGACGTCGTCGGCGATGACGCCCTCGGGGCTGAAGACGACCTTGACCCCGCGCGGGGCCGGCATGACCGTGCGCGCGGTCGAGGCGGCGGCGTCGAACACGACGGTGGTCTCCGCGCCGGTGCGCGCCACGAGCGGGCCGAGGGCGGTGACCAGGCGGCTGCGCTGGGCCTCCAGGCTGGCCGAGGCCCAGGTCTGCTTGCTCACGTTGTAGCCGTCGACCAGCAGCCGCGCGCGGGGCAGCGCGAGCGTCTGCTCCAGGGTCGCCGGCGACGCCGGCGCGCTCGTCGACGGCGCGCTGTCGGCGCCCGCGAGGCCGGCCTCGACGGCGTCGCCCGGTGCGCCCTCCACGGCCGGCAGACCGAGCTCGCGACGCAGCCCGGATGCGGCCTCGAGCACGGTGTCGAGCAGGTAGCGGGCGCGCACGGTGGCCTGGTCGCGCGACGTGCGGCCCTCGCGACGCTGCGCGGTGAGCGCGCGCTCGGCCTCCTCGACCTGCTGGCGCGCACGGCGTACGTCGGTCTCGGCGCGGCCCACCGCCTCGCGCGCCTCGGCGAGGGCGGCGTCACGCGCGGCCACCGCCTCGTCGCGCTCGGACTCGGCCGCGCGGAGCTCGGAGCGGGTGCTGCCGAGGCGCTGGCGCAGCACCTTGTGGTCGGCGCGCGCCTCCTCCAGCTCGGCAGCGTGCGCCTCGCGCTGGTGGGCCACCTCGGCCTGCAGCGCCGCGACCCGCGCCTCGAGCCGGGCGAGCTCGGCCGCACCGGAGTCGTCGGACGCCTCCGCCCGGGCGAGGTCGTCGACCACGGCGGCCACGACGTCGTCCCACCCGTCGCCCCGTGTCAGCCAGGCCCGCGCCGCCCGGTCGAGCGGGTCGTCGTCGCGGGGCGGCACTGCGGCCACCTGGACGGCCGCGTGCTCGCGGAACCCGTCGTCGGCGAGCGCCTCGCGGATGGCCGTCGCCCCCAGGCGCGCCCGTCGCGCCGGGGCGAAGCCCGCCACCTTGCGCAGCGACGAGGGCACCGGGGTCACCGACGGCAGCACCGCCGCCACCAGCGCCACCACCCGGACCCCGAGTCGCTCGGGCAGCTGGTCGACCTCGGTCACGGGCGTGCCGTCAGTCCGCAGCGGGGTCGTGGGCGGTGTCGGCGGAGGCGCGGTCGACGACCTCGATGGCGTCGCTGCGCCCGCACCAGCGGCAGGAGACCGACTCCACGGTCTCGGCGCGGACGTCCTCCTCCTCGACGCGGTGGTCGCCGGCGAGGTCGAAGTGCCAGTACTCGGTCGTGCGCCGGGTGCGGGTGACGTCGAAGCGGGTCAGGTTGCCGCAGCCGGCGCAGCGCCACCGCTCGCCCTCGGCGGGGACGCGGAGCTCGGCGGTCTGGTCGGTCACGGGTGTCTCCTGCGGATCGAGGTGCTGGACGGTTCCGGCACGTCAGCCTAGTGCGCGCGTCGCGACGCCACTGTCGGATCCCCCGTCTACGTTGCGGGGCATGGGCACGACCGGCACGACCCCCTCCGCCACCGTCGGTGGCACGCAGTGGGAGGCGCAGCGCACCTTCGACGAGCTCGGTCGCCCGCTGCGCGACATCACCTTCTGCGTCGTCGACCTCGAGACGACCGGCGGCTCGGCGGCCGCGGGGTCGATGATCACCGAGATCGGTGCGGTCAAGGTGCGCGGCGGCGAGGTGCTCGGCGAGTTCCAGACCCTGGTCAACCCGCGCACCGACATCCCCGCCTTCATCGCCGTGCTCACCGGCATCAGCAACTCGATGGTCCTCGACGCGCCTCCCGTCGAGGCCGCGCTGCCCGCGTTCCTGGAGTTCGCGGCGGGGTGCGTGCTCGTCGCCCACAACGCGCCGTTCGACGTGGGCTTCCTCCAGCACTTCGCCGCCCGGCAGGACATCGCCTGGCCGCGCTTCGAGGTGCTCGACACCGCCAAGCTCGCGCGCCGGGTCATCACCCGCGACGAGGCGCCCAACTGCAAGCTCTCGTCGCTGGCGAAGGTGTTCAACGCCGGCACCACCCCCAACCACCGCGCCCTCTCCGACGCCCGGGCCACCGTCGACGTGCTCCACGGGCTGATGGAGCGGCTCGGCGGGCTCGGGGTGCACACCCTCGAGGAGCTGCAGACCTTCTCGGCGCGGGTCACCACCGCCCAGCGCCGCAAGCGCCACCTCGCCGAGGGGCTGCCCCACGCCCCGGGGGTCTACCTCTTCCGCGACGAGCGCTCGCGCGTCCTCTACATCGGCACCTCGCGCGACCTGCGCACCCGCGTCCGCACCTACTTCACCGCCTCGGAGACGCGGACCCGGATGGGAGAGATGGTCGGGCTCGCCGCGTCCGTCACCGGGATCGAGTGCGCGACCCCGCTCGAGGCGGAGGTTCGCGAGCTGCGGCTGATCGCCGAGCACAAGCCGCGCTACAACCGCCGCTCCCGCTTCCCCGAGAAGGTCCACTTCGTGAAGCTGACCCGCGAGGCGTGGCCGCGGCTGTCGCTGGTGCGCCGGGTGCTCGACGACGACGCCGACTACCTCGGCCCCTTCTCGTCCCGCAAGACGGCCGAGAAGTGCCTGGCCGCGCTGCACGAGACGTTCCCGGTGCGTCAGTGCAGCGGCCGGATGCCGCAGGTGCCGTCGGGGTCGGCGTGCGTCCTGGCCGAGATGGGCCGGTGCCTGTCGCCGTGCGACGGCACGGTCGACGCCTCGACCTACGCCGCGGTGGTCCGCCAGCTGCGCGACACCCTGCTGCGGCGACCCGACCGGGTGGTGGAGGCGATCAACGAGCGCATGCAGGCGCTCGCCGACCTCGAGCGGTTCGAAGAGGCCGGGGTGCACCGCGACCGGCTCTCGACCTTCGTGCGTGCCGCGGCCCGCACCCAGCGCCTCTCCGCCCTCACCCGCTGCCCGGAGGTCGTGGCCGCGCGCCGGGAGGACTCCGGCAGCTGGGCGGTGCACGTGGTGCGCCACGGTCGGCTGGCCGCGGCCGGGGTGATCCCGCGCGGCAGCGACGCCCACCAGTTCGTCCGCGAGCTGACCGCCAGCGCCGAGACCGTCTTCTCGGCCCCCGGCCCGGTGCCGGCAGCGACCGCCGAGGAGACCGAGCGGATCCTGCGGTGGCTGGAGTCGCCGGGCATCCGCCTCGTCGACGTCGAGGGCGAGTGGGTGTGCCCGGTCGCCGGCGCGGCCCGCCACCTCGCGGTCTACGACGCGGTCAACGAGTCACGGCTCTCGCTGACGCCGTTCGACGAGCAGCGCCTGCCCTCACCGGTCCACCGTCCCGTGCGCTGACCGAGCCTCGACCGGCAGGCGAGGGGCGAGCTCGCTCCTCGTGGGGCGTCAGTCCAGGCCGATGCTGAACGCCGACTCGAGGTCGTGGCGGGAGTAGGTGCGGAACGCGATGTGGGTCTCGGTCTCGTTCACGCCCGGCACCTTGTTGAGCCGGTCGGCGACCACGGCGGCGACGTCCTCGTGCTCGCGCACCCGGACGAGGGCGATCAGGTCGATCTGACCGGTGACGGAGTAGACCTCGCTCACGCCGTCGATGCCCGCGATCGCCTCGGCGACCTCCGGGATGCGGGCGACGTCGGCCTTGACGAACACGATGGCGGTGATCATGGCGCCACCGTATCGGCGGCGCCGACTGTCAGGCGATCCCTGACCGATCGGGCAGGGTTCCTAGTCATTTCGGGCCATGCGCGGGTGGAACATGAGCCACGGCACCGCAGTCGCCCCTAGCGTGCGCGTGTTACGTCTCGACTCTGGGGGATCTGCATGACTTCGACCGTGCCCGCTCGACACTCGCTGATCAGCAAGCTGGTCCTCGTCCTGGCCATGGCCCTCGGGACGTCGCTCGTGGTCTCGCCGCCGCCGGCACGTGCCGCCGCCGCGGCACCGACCAACCTCAGCGCGAGCGGATCACCGGTCCCCACGTTGTCGTGGAGCGCTGTCCCGACGGCGGACCGCTACCGCGTCCAGGGCTCCGAGGACGCGAGCTTCGCGAACCTGCTCTTCGATGCGGAGACCACCGGGTTCAGCTACACCCCGACGCGGCCCTTCCGCGCCGGCACGCTGCACTGGCGCGTCCAGGCCAGTGACCCGACCGGCAGCAGCTCGTTCGCGACCGCGCAGACGACCATCGCTCCTCCGGCGGTGCCGAAGAACGTGGCGGTGTCGGCCCCCGGCGGCACCGTGCTCCCGCCGGTCTCGCCGCCGGTCATCTCGTGGGCGCCGGTCGCCGGCGCCACGAGCTACCAGGTCGAGATGGACGCCGAGGGCGACGGCGTCGGCGGCACCCTGCGCGACGGCATCCGCACCACGACCTACGTCTGGCCCGACCCACAGGGCGTCGGCGAGCGCGCCGGCACCGAGGACTTCTTCGTTCGCGTCCGCGCCCGCTTCGACTTCGACCTCCAGAGCGACTGGTCCGCGTGGGTCCGCTACGACGTCGCACAGCTGCCGGCCGTCACGTCCTCGACCTGCGCCACCGGGCTGGTGTGTGCTCCGGACCCGTCGGCAGGCGTGCGTGCCAGCCGCACCGTCCAGGACGTCGTCTTCGACTGGGACCCCGTCAAGGGCGCCAAGCAGTACGAGATCTGGGTCGCCCTCGACCGTGACTTCAACAACCAGGTCGAGAAGCGCATCGTGAGCTCGACGCGGTACTCGCCGTCGACGTCCTACGACAACAACAACTACTTCTGGAAGGTCCGCGCCTACAACGCGGCCGACCAGCCCACCCCGTGGCCGGCGAACCCCAACGTCTTCCAGCGCCGGTGGCCGATGTCGCCCACCCTGGTCTACCCGCCGGTCGCCTCGACCCCTGCCGTGGACGACGACCTGTACTTCCAGTGGAGCCCGGTCAAGCACGCCACCCGCTATCGGCTCGACGTCGGTGGCGACGTCAACTTCACCCCGGACTCGTACTCGACGTGCTACACCGCGGGCACGACCTACACCCCGGGCTACCGGGCCGGCGACCCGTGCATGCCCACCCAGGGCTCGGTCGTCTTCTGGCGGGTCTTCGCCTACGACCACCCCGGGCCCTACGGGACCCCCGACACCGGCCAGCCCGGCATCGAGAGCAACGTCTCGGCGACCGGACGCTTCGTGTACGACTCCGGCGAGGTGATCCAGACCGCGCCGGCCGACGGTGCGCTGGTCACCGTCCCCACGATGGCGTGGCAGCCGAGCATCGACGCCACCGGTTACCGGGTGACCGTCACCAACGTGGCCACCGGCGAGGAGCGCGTCGTCGACACCACCGCCCTGTCGTGGACGCCCACGGACCGACTGCCCTCGGACTCCGACACCGCCGACCCCGACCGGCTCCCCGACACCTTCGCGTGGAAGGTGGCGGCCCGGGACGCCGACGGCAAGCTGTCGCCCGCGCTCGTCTACGCGACGCGCACCTTCAGGCTCCCGGAAGGACCTCTTGCAGCGGGATCCCAGCCCCTGCGTCCCCTGCCCAACGCGTACACCACGATCAAGTCCCGGTTCCCCTCCCTGTCGTGGCAGCCGGCAACCTCGACCGACCAGAACCCGATCTACTACAGGTTGAAGGTCGAGCAGGCCGGCTACGTGTTCGGGACGAACGAGACGGCGGTCCTCTCGGCCGCGCTCACGTACCCGGCCGTCACCGACACCAGTGACTTCTTCCTCTCCCCCGGCACCTACGACTGGTGGGTCGAGGCGCGCAACGCCGCCACCGGGCAGATCGTGCAGACCGGCGAGCGGAGCACCTTCACGATCGAGGACCAGGGCGAGGTCACCGGGCAGCGCCTGGCCCTCGACGGCAAGGCCCTCGATGCCGGCAACACGTGCAACCGGCGGCTGGTCCTCGTCGACAACGTGGCCGACGAACAGACGATCTGCCAGGGCCTTCCGTCCACCCCGGTGCTCGACTGGGAGTCCAGCCCCGGTGCCGGCGGCTACATGGTCTACCTCTCGGAGGACCCCGACTTCACCAACCTGCTCCTCGACCCGCGGTCCACCTCGACGACCAACTCCCGCTGGACCCCGACCTTCGCCGACAGCATCCCGGCGTTCGACGACAACGAGTCCGGTCCTGCCTACTACTGGTTCGTCCGGCCGTGCGTGCGGATCAACCCGTTCGTGAACTGCGGCCCTGACCCCAGCGGCTCCGAGGACGTCGGGACCAACGCGTTCCGGAAGGTCTCGCCCGAGGTCGTGCTGACCCAGCCGGTCGCAGACGCCTCCTTCGCCGACGAGATCACCTTCACCTGGCAGGACTACTACGACACCAACCAGGCCACGGCCGCGCCGTACGGCGGCTCCGCTCCCAGCCACCAGTCGGGCAAGCGCTACCGCATCCAGGTGGCGCAGTCGGCCACCATCACGGACGCGAACGCCATCGACGACCAGCTCGTCGACCAGGCGACGTACACCGCGTTCACGAACACCTACCCCGAGGGCGACCTCTGGTGGCGCGTGCAGGCGATCGACGCACGCGACAACCGGTTGACGTGGTCCGACACCCGCAAGATCGTCAAGGCCACGCCCGCACCGAACCTCGACCCCACCGTCGCGGCGCCGGTCGAGCGACCGACGGTCGACGCCCTCGCCCGTCCGGCCTTCAACAGCCACCTGAGCGCCGGACCGGTGACCTTCCAGTGGTCGGCCGAGACCTTCGACGCGACCTGGGACATCGAGGTCTACAAGAACGACGACACCACGCTCTCCGCCGGCAACCGCGTGTTCGCGGACACGGCGCGGCAGGCCGCCTACGCGTGGACCGAGCCGCTGGCTCCCTCGTCGGAGGCCTACCGCTGGCGTGTGCGTCGCACCGACGTCCGCGGCAAGCCCGGCCGCTGGTCGGACTTCGGCCGCTTCTGGGTCGACCCGCTCCCGATCTCCTTGTCGTCGCCGGCCGACACCGCGGTCATCGACCCGAACGGGATGGCCTTCACCTGGACCCCGTACGCCAGCGCGTCCACGGCTCAGGCCTCGAAGTACGTCGTCGACATCGACCCCCTGGGCGGCGTCGGGTTCAACCCCGGGCCCGTGACCACGGTCGCCACGACGTGGACCCCGACGCAGGCGATGCCGTCCGGCAGCTTCACCTGGACCGTCACGGCCTACGACGCCCGTGGCAACCTCATCGGCTCCAGCCCGACCCGCAGGTTCGAGGTCGACGGCGCGGTCCGCGCCCTGGTCCCGACGCAGATCCAGGCGCCCACCGGTTCCGCCGTCGGGCAGACGCTGACCAGCACGGCGCCGACGTGGAGCCGACCGGACGTCGAGACGACCTACCAGTGGCTGCGCGACGGCCAGGCGATCGGCAACGCCAACGGCCCGACGTACACGCTGACCGTGGACGACTACACCCGCGTCGTCACGCTCCGTGCGACGGGCCGCAAGCCGTCCTACACCGACGGGACGAGCGTCAGCAACGCCGTGTCGGTGACCGCGGGTGGCGCGCTGCAGAGCACCGGCCAGCCGGTGATCTCCGGGACCGCGGCCGTGGGCAGCTCGCTCCAGGTCACCAGCGGGTCCTGGAACCCGTCTCCCTCGAGGATCCGCTACCAGTGGCTGCGGCAGGGTGCGCCGATCCCGGACGCCACCGGGTCGGGCTACACGCTGCGCCCCGAGGACGCCGGCAAGGATCTGTCGGTGACCGTGCTCGCCTCCGCGCAGGGCTTCGCCGAGGGAGGCACCACGACCGCAGCGGTCGCCGTCGCCCGGATGAAGTCGACCGTGACCGGCGCACTCCAGGCCGACCGGGTGTCGAAGAAGAAGCGGGCCAAGCTCGGCGTCACGGTCAGCGTGCCGAACCTGACGGGCCCGACGGGCGCCGTCCAGGTCCTCGACAAGGGCAAGAAGATCGCACAGATCACGCTGTCGCCGAACAAGAACGGCGCGGCGACGATCAAGCTCCCGAAGCTCAAGAAGGGCAAGCACAAGCTGCAGGTCGTCTACATGGGCACCGCGCAGGTCTTCGGCTCCAAGTCGAAGACGATCGTCCTCTACATCACCAAGTGACTCGCGCGTCACGCGTCATCGAGCCGGTCACGGCGGAAGTAGGCTCCCGCCGTGACCTGGCTCGCTGACCACTGGCTCGACATCCTCGGCTGGGGAGGGAGCGTCCTCCTGGTCTACTCCCTCCTCCAGGCGAGCGTGCTGCGGCTGCGGGTCCTCAACGCCGTGGCGTGCGTGATCCTCATCGTCTTCAACGCCCTCCTGGCGGTGTGGCCGATGGTCGCGATGAACGTCGTGCTGGTCGCGATCAACCTGTGGTTCATCCTCGGGATGCTCCGTGACCGGCACGACGAGTCGGCGTTCCAGGTGCTGGAGGTGGGCTCGGCCGACGAGTACCTCCGCCACGTGCTCCGCGTCCACGGCGCGGACATCCTGCGCTTCAACCCCGACTTCGTCCACGACCCGGGGCAGGCGCAGGGCGCCTTCCTGGTGCAGAAGGGCGACGAGACCGTCGGCGTCGTCCTGCTGCGCGAGGAGGGCGGGACGGCCCACGTGCTCCTCGACTACGTGACCCCCCGCTACCGCGACTTCTCCCCCGGCGAGTTCGTGTGGCGTCGCAGCAGCCTGCTCGCCGACCGCGGCATCCGTCGCGTCGTGACGCCGCCGTCCATGGTCGGCGCCTACTACGACCGCCTCGGCTTCCAGCGCGACGGGGACTCGTGGGTGCTGGACGTGCCCCGGTGATCACCTTCGCCATCCGGCGCGTGCTGCCCCTCGCCGGACTGGCCGCCATCGTGGCGGCCCTCGTCGCGCTGCAGGGCGTGCCGTCCGTCGGCGCCGACGCGTGGCTGCACCTGCGGCTCGGCCACGAGTTCCTCGACGGCTGGTCGCTGTCGCACCCCGGGCACCTCGGCGTCTACGACAGCGCCGACTGGTACCCCACCCAGTGGGCGTCGCAGGTCGCGATGGCCTGGATCGACGACCGGTTCGGCATCGGTGGGGTGATGTGGCTCGCCGGGACGGCCATCCTGGCCCTGCCCGTCGTGCTGTACCTCGTCTGCCGCCGCTGGGCCGCTCCCCTGCCCACGGTGCTGGCGGTCGGCGTGGCCGTCTGCGCTGCCGCTCCCGGGTTCTCCGCCCGCCCCCAGGTGGTGAGCTACCTGCTGATCGCGGTCGTGATGGGCGCCTGGCTCGAGACCGTCCACGACGGGCGCCCGCGGTGGTGGCTGGTGCCGCTGGCCTGGGTGTGGGTGCCGCTGCACGGCATGTGGATCGTCGGCATCACGATCGGCGTGGCCGCGGTCGTCGGCATGGCGCTGACCCGCGAGCACGGCCGGACGACGCTGCTGCGGCTGGCCTCGATCCCCGTCCTGTCGGCCCTCGTCGCGTTCGCGACCCCCCTCGGCGTCCACGTCATCGACGGCGTCGTGGCCGTCGGCTCACGCAACGACGCGCTGACCGAGTGGGACCCGCCCGACTTCACCAGCCCCAACGCGCTCTTCCTGGTGCTGATGATCGTGGTGGTCCTGGTGGTCCGCCTGCGTGGCGACGCGCTGGACTGGCCGACGCTCATGCTGCTCGGGCTGGCGATGGCGTGGGGCCTCTACACGCTGCGCACGACCATCGTCGCCGCGGTGATGCTCGCGCCGCTCCTGGCCATGGCACTGCAGAACCTCGTCCCGGCGATCGGCCGGCCGGGACGCCGGGAGGTCGGCCTCATCGCCGCCGTCGCGGTCCTCGGCAGCGCGGCGATGGCCCTGGTCGCCGTCCAGCGCGACGACGACACCGTCGTGGCCGACTGGGTCGATGCCCGCCTCGCGGCGATGCCGCCCGGCACCAAGGTCCTCAACGACTGGGAGCTCGGCCACTACACGATGGCCCACCACCCGCAGATCCAGCTCGTGATGCACGGCTACGTCGACATGTTCACCGCCGACGAGCTCGAGCGAAACCTCCGCATCGCCAAGGTGCAGCCCGAGTGGGACACCTCGGTCGCCGACCTCGACGTCGACTACGGCTTCGTCGACCCCGACTCGGCGATGGGCTACGCGCTGGTCCACCAGCTCGGGTGGACCGAGGTCGAGGGGGACGACGACTTCGTCCTGCTCACCCCGCCCGCCGGCGACTGAGCCCGACCCGCGAGGTCAGCTGCCGGCGCTGGCGGAGACCCAGCGCCCGAGCGCCTCGCGCGCCGCGCCGGAGTCGATCGCCTCGACCGCTCGCGCCACGCCCGCGGGGAGCGCGTCGCCGACCGGGAGCTCCGGCTGGCCGTGCACGGCCAGCGCCGCCCCGGCGTTGAGCACCACGGCGTCGCGGACCGGGCCCGTCTCACCGTCGAGCACGCGGCGGACGACGTCGGCGTTGTGGGCGGCGTCGCCACCACGCAGGTCCTCGGTGGTGGCGCGCGCGATCCCCAGGTCGAGCGGGTCGACCGTGGTCCGGACGACCTCGCCGCCGCGGACCTGCCACAGCGTCGACGTCGTGGTGGTGGTCAGCTCGTCGAGCCCGTCGTCGCCGCGGAACACCCAGGCGTCGACGCCGCGCTGGGCGAGCACTCCGGCCATCACCGGCGCCATCCTGGGGTCGGCGCACCCGATGGCCTGGGCCTGCGGGCGCGCGGGGTTGGTCAGCGGCCCGAGGATGTTGAAGGTGGTGGCGATGCCGAGCTCGCGGCGCGGGACGGCGGCGTGGCGCATCGCGGGGTGGAAGGCGGCGGAGAAGCAGAAGGTGATGCCGGCCTCCTCGGCCACCTCCGCCACGCGCGACGGCGTGAGGTCGAGCCGGATGCCCAGGGCCTCGAGCACGTCGGCGGAGCCGGACTTCGAGGAGGCGGACCTGTTGCCGTGCTTGACCACCCGCGCACCGGCGCCGGCGGCGACGATGGCGGCCATCGTGGAGATGTTGACCGACATCGACCGGTCGCCGCCGGTCCCGACGACGTCGAGCAGCCGGCCGGGCACCGAGATCGGGTTGGCGGCGGCGAGCATGGCGCCGGCGAAGCCGGAGACCTCCTCGACCGTCTCCCCCTTGGCGCGCAGGGCCACGACGAAGGCGGTGACCTGGACGGGCGTCGCCGCACCCGCGAAGACCTCGTCGGAGGCCCAGCGCGCCTGCTCCGTCGTCAGGTCGCGACCGGCGACCAGCGTGGAGAGGACGTCGGGCCAGGTGTGGGACATGGCGTCAGGCTAGTGGGCGCGCGAGGTCGTGCCCGGCCCGGCTCAGGTCGTGGCGGGGACGGAGCCGCGGAGCAGGCCGACGACCGACTCGGCGAGCTGGATCGGGTCGATCGGGTGCGGCACCGCCGCCTCCGCGCGCGACCAGGTCGCCAGCCAGGCGTCCTGCGGGCGTCCGGTGAGCACTACCACGGGCGGGCACTGGTAGATCTCGTCCTTGAGCTGCTTGGCGATGCCCATGCCGCCGGCGGGCACGGCCTCGCCGTCGAGGATCGCCAGGGCGATGTCGCCGCGGTCCATGTTCTGCAGCACCACCGGCTCGGTGGCGACCTCGACGTACTCGAGCTCGGGCAGGTCGGGGTGGGGACGACGACCCAGCGCGAGGATGACCTGCTGCCGGGTGGTGACGTCGTCGCTGTAGACCAGGACCTTCAACGTCTTCGGGGAGTCGCTCACGAGATGCATCGTATCCACCCCGCGGGCCCCGCGGTCCGCCTAGGCTCCGCGTGGTGGAGACCAACCTGCGCACCCGGCTGCCGCTGGTCGCGCTCTGCGTGCTCCTCGCCGCCGTCGGCCTGATCGAGACCTCGGCCCACCTCGGCCTCCACGGGGTCGGCTGGGACGCCGACGCCTACTGGGGCGCGTGGCGCGGTGCGATGTACGACGGCTCGGTCGGCGTGCCCGGCGAGTACCTCTACAGCCCGGCCTTCGCCCAGGCGATCTGGCCGCTGACCCACACCGGGTGGCCGGTGTTCGCGGGGTTCTTCGTCGCCGTCAACGCGATCGGCCTCGCGTGGCTGCTCCGGCCGCTCCCCCTGACCCTCGCGGTGCCGCTCTGGCTCGCCGGGTCGCAGGAGGTGCTCTCGGGCAACGTGTTCATCCCCATGGCCGTCGCGGCGGTGCTCGGCATGCGCCTGCCGCAGCTGTGGGCGTTCGTCGCGCTGACCAAGATCACTCCGTGCCTGGGCCCCCTCTGGTTCGCCGCCCGCGGCGAGTGGTCCGCGCTCGCGCGTGCCGTCGGCGCGACCGTCGCGGTCGTGCTGGTCTCCGGGCTCCTCGCCCCCGACCTGTGGCGCGACTGGGCCCACTTCCTCCTCGACCAGGCGCACGTCTCCGGGGGGCCCGTCGGCTACGACTTCATCCCCGGCCCGCTCTACCGCATCCCTGTGGCCGTGCTGCTCGTCGTCTGGGCCGCGCGCACCGACCGGGTCTGGCTGCTCCCGGTGGCGATGGTGCTGGCGACGCCCTTCATCTGGAACGGCTCGTTCACCCTGCTCGCCGCGATCCCGCGCCTCAGCGCGTCCCGGCTCCCCGCCGCTCGGCGAGGTCGAGGCGCCGGTCCTCGCGTGAGGCCTCCTTCAGCGACGACCGCACCCACTGCGTGAACAGGACCGCGAAGAACAGCACCCCCACCAGGTCGCCGCTGGCCCAGAGGATGCCGCCGGCCAGGTGCTGGTCGTCCAGCGCCGCCGGGAGCCACGAGGCCATCGGGCCCTCGCGCAGCGCCAGGTAGTGCTCGCCCCCGATCAGGGTCGTCTGCCCCATGATCGTGACGCCCAGGAAGGCGTGGAAGGGCAGCGTCATGATCGTGAGCAGCACCCGGAACGGGTAGCCCACGCGGCCCGGCAGCGGGTCGATGCCCATCAGCGGCCAGAAGAACAGGGTCCCGACGAGGACCAGGTGCACGTGCATCATCTGGTGGACGAACGGGGAGGCCAGGCTGGCGTCGTACCAGGGGCTGAAGTAGAGCGCCCACGGCGAGGCGACGTAGAGGGCGAACGCCAGGGGCGGGAAGGCCAGCACCTTGGCCAAGCGCGAGTGCAGCACGACCAGTAGCCAGCGCCTCGGGGCGGCCGGCAGCGTGCGCAGTGCCAAGGTGATCGGCGCCCCGAGCGCGAGGGCGAGCGGCACGACCATCGACAGCACCATGTGCTGGACCATGTGGACGCTCAGCAGGGTCGTGTCGTAGCGCCCGAGCCCGGACAGCGTGACCAGGGCGAACGACCCCATCCCGAGCACGACGAAGGCCAGCGTCCGCCCGACCGGCCAGCGGTCGCCCCGGCGGTGCAGGACGGTCACGCCGAGGGCGTACAGGCCCACTCCCCAGACCACCACGACGAAGGGGATCGGGTCGATCCCCCAGTCGGTGAAGATCCTCCCGGGCGTGAACCGCGGGAGCACCTCGGCGGCTTCCTGAGAGGCAGCGGAGAGGGAGAGGAGCACGGTGTGAACTTTATGACCCCTCTGTGCAGGGGGTCGGGGTGCCCCTGTTGGACCTGTGCGGCCATAATGAGTACGTGGCGACAGCAACTGCGACGATTCCGGCCTCCCGTCTGCACGGGCACCACGACCGACCCTCCATGGTCAGCGTGGGAACCATCATCTGGCTCTCCAGCGAGCTGATGTTCTTCGCCGCGCTGTTCGCGGCCTACTTCACGATCCGTGCGGTCAGCCCCGACCTGTGGCTGCAGGAGACCGACAAGCTCAACGTGCCGTTCTCCACGGCCAACACCGCGATCCTGGTGGCGTCCTCGTTCGCCTGCCAGTGGGGCGTCTTCGCCGCCGAGCGCGGCCAGGTGGGCCGCACCGGGTCGGTGCTCAACTTCACCAAGTGGGGCCTGCGCGAGTGGTTCATGCTCACCTATGTCATGGGCGCGATCTTCATCGGCGGCCAGGCGCTGGAGTACTCCGAGCTGATCCACGAGGGCGTGACGATCCCGAGCTCGGCCTACGGCTCGATGTTCTACCTCACGACCGGGTTCCACGGCCTCCACGTCACCGGTGGCCTGATCGCCTTCCTGTTCGTCCTCGGCCGCACCTACCTCGCGCGGCGCTTCACCCACGAGCAGGCCGTCACCGCCATCGTCGTGTCCTACTACTGGCACTTCGTCGACGTGGTGTGGATCGGTCTGTTCTTCACGATCTACGTCATCAAGTAAGCACCCCCGACAGCCAACACCGTCGCAACCGGCAAGGACTCAAAAGTGCGTTTGCTGAACCGAACCGCAGGTCGCCTCTCCCGGCACCGCCGGGGACCGCTCGCCGGTCTCGCCGTGCTGCTGCTCGGCCTGGTGATCTCCGGCTCCCTCTACACCGCTCTGGCCCCCGCGCAGGCCGACGAGCAGGCCAGCGCGACCGACCAGGTCGCGCAGGGCAAGGAGCTGTTCCTCGTCAGCTGCGCGTTCTGCCACGGCCAGAACGGCGAGGGCGTGCCCACCGTCCGTGACGGCTACCAGCTCGGCCCCTCGCTGGTCGGCGTCGGCGCCGCCGCGGTCGACTTCCAGGTCGGCACCGGTCGCATGCCGCTGGCCCGCCCCAGTGCCCAGGCGCCGCGCAAGCCGGTCGCCTTCACCGACGAGGAGACCGCCGCCCTCGCCGCCTACGTCGCCTCGCTGGGCCCCGGCCCGGCCGTCCCCGACCAGAGCGACTACTCGATCGAGGGCCTCTCCGAGGACGAGCGCGAGGAGGCCATCTCCCGCGGCGGCCAGATCTTCCTCACCAACTGCACCGCGTGCCACAACTTCAACGGCGCCGGCGGCGCGATGCCGCGCGGCGGCTACGCCCCGAGCCTGCACGGCGTCGAGGGCAAGTACATCTACGAGGCCCTGCTGACCGGTCCGCAGAACATGCCGAACTTCAGCAACGGCAATCTCTCCCCCGAGGAGAAGCGCGACGTGATCGCCTACCTCGGCAGCATCCAGGACACCCCCGAGTACGCCGGGTTCACCCTCGGCGGTCTCGGCCCGGTCTCCGAGGGCCTCTTCGCCTGGCTCGCCGGCATCGGCGCCCTGGTGGGCGCAGCGGTCTGGATCGCGTCGCACACGACGCGCAGCAAGAAGGACAAGGTGAACGCGTGAGCAACGACAGCTTCCTGCCGGTCAACGGTCCGGACGGCACCCCGGAGCCCTACAGCGACGAGACCGGCGCCGACTCGCACGTGCCGGCCCACCTCGCGGCCGAGCCGATCGCGGACCCGGGCCTGCCCGAGCACACGTGGCGCCCTACCGACGTCGACCCGTCGGCCGAGAAGCGCGCGGAGCGTCAGGTCGCGGGGATGTTCATCGCCGCCATGATCAGCGCGGTCCTGTTCGTCGTCGCCTACTTCACGCTCTCGGTCGGCGACAACTGGGACACCTTCCTGGGCATGGGCGCCTCCACCATGGCGCTCGGCGTCACGCTGGGCGTGAGCCTGCTGCTCATCGGCACCGCGATCATCCACCTGGCCCGCAAGCTGATGGCCGACGCCGAGATGGTCGAGATGCGCCACCCGGCCGCCTCCCCCGTCGAGGACCGCGAGGCCACCGTCGCCGCCCTCAACGCCGGCCTCGACGAGTCCGGCATCGGCCGCCGCCCGCTGGTGCGCAACACGATGATCGGCGCCATGGGCGTCCTCGGCCTGCCGGCCGTCGTCCTGCTGCGCGACCTCGCCCCCGGCGACCAGCTCGACATCGACAAGCTGGCCCACACGATCTGGGAGCCGGGCATGCGCCTGGTGCGCGACGTCGTCGGCACCCCGATCCTGGCCAGCGAGATCGAGATGGGCGACCTGATCAACGCCGCCCCCGAGGCCATGTTCCCCACCGAGGAGAACGGCTACCCGGAGCTCGAGGGCGCCGAGGAGCAGGCCGAGAAGGCCAAGGGTGCGATCATCATCGTGCGCATGGAGCCCGACGACATCACCCCCGCGAAGGGCCGCGAGAAGTGGTCGGTCGACGGGATCATCTGCTACTCCAAGATCTGCACCCACGTCGGGTGCCCGATCTCCCTCTACGAGCGCACCACCCACCACGTGCTGTGCCCGTGCCACCAGTCGACCTTCGACCTCGCTGACTCGGCGAAGGTCGTCTTCGGTCCGGCTGCCCGCCCCCTTCCCCAGCTGCCCCTGGCAGTGGACGAAGAGGGATACCTCGTCGCGCAGAGCGACTTCACCGAGCCCATCGGGGCCAGCTACTGGGAGCGGAAGAAGCATGAGCAGCAGCTCCAGGATTGACACCAGCAAGGTCGCGACGAGCAACGGCGCGACGGCGGCGACGGCGTCGCGGCCGGGCCCGGCGGGCTCGCTCGCCACGTGGGCCGACGACCGTCTCGGCCTGGCGACGGTGATGAAGAAGAACCTGCGCAAGGTCTTCCCCGACCACTGGTCGTTCATGCTCGGTGAGATCGCGCTGTGGAGCTTCGTCGTGCTGCTCCTCACGGGCGTGTTCCTCACCCTGTGGTTCAACCCGTCGATGGGCCACGTGACCTACGAGGGCTCCTACGACCAGCTCCGCGGCATCGGCATGTCGGAGTCCATGGCGTCCACGCTGCACATCTCCTTCGACGTGCGCGGCGGCCTGCTGATGCGTCAGATGCACCACTGGGCGGCGATGATCTTCATCGCCTCGATGATGGTGCACCTGCTCCGCGTGGCCTTCACCGGCGCCTACCGCAAGCCGCGTGAGCTGAACTGGGTCATCGGCTGCATCCTGCTGCTCCTGGGCACGCTCGAGGGCTTCACCGGCTACTCCCTGCCCGACGACCTGCTCTCCGGCACCGGCGTGCGCGCAGCGGACGGCTTCTTGAAGGCCAGCCCGGTCGTCGGCACGTACATGTCGTTCCTGCTCTTCGGCGGCGAGTTCCCGGGTGAGTCGATCATCCCGCGCCTCTACATCGTTCACGTGCTGCTGATCCCCGGCATCCTGCTCGCGCTCATCGCCGCCCACATGCTGCTGCTCGTCTACCACAAGCACACGCAGTGGCCCGGCCCCGGCCGCACCGAGCAGAACGTCGTCGGCTTCCCGATGCTGCCGGTCTACGCCGCCAAGGCCGGCGGGTTCTTCTTCATGGTCTTCGGCATCATCGCCCTCATGGGCGGGCTGATGTCGATCAACCCGGTGTGGAAGTTCGGCCCCTACGACCCGACCAAGGTCACGGCCGGCTCGCAGCCCGACTGGTACATGGGCTGGCCCGACGGGCTGCTGCGCATCATGCCCAGCCACATGGAGACGGTGCTCTTCGGCTACACGATCTCGTGGAACATCCTGATCCCCATCCTGATCGTGCCGCCGCTGATGCTCGTCGTGCTGATCCTGCTGCCCTTCCTCGAGGGCTGGATCACCGGCGACAAGCGCGACCACCACCTGCTCCAGCGCCCGCGCAACGCCCCGACCCGCACGGCCGTCATGGTCGCGCTGATGACCTTCTACGGCCTGGCCTGGGCCGCGGGCGGCAACGACATCATCGCGATCAAGCTGCACTCCAGCATCAACGCCATCACCTACTTCATGCGTGTCGCCATCTTCGTCGGCCCGCTCGTGGCGTTCTGGATCACGCGTCGCTGGTGCATCTCCCTGCAGCGTCACGACAACGACAAGCTGCTCCACGGCTACGAGACGGGCATCATCACCCGCTCGCCCGAGGGTCAGTACTCCGAGCGTCACCTGCCGATCAGCGAGACGGCCGCCTACACGCTCACCGCGCGTGACCGCGACGAGATCCACACGGTCGGCGGCGACTCGGACGCGGCCGGTGTGGCAGCGCCCAACTCCCGCTCCGAGCGCCTGCGGGCCCGTCTGTCGCGGTGGATGTACGTCCACAACGTGCAGAAGCCCACGGTCGCCGAGCTCGAGGCGGCGCACCACCACGCCGACCACGAGGCCGAGCTGCAGGCCGGGCTCGACCACCCGGCCGACGGCCACCAGTTCGACGACCACCGCCTGCGCGACACCGACGAGGTGCCGCTGCGCGGGGGCGACCACTGATCGCCACGTAGGACAGCACGAAGGGCCCGCCGGATGATCCGGCGGGCTCTTCGTCGTCCTCCACCCCTCCCCCGCCTGTGGCAGTCGTACGCCGTCCCCACGGCTGGGCGGTGCGTGAGGGGGATTCCGGGGCCGGCGAAGCCTCTTCACGCACCGCTACGGGCGCACCGACGGCCCTACGCCGTCCGGGCGGTGCGTGAGGGGGATCCTGTGAGCGCCAAAGCCTCCTCACGCACCGCTGCCGGCCCACCGGCGGCGGCGGGCCGCCGGCCCCGGCTCGTGACGTACGCGGCAGGCCCGGACGCCCGGCCGCGCTGAGCGTCGGGCCGGCGTGTCCGCGTACGCCACGCCGACCGGCCAGCGGCATCGGGCGGAGGACCGGCCCTCTGAGCGCCCGGCGACCACTCTCACGCCGCTGTTGGCGGCGTCAGCGTAGGACAGCATGAAGGCCCGCCCGACGATCCGGCGGGCCCGTCGTCGTCCTCCACCCCTCCCCGCCGCGGGCGGGTGTGCGCCGGCCGCCGAGCGGTGTGTGAGGGGGATTCCGGAGACGGCGAAGCCTCCTCACGCACCGCTGCCGGCCCACCGGCGGCCGTACGCCGTCCCGGCGGTGAGTGAGGGGGATCCTGGGAGCGCCAAAGCCTCCTCACGCACCGCTCCCCGCGGTCGGACAGCGGTGGGCCGCCGGCCCCGGCTCGTGACGTACGCGGCGCCGGACGCCCGGCTACGTTGAGCATCGGGCCGGCGTGTCGGCGTACGCCACGCCGACCGGCCAGCGGCATCGGGCGGAGGACCGGCCCCGGAGCGCCCCGGCGACCCCTCTCACGGCCGCCCTCGGCGGCTGAAGGGGCTCAGGAGAGGGCCGAGCCGGCCTTCCAGGCGGCGCGGTCGAGGTTCCAGTCGCCGTAGCCGTTCTCGAGCGTCATCTGGCGGTCGGTGCCGGTGTACTCGACGACGTCGCCGCGGCGGCTCATGGCGTAGAGCCAGCCCGCGTCGGCGGTGGAGAGACCGGTGCAGCCGTGGGAGACGTTGGCGTAGCCCTGGGAGCCCACCGACCACGGCGCGGCGTGGATGAACTCACCGGAGTAGGTCACCCGCATCGCCCACTGCACGTCGTCGATGTCGTAGGCCTCGGGGTCGCCGGCGTTGATGCCGACGGTCTCGGAGTTCATCCGCTTCTGGTCGAACTTCTCGATGATCACCTTGGTGCCCGAGCGGGTGGTGAAGCCGGGCTTGCCGGTGGTGATCGGGATGGTCTGCAGCAGCGAGCCGTTGGAGAAGACCTGCATCTGGTGGGTCTGGGCGTTGACCTTGTAGACGTGCGCGTCACCGACGTGGAAGGACCGCTCGCGGTCCTCCTGGCCGTAGATGCCGTTGCCGGCGGGCAGGCTGTTGATGTCGACGTCGACCGTCACGTCCGTGCCGGCCTTCCAGTACGTCGCGGGGCGCCAGTGCGCCTCGGTGGCGCTGAGCCAGTACCAGGAGCCCTTCTGCGCGGGCGTGCTGGTGACCGACATGTGCTTCTCGAACGTCGCACGGTCGGTGACGGGGAGGTCGAAGGTGACGATGACCGGCATGCCGACGCCGACCGTCTCGCCCTCGAGCGGGGCGATCGAGGGGAAGGTCTGCTGGTCCAGCGTCAGGTCGACGGTGTGGAAGGTGCGCGAGCGCTGGACGGTCGAGCCGTCAGGACGGGCCGCGCTGGCAGCGATGGTGTAGTCGGTGCCGGGCTCCAGCGCGGTGGAGGAGGTCCACGTGCCGGAGGCGACGCGGCCGTCGAGCGGACCGGCCGGCGAGGTGACCTGGACGCCCTCGAGCTCGGCGCCGGTGGCCGTCACCGTGACCGGCGCGTCGATGGGGACGGACGCGGCATTCGTGAAGCTCGTGCTGATCCGGACGGGCGCGGTCTGCGCGGGCTCCGCGGACGTGCCGACGTCGCCACCGCCGCCCGGGGAAGGCGCGGCGTCCCCCGTGCCCGTGGAGTCGGTGCAGCCGGCGAGGGCGGTCAGCGCGAGCAGCGCCGCAGCGGCAGCCGCCGTACGACGGTGCGCGGACACGGACGTGGACGCAAGCAGGCGCATGCGGCGAGACCCCCCAAAGGACAAGCACGT
Source organism: uncultured Actinomycetota bacterium (assembly GCA_963726525.1). GTDB lineage: Bacteria > Actinomycetota > Actinomycetes > Propionibacteriales > Nocardioidaceae > Nocardioides. Next base: position 867,445 of record CAVSCS010000005.1, on the reverse strand, counting down.
GAAACGGAAGAACCCGCCCAGCGTACGTGCTGGACGGGCTCTGCCGAAGTCGACGCCGGTGCGCTCAGTGCGCGTGCTCGCCGCGGTAGTACTCGAAGATGAAGCCGCACAGCACGATCGCGCCCACCACGAAGCCGATGATGACCAGCCACCACGCGGCCAGCGCGGTGCCGTAGACGATGACGCCGAGACCCAGCGCACACCACAGCGGCCACCAGGAGTAGGGCGGGAAGAAGCCCAGCTCGCCGGCGCCGTCGGCGATCTCGCCCTCCTTGCGGTCCTCGGGACGAGGATCCATCCGCGAGGCGTGGAAGCCGAGGTAGAGGGTGACCATCCCGAACAGCAGGGCGGTCATCACCAGCGCCGAGGTGCCGGTGGGGTCGCCCGCGAGCAGCCAGTAGACCGGGGCCACCACGGCCACGAAGATCGTGGTGATCCCGAAGATCCAGGACTCCGCCTTCATCGCTGGTCCCCCTCGTTGTCGGTGCCCTCGACGCGCTCGCGCAGCATCTCCTCACGACCGTCCACGTCGGGCGCGTCGGCGACGTCGCCGTTGCGCTCGGCCTCGTGCTCCTCGAGCTCACGCAGCGCGACCTCGGGGTGGTGCAGGTCGAAGGCCGGCGACTCCGAGCGGATGCGCGGGAGGGTGTGGAAGTTGTGGCGCGGCGGCGGGCAGCTGGTGGCCCACTCGAGCGAGCGGCCCCAGCCCCACGGGTCGTCGACCTCGATCTTCGGCCCCTTGGCGGAGACGTAGACGTTGTAGAGGAACGGCAGCATCGAGGCGCCGAGCAGGAACGAGCCCACGGTGGAGATCTGGTTGAGGGTGGTGAACCCGTCGCCCGGGAGGTAGTCGGCGTAGCGGCGGGGCATGCCCTCGACGCCGAGCCAGTGCTGGACCAGGAAGGTGGTGTGGAAGCCGATGAACAGGAGCCAGAAGTGGACCTTGCCGAGGCGCTCGTCGAGCATCCGGCCGGTCATCTTCGGCCACCAGAAGTAGAAGCCCGCGAACATCGCGAACACGACGGTGCCGAACACGACGTAGTGGAAGTGCGCCACCACGAAGTAGGAGTCCGAGACGTGGAAGTCGAGCGGCGGGCTGGCCAGGATGACGCCGGTGAGACCACCGAAGAGGAACGTGGTCAGGAAGCCGATCGACCACAGCATGGGGGTGTCGAAGGACAGCGACCCGCCCCACATCGTGCCGATCCAGTTGAAGAACTTCACCCCGGTGGGCACCGCGATGAGGAACGTCATGCCGGAGAAGAACGGCAGGTCGACGGCGCCGGTGACGAACATGTGGTGCGCCCACACGGCCACCGACAGCATCGCGATGCCGAGGGTCGCGGCCACCAGGCCGACGTAGCCGAAGATCGGCTTGCGGCTGAAGACCGGGAGGATCTCGGAGATGATGCCGAAGAACGGCAGCGCGATGATGTAGACCTCCGGGTGGCCGAAGAACCAGAACAGGTGCTGCCACAGGATCGGTCCGCCGTGCGACGGGTCGAACACGTGGGCCCCGAGGATCCGGTCGGCCTCCAGCGAGAGCAGGGCGCCCGCGAGGATCGGGAACACCAGGATCACGAGCATGCTGGTGATGAGGGTGTTCCACACGAAGATCGGCATCCGGAACATGGTCATGCCCGGCGCGCGCATGCAGATGATGGTGGTGATGAAGTTGACGCCACCGAGGATGGAGCCGAGACCGGCCATCCACAGGCCCATGATCCACAGGTCACCGCCGACGCCCGGGCTGCGGACGGCGTCCGAGAGCGGCGTGTAGGCGAACCAGCCGAAGTCGGCCGCGCCGCTGGGCGTCAGGAAGCCGGACCCGGCGATCAGACCGCCGAAGAGGAACAGCCAGTAGCTGAACATGTTCAGCCGCGGGAACGCCACGTCGGGCGCACCGATCTGCAACGGCATGATCACGTTGCTGAAGCCGAAGAACAGCGGCGTCGCGAACAGCAGCAGCATGATCGTGCCGTGCATGGTGAAGAGCTGGTTGTAGAGCTCGTCGTTGACGACCTGCATGCCGGGGTAGGCGAGCTCGGCGCGGATGAGCATGGCCATCAGGCCGGCGGCGAGGAACCAGGCGAACGAGGTGGCCAGGTACATCTTGCCGATGAGCTTGTGGTCGGTCGTGGTGAGGATCCGCACGACCTGCTGGCCGAGCGTCTTCTCCTTCACTGCGCCCTGATGGGTAGCGGCGGTAGCGGCGCTCACTCCTGGGCTCCTTCCGCGTCGGTCTCGAGACCGGCCTGGTCGTTGACGTAGCTGCCGCCGAGGATCGGCGCGGCCGAGGTGTTGCCGGCCGCGGCCAGGTCGCTCAGGTAGGAGTCGTACTCCTCCTGGCTCACCACCTTGACGGTGAAGAGCATGCGGGAGTGGGACACGCCGCAGAGCTCGTAGCACTTGCCCTTGTACTCGCCCTCGACGGTCGGGGTGACCTGGAGCTTGTTGACGCGGCCGGGGATGACGTCCATCTTCACGAGGAAGGACGGGACGCCGAAGTCGTGGATGACGTCGGGCGAGTGCAGGTTGAACTGCACGGTCTGGTCGACCGGGAGCACCAGCGTCGGGATGTTGCGACCCGTGCCGGAGGTGTAGACGTAGTCGGCGTAGGCGAAGTCGCCGGTGCCGTCGCCCTCGAGCTCGCCGGTGGCGCTCGTGTCCTGCTCGCCGACGCCGTAGTTGAAGGTCCAGGACCACTGCTGTCCCATGACCTCGACGGTCAGGTCGGGGTTGTCCTCGAGCTTGATGACCTCGTCCTGCACGCGCACGGTGTGGAAGAAGAACACCACGCACATCAGGACCGGGGCGATCGTGTAGAAGACCTCGAGCGGCAGGTTGTAGCGCGTCTGACGGGGCACCTCGTCGTCGCTGCGACGGCGGAAGCGCACGACCGCGTAGCCGATGAGGCCCCAGACGATCACGCCGGTGACCATCGCGGCCACCCACGCCCACTTCCAGAGCTCGTAGGTGTAGGGACCCTGGGCCGTCGCGCGGTCGGGCATCGCGAGGTTGCGGATCTGGTGCTGGTCGGCCTCGGAGCAACCGGCCAGGGCCAGCATCGTCACGCCGAGCAGCGCGACCTTCAGCACGCGCCTGGGCACGGCTGACAGGTTGGGGACTTGCAGACCCACTGACGAGCCTCTCTCTCGGTCCTTCTCGACAGATGAAGAGTATCCCCAACACGGGAGGCCGTGCCGGGCAGGGTGGGGTGTCGACCGATCCGCGGTCGCCGTGCCCGCTCCCCCCGCGCAGGGCCGGCGCTGCGTGGCACAGTTCGCCCTGTGACCGGGCCCGCCGACCTCGACAGCGCGTCGTCGACGCCGCTCCACCCTGCGGCCCGCGACGTGCTGCTCGCGGCCCTCGAACGGGGGTACGCCGACCCCCGTCGGCTGCACCGCGCGGGTCGCGAGGCGCGCCTGCTCCTCGACAACGCCCGGGAGGCCACCGCCGGCGCGCTGGGCGTGCGGCCCGACGAGGTCACGTTCACCCCGACCGGCACCCATGCGGTGCACCTGGGGCTGCTGGGACTGGTGAGGGGCTCGAGGCGCGGCGACGCGGTGGTCCACTCCGCCGTGGAGCACTCCGCGGTCCGGCACGCCGTGGCCTGGGGCGCGCGTGCGGTGGAGGTCGGCGTCATGGGCGACGGGAGGGTCCGCGTCGGCGACCTCGCGCGGGAGGCCCTCGACCCCGGGGTCGCGGTCGTCGCGCTGCAGAGCGCCAACCACGAGGTCGGCACCGTCCAGGACGTCGACCGGGTCGAGCTCCCCGACGACGTGCCGCTGTTCACCGACGCCTGCGCCTCGATGGGGCGCCTGCCGCTGCCCGACGGCTGGTCCGTGGCTGCCGGCTCGGCCCACCGGTGGGGCGGGCCGGCCGGCGTCGGCGTGCTCCTCGTGCGCAAGCGGGCGCGCTGGCGCAACCCGTTCCCGGGCGACGACCGCCTCGACGAGCGCTCGACCGGCTTCGAGAACGTCCCGGCCGTCCTGGCCGCGGCTGCCGCGCTGCAGGCCGTGGTGGCCGAGCGCGAGGAGGTCAACGCCCGGCAGCACGCGCTCGTCGACATCGTACGCCGCCGCGTGGCCGCCGAGGTGCCGGACGTGGAGGTCGTCGGCGACCCCGACCGGCGCCTGCCCCACCTGGTCACCTTCTCCTGCCTCTACGTCGACGGCGAGGCGCTGGTCACCGAGCTCGACCGCCACGGCCACGGCATCGCGAGCGGGTCCGCCTGCACCGCCTCGACCCTGACGCCGAGCCACGTGCTGGAGGCCATGGGCGTGCTGACCCACGGCAACGTCCGGCTCTCCCTGCAGCGCGACACGACCCGGGCCGACGTCGACGCGTTCTGCGACGTCCTGCCGGGCGTCGTGGCCCAGATCCGCGCGCGGGTGGGCCTGTGAGCACCCCGCACGCGCCGGACGCGCCCGCGCTCGAGCTCGACTGCCGCGACCTGCCGTGCCCGATGCCGGTCATCGAGCTGGCCCGCCACCTCCCCGACGTGGGCGTCGGCGAGCTGCTGGCGGTCGTCGCCCACGACCCCGCCGCCCGCGTCGACGTACCGGCCTGGTGCCGCATGAAGGGCCAGGAGTACGCCGGCGCGGACACCGCCGACGACGGCGCGCCGCGCTACCTCGTGCGCCGCCTCGGCTGAGCGACCACTGGGTGACTCGAGCGGACGTATGGCCGCTCGACGCACGCTGTGGACGCTGGACGCACGCCATGGTCGCTAGACGCACGTCGTGGTCGCTGGACGCACGCCATGGCGGGCGTCGAGCGGACAATGGTCCGCTCGAGCAGGGTCGTGGACGCGAACGGGCTCGCCGAGCGAACTAGACGCACGCCGTGGTCGCTGGACGCACGCCATGGCGGGCGTCGAGCGGACACTGGTCCGCTCGAGCAGGGTCGTGGACGGCCCGGGCCCGACGGAGGCGGGTCGGGTCAGGGGCGGATCGTCTGCAGGTGGGGCGCGAACTCGGCGACCGCCTCGTCGCCGTAGGTCGCGGCGCAGCGGGCCAGGAAGGCCTCGCGGGAGATCTCGTACTCCTGGGTGCCGACCTGCTCGACGACGTAGACCGCGAGCAGGCAGCCGAGCTGGGCGGCACGCTCGTGACCCAGACCCCAGCTGAGCGCGGCCATGAAGCCGGCGCGGAACGCGTCGCCCACACCGGTGGGCTCCACCTTCTCGATCTCGGGGACGGCCGCCACCACGATCGACTCCTCGCCCTGGCGGTCGATGCGCACGCCGGCGGGGCCGAGGGTGACGACCCAGGTGCCGACGCGGTCGAGCACCTCCGCGGCGCTCCACCCCGTCTTCTGGGTGATCAGGCTGGCCTCGTACTCGTTGGAGAACAGGATCTCGGCGCCGTCGATGAGCGGGCGGATCAGGTCGCCGTCGCCGAAGGCGAGCTGCTGCGAGGGGTCGGCCAGGAAGCGGTAGCCGCGCTGGCGGCACTCCTCGGTGTGGCGGAGCATGCCCTGCGGGTCGTCGGGGCCGATGAGGACGTAGTCGGGGTCGCCCACGCGGTCGACGATCGGCTTGAGCTCGATGTCGCGCGACTCGCTCATCGCGCCGGCGTAGAAGCTCGCGATCTGCGCGTGCGCGGTGTCGTTGGTGCACACGAACCGCGCGGTGTGGCGGGTCTCGGAGACGTGGACGGAGTCGCAGTCGACGTTGTGGCGCTCGAGCCAGGCGCGGTACTCGGCGAAGTCCTCGCCGACCGCCCCGACGAGCACCGGGCGCAGGCCCAGGTTGCCCAGGCCGAAGCAGATGTTGGCCGCGCAGCCGCCGCGCCGGACCTCGAGGTCCTCCACGAGGAACGACACCGAGAGCTTGTCGAGCTGGTCCACCACCAGGCTGTCGGAGAACCTGCCCGGGAAGGACATCAGGTGGTCGGTCGCGATGGATCCGGCAACGAGGAGGGACACGCCGCGGAACACTACCTTTCGGTACGCCTCCGGATACCAATCAGTAGCCAATACCGTCGTGGCATGACGACTCCGGCCCCTGCTCGGCGGCACCCCTCGCACCTGGTCCACGACGAGCTGGCCACGCCCGCGGAGATGGCCGCCGACTGCCGCGCGGCCGGGCGCAACCTGCGCCTCGAGCGCGCCGCGCGCGCGGCTGTCGAGCCCGCTCCCAGCATCCGCTACGAGGACTACCCTCGCGAGGTCGGCAAGCGGGAGATCCGGGTCTCCGACGCCGCCGCCCGCCTGGCCAACGCGCTGCACCTCCACCTCGACTGAGCAGGCCGACCAGCACCGCCCCGGCACGCCCGGGCCGGACACGACGAAGGGCCCCCGCCGGATCGGCGGGGGCCCTCGTCATGCGTGGATCAGTGGAACGAGTCGCCGCAGGCGCAGGAGCCGGTGGCGTTGGGGTTGTCGATCGTGAAGCCCTGCTTCTCGATGGTGTCGACGAAGTCGATCTCGGCACCGTTGAGGTAGGGGACGCTCATCCGGTCGACGACGACGGTCACGCCGTCGAAGTCGGTCGTCACGTCGCCGTCGAGCGTGCGCTCGTCGAAGAAGAGCTGGTAGCGCAGGCCCGAGCAGCCACCCGGCTGGACGGAGATGCGCAGGGCCAGGTCGTCCCGGCCCTCCTGCTCGAGGAGGCTCTTGATCTTGCCGGCCGCGACGGCGGAGAGGTTGATCTGGTCGGTGCGGCGCTCGGTGGTCTCGACCTGCTCGGTCATCTCATCACTCCAGAAAGTCTCGGGGTCTTGCTCGTTCCAATGGTCGCACACCGCGGGTTATTCCCCCTCAGCGCGACCAGGTGCGCGCGACGCGGGCCGCGAGCTCGGCCAGCGCCTCGGCGGGGGCCCCGAGGGCGCGCTCCTCCCCCACCAGCTCGACCAGCGAGTACGCCGACTCGATCCCCAGCGCGCGCATCTCGCGCGAGCCGACCAGCACCTGCCCGGCGAGCGCCACGCACGGGCGCAGCGCCTCGGCGGCCACCTGCGCGACGCCGTAGGGGACCTTGCCCGCCCGGCTCGAGAAGTCGAAGGACCCCTCCCCCGTCACCACGAGGTCGGCGGCGCGCGCCCTCGCGGCGAGCCCCACCGCGTCGGCGACGAGCGCGATCCCGGGCTCGCGGGTGGCGCCGAGGGCCAGCAGCGCGTAGCCGATGCCGCCGGCCGCACCCGCGCCCTTCTCCAGCGACGTACGCCGGTCGGCGGCCACCGCGAACGCCTCGAGCCAGGCGTCGACCTCGGCGATGCGCTCCTCGGCGATCCCCTTCTGCGGGCCGAAGGTCTTGGTGGCCCCGAAGAGCCCGGTCAACGGGTTGTCCACGTCGCTGGCGGCCACCAGCCGCACCCCCTCGAGCCGGGCACGGGCGGGGGCCAGGTCGACGCGGGTGATCCCGGCGAGGCCCGCCGGGCCGGCCGCGAGGTCGACGTCGGCCGTGGCGCCGAGGGCCGCCAGGACCCCGGCCCCGCCGTCGGTCGTGCCGGAGCCGCCGAGCCCGACGACCACGGTGGTTGCACCGCCGTCGACGGCGGCGAGGACCAGCTCACCGACACCGCGACTGGTGGCGGCCTCCGGGTCGCCGTCGGCGAGGTGGAGCCCGGCGGCCTGCGCGCTCTCGACGTAGGCCGTGTCGCCCACGCGGAGCACGGCCGCGGGCACCGGGGTGCCGTGCGGCCCGGACACCGTGGCGGCGGCGAGCTCGCCCCCGAGCGCCGCGTGCAGCACGTCGACGAACCCCGGGCCGCCGTCGGCCATCGGCGCGAGGTCGAGCTCGTCGCCGGGCGCGTGGCGCCGCCACCCCTCGGCCACGGCTGCGGCCGCCTCGACCGCGGTGAGGGTGCCGGCGAACTTGTCGGGGGCGATCAGCACGCGCATGGCGGCATCCTTGCAGTGTGCCGGTCCGGCATGCTGGGCGCATGAGCACCGAACCCGTCGTCGCCGAGGTCATCGTCCCGCTGACCCCCCGGGGAGCCTTCGTCGGCTTCACCGCGCAGATGGGCGAGTGGTGGGACCCGATGCTGAGCCCCGACCCGGCCACCTTCACCGGCATCTCGATCGACCCCAACGGCCCTGTCGCGACCGTCCACGGCGACGAGGAGCACGTCTGGGGCCGGGTCATGAAGTGGGACCCGATCGCCCACTACGTCCAGGAGCTCTGGCTGGGCCACCCCGAGGACGAGGCGACCGTGCTCGACGTCCGCTTCACCGAGGTCGAGGGCGGCAGCACGCTGGTGCGCCTGGTGCACAGCGGGTGGAACGACGCCACCGCCCCGGTCCGCGAGAAGTACACGCACTGGGACGACCTGCTGGCGCGCTACGCCGCCCACGTGTCGTGAGCCACGCGCTCGTCCGGCCCCTGCGCGAGGACGACCTCGAGGCCTTCGCCGAGATCACCGCGACGAGCTACTACGAGGTCGACGCCCGCACCTACCAGCGCGCGTGGCCCGACCCGGTCCGCCGACCGGCCGCGCGCAACGGCGCGTGGATCGCCCGCGCCCGCGCGGCGCTGCGCACCGATCCCGGTGGCTGCTGGGCCGCAGAGGTCGACGGCGTCCTGGTGGGCGGGGCGGTCTCACGCGTGCGGGAGCTGATGTGGATCCTGGCGTCCTTCGCCGTGCGACCCGACCAGCAGGGCCTGGGCATCGGCGCCCAGCTGATGGCGGCCGCGCTGCACCACGGACGCGGGTGCCTGCGCGGGATGTTCGCCGCGAGCGCCGATCCCGGCGCCGTGCGCCGCTATCGCCTGGCCGGCTTCGACCTGCACCCCCAGATGATGCTCACGGGCGTCGTCGACCGCAGCGCCATCCCGGTCGTCGACCGGGTGCGCGAGGGCAACGCCGCCGACGTCGACCTGCTCGACTCGGTCGACCGCCGCACCCGCGGCGCCGCGCACCTGTCCGACCACGAGCTCCTGCTGGCCCAGCTGCGCCTCGTGGTGGTCGACCACACGACCGGCTCCGGCTATGCGTACGTCGACGCCACGGGGTCGCCCGCGCTCCTGGCGGCGACCAACCGCCGCACCGCGGCGCAGCTGATGTGGGAGGCGCTGGCCTCCTCACCACCGGGCGAGCAGGTCGCGGTGCACCACGTCACGGCCGCCAACGCCTGGGCCCTCGACGTCGGCCTGGCCGCGCGGCTGTCGATCCACCAGAGCGGGTACCTGTGCCTGCGCCGGATGAAGCCGCCCGCCCCCTACCTCCACCACGGCAGCCTGCTCTAGCCGGCGCGGGACCCCGGCTCGAGGCGCGCACCCGGTGCCACGTCGCTGGCGACCCGGCAGTCACGACCGGCCAGGACGAGGTCCTCGTCGCGGGCCAGCCGGGCGCTCGGCTCGCCTCCCACGCGGGCGCCGACGACCTCGCAGCGCTCGTCGAGCACCGCGGTGCGCACGACCGACCCGGCCCGCACGACGCAGTCGTCGAGCAGCACGCTGTCGTGCACCTCGGCGCCCTTCTCCACGACCACGCCCGGCCCCAGCACGCTGCCGACGACGAGTCCGGAGACGTCGGCGCCCGGCGAGAGGAGGGAGTCGTGGCACGCGCCCGCGGCCCGCACGCGCGCGGCGGGCCGGTCGGGCCAGTGCGAGATGACCGGGCGCGACGGGTGGTCGAAGACGTCGACGCGTCCGGACGAGCAGGTCGCGGTGCGACTGGAGGTAGAGACCGGGCTGGCCGACGTCGCGCCAGTAGCCCTCGAGCGGGACCGCCACGACCTTGCCGCCCTCGACCAGGCGGGGCAGCAGCCGCTCCCCGAAGTCGCCGATGCCGCTGTCGCCCTCGTCGAGGTCGGCGTCGCCGGAGCGCTCGGCCCGCAGCTCGTGCAGCGCCAGCAGCAACGCCTCGGTGTCGTAGACGAAGATCTCGGTGGCGACGGTGCCGGTCGAGGGCCGCGACGCCTTGTGCTCCACCGCGGTCACCGTGCCGTCGCGACGGGCCACGACCGCGACGTTGTCGGAGGCGTCCTTCCTGGTGACCTCACTGGTCAGCACGGTCGCCGTGCGCCCGGCCGCGACGTGCTCCTCGACGACCGGCGCGAGGTCGGCGTTGAAGACGTGGTCGGCGCTGCACACCACGAGCGTCCGGGCGCCGAACGTCTCCAGGTCGGCCGACATGCGCAGGAGCAGGTCGCCGTTGCCGTGGGCGAAGCCGCTCTCGGTGGCCGGCCCGTCCCGTCTGGGGCACCATCCGCCGGAACCCGCCGCGGTTGCGGTCCAGGCTCCACGGTCGTCCGCCGGAGAGGTAGTCGTCGATCGAGGTGACCTGGTACTCCAGCGACACCCACACGTCGGCGAGGTCGGCGTGCACCAGGCCGGACAGCGCGAAGTCGATCAGCCGGTGGACCCCGCCGTAGGGCAGCGCCGGCTTGGCGCGCTCCCGGGTGAGCACGTCCATCCGGGATCCCTGTCCGCCGGCCTGGACCAGGGCGAGCACGTCGCCTCGTCGTCGCATGGCGCCCACCCTCCCACCGCTGCGGTGATGTCGGGGACCCTCCCTAGGATGAGCCCCATGAGCCTCGTCGACCTGCCGCTCCTCCCCCTCGGCAAGGGCCGTGACCTCGACGCCGAGCGCGGCGTGGAGTGCCCCGGCGACCTGCCCGCGGCGTCCGACCCCGACCTGGTCGCCCGCGCTCTCGCGGCCAAGCAGGCCCTGGGCGAGCGTGTGTTCGTCCTCGGTCACCACTACCAGCGCGACGAGGTCATCCAGTTCGCCGACGTCACCGGCGACTCCTTCAAGCTCGCGCGCGACGCCGCGGCGCGCCCCGACGCCGAGTTCATCGTCTTCTGCGGCGTGCACTTCATGGCCGAGTCGGCCGACATCCTCACCGGCCCGGCCCAGCAAGTCGTGCTGCCCGACCTCGCCGCCGGCTGCTCGATGGCCGACATGGCACGTCTGCGCCAGGTCGAGGACGCGTGGGACGCGATGGCCGACGCGGGCGTCCAGGACAGCGTCGTGCCCGTCACCTACATGAACTCCAGCGCCGACATCAAGGCGTTCTGCGGTCGCAACGGCGGGGTCGTGTGCACCTCGTCCAACGCCGACGTCGCGCTCGAGTGGGCGTTCGCGCAGAAGCCCGGCGGCGACGCCAAGGTGCTGTTCCTCCCCGACCAGCACCTCGGCCGCAACACCGCGGTGCTGCAGATGGGCATCGCCCTCGACGAGTGCGTCGTGTGGGACCCGATGCAGCCCGGCGGCGGTCTCACCGCCGAGGAGCTGCGCGCGGCGCGGATGATCCTGTGGAAGGGCCACTGCTCGGTCCACGGACGGTTCTCCGAGGACGTCGTCGACGAGCTGCGCGCCAAGCACCCCGGCATCCGCGTCCTCGTCCACCCCGAGTGCCGCCACGAGGTCGTCCTGAAGGCCGACCTCGTCGGCTCCACCGAGTTCATCATCACCACGATCGAGGCGGCCGAGCCCGGCTCGGTGTGGGCGATCGGCACCGAGCTCAACCTCGTCAAGCGCCTCGCCGACGCCCACCCGGACAAGACGATCGTCTTCCTCGACCGCAACGTCTGCTACTGCTCCACGATGAACCGGATCGACCTGCCCCACCTCGTGTGGGCGCTGGAGAACCTCGTCGCGGGCCAGGTCGTCAACCAGATCAGCGTCGACGCCGTGACGGCGGCCGAGGCCCTGGTCGCGCTGAGGCGGATGCTCGACCTGCCCGGCACGTCCCACCGCGACTGAGGTGGCCGTGGCACCGCGTCGCGTCACCGACGCCGAACGGCGCAGCCGCATCGCCGTGCGCCACTGCCTGGCGCCCGGCCACCGCGCCGCCGACGTCGTCGGCGTCACCCGCGCGATGACCGTGCTGCACGCCACCGAGGCGGCCACCGTCCACCTCGCGATCGCCGCCCGCGCCGAGGGCATCACCCCGGAGGCGGTCGATGCCGAGCTCTACGAGGCGCGGCAGGTGGTCAAGCAGCTGGCGATGCGGCGCACCCTCTTCGTGTTCCCCCGCGAGCTGCTGCCCGCCGCCTGGGGCAGCGCGTCGGCCCGGGTCGCCACGTCCGAGCGCAAGCGCATCGCCAAGGCGATCGCGGCTGCGGGCATCGCCGAGGACGGCGAGGCCTGGCTCGACGCCGCCCGTGGTGCGACCCTCGCCCGGCTGGCGGCCGGTCCGGCCACGACCGCCCAGCTGCGGGCCGAGGTCCCCGAGCTCGCCGGGACGGTCGGCGGCGAGACCGACAAGCCCTACGACCGGCCGGTCCCGGTCGCGCCGTGGGTGCTGACCCACCTCGGCCTCGAGGGCCGGGCGCTGCGCGGGCGCAACGCGGGCCACTGGCGGCTGAACAAGCCGACCTGGACCACCGCCGGGGACTGGCTCGGCACCGTCCCCGAGCCCCTCGACGAGGAGGCGGGCTACGCCGCGCTGGTCGGGTCGTGGCTGCAGACCTTCGGTCCCGGCACGGCCGCTGACATCCAGTGGTGGCTGGGGTCCACCAAGACCGCCGTCACCCGCGCGCTGGCCGACGTCGGGGCTGTCGAGGTCGCCCTCGACGACGGCTCGACCGGCTGGCTGCACCCGCTCGACACCCAGGACACCGGACCGGTGGAGCCGTGGGCCGCCCTGCTGCCGACCCTCGACCCGACGGTCATGGGCTGGCGGGCGCGCGAGTTCTACCTCGACCCCGCCCACGTCCCGTTCCTCTTCGACACCAACGGCAACGCCGGCACCACCGCCTGGTGGGACGGCCGGGTCGTCGGGTGCTGGGTGCAGGACGCCGAGGGCGTCGTACACCTCTCCCTGCTCGAGGACGTGGGTCCCGACGGGCAGGCCGCGCTGGACCGCGAGGCCGCGCGCCTCACGGCGTGGCTCGACGGCACCGTCATCGGCAACGTCTACGCCTCGCGGCAGATGAAGCACGCCCGACTGCCGTGAGGCGAGCCCGGACGCCGCGTCGTCAGTAGCCCGGCAGCTGGATCCAGAATACCGAGCCGCCGCCCTCGCGCTCGTCGACGCCGATGGTGCCGCCGTGCGCCTCGACGACGCGCCGACAGGTCGCCAGGCCGAGCCCGGACCCCTCGACGGTCTTGTCGAGGCGGGCCAGCGGCGCGAAGATGCGCTCCCGCTTGTCCGGAGGCACCCCGCGTCCACGGTCGCGGACCTCGATCCGCACGCGACCGTCGGAGGCGACCGTGCCGGAGACCTCGATGGCGGGGTCCTCGCCGGGGACGGCGAACTTCGCGGCGTTGTCGATCAGGTTCATCAGCACGGCCCGCAGCTGCACCGCATCGCCCCGCACCACCGGCAGGTCGCCGACGGTGACCGACTCGCGCGGGATCCTGCCGGCCACGTCGTCGAGCACAGTCGCCATCTCGAGCGCGAGGTCGACGTCACCGTCGCCTGGCGCCGCGCCCTGGGAGGCGAACTCGAGGAGGTGGCTGATCATCTCGGTCATCCGCTCGACGCCGCGACGGGCCCGGGCGACCGTGTCGACCTGGTAGGGGTCGGTGACCTCCATCTCCAGCGCCTCGAGCGACAACGAGATGGACGTGAGGGGGTTCTTGAGGTCGTGGGTGACCTGCCCGGCGAAGTGCGCGAGACGCTCGTTGGACAGGCTCAACCGGTCGTTGACCTCGGTCAGGCGCCGCGACGCGAGCTCGAGCTCGAGCACGTCGACCACCCGGTCGGCCAGCTGCGCGAGGCCCGAGGCCGCCTCTGTCGTGATCGGGTGGGCCTCCTCGTCGAAGACGCACAGCGTGCCGATGACGACACCCTCGGGGGTGCGGAGCGGGTGGGAGCCGTAGAACTTCACCTCGGCCACCTCCCCCGTCGTCCAGGGGTTGTCGGCGTAGCGCTCGTCGAGGCTGGCGTCGGAGACCATGACGGGCTCGCCGCTCTCGACGACCGTGCGGCACATCGAGTCGCCACGTGGCGTGCTCTGCCCGACGAAGCCGGTGGTGGCGACCTGGTGCTGGAGGTTGCTGGTGAGCAGGTTGACCACGGCGTACGGCACGCCGGCCACCTGGGCGGCGAGGTCGACCAGCGCGGTCAGCTCGCGGCGGGGCTGTCCCTCGAGCGCGCGGTAGGTGCCGATGGCCCGGTCGCGGACGACGTCGGCCGAGACCTCGCGCTGGCGGCCCTCGGCGGGACGGCTCTCGTCGACGCTCACAGGCCGGGAGCCTTCCACACGGCGAGCCAGCGTTGCATGTCGGGCTCCATGGGCAGCTCCTTGTCGAGGACGTCGCGCACCGAGAGCTCCAGCAGCGTGTCGCGCTGCTGGTCGCCGGTCGGTGCGAAGGGGTAGAACGTGCCCTGCTTGTAGAGGTAGGTCAGACCCACCCGCTGGCCTGCAGGGCTGGCGAACGGCACGAGGGAGCACAGCAGCCCACCGGCGAAGCCGTTGAGCTCGAGGGTGGTGTTGACCGCGTGGAGGTCGGTGCAGAGGCCGGCCACGTCGGCGCCGTCACCGCTCACCACGAGCCACGTGAAGCCGAAGTCGTCGTGCGTGATGTCGACGTCGGGCGCCTCCGCGTCGTCGCGCAGCAGCGAGACCACGTCGTCCTGCGTCTGGGCGAACGCTGCACCGGCGGCGGGGCGGTAGCAGACCGAGGCCTGGCCGGTCGGCGCGAGGCCGAGCGCCGCCTGCAGCGTGACGGCGGCGCTGGGGACGCGGAACAGCGCGTCGAGGTCGTTGCGCGCCGGCTTGGCGCGACCGCGAACCGCCTCCCACAGACCCATCAGTGCTCTCCCCTGCTCATGTCGGCGCCCCGATCATCGCGCAGGGCGGCCCAGCTCGGACTGGATTCGGGCAAGCTGCTCGAGTCGTTGCTGCAGCGGCGGGTGGGTGGCCAGCAGGCCGCCCACGCCACCGCTGAGCGCCGGGACGATGCACAGGGCGCTGGCCGCACTGCTCGCGCGCAGGTCGCGTCGCGGGGTCGCCGCCACCTCCCCGCTGATCCGCTGGAGCGCCGAGGCGAGCGCGGCCGGCTTGAGCGTGAGGTAGGCCCCGGCGCGGTCGGCGCTGAGCTCGCGGTAGCGCGAGAGCAGCCGCAGCAGCACGAAGCTGACGGCGTACACCAGCAGGCTCCCGAGCAGGGCCACCAGCACGAGGGGCAGGGCACCGGCGTTGCGCGAGCGCCCCATGCCACCGAGCTGGGCGAAGCGCATCAGCAGGCCGGCGGCGATGCCGGCCGACGAGGCGACGGTCATGACGAGCACGTCGCGGTGGGCGACGTGGCTCAGCTCGTGCGCGAGCACCGCCTCGAGCTCCTCGGCGTCGAGCACGTGCAGGATGCCGGTCGTCACGCACACCACGGAGCGGTCGGGCGAGCGACCGGTGGCGAAGGCGTTCGGCACCGCCAGGTCGGCGATGCCGACCCGCGGCTTGGGCATGTCGGCGAGGGCGCAGAGCCGGTCGATCATGCCGTGCAGCTCGGGCGCCTGCTCCGGGGTCACCTCCCGGGCGCGCATCGCACGCATCGCCACCGTGTCGGAGCTCCACCACTGGTAGAAGGCCATCGCGAGGGCGACGACCGCCACGAGGACGGAGTAGCCGGCGGGAAGGACCAGCACCAGCGCGACGACGAGCGCGACGAAGAGTCCTCCGAGGAGGAACATCGTCAGGACCATCCGAGCGGTGAGGCCGGTGTCCTTGATGAAGCGCGACGTCGCCACGCGGGACCTCAGCCCGGGATCAGGCCGTCGTCGCCCAGCAGGTCGCGCACCTCGTCGATCGTGGCGTCGGGCGGCGGGAGGATGAGGTCGGACTCGTCGAGGGAGTCCGGGTCGTGGTGGGTGCCGGACGAGCGCACCGCCGCGAGCAGGCCCTGCAGGGCGATGCGGAACATGGCCTCGTCGCCGGCCTCGACCGCGGTCTCGATCTGGCCGTCGAGCCCGTTGAGGGCGTCGAGGGCGTGGTCGTCGAGGTCGTACTGGCCCTCACCCAGGATCCGCACGATCATGCCTGGCCGCCCTCGGTGGCCTGGCGCGGGACCGGCTCCTCCTCGACGAGGATGTCGTCGCCGTCGCCGGCCTCGATCGCCTGGGGCGCCCCGCCGGAGGCACCGGCCTTGAGGCGTGCCAGCTCGCTCTCCACGTCGGAGCCGGAGCTGAGCGCGTCGAGCTCGCGGGAGATGTCGTCACCGGCGTTGAGCGAGGATGCGTCGTCGAGGGCGCCGGAGGCGATGAGCTCGTCGATCGCGGCACCGCGGGCCTGCATCTGCGCCGTCTTGTCCTCGGCACGCTGGATCGCCAGGCCGACGTCGCCCATCTCCTCGCCGATGCCCGACATGGCCTCGCCGATCCGGGTCTGGGCCTCGGCGGCGGTGTAGGTGGCCTTGATGGTCTCCTTGCGCGTGCGGAACGCCTCGACCTTGGCCTGGAGGCGCTGCTGGGCGAGCACCAGCTTGTCCTCCTCGCCCTGCAGCGTGGCCTGCTGCTCCTTCAGGCTGGTGATCTGCGAGGCGAGCCCGGACTTGCGGGTGAGCGCCTCCCGAGCCAGGTCCTCGCGGCCGGCGGCGATCGCCTTCTCGGCCTGGCCCTGGAGCTTGGCGGCCTGCTGCTCGAGCTGGTTGACCTGCAGCTCGACGCGCTTGCGGCTGGTGGCGACGTCGGCCACGCCGCGTCGCACCTTGGACAGCAGCTCGAGCTGGCGCTGGTAGCTGTAGTCGAGGGTCTCGCGGGGGTCCTCGGCCCGGTCCAGGGCGTTGTTGGCCTTGGACCGGAAGATCAGGCTGATGCGCTTCATGAGACTCATCGGGGTGCGGACCCTCTCTCGGTCATTCGGGTGGTTCACTCGGGCTGACGTGCCTTCACCCTAGGACCAAAGCCAAGCCTGTCCTAGGGCGACGCCCCGACCTCGGCGAGGCGGGACGCCGGGCCCGTGGGCGATAGGCTGCCCGCAGCATCCGATCCACGCGAAGGCAGCAGCGTTGTTCCGTCGTCCCAGCACCGAGTCCCAGACCTCCGTGACCACCGACAAGGTGAGCGGCAAGGGTCGGCCCACGCCGACCCGCAAGGAGGCCGAGGCGGCGGCACGCGCCCGTGCCAAGGTGCCGCGCTCGCGCAAGGAGGTGGCCAACGCCCAGCGCTCCGCACGGGGCGATGCCTCGAAGCGGATGCGCGAGGCGATGCGCACCGGCGACGAGCGCTTCCTGCCCGCCCGCGACCGCGGACCGGTGCGACGGTTCCTGCGTGACCACGTCGACTCCAGGTTCAGCTTCATCGAGCTCATGCTGCCGCTGCTGCTGGTCTCGCTGCTCCTCACTTCCAGCGGCAACGACTCGCTGCTGCAGGTGGGCAACACGGTCATGTTCACCACCATCGTGGTGATCATCATCGACGTCGTGATGCTGCGCTTCCGCGTGCGCCGCGAGCTCACCCGCCGCTTCCCCGACCAGTCGCTCAAGGGCGCCACCGGCTACGCCGTGATGCGGTCGCTGCAGATGAAGTTCCTCCGCCTGCCCAAGGCGCAGGTCAAGATCGGCGAGAAGCTCCCCGAGAACTACCGATGAGCGGGCCCGCCGGCGGTCCGACCGCCGACGTGTCGGTGCGCGTCGCCTGGTCCGACGACGCCGCGGCCATCGCCGCCGTCCAGGTGCGCGCCTGGAGCCAGCTGTACGCCGACGTGCTGCCGGGCGAGGCCCTGCCGACCGACGTCGACGCCGTCGCCGACCAGTGGCACCGCTCGCTCGCCCGCCCGGGCGACGCGCGCCGCCGGGTCCTGGTCGCCCTCGAGCGCAACCGGGTCTGCGGCTTCGCGCTGACGGCGCCGGCCACCGACCCCGACTGCGACCCGGTCTCCGACGGCGAGCTCGCCGAGGTCACCCTCGACCCCTCCGAGCGCGGCAGGGGTCACGGCTCGCGACTGCTGCAGGCAGCCGTCGACACCCTGGTGGCCGACCGCTTCACGCGGGCGGTCAGCTGGGTCAACGCCGGCGACGACACGCTGCGCACCTTCCTCACCGACGCCGGCTGGGCGCCCGACTCCGCGCACCGCGAGCTCGACCTCGACGGTACCGGCGCCACCCGGGTCAGGCAGGTCCGCCTCCACACCACGATCGGCTGACCCGGACAATTACACCCTTGGGGTGATTGATTTTCCGGTGACGGTCGTCACCATGGAGGGTGCTGGCTACTCCGCCGGCCCTGCACGGGGGTTTCGACATGTTCGGTCCGCTTCCCGCTCTCCACCGCCTCGTCCTCGTCGTCGGCGCGCTCCTCGTCGGCGCCGGCACCGGCTTCTGGCTCGGCGCCGTGCCGGAGGTCCCGCTCGACCTCCGAGCCGGGCTGGTGGCCGGGACCGCCGCCGGCATCGCGGCGGCGTTCGTCCTCGTGCACGACTTCCACCACCGCCAGGCGCGTCCGGTCCGCGTGCGACGACGCACCCGCTGACGCCGCGCCCCGACGCACTAGCCTCGCCCGGGTGAGCGACGCGCCCCTCTCCCCCGACGAGCGCGCCGGGATCGTGCGGGACGGGCTGGCCGTCGGCGTGGCCACCGGCGCCTACGGCGTCGGCTTCGGCGCGGTCTCGGTGGCCTCGGGCCTCAGCGTGGCGCAGACCTGCGTCCTGTCGCTGCTCATGTTCACCGGCGCCAGCCAGTTCGCCCTCGCCGGGGTGGTCGCCGCGGGCGGAGCACCGCTGTCGGGAGCCGCGACGGCGCTGCTGCTCGGCACGCGCAACACCCTCTACGGCCTGCGGATGGCCCCCGTCCTGCAGTGGCACGGCTGGCGGCGCGCGGCTGCCGCGCACGTGCTGATCGACGAGTCCACCGCGATGTCGCTCAACCGTGGCTCCCGGTCCGCGGCGCGGCTCGGGTTCCTCACGACCGGGGTGGCGGTCTTCGTCCTGTGGAACCTGGCGACCGCCGTGGGCGCGCTCGCCGGCGAGGCGGTCGGCGACCCGCGCACCTTCGGTCTTGACGCGGCGGTGGGCGCGGCGTTCCTCGCGCTGCTGTGGCCGCGCCTGCACGAGCGCCGCAACGTGCTGGTCGCCCTGGCGGCGGCCGGGCTCGCCCTGG
Source organism: uncultured Actinomycetota bacterium (assembly GCA_963726525.1). GTDB lineage: Bacteria > Actinomycetota > Actinomycetes > Propionibacteriales > Nocardioidaceae > Nocardioides. Next base: position 848,510 of record CAVSCS010000005.1, on the reverse strand, counting down.
CGGTGGTGCCGGTCACGGCGGCGGGCGTGCCGGTCCTGGCGGCGGGCGGGGTGGCGGTCGTGGCCGGCGCGCTGGGCGGACGTCGCGACCCCACCGCGGTCGCCGACGCCGACGCCGACGACCGCGGCGGCGACGGCACCGGCGCCGAGAGGCACCGCTGATGTGGACCGCTGTGCTGCTGGCCGGGATCGGCTGCTACCTGCTCAAGCTGGCCGGTCTCTCACTGCCGGAGCGGGTGCTCGCCCACCCGACGGTCGAGCGCGTCGCCGACCTGATCCCGGTCTCGCTGCTCGCCGCCCTGGTGGCCGTGCAGGTGTGCACCGACGGCCCGCGCCTGGTCCTCGACGCCCGCGCGCTCGGGCTGGCCTTCGCGGTCGTCGCGCTGCTGCTGCGTGCGCCGTTCCTGGTCGTGGTGGTGGGAGCGGCAGTCGTGGCGGCACTCGCTCGCCTCGTCTGACGCCCCCACCCCGGGTGCCGCGGTCCGGTCAGGCGACCGAGACCGCGCTCCAGGCCGCCCCCACGGCGGCGTACTGGGTGCTGGCCTGGCCGAAGAGGTCCCCGGCAGCATCGAGGGTGGCCGTGCGGGCACCGGCGTAGGTGGTGCCGGAGGTCATGTAGACCGTCAGCGCGCGGTACCAGATCCTCGCGGCGTCGTCGCGGCCGATGCCGGCCAGGCTCGACCCGTTGCAGGTCGCAGAGCTGTGCGCGACGCCGTTGATGGTCTTCGCGCCGCTGCCCTCGGCCAGCAGGTAGAAGAAGTGGTTGCCGATGCCGGAGGAGTAGTGCACGTCGACGTCCTTGGCGGTGCTGCTCCAGCAGTCGAGCGACGAGCCGTCGGCCGAGGGCCGGTCCATGCGGCGGAGGCCGACGTGGTCCCGGAGGTCGAACTCCTCCCCGACGAGGTAGTCGCCCGGGTCGGCGGCGTTGGCGGCGTAGAACTCGACCATCGTGCCGAAGATGTCGGAGGTGGCCTCGTTGAGACCGCCGGACTCGCCGGAGTAGGTGAGGCCCGCGGAGTTCTCCGTGACGCCGTGCGACATCTCGTGCCCGGCCACGTCGAGGGAGACGAGCGGGCCGTAGCTGACCCCGTCACCGTCGCCGTAGGTCATCTTCGAGCCGTCCCAGAAGGCGTTGACGTAGCCGTTGCCGTAGTGGACCCGGTTGAACGAGCCGCGCCCGTCGCCCCAGATGCCGTCGCGGCCGTGGACGAGCTCGAAGTAGTCCCAGGTCTCGTTGGAGCCGTACTGCGCGTCGGCGCCCGCGCTCGCCCGGTCGCCGGTCGTGCCGTTGCCGAACGTGGTGGTGCTCGAGGCGAAGGTGGTGCCGGCCTTGCAGCCCGCGCCCAGCACCTGGCACAGGATCGAGTCCTGCGCGTTGCCCAGGTCGGTGGTGTAGGTGCCACCGCGGGTGGCGTCCTTGAGGGTGTACGACGACCCGGAGCCGCTCACCTGCAGCGGCACCGTGCCGCTGTAGAGGGTCTGGCCCTGGCCGTCGACGGTGACGACCTGCTGCTCGCTGCGGAGGACCTCGCCGGAGCGCGCGTCGACGTAGGTGGCCAGCCGCGACGGCGTGCTGTCGGCCTGCGTGCCGCCGGTGACGACCTCCCAGGCCAGCCGCGGCGTCGCCCCGGTGGCGTCGACCACGAGCTCCTTGGCCCCGACGCTGCCGTCGTCGCTCACGGCGCGGCTGCTGCGGGTGCGGGCCAGCACGGTGCGCGCGGCCGCGGCCCCGGTGACGGCGGCGTCGGTGGGGAGCGCCAGGGGCGCGGCCAACGTCTGGCTCACGCCCTCCCACCGCTGGGCCGCGTCGCGGTGCACGACCAGGTCGCCGCCCACGACCCGCAGGCCGTCGAGCGTGCGGTCCAGGCGGACGTGGCTGGTGCCGTCCGCGTCGACGAGGGTGGTGCGGGCCACGAACCCCTGGCCGTCGGTGTCACGGGCGGCTCCGGGGTGCCGCTCGAGCGCGGCGACGGCACCGGCGACGACGTCGGCGCGCGCCGACGGCGTACCCGTCGCGGGCGTGGCGCCGGGGGCGCTGCTGGCTGCCGTCGTCGGCAGGGCGGACGCCGTGGCGGCGGCGAGGGCGATCGCCGCGAGACCTGCGGTTCTGCGCATGGTGTGACCTCCGGGGGGTTCGGGCCGGGCCCCCGAGTGGGTCCGGTCACCGACCCCTCAACGACGCGTGGTCGCGGGGGTTACCCCGTCCCGCGGCTCACCCGAGGTCGAGGAGCCCCTCGAGGCCGACCGTGAGGCCGGGGCGCGTTCCGATGCCCCGCACGCCGGCGAGCACCCCGGGGGTGAACGACACCCGGTCGAGGGAGTCGTGGCGGATGGTCAGGGTCTCCCCCGCCGAGCCGAGCACGACCTCCTGGTGGGCGACCAGGCCGCGCACGCGCAGCGCGTGGACGCGTACCCCGTCGACGTCGGCACCGCGCGCGCCCTCGGTCCCCGACGACGTGGCGTCGGGCATCGGCGAGGAGCCGGCCTCGCGCCGCGCCGCGGCGATCAGCCGGGCCGTGCGGGTGGCGGTGCCGGACGGGGCGTCGGCCTTGTCGGGGTGGTGCAGCTCGACCACCTCGACCGACTCGAAGTACGGCGCCGCCTGCGCCGCGAAGCGCATCATGAGGATCGCGGCGACCGAGAAGTTGGGGGCGATGAGCACGCCGGTGCCGGGCGAGGCCGCCAACCATTCCTCGAGCCGGGCGATCCGCTCGTCGTCGAAGCCGGTCGTGCCGACCACGGCGTGGATGCCGTGCTCGACGCAGAGGCGCAGGTGGTCCATCACCACGTCGGGACGGGTGACGTCCACGGCGACCTGCACGCGCGCACGCACGAGGTCCTCGACGTCGTCGCCCGAGCCGACCGTCGCGACCAGCTCGAGGTCGTCGGCGGCCTCGACCGCCCGGCAGACCTCGCTGCCGAGCCGGCCGCGCGCACCGAGCACGCCCACGCGGATCCGGTCGGGACCGGGGGTGGGTGCGGTGTCGGTCTCGGGTCGTCCAGCACTGCTCACGGCGTCCAACCTAGCGTCGGCGCCGGCCCGAGGTGGCCCACAGGGTGGCGGTGGCTGACGGGCGGACCCGCGTCTGGCAGGCTGTGACCCATGCCGATCTCGACCATCCCGCCGCGCATCAAGTGGGCCGTCGACCTCATGGACGTCCAGCCGGGCGACCAGGTCCTGGAGATCGGATGCGGGCCCGGCGCCGGCGCCGAGGCCATCTGCGCCCGGCTCGAGACGGGCAAGCTGTTCGCCATCGACCGCTCCGAGTCGGGGGTCGACCGCACCAAGCGGCGCAACCAGCAGTACGTCGACGCGGGACGCCTCGTCGTGCGCCAGATCGACCTGGCCACCCTGCGCGTGCCGGTGAAGCGGCTCAACAAGGTGTTCGCCTTCAACGTGAACCTGTTCTGGGTGCGCGAGTGCGACGACGAGATCGCCCTGCTCCACGAGCGGGTCGTGCCCGGCGGCGCGGTCTACCTCTTCTACGAGGCCGCGCGTCCCGAGCTGGTCCCCAACATCGTCAAGAAGGCCTCCGAGAACCTGCTGCGCGGCGGCTTCCGGGTCAGCGTCGTGGAGCAGAAGGCGCCCCCCGTGATCGGCATCATCGCCCGACGCTGAGGTCCGCCGCCGCGGGTCGCCCGCCGAACCCCGCCGCCACGACGACGAGGGCCTCGAGCACCCGGCGCACCGCCAGGCGCTGCGCCCGGTCGGGGCGCAGGATCGCGCACACGTGCCGGCCCGACGCGACGCCCTTCAGGGGTCGCAGCACGACCTCGTCGCCCGCAGGAGCGGTGAAGCGCGGCAGCACGGCCACGCACTCCCCCGCGGCGACCAGCGCCTCGACCAGCCGGTTGTCGCGGACCCGCTGGCGCACCTCGACCGGGCGCCCGGACGCCTCCTCGACCGCGAGCCGCACGCTGTCGAAGGGGTAGCCCCGCGGCACCCCGATCCACGGCCACCGCGCCACGTCCTGCGGCGACACCTCGGACCGGGAGGCGAGCGGGTGGCGCACCGACATGGCGATGTCGAGCGGCTCGCGCACCAGCGGGCGCACGACCAGCCCCCCGGCGAGGGACGTCGTGAGCCGGGCGCTGTGGGCGATGACGATGTCGTGGTCGACGGCGTGCTCGGCGTACGCCGCCTCGGCGACGTCGAGGTCGGTGCACACCACCTCGATCGGGTCGCCCCCGAGCTCGCGGAGCAGGCCGGGCAGCAGGAAGGTCGCCGCACTGGGCAGCGCGGCGACCGAGACGACCCCGGCGGGCATCCCGGTGAACTCCTGCCAGCGGGCCTCCGCCGCTGCCAGGGCCACGGCGACGTCCTGTGCCGCGGCGGCCAGCACCCGACCGGCCTCGGTCAGCCGGACCCCGCGACCGCTCTGCTCGACGAGGGTCGTGCCGAAGGCGCGCTCGGCGCTGCGCAGCTGCTGGGAGACCGCGGACGGCGTCCGGTGGGTCGCCGCCGCGACGGCCGTGACGCTGCCGCGGTCGGCGAGCTCGCGCAGCAGCGCGAGGTGACGGACGTCCATGTAGGCAGGCTACATCGTAGTGCGCCGAACATTCACTTGTCCTTCACCGACCGGCCCGCGAGGCTGGAGCCATGCCCTCTCGACACCGCCTGCTCGCGATGGTCGTCGCCGTCTGCTGGGGGCTCAACTTCCTGGCGATCGACGCCTCGCTGCAGCACTTCCCGCCGTTCTTCCTCGTCGCGCTGCGGTTCGCGCTGATCGCGGTGCCGACGATGCTGTTCGTGCCGTTCCCGCGAGTTCCGGTCCGGTGGCTGGTCGGCTACGGGCTCGGCTTCGGGACCTTCCAGTTCCTCTTCCTCTACTGGGGCATGTCGGCAGGCATGCCGGCTGGGCTGTCCTCGCTGGTGCTCCAGGCCTCGGCGCCGTTCACCGTGGTGCTGGGCAGCGTCCTGCTGGGCCACCGGCTCGCGCCGCGCGCCGCCGCCGGGGTCGTGGTCGCGGTCGTCGGCCTCGCGGTGGTCGGGTGGCAGCGCCTCGACGGGCCAACGACGTTCTGGCCGTTCGCGCTGGTGCTCGCCGGGGCGTTCTCCTGGGCGCTGGGCAACCTCTGCAGCGCCCAGGCCCGGGCACCCGAGCCGCTCCACCTCACGCTGTGGATGTCGGTGGTGCCCGTGGTGCCGATGCTCGCGCTGTCGCTGGTCGTGGAGGGTCCGCAGCGGATCGCGGACTCGCTGACGCGCTGGGGCTCACCCGATGCGCTGCCGGCCGTCGCCGGACTGGCCTACACCGTCCTGGTCGGCACGGTGCTGGGCTCGGGGATCTGGACGTGGCTGATGGCACGCCACGCGGCCGGCACGGTCGCACCGTTCTCGATGCTCGTGCCGGTCGTCGGGATGAGTGCCGCCTGGATCGTGCTCGGCGAGCGGGTCAGCGGCGGTGAGGTCGCCGGCGCCGTCCTCGTGGTGGCCGGCGTGCTGGTGGCCACCCTGCCGGCGGGCGTCGCGGCCGCGCGCCTCAGTCCGTCGGGCCGACGACGGCGAGCAGCTCGGGCTGCGTGAACAGCTCGCGGGCCAGCTCAGCCACGTCCTCGAGGGTCACGGCCTCGATGCGCCGCACGACCTCGTCGATGCTGAGCAGCTCGTCGAAGACCAGCTCGTTCTTGCCGATGCGCGACATCCGCGACCCCGAGTCCTCGAGGCCGAGCACCAGGCCACCCTTGAGCTGGCCCTTGCCCCGCTCGAGCTCCTCGGCGCTGATGCCGTCGGCCGCCACCTTGGCGAGCTCGGCGCGCACCGTCTCCAGCACGGCGTCGTACTTGCTCGGCAGGCAGCCCACCGAGACCCCGACGACACCGGCGTCGGCGTGGTGGGTGGCGAAGGAGTAGACCGAGTAGGCCAGCCCGCGGCGCTCGCGGACCTCCTGGAACAGCCGCGAGGACGTGCCGCCGCCGAGGGCGGTGTTGAGCACGCCGAGGGTGTAGCGACGCGGGTCGGTGCGGGTGAGGCCCTTGACGCCCAGGACCAGGTTGACCTGCTCCTGCGGGCGCACGGTGCGCGACTCGCCGGCCTGGACGCGGCGCGCCTTCTCGGACTGGTCGGTGGCGACCGGCTCGGCCTCGACGTCGAGGAAGCCGCCGCGGGAGAAGGCCGCGACGACCTGGCGCACGACCGCGGTGTGCTCGACGTTGCCGGCCACCGAGACGACCATGGTGGCCGGGCGGTAGTGGCGCCGGTAGAACCGGTGGATCTGGTCCCGGGTCATCGCCGTGATGGACGCCTCGGTGCCGGCGATGGGGCGGCCCAGGGGGCTGTCGCCCCACGCCTGGGCGGCGAAGAGGTTGTGCACGACGTCGTCGGGGTCGTCGTCGTGCATGGCGATCTCGTCGAGGATGACGTCGCGCTCGGCCTCCACGTCCTCCTCGGTGATCGTGGACGCGGTGACCATGTCGCCCAGGACGTCGACGGCCGTCCCGAGGTCCTCGTCGAGGACCCGGGCGTGGAAGACCGTGTACTCCTTGGTCGTGAAGGCGTTGAACTCCCCGCCGACCGCATCGAGCGCGACGGAGATGTCCATCGCGGACCGCTCCGGGGTGCCCTTGAAGAGCAGGTGCTCCAGGAAGTGCGAGCAGCCGTGCAGCGTGGGCGACTCGTCGCGCGACCCCACGTCGACCCACACACCGATGCTGGCCGAGCGCGAGCCGGCCATCTGCTCGGTGACGACCCGGAGGCCGCTCGGCAGGACCGTGCGCCGCACGCGGGACACCACCGTCCCGTCGTCGTCCTTGACGGTCTGGAGGGTGCGGGTGGTGCCGTTCTTCTGCACGGGGGTCCTTCCGGGGCGGAGCGGGGGTGGAGCTGCGGTGGAACGCCACGACCGGCCGGCCTGGTCGGCCGGCCGGTCGTGGTGGAGCGTGCTACGGGTGGTGCAGGGTCACTCGTCGTCGGCCTCGGCCGGCTCCTCGGAGCCGCCCTCGTCCTCGACCACGGGGACCAGCGACAGCTTGCCGCGGTCGTCGATCTCGGCGATCGAGACCTGGACCTTCTGGCCCACCGACAGGACGTCCTCGACGGCCTCGACGCGCTTGCCGCCGGCGAGGGCGCGCAGCTTGCTGATGTGCAGCAGGCCGTCCTTGCCGGGCATGAGCGAGACGAACGCACCGAAGTTGGTCGTCTTGACGACCGTGCCGAGGTAGCGCTCGCCGATCTCGGGCATGGTCGGGTTGGCGATCGCGTTGACCGCGGCCTTGGCGGCCTCGGCCGCCTCGCCGTTGGTCGCCCCGATGTAGACCGTGCCGTCGTCCTCGATGGACAGCGTCGCGCCCGTGTCGTCCTGGATCTGGTTGATGACCTTGCCCTTGGGACCGATCACCTCGCCGATCTTGTCGACGGGCACGCGGATGGTGATGATGCGCGGCGCGTGCACCGACATCTCCTCCGGCGCGTCGATGGCCTCGGCCATCACGTCGAGGATCGCCAGGCGCGCGTCGCGGGCCTGGGTCAGCGCGGCGGCGAGCACCTCGGCGGGGATGCCGTCGAGCTTGGTGTCGAGCTGCAGCGCGGTGACGAACTCGCGGGTGCCGGCGACCTTGAAGTCCATGTCGCCGAACGCGTCCTCGGCGCCGAGGATGTCGGTCAGCGCGACGTAGCGGGTCTCACCGTCGACCTGGTCGGAGATGAGGCCCATCGCGATGCCCGCGACCGACGCCTTGAGCGGCACACCGGCCTGCAGGAGCGCGAGGGTCGAGGCGCAGACCGAGCCCATCGAGGTGGAGCCGTTGGAGCCCATGGCCTCGGAGAGCTGGCGGATCGCGTAGGGGAACTCCTCGCGCGAGGGCAGCACGGGCAGCAGGGCGCGACGGGCGAGGGCACCGTGGCCCACCTCGCGGCGCTTGGGCGAGCCCACGCGGCCGGTCTCGCCGGTGGAGAACGGCGGGAAGACGTACTTGTGCATGTAGCGGCGGTGCTTCTCCGGCGACAGCGTGTCGAGCTGCTGCTCCATCTTGAGCATGTCGAGGGTGGTGACACCCAGGATCTGGGTCTCGCCGCGCTCGAAGAGCGAGGAGCCGTGGACGCGCGGGATCACGCCGACCTCGGCGTGCAGCGGACGGATGTCGGCCAGGCCGCGACCGTCGATGCGGATCTTGTCGCGCAGGACGCGCTCGCGCACCACCGCCTTGGTCAGCGAGCGGAAGGCCGCGCCGACCTCCTTCTCGCGACCCTCGAAGCGGGCACCGAGGTCCGCGAGGACGGAGGCCTTGAGCTCGTCGGTGCGGGTCTCGCGCTCCTGCTTGTCGCCGATCTGCATCGCGGCGGCGAGGTCGGACTTGGCCGACTCCTCGACCGCGGCGTACACGTCGTCCTCGTAGTCGAGGAAGATCGGGAAGTCCTGGACCGGCTTGGCGGACTCGGCGGCGAGCTGCGACTGGGCCTCGACGAGCTGCTTGATGAAGGGCTTCGCGGCGTCGAGGCCACCGGCCACGACCTCCTCGGTCGGCGCCTGGGCGCCACCCTGCACGAGCGCGATGGTGTCCTCGGGGGCCTCGGCCTCGACCATCATGATCGCGACGTCGCCGGTCTCGGTGACGCGGCCGGCGACGACCATGTCGAAGACGGCGGACTGGAGCTGCTCGTAGGTCGGGAAGGCGACCCACTGGCCCTCGATCAGCGCGACGCGCACGCCGCCGACGGGGCCGGAGAACGGCAGGCCGGAGAGCTGGGTCGACATCGACGCGGCGTTGATGGCCAGCACGTCGTAGGGCATGTTCGGGTCGAGCGCCATGACCGTGATGACGACCTGGACCTCGTTGCGCAGGCCCTTCTTGAAGGTCGGGCGCAGCGGGCGGTCGATGAGGCGGCAGGTGAGGATCGCGTCCTCGCCCGGGCGGCCCTCGGACCGGAAGAACGAGCCGGGGATCTGGCCCACGGCGTACATCCGCTCCTCGACGTCGATCGTCAGGGGGAAGAAGTCGAAGTGGTCCTTGGGCGTCTTGCCCGCGGTGGTCGCCGACAGGAGCATGGTCTCGTCGTCGAGGTACGCGGTGACGGCGCCGGCCGCCTGGCGGGCCAGCAGGCCGGTCTCGAACTTGACCGTGCGCTGGCCGAACTTGCCGTTGTCGATGACGGTCTCGACAGCGGAGATGATGGGTTCACTCATGTAGTGAGGACTGCTTTCTCTTCGCGGAGCGATCCGCGACGCCGCACGAGGTGCCGGTCTTCGATCGAGGCCCGCAGGTCCCGCAGCAGTGCGGCGGGGCACCTGAAGGCCACTACCGAGGACCGAGCCGGGTGGCGCGGGTCGCTCCTGGATCTGTGGTTGTTCGTGTTCGTGCTCAGGGCCGAGACTAGCGCGACCCGGTGCCGGATGCGGATCGGGCGACCCCCCGCGTGCGGGAGGTCGCCCGATGCATGATCAGCGGCGGAGGCCGAGGCGCTCGACGATCGAGCGGTAGCGCGCGATCTCGGTCTTCTGCAGGTAGTTCAGCAGGCGACGGCGCTGGCCCACGAGGAGCAGCAGACCACGACGGCTGTGGTGGTCGTGCTTGTGCTCCTTGAGGTGCTCGGTCAGGTGCGAGATGCGGTGGCTGAGCAGCGCGATCTGCACCTCGGGCGAACCGGTGTCACCCTCGGTCAGGGCGTACTCGGCGATGATCTTCTTCTTGGTCTCCGCGTCGGTACCAAGCGACATGGGGGCTCCTTCGGTTCTCGTTGCGCGGCGCGCCCGGGCCTGTTCACCGGGGCACTCTGGATCCGCGGCCGTCGTGACGGCACGTCACCCGCAGTGGGCAACCGGAGCAGCATATCGACGTCGTGGAGGCTGGGACCAATCCGCGCCCGGCCGACGTCGCGGCCGGGCGCGGTGCGAGCCTCAGACCGCCGGCGGCGGCGGGTCGGAGAGGTCGGTGCGCTGCGTGGTGGCCTGGCGGCCCTGGGCGTCCGTGGTGGTCGCCGTGGTGGTGTGCTGGCGCCGGGTGTTCTGCTGGACGAGGGTGAGCACGAGCCACAACGCGCCTGCGAGCGCGAGGATGATCCCGATGGTCCACATGTTGAGGGGACCCACCTGCTGGTCGTTCAACCCGAACGCGAGGATCAGTCCCACCACGATCAGGCCGATCGGTCCTCCGAAACCCATGACTGTCTCCATCCGTGTCGCGATCGTCCACCCGACCGGGTGGACCGCGCTGGAGTCTCCACCTTCAGCGGGGATCGCGCCATACCCCCACGGGGTGGATCGCAGCCAACTATGATCGCGCCGCTCCACTGGGCCGGAGCGAGACGGGGGACCTGTGTGGACGAGGTGATGACGCGCGCCGACGCGACGGCGACCCGGGAGCGCGCGCCGTCGGGGGCGACCCGGGAGCGCGTGCGATCGGGGGCGACCCGCGAGCGCGTGCGATCGGCGTCGGCGCAGCTGGTCGCGGCCCCTGCCCGGCACTGGATGTGGGTTCCGCTAACGATCTTCTTGGCGAGCCGGGTGGTGAGCACGGTGCTGGTGCTGCTGTCCGGGCAGGGCCAGGAACCTCCGCCCGGCGTCGATGGCACGTTCGCGCGCAATCCCTCGTTGGGACAGCTCCTCGCCAGCTGGGACGGGGACTGGTACGCCGGGATCGCAGCCGAGGGCTACCCCCGCGAGCTCCCCCGGGCCGACGGAGCCGTGGCCCAGAACTCGTGGGCGTTCTACCCCCTCCTGCCTGCACTCGCGCGGATGCTGATGCTGACCGGCCTCGACTTCGCCTGGGCGGCCAGCACGGTCGCCCTGACGATGTCAGCCGCCGCGTTCACGCTGCTCTTCGCCATGGTCCGGGAGCGGACCGACGATTTCACCGCCGCGCTGGCGGTGGCCACCCTCGCCCTGGGGCCGATCGGCTTGGTGTTCCAGGCCTCCTACACCGAGGGGCCGGCCCTCCTGCTCGCTCTGCTCGCCCTGCGGGCCCTGGGTGCTCGACGGTGGGGACGCCTGGTCGTCGCGGGGATCCTGCTGTCCTTCACCCGGCCGATCACACTGCCGCTGGCCGCGGTCTGCGGCGCGACCTGGCTGATGCTGTGGCGGCGACGCGGCACCGACGGCTTCCCCGTGCGCGACCGCTTGCAGCTGGGTGCGTCGACCGTCATCATCGCGGCGAGCTTCTTGGCGTGGCCCGCCGTGGCCTGGCTCGTCACGGGCGAGGCAGACGCCTACCGGCTCACCCAGGGCGCCTGGGTCGACGAGAGCGGCGAGTGGACGACCTGGCTGTCCGGCCTCGTCGGCCGCGGAGTCTGGGAGCACACCGTCGTCGGCGTGGCTGCACTCCTGCTGCTCGTCGGCGTCGCAGCCCGCCCCGCTGCGCGGGCCTGGCCGCACGAGGGCCGGTGGTGGACCGTGCTCTACGCGCTGTACGTCCTCGCGGCCACGCGTCCGACCTCGAGCACCCTGCGCCACCTCGTCCTGGTCGCCTTCCCGACGTGGCCAGTGCCCGACCTGTCCCAGCGCTGTCGCACGGTCCGCACCAGAGTGGCGCTGGCCCTGCCCGTGGTGGCGATGTGCTGCCTCACGCAGTGGTGGTGGGTGTCGACGGTCTGGGTGACGCACGGAGATCGCTCCTACTGGCCCTGACGGACCGTCGTGGCACGATCCCCCCATGGGCGAGAAGCGGATCGGCGTGTGCAACCTGTGCGAGGCGATCTGCGGCCTCGAGCTGACCATCGAGGGACGCGACGTCGTCGGGGTGCGCGGCAACAGCGCCGACCCCCTCTCCCGCGGCCACGTCTGCCCCAAGGGCGTCGCGATCGCCGACGTGTACGCCGACCCCGACCGCCTGCGCCGCCCGGTTCGACGGGTCGGCGACGGGTGGGAGGAGATGGGCTGGGACGAGGCCCTCGACCTGGTGGCCGAGCGCCTGGCGGGCGTCATCGAGGAGCACGGCGACGACGCGCTGGGCATCTACCTGGGCAACCCCAACGCCCACAGCCTGGGCTCGATGACCCACGGCACCGCGATGTTCAAGGCGTTCCGGACCCGCAACCGCTTCTCCGCCACGTCGGTCGACCAGCTCCCCCACCAGCTCGTCGCCCACCTGATGCTCGGCCACCAGCTGTTCCTGCCCGTGCCCGACATCGACCGCACGTCGTGGTTCCTCGTCGTGGGGGCCAACCCGATGGCGTCCAACGGCTCGCTGATGACGGTGCCCGACTTCCCCCAGCGCGTGCGCGACCTCCGCGCCCGCGGCGGGCGGATGGTCGTGCTCGACCCCCGGCGCACCGAGACCGCGAGGGTGGCCGACGAGCACCACTTCGTCCGCCCCGGCAGCGACGCCTGGGTGCTGCTGGCGATGCTGCACGTCCTGACGGTCGAGGCGCCCTCGCTCCCCGAGGTGCCGGCGTACGCCGACGGGCTCGCGAGCGTCGTCGACCTGGTGGCGGGCTTCACCCCCGAGCGCGCCGAGGAGGTCAGCGGCCTCCCGGCGAGCGAGGTGCGCAGGCTCGCGCACGAGCTCGCCGCCGCCGACCGCGGCGTGGTCTACAGCCGCATCGGCGTCTCGGCCGGGCCCTGGGGGACCGTGTGCCAGTGGGCGGTCACCTGCCTCAACGTGCTCACCGGCAACCTCGACCGCGTCGGAGGCGCGATGTTCACCTCCCCCGCCATCGACGCCGTGGGCACCGGCCTGATCGGGCGCGGGCACCACGACGCCTGGCGCTCGCGGGTGCGCGGCCTCCCGGAGACGGCGGGCGAGCTGCCCGTCTCGGCGCTCCGCGAGGAGATCGAGACCCCGGGCGAGGGGCAGGTCCGCGCGATGCTGACCGTGGCCGGCAACCCGGTGCTCTCCACACCCGACGGCGCGCGCCTCGACAGCGCCCTGGCGGGGCTCGACTTCATGGTCGCCGTCGACATCTACGTCAACGAGACGACCCGGCACGCCGACGTCATCCTGCCGCCGACCACCGCCCTCGAGCGCGACCACTACGACCTGGTCTTCCACCTCCTGGCCGTGCGCAACACCGCGAGGTTCACCCCCGCGGTCTTCGAGAAGGACGCCGACCAGCGCCACGACTGGGAGATCTTCCGCGAGCTGACCCTCCGCACGACCGCGCGCCTGAGCCGGAGGGCGCCGCTGCGCAAGCGCCTGGCGCTGCGGGCCCGGCTCACCGCGAGCCCCACCTTCCTCGTCGGCCAGCTGCTGCGCCGCGGCGGCAGCGGCGTGACGCTGAAGAAGCTGCGCGCGCGACCGGCGGGCCTCGACCTCGGCCCCCTGAAGGGCGGCCAGCTGCCCGACCGCCTCCACACGCCGGACAAGCGTCTGGACCTCGCGCCGGCACTCGTCGTCGCCGACGTCGCGCGGCTCGCGGCGGCAGAGGTGGCCACCACCGACGACCTGCTGCTGATCGGGCGACGCCACCAGCGGGACTGCAACTCCTGGATGCACAACTCCGAGCGGCTCACCCGCGGTCGCCCACGCCACCAGCTGCTGATGCACCCCGACGACCTCGCGGTGCGCGAGATCGCCGACGGCGCGCGGGTCCGGGTGACCTCGCGCGTGGGGTCGGTCGAGGTGGAGGTCGCGGCCACCGACGACCTGATGCCGGGCGTGGTCTCGCTCCCGCACGGCTACGGCCACGGCAGGGAGGGCGTGCTGATGGCGCGCAGCCGTGAGGTGCCGGGCGTCTCGGTCAACGACCTGACCGACCCCGAGCTCCTCGACGTGTCCGGCAACGCCGCCCTCAACGGGGTGCCGGTGGCGGTCACCGCCTGCTGACGGCTCCGTTCCTGCCGGCACGTCCGCCACGGACCTCGGGCGCGGTCACAGCCGCCCGAGCAGCCGGGTCAGGACGTCGCGTTCGGCGCCCAGCACGCCGAAGAACGCTCGGTCGACGGCCTCGACGTCGACCACTGCCCGGTTGGCCAGCGCCGCACCCTGCTCGGTGACCACGAGGGCGCGCGCCCGCGCGTCGCTCGGGTGCGGGCGGCGCTCGACGTGGCCGGCGGCCGCCAGGGCTCGGACGACCTGGCTTGTCATCATCGGGTCGGTGCGGGCATGGGCGGCGAGATCGCGCTGGGTGACCGGCTCGTCGGCCTCGAGCCAGGTGAGCGAGGCCAGCAGCACGAACTGCACGTGCGTCAGGCCGTGCGGCTTCAGGGCAGCGCGCTGCGCGGCCTGCCAGGTGTTCGTGACCCGCCACAGCAGCAGGCCGGTGCTGGCCCCGGCATCGTGCTCGGCCGCGAGCCGGCGGCCGTCAGCCATGCGCGGCCCCGGAGGCCGCGACCTCGGTCTCGACCAGCGTCACGAGCCGGTCCAGGTCGACCTGGGCCGACTCGGCGAACCCGCCGCCCATCACGCGCGACCACAGCCAGGTCATGGGTCCGCTCATCGTCACCCGCACGCTGAGCTCGGTGCCCTGCCCGTCGGGAACGGCCAGGTGCTGGAAGACCAGCCGCGCGCCGGGGAGCCGGGTCGTGTCGGTGTACTCCCGGCCCGGCTCGCACGCGGTGACGGTGAAGCGGACCTTCGGCCCGCCGGCGGGCTTCATCGTGCCGGTCGTGCCGACGGCCACGGGGCCGTCGACGCGGACCCAGTCGGTGTCGGGACTCCACTGCGGCCAGGTCGCGTGGTCGACCCAGCGGGCGAAGAAGGCGTCGGGCGAGGCGGTGGACGTGTTGTGGCCGGAGCCGAGCTCAATCATGGATTTAGTATGCGCGCTTACTACTATGCGTGTCAACACCGGCTTCGCACGCGCACGAGCCCCCGGCGGTTCGCCGGGGGCTCGTGGCTGGTCGATGATCAGACGCTGACGTCGCCGAGGACGGCCAGCACCTCGTCGGGGCTCTGCGCCCGGTCGAGGGCGGCGATCGCGTCGTCGTCGGTGAACGCGCCGGCGAGCGCCTGGAGCACGGTCAGGTGGTCGTCGCCCGCGCCGGCGATGCCGACGACGTAGCGGGCGGGGCTGCCCTTCCAGTCGATCGGCTCGTCGTAGCGCACGAAGCTGATGGCCGTGCGGCTGATCAGCGCCTTGGCCTCGTTGGTGCCGTGCGGGATCGCCAGGCCGTTGCCCATGAAGGTCGACACAGACCCCTCACGCTCGTGCATCGCCGCAACGTACGACGCGTCCACCGCGCCGGCGGCCACGAGCAGCTGCCCGGCCTCGTCGATGGCCGCCTCGCGGTCGCGGGCCTGCCCGCCCAGCACGATCGAGTCCTTGCTCAGTACGTCGCTCATCTGCGTCTCGCTCCTGGTCCGTGGTCTCGGTTCGGTCCGTGCGCCCCATCGAACCACGTGGCCGGAGGCGGCCCGGCGGTTCCCGGGGGGGTGGGTCGGCCCGGCCCTCCTGCGGGAGGAGGACCGGGCCGACCCGGGGGGTGATCACCCGGCGGTGCATCTCGGGGGTGGTGCCGGGTGGTGCTGCGGAGGGTGCGGTCCTAGGACCGCTTGCCCTCCTCGACCATCGCCACGATCTCGTCGTAGCGAGGGCTGGCCATGAAGTTGTCCACGGACACGTGGGTCGCGGACGGGGTGCGCTCGCTCGCCCGGGCGGCGAGGTCCTGGTGGCTGACCACCAGGTCGTAGCTGTCGTCGAGGTTGGAGATGGCCTTGTTGACCACCGTGACCTCGTCGTGCCCGGCCGCCTGGATCTTCTTGCGCAGGACCGAGGCGCCCATCGCCGAGGACCCCATGCCGGCGTCGCAGGCGAAGACGATGGAGCGGATCTCGCGGGTGGCGGTCGCGGTGCCGCCGCCGGTCAGCGCGCTGGCGACCGACGACTTCTTGCCCTTGTTGGCCTCCATCTGGGCGGTGGCCGCAGTGAGGTCGCCCTCGTCCTCGGCCTTGTCGGTCTTGAGCAGGAACGAGGCGACCAGGAAGGTCACACCCGCCGCCAGGACCACCGAGAGGGTGACACCGAGCAGGCTGCTCGGCGGGGACTGCAGCCAGACCGCGATGATCGATCCCGGAGCGGCGGGGGCCTGCAGGCCGGAGTCGAAGACCAGGTTGGTCGCCACGCCCGTCATGCCGCCGAGGATGACCGCCAGGATCAGCTTCGGCTTCATGAGCACGTAGGGGAAGTAGATCTCGTGGATGCCACCGACGAACTGGATCAGCGCCGCGCCGGGGGCCGAGGCCTTGGCAACACCCTTGCCGAACATGGCGAAGGCGAGGAGCAGGCCCAGGCCAGGACCGGGGTTGGCCTCGATGAGGAACAGGATCGACTTGCCCTGCTCGGCCGCCTCCGCGGTGCCCAGCGGGGTGAAGACGCCGTGGTTGATCGCATTGTTGAGGAACAGGATCTTGGCCGGCTCGACGAAGATCGAGGCGAGCGGCAGGAGGCTGTTGTCGACCAGGAAGTCGACGACGTTCTCCGCAGCGTTGGAGAAGCCCTGGACGAACGGGCCGGCGACGAGGAAGCCGCCGATCGCCAGGATCATCCCCCAGATGCCGGCGGAGAAGTTGTTGACGAGCATCTCGAAGCCGGGCTTGATCTTGCCGTCCCAGAGAGCGTCGATCTTCTTCATCGACCAACCGCCCAGCGGGCCCATGATCATCGCGCCGAGGAACATCGGCACGTCGGCGCCGGCGACAGCACCCATGGTGGCGATCGCTCCGACCACGCCGCCGCGGATGCTGTCGTTGTAGGTCATCCGACCGCCGGTGTAGCCCAGCAGGAGCGGCAGCAGGTAGGTGATCATCGGACCGACGATGCCGGCGTGCTCACCGTCCCAGCCGCCGATCGCGGAGACGAAGCCGTAGGTGTGCTGGCCGGCCTCGGTGCCCGGCTCGAAGCCGAACAGCTTGTCGCCGATCAGGGTGATCCAGCCGGCCTGGATGAACAGGGCGGTGATGAGGCCCCAAGCGATGAACGCGCCGATGTTCGGCAGGACCATGTTGGAGAGGAATGTGCCGAACTTCTGTACGCGGACCCGCGCGCCGGTGGTGCTCGCGTGTGTGGGGGTGGTGGTGGCCATGCTGATGTCCTCCAGTCGAACGCGGGGGTGACCCCGATCACATGTTGGGTGAAGTAAACATCACACTCGGGCCTGTTGCCAAGCATTCGGGCACGATTCGTGCCCGAATGCTTGGCTTTACCCCCCATTGATGACCGCCGGTGGATCAGCCGCCCAGCTGGCTGTCGAGGAACGCCCTCTCCGCGTCGCTGTTCCAGGTGTCCCCCGGGCCGAGCTTCGCGGCGACCTCCGGGAGCGCCTGCTTCATCTCGTGCAGACCCGTGAGCGGGAGGTCGTGGATCTGCGGGAAGATCAGCACCTTGCCGGAGTAGCGGCCCTCCACCAGCGCGCGCAGGCCGTCCTTGGCCGCGCGCATGCCGCCGATGGCACCCACGATGGATCCCGGGGAGAGGGCACCTGCCTCGGCGAGGTCGACCACCTGCTGCTGGTCGTGGATCGTGAGCCCCGACGTGCCGGTGTACTGGGCGTTGTCGAGGTAGACGGCGCTGAGGTTGAGCGGCGCGAGGGTGCCGTTGGGCACCCCGGCGAAGAAGACGAGCATGCCGTCGGGCCTCATCAGGGTGTCGGCCTCGGCCATCACCTCCGAGATCGGGACGCTGACGACCACGTCGTCGGCGCCCTGCCCGTCGGTGAGCTCCATGACGAAGTCGCGCAGCGACTGCTCGGACGTCTGGGAGTTGAACGTGACCAGCTCGCAGTCGTTGCCCTCGGTCAGGTGGGCCAGACGGTCCTCGAGGCTGCGCAGCCGCTCGTCGCTCACCTCGGTGGCGATGATCAGGCGGGGTCCGTCGGTCTGCTGGATGGCTCGCTGGACGTGCATCAGGCCCATCGGACCGCCGGCACCGACGAAGACCGTGGTGCCCCGCGGGCGCAGGTCGCAGCGGTTGCGCGCCTCGCCGTAGGAGGCGGCGATGTCCGGGCCCCGGCCGCCGAGGTAGGCGGTGTAGTCGTAGTGCAGGCGGCCCACGTCGGTGTCCACCAGCCCGTCGAGGGCGCTCTCCCCCACGATGTTGAGGGTCCCGCGGCGGGCGATGTGCGTCGCGATGGCGCCGACCGTCGCGGCCGAGCGCGGGTCGAGCACGACGATGTCGTCGAAGCCGGCACCGTCGGTCAGCTCGTCGACCAGGGCCTGGAAGTCCTCGTCGCCGAGGCCGTCGCGCACGACCGTGTCGGCCGACGTGCGACCGACGAGCTCGCGCACCGAGTCGGGGACGTCGGTCATCACGATGGTGGTCGGGGCGTCCAGCCCGGAGGAGAAGGCGTACTCGCGCTCGTCACCCGGCCGCCCGATGATCCACATCGTGCCGCCGGCCTTGGGCTCGAGGCGCCGACGCTGGGTGTAGGCGGCCATCACGCAGCCCCACGGCTCCAGCGTCGAGGCCTCGGCGTAGCCCATCGAGTCGGGCAGCGGCAGCAGGCAGGCACCGTCGTCGGTCTCGAGCATCTCGGCGCCCATGAGGTGGTACTGCGTCAGTCCGCCCGGGACGGTGTAGCCGTAGGCCGTGCTCCGGCCGTCCTGGTAGATGTCGGGCTGCACCGCCAGGCGCTGGCCGGCGTGGTAGCGGTCTTGGAGGTTCTCGCCGACCTCGATGACCGTGAGGCTGACCTCGTGGCCCAGCCGGGTCGGGTCCTGGGACAGGTCGCGGTCGTAGAGCTTGGGGTGGCTGCCGCCCTGACGCATGATCTTCACGTCGGAGAAGCACAGTCCCACGCTGTCGATGCGCACCAGCATGTGGTCGGCGTCGGGCCGGGGCACGGGGAGCAGCTCGGGCTCGCCGTCCTTGCCCATGTTGTCCTCGCCCGCACCGTGCAGGTTCCAGGTCCAGGTGCCGTCGGGCAGGTCGGCGTCGGCCGCGCGGTAGTGGTCGTAGGCAGATGTCATCGTTCCTCCGTCGTGGAGCTGGGGGTCTGTCGGCGCCGGGGCATCAGTGCCCGAGCACCTCTCGCACGGCCGCGCGGGCGGCCATCGGGTCGGGCGCACCGAGGGCGGCCTCGGCGGCCACCTCGCAGGTGTCGAAGGTGACGCGGGCCAGCTGGGCGCCCACGGGGCGGACCGCGCGGGCGGCCATGGACAGCGAGGAGATGCCCATCCCGATCAGCGCGGTGGCCAGCAGCGGGTCGGCGGCCGCCTCGCCGCACACACCGACGGGCTTGCCCGCCTCGGTGCCGGCGTGGGCGGTGATGGCGATGAGCTGAAGCACCGCCGGCTGCCAGGGGTCGGTGAGGTGCGCCAGGTCGGTGGCCATCCGGTCGGCGGCCATGGCGTACTGGGTGAGGTCGTTGGTGCCGATGGACAGGAAGTCGACGACCTCCAGCATCCGGTGGGCCAGCAGCGCCGCGCTCGGGATCTCGACCATGATCCCGGCCTTGAGGTCCCGCTGACGCACCTTGGCGGCGAAGTCGGCGGCCTCGGCCACGGTGGCGACCATGGGCGCCATCACCCAGGTCTCGGTGCCGGTGCGCTCGGCCGCCGCGGCGATGCCGTCGAGCTGGCGGTCCATGAGCCCGGGGTTGTCGAAGCTCAGTCGCAGCCCGCGGACGCCGAGCGCGGGGTTCTCCTCGCCCTCGTGGGTCGCGAAGGCGATGGGCTTGTCGGATCCCGCGTCGAGGGTGCGGACGACGACGTAGCGCCCGTCGGTGTAGGGGGCGAGGACGCCGGAGTAGATGTCGGCCTGCTCCTCCACGCTCGGCTCGTCCTTGCGGTTGAGGAAGCACAGCTCGGTGCGGAAGAGACCGACGCCCTGGACCGGCTCGACGCCGGCCTGCTCGGCCGAGGGCCCGTCGGCGACGTTGGCGAGCAGCTTGACCGCCATCCCGTCGGCCGTGGCCGCAGGCCCGCTCCAGGTCGCGAGCTCCTCGCGCAGGCGGCGGCTCTCCTCGACGCGGCGGCCGGCCTCCTCGGGGTCGCTCCCCTGCTCGACCGTGCCGGTCTCCCCGTCGACGACGACGAAGGTCCCGGGCGCGATCCCCATGATCCCGGCGGCGCCGACGACGCAGGGGATGCCGAGCTGGCGCGCGATGATCGCGGTGTGGCTGGTGGCGCCGCCGCGCTCGGTGACGAGCGCGGTCACCAGCGCGGGGTCGAGCCCCGAGGTGTCGCTGGGCGCGAGGTCCTCGGCGACCAGGATCGACGGCTCGGCGGGCGTCGGCACGCCGGGCGCCGGCTCGCCGACGAGGTGGGCCACGACCCGGCGCTCGATGTCACGCAGGTCGGTGACCCGCTCGGCCATGAGGCCGCCCATGTTGGTGAAGATCGTGACGAACTGCTCGACCGCCCCCTGGACCGCGGCCACGGGGCCCTGGCCCCCCTGGAGGTTCTTGGCCACCGCGGAGCGCAGGCCCTTGTCGCGGGCGAGCCCCGCGCTGGCGGTCAGCACCTCGGCGGCGGCGCCCTGCGCGCCGGCGGCCTTGTCGGTGAACGTGGCGGCGACGGCGGCGGCCGCCTCGTCGTAGGCCGCGAGCGCGGCGTCGGCGTCGGCGAAGTCCCCCTCGCCGAAGCGGGCGATCGCCTCGGGGGAGACCTCGCCGCGCACGTGCAGGACAGGTCCGGCGGCGACACCCGGAACGACCGGGGTCCCGCTCAGGGTGGTGCTGGCGGGTGTGGTCATGGACACACCGTAGAACACGTCAAGGTTGACAAGCAACACGTTCGGGACTAAAACAACACATACAAAGATCCTCAGAAGGGGGCCCGATGTACGCCGAAGAACGTCAGCAGGCGATGGCCCAGCTGATCAGTCGTCGCGGTCGGTTGTCGGTGGTGCAGCTCGCCGGGGAGTTCGAGGTCACCACCGAGACGGTCCGCCGCGACCTGTCGACGCTCGACCGCATGGGTCTGGTGCGACGGGTGCACGGCGGGGCAGTCCCCGCGGGTTCGCTCACCGTCATCGAATCAGGGATCAGCGAGCGTGACCAGAGCAACACGCAGGCCAAGGAGGCGATCGCGGCCACCGCGGTGTCGCTCCTCCCGCCGCCCGACTCGGTCGTCGTCATCGATGCCGGCACCACCACCGCCCGCTTCGCAGCCGCCCTCCCCCGCGACCACCGGCTCACCGTCATCACCCACGCGGTCCCGGTCGCCACGCGCCTGGCCGGGCTGCCGCAGATCGAGCTGCACCTGCTCCCCGGACGCGTCCGGCCCACGACCCACGCCGCCGTCGGCGCCGAGACCGTCATCGCGCTGCACGAGCTGCGCGCCGACGTCGCGTTCATCGCCACCAACGGCATCACGGTCGGCCACGGCCTGACCACCCCCGACAGCGACGAGGCCGCCACCAAGCGCGCGATGATCGCCTGCGCCCGCCGCACCGTGGTGCTCGCGGACTCCTCCAAGTTCGGCGTGGAGACCGCCGTGCGGTTCGCCACCCTGGACAGCCTCGACGCGCTGGTCACCGACGGCGCCACCGACGTCGCCGACCGCCGGGCGATGGAGCAGGCCGGCATCGAGGTGGTGGTCGCATGATCCTCACCCTGACCCCCAACCCGAGCATCGACCGCACGGTCGCCCTCGACGGCGAGCTGGCCCGCGGGCAGGTGCACCGCGTGGCCTCCGTGACCTCCCAGGCCGGCGGCAAAGGCGTCAACATCTCCCGTGCCGCGGTCAGCGCCGACATCCCGAGCATCGCCGTCGTGCCGGCCGCCAAGGACGACCCGTTCGTCCTCGAGCTGCTCGGCGCGGGGATCGACTGCCGGCCCGTGCGGCCGGCCGGCGACGTCCGGGTCAACCTCACCATCACCGAGCCCGACGGGACGACCACCAAGCTCAACTCCCCCGGCGCCGAGGTGCTCCCGCTCCATCTCGAGCTCATGGCGCAGGCCGTCCTGGTCCGGGCCGCGTCCGCGAGCTGGACCGTCCTGGCCGGGTCCCTCCCCGCCGGCGCACCCGCGACCTACTACGCCGACCTCGTACGCCGCCTCCGCGAGGCGGGCGGGCACGTCGCGGTCGACACCTCCGAGGCGCCGCTCCGCGCCCTGGTCGACGCGCTGCCCCACGCCGCACCCGACCTGATGAAGCCCAACGGCGAGGAGCTGGCCTCCTTCACCGGGGGCGACGCCGACACGCTCGAGTCCGACCCCGAGGCGGCAGCAGCCGCCGCCCGCCAGCTCGTCGACCGCGGCGTGGGCACCGTGCTGGCCACGCTCGGCGCCCACGGCGCCGTCCTCGTCACGGCCGAGGGCGCGTGGCACGCCACGCCTCCCCCGACCACCGTCGTCAGCACCGTCGGTGCGGGCGACTCCAGCCTCTTCGGCTACCTCCTGGGCGACATCCGCGGCCTCAGCGCCCCGGAGCGCCTCGCCCTCGCAGTCTCCTACGGCAGCGCCGCCGCAGGCCTTCCCGGCACCACCATCCCCCTGCCCTCGCAGCTCCGCACGGAGCTCGTCGGCGTCACCGCACTGGGAGTCACCA
Organism: uncultured Actinomycetota bacterium; assembly: GCA_963726525.1. Classification (GTDB taxonomy): domain Bacteria; phylum Actinomycetota; class Actinomycetes; order Propionibacteriales; family Nocardioidaceae; genus Nocardioides. The sequence continues at coordinate 826,212 of CAVSCS010000005.1, read as the reverse complement.
CATGACCGACCTGATCACCACCGAGCTCGTGCGGCTCGGAGCCGCCTGGGGCTCCGACAAGCACGACGTGATCCGCGCGCTCGCCGCCGTCGTCGACGACGCGGGTCGCGCGAGCGACAAGGACCAGCTGGTCGAGGACGCGTTCGCCCGCGAGTCCACCTCCTCCACCGGCCTGCCGGGTGGCATCGCCATCCCCCACTGCCGCACGAGCGGGGTCGAGGTCCCGACGCTGGCCTTCGCCCGTCTCGAGCCCCCGGTCGACTTCGGGGCCAAGGACGGCCCGGCCGACATCGCCTTCCTCATCGCCGCGCCCGCCGGCGGCGACGCCGACCACCTCACCATCCTCACCAAGCTGGCCCGTGCGCTGGTGAAGCCGGCCTTCACCGACGCCCTGCGGGCGGCGGAGACCGACGAGGAGGTCGTCGACCTGATCGCCCACGAGCTGGGCGAGCCCGCACCGGCCAGGCCCGCGCCGGCCTCCGGCGCCCCCTCGGGCGCCGCGACCCCCACCGGTGGCGAGGTCCCCACCGGCGTCGGGACCCCCGCGACGGACACCGCGAGGGGCACCGCGCGGGGCACCGCGCCGGCCGCCGGTGCCGCCACCGCCGCCACCGCCGCTGCGCCCTCGGGCTCGACCGCGGGCTCGGGCTCGAAGCCCTCGCTCGTCGCCGTCACCGCCTGCCCGACCGGCATCGCGCACACCTACATGGCCGCCGAGGCCCTCGAGGCCGCCGCCGCGCGCGCGGGTGTCGACCTCCAGGTCGAGACGCAGGGCTCGGCGGGCGCGAACCCGCTGTCCCCCGACACCATCGCGGCCGCCGGCGCGGTCATCTTCGCCGTCGACGTGGGGGTCCGCGACCGCGGCCGCTTCGCCGGCAAGCCGATGGTCAGCTCCAGCGTCAAGCGCCCCATCGACGACGCCGACGCGATGATCGCCGAGGCCCTGCGCTACGCCGCCGACCCCTCCGGCTCGCCGCGGGTCGAGGGCGACGCGTCCGCCGCGGGCGCCTCGACCAGCACCGCCAACGAGTCGTGGGGCGGTCGCACGCGCCGCGTCCTGATGACCGGCGTGTCCTACATGATCCCCTTCGTCGCGGCCGGCGGCCTGCTGATCGCGCTGAGCTTCCTGTTCGGCGGCTACGAGATCGTCGGCCCCTACGGCGACATCGCGGTCAACAACACGCTGTTCAGCCCGCCCGACGTCACGGCGCTCGGCCTCGACCACGCCCTCTTCGGGTCCGGCGTCATGGCCTACATCGGCGCCATCTTCTTCATCATCGGCAAGACGGCGTTCCTGTTCTTCGTGCCGGCGCTCGCCGGCTACATCGCCTACGCCATCGCCGACCGTCCCGGCATCGCGCCCGGCTTCGTCATGGGCGGCCTGGCCACCAACGTCTTCGCGGTCTCGACCTCCGGCGACAACCCGACCGGGCTGGCCCAGACCGGCTTCCTCGGTGCCATCGTCGGTGGTGTCCTCGCCGGCCTCATCGCCCACTGGCTCCAGCAGCGCACGGTGCCCACCTGGGCCCGCGGCCTCATGCCGGTGCTCGTCATCCCGCTGGTCACCTCGATCATCGCCGGCCTGCTCATGATCCTGGTCTTCGGCAAGCCGATCTCGTGGTTGATGACGCAGCTCACCGACGGCCTCAACAGCATGAGCGGCTCCAACGCGATCGTCCTCGGTGTGATCCTCGGCCTGATGATGGCCTTCGACATGGGCGGCCCGCTCAACAAGGTGGCCTACAGCTTCGCCGCCGCCGGCGTCGGCACCGCGGCAGCCGCCTCGGCCGACGCACCCGAGCTCAAGATCATGGCCGCGGTCATGCTGGCCGGCATGGTCCCGCCGATCGCCCTGGCCCTGTCCACCGTCGTGCGTCCGGGTCTCTACACCGCTGCCGAGCGGGAGAACGGCAAGGCCGGCTGGCTGCTCGGCGCCTCGTTCATCACCGAGGGCGCCATCCCGTTCGCCGCGGCCGACCCGCTGCGGGTCATCCCCGCGATCATGGCCGGCAGCGCCGTCACCGGTGGCCTCTCGATGGCCCTCGACGTCAGCGTCCGTGCCCCGCACGGCGGGATCTTCGTGCTCTTCGCCGTCTCCAACATCGTGGGCTACCTGATCTCGCTGGTCGCCGGCGTCCTCGTGGGAGCAGCGCTCGTGACGCTGGCCAAGAGCACCAGCAAGACCGCCGACGCCGACGTCGCCACCGTCTGATCCACCCGCACGACCCGACACCCCTCCCCCCTCGAAGGAGCACCATGCCCAGCAAGTCCGTCACCGTCGGCTCTGCCGTCGGCCTGCACGCCCGCCCCGCCGCGATCATCGCCGAGAAGGCCGGTGAGCTCGGCTCCGACGTCACCATCAACGGTGTCGACGCGAGCTCCTCGCTCATGATCATGACCCTCGGCGCCGGTCACGGCGACACCGTCGAGGTCGCCGGTGACGACCAGGCCGCCGTCGACGCGATCGCCGCCCTGGTCGAGCAGGACCTCGACGCCTGACCCGTACGACCCCGTTCCACCCGTACGACGCGTACGACCCCGTTCCACCCGTGGGCGGTGCCCGAGGGGGATTCCGAGCTGCAGGAATCCCCCTCCCGCACCGCCCACGGTCACGTCCGGCCGACGTCCGGCCGACGGTGCGCGAGGTGCGCGGGTGCTGCGGTGGTCAGTCGCGCGCGCGGAGCGCGAGGTAGACCGCGCGCATCCCGACGGCCCGCTCGAGCTGGCTCTCCACGACCGAGAAGAACTGGCGGCGGTAGGTGTCGTCGGTGACGGCGGAGACGGTGAAGTAGAAGCCGCTGAAGGACGCCAGGAAGAGCGAGACCTTGAGCAGCGAGAACGTCACGTGGGACAGGCCCGGGACCTCGCGGAGGGTCTCCAGCTGGGTCCAGGCGAGCTGGGTCCTGGTCTCCATCACCAGCGAGCCGAAGAGCATGAAGAACACGAACACCGTCGCGGAGAGCAGCAGCACCTGGATGGACTGGATCACCAGCAGCACCAGGATGAGGTTCCACCGCTCGAAGCCGGACACCTGGGCGTGGTCCTGCGGGTCGAGGGACCCGTCGGCGGCGACCTCCCGGCTCGCGGCCTCCAGCGGCGTCCCGGCACAGGTCCGCACGATGAAGGCGTCGTCGACCTGGTCGTCGACCCGGTCGACCTCCTCCGGCAGGCGCACCAGGAGGAACAGCACCGCGAGCCCGAACATCAGCAGCACGGTCAGCCACAGCACCCCGAAGGGCAGGTTGCTGGTCATCTGCCACGCCTCCGCGTTGACGAACAGGAACGTCACGAAGACCAGGAGCAGCGGCAGCGCCCGCGTCGCCATGGGCGCGATGAAGCGCAGGCTGCCGAGCGTGCGGGAGATCGCGAACCCCAGGATGGGTCGCGCCCGCAGGGCGGTCATGGCGTACCAGAGCAGCGCGAGGCCCGCGACCGAGAGCCACAGCGCGGGCCCCGCGGTGTAGGTGTCCGAGGCGTACGCGAGCAGGCCGGCCGCGGCGCCGAGGACCACCAGCACGACGACGAGGGTCGCGAGGCGACGCGGGCGCAGCCCGGTCCGCGCCCGGGCACGCTCCTCGGCGACGAAGTAGGGCAGCCCGTGCTCGAGGAACCACCCCTCGACGAGGGTGCGGTCCTCCGTCACGCCAGGATCTCGCGGGCCCGGCGCACGTCGTCGTGCATCGTCTCCACGAGCGCCGCCATGCCCTCGAACTTCACCATCCCGCGCAGCCGCTCGACGAACGCGACCTCGACCTCGACGCCGTAGAGCTCGAGGTCGGTGCGGTCGAGGACGTAGGACTCCACGCGGCGCTCACGCTCGCCGTCGAAGGTCGGGTTGGTGCCGACCGAGATGGCCGCGGGGAGCCGCTCGCCGGTGTCGAGGCGGGTCAGCCACCCGGCGTAGACCCCGTCGGCCGGGGCCGCGTCGACCGGAGGCACCGGGACGTTGGCGGTGGGGTAGCCCATCTCGCGGCCGCGCTTGTCGCCCTCGACCACGATGCCGCGGACGGTGAAGGGCCGCCCGAGGGCCTCCGAGGCGCCGGCGACGTCGCCGGTGGCCAGGCACTGGCGGACGTAGGTCGAGCTCCACACCTGCGGGCCGCCGTCGAGCGGCACGCCGACCGTCTCGAAGCCGCGCGTCGCGCCGGCCTCGACGAGGGTGGCGACCTCACCGGCCGCCTTGGCCCCGAAGCGGAAGTTCGCACCGACGACGACCGCCACGGCGTGCAGCGCCTCCACGACGATCCGGTCGATGAACTCCTGCGGCGACCAGCCCGCGACACCGCGGTCGAAGCCGACCACCAGGGCCGCGTCGACCCCGGCCGACTCGAGCAGCCGGGCGCGGGTCTCGATGGAGGTGAGGGTGGGCGGAGCGTGCTCGGGACGCAGCACCGCCATCGGGTGGGGGTCGAACGTCACCGCCACCACGGTGTCGACGCCCAGCCGCTCCGCGGTCTCCCGCGCCTCACGGAGCACGTGGGCGTGACCGAGGTGCACGCCGTCGAAGTTGCCGATGCTGACGACCGTGCGGCCGAGGTCGGCCGGCACGTCGTCGACGTCACGCCAGATCTGCACGCCGGAAGCCTACTGTCGACCTCAGACGAAGACAGCGACCGGTCGGGCCCGGGCGTCGCGCTGCTCGTAGAGGGCCAGGAAGGTGCCGTCGGGCGCGAAGACCGCGTGGGGCCCCTCCCCCGCCAGCGTGAGGTCGAGCGAGCGCCCGACGCGCACATCGGCGGCCTGCTCCTCGTCGAGGTCGACGGCGGGGAACGACGACCGCGCGGCGTCGGCGATCGGCACCGCCGCGAGCTCCTCGCCGTGCTGGTCGAGGGTGCGGGCGACCGCGAGGTCGAAGGGGCCGACTGCGGTGCGGCGCAGGGCCGTCAGGTGTCCGCCCACGCCCAGCGCGGCGCCGAGGTCGCGGGCGATCGCGCGGATGTAGGTGCCCGAGGAGCAGCGGACCGAGATCCGGACCTCGGGGAGCGCCACGTCGTGCACGACCAGCTCGTGGATCGTGACCGGCCGCGCCTTCAGCTCGACCTGCTCGCCGTCACGCACCCGGGCGTAGGCGCGCTTGCCGTCGACCTTGATGGCCGACACGGCGGTGGGCACCTGCTCGATGTCGCCGACGAACCGCGCGAGCTCCGCGCGTACGTCGTCGGGGTCCACGCCGTCGGTCGGGTAGGTCGCGAGGACCTCGCCCTCGGCGTCGTCGGTGGTCGTGGCCACCCCGAGCCGGATGGTCGCGTCGTAGGCCTTCTCGGTCAGCATGAGGTGGCCGAGCAGGCGGGTGGCGCGCTCCACACCCAGCACGAGCACGCCCGTCGCCATCGGGTCGAGGGTGCCGGCGTGGCCGACCTTGCGGGTGCCGGCGAGCCGCCGGACCCGCGCGACGACGTCGTGGGAGGTCATGCCCGCGGACTTGTCGACCACGACCAGTCCGGAGTCGGCCATCAGGCGCGGTCGTCCTCGTCGCGGAGGTCGCTGGTGAAGTCGAGGTCGGAGCCGTCGTCGAGCGCGTCCTCCTCGTCGTCGAGGTCGTCCTCGTCGACGATCTCGCGCGGCTTCTTGTAGGGGTCGGCCTCGCCGGCGTAGGCCTCCACGCGGCGCGCGGCGACCTCCTCGTCCTGCTGGCGGGCACGCTCGAGCAGCTCGTCGAGGGCGCGGGCGCTCTCGGGGAGGGCGTCGGGGATGAACGTCAGCGTCGGGACGATGCGCATCCCGAGCTGCTTGGCGACCTCGGAGCGGATGACGCCCTTGGCCGACTCGAGGGCGGCGCCCGTGCTCGCCAGCTCCTCCTCGCCACCGAGGACGGTGTAGAAGATCGTGGCCTGCTGCGAGTCACCCGTGACGCGGACGTCGGTGATGGTCACGAAGCCCAGGCGCGGGTCCTTGATGCGGCGCTCGAGCATCTCGGCGACGATCACCTGGATGCGGTCGGCGATCTTGCGGACGCGGGGGTTGCTCATGTGCTCACTCTCTCAGAACGGTCTTCAGCGATCCCCGGCTGCCCGGGGATCGCTGAAGTTGTCAGGCTGTGCACGGGCCGGCCGGCCCCGCGGCCCCGGGTGAGCGGGGACCACGGGACCGAGCCGGGCTCCGTGCGGGGTGATCAGCCGCGCGGGATCTCGCGCATCTCGAAGGACTCGACGATGTCGCCGATCTTGATGTCCTGGAAGTTGCGGAGCACCAGACCACACTCGAAGCCCTCGCGGACCTCGGAGGCGTCGTCCTTCTCGCGGCGCAGCGAGGACAGGTCGAGGTTGTCGGCCACCACCGCTCCGTCGCGCAGGATCCGCACCTTGGCGTTGCGGCGGATGAGTCCGGAGGTGACCATGCAGCCTGCGATGTTGCCGGCCTTGGACGAGCGGAAGATCTCGCGGATCTCCGCCTGGCCGAGGGTCGACTCCTCGTAGACGGGCTTGAGCATGCCCTTGAGCGCCGCCTCGATCTCCTCGATCGCGTTGTAGATGACCGAGTAGTAACGGATCTCGACACCCTCCTTGTCGGCCATCTGGCTCGCCTTGCCCTGGGGGCGGACGTTGAAGCCGATGATGATGGCGTCGGAGGCGGCCGCCAGGTCGACGTTGGTCTCGGTGATCGCACCGACACCGCGGTCGATGACGCGCAGCGAGACCTCGTCGCCGACGTCGATCTGCGACAGGGCGTCCTCGAGGGCCTCGACCGAACCGGACACGTCGCCCTTGAGGATGAGGTTGAGCTCCTGGCTCTCGCCCTTCTCCATGGAGGCCATGAAGTCCTCGAGGCTGCGACGGACGCGACGCTTGGCCTGCATGGCCGCACGCTCGCGCGCCTCGCGCTTCTCAGCGATCTGACGGGCCATGCGGTCGTCCTCGACCACGATGAAGTTCTGGCCCGCACCCGGCACCGCCGAGAGACCCAGCACCATCGCAGGACGCGACGGGTCGGCCACGGTGAGCTCGTTGCCGTGCTCGTCGAGCATCGCGCGGACACGGCCGTGGGCCGGTCCGGCGACGATCGAGTCGCCGACGCGGAGCGTTCCGCGCTGGACCAGGACCGTGGCGACCGGACCGCGACCGCGGTCGAGGTGCGCCTCGACCACGAGGCCCTGGGCGTCCTGGTCGGGGTTGGCCCGCAGGTCGAGCGAGGCGTCGGCGGTGAGGATGACGGCCTCGAGCAGCTTGTCGAGGTTGAGCCCGGCCTTGGCCGAGACGTCGACGAACATCGCGTCGCCGCCGTACTCCTCGGGGATCAGGCCGTACTCGGTGAGCTGGCCGCGGACCTTGGTGGAGTCGGCGTCCGGCTTGTCGATCTTGTTGACCGCGACCACGATCGGCACGCCGGCCGCCTTGGCGTGGTTGAGCGCCTCGACCGTCTGCGGCATGACACCGTCGTCGGCCGCGACGACCAGGATCGCGATGTCGGTGGCCTGGGCACCACGGGCACGCATGGCGGTGAACGCCTCGTGACCGGGGGTGTCGATCAGGGTGATGCGGCGCTCGTCGCCGTCGACCTCGGTGGCGACCTGGTAGGCACCGATGTGCTGGGTGATGCCACCGGCCTCCTTGTCGACCACGTTGGCGTCACGCAGCGCGTCGAGGAGCTTGGTCTTTCCGTGGTCGACGTGACCCATCACGGTGACGACCGGGGGACGGATGACCAGGTCACCCTCGTCGCCCTCGTCGGCACCGAACTCGAGGTCGAACGTCTCGAGCAGCTCGCGGTCCTCGTCCTCCGGGGAGACGATCTGGACGACGTAGTTGAGCTCGTCGGCGAGCAGCTCGAACGTCTCGTCACCCACCGACTGCGTGGAGGTCACCATCTCGCCCAGCGAGAACAGCATCTGCACCAGCGCAGCGGCGTCGACGTTGATCTTCTCGGCGAAGTCGGTCAGCGAGGCACCACGGGGCAGACGGACGGTCTCGCCGTTGCCCTTGCGGACCCGCACGCCACCGATCGTCGGGGCCTCCATGGCCTCGAACTCCATGCGACGCGCACGCTTGGACTTGCGTCCTCGACGCGACGGGCCACCGGCGCGACCGAACGCACCCTGGGTCTGGCCACGCTGGCCGGGACGCTGGCCACGCTGGCCGCTGGCGTTGGGGCCGAAGCCGCCGGGACGGCCGGGAGCACCGCCGGGAGCGCCGCCGGGGGCACCGCCGGGACGACCGGGGGCACCGCCGCGGGAGGGAGCACCGGGACGGCCGGGGCCGCCGCCGGGGCCACCGCGGGCCGGGCGGGCGCCCGGTCCGTTGCCGAAGGCAGCCGGGGACTTGGGCATCATCGCCGGGTTGGGACGCGGCATGCCGGGACGGGCGTCGCCGCCGCCGGCCGGCGGGCGCGGCGGACGGGTGTCGTCACCGGGGGTGCGGGGCGCCGGGCGCGAGCCCATGCCCTGCGAGGGCGCGAACGGGTTGTTGCCCGGGCGCGGGGCGCCGGGACGACCGACCGGACGCGGCGCGGGGGACGACGACTTGGCCGCGGGAGCAGCCGGGGCGGCGGGAGCAGCGGGCTCCTCCTGCGGCTCCGGGGTGGCCTGCTTGGGACCGGGCTTCGGGCCGGGTCGCCCGGACGGGGCGGCCGGCTCGGCGGCAGGAGCCTCGGCGGCAGGCGCCGGGGTCTCGACGACCGGGGCCGGGGTCTCCGCGACGGGCGCCGGGGTCTCGGCGACGGGCGCCGGGGTCTCGGCGACGGGCGCGGGCTTGGGGCCGGGCCGGGGGCCGGGCTTCTTGGCGGTCGGCTTGTCGGCCGACTCAGCCGTTGCGTCGGCGGCGGGCGCTGCGGCCGCAGAGGCCTTCAGCTCCTCGCCGTACTGCTTCTTGAAGCGCATCTCGACGGGCGGCTCGACAGTCGACGATGCCGACTTGACGAACTCCCCCATCTCCTTGAGCTTCTCGAGAACGAACTTGCTCTCGACTCCGAACTCCTTGGCGAGTTCGTGGACTCGGGTCTTTGCCACGGTGGGTTACTACTCCTTCTGGTCCGTGACCCCAGAAGGAGAAAACGGACCAGCTAGTGGGTGTGCACACTCATTACGAGTTACTCATCGAGTGCTCATGAGCTGTGTGCTCCAGTTTCTGGTCGATGGTGCGGTGATTCGGACGGTGGTGCGTGCGCGGCGGACGACCCCATGATGTGCGCCTCCACCAGCGCGGTGCCGAGCCCGTGTCCCGAGCGGAGAGCCCGGGGAAGCGCGCGGCGTCGCACCGCGAGCTGCCAACACTCCTGCGTGGGGTGGAGGTGCGCCCCACGACCGGGTGCCCGGCGGTCCGGATCGGGCACCAGGGCCGGGTGGCCCTCGGCGTCCGAGCCTGCAACCACGCGCAGCAGCTCGTTCGCAGCGGCCCTGGCCCGGCAACCCACACAGGTCCGGACGGGTCCGGGCGCAGAGGTGTCAGACGTGGTGGCCACTGGTGTCCACTCTAGCCCGTCACGCCAGTGGTTTACGAACCGGCGCCGCGTGCGGGGACTGGGCGGCTCGAGCCCTGCCGGGGACTGGACGCCCGTCGTGGACGCTGGACGCACCTCGTGGACGCTGGACGCACGGTATGGCGGACGTCGAGCGGCCACAGGTCCGCTCGAGTCACCGGCTGGACGCGCGGCGGACGCCCGGACGCGGCCGCCCGACGACGCCGGCCAGCCGCGCGTCCGGCGGTCAGTCCTGCGGGTCCGGCGCCTCGTCGGAGCGGATGTCGATGCGCCAGCCGGTGAGGCGGGCGGCGAGACGGGCGTTCTGGCCCTCCTTGCCGATGGCGAGGGAGAGCTGGAAGTCGGGGACCACCACGCGGCACGACCGCGCGGCGAGGTCGACGATCTCCACCGAGGTCACCCGCGCCGGGGACAGGGCGTGGCCGACCAGCTCGGCCGGGTCCTCCGCCCAGTCGACGATGTCGATCTTCTCGCCGTGCAGCTCGCTCATCACGTTGCGGACCCGCTGGCCCATCGGGCCGATGCAGGCGCCCTTGGCGTTGACGCCCGGGACCGTGGTGTGGACCGCGATCTTGGTGCGGTGACCGGCCTCGCGGGCGATGCCGGCGATCTCGACGGTGCCGTCGGCGATCTCGGGGACCTCGAGGGCGAAGAGCTTCTTGACCAGCGTCGGGTGCGAGCGCGACAGCGTGACCTGGGGGCCGCGCATGCCCTTGCGGACCGAGGTGACCAGGCACTTGATGCGCTCGCCGTGGACGTAGCTCTCCCCCGGCACGCGCTCGCTGATCGGGAGGATGGCCTCGAGCTTGCCGAGGTCGACCATCACGTCGTCGGGGTTGCGGCCCTGCTGGATGATGCCGGAGATGATGTCGCCCTCCCTCCCGGAGAACTCACCGAACGTCTTCTCGTCCTCGGCGTCGCGCAGCCTCTGCAGCATGACCTGCTTGGCGGTGGTCGCGGCGATGCGACCGAAGCCGGCCGGGGTGTCGTCGTACTCCGGGCCGGCCGTGCCGTCCTCGTCGACCTCGCGGGCCCACACGGTCACGTGGCCGCTCTTGCGGTCGAGCTCGACGCGGGCGGGGTGCTGCGACTCGGTCGCGCGCTGGTAGGCCGTGAGCAGCGCCTGCTCGATGGCCTCGGCCAGCACCTCGAAGGGGATCTCCTTCTCGCGCTCCAGCATCCGCAGGATGCTCAGGTCGATGTCCATCAGTCGTCCTTCTTGTCCGTCGTGTCCGTCTTGCGGTTGAACTCGATCTGCACGAGGGCCTTGGCCACCTCGTCGAGGGCGACCTCGCGGTGCGTGCCGTCGACGTCGAGGGTGACCGAGTCGTCGGTCGAGGCGAGGACCCGGCCGGTCAGGGCCGAGCCGTCGGTGAGGGTGGTCTTGACCAGGCGATCCTGGTTGCGGCGCCAGTGGCGCGGCAGCGTCAGCGGCCGGTCGACGCCACGCGAGGTGACCTCGAGGGTGTAGGGCATCTCGCCCATCACGTCGGACTCGTCGAGTACGCGGGAGACCTCGCGGGTGGCGTCGGCGACGTCGTCGAGGGTGATGCCGCCGTCCTTGTCGACCGCGACGCGCAGCACGCGGCGCTTGCCGGCGGGGGTGATCTCGACGGCCTCGACGTCGAGGCCGAGCTCGTGCAGGGGGTCGACCAGCTCCGCCTCGATGCGGTCCCGGGTGGCGTCCTGTCGGGGGGTGCTCATGGGATGCGACCTCCTTGTTCTGTTGTCGAGGGTTCACGATAGCCGCCCCGGGCCGCCTCCCGGCATCCGCCGCGGGCTGGTCCGGACCGCCGTCGCCGGCGGATAGGGTCGCGACGTGTCCGCACCGCTGATCTCCCGTCGTACGACGCTGGGCTCGGCGCTCGCGGCACCCCTCGCGCTCGCCGCGTGCGACATCGACCCGCCCCGCTCGGCGCAATCCTCGGACGAGTCCGGGGCGACGGCTCCCCCGCCGGAGGACGCCGCGCTGGTCACCGGCGTCGTCACCGACCTCGCGCGCGCCGAGGGGGTCCTGACCGCCGTGGTGGCAGCCGTGCCCGCGCTGTCTGAGCGCCTCGCGCCCCTGGCCGCCGCCCACGCCGCCCACCGCGACGTGCTGGCCGGCGCCGTCCCCGACCAGGACCTCGCGACGCCGGCCTCCCCCGGCGTCCCGGAGCAGATCCTCCCGGCCCTGCGTGCCGTACGCCGCTCGGAGCAGCGGCTGCTGCGCACGGTCCGCGACGCCTGCCTCGCCTCCGCCAGCGGCGACCTCGCCCGGGTGCTGGCGAGCATCGCCGCCTCGACCTCCCAGCACGCCGCCGCGCTCTCGACGGAGGTGACCTCGTGACGGTCCTCGACGCGCTCCAGGAGGTCCTCGCCGACGAGCACGCGACGCTCTACACCTACGGCGTGCTGGGCGCGCGCACCTCGCAGTCCGCCGCTCCCCTCCTCCACGACGCGCTCACCACCGCCTTCGACCGCCACCGCGCCCGCCGCGACCGGCTGCGGACGATGGTCGAGGACGCCGGCGGCGACCCGGTCGCGGCCGCGGCCGCCTACGAGCTGCCCGGCGCCCTCCGCACCGTCGGCGAGATCGAGGCCGCTGCCCGGCAGCTGGAGGAGCGCAGCACCGAGGTGCTGGCCGCCCTGGTGGCGCGGTCTTCGGGGGGCGTGCGCGGCTGGGCGCTCGACGAGACCGTCTGGTCGGCGACCTGGCAGCTCGAGCTGGGTGGCGTCGCGACGACGTGGCCCGGAGCCCCCGAGCTCGGCTGATCCCCGCGCCGCCCGGGTGCACCGCCGCGCGAGCCCGACAACGGGAAACGGCCCGCGGCCTCAACCATTGGGAAAGTCCCGAGATCCTTCCCAATGGCCGAGGACGCGGACCGTTGCGTGGGGTTGGTCAGCATCACCCGTGCGGCACCTCCTGTGGGGGTGGCGGCGCCGCATGCACAATCATGCATTCGATCCTGGCCCCCGCCAACCACAACTCCGCTGCATGTTCCTGCAACGCACAAAGATGCAGGGCCGCGAGGCGAGGACGCGCGCTCATGCCGTGACCTGGACCTGGCGAACCCGGACACCATGCAGGCAGTTCGGGCGGGCGGACCGCGCGGCCGCGCTGGGCACCTCGAGACCGTTCGCGAACTGCCTGCATGGTGGCGCAGACGCGCGGGGTGTCAGCGGTTGACCGTGTCGGCGTCGGACCACAGCGAGCCGCCGACCGGCCAGGCCAGCGCCTCGAGGCGCTGATCGGCGAGGAGGTCGTCGACCAGCGCGCGACTACCGGCGACCAGCGTGGAGTCGAGGTCGGTGTCGTTCGAGCTCGCCCAGGCGCGGTCGCCGGGCCACCACAGCGTCGGGCTCTGCCAGCCCTCGGCGCCCCCTGCCTCGAGCAGCTCGTCCGCCGTCGGGGACGGGACCGTGCCGTCGCTGCTCCACGCCAGCGCCCCGTGGGTCTCGCCCAGGGCGTGGGCCACCGCCGGCGCGTCGGCGCAGAGGTGCTCGACCTGGGCCACCGGCCGGCGGAAGAGGACGTGGTCACGCCCCGGCGTGCGGGCGAGGGGCAGATCGCGCCAGGCGGCCGGCCAGCAGCCGTACCCGTCCCAGAACGCCACGACCGAGTCGTCGGGCGTGGTCGTGTGCCGACCCAGCACCTCGGCAAGCGCACGGAAGTCCGGGCGTGGGAGGCGGCCGACGTCGGGCTCGTTCCCGGGCCACCGCCGCGGCTCGGGTGCGAGGCCGCGGGGGTCGTGGTCGCGACCGCCGGCGAGCCGGTGCCACTGCGCCCCGGGGTGCAGCACCGTCCCGCACTCCTCGGCCACCGTCGCCCACCGCACGGCGTCGCGCTCGCGATCGTGCGCGGGGTGCAGGACCCGGGCGTAGGCCTCGAAGTCGGCGGGAATCAGGAACCCCACCGCAGGAGGGGTGCGTCCGTCCCACGAGGTCTTCCACCAGTCCGCCTCGGCCGGGTCGGCGTCGGGGCGGATCGCGGCGAGGTGGTCGCGCCGCCGGTCGAGGTCGCGCCGCGTGCGGCGCGACCCCGGCCGGCGCACGTCAGCCGCGCAGGACCAGGTCGGCGACGTGCGTGGCCGCGTCACCGACGGGGACGTCCTCGCGCGCTCCCGACCTGCGGTCACGGACCTCGACGACGCCGTCGACCAGACCGCGGCCCACCGTGACGATCGTCGGGATGCCGATGAGCTCGGCGTCCTTGAACTTCACGCCGGGGCTGACCTTGCCGGTGCGGTCGTCGAGCAGCACGTCGAGCCCCGCGGCCCTCAGGTCGCGGGCGAGCTCCTCGGCGGCGGCGAAGATCGCCTCGTCCTTGCCCGCGGCGACGACGTGGACGTCGGCCGGGGAGACGTTGCGCGGCCAGCACAGGCCGATGTCGTCGAGCGTGCCCTCCGCGATGGCGGCGACGGCGCGCGAGGGCCCGATGCCGTAGGAGCCCATCGTGACGGTGACGAGCTTGCCGTTCTCGTCGAGGACCTTCAGCCCGAGCGCCTCGGCGTACTTGCGGCCGAGCTGGAAGATGTGGCCCATCTCGACGCCGCGCGCCGACTCGAGGGTGCCCTCGGTGCAGTTGGGGCACGCGTCGCCGTCGCGGACGTCGGCGGCCTCGATCGTGCCGTCGGGGGTGAAGTCGCGCCCGGCGACCAGGTCGACGACATGCGAGCCGGCGACGTTGGCGCCGGTGACCCAGCGGGTGCCCTCGACGACGCGGGGGTCGACGAGGTAGCGGATGCCGGACGCCGACTCCTCCCCCAGCACCTCGGGGCCGATGTAGCCCTTGACCAGCGCGGGGTGCTTCGCGAGCTCGCCCTCGTCCATGGCCTCGACCTCGATGGGCTCGAGCTGGCCCTCGAGGCGCTTCTGGTCGACCTCGCGGTCGCCGGGCAGGCCGATGGCGAGGGGCTCGCGGGTGCCGTCGGGGTGCTTGAGCACCACGAGCACGTTCTTGAGCGTGTCCCCCGCGGCCCAGGGGCGGTCCTCGCGCGGGAAGGTGGCGTTGAGGTGGTCGACCAGGGTGTCGATGGTGGGCGTGTCGGGCGTCGTCTCGGCGTGCGCGGCGGGCACGTCGGCGTACGGCAGGGGCGCGGGCGCGCGCACCGCGACGGCCTCGACGTTGGCGGCGTAGTCGCAGTGGGTGCACCGGACGTAGGTGTCCTCGCCCACGGCGGCCTTGGCGAGGAACTCCTCGCTCGCCGAGCCGCCCATCGCACCCGAGGTCGCCTTGACGATGACGTACTCGAAGCCGAGCCGGTCGAAGATCCGGATGTAGGCGTCGCGGTGCTTCTGGTACGACACCTCGAGCCCCGCGTCGTCGATGTCGAAGGAGTAGGAGTCCTTCATGACGAACTCGCGACCGCGCAGCAGCCCGGCGCGGGGACGCGCCTCGTCGCGGTACTTGGTCTGGATCTGGTAGATCGAGAGCGGCAGGTCCTTGTAGGAGGAGTAGAGGTCCTTCACCACGAGGGTGAACATCTCCTCGTGCGTGGGGCCGAGGAGGTAGTCGGCGCCCTTGCGGTCCTGCAGGCGGAAGATGTTGGGGCCGTACTCCACCCAGCGGTTGGTCGCCTCGTAGGGCTCCTTGGGCAGCAGCGCGGGGAACGACAGCTCCTGCGCACCCATGTCGTCCATCTCCTCGCGGATGATGTTCTCGACCTTGCGCAGCACGCGCAGGCCCAGGGGCAGCCAGGTGTAGATGCCGGGCGCGTTGCGGCGGATGTAGCCGGCGCGGACGAGCAGGCGGTGGCTCGGCACCTCGGCGTCGTTCGGGTCGTCGCGCAGGGTGCGCACGAACAGGGTCGACATGCGGAGGATGCGGCCAGTCATGGCGCAACCATAGGTGCGCGCCTCGCAGGCCCGCGAACCAGATTCCCCCGGTGGGCGGCCGACACCGGCACGGGCCGTCCGCAGGGACGAGGCCCTCAGGTCCCCATCGCGGTGAACGACGCCGCGGTGGCAGTCAGCACCGGGTCGGAGCCGGCAGCCGTCCGGGCCGCGAGGAGCGCCTCGCCCAGGCCTGCGCCCCGCCGCAGCGCGGCGTGCAGCGCGACCATGACCTCGACGGTCGCGGCGTCGTCGACCTCCGCGAGCGCGGACACCACGCCGGCGCTGCCCATCGACAGCAGCGCGGCCGAGAGCCCGAGCAGCTCCTGGTCGCCGACGGGCTGCATGACACCCGACTCGCACGCCGAGAGCACCACGCGGTGGGGCGGGTGCGCGAGGCCCTGCAGGTCGTGGACCAGCAGCGGTCCGTCGGCCAGCGTGAGCGAGGAGAACAGGGGACTGTCCTCGCGGAAGCGGCCGTGGGCCGCCACGTGGGCGAGAGCCGCGCCGTCGAGCGCCGCCAGGGCGGCGGGCACCGTCGCCGCCGTGCCGTCGAGGACGTCGGCGGCCGGGTCGTCGGCCGCCACGGCCCGCACCTCGGCGCCGCCGCTGCCGAGCCCGGGACCGACCACCATCACCCGCCGCGTGCTGGTCGGCTCGGCAGCGCGCGCGCGGAGCCAGAGTCGCGCCGAGGGGGTGGTCGTGAACGGCCGGTCGGCGAGGCCGGGCAGCAGCCCCCAGGGCACGCCCTGCAGCGCAGTCGTCGCGGAGATCACCACCGGTCGGTCACCGGCCGCATCGAGCGCACGGCCGAGCACGGCGTCCTGGAGACGCCGGCCCGCGACGTCGAGCTGGGACCTCCGGCCACGCGCGGCCTGACGCAGGCTGAAGAGGGCGAAGTCGACGGCCCGCCCGGCAGCGGCGGCATCACCCACCACGAGGTGCCGCAGCCTGCCGCGACGTACGACGAGGGCGTGGAGCACGCCGTCGAGCTCGGTGAGCTCGACCAGCACCGTGTCCTCCTCGTCGAAGCGGGCGACGAGCTCGCGCACGTCGATGGAGGCGGCGAGCACGCCCGTCCCCCGCGCGTGGAGCAACCGCTGGCGCACGTCCTGCTCGAGTCGCGCCGCCCGCGCCTCGAGCAGGTCGCTCGGGGAACCCTCGGCGCGGGCCTGCGCCACGAGCTGGAGCTGGGCACGCAGCGACGCGAGCTCGGACACCACGGCCGGGGCGGCGTCGGTGGCCGTCGACGGGACGGTGAGCGCGGTCGCGCGCCACCGCTCGGACCACCGCAGGAGCAGCCGCGCGTCTCCCGAGCGCAGTGCGGTCCGCGCACCGAGCTCGGCCAGCTCGGCGCCGTGCGCGGAGGAGAGGGCGCGCAGCTCCTGGCTGCCCAGGGACGCGCGGTGGTCGTCGAGGGCGGCCAGGCCCCGGTCGCAGGCGCGCAGCGTGGCGCCGGTGTCGCCCGCCAGCTCGCTGCGCCACGCCCGCGCCTGCCAGCCCAGCGCCCGGTCGGCAGCGGTGGCCGCGCGGGTGGCGCCGGCGGCCTC
The DNA here is from genome assembly GCA_963726525.1 of uncultured Actinomycetota bacterium. Taxonomy (GTDB): domain Bacteria; phylum Actinomycetota; class Actinomycetes; order Propionibacteriales; family Nocardioidaceae; genus Nocardioides. Next base: position 809,437 of record CAVSCS010000005.1, on the reverse strand, counting down.
GTCGAGCCACTGGTCCGCCAGCGCAGCGGCGCGGGCGGACCGGACCGAGCGCGCGAGCCGGCCGCCGAGCATGAGGACCTTCAGCAGCTCGGGCGCGGACGACTCCCGGGCGGCGGCGACGAGCCGCTCGGCGCGTCGCAGCAGAGGAGCTCGGGAGGCGCCGGTGCGGGAGTGCCCGGCGAGAGCGAGGAGGTCGGCGCGCACCCGGTGCGTGCGGCGTCCCTGGGCACGCAGCAGCCGGGACGCCTCCTCCGCCGCCTCCACCGCCCGGGCCGCGTCCCCGGCCGCGAGCGCGGCACCGGCGACCGCGACGAGGACGTCGGCTCGCTCGGTCTTCAGCAGCGGACGAGCCACCAGTGCGGCCTCGGCCACGGCGAGGGCGTCGCTCGCCAGTCCTCCCGCGAGGTAGGCCTCGCACCGGTCGGTGACCAGGTCGGTGCTCGTGATGCCGACGGAGGCGAACACCTCGTCCGCCTCGGCGTAGCGCGCCAGCGCCAGCGGCAGGTCGTCGCCGACGTGCGCCACCCAGCCCAGGTTGTGCACGGCGGTCGCCACCGCCCCGCGGTTGTCGGTCTGCTCCGCCAGGCGTCGGGACTGCTCGAAGGACGTGGCCGCCCCTGCCAGGTCGCCGAGGGCGACCATGGCCAGGCCCTGCAGGTTGAGCGCGCGCGACTCCCACACCTCGTCGTGGCCGGCGAGGAGAGCGAGCGCACGCTCGAGGTCGTCCATGCTGCCCTCGTAGCGCGCGAGGACGAAGCCCAGCACGAGCGCCCGGCGCACGAGCAGCCGAGCGAGCGGGAGGCCGTCGAGGTCCTGCTCCGCCCGGTCGAGGTGTCCGAGACCCTCCGCCACCCGTCCGAGGCGTGCCAGCGAGGCGCCGAGCGTCGCCCGCACGTCGCCGACGCGCTCGTGGTCCCCGCTCGACCGAGCCAGCCGGAGAGCCGTGCCCAGGTGTGCCAGGGCGGCATCGGGCTCGGCCCGGTCGCGCAGCACGATGCCGACGACCTGGTGACCGATCGAGGCGACGTGGGGGTCGGCGTCGGGCACGAGCTCCGCGAGGGCCCGGGCGTGTGCGGCGTCGGCGTCGGAGAAGAGGTTGCGCAGCAGCTCCTCCGCCTCGGCCCGGTCCACCTGCCCATCCTTGCCGATCGGGTCGGCGAACTCTGGTCCATCCGGCCACCACGGGACGTCCACCACCGCTAGCGTCGTGCCATGGGCGACTGGAAGATCGGCGACGACAAGCGACGACGCACCACCGACCAGCTCCGTGAGCTGGATCGCGCGAACGACGGCCAGGTGTTCTGGGACACCGAGGCGCCGGCGGACTTCACCTACCTCTTCCACCCCGACCACGTGCTCGTGGCGTCCGAGGACGCCGAGGAGTTCGAGGCCGCGGTGGCACGACTGGACAAGGGGGTCCTGGACGAGCCGCCCCGACGAGACGACGTACGCCTGCTGGGCGGCGACCTCCTGCGCTACGTCCTGCCGGCGCGCAGCGGGGGCCAGACCGTGCCCGACGTCCTCGACCTGCTGGAGACCGCCGGCCTGCGTCGCGGCCTCGCCACGCCGGACCACTGGGTCCACGTCAGCCCGGGCGGCGGTGGCGGCCAGGCCTGCCCCGCCACCGAGCCGCAGGAGACCGGCCTCACCGAGCCGTGGCCGCCGCTCGCACCCCAGGAGAAGGGCTGCGAGGTGACGGTCGTCGTGGTCGACACCGGCTGGAACCCCGCCTCGGGCACCGACGGCCGTACGCCATGGCTCGACGGCGTCAGCGGCGACGACGAGCTCAACGGCCCGGACCTGCGCCCCTACGCCGGGCACGGCACCTTCATCGCCGGCGTCGTGCGGTGCCTGGCGCCGATGACCGATGTCTTCGTCGAGGGCTTCGCGGTCGGGGGCGTGGGCGGCGGCGGCATCCTGGAGTCCGAGCTGGTCCGCCAGCTCGAGCAGGCCATGAAGCACGAGCCGCAGGTCATCAACCTCTCGGCCGGCTGCCGGACCCGGATGGACCTGCCGTCCCTCGCCTTCGCGCGCTTCCACCGTCGCCACCTCCGCGGCACGGACTGCGTCCTGGTCGCGGCCGCCGGCAACGACTCGTGGGCGGCCCCGTTCTGGCCGGCCGCCTTCGACTGGGCGGTCGGGGTCGGCTCGCTGGACCGCGACGGGCGGGTGTCGGACTTCTCCAACTACGGCGTCTCCGCCGACGTCTTTGCCCTCGGCCGCAACCTGGTCAACGCCTTCCCCGACGGGACGTTCGTGTGCCACGAGACGCCCGACAAGGGCGACGTGCGGGTCTTCTCGACCGGCATGGCGCGCTGGAGCGGTACGTCGTTCGCGGCGCCGGTGGTCGCCGGGCTCATCGCCCGGGAGATCAGCGAGACCGGCTCGTCGGCCGCCGATGCGCGCGACGCCGTGATGGCACGCGCGGTCTACGACTCCGACCCCACCATCGGGCCCCACCTGGAGCTGCGCCAGCCCTACGCCTGACCGGCGCTCAGACCTCGACCCAGTGGCTGCTGGCCACGACCCCGGCGAAGCGCACGGTGAAGCGCAGCGCGCCGCGGGCGGTCGCGGTGAGCGAGAAGAAGCCGAACTCGTCGAGGCGGGTGGTCCAGGACTCACCCTCACGGGTCTCGAGGGCCACCTCGACGTCGGCCGGTGCGACGTCGGGGGCGAGGTCGAGCACCTGGCCGCTGAACTGCTCGCCGTCGATCTCGGCCTCCAGCGACCAGCCGGCGGCGGCGCTGAAGGACAGCATCCGGGCGGTGCCGAGGCCACGCACCTGGGAGACCGGCTCGTCGGCGGAGTCGCGGACGAGGGTGAGCAGCTCCCACTCGTCGTCGAGGTCGGCAGCGGCGACGGTGGCCACCATCGTGGCGCCGAGGCTGCGGGGCGGCGGGTCCGCGCGCACCCACATCCGGCGCAGCTCGGCGAGCAGGCGGTCGTCCTCAGTCATCGTTGCTCCCCTCGGCGGCCATGACCGCACGCACCTTCGCCAGACAGCGGGCCCGCGTCGGACCGATGCTCCCCACCGGCATGTCGAGCTCCTCGCTGAGCGATCGGTAGTCGGGTCGTTCCATGAAGGCCACCACGCGCAGCAGCCTGCGGCACCTCTCGTCGACCGACGCCACCGCGCGCCACAGGCGCGCGGACTCGTCGTCGAGCACGGCGAGGGCCTCGGCCGACTCCACGTCGGGGAGCCGGGCCGAGAGCGCCTCGTCCTGCACGGGGGTCGCACGTCGCGACTTCCGTGCGTGGTCGGCGGCGCCGCGCCTGGCTGAGGTGATCAGCCAGGACGCGACCGCCTGGGGATCCTGGATCGTCTGGTGCAGCCGCACGAACCCGAGCCACGTCGCCGCGACGACGTCCTCCGTCGCCTGACGGTCGTGTCCGTAGGCCCTCACCACGTGCCAGAGGACCGGAGTCATCGTGGTGACCAGATCGTCCACGGCCCTGGCGTCCCCTGCCCGCCATGCCGTGAACGCCCCACTGGCTGATGTCCACGGTGTCTCATGGAGCTGCCCCTCAGCCCCTCGGTTCTCCGACATGGTGACCATTGTCCCCATGTGAAGTCAGGAGGGGGCGACCGCCACGGTGATACGTGGACGCACAACTTTTTTCTTGCCGGGTCGGGACCGCTCAGAACATGAGGGTCGCGAAGGTCGCCGTCTGCTCGAACCCGACGCGCGCGTAGGTCGCGCGAGCGGCCTTGTTCCAGTCGTTGACGTAGAGCGAGACGACCGGGGCCGTGCCCGAGCCCAGGACGTGGTGCACCACCGACGCCATGCCTCGGGTCGCCAAGCCCTCGCCCCGACGGTCCGGGCGGACCCAGACCCCCTGCACCTGGGCGGCGTACGGCGTCACGCAGGCGACCTCCGCCTTGAACACCACGCCCTGCTCGTCGAAGCTCGCCATCGACCAGCCCCGGCCGATGAGCTGCTGGACGCGGGCGCGGTAGAGGTCGCCGCCTCCCGAGTCGTTCTCGGGAGAGACGCCGACCTCCTCGGTGTACATCGCCACGCAGGCGGGGTAGAGCAGGTCGAGGTCGTGCGGCGTCGTCAGCCGGACCGCCGGGTCGGGCGCGACGTCGGGCAGCCGGGAGATCTCGAGGTGCGGCTGGCAGCGACGGAACTCGCGGGGACGGTGCCAGCGCGGCGCGAGCTGCTCCCAGAGGGCGGCGACGACGTCGTGCGGCCCCACGATCGTCCCGATCGAGGAGCGCCGCCGCAGCGCTGCGTCGGCGAAGGCGCCGACGTCGTCGGGGGTGCACTGCACCGGGACCAGATTGGCGCCCAGGTGGCAGCCGGCGACGAGGTCGTCGCCGACGAAGCGTCCCCAGACCTGCCCCCCGAGCCAGCGCTCGTCGAGGTTGGTCAGCCGGGCGCGGTGGTCGGCGAAGACGTTGACCACCGGGTCCTGCTCGGCGAGCTCGATGAACCGGTCCCGGTCGGCCGGGCCCAGCACACGCACCAGCTCGCGAGTCCTCAGCACGCTCGGAGCCTACCCACGCGGACCCGGACCGTGGAGTGGTCAGCTGACGGTGACCGAGGCCTCCGCGCCCTCGACGGCCTCCATGCCCTCGGCGATGCGCATGGCCTCCTCGATCAGCGTCTCCACGATCTGCGACTCGGGCACCGTCTTGACGACCTCGCCCTTGACGAAGATCTGGCCCTTGCCGTTGCCGGAGGCGACACCGAGGTCAGCCTCGCGGGCCTCGCCCGGACCGTTGACGACGCAGCCCATGACGGCCACGCGCAGCGGGACCTCGAGCCCGTCGAGGCCGGCGGTGACCTCCTCGGCGAGCTTGTAGACGTCGACCTGGGCACGGCCGCAGCTCGGGCAGGAGACGATCTCGAGGCGGCGCGGCTTGAGGTTGAGCGACTCCAGGATCTGGAGACCGACCTTGACCTCCTCCACAGGCGGAGCCGACAGCGAGACGCGGATGGTGTCGCCGATGCCCTTGCTGAGGAGGTGGCCGAACGCCACGGACGACTTGATGGTGCCCTGGAACGCCGGGCCGGCCTCGGTCACGCCGAGGTGGAGCGGCCAGTCGCCGGCCTCCGCGAGCAGCTCGTAGGCACGGACCATCACGACGGGGTCGTTGTGCTTGACCGAGATCTTGAAGTCGTGGAAGTCGTGCTCCTCGAAGAGGCTGGCCTCCCACACCGCGGACTCGACGAGCGCCTCGGGGGTGGCCTTGCCGTACTTGTCGAGGATCCGCTTGTCGAGGGAGCCGGCGTTGACGCCGATCCGGATCGAGGTGCCGCGGTCCTTGGCGGCCCGCGCGATCTCCTTGACCTGGTCGTCGAACTTGCGGATGTTGCCCGGGTTGACCCGGACGGCCGCGCACCCGGCGTCGATCGCGGCGAAGACGTACTTCGGCTGGAAGTGGATGTCGGCGATCACCGGGATCTGCGAGTGCTGCGCGATCTGGGGCAGCGCGTCGGCGTCGTCCTGGCTCGGGCAGGCCACGCGCACGATGTCGCAGCCGGTGGCGGTGAGCTCGGCGATCTGCTGGAGCGTGGCGTTGACGTCGGAGGTCAGCGTGGTGGTCATCGACTGCACCGAGATCGGCGAGTCGCTGCCGACGCCCACGGACCCCACCTTGATCTGGCGGGTCTTGCGCCGCGGCGCGAGGACGGGGGGCGGGAGGGCAGGCATGCCGAGGCCGACGGTCATGGCGCCATCGTACGGCCCGGTACCTCGCAGCCCGGCGTCGGCGCGGGCCCGCCATGCCGACCGGGGACCGGCGTGTCGTGCGGGGCGGAGCTGTGCGCGGGGCGGTGAGTGAGGGGGATTCCACAGCGCCGGAATCCTCGTGGCACACCGCTCCCCCGGCGTGCCGCGGGCGCCGCGCCGGCCGGCGGTGCCAGAGGGGGATTCCGAGGGCCCGGAATCCCCCTCACGCACCGCCCGGCGGGGCGGCGTGTCGTGCGGTGGGCCTCAGCTGATGTGGAGCGGGACCACGAGGTCGGCGACGATCAGCACGACGCCCATCACCAGCATCGCCAGGCCCACGACGTAGGCGACCGGGAGCAGCTTGGCCACGTCGACGTGACCGGGGTCGGGGCGCCCGCGCAGGCGGGCCACGCCGCGCTTGAGGCCCTCGTAGAGCGCACCGGCGATGTGGCCGCCGTCGAGCGGGAGCAGCGGCACGAAGTTGAACATGCCGATGAAGAAGTTGAAGCTCGCGACGAGGAACAGCAGCGTCACCAGCTTGTCGGCGATCGGGAAGTCCTGGCTGGCCGCGGCCTCTCCGGCGAAGCGGCCGCCCCCGACGATCGACACGGGACCCGCGGGGTCGCGCTCCTGCAGCCCGACGATCGCGCGGCCGACGTCGTAGACCTTCACCGGCAGGTGCACGAGCGCCTGCAGGGTCTCGACGGTCATGGTCCCCATCTGGTCGATGGTGTAGATCGGGCCGCCGGTGGCGAGGTGCGAGTCCGGCTGCACGCCGAGGAAGCCGACCTTCGTCAGCGTCTCGTCCTCCAGCGACGTCCGGCGCAGCGCCACTGTCGTGTTGGTCTCGAGGGTGAGCAGCTGCCCGTCGCGACGGACCTCGATCACGGCGTCGCCGTCGGCGTTGGCGCGGATCTGCGACTGCAGGGCCTCCCACGACGTGTAGGGGGTGCCGTTGAAGCTGACGATCTCGTCACCGGGCTCGATGCCGGCCTTCTTGGCGGGGCTCTCGGGGTCGTCTGCGGTGCAGGTGGCGCGCTGCTCGGCCGCGGGGATGACGCACTCGGGCACCGCGGCGACGGTCGGCTCGACGACCTCGTCGCGCGGGTTGCCGTAGGTCGCGAAGAGGACGACGAAGAGACCGAAGGCGATGGCGATGTTGACCATCGGGCCACCGGCCATCACGACCACCTTCTTCCACCAGGTCAGGCGGTAGAAGAGCCGGTCGGTGTCGTGCTGCTTGACGTACTCCCACTCCGCGGCCCGGGCGTCGGAGATCAGCTGGGTGAACATGCCGGTGTTGGAGCGGCGCACCCGGTGGACCGCCTCGCCGTCCTCGTCGTACGTCGTCTCCTCGACGAGGTCCGCAGCGCCCGGCGGGAGCATCCCGACGATCTTGACGTAGCCGCCGAGCGGGATGGCCTTGACTCCGTACTCGGTGTCGCCGATCTGCTTGCTCCACACGGTGGGACCGAAGCCGATGAACCACTGCGGCACCTTGCAGCCGAACCTCTTGGCCGGGACCAGGTGCCCGAACTCGTGCAGCCCGATGGAGACGAGGATCGCCACGACGAACGTGACCACCCCCAGGGCGTAGAGCAGGGCTGTCATGAGGATGGGTCCTTGTCAGGAGATGAGGGCCGCGGCCTCGGCTCGCGCCCAGGCGTCGGCGGCGAGGACGTCGTCCACGGTGAAGTGCTCCCTCGATGGTACGTCGTGGGAGTCGAGGACCCGGGCAATCGTGGCGACGATGTCGGGGAAGCGGAGCCGGCCGGCGTGGAAGGCGTCGACGGCCACCTCGTTGGCGGCGTTGTAGACCGCCGGCGCGGTGCCGCCCTGCTCCCCCGCGCGCCGCGCGAGGGTGACGGCCGGGAACACCTCGTCGTCGAGCGGCTCGAAGCGCCAGTCGGCGGCCCTGGTCCAGTCGATGGGGGTCTCCGCGTCGGGCACGCGGTCGGGCCACCCCATGCCGAGCGAGATCGGCACGAGCATGGTCGGCAGGCCCAGCTGGGCGACGACCGCGCCGTCGGTGAACTCGACCATGGAGTGGATGAGCTGCTGGGGGTGCACGACCACGTCGATGCGCTCGAACGGCACGTCGAAGAGCAGGTGCGCCTCGATCACCTCGAGGCCCTTGTTGACGAGGGTCGCGGAGTTGGTGGTGATCACCCGGCCCATCGCGAAGTTGGGGTGGGCCAGCGCCTGCTCGGGCGTGACGTCGGCGAGCTCCGCGGCGCTGCGGCCCCGGAAGGGTCCGCCCGAGGCGGTGAGCACCAGCCGCCGCACCTCGTCGGCCGACCCGGCGCGCAGGCTCTGCGCGATCGCGCTGTGCTCGGAGTCGACCGGGACGATCTGCCCGGGGCGGGCGCGCTCCTTGACCAGCGGGCCGCCGATGATCAGCGACTCCTTGTTGGCCAGCGCCAAGGTGGTGCCCGCGTCGAGCGCGGCGAGGGTCGGCCGCAGACCGACCGCACCGGTGATGCCGTTGAGCACCACGTCGCACTCCCGGGCGGCCGCCTCGGTGGACGCCTCCTCCCCCAGGCCCGAGAACGCCGGCGCGAACTCCGCGACCTGCGCCTCGAAGAGCTCGGGGTTCGACCCGCCGGCGGTGAGGCCGACGACGCGGAAGCGGTCGGGGTGGGCGCGGACCAGGTCGAGCGCCTGGGTGCCGATGGAGCCGGTCGAGCCGAGGATCACGATGTCGCGGGCAGTCACCGCGCCAGTGTGTCAGGGGCGGGCGCGCCGGCCCTCACGGCGCGGTGAAGGACCAGAGCCGTACGCCGCCCACCTCGACCAGGTCGAACCCGGCCGGCACCGCGGGTGCCTGGCCGCCTGCCGCGCCCACGGCGTCGAGCACCATGAGCGTGGCGTCGCCGCGACGTGCGAGCACCGCGTCGCCGGGCACGTCGGCGCACCCGGCGGGGTCGGTGCGTCCTGCGCGCATCGCCACGTCCCACGGCACGTCCTGGCCGTCCGCGCTGAACACCACGTCGCCGTCGAGGCGCCGGACCGTGACGGGCGCCTCGCGGCCCGCCGCGTCGTCGTACGCCGCCACGCCGCCCACGCGGGCCACCGCCAGGGCGACGACCACGGCGGTCCCGACCGGGAGCGCGTCGACGACCACGTGGTCACCGAGGCCGACCCCGAAGGCGCGGAGCACCCCGGCGCACGCGCCGACCTCGGTCAGCATCCAGGCGAAGGTGCGCTCCCGCCCGTCGTGCTCGAGGGCGACCTCGTCGGCGCGGCCACGGATGACCGCCAGGTCGAGCGCGTGGTAGCAGACGTTGAGCGTGCCGGGGTCCTCGCCCGAGGGCGTGCGGAACCAGGAGACCTCGGTCATCGCCTGCTCAGGCCAGTCCGTTGTCGGCCGTGCGCGCCGGCTTGGACGGCGTGTGCAGCCAGGCGGTGAAGAAGCCGGAGAGGTCGGCGCCACTGACGCGGGTGGCGGTGGCCTCGAACTCCTCGTTGGAGCCGTTGGCGCCACGCTGCTCGCGGATCCAGGTGTGGATGATCCTCCAGAACGTCGCGTCGCCGACGCGGTTGCGCAGGGCCTGCAGCGCCATCGCGCCGCGCCCGTAGACCGCGGAGTCGAAGACCTTGTCGGCCCCGGGGTCGGCGACCGAGACGTCCCAGAAGGAGGAGTCGGCGTCGGTGCTGGCGTAGTAGCTCGTCAGGGTCTCGGCGGCGGAGCTGCCGCCGTGCTGCTCCTCCCAGCGCCACTCCATGAAGGTCGCGAAGCCCTCGTTGAGCCAGATGTCACGCCAGGCCTGCACCGCGATGTCGTCGCCGAACCACTGGTGGGCCAGCTCGTGGACGATCAGGCTGGTCGCGTTGCCACCGACCGCGGGGTAGGTCGGGCGGGTCTGGTTCTCCAGCGCGAAGCCGACGGGGAGCGACGTGGTCAGGCCGCCGACGACGGAGAACGGATAGGCGCCGAGGTCCTTCTCGAGCCCGCTGATCACGCGCGGGGTCTTCTTCATCAGCCGCATGCTCGCGCGCTGGTCGGCGTCGCCGAGGCGCTGCGAGACGGCCACGAGCCACGGCAGGCCGCGGTGCTTGCCGTGGGCGACGGCGAAGTCGCCGGCGGCGAAGAAGGCGAGGTAGGGGGCCATCGGCTCGTCGGCACGCCAGTGCCAGGTGGTCGTGCGCCTGCCGACGTCGCGGCCCTTGAGCTTGCCGTTGGAGATGACCTCGCGGCCGTTGGGCACGGTGGTGCGGACGTCGACGATCGCCTTGTCGGAGGGGTGGTCGTTGGCCGGGAACCACCAGGGGGCCATGTGCGGCTCGTTCATCGCCACGACCTCGCGCTTGCTGGCCAGCCAGTTGGACTCACCCGCGTAGGAGTACCTCCCCGGCTTGTCGGCGTAGGTCACCAGCACGTCGTGGTCGGTGCCGGCGACCAGCGGCGTGGCCGGCGTGATGCGCAGCTCGTGCCCGTCGTCGGACCTGGCGAAGGCGGCGTCGACGCCGTCGACCTCGACCCGGGAGACCCGGAGGAGGAAGTCGAGGGAGAAGCTGCTCAGGTCCTCGGTGGCCGTGAGCTCGACCGTGGTGCGGCCCGCGAGCCGCTCGGCCGAGAGGTCGTAGGTGTTGTCGATGCGGTAGGCCGTGACGTCGATGCCGCCGTTGCCGTCGAGCGGCCAGTACGCATCGCCAACGCCCGAGGCCCCGTCGGTCGGCACGGCGGCGTGCGCCGAGGCCACCACGGGGACGAGCAGGGCGGAGGCGGTCAGGGCTCCGAGGGCACGGGTCACACGTCGCATCGAGGTCACCGGACGAACGTAGCGCGTCCCGCGGGGCTCGTGTCACCGGCTCCGTGCGGGGTCCTGCCGCTCCCCGTCCGGCAATTCGGTTGCGCGCCGCCGCGCGGTCCCCCACGATGTCTGCACGCCCGTCCGTCGTGCCCCGGTGCGCGCCGGTGCCCCGTCCGAAAGGAGCCGTGACATGTCCATCACTGTCCTCGGCCTGTCCGCCGACCACCTTTCGCACACCCGGAGCACCTACCTTGACGCACAGTCCGTACGAACGAGCACTTCCGGAGGACTTCCTCCGGCCTGACGACCGTTCGCCCCTCGAGGGGATCGACGAGTCGTTCGTCTTCACCTACGACACCTACGCCGACGAGCTCGGCGACCACCAGCGCTGGTCGCGCTGGGAGGACCTCGAAGCCCTGATGCGGGGTCCCGAGCCACGCCCCGACTGGGTCGTGACCTCGAGCGGCGCCGTCGACACCGAGCTCGGCATCCTCAAGACCGGCAAGGAGGCCGACGTCTTCCTCGTCGAGCGCGCGGACCCGCACCGCGCGGGCTCGGCGGTCGTGATGGCCGCCAAGCGCTACCGCACCACCGACCACCGCACCTTCCACCGCGCGGCCTCCTACACCGAGGGCCGCTCGATGAAGCGCTCGCGCGACGAGCGCGCGGTCAAGCGCAAGTCCACCTGGGGCAAGCAGGTCGCCGCGGGCGAGTGGGCCATCTCGGAGTGGAACGCGCTGCGCCGGTGCTGGGAGCTCGGCCTGCCGGTCCCCTACCCCGTCCAGATCGACGACACCGAGATCATGATGGAGTGGATCACCCACGACGGCGAGACCGCGCCGCGGCTCGCGCAGGTGCGTCCCGACCGCGCCGTGCTCGAGGGCTACTTCGAGCAGCTGCGCGACGCCCTGTCCACGCTCGTGCAGTCGGGGCTGGTGCACGGCGACCTGTCGCCGTACAACACCCTGGCGGCCGGCGACCGGCTCGTGGTCATCGACCTCCCGCAGGTCGTCGACCTCGTGGGCAACCCGCAGGGGATGGACTTCCTGCTGCGCGACTGCGCCAACATGTGCGGCTGGTTCCGCTCGCGCGGGCTGGACGTGGACGAGCAGGACCTCTTCGGGGACCTGATGGCGCACGCCTTCTGAGGCGGGGGCGGGTGGGCGCGAGCTCGCTGCCGCCGGCCTCGCGCGCCGCCGGCGGCCCTGTAACGCCGGGTTGAGCGCTGTACCCACCCCCTTGCATGGGGGTGGGTACAGCCACTAACCCGGCGTTACAGCGGCTGCGGCAGGCGACCGGTAGCCCTCGGGCGGCGGGCCGGACGCGACCGCCCGCCCCCTAGGTTGGCCGCGTGAAGCACTCGCGCGGACGCGTCCTCGACGTCACCACCCTGGCCGAGCTCGACCGGCGCCTGGCCTCCGGGGTGCGCTCGCTCGCGGGGTGGCGGGTGATCGGCCTCGACCTCACCGAGCGGGGACCGGCGCTGCTCGGGCGCTCGCTGGCCCAGTCGCTGTTCCTGGGGTGCGTGTTCGCCGCCGGCGAGGACGACGCCGCGCGGCGCCAGGGCGCCGTCGTGCTCCCCGACGTCCCCGGCACCCCCGTCGATCCCTACCGCTCGACCCTCTACTCCCCCGGCGAGCTCTACGACGCCCCCCGCTACGCCGACAGCACCGATGCGCGGGCCTACGCCTGGTCGCGGCGCCGTCACGGCCCCGAGGACACGCTGGCGATGGCGCTGCACGACCACCACGTGGACGCGGCCCTCGAGACCTGGGTCGCGGGCCGGTCGCTCATCGGGGTGATGGGCGGCCACGCGCAGCAGCGCGGCTCGCAGGAGTACGCCGACGCCGCCCGGCTCGGCCACGGGCTCGGCGGCCGCTTCACCGTCGCGACCGGCGGCGGGCCGGGCGCCATGGAGGCGGCCAACCTCGGCGCGTTCGTCCCCGGCGACCGGGCGGAGCTGCTCGACGACGCGCTCGCGCGCCTGGCCAGCGTGCCGTCGTTCGTGCCCGACATCGGCGCGTGGGCGCGCGTCGGTCTCGACGTGGTGGCGGAGGTCGACGGGGCCGGACGCGAGTCGTTGGGCGTGCCGACCTGGCACTACGGCCACGAGCCGCCCAACGTCTTCGCGACCGCGATCGCCAAGTTCTTCCGCAACGCCCCGCGCGAGGCGGTGCTGCTGGAGATCTGCAACGGCGGGATCGTCTTCCTGCCCGGCGCCGGCGGCACCGTGCAGGAGATCTTCCAGGACGCCTGCGAGAACTACTACGCCGACGAGACCGCGGTCGCTCCGATGGTGCTGGTCGGTCGACGGCACTGGACCGAGGAGCTGCCGGCCTGGCCGCTGCTGCAGGCGCTGGCCCGCGGCCGGGCCATGGAGCCCCACGTGCACCTCGTCGACACGGTCGACGAGGCCGTCGAGCTGGTGTCCCTCAGCCGGCCCGGCGCTGCGGGACCGGGGTGAGCGCAGCCCGGTAGTGGCTCACGAGCAGCTCGTTGACCGCCTGCCAGGTCCGCCCGCGGACGCTGTCGCGGGCGGCGTGCGACATCCACCGCCGCAGCACCGGCTGCGTCGCCAGCCGCTCGACGTAGGACGCCATCGCCTCGCCGTCGCCCGGCTCGTAGAGGAAGCCTGCGACCGAGTCGGCGACCACGTCGATCGGCCCGCCCGAGCGCGGCGCGACGACCGGCACGCCGCTGGCGAGCGCCTCCTGCGCGGACTGGCAGTAGGTCTCGTGGCGACCGGTGTGCACGAAGACGTCCAGGCTCGCGTAGGCCCGGGCGAGCTCCTCGCCGTGGAGCACCCCGCGGAACGCGGCCCCCGGCAGCAGCGCGCGCAGGCGCGCCTCCTCGGGCCCGCCGCCGACGAGGACCAGGCGGATGCCCGGGAGCCGGTCGACGTGGGCGAGGAGCTCGAGCTCCTTCTCCGGCGCGAGCCGGCCGACGTAGCCGACGAGCACCTCCCCGCCCGGCGCGAGCAGCTCGCGCAGGGACTCGTCGCGGCGCGCCGGGTCGAACAGGACCTGGTCGACGCCGCGCGGCCAGCGGTGCACCTCGGGGATCCCGAGGCGGTCGAGCTGGTCCATGCTGGCCGTCGACGGGGCGAGCGTGCGGTCGACCCCGAGGTGGATGCGGCGGGTGAGTCCCTCCATCGCCCGGGCGCCGCCCAGGACCGGGTAGCGGTCGGCGAAGCCGACGAGGTCGGTCTGGTAGACCGCCACCGTGGGGATCGCGAGCGAGCGCGCGGCGCGCGCCGCCTGGTGGCCGAGGGTCGCGGGCGAGGCGAGGTGGACGACGTCGGGGGCGAAGCGCTGCATGGTCGAGCGCAGCCGACGACGGGTCTCCAGCCCGATGCGGAAGTCGGCGTAGAACGGCAGCGCCGCGCCGCGGGCGTGGGTGACGGGGAAGCCGGCGTACGTCTCCGGGCCAGTGGGCGCGACCAGCTCGGCGTCGTGGCCCTCGGCGGCGAGGTGCTCGAGCACCCGGCGCACGGAGCTGGTGACCCCGTTGACCTGGGGCAGGAACGACTCCGTGACCACCAGCACGCGCAACGGTGCGGTGCCGGGACGGGCGGAGGAGACGGGGAGGCGGACGGGTGCGACAGGGCGGGTGGTGCGTGCCGGGCGGCTGCGACGCCGCCTCTCGAGCAGGTCCATGCCAGCGACGCTAGGCAGCGGCGGGCAACGGCCGCCCCGCCCCGTGCGGACGGCGCGTGAACGCTCACCGACGGCTCGTCGTCGTCCTCGTCGCGCACTAGGTTGAGCCGGGTGAGCCAGCCGTCGCCGACGTCCCTGCGCGTGGTCCCCCTGACCCGGGCCCACGCCGTCGACATCTGCACCTGGCGCTACGACCCTCCGTACGACTGCTACGACATGACCGGCGCCGACCCCGACGGCCTGCTGGAGCCGGAGGCCGGCTTCCACGCGCTGGTGTCGGACGACGGGCTCGCGGGGTTCCGCTCGTTCGGTCACGACGGCCGGGTGCCCGGCTGGGACTACGACGACAGCGCGCTCGACACCGGGGGCGGCCTGCGGCCCGACCTCGTCGGACGCGGGCTGGGGCGGCACGCGATCGGCGTCGGGCTGGCCTTCGGCCGCGAGCGCTTCTCGCCGCGGGCGTTCCGGGTGACCGTGGCCTCGTCCAACACCCGCGCCCTGACGGTCGTGGAGTCGCTCGGGTTCACGCGCGTCGGGCGGTTCGGCGCGTCCCACGACGGCCGGTCCTTCGACGTCTTCGTCCGCCCGGAGGCCGGCCCCCGGTCCTAGGCCTCCGTCAGGCTTCGGTCAGGCCTCGGTGGCGGCGAGCTGGCCGCAGGCGCCGTCGATCTCGCGACCGCGGGTGTCGCGGACCGTGGTGGGGATGCCCTTGGCCTCGAGCCGGCGGACGAACTCGCGCTCGTCGGCGGGGTCGGACGCCGTCCACTTCGACCCGGGCGTCGGGTTGAGCGGGATGAGGTTGACGTGCACCCAGCCGTGGCCGCGCTTGTTGAGCACGTCGCCGAGCAGGTCGGCGCGGTGCGCCTGGTCGTTGATGCCGCGCATCATGGCGTACTCGATGGACACGCGCCGGTGGGTGCGGGCGAAGTACTCGTAGGCGGCGTCGACGGTCTCGTCGACCGAGAAGCGGGTGTTGATCGGGACCAGCTCGTTGCGCAGCTCGTCGTCGGGGGCGTGCAGGCTCAGCGCCAGCGTGACCGGGATGCCCTCGTCGGCGAGCTGGATGATCCGCGGCACCAGGCCGACGGTCGAGACGGTGATGCCGCGCGCGCTCATGCCGAGGCCGGCCGGCGAGGGGTCGGTGAGCCGGCGCACGGCGCTGAACACCGCGCGGGCGTTCGCGAGGGGCTCGCCCATCCCCATGAAGACCACGTTGGAGACGCGACCGGGACCGCCCGGGACCTCACCGCGGGCCATCGCCCGGGCGCCGGCGACGACCTGCTCGACGATCTCGGCGGTCGACATGTTGCGCTGGAGGCCGCCCTGGCCGGTGGCGCAGAAGGGGCAGGCCATGCCGCAGCCGGCCTGGCTGGAGACGCAGATCGTCGCGCGGTCGGGGTAGCGCATCAGCACGGACTCGACGAGGGCGCCGTCGAAGAGCTTCCACAGCGTCTTGCGCGTGGTGCCCTTGTCGGCCTCCATGGTGCGCAGCGGCGTCATCAGCTCGGGCAGCAGCGCGCCGACCAGCTCGTCGCGCTGGCCGGCGGGCAGGTCGGTCATCTCCGCCGGGTCGTCGACCAGTCGTCCGAAGTAGTGGGTGGAGAGCTGCCGGGCACGGAACCCGGGCAGACCCATCTCCTCGAGCAGCGCCTTGCGGCCGGCCTCGTCGAGGTCGGCGAGGTGGCGCGGCGGCTTCTTGCGGCCTCGCGGCTCGTTCATGACGAGCGGCAGGGTCCGGGTGGGCTGCGGGTCGGGCTGCTCGGTGGACATCGTGGACGATCATCCCACCCCGGGGGCTGCCGGGGCGATTCAGCGTCCGCGGAGCCTCAGTCGCCGGCCATGACGTAGAGCACCAGCGAGGCCACGCCGAGGACGACCAGGGCGGTGATGACCATGCCGATGAACATGTACTGCCCGAAGCGGCGGGTCTTGCGCTTGAGGAGCAGCGTGATGGGCAGCAGGAGGGCGATCGCGACGAGCGGGAAGAGCCGCTCGGCGGTGTCGTAGGTGAAGATCAGCCGCAGGACGCCGACGAAGAAGCCCGGGACGGCGGTCACGAACAGCATCCCGGAGAAGAACCCGGCGATCGCCGCGAAGGTCGGGTGGCTGTGGTGCCACCACTCGAAGGGGCGCTCGCGCTGCCCCGTCGGGAGGTCCGTGGTCTGGGGCGAGCTCATGGCCTCATCCTAGGTGGCCGGAGAGGCCGGGACGGTGATCAGGTCGGGCATGGCGAGCCCCTTCCAGCGGGCCAGGTCCGGCGCCCGGCCGGTCAGCGCCGCGACGACCACGGTCCAGGCCGTGCCGTGCCCGACGAGGACGACGTCGGCGTCGCCGTGCACCTCCAGGACCCGGCGCACGGCGGGCACGACACGGTCGCGGCACGCCTCCAGCGGCTCCCACCCCGCGACCGCGGGACGGTCGGGGTGGGCGAAGGCTCGCTCGACGGCACCCGGGAGGTCCTCGACCCACCCGGCGCCGCGCGCGTGCTCGCGCAGGTCGTCGAGCACCCCGACGTGGCCGTCGGTGAGCAGCTCGGCGGTCTGCAGCGCCTTCGGCTCCGGCGAGGAGAACCACGCCGCCCGCGCGGGCAGCCGGCCCGAGGCACGCAGCGCCCACACGTCGTCGTACCCCGCGGGGTCGAGGTCCCACCGTGCGGCCGGCACCTCGGGGTCGACGAGCGGGCGGCCGTGCCGCACGAGGTGGAGGGTCACAGGAACTCCCGGGCTCCGCGCAGGCGGGTCGTGAGCAGCGACGCCGCCCGCGAGGAGTCCAGGCGTACGTCGACCGGACCGGGCTCCGGCAGGTCCGCGCGACGACCCGGGCGCAGCACGTCGGGGTCGAGGCCCTCGCGGCGGGCGACGAGCCGTCCGAGCTCGAGGCGGCTCGTCGCGTCGGCGCCACCCAGGTGCAGGACGCCGCGCACGTCGGTGAGCGCCAGCTCGACCAAGGCACGGGCGAGGTCGACCACGTGGACCGGACAGCGACGCTCGTCCTCGAACAGCACCCCCTCGGCACCGCGCGCGAGCGCGCGGAACAGCTGCTCGTGCGTGGACTCCCCGTCGCCCAGGATCAGGGAGGTGCGGGCCACGACCGCGTCGGGGCAGGTCCCCAGCACGGCGCGCTCGGCCTCGACCTTCGCCGCGCCGTAGGCCGAGACCGGGTCGGGCACCGCCGACTCGTCGTAGGGCACGTCGGACCCGCCGAAGACCACGTCGCTGGAGACCAGCACGACCCGCGCGCTCACGGCGGCGGCGGCCTGCGCCACGTGCGCGGCACCGGTGGCCGTGACCTCGCGGTCGGACTGGACGTAGGCGGTGTGCACGACCGCGTCCGGCCGGTGCTGCTCGAGCAGTGCCGAGACCGCGGCGGCGTCACGCAGGTCGGCGTCGGCTGAGCCGACCGCGACGACCTCGTGGTGGGGCGCGGCCGCCCGCACCACGTGGCGGCCGAGGTAGCCCGTGCGGCCCCCGGTGACGAGGAGCCGCACGTCAGAAGACGAGGTAGTGGAGCACGAGCCAGATCGGGGCGATCGTGGCGAGCAGCGAGTCGAGCCGGTCCATCAGGCCGCCGTGGCCCGGGATGACCTGGCTCATGTCCTTGATGCCGAGGTCGCGCTTGATCACCGACTCGCACAGGTCGCCGAGCGTGGCCATCACGACCGTGATCAGGCCGAGCAGGACACCGACCCACCAGTCGCCGCCGAGGAAGGAGGAGACCAGCCACACCCCGACCGCGACGCACGCGACGGTGGAGCCGGCGAAGCCCTCCCACGACTTCTTGGGCGAGATGACCGGGGCCATGGGGTGCTTGCCGAAGAGCACGCCCGCGATGTAGCCGCCGGTGTCGGAGGCCACCGTCATCGCGATGAAGGTGATGATGCCGCGCACGCCGTCGTCGTCCAGGTCGAGCCCGAGCCCCGGCAGCCGGCTGCCCTCGGCGAGCAGCAGCGCCACGAACGAGCCCAGGAACGGGACGTAGACGAGGGTGAAGACCGACGCCGTGGCGTTCTGGACGTAGCCGTCGACGCCGCGGCGCAGCAGCCACAACATGATGACCAGCGCGGAGACGGCGGTGGCGGTCACCAGCGCGGGCGCCCCCCAGACGTAGGCGACGACGACCATGACCGCGCCGCCGAGCATGAGCGGCTGCTCGGGGATGTCGATGCCCTTGACCGACAGGCCGCGGTGCAGCTCCCAGATCGCGACGACGACGGCGACCGCGACGATCGCCATGAAGGCGGTCTTCCAGAAGAACAGCGAGAGCAGGATCGCTCCCACCAGCACCACGGCGGAGCCGATCGCGGCCGGGAGGTCGCGCCCGGCGCGGCCGTGGTCCTTCGTCGCGGGAGCGGGCTCAGGCGTCGCCGGACTGTGAGGGGTCGTCATCGATGGAGTGGCTCAGACCTCGAGCAGCTCGGCTTCCTTGTGCTTGACGAGCTCGTCGATCTTGTCGGTGTGGGTCTTGGTCAGCGCGTCGAGGCGCTTCTCGGCACCGGTGACGTCGTCCTTGCCGACCTCGCCGTCCTTCTCCATCTTCTCCAGCGACTGCTTGGCGGTGCGGCGGATGTTGCGCACCGACACGCGGCCGTCCTCGGCCTTGCTCTTGGCGAGCTTGATGAAGTCCTTGCGGCGCTCCTCGGTGAGCTCGGGGAACACGCAGCGCAGGACGCGCCCGTCGTTGGCCGGGTTGACGCCGAGGTCGGAGTCACGGATCGCCCGCTCGATGGCGCCCATGGCGCCGAGGTCGAAGGGCTGGATCAGGATCGTGCGCGCGTCCTGGGAGGAGAAGCTCGCCAGCTGCTGCAGCGGGGTGTGGGTGCCGTAGTAGTCGGCCGTGATCTTGGAGAACATCGCCGGGTTGGCGCGGCCGGCGCGGATCGCGGCGAACTCCTCCCGGGTGGCCTCGACGGACTTGCCCATCTTGGAGTCGGCATCGTTCAGGACGTCGTTGATCACGGGAGCGCTCTCTTTCGTGGTGCTGGCTGCGGTGTGCTGGCTGCGGGACCCCGGGCGGACCCGGGACGGAGGCTGGGGCGGTCAGCCGTCGCGGCTGACCAGCGTCCCGATCCTCTCACCCTTCACGATGCGCAGGATCGCGCCCTCGTCGTCGGCGCCGAAGACGATCAGCGGCATGTCGTTCTCCATGCAGAGGGCGAACGCGGTCGCGTCGGCGATCTTGAGACCCTGCTGGAGGGCGTCGGAGAAGCTGAGCGTGTCGTAGCGCGTCGCGGTGGGGTCCTTCTTGGGGTCGGCGCTGTAGACGCCGTCCACGCCCTGCTTGGCCATCAGCACGACCTCGCAGTGGGTCTCGAGCGCCCGCTGGGCCGCGACGGTGTCGGTGGAGAAGAACGGCATGCCGGCGCCGGCGCCGAAGATGACGACCCGGCCCTTCTCGAGGTGGCGCATCGCGCGGCGCGGGATGTAGGGCTCGGCGACCTGGCCCATCGCGATGGCGGTCTGCACGCGGGTCTCGATGCCCTCCTTCTCCAGGAAGTCCTGGAGGGCGAGGCAGTTCATCACGGTGCCGAGCATGCCCATGTAGTCGGCGCGGCTGCGGTCCATGCCGCGCTGCTGCATCTCGGCGCCGCGGAAGAAGTTGCCCCCGCCGACGACGATGCACACCCCGACACCCTCACGGACGACGGTGGCGATCTCGCGAGCGACCTTGGAGACGACGTCGGGGTCCACCCCCACGGTCCCACCGCCGAACACTTCCCCCGAGAGCTTGAGCAGGACACGCTTGTATGCCGTCAACTTCGATCCCTTCGCACGGCGTGGTGGGTCGGCGAGAAACCTACCGGTCGCGACCGCACCCGGTCGAACCGCGTGTCCGGCCGGGTGACCTGGCCCACCCCCGGCCGCGCGCCGTCGCGCCCGGGACGCACACGGGGCCCGTACGCAGTGCGTACGGGCCCCGTGCGGGTGCTGCTGGGTGCCGTCAGGCGCCGACCTCGAAGCGGGCGAAGCGAGTGACGGTGGTGCCGGCGGCGTCGAGGACGGCCTTGACCGTCTTCTTCGACTCGGTGACCGACTCCTGCTCGAGCAGGACGATCTCCTTGTAGAAGCCACCGAGGCGACCCTCGACGATCTTGGCGATCGCCTGCTCGGGCTTGCCCTCCTCGCGGGTCTTCTGCTCGGCGATCGAGCGCTCGGAGGCGACGAGGTCGGCGGGGACCTCGTCACGGGTGAGGTACTGGGCCTTCATCGCGGCGATCTGCATCGCGGCGGCGCGGGCAGCGGCCTCGTCACCCTCGAACTCGACCAGCACGCCCACGGCGGGGGGCAGGTCGGCGGCACGCTTGTGCATGTAGGTGACGGTGGTGCCCTCGAAGTAGGCGACCTCGCCCAGCTCGATCTTCTCGCCGATGGTGATGGCCAGGTCCTGGACGACCTCGCCGACGGTCTTGCCGTCGAGCTCGGCGGCCTTGAGGGCCTCCACGTCGGTGGCCTTGACGGCGTCGGCGACATCGGCGATCTGCTGCGCCTTGGCGATGAAGTCCTCGTTCTTGGCGACGAAGTCGGTCTCGCTCTTGAGCTCGACCAGCGCGTTGCCCGAGGTCGCGACCAGGCCGGCCGCGGTCTCGCGCTCGGCGCCGCGCGCGGCAGCCTTGGCGGCACCCTTGACGCGGAGCAGCTCGACGGCCTTGTCGAAGTCGCCGTCGGTCTCGGTCAGCGCCTTCTTGCAGTCCATCATCCCGGCCTGGGTCAGCTCACGGAGCTTCTTGACGTCGGCAGCGGCGAAGTTGGCCATGGGGTCCTTCTTCCTTGCAGTCGGGGCCGGCCCTGCGGAGCAGGGCCAGGGGTGGGTGGAGACAGCACGGTGCCGGTCGTGGGCACAGCCCACGACCGGCGTCGCGCGATCAGGCCTGCGTGGCCTCGGGCGCCTCGGTCGCGGCGGCGTCCTCGGCGGGGGCCTCGGTGGCGGCGTCGGTCGACTCCTCGGCCGGAGCCTCGGTCGCGGCGGCGTCCTCGGCGGGGGCCTCGGTGGCGGCGTCGGCAGCGGCGTCGGTCGACTCCTCGGCCGGAGCCTCGGTGGCGGCGTCGGCAGCGGCCTCGGCCTGCGGGGCCTCGGACGACGCGCCGGTGGCCTCGGAGGCCGGGGTCTCGGCAGCGGCGTCACCGGTGGCGGCGGCAGCGGCCTTGTCGGCGTCACCCTGGAGCAGCTCGCGCTCCCACTCGGCCAGCGGCTCCTCGGCGCCCACGGTCTCGCCGGCCTCGGCGCCCTTGGCACCGGAGCGGGCGATGAGGCCCTCGGCGACGGCGTCGGCGACCACGCGGGTCAGCAGGCCGACGGCGCGGATGGCGTCGTCGTTGCCCGGGATCGGGAAGTCGACGTGGTCGGGGTCACAGTTGGAGTCGAGGATGCCGATGATCGGGATCCGCAGCTTGCGCGCCTCCTCGACGGCCAGGTGCTCCTTGTTGGTGTCGACGATCCACACCGCGGAGGGGACCTTGGACATCTCGCGGATGCCGCCGAGGGTCTTCTCGAGCTTGGCGTGCTCCCGCCGCATCTGCAGGAGCTCCTTCTTGGTGCGACCCGAGCCGGCCACCAGGTCGAAGTCGACGTCGTCGAGCTCCTTGAGGCGGTTGATCCGCTGGTGCACGGTCTGGAAGTTGGTGAGCATGCCGCCCAGCCAGCGCTGGTTGACGTAGGGCATCCCGACGCGCGTCGCCTGCTCGGCGATGGCCTCCTGGGCCTGCTTCTTGGTGCCGACGAACATGATCACGCCGCCCTTGGCGACCGTGTCCTTGACGAAGGCGTACGAGCGGTCGATGTAGGCCAGCGACTGCTGCAGGTCGATGATGTAGATGCCGTTGCGCTCGGTCATGATGAAGCGCTTCATCTTGGGGTTCCACCGACGGGTCTGGTGACCGAAGTGGACGCCGCTCTCGAGCAGCTGGCGCATGGTGACGACTGCCATGGGTTCTCCTGTTGTTGCGGAGGCCCACTCCTCGACGGCACGGCCGATGTGCCCGACCTTGACTCAGGACGGGCCGGGAGCGGGCTGCTCCTGTTGTCTTCAGTTGCTGCGCCCGGCGGGTGCCGGGTGCCCTGACGCTCACGCGGCGGCACGATCCCACCGGTGGAGCTGGCGAGAACTGAGGGCCGCCGCCCGCGGATGGTCCGGAACCGAGAAACATTCCGGCACGGTCTGCGAACGTGCGAAGTCAGTCCATGAGGACTGCTCCGGACATCGTAGGCCAGCGGGTCGCGCGGCGGGTAATCGCAGCACGTGGGCACAGCGAGGTCCGATCGGCGGCCGCGAGGTGTCCACAGGCGCGCGCCGCCACGGCTCCTCCACAGCCTGCCGCAACGCTGGTGGCGACCGCCCGGTCGCGCCTGCACGATCCTGGCGTGCCCACCCTCTCGTCCCGCCTGCTCGCCGTCCTCGTCCCGCTCCTCGTCTGCCTCACGTGCCTCACCTGGTCGCCCGCACCTGCCGCTCCGAGCGCCCCGGAGGAGCCCCGCGGCGTGTGGCCCCTCGACCCGCGCCCCGACGTGGTCCGCGGGTTCGAGCCGCCTGCCGGCCCCTACTCCCCCGGCCACCGCGGCGCCGACCTGCTCGGTGCGCCGGGCCAGGCGGTCCGCTCGGCGCTGCCCGGCACGGTCGGCTTCGCCGGCTCCGTCGCCGGCAAGCCGGTGGTCACGGTGCTGCACGGGTCGCGCCGCACGACCTACGAGCCCGTCGTAGCCACCGTCGTCGTCGGCGAGGAGGTCGGCGCTGGGGACGTCGTCGGACGGCTCGCGGTGACCCACAGCCACTGCTTCCCCGCGGCATGCCTGCACTGGGGCCTGGTCGAGGGCTCCGGCGACGACCGGACCTACCTCGACCCGCTCGTCCTCGTCGGCGACGGGCCGGTGCGGCTCCTGCCGCTGTGGCGCGAGACCCCGGCCACGGTCCGCCTGCCCTGGGCTCCCCCGCTGCGCACCTGGCGGCGACCGCTCGACTGCCTGGTCTGACCGCCGGCCGGTTTCCGGCACCCGGGGCGACGGTGGGCGGAGCCGTACGCGGCACGAGTGAGCGGTGAGTGAGGGGGATTTCCCGGTCCCAGAACCCTCCTCACGCACCGCCCGAGTGGCCACGGGGGCCGGGCGGTGAGTGAGGGGGATTTTCCCGCCCCAGAACCCTCCTCACGCACCGCCCGAACGGCCACGAGGTGCTGGGCGGGGTCAGGCGCGGGGGTGCGCCTGCTGGTACGCGCGGCGGAGCCGGTCGGTGGTGACGTGGGTGTAGAGCTGCGTGGTGGCCAGCGAGGCGTGGCCGAGCAGCTCCTGCACCGAGCGCAGGTCGGCCCCGCCCTCGAGCAGGTGGGTGGCGGCGGAGTGGCGCAGCCCGTGGGGCCCGATGTCCGGAGCGCCGGGCACCTCGGCGATCCGCCGGTGGACCAGCTCGCGCACCGCCCGCTGGTCGATGCGCCGCCCGCGCACGCCGAGGAAGAGCGCCGGCCCGGAGCCCTCGACCAGCAGGGCCGGACGGCCGACGCGCTGCCATCGCTCGAGCGCGCGCCCGGCCGGAGTGCCGTAGGGCACCGAGCGTTCCTTGCGGCCCTTGCCGAGCACCCGCACCACGCGACGCTCGGCGTCGACGTCGTCGAGGTCGAGCCCGACGAGCTCGCCCACGCGGATGCCGGTGGCGTAGAGGAGCTCGAGCATCGCGACGTCGCGCACACCCGACGGCGTCCCGTCGTCGGCCCGCTCGGCGGCGGACCTGATCAGGGCCTCGGCCTCGTCGGCACGGAGCACGGGGGGCAGCGTCTTGAGCTTCTTCGGCGACCCGAGCGCGGCGCCCGGGTCGCTCGGCAGCCGCTCGGTGCGGTGCAGCCAGGCGGTGAACACCCGCGCCGCCGTGGCACGGCGCGCGATCGTGGTGCGGCTGCGACCCGTGGTCTGCAGCCGCGCGAGCCAGCTGCGCAGGGCACGGAGGTCGAGCTCGGTCAGGTCGGTGATCCCCAGCCGGGTGCAGTGGTCGAGCAGGCTCGCGACATCACCCAGGTACGCACGGACCGTGTGGGGCGTGAGGTCGCGCTCGGACACGAGGTGGCGCTCGTAGTCGCCGAGCACCCTGACCATCGCCTCGGGCAGGCCCTGCTCGTCCGACTGCTCAGCAGCCCGGTCGCCGGTCGCCTCGTCGTCGCTCACCCGCCGAGCCTAGGCGTCGCCGGCCCGCTCACACGTCAGGCACGAGCCGCCAGCCCTCGTCGTCGAGCCGGACGAACCCCTTGGTCTCCAGGCGTCGCAGCGCGGCCGCGGTGGTGCGCAGGTGGAGCCCGCACAGCCGCGAGACCGAGTCGACCGAGACCGGCCTGCTGACCGGCACCCACTCGAGGACCCGTCGCTCGGTCGGGGTGAGCTCGTCGCGGGGGCGCGTCTCGCCGCGCTGCGGCTCGAGCAGGTGCTCACCCGACCGCCCGACGAGCTCGAGCACCTCGCTCCCGCTCGTGACCACGCAGCCGCGGCCGTCGCGCAGGAACGCGTTGACGCCCTGCGAGGTGTAGCTGGTGACCGGCCCCGGGACGCCCATCACCTGGCGACTGAGGCCCTCGGCCCATCCGGCCGTGTTGAGCGCCCCGCTGCGCAGCGCGGCCTCGACCAGGACCGTGCCGGTGGTGAGCGCTGCGATGAGCCGGTTGCGGGCCAGGAACCGCGGTCGCGTGGGCGCAGAGCCCGGTGGCTGCTCGGACACGACCGCGAGCTCGGCCGCGAGGTGCTGGAGCAGCCGTCGGTTCTGAGCGGGGTAGACCCGGTCGACCCCGCAGGCGAGGACGGCCACCGTGGCGCCGCCCGCACCCAGGGTCGCGTCGTGGGCCACGAAGTCGATGCCGCGCGCCCCGCCCGACACCACCGGGACGCCGGCTCGGGCCAGGTCGGCGCAGATCGCCCGGGTCACCTCGACGCCGTAGACCGACGCCGCCCGCGAGCCGACCACGGCCACTGAGGTGTGCAGCTCGGTCAGGGGCATCGGACCGCGCACCCAGAGGCCGGGCGGGGTGCCGCCGAAGCCGCCCTCGGCGACCGCGTCGTCGAGCTGGTCGAGCCCGGCGGGCCACTCGGGGTCGCCCGGGACCAGGAAACGGATCCCGCAGCGCGCGGCCTGGTCGAGCTGGCGCTCGGGATCGACCTCCCGGAGTCGCGCGGCCAGGCTCTCGGCCAGGCCCGTGTCGCTCGTGGAGGCCAGGGTGCGCCGCAGCGCGTCGACGGCGCCGAGCTCGCGCACCAGCTGCGACGTCGTGGCGTCGCCCGGCTCGACAGCACAGCTCAGGGTCACCCGGGCCAACCGCTCGGCCTCGCCCGCTGAGCCTCCTCGACCGTCGGCACCCGGTCCCGCAAGGGCACCGCGCCCGGCTTCGGACCCGGCACCGCCCCCGGCGTCGGTCCCGGCATCGGACTCGGCCGCGGACTCGGCCGCGGAGCCGGCACCGGACGGGGGTACGGGTGGGGGCACGGCACGCAGGTGGGGGGCGCTCACGACGCCGCCCGGACGACGTCGGCCGGGAGGCTGCGCCCGGCGTCGTGGGAGCGGAGCGCCAGCGCGATCGCCGCCTCACGGGCGCCGGGGCGGGCCACGCCCGCGCAATCGGCGACCGTCCAGGCCAGGCGCTGCACTCGGGTCAGCCCGCGGCGGGTGAGCTCGCCGGCCGACAGCGCGGCGTCGACCAGGTGCTGGGCCTCGGGCTCGAGGGGCCAGTGCTCGGCCAGGACCGGACCGGGGCAGGAGGCGTTGAGCAGCCAGGTGGCGTGGCGGTAGCGGTGGGACTGGCGCTGACGTGCCTCGGTGACGCGGGCGCGGACCACGTCGGAGGACTCGGGGTCGGGGGCGAACGAGACGGCGGGACGGGGCCCCTGGGGGCGGACCTCCATCCAGATGTCGACGCGGTCGAGGATGGGCCCGGTGAGCTTGCGGCGGTAGTGGGCGCGCTGCACCTCGGTGCACTCGCAGCTGCCGCCGGACTGGCCGTGGAAGTTGCCGCACGGGCACGGGTTGGCGGCGAGCACGACCAACGACCGGGCGGGGTAGGTCGCCGACTCCTCGCCCCGGGCGATGGTGACCTCCCCGGACTCCAGGGGCTGGCGCATCGCCTCGATGACGTCGCTGCGGAAGTGGGGGAACTCGTCGAGGAACAGCACGCCGTGGTGGGCCAGGCTGACCTGGCCGGGGCGCACGCGCCCGGTGCCGCCGCCCAGCACGCTGGCCGCGGTCGCCGAGTGGTGCGGGGCGAACCACGGCGGGCGGCGCAGCAAGGCGCTGCCCTCGGGCAGGGTGCCGGCCACGGAGTGCAGCGCGGTCACCTCCAGTGCCTGCTCGGTGGTCAGGTCGGGCAGCAGGGAGGGGATCCGCTCGGCGATCGAGGTCTTGCCGGTGCCGCGAGGGCCGACGAGCATCGTCGGGTGGCCTCCCGCGGCGGCGACCTCGACGGCGTAGCGGACGTCCTCCAGCCCGTCGAGGTCGCGCAGGTCGAGGTCGGCCAGCCGGTCCTCACCACGCCAGGTGGCGAGGGGGCTCGCCGACGGCGCCACGACCGGCTCGGCCTCCGGCACCTCGACACCGCGCAGCACCGCGGACACCTGGGCCAGCGACCGGACGCCGAAGACGGTCATGCCCGGCACCAGCGCGGCCTCGGCCGCCTGCGGCTCCGGCACGAACACCCGCCCGATGCCGCGCGCGGCCGCGGCGATGACCATCGGCAGGACCCCCGGGACCGGGCGCAGCCCACCGGAGACCGACAGCTCGCCGATGAACGCCCAGCCGGCGAGGTGCTCGGGCAGCAGCTCCTCGTGCTGCTTGTCGGCCGCCATCACGGCCACCGCGATGGCCAGGTCGTAGTGGGTGCCGCTCTTGGGCAGGTCGGCGGGAGCGAGCAGGATCGTCACGCGCTTGGTCGCCGGCCAGCGTCCGCAGTCGTTGTTGATCGCCATCCGCACCCGGTCGCGGGCCTCCGAGAGGCTCTTGTCGACGCGACCGATGATCGTGGTGCTGACCAGCCCCGGCGAGACGTCGACCTGCACGTCGATCACGTGGCCGTCGGCGCCCTTCAGCGCCAGGGACCGGGCCGTCGCGAACGCCATCAGCCGACCGCCCGCACGTGCTCGACCTCGACCGGGCCGCCGCGGGGAGCGAGCACGCCGACCAGGTCGACCCGGACGTCGTCGGGGTGGCAGTCGTGGACCCGCAGCCAGCGCGCCCCCAGCCGCCGGAGCCGGTCGGCCTTGCGGCGGTCGACGCTCTCGAGCGGGGCGCCGAAGGCGATGGACGTCCGGGTCTTGACCTCGCAGATCACCAGCACCCGGCCGTCGCGCAGCACGAGGTCGATCTCGCCTGCGTCGCAGCGCCAGTTGCGGTCGAGCACGACCATGCCGAGCGCGGCGAGGTGGCGCGCGGCGAGCTCCTCCCCACGGCGTCCGAGGCGGCGGTTGTGCTCCGCGACGGGGTCGGGCGGGCTGAGGGGTGTGACGGGTCGGGCCATCGTTTGTGCCTTCCGGTGGGACGGGAGGCACCAGCAGACCGCGGCGCACCGACGACGGACAGGCAGCGGCGGCGCGGCCTGTGGAGGACGCCCGTCGCGGCGCCCCTGTGGACGCCTGCTGGCCCGGGTCAGTCCTTGGGCGGGTCGATCTCCTGGGGCGCGAGCTCCTCGACGTTGACGTCCTTGAAGGTCAGCACCTTGACATTCTTGGCGAACCGGGCCGGCCGGTACATGTCCCAGACCCAGGCGTCGCTCATCGAGACCTCGAAGAAGACGTCGCCGCCCTCCGAGCGCGCCTTCACGTCGACCTGGTTGCAGAGGTAGAAGCGACGGTCGGTCTCCACGACGTACTTGAAGATGCCCACCACGTCGCGGTACTCGCGATAGAGGGTGAGCTCCATCTCGGTCTCGTACTTCTCGAGATCCTCCGCGCTCATGCGTCCTCCTGCTCGCTCACACCGGTGCCCCGGTCCTCGGTCCCGACACTAGTGTCCGCACCCAGCCCCGCGTCGGGAGAGGGCTCCAGACCCGCGGCGCGGCGCACGTTGACGAAGCGCATCCGGTGGACCGGCGAGGGCCCGTGCGCGGCGAGCGCCGCCTCGTGGACGTCGGTGACGTAGCCCTTGTGGGTCTTGAAGTCGTAGGCCGGCCAGTCGCCGTCGAGCCCGACCATCAGCCGGTCGCGGGTCACCTTGGCGATGACCGAGGCGGCCGCGATGCACGCAGCGACCCGGTCGCCCTTCCAGACCGCGAGCCCCGGGACGCCGAGCCCGTCGACGGGGAACCCGTCGGTCAGGACGTACGCCGGCCGGGTGCCGAGGCGGGCCACCGCCCGGCGCAGCGCCTCGAGGTTGGCCACGTGCATCCCGAGCCGGTCGCACTCCTCGGCCTCGACGACCACCACCGACCAGGCCAGCGCGCGACGCACGACCTGCGCGTAGACCCGTTCGCGGGCGGCCTCGGTGAGCAGCTTGCTGTCAGCCAGGCCGGGCACGATCCCCGCCCTGCCGGCGGGCAGCACGACCGCACCGGCGACCAGCGGGCCCGCGCACGCGCCGCGGCCCGCCTCGTCGACGCCGGCGATCGGCTCGAGGCCGGCCCGGCGCAGGGCGCGCTCGTAGCCGTAGAGCCCGGCGTCGCGGCGTACGGCCACCGCGCCCTGGACCGGTTGCGGCGGCTGGGTCACGACGGGTCCGGCACGTCCTCGAACGGCGCCGGACGGGTGTTCCAGCGGAACCGGTCGGCCGGCCAGAGCAGGACGAACACCTTGCCGACGACCAGGTCGACCGGGACGAACTCGTCGCCCGGCACGCACTCGGTCGCATTGGGCTTGCACATGTGGAAGGAGGAGTCCGCCGAGCGTGACCGGTTGTCGCCCATCACGAAGACGTGGCCCTCGGGGATCGGGCCGACCTCCCAGTCCTCCGTGCACTCGTCGACCATCGGGCCGTCACAGCTGGCTCCGCCGCGCTTGACGAAGCCGCGCTCGTCGATGGCCTTGCCGTTGATCATCAGCCGGCCCTGGTCGTCGCAGCACTGGATGGTGTCGCCGGCGACGCCGATGACGCGCTTCACCAGGTGGCCGCCGGTCGGATAGAGACCGATCTTCGCCATCGCCTTGGCGACCGGGTTGGTCGGTCCGGCGGCGTCGGCGGGGTTGAGCCACCCGCCCGGGTCCTTGAAGACCACGACGTCACCGCGCTGGGGACCGCTGTCGCCCCAGTAGGACGGCTTCTCCACCAGGATCCGGTCGTTGAGGACCAGCCCGGGCTCCATCGACTCCGACGGGATGTAGAACGCCTGGACGAAGAAGCTCTTGATGACGATCGCGAGCACCAGCGCGATGCCCAGCAGGAGCACGGTCTCCTGCCACAGGGGCAGCTGCTTGCGCCTGCCCCGGCCCCGTCGGCCCTCGCCTCGGCTCGCCACCATCTCCTCCTCCGGACGTGACGACCGCGGCTCCTCGTCCATCGGGGTGGACGCGGAGCCGCGGTCGTCTGAAGTCACGCGCAGAGACTAACCAGTCCCTGGTCGGACCGGCGCCGTGCGGCGCGCGGTCCGGTGGATCACATCTCGCGGCGCTCCTTGATCTTGGCAGCCTTGCCGCGCAGGTTGCGCAGGTAGTAGAGCTTGGCGCGACGGACGTCGCCGCGGGTCACGACCTCGATCTTCTCGAAGATCGGGGAGTGCAGCGGGAAGGTGCGCTCGACGCCGACGCCGAAGGAGACCTTGCGGACGGTGAAGGTGCGGCCGATGCCCGAGCCGTGGACGCGGATCACGACGCCCTGGAAGACCTGGACACGCGCGCGGCTGCCCTCGATGACCTTGACGTGGACCTTGATGTTGTCGCCGGCGCGGAAGGCCGGGACGTCGTCGCGCTTGAGGGGGCTGCCGAGATCGGCAATGACGTTGCTCATCGCTGTGCTCCTCGCGAGTGCCACAGGTCAGCCGCGGTTCGGTGGTGGGTGGTTCGGGGTGGGTGCTCGTGACGGCCGGCCGGCGCGCCCCCTGTGGCAGGTGCGGTTCGACGGGTCCCCGGTGCGGTGCGTCCTGCGACGCCTCCGGGCGGCCCTGGCCTCGAGCAGACCAAGGGTGGAGTCTGCCAGACCCCGGGGATCAGCGTGAAATCCGCCGGTCGGCCCGCTTGGTCATCACCACGGCACCCGCAGGAGCCTCCCGGTCGGGGCGCAGCCGGTAGCCGGCCTTCTTGTACATCCGCTGGTTGGCGATCGAGCGTGCCCCCGTGAACAGGACGTACGTCGTCGTGCCGGCCGGGGCGAGCGACTCCACCAGCTCCAGCAGACTGCGCCCCAGGCCGCGGCCCTGCAGGTCGGGGGCGACCATCACCCGGCCGATGTCCCACTCGCCGTGCGGGTCCGGGCGCCCGCGGACCGCGCCGACGAGCCGGCCGGACGACGGGTCGCGCGCCACCATGACCGTCCACTCCCCCAGCCCGCGGCGTACGTCGTCGAGCGACTCGTGCAGCGCCGGGATCTCCACCCCGGGGTTGGCCTCGAGCTCCTGCAGCCAGCACGCGCGCTGCAGGGTGTAGAGCTCGCCGGCGTCCGCAGCGACGGCTGCGCGCACGTCGAGGTCGGCCAGGGCGCCGACCGCGGCGGTCGCCGGCAGCAGGTCGGGCCGGCGCTCGGCGGTGCGGCGCTCGGCCTGCTCGCGGCGCCAGGCCGCGATGCGGGCGTGGTCGCCCGAGAGCAGGACCTCGGGGACGTCACGGCCCTGCCACGAGGCGGGCTTGGTGTAGACGGGGTACTCCAGCAGGCCGTCGGCGTGCGACTCCTCCACCAGCGACTCGGCGTTGCCCATGAAGCCGGGCAGCAGCCGCACGACCGCCTCGGTGATCGCCAGCGCGGCGACCTCCCCGCCGTTGAGGACGTAGTCGCCCAGGCTGATCTCGCGCACGGTGCCCACCGTGGCGGCGTGCTCGACGACGCGCTGGTCGATGCCCTCGTAGCGCCCGCAGGCGAAGACGAGGTGGTCGTGGCCGCTCAGCTCCTCGGCCACCCGCTGGGTGAAGGGCTCGCCGCTCGGGGTGGTGAACACGATCGTCGCGCCGGACGCGACGGCGTCGAGCGCCTCGCCCCACGGGCCCGGCTTCATCACCATCCCGGCACCGCCGCCGTAGGGGGTGTCGTCCACCGTGCGGTGGCGATCGGTCGTCCACTGCCGCAGGTCGTGGACGTGGAGCTCGAGCAGCCCCTTGTCGCGGGCCTTGCCCGGCAGGCTCAGGTCGAGCGGGGCGAGGTAGTCGGGGAAGATCGTGACGACGTCGATCCTCATGCGTTGTCCTCGCCCGCGCCCTTCTCGTCCGTGCCCTTCTCGCGCGGATCCTTCTCGTCGGGGAAGGGGGTCACCAGGCCGGGGCGGTCGGCGACCACGACCCGACCCGCGGCCAGGTCGACCTCGGGGACCAGCGCGGCGACGAACGGCACCAGCGCGTCGCGCCCCTGCGGCGTACGCACGGTGAGCAGGTCCTGCGCGGAGCCGTGCACGACGGCCCTCACCTCGCCCAGGGCGGTGCCGTCGAGGTCGACCACCGCGAGCCCGATGAGCTGGTGGTCGTAGTACTCCTCGGGGTCCTCGGGCACCTCGTCGGGCGCCAGCGTGGCATGGAGGACCGTGCCCCGGGCCGCCTCCGCGGAGTTGCGGTCGGTCAGCTCCTCGAAGGTGACGAGCAGCGTGCTCTGGTGCCAGCGCGCCCGGGCGACGGTCAGGGCGGCAGGCCGGCGGTCGGCTCCCGCTGGCGCCTGCGCCCGCAGGACCGTGCCGGGGGCGAAGCGCCGCTCCGGCTCGTCGGTGCGGACGTCGAGGGTGACCTCGCCGCGGATGCCGTGGGGCTTGCCGATGCGGCCGACCACGACCTCGATGCCTGCGCTGTCCTCGCTCACGACGCAGAGGCTATCGCCGCACCGGCGACCCCCGGGAAATGACGACGGGCGCCGTCCCCGGGGGGACGGCGCCCTTCGTGCGTGGGCTGTGCGGAGGCTCAGCGGCGACGGTCGGTGTCGACGAAGTCGACCCGGGCACCGCCGCGGCCCGCGAGGGCCGAGACGACGGTGCGGAAGGCCGTCGCGGTGCGACCGTTGCGGCCGATCACCTTGCCGAGGTCGTCGGGGTGGACCCGGACCTCGAGGATCGAGCCACGACGCATCTGCTTGTCGCGGACGACGACGTCGTCGGGGTGGTCGACGATGCCGCGCACCAGGTGCTCGAGCGCCTCGGCCAGCACGATCAGGCCTGCTTGTCCGCGTCGACGCCGGAGGTGTTCTTGCCGGCGTCCTCGGCCGTCACGTTCTCCAGGTCGGCGTTGGCCTCAGCGGCACCCTCGGGGGTCTCCGACGCGGGGACCTCGGCAGGCGCCTCGGTCTTCTCGACCGTGTCGGCAGCCTTCTCCTCGGCCTTGTCCTCGGTCTTCTCGGACTTCTTCCTCGACGTCACCGCGGCACCCTTGGGCTCGGCGGCGGCCTCCTTGAGGGCCTCGTTGAAGATGTCGAGCTTGGAGCGCTTGGGCTCCTTGACCTTGAGGGTGCCCTCGGTGCCCGGCAGGCCCTTGAACTTCTGCCAGTCACCGGTCACCTTGAGCAGGACCTCGACGGCCTCGGTGGGCTGCGCACCCACGCCGAGCCAGTACTGCGCCCGGTCGGAGACGACGTCGATGAGCGACGGCTCCTCCTTGGGGTGGTACTTGCCGATCTCCTCGAGGACCTTGCCGTCGCGCTTCTTGCGCGAGTCGACGACGACGATGCGGTACTGCGGCACCCGGATCTTGCCCAGGCGCTTCAAACGAATCTTGACGGCCACGTTTGTGGTGTCTCCTCAGAAATTGTCGTGGGTGAGGGCCGGTCCGTAGGTGGGGACACCGGGACCGACGACTCGGGTGGGCGCTGCGTGCTCGGATGAGAGGGTCCGGGCATGCAGGACACGAGCGAGGATTCTGCCAGACGTCGGGCGTGCACGACCAATCCGGTCCGCCGCGTCCGGCCCGTCCGGCCCGGGCGGCTCAGCGCGCGTCGAGCCCGATGAGCTCGCGCACCGCCTCGGCGCCGCTGACCTCGAGGCGTACGTCGTCGCGCACGAAGGTCTCCGGGGTGAGCACCAGGCCCCGGGTGCGGGCCAGCTCGCCCTCGCGACGCTTGACCCGGGTCAGCCCGGTCTCGACGTAGCCCACCTTGCGCGAGACCGCCAGCGAGGCGGGGTTGTCGAGGAACGCCGCGGAGGTGATCTCCTCGAAGCCGAGGTGGTCGAAGAGCAGCGCGCAGAACGCGCGCCTCATCGCGGTTCCCAGCCCCCGGCCCTGGTGCTCGCGACCCAGCCAGGAGCCGGTCTCACCGGTGCGGGTGACCGGGAAGTTCTTCGCCGCGACCCCCTGGGAGCCCACCACGCGCCCGTCCACCAGGACCGCGAGGTCAAGGCAGAAGTCGTCGGGCGAGAACGTCGCGCGCTTGCCCCAGTGGTAGGCCGCGGTGTTGCGCGACAGCTGGCCCGCGGGCGCGGTCGACCACGGGAAGTAGAACGGCATCTCGTCGGGGTCGTGGATGCCCCGCTCGGCCACGTCGCAGAGCTCGAGGATCAGCTCGTCGGTCAGGCCGCGCAGCTCGATCGGACCGGCGACCGCGCGCAGACCGAAGGGCGGGTAGACGTCGGCGGCGCTCCTCATGCGGTCATCCTCACCGACCTCACGCGTCGTCCACAAACCGGTTTCGCGCACGGTGGCGGCAACCTTCCGGGCGCGCGGCACGTCCCCTCGAGGTGATCTCCGTCCCGCTCGGCCCGGCCGTGCCCCTGGTGCTGCCCGACCGGCTCACCGCTCCCCCGCGCCTGACGCAGCGCCACCCCTGGCTGCTGCCCGTGGCCGTGGCCGTCCACCGCGCGCGACGGCGTACGCAGTGGGTGCGCGACTCCGCGTCGGGCCGGGTGACCTTCGCCCGCCGCCGCTCGGTCGCCGACCTGCCGGTGCGGCTCAAGCAGCACGGCTCCCTGCTGCTGCGCGAGCTCGACCCCGGGCGGATGCACCTGCAGCACAACAAGGTGACCAACCTGCGCCTGGCCGCGTCGCGGATCGACGGCCTCCTCCTCGCCCCGGGCGAGACGTTCTCCTTCAACCGGGTGGTCGGCAGCTGCAGCCGCCGGCGCGGGTACCTCGAGGGCATGACGCTCTCCGACGGTGCTGCGCGCTCGGGCGTCGGCGGTGGGATCTGCCAGCTGGCCAATCTCGTGCACTGGATGGTGCTGCACTCGGACCTCACCGTCGTCGAGCGCTCGGAGCACTCCTTCGCCCCCTTCCCCGACCAGGGGCGGGTGCTGCCGTGGGGCGTGGGCTGCTCGATCGTCTACAACTACGTCGACCTGGTCGTGCGCAACGACACCGACCACCCCGTCCAGCTCCGCACGTGGGTCGGCGAGCGCTACCTCCACGGGCAGCTGCGCACCGACAGCCGCCCGGAGCACTCCTGGAAGGTGGAGGCGCGCGACGAGCAGTTCCTGCGCCACGACGGACAGGTGTTCCGGCGCAACGAGATCTGGCGCCGGCGCATCGACCGCGGCTCCGGAGAGCAGGTCGGCGAGGAGATGGTCAAGGCCAACTGCGCGCGCGTGGTCTACGAGCCGGGCCCGGACGTCGAGGTCGTCGACGTGGTCACTGGCGCGGTCACCGACGTCGGGTGACCCCGCGCAGCACGGTGCAGGTGGGGGTGCGCAGGACCGACAGGTCCGCGACCGGGTCGCGGTCGTAGACGACGAAGTCGGCCGAGGCACCCTCGACCAGGCCGTCCACGCCGAGCCACTCGCGAGCCCGCCAGCTCGCGGCGCCGAGCGCGTCGAAGCCCGACATCCCGATGCGGGCCAGGGCCTCGACCTCGCCGGCGATGTTGCCGTGGCGGCTGATGCCGCCGCCGTCGGAGCCGGCATAGATCGGCACGCCGGCCTCGTGGGCCGCCATGATCGTGGCGGGCATCCGGGCGTAGAGGTCGGTCATGGTCGTGGCGTAGGCGGGGAACCTCTCCTGCCCGGCGGCCGCGTGCTCGGGGAACTTGTCGAGCTGCATCACGGTCGGGACCAGACGCGGTGCCGTGGGCCACCATCGCGTCGATGAGGTCCTCGGTGAGCCCGGTGCCGTGCTCGATGCAGTCGATGCCGGCCTCGATCAGGCCCGGCAGGACGCCGTGGCCGAAGCAGTGCGCGGTGACCTTGGCGCCCTCGGCGTGCGCCGCGTCGATGGCGGCGGCGAAGGCCTCGGCCGGGAAGGACGGGGCCAGGTCGCCCTCGTCGCGGGAGATCCAGTCGCCGACCAGCTTGATCCAGCCGTCGCCGTTGCGCGCCTCCCGGGCGGCGTACGTCGCCAGGTCCTCGGGCTCGACCTCGTGGGCGTAGCCGCGGATGTAGCGCTTCGTGGCGGCGATGTGGCGCCCGCAGCGGATCAGCCGGGGCAGGTCGTCGCGGTCGTGGATCCAGCGCGTGTCGGCCGCGGAGCCGGCGTCGCGGATCAGGAGCGCTCCGCCGTCGCGGTCGTCGATCGCCTGCTGCTCGGTGGCCGCGTCGTCGGTCGCACCGGCGTCGTCGAGGCCGAGGTGGCAGTGGGCGTCGACCAGCCCGGGCACGATCCAGCCCTCGGCGACCGTCTCGGCGCCCGGCTGCACCTCCCAGGTGATCCGGCCGTCGACGACGTAGAGGTCGCGCGGCTCGCCGTCGGGCAGGACCGGGCCGCGGAAGCGCTGGGCGGGCTCGTGGGGCATGCACCGACCCTAGCGAGGGCGGACCGTGGCCCGACCCGCACGCGGGTCGGGCCACGGTCGCCGGTCCGGCAGGGGTCAGCGGCGACGGCCCCGCAGTCCCCAGCCGTAGGGGTAGAGCGGGTCGTAGGAGGCGTCACCGACGTTGATCGGCTCCTGGGCCACGCTGCGCGGCCAGCTCACCGGCAGCTTCCCGGTGTAGGGGGTGCGGCCGAACAGGACGTCGGTCACGCCCTCGCCCTGGCTGCCGGGAAGCCAGGCCGCCTGCAGCGCGTCGATCGACGACAGCAGGGTGGGGTCGATGACGACGGGCCGCCCCGAGAGCAGCACCACGACGCAGGTCTCGACCTTCGAGCAGACCGACCGGACCAGGTCCTGGTCGGCCGACGACAGCTCCATGGTCTGCGCCGGCCGGGGCACGCCGTTGTCGGCCGGGTCGTAGGCCCACTGCGGGCCGCCGACGTCGCCGAAGCCCTCGGCGTACGGCGTCTCGCCGACCACGACGACCGCGGACGCGTCCTTCGGCACGGCCTTGGACCCGTCGGCGCTCCACGTCACCCGCGTCGCCTCGCCGCGCACCCCGTCGAGGATCGTGTTGCCGGGGATCTGGTTGGTCGAGCCGCCCTGCCAGGTGACGGTCCAGCCTCCGGCCTGGTCGCCGATGCTGTCGGCCTTGGCGCCGGCGACGTAGACCGGCTTCCTGCGCGCGAGCGGCACGGCGCCGCGCTCGTTCTTGAGCAGCACCTGCGACTCGGCCACGGCCCGGCGGGCCACCCGGCGGTGCTGCGCGCTGCCGATGTCGCCGAGGTGGGTGCGGTCGGTGAACGGGTGCTCGAAGAGGCCGAGCTCGAACTTCTTGGTGAGGATCCGGGTGACTGCGTCGTCGATCCGCGACACCGGCACCTCCCCCGTGTCGACGAGGTCGGTCAGGGTCGGGATGAACTCGTCCCAGCCGGTGGGGTTGTTGGGGGCCTGGATCGGCTCCATGAACATGTCGACGCCCGCGAGCACGGAGGTCCGCACCTGGTCGCGGTAGGTGCCGGGCAGCTGGCGGATCGCACGCCAGTCGGAGATCACGATGCCGTCGAAGCGCATGTCGCCCTTGAGGACCCCGGTCAGCAGCTCGGCGTTCGCGTGCATCTTGGTCGGGTTGCCGAGGCCGTCCTCGGTCCAGTCGACGCTGGAGAACGACGGCATCACCGAGCCGACGTCGTACTTGCGGACCGCGGGCCAGAACGGCGCGAGCGCGAGCTCGTCGAACGTCTCGTGGTCGACCTGCGTGACGCCCTGGTCGATCGGGTACGCGCCGGTGCCGGCCGCCGCGGCGTCGTAGGTCGTGAGGCCGTCGCCGGCGAAGTGCTTGGCCGAGGCCAGCACGTGGTCGGTGTCGTCGAGCTGGCCCGGACGCCCCTGCAGGCCGCGGATGGAGGTCGTCATCGAGGCGACCAGGTCGGGGTCCTCGCCGAACGACTCGTAGGTGCGGCCCCACCGGTCGTCGCGGGCCACGCACAGGCACGGGGCGAAGGCCCACTGCGGCCCGGTCGCCCGCGTCTCCTCGGCGGTGATCGCGCCGATCTGCTCCACCAGGCGCGGGTCGCGGCTCGCCCCGAGGCCGATGTTGTGCGGGACGATCGTCGCGCCGACGAGGTTGCCGTGGCCGTGCACGGAGTCGACGCCGTAGAGCAGCGGGATGCCGAGCCGGGTGGCGAGGGCCGCCTGCTGGTAGCGGTCGACCATGTCGGCCCAGGCCTCCGGCGTGTTGGGGGTCGGGGTCGAGCCGCCCCCGGAGAGCAGGCTGCCGAGGCCGTAGGTCGTGATGAGCGAGGTGTCGGCGTCAACGTCGAGGCGCTCGGCCTGGGCCATCTGGCCGACCTTCTCCGCGAGCGTCATCCGCCCCAACAGGTCGGCGACCCGCTTCGCGACGGGCAGCCGGGGGTTGCGGTAGCCGGCGTCGGCCGGGGCCTGGGCGGTGACGTCCGCGCCCTTCCCGCCCTGCTCCCCCGCCTGCTCGCCAGCCTGGGACGGCGAGGACACCGCGAGGAACGAGGCGGACAGTGCCGCGGTGGCCAGCAGGCCGACGGCCGGTCGCAGACGTGTGCGCGACCTGGCCGTGGAGATCGCTGAGCGGATGCGTGGTTGTGGCGCCATGACTGTGCTCCCTTGCCCGAGTTCGAGAGCGTCGACGTGACGCCCGTCACACGGAACGTAGGAACGCGCTATCGTGCGCGTCAATGCCGAGAAAGCCGACCGCCGTCGACTTTTCGTCCGCTTCCCGTAGAAAAGAACCGTCCATGCCGGTTCGTCCTCCCCCGCGTGGTCGCGGCGGCTCCCTCGAGGACCTGCGTCGCGCCAACCGCAGGCTCGTCCTGGCCCGCCTGGCCTCCGACGGACCGCAGAGCCGCGCCGAGCTGGCGCGGGCGACCGGCCTGTCGACCACCACGGTGTCCGGTCTCGTGCGCGACCTGCTCGACGCCGGCCAGGTGCGCGAGACGGCACGCGGTCGTCCGTACAAGGGCGGGTCCGGCCGGCCGCCGGTGCTCCTGGAGCCCGCGACGCCTCCCGGCGGCGTCGTCGGCGTCGACGTCGGGCACGCCCACGTGCGGGTCGCGGTCGCCGGACCGACCGGCGACCTGCTCGCCGAGGACGTCCGTCGCCTCGACGTCGACGTCGCCGCGGCCCCGGCCCTCGACCTCGCTGCGTCGATGGTCCACGCCACGCTGGCGGCCGCCGGCGTCGAGCCGGACGCTGTGCACGGCGTCGGGATGTGCGTCCCGGCGCCCGTCGACCGCGCCACGGGCTCGGTCAGCACCGGGATCCTGCCCGGGTGGCACGGGGTCGACCCGGCGGCCGAGCTCGAGCGCCGCATCGGTGCGCCGGTCATCGTCGACAACGACGCCAACCTCGGCGCCCTCGCGGAGGTGCGCCACGGCGCCGCCCGCGGCCACCAGGACGTGGTCTACGTCAAGCTTGCCAGCGGCGTCGGCTCCGGGCTGGTCCTCGGCGGGCGGGTGCACCGCGGCGCCTCCGGCATGGCGGGCGAGCTCGGCCACGTCCGGGTGGGCGAGGAGGGCGAGGTGTGCCGGTGCGGCAACCGGGGGTGCCTCGAGACACGGGTCTCGGCCCGGGCACTGCTGCGGTCGGTGCAGCCGGCCCACGTCGAGGGCCTCACGATGGAGCGGCTCCTGGAGCTCGCGACGGCAGGCGACCCCGGCGTGTGCCGCGTCCTCGAGGACGCCGGCACCACGGTCGGACGGGCGCTGGCCGACCTCGCCAACCACCTCAACCCGGCCGTCGTCGTCCTCGGGGGCACGCTGGGACGGGCGGCGCCGGTCGTGGACGGCGTACGCCGTGCGGTCGACCGCTACGCCCAGCCGGCCACGGCGCGCGCGCTCGTGGTGGTGCCCGGCGAGCTGGGCGAGCGCGCGGAGGTGGTCGGCGCGGTGACGATGGCACTCGCGATGGCGACCGCGACCGACTGAGCAGCCGGGCAGGTGGCGGGCACCGGTCCTGGCGCCGCGCTCAGACCCGGTCGAGCAGCCACGACGGGCTGAGCACCTGGGCCGGCGAGACGTTCGCGGCCAGCATCCGGTCGGCGGTCACGACCGTCACCGCGTGGCCGTCGGCCATCGCTCGGCGCACCTGCTCGCGGATCTCGCTGTCGCCGTCGCGGGCGGCGTGGACGGTGCGGACGTGGGAGTCGCGACCGGCGCGCACCCCGCCCTTCGCCTGCCCCTCGAGCACCAGCACGATCTCGTCGTGGGTGGTGTCGCCGACCAGCAGCCTCTCGTGCAGGCGCCGGGCGGCGCCCGCACGGTCCTTCCACCAGCCGTCGGGCACCGAGCCCACGACGTTGGCGCCGTCGACGACCAGGACTGTGCTCACCCCGGCAGTGTGTCAGTCGGTCAGGACGAACTCGTTGCCGCGGGTGACCGGGACCGACGAGCCGTCGGCGTGGATCCCGTCGATCTGCACCTCGGGGCTGCCGATGACGATGTCGACGTGGGTGTTGGCCTGGTTGAGCCCCTCGTCGATGCGCTGCTCCGGGCTGAGGTCGACGGTGTCGTCCATGGCGGCGGTGTAGCCCATCCCCCATGCGATGTGGGAGCCGACGTTCTCGTCGAAGAGCATGTCCTTGTAGACCAGCCCGGTGGCCGCGACGGCCGAGTCGGCGTCGACGATCGCGACCTCGCCGAAGTGGCGCGAGCGCGGGATCAGGTCGAACTGGGCCTGCACCGCCTCCTCGCCGCGCTCGGCGGAGGCGCCGGTGACGGTCCCGTCGCGCACCTCGAGCTCCAGGCCCTCCACCAGCGCCCCCATCGAGGCCAGGAAGAACGGCGCCGACGTGCGGACGGTGCCCTCGGCGCGACGCCAGTCCGGGGACACGAAGACCTCCTCGGTGGGCATGTTGGGCACGAACTCCACGCCCGCCTCGTTCTCCACCGACCCGCCGATCCAGCGCGAGCGGGACGTCAGGCCGAGGGTGAGGTCGGTGCCCGGGCCGCGGTAGCGGATCTTGTCGAAGCCGTGCGCGTTGAGGATCGCCGCGCGAGCCCCGAGCCGGGCGACGTGGGCCCGCCACGCCGCCACCGGGTCCGCCTGGTCCAGGCGCATGCTCCGTGCGACCGCGTCCCACAGCGCGGCCACGTCGCTGACCCCGATGCTGTCGGCCCAGCCCTTGGTCGGCGCACCGACCACGGTCCACGCCACCTGGTTGGTCGTCGTCAGGGGCATCACCTCCTGGATCAGCTCGACGGGGACCGCCTTCGCGAGCCGGGCCGGGTCGAGCCCCTCCATCAGCGTCGGGTGCGGGTTCCCGGTGAGCGAGATCATCGCGGGCCTGCTCTGCTTCCACCCGCGCGCCTGGACGAGCTCGTGCTCCTGCGAGGTGCCCAGCATCTCGTCGGGCCCGTGCTCCACCGCGGCGCGCTTCTGGAACGGGTCGCGGTACTGCAGGGTGACCCGGGACGCACCGACGCGGTAGGCCTCCGCCGTGATCGCCCGGGCGGCGTCGGCCTGCTCGGGCAGGGCGCTGACCACGACCTCCTGCCCGGGCTGGACGTTGGCGCCCACCCGGACGACGAGTCGGGCGTACTTCTCCAGCAGGTGGTCGAACGGCTCGCTCATGCGGGTCCCCCTCGGTGGTCGGCGTACGGACGACCACCCAACCACCGGCGCGCTTCGGGGGCCACACCTGCCGCGCCGGGTGTCGGCTCGCTCGGGCGGCTTCGGGTCCCGCGAGGGTTTCGACTCGCTCGGGCGGCTTTGCCACCAGCCGGGGTTTCGACTCGCTCGTGCGACTTCGTTCCTCAGTCGCGTCGCTCGCTCAACCTGGCCGAGCCCACGCCGGGACCTCGCTGCGCTCGGTCGCCGGCTGCTGCGTCTCACTTCAGGAACTGGGAGAAGTCCTTGGGGAGGTTGAGCTGCTCGGCGGCCTTCTCGTAGTCGACCTCGGCGCCGTCGGGGTTGCCGAACGGGTTGCCGGCCTTCTCCGCGGCGGCGGCCTTCTGCGCCGCGGCCTGCTGGGCGGCCTTGGCCGGGTTGCCCGAGCCCCGCTTGCCCTTGCCCTTCTTGGCCTGCTGCTTGGCGCCGGCCCGCTTGCTGCCACCCGCGCCGGGCAACCCGGGCATCCCCGGCATGCCGGGCATCCCGCCGCCGCGCGCCATCTGCTCCATCATCTTGCGCGCCTCGAAGAAGCGGTCGACGAGCTGGTTGACGTCGGAGACCTGGCGGCCGGAGCCCTTGGCGATACGGGCGCGGCGCGAGCCGTCGATGATCTTGGGGTTGTCCCGCTCGGCGGGGGTCATCGACTGGATGATCGCCTGGATGCGGTCGATCTCGCGCTCGTCGAAGTTCTCGAGCTGGTCGCGGAACTGACCCATCCCGGGCAGCATGCCCATGATCTTGGTCATCGAGCCGAGCTTGCGGATCTGCTGCATCTGCTGGAGGAAGTCCTCCAGCGTGAAGCCACCCTTGGTGCCGAGCTTCTCGGCTGCCCTCAGCGCCTGGTCGGAGTCGAACGCCTTCTCCGCCTGCTCGATCAGGGTGAGCATGTCGCCCATGTCGAGGATGCGCGAGGCCATCCGGTCGGGGTGGAAGAGGTCGAAGTCGGTCATCTTCTCGCCGCTGGAGGCGAACATGACCGGCTTGCCGGTGATCGAGCGGATCGACAGCGCCGCACCACCGCGGGCGTCACCGTCGAGCTTGGTGAGCACGACGCCGTCGTAGCCGACGCCGTCGAGGAAGGCCTGGGCGGTGACGACCGCGTCCTGACCGATCATCGCGTCGACGACGAAGAGCACCTCGTCGGGCTGGACGGCGTCGCGGATGTCCTTGGCCTGCCGCATGAGGGTCTCGTCGACACCGAGGCGACCCGCGGTGTCGATGATGACGACGTCGTGGAGCTTGCGCCTCGCCTCCTCGATCGAGGCGCGGGCGACGTCGACCGGGTCGCCGCCGTGCTCGACTCCTTGGGCGTTGCCCGGCTCGGGCGCGAAGACCGGCACGCCGACGCGCTCGCCGTTGACCTGCAGCTGCTGCACCGCGTTGGGGCGCTGGA
This sequence comes from uncultured Actinomycetota bacterium, assembly GCA_963726525.1. GTDB lineage: Bacteria > Actinomycetota > Actinomycetes > Propionibacteriales > Nocardioidaceae > Nocardioides. The sequence continues at coordinate 767,086 of CAVSCS010000005.1, read as the reverse complement.
GGTCGGCCGCGACGAGCAGCGGCGTCTTGTCCTGGTCCTTGAGCCACAGCGCGAGCTTGGCGGCCAGGGTCGTCTTGCCGGCGCCCTGGAGGCCGGCCAGCATGATGACGGTGGGTCCGCTCTTGGCGTAGCGCAGCCGGCGGGTCTCGCCACCGAGGATCGTCACGAGCTCCTCGTGGACGATCTTGATGATCTGCTGCGCGGGGTTCAGCGCACCGCTGACCTCCTCGCCGCGCGCGCGCTCCTTGACGGCGCCGACGAACTCCTTGACGACGGGCAGGGCGACGTCGGCCTCGAGCAGCGCGATGCGGATCTCGCGCGCGGTGGCGTCGATGTCGGCCTCGGAGAGCCGTCCCTTGCCGCGCAGGTTCTTGAAGGTGTCGGCAAGCCGGTCGGAGAGTGTGGCGAACACGGTGTGGGTCTGTCCCTCGCATCGGTGGCTGGAGTCACGGTCGTACTCCCACCAGCGTATCCGCCCGGGGCAGGGTCCGAGCGATTCGGCGTACGCCGGCCGCGGACGGCGGACTGGACGCACGCCGTGGACGCTCGACGCACGCCATTGCGGGCGTCGAGCGGACACAGGTCCGCTCGAGTCACCCCGTGGACGGCCGGCTCAGCCGCCGAGCGCGGTGCGGACGGCGTGGGCGGCGGCCGCGGCGCGCTCCTCGGTGGGGCGCACGCCGCCGACCTCCTGGACGTAGAAGACGTCGACGGCCTGGGGGCCGAGCGTCGAGACGTGGGCGGAGGCGACCGTGAGACCGAGGCCGGCGAGCGTGGTGAGGACCCGGTGGACCACGCCCGGGCGGTCGGCGGTGCGGATCTCCAGCACGAGCGAGGCGCGGGAGGCGTCGGGGCGGACCTCGACGATCGGCGGCAGCTCGTCCTCGCGCCGCGAGCCGAGCCCGGGCAGCGACTGCGCGCCGTCGGCCACCCGGCGGATCCGGTCGCGCACGACCGCGGCGTCGAGGTAGGCGTCGGGCACCTCCCAGGCGCTGACCGCCCACTCCCCCTGGGCGTCGACCTGCGACCACGCGCGCGCCGCCTTCACCGGCACGCGCAGCGCGGCCAGGCCGCCGGCGACGTCGGCGAGCAGCCCGACCCGGTCGGCGGCCACGACCGTGACGGTGGCGCCGACCTCGTGGGGCGTGATGGTGACCGCGACGGCGGCGGGGTCACGGCGTACGACGTCGGGCACCGGCAGCTGGTCGGTCGGCGCGAGGTGGACGATCTCGGCGCCGAGCGCGGTCGCTGCGCGGGCGACGAGCTGGTCGACGAGCGAGGCGCGCCACGTCGTCCAGGCCGCCGGCGACGTGGCGCGGGCGTCGGCCTCGGTGAGCGCGCGCAGCAGCTCCAGGCTCGCGGCGTCCGGCACGTGGGTGAGCAGCTCCGCGGTGGTGGCCGGGTCGTCGGGGTCGCGGGTGGTGCCGAGGACGGCCAGCAGCAGGTGCCAGCGCACCAGCGAGGCGACGACCTCGGCGTCGAGGTCGGTGAACCCCATCCGGGTCACGACCTTGCGGGCCACCGGCTCGCCGGCGACGGAGTGGTCGTGCAGCGAGCCCTTGCCGATGTCGTGGAGCAGGGCGGCCACGAGGAGCAGGTCGGGCCGGCGGACGCCGCGGATCAGCGCGCCGGCCTCCGCGCAGGTCTCGACGACGTGGCGGTCGACGGTGAAGCGGTGGATCGACGAGGCGTGCGGCAGCAGCCGGATCTGCTCCCACTCGGGGAGGAAGGTCTCGATGCCGTCGACCTCGTCGAGGGTCTCCCACACCGGCAGCAGCGCCGGGCCGCTGGCGAGGAGCCGCACGAGCGCGTCGCGCGCCGGGGCGGGCCAGGGCACGGGGAGCTCGGCGCCCTCGCGGACCAGGCGGGCCGCGGTCGTCGGCGCCAGGACGGCGTCGCGCTCGGCCGCCTCGGCGGCGGCGCGCAGCAGGAGGGTCGGGTCGTCGGCCGGTCGCGTGCCCGCGTCGAGGACGACCTCCCCGCGCGACAGCGCGAGGCCCGGCGCGATCCGCTCGAGGGCGGGGGTCCGGCGGCCCTTCTCCCCGCTCGACCGCGCCACGACGGCGTCCGTGCGCCGCCAGGCGAGCCGCGACAGGTGCGCGATGCGGCGCCCGAGCGAGCGCACGTGGCGCTGGGCGGCGCCGGCGTCGGGCAGGCCGAGCCGCTCGGCGAGCGGCCCCCACATCTCGGGCGCGATCCGGTCGGCCGGGCGTCCGGCGAGGTCCTGCACCTCGTCGCGCACGTCGAGCAGGAGCAGGCGGGCGGCCTCGAGGGCCGGGGTGGAGGCGTCGACGAGCCAGCTGGCCTCGATCGCCTTGAGGACGCCGGCGTCGCGCAGGCCGCCCTCGGCCTCCTTGACGTCGGGCACCGAGGCGTGCGCGAGCTCGCCGGTGACGTCGTGGCGCTTGCGGGTCAGCGTCCGCAGCTCGGGGAGCCGCGAGCGCGCCTGGCGGCGCCAGTCGGCGAGCATGGTGGTGCGCAGCCGCAGGCTCAGGCCGGGGTCGCCGGCCACGTGCCGCGCGTCCAGCAGCCCCAGCGCGACCCGCAGGTCGCCGGCCGCCTCGACCACCTGGCTCATCGACCGCACCGAGTGGTCCAGGCGACGCCCGGAGTCCCACAGCGGGTACCAGAGCGTGCTGCCCAGGTCGCCGATGTCCAGGCCGTCCTCGTGGACGAGGACGACGTCGAGGTCGGAGTGCGGGGCGAGCTCGCCGCGCCCGTAGCCCCCGACCGCGACCAGGGCCACCCCGGCGTCGGGCCCTGAGGAGGCGGCGTACGCCTGCCGGCAGAGCTCGTCGGCCGAGGCGGCCCTGGTCCGGCGCTGGTCAGCGGTCACGACCCGGACCTCGCAGGTGCGGCCCCGAGAAGGGACGTCATCAGAGCGCGGACGCGTCCTGCTCGCCGGTCCGGACCCGCACGACCGTCTCGACCGGGCTGACCCAGACCTTCCCGTCACCGATGCGGCCGGTCTGCGCGGTCTTCACCACGATGCCCACCACGTCCTCGGCGTCGGCGTCGTCGACGACGATCTCGATGCGGATCTTGGGCACCAGCGCGATGTCGTACTCCGCGCCGCGGTAGACCTCGGTGTGGCCCTTCTGCCGGCCGTAGCCGCTGACCTCGGAGACCGTCATCCCGGCGACGCCGAAGGTCTCGAGCGCCTCGCGGACGTCCTCCCACTTGTGCGGCTTGATGACCGCGGTCACGAGCTTCATGCGGTTGCTCCCTGGTTGGTGGCGCTGGCGGTGGCGGTGGTGGCGGTGGCGAGGACGCTCGAGCGCCCGCCGCTGGTGCCACTGTGCAGGTCGTAGGCGGACTCGCCGTGGGCGGCCAGGTCGATGCCGTTGACCTCGTCCTCCTCGTCGAGGCGCAGGCCGATCGTGTACTTGATCGCCAGGCCGATGACCGCGGTGAGGACGCCGGAGTAGACGACCGCGACGAGGACGCCGAGGACCTGGTCGCCCAGCGAGCCGAGGCCGCCGCCGTAGAGGAGACCGTCGATGCCGCCGGCACCCTCGGAGGTCGAGAAGACGCCGATCAGCACGGTGCCGATGACGCCACCCACGAGGTGCACGCCGACCACGTCGAGGGAGTCGTCGTAGCCCAGCTTGTACTTCATCCCGACGGCCCAGGCGCAGACCGCGCCGGCGATCGCACCGATCGCGACGGCGCCGGAGAGGTTGACCGCACCGGCGGCCGGGGTGATGGCGACCAGGCCCGCGACGATGCCGGACGCGGCGCCGAGCGAGGTGGCCTTGCCGTGAAGCAGGCGCTCCACGACCAACCAGCCGAGGATGGCGGCCATGGTGGCCAGCGTGGTGGTGGCGAAGGTCCGACCCATCTCGGAGGGGATGTCCTGGTCGACGACGACGATCGAGCCGACGTTGAAGCCGTACCAGCCCATCCACAGCAGGCCGGCGCCGAGCATGGTCAGCGTCAGGTTGTGCGGACGCATCTGCTCCTTGGGCCAGCCGACCCGCTTGCCGAGCAGCAGCACCAGGACGAGGGCGGCGACACCGGCATTGATGTGCACCGCGGTGCCACCGGCGTAGTCCTGCGCACCGATGCGGCCGCAGATGAGCGAGTCCTCGGTGCAGCTGAAGACCATGTGGGCCATCGGGAAGTAGACGATGAGCGCCCACACGGGGACGAAGACGAGCCAGGCGGAGAACTTCAGCCGGTCGGCCACGGCGCCGCTGATGAGCGCAGCCGTGATGATCGCGAAGGTCATCTGGAACATCACGAAGACGTAGTCGCTGGTCGCGACGCCGTCGAGCCACAGCAGCTCGAACGGGTTGGCGAAGAGCGTGCCGTCGCCGCCGAAGCCCATCGACCAGCCGACGGCGACGTAGAGGATGCCCACGATCGCCGCGGCGACGTAGGACATCATCATCATGTTGAGCACCGACTTCGACCGCGCCATCCCGCCGTAGAACAGCGCCAGCGCGGGCACCGTCATCATCAGGACGAAGGCGGTCGCCACCAGCATGAAGGCGTAATAGCCGTCCACAGAACCTCCAGGAAACGTGCGTGTCCGTGGTCCGCCCGGGTCATGACGACGATGTCATGCAGGGGTCCACATGTTCATCCAGAGCGTGGGGTGTCGATGTGACGCCCGTCCGCGACGCATGTTGCGCGCAGGCAACACATCGCGCCGTCGTGTTACGGCTGTGTGAACGCCGCGGCGCGCATCTGGGCACCCCGCCCGCTTGTTAGTGTTCGGCCGTGTCCCGACTGGCCGTGATGGCGCACTACGACGTCGCCGGAGAGCTGCGGCCCCACGTGCGCGGCCAGGTCGAGGCGCTGGCCGCGTCGGTCGACCGCCTGCTGGTCTGCACGACCGCCAGCCTGCAGGACTCCGCCCGCGCCTGGCTCTCCGAGCGCGCCGAGCTCGTCGAGCGCGCCAACTACGGCTACGACTTCTTCAGCTACAAGGTCGGGCTCGACGCCGCCGGCGACCTGTCCTCCTACGACGAGGTGGTCGTGTGCAACGACACCTACGTCTTCGCCCTCGACTCCTACGGCCCGGTCTTCGACGAGATGGCCCGGCGCCCGTGCGACTTCTGGGGGCTCACGGCGGCCGAGCGGCTCGCCCCGCACATCCAGTCCTTCTTCGTCGCCTTCCGTCCCTGGGTCGTCGGCTCGCGCGCCTTCACCACCTTCTGGGAGGAGATGGAGCCGATCTCGAAGCGGCGCCAGGTCATCCGGCGCTACGAGATCGGCATGTCGCGGCGGCTCTACGAGGCCGGCTTCGTCTCCGACACCTACTTCGTCGAGACCCCCGAGGACCGGCGGATCGCCCGCGAGCGGATGCGCTGGTGGGCCGCGCACCGCTCCTCCTTCCCGCGCTCGCGCGCCGAGGTCCGCGAGTGGCGCGAGCGCGCGAACGAGCCGTGGAACCCGGCGCGCAGCCTCGCCGACCGGGTGCTCGATGACGCCCGGCTCCCCTACGTCAAGATCGACACCCTGCGCTACGACCCCTACAACCTCGACGCCGAGCGGCTGCTCGAGCTGTGCGAGCAGCGCTACCCGCGACGCTTCGAGGGCGTACGCCAGTTCCTGGCCGACACCGCGCAGTACTACCCCGTCCGCGACACCGAGCGGCTGCTCCCGACGCCCCTGGCCCTCGAGCCGCTGTTCCCGCGGGTGAGGTACTCCGATGCGCGGTGAGCGCCGCCGCCAGGCCGGGGTGAGGTTCGACGACCCCGTCGAGGTCCTGGTCGACTCCGGCCTGGTCGACACCGACTTCGTCGGCGCCCAGCTCGGGCGCAGCCTCGGCTCGGTCCACGAGGCCGCACGCGCCGCGGTCGAGGCCGGCGACGTGTCCCCGCACCCGCTGTTCGAGGCCCACTGGATCGGTCGCCGACGGTCGTGGCTGCGCGCGGGCCAGCACCCCGTCGTCTGGTACGTCTCCGAGCGCCGCCGGCGCAACCGGATCAGCCCGCACCCGCTCGTCGACCCCCGCATCGTGTTCGCCGCGACGCCCGAGGCGCGGCTGCACCCCTACGGCGCCCTCGCCCACTGGCTGTCCGTCGCGACCCCCGCGACGCCGCTGCCCACGCGGGTCCTGCCCCGCAAGGTCTCGTGGGGCACCTACCGCGCCGCGGCCATCGAGGCCGCCGCCGCGTGGCGGGCGGAGGTCGTGCTCGAGCGACCGGAGCTCGTCGTCGCGACGCCGCCCCTGCCCGAGCGCCGCAGCGCCTCCCCAGCCGTGACGGTCCTGATGTCGGCCCAGGACGACGGCCCGCTGGTCCGGGCCACCATCGCCTCGCTCCAGGCGCAGACGCTCACCGACTGGCAGCTCGTCGCCGTCGACCGCGGATCGCTCGACGACACCGCCGCGGTCCTCGAGGGCGTCGCGGCCTTCGACGAGCGGATCACGCTGGTGCGTGAGTCGCGGTGCGGGCACGCCCGCGCGCTCAACGTCGGCCTCGAGCACGGGTCGTCCGAGCACGTCGCGTTCCTCCCGCCCGGGCGCGAGTGGCTCCCCGAGATGCTGGGCGACCTCCTCGCCCACGCCCTGCACTCGCGCGCCGCGGTGGTGCTCGCCGGCGCCGGTGCCGTCGCCCGCAGCCGCCACGAGCTGCTCGGGGGACGCCCCGTCGACCTGGCCACCGCGCTGCTGGGCCGCAGCGCGATCAAGGACGTCGCCGGCTTCGACGAGTCCCTCGACGGCGCGGTCGAGCGCGACCTGGTCCTGCGGCTCACGCGCGACCACGAGCCGCTGGCCGTCGACGTGCCCGTCCTCCGCCGCCCCGACTCCGTCCCGCCCGGCCACGGCGACGACTGGGGCTCCGCGGTCCTGGAGCGCCAGCTCGTGGACTGGGACGCCGCGAGCGCGCGCGAGACGTCCGACGACCTCGTCAGCCACGTGCTGCCGCTCGGCCCCGAGCCGCGCCGCACGGTCGAGTGGCTGGGCGCGCTGCCGCGCGAGGGTGCCGAGCTGGTGCTGGTCGGCGTGCGCCTGCGCCGCGCGCACCACGTCCTGGCCGCCTCGATCGCCTCCGTCATCTCCGGGGCACGCTTCGTCTCGGTGCCGGCCCCGGTGTCGACGTCCACCGCGACCAACATCGGCATCTCGCACGTCTCCGGCAGCACGGTCCTGCTCGTGCGCCCCGAGGCGATGCCCCCGCGCCAGCCCATCGCCGAGCGGTTGCGCGACGTGCTCGACGAGCCCGGCGTCGCGCTGGCCCAGCCGCTCGTGGTCGACCTCGACGGCGTCGTGCTGAGCGCCGGCGCGCGCTTCACCGACGACAACCCGAACCCCGGCCTGCTGCTGGCCGGGCTCCCCGCCGGCGACGCCGTGCGCATCGGCTCCTGCCGGGTCGCCGCGCCGGCCGCGCCCGTGGTCGCGCTGAGGACCGCGACGGCCGTGGCGCTGCACGGCCTGTCGGCGCGCTTCCACTCCGTCCTCGCCGAGACCGACCTCGGCCTCCGCGCCCGCGCCGCCGGTCTCGGCGACACGGTGGTCGTGCCCGAGACCGTCATCACCTCGCGGACCCCCTACGCCTCGCCCGAGGAGCTCATCGGCGCCGCCGCGTCGCTGCGGCGCGGTGGCCTGCGTCCCCCGGCCGACACGACCGCCGAGCTGCTGCTGAGGGCCGGGCTCGAGATCACCCACGAGCGGCAGCGCCGCGTCACCGCCGACGTCGAGGACCGCACCGCCCCGTCGGTGCTCGTGCCGGAGCCCGTCGTCCGCCCGCTCGTCGGCGTGCACGAGCAGCCGCCCCGGCTGCGCTGGGCCGTCGACATCGCCGCGCCGGCGGCCGCCCGCGGCGACCGCTGGGGCGACACCTACTTCGCCCGCTCCCTGGCCGACGCGCTCGAGCGTCGTGGCCAGCACGTGGCCATCGACCGGCGCGACGCGCGCGAGCGCGACTCCCGCGACCTCGATGACGTGCTGCTGGTCCTGCGCGGCCTCGACCGCGTCGCTCCCCGGCCCGGCCTGCTCAACGTCGAGTGGATCATCAGCCACCCCGACATGATCACGCCCGACGAGGTCGCCGGCTTCGACCTGGTGTACGCCGCCAGCACCACGTGGTCGGCCCGGGTCAGCCGCGAGTGGGGCACCCTCGTCACGCCGCTGCTGCAGTGCACCGACACCCGCTGGTTCCACCCCGACCGGGCGCGCCCCGACTCGGGACCGGCGGTGCTGTTCGTGGGCAACTCCCGCGGCGTCTACCGCTACGCCGTGCGCAGCGCGCTGGCCATCGGCGCCGACCTCACGCTGCACGGCAACGACTGGACCGAGTTCGTCGAGCGCGACCAGATCGCCTCCGGCGGTGTGGCCAACGAGGAGGTGGGGGCGCTCTACGCCTCCGCCGGCGTGGTGCTCAACGACCACCACCTCGACATGCGCCGCGACAGCTTCGCCTCCAACCGGCTCTTCGACGCCGCCGCCTGCGGGGCGCGGATCCTCAGCGACCGCATCGACGGCCTGCAGGAGATCTTCTCCGGGCTGGTGCTGCCGTTCGACGACGAGCGCGAGCTCGCCCGCCTGGCCACGCCGCCCTACGCCGCGTTCCCCGACGACGCCACCCGGCGCGAGATCGCCACCCGGATCATCGCCGACCACAGCTTCGACCGGCGCGCCGAGACCCTCATCGACGACGCCGTGCGCCAGGTCCTCGCCCGCCGCTGACCTGACGCGTCTGCACGCGGCCGGCACGTTGAGCTGACGCGTCTGCGCACGCGCACGACGTCGAGCTGACGCGTCTGCGCACGCGCACGACGTCGAGCTGACGCATCTGCGCACGCGCACGACGTCGAGCTGACGCATCTGCGCCGGACCACGCGTGCAGATGCGTCAGGTCGACCCGGTCTGTGCGTGCAGATGCGTCAGGTCGACCGCTGTGCGTGCAGATGCGTCAGGTCGACCCGATCTGCGTGCAGACGCGTCAGGTCAGCCCAGGAGGGCGTCGACGAACGCCGCGGCGTCGAAGGGCGCCATGTCGTCGGCGCCCTCACCGAGGCCGACCAGCTTGACCGGCACGCCGAGCTCGCGCTGGACCTGGACGACGATGCCGCCCTTGGCCGAGCCGTCGAGCTTGGTCAGCACGATGCCCGTGACGTCGACGATCTCGCTGAAGACCCGCGCCTGGATGAGGCCGTTCTGCCCGGTCGTGGCGTCGAGGACGAGCAGCACCTCGGTCACCGGTGCCTGCTTCTCGATCACGCGCTTGACCTTGCCGAGCTCGTCCATCAGCCCGGCCTTGTTCTGCAGCCGGCCGGCGGTGTCGACCAGCACGGTGTCGACGCCGTCCTCGGTGCCGCGCTTGACCGCGTCGAAGGCGACGCTGGCGGGGTCGCCGCCCTCGGGCCCACGCACCACCTCGACGCCGACGCGCTCGCCCCAGGTGGCGAGCTGGTCGACGGCGGCGGCGCGGAAGGTGTCGGCCGCACCCAGGGTCACCGTGAGGTCCTCGGCCACGAGGATGCGCGCGATCTTGCCGACGGTGGTGGTCTTGCCGGCGCCGTTGACGCCGACCACCAGGACCACGCCCGGCCTGCCGTCGGTGCCGGTGACCTGGACCCGGCGGTCCATGTCGGTGCCGACGAGCTCGATGAGCTCCTCGCGGAGCACTGCGCGGACGTCGCCCGGCTGGCCGCCCTCGACGCGCAGGCGGGTGCGGAGCTTGTCGACGAGCGCCTGGGTGGGGGCGACGCCGATGTCGGCGGTGAGGAGGAGGTCCTCGATCTCCTCCCAGGTGTCCTCGTCGAGCCGGTCGCGGCTCAGCAGCGAGAGCAGGCCCTGGCCCAGACCGCCCTGCGAGCGCGCGAGCCGCTGGCGCAGCCGCACCAGGCGGGACGCGGTGCCCTCGGGCCTGTCGAGCGCGGGCGCCTCGGGCGCGAGCGGCTCGGTGACGACCGCCGGCTCCGGTGGCGCCTCGACCGCGGTCTCGCCGTCGGTCGGGGTCGGCGGCGCGATGACGTCGGTGCCGCCCGACGGGGGCACCTGCCCGCGACGGCGGCCCGCGGTCAGCAGGCCGGCGAGCGTGAGCACGCCGACGACGGCGATCGCGACGATCAGGTAGATCCAGTCACCCATGGCAGACATGGGCCCAATCCAATCAGAGGCGCACGACGCGACGAAGCCGGGTGAGCACGCCGCCCTCGTCGTGGGAGCCACCTGCGGCCGGTGCCGCCTGTGCGAGGCGGACGCGGAGGGCGTCGCGCTGGGCCGCGAGCCGGTCGGCGCGCGCCCGGGCGCGGTCGAGGCGGGTCCGGGTCTGCTCGAGGTCGGCGAGGATCGCGTCGAAGGCGGTGGTGAGACCGGTCGCCGGTCCCCCGGCGAGCATCGCCGGCGCGACGCCGTCGCCGTGGTGGGCGATCCACACGACCTCGTGGGGCATCAGCCCGAACCACCGCACGGCCGCCTCCCCCACCAGGGCCGGCGGCGTGACCCGCAGCGAGGCGAGCCCTGCCGCGCAGAGACGCTCGTCGAAGTCGTCCCCGTACCACCGCACGTGGTCGTCCTGGCCGAAGCGCCGCAGCCGCTCCTCGGCGGGCGCGTCGAGGTCCTCCTCCGTGGCGACCCCGACCCGGATCGGCACCTCAAGCAGCGCGGTGCCGCGCGGGCTCAGCACCCGGGCGATCTCGCGCATCGCCGCGCTGTCGTCGGGCACGTGCTCGAGCACGTGGTAGCAGACCAGCAGGTCGACCGAGCCGTCGCGCAGGGGCAGCTGGCACAGGCTGGCCAGCGCGTCCACGGCGCGGTTGTCGCAGCCGAGGTCGAGGCTGAGCCGGCGCCGCGCACCGAGCCGGTCGAGCAGCGGCGTGGTCTGGCGCGACGGCGCGATCTCGACGACCGTGTCGAGGTCGCGCAGCTCCGGGGCGAGGAGGCCGAGGAGCAGGGACAGGAAGCGGTGGCGCTCCAGCGCGCCGCAGCGCGGGCAGACGGCGTCGGGACGCCCGTCGGGGCCGGGCCGGAACTGCCGGGTGACCATGGCGCCGCAGGCGGCGCAGTACGACCGGTGGACCTGCGAGGTGACCCCTGACACACGCGGCACGCTACTGCCCCGCCACCCCGGTCAGCGACGGCGCGCCGGGCGGGCGAGCGCTGCGGTCAGCCGCGGGACTCCGAGTCCTCCAGGGTGGGCAGCGCGTCGACGCCGCGACGCATCGCGTCGCCCAGCTGCGGGGCCACGGGCATCTGCGCCCCGCGGTGCGGGTAGGCGACGTAGACGGCGACGGCCGCGGCCACGAGCAGGCCGAGGGCCATCATCAGGACGATCGCGAGCACAGGGTTCCTCCGAGGTGGTCCGTCTCCAGCAGGTCCCGACCACTGTCACACACCGCAGGCGCCGCGACGGCACCGCTCACCTGCCCGGGCGGGTCGCTGTGGGACTCCTCACCCCTTGCGCAGCAGGGGCAGCACGGCGGCGCGCACGACGTCGGGCATCGGCGTGACCGGGCGGTCGCCGGCACCGTGCGCGTTGTCGACGTAGACGTGCACGAAACGGCCCTCGGCCGCGGCCTCGGGCGAGGGTCCCTGGAAGAGACCGACGCGGTAGACGACCGAGCTGGTGCCGACCCGGTCGACCACGAGGCCCATCTCGATCGGCTCGGGAAAGCCGATCTCGCGGAAGTAGCGACAGCTGGTCTCCGCGACCACCCCGATCTGCGGCAGTGCGCGCACGTCGACCCCGGTCGCCTCGTAGAGGTGGGCGTTGACCGCGGTGTCGAACAGCTCGTAGTAGGTCGCGTTGTTGAGGTGGCCGTAGGCGTCGTCGTCACGCCACCGGGTCGTGGCCGTGCGCCAGGCGACGTAGTCGTCGCGGGTCGGCCTGGGCAGTCGCTCAGCCATCGGTCCGGGGTCCTCGCGGCGTCGTCGGGCGGAGGAGCGAAGCGGAGGAGGACGAGAACGTCACGGGGTGGTTCATGCCGGCTCCGCGTCGCGCAGCCGCTGGCTGATCACCGCGGACACCCCGTCACCGCGCATCGTGACGCCGTAGAGGGCGTCCCCGACCTCCATGGTGCGCTTCTGGTGGGTGATGACGAGCAGCTGGGAGTTCTCGCGCAGCTCCTCGTAGATCTGCAGCAGCCGGCCCAGGTTGGTGTCGTCGAGCGCCGCCTCGACCTCGTCGAGGATGTAGAACGGCGACGGCCTGGCCTTGAAGAGCGCGACCAGGAAGGCGACGGCCACCAGCGACCGCTCGCCGCCCGAGAGCAGGGAGAGCCGCTTGACCTTCTTCCCGGGGGGGCGTGCCTCGACCTCGACCCCGGTGGTGAGCATGTTGCCGGGGTCGGTGAGGACCAGGCGGCCCTCGCCCCCGGGGAAGAGCCGCGCGAAGGTCTGGTCGAAGGCCTTCTCGACGTCGGCGTAGGCCTCGGTGAAGACCTGCTCCACGCGGGTGTCGACCTCGCGGACGATGTCGAGGAGGTCCTTGCGGGTGCGCTTGAGGTCCTCGAGCTGCTCGGTGAGGAACTTGTGGCGCTCCTCCATCGCGGAGAACTCCTCGAGCGCCAGCGGGTTCACCCGGCCCAGCATCGCCAGCGCCCGCTCCGCCGAGCGCAGCCGCTTGGCCTGCTCGTCCCGGACGTAGGGCGCGGGCTCCGGCGGCTCCTCGCCGTCGGGCACCTCACCGCTGAACGGCACCGCGTTGTGCGGCCCGTAGTCGGCGACGAGGCCGTCCGGCTCGAGCCCGAGCTCGTCGAGCGCGCGCTCCTCGAGCTGCTCGATGCGCATCCGCTGCTGGGTGCGGGCCATCTCGTCGCGGTGCACCGAGCTGACCAGCTCGTCGTGCTCGCGGGCCAGGTCGCGCAGCGTCGTGCGGACGGTCGTGAGCTCCTGCTCCCGGCCCCGGCGCGACTCCTCGACGGCGGCGCGCTCGTCGGCGGCGCGCATGACCGACCGCTCGAGGTGGTGCAGGACCTGGCGCACGCCGGTCGCGACGGCGCGGGCGGCACGCCCCTCCCGGAGCAGTCGCTCGCGGCGCTCGGCCGCGCGCGCCCGCGACTCGCGCTCGGCCGTGGCGGCCCGCAGCAGCGAGTCGGCGCGGCCGTGCAGGGCCCGGGCGCGCTCCTCGGCGGTGCGCAGCGCCAGCCGGGCGTCCATCTCGGCCTGCCGCGACTCGCGCGCGGCCTCGGCGAGGCGCTCGCGCTCGGCGGTGTCGGGCTCCTCGTCGCTGACGTCCTCGGCCGCGGCGAGCCGGGTCTCGAGGTCGACCAGGCCGGCGAGGGCGGACTCGCGTGCCTCGGTCGCGGTGGTGATCGAGCGCTCGAGCCGCTCGGCCTCCCCTCGCGCGGCCCGCGCCTGGGAGCCGTGCTGGCCGAGCTCCTCGGCGACCGCGGCCAGCGTGGCGTCGGACTCGTGCAGGCGGGCCAGCGCCACGTCGACGCGCTTGAGCGCGTCGTGGCGGGCCGCCTCGAGGCGGGAGATCTCGAAGCCGAGCCGCTCGGTGGTGGCGGTCGCCTCGGTGAGCCGCTCGGACGCCTCGTCGACGGCCGCCTGGATCTCGAGGAGGCTGGGCTGGCTGCTGGAGCCTCCGGCGGCGAGGTGCGCGCCGAGCAGGTCGCCGTCCCGGGTCACGGCCACCACGTCGGGCAGGTCGGCGACCAGGCGGCGCGCGGCCGGCAGGTCGTCGACGACGGCGACCTGGTGGAGCAGCCGCACCAGCGCGGGGCGTACGTCGTCGGGCGCGGCCACGACGTCGACGGCCCAGGTCGCGCCGTCGGGCAGTGCGGGCCACACACGCCCCGTGTCGGGCGCCGACCCGAGCAGCAGGCCCGCCCGGCCGAGGTCGTCGTCCTTGAGGTGGGCGATCGCGGCGAGGGCGGCGTCGGGGCCGGAGACGACCACCGCGTCGGCGGCCGGACCGAGCGCGGCCGCCACCGCGGCCTCGTAGCCGTGGTCGACGTCGAGCAGCGCCGCCACCGAGCCCAGCAGCCCGTCGAGGGACTCCGCCGCCAGCAGCGCCCCGGCGCCGTCCTTGCGGTTGAGGCCGAGCTCGAGCGCGTCGCGCCGGGCGACGAGGCCGGCGCGGTCGCGGTCGGCCTGCTGCGCCGACTCGCGGGCGGCGGCGAGCTGCTCCTCGACCTCGTCGAGGACCGCCACGGCGTCCTCGTGCTCGGAGTCGAGCCCCTCCTCCCCTGCGTCGAGCCCGGCCACCCGGGTCTCGAGGGCGGTGAAGTCGCGCTGCGCGCGCTCGGCGCGGGCGGCGGCCTCCTCGCGCGCCTCGGTCAGGCGGGCGATCTCGGCGTCGGCGGCCTCCGAGCGCGACCGCAGGGCGTTGACCTGGCCGGTGAGCCGGGCCAGGCCCTCGCGCCGGTCGGCCGCGGCGCGCTGGAGCGCGGCGATGCGCTTGTCCTCCTCCGCGGCGGCGTCCTCCGCCGACCGCTTCGCGGCGACGGCCGCCTCGAGCAGACGTCGCTGGTCCTCGACCTGCGCGGCGATCTCCGCCTCCTGGCGACGCACGCGCTCGGCCTGTGCCTCGAGCTCGTCGGGGTCGCGGCCGGTGTCGACGCCGTCGGCGTCGCCGGCACCGGCGGCGTTGCGGATCCGCTCGTCGGCGAGCGAGGCGGTGCCGCGCAGCCGCTCCTTGAGGCCCGACAGGGCGAACCACGTCTCCTGGGCGGCGGCGAGCCGGGGCAGGTCCTCGCGCAGGGCGGCCTCGAGGCGGGCCTCGTTCTCCCGCCCGGTGGCGATCTGCGCCTCGACCTCCTCGCGGCGCTGCAGCAGGATCGACTCGTCGGCCATCTCGGTCTCGAGGGACGTCCGGGCGGTGACCAGGTCGTCGGCGAGCAGCCGCGCGCGGGCGTCGCGCACGTCGGCCTGCACGGTCTGGGCCCGGCGGGCCACCTCGGCCTGGCGCCCGAGCGGCTTGAGCTGGCGCCGGATCTCGGAGAGCAGGTCGGCCAGGCGGGTCAGGTTGCCGTCGGTGGCGTCGAGCTTGCGAAGCGCCTTCTCCTTGCGCTTGCGGTGCTTGAGGACCCCGGCCGCCTCCTCGATGAAGCCGCGCCGGTCCTCCGGGGTGGCGTGCAGGATCGAGTCGAGCTGGCCCTGACCGACGATGACGTGCATCTCGCGCCCGATGCCGGAGTCGCTGAGCAGCTCCTGGACGTCGAGCAGCCGGCAGGTCTGGGAGTTGATGGCGTACTCCGAGCCGCCGTTGCGGAACATCGTGCGGCTGATCGTGACCTCGGCGTAGTCGATCGGCAGGGCGCCGTCGGAGTTGTCGATGGTCAGCTGCACTTCGGCGCGGCCCAGCGGCGGCCGGCCGGACGTGCCGGCGAAGATCACGTCCTCCATCTTGCCGCCGCGCAGGCTCTTGGCCCCCTGCTCCCCCATCACCCAGGCGAGCGCGTCGACGACGTTGGACTTGCCCGACCCGTTGGGGCCGACGATGCAGGTGATGCCCGGCTCGAGCTGCAGCGTCGTGGAGGACGCGAAGGACTTGAACCCCTTGAGGGTCAGGCTCTTCAGGTACAACGCGGGCTCCTACCGGGACGGGTCAGGGCCCTCGGTCGACGGGCCACGGGGTACTGGGGAAGCTCAGCGCGGCTCACCCTACCCGTGGGCGGGCGCGCCGGCGCCGACCTCGTGGGCGTGGCCACGCCCGACGCGCCCGCGGCGGGTGGTGTCCTCAGAGCGTGAGGCGGATCCTCCGCGAGCCGCGGACGACCTCGATCCGGCTGCCCGCGACGGGCCCCGTGCCGTGCAGTCGCAGCGCGCCGCGGCGCACGCGTGCCCGGTCGGTGACCGTGCGGCCGTCGAGGAGGCGCACGACGCTGCCTGAGCGCGCGGTGGTGCGGCAGGTGACCGTCCAGCGGCCCTTGCCGCTGACCTTGCAGGCCGAGATCGCGGGCCGGGCGACGGCGCCGGTGCTGGGACCGAAGCCGGCCGGCGGCACGAGCGCCACCCGGAGCACCTGCCAGCGGGCGCGCGGCTTCCAGCGGAGGTCGAAGCGCCCCGCACGGTCGGCGCGGCCGCGCGCGACCGTCGTCCACTCCGTGCCGGCCGCGGTGCGGGCCTGGAGCAGCACCCGCGACCCGGCGAGTGCCCGCGAGGCGGTGAGACCGGCGACGGGACGTCCGACGCGTCCGCTGACCCGGGCCGGGAGCGTCGACCGGGTCGGGACCGGTCGCGCGACCTGGACGGCGGTCGCGTCGAGCGCGCCGGGGGCGGCTGCGACGGTGCCCGGGGCGGGCGTGACGGTGCCCGGACCGGTGCCGGACGCCGGTGCGACCGCGAAGCTGCGCTGCGTGGACTGGACCCGCCCGGACGTCAGGGTGGCCCGGGCCGTCGCGGTGTACGAACCAGCGCCGAGGGTGAAGGCCGCCGTCCAGCCGCCCACCGCGTCGACGCTGGCGGCGACGGCCGTGGTGCCGATGGTGACGCTGACGCTGCTCACCGCGTCGGGCTGTGAGCCGGCGAGCTCGGTGGCGAGGTCGGAGGGGCGGGGCACGAGGGTGCAGGTCCCACCGGTGACCGCGGCCATCTTGTAGAGGCTGCCGACCCGGCTGCAGCTGGCCTTGGCGCCGATCCCGAAGGTGCGCACGCTGACCCCGGAGGCACCGAGCCGGGCGAGCAGCGCGTCGTCGATGCCCGAGCCGCCGTCGGAGAGGAACATGATCGACCTGGGCCCGGCAGGCGCGGTGGCCAGGGTGTCGAGGGCCACCGAGATCGCGCTCGTGAACGCATCGCCGGACCCGCTGTCGCCGAGGTCCCTCGGGTCGTAGAGGCCGATGCTGCGGTAGCGCACGCTGCCCACCACCGTGTCGATGCGCGGGACGGTGTCACCACCGGTGTAGCCCGGCGGGACGAAGGTCGCCGACCCGACGGGGTCGAGGTCGGCGGCAGCCGCCCTGTCGGCGAACGCGACGACACCGGCCTGCACCCCGGGAGTGCCCGTCAGGCTCCGGTTGAGCGCCTGGACCCCCGCCACCTCGCAGTCCAGCACGTCGCCGAACGAGCCGTCGCCGTTGAGGTCGTCCTCGGGGCCGCCCGCGGCGCCGGTGCCCGAGCAGTCGAGCCCGGCGGTCTTGACCGTGGAGCTGGTGGCGTCGAGGACGTAGAGCACGGACGAGGTCTGGCCCGGCTCGGCGCCGACGGTGCCGCTGAGCTCGACGACCCCCGCGTGGGCGCCGGCCGGAGCGGTGATGGTGACCGAGGCGTCCGCCGGCAGCACCGCCGCCGTGGTGCCGAGGACGGTGGCGAGGGAGACGAGCAGGAGCCCGGCACCGAGTCCTGAGGTCGTGGAGGAGGAGCGCGCGCGGGGGATCATGGTGTGACGTTCCCCGGTCCGGGACCGGCGATGCGACAGGCCGTCTGGCTATCGCCACATTTTGGTAGGTCCCGGCTCAGGCGTCTCAGCGACCGAGCACGTCGCGCAGCGCGGCCAGGACCAGCAGCACCGCGTCGGGGCGCGCGTTGGGGCCCATCAGGCCGATGCGCCACACGCTCGCGGCGTACGCCCCGGCGCCGGCGCCGATCTCGATGCCGTGGCGCTCGAGCAGCTGCGCGCGGACCCCCGCTGCGTCGACGCCCTCGGGGACACGGACCGTCGTCAGCTCGGGCAGGCGGTGCCCCTCGGCCGCGAACAGCTCGAGCCCCATCTCCTCGAGACCGGACTGCAACGCGTCGCCGGCCTCCTGGTGGCGGGCCCACACGGCGTCGAGCCCCTCGTCGAGCACCCGGCCGAGCCCGGCGTGCAGGCTGGCGACCATCGCGGTCGGCGCGGTGTGGTGGTAGGTGCGCCGAGCACCCGTGACGCCCGCCTCGCCGACGTACCCGCCGAGCATCCCCAGGTCGAGGTACCACGACTGCGGCCGCTCGACCCGGCGCTCGAAGGCCCGGTCGTTGATGGTGAAGGGCGCGAGCCCGGGGGCGACG
Source organism: uncultured Actinomycetota bacterium (assembly GCA_963726525.1). Taxonomy (GTDB): domain Bacteria; phylum Actinomycetota; class Actinomycetes; order Propionibacteriales; family Nocardioidaceae; genus Nocardioides. The sequence goes on along the minus strand of CAVSCS010000005.1, from coordinate 749,253 downwards.
CCCAGGCACTTCTGGGTGCCGGCGTAGCCGACGTCGACGCCCCAGGCGTCGGCGCGCAGCTCGATGCCGCCGATCGAGGTGACCGCGTCGGTGACGAGCAGCGCGTCACCCTTGCCCGCGCCGAGCGCGGCGATGTCGGAGCGCACGCCCGTGGAGGTCTCGGCGTGGACGGCCGCGATGATCGCGGGGCTCGGGTGGGCCGACAGCACCCGGTCCACGTCGACGGGACGCCCCCACTCGTGCTCGACGGCGACCACCTCGGCGCCGCACCGTGCCGCCACGTCGGTCATCCGCTGGCCGAAGAGCCCGTTGACCGCGACGACGACCACGTCGCCGGGGTGCACCGTGTTGACGAACGCCGCCTCCATGCCGGCCGAGCCGGTGGCGCTCAGCGGGAGCGTGCGCGCGCTGTCGGTGCCCCACACGACGCGCAGCCGGTCGCAGGTCTCGTCCATGACCCGCAGGAACTCCGGGTCGAGGTGGCCCAGCAGGGGCGAGGCCAGCGCGCGGGTCGCCTCGGGGTAGGGGTTGGTGGGTCCCGGGCCGAAGAGGTGCCGCTCGCGGATCATCCCCCGACCGTAGCCGCTCACAGCACGGCGCCGGGGTTGAGGATCCCGGCGGGGTCGAGGGCGTCCTTGACCCGCCGCGTCAGCGCCATCACGTCCTCCCCGAGCTGCTCGGGGAGGGCGGACTTCTTGGTCCGGCCCACGCCGTGCTCGCCGGTGATCGTGCCGTCCAGCGAGATCGCCACGCGCATGATCTCCTCGAAGGCCTGCAGCGCCCGGACCTTGGCCTCCTCGTCCCCGCGGGGCACCACGACGAGGGGGTGGGTGTTGCCGTCACCGGCGTGGGCGACGACGGGGATCAGCAGGTCGTGCCGCTCGGCGATCCCCGCGACCGCCGCGACCAGCTCGGGCAGGCGCGGCACGGGGACCCCCACGTCCTCGAGCATGAGCTCGCCGAGCTCCTCGACGGCCGGGATCACCATCCGCCGCGCACGCACGAACTGCTCGCCCTCCTCGGCGTCGTGGGTGACGAACACCTCGAGCGCACCGGCCGCCTCGCACGCCCGCTGCATCGCCTCCACCTCCGCCGAGCAGGCCGTGCCGGGGGCGTCGCTCTGCGCGACCAGGAGCGCGCCGGCGGTGGTGTCGAGACCCATCGGGCGGTGCTGCTCGACCGCCCGGATCGAGGGCTGGTCCATCAGCTCCAGCATCGAGGGGCGCAGTGAGCGACGGATCGCCACCACCGCCTCGGCGGCCGCCGTCATCGACCCGAACGCCGCGACGAGCGTGGCACCGGTGACCTGCGCCGGGACCAGCCTCATCACGGCACGGGTGATGATGCCGAGGGTGCCCTCGCTGCCGACGAAGAGCTTGAGCAGCGACAGCCCGGCGACGTCCTTGATGCGGGTGCCGCCCAGCGTCACGAGGGTGCCGTCGGCGAGGACCACGTCGAGCCCGAGGACGTAGTCGGTGGTGACGCCGTACTTCACGCAGCACAGCCCTCCAGCGTTGGTCGCGACGTTGCCGCCGATGGAGCAGATCTCGAAGGACGACGGGTCGGGCGGGTACCAGAGGCCGTGCTCGGCGGCCGCGGCCTTGACGGCGGCGTTGAGGGCGCCGGGCTCGACGACCGCGACCTGGCTGGACGGGTCGACCTCGATCGCCGTCATCCGCTCCAGGCTGAGCACGATGCCGCCGTCGACGGCGCTGGCACCGCCGGACAGCCCGGTGCCGGCGCCGCGCGGCACCACCGCGACGCCGTGCCTCGCGGCCCACCGCACGGCCTGCTGCACCTGGGCGGCGTCCTCGGGACGCACCACCGCCAGCGGGGTGCCGGCGCCGGGGTCCTGCGAGCGGTCCCAGCGGTACTTCTCGGTGCGCACCGGGTCGGTGACCACGACCCCGGCGGGCAGGCTGTCCACGAGCTCGGCGAGGGCGTCCACCCGGCCATCGTGGCACGGCGGAGGCAGGCGTGGCCGGGGCCGACGGGCGCCCCTCCCGCGGGGACGACCTAGGGTCGGCGGCATGAGAGCAGCGCGGCGGGCCCGGATCGTGGGTGACGCGGACCTCGGTCGCGGACGCTGCCTGGAGATCGGCCCGCTCGCGAACCCGGTGGTGGGCCCGGAGGTGGCCGACGTCCGCTACGTCGACGTCGTCGACCGCGACGCGCTGGTCCGCCACTACGAGGGCGACCCCGCCGTGGACCCGGCCTCGATCCCGGAGCAGCACTTCTGGCTGACCCGGCCCGACGGCTCGGTGGCCACGCTGGCCGAGGCCGTGGGCGACGACGCTCCCTACCAGCACGTCGTGGCCAGCCACGTCATCGAGCACGTCCCCGACATGATCGGGTGGTTGCGCGACGTCGCCGAGGTGCTCGTCGACGACGGCGCCCTGCTCCTGGCGATCCCGGACCGGCGCTACTGCTTCGACGCGCGCCGCGCCCCCGCGACGGTGGGCCAGGTCGTCCAGGCACACCTCGACGGCGACCGCACGCCCTCGGCCCGCGCGGTGCTCGACCACTTCATCCGCTCCGTCGACTGGACGGCCGCCCAGGCCTGGAGCGGCGAGCGGCCGCCCGGGGAGGGCTCGCACCCCCTGGCGGACGTCGAGCGCCACCTCGCACGCCAGCGGGCCGGCGACTACGTCGACTGCCACGTGTGGCCCCTCACGCCGCAGGGCTTCGCCGAGCTCGTCGACGACCTGCTGGCCCTCGGCCAGGTGGACTTCTCCGTCGAGCGGCTCACGGCCACCCGGGTCGGCGAGCAGGAGTTCTACGCCACGCTGCGACGGCGGACCCGGGACGCCGACGCGGCCGAGGCGGTCGACCGGGCTCGGTCGGGCCTGGCCCGGCTCCGTGCCGAGCTCCCCGACGAGACCCCCGGGGGCCCACCCGGTGACGACCGCGACCTCGTGCCGGCGCACCACCTCGCCGACGTGGAGCGCCGGCTCGCCGAGACGCGCGAGCGGCTCACCCGGGTGCGCGCGGGACGCGACCGCGCCCGTCGCCAGCGCGACCGGGCGCTGTCGGTCCTGGCGGACCCCGCGCGGTCCGGACCGCTCGCACGGCTGCGCGGCAGGCTGCGACGCCGGTCCTGAGCGACGGCCCGGACGGCCGTGCCGGACGCGGTGCCGGACGCCGTCAGCGGTCGGCGGTGACCGGCTCGTCGGCGTGGGCGATGCTCGGCAGCCGGCTCCACACCAGCGCCAGCGTGACGCCGGACCCGACGAAGGCGAACCAGAACGGTGCCGTCAGCCCCCACTGCTCGGCCAGCACGCCCCCGATCGCCTGCCCGACGACCATCCCGCCGAAGACGAAGATCAGGTAGACCGAGCCGACCCGGCCCTGGAGCTCGGTCGGCACCGCACGCTGACGCACCACCTGCGAGACGTTGAACCAGACGAAGGCGTAGGCGCCGAAGCCGAACATGATCGCCAGCGCGACCCACGGCGCCGTGGTGAGGGCCAGCGCCAGGTGCATCAGCACCTCGAGCAGCAGGCACGTCCTCATCAGGACCGCCAGGTCGAAGCGACGCTCGAGCCAGCCGTAGGACACGGTGCCGACCATGCCGCCGAGCGCGGAGGCGGTGGTGAGCAGCCCGAAGCCGACCTCGCCCATGTGGACCCGGTCGAGCGACCAGAGGACCAGGATCGACCAAGCGGCTCCCCACGTGATGTTGAAGGTGAGGATGACGATCGCGAGCGTGCGGATCGCGGCGTGGCCCCACAGCCAGCGGACGCCGTCGACGATGTCCTGGCGCACGTGGGTGTCGATGTCTGCCCGGACCTGCTCGTGGGTCGACCCGATGCGCGCGACCAGCACCACCCCGAGCACGACGCAGACCAGCTGCGTGACGAACGGCCACGCCATGCCGGCGGCGAAGAGGAAGGCGCCGACCGGCGGTCCGAGCAGCTGGTTGGCGGTGAGGAAGCCGGCCTGCATGCGGGAGTTGGCGATGCCGAGGTCGGCCTTGTCCACGAACATCGGGGTGAGTGTGCTCGACGTGGAGTCGGCGAACACCTCGGCGACACCGAGCGCGAACACCGACGCCAGCACCACCGCGATGGAGACGTGCCCGGTGGCGATCGAGCCGCAGAGCAGGGCAAGGACGACGCAGCGGACGAGGTTCGCGCTGACGACCACGGTGCGTCGGTCGAGCCGGTCGGCCATCGCCCCGGCGTAGAGCCCGACGAGGAGCCAGGGCAGGCCACGCAGGAGCCCGGCGAGCGCGACGAGCCGGGCGTCGTCGGTCTGGGAGGCCACCAGGAGCGGACCTGCCGCCATGGCCACGCCGTCGCCGACGTTGGTGGTCCACGACGAGGCGAGCAGCCACCGGAAGCGGGGGCCGAGCCGTCGCGGCACGAGGGTCTCGGCGAGTCGGGTCACGAGCACGTGAGCCTAGGCGGCGGCACCGCCCCCTGCACGTGGATTTCAGACCGGTTGGAGGCCCTCGACGGAGAGCTGCTCCTCACGGGCGGCCGCGGCGAGCCGGTCGTTGTCGGCCTGGAGGCGCAGGACGAGCGACTCGAGCTCGACGACGCGGCGTCGCAGCCGGCGGTTGTCAGCGGCGAGGACCGAGCTGGTCCGCGCGTCGTGGTCCAGGTGGCCCAACAGCGCCTTGGCCATGGCGAGCCTTTCCGAGCAGTACCGGGGGGAGACGGGGCCGCGAGGGCCGTCTCCCAGAGTCCCACCGAGGGCGCGGACGGTCAACGGCCCCCGGCGCGTCGCGCCCGCGTCGTGCTCCGCGGGGGACGCTGGCAGGTGGGGCAGAAGTAGGACGAGCGGTTCATGAAGGCGACCCGCCGGATCGGCGTGCCGCAACGGCGGCACGGCTCGCCCTCGCGGCCGTAGGCGTCCAGCGAGCGGTCGAAGTAGCCGGACTCGCCGTTGACGTTGACGTAGAGGGCGTCGAACGACGTGCCGCCCTGGGCGAGCGCCTGGCCCATCACCTCGCGGACGTGGCCGAGCAGCTCGCGCAGCACGGGTCCGGTGAGCCGGTCGCCCGGTCGGTCGCCGTGCAGCCGTGCGCGCCACAGCGACTCGTCGGCGTAGATGTTGCCGACGCCGGAGACCAGTCCCTGGTCGAGGAGCAGCCTCTTGACCGCCGACGTACGCCGTCGCGCGCGCCGCACGAACTCGTCGTCGTCGAACTCGGGGTCGATGGGGTCGCGGGCGATGTGCGCGATCTCGGCGGGCAGCTCCGCGCCGCCGGTGGACACGGTGAGGCCGCCGAACATGCGCTGGTCCACGAACCGCATCTCGAGCCGTCCTCCGGGACCGGTCGTGCCGCCGGGGCCGGGAGGTACCGGCAGGTCGAGACCGAAGCGCACCCGGAGGTGGCGCTCGTCGGGCGCGCCGGGCTCGTGGAGCAGCATCTGACCGCTCATGCCGAGGTGGCCGAGCAGGGCGTCGCCGTGCTCGTCGCCGGGGAGGGGCGCGAGGGCGAGCCAGAAGTACTTGCCGCGACGACGGACCGCCTCGATGCGCCGGCCCACCAGGGCGGCGGGGAATCCGTCAGGACCGCGCGGGTCACGGCGCACGGGGCGCGGGTGGAGGACGTCGACCGAGGCGATCGTCGCGCCGACGACGTGGCGCTCGAGCCCGGAGCGGACGACCTCGACCTCGGGGAGCTCGGGCACGGGTCAGGCGTCGGGGCCGGTGGACCCGGGCGGGGCGGCCGGCGCGGGCTGGGCCTCGGCGGCTGCGGCGCCCGCGGCGGGGGCACCCTGGGTCGCCTTGATCTCGAGGTAGGCGGTCTCGGCGGCGCCCTGCTCGGCCTCCTTCTTGGAGCGGCCCTGGCCGTTGCCGAGGAGCAGCTCACCGACGCGCACGCGCGCCACGAAGGTCTTCATGTGGTCCGGGCCGTCGTCCTCGATGAGGTACTCCGGGACGCCGAGACCGAGGTCGGCGGAGAGCTCCTGCAGGGAGGTCTTCCAGTCGAGGCCGGCGCCCATCGACGCGGCCGCCTCCATCACCGGGTCGAAGAGCCGGTGGACGACCTTGGCCGCCTCGGTGATCCCACCGCTGAGGTGGATCGCACCGATCACGGCCTCGACGGTGTCGGAGAGGATCGAGGCCTTGTCGCGACCACCGGTCGCCTCCTCGCCCCGCCCGAGCATGATGTGCTTCCCGAGCCCGATCTCGCGGGCCACGGCGGCCAGCGCGCGGGCGTTGACCACCGCCGCACGCAGCTTGGCCAGCCGGCCCTCGGAGAAGTCCGGGTGGGCGAGGTAGAGGGTCTCGGTCACCACGACCCCGAGCACCGAGTCGCCCAGGAACTCCAGGCGCTCGTTGGTCGGGATCTGACCGTTCTCGTAGGCGTACGAGCGGTGCGTCAGCGCACGCTGCAGCAGCTCGGGACCCAGGATCGGGTCACCGAGCGCTGCGCGGAGCTCGTCGGTGGTCAGAGGACCTGGCGACGGTCGGCCCTGGCGCCGTACTGGCCGCACGCGCCGCACGCACGGTGCGGGAGGTGCTTGGAGCCGCAGGCGGGGTTGGCGCAGGTCACGAGGGTCGGCGCGACGGCCTTCCACTGCGAACGGCGGTGACGCGTGTTGCTGCGCGACATCTTCCGCTTCGGAACAGCCATGGTTGTCTCCTGTTGCTTGCGTCCACCGGTGTCCCGGTGAGGTGGTCAGTCCTGGGGGTCCTGCGTGAGCTGCTGCAGCCCCGACCAGCGGGGGTCGATCGGTGCGTCGTGCGTGTGGCCCGGGTCGTCCGCGAGCCGCGCACCACACTCGGTGCACAACCCGGGGCAATCGTCCATGCACAGCGGCTGGAACGGCAGTGCGAGCACCACCGCGTCCCGCAGCAGCGGCTCGAGGTCGATCAGGTCGTCCTCGTCGAGCCGGCTGGTCTCGTCGTCGAGGTCGCGGTCGTCGTGCTCCGCGGCCCTGGCGTGCAGCTCGGGGTAGACGTAGAGCTCCTGCAGCGTCACGTGGACCTCGTCCTCGATCGGCTCCAGGCAGCGTACGCACTCCCCCGCGAGCGCGGCCGTGGCCGTGCCCGTGAGCAGCACGCCCTCCATGACCGCTTCCAGACGCAGGTCGAGCTCGACCGGCGAACCTTCGGGGACAGAGAGGACTTCGATACCAAGCTGTGCTGGCGCCGGAACGGAGAGCTCGAGCTCACGCTGGGACCCCGGGCGGCGGCCGAGCTCGCGAGTGTCAAGCACGAGCGGCGCCCTCGGGTCCAGGCTGTTCACGACGAGCTCCCACATCTGGACACCAACACAACCTCGGAATCGTATCCGCACGGTCGGCGGCGGGGCAAAACGAGTGCGTCCTGATCAGCCACGGCGCTCCTCCAGACGGGCCACGAGCCGGGCGTGCACGGCCTCGGGCACCAGGCCCCGGACGTCGCCGCCGAGGGCGGCGACCTCCTTGATCAGGCTCGAGGACACGAACGCGTTGCCGACCGCACCGGGCAGGAACACCGTCTCGACGGAGGTGAGGTGGGAGTTCATCTGGGCCATCGGGAGCTCGTACTCGTAGTCGCCGGCGCCGCGCAGGCCCTTCACGATGGCGACGGCGCCGATCTCGCGGCAGAAGTCGACGATGAGCCCCTCGAAGCCCGCGACCCGCACGTTGGGCAGGTCGGCGGTCGCCGCCTCGAGCATCGCGATGCGCTCGTCGGGGGTGAACAGGCGGCTCTTGCTCATGTTCACGCCGATCGCGACCACGACCTCGTCGAAGAGGCTCGCGGCGCGGCCGACGATGTCGAGGTGGCCATTGGTCACCGGGTCGAAGGACCCGGGGCAGACAGCGCGACGCACGGCGTCCTTCCTTCGGCGGGTCGGGGGGCCGGTCAGGTGGCGGGCTGGTCCGCGTCCTCACCGGTGGCGTGACCGTACCAAAGCGCCGTCTCGCCGTAGCGCTTCGTGCGGTCCTCCTCGAGGCCGGGCGGCCAGGTGACCGCGCTCCGCTTGGCGGCGCGCTCGACGACCACCAGGGCTCCCGGCACCAGCCACCCGTGCGCCACCAGGGCGGCCAGGTCGGCGCCCACGTCGGCGTCGGGCATCGGGTAGGGCGGATCGGAGAAGACCACGTCGTAGGGGGCGGTCGGCGTCGACTGCAGCACGCCGGCGACCGAGGCCGCGACGACGTGGGCCCGCGCGAAGCCCAGCGTCGCGGCGTTGCGGCTGATCAGCGCGGCCGTGCGCCGGTCGTGCTCGACGAGCGTGACGACCCCCGCGCCGCGCGACCACGCCTCGAGACCCACGGCCCCCGAGCCGGCGTAGAGGTCGAGGAACCGCAGCCCGTCGAGCGAGCCGGTGCGCGCCTCGACGGCCGAGAACAGGGCCTCGCGGACCCGGTCGCTGGTGGGGCGCGTGGTCTGCCCGCGCGGCGTCTCCAACCGGCGGCCGCCCGCCGCTCCCCCGATGATGCGAGTCATGTCGTCGCGCTCAGCCCTTCTCCAGGAATTCGGACGCCGCGGAGCGCTCCACCTCGGCGACCGCCGAGGCCAGGTCGGGCGCCTGCGCGAGCGCGGGGTCCTCGGAGAGTAGTGCCTCCGCGGCCTCCCTGGCACGCTCGATGGTCTTCTCGTCGCGGAGCACGCGCAGCGACACCAGGCTCGAGCGCCCGCCCGACTGGTGGGCGCCGAGGACGTCGCCCTCACGACGCTGCTCGAGGTCGATCCGGCTGAGCTCGAAGCCGTCGGTGGTCGCGGCGACGGCGTCGAGCCGCTCGCGCGCGGGCGTGCCGACCTCGGCGTGGGAGACCAGCAGGCACAGGCCCGGGAGCCCACCACGTCCGACCCGGCCGCGGAGCTGGTGGAGCTGGGAGACGCCGAACCTGTCGGCGTCGAGGAGCACCATGGTGGTGGCGTTGTGGACGTCGACGCCGACCTCGATGACGGTGGTCGACACCAGCACGTCGACGGTGCCGTCGGCGAACGCGCGCATGGTGCGGTCCTTCTCGTCCGGGGCGAGGCGACCGTGGAGGACGGCCGTGCGCAGCCCGGCCAGCGGGCCGGAGGCCAGCTCGGCGTGCACCTCCTCGACCGCGGCGAGCGCACGCCGGGGGGCGACCTCCTTGCCGTCCTCGTCGAGGTCGACCTGGTCGCGCTCGCCCTCCTCCCCCGCGTCGCCGGAGATCCGGGGGCACACGACGTAGACCTGGTGGCCCTTCTCGACCTCCTCGCGGGCGCGCTGCCACACGCGGTCGATCCAGGTGGGCTGGTCGGCCAGCGGCACGACGGAGGTCTGGATGGGCGCCCGCCCGGCGGGCAGCTCGGCGAGCACCGAGGTCTCGAGGTCGCCGAAGACCGTCATCGCGACGGTCCGCGGGATCGGGGTGGCCGTCATGACGAGCACGTGGGGCGGGCTGCCGGCCTTGTCGGTGAGCGCGGCGCGCTGCTCCACGCCGAAGCGGTGCTGCTCGTCGACGACGACGAGGCCGAGGTCGGCGAACTCGACGCGGTCCTCGAGGAGGGCGTGGGTGCCGATCACGATGCCGGCCTCGCCGGTGACGATCCGCAGCATCGCCTCCTGCCGTGCCGCCCGGCCCATCGAGCCGGTCAGGAGCACGACGCCGGTGGCCTCGGCGGCGCCGCCGAGCATCCCGCCCTGCGCGAGGTCGCCGAGCATGGCGGTGATCGAGCGGTGGTGCTGCTGGGCGAGCACCTCGGTGGGGGCGAGCAGGGCGGCCTGTCCCCCGGCGTCGACGACCTGCAGCATGGCGCGCAGCGCCACGAGCGTCTTGCCCGAGCCGACCTCGCCCTGGAGCAGGCGGTTCATCGGGTGGGCCGTCGCGACCTCGGCGGCCACCTGCGCGCCGATCTCGCGCTGCCCGCCGGTGAGCTCGAAGGGCAGCCGGGCGTCGAAGGCGTCGAGGATCCCGCCCGCACGCGGGGCGCGGGCCCGGGCTCCCTGGGCGCGGTGCGCGGCCCGTCGACGTGCGAGGACGAGCTGGAGCACCAGCGCCTCCTCGAAGCGGAAGCGCTTCTGCGCCGCGCCGAGCTGGCCCCACTCGTCGGGCGCGTGGATCCAGCGCAGCGCGGGCATGACCGGCAGCAGGTCGAAGCGCTCGCGCAGCTCGGGGGTGAAGACGTCGGGCATGCCGGTCACGAGGTCGAGCGCCACCGAGACGACCTTCTGCAGGTCCCAGGTGTAGAGCTTGGCGGTGAGCGGGTAGACCGGGATGAGCTTGCTGAGCATCACGCCCTCCTCGCCGTCGAGGGCGAAGCCGTGGGCCTGCTCGAGCTGCCAGCTCTCGCGGAACTGCTTGGCCTTGCCTGTGAAGATCGCCCGGCTGCCCGAGCGGAACTCGCCCTCGTGGCGCTCGGCGAGCGCCTGGTAGGGGCTGAAGAGGGTCACCGAGAAGTCGGGTCCGTCGGTGCGCAACCGGATCGTCGTACGCCACTGGCGCCGGTTGCCGGAGGTGAACGGGGCGCTCGAGCACGAGCGCACCTCGCCGACGATGGTCAGCTGCTCACCGACGGTCGGGGTGGCGACCTCGGAGAGCTCGGTGGCCGCGACGTAGCGGCGCGGGAAGTGGCGCAGCAGGTCGCCGACCGTCTCGAGGCCGAGGCCCTCCTCGGCGAGCTTGCGCTTCTTGTGGTGGTTGCCGAAGACCGCAGCGATGGGGCTGTCCGGCGTGATCGCGACCATGGCACATACCTAGCCGGTCACTCCACGCTGACCAGCAGCGGGTAGCGCGGCTGGCCACCGTGGTGCACGGAGACGTCGACGTGGGGGTGGCGCGCCTCGACGTGCGCGGCGACGCGGTCGGCGAGGTCGACGCCGCCCTCGCCCGCGACGACCGTGACCAGCTCGCCGCCTCCGGCGAGCAGCCGCTCGAGCACCTCGCGGGCCACCTCCTCGAGGTCGGCGCCGACCACGGCGAAGTCGCCGGCCACGACGCCGAGCGCGTCGCCCGCCTCGCACGGACCGGCCATCGTGATCGCCCGCCGGGCCGCGACGGTGACCGCCCCGTGCCGGGCGTGGCGGGCGGTCGCGGTCATCTCGCGCACGTCGGCGTCGAAGGCCCGACCGGGCTCGTGCACCGAGATCGCGGCCAGCCCCTGGACCTGTGCGTGGGTCGGGATCACCTCGACGACGAGGTCGTGCTCGGCCTCGGCGGTGCGCGCCGCGATCTCGGCGGCCCGCACGGTGTCGGCGTCGTTGGGCAGCACGACGACCTCGCGCGCCCCGCACGCCACGATCGCCTCGAGCAGCTGGCCGGTCGAGGGTCGCTGACCGGGACCGCCCGGGACGACGACGGCGCCGGCGGAGCCGAACAGCTCGGCGAGCCCCGGCCCGGCGGCCACGGCCACGACCCGGCGTCCGTCGCGCGTCGGGACCCGCTGGCGCGAGGACGCCACCTGCTCGGCGAAGTGGGTGACCCGGATCCGGTGCGGACGCCCGGCGACGATGCCCGCCTCCACGGCCGCGCCCACGTCGTCGACGTGCACGTGGACGTTCCAGAGCCCGTCGCCGCCGACCACGACGAGGCTGTCACCGAGGGGCGCGAGCGTGGCGCGCAGCGCGGCGACCGCGGCGGCCTCGGCGTCCCGGTCGGGTGCCGACGTCGTGTCGAGGAGGTACATCACCTCGTAGGCCGGACCGTCGGCGGTGAGGTCCTCGCCCGGCTCGGCGTGCACGGGCTGCGGGATGGCGTGGGTGCCGATGGGGACGGTGTACGGCGCGGGGCGACGACCCGTGGCGGTGGTCTCGACGGCGTCGAGGACCACGGTCAGGCCGCGACCACCGGCGTCCACCACGCCGGCCTGCGCGAGGACCGGCAGCTGCTCGGGGGTGCGGGCCAGGGCCCGACGGGCCGCTGCGGCGGCGGCGGTGAACACGTCGCGGGCCCGGGCACCCGGTCGCGCGGCGGCGGCCAGCGCGGCGTCGGAGGCCGCCCGCGACACGGTGAGGATGGTGCCCTCGACCGGCGTCCCGACCGCCGCGTAGCTGGCATCGGTGGCCGCGGCGAGGGCCTCCGCGACGGTCAGGGCGCGCCGGTCGTCGAGACCCGCGGTGGCGAGGTGGCCGACGTACGCCCTCAGCATCTGGCTCAGGATCACCCCCGAGTTGCCGCGCGCACCCATCAGCGCGGCCCGCGCCAGCAGCACCATCCCCTCCTCCAGGCCGAGCGCCGGGTCGCCCGCGCGGGCCTCGCGCAGCGCGTCGCGCGCCGCGGAGACGGTGAGGAACATGTTGGTGCCGGTGTCGCCGTCGGGCACGGGGTAGACGTTGAGCGCGTCGATCTCCTCGCGCGCGGCCGACAGCGCGTCGGTCGCGATGTCGACGAAGCGGGCGACGCCGGCCAAGGTGATGCCGTGGGTGACGGGCTCCATCGAGTCGGTGTGCTCCCGGGTTCGTGACAGGCTGGACGGGCGTGATCGGGGCTGATCGGGCCAGATGTGGTGCGCGCCACAGGGTAGTGCCCGACCTGCGACGCCCTGCGATTTCATCTCGTCGCCGGACCTCGGCTACTCTTGCGCGGTTGCCTGGTGGCGGCCTTCGCGGCGCTCACCTGGGCTTCCAAGACATCTAACCTCGAACGGATCGGAGTGCACGGTGGCTGCCGTCTGCGACATCTGCGCCAAGAAGCCGGGCTTCGGAAACAACCGTCCCTGGTCGCGCAAGATCACGAAGCGTCGCTTCAACCCCAACATCCAGCGCGTCCGGGCGACCGTGAACGGCACGCCCAAGCGCCTGAACGTCTGCACCGGTTGCCTCAAGGCCGGCAAGGTCTCGCGCTGACCTGATCAGACTCCGTACGTCGCCCCCGTCGCTCTGCGGCGGGGGCTTCGTCGTTCTCGGGGGGCGATCCGGGCGCGATCCGGGGCGGCCGCACCCCGGTGGTGGACTCCCCGCTCGTGCGGGTAGTCCATCACCTGGAGGGGGTTGCCACGCCCACAAGGAGTCGGACTCGCCCACACGGTCTGCCTCGCCGCGCGCTGACGAGGCCCTCCCGCAGGGCTCAGAAGTGCGTCCACCCGGTGGGGCCGTCGTACGGCGCCCCGTCGACGGTGACGCCGTCACCCTCCAGCACCTCGCCGACCACCTGCCAGCCGTCCGGCACCGAGGCGGCGTCGGGGAAGGTCGCGAGCAGGGCGTGGTCGTCGCCCCCGGTGAGGATGAACTGCATCGGGTCGGCGCCGAGGGCCGCGCCGACGGCCAGCAGCGGCTCGGGGACCTCGAAGGCGCTCGCCCGCACGTCGATCGCCACGCCGCTCGCGTCGGCGATGTGGATGGTCTCGGCGAGGAGGCCGTCGGAGATGTCGATGAGCGCGGTGGCCCCGGCCTCGGCGGCCTCGCGCCCGGCGGCGTACGGCGGCTCGGGACGGCGGTAGGCCTCGACCAGCGCCCGCGGCGACCGGAAGCCGCGACCGAGGACGGCGAGACCGCCGGCCGCCCAGCCCTGCCGGCCGACGAGCGCGAGCACGTCGCCGGGTCGGGCACCGGAGCGCAGCACCGGCGACTGGGTGCACTCGCCCAGGACCGTGACGGCGATGACGACCTGGTCGGCGCGGGTGACGTCGCCGCCGACGACGGTGGCCCCGACGCTCGCGCACTCCTCGGCGAAGCCGCGCGCGAGGTCGAGCGCCCACTCCAGCGGGAGGTCGGCCGGGGCGGCGAGGCCGATCGTGAGGTGGCGCGCGGTGCCGCCCATCGCGTTGATGTCGGACAGGTTCTGGGCCGCGGCCCGGTGCCCGACGTCGTTCGCGCTCGCCCAGTCACGGCGGAAGTGGCGACCCTCGACCATCAGGTCCGTGGAGACGACCACGTGGCCGTGCTTGACCCGCAGCACGGCGGCGTCGTCACCCGGGCCGACCAGCACGTGCTCGTCGCCGGGGAAGAGCTCCACGAGCCGGGAGATCAGGCCGAACTCCCCTGCGTCGCCGAGCGTGGGTTCGGATGTCGTGGCCATGGCACCCATCCCACCAGACGCGCCCGGTGACCACAGTCACCCATCCCCTGTCGGGCGGCCCGGCGCGCGCGATAGGTTGACCCGGTCACACCCGCTGATCCAGACCGAGGAGTCCACGATGGTCGTCCAGGCCTACATCCTGATCCAGACCGACGTCGGCAAGGCCGCCGAAGTTGCCCGCGAGATCGCCCAGGTCAACGGCGTCACCCTCGCCGAGGACGTCACCGGTCCCTACGACGTCATCGTGCGCGCGGAGGCCAAGAACGTCGACGAGCTCGGCAAGCTCGTCGTGTCGAAGGTGCAGAACCTCGAGGGCATCACGCGCACGCTGACCTGCCCCGTCGTGCACATCTGATCCGCCGGCACCTGCACCACACGTGATCCACCGCCGACGCCCCGGCCCGTTCCCGGACCGGGGCGTCGTCGCGTCCGCGCTCGGCTGCCTCACGCTGACCGCCGCCCTGTCGGCCTGCAGCGGCGGCCCTCCGAGCATCGAGTCCCACGACCTCTCCGCCGCCGACCGGTCGGCCTGCGAGGCGCTCGTCGACGACCTGCCCGACACCCTCGGCGGCGAGCCGCGCCGCGACGTCGACCCGGCCGGGGCGCTCGGCGCAGCCTGGGGCGACCCGGCGTACGTCCTGACCTGCGGGGTGCCGGAGCCGTCGGACTACGAGCCGACGGCCGAGTGCAGCGTGGTCGAGGGCGTCGGCTGGTACATCCCGGTCGAGCAGCAGCGGGACCCCGAGGAGGACGCGGCCGTGATCGCCCTGAGCCTCTCCCCCTACGTCGAGCTCCGCGTGCCCGCCGAGCACCGCCTCGCCGGCCTCGACCGGGCGCTCACCGACCTCGCACCGGCGCTGCGCGACGACCTCGGCCCGGGCCTCGACTGCCTCTGACCCGCCGATCTGCGGCGCGCGGCGCGACCGCTCAGCGCAGGCCGGTGTCGCGGCGCAGGGCGAGCTGGACGAGGCGGTCGACCAGCGCGGGGTAGGACAGGCCGGAGGCGGCCCACATCTGCGGGTACATCGAGGTCGGGGTGAAGCCGGGCATCGTGTTGAGCTCGTTGATCACCAGCGAGCCGTCGGGCATGACGAAGAAGTCGACGCGCGCCAGGCCCTCGCAGGAGAGCGCGTCGAAGGCGCGCACCGCCATCGCCCGCAGCTCCTGCTCGACGCCCCCCGGGAGGTCGGCCGGGATGTCGATCTCGGTGTGCTGGTCGGCGAGGTACTTGGCCTCGAAGTCGTAGAACTCGTGGTCGCCGCCCGTGCGGACCTCGCCCGGTCGCGAGGTCTCCGGCGGGCCCTCGACGGTGCCGAGCACGCCGCACTCCACCTCGCGGGCACCCTCCATCGAGGTCTCGACCAGCACCTTCGGGTCGTGGCGGAACGCCTCCTCCAGCGCCTCGGCGACCTCCGTGGCGTCGTGGACCTTGCTGATGCCCATGCTGGACCCGGCCCTGGCCGGCTTGGCGAAGGAGGGGAAGCCGACCTCCTCGACCCGCGCGCGGGTGCCGGCCGGGTCGAGCTCCCACTCCCTGCGCGTGACCACGATCCCCGGGGTGACGGGCAGGCCGGCGTCGCGCAGGACGATCTTCATGAAGGCCTTGTCCATGCCGACGGCCGAGGCGAGCACGCCCGAGCCGACGTAGCGCACGCCCGCCATCTCGAGCATGCCCTGGAGCGTGCCGTCCTCGCCCCACGGGCCGTGCAGCAGCGGGAAGACGACGTCGACCTCGCCGATCACCGACGGGACGGCCGTGGGCTCGGCGACCACGAGGTCGGTGCCGGTCGTGGCCGACATGAGCGCGACCGGCGAGCGGTCGCCGTCGACGACCGGCAGCTGCGCGCCCTGGATCGCGAGCCGCGACGGCTCGTCGGCCTCGAGCACCCACCGGCCGTCGGTGGCGATGCCGACCGGGACCACGTCGTAGGCGTCGCGATCGATCGCGGCCAGCACGCTCCCCGCGGTCACGCACGAGATGCCGTGCTCGGAGGAGCGGCCGCCGAAGACGACGGCGACGCGAGGCTTGCGCGGGGCGGCGGAGGAGGTGTCGTTCATCGGCACGACCCTATCCACCTACGCTGACGTCCATGGCTGCAGACCCGACGCCCGGCTCCGTCCCCGATCCCACCGCCGATCCCACCCCCGCCCCGGCCCTCCGCCCCAGCACCCTCGCGGTGACCGCGGGACGACCGGAGAAGACACCGGACGCGCCCTTCAACACCCCGATCACGATGGCGGCCACCTACGTCGCGGGCGGCGACGTGGAGTACGGCCGCTACGGCAACCCGACCTGGACGGCCCTCGAGGACGCGCTCGGGGCGCTCGAGGGCGGGCGCTGCCTCACGTTCGCCTCCGGCCTCGCCGCGGTCGCCACGGTGCTCGACCTGGTCGCCACCGACGGCAAGGTCGTGGTGCCGCGCCACTCCTACACCGGCACGATCATGCAGCTGGCCGACCTCGAGGCGCGGGGACGAGTGCGCGCCGAGCTGGTCGACGTGACCGACACCGAGGCGATGGTGGCGGCCTGCACGGACGCCGCGCTCGTGTGGCTGGAGTCGCCGACCAACCCCGCGCTGGAGGTCGCCGACATCGCGACCATCACCGCGGCCGCGCACGAGGCCGGTGCCTACGTCGTGGTCGACAACACCTTCGCCACCCCGCTGCTCCAGCGCCCCCTCGAGGACGGCGTCGACCTCGTCGTGCACTCCGCGACCAAGTACCTTGCGGGCCACTCCGACGTCCAGATGGGCGCGGTGCTGACCAACGACGACGAGCTCTACGCCGTCCTCAAGGGCCGCCGCGACCTCGTGGGCGCGATCCCCGGCCCCTTCGAGGCGTGGCTGACGCTGCGCGGCCTGCGCACCCTCCACCTGCGCGTCGAGCGCGCGCAGGACAACGCCCAGGAGCTCGTGCGCCGCCTGGGCGAGCACCCCGCGCTCTCCGAGGTCCGCTACCCCGGCTTCGGCGGCATCGTGAGCATCGTGCTGGCCCAGGGCGAGGTGGCGGCCGACCTGCTGTGCCGCAAGACCCGGCTGTGGGTGCACGCCACGTCCCTCGGCGGCGTGGAGTCGACTCTCGAGCGGCGCCGCCGCTGGAGGAGCGAGGCCGCGACCATCCCCGACGGCCTGGTGCGGCTCTCGGTCGGCATCGAGGACGTCGAGGACCTCTGGGACGACCTGCGCGGCGCGCTCGACGGCTGCGTGGGCTGATCCCGCCGAGCTGACCCATCTGCACACGTCCCACACGCCGAGCTGACGCGTCTGCACGCCGGCTCGTCGCTGCACACGCGTGCAGATGCGTCAGCTCGGCGCTTCTCGCGGGTGCAGATGCGCCCACTCGGCGCCTTGCGCGCGTGCAGATGCGTCAGCTCGGCGGCTCCCGCACGTGCAGATGCGCCCACTCGGCGGCACCTGCGCGTGCAGATGCGTCAGCTCGTCAGTGCAGCTCGGGCTTGGTGTCGCGGGCGATGAAGGAGCTCATCATGTCCTGCGCGGTCATCCGGCCGTCGACGACGGCGTCGACGTGGTGGGCGATCGGGGCGTCGACGCCCTCGCGCTCGGCGAGCGCGAGCAGCGACTTGCAGGACTTCGCGCCCTCCGCGACCTGGCGGGTGCTGGCGTAGATCTCCTCGGTGGTCATGCCTTGGCCGAGCCGCTCGCCGAAGGTGCGGTTGCGCGAGAGCGGCGAGGAGCAGGTCGCGACGAGGTCGCCGAGCCCGGCCAGGCCCATCAGGGTCAGCGGGTTGGCGCCCTGGGCCGTCGCGAGCCGGGCGGTCTCGGCGAGGCCGCGGGTGATGACGGAGGCCGTGGTGTTGTCGCCGAAGCCGAGACCGACGGCCATGCCGACCGCGAGGCCGACGACGTTCTTGTAGGCGCCCCCGATCTCGCAGCCCAGGACGTCGAGGGAGGTGTAGGGGCGGAACGACGGACCGTGGGTGATCGCCTGCAGCTGCTTGGCGCGCTCCTCGTCGGTGCACGCCACGACCGACGCGGCCGGCTCGCGACGGGCGATCTCGCGCGCCAGGTTGGGCCCGCTGACGACGGCGATCCGGTCGGGCGAGGCGTCGGTGACCTCGTGGATCACCTCCGACATCCGCATCAGCGAGCCGAGCTCGACGCCCTTCATCAGCGACACGATGGTGGCCTGCTGCGGCAGGAGCGGCGCCCAGGCGGTCAGGTTCTCGCGCAGGGACTGCGACGGCACGGTCAGCACGACCACGTCGGCCTCGGCGGCCACGCGCTCGGCATCGGTCGAGGCGCTGATCGACGGCGGCAGCTCGATGCCGGGGAGGTAGTCGGTGTTCTCGCGACGCTCGTTGATCGACTCCACCACCTCCTCGCGTCGTCCCCAGAGCATCACGTCGTTGCCGGCGTCGGCGAGCACCAGCGAGAACGCGGTGCCCCACGAACCGGCGCTGAACACGGCGATCTTCGTCATCGGGTGCGCTTCCTCCTGGGTCGGTGGTCGTCGTCGTGGGGGTTGCCGGTCTCGCGCACCCCGGTGAGTCGGGGGTCGAAGCGCTCGGCGGGGGCGGTGGCCCCGCGGATGTCCTCGACGAGACGGGTGATCGCGGACATGATCCGGTCGGTGGCCTCCGCGGTCGTGGCCGTGCCCTGCGGTGCCGCGAGCAGGTCGTCGAGCACGACGGGGTCGCCCGCCTTCATCACGATCTCCTTGCGCGGCACCAGGTGGGGCCTCGTCGTGTAGGGCGGGAGCACCTCCTGGGCGCCCCACTGCCCGACCGGGACCACCGGGCAGCCCGTGGCCAGGGCGATCCGCGCCGCGCCGGTCTTGCCCTTCATCGGCCACAGGTCGGGGTCGCGGGTCAGCGTGCCCTCGGGGTAGATCACGATGCACTCGCCGCGCCCGATCGCGCGCACGGCGGCGTCGTAGGCGCCGACCGCGTTGCGGCTCAGGCGCTCGACGGGGATCTGGCCGGCGGAGGTGAGGAAGCCGCCGAGGTACTTGTTGCGGAACAGGCCCGACTTGGCGAGGTAGCGCGGCAGGCGTCCGTGGTCGTAGACGAAGTGGGCCGAGAGCAGGGGGTCGAGGTGGGAGATGTGGTTGATCACCACGATGCAGCCGCCGCTCGCCGGGATCTTCTCGCCGTCGATCCAGGTCCGCGAGGTCGCGCTGAGCAGGGTGGGCTTGACGATCGCTGCCGCGACGGTCATCGCCCAGCCGCGCTTCTGCTCCAGCTTCCTGACGCGCACCCGTCACCCCTCCACCTCGCGGGCACCGCCCGGACGCGCCGTGCGTCGCGAGCAGGCTACTCGGTCGCACGCGTGCCGAGACCCCCGTGTCGCGCCGGTGGGCGGGTGGGAGGATCGGGGGGATGACTCCCGATGCCTCGTCCCCGTCCTGGGCGCTCGTCGTGCCCGTGAAGCCGCCCGCACACGGGAAGTCCCGCCTCGTCGGCACGACCGACGAGCAGCGCCGCGAGCTCGCCGAGGCCTTCGCGCTCGACACCGTCGCCGCGGCGGTCGCCGCCCCCGGTGTCGTCGGCGTGCTGGTCGTGACCGACGACTTCCGCCTCGCCGCGGCCCTGCGCGCGACCGGCTGCGCGGTGGTGCCCGACGGCGTCACCGAGGACCTCAACGCCACCCTCGTCCAGGGCGCCGCCGAGGCCGTGCGCCGCTGGCCCGACGCACGCCCGGCCGCGCTGTGCGCCGACCTGCCGGCGCTGCGCGCCTCCGAGCTGGGGGATGTCCTCGCCCAGGCCGAGGACGTCGTGGCCTCGGGCGCGGCGGCGTACGTCCGTGACCGCGCCGGCACCGGCACGACCTTCTACGCCGCCCCCGCTGACCTCTTCGAGCCCCGCTTCGGCGTCGGGTCCGCCGAGGCGCACGCCGCGGCGGGCGCGGTCGAGGTCGGCACGCAGGCGGCCAGCGTGCGGGCCGACGTCGACGAGATCGGCGACCTCGGCGTCGCGATGGTGCTCGGCCTCGGGGCGCACACCGCCCGGGCAAGCGGGAGGCGGGCCACCCACCAGGGGTGACCCGCCTCCGCGTCGAGCGTCGGCAGCCCGCGGACGGGCCGCGTCGTCAGGACTTCTTCGCGGTCTTCTTGGCCGTCGACGTGGCGGCGGTGGCCTTCTTGGTCGCCGTCTTCTTCGCCGGGGCCTTCTTGGCGGCCGTGGTCTTGGCCGCAGCCGTCTTGGACGTAGCGGTCTTGGACGCGGCCGTCGTGGACGGCGTGGACTTCGTGGCCGTCTTCTTGGCGGGCGCCGCCTTCTTCGCGGTCGCCTTGCTCGCGGCCGACGTGCTGGCCGTCTTCGTGGCGGCGGTCTTCTTGGTGGCGGTCTTGGTGGCGGTCTTCTTGGCGGGCGCCGCCTTCTTCGCGGTCGTCTTCTTCGCCGGGGCGGACTTCGTGGCCGTCGCCTTCGTGGCCGTCGCCTTCGTGGTGGCCTTCTTCGCCGGCGCGGCCGACCTGGTGGCCGCACCGGTCACCGCAGCGGCAGCGGCACGCACGCCGGCCGGCGGCTTGGGCATCGTGGCGGCGGTCAGCCTGGGCAGCTTCTTGGCGCCGGAGATGACGTCCTTGAGCTCCTTGCCGGCGGAGAACTTCGGCACGGCCTTCTTCTTCGACTTCATCCGCTCGCCGGTCTGCGGGTTGCGCACCCAGCGCGCGTTGCGCACGGCCTTCTCGAAGGACCCGAACCCGGTGATCGCGACCTTCTCGCCCTTGGCCACCTCACGGGTGATGGTGTCGAGCACCGACTCCAGTGCGTGCGCCGCCTGCTTGCGGTTCCCCTCGTAACGCGCGGCGAGCGCGTCGATGAGCTCTGTCTTGTTCACTAGCTTCCCTTCCAATGAACCCTGGACGCCGAGCCCGTGCCCGACCTCTCTGCTGGGCACGCTAGGCACATGGAAGGGTGAGGACAATCACCATCGCCTGTATTGGTGGGGGTTTTTTCAGGCCGTGACGGGCTTCCACGACGGCCGCGTCGCCTCGAAGGCCGCGATGTCGGCGTCGTGGCCGAGGGTGATGCCGATGTCGTCGAGACCCTCGAGCAGGCGCCAACGGGTGTAGTCGTCGATGTCGAAGGAGTCCTCCACCGCGTCCTCGCCGGCACCCGCACGGATGGTGCGGCTCTCGAGGTCGACGGTGATCTCGCCGCCCGGGTGGTCCGCCAGCCAGTCCCACAGGCGCTGCACGACCTTCTCGTCCACCTGCGCGGCGAGCAGGCCCGCCTTGCCGGAGTTGCCGCGGAAGATGTCGGCGAAGCGCGAGGAGACGACGACCCGGAAGCCGTAGTTCTGCAGCGCCCACACGGCGTGCTCGCGCGAGCTGCCGGTGCCGAAGTCGGGACCGGCGACCAGCACCGAGCCGCCCGTGTAGGTCGGGTCGTTGAGCACGAAGTCCGGGTCGCCGCGCCAGGCCGCGAACAGCCCGTCCTCGAAGCCGGTGCGCGTGACGCGCTTGAGGTAGACCGCGGGGATGATCTGGTCGGTGTCGACGTTGCTGCGCCGCAGCGGGACGCCGACGCCGGTGTGGGTGGTGAACGCGTCCATGTCTCAGACCTCCTGGAGGGTCGCGGCGGGCTCGAGGTCGGCGGGTGAGGAGAGGGTGCCGCGCACCGCCGTGGCGGCGGCGACGGGCACCGAGACGAGGTGCGTGCGCCCGCCCTTGCCCTGGCGTCCCTCGAAGTTGCGGTTGGAGGTCGAGGCGCTGCGCTCCCCCGGCGCGAGCTGGTCGGGGTTCATCCCCAGGCACATCGAGCAGCCCGCACCGCGCCACTCCGCGCCCGCGGCGAGGAAGACGCGGTCGAGGCCCTCGGCCTCGGCCTGGAGGCGTACGCGCACCGAGCCGGGCACGACGAGCAGCCGGGTGTCGTCGGCGACGTGGCGGCCCTCGAGGATCGAGGCCGCGAGGCGCAGGTCCTCGATGCGGCCGTTGGTGCAGGAGCCGACGAAGACGGTGTCGACGCGCACCTCACGCAGCGGGGTGCCGGCCTCGAGGCCCATGTACTGCAGGGCCTTCTCGGTCGCGACCTTGTCCCCCGGCTCGTCGAAGTCGTCGGGGCCGGGGACGGACGCTCCCAGCGGCGCGCCCTGCCCGGGGTTGGTGCCCCAGGTGACGAACGGCGTCATGGTCGAGGCGTCGAGGACGATCTCCTCGTCGAAGACCGCGTCGTCGTCGGTGCGCAGGGTCGTCCAGTGCGCGACGGCGGCGTCCCAGTCGGCGCCCTTCGGGGCCTCCGGCTTGCCCTCGATGTAGTCGAACGTCGTCTGGTCGGGCGCGATGAGCCCGGCCTTGGCGCCCCACTCGATCGACATGTTGCAGACCGTCATCCGGCCCTCCATCGAGAGCTCCTCGATGGCCTGGCCGCGGTACTCCACGATGTAGCCCTGCCCGCCGCCGGTGCCGGTGTGGGTGATGAGGGTCAGGACCAGGTCCTTGGCGGTGACGCCCTCGGGCAGGCTGCCGTTGACGGTGACCGCCATCGTCTTCGGCCTGGCCTGGGTCAGCGTCTGGGTGGCCAGCACGTGCTCGACCTCGGAGGTGCCGATGCCGAAGGCGATCGCGCCGAACGCCCCGTGCGTCGAGGTGTGCGAGTCGCCGCACACGATCGTCATGCCGGGCTGGGTGAGCCCGAGCTGGGGGCCGACGACGTGGACGATGCCCTGCTCGATGTCACCGAGGGGGTGCAGCCGCACGCCGAACTCGGCGCAGTTGGTGCGCAGCGTCTCGACCTGGGTGCGGCTCACCGGGTCGGCGATCGGCTTGTCCCAGTCGACGGTGGGGACGTTGTGGTCCTCGGTCGCCAGAGTCAGGTCGGTGCGGCGCACGCGGCGCCCGGCCAGCCGGAGGCCGTCGAAGGCCTGCGGGGAGGTGACCTCGTGGAGGAGGTGGAGGTCGATGAACAGGAGATCGGGCTCTCCGGCCGCGCTGCGGACGACGTGCTCGTCCCACACCTTCTCGGACAGGGTCTTGCCCATCTCGCACTCTCCTTCTTGTCGGGCTGTGGGGCAACCGTACGTCTTGCATCCCACTCCCTGAGATGAGAATATCGGAATATGGACAACGGATCTGGCGTCGGCGTGCTCGACAAGGCGGCCCTGGTGCTCGCCGCTCTCGAGGCGGGACCGGCCACCCTTGCGGGCCTCGTCGCAGGCACCGGCCTGGCCCGGCCGACCGCGCACCGCCTCGCCGTCGCCCTCGAGCACCACCGCCTGGTCGCCCGCGACATGCAGGGACGCTTCGTCCTCGGCCCGCGCCTGTCCGAGCTCTCGGCCGCCGCCGGCGAGGACCGGCTGCTGGCCGCCGCCGGACCGGTGCTCGCGCGGCTGCGCGACATCACCGGCGAGTCCGCCCAGCTGTGGCGCCGCCAGGGCGAGCACCGTGTCTGCGTCGCCGCCGCCGAGCGCCCCTCCGGCCTGCGCGACACCATCCCGGTCGGCTCGCAGCTGACCATGAACGCCGGCTCCGCCGCGCAGATCCTCCTCGCGTGGGAGGACCCGGAGCGGATGCACCGCGGGCTGCAGAACGCCGCGTTCTCCGCGACCGCGCTCTCGGGCATCCGCCGTCGCGGCTGGTCGCAGTCGGTCGGTGAGCGCGAGCAGGGCGTGGCCTCGGTCTCGGCACCCGTGCGCTCCCCCGGCGGCAAGGTGATCGCCGCCGTGTCGGTCTCCGGCCCTCTCGAGCGCCTCTCCCGCCAACCCGGACGCATGCACGCCCCGGCGGTCCTCGCCGCCGCCGACCGTCTCTCGGAATCGCTGCGCCGAGCGGCGGCGGAGTAGTGCGACACCTCGTCGCCGTCCTGGTCCGTCTCGCTGCGCTCGGCGTGGCCCTGGCGGCGTACACCCTCGTCGTGGTGCCGTTGATGACCGAAGCGGGCGACGACGGGCTCGGCGCCGGCCTGATCGCCTTCGCCGCGCTGGTGCTCATCGGCTTCGTGGGCGCGCTCGTCGACGCGCGCCGCGAGGGCTTCGCGGTCGCCGTCGCGTGGTGGGTGGTGGTCGCCGCCGGACTGGCCGTCGGCTGGTGGATCGCACTCGCCGTCCCCCAGGACGACTCGATGTCCTTCGGCGAGCTGCTCGCCGACGGCGCCGGTTCGATCCCGTTCACCATCGGGCTCGTCGCCGTGCCCGCCGCGGTCGGGGCACTCGTCGGCCGGGCCACGGACTGAGGCTCAGAAGAGGGCGTCCTGCTCCAGCGACAGCAGCAGCTGCTTGCGCTCGAGGCCGCCGGCGTAGCCGGTGAGGGTGCCGTTGGCGCCGATGACGCGGTGGCACGGCACGACGATCGGGATCGGGTTGCGCCCGTTGGCCAGGCCCACGGCGCGCGAGGCGGCGTTGGTCATCCCGAGGCGTCCGGCGATCTGGCCGTAGGACGCGGTCTCGCCGTAGCCGATCTGGGCGAGCTGGTGCCACACCCGCTGCTGGAACTCGGTGCCGACCGGGGCGAGCGGCAGGTCGAAGGCGGTGAGGTCACCGGCGAAGTACGCGGCGAGCTGGCGCGCCGTCTCGGCGAGCACCGGCTCGTCGTCGCGGCGCTCCCCCAGCGGTCGGCCGTCGGCGGGCGGGCGGAACGGCGAGAACTCGATCGCGACGACGGCGCCGTCGCGCTCCACGATCCGCAGGTCGCCGATCGGCGAGGGCATCACGGTCCACATGTCAGTCGTCCTCCGTCGGCCCGGTCGTGGGCATGAGTGTGTTCCACAGGTGCATCAGGGCGTAGGAGCGCCACGGCCGCCACCTCTCGGTGTCGTCGAGGGTGCCGCCGAGGTCGGCGAGCACCTTCTTCACCGCGAGGTCGGTGGGCAGGAAGACGTCGGGGTGCCCCAGGGCGCGCATCGCGACGTAGTCGGCCGTCCAGGGTCCGATGCCGGTGAGCTCGAGCAGCGCACGTCGTACGTCGTCGCGGTCCGGGCCGCGGTCGAGCACCACCCGGCCCTCGGACAGCGCCGCCGCCAGGCCGACCAGCGCCCGCCCGCGCGCACGCGGCATCGGCAGGGTCTCCGGATCCGCGGCGGCGAGCGTCGCGGCGTCGGGGAAGAGGTGGGTGAGCCCGGGGACCCCGGTCTCGACCGGCCGTCCGTGCGCCGCGACGATGCGTCCGCCGACCGTGCGGGCCCCCACGACGCTGACCTGCTGGCCCACGACCGTGCGGATGGCCGTCTCGTCGCCGTCGACCTGCCCCGGCACGCGCAGGCCGGGCGTGGCCCTCACGAGCGGGCCCAGGACGGGGTCGTCGCGCAGATGCTCGTCGACGGCCCGGGGGTCGCAGTCGGCGTCGAGCAGGCGGCGCACCCGCTCGCTGGCGGCGGCCGTGTCGCGCAGGTCCTGGAGCCGGAACTCCGCGGTGACGAACCCGGTGCCGCCCTCGGGGAGGTCGCGGAGCAGGAGGCGCACCGTGCCCGGCGCGTGGGGCAGGTCGAGGGTACGGGCGTACCAGCCGGGACCGGCCGCCTCGACGCCCGGCACGACGTGGAAGGCGAGGAAGTCGAGCAGGCGTGCCCCGGCGAACGGCGTGCGGACGGGCAGCCGCATGGTGACGCTGCCCGGCGACCCCGCCCTCCCGCGACGACCGCGCAGCTCGGTGGGCGAGGCGGCGTAGATCTCGCGCAGCGTGTCGTTGAACTGACGCACGCTGGCGAACCCGGCCGCGAACGCGACGTCGGTCAGCGGCAGGTCGGTCGTCTCGATGAGCACCCGCGCGCTCTGCGCCCGGCGGGCACGGGCGAGGGCGATCGGGGTGGCGCCGAGCTCCTGCGACAGCAGTCGCCCGAGGTGCCGCGTGGTGTAGCCGACGCGACGCGCGAGCCCGTCGACGCCCTCGCGGTCGACGAGGCCGTCGGCAATCAGCCGCATCGCCCGTCCGGCGACGTCGGCGGCGACGTCCCACTCGGGGCTGCCGGGCGTCGCGTCGGGCAGGCAGCGCTTGCAGGCGCGGTAGCCCGCGGCGTGCGCACTGGCCGCCGTGGGATGGAACGACACGTTGACCGCGGCCGGGGTGCGGGCCGGGCACGAGGGCCGGCAGTAGATGCCGGTGGTGCGCACGGCGGTGTAGAAGACGCCGTCGAAGCGGCGGTCCCGGCTCTGCACGGCCCGGTAACAGGAGTCCGGGTCGAGGTGTCCGGTCGGCGTCATGCCTCGATCATGACGAACGCCCGCCCGTCGTACCAGCGGGAAACGGACACGGCGGGCGTCGGCGTCGGGACACCGTTGCTCAGACGCTGCGGTAGCGGCGCTCGGGACGACCGGCGCCGCCGTACTGCAGGCGCACCGTGGCGCTGCCGCGCGCGACGAAGTGCTCGAGGTAGCGGCGGGCGGAGACCCGGGAGATGCCGACCGCCTCCGCGCACTCCGTGGCCGAGAGCTCGCCGTGCTGGGCCAGGGCGGCCTCCACCGCGACGGCGGTCTCGGGGCTGAGCCCCTTGGGCAGCGGCGCCGGGGCCGACGCGGGAGCGGCAGCACCGAAGACGGCGTCGATGTCGTCCTGCTCGGGCGCACCCGACGCCAGCGCCGCCTGCGCGGCCCGGAAGGACTCCAGGCGCACGCGCAGGTCGTCGTAGTCGAAGGGCTTGACGAGGTAGTGGGCGGCTCCGCCGGCCGCCGCGGCGCGGACGGTGTCGGCCTCGCGGGCGGCGGTGACCACCAGCACGCCGACGTCGTCGCCCGACGCACGCAGCCGCCTCAGGACCTCGATCCCGGTGATGTCGGGCAGGTGCACGTCGAGCAGGACCAGGTCGGGGCGCAGCCGCGCGACGTCGTCGAGGGCGGCCTGGCCGGTGCTGGCCACGCCGACGACCCGGAAGCCCGGCGTCCGGTCGACGAACTGGGTGTGGATGCGCGCGACCATGAAGTCGTCGTCGACGACGAGGACCGCGACACCCTCGGCATCCGGGCTCATCGGACCTCCACCCCTGCGACCGGCTCCAGGCCCGCCACGACGCCGGGGAGACGGGCCTCGAAGACCGCTCCCCCGCCATCGGCGGACCGCACCGTGACGGCGCCGCCCCGACGCTCGCAGACCACCTGCACCAGCGCCAGCCCGACACCCCGTCCCTCGGCACCGGCCGCCTTGGTGCTCCAGCCCCGGCGGAAGATCTCGCCCACGCGGTCGGCCGGCACGCCCGGGCCCGTGTCGCTCACGCGCAGCACGACGGCGTCGCCGTCGAGGTCCAGCGCGACCTCCACACGGTCGCCCCCCACGGAGACCGACGCGTCGACGGCGTTGTCCACGAGGTTGCCCAGCACGGTGCCGACGTCGGTCGAGGCCTCGGGGTCCAGTCGCGGCAGGTCGCTGTCGGCGTGGACCTGCAGGCCGACGCCGCGCTCGGCGGCGAGGCTGGTCTTGGCGATCAACAGCGCGGCGACGGCCGGGTCCTCGACGTGGGCCAGGACGGCGTCGGAGATCTCGCGCCGGCGGCGGCTGAGGGTGCCGACCAGGCGGGAGACCTCGTCGTACTCCCCCAGCTGCACGAGACCGGAGATGGTGTGCAGCTGGTTGTGGAACTCGTGGGTCTGGGCGCGCAGGGTGTTGGTGATCGACTCGCGCGCGCTCAGCTCGCTCTGCAGCGCGAGCAGCTCGGTGCGGTCGCGCAGCGTGGTCACCGACGCGACACGTCGGCCGCGCTGGAGCACCGGGTTGCGGTTGACCACGAGGACCCGCTCGCCCAGGACCACGACCTGGTCTCGGATCTCGGTCGGGTCGGCGAGCAGCCCGCGCACGACGGGGGCCAGCTCGAGGTCCTCCACCCGGTGACCCTCGACGTCTCCCGTCAGCGACAGCAGCTCGCGGGCGCTGTCGCTCAGCACGGTCACCGTGCCGTCGTCGGACACAGCCACGACCCCCTCGCGCAGCGAGTGGAGCAGCGCCTCGCGCTGGTCGGCGAGCGCGGCGATGTCGGCCGGCTCGAGCCCACGCGTACGCCGCCGGATCAGGCGCGAGAGCAGGAACGCGCCGGCCACGCCGAGCCCGAGGCCGAGCCCGGCGACGGGCAGCAGGTCGGGCAGCACCTCGCGGGCCCGCTCGCCCCAGGTCGGGTACTCCTCGGCCACCATCGCGATGCCGACCAGCTCCAGCCGCCGGTTGATGATCGGCACCTGCGCCGCGATCGACGGCGTCCCGAAGTCGTCGACGTCGCCGCTCCAGCTGCGCTTGCGCTGCACCGTGCTGCGGGAGAGGTCGATCCTCCCGCCGAGGCCGGCGAAGTCGCTGCTGACCAGCACCGTCCCGTCGGGCGCGGCGAGGTAGACCCCGCTCGCCTGGGCGTTGGTGCGCACCTGCTGGGTGATCGGGGCCAGGGAGTTGAGGGCGGTGCGGTCGTCCTCGGGGTCACGCTGGCGCAGCGTGAGGCGCACCAGCTTGGTGTTGGCGAGGGTCTCGGCCGCCGACCTCATGTCGGCACCGCGGGTGGCGCGGAAGTCGGCGTCGCTCTGCTGGACCGAGACCACGCTCGCCACCACGACGACGACGAGCATCACGCTGACCTGCAGCACCAGGAACTGGCCGGCGAGGGTCGCCGGCCACCACCGCGAGCGTGACCACAAGTTCCACAACCTCCATTGCTTTCCCAAGCGTGACGAGCACCACACGCAGTCTCCACCATCGTCGTGGACGCCCCCTCGAAGGCGTCCGGACGACCCCCACGAGACCGCGAACAGATCGGAGTGCGCATGAGGCGCCGAAGGACGACGAGGGCCATCGCCACGGCGGTGGCGCTCGGGAGCGCGCTGGTCCTGGCGACCGGCTGCGGGGTGACCCGCGGCGACCAGAGCCGGGACCTGACGATGCTGATCCCCAACAGCCCGGGCGGCGGCTACGACCAGACCGGCCGGGCCGCGGTGGCGGTCATGGAGCACGGCGACATCACCGGCGGCTCCTTCGAGGTCACCAACGTGATCGGGGCCGGCGGCTCCGTGGCCATGACGCGGCTGATGAACGCCGAGGGCGACGAGCGCACCATGATGACGGCCGGGCTCGGCGTCGTCGGGTCGCTCTACTCCTTCGGCGCCCCCTACAAGCTCGACGACGCCACGCCGCTGGCGCAGGTGATCGAGGACCAGGAGGGCGTGCTCGTCCCGTCCGACTCGCCCTACGAGAGCATCGACGACCTGGTCGCGGCCTGGAAGGACGACCCCGCCTCGATCGTGGTCGGCGGCGGCTCCTCGCCGGGCGGTCCCGACCACCTCTTCCCGATGCAGCTGGCCAGCGCGGTCGGCGTCGAGCCCCGCGACGTGCGCTACGTGCCGTACGACGGTGGCGGCCCCCTGACCAGCGCGCTGCTCGGCAACAAGATCGACGTCGGCTTCTCCGGCGTCGGCGAGTTCGTCGGTCAGCTGTCCTCCGGCGAGCTGCGGCTGCTGGCCGTGTCCGGCGAGGAGCGGCTCGAGGGCGAGGGCATCAGCGACGCGCCCACCCTGACCGAGGCCGGGATCGACCTGGTCTTCACCAATTGGCGCGGCGTCTTCGCCCCGCCCGGCATCTCCGAGGCGCGTCGCGACGAGCTGATCGCGATGCTCCAGGAGATGCACGACACCCCCGAGTGGCGCCAGGCCCTCGAGGACAACGGCTGGATCGACGAGTTCAAGACCGGCGACGACTTCACCGCGTTCCTGCAGGAGCAGGACCAGCGCGTCGCCACCACCCTCGAGGAGCTGGACCTGCTGTGAGCACACCACTCGACACCCACCCGGGAGACCCGGGCACCCCCGGCGCGACCGCCACGGAGGCGGCGCTGCCCGGGCGCGACATGGCACAGCTCGGGCTGGCCGGCGCGCTCGTCGTGATCGGGGCCTACACCTTCTACGACGCGACCACGCTCCGGATCGGCTTCGGCGACCCGGTCGGCCCCCGCGTCTTCCCCTACGTCATCGGCGCCGTCACCGTGGTGCTGGGCGTGCTGCTCGCCGTCGCCACGATGCGCGGCGACGTCGCCCAGGGCGAGGGCGGCGAGGACGTCGACCTGCGCCAGCCGGCCGACTGGCTGACCGTCCTCAAGCTCGTCGGCGTCCTGATGGTGACCGTGCTGACGGTCTCCTTCCTCGGTTGGGCGATCAGCGGCGCGATCCTCTTCGTCGGGGCGGCCTGGTCGCTCGGCAGCCGCACCCTCGTGCGTGACGTCATCGCCGGCGTCGTGCTCTCGGTCGGCAGCTGGTACGCCTTCCACGAGGGGCTCGGCGTGATCCTGCCGGCCGGGATCCTGGACGGGGTGCTCTGATGGACAACCTCTCCCTGCTGATGGACGGCTTCGGTGCCGTCCTGACCCCGCAGAACCTGCTGTTCGCCGCGATCGGCGTGCTCCTGGGCACGTTCGTCGGCGTGCTGCCCGGCATCGGGCCGGCCATGGCGGTGGCGCTGCTGCTGCCGGTGACCTACGGCCTCGACCCCATCCCGGCGTTCATCATGTTCGCCGGCATCTACTACGGCGGCATGTACGGCGGGTCCACCACCTCGATCCTGCTCAACACCCCCGGCGAGTCCGCCTCGGTGATGACCGCGCTCGAGGGCAACCTGATGGCACGCGCCGGCCGGGCGGCCCAGGCGCTGGCGACCGCGGCGATCGGCTCCTTCATCGCCGGCACCATCGGCACGCTGCTGGTCGTCTTCTTCGCCCCGGCGCTCGCCTCGGTGGCCGTCGAGATCGGTGCGCCGTCCTACTTCGCGCTGATGGTGCTCGCCATGATCATGGTGACGAGCGTGCTCGGCGGCTCGCCGCTGCGCGGCTTCATCGCCCTCTTCCTGGGACTGACGATCGGCCTGGTCGGCCTCGACCTCAACACCGGCCAGCCGCGGCTCAGCTTCGACCAGCCGCTGCTCGCGGACCGCATCGACGTGGTCGTGGTCGCCGTCGGCATCTTCGCCCTCGGCGAGGCCCTGTGGGTCGCGGCCCACCTGCGCCGCAGCCCGCTGCACGTGATCCCCGTCGGGCGCCCCTGGATGGACCGTTCGGACTGGCGCCGCTCGTGGGGCCCCTGGCTGCGCGGCACGGCGTACGGCTTCCCCTTCGGCGCGCTGCCGGCCGGAGGCGCGGAGATCCCGACCTTCCTGTCGTACCTGACCGAGAAGCGGATCGCCCAGCGCAAGGGCATCGACGAGTTCGGCAAGGGCGCCATCGAGGGCGTCGCCGGCCCGGAGGCGGCCAACAACGCCTCGGCCGCCGGCACCTTCGTCCCGCTGCTGGCCCTCGGCCTGCCGGTCACCGCGACCTCCGCGGTCATGCTCGCCGCCCTGCAGGGCTACGGCATCGAGCCCGGCCCCGGGCTGATGACCGACCAGCCCGAGCTCGTCTGGGCGCTGCTCGCGAGCCTGCTGATCGGCAACGCGCTGCTCCTGGTGCTGAACCTGCCGCTGGCGCCCGTGTGGGCCAAGCTGCTGCGGATCCCCCGGCCCCAGCTCTATGCCGGCATCCTGTTCTTCGCCGCGCTGGGCGCCTACGCCGCCAACCTGCAGGCCTTCGACCTGTTCCTGCTGGTCCTGCTCGGCCTGCTGGGCCTGGCGATGCGCCGCTTCGGCCTCCCGGTCCTGCCGCTGATCCTCGGCGTGATCCTCGGCCCGCTGATGGAGTTCCGCCTCCGTGAGGCGATGGCCATCTCCGGCGGGGAGGTCTCCGGGCTGTGGAGCGAGCCGCTGGCGGTCGTGATCTACGTGGTCGTGGCACTCGTCGTCGTCGCCCCGTTCGTGGTACGCCGGTTGCGTCCCACCCCGGCGGTGGCAGCCGGGCCCGAGGTCCGTGACGAGGAAGAGGAGAAGGTGCGATGAGCGACGAGCAGCAGACGACGCCCGCGATGACGATCGTGGTGGGCTGGAGCCCCGACGAGTACGGAGCGGCCGCCCTGGCGCGGGCCGTCGAGGAGGCCCGGCAGCGGTCGGGACGCGTGGTGGTGGTCAACGCCACCCGCGGCGACGCCCTCGTCGACGACCGCTACGCCGACGAGGAGCAGCTGACCCGGCTGACCTCGGGCCTGGACGCCAGCGGGGTCGAGGTCGACGTACGCCGCTCGATGGGCGCCGACGTCGGCGACCAGGTGCTCGCGGTCGCGGCGGAGGTGTCGGCCGACCTCGTGGTGATCGGCCTGCGCCGCCGCTCGCCGGTCGGCAAGCTGCTGATGGGCAGCGTCGCGCAGCGGATCCTGCTCGGCGCCGACTGCGCCGTGCTGGCGGTCAAGCCGCCCGCCTGAGGGACCCCGGGACGACGACGAAGGGCCCGGTCAGAGACCGGGCCCTTCGTTCTGCGTTGGTACCCCCGACCGGATTTGAACCGGCGTTACCGCCGTGAGAGGGCGACGTCCTAGGCCGCTAGACGACGGGGGCTTGCAGGTGCCGCTCGCTGAGCGGCGGGAGGAACAGTATCGAAGTTGCCGATCTGCTCCAAATCCGGACCTTGCGGTCCGGATCAGCTGGGGTACTAGGACTCGAACCTAGAACAACTGGACCAGAACCAGCCGTGTTGCCAATTACACCATACCCCATGGGGGTATCGGATCGCTCCGACCACCCACGTGGTCCCGTCAGTGCGACCTTCCGGAACCGATCCCGAACATTACATGCGAGGAGGCTGGCCGACCAACTCGGGGTGTCCGGTCGCGGGCGGCAGCGCGCCGCCCACCGCGGGCCCCTCGGCGACCAGCCCCATCGCCTTCGCGACCCACGACGCGAGCGCGAGGTAGACCAGCGACTGCGTCAGGGTGGTGAGGATCATCCACCAGCTGCTGCCCCCCGTGGCGTTGAGCGCGGAGGTGAGGTCGCCGAAGGCGAGCGCGAGCCCGAAGGCCAGGAAGTTGTTGAGGACGTGCATCGCGATGCCCGCCTCGAGGCCGCCGGTGCGGATGACCAGGATCCCGGCGACGACGCCGAACGCGAAGCGGTCGAAGAACACCGGCGGGTCCTGCGAGAGGCCGTGGAAGAGCGCGAAGACCAGCGCCGGACCGAGGACCGCCAGCGCCTGCGAGAGCCGCCTGCCCCACGCCAGGGACCCGAAGGCCTGGGTGAGGTAGCCGCGGAAGAGGTACTCCTCCCCCGCCGCCTGCAGCGGGGTCAGCAGGACGATGACGAGCAGGAAGTCACGGGTGCGGGTCGTGAACTCGTTGGCCTCCCCGACCGGCGCCTCCCCCGGCGCGAGCGGCAGCAGCGTGCCGACCACGAGCGAGGCGAGCAGCGCGACCAGCGCGAGGCCGAGACAGGCCAGCAGGTAGCGCCAGCGCAGCCGCGGGGCCACCGAGGAGACCCAGCGCGGCTTGAGCCGGTGGAGCCACCAGGTGACCAGGAACGTGGCCGGGATCGCCGAGGCGATCACGACGTTGAGCAGCGCGAGCCCGGTCGGCGTCGTCTCGGCCGACACGTCGAGGGCCGCCTGGGCCGCGTCGGCGCTGCGACCGGCGGCCAGCAGCAGCCCGAAGGCGACCAGCCCGGCGACCAGCGGCACCAGCGCGAATACCAGCACCAGCAGCAGCACCGAGCCGACCAGCGAGCGCCACACGCCGGGGCGACCGACGCGGTGGAGCTGGTGGTACTGCGGACGGAAGCCGGGCGGCAACGCGGCGGCCACGGGTGCGCCCCTCAGCCCAGCGCCGAGCGGAGCCGGGCCAGGCTGCGCTCGCGACCCAGCAGCTCCATCGACTCGAACAGCGGCGGGCTCACCCGACGACCCGTGATCGCGACCCGCACCGGACCGAAGGCGACGCGCGGCTTGAGCTCCATGCCCTCGATCAGCGCGACGCGCAGGGCCTCCTCGATCGAGGCGGTCGACCACTCGTGGACGCCCTCGAGCGCATCGAGCGAGGCCTGGACCACGCCGCGACCGGTCTCGTCGAGCAGCTTGGCGACGTCGTCGGGGTCGCGCTCGAAGCCGGCCTCGTCGACGAACAGGAAGCCGAGCATCGGTGCGGCCTCGGTGAGCTTGTTGATCCGCTCGCCGACCAGCGGCATCGCCAGCTCGAGCAGCTGCGCGTCCGCGTCGCCGACCGGGTCGCCCACGACGCCGGCCTGCTTGAGGAACGGCAGCACCCGGTGGGTGATCTCCTCGAGCGGGAGCAGCCGCAGCTGCGCGGTGTTGATGGCCTCGGCCTTCTTCAGGTCGAAGCGCGCCGGGTTGGGGTTGACGTCCGCGATGTCGAACTTCTCGACCATCTCGGCCAGGGAGAAGATGTCGCGGTCGCCGGAGATCGACCAGCCGAGCAGGGCGAGGTAGTTGAGCAGGCCCTCGGGGATGAAGCCCTGCTCGCGGTAGGCCAGGGCGTGCGCCTCGGGGTCGCGCTTGGAGAGCTTCTTGTTGCCCTGGCCCATGACGTAGGGCAGGTGGCCGTAGACGGGGACCGAGGAGGCGACCCCCAGCTCGACGAGCGCCGCGAAGAGCGCGAGCTGGCGCGGGGTGCTGGAGAGCAGGTCCTCGCCGCGCAGCACGTGGGTGATCTCCATCATCGCGTCGTCGACCGGGTTGACCAGCGTGTAGAGCGGGTCGCCGTTGGCGCGCGAGAGGGCGAAGTCGGGCACGTTCTCGGTCTCGAAGGTGATCTCGCCGCGGACCGCGTCGTCCCAGCCGATCGAGCCCTCGGGCATCCGGAAGCGCACGATCGGGGCGCGGCCCTCGGCCTCGAACGCGGCGCGCTGCTCGGCGGACAGGTCGCGGCAGAAGCCGTCGTAGCCCTGTGCCTTCGAGCCGGACGCCGCCCGGCGGGCGGTGACCTCCTCGTTGGTGCAGAAGCAGTCGTAGGTGTGCGACGACTCGCGCAGGCGGGCCAGCACGTCGCGGTAGATCTCGCCGCGCTCGCTCTGGAGGTAGGGGCCGTGGGGGCCGCCGACCTCGATGCCCTCGTCCCAGTCGAGCCCGAGCCAGCGCCACAGCTCCAGGATGGCGTCGTAGGACTCCTGGGTGCTGCGCTCGCGGTCGGTGTCCTCCATCCGGAAGACGATCTGCCCGCCGTGGTGGCGCGCGAAGGCCCAGTTGAACAGGGCGGTGCGCACCAGTCCGACGTGGGGCGACCCGGTGGGCGAGGGGCAGAAGCGGACGCGTACGGGGGTGCTCATGGGGGCTCTCTCAGCTGCGGGTGGCGACGGGGTTGGGCAGGGCGCCGATGCCGGCGATCGAGATCTCGACCTCGTCGCCGACCTGCATCGGGCCGACACCCTCGGGGGTGCCGGTGAGGATGACGTCGCCGGGCAGCAGCGTCATCACGGAGGAGACGTGGGCCACCAGGGCCGGCACGTCGAAGATCATGTCGGCGGTGGAGCCGTCCTGGACGAGGTCGCCGTTGAGGTAGGTCTGCACCGCACGCCCGTCGGCGAAGTCCTGCGGGTCCAGGTCGGTCTCGATCCACGGGCCCAGCGGGCAGAAGGAGTCGAAGCCCTTCGCGCGGGTGAACTGCACGTCCGACTTCTGCAGGTCGCGCGCGGTCACGTCGTTGGCGATCGTGTAGCCGAAGATCACGTCGGTGGCCTGCTCGACCGGGACGTCGCGGCAGATCCGGCCGATGACGACGGCCAGCTCGCCCTCGTAGTGCAGGTCGCTGGTCTGCGCCGGGTACATGATCGGGTCACCGGGGCCGACGACGGTCGTGTTGGGCTTGATGAACATCAGGGGCTCGGCCGGCAGGTCGTGGCCGAGCTCGGCGGCGTGGGCGGCGTAGTTGCGCCCGATGCCCACCACCTTGCTGCGCGGGATCACCGGCGCGAGCAGGCGTACGTCGGCGAGGCGGTGCTGCTCCTCGAGCAGCTTGATGCCGACGTAGAGGGGGTCTCCGGCCAGGGCCACCACCACGGAGTCGTCGTCGGGCTGGCCGAGCTCGTCGACCTCACCGGTCACGACGCCGAAGCGGGGCTCCTCGCCCGTGCTGAACCTGCAGATGCGCATGCGCCGAGACTATCGACCGCGCCGTCACGGGTGGAACGCCGGGCGAGGGCCGTCGCCGATCCGTCGCCCGCCACCGACCGAACCTAGAGTCGTGCCTCGTGGAGGTCCTGTCCGTCGCCGAGTGGCGTCCCCGCGCCGAGGCGCACGCCGCGCGGGTCGACGCGTTCGTCGCGCCCCACCTCGCGCGCCGCTCCGACCAGGTGAAGCACCCGGTCCACGACTTCCTCTTCACCTACTACTCCCACCGCCCCGCGCAGCTGCGCCGCTGGCACCCCGGCTTCGGGGTCGCGCTCGAGGACGCCCCGGACCACGCCGCGCTCAAGGGCTACGCCGGCGACCCGGCCGCGGTCACCGAGGACCACGTCGACTCCCAGCGCCCGCTGCTGGGCCAGGTGCACGCGCTCCTGTCCGCGACCGCGGCCCGCCCGCCGCAGCTGGGCTGCCTCGGCCTGCACGAGTGGGCGATGGTGCACCGCTCGGTCGAGCACGGCACCCGTCACGACTGGCCGCTGCGGCTCGGCCCCGCCGGCACCGACGAGGTCGTCGAGTCGCACCGGATCGGGTGCTCGCACTTCGACGCGTTCCGCTTCTTCACCCCCACCGCGCGCCCGCTCAACACCCTCCAGCCCGGGCGCGACGACCGCCCCGCCTTCGAGCAGCCGGGCTGCCTGCACGCCGGGATGGACCTCTACAAGCACGCGTTCCGGCTCAGCCCGATGGTGCCAAGCGACCTAATCGCCGACTGCTTCGAGCTGGCCCGCGACATCCGGGTGCTCGACATGCGGGCCTCCCCCTACGACCTCGCCGACCTCGGCTTCGAGCCCGTCGCGATCGAGACGACGGCCGGCAAGGCGGCGTACATCGAGGCGCAGCGCGGGTTCGCCGAGCGCGGCGCTCCGCTGCGGGCCCGGCTGGTCGCCGAGTGCGAGCGCCTGCTCGCCGCCGTACGCTCGCCAGCGTGAGCCCGCGACCGCACGTCCGCACGGAGCTGCCGTGGCTGCGCTCGGGGCCGATCCACAAGGTCCACACCAGCGCGGTCGCGGAGATGGACGAGCTGATCGCGCGGGCGGGCTACCTGCGCATCGACCTCGACGGCACGGTGATGACCTCCCGGGCGGCGGCGCACGCGGAGATCGGCCGCGCGTTCGGCTTCCCGGACTGGTACGGCCCGAGCTGGGACGGCTTCAACGACTGCATGGGCGGCTGGGTCCTCGCGCACGACGGCGCGCTGGTCGCGGTGGTCCTCAGCGGCGTGGAGCAGGCCGCGGCGGCGGCCCCGGTGACGACGGTCGAGGTGGGGTGGGGCCTGCTCGAGGTGAAGTTCGGCGCGGTCCCGACGCTGGGCGCCGGGCGGACGGCGGCGATCGAGCTCGACCTCTACATGGTGGGCGAGGGCCCGGACTTCGACCGCCCCGCTCCCCGGTGAGGGGCTAGAACTCGTAGTCGAACGCCTCGATGGTGTCGGCGAAGACGTCGGCGACCCGCTGGCGCGAGGCGTCGGTGTAGAGCTCGCGGTAGTGGCCGGCGGGGCGGGCGTTGCCCTTGGCGCGCGGCAGGTCGGGCTCGCCGGGCAGGCCGAGGTGGGCCCAGACGTCGCGCAGCTCCTCGTCGAGCTTCTCGTAGCGCAGCACCCGGTCGAGGGCCATCTCGCCGCGGATGCGGTAGAGCCGGCGGTTGTTGGCGAGCTGCTCGATCCAGATCTCCTGGACGTAGGTCTCGAAGTCGGGCAGCTCGGGGCGGTCCTTGTACTTCCAGAAGTAGAGCGAGACCACCGCGTCCCACGGGTTCCGCTCGATGGCGAAGGTGAAGTAGTCGCGCCACGCCTCCTCCCCCACCAGGTCACGCGTGGCCTTGGCCCCCATGTGGTTGTAGGCCTTGCGGGGCAGCGGCGGCGACTCGAAGTTCTGCGGGCCGCGACCCCCGGCGGTGGCGCGCAGCGCCTCGTCCTCGGGGCTGATCTCGGTGATGACGTCGTCGGGACCGCACACCTGCGACAGGGCGATCTCCACGCTCGTGCCCGCGGTCTTGCGGGTCTTGAGGAAGATGAAGCGGTGGAGGTGCGACGCGATCACGGGGACGACCCTAGCCGTCGTCACGCCGATACGGTGGCTGCCGTGACCGAGCCCCCGGCAGGCAGTGACCAGCCCCACCTGCACCAGCACTTCCGCGGCGAGGACTGGTACGGCGACGACCTCGGCGCCGCACGGTTCGTCGACTGCACCTTCACCGACGTCGACCTGTCGGAGGCCACCACCTCGGGTGCGGTCTTCGAGCGGTGCACCTTCCACGGCGGCCGGTTCAACGCCTCCACGCACACCGCGACGGCGTTCGTGGGCTGCGACTTCCGGCGCACGTCGTTCTTCGACGCCACGCTCGACGGCTGCAAGCTGGTCGGGTCGTCGTTCGCCGAGTGCACGCTGCGTCCGCTGACCGTGACCGGGGGCTCGTGGCTCGGCGTCACGATCCGCGGCACCAACCTGGCGCGGCTCGACCTGCGCGGGGTCGACCTGCGCGAGGCCGACCTGTCGATGTCC
Organism: uncultured Actinomycetota bacterium; assembly: GCA_963726525.1. Lineage (GTDB taxonomy): Bacteria > Actinomycetota > Actinomycetes > Propionibacteriales > Nocardioidaceae > Nocardioides. The sequence goes on along the minus strand of CAVSCS010000005.1, from coordinate 711,034 downwards.
GACCTCACCCTCACCGTGCTCGCGGGCGCCCGGCTCGACCGGGCCGTCCTGCGCGAGGCCGTCCTCGACCGGACCGACCTGCGCGGCGCGAGCCTCGACGGCGTCGACCTGTCGGCGGCGGTCCTGAAGCAGACGCGGCTCGACGTCGCCGGCGCGGTCCTGCTCGCCGAGCTGCACGGCGCCGACGTCGACCCGGCCGGCTAGGGGACGCCTCAGGCCAGGCGCGTCCGCAGCCCGTCGACGACCAGGTCGAGGCCGAGGTCGAAGTCGGGCAGCGAGTCGAGGGGCGGTCGACCGCGCCGAGGCTGACGGCCTGGCGGGCGGTCTGCTCCTCGAAGGCGTGGCCGAAGACGTAGTGCAGGAGGGTGCGGGCGGCGACCGCGGCCAGCTCGGCCGACGCCCCGGCGTCCACGAGCACCTTCTCCAGGTCGGCGACGGGGCCGGCGACCCCGAGGCCGAAGGCCCACACCGTGGCGACCACGTCGGCGCCGTCGGTGATGGCGAGCATCGCCGAGCGGAGCTCGGTGCAGACCTCGCGCAGCTGCTCGGGCCACTCCGCGGCGGTGCGGGGTCGGGCCCCGCGGGCCAGGATCTCGTCGGCGACGGCGGCGAGCAGCGCCTGCTTGTTCTCGAAGTGGTGGTAGATGGCGCTGGGCTGCACCCCGAGCTCCGAGCCGAGGCGCCGCATCGTCAGCGCGGCCAGTCCGTGGTCGTCGAGCAGGGTCACCGCGTGGGCGAGGACGTCGCTGCGCCTGTGGGCCACGCCACACCCTCCTGCTCCTCGGGCCGCGTTGACGCGGCGTTCGCGCCCACCCTAACCTGAACACCGTTCAGCCTGAACGGTGTTCAGGTCCCCCCGCACCCGAGCCAGCCCCGAGGACGTCCATGAGCACCCGTGCGCGCACCCGCCACCACCCCGGCACCGACATCGCCCTGATCGCCGCCTTCGCAGCCCTCGTGGCCGCCTGCGCACTGCTCCCGGCGATCAAGGTCGCCGGACCCGTCCCGGTCACGCTGCAGACCTTCGCGGTCCTGCTCTGCGGCGCGGTGCTGGGCGCCCGGCGCGGCTTCCTCGCCGTCCTGCTGTACGTCGTCGCCGGCACCGCAGGGCTCCCGATCTTCTCCGGCGGCGCCGGCGGCCCCGCCGTGCTGGCCGGCCCCACGGCGGGCTACATCATCGGCTTCCCGCTCGCAGCAGGCCTGTGCGGCGCGATCGTCGAGCGGCTCCCGCGTCGCTCGCTGGTCAGCTCGGTGGCCGTGTTCTGCGCCGGCCTGCTGAGCTCGGCGGTCTTCATCCACACCCTCGGCATGGCCGGGCTGGTGCTGCGCGCCGACATGTCGTGGGCGACGGCCTTCGACATCGACAAGGTCTTCTGGATCGGCGACGTGCTCAAGAACGTCGCGATGGCGCTGGTCGCGACCGCGGTCCACCGCGCCTTCCCTGACATGCTCGGCCGCGAGGTCCTCACCCCGGTCGCGCAGCCCGAGGGCATGCCCGCCGCGTGAGCGAGCTCCGCCTCGAGCAGGTCACCGTCTCGGTCCCCACGCACGACGGGCAGCGCGAGATCCTGCACGAGACGTCACTGCGGCTCACCGAGCGGCGCATCGCCCTGGTGGGGCCCAACGGCTCGGGCAAGTCGACCCTCGCCCGGCTGCTCAACGGGTTGGTGCCGGCCACCAGCGGACGGGTGCTGGTCGACGGCCTCGATGTCGCCCGCAACGGGCGCGAGGTACGCCGGCGCGTCGGCTTCGTCTTCACCGACCCGGCCGCCCAGCTGGTCATGCCCACCGCGCGCGAGGACGTGGCGTTGTCGCTGCGCCGCGCCCACCGCGACCGGACCACGCGGCTCGAGGCCGCCGACCGGGTGCTCGCCGACTTCGGCCTGGCCGGCTTCGGCGACCGCAGCGTCCATGCGCTCTCCGGCGGGGAGGGCCAGCTGCTGGCGCTCGCCGGCGTGCTCGCGACCAGCCCGTCGGTCCTCGTCGCCGACGAGCCGACCACGCTCCTCGACCTCGGCAACAGCCGGCGCATCGGGGACCTGCTGATGGGCCTGGAGCAGCAGGTGGTCGTGGTGACCCACGACCTCGAGCTCGCCTCCCGGTGCGACCGCGCGCTGCTGGTCCGCGAGGGCCGGGTCGAGCTCGACGGCGACCCCGCCGACGTCGTCGCCCACTACCGGGCGCACGCGTGAGCGCCGAGCTCCTCGGGCTCCACCGCCCGGGAACCACGGCGCTGCACCGTCTCCCGGCCGGCGCCAAGCTCATCGGGCTCGCCGTCGCGAGCACGGTGGTGGTCGTCGCGCGCGGGCCGGTGTCGGGCCTCGTGGCCCTGGGCGCAGCGGGGGCCGTGCTGGCGTGGTCGGGAGCGCCGCTGCGCGCGACCGCGCGGGCCCTGCGCTGGTTGCTGCTCACCACGGCGCTCCTCGGCGCCTGGACGGTGTGGCAGAACGGCTGGCCCCGTGCCGTCGAGGTGGTCGCCGACCTGCTGGCCCTCGTGTTGCTCGCCACGACGCTCACCGTCACCACGCCGGTCGACGAGGTGATGGACGCGCTGGCGCGCGGGCTCCGACCCCTGCAGCGAGTCGGTGTCGACCCCGTCGCGGTCGCGCTCGCGTTCTCGCTGATGCTGCGGGCGATCCCCTCGACCATCCTGCTCGCCGAGGAGGCACGCGACGCAGCCGTGGCCCGCGGGCTCGAGCGCTCGCCGCGCGCCCGGCTGATCCCCTTCGTGGTGCGGGTGGTGGCCCGGGCGCGCGACACCGGCGACGCGCTGCACGCGCGCGGGATCGGCGACGACTGAGCACCACGCAGGCAGTTCGTGGCGATCAGGCTCGCGCTGAGCGTGACGCCCGCGTCGGCGGGCACGAACTGCCTTCCTCGTGCTCCCTCACCAGACGGGTGGCCGCCGCTCGTGCCACGGGGCCGCGGCCTCGACCTGGGCCGACAGCGACAGCAGCAGCTCGTCCTCGGCCGGGCGCGCGGCGAGCATCACGCCGACGGGCAGGCCGTCGTCGGTCCAGTGCATCGGCAGCGAGACCGCCGGCATGCCCGTCACGTTCCAGGCGCTGGTCCACGGCGTGAACGCCTTCTGCGCCGCGAAGTCGCGGGCGGGGTCGGCGTCGTCGCGCAGCTCGCCGACCAGGGCCGGCGGCCGGGCGAGGGTGGGCGTGAGGACCACGTCGTAGGCAGCCAGCGCGGTCAGCGCGGCCGCCGCGTGCTGGCGCAGCCGGCCGATGGCGAGGCCGAACTCCGGCCCGCTGACAGCATGGCCGCGGGCGGCGAGCCACCGGGTCAGCGGGCGCAGCCGGTCCTCGCGCCCGGGCGGGGCGGCCGAGAGCGCTGTAAGCACGGCCCAGCACGTCTCGAAGTCCTCGACCGCGTCGTGCGGGATCGGCACGGGGACGTCCTCGACCTCGTGCCCGAGCGAGGCGAGCAGCGCAGAGGCGTCCTCCCACGCGGTCGTGCTCGACGCCGAGACCTCGACGTCGGCGATCACCGGCGCGATGAAGCGCGCCACCCGCAGGCGACCGGGCTCGCGGTCGCACGCGTCGAGGAAGGAGCCGGAGGGCGGCGGCGCCCAGGTCGGGTCGCCGACCCGGCGCCCGGCGATCACGTCGAGCATCGCGGCCGCGTCGCGGACCGTGCGCGCCAGGGTGCCGGCGGTGGACAGCCCGACCGGGTCGCCGTAGCGCGGCGCACCGCTGACCCGGCCGCGCGACGGCTTGAGGCCGACCAGCCCGCAGCAGGAGGCGGGGATCCGGATCGAGCCCCCACCGTCGGAGCCGGGGGCGACGGGCAGGAGGCCGGCCGCGACCGCTGCGGCCGCGCCGCCGGAGGACCCGCCGGCCGTGCGGGTGGTGTCCCACGGCGTCACCGACGAGGGCGCGACGTCGGGCTCGGTGTAGCAGGGCGAGCCGAACTCGGGCGTGCTGGTCTTGCCCAGGCTCGGCATCCCGGCGGCCTCGACCGACTGCACGAGCGAGTCGGACTCCTCGGGCACGAAGTCGTCGTAGGCCGCCGACCCGAAGGTGGTGCGGACGCCGGCCGTCGGGTGGAGGTCCTTGATGCCGGTCGGGACGCCCCAGAGCGGTCCTGCTGCTCCGGGGCGTCCCGTCGTGGTGATGCTGTCGGTCAGTCGCCGGGCGTGCTCGCGCGCCCGGTCGTGGGTGGTGGTGACGAACGCCCCCACCTCGACCGAGCCGGCGCGGGCGGCGTAGTGCTCGATCAGCTCGAGCGGGGACACCTCGCCACGGCGTACGGCGTCGCCCTGCTCGAGCGCGGTCAGGTCGTGGAGCTCCATGGCTCCGACGCTATCGCCCGCCAGGCACCGGACCGAGGGTCAGGCGGCGGCCTCGGCCTCGTGCTTGACGAGGGCGTCGAGCGCGCCGAGGAGCTGCTGGACCTTGGCCTCGTCGTTCAGCGGGTCACCCTCGACGGCGGCCACGTCGACCACGATGCCGTCGACGACGACCGCGCCGGCGATCGAGGCGGAGTGGCGGGCGTGCTCGTGCGACCACTTGCCGCCGTACGGCGTGGGGGTGGCGCCGATCGCGGCGAACGGCTTGCCGCTGATCGCACCCTGGCCGTAGGGGCGGGAGAGCCAGTCGATGGCGTTGTTCAGCACGGCCGGCATGGTGCCGTTGTACTCGGGCGTGACGGCGAGGACGCGGTCGGCCGAGGCGACGGCCTGGCGCAGCGAGGAGGCGCTGGCGGGGACGGTGTCGCCGTCGATCTCCTCGTTGTAGAACGGGACGGTGTCGAGGCCCTCGACGACGTCGACGGTGACACCCGCGGGGGCGTTGTCGCGCAGGTGCTCGGCGATGCGGCGGTTCAGGCTGCCGGCGCGGGTGGAGCCGAGGAGGACGGCGACGCGGGTCTGCTTGTCAGTAGTCATGACAGTTCAAACGGACCATGGTCCGTTTCCATTCCCGTGTCGCAGAACTTTTTCGCGACCTAGTCTGGGCGCCGTGACCCGACTGCTCCCGCTGGCCGACGACCCGGCCCCGGAGCGCGCGGACGCCGCCCGCAACCGGGAGGCGATCCTCGCAGCCGCCCTGCGCCTGGTGCACACCCGCGGCGTCGGCTGCGTGACGATGGACACCGTCGCGGCCGAGGCGGGCGTGGGCAAGGGCACGGTCTTCCGTCGCTTCGAGGACCGCGAGGGACTGATGGCGGCGGTGCTCAACGAGTCGGAGACCGCGTGGCAGGCCAGCGTCATCTCCGGGCCCCCGCCGCTCGGCCCCGGCGCTCCCCCGCTCGAGCGGCTGCTGGCCTTCGGTCACTCCCGGCTCCGCACGAACCTCACCCACGCCGACCTGATCGCGGCCGCCGGCCGCCCCGGTGCGCGGTCCGCGGCGGCGCTGTCCTTCGCCAACATGCATGTGCGCCACCTGCTCGGCGAGCTCGGCGTCAGCGGAGACCTGCTGATGCTGGCGACTGCGATCCTCGCGCCGCTCGAGATGGTCGTGCTCGACCAGCAGCTCGTCCACGACCACCTGCCGCTCGAGCGCGTCGAGGCCGGCTGGGACGACCTCGTGCGCCGGGTCGTCGGCGCCTGACGTCCCAGGACCTCAGGCGGCCCGGTGGTCCGGGTGGTCGATCACCCGACGGCGGAGAAGGTGAGCACGGCGCCGAGCCCCCAGACCGCGGCACCGGCGACCGCGCCGACCGGCGGGAGCCACCACGTGGTGCGCCGACGCCGCCAGCGCACGACCGCCCACGCGAGCGTCACGAGGAAGGCGAGGACCGGGGCAGCGACGGAGACCGCGACCCCGGTGACGAGCCGCGGCTCGCTGCACGCGTTGACGCCGCAGCTGTCGGAGGCCATGACCAGCATCAGGCCCATGAACGACAGGAGCGGCACCAGCAGCAGGAAGCCCAGCATGAGCAGCACCGTGGCCACCCGGTCACGGGTGGAGGGGGCTGAGGGGGTGGAGGAGGTGCTGGTGCCCTCGGCGTACGCGGTGTCGCTCACGCGAGAAAGGTAGACGGACCTCAGCGGTGCTGGCGGCGCAATCCGAAAGTCAGCCCGTCGACGAGCGCACCCCACGACGCCTCGATGACGTTGGCGCCGACCCCGACGGTGACCCACGACGACTCGCCGTCGCTGGTCTCGATCAGCACGCGGGTGATCGCGTCGGTGCCGTGACCTCCCGGGAGCGACGGGTCGAGGATGCGGACCTTGTAGTCGATGAGCTCGAACCTGGCGACCTCCGGGAACGCCTGGCCGATCGCCTCGCGCAGCGCCGCGTCGAGGGCGTTGACCGGACCGTTGCCCTCCCCGGTGACGACGTAGCGCACGTCCGCGGCCCTCAGCTTCACCGTCGCCTCGGAGATCGCCTCCCCGTCGGTGCGGGTCTCGGTGATGACCCGCCACGACTCCACGTCGAAGTACGACGGCCGCGCGCCCTCGACCTCCTCGGCCAGCAGGAGCTCGAAGGAGGCGTCGGCGGCCTCGAAGGTGTAGCCGCGCTGCTCCATCGCCTTGACCCGGTCGGTGACCCGGGTGACCAGCTCGCGCATCTCGGGTGAGCCGTCCGACAGGTCGTAGCCGAGCTCGCGACCCTTGAGCTCGATGGACGCGCGCCCGGCCATGTCGGAGACGAGCAGGCGCATGTCGTTGCCGACGACGAGCGGGTCGAGGTGCTGGTAGAGGTCGGGGTCGACCTTGATCGCGCTGGCGTGCAGGCCGGCCTTGTGGGCGAAGGCGGAGTGGCCGACGTAGGGCTGGCGGGACGCGGGCGGCACGTTGGTCACCTCGGCGACCGCGTGCGCGATGCGGGTGGCCTCGCGCAGCAGCCCCTGCGGCAGCACGGACCGGTCGAGCTTGGTCTCGAGGTTGGCCACCACCGTGACCAGGTCGGCGTTGCCGGTGCGCTCTCCGTAGCCGTTGATGCAGCCCTGCACGTGGGTGGCGCCCGCGGCGACGGCGGCCAGGGAGTTGGCCACCGCGCACCCGGAGTCGTTGTGGGCGTGGATCCCCACGCGGGTGCCGGTCGTCTCGATGACGTCGAGGACCACGTCGCTGACCCAGTCGGGCAGCATGCCGCCGTTGGTGTCGCAGAGCGCGACCACCTCGGCGCCGGCCTCGGCCGCGGTGCGCAGCACCTCGAGGGCGTAGGCCCGGTTGGCGCGGTAGCCGTCGAAGAAGTGCTCGGCGTCGAGGAACACCGTCTGCCCCTCCTCGCGCAGGTGGGTCACCGTGTCGCGCACCATCGCGAGGTTCTCCTCCAGCGTGGTGCGCAGGGCCAGCTCGACGTGGCGGTCGTGCGACTTGGCGACGAGGGTGACCACGCCGGCGCCGGAGTCGCGCAGCGCCGCCACCAGCGGGTCGTCGGCCGCGCGGGCGCCGGCGCGCCGGGTCGCCCCGAACGCCGTGAGTCGCGCGTGGCGCAGGTCGAGCTCCTCGGCCGCGCGCCGGAAGAACTCGGTGTCCTTCGGGTTCGAGCCGGGCCAGCCGCCCTCGATGAAGCCCGACGCCGAGGCCGTCGAGCTGGCGCGCGATGGCCAGCTTGTCGGCGACCGAGAGGTTGAGGCCCTCCTGCTGGGCGCCGTCGCGCAGGGTGGTGTCGTAGACGTGGAACGCGCCGTGCAGGTCCATCGGTCTTCTCTCGTCTGGCGTGCGTGGTGCTCGGGACATGAAAAAACCTCCTGGGGTGCAGGAGGTCGGCGCGACGGGTGGTCCGTCGCGCTAGGGAATGATGGTCGTGCCGCTGGTCACGCGTTCATCGTGCCACCGATGCCGCCGTCGTGAGACGGGCGTCTCGGGATCTGGGCCGCGCCGCGACCACGACGTGACGCCGGAGCATGCCAAGGTGGACCCATGATCACGGTCGAGCGCCTCACCAAGACCTACGGTGGGTTCACCGCCGTCGACGACGTCAGCTTCACCGCGAAGCGCGGGCGGGTGACCGGGTTCCTCGGCCCCAACGGCGCCGGGAAGACGACGACCATGCGGATCATGGTCGGCCTCACCCCGGCCACCTCGGGCAGCGTGCGCATCGGCGGACGGGACTACCGCGACATCCCGAACCCCGGCCGGCACGTCGGCGTCCTGCTCGACGCCTCCGCCCAGCACGCCGGACGCACGGGCCGCGAGGTCCTGATGATCGGCGCGAGGACGATGGGCCTGCCGGACACGCGCGTCGACGAGATGCTCGAGATGGTGTCGCTCACCGCGGCCGAGTCCAAGCGCCGGGTGCGCAACTACTCGCTCGGCATGCGCCAGCGCCTCGGCATCGCCCACGCGCTGCTCGGCGACCCGTCGGTGCTGATCCTCGACGAGCCGGCCAACGGCCTCGACCCGGCCGGCATCCGCTGGATGCGGCAGCTGCTCAAGTCGTACGCCGACCGGGGCGGGACCGTGCTGCTCTCCAGCCACCTGCTCAACGAGGTGGAGCTGATCGCCGACGAGATGATCCTGATCGGCAGCGGCACGATCGTCGCCTCCGGCACCAAGGACTCCCTGCTGTCCGGCCAGGCCAGCAGCACGCTGGTGCACTCCGAGGACAACCAGGCGCTCGGGCGCCACCTCGCGGCCGCCGGCCACACGGTCAGCCCCGAGGCCGGAGGGCTCCGGGTCGACTGCGACTCCCCCACCGTCGGCCGGGCCGCGCTGGAGGCCCAGGTCGTGCTCACCGAGCTCAGGTCCGGCGCCGCGGGCCTGGAGGACCTCTTCCTCTCGCTCACCGAGGACACCCAGCGCGAAGGTCACCCGTCCGCCGCGACCGCCCAGGGAGGCACCGCATGAGCACCACCCACGACACCGCGTCCGAGACGCTCGACGTCTCCGGGACGCCGGCCGTCCCCTTCACCCGCCTGGTGAGCGTCGAGCTCCGCAAGGCCCTCGACACGCGCGCCGGGCGCTGGTTCTCCGCCTCGATCGTGCTCCTGAGCCTCGCGGTCGTGGTGATCTACGCCTTCGCGGCGCCCAAGGACAGCCGCGACTTCAGCGACGTCATCGGCGTCGCGGGCGCCGTGCTGGGCTACTTCCTGCCGATCCTGCTGATCCTCATGGTCACCAGCGAGTGGAGCCAACGCACCGGCCTCACGACGTTCACCCTCGAGCCCCACCGCGGGCGGGTGGTGGGCGCCAAGCTCGTCGCCGGCCTCATCCTGGGTGCCGCACTGATCCTGGTCGCCATGGTGGTCGCCGCGGTGGGCACCCTCATCGGCGGCGGAGGCTGGTCGATCACCGCCGACGTGCTGGTCAAGGGGTTCCTGGTGTCCAACCTCATCGCGATCCTCACCGGCTTCGCGATCGGCATGCTGCTGATGAACAGCCCTGCGGCCATCGTCACGTACTTCATCTACTCGCTGGTGCTGCCGATCGCGGTCGGCATCCTGGGCTCCTTCCAGGACTGGTTCGCCGACCTCGCGCCCTGGATCGAGTTCAACACCGCCCAGGGGCTGATGTTCCAGCAGGACGGCATGCCCAGCGGCGAGGTCCTCGCCCAGCTGCTCGTGTCCGGGACGATCTGGCTCGTGGTCCCGTTCGTCCTCGGCCTGCTCCGGCTCCTGCGCGCCGAGCCCAAGTAGCGGCCGGCGCGGCCCGGCCGCCGTCCGTCAGCCTCAGGTGGGGAAACCGCGGAACGCCAGGTGGTCCCGGACCCGCTCGACGTCGGCCGGCGCGGGCACCTCGTCGGTGACCCGGGTGATCGAGACCGCGATGTCGGCGGTGTCGGGGAGCATGCCCTCCTGGGCCAGCTCGGCGGCGATCTCGGCGACCTCGTCGTCGGTCAGCCGGCGGCGCAGCAGCGCGAGCAGCGCGACGTAGTCCTGCCTCGGCACGCCGGTCGGGTAGCCCTCGCGGAGCCAGGCGACGACACGGTTCAGCGGCACGGGACGCTCCTCACTTCTCGACCAGCGTCGGGTAGACGTGCGCGAAGCTCAGCTCGTAGCCGAAGCCCGAGGCGACGATGAAGGTGATGCCGAGGGCGACGCCGGCGAGCACGACGGCGAAGCACGCCGCGGCGACCACGCGGCCGACCGGGTGGGGCGAGCCGCCGTCGACCTCGGCCGTGCCGCCGGTGCCCCAGGCGGCCGACCTGATGCCGAGGGCGAAGACCGCCGGCAGGCCGGCACCGAGGACCAGGCCGGCGAGCAGGACCTGCCAGGCGCCGTCGAGCGCGTAGCCGAGGTTGTTCATCGAGCTCCTCCGACGGGCTCAGGGGTGGACGCCGCGGGTGCGGCGTCCCAGTCGTCGTTGACGTTGGTGTGGTCGACCGGCGCGCGGCGCGAGCGGGCGTACATGGCTCCCGCGAGCACGACGAGGACCGCGAACACCACGACCGCGCCGGCGAGGCCGCCGACGAGGTGGCCGATCCACCAGGTGGCAGCGCCCGCCACGGCGGCGAGGGGGAAGGTCGTCAGCCAGGCGAGGACCATGCGACCTGCGACGCCCCACCGGACCTGGGCGCCCTTCTTGCCGACGCCGGTGCCGAGGATCGAGCCGGTCGCCACGTGGGTCGTGGAGAGGGCGAAGCCGAGGTGGCTCGAGGCGAGGATGACCGCGGCGGACGAGCTCTCGGCGGCCATGCCCTGCGGCGAGGAGATCTCGACGAGGCCCTTGCCGAGGGTGCGGATGATCCGCCAGCCGCCGAGGTAGGTGCCCAGGGCGATCGAGAGGGCGCAGGAGAGCTTGACCCAGAACGGGATCGCCCCGGTGTCCGACCACTCCCCCGACGCGATGAGGGCGAGAGTGATCACGCCCATCGTCTTCTGCGCGTCGTTGGTGCCGTGGGCCAGCGAGACCAGCGACGCGGAGCCGATCTGGCCCCAGCGGAACCCGCTCTCGCGGTAGCGCTCGGTGACGCCCTCGGTGATGCGGTGGATCAGCCAGGTGCCCACGGCTGCCACGACCAGCGCGATGACCGGCGAGATGAGGGCCGGCAGCAGCACCTTGCCGACGACCCCGTCGAGCTTCGTGCCGTCACCGGCCCAGTTGACGCCCGAGAAGCCGAGGCCGGCGATCGTCGCGCCCACGAGCCCGCCGAAGAGGGCGTGCGAGGAGCTGGACGGCAGGCCGAGCAGCCAGGTCAGCAGGTTCCACAGGATGCCGCCGACCAGGCCGGCGAGGATGATCAGGAGCAGCGCCTGGCCGCCGTCGGCGAGGAACTGCGGCTGCGGCGCTCCCTCGGAGTCCTGCACCTTGATGACGGCGTTGGTCACCGTCAGCGCCACCTCGACGGAGAGGAACGCCCCGACGAGGTTGAGCGTGCCGGAGAGGGCGACGGCGACCTTGGGTCGCAGGGCACCGGTGGCGATCGAGGTGGCCATCGCGTTGCCGGTGTCGTGGAAGCCGTTGGTGAAGTCGAACGCGAGGGCGGTCACGACGACCAGCCCCAGGATGACGAGCTCGGGGGTCACCCCACGGACTGTTCTCCTCCGTCCGCCCGTTGGCGAGGGTCTGACGCCTGAGTTCAGTCACTGTTCATCCCGGACCGGCCGGCACGCCGGGGACCGTCATGGGGCTGCGCGCTGTCGGTGGGCAGCCCCATGATGGGGTCGTGGACAACTCCGGACCGGACGCCGACGACCCACGCCGTCGCCTGCTCGTCGAGCGCGAGACCGCGCAGGCGCGGCTGGTGAGCCTGACCGGCGACTTCGACGCCGTGGTGGCCGCCTCGCTCGACTCCAACGCCGACGACGAGCACGACCCCGAGGGCCACACGATCGCCTTCGAGCGCTCGCAGATCGGTGCGATCGTGACGCAGGTGCGCCACCACCTCGCCGAGGTCGACGCGGCCCTGGCGCGGCTCGACGACGGGAGCTACGGCCTGTGCGAGGCGTGCGGCCGCCCGGTCGCGCCGGCCCGCCTCGAGGCGCTGCCGGCCGCGCGGCTGTGCATCCTGTGCGCGGCCCGCTGAGGCTCCCTCACGCGGTGCCGTCCGGCTCCTCGTCGACGACCTCGGCGTCGAGCAGCACGGGGTCGGCCGCGACGGGGTCGTCGACCACGTGGACGGCTGCCTCCTCGGCGCCGGCCGCCGCACCGTCGATGCCGACGTCGGTGGCGACGAGGTCCTTCTCGGTGTCGACCCGGACGCCCTCGTCGTCGGCGACCAGCCGGCCGGCGCGGCCGCCGTCGGCGCGGCCGTCCACGGCCGCCTGAACCGCCTCGCCGTCGCTGCTGTCCTCGGCCACCAGCGGGGCGAGGTCACCCCGGGCGGCCTCCTCGTCCGCGACCTCGTAGGGGTCGGGCTCGGGCACCTCCTGCTCGACTCGCTGCTCGAGCGACTCCCCCGTGCTCTCCTCGAGCGGGGTGTTGCCGAAGCCCTGCGCCGCCGACCACTTCTCGGGCGGCGAGTACCCCTCGTCCAGGGGCTCCGGCAGGCCTCGGTCGTCGACCAGGCTGTCGCCCGTGCTCTGCGGCTGGGTCTCGTCGTCCACGCTGTAGCCGTGGTAGCTCTCGTTGTCGGTCGTGTCCCCGGTGACGTCCACCGCAGGATCGGTTCCGATCTCGGTGTCGATGTCGGGCTGCTCGCTCATGGGCGCTCCTCGTGTCGGCGACGTGTCGGGGTCAGGTACCCCGTTCGGCCCGCACGAACGACGTCGTGCCTCAGAGCCAGCCGGGCAGCCGCACGTCGGAGAGCGGCGCGCCGTCGTACGGCGTCCAGCGGGTGCCCTCCGCCGACACCGCGGCGCCGAGGGCGGAGGCCGCTGCGGCCACCAGCAGGGTGGTGAGCAGCCACGGGACGCCACGACGGGCGAGCGGGTCGACCGCACGACGCACGGGCGAGCGCAGCCGCTCGGAGCCCGGACCCCACCACAGGCCGACGGTGAAGGCACCGCCGACCACGGCGAGCGAGGTGGTCAGCGAGAGGGACGCGGCGAAGCAGAGCAGACCCGCGGCGGCCGCGATGCCGACGCACCAGAGCAGGAGCAGGACCGTCCCGCCGAGACCGGCGACGACGTGCCACGGCGCGGCGAGGAGCAGCTGGATGCCGTCGTACCACTTCGCCCCGCGCCGGTTGCGGCGGTGGGAGACCGAGCTCGCCGCGAGCGAGCCGCTGCGCAGCAGCCAGGTGGCGACGAGGACGACGGCGAGCGCGACGTAGGGGGCGAGGGTGAGGCCGGCGGTCACCACGCCGCCCACGGCGAGCAGGGTCAGCCCGCGGCGCAGCCGCTCGCCGGCCGGGACCGCCTCGCGCGCCGGTGGGCCGTAGTCGCCGACCCACTCGGTGGACCCGTCGGGCAGCACGCGGGTCTGCCGGTGGGGCACGGTGCCGGGCTCGTCCCAGCCGTCGGTGCGCGCGCCGTCGGGGTCGTCGTGGGGCTGCTCCGACGGCCAGCCCGACGACCAGTGCACCGGCTCGTCCGGCGCGTACGGCTCGTCCAGCACGGGTGCGCCGCTGCCCACGCGGGTCGGTGCGGCGGCCGCGGCGTGGGAGGCGGCGACGTAGGGCAGCGTGACGGGATGGGCCTCGGTGCGCGGCGCCCGCGCCTGCGGCACCTCGCCGTGCCGGAGGTCCTCGATCCAGTCGCGCACCTCGTCGAGGGACGGACGGTCGGCGCCGTCGGGCGCGAGCGCCTCCTCGACGAGGTCGAGCACCACCGGGTCGAGCCCGGTCAGGTCGTGCTCGCCCCGGCGGACGCGGTCCATGATCGCCACCGACGGCCCGCGACCGAACGGCGCGCGGCCGGTGCCGGCGTACGCCACCGTGGCCGCCCAGGCGTGGACGTCGGACGCAGCGCTCGCGTCGTCGCCGTAGAGGATCTCGGGCGCGAGGTAGCCCGGCGTGCCGAGCAGCCAGCCGTTCATCGTGATGCGGGAGTCCTCCGCGACCCGGGCCAGCCCGAAGTCGATGAGGATCGGCGTGCGGCCCTCCATGATCACGTTGGACGGCTTGATGTCGCGGTGCAGGACGCCGACGGAGTGGACCGCGTCGAGCGCCTCGGCGAGGCAGTCGGCGAACCAGAGCAGGTCCTCGCCCTCGAGCGGCCCCTCCTCCTGGACGTGGTCGTGCAGGGACAGGCCCGGGACGTAGCGGGTCGCGACGAACGGGATGTCGCCCCACGGGTCGGCGTCGACGATCTCGGCGATGCGGCGGCTGCGGACCCGACTGAGCGAGCTCACCTCGCGCGCGAGCCGGCGCCTGGCCTCGTCGTCGCCCACGACGTGCGGCCGCAACACCTTGATCGCCACCGGCCGCTCCCCCGGCTTCTGGCCGAGGTGGACGACACCCATGCCGCCCTCGCCGAGGCGGGCGCGCAGCGTGTAGCCACCCACGGTCAGGCCGGGAGGCGGCGCCTTCGGGGACGTCGTCACATGCTGAGGATACGGGCGGGACGCCGCGGATCGCCGGATCCGCGCGCCCGACGACACGGGCACCCGTCCACCCCCATCGGGCCTCGGCCCTCGGACGCCCGCCCTGACGGACTTACTCGGCAGTGGTGGGGAGATCACCGGCCGAGCCGATGGTTGAGTTGAAGGTCCTCGACCCGTGAACGAGACCTGCGAGGTCGACGCGGCACCCGTCCCGGTGGTCGATCAGCACGTACGCGATGGAGGCCGTGCTGAGGATCGTCAGCTTGTCGGACTTGAACCGCCTGTCTTCGATGAGCTGGGTGGCGGACGCCGCGCCGCCCTTGACGACCAAGATGGCGGCGAACTCCTCGCTTCGCAGGACGTCCTGCATCTCTGCGGAGGCGAGGGGGCTCGTGGAGGCGCCGCTCGGGATCTCGGTGAGGACGGCGAGGCCGGTCCGGCACGCCTCGAGCAGCTGGTCGCCGTCGGCGAGCCACTCGGTGTCCGGAGCGTCACTGCTCCGCTCGACCTCGAGGTCACGCTGCAGGTCAGCCACTGCCTGGTGGACCCCGTTCCACGCTGTTCGCACGGGACCCGGGTTCGCACTGACGAACCGCGCCTTGTCGAGGACCACGCGGCTGCCGTCGACGGCGGCGAGGGCACCCGCCACGGCCAACATGGCGACGGTGTCGTCCGTGGTCGAGCTCGAGAGGCTCACCGAGTTGCGAGGTGACATCAAGGAGAGGAGGCCGGGGATGATCGCCGCGACGGCAGCCGCTCCGGCGCCGACCAGCGCGAGGTTGCGGTGCCGGGCGCGGTGACCGTCGATCCGCGCACCGAGGTCGCCCAAGAGCTCGACGATCGCGTGCCGCTGCCCGTCGCGCGCTGCGAGGTCGAGATCGGTCGTCACCAGCAGCGTCTTGCCCGTAGCGAACAACGGGCGCTCCCAGACCTTGGAGGCCAAGGTGGTCGCCGAGCGCTGGAGCGCCTGGCCCGCCAGGAGCGCGTCGAACATCGTCGCCGAGTCGGGCACCGTCGTCGTGCCTGCGACGACCTTGGTCAGGTCCGGCACCAGGTCCTTCAGCGCGGTCCTGCCGCCGTCGGCGTTCTGCTGCTCCACCTGGCGGACCTTCGCGGCGCTCTCGCGCGCGCGAAGGGCGCTCGCGGACTTCCACTCCTCGAGCTCCTGCTCCTTGCGTTGCCGGTCCAGCTCGGCGCTGGCTGCATCGGCCGCCGCCTTGAGCTCGGCAGCCTGGACTTCCTTCTCCGTGCGCGTCTCGGACATGGGTCCCCCGATGTGATTGTCGGCGCCCCCGGCGCCTCCACTCTGCGCCTTGTCATCGCCCCGCGTCGATGGGGACGAGGCCCGGACCCGCGCTGGTCCAGTCCGCTCGTCGTTGACGGGACGCTGGTGATCGTGGGTCCACGCGAACGTGACGTGGGGTGCACCGCCGTGCACTGGCGGGACACGGGAAGGACGACCGCCTGCGGGCGCTCGTCGAGCAGGTCCTCTAGCATCGCTGCGAATCGTCAGTCCGATGTGGGGAAGCCGGTGTGAGTCCGGCGCTGTCGCGCAACCGTGAGCCGAGATCCTTCGGCGAGCCGGGATACCGCACCGGGCCTGGACGTCCATGCCGCCGTCGCGAGTGCGGGGTGTGGGCACGACCACGTCGTCGCCCCCATCTGCGCCCGGACACCTGACCGAAGGCCGCCCGATGACCGCGACCAGCGCCACCTCCCGCCCCGACGTCCCGACCGTGACCGTGTGCCGCGGGTGCTGCTGCGGCACGACGAAGAAGCGACCGGGCGTCGACCACGGCGCACGCCTGGAACGGCTGAGGTCGCTGGTCGGCGACAGCGGCTCGGTGCGCGTCACCGACTGCCTCGGTCCGTGCGAGCGCTCCGACGTCGTGGTGGTCAACCCCGCTCCGGACGCGCGGCGCTCGGGCGCCCGGCCCGTGTGGCTGGGCCTGCTCAACGGCCGCCACGAGGCGAGCGCCATCGCGGACTGGGTACGCGCCGGCGGGCCGGGGGTCGCCGAGCTGCCGGAGAGCTTGCGCCGGGCACCGTTCACTCCCTAGCGCGGACGGGTCGGCCCGATCGGGGAGGCTCGCTCGACGAGGCCCGATCAGGCTCCGCCGTTGGCGCCGCCCTCGGTGCCCGGGCGGTCGAGCCACTCGCTGGCCTCGTACCTCGGGCACTCCGGGTTCCTGCAGTGCCCCGTGGAGCCGTCCGGGACACCGTTCGTCGGGTCGATGGGCAGGTGTTCATCGGCCTGCGCGAACTCCAGCGGCTGCCCGCACTCGTCGCAGGTGGTGGGGGCGTGTGCGTGGTCGTTCATCCACGGCACGGTACCTGCGACGGGAAGGTCTGACCACGCCCGTCAGAGTCCCCGGCGGTCGCAGTCCTCGCGGGGTCGTGGCCGTGCGGAGTTCTCCACAGATGTTCGAACACACTGGCGAATATGATGTAGGGCGAGGAGAATTGGTCTCACGCGACGACGACGTGAGGAGGCCAGGATGACCCACCCGATCCTCACCGCGGCGCGCCTGGTCGACGAGGCCCTCAAGACCGTCGCCGACACCAACCCCACCTTCATGACGATCCCCGACAAGGCCGAGGCGCTGCGCGAGCTCGTCCGTCTCGAGTCGCGGGTCACCGAGCTGCGGCTGCGGGTGCTGGCCGACGCTGCGGACGTGGCCGCCGAGACCGGTGCACGTGACGCCGCCGACTGGCTGGCCCACGAGTCGCGCCTGCGTCCCGAGGACGCGCGGGCCGACCTCCGGCTCGCCGAGTCGCTCGACCGCCGGTGCCCTGCCGTGAGCAGCGCACTGCGGGCAGGTGAGATGACGCCGGCGCAGGCGCGAGTGGTGGTCCGCGCGGTCGACGACCTCCCCGACGAGGTGCCTGCGGACGTGCGCGACCTGGCGGAGCGGGCGCTCGTCGACCACGCCGCGCGCTTCGCGCCGAAGCAGCTGGCTCGCATCGGGCGCCACGTGCTGGCGGTGGTCGCGCCCGAGATCGCCGACGAGGCGGAGGCCAAGCGGCTGGCCGCGCAGGAGTCCGAGGCCCGGCGCCGCACACGCCTCACCCTGCGCCGCCTCGGCGACGGGACGACCCGCATCTCGGGCCTCCTCCCCGACGCCGTCGCGACGCGGCTCGCGGTCTACCTCGAGGCCCACGCCAACCCGCGGCGCGACGAGCCCCTGGGCGTGCAGGGCGGCGGCGTGCCGGGCGACAGCGACCTGGACACGGGCGGGGCGTCCACGTCCCAGGACCCCGTCGCCCGACTCCCCTACCCCCGCCGGCTCGGCGAGGCCTTCGGCCAGCTCCTGGAGAGCCTCGACCCCCGACGGCTCCCGGCCCACGGGGGCGACGCCACCACGGTCGTGGTCGTGATCCCGTTCGACTCCCTCGTCTCCGGCCTCGGCGCCGCCGACGTGATCGGTGCCGGCACCGCCCCCGGCGACCACCACGGCGACCCGTGCGCGGGCGAGCGCCTCAGCGCGGCCGAGGTCCGCCGTCTGGCCTGCAACGCCCGGCTGCTGCCCGCGGTGCTCGGCGGCGACTCCGAGGTCCTCGACCTCGGTCGGGCACAGCGACTCTTCAGCGCCGCCCAGCGCAGGGCGCTGCTGCTGCGCGACCGCACCTGCCGGGCCGAGGGCTGCGACATCCCGGGCACCTGGAGCGAGGCCCACCACTGGGTCCCGTGGCAGCACGACGGCGACACCGACCTCGACAACGGGGTGCTCCTCTGCTCCCACCACCACCATCGAGCCCACGACCCGGGCTACGACTCCCAGCGGCTCCCCAGCGGCGACGTCCGCTTCGCCAGGCGGACGTGACGATGCCCGCCGATCGCGTCATTCGCCCGCGTCTGGACCGGCCAGCGTGGTGGGATTCATCCACTACCGATCGGGGGGTCCATGGGTGCTGCTGCGTCCTATCCGAAACGCGAGCTCCGGCGGCTGCGTTACGCCTGGCTTCGACGCAACCGTCGCCTGGTGGCGCTCATCATCACGACCCTTGGGGTCTCGGTCGCACTCACGTCGTGGTCTGCAGCCCGGTTGGACACCTCAGTGACCTGGTACGCGGTGGGAGTGCTGCATGCGGCCGTGGCAGCCGCCTTCCTCCACCTGCTCAACACGGCGGTCCTGGCTCACGAGCCCCGCGCCATCCACCAATTGCGCGGGAGCTGGGGCGAGGACAACACGCGCTCCGAGCTGGACAGCGCACGCAGGAAGAAGCTGGTGTGGGGGTGGGTCGACAGCATCACGCTCAAGGTCGGCGACCTGGACCACGTGGTCGTCACCCGCAACGGCGGGGTGGTCGTGCTCGACTCGAAGTTCCACACGGCAGTGACGGGCGACGGCATCGCGGCCATGACCGCCTCGGCGGCCCGGGCGCGTACGCGGGCAGAGGGCTTGGCAAGGAGCCTGCTCAAGGCGGAGGCGCACGGTCGGCGGCGAGCGTCGCGCACGAGCGTCTCGGTGACTCCGTGCATCGTGCTCTGGGGACCCGCGCGACACGGTGTACCAGACGGCTATCACGTCGATGGGGTCCACTTCGTCGACGGCACCCGCCTCATCGAGTGGCTCCGCCAGCTGCCGCACTCCCCCGTGTCCAAGGATGCGGCACAGGAGTTCCTGGGCAAGCTCGAGGACTTTCGCACCCAGATGACTGCGGACGTCCGCCAGGCCCCAGACCCGAGGGCTGCATCTCGGTCATCCGGCCGATCCTGAGCAGCCGTCGGCCGCACTACGGTGCAGTCGTGCACCCCGTCCTGCGCCAGCTCTGGCACCTGCCCGCGCCCACGGAGGCAGGTCTGCCGGCGCGGGTCGACCTGGGGCTGGTCGCGTTCTTCGGGATCTGCGGAGTGCTGGAGGCGACGTTCGTGGACCCGGCCCCCGCGTGGCGCTGGCTGTCCCTGGCCGCCCTGCTGGTCTGGCTCCCCACCCTTCCCCTGCGGCGCACCCACCCGCTGGTGCCGGTCACGCTCTTCACCGCGACGGCCGTCGCGGTCGCCGTGACCGGGCAGGTCTCCGGCACTGTCCCGGGTGACCTGAGCGCGGCGGTGGTGGCGCTGATGATCCCGTTCTCCCTCGCCCGGTGGGCGGCGGGGCGCGAGGCGGTGATCGGGCTCGGGCTCTTCGCCCTGGTCGCCGTCACCTCCCTGCTCGCGCAGGACCTCGGCGCCGGTGACCGGATCGGCGGCGCCGCGGTGGTGATGAGCGCGATCGCACTGGGTGCGGCCCTGCGCTCGCGCGGGATGCTGCGCACGCGCGAGCTCGACGACGTACGCCGTGACGAGCGCGAGCGGCTCGCCCGCGACCTCCACGACACCGTCGCCCACCACCTGACCGCCATCGCGATCAGCGCCCAGGCCGGGCTCGCCGTCGCCGACTCCAGCCCGCAGGCGGCCAAGGACGCGCTGCGACGCATCGACGAGGAGGCGACCCGCACGCTCGCCGAGACCCGCACCGTCGTGCGGGCGCTGCGCGACGACACCGCCGCGCCCGACCGGCCGTTGGACGACCTCGCGGGGCTCGCGCGCACGGCGGCAGACGGCATGCCGGCGGTGGAGGTGCACCTCGACGACCTCGCGGGGCTCTCCCCCACCGTCGCCGCGGCGCTCCACCGGATCGGGCAGGAGGCGGTGTCCAACGCCCGCCGTCACGCGCGCCACGCCACCTCGGTGCAGGTGCGCGTCACCCGCCGCGACGGCGAGGTCGAGCTGCTCGTCACCGACGACGGGCAGGCGCCGGCGCCGGGCGTGGACGGCTTCGGGATCGTCGGGATGACCGAGCGTGCCACCCTGCTCGGCGGCACCCTCTCTGCCGGACCGGCGCACCACGGCGGCTGGCAGGTCCGCGCCGTGCTGCCCGAGCAGGACGGGACGACCGACCGGACGGGCGCGGCGGACCGGAACGGCCGGGCGGGGGCCGGCAGATGACACTGCGCGTGCTGGTCGCCGACGACCAGGAGATCGTCCGCACGGGCCTGGCCACCATCCTCGGCGCCCAGGAGGGCATCGAGGTCGTCGCCGAGGCCGTCGACGGGCGCGACGCCGTGGAGCAGGCCCGGCGCCTGCGCCCCGACGTGTGCCTGCTCGACATCCGGATGCCGCGCATGGACGGCATCGAGGCGACCCGGCTGCTCGCCGGGCCGGGTGTCACCGACCCGATGGCGGTCGTCGTGGTGACGACCTTCGACCTCGACGAGCACGTCTACGGCGCGCTGCGGGCCGGTGCCCGCGGCTTCCTGCTCAAGGACTGCGGCCCGCAGGTGCTGACCCACGCCGTCCGCGCCGCGGCCGACGGCGGCTCCCTGGTCGCCCCGACGGTGACGACGCGGCTGCTGCGGGCCTACGCCACCCGCGACTCGCCTCGCGCGCCGACGTCCGCGCTCACCGACCGCGAGGAGGACGTCCTGCTCGCGGTCGCGCGCGGACTGACCAACCACGAGGTGGCCGCCGAGCTGCACGTCTCACTGAGCACCGTGAAGACCCACCTCGGGTCGCTGATGCTCAAGCTCGCCGTGCGCAACCGGGTCGAGCTCGCACTCTGGGCCTATCAGACACGCCGGCTCGACTGAGCCTGAGACCGGCGCACCAGCCACTCGGCCACCAGCAGGTTGACCACCCAGGCCGCACCCATCACCGCGGCCTTGAAGGCGCCGCCGGGCTGGCCGGCGACGATGACGACGGGGCCGAGGAAGAGTGCCTGCGTGCCGGCACCCTGCGCGACGGCGTACGACCGGGCCATCCAGCGCTGGTGGGTGCGCACGTCGCGGCGCACGATCGCGACCACGCCGAGCACCAGCCCGGTGACCATCACGGAGCCGAAGAGCAGCCGCAGCCCCATCAGGGCCGTGTTGTCGTAGACCGGCAGGTCGGCGAAGGCCGCCATCCACATCCCGCTCAGCGCGCCCGCGATGCCTGCCGGCACCAGGACCCGTCCGCTCCAGCGGTGCCAGCGCGGGCGGGCGCGCCGGAAGGACGGCCAGAGCTGGAGGGCGCCGAGCAGGAGGTACGTCGTCGCGCCGACGATGTGGACGAGGATCGGCGCAGGCAGGTCGAAGAAGCGTGCGTTCTCGGCCGTGCGCCCACCGGACAGGTCCACGAGCCGGGCGGCCCCGGACGCGGCCGGCACGAAGGCGAGCACCAGGAGGCTCGCCGGGACCCACCAGTCGCGGCGGGCACGGGCAGCGGTGGCAGGTCGGGGCGGGGCGGTCGTCGTCATGGGACGAGCCTCGTCCCGCGGACGGGGGCGACGCCTCGGCCCACGGGCCGGTCCTCCTCGGCCGATCGGCCGAGGAGGACCTGCTGCGTCCGGGGGTCAGGCCCGCCTGCGCGCCGCGGTCACCAGACCGGCGCCGGTCAGGACCAGCAGGGCCGCGAGGGCGCCGAGCCACCAGGCCGGACCGCCGGTGTCCGGGAGCTCGCCGGCGCTGGGGCCCTCGGCCTCCTCGCCCTTGACGTCGTCCCCACCGTTGCCACCGGCGTCGTCGCCGCTGTTCGTGCCCGAGCCACCGTCGAGGCCGCCGGAGCCACCGCCGTGCGTGTCGTCGGCGGGCACCGTGAACGCCGCCTCGTCGGCGACGTCGGCGCCGTGCGGCACCCCGACGCCGTCGGGCACGTCGAGCACGGCCGTGTTGACGACCCGCTGCCCGTCGCGCGCCGCGGAGCGGAGCTCGGTGGTGACCACGAAGGCGGTTGACCCACCGACCGGGATCGACCCGGACAGGGAGCAGGTGGCCACGTCGCCCTGGGTGGAGCAGTCCCAGCCGGTGCCGCGCGCCTCGACCAGCCGCAGCTGGGCCGGCAGGTCGTCGACGACGCGGACGGCGTCGACGGTGGCGCTGGGTCCGGCGTTGGTGACCTCGATGTCGTAGACCACCCGGCCCGAGCCGGAGACCGACCGGACCGACTTGTCCAGCGACAGCGCGGAGACGGGGACGACCGGGGCGACGTCGTCGTCCTGGTTGTCGGTCGTGTCGGTCTCCTCGCTCGGCG
This sequence comes from uncultured Actinomycetota bacterium, assembly GCA_963726525.1. GTDB lineage: Bacteria > Actinomycetota > Actinomycetes > Propionibacteriales > Nocardioidaceae > Nocardioides. Next base: position 688,775 of record CAVSCS010000005.1, on the reverse strand, counting down.
AGTCGACGGAGGCGACGTTGCGCACCGAGGGGTACGCCGCCGGCGACACCGCGACCTCGAGGACCACCTCGGCGGAGGCACCGGCCGCGAGCGGGCGCTCGCGGGTGCAGACGACGGCCGCCGCGGCGGCGCAGGTCCAGCCCTCGCCCGCACCGGTGACGTACGACAGCCCGGCGGGCAGCTCGTCCGTCACGGTGATCGGGCCGGGGTCGGCCGTGGGACCGGTGTTGGTGACGCGGAGCGTGTAGCGGACGGTCCCGCCCACCACGACGTCACCCTCGTGCGACTTGTCGATCGTCAGGTTCGACAGGGCCGGCACCACGACCTCGTCGCGGCCCGCGTTGTCCTGCGGCGCCGTCTCGGTGCCGTCGGAGGACACGGTGGCGACGTTGGTGACGCCCGGGTACGCCGCCGGCAGCACCCGGGTGGTGAGCGTCAGCGGGGTCGCTGACGCACCCGGCGCGAGCGGGCCGTCGAGCGTGCAGGTCACGCCGCTCGTCGCGCAGGTCCAGTCGCGACCGGCGACCGAGACCAGGGTCAGGCCCTCGGGCAGCGGGTCGCGCACGGTGACCGAGGTGGCCGTGGAGGGGCCGGCGTTGCGCACCGCGAGGGTGAACACCAGCTGCTCGCCCACCCGGACCGCGCCCGTGTGGGTCTTGACGACGGCGAGGTCGACCTCCGGGTGGAGGGTGACGGTGTCGGTCGTCGAGTCGTTCGCGCTGTCGGTGTCGTCGGCCCGCGGGTCGACGGCGGCGCTGTTGACCATGTCGCCGGTGACGCCGGGGGCCAGCTGCACGGTGAGCACCACCGGCGGCAGCTCGTCACCGGCGGCGAGCGGACCCGCGTGCCGGCAGGTCACGAGGTCGGCGACCGCGTCGCAGGTCCATCCGGCGCCGGTCGCGGAGAGGAGGCTCATCCCGGCGGGCAGGGTGTCGACCACCGTCACCTGACCGGCGACGTCCGAGGGTCCTCCGTTGGCGACCGTCAGGGTGAACCGCATCGACGTACCGGGCACGGCACGGTCGGTGTGGGTCTTGGTGACCGACAGGTCCGTGGCGGTGTCCAGCGCGACGTCGGCGTCGTCGCCGTTGTCGCCGGGCAGGTCGCCGGCGGTCGAGGTGGTGACCCGCGCCGCGTTGACGATCGTGGTGCCGGCGGGCAGCGCGGAGTCGATTGCGGTCCGCACGGTCAGCACCGGTGCGGTGGCACCGGCGGCCAGGGTGGGCCGGTCGCAGGTCACCGAGGCGTCGGTGACCACGCAGGTCCAGCCGTCGCCGGTGGCCGAGACCGCGGTGAGGCCCGCGGGCATGTCGTCGACGACGCGGACGTCGTCGGCGTCGCTCGGCCCGGCGTTGGACACACGCAGCTCGAAGGCCGTCGTCGTCCCGGCCACCGGGGTCGGGTCGGTCGCCGTCTTGGCGATCGCGACGTCGGCCTCGTCCTCGACCACGGTCGGGTCGGTCGCGGTGTCGTCGGAGACGTCCGGGTCGCCGGGACCGTCGACGCTGGCGCGGTTGACCAGCGTGGCAGGCCCGGCGTCGGCGTCGACGTCGGCGACGACGGTGATGACCGGGGCGGCGGCGCCGTCGACCAGCGGACCGGGACGCGAGCACGACACCGAGACGCCCGCGGCGGGTCCGCAGGTCCAGCCGGCGCCGGCGGCGGAGACGAGCGTCATGCCGGCGGGCAGGACGTCGGTGGCGACGATCGGGCCCGCGCTGTCGGAGGGTCCCTCGTTGCGCACGCGCAGCGAGTACGTCACCCGCCCGCCCGCCAGGACGCGGCCGGTGTGGTCCTTGGTGATGGACAGGTCGGCACGGACGTCGGTCGACGAGTCGTCGTCGTCGGTGTCGTTGGCGGGGTTGGGGTCGCGGGTGGTGGCGTCGACGCCCGCGGCGTTGACGACCGAGCCGGTGACCGACGAGGCCACGGCCACCCGGATCTCGACAGTCGCGGTGTCCAGCGCGGCCAGCGAGCCGGCGAGGCGACAGGTGACGACGCCGCCCGGCGCGGTGCAGGTCCACGACCCGGCGCGCGAGGTGCTGTCGACGTAGGTCAGGCCGGCCGGCAGCGCGTCGGTCACCACGACGCCGGCGGCGTCGGAGTCGCCGGCGTTGCGCACCTGCAGCTCGTAGGTGACGTCCTGGCCCGCGACGACCTCGCCGAGGCGGGTCTTGGCGATCGCCAGGTCGGCCTCGGTGTCGGGGACGGTGGCCACGCTGTCGGTGTCGTTGCCCGGGACCGGGTCGGTCACGGCCGTCGCGGTGATCGCCACGGCGTTGACGACCGCGGCGACCTGGCCGCTCGGGACGCCGGCGACGACGGTGAGCGCCGGGGCGGACGCGCCGACGGCGAGGTCGACGCCGTAGGTGCAGGACACCTCGCGGCCCGCCGGAGGGGCGCAGGTCCAGCCGCTGCCGGTGGCGCTGCGCAGGCTCGCGCCGACCGGGAGCGTGTCGGTCACCGCGAACGGTGCGCGGGCGAGGGACGGTCCGCGGTTGTCGACCACGACGGTCCACGTCGCGTCCCGTCCGGCCACGACCTGGCCGCTCAGGGCCTTGTCCACGCCCAGGTCCGCGCGGGTGACGACGGTGACGTCGTCGGTGGCCGAGTCGTTGGCCGGGCGCGGGTCGTAGGTGCGACCATCGACCGCGGCCAGGTTGGTCAGGGTCGTCGGGGACGGCAGGTCGGCCGGGAGGGTGGCCGTCACCGAGATGTCGGGCAGCGAGGCCGACACCGCGAGGGGCGCCGTCGCGGGACGGGTGCAGGTCACCACGCGCACGAGGCGGCCGCAGGTCCAGCCCGGGCCGGACGCGGTCACGGGGGCACCGGCGAGCGCGGCCGGGAGGGTGTCGGTCACGGTCCAGGGACCGATGGCCGGGTCGGCGCCGTCGTTGGTCGCCCGGACGGTCCAGGTCAGCGGCTGGCCGGCGACGGCCGTGCCGGTGTGGGACTTGGCCAGGCGCAGGTCGGCGGAGTCGACGTGCACCGAGGCGGTGTCGTCGGGACCGGCGTACGACGTGCCGGTGGCGTCGGAGCGCCGGCCCCGCGCGTCTTCGGCGGTGGTGCCGCCGGTGTTGGTGTGCACGACCGCCGAGCCGACGCCGGGCGCCGTGACGACGTCCGGGCCGGGGGTGGCGCTGAAGGTGATGACCAGGCTGGCACCGACGGGCAGGTCACCCAGGTCGGTCCAGTCGAGCACCTGCGGGCTGCCGGTCAGGGTCGTCACGACGGGCGGGACGTCCGTGGCCGGACCGCCGGCGACGCTGACGCGCGCCGTGCCGGCGTCGTAGGACCAGCCGGCCGGGAGCCGGTCGGTCGCGTCGACGCCGTACGCGGTGGAGGCGCCGACCGACGTGATCGCCAGGCGCCACTGCTGCGGCTCGCCGATGTAGGCGGTGCCGGTGCCGAGGGCGGTCTTGTCGATCGTCACCCTCGGCAGCGCGGCCCGCACGGAGCGCGAGGCGACCGGACCGTCGTAGGTGCGACCGGCGCCCGGGAGCGAGCGGTAGCCGGTGATGTCGGCGGTGTTGACCAGCGCGGCCGGCTCGGCCGGGGAGGCCAGGCGCGCGTCGTAGGTCAGCGCCGCCGAGCCGCCCGCGGCCAGCGGGCCGGTCACGGTCCAGCGGATGGTGCCGCCGCCGCGGGCCGGGTCGGCGCCCGAGAGGACTCCCCCGCCGGAGATCGTCGCCGGGTCGACGACGACGCCGGCGGGGACGGTGTCGACCACGAGGACGTCGTGGGCGGCGCTGGCGTTGCTGCCCGCGGCCGCGTTGGTGACGGTGACGCGGTAGCCGAAGACCTGGCCGGGGTCGGGGGTCGCGTCGTCGACCGTCTTGGCCAGCGACAGCGAGGGCTCGGTGACGGTGATCGGCACGGAGTCCGGGGCCGCGGCGGCGCCGAAGGTCTCGTCGGCCGCGGTCGGGGCCGCGCCGTCGGTCTGGTCCCACTTGAGCGTCGCCGTGTTGATCAGCGCCTTGCCGGCGGTGTTGCCCGGCACGTCGGCCACCACGGCGGTGTAGGTGAGGGTGACCACGCGGGGCGCGCTGGTCGCGAGGACGTCACCGAGCGACCAGCCGACGTAGGAGGACCCGGCCGGCCCGTTGGCGCGGGTGAGCAGCACGGGCGTGCCCGGCAGCGAGCACGTGGACGCGCCCTGCGCGCAGGTCGCGTCCACGAGCTGCACGGTGGAGGCGTCGATGCCTGCCGGGAGCTGGTCGATCACGGCGGCGTCGTAGAAGTTCACCTGCGCCGGCAGGTCGACCGCGACGCTCCAGCGGGCGCGCTCACCGACGGTGTACGTCGGGCGCGCCGCGGTCTTGTCGACGCCGGCGGGCTGGACGGTGACCGACGTCGACGCGGGCACGGTGAAGGTCTTCTCGGAGGTGCGGTCCGCGGTGCTCTGGGTCGGCTTGTCGTCGTCCATCGAGGAGCCGCTGAGCGTGGCCGCGTTGGTGTAGCGCTGCGACCCTCCCGCGGAGTCGCTGACCCGGGCGCGGTAGGTGATCGCGGTCGTGCCGCCCCCGGCGAGGTCGCCGATCGACCACTCGATGCGGGTCGCGCGTGCGGTGCAGCCGTCGGAGCCGTCGCTGGTGGTGACCTCGCGCGGCGCGACCGACGGGGAGGCGGCGACGAGGGCGAGGCCGTCGGGCAGGCAGTCGACGACGAACGCGTCGTGCAGCGGCGGCCTGGCCCCGGTGTTGCGGGCGGTCAGGGTGTAGGTCAGCTCCTGGCCGACCACGACGACGTCGTCGACGTCGTCCTCGATCTTGGTGAGCGATCGGCGAGGGCAGCACGAGGGTGAAGGACGCCGCGCCGGTGCGCGGGGTGATCGCCGAGCCGCCCGCGCCGAGGGTGCTGTCGAAGCGCGCGGTGTTGGTGCGCGTGGTGTTGTGGACACCCGCGTCGGACACCAGGACGTCGAGGGTGACCGTGAAGCGCTGGTCGGTCCCGCTGTCGTTGGTCCACGCGGGCGGGAAGGCCAGCGTGCCGTCGGCGGCCAGGGTGAAGCCGGCCGGCTGGCTGGCGAGGGTGGTCGAGGCGGCGTCGGGCGCGAAGCTCCAGGCCGGGGTGGCCGCGACGAGCGCGACACCGGTGGGCAGCGTGTCGCTCAGCTTTCCGCCGTACACGGTCGTGCCGCTCGGCACCACGACGGAGTAGGTGTAGGTCACGCGCTCGCCGACGGTCGCCTGGCCGCTCGCGGTGTTGCCGGGCTCGTCGACCTGGGTCACCAGCGTCTTCGTGGTGACTGCGTCGGGAGTCGTCACCCTGTGGGTGGCCTCGGCGGGCCTCGCGTCGGTGGTCGTCACGTCACGGGCGATGTTCGTCGCCGGAGCGTGGTCGACCAGGGCGTTCTGGTTGCTCGGCGACCGGTACGTCGACACCGCCGCGGTGTTGGTGAAGGATGTCGAGACGCTGGTCTCCGGGCGGAAGAGCACCCGGAAGGTCAGGGCGAGCGAGGCACCCGGGGCGAGGATGACGGTGTCGGGGAGGTCCCACCGCACGACGGATCGCGTCTGCAGGCCGGTGCGCGGGACGGGGTAGCCGGCAGTGCCCGGGTCGAGGCAGGTGCCGGAGTCGGAGACGGCCGAGACGTCGGCGCACGTGATGGCGACGGGCAGCACGTCCCACACGTCGGGGCCGACGACGTCGACGGCGTTGCGGGTCGCGGTGGCGCCGTTGTTGGTCGCGGTGACGGTGTACTCCACCGAGTCACCGCCCCGGACCGAGCCGCCGTCGGGGACCGCGGCCGGGACCGGAGCGGTGCCGGCGAGGCGTCGTGCGGTCTTGGCCACCCCGATCGGGGGCGCGGCGGCGAACGACATGTCGATGCGGTCGCGCAGGTTGAAGACGGCGCCGTCGGTGCTCTCGTAGCGCAGCTTGGCCAGGTTGCCCGTCACGTCGGGCTGCGGCCCCACGGCCGGGTCGGTGACCACACCCGCGACGATGTACTCGAAGACCGCGCCGGAGTCGACGTAGCGGCCGCCGGTGCGCGTGGCACCGACCTCCCAGGTCAGCACGCCTCCGTCGACGGTGAGGGCGGCCGGCACGGTGCTCGCGCCGGTGGCCGTGGCCGAGCCGGTCTCGTAGGCCATGCCGGGCGGCAGGAAGTCGGTGACGACCGGGTTGCGGGTGGAGTTGGAGCCGGAGAAGTCCACGTGCACCAGGAAGCAGACGCGGTCGCCCTCGTCGAAGGTGAGGCGGGTGTCGGTGGCCGCGAGGTCGTCGACATACGCGCTGGTGTCGGGGTCGCAGGCGTAGGGCGAGACGCCGGCGCGCTCGGGCAGGATCCGCTTGACCAGCGCGGGCGCGTCGGAGGCCAGCGTGGCCGACGACGCGTCGGCGACCGCCTGGTCCCCGGCGTAGCCCGTGGCGGACACCGGGGTGGTCGTGCCGGTCAGCGAGACGGTGTTGGTGTAGCCGTCGCCGGAGACGGTCGGGTCCATGGCGGAGTCGGCGTACGACGCGCGCATCCGCGAGCGGAAGGTGACCGTGGCGACGTCGGAGGCGCCGAGGGCGAGCGGCGTGAAGACGATGTCGAAGGTGCCGTCGGGCTGCTGGGCGACCGACGCGTAGCTCGCCCCGGTCGGGTCGCTGCCGGGCACCGGGGCGCAGTCGGGGGCGCCGCCGGCGTGGTTCGTCGTGCTGGAGAGCGGGCACAGGCCGTCGGGGAGCACGTCGGTGAGGACGACGTCCGACGCGTCGGCGTACTCGCCGGTGCTCACCCGCAGCGTCCACGTCGCGGTGCCGCCGCCGGTGAACGAGCCCGGTGAGACCGACTTCTGCAGCGCGAGGTCCTCAGCGGTGACGGTCAGCTGGTCGGTGTCTGAGACGGCGGAGGACCCGCCGGCCTTGACCGTGCCCTGGTAGGTGCCGGTGGCCGTGGAAAGGGTGGTCAGCGACTGCTCGCCGGCGGTCTCGCGCGTGCTGGGGCCAGTGTTGTTGTCGAGGTTGGCCGCCTGCTGCAGGCTGGCGGCGGTCGGCGCGGTGCCGGGCCAGGTGGCGACGTTGGCGCGCAGCGGGATGCCGGCGCGGTAGCGGATCACGCCCTCCTGGCCGGCGGCCAGCGTACCGAGGTTCCACACGACGCGGGTGTACGTGCCGGCAGGGGCGCCTGCGGGGTCGACCACGGTCGTGACCGACGTCGGAGCAGGACAGTCGGCGGTGAGGTCCGGCACGACGCTCAGCGCGGCAGCGCCGGTGTGCTCGCGCGCGGTGGAGCTGTCGGTGGTGCCGCAGCCGAGGAACTCGAGCTGGGCGGGCAGCAGCTCGACGACCTGCACGCCGGCGGTGGCGGCGCGGGCGTTGTTGCGGGTGCGCAGGGTGTAGACGGTCGACTGGTCGTGCACGCCGCGCAGCAGCTCGTGCTCGGGGCTCGGCTCGGAGGCGATGATCTCCAGCGCCGAGATGGAGGTGGAGGTGGGGGCCGACGAGGCGATCTCGCTGGCACCCGAGGCGTAGGCGCCCTGGGCGGTGAACTTCGCCAGGCTGCGGGGATCGGTCGAGGTGTAGGCGTCGGCGGTGTTGACCACGACCGAACCGACCGGGTGGACGGCGACGTCGGGCTGGGCGGAGAACGACAGTCCCTCGCGTGCGCCGACGGCGAGGTCGCTGACGTTGGACCAGATCAGCACCTGGCGGCCGTCCGCGGCCGTGCGGACGTCGGGCTCCCCCGCCGTGGCGGGCGACGTCGAGCCCGCGACGTAGGTCACGCCGGCGGGCAGGACGTCACGGAAGGTGAGGTTGTACTCCGGTGCCGCGGTGCCCCCGGACGGGTTGCTCGCCGCGAGCTGGAACTGGATCGGAGCACCGACCAGCACGCCGGCCGGGGCGGTCGTGGTGACCGCGATCGCCGCCGCGAATGCGGGCGTGGCCTGCCCGATCACGACGGTGGCGACGGCCACCAGTCCGGCCAGCAGGCCGGCGGTCCAGCGCGAGCGCGCGCGTGCGCGCACGACAGAAGTCATCGGGTGCTCCCCCACGAAGCCAGATGCGCGGACCTCTCATCTGGACCGCTGCGCGACGAGCGTAAATGCCGGTTGCACCCGGATGTGCCCGAACGGACGAACTCGTCGACGCGTCAAGCAGGAAGGCGCGCACCTGCAGAGGGACGGCCCGCCCCGTCGGCGGGCAGGGGCTCAGCAGCCACCGGAGGACCGCGTCGACTGGCTCGCTGGCGCTCGCTCAGCAGACGCGGTGCATCCAGCCGAACGTGTCCTCGGTGCGGCCGAACTGCATGCCGACGAGCGCGTCGCGGATGTTCATGGTGAGCTCGGTGCTCGCCGGCGCGGGCGTCACGCCGCCGGGCGAGCGGAGCTCCCCGACCGGGGTCACCACGGCGGCGGTGCCGCAGGCGAAGACCTCGGTGATCTCGCCGGACGCGACCCCGTCGCGCCACTCGTCGATGGAGACCTTGCGCTCCTCGACCGCGTGCCCGAGCTTGCCCGCGAGCTCGATGATCGAGGCGCGGGTGATGCCCTCGAGGATGGTGCCGGTCTCGGGCGTCACGACGCGGCCGTCGCGGTGCACGAAGAACAGGTTCATCCCGCCGAGCTCCTCGATGTAGCGGAACTCCTGGTCGTCGAGGAAGACGACCTGGTCGCAGCCCTGCTCGATCGCCTCGCGCTGCGCGGCGAGCGAGGCGGCGTAGTTGCCGCCCGTCTTGGCCGCACCCATGCCGCCGCGTCCCGCGCGGGTGAAGGTCTCGGAGAGCCAGAGGTTGACCGGCTTGATGCCGCCCTTGAAGTACGCGCCGGCGGGCGAGGCGATCACCATGAAGGTGACGTGCTGGGCCGGGCGCACCCCGAGGAAGGTCTCCGAGGCGAACATGAACGGTCGCAGGTAGAGCGACTTCTCGCCGCCGCCGGAGGTGGCGTTGTCGGGCACCCAGCGCTGGTCGGCCTCGACCAGGGCGTCGACGCAGGCCACGAAGTCCTCGACCGGCAGCTCGGGGAAGGCCAGGCGCTGCGAGGAGCGCACCATGCGGGCGGCGTTCTGCTCGGGCCGGAAGGTCCAGACCGAGCCGTCCTCGTGGCGGTAGGCCTTCATCCCCTCGAAGGTCTCCTGGGCGTAGTGCAGGACCGCCGTCGCCGGGTCGAGGGTCAGCGGACCGTAGGGCGTGACCCGCGCGTCGTGCCATCCGGCCTCGGGCGTCCACTCCACCGTCAGCATGTGGTCGGTGAAGTAGGTCCCGAAGCCGGGGTTCGCGTGGATCTCGGCGAGCCGGGCGTCGTCGACGGGCGTGGGGTTGGCGGTCGTGCTGATCTGCATGGGGGTCAACCTATTCCAGTGGCCCGCGAGGGGCACTCAGAGGCGGGCGGCGATCGCGTCCCCGACCTCGCTCGTACGACGGCTCGTGCCCGGCGTGCGCTCGCGGAGGTCGGCCAGGACGGCCGCCTCGACGGCGGCGGCGGCGTCGGCGTGGCCGAGGTGGTCGAGCAGCAGCGCCCCGGAGAGGATCGCGGCGGTCGGGTCGGCCTTCTGCTGGCCGGCGATGTCGGGGGCCGAGCCGTGGACCGGCTCGAACATGGAGGGGGCCGTCCGGTCGGGGTTGACGTTGCCGGAGGCGGCCAGGCCGATGCCGCCGGTGATGGCGGCGGCCAGGTCGGTGACGATGTCGCCGAAGAGGTTGTCGGTGACGACGACGTCGAAGCGGGCGGGGTCGGTGACCATGAAGATCATGGCCGCGTCGATGTGGATGTAGTCGGTCGTGACGTCGGGGTGCTCGGCCGCGACCTGCTCGAACAGCCGCCACCACAGCGACCCTGCGTTGACCAGGACGTTGGTCTTGTGGACCAGCGTGACCTTGCGGCGCGGGCGCTTCTCGGCGCGGGCGAAGGCGTCGCGGATCACGCGCTCGACGCCGTAGGCGGTGTTGACCGACACCTCGGTGGCGATCTCGGCCGGGGTGCCGACGCGCAGCGCACCGCCGTTGCCCGTGTAGGGGCCCTCGGTGCCCTCGCGCACGACGACGAAGTCGATCTCGCCGCGGTCCAGGACGTCGTCGGCCAGGGGTGAGGCCGTGCCGGGGAGGAGCCGCGACGGGCGGAGGTTGACGTAGTGGTCGAGCTCGAAGCGCAGGCGCAGCAGCAGCCCGCGCTCGAGGATGCCGGGCGGCAGGTTCGGGTCGTTGGGCCTGCCGCCGACCGCGCCCAGCAGGATCGCGTCGTGACCGCGGATCTCCGCGAGCACCGAGTCCGGGAGCACCTCGCCGGTGGCGAGGTAGCGCTCCGCGCCGAGGTCGTAGCGCGTGGGCTCGAGCGTCACCGGCGAGGCGACCTCGAGGACCTTGAGGGCCTCGGCGATCACCTCGGGACCGATGCCGTCGCCGGGGATGACGGCGAGGGCGTGGGCTCCGGAGGCCGGTGCGGACGCGTGCTGCTGGGTGTCGGACATGCGGGCGAGGCTAGTTGTCGTCGGGGCGCTGGGCGCCGTTGTCTCGCAGGTCAAGCGCGGTCTGCAGGGCGACGGTGACGTTCTCGGTGCTGCGCGGGTTCTCGGGGTCGTGGGCGGCGGGGCCCCACGAGTCGGGGTACAGGTCGTACATCGGGTTCTCCTCGGGTGGTGACGCGTCGGGTGGGTGCTGCCCGAAGCCACCGACACCGCGGCGGGTGGGGGAACGCGGGGTGCGGGGATCGCCCGGTCCGGCTCCCGGCCTGGCGTGTGCGGGTCGCGCAGCGACTGCGAGGACCCGCCACGGAGGCGGCGACTTCGAGCACCGGAGACGTGCTCCGGGTGCGAGTCGAAGGGCCGGGGGCGTCTACCTCGTCAACGCCGAACACCGCGACGAGGTGGCCCTTCTCTCAGGCCCCGCCGCGGCGAACGATAAGTACGAAGACGTTCCGCATGGTGCAGTGACCATACGACCGTCCTCCGCCGCGGCGCACCCGGTTTCGACCAACGTGTCAGATCGTGAGATGTCCGACCACCGACTGGGATCCGCGCGGCTGGATGACAGACTCGGCGGCCTCATGTCTGCTCCCCCCGAACTCCCCCACGTGGTCCAGCGCGCCTTCGACGTGTGCCGCCAGGCCGGCTACGTCGCGTTCTGCCGCAACGAGACCGGGCGGCTGCTCGCCACCCTGGCCGCCACCCGCGGCGGCACCATGGCCGAGTTCGGCACCGGGTGCGGCGTCGGCACCGCCTGGCTGCGCAGCGGCGTGCGCAACGGTGCGCGGATCCTCACCGCCGAGCTCGACGAGTCGCTCGCCGGCGCGGCCTCACGCATCTTCGAGGACGACGACGAGGTCGAGGTGCTCGCCGCCGACTGGAACGTGCTGCGCGACCGCGGCCCGTTCTCCCTGCTCTTCCTCGACTCCGGCAGCCCCTCCGAGGTCGGCGTCGACACGATCGTCGACCTCGTCGAGCCGGGCGGGATCGTGGTGCTCGACGACTTCGCGCCGTGCGAGTCGTGGCCGCCGATCGCCTACGGGCGGGTCGACACGCTGCGCGAGCAGTGGCTCACCGACGAGCGGTTCACCGCCGTCGAGGTGATGGTCGCGGGCGACGCCTCCGCCGTCATCGCCACCCGGCGCTGAGGCCGGACGGCGCCAGCGCATGACCCGGATCGCCGTCGCCGCACCCAGCCGGGCGGCCGCCGACGCCGCCGCCGACGTCGCGCGGGCCGGCGGCTCCGCGGTCGACGCGGCCATCGCCGCGGCCCTGGTCGCGATGGTCACCGAGGTCGGCCTGGTCTCGCTGAGCTCGGGCGGGTTCGTCGCCGTGCAGCCGGCGTCCGGGACGGCGTACACCGTCGACGGGTGGATGGACCGGCCCGGCCGGGGACGTGACGACGACGCTCCCCCGGCGCGGAAGTGGGACGTCACCACGGAGTACGGCGGCGGGGTCACGATCACGATCGGGCCCGGCTCCGTGTCTACGCACGGCTCGCTGGCGGCCTTCGGTGCCGCGCACGAGCGCGACGGCCGGCTGCCCTGGCACGAGCTGGTCGCCCCCGCGCTCGACGTGGCACGCGGCGGGTTCGCGCTCGGGTCGGCCTCGCGGTTCTACCTGCGCCACGTCCACGAGACGGTCTTCGGCTGGGACGAGGCCAGCCGCACCGCGCTGCACGACGACGCCGGACGGCTGACCGAGGACGACGTCGTCGTCCCCGACCTCGCCGCGACCCTCGAGCACATCGCCGCGCACGGCCCCCGGGCCCTGCACGAGGGCGACCTCGCCGACCTCGTGGTGGCCGACCTGCGGGCGCGCGGCGGGCTGCTGTCGTCGGCCGACCTGGTGGCCTACGAGCCGGTGGTGCGGGCGCCCCTCACGACCCGGGTGGGGTCGTGGAGCCTGGCCACCACGCCCCCGCCGTCCGTCGGCGGCGTGGTCGTCGCCTCGATGCTGCGGCTGCTCGACGGCCGGCCCCGCTCGGGTTGGGACGCCGACGACGTCGAGCACCTGGTCCGCGTCCAGCGTGCGGTGCTCGGTCACCGGCGCGAGGTGCTGGAGGTCGCCGGCGACCTCGACGCGGCGGCGCGGGCCTGGCTCGACCGGGTCGACGCCGACCACCGCGCGGTGCTGGAGTCGGGGTCGACCGCCCACGTCTCGGTCACCGACGCCGACGGGGCGGCGTGCTCGATCACCGTCTCCTCGGGCTACGGCGCGGGCATGATCGCCGCCGGCACCGGCATCTGGCTCAACAACTGCCTCGGCGAGCAGGAGCTCAACCCGCCGGGCCGACCGTCGAGGGTCGGCAGCCGGCTGCTGTCCAACATGGCGCCCACGGTCGGCCGCAGCGACGGCGGCGACACGCTCGCCATCGGCTCCCCGGGGGCCGACCGGATCACGACCGCGGTCGTGTGCTCGCTGGCCGGCTTCGTCAGCGGCGGGCTCGACCTGGCCGCCGCGATCGCCCACCCGCGGGTGCACGTGCACCGCGCCGGGCTCCCCGACGAGGACGTCCGCGTGGAGCACGAGCAGACGATGTACTTCGGCGGGGTCGGCGCCGCGCTCACCACCGCCGGCGGCGGGCTCGAGGCGGTTGCCGACGGGCGGCGCGAGGGTGTCGCACGGGTCGTGGAGGAGCCGGGGCCCTAGACCCTGCGTCCTGCAGGTGGCGGCGCGCGCTCGCCCGCCGGGGGACGGCTGCTTGGATGAGGGAATGGCCAAGAAGAAGGCAGCCCCCGCGAGGCCGGCGCTGCTCACGGTCCGCGGCATCACCCGGACGTTCGGCGAGCGCACGATCCTCGACGGCGTCGACCTCGACGTGCGTGCCGGCGAGGCGGTCGGTGTCGTCGGTCCCAACGGCAGCGGCAAGTCGACGCTCCTGCGCTGCATCGTGGGCGCGGACGAGGCCGATGCCGGCGAGTCGACCCTGGCGGGCCGCCTCCTCGACGAGCGCCGGCCCGAGATCCGTGCCGACCTGGCCATCGTGATGGACGACATCGACTTCTTCCCCGACCTCTCCGTGGTCGAGCACCTCGACCTCGTGGCGCGGGCGCACGCGCAGCCCGACGCCGAGGAGGTCGTCAACCTCGTGCTCGACGAGGTCGGCCTGATGGAGGTCTCGGGCCAGCTGCCCTCCACGCTCTCGTCCGGCCAGCGGCGGCGGCTCGCGCTGGCCAGCGCGTTCGTCCGGCCGCGCACGCTGCTCGTGCTCGACGAGCCGGAGGCCCGGCTCGACGTGGAGGGCGTCGCCTGGCTCGGCCACAGGCTCGTGGCGGAGAAGGAGGCCGGGCGGGCGGTGCTGCTGGTGAGCCACGACCCCGGCCTGGTCGAGCGCGTGTGCGACCGGGTCGTGCGCCTCGGGCCCGCCCCGGAGCCCTCCGATGTCGACTGACGTCTCCCCCGGGAGCGCCGACGTCGTCACCGCGCGGGAGGTGCGGCAGGAGATCCGCGACTGGCGCCGCGGGCGCGCGGAGCTGAAGTGGGGCGAGGCGCTCTCGGACGCCTACGTCGGGCTCTTCTGCGTCGTCATGGTCGGTGCGATGGCGGGCAACGTCGTGCTCGACCTCCGGCGCCTGGCCGACGAGAGCTGCACCGGGAGCTGCCAGGACGTGCGCTCGGCCGCGCCCTGGCTGGTCGCGCTCGCCGTGGCGCTGCTCGCGCTCGGCCTGGCACGCCTGCTCGGACCCGTCTTCAGCCCGCCCGCCGCCAACAGCTGGGTGCTCAGCTCGCCGGTCGACCGGGGCGCGCTGCTGCGCCCGGGGTGGCTGCGGACCACCGCCCTCACGATCGTCGGGTCCGCCCTGCTGCTGCTCGCGCCGGCCGCCCTCGGGGGCATGGCGTGGCACGACGCGGTCGTCTACCTCGTCGCCGGCAGCACCGCCGCGCTGGCGTGCGTCTCGGTGGCCGCCCTGTCCCAGGTGCGCGAGGGCTCCGCCTCCCGCTGGCTCACCTGGCTGGTCACCCTGGCGCTCTGGGCGGTGCTCGGCCTGTCCGCGACCCAGGAGCTCGGCAGGCTCCCGGAGGTGCCGCAGGCCGCGGTGCTGGCGGTGGCGCTCGGCACGGCGATCGTCGCCGTGCTCCTCGCGTGGCGCTCGACGGTCGCGGTCGGCACCGTGTCGCGTCGCGTCCTCGGCCAGACCGAGCACCTCTCCCCCAGCCTGTCGGGCGCGCTGTCGTCGGTCGACCTCGGCCTGATGTACGACGTCCTGCTCGCCCGCCGTTGGGGCCGCGGGGCGCACGTGCGCAGCCACACCGGCGGCCCGCTGGGCTGGGCCGCCCTCGTCCACCGCGACCTGCGCCGCGCGCTGCGCACCCCGCAGCCCTACGTGCTGCTCGCCGGCCTCGTGCTCGTGCCCTACGCCGCGGCCGAGGCCGACGCCGGGCGCGCGGTCGTGCTGGCCACCACGCTCGCCGGCCTGCTCGGCGGTCCTGCGCTCTGCGCCGGGCTGCGGGTGGTCGTGCGCACGCAGGGGCTGGCGCGGATGCTGCCGTTCCGGCGCCGCACGCTGCTGCTCGCCCACCTCGTCGTGCCGGGCGCCGCGCTGATGCTCTTCGCCCTGGCGACCACGCCGACGCTGGTGGACGAGGTGCCCGCCGGCGGGGCCTCCAACCTCGCGATCGCCTGCGGCCTGTCCTCCATCGCGGCCACGGTGCGGTGGATCACCGGCAAGCCGCCGAACTACGCGGCGCCGATGGTGAGCACGCCGGCCGGCGGTGCGCCGACGGGCGTCATCTTCAGCCTGGCCCGCGGTTTCGACGTGTGGGCGATCACCGCCCTGCCGCTGATGTTCGGCCAGGGCGGCATGCTCTTCTCCTCGGTCGTCAGCATCGGCGTGGTCGTCTTCCTGACCTCCGACGGGCTGCAGGCCCCGCCCGCCCCGGCGCCTGTCCCGAAGCCCGCCGCCAAGACACCCACCAAGCCGTCCACGAAGCCGCCCGCCAAGCCGTCCAAGAAGAAGCCCCGACGGTGAGGCTCAGCGTGCGTCGGGCGCCATCACGTCGACGGTGAACCACGGCAGCATCAGCTGGGTCAGCGGGCCGATCGCCAGCGCGTAGACGACCGTGCCGACGCCGAGCACGCCTCCGAGCAGGAGCCCGATCGCCACGACGGCCACCTCGAGGCCGGTGCGCACCAGCCGGAGCGACCAGCCGGTGCGGCGCGCGATCCCGGTCATCAGCCCGTCGCGCGGTCCACGGCCGAGCTGGGCGCCGATGTAGAGGGCGCTGGCCAGCCCGCACAGGAGGATGCCGCCGAGCATGAGCCCCAGCCGGGCCGCGAGGGCGTCGGGGCGCTCGAGCGCGCCGAGCGTGGCGTCGGCGGAGAGCCCCACCACGATCGCGTTGCTGATCGTGCCGAGGCCGGGCATCTCGCGCAGCGGCACCCACAGCACGAGGACCACGAAGCTGAACAGCACGACCGCGTGACCGAGGGTCATCGGGACGTGGCGCACGAAGCCGGAGTGCAGCACGTCCCACGGCGCCAGGCCGAGCCCGCCGCGCACCATCATCGCCAGCGAGACGCCGTAGAGGAACAGCCCGACGTAGAGCTGCGGCAGCCGGCGCGCCAGGCGACCCGCGCGCAGCTGGGCGAGCGGGCCGAGGTCGACGAGGACACCGCGCGGCGCGGCGCTGGAGCTGGCGCTGGGGCTGGGGCTCGGGAGCGGGGTGCTGCGGGTCATGGTCCCAGTCTGAGCGGGATTGGCATTGTCGTGAATGGCCAATCGTGCGACAGTGGCCACCATGAGCCGCACCGTCAGTGCCCAGCGCGTGGCCACCCTCGTCGGCGACTTCCCCCGCTCCCCCGCCTACGCCGGGCTGGCCGACCGGGTGCGCGTGCTGATCGGCGACGGCCGGATCGGTCTCGACGTGCGGCTGCCGAGCGAGCGCGAGCTCACGGCCGCGCTCGACGTGTCGCGCACGACCGTGACGCGTGCCTACGACGTGCTGCGCGAGGACGGGTACGCCGAGGCGCGCAGGGGGTCGGGCACGTTCACCCGCGTGCCGGGCGGCCGGCGCCGCGCCCACGACCGCGCCCTCATGCCCGGGACCGGCGGCGACGACGTGATCGACCTCAACTGCGCCGCGCACTCCGCCCCGCCCGGGCTGATGGAGGCCTACCAGCGCGCGACCGAGCAGCTGCCGGCCTACCTCGGCGGCCCGGGCTACTTCCCGCTCGGCATGCCGGCGCTGCAGGCGCGGATCGCCGCGGCCTACGAGGCCCGCGGGCTGCCCACCGCGCCCGAGCAGGTCATGGTCACCGCGGGCGCGCTGGCCGCGGCCTCGGTCGTCGCGCGAGCCTTCACCGCGCCCGGCGAGCGGGTCGTGGTCGAGTCGCCCACCTACCCCAACGCCACGGAGGCGGTGCGGCACGCCGGTGCCCGGCTGGTGCCCGCCACCGTCGACCCCGACGGCTGGGACCTCGACGCGCTCGCCGCCACGCTGCGCCAGACCTCGCCCCGGCTGGCCTACCTGATCCCCGACTTCCAGAACCCGACCGGGCACCTGATGGACGACGCGCAGCGCGAGGAGCTCGCCGGGGCGCTGGCCCGCACCCGCACCGTCGCGGTGGTCGACGAGGCGCACCAGGCCCTCGCGCACGCGCCCGAGCTGGCCGCGGCCATGCCCCGGCCGCTCGCCGCGCACGCCGCGGGGGCGATCACCATCGGCAGCGCCAGCAAGTCGTTCTGGGGCGGCCTGCGGCTGGGCTGGGTCCGCGCACCCCTGGAGCAGATGGACCGGCTCCTGCAGGCGCGGGTCGGGCTCGACCTGGGCGCGCCGGTGCTCGAGCAGCTGGTGCTGTGCGACCTGCTCGACCACGCCGACGAGGTGCTGCCGGTGCACCGCGAGCGGCTGGTCGCCGGACGCGACGCGGTCGTCGCCGCGGTCCGCGACCTGCTGCCCGACTGGCGCTTCCGGGTCCCCGAGGGCGGCCTGGCCCTGTGGTGCGAGCTGCCCGCGCCCCTGGGCACGGCCGTGACCGAGGAGGCCGCCGGACGCGGCGTCGTGCTGGCTCCGGGACCCGTCTTCGCCGTCGAGGGCGGCCTCGACCGCTTCGTGCGGATCCCGTGGACGACCTCGCCGGAGTCGCTCACCGAGGCCGTGCGCCGCCTCGCCGGGGCGTGGGACCACGTCTCGCACGCAGACCGGCCGGCGCCGGGTCGACCGGGGTCGAGGAGCGGCGCCGGCCGGGTGGTGGTGGCCTAGCTGCGGGCGGTCAGGACAGGTCGACCGCGCGGACCGACACGGCCTGCATCGCGGTCTCGATCTGGGCGAGGGTCTCGGCCGGGATCGCGGAGTCGACGCTGAGGGCGACCAGCGCCGCGCCGCCCCTGTCCTGGCGCGAGACCTGCATGCCGGCGATGTTGACCTGGGCGTCGCCGAGGATCCCGCCGACCGTGCCGACCATGCCGGGCCGGTCCTCGTAGGTGAGGAACGCCAGGTGCGTGGTGGGCTCGATGTCGAGGTCGAAGCCGTTGACCTCGACGAGCCGCTCCTTCTGGGCCAGGCCCACCAGGGTGCCGCCGACCGAGACCTGGGTGCCGTCGGCGAGGGTGCCGCGCAGGGTGATCAGGTTGCGGTGGTCGGGGCTCTCCGACTCGGTCACCAGCCGCACCTCGGTGCCGCGCTCGGCCGCGAGCAGCGGGGCGTTCACGTAGGAGACCTGCTCCTCGACGATGTCGGCGAAGACACCCTTGAGCGCGGCCAGCTCGAGCACCTTGACGTCGAACTCGGTGATCTCCCCGCGCACCTCGACGTCGAGCTGCTGGGCGACCTCGCCGGCGAGCGCGGTGAAGACGCGGCCGAGCTTCTCGGTGAGCGGGATGCCCGGTCGCACGTCCTCGGCGATGACGCCGCCCTGGACGTTGACCGCGTCGGGGACCAGCTCGCCGCTGAGCGCGAGGCGCACCGACTTCGCGACCGCGATGCCGGCCTTCTCCTGGGCCTCGTCGGTGGAGGCGCCGAGGTGGGGCGTGGCGACGACGTTCTCGAGCTCGAAGAGCGGGCTGTCGGTGCAGGGCTCGCTGGCGAAGACGTCGAGGCCGGCGGCGGCGATCTGGCCGGTCTTCAGCGCGTCGTAGAGGGCGGCCTCGTCGACGATGCCGCCGCGCGCGGCGTTGACCAGGACCAGGCTCTCCTTGGCCTTCGCGAGCTGCTCGGCGCCGATGAGGCCGACGGTCTCGGGCGTCTTGGGCAGGTGGACGCTCATGAAGTCGGACTCGGCGAGGAGCGTGTCGAGGTCGACGAGGCGCACGCCCATCTGCGCGGCGCGGCCGGCCTGGACGTAGGGGTCGTAGGCGATGACCTTCATCCCGAACGCGCTCAGGCGCTGGGCGACGAGGACGCCGATGCGGCCGAGGCCGACGATGCCGACCGTCTTCTCGTAGAGCTCGATCCCGGTGTACTTCGAGCGCTTCCACTCGCCGTTGCGCAGGGCGGCGTGGGCCGGGCTGACGTGGCGCGCGGCGGCGAGCATCAGCGCCACGGCGAGCTCGGCGGCGCTGACGATGTTGGAGGTCGGGGCGTTGACGACCATGACGCCGGCCTGGGTGGAGGCCTTGACGTCGACGTTGTCGAGGCCGACACCGGCGCGGGCGACGACCTTGAGCCGCTGGGCGGCGGCGAGGGCCTCGGCGTCGACCTTGGTGGCCGAGCGGACCAGGATCGCGTCGACGTCGGCGATGGCCGGGATCAGCTCGGCGCGGTCGGCGCCGTTGCAGTGCCGGATCTCGAAGTCGGGGCCGAGCGCCTCGATGGTGGCGGGGCTGAGCTCTTCGGCGATCAGCACGACGGGCTTGACGGGTGCGTTCACAGCGGGGTCCTCGAGAAGATCTGGGGAGGTGTCCGGGACTGCACGACGCTGTGCGCCGACCACTGTACCCGCGCCGCCGGTGCCCCGTGCGCGGTCCCCGCATGTGGGACGCGCCCGCCCGCCGGCGGCGTCCGCGCGACGACTGTCGGCGCCTGCCCCTAGCCTGTGGCCATGGGCGTGATGGACGACGCGGAGCACCTCGAGCCCGCGTCCGTGCCCGACTGGGAGACGTGGCTGCGCGAGCACCACACCCAGCCGCAGGGGGTGTGGCTCGTCAGCCCGCGCAAGGCCGCCGAGCGGGCGTTCTCCTACGAGGACGCGGTGGTGGAGGCGCTGCGCTTCGGGTGGGTCGACTCGACGGTCAAGCCCGTCGACGAGCGTCGCTCGAAGCAGTGGTTCGCCCCGCGGCGCAGCGGCAGCATGTGGACCCGGATCAACAAGGCCCGGGTCGCCCGCCTCGAGGAGGCCGGGCTGATGGAGCCCGCCGGCGCTGCTGCTGTCACCCTGGCCCGGGAGAGCGGCATGTGGACGCTCATGGACGACGTCGAGGACGGCGTGGTCCCCCCGGACCTCGCGGCCGCGTTCGAGGCCCACCCGGGCTCGGGCGAGCACTGGCGGTCGTGGTCGCCGTCGGCGCAGAAGATGATCCTCACGTGGATCGTGCTGGCCAAGCGACCCGAGACCCGGGCCGCGCGGATCGCGACGGCGGCCGAGAAGGCCGCGCGGGGCGAGAAGGCGCAGTAGGCGCGGGTCGCGTCAGATGGCGCAGCCGTCGGGTCCGCAGACCTCGCCGTCGGCGCCCGTGGCGAGCACCTCGATCGCCGGGTGCGACTCCGACCACGCCTTCTCGAGCACCTGGGTGAACACCTCGGTGGGCTGGGCGCCGGACACGCCGTACTTCTGGTCCACGACGAAGAACGGCACGCCCGTCGCGCCGTAGGCCTGCGCCTGGTCGATGTCGGCCTGCACCGCGTCGGCGTACTCCGAGCCGGCGAGGACCTCCTCGACGCGCGCCGGGTCGAGCCCGGCGGCGACGCCGACCTCGCGCAGCACGTCGCGGTCGGCGACGTTGAGCGCCCGGGTGAAGTACGCCTGCAGCAGCGCCTCCTTGACCTGTCCCTGGAGCTCGACGCCGCCCTGGTCGTGGGCGAGGTGGATGAGCCGGTGGGCGTCGACGGTGTTGAGGTGGAGGGTCTCGGAGAGCCGGTAGACCAGGCCCTCCTCGGCGGCGACGGCCTCGACGCGGTCCTGCATCTGCTGCACGCCGGCCGGCGACTGGCCGTACTTGCGCGCCAGCATGTCGGCGGTGCTGGTGGTCGGCTCGGTCGGGGCGCCCGGGTCGAGCTGGTAGGAGCGCCAGTGCACCTCGACGTCGTCGCCGTGCGGGAAGGCCGCCAGGGCGGACTCGATGCGGCGCTTGCCGATGTAGCACCAGGGACAGACGACGTCGGACCAGATCTCGATCTTCACGTGCGCCCCAACACCGCCGGCCCCCGGCGTGTTCCCGTCATGACTCCTGGCGGCGCACCGTCGAGCGGCGCGCGAACCACGTCACGCCGAAGCCCAGCACGAGCGCGAGCAGCACGCCGAGGTTGGCGTAGGCCCACGGTCCGTCCCAGTAGGCGCCGAGCGGGTCGTCGACGTAGGTGCCGAGGCCCAGCGGCTCGATGAGGAATCCCTGCCAGTTGTTCCACGACGCGTCGGCGGCGAAGTTGTTGACGACCAGTCCCCACCCGACGACCGAGGCGCCGACCATCGTGGCGATCGAGACCCGGTCGACCGAGCCGTAGCGGCCGGATGCGTCGAAGAGCGCCTCCTCGTCGTAGTCGCGCCGGCGCAGCGCGATGTCGGCGATCATGATCCCCGCCCACGCGGCCAGCGGGACGCCGAGCGTGATCAGGAAGCTCTGGAACGGGCCGATGAAGTCCTGGGCGAAGAAGACCACCCAGATCGTGCCGAGGGTGAGGATGGTGCCGTCGACGCCGGCAGCCGCCGGGCGCGGGATGCGCACGCCGAGCGAGAGCAGGGTCAGGCCCGACGAGTAGATGCCGAGCACCGCGCCGCTGACCAGCGCGAGGATCGCGGCGAGCAGGAACGGGACCAGGAACCAGGTGGGCAGCAGGGTGCCGAGCATGCCGACGGGGTCGGCCACGATGCCGGCGGACAGGGTCTGCGAGGAGCCGGCCAGCAGCAGGCCGAAGACGACGAGCAGCACGGGGGCCACCGCGCCGCCGAAGGTGTTCCACCCGACGATCGCGCCACCGCTGGAGTCGCGGCGCTGGTAGCGCGACCAGTCGGCGGCGATGTTGATCCAGCCCAGGCCGAAGCCCGTCATCACCATCACGAGCGCGCCGACCATCTGCTGCACGCTGCCGTCGGGCACGGCGCCGACCGCGGACCAGTCGATCTCGTCGAGGGTGAGCAGGACGTAGACGATCGTGGCGATGCCGGTGATCCAGGTGAGCCACGACTGCAGCCGCATGATCACGTGATAGCCCGCGACGCTCGCCGAGACGATGAGCGCGGCGACGACCAGCGTCGCGACGACCTTGGTGCCGGTCCCGGAGGCCCAGCCGAGCTGGTCGAAGATCGTGGCGGTCGCGAGGACCGCCAGGATCGCGAGGAAGGTCTCCCAGCCGATGGAGACCAGCCACGAGATGACGCCCGGCAGCTTCTGCCCGTTGACGCCGAACGCGGCGCGGCTGAGCACCATCGTCGGCGCGGAGCCGCGCTTGCCGGCGATCGCGATGATCCCGCACAGGGCGAAGGAGACGATGATCCCGACCACGGACACGACGAGCGCCTGGCGGAACGAGATCCCGAAGCCGAGCACGAACGAGCCGTAGCTGATGCCGAAGACCGACACGTTGGCGGCGAACCACGGCCAGAACAGGTCGCGCGGTCGGGCCGTGCGCTCGGACTCCTCGATGATCTCGATGCCCGTGGTCTCCACGCCGAGCCGGCGGGTCTGCTCCAGGCCGGAGTCGGAGCCCGGGCCGGAGGTCACTGTGTCGCTCATGACCGCATCGTCCCCCACCGCCGGCCCCATCGGTAGCACCGGGCGGGTGACGCACGTCGCGTAGGTTGCCGCACATGAAGGTCGTGGTCGCCGGTGGGTCGGGCTCGCTCGGGCGTCGGGTGTGCTCCGACCTCGCCGGACGCGGGCACGAGGTCGTCGTGCTGACCCGCCGCGTGCGCCCCGGCCCGCACCGCCAGGTCGCGTGGGACGGACGCACCCCCGGCGCAGGCCAGCACCCTGGCGATCTACGGCGACGACGGTGACGTCGTCCTCGACGAGGCGGCCCCCGCTGCCGCGGGTCCTCCCCAGATGGCCGGGGTGGCGCGGGCCTGGGAGGCCGCGGTGGGGGGCACGCACGCGAGGCGCACGGTGGTGCTCCGCACCGGGATCGTGCTCGACGCCGACTCCCCCGCGCTCGACCGGCTGCTCGGCCTGGCGCGCTGGGGGCTCGGTGGCCGGGTCGGGCCCGGCACGCAGTGGATCAGCTGGATCCACGTCGACGACTGGCTCGCGGTGGTGCGCGCGGCGCTCGAGCCCACGTCCGGGCTCGCCGGCGTGGTGCACGCGACCGGGCCGGAGCCGGTCCGCAACTCCGAGATGATGGCCGCGCTGCGGCGCAGCGCACGACGGCCCCCCGCGCCGCCCACGCCGGCGTTCCTCGTCCGCGCGGGTGCCGTGCTGCTGCGCACCGACCCGGCCCTGGCCCTGACGGGCCGCCGCGGGGTGCCGGCGCGGCTGCTCGAGGAGGGGTTCACCTTCGAGCACCCGGACCTCGACGAGGCCCTGGCCGACCTGGGCACGCGTCGGGGATGACCGGCGGGCGGCCCCGTCAGCCGCGTCAGGCGAACAGCGCCTGGCCCACGTGCTCGCCCGGGCCCACGCCCGGCGGCACGGCGAAGAGCGCCGAGCCGGTCGTGCTGAGGTACTCGGCCATCGCGTCGTTCTTCGACATCGCGAGCTGCACCGGGACGTAGTGGGTCCCGGGGTCGCGGACGTAGGCGATGAAGAACAGCCCGGCGTCGAGACCGCCGAGCGCGTTGGACCCGTCGACGAAGTTGTAGCCGCGCCGCAGCATCCGCACGCCGCCGTGCTGGTCGGGGTGCACCACCCGGACGTGGGAGTCGACCGGGATCACCGGCTGGTCGTTGCTGCCCGGCATGTCGAAGTCGGGCGCGGTCGCCTCCTCGCCACCCGACAGGGGCGCGCCCGTGCCCTTGGTGCGTCCGACGAAGCCCTCCTGGTCGCCGAGCGGCTGGCGGTCCCAGACCTCGATGTCCATCGTGATCCGGCGGGCGACGAGGTAGGACCCGCCGGCGAGCCAGGCGGCGCGCGGGTCGTCCTCGCCGACCCACACGTGCTCGTCGAGCGCCGCGGACTCCTCGGCCTTCACGTTGGCGGTGCCGTCCTTGAAGCCGAACAGGTTGCGCGGGGTGGACTGGCTGGTCGACGTCGTCGAGGTGCGTCCGAAGCCGAGCTGCGACCACCGCACGCTGACCGTGCCGAAGCCGATGCGCGCCAGGTTGCGCACGGCGTGGACCGCCACCTGCGGGTCGTCGGCGCACGCCTGCACGCACAGGTCGCCGCCCGAGCGGGCGGGGTCGAGGACGTCACCGGGGAAGTGCGGCAGCTCGCGCAGCGCCTCGGGCTGCCGCGCCGCGAGCCCGAAGCGGTCGCGCCCGTCGGCGTCGCGGAAGAGGCCGGGCCCGAACCCGAAGGTGATCGTCAGGCCGCTGGCGGGCAGGTCGAGCGCCTCGCCGGTGTCGTCGGGGGGGAGGTTGACGTCGCCGTCGACCGCCCCGGCGCCCGCGGGCTCGCCGCGGGTCATCTGCTCGGCGGCGTCGGTCCAGCGCTGCAGCAGGTCGACGAGCTCGTCGCGGGAGTCGGTCACCACGTCGAAGGCCGCGAAGTGGAGCCGGTCCTGCGCGGGCGTCACGATGCCCGCCTGGTGGACGCCGCGGAAGGCGTAGGACCCCTGGGTGACGTCCGCCCCTGTCGTCACGCCCGGGCCGGCGTGGGCCGAGGTGCGTCCCACCGCGAACGCGCCGGCAGCGCCCGCCAGCGCGGCGCCGCCGCCCAGCAGGCCTCGCCTGCTCAGGCCGGTGCCGGGACGCTCCCCGCCGCTCAGGACAGCACCACCGCGGTCAGCCGCGACAGCGGCTCGGACAGCGCGTTGACCGCGTCGGAGAGCTGCTTGACCTGCTCGGTCGTGAGGTCGTCGTAGGAGACGAAGCCCTCGCCCTCGCGCTGGGCGTCGAGGAGGTCCTGGAGGTCGGCGAAGCGGGTGGTCAGCTGCTCGGCCAGGTCGGCGTCCTTGGCCTCGACGATCGGCTCGACGCCCTCGAAGCCGACGCGCGCGCCGTCGACGTTGGCCTGGAAGTCCCAGAGGTCGGTGCGCGACCAGTACTCCTCCTCGCCGGTCACCTTGCCGGTCGCGACCTCCTCGAGGAGGCCTCGCGAGCCGTTCGCGATGGCGTCGACGGTGTAGGTCAGGTCCTGCACCCGGGAGTCGAGCTCCTCGGTGTCGGCCAGCAGCTTGTCGGCGTACGTCGTGCGCTCGCGGTCGGTGAGCGGGGTGTAGTCCTCGGCGCGCTCGGGCCAGAGGTCCTTCTCGATGCGGTGCCAGCCGGTCCACCTCTGCCCGGGCTCGAGGTCGGCCTCGCGGGCGTCCATCTGCGGGTCGAGGTCGCCGAAGGACTCAGCGACGGTCTCGATCCGCTCCCAGTGGGTGCGCGCCACCGGGTAGAGCTCGCGCGCCGCGTCGTCGTCGCCGGAGGAGTAGAGGTCGACGAACTGCCGCGTCTTCTCCAGCAGCTGCGCCGACTGGTCTCGGACGTAGGCGGCGTAGTTGGTCTGCGCCTGCTCGACCAGCTCCTGCTCGTCGGCGCCGACGGTGGGCTCCTCGTCGGAGGGGGTGACGGTGAAGTCGGCCCGGATGCCCTCCCCCGTCATGCCGGGCTTGCAGGCGGTGACGTAGGTGCCGGCAGGGGCGTCGACGGTCAGGGTGCGCGAGATGCCGGGCCCGACGTTCTCCACCTCGGCGACGATCCGCAGGCCGTCCTCGCCGAGGAGGTAGAACTCGGTGACCTGGTCGCCGGAGTTGGTGACGTCGAAGGTCAGCGCGCCGGCGGGCGCGGTGGACTCCGACAGCGTGCAGGCGTCGGCGGAGGAGTCGACCGACAGCGATCGGGGGTCCGCGCCGGACCCGCCGGTGGGGGCGGGGTCGGCGTTCTGGGTGCAGCCGGCGAGCAGGGGCAGGGCGACCAGCGCGGTCACCGCGAGCGTCGTACGCATGGAGGGTGCTTCCTGTTCAGGCGGCCGCGCGGCTCGGCGCGGCGTCGTGGGTGGAGGAGGGGGTGGAGCGTCGGCGGGCGCCGACGAGGAGCAGGGTCATCACCGGCACGGCGTAGAGCACCCAGGCGGTGGCCTCGAGCACGGTGGTGGCCGGGGAGAAGTTGAAGACGCCCTTGAGGAGCGCGCCCCACCAGCTGTTGACGTCGACGGTGTCGGAGACGTCGAAGGCGAGGGTGCCGAGGCCGGGCAGGAACCGGGCCTCCTGCAGGTCGTGGACGCCGTAGGCCAGCACGCCCGCCGCCACGAGGACCAGGAACGCACCGGTCCAGGTGAAGAAGCGCGACAGGTTGATCGACACCGCGCCGCGGTAGATCAGCCAGCCCAGCGCGACGGCGGTGAGGATGCCGAGGGCCGCGCCGAGCAGCGGCTGCCACGTCGGGACGACGGCGCCGACGGCGTCGCGGGTGGCCGCCTGGGTCGCGGCCCACAGGAACAGCGCGGTCTCGAGCCCCTCGCGGCCGACGGCGAGCACCGCCACCACCGCCAGCGACCACCGACTGCCCTCGGCCGCGTCGTCGATGCGACCGCGCAGCTCGCCGCCGAGACCGCGGGCGGCCCGGGCCATCCAGAAGATCATCCAGGTCACGAAGCCGACCGCGACGATGGAGAGCCCGCCGCCGATGAGCTCCTGAGCCTCGAAGGTGAGGCCGCGCGGGCCGAAGGTGAGGACGGCGCCGAAGGCCAGGCTCACGCCGATCGCGAGGGCGACCCCCGCCCAGATCCGCGGCAGCAGGTGCCGTCGGTCGGTCTTGACGAGGTAGGCCACGAGGATGCTCACCACGAGGGCCGCCTCGAGGCCCTCGCGCAGCCCGATCAGGTAGTTGGCCAGCACGTCGACGGAGCCTACACCTGAGGTTAGGCAATCCTAATTTGGCGGTCGCGATGCGCTCGCCCGCCAGCGGTGTGTGAGGCGGCTTTTCGTGCCCCAGAACCCGCCTCACACACCGCTCGCACGCAAGGTCGTACGCCACCGGTGCGTGAGGCGGCTTTTCGCCGCCCGGAACCCGCCTCACGCACCGCTCAGGCGCGGATGAGCACCTCGCCGTGCAGCACCGAGAACCAGCCGTCGGGGTCGCCGGCCCAGGCGCGCCAAGCAGCGGCGACGTCGGCCAGCTCGGCCTCGCTCGCGTGGCCCTGCTCGACGAGCTGGTGCGCCAGCGCGGTCGAGGTGAGCCGGTCGGCCCACAGGCCGCCCCACCAGGCCAGGTCCTCCGGGGTGGCGAAGCACCACGTCGAGGAGCCGGCCTCGACCTCGCTCGCGCCCGCGGCGTGCGCCCAGGCGAGCAGCATCCGTCCGGCGTGGGGCTCTCCCCCGTTGGCGCGGGCCGCGGCGGAGTACAGCTCGAGCCAGCGGTCGAGGCCCTCCGACGCGGGGTGCCAGGAGAAGTGGCCGTAGTCGCTGTCGCGGACGGCGACGAGGCCGCCCGGACGGGTCACCCGCAGCATCTCGCGCAGCGCACCCACGGGGTCGGCGACGTGCTGGAGCACCTGGTGGGCGTGCACCACGTCGACGGGGCCGCCGAGCGCGTCGAGGTCGAGGGCGTGCACGTCGCCGACCACGACGCGCGCGGTCGTGACGCCCTGCCGGTCGAGCTCGGCGCGGGTCAGCTCGGCGGCCTCCTCGGTGACCTCGAGGGCCACCACCTCCCCCACCAGTCGAGCGAGGTCGGCGGTGATCGTGCCGGGCCCCGAGCCGACGTCGAGCAGGCGCTGGCCCGCGTGGAGGTGGGGCAGGAGGTGGGCCGCGGAGTTGGCCGCCGTGCGCCAGCGGTGGGAGCGCAGGACGGCCTCGGCGTGACCGTGGGTGTACGTCGTCACGTCGAGGCCGTCCCGTCCGCTGCGGTCCGCGTCAGCGGGCCGAGGAGCCCTCGACGTAGTCGGTGTCGTGCGACTTCACCCAGGCCATGAGCTTGCGCAGCTCGCGACCGGTCTGCTCGATCGGGTGCGACTCGGCCTTCTGGCGGAACTCGGTGAACTCGGGCGAGCCGTTGTCCATGTCGGTGATGAAGCGCTCGGCGAACGCGCCGTTCTTGATGTCGGCGAGCACGTCCTCCATGTTCTTCTTCACCTCGGGCGTGATGACGCGCGGGCCCGAGACGTAGTCGCCGAACTCGGCCGTGTCGGAGACCGACCAGCGCTGCTTGGCGATGCCGCCCTCGTACATGAGGTCGACGATGAGCTTGAGCTCGTGGAGGCACTCGAAGTAGGCGACCTCGGGCTGGTAGCCGGCCTCGGTGAGGACCTCGAAGCCGTACTGGACCAGCTGCGAGGCGCCGCCGCAGAGCACGGCCTGCTCGCCGAACAGGTCGGTCTCGGTCTCCTCGGTGAACGTCGTGCGGATGCCGCCGGCACGCAGGCCGCCGATCGCCTTGGCGTAGGACAGGGCGAGGGGCCAGGCGTTGCCGGTCTCGTCCTTCTCCACCGCGACGAGCACGGGGACACCGCGGCCGTCGACGTACTCACGGCGCACGAGGTGACCCGGTCCCTTGGGGGCGACCATGAAGACGTCGACGCCCTCGGGCGGGGTGATGTAGCCGAAGCGGATGTTGAAGCCGTGGCCGAAGACGAGGGTGTCGCCCGGGGTCAGAGCCGGCTCGATCTCCTCGGCGTAGAGCCTGCGCTGGTGCTGGTCGGGGGCGAGGATCACGATCAGGTCGGACTCCTCCGCCGCCTCGCGGGGCGTGAGGACGCGCAGGCCCTCGGCCTCGGCCTTGTCGCGGCTCTTCGAGCCGGGCTGCAGGCCGATGCGGACGTCGACGCCGGAGTCGCGCAGGGACAGCGCGTGGGCGTGGCCCTGGCTGCCGTAGCCGATCACCGCGACGTTCTTGCCCTGGATCAGGCTCAGGTCGGCGTCGTCGTCGTAGAACATCTCAGCCACGGGGGCTCTCCTTCATGGTTGGTGCTGCGGGAAATCTGTGGGGTGCGGCGGTAGGCGCGGTGCGGTCAGGCGATCGCGGAGGGCGGGGCCGGCACCGCGACCGGGCGCTGCGGGCGCTCGCTGATCGAGCGGGAGCCGCGGCCGATCGCGACCACCCCGGACTGCACGAGCTCGCGGATCCCGAAGGGCTCGAGCACGCGCAGCAGGTCGGCGAGCTTGTCGGAGTTGCCGACGGCCTGCACGGTGACGGCGTCGGGGGCCACGTCGACGACCTTGGCGCGGAACAGCTGGACCGCGTCGAGGACCGCGCCGCGGGTGCTCGCGTCGGCGCGCACCTTGACCAGGAGCAGCTCGCGGTTGACCGAGCCGGGACCGTCGAGCTCGACGATCTTGATCACCTCGACCAGCTTGTTGAGCTGCTTGGTGACCTGCTCGAGGGGGGACTGCTCGACGTCGACGACGATGGTCATCCGGGAGACCTCGGGATGCTCGGTCGGGCCCACGGCGAGGCTGTCGATGTTGAAGCCGCGGCGGGAGAACAGCCCGGCGATGCGGGCCAGCACACCGGGCTTGTTCTCGACCAGGACCGACAGCGTGTGCTTGTGCTGTGTCGTCATCAGATGTCGTCCTCGTCGAACTGGGGCGCGAGGTCGCGCGCGTACTGGATCTCGTCGTTGCTCGAGCCTGCGGCGACCATCGGCCACACCATCGCGTCGCGGTGGACGCGGAAGTCGACCACCACCGGACGGTCGTCGATGGACATCGCCTTCTCGATCGTGGCGTCGACCTCGCCGGGCGTCTCGCACGCCAGGCCCACGCAGCCGTAGGCGTCGGCGAGCTTGACGAAGTCGGGGATCCGCTTGGAGTGCAGGTCGGTGTTGGAGTAGCGCTCGTTGTAGAACAGCGTCTGCCACTGGCGCACCATGCCGAGCGACTCGTTGTTGATGATCGCGACCTTGATCGGGATGTCGTTGATCGCGCAGGTCGCGAGCTCCTGGTTGGTCATCTGGAAGCAGCCGTCGCCGTCGATCGACCACACGGTGCTGTCGGGGCTGCCGACCTTGGCGCCCATCGCCGCGGGGACCGAGAAGCCCATCGTGCCCAGGCCGCCGGAGTTGATCCAGGTGTTGGGGTGCTCGTAGTCGACGAAGTGGGCGGCCCACATCTGGTGCTGGCCCACGCCCGAGCAGTAGATCGCCTCGGGGCCGGCGATCGCGCTCAGCCGCTCGATGACGTACTGCGGGGCGAGCGAGCCGTCGGCGGGCGTGTCGTAGCCCAGCGGGTAGCTCTTCTTCAGCCCCGCCAGGAAGGCGACCCAGGCCTCGTAGTCGCCGTCGGCGCCCTCGGCCTGCAGCACCGCGACGAGCTGGGCGAGCACCTCCTTGGCGTCCCCGACGATCGGGACGTCGGCGTGGCGGTTCTTGCCGATCTCGGCCGGGTCGATGTCGGCGTGGATCACCAGGGCGTGAGGGGCGAACGAGTCGAGGTTGCCGGTGACGCGGTCGTCGAAGCGGGCGCCGAGGCTGATGATCAGGTCGCTCTTCTGCAGGCCGGCGACGGCGGCGACGGTGCCGTGCATGCCCGGCATGCCGAGGTGCTGGGGGTTGCTGTCGGGGAAGGCGCCGCGCGCCATCAAGGTGGTGACCACCGGGATGCCGGTCAGCGCCGCGAGCTGGGCCAGCTCGCGGGAGGCACCGGCGCGGATCACGCCGCCGCCGACGTAGAGCACCGGGCGGCGGGCCTCGCGGATCAGGCGCACGGCCTCCTTGATCTGCTTGCCGTGCGGGGTGGTGACGGGCCGGTAGCCGGGCAGGTGCAGCTCGCTCGGCCACGCGTACCGGGTCTGGGCCTGCAGCGCCGACTTGGCGATGTCGACCAGGACCGGGCCGGGGCGGCCGGTGGAGGCGATGTGGAACGCCTCGGCGATGGTGCGCGGGATGTCCGCGGGATCGGTGACCAGGAAGTTGTGCTTGGTGATCGGCATCGTGATGCCGCGGATGTCGGCCTCCTGGAAGGCGTCGGTGCCGATCATCGCGGCGCCGACCTGCCCGGTGACCGCGACCATCGGCACGGAGTCCATGTGCGCGTCGGCGATGGGCGTGACCAGGTTGGTCGCGCCCGGACCGGAGGTGGCCATGCACACGCCGACCCGGCCGGTGGCCGCGGCGTAGCCCTGGGCGGCGTGCCCGGCGGCCTGCTCGTGGCGGACCAGGATGTGGCGGATGCGCGTGGAGTCCATGAGCGGGTCGTAGGCGGGAAGGATCGCGCCGCCCGGGATGCCGAAGATGTCCGTGACGCCGGCTGCCTCGAGCGACGTCACGAGGCTCTGGGCTCCCGTGACCGTGCCTGTCCCCTGTGCGCCGTGCTCCGTCATGTCCGTCTCTTTCCCTGCCGTGTCGTGCCTGTGCCCAACAAAAAACCCCTCGGCCCGGAGGGCGACGAGGGGTGACGCGCGTGCGTTCGGCCGGGGGGCCTCAGCTCACGCGTCGCGTGCGTACAAGAATCTCGGTGCGCATGCGACAACCGTCGTCGCCGGGCCGTCCCGGCGTCAAGCCAGTGTGTCAGTCGTCCCAACATGTGGAACGGAAGTCTCGTCATGTGGGCAGCGGGACCGCCCGCACGCTCAGCGGGAGAGCCGCGTGCAGATGCAGGACCGGTTGCCGTCGGCGTCCGCGACCACCCAGTACGCCGGCGCCTCGGCGTCGCTGACGAGCGTGCCGCCGGCGTCGAGCACCGCCTGCAGGCGGCGCTCCCCCTCGTCGTGGGCGACCCACACGTCGAGGTGCCAGCGCTGCTCGGGCTCCAGCGGGGGCAGCTCGGCCCCGCGCTCGTCGTCGGGCCCGGGGGGCGACTGGAACCACAGGCCGGGGACCTGGCCGCTCGGGTCGACCGGCTCCCCTCCGTCGGTGACCTCGCCGCCGAGGAGGGCGGCGTAGAAGGCACCGAGGTGCTCGGGGGCGCGGGAGTCGAGCGCGGGCTCGAGCTGGGTCAGCCCGGCGGTGTCGGCGGCGACGCCCGCCTCCGCGGCGAAGCCGCTGATCTGCCGGGCCAGGTCGAGGTCGCGGCTGGTGATGCCGCCGACGTCGTGGCTGGAGAGCGTCACGATGACCTCGGGGTAGGTCAGCGAGACGTCGGGGTGGTGGTCGGCCGCTTCGGCGGCGGCGCCGATGCGGTCGACGAGCGCGAGACCGGTGGCGAAGTCGCCGGTGCGGAACCGGGCGCGGATGCCGGTGAGCAGGTGGCGCCAGTCGTCGAGGCCGGGCGCCTCCCGGACCTCGTCGGCGCTGAGCTTCCTGGTCGGGTCTGCGGCTGCGTCGCTCATGCACCCGACCCTGCCACTCCCCACCGACAGCGGCCACCCCCTCGACGGGGCGGGTGGGATCAGGGTGGGGATCAGCCGAGGGTCTGGACGATCTCGTGCCGCTCGCCGTCCACGACCACGCGCGCCAGCGCGCCGTTGACCAGCGGCAGGTGCGGCGGCACGTGCCCGATCTCCAGGTCCCACACCACCGGCACGTCCAGGCGACCGAGCGCGTCCTCGACGGCGCCGCGCTGGGTGAGGTCGGGGTGGTCGGGCGCGCGGGTGCTGCCCACCAGCACGGCGGCGGCCCGGTCGAACCAGCCGGCCAGCCGCATGGCGTGGAGGTGGCGGCAGATGTCGACGGCGTCGGACTCGCACGCCTCGAGGTAGACGATCGTCGGCCCGTCGAGGCCGTCGGCCCAGCCGCGCACGTCGCCGTACGGCGTCCCGGCGAGGTGGCCGACCGTCTCGACGCAGCCACCGATGAGCCGCCCGGTGACGTCGAGCGCCCCGCCGCCGCGCAGCTCCCAGCCACCCGTCCCGACCTGCTTCCAGGTGGTGGCGTGCGGATCCTCCTCGAAGCGCCACCAGTCGGTGACGACCCCGGAGTCGCGCTGGACGAACGGTCCCGGGCCGCCGACCAGGTCCAGCCAGGGGAGCAGGCCCTCGGGGACGGCGTACGGCGTGTCCGCCAGGTTGTCGCCGTGCACGGTCGCCCACCCGAGGCGGGTGGTGATCGGCAGCAGGACGGTGGACAGGTCGGAGAACCCGACCAGCCACGTCGGCTCGCTGGCGCCCAGGTGGTCCCAGTCGAGCAGGTCGACCAGGTCGATGGCCGTCTCGCCTCCCCATGGCGGGACCACGCACGCGATGTCGGGGTCGGCCAGCATCCGGGTCAGCTCCGCCGCCCGGTCCCGGGCAGGGGCGGAGGTCAGCCCGGCGCCGTCCATGCACTCGCCCACGACGACGTCGTACCCGCGCTCGCGCAGCCACGCCACGCAGAAGTCGATCCGCTCGGCCGCCGCACCGGCCACCCCGGCGGACGGCGAGGTCACCCCGATCCGGTCGCCGGGACGGAGCGGGCGCGGGAAGCGGATCGGCGGCGTCGACATGCGCCCGAGTCTGTCAGGGTGTGTCCATGGGTTTCGCCGACCTCGCCCGCCAGGCCATCCACGCCGGGACCGGAGTGCCGCGGCTCTACGTCGCCGCCACCCGGGCCGGCCTGAGCGCGTCCGAGGCCCTGGAGGTGCTCCGGATCTCGCAGGCCGCCCTCGCCGCCTCGGCGGCACGAGGCCGGGGCGTGCCGGGGCGCACCAACGCGGTGCGCCACTTCACCTGGCAGGCCGCACTGACCGCCCGCTTCGGCACCGACGCCGCACGCGCGATCGCGACCGCGCAGGAGTCCGGCACCCCGAACCGCCGCGACTCCGAGGTCGACGAGCACAACAACGCAGCGGGCCAGGCCTACGGCACCGCGCACGCCGACGCCCTCGCCGGGCTCTCCCCCGCCGACCTGGTGGCGCGGCTCGTGCCGGTCGCGCTGCAGAAGTGGGACGCCGACGAGCTGGTGTGGGTGCGGCCGCACTGAGCCCGGTCCGGGCCGTGTGGTCAGGACCAGGTGGTCAGGCCCGCGCGGTCGTGCTCGCCCAGCGGCCACACCGCGCGCACGACGCCGGCGGCGGCGAGCGCCTTGCGGCAGCCGGGGCACGGCGGGTCGGTGATGTAGGCCGTCGCGCCCTTGGTGTCGCGGGTCGCGAAGAGCAGCGCGTTGACCTCGGCGTGGATGGCGATGCAGAAGCCGGGGGCGCCGGGGCGGTCGTAGTCGCCCAGCCCGGGCACCTCGTCGTAGCCGAGCTGGCCGCGCGGGCAGGCACCGGAGAGGCAGTCGTCCTCGCCGGGCGCCGCGCCGTTGTAGCCCGTGGCGATGATGCGGTGGTCGATGGTGAGCACCGCGCCGACGCGTCGGCGCGTGCACTTGGCGCGGGCCGCGACGGCGGTGGCGATGCCGAGGAAGTAGTCGTCCCAGCCCGGGACGGTCGGCAGGTCGGTGCTCACGGGAGCACAGACTGCCCGATCTCACCGGGGTTGTACGCCACTTCCCAGCGGAAGCCGTCGGGGTCGGCGAAGTAGCCCGAGTAGCCGCCCCACTCGCGTTGCTCGGCCGCCTTCACCTCCGGCGCACCGGCGAGACGGGCCTGCTCCAGGACCGTGTCGACACCGTGAGTGGTCGCGAGGTTGTGCGACAGGGTGATCGGCGGGACCCCGCCCCGGACCGGCGCGTGGCCGACCTCGGCGACGAAGCCGGCCTCGGCCCACAGGCTCAGCACGACCTTGTCGGCGACGCGGAACATCATCACCTCCCCCGGGACGTCGACCTCGGGCTCCCAGCCGAGGCCGTCGACGTAGAAGCGGCGGGTCGCCGCGAGGTCGGTGACGACGAGGGTGATGAAGCTGACGCGCTGGTCCATCTCACTGCTCCTTCGCGGGACTGCCGGCGTTCTCGGGCGGACGTGCGGCGAGCCGGGTGCGCTGGCGGCCGGCGTGGTCGAAGTTGTCGTCGTCGAGCCAGACGTCGAGGGCGGTGCGCACCCTCGGCCACTCGCGGTCGGTGATGGAGAACCAGTCGGTGTCGCGGTTGCGGCCCTTGTAGACGACCGCGTTGCGGAAGCGGCCCTCCCAGATGAAGCCGAGCCGGATCGCCGCGCGTCGCGAGGGGGCGTTGAGGCTGTCGCACTTCCACTCGAAGCGGCGGAAGCCGAGGTCGTCGAAGGCGTGGTGGAGGAGCAGCGACATCGCCTCGGTGGCGCCCCGGCTGCGTTGGAGCTGGCGCCCGAGGAGGATGCCGCCGGCCTCGATCGACCCCATGGCTGGGTCGATGCGCATGAAGGAGCAGAAGCCCGCGGCGCGCCCGGTCTCGACCGGCACGACGGCGAGCATCACCTGGCCCGGGTCGGCCACGCCGTGCTCGACGATCGCGGCCATCTCCTCGCGCGAGCGCGGCCGCTCCCAGAACAGGTAGGTCCACAGGGCGTCGTCGGACTCGCGGCACAGCCCGGCGAACAGGTCGTCGACGTGCTGGGGCCCGATCGGCTCGAGACGCACGCCCCGGCCCTCCAGCAGCGTGCCCTTCGACGGGGCGGTGGCCGGCTGCCAGTCGACGGCGCGCCCGACGCGCTGGCCGTGCGGTGTCTGGGGCTGCGCGCTCGGGAAGGGCAGGTCGATCATCACGACGGCCACCCTACGAGGAGCCGTCGGCTCACCCGGCCAGCGCGTCCCGGATCGCCTCCATGCCGCGACGCACCTCGTCGAACGACGTCGACAGCGGCGAGAGGCCGACGCGCAGGCCGCCGGGGTCGCGGTAGTCGGGGATGACGTCGCGCTGCCAGAGCGCGGCGACGACCTCCTTCATCCGCGGGTGCTGGAGGGTCACGTGGCCGCCGCGCCGCTCGGGGTCGCGGGGCGAGGCGACGGTGACGCCGAGGTCGGCGAGCAGCTCGTCGGCGAGCTCGACGGCGTAGGACGTGAGCGCGACCGACTTGGCGCGCACCGCCTCCATGCCGGCCTCGTCGACCAGCGCCACCATGTCGGCCAGCCCCAGCATCGCGGTGATCGGCGGGGTGCCGGAGATGTAGCGGCGCACGCCCTCGGCCGGGGTGTAGCCGGGGCCCATGAGGAACGGGTCGGCGTGGCCCATCCACCCCTGAACCGGCTGGCGCAGGTGCTGGTGGCGGGTCGCGACGTAGCCGAAGGCCGGCGAGCCCGGGCCGCCGTTGAGGTACTTGTAGGTGCAGCCGACCGCGAGGTCGACCTCCCAGGCGTCGAGCTCGGTGGGCACCGAGGCGGCCGAGTGGCACAGGTCCCACAGCACCAGGCCACCGGCGTCGTGGACGACCCGGGTGATCGCGGGGACGTCGGCGAGGAAGCCGGAGCGGTAGGCCACGTGGCACAGGACCACCACCGCGGTCCGCTCCCCCACGACCGCGGCGACCGCGTCGGGGGTGGGCCCGCTGTCGCGGTCGACCTCCAGCCACCGGACCGAGAGCCCGCGCTCGGCGGCGATGCCCTCGACGAGGTAGCGGTCGGTCGGGAAGCTGTCGTCGTCGATGACGATCTCGTCGCGGCCCTCGGGCGCCCCGTCGACCGCCGCGCGGATGAGCTTGTAGAGCAGCACGGTGGTCGAGTCACCGACGAACGTCTGCCCGGGCGCGGCGCCCAGGCACACGCGGGCGATCTCGTCGCCGAGCACCAGCGGCTGCTCGTACCACCGCTCGTCCCAGCCGCGGATCAGCCGCCCGCCCCACTCCTCCTCGACGAAGGCCCGCATCCGCTCGGCCGTCGCGGACAGCGGGCGGCCGAGCGAGTTGCCGTCGAAGTAGACGAGGTCGCTGGCGGCACCGACGAAGCGGTCGCGGAGGTGGGCGAGGGGGTCGGCGGCGTCGAGGTCGGCGGCAGTCGTCACGACCGCAACCTACCCCTCACCGCGACCGTCAGCCGCAGACCGCTCCGTGCGCCGCCGACTGCACGACCTTGGCGTACTTGCCGAGCACGCCGCGGGTGTACTTCGGCGCGAGCGGCTCCCAGCCCTCCTTGCGCGGCCTCGAGCTCGGCGGGGTCGACGTCGAGCGTCAGCGTGCGCCCGGAGACGTCGAGGGTGATCGGGTCGCCGTCGCGGACGAACGCGATCGGGCCGGCGTCGACGGCCTCGGGGGCGATGTGGCCGACGCAGAGGCCCGTCGTGCCGCCGGAGAAGCGGCCGTCGGTGATCAGCAGGACGTCCTTGCCGAGGCCGGCGCCCTTGATCGCACCGGTGATCGCGAGCATCTCGCGCATCCCGGGCCCGCCCTTGGGGCCCTCGTAGCGGATGACGACGACGTCGCCGGCGGTGATCGCGCCCTCGGCGAGCGCGTCGAGCGCCTTGCGCTCGCCGTCGAAGACGCGCGCGGTGCCGGTGAAGGTCGAGTCGTCGAAGCCGGCGCTCTTGACGACCGCGCCCTCGGGGGCCAGCGAGCCCTTGAGGATGGTGAGGCCGCCGGTGGCGTGGATCGGGGCGTCGAGGTGGCGCAGCACGTCGCCGTCGACGTGCTGGGGGGCGAGCGCCTCGATGTTCTCGGCCATGGTGCGGCCGGTGACGGTGAGGGTGTCGCCGTGCATCAGGCCGGCGTCGAGCAGGGCCTTCATGACGACCGGGATGCCGCCGATCTTGTCGACGTCGTTCATGACGTAGCGCCCGAAGGGCTTGAGGTCGCCGATGTGCGGCACCTTCTCGCCGATGCGGTTGAAGTCGTCGAGGGTGAGGTCGACCTCGGCCTCGCGCGCGATCGCGAGCAGGTGGAGCACCGCGTTGGTCGAGCCGCCGAGCGCCATGACCACGGCGATCGCGTTCTCGAAGGCCGGCTTGGTCATGATCTGGCGCGCGGTGATGCCCTGGCGCAGCATCTCCACGACCGCCTCGCCCGAGCGGTGGGCGAAGCCGTCGCGGCGGCGGTCGACCGCCGGCGGGGCGGCCGAGCCGGGCAGGCTCATGCCGAGCGCCTCGGCGACGCTGGCCATCGTGTTGGCGGTGTACATCCCGCCGCAGGCGCCCTCACCGGGGCAGATCGCCTTCTCGATGCGGGTGACCTCCTCCTCGCTGATGCGGCCGGCGAGGCAGGCGCCGACGGCCTCGAAGGCGTCGATGATCGTGACGTCCTGGCCGTCGACCTGGCCGGGCATCGTCGACCCGGCGTAGAGGAAGACGCTGGCCAGGTCGAGGCGCGCGGCGGCCATCAGCATGCCGGGCAGGGACTTGTCGCACCCGGCGAGCAGCACCGACCCGTCGAGCCGCTCGGCCATCATCACCGTCTCGACGGAGTCGGCGATCACCTCGCGGCTGACGAGCGAGAAGTGCATGCCCTCGTGGCCCATGGAGATGCCGTCGGAGACCGAGATCGTGCCGAACTCGAGGGGGTAGCCGCCGCCGGCGTGCACGCCGTTCTTGACGGCCTTGGCGAGCCGGTCGAGCGACAGGTTGCAGGGGGTGATCTCGTTCCAGCTCGACGCGACGCCGATCTGCGGCTTGACCCAGTCGTCGTCGCCCATGCCCACCGCGCGGAGCATCCCGCGCGCGGCGGCCTTCTCGAGGCCGTCGGTGACGTCGCGGCTGCGGGGCTTGATGTCGGGGCCGTCGGCTGCATGGGTCATGCGCTCAGGTTATCGGCGCCCGCGCCCGAGGTCGTACGACGTCTCACCCGCGGGCCCGCCCCCCGTCAGTCGATCCGCGCGGCGCGGACCACGAGCACGTCGGGGAGGTCCTTGTGGATCTCGCGCCACGACGCGCCCTCGTCGGGCGAGGCCCAGACGCCGCCGTTGCGGCCGCCGAAGTAGAGGCCCACCTGCTCGTGGTCGTCGGCGCACATGCCGTCGCGCATCACGGCGGTGAAGTAGCCGTCGGGGAGCACGCCGTCACCCAACGCCTCCCACGACGCGCCGGCGTCGGACGTGCGGTAGACCCGGGCCTTGCCGTCGACGGGCCAGCGCGCCTCCGCGCCGGTGATGGGGAAGCTGTACGCCGTGTCGCCGCGGCGGGGGTGGGCGACCATCGCGAAGCCGAACTCCGTCGGCAGCCCGGGCGCGATGTCGATCCAGGAGGCGCCGCCGTCGTCGGAGCGGTAGACCCCGCCGTGGTTCTGGAGGTAGAGCCGCTCGGGGTCCACCGCATCGCGGGCGACCTTGTGCACGCACTGGCCGAACTCCGGGTAGTGGCGATCACCCGGGAAGAACTCCGCCTTGACGCCCGCGTTGGACGCCGACCAGCTCGCGCCGCCGTCGCTGGTGGCGTAGACGCCTCCGGTGGAGAGCGCGACGAGCACGCGCGCGGGGTCGTCGGGGTGCGGCAGGATCGTGTGGAAGGCCTGGCCGCCGAAGCCGGCGTTCCACTCCGGGCGGTGGGGGTGGTCCCACAGCGAGCGGACGAGCTCGAAGGTCTCGCCGCGGTCGGTGGAGCAGAAGACCGCGCCCGGCTCGGTGCCGGCCCACACCGTGGCGTCGCCTCCGTCGGAGGACGGGCCGGGCTGCAGCTGCCACACCCGCGCCAGCGTGGCGCCGGCGTCCTCGGGGAAGCGCACGGCGCCGTTGGGGGTCTCCTCCCAGCTCGCGCCCAGGTCGTCGGAGCGCCAGACCTGCGGGCCCAGCCAGCTCGAGGAGGCGCCGGCGAGCAGGCGCGGGCTCGCACCCCGGGTGTCGGCCATGACGGAGTAGACCTCCTCCATCGGGAAGTGCGGGCCGGTCCACTCCCAGTCGGTGCGGGCCTCGTCGGAGGTGCCCAGCCACATGCCCTTGCGGGTCCCGACCATCAACAACGTGCGCGACATGCGAGCTCCTTCTCGTGGGGTGGCAGCGTCGGTCACTGCATCGTGCGGTTGCGGAAGACCTTCAGCGACAGCGGCGCGAGCACCGCGGTGATCGCGACCGTCCACAGGAGGGTGAAGAGCACCGGGTGCTGCATCGGCAGGTGCGAGTCGGCCGGCGCCGGACCGGTGTTGCCCCACAGCTCGCGCACGGCCTGGACCAGCGCGGAGATCGGGTTCCACTCAGCGATCGCCCGCAGGACCGGCCCCATCTTCTCCGACGGGGCGAAGGCGTTGGAGAGGAAGGTCAGCGGGAACATCGTGGTGAACATGACCCCGTTGACGGCCTCGACCGAGCGCATCGCCGAGCCCACGAGGATGCCCACCCAGATCATCGCGAAGCCCCAGAGCAGGAGCAGGCCGTAGGCGGCCAGCGCCTCGAGGACCGAGCCGCGGATGCGCCAGCCCACGACCAGCCCGGTCAGCGACATCACCACGATGCCGATGAAGGAGTGGGTGATGCTGGACATGCTGCGACCGACGAGGATCGCGGCCGGGTTGATCGGCAGCGACCGGAAGCGGTCGACGATCCCCTTCTCGATGTCGGCGGTGAGGCCGATGGCCACGACGAACGAGGCGAACGCGATGGTCTGGCCCATGATGCCGCCGAGCAGCCACTCGCGGTAGCCGGTGGTCGAGGACACCGTGATCGCCCCACCGAAGACGAAGGCGAACAGCAGGACGAACATCACCGGCTGGATGGTGACGTCGAGCAGCATCTCCGGCATCCGCTTGATGTGGATCAGGTTGCGCCGGAAGATCGTCACCGACTGGTGCCACAGGGACGTGTGCCGGATCTCGGGTCGCTCCAGCGCGCGGTGGTCGTGGTGGTCGTGGCGGGCCCGCTGGGGCCGGCTGGTCTGGCTCATGCGCGCACCTCCGCGAGGGCGTGGTCGGCGCCGGGGTCCTGGTCGGTGTCCCCGCCGTCCTCGGCGCGGTGGCCGGTGAGGTTGAGGAACACGTCGTCGAGGCTGGGCCGCTGCAGGCCGAGGTCGTCGATCTCGATGCCGCTGCCGTCGAAGAGGGCGGCGATCCGGGTGACGTCGGAGAGCCCGTCGGCGGGAGCCGTGATGCGACGCGCGGACGTCTCCACGTGCACCTCCAGGCCGGCCTCGCGGACCCGCTCGGCGGCGCGTGCGAGGTCGTCGGCGTGCGAGACCGTGACCACGAGGGAGGCCTTGCCCGAGGCGTCCTTGAGCTCGAGCGGGGTGCCGTGCGCGATGACCGTGCCGCGGTCGATCACCACGATGTCGTCGGCGAGCTGGTCGGCCTCCTCGAGGTACTGGGTGGTGAGCAGGAGGGTGGTCCCGTCGTCGACCAGGTCGCGCAGCACGTCCCAGAGCTCGACCCGGCTGCGCGGGTCGAGGCCGGTCGTGGGCTCGTCGAGGAACAGCACGGGCGGCGTCGCGACCAGGCTCACCGCGAGGTCGAGGCGGCGTCGCATGCCCCCGGAGTACGTCTTGACGACCCGCCCGGCGGCGTCGGTGAGGGAGAACCGCTCGAGCAGCTCGTCGCTGATCCGGGCGATGGTGCGCCGGTCGAGGCCGTAGAGGCTGCCGATCAGCCAGAGGTTCTCCTGCCCGGTGAGGAGCTCGTCGACGGTCGCCGACTGCCCGGTCAGGCCCATCGCGCGCCGGACGGCGGCGGGGTCCTGCAGCACGTCGTGGCCGGCCACCCGCGCGGTCCCCCGCGTCGGGCGGGTGAGCGTCGTCATCATCCGCACGGTCGTCGTCTTGCCGGCGCCGTTGGGGCCGAGCAGGCCCAGCACCGAGCCCCGTGGCACCACGAAGCTGACGTCGTCGACCGCCAGCGTCTCGCCGAACTCCTTGGTCAGGCCCTGGGCCTCGATCGCGTGGTCCCCCGTCACCCTGGTCCTCCCCGTCCTCCGTGACTATTCCGATTAGGAACACTACTCTGGACGCGAGATGAGTCAAGACCTTCCTGTCACCGGCTACGCCATCCTCGGCCTGCTCACGTTCGGCGACGAGCTCACCGGCTACGAGATCAAGCAGCGCGCCGACATGACGCTGCGCTTCTACTGGGTCTCCCCCGCGATGAGCCAGGTCTACACCGAGCTGCGCCGCCTCACCGGGCTCGGCCTGGTCCGCGCCGACGCGCGCGCCGACGGGGGCCGGGAGGTCACGACGTACGCCATCACCGACGCCGGGCAGGCGGCGCTGCGCTCGTGGATGGACCTCACCCCGGCCGGCTTCCCCGTGCTCAAGCACACCGTGCTGCTGCGCCTGCTCGTCGGCCACGCCACCGTGCCCGAGCAGACCGCGCGGATGCTGCGCGACTACCTCGACGAGCTCGACACCGCCCTCGCCGACCTCGAGGGGGTGCGGACCTCCCTGCGCGGCGCCGACGGTCCGGGCGAGGCGTTCCGCTTCCCCTCCCTGGTCGCCGACTGGGGCCTGGACTACTTCGCCGCGGAGCAGCGCCACACCCGCCGTGCGCTCGCCAGCCTCGCCGAGCACGAGACACCCGGGGAGCCGGGCCCGGAGCCTGCCTAGGCTGTCCCGGTGACCGACCGAGCGAGCCGCGCCGCGCTCGGGCCCGTCGGCCTGGTGCTGGTCGGGATCCTGTCCGTGCAGCTCGGTGCCGCGATCGCCAAGGGCCTCTTCGACGAGGTCACGCCGACGGCGATGGTCTGGCTGAGGCTGGTCACCAGCGCCCTCGTGCTGGTGGTGCTGGCCCGGCCGCGCGTGAGCGGCCGCACCCGGCGCGACTGGCTCGTGGTGCTCGGCTTCGGTGCCAGCCTGGCGACGATGAACTGGGGCATCTACCAGTCGTTCTCCCGGATCCCGCTGGGCATCGCGGTGACCATCGAGTTCATCGGCCCGCTCGCGCTCGCCGTCCTCGGGTCACGTCGCCCCCGCGACGTGGTGTGGGTCCTCCTCGCGGCGGCGGGCGTCGCCCTCCTCGGGCTCGAGCGGACGGGGCTCGACCTCGTGGGCGTGGCGTACGCCCTGCTCGCCGGCGCGGCGTGGGCGTCCTACATCCTGCTCAGCGCCAGCACCGGCCGGCGCTGGGAGGGGTTCGACGGCCTCGCCGTGGCCAGCCTGGTGGCCGCGGTCGCGATGACCGTGCCGGCGCTCGTCAGCGCGGGCGGTGACCTGTGGGACGGCCGGGTGCTGCTGCTCGGTGCCCTCGTCGGGCTGCTGAGCTCGGTGATCCCCTACAGCTGCGAGCTGGTCGCGCTGCGCACGCTGCGACCCGCGGTGTTCGGGATCCTGATGAGCCTGGAGCCGGCCGCGGCGGCGCTCGCCGCGGTCGTGGTGCTGCACGAGGCGCTCTCGCCGGTCCAGTGGCTCGCGATCGCCTGCGTGGTGGCCGCGTCCGTCGGCGCCACCCGCTCGGGAGCGGGTGCGGCGGCGCGTGCGGAGGCGCCGGGCACAATCGCGGCATGAGGTCGCGACTGGTCCCGCTCACCCTGGCGCTCACGCTGGGCGTGGCGACCGGCTGCTCCGCCGGCGAGGAGGCCACGCCGGTCCCGCGCGTCACCCAGCCGACCGACCAGGCGGAGCAGCCCACGGCGAGCCCCGACGGCGGACAGGCGGGCGGCCAGGGCG
The DNA here is from genome assembly GCA_963726525.1 of uncultured Actinomycetota bacterium. Lineage (GTDB taxonomy): Bacteria > Actinomycetota > Actinomycetes > Propionibacteriales > Nocardioidaceae > Nocardioides. The sequence continues at coordinate 646,068 of CAVSCS010000005.1, read as the reverse complement.
GCGGGCGGTCCGGGCCGTCCGGAGGCGGCGCCCCCCGCGTCGTAGGCACGCTCGTCGACCGGCTCGAGGTGCCGTGGGGCATCGGCTTCCTCCCCGACGGGAGTGCCGTCGTCACCGAACGGATCAGCGGCCGGGTGCTGCGGGTCGAGGACGACGGCACGGTGACGCCGTTGGGCACCGTCGGGTCGACCGCCGCCGAGGGCGAGGCCGGGCTGCTCGGCGTCGCGGTGTCCCCCGGCTTCGCGCGCGACCGCACCGTGTTCCTCTACGTCACCACCTCCGCCGACAACCGCGTGGTCCGCGCCCGGCTCGACGGAGACGTCCTCGGCGAGCCGGAGGTGGTGCTCGACGGCATCCCGCGCGGCTTCATCCACGACGGTGGCCGGATCGCCTTCGGACCCGACGGCTTCCTCTACGTCACCACCGGGGAGACCGGCGACCCCACCCTCGCCCAGGACCCCGACAGCCTGGCCGGCAAGATCCTGCGGATCACCGCCGACGGCGACCCTGCCCCCGGCAACCCGACGCCCGGGTCACCGGTGTGGTCGCTGGGCCACCGCAACGTGCAGGGCCTGGCCTGGGACGACGAGGGACGGCTCTGGGCCTCGGAGTTCGGCGACGCGCAGTGGGACGAGCTCAACCTGGTCGAGAAGGGCGGCAACTACGGCTGGCCCGAGGTCGAGGGCGCGGGCGGCGGCCCCCGCTTCGTCGACCCGCAGCTGGTCTGGCCGGTCGAGGACGCCTCCCCCAGCGGTCTGGCGTACGCCGACGGCCACCTGTGGATGGCCGGCCTGCGCGGGCAGCGGCTCTGGCGCGTCGACGTCTCCGACGACGGCACCGCCTCGCGGCCCCGGGCCTTCCTGCAGGGCGACTACGGCCGGCTGCGCACGGTCGTCACCGCGCCCGACGGGCGGCTGTGGCTGACCACGTCGAATCGTGACGGCCGCGGCGACCCCGTCGCCTCCGACGACCGGATCATCGTGCTGCGTCCCTGACGTCCGGCACGCCGTCCCCGACCACGGTGCCGCTGATCACGGCGCGTCGGGCCGCGCGGCGCAGGGTGGTGAGGATCGCCGGGCCCAGCACGACGATCGCGATGCCCGTGGTGATCGCGCGGCCGGTGTCCCAGCCGCCGGTCGAGGTGAGCAGGGTGTAGACCGCGAAGCGATGGAGGTTCTCCAGCACGGGCGCCCCGGCGACGTACGACAGGGACCCCTCGTGACCCGGGACCACGATGCCGAGCGAGAAGGGCCACGAGCTGAGGTTCATCAGCAGGCCGTAGAGGTAGGACGCGACGATGGCGTAGACCACGAGGAGCCCGATCTCCGCGCGCCCGCCGACCCGGCGCGGCAGCAGCCCGGCGCCCATCCCGACCCACGCGGCGCAGATCATCTGGAACGGCAGCCACGGCCCGACGCCGGCGGTGAGCAGCGCGGAGGCGAAGAGGGACGTGCAGCCGAGCACGAAGCCGAAGCCCGCGCCGAAGACGCGGCCCCCGAGCACCAGCAGGAAGAAGACGAGCTCGATCCCGGCCGTGCCGGCGCCCAGGCCGCGCATCACCGCGTTGATCGCCGACAGCACCCCGAGCACGGCCAGCACCCGGGAGTCCATCCCGCCCTCGCCCATCTCGGTGAGGACGACGACCATGACCAGGGGCAGCAGCACCAGGAAGAGGAACGGCGGCTCGACGCGCTGGCCCGGCTCGGCCTGGAGCAGGAGGGGCCAGCACAGCATCATCAGGCCCGCGAGGGAGGCGAGCACCAGCACCACCGCGGTGCGCGGGCCGATCGGCACCGCGACCCCGAGGGGCTCGCGGCGGACCGGGCGGGCGCGCTCGACGGTGCTCATCGCCTCGCCACCGCCAGCGCCTCGGCGACCTCCTCGACGACCAGCCACGGCGGTCCGAGGACCTTGGTGACCTGCGGGGCGAAGGAGGGCGACTCGGCCAGCACCCGGCGCGGCGAGCCGCTGGAGACGACCTCGCCCTCCGCCATCACGACGACCTCGTCGGCCACGTGCGCGGCGAACTCGACGTCGTGGGTGGCCACCAGCACCGCGTGGCCGTCGCGGGCCAGGTCGCCCACGATGCGCGCCAGCTCGGCCTTGCCGGTGTAGTCCAGGCCGCGGGTCGGCTCGTCGAGCAGCACCACCGGCGGTCGCGCGGTGAGCACCACGGCGAGCGCGAGCGCGAGCCGCTGGCCCTCGGAGAGGTCGCGCGGGTGGGTGGCGCCGTCGATGCCGGGGGCGAGCCGGTCGAGCAGGCCGCGGCAGGTCCCGCCGTCCGCCGACGAGCCGGCGTCGGCGGCCGCGCACTCCTCGGCCACGGTCTCGAGGTAGAGCAGGTCGGCCGCGGTCTGCGGCACCAGGCCCACGTGAGTACGCCGCTGGGCGGGCGAGAGCGTCGCCGGGTCGTCGCCGGCGACCGACAGGGTGCCGGACCGGCGACGGCCCGACCCCTGCAGCGCCCAGATCAGGCTGGACTTGCCCGAGCCGTTGCGCCCCATCAGGACCGTCACCCGGCCGGTCGACAGCGTGAGGTCGACCTCGCGGACCGCGACGGTGTGACCGTGCACGACAGTGATGCCGCGGCCCTCGACCAGCGGCGCGGCGTCCGGCACGGGCGGCGCGACGGGCTCGACGAGCGCGGGCAGGGTCCGGGCGTGGCGGCGGGCGTCGCGCACCGTCAGCGGCAGCGGGTCCCAGCCGGCGAGCCGGCCGAGCTCGACCAGCGGCGGGGCCACCGGCGAGTCGGCCAGCACCTCCCCGGGGTCGTCGGTGCGGATCCCGCCGTCGCCGGTCACCAGGCAGATCCGGTCGGCGAAGGGCACCACGCGCTCGAGGCGGTGCTCGGCCAGCAGCACGGTGAGCCCGAGGTCGTGGACGAGCCGGGTGAGGGTCGCCAGGACGTCCTCGGCCGCCGTGGGGTCGAGGGCGGAGGTCGGCTCGTCGAGCACCAGCACGCGCGGGTGGGTGGTGAGCACCGCCCCGATCGCCACCCGCTGCTGCTGGCCGCCGGAGAGGGTGCGGAGGTCGCGGGCACGGAGGTCGGCGATGCCGAGCAGGTCGAGGGTCTCCTCGACCCGGCGCCGCATGGTCTCCGGCGCCACACCGAGCTGCTCCATGCCGTAGGCCAGCTCCTCCTCCACCGTGTCGGCCACGAAGCCGGCGAGCGGGTCCTGGCCGACGTAGCCGACGAGGTGGGCGCGCTCGCGGGGCGGCTGGTGCAGGATGCTCCGCCCGTCGAGCAGCACGTCGCCGGTGAGCTCGCCGCCGGTGAAGCGGGGCGCCAGCCCGGTGACGACCCCGAGCAGCGACGACTTGCCGACGCCCGTGCGGCCCGAGACGAGGACGAGCTCGCCCTCCTCGAGGGAGAGGTCGACGTCGCGGAGCACCTGGTGGTCGTCGTAGCGCAGGCCGACGCCGCGCAGCTCGATGACGGTCCGGCCGATCACGCGGCCACCTCCCGGACCCGCGTCGTCGCGGGGAGAGGCGTGGCGACCGCCGGGACGAGCCCGAGGAGGCCGACCACCAGCGCGAGGGGCGAGAGGTAGGGCACCACGTCCACCGTGGGGTACGCCACCGTGACCTGGCTGCGGCCCAGGTGCCAGGCGAGCGCGGCGACGCTCACGCCGACGGCCACGGTGAGCAGCTCGGGCGGGTTCCAGGGGTCGGGGCGGTAGCGGGTGCGGCCCACCCGTCGCCCGGCGCTGACCAGGCCGAGGACCGCGGCCAGCGCGCCGGCCGCGAGCATCGGCAGCGCGAGCACGCGGGGGGCCGTCGGGTCGAGCCAGGCGTAGGTGCCCACGCACACCCCGACCAGGGCGAGCATCAGCAGGGCGCCGGTGGTCCGCCGCTCCCGCGGGGACGCCCCGCCCGAGCGGCCGTAGCCCCGGGTGTCCATGCCCGCGGCCAGCGCGAGCGAGCGCTCGAGCGCGTCCTCGAGGACGGGCACCAGGAAGCGCCGCAGCCGCCCGACGCCGGAGGTCGCGCCGCCGCGCAGCGCCTGCGCCGCCCGCACCCGGCGGGCGCTGTCGGCGAGCTGCGGGAAGATCGTCACCGCGACGACGAGCGCGGTGCCGACCTCGTAGAGCGCCGGCGGCACCGAGGCGAGGAGCCGCTTGGGGTTGGCCAGTGAGTTGGCGGCGCCGACGCACACGATGATCGCCGCGAGGCGCATGCCGTCGTAGAGCCCGGCGAGCAGCGCCTGGCTCGTCACCGGCCCGAGCAGCCGGACTCCGGCCGCCCAGTCGGGCAGCGGCACCTCGGGGAGGTCGAGCAGCACGTCCCCGATCTCCTGGCCGCCGAAGAGGATGCGGAAGACGACGCGCAGCACGACCGTCACCGCGGCGAGCACGACGTAGAGCCGGAACGAGCGGCCGAACGGGTGGCCGGAGCGTCGCGCCATGACGACCACCCCTGCCGTGCCCATCACGAGGAGCAGCAGCAGGGGGTTGGTGGTCGTCGAGGCCGCGGTCGCCAGCCCGATCGCCCAGGCCCACCAGGCGATCGGGTGGAGGTCACGCGCCAGCGCCGGTGCGGTCACGGCCCGTCAGGCCCCCGTCGGCGGCGGGCCACGACGGCGCTGCCGGCGAGCGCGAGGGCGAGCAGGCCCACGACGCCCCAGGTCACCGCGGCCGGGACCCGGTCGGGCTGGTCGGGCTGGTCGGCGGACGGGCTGCCCGCCCCTGAGTCTCCCGCAGACTCAGGGCCGGTGGTCGTGCCGGAGCCGGCGCCGTCCGCCGGGTCCGTCGGGGACTCCGGGCTGGCGGTGGGGTCCTCGGAGGCGCCGTCGGGCTCGTCGCTGGTCCCTGAGTCTCCCGGAGACTCAGGTGCGGTCGGGGACTCGGACGGGCTCGCCGACGGGCTCGCGGACGGGTTGGACGACGGGCTCGCGGACGGGCTCGCGGACGGCGAGCCGGAGGACGACGCGCTCGGCGTCGCCGACGGCGTCGAACCGGAGCCGCCCCCGCCGCCCTTGCCGCCGTTGCCGCCGTTGCCGCCCTTGCCTCCGTCCCCGCCCCCGGTGGCGGGCGAGGAGGGGGTCGCGGTCGGCGATGCCGTCGGCGAGGCGGACGGCGACGGTGGGGCCACGGGCGGGGCGATCCCCGGAGGTACGGCGTTGCCCGTTCCCTGCTTCCACGACCAGCCGACCGACCCACCCGCAGGCACGACCAGGCTGCCGACGCCCGAGGACGAGTAGGTCCACGAACCGGTTGATCCGTCGGACCACCACAGGCCCCAGTAGGCGTCGGCGGGCGAGGCGTTCACGCACGGGTCGGTGGTCGGCACGCCGGTGACCCGGCACACGAAGCCCGGCTGGCGGGTGGCGTAGGTGAGGCCCACCCCGACGGAGGCGAGCACCGCTACCGCGCTCTTGCCGCCGCCGTCCTCGGCGCACGCGGTGATCGTGCTGCCGCCGAGCTCGCGGTAGTCCACGACCACGCTGACGCCGCCGGCCGACGTGCAGGTGGCGGCGTCCGCTGATCGAGCTCCGGCCACGCCTCCCGCGGTCCATCCGGCCAGGACGAGTGCGACGAGCGACGCGCGTGCCGTGGCCCGGGCCGGGCGACCGCCCGGGGCGTGTGAGCGGACGACCGGGATCAGTCGCACCCGTTGACCACGGCATAACGCAGCGCAGGCGCTGCCTGAGCGGTGGACCGCACGAACTGGTCGCGCTCCTCCGCGCTGATCCCGTCACGGGCGCCGGCCAGTGCGGCCCGGTCGTAGGCGACGGCGCCGTTCTCGCCCCGGACACCTGACACCACGAGCGTGCGCAGCCACGACGCGGCCTTGGTCGCGCGCGTGCACGATCCGGCGGAGCCCAGGGCCCAGGCCGCGAGCCCGGTGCTGTTGGCGTTGGCTCGCGCGGTCGACCGTCCGCCTCCGAAGCTGCCGTTGCGCGCCTGGGTCCTGGCCAGCCACGACACCGCCCGCTCGACGGCGTCGTCGACCGCCCGGGAGGGCTGGGGGTTCTTGAGGAGCGCGAGGACCGCGAGAGCGGTCGCGTCGGTGTCGGGCGCGCTGGCGCCGCCTCGCTTGCCGCCGTCGCAGGTCTGGTCGCCCGCCGACGTGTCAGCCGTGAAGTCGAGCCGGAAGTAGCCGGCCCGGCACTGCTGGGCGAGGAGGAAGCGGGTCGCCTTGGTCGCCCTCGCGGAGCCAGCAGCGGTCAGGGCGTCCACCGCGTACGACTGGCCGATGACGTTGGCGTAGTCGTCCGCGCCCTTGTCCTGGAGGCGACCCGCGATCGGGGCCTTGGTCGCGATCCGCCGGTTCAGCTGTGCCACGAGGTCGACACCACCGAAGGCGGTCGGGTCGGCACCCGCTGTCCGTGCGAACACCGCTGCCTTGGCCGTCGCTCCTGCGTAGACGTCACTGGCGCCGAAGTCGACCCCGGTCGTGTAGCTCGCGACGTCGGCCGCGAGTGCCTTGCGAACGGTCCTGACCTGCGCGGTGCGACCGAGCTCGTCGAGGGCCAGGCCGACGTCGATGCTGAGGCCGTAGTCATCGAAGTCGTACTGGTCGTTGTGCACCAGCCCGTCCACGAGCTGCGTGCCGAGCCAGCGAGAGGCGGGGGACGCGGCGTCGTCGGCCTGGACGGGTCCTGCGGTGGCGAGCGCGGCGGCGACGGAGGCGAGCACGAGCGCGCCGGAGACGACCTTCTTCATGGTTCCTTCCCTCGCTGCGACAGCGTGGGCGGCGGCGTCACCGTCACCCGCTGCATTCCTCGACAGCGATGGTGGTCAAAGACGCGTCGAGGAGGGTGTTCCGGCTCGCACGGGAGGTGGTCCCGTGCCCACGGTTGCGGGTCAGCGCCGGTGTCGGACCGGCTTTCCCCAGCTCGGGCGTGTGTGGTGCCGAGCCCGGACGGGCGCAGCCAGCGAAGCCTAACTCCCGCCCGGGCCCGCACGCACCTCGGCCCGGCGTCCGCAGGACGCCGGGCCGAGGTGTGTGACGGGTGGTGCTGGTGATGTCGTGCTGGTGTCAGTTGCGGACGAGCAGCGACGTGCGGGCCTCGTCGTCCGAGGTCTTCACCAGGCCGACGCGCCGCTGGTTGCCGGTCGGCAGGAGCAGCTTGCGCACGATCATGTCGCCCGTCTTCTTGCCCTTGACTCGGCGGAAGTCACCCTTGACCTGCATGCACGCGCTCTCGCTCGGCGCGAGGCCGTACACGCGGAACTGCACGCGCTCGCCAGCCCGAGCCTGCTTGCGCACGGACACGATCCGGAAGGCGTCGTCGCTCGCCGGGGCGAACTGGAGGCCGAGGATCGCCTGGGCGGTGGCACGACGCCACTCATCACGCGCCTCGGCAGGGACACCCGTGGTCGACGCGCCCTTGATGCGGTCCTTGCGGAACGCGACGACGCCGGTGTCCTTGGTCAGCGCGGTGCGGCACTTGTACTTGTCGACCGGCTGGTTCTTGCGGATCCAGAGCGCGGCCTTGAGGGACGCGTCGCGGTTGCGCATCAGGCCGAGGGCGTAGCCACCGACGGCCGTGGTGTTGGTGTTGATCTGCGCTCCCTCACCGGAGCTGCGGATGGCGCCGCTGCCGCGCTGCCGGTCGGCCAGCCAGGCGCTGGCCTTGTCCAGGGCGGTCTTGACCGCAGCGGACGTGTCGTGCGACTCGATCAGGTTGATCATCGCCAGGGCGGTGGCGTCCGGGTCTGCCTCGCTGCCGGCGGCACCGTCGGTGCACGACTGGTTCGCGACGTTGGCCTTCTCGAAGTTCAGCCGGAAGTAGCCCGCGGCGCACTGCTGCTTGAGCAGGAAGTCACGCGCCGCACCCGCCTCGGCCGACCGGGCGAGCGTCAGCTCGCGCACGGCGTAGGACTGGCCGACGACGTTGGCGAAGTTGCCGGACTCCGACTTGTCGAAGATCCGGCCCGCGAAGGCCGCAGCCTGCGGCTCGGCCGCCGGGTCGGCCGGGACGTTGGCGGTGCGCTCCTCCAGCCGGGCGACCAGGTTGGTCCCGCCGTAGTCGATCGGGTTCTCGCCGGCCGCGCGGGCGAAGGCGGACGCCTTGCCGAGCGCTCCGGCGTAGGACTCCTTCGTGCCGTCGCCCACGTACTCGTTCACGCGCGGCTCGAAGGCGGCATTGATCGTCGCGATGGCAGGCTCGCGACCCGGCACGCTCGCCAGGGCGAGACCGGTGTCGAGGGTCAGACCGAAGTCGGGGCCGCTCGAGGTCGTCATGAGCCCATTCGTGAGCTCACCGGTGATCCAGTCGGCAGCGATGGTCGAGGGCGTGCTGTCGGTGCTCACTCCGGCCTTGGCACTCCGGAGGGCCGACGAGGGGTCTGCCGTCGCCGGGGCCGCGCCGAGCACGCCGGCTCCGAGCACGGCGGTCGCCAGGACGGCGGTGGCCGTCCGGATGGGTCGGTTGCGCTGATGCATGGATTCCTTCCCGCCCGCCAGGAGGCACGGACCGTTCTGCGGACCGTGCCGTCCCCCACGTGGTGCGAGCGTCTTGGTTGGTGATGTGACCAGTGGGACTCGCACCGACAGTAACAAGTTGTCTAGACCGTCAACTTTTCCAGGATCAGCTCGCGCACCCGGCCGGCGTCGGCCTGGCCACGCATCTCCTTCATGACCGCGCCGATCAGCGCACCGGCCGCGGCGACCTTGCCGTCGCGGATCTTCTCGGCCACGTCGGGGTTGGCGGCGATGGCGTTGTCGACCGCCGCACCGAGCGCGCCGTCGTCGGACACGACGGCCAGGCCGCGCTTCTCCACGACCTCATCGGGCGAGCCCTCGCCCGCGAGCACGCCCTCGAAGACCTGTCGGGCAAGCTTGTCGTTGACGACCTTCTCGTCCACGAGCGCCTGGATGCGCGCGACCTGGGCGGGCGTGATCGGCAGGTCGACGATGTCGACGCCGTCCTCGTTGCTGCGCCGCGCGAGCTCGCCGAGCCACCACTTGCGGGCGGCCTGCGGGGCGGCGCCCTCAGCGACGGTCTCCTCGACCAGCGCCAGGGCACCCGCGCCGACGGTGTCGCGCATCTCCATGTCGCTGAAGCCCCACTCCGCCTGCAGGCGCGCGCGCCGCACCGTCGGGTTCTCCGGGAGGGTGCCGCGCAGCTCCTCGACCCACTCGCGGCTCGGCGCGACGGGCACGAGGTCGGGCTCGGGGAAGTAGCGGTAGTCCTCGGCGTCGGACTTCTCCCGGCCGCTGGTCGTGATGCCGGTGTCCTCGTGCCAGTGACGGGTCTCCTGCAGGATCGAGCCGCCGGCACTGAGGATCGCCCCGTGCCGCTGCATCTCGTGGCGCACCGCCCGCTCGACCGAGCGGAAGGAGTTGACGTTCTTGGTCTCCGTGCGGGTGCCGAGCACGCCCGAGCCCTTCGGCGAGAGCGAGAGGTTGACGTCGGCGCGCAGGTTGCCCTGGTCCATCCGGGCCTCGGAGACGCCGAGCGCCACGATCAGCTCGCGCAGCTGGGCGACGTACGCCTTGGCGACCTCCGGTGCCTTCTCCCCCGCGCCCACGATCGGGCGGGTGACGATCTCGATCAGCGGGATGCCGGCGCGGTTGTAGTCGACCAGGGAGTGGTCGGCGCCGTGGATGCGACCGGTGGCGCCGCCGACGTGCAGCGACTTGCCGGTGTCCTCCTCCATGTGGGCGCGCTCGATCTCGACCCTGAACGTCTCGGTCTCCCCGGCGTCGTTCTGGATGTCGACGTCCATGTAGCCGTCGAAGCAGATCGGCTCGTCGTACTGCGAGGTCTGGAAGTTCTTCGGCATGTCCGGGTAGAAGTAGTTCTTCCGCGCGAAGCGGCACCACTCGGCGATGTCGCAGTTGAGCGCCAGGCCGATGCGGATCGCCGACTCCACGGCCTTGCCGTTGACCACCGGCATCGCGCCCGGCAGGCCCAGGCACGTCGGGCACACGCCCGCGTTGGGCTCGCCGCCGAAGACGGCCGGGCAGCCGCAGAACATCTTCGAGGCGGTGTTGAGCTCGACGTGGACCTCGAGGCCCAGCGCCGGGTCGAAGGCCGCGAGGACGTCGTCCCAGGGCATCAGTGCGTCAGTGGCGGCGCTCATCGTGCCGACTCCTTCTCGGTGGAGGTGGCGAGGGCGGGCGCCTGCTGGATCAGCGGCGAGCCCCACCTCTGCTCGTGCAGTGCCTCGAGCGCGGCGCCGACGCGGTAGACCCGGTCGTCGGCGAGCGCGGGGGCGAGGACCTGGATGCCGACGGGCAGGCCGTCCTCCTCGGCGAGCCCGTTGGGCACCGAGATGCCCGGCACGCCGGCGAGGTTGGCCGGGATGGTGGCGAGGTCGTTGAGGTACATCGCCATCGGGTCGTCGAGCTTCTCCCCCAGCCGGAACGCCGTCGTGGGCGCGGTGGGCGACACGAGCACGTCGACGCTGGCGAAGGCGGCGTCGAAGTCGCGGCTGATGAGCGTGCGGATCTTCTGGGCCTGGCCGTAGTAGGCGTCGTAGTAGCCGCTGGACAGGGCGTAGGTGCCGAGGATGATGCGGCGCTTGACCTCGTCGCCGAACCCGGCGTCGCGGGTGGCGCGCATGACCTCCTCGGCGCTGGGGCTGCCGTCGGGGGTGACCCTGAGGCCGAAGCGCATCGCGTCGAACTTCGCGAGGTTGCTGGACGCCTCGGCCGGGAGGATCAGGTAGTAGGCGGCGAGGGCGTGCACGAACGACGGGCACGAGACCTCGACGACCTCGGCGCCGGCGTCGACGAGCAGCTGGACCGACTCGTCGAAGCGGCCCATCACCCCGGCCTGCCAGCCCTCGCCGGCGAGCTCGGTGATCACGCCGACCTTGACGCCGCTCATGTCACCGCTCGCACCGGACGTGGCGGCCTCGGTGAAGGAGGGCCACTCCTGGGCGATCGAGGTGGAGTCGCGCGGGTCGTGTCCGCCGATCACGTCGTGCAGCATCGCCGCGTCGAGCACCGTGCGGGTGACGGGGCCGGCCTGGTCGAGGCTGTTGGCGAGCGCGACGAGGCCGTAGCGCGAGACGCCGCCGTAGGTCGGCTTCACGCCGACGGTGCCGGTCACGGCTCCCGGCTGGCGGATCGAGCCGCCGGTGTCGGTGCCGATGGCCAGCGGGGCCTCGAAGGCCGCGACCGCCGCGGCGGAACCGCCGCCGGAGCCGCCGGGGATCCGGTCGAGGTCCCACGGGTTGCGGGTGGGGCCGTAGGCGGAGTGCTCGGTCGAGGAGCCCATCGCGAACTCGTCCATGTTGGTCTTGCCAAGGATCGGCAGGCCGGCCTCGCGCAGGCGTGCCACGACGGTGGCGTCGTAGGGCGGGACCCAGCCCTCGAGGATCTTCGAGCCGCAGGTGGTGGGGAGCCCGCGGGTGGCGAGGACGTCCTTGACCGCGATCGGCACGCCGTCGAGCACGCCGCGAGCCTCTCCGCGCCCGCGGCGGGCGTCGGACTCGGCCGCCTCGGCGAGGGCGCCCTCGCGGTCGACGTGGAGGAAGGCGTGGACGTCGGTGTCGACCTCGGCGATCCGGTCGAGGTGGGCCTCGGTCAGCTCGACGGACGTGACGTCGCCGGACGACAGCGCGCCGGCCAGCTCGGCCGCGGTGCGGCGGATGAGGTCGCTCATCAGGCCTCCTCGTCCAGGATCCGCGGGACGGAGAAGCGCTGGTCCTCCACGGCGGGGGCGCCGGAGAGCGCCTCCTCGGCCGTGAGGCCGGGCACGACGACGTCCTCGCGGAAGACGTTGGTCAGCGGGATCGCGTGCGAGGTGGGCGGCACGTCGTCCCCGGCGACACCGTTGATGGAGGCGACGGACTCGAGGATCACGCTCAGCTGGGGGGCGAGGTGGTCGAGCTCGGCGTCGGAGAGGTCGATGCGGGCGAGCGTGGCCAGGTGCGCCACCTCGTCGCGGGAGATCTCAGGCATGGGGCTGATCCTAGTGTCGCCACGCCGGCGATCCGGACCGGGGTTTTCGCCCCGGCGAAACCGTCCCGGGCGCTACTGTCCCTCGGACATCGAGCACGGGGGTTCGACGATGGGGCTGGTCGAGACGACCGTCGTGGACGGAGTGCGCACGTTCTGGGTCGACTCCGGGCGTCCGACGCTGGCTGCGACGCTGATGTTCCGGGTCGGCCAGGCCGACGAGGAGCTCGCCACGTCGGGGTGGGTCCACCTGCTCGAACACCTCTCCCTGCACGGCATGCCCGGCGGCACGCTCGCCGTCAACGGCTCGGTGTCGGCGCTCGTGACGACACTCAGCCTGCACGGTCCGCGCGAGCAGGTCGTCGCGGCGCTGGGCGCCCTGACCCGCCGCCTGGCCGAGCCCGACCTCGGCGAGCTCGACCGCGAGCGCCGGGTCCTGGCGGCGGAGGCCGCCACGCGGGGAGGTCCGGTCGCCCGGGCCTTCAGCCTGCGCTATGGCGCACGGGGGCCCGGCCTCGTGGGGCACGACGACCTCGGGCTCGGCCGGGCGCACCCGGACGCGCTGGGCGCCCTGTGCCGCCGGGTCTTCTGCTCGGGCAACGCCACCCTCGCGCTCGACGGCCCTCCCCCGGAGGGGCTCGGGCTCGCCCTGCCCCCGGGCGACGCGCTCCCCGAGCGGCCTGCACGCCAGGTCGCGCGGTCGCGGACGGTCTACCCCGACGGGGCGGGGCTCGTGCTGAGCGGCGTCGTGCCACGGGTGGGGTTGACCGCGATGGTCCCGCTGGTCGTGGAGGACGCGCTCCGGCGGCGCCTGCGCGAGCGAGACGGGACGGCGTACTCGCCCTACTCCACCTACGAGGCGGTGGACGCCGACCACGCGGTCGTGGTGGCTGGCAGCGACGTGAGCCCGGCCGCAGGCCCCACCCTGCTCGGCACCGTCCTCGACCTCGCGGACGAGCTCGCCCGCCACGGACCGTCCGCGGATGCTTACGCGGACATGGTGGCGGCCGTGCGGCAGGGGCACACCGACCCCTACAACGTCGGCCTCCTGTCGCGCCGCGCCGCGGCGCAGGCTCTGAGGGGTCGCGAGGTCCAGCAGCTCGACGACCTGCTGGACGAGCTCGACTCCCAGACGCCCGAGGCCCTGGTGCCTGCGCTCGCCGCCTTCCGCGACAGCCTCCTGGTCGGAGCACCCCCGGCGACCAGCTCCCACCCCCGGCTCCGACTCGTGGAACGGCCCGAGAGCGTCATCACTCCCCGCGGGCGCCGCTTTCGCAACGCCGGATGGCCAGCCAACGCGTCACGGCTGGTCGTCTGCGACGACGCGCTGGTCCTCCACGACGAGCACCGCCGCTACCGCAGCACGTACGACGACGTAGCCGGCTACCTCGTGTGGGACGGCGGCGCTCGCGCCGTGGTGACGGAGGACGGCTGGACGACCTGGCTCGACCCCACCGAGTGGAGGCGGGGCGGACGGGCCGTCGCGCTCATCGACGCCACCGTCCCGGCCGAGCGCCACCTGCCGCAACCCGCCGAGACGCGACCCGCCACCCACCCCAGGCCCGGCCTCACTCGCCGGTGGACCGGAGGAGCGGTCAGGATCGGACGGAACACGCTCCGATCGGCGCCGCTCGACCTCGTCTCCTGGGGGGTCGTCATGCTCGCCGTGCTGCTCGCCGTCGCGTTGGGGCACCCCGGGCTCGTGCTGCCGCTGCTGATCGGAGGCATGGTCGCCCGCGCCGCTGGGCGTGACGCGGGCGACTGAGACGCTCAGCAGCTCGAGCGCTTCTCCGCGGCCTTGCAGGTGTCGTTGCCGCCGCGGCCCCGGACGATGTCGAAGCCCTTGCCGCCGTCGAGCCGGTCGGGCTCCTCGGAGCCGGTCAGCACGTCCGCGCCGCCGCGGCCGTAGATCTTCACGCGGTAGTCGGGGTTGGCTGTGACGATCTCCGAGTCGTTGCTGCCCTTGAACACCGTCGTGGCCCGGGCGGGCAGCTGGACGTCGCTGAAGCCGGTGATCTTCCCCTCGAGCGTGTAGGGCTGCAGGTCGCGGATCGTGGTCTTCCCGAGCTGGTCGATGCGCAAGTTCGGCTTGAGGGCCGGGTTGGAGCTGGGGAGCAGGCGCAGCCGGTCCTGGCCGCCGTGGCCCTTGGCGACGAAGCCTGGCTCGAAGGGCAGCGGGAAGGTGACGGTGTCGACGCCGCTGCCGCCGCGGAAGACCTGGTGCAGCTCGGAGGCCGAGGTCAGCGTGTCGTTGCCGCTGCCGCCGACGAAGGTGTCGATCCCGACGGTCCCGAAGATCCGGTCGTCGCCGGCCTCGCCGTAGAGGCGGTCGTTGCCGAGCGTGCCCGCGGAATCGGCGACGAGGGTGTCGGAGCCGCCGCGGCCGAAGACGGTGTCGTCGCCGCCCCGGGTGAGGATCATGTCGTCCTTGTTGGTCGCCTTGACGGTGTCGGCCAGCGGCGAGCCGACCAGGCGGATGCCGCCGTCGTAGCCGGTGAGGGTGTCGTTGCCCTCCGCCGCGATCGGCACCGTGGTCGAGGCCCGCAGGTCGACGACGACGGGCGCGGTCGCGTTGGCGTAGGAGACGCCATCGAGCACCGGGTCGGTGCCCTCCGTGGCCGGGCGCGGGTCGTAGCCCAGGTCGATCGTGTCGTCACCCTCGCCGCCGGTGATCGTGTCGCCCTTCTTCACCACACGTCCGAACTGGTCGAGGCGGACCAGGTCGGTCTCGCCCCACAGCTTGTCGTTGCCGGGGCCACCGACGATGGTGTCGGCGCCGTCGCCCCCGCAGACCAGGTCGTTGCCGCCGAGTCCGCGGATGGTGTCGTTGCCGCCGCGGGCGACGATCACGTCGCGCTTGTCGGTGCCGGTGATGACGTTGGCCCGGTCGTTGCCGACGATGGTGGCGCGCACGCCCCCGCACGTCGGCGCCGCGGCAGCGGCCGGGACGCCGAGCCCGAGGAGCGGTGAGAGGGCGAGTGCCGCGACGGCGGCGGGCAGGACGCCACGGTGGGCGGTGGTGCGGAGCGGGGAGGGGTGGGTGGACATCGGAGGACCTTTCGACGCGTGAGTGCCCGAGACGGCACCTCGTGGGTGGGACCACCGCGACGACCGGTTGGTTGCCGTGGACGGTCCCTGTTCTCGACTACCCCCGACCGGCGCGTCCCACACCCCTCAGCCCAGGGCGTCCGGTCCGCCCTCGAGCAGCCGGGTGAACTGCTCCTCGTCGAGGACCCGGACGCCGAGCTGCTCGGCCTTGTCGGCCTTGGTGCCGGCGTTCTCGCCCGCGACGACGAAGTCGGTCTTCTTCGACACCGAGCCCGACGCCTTGCCGCCGCGCGCGATGATCGCCTCCTTGACCGAGTCGCGGGTGTAGTCCTGCAACGACCCCGTCGCGACGATCGTCAGCCCCTCGAGCGTGCGGGGCACCGACTCGTCGCGCTCGTCGGCCATCGCCACGCCGGCGGCGGCCCACGCGTCGACGATGGCGGTGTGCCAGGCGGTGTTGTCGCCGATCTCCTCGGTCTCGGCGTCGCCCTCGCTCGAGCCGTGGAACCACTCGCGCACCGACGCGGCGATCGTGGGACCGACGCCCTCGGTGGCCGCCAGCGTCTCCTCGTCGGCGGCACGCAGCGCGTCCATCGAGCCCAGCTCGGTGGCCAGCGCCCGCGCCGCCGTGGGTCCGACGTGCCGGATCGAGAGCGCGACCAGCACGCGCCACAGCGGCACCTTCGCCTTGCGCTCGTGGAGGTGAGCGAGCAGGCGCGCACCGTTGGCGCTCAGCTGCGGGCCGTCCTCGTCCTTCTTGGGCGCGCGGGTGAACAGCGGCACCCGCAGCAGGGCCGCCTCGTCGAGGTCGAAGAGGTCGCCCTCGTTGGTGATCACACCCGCCTCGAGCAGCGCGACCGCCGCCTCGTAGCCCAGGCCCTCGATGTCGAAGGCGCCGCGGCCGGCGACGTGGAAGACGCGCTCGCGGACCTGGGCCGGGCACCGCTCGTGGTTGGGGCAGCGCAGGTCCTTGTCGCCCTCCTTCTGCTGGGCGAGCTCGGTGCCGCAGGCCGGGCAGTGGGTCGGCATCTCCCACTCCGCGAGGCCGTCGGGGCGCAGCGCGAGGACCGGGCCGAGGATCTCGGGGATCACGTCGCCGGCCTTGCGCAGGATCACCGTGTCGCCGGGTCGGACGTCCTTGCGCCGGACCTCGTGGGCGTTGTGCAGCGTCGCGTTCTCCACCGTGGACCCGGCCACCTTGGTCGGCTCCATGACGCCGTAGGGGGTGACCCGGCCAGTGCGGCCGACGTTGACCTCGATCGAGCGCAGGAGGGTGTTGACCTCCTCGGGCGGGTACTTGTAGGCGATCGCCCAGCGGGGCGCGCGGCTCGTGGAGCCCAGGCGCCGCTGCAGCGCGACGTCGTCGACCTTGACGACCAGGCCGTCGATCTCGTGCCCGACGATGGTGTGGCGGTGCTCGCCGACGTGCTCGATGCGCGCCTCCACCTCGGCGAGGGAGGACACCACCCGGACCTCCGCGGAGGTCGGCAGGCCCCACGCGCTGAGCGCGTCGTAGGCCGCGCTCTGGGTGGGCGGGTCGAAGCCCTCGCGGGCGCCGATGCCGTGGCAGACCATGCCCAGGTCGCGGGTCGCGGTCACCCGCGGGTCCTTCTGCCGCAGCGACCCGGCCGCGGCGTTGCGCGGGTTGGCGAACATCGCCTTGCCGGCGTCGACCATCGAGGCGTTGAGGCGGTCGAACGACTCGGTCGTGAGGAACACCTCGCCGCGGACCTCGACCAGCCTCGGGACCGGGTGGTCGTCGCTGGGCGCCAGCCGGTGTGGCACCGACGAGATCGTCTTGACGTTGGGCGTCACGTCCTCCCCGGTCCGCCCGTCGCCGCGGGTCAGCGCGCGCACGAGGCGTCCGTCCTCGTAGAGGAGGTTGATCGCGAGCCCGTCGACCTTCAGCTCGCACAGCAGCGCCGGGGACTCGATCCCGTCGCGCAGCAGCCGGGCGTGCCACGCGGCGAGCTCCTCGAAGCTGAACGCGTTGTCCAGCGACTCCATGCGCTGGAGGTGGTCCACGGCCGTGAACTCGGTCGAGACCGCCCCGCCGACCTTCTGCGTCGGCGAGTCGGGCGTGCGGAGCTCGGGGAACTCCTCCTCCAGGGCCTCGAGCTCGCGCAGCCGGACGTCGAAGTCGGCGTCGGACAGCGTGGGGTCGTCGAGCACGTAGTAGCGCCAGCGCGCGTCCTCGACCTGCTCGCTCAGCTCGCGGTGACGCTCACGCGCCTCGGGGGGCGCGCTCGCGACGGCGGCGGGAGTGGTCGCGGGCGGTCCGTCGGTCGTGCTCATGGCCACATTCTGCCGGGCACCACCGACACCGGGCGAGCGGCGTACGGCCTCGCTGGTCTGGACCGGATGAAACGCGTTTGTTCCGTCGGAATATCCCCACCTAGAGTGCGGTTGACGGTACGAAACAGTTTCGTTTCATCGTGACGACCGTCACTGAACCGCCAGACCGCCAGAACCGAGAGGCCCGCGTGACACCGACCGAGACCGGCACCCGCCCCCGCGTGGAGGGCGACCGCGAGATGGAGATCTTCGAGGCGACCCTCGCCGTGCTCGACGAGGTCGGCTACGACCTGCTCACCATGGACGCCGTCGCCACCCGGGCGAAGGCGTCGAAAGCGACGCTCTACCGCCGCTGGAAGGGCAAGCCCGAGCTCGTCGTCGCGGCGATCATGTCCCACAAGGGCGAGACCGTGGTGCCCGACACCGGCAGCCTGCGCGGTGACCTGCTGGCGGCCTACTGCGGTCACGGCGGCATCAGCGACCGGCAGGCGCAGTCGGTGCTGTCCGCGGTCGTGACCGCCATGGGCCGCGACCCGGAGTTCGCCGAGGTCTACCGACGCGACTTCATCGGCCCCAAGGTCGAGGCCTCCCGGTGCATCTACGAGCGTGCCCGGGAGCGGGGCGAGGTCCACCACGACGTCGACCTCACGCTCCTCGCCCCCGCGCTCGCCGGGATCCTGCTGCACCGCGTCTTCCTGCTCGGCGAGACCGTCACCCCTGAGCTCGTCGGCCGCGTGCTCGACGAGGTCATCCTCCCGGCCGCGCTCCACGGCCCCTGCTCCGCACCCGCGACCAGCGCCACGGTCCGACCCAGTGTCGTACCCCTCTGATCCACTCGAACCAGACCAGCCCACTCGAAGGAACACCATGACCGACACCGCCAGCACCAACCCGCCGCCCGGGGCGACCGCCCCGCCGCAGCGTGAGCTCAATCTCGCCTGGGCCCTGGTCCTGATCTCCATCGCGCAGCTGATGGTCGTGCTCGACGCGAGCATCGCCAACATCGCGCTCCCCTTCATCCAGAAGGACCTGGAGATCAGCAACGCCAACCTCTCGTGGATCGTCACCGGCTACGCCCTCGCCTTCGGCAGCCTGCTGCTGCTCGGTGGCCGCCTCGGTGACCTCTACGGCCGCCGCAAGGTCTTCATGACCGGCCTGGCCATCTTCGCCGTGGCCTCGCTCCTGGGCGGGCTGGCGACCAGCGAGGCCCTGCTGCTCGGCGCCCGTGGCCTGCAGGGCCTCGGCGCCGCGCTCGCCTCCCCCGCCGCGCTCGCCCTCATCACCACCACGTTCCCCGCCGGACCCGCACGCAACCGTGCCTTCGCCGTCTACGCCGCCATGTCGGGCGCCGGTGCGGCCGTCGGCCTGATCCTCGGTGGCTGGCTGACCGGGACGTCGCCGGAGATCTTCGGCATCGCCGTCGACGGCTGGCGCCTCACCTTCCTCATCAACGTCCCGATCGGCCTGGTCGCCGCGTCCCTGGCCCCTCGCTTCCTCAACGAGTCGGAGTCGCACCCCGGTCAGCTCGACCTGCCCGGCGCCGTCACCGCGACCTTCGGCCTGCTCGGCGTCGTCTACGGCCTGACCCGCGCCGGCTCCGAGGGCTGGGGCGACACGATCACGATCGCCAGCCTGGTCGCCGGTGTCGCACTGCTCGTCGCCTTCGGGTTCGTCGAGAGCCGGGTCGAGCACCCGCTGCTGCCGTTCCGCATCTTCACCAGCCGCACGCGTGCCTCGAGCTTCGTGGCGATGTTCCTCGCGCCTGCCGCGATGTTCGCGATGTTCTACTTCCTCAGCCAGTACATCCAAAACGTCATGGGCTACTCCCCGCTCAAGGCCGGCGTCGCCTTCCTCCCGTTCACGGTCGGCATCGTCGTAGGCGCCGGTCTGGCCTCCAACCTGGTCAACCGGATCGACCCGCGCTACATCTCCGGTGTCGGCACGCTGATCGCCGCGGGCGCGCTCTTCGGCTTCTCCCGGCTGCCCTACGACACGTCGTTCCCCCCGAGCGACCTGACCGGGAGCTACGTCACCGACATCATGCCGTTCATCGTGATGATGTCGCTCGGCATGGGCCTCACGTTCGTGCCCGTGACCCTCACGGCGGTCCACCACCTCCGCGCCGAGGAGTCCGGGATCGGCTCGGGCGTGCTCAACACCGCGCAGCAGGTCGGTGGCGCGCTCGGCCTCGCGGTCCTCGCGACGGTCGCGACGCAGACCTTCACCGACCGCGGCAAGGAGTTCGCGGACGCCGCAGCGGGCCTGCCGCAGCCGTCGCCGGAGCAGGCAAAGATGTTCGCCGAGATCGCGCAGCAGCAGATCTTCACGGAGGGCTCGACCAATGCCTTCCTGGTCGGTTCGATCCTCATGCTCGCGGCGTCCGTCGTGATCTGGATCTTCCTCGACGTCAAGCACGAGGAGCTGGCCACCGACGGCCCCGAGGGCGTCGTCGCCCACTGATCCACCGCACCACCCGCGAGGGAGGATCCCCGGAGCACCCGGAGGTCCTCCCTCGTGCCGTTCCCGCCGGTCACACCTCCCGCGTCCTGTCCGCGTCCTGTCCGCGTCCTGCCCGCGTCCCACCACCTCCGCCGTCCCATCCGCGAGCGGCGCGGCTCCGAAGGAGCGATGTGCCCGAATCCCACGTGACCACCTACGACGGCCCCGGCAGCCCGGGCGCGATGGTGCTCGTCCTCCACGGCGGCAAGCCGCGCTCGCGCCAGGCCGTCGACGGCCGCAGCGCGTCGTGGCGCCGCGCCGCGTGGCTCGCCCGGTCGGTGGCGCCGCGCGCCGCCGAGGCGGGTGCCGGGGTGTGGCTCGCGCGTTACCAGCAGCGCGGCTGGAACGGCGGTCCCGACCGGGTCGCCGACGCCCGGCAGGCGCTCGACGAGCTGCGTGCCGCGCACGGCGAGGTGCCGGTGGTGCTGCTCGGGCACTCGATGGGCGCCCGCGTCGCGGTCCACGTGGCCGACGACCCGTCGGTCGTCGGCGTGGTGGGGCTCGCGCCGTGGTGGTCGGCCGAGGACCCCGTCGAGACCCTGCGCGATCGCACCCTCCGCGCGGCCCACGGTCGCCGCGACCGGATCACCTCGTTCAAGGAGACCACCCGCTACGTCGAGCGCGCCCGGGGCGTCGCCGAGAGCGCGGAGCTGCGCGACATGGGCGCGCTCGGCCACTACATGCTCAGCGGCTCCCAGCGCTGGCACGACGTGGCGGTCGCGCTGACCCTCGACGTGCTCGGCGCCGCGGTCCCGTCCACGGACCGCTGACCCGGACCTGCGTCAGCGCCCGGACAGCCCGTCGGCACCGCGCCGCACCACCTGGAGCGCCTGCCGTGACCACGCGTGGCTCGCCCCGGCGAGCCCGCAGGTGGGCGTGAGGACCAGGCCGGAGCCAACCTCCTCGGGGTCCAGGCCCAGCATGTCGAGCCAGCGCTCGACGCGCTCGACGACCCGGGCGTCGGACACCGGCGAGGCCGGGTCGGTGGACGGCACGACGCCGAGCGCCGTCGTACGACCCTGCTCGAGGACCTCGGCGAAGGTGTCGAGGTCAGCAGGACCGAGCATGTCGAGGTCGGCCGACAGGCCGGCGACGCCCGTGCCGGCGACGAGCGCCCACGGGGTCTGCGGGGCACAGGAGTGCACCCACGCCTCGGCGCCCGCCTCGGTGATCGCCGCGACCATCCACTCGAGGTGGGCCGAGGCCTCCGGGAGGTCGACGCGGCGGTGGCGACCGAAGCCGCTGGCGGTGGGGACCTGGCCGCCCATGACGGCGGCGAGCGCGGGCTCGTCGACCTGCACCACGAGGCGCTCGGCGCCCGGCACGCGTCGGCGCAGGTCGGCGACGTGGACGCGCAGCCCCTCCGCCAGCGCCTGCGCCAGGTCGCGCCGCGCACCGTGGTCGCTGAGGACCTTGTCGCCGCGCGGCTTCTCGACGGTCGCGGCGAGCGTCCACGGCCCGGCGACCTGGGTCTTGAACGCGCCCTCGTAGCCCTGGGCGAGCTCCTCGACGGTGTCGAGGTCCTGGGCGAGCAGCGAGCGCGCCCGGCGGTGGTCGACGCCGCTGGCGTCGGTGAGCCGCCACCCGGCGGGCTGCAGGTCGGCCCCGATGCCCTCCACGAGACCGAGGGCGCGGCCGGTCATCGCGGCGGTGACGCCGCGGCCCGGCAGCTCGGGCACGAACGCCAGGTCGGGCAGCTCGTCCAGCACGAGGCGTACGGCCTCGGCGTGCGCAGCGTCGGTCGTGCCCGGCATCGACCCGACGCCCGTCGCCCGCGTCACGGCTGCGCCACGCGACGGGTCGACTCGATGGTGGCCGAGCCGACGACGCGGGTGCCGTCGTAGACCACGGCCGCCTGGCCGGGCGCGATGCCCTCGGCCGGCTCGAGGAGGTCGATGTCGACCCGGTCGCCGTCGACCCGCACGACGGCGCGGTGCTCGGCGCCGTGCGCGCGGAGCTGGACCGTGCCGTCCACCCGGTCCGGCACCGTCCCGCACCAGCGCGGCCGGGTGCCGACGACGTGGTCGACCTCGAGCTGCTCGCGCGGACCGACCGTCACCGTGCCGCTGACGGGCTCGATGTCGAGGACGAAGCGCGGCTTGCCGTCGGCGGCGGGGACACCGAGGCGCAGGCCACGGCGCTGCCCGATCGTGAAGCCGTAGGTGCCGGTGTGGTTGCCCACCGTCTCGCCGGTGGTCGCGTCGACGATGTCGCCGCCGTGGTTGGGCGCGCGGTCCCCGAGCTTCTCGCGCAGCCAGCCGGCGTTGTCGCCGTCGGCGACGAAGCAGATGTCGTGGGAGTCGGGCTTGTCGGCGACCAGCAAGCCGCGGGCCTCGGCCTCGCGGCGCACCGCGGGCTTGTCGGTGTCGCCGAGGGGGAAGAGCGAGTGCCGCAGCTGCGACTGGTCCAGCACGCCCAGGACGTAGGACTGGTCCTTGCCGTGGTCGGTGGCGCGGTGCATCTCGACCAGGCCGTCGGCACCCGTGCGCAGCTGGGCGTAGTGGCCGGTGGCGACCGCGTCGAAGCCGAGCGCCAGCGCGCGGTCGAGGACCGCGGCGAACTTGATCTTCTCGTTGCAACGCAGGCACGGGTTGGGCGTGCGGCCGGCGGCGTACTCGTCCATGAAGTCCTCGACCACGTCGGAGTGGAAGCGGTCGGAGAGGTCCCAGACGTAGAAGGGGATGCCGATGACGTCGGCGGCGCGACGCGCGTCGTTGCTGTCCTCGATCGTGCAGCAGCCGCGCGCACCGGTGCGGTAGGACGCCGGGTTGCGGCTGAGCGCGAGGTGAACGCCCGTCACGTCGTGGCCGGCCTCGACCGCACGCGCGGCCGCGACGGCGGAGTCCACGCCGCCCGACATGGCAGCGACCACCTTCATCGGCCGGTCCTCAGCGCGCCCGCGCGGCACGCGCGCGCTCGACGACGGGGCCGATGGCCTCGACGAGGGCGTCGACGTCGGCGGGCGTGGTGGTGTGGCCGAGCGAGAAGCGCAGCGAGTGGCGGGCCTGGTCGGGGTCGCAGCCCATCGCCAGCAGGACGTGGGAGGGCTGCGGCACGCCGGCGGAGCAGGCCGAGCCGGTGGAGCACTCGATGCCGCGGGCGTCGAGCAGCATCAGCAGGGAGTCGCCCTCGCAGTCGGGGAAGCCGAGGTGCGCGTTGCCGGGAAGGCGCTGCGGGCCCATCGGGGCACCGTGGAGGTGGGCGTCGGGGACGACCTCGAGCACCCGGCGCACCAGGTCGTCGCGCAGGCTCGCGACCCGCAGCGCGTGGTCGTGCTGGGCCTTCACCGAGGCCTCGACGGCGGCGGCGAGGCCCGCGATGGCCGGGACGTCGAGGGTGCCGCTGCGGATGTCGCGCTCCTGGCCGCCGCCGTGCACGAGCGCGCTGACCCGGAGGTCGCGGCGCACGACGAGGGCACCCACGCCGTAGGGACCACCCACCTTGTGGCCGGTGAAGGTCAGCGCGTCGACGGCCGACTCCGCGAAGTCGACCGGCACCTGCCCGAGCGCCTGGACGGCGTCGGTGTGCACGGGGATGCGGTGCTCGGCGGCGATCGCGACCACCTCGTCGAGCGGCTGGAGCGAGCCGACCTCGTTGTTGGCCCACATCACCGAGACCAGCGCGACCGAGGCCGGGTCGCGCTCGATCGAGGCCCGCAGCGCGTCGACGTCGAGGACGCCCTCGCCCGAGACGGGCAGCAGCTCGACCTGCGCCCCGTCGTTCTCACCGAGCCAGTGCAGCGGGTCGAGCACGGCGTGGTGCTCGATCGCCGTCGACAGGATGCGGGTGCGGCGGGGGTCCTCCGCGCGGCGGGCCCAGAAGATGCCCTTGAGCGCGAGGTTGTCGGACTCGGTGCCGCCGGAGGTGAAGACGATGTCACCGGGGCGGGCGCCGACGACGCCCGCGATGGCCTCCCGCGACTCCTCCACCACGCGCCGCGCACCGCGCCCGGAGGCGTGCAGGGAGCTGGCGTTGCCGACCCCGGAGAGGTGGCGCGTCATGGCCTCGACCGCGACCGGCAGCATCGGCGTGGTCGCGGCGTGGTCGAGGTAGACGATGCGCTCGCTCATGACCTGCCAAGCCTACGCGGGGCCCGTCACCGACCAGCCATCGCGCCGGTGAGCCAGGGGTGGTCGGCCCGCTCACGGCGTACGGCGTCGCGCAGCCAGTCCTGCTCCGCGACCCCCAGCATCGGCCACGCGACCGCGAGGTCGGCGTGGTCCTTGGGGCGTGCGAGGCGCGCCTTGTGGTGCAGCACGACCTCGGGACGCATGTAGCGGATCCCGTCGTCGGCCACCCACGTGACGTCCTCGAGCGGCACGACGTGCTCGGGGTCGCGCCGCGAGACCCAGAGGCCGTCGCGGTCCTCGGCGAGGATGCAGTCCAGGAACCAGGGCGCCTGTGCGTGGTCGCGCAGCCACACCTGGCCGGCCTCCGGGTGCGGCTCGGGCCACTGGTCGGTGAGCGGGCGGATCATCCCGCTGCCGGCCGACCAGAGGTGGTGCCGCTCCCCCACCATCTCGCGCAGGCGCGGCAGGTCGCGACGCCAGATCACCGCGTCGATGTCGTCGTGCGGGCGGTGCTGCCCGGTGAAGGCGTCGATCGCCCAGCCGCCGACCACCCACCACTCGCGGTCCCAGTCGGCCATGAACGCGGCCAGGCCCGCCGGGTCCAGCGCCCGCCACTCGCCCCACAGCCGCTGGAACGCGGCCTCCTCGGCCTCGTCGGCCTCGCTCGGTGTCCAGTGCACCTCGGCAGGCTAGCCCCGTCGGCGGGAGCCCACCCCTGACGCGGAGGTCGCCTCGGCAGTGACCGAAAGTTTTCGGTCATCGAGCACCGGCGGGCGCTGGCGTCAGGCGACGGGGTGCGACCCGCGGGCGGCGCGGTTGCGGCGCGACCGGACGGGCCGGACGACCAGCTGCACCGCGAGGCTCGCCAGGATGGCCACGAACGCGACCTGGCAGCCCCACAGCGCCGCCATCACCAGCCAGTCGGCGCGGGCGAGCAGTCCGAGGGCGACCACGGTGACGAGGACCAGGAACGTGGTGAGCTCCCATCCGAGCGGGCGGATGCGCATGACGGGACCCTATCGCGGGCTAGAGCAGCACGAGGTCGTCGCGGTGCACGACCTCGCGCTCGTACGCAGCCCCGAGGTCGGCCTTCAGGTCGCTCGTCGAGCGACCGAGGAGCGCCGGCACCTCGTCGGCGTCGAAGTTCACCAGCCCGCGGCCGACGAGCGCGCCGTCAGGGCCGAGCAGGTCGACGGCGTCACCGGCCACGAACGAGCCGTCGACGCCCGTGATCCCGGCGGGCAGCAGCGAGGCTCCCCGCTCGACGAGCGCGCGCACCGCGCCCGCGTCGAGGCTCAGGCTCCCCTGGCCCGACGTGGCGTGGGCCAGCCACAGGAGCCGGGTGGGCCGACGCCTGCCGGTCGCCTCGAAGAGCGTGCCGACCTCCGCCCCGGACAGGGCCTCGGCGGCGCGGTCGGCCGAGGTGAGGACGACGTCGATGCCCGCACCAGTGGCGATCCTCGCGGCGTCGACCTTGGTGGCCATGCCGCCGGTGCCGACGCCGGCCGCTCCGGCGGAGCCGACGGTCACGGCGGCGAGGTCGTCGTCGGAGCGCACGAGCGGGACGAGCCGCGCACCCGGGCGGCTCGGCGGGCCGTCGTAGAGCCCGTCGACGTCGGAGAGCAGCACGAGCAGGTCGGCGTGGACCAGGTGCGCGACGAGCGCGGCGAGACGGTCGTTGTCGCCGAAGCGGATCTCGGAGGTGGCGACCGTGTCGTTCTCGTTGACGACCGGCACCACGCCGAGCTCGAGGAGCTTGGCGAGGGTCTGGTGGGCGTTGCGGTAGCTCGCCCGGCGCATCACGTCGTCGACGGTGAGCAGCACCTGCCCGGTGGTGATCCCGTGGCGGGCGAACTCCTCCTGGTAGCGGTGGGCGAGCAGGACCTGCCCGACCGCCGCGGCCGCCTGCTGCGGCGCGAGGGCGCTGGGCCGCCGACTCATCCCGAGCGGGGCCAGGCCCGCGGCGATCGCGCCCGAGGAGACGAGCACGACCTCGGCACCGCCGTCACGCGCGGCGGCGAGGACGTCCACCAGACGGCGTACGCGCTCAGGGTCGATGCCGCCGGCCGCCGTCGTCAGCGACGACGAGCCGACCTTGACGACCACGCGCCGCGCGGCCGACACCAGGTCGGCACGCGAGGTCGAGCGGTCAGTCGTCACTGCCGTCCCAGTCGGGGTCGTCCTTCGTGCCGATCTCGTAGGCCATCGGCCCGACGCCCGAGCTGCCCGAGCTGCGGTTGGGGCCCTTGTTCTTGCGCTCCGCGTCGAGGCGGCGGGCGACGTCGGCGCGCGCCTCCTCCTCGGCCTTGGACTCCATGCCCTCGGCGATGTCGCGACGGCGCTCGCGCGCGGGGCGCTCCTCGCGCAGCCGCTCGTCCTCGCCTCGACGGCCGAGCATCTCCGCGCCGGCCTCGATGCTGGGCTTGAAGTCGAAGACGACCGAGTTGTCCTCGGGGCCGATGAGGACGGTGTCGCCCTCCTGGGCGCCCATGCGGGCGAGCTTCATCTCGACGCCGAGGCGGTTGAGGCGGTCGGCGAGGAAGCCCACGGCCTCCTCGTTGCTGAAGTCGGTCTGGCGCACCCAGCGCTCGGGCTTGGTGCCGCGCACCCGCCAGCCCTCGTCGGTGGCCACGACGGTGAAGTCGTCTCCCCCGTCGACGGCCTTGGGCCGGATGACGATGCGCTCGGCCTCGACGGCGGGCGCCACCTCGCGGGCGGCGACGACGATCTCGGCCATCGCGAAGGTCAGCTCGCGCAGGCCCGCGCCGGAGGCGGCACTGACCTCGAAGACACGCAGGCCGCGACCGCGCAGCTCCTCGACGACCATGTCGGCGATGTCCTGGCCGTCGGGGACGTCGATCTTGTTGAGCGCGACCAGCCGGGGCCGGTCCTCGAGCCCGCCGTAGCGGGCCAGCTCGCCCTCGATGACGTCGAGGTCGTCGAGCGGGTTGCGGCCGGGCTCGATCGAGGCGGTGTCGACGACGTGCACGAGCGCCGCGCAGCGCTCGATGTGGCGCAGGAAGTCGTGGCCGAGGCCGCGGCCCTCCGCGGCACCCTCGATCAGGCCGGGGACGTCGGCGACCACGAAGGTCGTCTCGCCCGCGGTGACCACGCCGAGGTTGGGGATCAAGGTGGTGAAGGGGTAGTCGGCGATCTTGGGCCGCGCGCGCGAGATCGCGGCGATCAGCGACGACTTGCCCGCGCTCGGGAAGCCCACCAGGCCGATGTCGGCGACCACCTTGAGCTCGAGGCGTACGACGAGCTCGTCGCCGGGCTCGCCGAGCAGCGCGAACCCCGGGGCCTTGCGCTTGGACGAGGCGAGGGCGGCGTTGCCGAGCCCGCCGCGACCACCTTGGGCCACGACCAGCGTCGTGCCGTGGCCGACGAGGTCGGCGACGGTCTGGCCGTCCTGGTCCTTGACGAGCGTGCCGTCGGGCACGGTGAGGACCAGGTCCTTGCCGTTGCCGCCGTTCTTGTGGTCGCCGGCGCCCTGGCCGCCGTTGTCGGCGCGGCGCTTGGGGCTGTGGTGGTAGTCGACGAGCGTCGTGACGCTCGTGTCGACCTGCAGGATGATCGAGCCACCCTGCCCGCCGTTGCCGCCGTCGGGCCCACCGAGCGGCTTGAACTTCTCCCGCTTGACCGAGGCGACGCCGTTGCCGCCCCGCCCGGCCGCGAGGTGCAGCATGACCTGGTCGACGAACGTGGGGATGGCCATCAGATTCCTTGCATCGGTGGGTGAAAGCACGAAGGGCGCCCCCAGACAGGGACGCCCTTCGAGTGAGCAGAGTGCAGAAGTGCTCAGTGGCGCGTGGTCACTCGCCGGGGACGATGTTGATCACGCGACGACCGCGGCGGGTGCCGAACTCGACGGCGCCGGCCTGCAGGGCGAACAGCGTGTCGTCGCCACCGCGACCCACGCCGGTGCCCGGGTGGAAGTGCGTGCCACGCTGGCGGACGATGATCTCGCCGGCGCCGACGATCTGGCCACCGAAGCGCTTGACGCCGAGGCGCTGCGCGTTGGAGTCACGGCCGTTCTTGGTGCTCGCGGCACCCTTCTTGTGAGCCATTGTTCAGTCCTTCAGATGGTGGAGTCGACCTCGAGCGCCGGGCTCAGAGGGAGATGTCGGTGACCTTGACCTGGGTGTACTTCTGGCGGTGACCCTGGCGCTTCTTGTAGCCGGTCTTGTTCTTGTACTTCTGGATGATGATCTTCGGGCCCTTGGTGCGGCCGGTGACCTCGACGGTCACCGACGCCGAGTCGAGGCCGGTCGCGGTGACCTTGTCGCCATCGACGACCATCACCACGGGAAGGGTCATGGTGTCACCGGTGGCAGCCATCGCGTCGATCTCGATGACGTCGCCGACGGCAACCTTCTGCTGCTTGCTGCCACTGCGCACGACTGCGTACACGGCGAGTCACTCTCCTCAGAACTACAGGTGATGAAAACGGGGACTGCGCACGACACCGCCTGGACTTCGGGCGAGTACGCCACGTGACGGGCGCGCAGAATCGGTGTGTCGAACACCGAGGGACAAGACTACGGGATCGGGTGGCGACCGGGCAAAACGAGGCCCCGGTCGCCCTCCTCCGGGGTCAGCGCTTGCGCGACCCCTTCTTCTTGATGGGGACGTGCTCGACCAGCGAGGCCTCGCTCGCCTCACCGTCCACCGCGACGGCGCCCGGCTCGAGCTCGGCGGTGCCGGGCTCGACGGCGCCGGTCTCGGGCCGCGTGCCGGCCACCCCGGAGGTGACCCCGCCGGTGGTCCGGGACTCGAGCAGTGCCGGCGGACCTGCGGGACGGCTGGCCGCACGACGACGCGTACGGGTCACCACGCGCGGCTTCTCCGCCACGGGCGCCTCGGGCGCAGCGGGCTCCTCCACAGGGGCAGCTGCATCCGCAGGGCCCTCGGCTGCCTCCTCGGCGGTGCCGGGGGCATCGGTGGCCTGCTCCGTGGGCACCTCGGCGGGCGGCTCGGCCGCCACGGGGGCGTCCTCGACCGGTGCCTCGGCGGGCGGGACCTGCTCGACCGCGGCGTCCTCGGACGCAGAGTCGTCAACCGCCACCTCGTCGGCGTGGTCCGGGGCCAGGTCCTCGAGCTGGTCGTCGACCTGGTCGTCGGCCGGGTCGAGGTCGACCTGGTCGTCCTCGGCCGCCCTCTCGTGGCGCGCCATGGCGGCGACGTCCTTCGGCGAGGGCGCGGAGCCTGACGCGGAGCCGGACTGCTCGGCGCGCTGGTCGCCACCGGCCTCGGCGCCCGTGCGGCGACCTCGGCGACGGCTGGTGCGACGGCCCTCGCCCTCCTCCGACTTCGCCTCCGGGTCGACCGGCTGGTCCTTGATGACCACGCCGCGGCCGTGGCAGTGCTCGCAGTTCTCGCTGAACGCCTCGAGCAGGCCGGTGCCGATGCGCTTGCGCGTCATCTGGACCAGGCCGAGCGAGGTGACCTCGGCGACCTGGTGGCGGGTGCGGTCGCGACCGAGGCACTCGACGAGGCGACGCACGACGAGGTCGCGGTTGGACTCCAGGACCATGTCGATGAAGTCGACGACGATGATGCCGCCGATGTCGCGCAGCCGCAGCTGGCGCACGATCTCCTCGGCCGCCTCGAGGTTGTTCTTGGTGACCGTCTCCTCCAGGTTGCCCCCGGAGCCGGTGAACTTGCCGGTGTTGACGTCGACGACGGTCATCGCCTCGGTGCGGTCGATGATCAGCGAGCCACCGGAGGGCAGCCACACCTTGCGGTCGAGGCCCTTGTGGATCTGCTCGTCGATCCGGTAGGTCGCGAAGACGTCGCCGGCGCCGTTGCGCTCGTAGCGCTCGACGCGGTCGGCGAGGTCGGGTGCGACCGACTGGACGTAGCCGTAGACGGTGTCCCACGCGTCGTCGCCCTCGATGACGAGCTTGGAGAAGTCCTCGGTGAACAGGTCGCGCACGACCTTGAGCGTGAGGTCGGGCTCGCCGTAGAGCATCTGGGGCCCGGAGCCCTTGTTGGTGGCCTTCTTCTCGATCTCCTCCCAGCGCGACTTGAGGCGCTCGACGTCGTGGGTCAGCTCCTCCTCGCTGGCGCCCTCGGCCGCGGTGCGCACGATGACGCCGGCGGTGTCGGGGACGATCTCCTTGAGCAGCGACTTGAGGCGTCCGCGCTCGGTGTCGGGGAGCTTGCGCGAGATGCCCGAGGTGGTGCCGTCGGGCACGTAGACCAGGAAGCGACCGGCCAGGCTGACCTGGCTGGTCAGGCGGGCGCCCTTGTGGCCGACCGGGTCCTTGGTGACCTGCACCAGCACCATCTGGCCGCTGGAGAGCACCGACTCGATCTTGCGCGGCTGGCCCTCCTTGTGGCCCAGCGACGACCAGTTGACCTCACCGGCGTAGAGCACCGCGTTGCGGCCCTTGCCGATGTCGATGAACGCCGCCTCCATGGAGGGCAGCACGTTCTGGACGCGGCCGAGGTAGACGTTGCCGATCAGCGAGGTCTGCGACTCCCGGGCGACGTAGTGCTCGACGAGGACGCGGTCCTCGAGGACGCCGATCTGGATCAGGTCCGCGCGCTGGCGGATGACCATGACCCGGTCGACCGACTCGCGGCGGGCCAGGAACTCGGCCTCGCTGACGATCGGGGCACGCCGGCGGCCGGCCTCGCGACCCTCGCGGCGGCGCTGCTTCTTGGCCTCGAGGCGGGTCGAGCCCTGCACCGAGGTGATCTGGTCCTCGGCCGAGCGGGTCTTGCGCACCCGGGTCACGGTGTTGGGCTCGTCGTCGTCGCTGCCCCCGTCGTCACCGGCGCGGCGGCGGCGCCGGCGGCGGCGCGAGGACCCGTCGCCGGAGGCGTCGTTGCCGTCGGACTGCTCGGGGCCGGAGCCGATGGACGCGTCGGCGTCCTCGCCGGCCTCGCCCTCGGACCGGCCGGAGCCGTCGGACTGCTCGGAGCCGTCGGCGGACTCGGCGCCGGAGTCACCCGCGCCGTCGGAGGACTTGCGACGACGCCGTCCGCCGCGGCGACGGCGACGGCGGGCGGGGCCGTCCTCACCGTCGGCGTCCTCGTCGTCCGACTGGTCGGTCTCGTCCTCGGCGACGTCGCCCGACTCCTCGGCCTGCTCGTCGCCGGCCTCGTCGGTGGCCTCGTCGGTGGTCGCGTCGGCGACCAGCTCGTCCTCGTCCTCCTCGGCCACCAGGGCGAGGGGGTCGACGTCCTCCGCGGGGCTCTCGGTCGCGTCGGACGCCCGGGCGCCGGACTTCTTCCGGGTCCGCGAGCCGGACCTCGTGCGCGACCGCGAGCCGCCGGCCGGTGCGTCCTGCGACGTCTCGGCGTCCGGAGCCGCGGCGGCGGTGGTCTCGGCGTCGGCGGTGGCGGCGTCGGTCTGCTCGGCGGCCTCGACGGGAGCGGCGGCGCTCTTGCGCGTACGACGGCTCGACCGCGTCACGGTGGTGCGGGGCGCCTGCGGCTCGTCGGCGACGTCGGCCGGGGCCTCGGCTGCGGCCGGGGCCTGCTCGGCGGCGACGTCGTCGCTCGCGGCCGGGGCGGAGGCGGCCTTCTTGCGGGTGCGGCGGGTGGTGGTGACGACCGGGGCCTGGAACAGCACGGCGTGACCGGTGGCGGAGTCCGTGCCGGAGTCGGCGCCGGAGTCGGTCGCCTCGGCGGCGGCCGGGGCGGCGGTCTTCTTCGCGGCGGACTTCCGGGCCGGCGCGCGCTTGGCGGCCTTCTTGGCCGGGGCGGCGACCTCGGCCGCCCCGTCGGTCACAGGAACGTCAACAGGCGCGTCGACGGCTACATCGGCGGGAGGAGCCTCGGCGGTCGCGGCGGTCTTCTTGGCGGCGGTCCTCTTCGCGGCGGCCTTCTTGGCCGGCGCGCGCTTGGCGGCCTTCTTCGCCGGGGCGGCGACCTCCGTGGTCTCGCCCGTCCCGTCCGGCGCCGGGGCGTCCGGGGCGGGCGTCTGCGCCGGCGTGGCGGCCGCGGTCTTGCGCGCCGACGACGAGCGGGTGCGTCGCGTCACGACGGGCGGGGCGGGAGCCTCCTGCGCCGGCGTGGTCTCGCCGCTGCCGGTCGAGGTGGTGCTGTCGGGCTGGTCCTGGTCGAGCATGCAGTGCTCCTCGGGCACCTCACGGTGCCGATACGGCGCCCACCGCTCTCGCACGGCGATCCCGGGGACGCAAAGCTTCTGTGGCGGCGACCCCCTCCGCGGGATGCGTCTCCGAAAGCCTTCCGCCACCCGCCGCGGTCGCTGGGCCAGGTGGAGTCGCTGTCACCGACTCCTGCAGGCCGCGTCGCGGTCCGGTGACGTCCACCCTTCCGGGGTGCCGACCGCGTCGTGCGAGCGGCGAGAACGTCGTCGGCTCGACGTGATCCCGACGGCGTCGGGGCGTCGAACGAGCCGAGTATCGCACACGGCCACCGCACGTTGGCTATGCCCGAGCCGCCAGCGGGTCGCCGACCTCGGCGTCGCCCTGGAGGGGGCCCTGCGCGAGGCGGGTCATCAGCGGTGCCGGCCCCGCGGCGAGCCCGGCGACCGTGTCGAGGCCGCGCAGCACGTCGTCGGGGCGGACCGACGGGGTGCCGTGGCGCAGGACGACGTCGAGGGACGTACGCCCGGGAGCCGGCGCGTCCGGCAGCACCGCGATGGCCAGGACGGCGCCCCGGGCGTCGAACTCGCGCATGCCCTTCTTGGTCATCCGCTCGACGAGCGCCTCGTCGGCGGCCAGGAAGCGCGCGACGGCGTCCTGGGCCACGGCAGCATCGGCGTCGACGTCGATGCGCCAGCGGCTGGCCTCGAGCAGGTCGGCCAGCGAGCCGCCGGGCGACTCGACGACCTCGAGCACGTCGAGGCCGAGTGGCAGCGCCTCGTCGAGGAGGGCGTGGATGGCGGAGGGGTCGACGACCTCGGCGAGCGCGAGCTCGAGGTACTCGGCCTCGCTGGCCGACCCGGTGGGCGCCGCACCGGCGTAGGAGATGCGCGGGTGGGGGTTGAAGCCCGAGGAGTACGACATCGGGATCCGCGCGCGGAACACCGCACGCTCGAAGGCCCGGCTGAAGTCGCGGTGGCTGGTGAAGCGCAGCCGGCCGCGCTTGGCGTAGCGCACACGGAGGCGCTGGACGGGCGGGGCCTGCTGCTCGGGTTGTTCACGCACGCGCTCAGGCTAGACACCCTCGCGCCCGGCACCCAGACGGCGCACGCCCGGCCGAGGCGGTTCGTACGGGTTCGGAGGGGGACACGCCGATCTGTAGGATCCGCGGCATGCCCGGGGACGTCGTCGCACCACGCGTGCTCATCATCGTCCCGGCGTGGAACGAGCAGGACTCGATCGGCGCCACGCTGCGCGAGATCAGCGAGTGCGTCCGCGACGCCGACCTGCTGGTCGTCGACGACGGCTCGTCCGACCAGACCCGGCAGCGGGCGATCGAGGCCGGCGCCACCGTGTGCAGCCTGCCCTTCAACCTCGGTGTCGGCGGGGCGATGCGCGCGGGCTACCGGTTCGCGCTGCGCCACGGCTACGACGTCGCGGTGCAGATCGACGCCGACGGCCAGCACGACCCGCGCTACCTCCCCCAGCTCGTCGCCCGGCTCGCCGACGCCGACATCGTCATCGGCGCGCGCTTCGCGACCGCCGACGACCCCTACCGCGTCCGCGGCCCGCGCAAGTGGGCCATGGTGCTGCTCGCGTGGGTGCTGTCCCGGCTGGCGCGGACCCGGCTCACCGACGTGACCTCCGGCTTCCGGGTCGCGAACCGACGTGCCATCTCGCTGTTCGCGCGCCACTACCCCGCCGAGTACCTCGGCGACACGGTCGAGTCGCTGGTCATCGGCGCGCGTGCCGGCTGCGTGATCACCCAGGAGCCGGTGGTGATGCGCGCCCGGATGGCGGGGCGTGCCTCGCACAGCCCCGTCAAGGCGGCCATCTACCTCCTGCGCGCGATCTTCGCGCTCGGCCTCGCGCTCGTCCGCGACTGGCCGGCCCAGCTGGAGGAGTCCGAGCCCGCCGAGGCCCACCCCGAGCAGCACCACGCCCCCACCCCGGTCGTGCGCCAGGACGAGAAGGAGGCACGCGAATGAGCGGCATCAGCATCCTCGGCATCGCCGGGTCCGTCGTGATCCTGCTGTCCCTCTTCGAGATGCTGCGGCGGCACCGGCTGCGGGAGAAGTACGCCCTGATCTGGGGTGTCGTCGCGCTGGGTGCGCTCACCGTCGCCGCCTTCCCGGCCCTGCTGACGATGGCCACCGAGCTGATCGGGCTGCAGGTCCCCTCCAACCTGCTGTTCTTCGTCGCCTCCCTCGTGATCATGGTGCTGACGCTGCAGCACAGCTCCGAGCTCGGCCGGCTCGAGGAGCGCACCCGCACCCTGGCCGAGGACATCGCCCTGCTCCAGATGGAGGTCGAGCGCTGGGCCGACCCGGAGCCGCGCGGCCCGGGTGAGCCGCGGTGACGCAGCCACCCGCAGACCCGGTGGGACCCCCGCTGGAGGTCTTCGTCCCGTTCTGGGGCGACCCCGGGCTGCTCTACGCCACCGTCGACAGCGTGAAGGCGCAGACCGACGGGCGCTGGACGATGACCGTCGTCGACGACTGCTACCCCGACCCGAGCGTCGCGGAGCACTTCGCCGCCGAGACCGACCCGCGGATCACCTATGTCCGCCACGACACCAACCGCGGCATCACCGACAACTACCGCGCGTGCCTGGCGATGGCCTCGGGCGAGCTGATGATGTTCCTGGGCTGCGACGACCTGATGCACCCCGACTTCGTGGCCACGGTGACGCGAGCCGCGCACGAGCACCCGCGTGCCGACGTCGTCCAGGTCGGCGTCGAGGTCGTCGACGGCGAGGGCCGGGTGGTCCTGCCGCTGGGCGACAAGGTCAAGCGGGCGCTGATGCCGCGGCTCGACGGACCCCTCGAGCTCTCGGGCGAGGACCTGGCCGTCAGCCTGCTGCGCGGCAACTGGCTCTACTGGCCGGCGCTGGTCTTCCGCACCGCCGCCGTGCAGCGCCGCGAGTTCCGCGACGACCTCCCGATCATCCAGGACCTCGCGCTGCTGGTGGACATGGCGGCCGCCGGCGACACGCTGCTGGTCGTGCCCGACACCGTCTTCTCCTACCGCCGCCACTCCGGCAGCGCGTCGTCGGCCAGCCTGCTGCACGGACGCCGGCTCGGTGACGAGCGCACCTACTACGACTCCGCCGCCGAGCAGATGCGCGCGCGGGGCTGGACCCGCGCCGAGCGCGTGGCCCGCACCCGGTGGACCTCGCGCCTGCACGCCCTGACGCTCGTCCCCGCGGCGCTCCGGGACCGCTCGGTGCCGGCGCTGCGCTCGCTCTCACGCCACGCCCTCGCGCCCTCGCGGCGTACGCCGATGCGCTGACGGCAGGGCTCGGCCCGGCTCAGGCCGTGGGTCGCGCCGGGCGGGCGGCGCGGAGGCGGCGACGCAGCTCGCGCGCCGACCGCACGAGCATCGCGCGCGACGCCAGGGCCGGGCCCAGGCCACGGGGCCGGTCGGGCGTGGCGTTGGCGTCGTGGACGCGCCGCTGCAGCGTGGGCTGCTCGACGTGCCGCACCGAGCCGGCCAGGTTGCCGAGGAGGGCCAGCCACAGGTCGTGCGACTCGGTCAGGTAGTCGGGGAAGGGCAGCGCCAGGTCGAGGGCGTCACGGCGCACCCCCATCGCGCAGCCGTAGTAGGGGCGGAGCCCGGCGACGATCCCGGCGACGTTGGCCCACCGGCGGTCGGAGTCGGCGGACCGCAGCCGCCAGCCGGGACGGCCGAAGGGCGAGGCCAGCGGGTCGCCGGTGCCCAGGAGGACGAGGTTGGAGGCAGCGACCAGGTGGGTCCGCAGCGCGTCGACGAGCAGCTCGCGGTGCCCGGGCAGCCAGACGTCGTCCTGGTCGGCGAGCAGCACGACGTCACCGGTGGCCTCGCGCAGGGCGGTCTCGAAGGCCCGGACGTAGCCGCGGTTGCGAGGCATCGCCACCACCCGCACCCGCGGGTCGACCACCCGCGCGAGCACCGCGAGGGTGTCGTCGGTGGAGGCGTCGTCGACCACGACCACCTCGTCGTGCTCGTGCAGCTGCTCGAGGATCGAGTGCAGCTGCTCCTCGACGTGCCGGGCGCCGTTGTAGGTCGCCATCGCGACGCTGACGCGGACCGCGTCGGTGGGCTCAGGCACGGGCCACCTCCGGGCGGGAGGCACCGCGGACCCGCAGCAGGCCGACGACGTGCACGGCGAGACCCGGCACGGGGGCGCCCGCGAGCGCGACGCACGCGCGCCACTCCAGCGAGCCCGGCAGCTGCAGCAGCAGCACCCCGGCAGCCAGGGCGACCAGCCAGCCGGCGAGGTACCAGGCGTGGGCCGCGAGGGCCTGGGCGCAGGCGCCGGTGAGGGTGAGCGCGGCGATCCCGCCGGCGGCGGCGGTCAGCGCGGCCAGCACCGGGCCGTCGACGCGGTTGTCGGCGCCGAGGAGGAGACCCATCAGCCAGGGCCCGACGAGCCAGGCGGCGACGGCCCCCACCAGTGCCACCGCCACGACCGCCGCGAGCAGCCGGGACAGCAGGCGACCCAGGCCCTCGCCTGCGTGCACGAGGTGGGACACCGCCACCCCCTGCAGCGCGTTGAGCGGGAGGAGGACGGGCGCGCGGGTGAGCTGGATCGCGAGCAGCAGCGGCGCCGCGGCGGCGTACTCGGCGCGGCTGGTCGTGGCGGCCAGCAGGACCGGGAAGCCGACCACCAGCACCGAGCTGGCCCCCTGCGCCAGGACGGACGCGGCGATGCGCCGCGCGAGCGGGCCGGCCGGCACGTCGGTGCGCAGGCGCAGGGCCGCGCGGGAGCGCGGCGACGCCGCGACCAGCAGCACCCAGGCGAGCGCACCGAGCGCGCTCGCGACGCCGAGCGAGACCGTGGAGGCGGCCACGAGCACCACGGCGACGCTCGCCACCGCGCGCACCGTGGCCTCGGCGGCCACGACGTAGGCGCTCTCGCGCCACCAGGCGTGACCGGCCGTCGCCCCGACCAGGACGCAGTGCACGCCGTAGGCCCCGACCGCGAGCACGAGCACGGGCACCAGCGCATCGGCACGACCGTGCAGCACCAAGGAGTGCCAGACCGGGGAGAGCGCCAGGACCGCCCCGGCCACGCAGGCCGCCACCACGAGGGCCACGCGCCACAGGACCGGACCGTCGGCGCGGCCGTCGCGCACGGCGGCGGCGACCGACCGCGTCGTCTCCAGCGACACCCCCGACAGCACGCCGTAGACCGCGAAGAGGAGGGCGAGGAAGGTGATCAGCAGGGTGTTCTCGGCGCGCGTGAGCACGTGGGTCGCCCAGATCGCCACGAGGTAGGTCGCGAGCGCGGACCACACCGAGGCAGCCGCGACCGCGGACGCCCCGACGGCGCCGCGTCGCGACCGGGAGGCTGGCACCGGCGTCGAGGACATCGTCGCGTACTCTACGCACGGTGCAGGGGTCGACGTCGTCCGGGGAAGACCCCCGCGTCCCGACGTCGTCCGTGGGCGCCGTCGTCGCCGTGTTCTCCCCCGGCCCGGGGCTCGCAGCCGTCGTGGCGACCACCTCGGCCCAGGTCGACGCCGTCGTGCTGGTGGTCGACGAGCACCCCGTCGGCCCGGCCACGCGCGAGGTCCTCGACGCCTGCCGCGTCGCCGGCGCCGACGTCGTGGAGCACGGCGCCAACCGCGGCATCGGCGCGGCGCTCAACACCGGCACCGCCCGCCTCGGCGACCTGCTCCCCGGGCTCGACCACGTGCTGACCCTCGACCAGGACTCCGCCCTGCCCGAGGGCTACGTCGCCGCGCTGGTCGAGGCCCACGACCGCGCCCGCGCCGCCGGCGTCGCGGTCGGGATGGTCGCCCCCGACCAGGTCGGGTCGATGGTGCGGCTCCCGCGGCGCGGCCCGGGGCGCGACGGGGTCGTCCTCGGCGGCGAGCCGATCCAGTCCGGCCTGCTGGTGCCGGTCGGCGTGCTCGACCGCCTCGGCGGGATGGACGAGTCGCTCTTCATCGACGGCGTCGACACCGACTTCTACCTCCGCGCCCGCGACGCCGGGCTGCGCTGCGTCCTCGCCCCCGGGTCCCGGCTCGAGCACCGGCTCGGGCAGGCCGTGCGCGCCGGCGACCGGGAGACCCCGCTGCTCGTCGCCGCGACCTTCCGCTACCACTACCAGTGGCGCAACCTCGTCGTCCTGCTGCGCCGCCACGCCCGCCGGCACCCGGTCTGGTCCGTGGCTGCGACGGTGCGTGCCGTGCGCCACCTCGCGATCGTCACGGTCGTCACACCCGGACGCGGGGCGCGGCTGCGCGCGGCGTACGCCGGTCTGCGCGCAGGGCTGCGCGGCGAGACCGGCCCCCGGGCATGAGTCGCGCGACCACGGGGTCGGGCCTGCTCGACCCCACCTCCACCGAGCGCGTCGTCGGCACCGAGATGCGTCGCGACATCCAGGCGCTGCGCGCCGTCGCGGTGACGATGGTGGTCGTCTACCACTTCTGGCCCGGGGCGCTGCCCGGCGGCTTCGTCGGCGTCGACGTCTTCTTCGTCATCTCCGGCTACCTCATCACCAGCCACCTCCAGCGCCACCCGCCCACCAGCGTGCGTGGCTTCACCGGGTTCTGGTCGCGCCGGGTGGTGCGGCTGCTGCCGGCGGCGGCCGCGGCGATCCTCGGTGCCCTCGCGCTCGTGCTGCTCACCCTGCCGAGCTCCGCGTGGCCGGAGGCCACCCGGCACGCGATCGCGTCCATGCTCTACGTCGAGAACTGGCAGCTCGTCGCCGACGCCACCGACTACCTGCGCGCCGACGCCCCGCCCTCGGCGTTCCAGCACTTCTGGTCCCTGTCGGTGGAGGAGCAGTTCTACCTCGCGTGGCCCTTCCTCATCGGCCTCGCGGTGCTGCTCACCGGACGTCGCCCCGGTCGGCTGCGGCCCGCCATGCTCGCGCTCGTCGCGCTCGCCGCCGTGCTGAGCTTCGGCTACGGCCTGCACCTCACCGGCACGAACCCGCCCGCGGCCTACTTCGCCAGCCCCGCCCGCATGTGGGAGCTCGCCCTCGGCGGCGTGCTCGCCCTCGTCCACGCCGCCCGGCCGCACCGCGGACCCGATGCCCTGCGCGCCGCGCTGGCGTGGCTGGGGCTCGCGACTCTCGCGGCCTGCTGCGCCTGGATCACCGCGTCGACCCCCTTCCCGGGCTGGGCGGCGCTCGTGCCGACGCTCGCGACGGTCGCGCTGCTGCACGCGGGCGACCCCGAGGGTCGGTTCACCCCTCGACGGGCCTTCCACGCCCGCGGCGTGCAGCTGGTCGGCGACGTCTCCTACGCGGCCTACCTGTGGCACTGGCCGCTCGTGCTGCTGGTGCCGGCCGCGCTCACCGACGGCGACGGACTCGCCCGCGACGTCGTCAAGGTCGCGCTGCTTCCGGTCGTGGTGGGCATCGCGTGGGTCAGCACGTTCCTGCTGGAGAACCCGCTGCGGACCGTGCCGCCGGGCGGTTCGCTGCGTCGCCGGGCGGTGGTGTGCCTGGTCGTGTGCACCGCGCTGGTGCTGGGGTCGGCGTTCGCGGTGCGGGCGGTGGTCGAGCGGCGCAACGCGGCCGTCCTGTCCCGGGTCCAGGACCTCACCACCTCGGTGGACGCGACCCCGTGCGTGGGCGCCGCCGCCATGGAGCCGGGCGCGGACTGCGACCCCGCTGCGCCGCCCGTGACCACGCCCGACTTCGCCCCGACCGACACCTCGATCGCCATCCGGGTCGGGGGCTGCCTCAACTGGCCGCCGTTCGGCGACCTCGTCGAGTGCCACCTCGGCGACACCGATGCGCCGGAGCGTCGCGTCGCCGTCCTCGGCAACTCGCACGCCGGGCACCTCGTGCCGCCCCTCGAGGTCCTCGGGGTGGAGGAGGAGTGGCAGGTCGACACGTTCGTCATCGGCGCGTGCCTGCCGACGGTGGAGCCCGTCCCCCAGCCCGACGCCGTGGGCGGGCTCTCCGCGGCCGAGATCACCGCCGACTGCCAGCAGCTCAACCAGGAGAGCCTCGACCGGATCACGAGCGGCGGCTACTCCCTCGTGGTGATGTCGGCGATGGACCACGACCCCGCGCACGAGGAGCCGCGCGGCAACGTCTACGCCTCGACGCTCACCACGCTCACCGACGCCGGCGTCCCCGTCCTCGTCGTCCGCGACACCCCCGCACCCCTCGACCCCGCGCAGGACACCCCGACGTGCCTGGGCCTGCACCCCGACGACCCCACCGCCTGCGACGGCACGCCGCAGGAGTGGATCCGCCAGGACCCGCTGACCTCGGCGGCCGAGGCCTCGACCTCGCCCCTGGTGCACCGCGTCGACCTCAACCAGTACCTGTGCACCGACACCCGGTGCCCCGCCGTCATCGGCGGCGTCGTGGTCTACTCCGACTCCAACCACATGGCCCGCACCTTCGCCAGCACCCTGGCCCCCTACCTCGGGCCCGCGATGCTCGCCGCGATGCAGGACGAGGGCCCGTAGCCCCAGGGGCGGCCGGGGCGCCCCGCGCGGCCTATACTCGCCAGTCGTCCGACTGACCACGACCGCGCGGGGGACCTCACGCATGTTCGCTCGACCCCGCTGGGCACTGGCGGCACTGCTGGCGATCATCGGCCTCTCCGCGGTCTTCGTCTCGGTGCACGTCGACTCCTACACCCGCCTCAGCCCGGTCGACGAGCTCTCGCACCTCGACTACGTCTTCCGCTCCCCCGCGCTGCTCGCGCCGGGCGACAAGGTGGAGCAGCAGGCCCTCTACGAGCAGGCCTGCCGCGGCGTCGACGCCCCGGGCTTCGACCCCGTCCTGTGCGACCGCGACCACACCTACGACGCGGACGCCTACCAGGAGAAGGGCTTCAACACCGCGGCCAACTTCACCCCGATCTACTACGCGTCGACCCGCGCCGTGGCCGAGGTGATCGGTGTCCTGACCCCGGCCAGCAGCCTGTTCGTGACCGCGCGCCTGACCGGTGCCGTCTGGCTCGCGCTCGGGCTCGCCCTGACGTTCCTCGCCGGTCGTCGCGCCGGCGTCGCCCCCGGACCGCTGCTGGCGGTCCTGGCGCTGCTGGTCGCCTCCCCGTCCCTGATCTACCCCAGCGCCACCGTCACCCCCGATGCCATGGGGCTGGCCGGCGGGGCGCTCGTCGTGCTCGCCGCGCTGGCCTGGGAGGCCCGGCCGGACCGTCGGCGGCTCGCGCTGCTGGTGCTCGTCGGGGTCGTGTTCTCGCTCATCAAGCTCACCAACATCCTGGTGCTCGGGGCGGTCGCGCTGTTCATCGTGCTCGACCGCACCCGCCGGGTGCGCGCAGCGGAGGGCGCGCACGCCGCCCCCGAGCCCGGGGCGGAGTCCCCGTCCGCGCAGCCCGCACCGGAGATCCCCGTGTCGCAGCGCTGGACCGCCGCCGGCCTCGCCAGCGTGGCCGCGGTGGTCGCGGCCGGCGCGTGGACCGTCTTCAGCAGCGCGCGCAACCACGCCGACCCCGACGACGTCCCCGACATGACGGTCCGCTTCGCGGTGACGGCCTTCCCCTGGAACGGGATGCTCGACAGCGCGCTGACCCTGGTCTCGCCGATGTCGTCGCCGTGGGTCGCGGTCGGCACCCCCTCCCTGCTCTTCTTCACCACCTCGATCGTCTCGCTCGTGCTGACCGCCGGCACGGTCGCCGCCGCGCTCTTCTCGCGCACCACCCCGCGCGTGACGCTCCTGGCACGGTGCGTGCTGGTCATCGCGGTCCTGGGGTCGATGGGCCTGGTGACGATGAACTACGTCACCGCCCACCAGTACTTCGCCCTCCCCGCCCGCTACGGCCAGTCGCTCATCGCCCCGATGGTGCTGGTCACCGCCGCCATGCTGCGCACGCGCGCGGGCGTCGCGACGGTGTCGGGCCTGGCCGTCGTCGCACTGGTCATGTCGGCGTTCCGGATCACCGGCATCGCCTAGGTCCCCGGGCGCCGGGGTCGGCATCGCGACGTCGGTCCACTAGCATCCTCGGCGCGACGGCACGCGCGCGCAGCACGTCGTGCGGGGGCCGTCGGACGAGTCGCGGATCGAGCAGAAGGTGGGTACGGGGTGGGCGAGGAGCAGAAGACGGACGCGGACCTGCTGCGGGAGTCGGAGCTCTTCGACGTCGAGTTCTACCTCCGCAAGAACCCCGAGGTCCGCAAGGCGGGCATCGACCCGGTCCTGCACTACCTCCGCGAGGGGGCGCGCGACGGGCGCGACCCGTCCAAGGCGTTCAGCACCAACGCCTACCTGCGCCGCAACGACGACGTCGGCCAGATGAACCCGCTCGTGCACTACCTCCGGGTCGGCCAGCCGGCCGGGCGGGCGCTCAACCCGCTGGAGGACGACCTGCGCCTGGTGCGCGAGTCGGGCTTCTTCGACGAGGACTACTACCGCCACTTCCGGCCCGAGCTGCCCGCCGAGCGCGACGTGGTGCGCCACTACCTGCGCTTCGGGCGCCGCGACGGCCTCGACCCCAGCGAGAAGTTCTCCACCTCCGGCTACCTCCGCCAGAACCCCGACGTCGCGCGCACCAGCTGGAACCCGCTCGTCCACTACCTGCGCCACGGCCGCACCGAGGGCCGCATCGCCCCGCGCGGTGCGCTGCGCGAGCCCTACGTGGACGCCCTCTACGCCGAGCGCTGGCAGAGCATCGCCCCGATGCCGGTGACCCACCTGCCCGGTGGCGAGCGTCGGATCACGATCGTGACCGACAGCGTCGCGCCGCACAGCCTCTTCGGCGGCGTCGGCACCGCGATCATCCTCGGCGTCCAGGTCGCCAACCGCCTCGGCGCGGGCACGCTGCGCCTGCTCACCCGCACCGACCTGCCCGACGGCCAGGTCATCGCCCTGCTCGAGGAGGCCACCGGCATCCGGCTCGAGGGCATCCTCGAGCTCGAGCAGGTCTCCACCGACGGCAGCCAGCGCATGCAGTTCACCGACCGCGACATCGTGATGACGACGTCGTGGTGGACCACCCGCGCGGTCCTCGACAGCGACGTCCCCCGCGAGCAGGTGCTCTACCTCCTGCAGGAGGACGAGCGGATGTTCTACGCCTTCGGCGACGAGCGCCTGCTGTGCTCAGAGACGCTCGCCGAGCCCGACCTCGCCGTGGTGGTCAACACCTCGCGGCTGCTCGACCACCTCGCCGGCCCCGGTGGGCTCCCCCACCTGCGCGAGAGCGCCATCGCCCTCGAGCCGGCCTTCCCCACCCGCGACACCTCGGTGGTGCCGGCCGGGTCGGGCGGCGCGAAGCGCAACCTGTTCTTCTACTCGCGCCCGCTGAACGCCCGCAACCTGTTCTGGCGCGGCGTGCAGGTCATCGCCCGGGCCGTCGAGCAGCGGATCCTCGACCCCGACGAGTGGGAGCTCCACTTCGTCGGCCGCGGCACCCCCGAGCTGACGCTGCCGCGCGACGTGCACGTCAACGTCATCGAGGGCCTCGGCTGGACCGACTACCAGCAGCTGGTCGCCTCGATGGACGCCGCCATCGTGCTGATGGACACCCCGCACCCGTCCTACCCGCCCTACGACCTCGCCTCGGTCGGGGCCGCGGTGCTCACCAACTCTCACGGCACCAAGACCGACCTGTCCGACATCTCCGACAACATCGTCGTGGCTCCCCCGACCGTCGACGGCCTGCTCGAGGGGCTGCGCGAGGTCGTCACCCTCGCGCGCGACCCCGAGCGGCGGGCCGCCAACGTCGCGGCCGACCACGTCCGGCGCGACTGGGAGCAGACGCTGGTCCCGGTCGTCGACTGGGTGATGGAGCGCTTCGCAGGCGTCGTCGGCGACGAGGGCGACGCAGGAGGCCTCGTCCCGGATGTTCACTGACCTGCCCGAGCCCCCGAGCGAGGTCCGCGACCTCTGGGACAGCACCATGGCCGAGCGCGTCGGCACGATGCTGGACGGCGAGCACCGCGTCGCCTTCCTCTACCGCACGCCCGACACGAGCACGTTCCGCTACCGCGTGGCCAACACCGTCGACGCCCTCAACCACGTCGCCGCCGGGCTGCGCGCAGCGTGGTTCTGCGACGACGAGCTCCGCGCCCTCACCCGGCTGCTGCCCGAGGTCGACGTGGTGGTCGTGGCGCGCTACCCGTGGAACGCCGCCCTGCGCGAGCTCGTGCAGGCCGCGCGCGCCCACCGTGTCCCGCTCGTCTTCGACTGCGACGACCTGGTCTTCGACGTCGGCTTCGCCGAGCTGGTGATGCACTCGCTCGGCAAGGACCCCGACGTCAACGCCGAGTGGGACGTCTGGTTCGCCTACATGGGCCGCCTCGGCGCCTCGCTCGAGGCCTGCCGCGGCGCCACGACCACCAACCCGCTGCTCGCGAGCCGGCTCGCGGCCTACGTCGAGGACGCGCCGGCGATCGTCCCGAACGTGATGAATCGGGCGCAGCAGGCCTACTCCCGCGAGCTGCTCGACGCGAAGGCCGCCCAGGACTTCCGCCGCAGCGGCCCGGTGACCGTCGGCTACTTCAGCGGCACGCCCTCGCACGTGCGTGACTTCGCCATCGCCGGCCCGGCGCTGGCCCGGCTGCTCGACGACGACCCCGACGTCTCGGTCCGGATCGTGGGCTACCTCGACGACCTCGGCGCCCTCGAGCCCCACCGCGAGCGCGTGGAGTTCCAGAAGTTCATGCACTACGTCGAGCTGCAGCGCTCGATCGCCGAGGTGGAGGTCAACATCGCTCCCCTGTCGCACACGGCCTTCAACATCTGCAAGTCCGACCTGAAGTTCTTCGAGGCCGCCGCGGTGGGCACCTGGACCGTCGCCTCGCACACCCCCTCGCTCGATGCCGCGATCGACGACGGCGTCACCGGCCGGCTGGCCAAGGCGCACGAGTGGGACACCGCGCTGCGCGAGGCGGTCGCGCTCGCCCGCGACCCGCAGGCGTACGCCGAGCGGGTGCTGCCGGCGGCTCAGGAGGCGCACCGCCGCTGGGCGTGGGACGCCGTGGCTGCGCCGCTGACCGCCGCGCTCGAGCCCTACCTGGGGCGCGCCGACCGCTAGCGGGCGTGGGTCTCCAGCGGCTCGAAGAGGTCCTCGGACAGCTCGCGCACCCGGCG
The DNA here is from genome assembly GCA_963726525.1 of uncultured Actinomycetota bacterium. GTDB lineage: Bacteria > Actinomycetota > Actinomycetes > Propionibacteriales > Nocardioidaceae > Nocardioides. The sequence goes on along the minus strand of CAVSCS010000005.1, from coordinate 601,225 downwards.
CAGGTTGGGCATCGCGTGCACGCTGCGGGTGTAGGCGTCCTCGCCCGGCACGCCCCAGCGTGAGACGACCGCCAGCCGCTCCCACTCCTGCACGCGCGCCTCGCGGGTCTGCGACTCGTAGTGGTAGAGCTCGCTGGTCGCCACGAAGAGCGTGCGCAGGCCCGCACGCTGCACCTTGTAGCAGAGGTCGACGTCGTTGAAGTTGCCCGGCAGCGTCTCGCTGAAGCCGCCGACGTCGGTGAAGGTGTCGCGCCGCATCGCCGCGCACGCCGCCGTCACGCCGGTCACCTCCCGGTTGACCACCAGCTCGCCGAACGGCCCGACCTCGTCGCGGGTCCAGAACTTGAAGGGGTGGTGGTAGCCGGCGTTGTAGTAGGCGTGGCCGGCGTGCTGGACGGTCTGGTCGCTGAAGTAGAGCTTGGCGCCGGTGAGGCCGACGTCGGGCTCGTCGAGGGGGGCGACCAGCTGCTCGAGCCAGCCCTGCGAGATCGCCTCGATGTCGTCGTTGAGGAAGACCAGGCGGTCGCCGGTGGCGTGGCAGGCGCCGACGTTGACCTTCTCGCTGAAGTTGAAGGGCCGGTCGAACGGCACCAGCACGAGGCGCTCCCCCGCGACCGCGCGCAGCTCGTCGAGCACGCCGTCGGGCGTGGGGGTGTCGTGGACGACCACCACCTCGACGTCGGGGTGGTCGGTGCGCGCCAGCATCGAGCGCACCGCCTCCACGACCAGCACCCGCCGCTCGCCGCGCACGAGTGCGGACTGGCCGGCCGTCGGGATCACGACCGACACCCGGCGCTCGGGAGCGAGCCGACGGCGTACGACGTAGCGCCCCGGCTCGGCACCCGGGCCCGCCTCGGCGTCGATGCCCACGCGGTCGAGGTGGTCCTGGACCGCGCGGATGCCGGCGGTCTCGGCGTAGGGCTTGGCCTCGATGTCGACGGCGGTGGAGCCCTCGACGGCACGCCAGTGGTAGAGCACGCGGGGCACGTGGACGACGCGGCGCGCGCGCTCGGTGACCCGCAGCACCAAGTCGTGGTCCTGCGACCCGTCGAAGCCCTCGCGGAAGCCGCCGACCTCACGGACCAGGCTGGTGCGGAGCACGGACAGGTGGGAGGTGTACATCTGCCCGCGCAGCCGCTCCGGCGACCAGTCGGGCTTGTGGAAGGCGCCGTAACAGGTCCCGTCCTCGCCGACCTTGTCCTCGTCGGTGTAGACGTAGTCGACGTCGTCGTGGCGGTCGATGGCGTCGACCACCTCCTGCAGCGCCTCGGGCACCAGCAGGTCGTCGTGGTCGAGCAGCGCGACGAACTCGCCGCGGGCGCCGTCGAGCCCGTCGTTGGACGCCGCGACGATGTGGCCGTTGGTGTCGCGCTCGATGAGCGTGATCCGGTCGTCACGCTGGGCGGCCTGGGCGATCACCGTGGGCACGGCCGCGGTCGGCGAGAAGTCGTCGACCATGATCAGCTCCCAGTCCGTGAAGGTCTGGGCGAGGACCGACTCGATGCACTGCTTGAGCACGTCGACCGGCGGGTCGTAGACGGGGGTCACGATCGAGATGCGCGGGGTCGCGCTGCGCCGTGGGCTCACCGCAGGGCGCTCCGCACCCGGCGCGCGGCCCGGCGCGCGACCGAGGGCCGGGCTCCCTGGCCCGCGGCCTCGAGCTCGGCCACGCGGGACCGGTTGCGCTCGAGCCGGGTCCGGGTGTCCTGCAGCCGGCCGCGGAGGTCGTCGCGCTGGCCCGAGAGGTTCTTCACCCGCTTGCGCAGCTGGCGCAGCTCGGTGGTGACGCGGATCAGGTCGCGGTGGAGCCGGCCGTTCTCGGCCTCCAGGCCGATGACGTGGTCCTGGACCGTCAGCAGCCGGTGCCGGGTCTCGGCGAGCTCCGCGCGGAGCCCGTCGACCTCGGAGCCGCCCGTCGGCGTGGTCGAGTCCTGCGTCACCTGAGTCTCCTCCATGTGCTCCGCGTGCCCTCCTGAGCGGGGCACGCGCACCCGCGTGCGCGCGTCAGGCTATCCCACGCGCACCGGTCGGCCGGGACGGCCGACCGGCGTCGGCGCAGGTCAGACGACGGACAGCGGGAGCAGCGTCTGGCCCGTCGGGCCGACCTGGATCTCGGTGCCCATCTCGGGGCACACGCCGCAGTCGTAGCAGGGGGTCCAGCGGCAGTCCTCGACCTCGACGTCGGAGCCGTCGGCGGCCGCCAGCGCGTCCTCCCAGTCGCCCCACAGCCAGTCCTTGTCGAGGCCCGAGTCGAGGTGCTCCCAGGGCAGCACCTCGTCGTAGTCGCGCTCGCGGGTGGTGTACCAGTCGACGTCGACGCCCGTGCCGGCCAGGCCGCGCTCGGCGCCGGCCATCCAGCGGTCGTAGGAGAAGTGCTCGCTCCAGCCGTCGAAGCGGCCGCCGTCGCGCCAGACCTCCTCGATGACCCGGCCCACGCGGCGGTCGCCGCGCGAGAGCAGTCCCTCGACGATGCCGGGCTTGCCGTCGTGGTAGCGGAAGCCGATCGCGCGGGCGAACTTCTTGTCGTCGCGCACGACGTCGCGCAGCTTCTTGAGCCGGTCGTCGGTGGTGTCGTGGTCGAGCTGGGCGGCCCACTGGAAGGGCGTGTGCGGCTTGGGCACGAAACCGCCGATCGAGACCGTGCAGCGGATGTCGTTGCGTCCGGTGACCTCGCGGCCCTTGGCGATCACGCGCTTGGCGAGGTCGGCGACCTGCAGCACGTCCTCGTCGGTCTCGGTCGGCAGGCCGACCATGAAGTAGAGCTTCACCTGGCGCCAGCCGTGCGAGTACGCCGTCGCGACCGTGCGGATCAGGTCCTCCTCGCTGACCATCTTGTTGATGACCTTGCGCATCCGCTCCGAGCCGCCCTCGGGGGCGAAGGTCAGGCCCGAGCGGCGACCGTTGCGGGAGAACTCGTTGGCGAGGGTGATGTTGAAGGCGTCGACGCGCGTGCTGGGCAGCGAGAGCGACACGTTGGAGCCCTCGTAGCGGTCGGCCAGGCCCTTGGCGACCTCGCCGATCTCGGTGTGGTCGGCGCTGGAGAGCGAGAGGAGGCCGACCTCCTCGAAGCCCGACTTGCGGATGCCGTTCTCGACCATGGCGCCGATGGTCTCGATCGAGCGCTCGCGGACCGGGCGGGTGATCATCCCGGCCTGGCAGAAGCGGCAGCCGCGGGTGCAGCCGCGGAAGATCTCCACCGAGAACCGCTCGTGGACGGTCTCGGCGAGCGGGACCAGCGGGTTGGCCGGGTAGGGCCACTGGTCGAGGTCCATCAGCGTGTGCTTGCGGACCCGGAACGGGATGCCGGGACGGTTGGGCACGACCGCCTCGATCGAGCCGTCGGCGGCGTAGGCGACGTCGTAGAAGCGCGGGACGTAGATGTTGCCGGTGACGGCCAGGCGGCGCAGCAGCTCCTCGCGTCCGCCCGGGCGGTCCTCGGACTTCCACTCGCGCACCACGTCGGAGATCGCGAGCACGACCTCCTCGCCGTCGCCGAGCACGGCCGCGTCGACGAAGTCGGCGATCGGCTCGGGGTTGAACGCGGCGTGCCCGCCGGCGATGACGACCGGGTCGTCCTCGCCGCGGTCGGCCGCGTGCAGCGGGATGCCGGCCAGGTCGAGGGCGTTGAGCATGTTCGTGTAGCCGAGCTCGGTGGAGAAGCTCAGGCCGAAGAGGTCGAAGGCGCCGACGGGGCGGTGGCTGTCGACGGTGAACTGCGGGATCGGGCCGTCCTCGTCGCCGGTGCGCATCACCTGCTCCATGTCGGGCCACACCGAGTACGTGCGCTCGGCCAGGATCCAGTCGCGCTCGTTGAGGACCTCGTAGAGGATCTGGACGCCCTGGTTGGGCAGGCCGACCTCGTAGGCGTCGGGGTACATCAGGGCCCAGCGCACGGTCGGGCCGCCGGTCTCGGAGGCGTCGGCGCAGTCCCAGTCCTTGACGACGGAGTTGAGCTCACCACCGACGTACTGGATGGGCTTCTGCACCGAGGGGAGCCTGGCCTCCAGGCGCGGGAACACCGACGCGACGGACATGCTGGGAAACACCTACCTGAGGGGGTTCGACGCCCGGCGGTGAGCCGGGAGGGACGGGCCGGACGGGCGGGCCGTTGGCCCGGTGCGCGATCATCAAGGGTACGCCGCCGCGCCCGGTGCGGCCTAACCACGGATCTGCCAGGGGGACACGCATGGGCCGACGCGAGGAGTGGCTGCGGATCGGTGCCGCGCTGCTGGTCGTGGGCCTGCTCGCCGTGCTGTTCCTGCGCGACCAGCGCGGCGGAGGGTCGGCCGACGACGTGCGGCCCCCGGCCACCGAGGCGCCGTCGACGTCCTCGCCGTCCTCGCCGACCGTCGGCACGCCGAGCGAGGCCACCGAAGGCTCGACCGACACCGTCCCCTCCCCTCCCGCGGGGCTCGAGGAGCTGGTGTGCCAGCAGTTCCGGCACCCGGTGCGGCTGCGCGTGCTGTCGTTCAACACCCACCGGTCCACCGGCACGATCGACGCCGTCGCCCGGGAGATCCTCGAGGTCGACCCCGACATCGTGCTGCTCCAGGAGGTCGACCGCAGCATGCTGCGCACCGGCGGCGTCGACCAGGCCGCCGTGCTGGCCGAGGCCGTCGGCATGGACGGCTCGTTCAGCACCAACCTCGTCCGTGGCTCCGGGGGCTACGGCACCCTCATCCTGAGCCGCTTCGAGATCGTGCAGCACGGACGGGTCCCGCTCGTGCGCAGCCCCCGCTCGGAGGCCCGCGGCCTGCAGTGGGTCACCGTCGAGGTCGACGGCCGGGCGCTGCGCGTCTACAACACCCACCTCGACGCCACGCACCCCGACGTACGCCTCGCGCAGGCGCGGCAGGTCGCGGGCGTCCTGGCCGGCGACGACCTCCCCACCGTGCTGGGAGGCGACCTCAACGCCTGGCCGGCGTCCGCCGCGGTCGCCGCGATCGGTCGCGAGCTCACCGACACCTGGGGGGTCTCCGGCCAGGGCCGGGAGGCGACCAGCCGCGGTGGCCGCAAGATCGACTACCTCTTCGTCCGCGGGCTCGACCCGCTCCTGAGCCGGGTGGAGTCCTCGAGCGCCTCCGACCACCACCGGCTGTGGGCCGACCTGCGGCTGGCACCTCCCGACGCGTGCCCGTCGGCGTAGGAGTCGGCGCAGGCACCGGGGTCACGTGCCGAGGGCGCCCCGGGGTGAGCGCAGGTGGATGTTCTGCAGGAGGCCGAGTGCGAGCATCCCGGCGAACATCGAGCTGCCGCCGTAGGAGACGAAGGGCAGCGGGACACCCGTCACGGGCATGATGCCCAGGCACATCCCGATGTTCTGGAAGGCCTGGAAGCCCCACCAGCAGGCGATGCCCGCGGCGGCGACCCGGCCGAAGAGGTCGCCCGCGCCCGCCGCGATGGCCAGCGCGCGCCACACCACGACGGCGAGCAGCAGGATGAGCACGCCCGCGCCGACCAGGCCGAGCTCCTCGCCGGCGACGGTGAAGATGAAGTCGGTGTGCTGCTCGGGGACGAAGCCCGAGCGGGTCTGCGAGCCGCCGAAGAGGCCCTGGCCGAAGAGCCCGCCGTTGCCGACCGCGATGCGGGCCTGCTCGGTGTTGTAGCCCGCGCCGCGCGGGTCGAGGCCGGGGTTGGTGAAGGCGAGGAAGCGGTCGACCTGGTAGGGCTTCAGCACCCCCATCGAGACCGCGCCGATCGCGCCGACCACCGCACCCAGGGTGAGCCCGCCGAGCCAGAGCCGGCCGGCACCCGCGATCGCGAGGGCGCCGAAGACGGTGGCGGAGAGCACCAGCATCGTCCCGAGGTCGGGCTGGAGCAGGATCAGCGCGGCCGGGACGCCGGCGATGGCCAGCATCGCGAGGACCTCGCGGGTGCCCACCCGGCGACCCCACCGGCGCTCGGTGCGCTCGGCCACGACGAGCGCCATGCCGATGACGACGGCGAGCTTGGCGAACTCCGAGGGCTGGATCGACATGCCGCCGAGCTGGAGCCAGGAGCGCGAGCCGTTGATCGTGCTGCCGGCGACCAGGACCATCGCGAGCCCGGCGACGCTCGCGAGGTAGGCGACGGGCGCGAGGATCCGCACCCACCGGTGGTCGGTGGCCAGCACGGCCACCATCAGCACCACGCCGATGGCGACGTTGACCAGCTGCTTGCGCAGGTAGGCGTCGGGATCGCCGCCGGTCAGGTCGGCGCGGGTCGAGGTGGCCGACCAGACCAGCAGGGTGCCGAGCACCACGAGGGCGAACGACGCCAGCACCAGCAGCCAGTCGAGGCCGGGTGCCCGCAGGCTGGTGGTGGGCTGTCCCGGGCGGGACGGTCGCACGGACAGGACGGTCATCGCGGCCTCACTCCCCCGCCTTCACGACCGGCGGCATGATCGAGCCGTCGTCGAGGAACTGCGGGAGCGACGGCGGAGGCACCGTGCCGGGGGTCGCGGCGCGCGCCGGGCGCACGTCGGTCCCGTCGATGCCGTAGAGCGCCTCCCAGATCTTGCGGACGCCGTCGCCGGTCGAGCCCGAGCCGGTGCCGGCCTGGCTGATCATCATCACCACGACGTAGTCCTTGGTGTAGGACGCCACCCAGCCGGTCGACTGCTTGCCGTAGACCTCCGCCGAGCCGGTCTTGGAGCGGACGGTCACGTCGTCGAGCGGGAAGTCGACCATCTTCCACGCCATCGTGCCCTCGCGGGTCACGCCCTGGAGCGCGCTGTCGATGAAGTCGAGGTAGCGCTGCGGGACGTCGACGTGGGCGACCTTCTTCGGGGTGATCCGCCGCAGCACGTCGCCCTGCGGGCTGACCAGCGCCTTGGCGACGGTCGGTGCGAAGAGCGTGCCGCCGTTGGCGAGCGCGGCGTAGGCCCGGGCCAGCTGCAGCGGCGTGACGATGGTGTCGCCCTGGCCGATCGAGAAGTTCACCGCGTCACCGGCGCGGTAGAGGTTGCCCTCGAGGCAGAACTCGTGGGCGAACCGGTAGACGAAGTCGCTGGTGTCGGCGGTCTGCGGCTTGCTGCTCAGGTAGCAGTAGTAGTCCTTCTGCGACTCGTAGTAGGCCTGCTTCCAGTGGCGGTCGGCGATCCGGCCGGGTGCCTCGCCGGGCAGGTCGATGCCGGTGCGCGAGCCGAAGCCGAACTCCTTGGCCTCCTCGACGAGCGGGTCGCGCGCGTCGACGTTCGCCGGGTCGCTGCCGAACCTCTGCCAGAAGTCGTAGCCGATGCGGAAGAAGAACGTGTTGCACGAGACCTCGAGAGCCCGCAGGAAGCCGATCGTGCCCTCGGCGGCGGACTCGTGATTGTGGAAGACGCGGTTGCCGACCTGGAAGCCCGACGAGCAGTCCAGCTGGGTGTCCATCGAGTAGCCGTTGGTCAGCGCCCCGGCGGTCATGAACGGCTTCCACGTCGAGCCGGGGGCGAACTGGCCCTGGGTGGCGCGCGAGAGCAGCGGGGTCCCGGCCTGCTCGGAGTAGAGGCGCGCGAGCTGGTCCTCGCTGATGCCGCCGGTCCACACGTCGGGGTCGTACGTCGGCTGGCTGGCCATCGCCACGACCCGCCCCGTCCTGGCGTCGAGCACCACCGCGGCACCGGAGTCGGCCTCGAAGTTGCGCCCGGTGACGGGGTCGAGCGTGGCGCGCTGGACCTTGATCCGCTCGGCCAGCTGCCGCTCCACCACGGCCTGCACCTTGGCGTCGATGGAGGTGACGAGGGTGTCGCCGGGCGTGCTCTCCACGACGGAGTCGTCGCCCAGCACGCGCCCCATCGAGTCGACCGCCACCCGGCGGTAGCCCGGCAGGCCGCGCAGCCAGGCGTCGTACTGCTTCTCCACGCCGGCGCGACCGACCACGGACGCGCCGTTGAGGGAGCGGTCGTCGCGCTGGGCGGCGGCGTCGTACTCGTCCTCGGTGATCGGGCTGAGGTAGCCCAGGACGTGGGCCAGGTTGATCCCGAACGGGCGGGGGTAGGAGCGCACGCTCTGCTGCTCGGCGAGCACGCCGGGGTAGTCCTCCGGCTGCTCCAGCACCCGCAGCGCCACCGTCTTCGGCACGTCGGTGGCGACCGGGACCGGCTGGTAGGGCGAGCCGTTCCAGCACACGTCGCGCACGCTGCCGGGGTCGCCGCAGGTGACCAGGCGGGACTCCACGTCCGCGGGCGACTCGCCCACCACGTCGGAGACCCGGCGCACCAGCTCGGTGCGCTGGCCCGTGCCGAGCTTGCCGAGCAGGGTGCGGTCGACCGCGATGACCCACGACGTGCGGTTGGCGACCAGGGGTCGTCCCTGGCTGTCGACGATCAGGCCGCGCTGCGGCTGGACGACGATGTCGCGCACCGACTGGTTGGCGGCCTGCGCCTGGTAGGACGCGCCGCCGACGACCTGGAGGTAGTAGAGGCGGACGAAGAGGGTGGCGAAGAGCGAGAAGGCCAGCACCTGCACCACGACGAGCCGCATCCGGCCGGCGGACGGGCGACCCCGGGCCGCGCTCACGTCGCCGCCCACTGCGGGCCGAGCCGCGAGAACAGGCGCATCAGCGGCGGCAGCACGAACGGCGTCAGCAGGACGTCCCACACGACCGCGACCAGCACGACCTCGAGGAGCCCCGACACCGACGTGGCCGGGTCGGACAGGATCACGCCGGACAGCGCGAACAACGAGGTGGCGACGAAGGAGGAGGCGGCCACCGTGCCGACCACGGCGAGCGCGGTCGGCTTCTGGTCCTGGCGCACGCGGGCGGCGAGGAAGGCCACCACGGTGAGCGAGAGCGCCCAGCGCCCGGCCACGTGGTCGGCGGGCGGGGCGAGGTCGAGCGCGAGGCCGGCGGCGAAGCCGAGCACCATCGCGAAGGGCGCCTCCACCGTCAGGGCCGCGGCGACCACGACCAGCAGGCACAGGTTGGGGACGATGCCGTGCCAGGCCAGGTGCGGGAAGAGCGAGACCTGGACGACGAGCGCGACCACCACCGCGAGGGCGGCGACGCCCGCCCGTACGCCCCTCACCGCAGGCTCCCGTCGGCTTCCACCACCGCGCGGTCGCTGCGGGTGCCGCTGGGCACCATCACACCGACCACGTCGAGGGCGGAGAAGTCCACGAACGGCTTGACGACCGCGCGCTGGGTCGCCTCCCGCACCGAGGAGTAGACATCCGTGATCGTGCCGATCGGCACGCCGGGGGCGTAGGGGCCGGTGCCGCTGCCCCACGTGACGACGGTGTCGTCGCGCGCCGGGACCGTGGTGTCGTCGACCAGGCGCAGGTCGAGCCCGGCGTCCTGCTGGAGCGAGCCGCTGCCGGTGACGAAGCCGATCTCCATGCTGGAGCCCACCCTGCCGCCGACGGTCGACTCGGGGTCGATGACCAGCAGCACCGTGGCGGTGGTGCGGGTGACCCTCAGGACCCGGCCCACGAGGCCGTCGTTGTTGACCACCGTCATGTCGGGACCGACGCCGGCCTCGGAGCCGGCGTCGATGGTGACGGTGAAGCTCTGCGACTGCCGCGAGCCCACCGCCACGACGCGGGCCGGGACCAGGGCCGAGCCGAGGTCCGCCGCGGCAGTGGTGAGGCCGTCGTACTGCTCGAGGCGGTTGCGGTCGAAGCCGGCGAGCTCGACCTGGCCGCGCAGCTCGGCGTTGCTCGCCTCGAGGTCGCGGACCCGGTCGGAGAGGTCGTCCTTGGAGCGGAACCAGTCGGGCACCGCGGTGAAGGGGCGCACGGCGGCGGCCGCGGCCGACTCGGCCGGGCCGAAGGCCTCACCGACGACGTGGCGCACGGGTTCCAGCGGCGAGGAGCCGCCGCCCGACACGTCGAGCGTCACGAGCGTGATGCTGGCCAGGACCAGCGCGACCAGCAGCGAGCGCGGCGGCCTGTTGCGCGACTCGAGCTCGGCCGTGCCGCGCCAGCGCCGCTCGCGCCCGTCGTGTCCCCCCAGACCGGCCATCAGAACCGCCGGGGGTCCGAGACGAGGACCTGCTGGAGGGCCTCGAACTCCTCGACGCACTTGCCGGCGCCGTAGGCGACCGACGACAGCGGCTCCTCCGCGACGTGGACCGGCATGCCGGTCTCGTGCCGCAGCCGCTCGTCGAGGCCGCGCAGCATGGCGCCGCCGCCGGTGAGCACGATGCCGCGGTCCATGATGTCGCCGGCGAGCTCGGGCGGGGTCTGGTCGAGGGTGGAGCGGACGGCGTCGATGATGTTGTGCAGGGGCTCCTCGAGGGCCTGGCGCAGCTCGGCGCTGGACACGACGACCGTGCGGGGCAGGCCGGAGACCATGTCGCGCCCCCGGATCTCGGCGTCGGGCTCGGTGGGGAGCGGGAAGGCCGACCCGAGGGTCATCTTCATCTCCTCGGCGGTGCGCTCCCCCAGCATCAGGGAGTACTCCTTCTTCATCCACGCGATGATCGCCTGGTCGAGGTCGTCGCCGGCGGTGCGGATCGACATGCTGGTGACGATGCCGCCGAGGCTGATCACCGCGACCTCGGTGGTGCCGCCGCCGACGTCGACCACCATGTTGCCGGTGGCCTCGTGGACCGGCAGGCCGGCGCCGATGGCCGCGGCCATCGGCTCCTCGACGATGTAGACCTTGCGGGCACCGGCCTGGTAGCCGGCCTCCTTGACCGCGCGCTGCTCGACCGCGGTGATGCCGCTCGGCACGCAGATGACCATTCGCGGCTTGGCGAAGTAGCGGCGGCGGTGGACCTGGTGGATGAAGTAGCGCAGCATCTGCTCGGTCGCCTCGAAGTCGGCGATGACGCCGTCCTTCAGCGGGCGGATGGCCACGATGTTGTCGGGCGTGCGCCCGATCATCCGCTTCGCCTCGTGACCGACCGCGAGCACCTCGCCGGTGGTCGTGTTCATCGCCACGACCGACGGCTCGTCGAGCACCACGCCCTTGCCGCGGACGTAGACCAGCGTGTTGGCAGTGCCGAGGTCGACGGCCATGTCTCGGCCGATGAAGCTTTTTGCCATGCCGCGGGAGCCCTTGCAGGTCGGGTGGTGCCGGGAAGTGGGGTCAGCACTCCTGCCGACCCGCGCTCAGGTTAAGGAGCGGGAGCGGGTGTTCCGGGGAGGACACGCGCGGGGCCCGTGGGGCAGGGGTGAAAGATGCGCGGTCGCGGTCGTCCCGCCGGCTCCGCGACGGTGCGGCTCCCGTGGTCCGTCAGACGGACCGCGGGGGCCGCGCAGGGCGTCGTACGTCGTCGCGAGCGGCGCCGGGCGGGACCGTGTGGGCGAGTTCGGCTCTCCGTGGGTGTTGCCACGGCCGCGAGGAGGTGGACTCCCCGCACGAGCGGGGAGTCCACCACCGGGTCAGGGCCCCGGATCGGTCGGCCCCGTAGCAGGATCGTGGAGTCCGCGCGTCACCTGACGGCTCGAGGTCTCCACGATCGCGGTCGTCCCGCCCGCTCCGCGACGGTGCGGCTCCCGTGGTCCGTCAGACGGACCGCAGGGGCCGCACTGCGCGGCGTACGTCGTCGCGATCGGGGATGGCCACCGTCCCCGAGCTGAAGGTGCGCTCGAAGCGGTGCCGGGCCGGACTATGTGGGCGAGTCCGGCTCTTCGTGGGTGTTGCCACGGCCGCGAGGAGGTGGACTCCCCGCACGAGCGGGGAGTCCACCACCGGGTCAGAGCCCGGGGAACCAGATGCCGATCTCGCGGGCGGCGGACTCGGGGGCGTCGGAGCCGTGGACCAGGTTCTGCTGGACGGCCAGGCCCCAGTCACGGCCCAGGTCGCCGCGGATGGTGCCGGGCGCGGCGGCGGTGGGGTCGGTGGCGCCGGCCAGCGAGCGGAAGCCCTCGATGCAGCGCTCGCCCTCGATCACGACCGCGAGGACGGGGCCGGACAGCATGAACTCCACGAGCGGGGCGTAGAACGGCTTGCCCTCGTGCTCGGCGTAGTGCTCGGCGAGGATCTCGGTCGTCGCGGTGCGCAGCTCGACGGCCGCGAGCGTGTAGCCCTTGGCCTCGATCCGGCGCAGGATCTCGCCGGAGAGACCGCGGCGCACGCCGTCGGGCTTGACGAGGACGAGGGAACGCTGGACGTCGGTCATGACCGCAGCCTAGCCAGCGTGGACCGCGCTCAGTCCTGCTGGGCCTGCTCGGCACGCCAGGCGGCCCAGGCGGCCGCGCGCTCGCGCTCGATCTTGCGCCCGAGCAGGTCGGCGGTGGCCCAGAGCACGGCGAAGACCGCGCCGAGGCCGAACATCACGGGGATCACGAAGCCCAGCGCGATCGCCGCCACCTGCACGACGTAGCCGGCGGAGTAGGCCCACTCGGCGCGGAGCATGCCGGCCAGCAGCACGCACACGACGGCGAGGCCGAGGCCGACGGCGAGCGCGAGGCCGGTGTCGACGTCGGCGATGGTGATCATCACCGGCGTGGTCAGGCCCAGGGTGATCGCCTCGAGGGTGAGCACCGCGGCGCACATCCCGCGCCGCGGCGAGCGCTCGGGGGGCGCCGCGACGGCCTGCTCGTCGCTCATCGACCCCTCATCAGCAGCGTGCGGGCCTCGCCGACGGTGACGACGGAGCCGGTGACGAGCACCGCGCCCGCGCCGATGGAGACGTCGATGGCCTCGTGCGCCTCGGCGAGCGTGGCGGCGCGGTCGATCGCCTCGGCCAGGTCGGCCACGACCGAGACGCGGTCCTCATCGAAGACCTCGGTGGCCACCCGGGCCAGCGCCACCGCGCTCATCGAGCGCGGAGTCGAGTTCTGGGTGCAGACCACGTGGGCCAGGTGCGGCTCCAGCACCGCCAGCAGGCCCTCGGCGTCCTTGTCGCCCATCACGCCGAGCACGCCGACCAGCGGGCTGAAGGAGAACGAGTCGTCCAGCGCGGCGCCCAGGGCCTCGGCGCCGTGCGGGTTGTGCGCGGCGTCGAGCAGGATCGTGGGGCTGCGCCGCACGATCTCCAGCCGACCCGGCGAGGTCACCTCGGCGAACGCCGCCCGCACCAGGTCGTCGTCGAGCACGCCGGCGCCGGCGAAGGCCTCGACGGCGGCCAGCGCCACGGCGGCGTTCTGGGCCTGGTGGGCGCCGTAGAGCGGGAGGAACACGTCGTCGTAGGTCGCCCGCAGCCCGCGCAGCGACACGACCTGGCCGCCGACCGCGGGCGTGCGTGCCGCGACGCCGAACTCGATGCCCTCGCGCGCGACGGTGGCCCCGACCTCGGCGGCCCGCTCCAGCAGCACGGCAGCGACCTCGGGGGTCTGCTCGGCGAGCACCGCGACGGATCCGGGCTTGATGATCCCGGCCTTCTCGACCGCGATGGTCGCGGGGTCGTCACCGAGGTACTTCGCGTGGTCGACCGCGATCGGCAGCACGACGGCGACGTCGGCCTCGATCACGTTGGTCGCGTCCCAGCTGCCGCCCATGCCGACCTCGATGACCGCGGCGTCCACGGGCGCGTCGGCGAACGCGGCGTAGGCCATGCCGACGATCGTCTCGAAGAAGCTGAGCGGGTGGTCCTGCTCGGCGTCGACGAGGTGGGTGTAGGGGGCGACGTCGTTGAAGGCGCGTACGAAGGCCTCGTCGTCGAGGGGCTCGCCGTCGATGCTGATGCGCTCGTTCATCCGCTCGAGGTGCGGGGAGGTGAAGCGCCCGGTGCGCAGGTCGAGCGCGCGCAGCAGGGTCTCGATCATCCGGCTGGTGCTGGTCTTGCCGTTGGTGCCGGTGAGGTGGATGGCCCGCAGGGAGCGCTGCGGCTCGCCGAGCAGCTCGGTGAAGGCCTGGATCCGGTCGAGGCTCGGCTCGAGCCTGGTCTCGGGCCAGCGGGACAGCAGGGCGTCCTCGACCTCCTCGAAGGTCTGGGCGAGGCGGGGGGACTCTGCGGGGGCGTCTGTCATGGCGCCTCGAGTCTAGGGACCTCACGTGAGGAGTCCCAGACGGCCGGCTGGCGGCCGGCTGGCACGCTGGGGACCATGGCCCTGCAGTGGATCGCGACCCGTCCCGGCGACCTCGACGTCCTGGTGCTCGAGGAGCACGACGTCGCGACGCCCGGGGAGGGCGAGGTGACCATCGAGGTGCGGGCCGCCGGGATGAACCCCGCCGACGCCAAGCACCTCGCGCGTGGGCGCGCCGAGGACTTCCCGCGGCCGGTCGGCTACGAGGTCGCCGGCGTCGTCTCCGCGGTCGGTCCCGGCACCACCATCGCCTCGGGCCCGGTCGCGGTCGGCGACGAGGTGCTGGCCTTCCGGGTCGCCGGCGGGTGGTCCAGCGAGCTGACCGTGCCCGCGCGCGACGTCTTCGCCAAGCCGGAGGCGCTGTCGTTCGACGAGGCGGCCAACCTGCTGCTCGCCGGCAGCACCGCGGCGGAGATGCTGCACGTGACCGGTGTCGGTGAGGGCGACACGGTTCTGGTCCACGGCGCCTCGGGCGCGGTCGGGGTGAGCCTGCTCCAGCAGGCTGCGCTCCTCGGCGCCCGGGTGGTCGGGACCGCCGGCCCGCACAGCTTCGACACCGTCGCGCGGTTCGGCGCCACCCCCGTGGCCTACGGCCCGGGGCTGGAGGACCGGGTCCGCGAGCTCGCGCCCGAGGGCGTCGTGGCCGCGCTCGACTGCGTCGGCACCGACGAGGCCGTCGACACCTCGCTCGCACTGGTCGCCGACCGCGACCGCGTCGTGACCATCGCGGCCGCCGACCGCGCGGCCGACGAGGGGTTCCGCGCCATCGCCGGCGCGATGCCGGACAGCGCGGCGTTCCGCGACGCCGTCCGCCCCCACCTGATTGCGCTCGCTGCCGACGGGCGGCTCGTGGTCCCCGTCGCGCGCACCTTCGCGCTCACCGAGGCCGTCGAGGCGGCGCGCTTCCTCATGGCCGGGCACCCCGGCGGCAAGCTCGCCCTGCGCCCCTGACCCGCCTCAGCCGCAGGACACGACCCGTCGCCAGGGCGTCACGACCTCCAGCGCCCGACCGTCGAGCGGGCGCGCCCGGAGCTGGTCCAGGGCGTCCGCCCACCGCGGGTCGGAGGTGCCCGTGACGTACATCGCGGACCCCTGGTCGGCGTAGACGAGGCCATACCTCTTCATCGCCACGACGAGGGTCCGCGCGACGCCGGTGTAGCGCCGGGCCGGGAACGAGCGCGGCAGCCGGAAGCGCAGCCCGTACGCCGGGAGGTCCCGTGCCGTGTTGCCACGGGGGCCGCAGTGGCGGGCCGGCCAGGTGTACGCCGACCGGGCGCTCGGCAGCGTGAAGCGCAGCGCGTGGGTGATCCGACCGGAGGCCGCCTCGTCGTAGGACAGCAGCCCGGGCAGGATCGGCAGCCCGGCCGCGTCGGCCGAGGTCCACCCGGCCGGGCGGAGGCGGTCGGACGAGAGGTCCCAGCGGGCCGCCGCGGCCGCACGCCAGCCGACGACGGTCCCCGCCGCGTCGCGCACCCGCTCGGCGCCGTAGAGCTCGACGAGGTCGCACGTGCCGCGGCGCACGGTGACGACGTGCCGGTCGCCCGCGTCGGGGTCGGGGTCGGTGGCGCTGCCGCCCTCGATCGCAGCGTCGGCGGGCACGAAGACCGGGCCACGGTCGCTCTCGTCGCCGTAGTCCTCATCGTCGACCCCGAACTGCAGCGGCAGCAGCGGCTGGTCGGCGTCGACGACCTCGACCGGGATGCCGTAGTGGTCCTCGGTGGTGCCGAGGTCGAGGTGCAGCGCGTGGCCGGCCGCCTGGCGCCGCACGATCGCCGCCGACCGGTTCCAGACCGGGCGACGGTCGATGCGCCGGTTCCAGGGGTTGTCGGCCGGGAACACCGCGCAGCCACCGACCGTGTGCACGGCGGGCCGTCGCTCCGCCCGTCCCTCCTCCGCGGGCACCGCGGCGGTGACGGGCGCCGACGCGGCCGCGGTGAGCGCCGCGGACAGGGCCAGGACGGTGATGCGCCGCATCCCCGGAGCCTAGGGGTCGCTCGGCAGCCTGACGAGGTGCTCGGCCATGTCGACGACGGGCCGGTAGCCCAGGGCGGCGTAGATCCTGTTGGACGTCGGGTTGGCAGTGTCGGTGAACAGGCACATCCGCGTGCCGTCGTCGAGCCCGCGACGGGTCAGCTCGCCGACGACGTGGGACGCGATGCCGCGCCCCCGGTGCTCGCGCGGGGTGTAGACGGGCCCGATCCGGGCCACGCCGTAGGACGGCGGGCCGGAGCCCGTGAGGTGCGCGACCGTGCCGTCGGGGAGCTCCCAGAGCCACTCCGCGCCCTCGCGGATGCGGACCAGCACGCTGTCGCGGGTGTGGTGCTCGCCCGAGCCCGGCTCGGGCTCGCGCCCGGCCTGCGCGTCGGCCTCGTCGTGGAAGGCGGAGTACCCCGCCAGGACCACGTCGGCGTCGTCCTCGGTGGCCCGGCGCAGCCGCCCCGAGGGAGCGGGTGGCACCTCCACCGACACCGCCTCCCAGAGCCGGCTGCCCTTGGCGACGACCACCTCGGCGCCCCACAGTCGCGCGGTCTCGTGGGCCAGCACCTCGGCGCCGGGCAGCGCGCCGTTGGCGCCCCCGAGCCACTCACCCCGCTCGTGCAGTGCCGCGGCGAGCATCCGCGCGGCGGGCTCCGGCATCGGGAGGGCGAACGTCGGGTAGGGCCGGAAGGGCGCGGTGCGCATCGCGGCGCTGACCGCCCGTCCGCCGCCGTCGCGCACGACCACCCACCACCGCCTGAACGGCGCGTCGACCTCGTCCCACGGGTCGCGTCCGGCGGCGAGCTGCCGGGCCATGCGCGTGGTCACGCTGGCGATGACGCTGCCCAGCACCGGCTCCCGGGCGAGCAGGTCCTCGGCCGCGACCAGGAACGACTCGGGGTCGTCGAGGAACTCGAGGCTGAGGCCGTCGCGGCTGTCGGCGGTCATGCGACCACGCTAGGCGAACCGGCGCCGGCCGATACTCGTTTTCGCAGGCGGAAGGCCCGTCAATAGACTCCGGACATGACTGAGAACCCCAGCACCCACGCCCCGGACACGACGAGCACCGACCCGCGTGCCGTCGTCGTACCCGAGCGTCCGGCGCTGGAGGGCCTGGAGGACAAGTGGTCGCAGGCGTGGGCCGAGCAGGACACCTACGCCTTCGACCGCACGCAGCCGCGGGAGAACGTCTACTCGATCGACACCCCGCCGCCGACCGTCAGCGGCTCGCTGCACGTCGGACACGTCTACTCCTACAGCCACACCGACCTGATCGCGCGCTACCAGCGCATGCAGGGCAAGGCCGTCTTCTACCCCATCGGCTGGGACGACAACGGCCTGCCGACCGAGCGCCGCGTCCAGAACTACTTCGGCGTGCGCTGCGACCCCGCGCTCCCCTACGACCCCGACTTCACCCCGCCCGAGAAGCCGGACGCCAAGAAGCAGGTGCCGATCAGCCGGCCCAACTTCATCGAGCTGTGCGAGCAGCTCGTGGTCGAGGACGAGAAGGCCTTCGAGGCGCTGTGGCGCCAGCTCGGGCTCTCGGTCCAGTGGAACCCCACCTACACGACCATCGGCCACCACTCGCGCACCGTGAGCCAGCGCGCCTTCCTGCGCAACTTCGCCCGCGGCGAGGCCTACCTCTCCGAGGCGCCGACGCTGTGGGACGTCACCTTCCAGACCGCCGTCGCGCAGGCCGAGCTCGAGGCGCGCGACTACCCCGGCGCCTACCACCGCGTGGGCTTCCACCGGCCCGACGGCTCCCCGATCCACATCGAGACCACGCGTCCCGAGCTGATCCCGAGCGTCGTCGCGCTGATCGCGCACCCCGACGACGAGCGCTACCAGGACGTCTTCGGCACGACGGTCACCTCACCGGTGTTCGGCGTCGAGATCCCGGTGCTCGCGCACCCCGCCGCCGAGCCCGACAAGGGCGCCGGGATCGCCATGTGCTGCACCTTCGGTGACCTCACCGACGTGATGTGGTGGCGCGAGCTCGACCTCCCGGTCCGCACGGTCGTGGGCCGCGACGGCCGGCTCACCCGCGAGACGCCCGCGTGGCTCGCCGCCGAGCCCGCCGCCACGGCGTACGCCGAGATGGCCGGCAAGACGACCTTCAGCGCCCGCGAGGCGATGGTCGCGCTGCTGCGCGAGTCCGGCGACCTCGACGGCGAGCCGAAGGCCACCCAGCGCATGGCGAACTTCTACGAGAAGGGCGACAAGCCGCTCGAGATCATCGCCACCCGCCAGTGGTACATCAAGAACGGAGGCCGTGACGCCGCGCTGCGCAAGGAGATGGTGGCCCGCGGCGAGGAGATCACCTGGATCCCCGCCCACATGAAGCACCGCTACGACAACTGGGTCGGCGGGCTCAACGGCGACTGGCTGATCTCGCGCCAGCGGTTCTTCGGCATCCCGTTCCCGGTCTGGTACCCCCTCGACGCCGACGGCGAGCCCGACCACGCCCACCCGCTGATGCCGAGCGAGGACCAGCTCCCGATCGACCCGTCGACGCAGGCGCCGCAGGGCTACACCGAGGACCAGCGGGGCAAGCCGGGCGGCTTCGTCGGCGACCCCGACGTGATGGACACCTGGGCGACCTCCTCGCTCACCCCGCAGATCGCGGGCCAGTGGGGCGTCGACGACGACCTGTTCTCGCGGGTCTTCCCCTTCGACCTGGCCACGCAGGCGCACGACATCATCCGCACCTGGCTGTTCTCCCGCGTCGTGCGCGCGGACTTCGAGCACCAGGTCGTCCCGTGGTCGCACGCCATGATCTCCGGCTTCATCGTCGACCCGGACCGCAAGAAGATGTCGAAGTCCAAGGGCAACGTCGTCGTCCCGACCGACATCCTCGACAAGTACGGCGCCGACGCGGTCCGCTGGCGCGCCGCCATCGGCCGCCCCGGCATGGACTCGCCCTTCGACGAGTCGCAGATGAAGGTCGGGCGCCGCCTGGCGATGAAGGTGCTCAACGCCTCGAAGTTCGTCCTCGGCAACGTCGGGGCCACCGAGCTCAGCCCGGCCTCGGTGAGCGCCCCGGTCGACTGCGCCCTGCTCGGTCGCCTGGAGACCGTCGTCCGCCGCGCCACCGAGGCCTTCGACGCCTACGACTACACGACCGCGCTCGAGGTCACCGAGAAGTTCTTCTGGGAGTTCTGCGACGACTACCTCGAACTGGTCAAGGAGCGCGCCTACGCCACCGACGGCGGCGCCGGCACCGAGTCGGCCCGGGCCACCCTGGCGATCGCGCTGCACGTCCAGCTCCGGCTGCTCGCGCCGTTCCTGCCCTACGCGACCGAGGAGGTCTGGTCGTGGTGGCAGGACGGCTCGATCCACCACGCCGCGTGGCCCACGGCAGCCGACCTCGGCTCCGCCGCCGCCTCGCAGCCGCTGGTCCTCGACGCGGTCGCGGCCGCCCTCACCGGCATCCGCGGGGCGAAGTCGCAGGCCAAGGCCAAGATGCGCGCCCCGCTCTCGCGCGTGGTCGTCACCGGTCCGCAGGACCTGGTCGAGGCGGCGCGTCAGGCCCAGGACGATCTGCGTGCCGTCGGCACGATCGTCGGTGAGCTCGAGTTCGTCGCCGACGAGGCGACCACCGAGCTGCGGGTCACCGCGGAGCTGGCTCCGACCGAGGACTGAGCACGTCGGCGCCTCGTGGCGGGACGTCCCGCCACGAGGCACCTGACGGCCCACCCACGACCCGGCCCCCCACGGCCGGTCCCGTGTCCCCCGAGCCCCGAGAGGGCACCCCTGCGGTCCCCCGGGTCCGCGTGGACGTGAGGTCCGACGGCGCGCTCGCGCGCGGCAGCAGGGCACCCAGCCCCTGCGGCACGGCCGTCGCCGGCGCCTCCTGAGACGCCTGGTCGCCGACCTGTGCGTCGCGTTCGGTCACCGCGGCGCCCGCGATGGGCCGCCCGGCGTGGACCAGGCCGCGCACGTCGAGGCCGCCGGCCCCGACCGCGGTCAGGACCGCGCACAGCAGCGCGGCCAGCGCCAGGCCGGCGAACGGCCGCACCTGGTCGCCGTCGACCCGATCTGCATCCCTCACGCCCATGAGACGGACGTGCGCCCGGGTCATGACGCGATTCCGGCCGGCCAGCTCTGGACCGGCACCGACGAGCGGGCGTCAGGGCCTGCGGGAGGCCTTCGCCGCGTCGCGCTCGGTCCGGGCCGCCTCGCGCTCCGCAGCGCGCTGGTCCTTCTCGGCCACCCGCTCCGCGGCACGGCGGTCCTTCTCGGCCGCCCGCTCTGCGGCACGGCGGTCCTTCTCGGCCGCCCGCTCTGCGGCACCCCGGACCTTCTCGGCCACCCGCTCGGCAGCACGCTGGTCCTTCTCGGCCGCCCGCTCGGCAGCGCGCTGGTCCTTCTCGGCCGCCCGCTCAGCGGCACGCCGGTCCTTCTCGACCTTCGGCCCGTCAGGGGTGGCCGGGGGCGGCGCGGTCTCGCCGACCACGACGTCCTGCGACGCCGCCGGCAGTGCGGAGGGCGCGGGGAGGAGGACCGTCGCGCCCTCGGGCAGGACGGCAGGCGACACGGCGCCGGGCTCGGCGGGGACCGTGACGGGCGGGACGGTGACCGGCACCGCGGTGGCGGGCGGCCGCGACGGTGCGGGAGTGGTCGGCTGCGGCTCGACGAGGGACGCGATGGGCCGACCGGGAGCGAACAGGTCGACGCCGAAGCCGCCGCCGGCCGAAAGCACCATCAGCACGGCGCAGAGCAGCGCGACGAGCCCGAAGGCCACGAGCGCACGCAGCTGGTCCTTCCTCACCGAGTCCCCTTCCGGCCTGAGCACGAGCCGACATCCTCACTCGACCACGTGGCCCGGCCACGGTCGATGGCCCGCAATGACCAGACCGGCATGACCCGTTCGGGTCATGCCGGTCTGGTGGCCGGTCCGGATCGGCCCGGGGTCCGGGCCGCGCAGGTCAGGCGGACTTCTTCTTCTTCGCCTCGGACTCGCGCAGGACGAGGGTAGGCGCGACGTCGTCCAGGACGACCTCGCGGGTCACGATCACCTTGGCGACGTCACCGCGGGAGGGGACGTCGTACATCACGTAGAGGAGGACCTCCTCGATGATCGCGCGCAGGCCGCGTGCGCCCGTGCCGCGCTCGAGGGCGGCGTCGGCGATCGCGTCGATCGCGTCGTCGGTGAACTCCAGCTCCACGCCGTCGAGGTCGAAGAGCTTCTGGTACTGCTTGACCAGGGCGTTGCGCGGCTCGGTGAGGATCTGCACCAGCGCCTCGCGGTCGAGCTTGCTCACGCTGGCGATCAGCGGGAGTCGACCGATGAACTCGGGGATCAGGCCGAACTTGGTGAGGTCCTCGGGACGGACCTGGGCGAGCAGGTCGTCGCTTTCGCGCTCGGCGGCGCTGCGCACCTCCGCGGTGAAGCCCAGCGACTTCTTGCCGACGCGCTGCTCGATGATCTGCTCGAGCCCGGCGAAGGCACCACCCACGATGAAGAGGATGTTGGTGGTGTCGATCTGGATGAACTCCTGGTGCGGGTGCTTGCGCCCGCCCTGCGGCGGCACCGAGGCCGTGGTGCCCTCGAGCATCTTCAGCAGCGCCTGCTGCACGCCCTCGCCGGAGACGTCACGGGTGATCGAGGGGTTCTCCGACTTGCGGGCCACCTTGTCGATCTCGTCGATGTAGATGATGCCCGTCTCGGCCTTCTTGACGTCGTAGTCGGCGGCCTGGATGAGCTTGAGGAGGATGTTCTCGACGTCCTCACCGACGTAGCCGGCCTCGGTCAGGGCCGTGGCGTCGGCGATCGCGAAGGGCACGTTGAGCATCCGGGCGAGCGTCTGGGCGAGGTAGGTCTTGCCGCACCCGGTCGGGCCGATGACCAGGATGTTGGACTTGGCGACCTCGACCACGTCGTCCTTGACCTTGCCGCTCACGGGCTGCAGGCCGGACTGGACGCGCTTGTAGTGGTTGTACACCGCCACGGCCAGGGACTTCTTGGCGTGCTCCTGACCGATGACGTAGGAGTTGAGGAACTCGAAGATCTCGCGGGGCTTGGGCAGCTCCTCGAGGTTGACCTCGGCGCCCTCGGCCAGCTCCTCCTCGATGATCTCGTTGCAGAGCTCGATGCACTCGTCGCAGATGTAGACGTTGGGCCCTGCGATGAGCTTCTTGACCTGCTTCTGGCTCTTGCCACAGAAGTTGCACTTCAGCAGGTCGCCGCCGTCACCGATTCGTGCCACGAGTCGTGTCCTCCAGTCTCGCCGGGCAGGGGCGCCGGCACTCCACACCTTGCAACAGGCCCCACGACGGTACCCCGTGCCGGCCCCCAGCGGGGGCCGGACACGAGATGTCGCGGGCCATAATTCCTACGCTCAGACGAGCGCTGCAGCACCCTTGCGGGACTCGATCACCGCGTCGATCAGGCCGTACTCGACGGCCTGCTCCGCGGTCAGGATCTTGTCGCGCTCGATGTCGCGGCTGACCTGCTCGATGTCCTTGCCGCTCGACTCCGCGATCATCTTCTCCAGCAGCTCACGCATGCGGAGGATCTCGTTGGCCTGGATCTCGATGTCGGAGGTCTGGCCGAACGTGCCCTCGGTGTAGGGCTGGTGGATCAGGATCCGGCTGTTGGGCAGCGCCATGCGCTTGCCCTTCGCGCCGGCCCCGAGCAGGATCGCCGCCGCGGAGGCCGCCTGGCCCAGGCACACGGTCTGCACGTCGGGCTTGATGAACTTCATCGTGTCGTAGATCGCCGTCAGCGCCGTGAACGAGCCACCGGGGCTGTTGATGTAGATGCTGATGTCGGTGTCGGGGTTCATCGTCTCCAGGCACATCAGCTGGGCGATGACCGCGTTGGCCACGTCGTCGCTGATCGGCGTGCCGAGGTAGATGATGCGCTCCTCGAACAGCTTGGCGTAGGGGTCGATGCGGCGGAAACCGTAGGAGGTCCGCTCTTCCCACTGGGGGATGTAGTAGTTCATGTTCAGTCCTTGGTCCGGGCCGGGCGACCCTCGTCGGCTGCTTCGCGGGCGTTGGTGACGACCTTGTCGACCAGGCCGTACTCGACCGCCTGGTCGGCGGTGAACCAGCGGTCGCGGTCGGCGTCGGCGACGACCTGCTCGACGCTCTGGCCGGTGTGCTCGGCGATCAGGTCGAGCAGCACCTTCTTGATGTGCAGCGACTGCTGCGCCTGGATCTTGATGTCGGAGGCGGAGCCGCCCATGCCCGAGGAGGGCTGGTGCATCATGATGCGGGCGTGGGGCAGGGCGTAGCGCTTGCCCTTCGTGCCGGCACAGAGCAGGAACTGGCCCATCGAGGCGGCCAGACCCATGCCGACCGTCGCGACGTCGTTGGGGATGTAGTTCATCGTGTCGTAGATCGCCATGCCGGCGTCCACGGAGCCGCCGGGGCTGTTGATGTGGAGGAAGATGTCGGCCTCCGGGTCCTCCGCGGACAGCAGGAGGAGCTGGGCGCAGATCGCGTTGGCGTTCTGGTCGCGCACCTCCGAGCCGAGGAAGACGATGCGCTCGCGGAGGAGGCGCTGGTAGATGTGGTCGTCGAGGCCATACATCCCACCGGCGCCGTTCATCTCCGGCGAGAGGGCTGGGCTGGAGTTCTGGTTCACGCTGGCGACACTAGCCGGAAGGACGGACACTTCCACGCGAACACCCCCTCTGTTCGCCCACAGCAGACTCGTCCCGGCCCCGCCTCCGCCACTGCCCCCGCCTCACCCCAGGGCGACCTCGGCCAGCACCTCGCGGAACACGCGGTAGCGCTCGGGGCCCACCCGTCGTGCCCAGGCCGCGTCGCAGCGCTCGAGCACGGCGGTGGCACGCGCCAGCGCCGCCCGGCCCTGCTCGGTGATCCGCACCACCCGCGCGGGTGTCGTGGTCGGCCACCTCGACCTCGACCTGCTGGCCGCCACCCACGCCTGAGCCGGACTCCGGCCCGGACGACGGACGGCGCCCGTCCCCGAGGGGGACGGGCGCCGTCTGCGCGTGTGCGGGGAGGTCAGGCCTTCTCGGAGTCCTCGGTCTCCTCGGTGGCCTCGACCTCGGCCGGCTCCTCGACGTCGGCAGCCTCGTCGACGGGCTCGCCGATGGTGCCGTCGGGGCGCAGGTTCTTCAGCTCGACCACGTTGCCCGAGGCGTCCTTGACGGTCGCGGCCTCCACGATCGTGGCCAGCGCCTTGCCGCGCAGGATCTCCTGCACGAGCTCGGGGATGTGGTTGTGCTCGAACATGTGGTTGGCGAACTCCTGCGGGTCCTGGCCGGACTGCTGGGCGCGCCGCACGAGGTGCTCGGAGAGCTCGGCCTGGTCGATGCCGAACTCCTCCTTCTTGGCGATCTTGTCGAGGATGAACTGCGCCGCGACGGCGTCGCGGACGCGACGCTCGAGGTCGGCCTCGAACTCGTCCTGGGTCTGGCCCTCGTCCTCGAGGTACTTCTCCATCGAGATGCCGGCGAAGCCGAGCTGCTGCTCGACGTTCTGGCGGCGCGCGTTGAGCTCGTCGGTCACCATGACCTCGGGCAGCGGGATCGAGACCTTCTCCAGCAGGGCCTCGAGGACCGCGTCGCGGGCGGCGGCGGCCTGCTCGAGGCGCTTGCCGCGGCCGAGGCGCTCGCGCACGTCGGCGGTGAGCTCCTCGACGGTGTCGAACTCCGAGGCGAGCTGGGCGAACTCGTCGTCGTACTCGGGGAGCTGCTGCTCCTGGACGGCGCTGACCTTGACGGTCACCTGGACGGGCTCGCCGACCAGGTCGCCACCGACGAGCTCGGAGTCGAAGGTGGTCTCGTCGCCGGCCGAGAGGCCGGCGAGGGCCTCGTCGAGACCGTCGATCATGCCGCCGCGGCCGACCTTGTAGGACATGCCGGTGACCTCGCCACCCTCGACGGCCTCGCCCTCCTTGGCAGCGACCAGGTCGATGGTCACGAAGTCGCCGTCGGCGGCCGCGCGCTCGACCGGGACGAGGGTGCCGAAGCGCTCACGCAGCGCCTCGACCTGCTCGTCGACGTCGGCGTCGGTGATCTCGACGTCCTCGACGCTGGCCTCGAGGTCGTCGTAGGCGGGCAGCTCGAAGGTGGGCTTGACGTCGACCTCGGCGGTGAACTCGAGGGACTCGTTGTCCTCGAACTTGGTCACCTCGATCTCGGGCTGCGCGAGCGGCTCGAGGTCGTGCTCCTGGAGCGCGGCCATGTACTGCTGCGGGACGACGGCGTTGATGGCCTCGTCGAGGACCGGGCCGCGCCCGACCTGACGGTCGATGACCGCCGGCGGGACCTTGCCGCGGCGGAAGCCGGGGACGTTGATCTGCTTCGCGATCTTCTGGTAGGCCGCGTCGAGGCTCGGCTTGAGCTCCTCGAAGGGCACCTCGACGGTCAGCTTGGCCCGGGTGGGGCTCAAGGTCTCGACGGCGCTCTTCACAAATGTCTCCTGATGCTGAAGGTCATGGGTACGTCGACGGGCGCGCGGTGGGCGCGGCTCCCGCAAACCTCGTCAGTCTATCGACGGCGTGGACGCAGGGGCGAATCACGCCCACGCCGCCGATCGCCGCGCGCGGTCAGTCGACGGTGTCGAACGCGGTCCGCAGGCGTGGCACGCGACGCAGGACGAACCGGTCGAGGAGGAGCACGAGCAGCAGCGTCGCGCCGAACAGCGGGAGCGCGACGCCGAGCACGACCAGCCCCGCGCACAGCCACCACGTGGCGCGCACGGGCATCCGGCCCCGGGGCGCGCCCACCGAGCCGGACCCGGAGGGCCGTCGTCGCCACCACATGACTGGGCCGCTGACGCACAGTGCGAGCACGGCGAGGCAGAACAGCGCCGCGCCCCAGAAGCTCACCAGCCCCAGGCTGCGCCCCTCGTGGAGCCCGATGCCCTGCGCGACGGCCCGGGCGGCCAGTGGGTAGTCGTCGAACCCGTACTGCGAGCGGACCAGGCCGGAGTACTGGTCGACGTGCACCGTGCGCTCGCGGCTCGGGTCGTGGAACGCGTCGCCGATGACGGAGAAGACCCCCTCCCCGTCGCCGGGCAGCGCGATCGTCATCGGGTGGGTGAGTCCCTCGCGCTCGGCCACCACCACGGCGGTGTCGACGTTCGCCACGGACTCCGTCGCCTCCCCCGCCGGGTCGGACGACGGGACCTCGGTGGCGCCCTGCGCCCACGGCACCTCGCGCTCGGCGTGGCTGTGCGGCAGGGACTCGTCGAGCCTCGAGCCCGGCTGCGACTCGGCACCGTGGTCGAGGCTCCACAGGGACGACCCCTGCGAGGTGGCCACCTCCTGCACCTTCGCGCCCCAGAAGCCGGTCCACGGCAGACCGGTGACGACCATCATCAGCAGCCCCACCCCCGCCACGGAGCCGACGAGGGCGTGGCCGCTGCGCAGCCGGGAGCCCGGGGCCCGTTTCGCCCGGCGTCGCGAGCGAGCCCGGCGACCGGTCCAGAAGAGGTAGTAGCCGGTGAGCGACATGACGATCGCCCAGCAGACCGCCACCTCGATCAGCCGGTCGCCCAGCACGCCACCCATCAGGTCGGCGTGCACCCGGATGGCGTACCCCGACAGCGTCGTGTCGGGGTCGAGCTCGCCGAGGACCTCGCCGCGCCACGGATCGACGAAGACGTCGACCACGCTCCCGTCGTCCTCGGTCACCACGAAGGCGGTGGCGTCGTCGGCGTCGCGGCCCTCGCGGACCAGGCCGACCTCGGCGTCGGGGTGGGCCGCCTCGACGAGGTCGAGCTGGTCGGACAGGACGTAGGGCAGCTGCTGGCCGGCCGGCTGCTCGACGCGCATGACGTCGGCGTGCAGCAGCGGCTCGACCTGGAAGCGGAACAGGTAGATGAGGCCGGTCACGGCCAGCACGGCGAAGACCGGGACGACCAGGAAGGAGGCGTAGAAGTGCCAGCGCCAGAAGGCGCGGAAGAGGCCGGCCGGGGTGGGGCGGCCACGTGGGTGGTGCGTGCCGGAGCGGGCGGAGGGCGTCGCGGACGCCCCGGCGCCGCCGGCGGCGTCGTCGGTGAGGGTGCTGATGGGGTTCTCCTCGAGCAGGCGGGACGGCCCGCACCGCCGGGTCGGGGACCGGGCGGAGGCGGGCAGGGCAGGGCCCGCCGAGGGCCCGCACGCAGGCGGAGGCTCAGCGGGTCGGCTGCACCGCCGGCGGGCCACGCCGGGCCGGCCCGCGCGACCACAGGGGCAGCTGCGGCAGCGGCTCGTCGTCCCGAAGGCGTACGACGAGCGCGCGCCGCACGTCGTGGACCAGCGCGGCGGCGGTGCGGAGGGCGACCAGCGCCTCGCGCAGCCGGCGGCCGGCGCGGGACCGCCTGATCGCGAGGAGCGCCCACAGGGCACGCTCCCCCACCGCCAGCCAGAGCCCGACCGCCACCGACGCCGCGACGTGCGCGAACGCCATCGCGGGATGCTCGAGGAGGTCCGAGAGGGCGTGGACGGCCCAGGTCGAGGGCCCGCTCGACGCGGCGTGGTGCATGCCGTGACCTGCGGCGCCGGCGTCCGCCTGAGCGGCGTGGCCCGGCCCCTGGTGGCCGGCCAGGACCGACAGCGCGGTGTGGACCGCGAGCTGTCCGCCCACGGTCAGCGCGACGAGGCGGCCGGTGGACGCGGCGCGGCCCAGCAGGGCGCCGCACACCGCGGCGACCACGACGAAGAGGGTGAGCATCGGCGCCGGCCCGGGCAGCAGCCCGTCGGCCGACGCGTGCGCGAGGGAGCCGACGAGGAGGACCACCCCGGCGAGCACGACCGCGCGCGCTGCACGCGCGCAGGGGTCGGCTCGGTGGTCCACGTCGGGGCGACAGGACTCGAACCTGCGGTCTCCTGCTCCCAAAGCAGGCGCGCTAGCCACTACGCTACGCCCCGCCCAACGAGGCTCCGGCGCCGTCGGACCGGGTGGATCGGCGGCGCGGAGACCTGCTGGGAGCGGATGACGGGAATCGAACCCGCGTAGCCAGTTTGGAAGACTGGGGCTCTACCATTGAGCTACATCCGCGCGACCGGTCGGCATACGCCGCCGGTGCGGGAGTCATGGTGCCACACCGCGCACGCCGCGCCCCCACCGGCACGACGCCCAGCGACGGCGGCGACGACGATCAGCGCCGGTGCACCAGCAGCAGGGCCCGGTCGTCGTTGCGCGACCCGATCGCCTCGACGAGCCGCGCGGCCCCGCCCTCGAAGTCGCCTCGCAGCAGGCGCTCGGCCTGGCCGAGCATCTTGTCGATGCCCAGGCTGATGTCGCGGGTGCGGGTCTCGACCATGCCGTCGGTGTAGAGCAGCAGCGCGTCGCCGGAGCGGATCTCCCCCGACGTGGCGGCGTAGCAGACGTCGGGGATGAGGCCCAGGAGCGGACCCTCGGCCTCGATGACCTCCCAGCGGCCCGAGCCCGCGTGCCGCAGGGCGGCCGGTGGGTGCCCGGCGCTGCGGACGTCGTAGTGGCCGGTCGTCAGGTCGAGGGAGAGGTGGATGGCCGTGGCGAACCCCTCCTCCCAGTCCTGGCGGAGCAGGAACGTGTTGGCCTCGGCGAGGAACTCGCTCGGCGGCAGCGCCCCGAGCAGCCCGCCGAGCGCGCCGGAGAGCAGCAGGGCCCGCGTGCCGGCGCCCTGGCCCTTGCCGGAGACGTCGACCACGGCCACCTCGAGCCGGTCGCCGACCCGGGCGGCCACGACGAAGTCGCCCGCGAACGGCGTGCCACCGGCGGAGCGCAGCTCGGCGGTGACGTACCAGTCGTCGGGCAGCGCCGGGATGCCGCCCTGCCTGAGGATCCGGTCGCGCAGGTCCACGAACATCTGTTCACCCTCGAGCCCGCCCACGCCGAGGCGCGAGCGGCGGAAGGAGGAGAGGAGCACCACGAACCCGAGGCCGTACATGATCACGACGGTCACCGCGATCCGGACGGTCAGGTCGTTCTGGGTGGGCACGACCAGGGCCAGCACGAGCAGGACGAACACCACGAACCACGGCAGCTGGCGGGGGCCGAGCAGCAGGCTGGCGACCACGAGCGGCACCAGCAGCGTCACCAGCGGGACGTAGTCCTGCGCGAGCAGGATCGCGAGCCCGAGGACGACGGTCACCGCCGCGAGGGACAGCACCAGGCGGGTGCCGCGCGGCCAGACCCGACCCAGGGCGTCCGACAGCACGGTGCGTGGGCCGGAGTGGCGCTCACCGGAAGAACTCATGGTCGAGCTCCTCGCGACGTGACGGTGGTCTTGCTCGCAGACTGTACGGCGCGGGAGCGGAAAACCGGCTGACATCGCGGGCACCAGAACGCGTTGCGTCCGGCGAGCTCGGCGGTGCGGACCGTGGACCCGCAGACGTGGCAGGGCTGGCCGGTGCGGCGGTAGACGTAGACCTCCCCTCCGTGGTCGTCGCGGCGGGCGTCGCGGCCCATCGCCTCGGGGGTGTGCTCGGGGCGCACGGTGTCGATGCGTCCGGTGCGCACGCCCTCGGCCATGAGCCCGACCAGGTCGTCCCACATCGCGCGCCACTGCCCCACCCGCAGCGTGCGGCCCGGTCGCAGCGGGTGGACGCGGTGGCGGAAGAGCACCTCGGCGCGGTAGACGTTGCCGACACCGGCGAGCACCTTCTGGTCCATCAGGAGGTCACCGATCGAGCGGTCGCTGCGCGAGATCCGGCGCCAGGCCCGGTCGGGCTCCGCGTCCGGCCGCAGCGGGTCGGGCCCGAGCGCGCCGATCACCTGGGCGACCTTCGCCGCACCGACCAGCTCGCACACGATGGCGCCGCGCAGGTCGGCGTACGCCGTGGCACCGGGGTGGTCGTCGCGGACCGTCACCAGCCGCAGCCGCACCGCGCCGACGGGCTCGGGCACGTCCTCGACGCCGGCGAGCCCGGTGTGCACGTCGAACTGGCCGATCAGGCCGAGGTGGACGTGCACGTGGCGCTCGCCCTCGAAGGTGAGGAAGAGGTGCTTGCCGGCGGAGTCGGCGCCCTCGACGCGCGCACCGTCGAGCACGGCCGCGTCCGCGACGAAACGCCCCTGCGGCGAGCTCACGCGCACGGCGCGACCGGCGAACGCCGCCGAAAGGTCGTCGGCCAGCTTGCGGAGGGTGTGCCCCTCAGGCATCCGCCGGACCGCGCAGCGCCGACTCGGGCAGCGCGGGCAGCTCACGGGTCTCGTCGTAGGTGGCGACCTGGCCGATGCGACGGACGTGGCGCTCGTCGCCGGAGAACGCGGTCGAGAGGAACACCTCCACGAAGCGGGTCATGTCCTCGACCGAGTGCATCCGGCCGCCGACCGAGACCACGTTGGCGTCGTTGTGCTCGCGGGCCAGGACGGCCGTCTCCTCCGACCACACGAGGGCGCAGCGGATGCCGGTGACCTTGTTGGCCGCCATCTGCTCGCCGTTGCCGGAGCCACCGATGACGACGCCGAGGCTGTCGAGGCCCTCGGCACGGTCGGCGGCCACGCCCTCGCCCGCGCGCAGGCAGAACACCGGGTAGTCGTCGAGGGGGTCGTGGACGAACGGTCCGTGGTCGACGACCTCGTAGTCGTGGTCGACCAGCCAGCCGAGCAGGTGGTCCTTGAGCTCGAGGCCGGCGTGGTCTGATCCGAGGTGAACGCGCATGCCGGCATTCTCCCAGAGCGCAGGTGGTCCGCGCGCGGGCGGTCTGGCCCGGTCAGGACAGGTGCTGGTCGAACCAGCCGGCGACCTGGCGCACCAGCGGCTCGGAGGCGGCGAAGCCGGCGTGGCGCCAGAAGCCGTGGGTCTGGCCCAGGCACCGGATCGCGACGGTCTCCACGCCGGTCTCGACGATGCGCCGGGCGAGCTCCTCGCCCTCGTCGCGCAACGGATCGTGCTCAGCGGTGGCGACGAAGGTGGGCGGCAGGGTGTGCAGCCGGTCGGAGAGCAGCGGGGCGAGGTCGGGGTCCTCGAGGTCGGCCTCGGTGGCGGCGTACTGCTCCCAGTACCAGGCCGCCTCGGACGGGTCGAAGCCCGACGCGGCGCCCTCGGCGTAGGACGGGAACGACCCGTGCGGGTCGAGGAAGGGGTAGACGAGGCCGAGCACGGCGAAGAAGCCCGGGTTGCGCAGTGCGGCCACGAGGGCGAGGTTCGCGCCCGCGGAGTCGCCGTGCGCGGCGTACGGGCCGGCAGGTCCCTCGCGCCGCAACCAGCCGACGACCGTGTCGAGGTCGTCGGGCGCCGCAGGGAACGGGTGCTCGGGAGGTCGGCGGTAGCCCACGCTCAGCACGGCGCGCCGGCCGCGGTTGGCCATCCGGCGGCAGACCGCGTCGTGCACGTCGACGTCGTTGAGCACGAAGCCACCGCCGTGGGCGTGCACGACCAGGCCCGGCAGGGCGTCGGCGGGCACGAAGAGGCGGCAGGGGACGCCGTCGGCGTCGACCTCCTCGACCGCGGCGACGTCCTCGCGGGGCAGCGCGAGGTTGGCCAGCCGGACCTCCTCGCGGTGGGCCGCGAGGTCGAGGCCGGGCTCGCGCAGGTCGGTGCCCGCGTCGGCGGCGAGGGCCGCGCGGACCTCGGGGTACATCACGAGGCCCGCACCACCTTGACGTTGAAGTCCGCGGTGCCGAGGGCACCCATCAGTCGCAGCCACAGCGGCATCCACATCTCGGCGCCACGGGCGGTCTCGATGCCTCCGAGGTCGATCACGTCGCGGTGGCCCATCGCGACCAGGAGTCCCCTCACGAGCTCCTTGGCCTGCGGGTCGTCGCCGCTGAGGAAGACGCTCGTGGGCTCCGGGAGGCGGGCGGGGTGGGCCATCAGCTCGGCGGTGAGGGTGTTGAGGGTCTTCACGACCCGGGCGGCGGGGAAGGCGCGCTGCACCTGCTCCCCCAGGGAGTCGGTGTCCTTGACCGTCAGCGTGGGCGGGAACCCGGCGGAGAAGTCGAGCGGGTTCGACACGTCGACCAGGACCTTCCCGGCGAGGTCGCCCGCCTGGCCCAGCAGGTCGAGCGCGGCGACGCCGTTGCCGGCGTGGACGACGAGGTCCGTCCCCTCGACCGCCTCGGCGAAGGTGCGCAGCTCGGTGCCGGCGACCTCCGTCCAGTCCTCGCGGGCACGGGTCGCGGCGGGGTCGCGGGTGCCGAGCACGACGTCGTGCCCGAGCTCGGCCAGGCGCGAGCCCAGCACGCGGCCGACGTTGCCGGTGCCGAGGACGGCGATCTTCACGGCCGGTCCTCGCTCAGCGCGACATCAGGGCGTCGAGGCCGACGGCGATCGCGGCGGCGATCCGGAAGTCGACGCGCTGGTCGGGCACGGTCACGCGGTAGCGGTCGCCGATCGACATCTTGCGCTCGACCGAGAACAGCGGCTGCCCCGAGGGGTCGACGAAGTCGAAGTGGATGGGCAGGAAGTCCAGGTCGCTGAAGCGGCGCACCAGCCCGACGAGCTGGTTGCGCTCCTGGCCGGTGCCGGTGAACCCGGGCCCCTCGACGTGGAAGGTCGAGCGGAGCAGCGAGGCGCCGAAGTCCTTGCGGAAGAAGCCGAGCTGTGCGCCGGTCTCGTCGGTGATGTCGTAGCCGGAGTTGAGGTCGAGCTTCTTGCGGGCCTTGAAGCCGAAGACCGGGCGGGCCTTGCTGGAGTCGGTGAAGAAGGTGACCTGCTCCTTGAACGCCATCCGCTTCTGCTCGGCGAACGCCATCAGCCGCGTCGGGTTGCCGCCCTCGTCGGACTCGGAGATCTCGTAGCGGTTCACCATCATGGTGAGCTTCTGCTTCACGAGGAAGTGCGGCAGGTACATCTCGGCGGTCATCGTGCTCCTGGGGTCCTGGCGGGGCGGTGGGTGGGTGGGGCTCAGCCGCCGAGGCGGGCGAGCTCCTCCTCGACCACGGAGGGGTCGAGCTTGGTGAAGACGGGCGTCGGCCTGGCGACCGGTGTCCCGGCCACCAGCGGCCGCGACTCCCACGCGGGGGTCGTCGAGTAGTCGCCGGTGATGACCGAGTACGCCGTGTGCCCGGCGCCGTTGTCGGCCTCGAGCTCCTCGACCTGCTCCACGCGCGGCATCGGCGTCAGGTCGCCCTCGCCGCCCAGCACGCGGTGCACCTGGTTGGAGGCGTGCGGGAGGAACGGCGACAGCAGCGTGTTGCAGTCGCTGACGCACTGGGCGGCCACGTGCAGGACGGTGGCCAGGCGCTCGCGCTGCGACTCGTCCTTCATCTTGTAGGGCTCGGTGACGGTGAGGTACTTGTTCACCTCGCCGACCACGCGCATCGCCTCGGCGATCGCGGCGCGCAGCCGGTGCTTGCCGATCAGGCCGCCGACGGAGTCGAAGCCGTCGCGGACCGTGGACAGCACCTGCTCGTCGACCTCCTCGAGCGGACCCGCCGCCGGGATCTCGCCGAAGCTCTTGGCGATCATGGTCGCGGTGCGGTTGACCAGGTTGCCCCAGCCGGCCACGAGCTCGGAGTTGTTGCGGGTGACGAAGTCGGCCCAGGTGAAGGCCGCGTCGGAGGTCTCGGGGCCGGCCGCGCAGATGTAGTAGCGCAGCGCGTCCGCGCCGTAGCGGGCGAGGAAGTCACCGACGTAGATGACGTTGCCGCGGCTGCTGGAGAACTGCGTGTCGCCGAAGGTGAGGAACTCGCTGGAGACCACCTCGGTCGGCAGGTTGAGCGTGCCGAAGCCGCCCGGCTCACCGCCCCGGGACCCGGCGCCGTTGTAGGCGAGGAGCTCGGCCGGCCAGATCTGGGAGTGGAAGACGATGTTGTCCTTGCCCATGAAGTAGTAGGACTCCGCGTCGGCGTCGTTCCACCACTCGCGCCACTTCTCGGGCTCGCCCAGGCGGCGCGCCCACTCGATGGAGGCCGAGAGGTAGCCGATGACCGCGTCGAACCAGACGTAGAGGCGCTTGGTCGGCTGGTCCTCCCAGCCCGGGACCGGGATGCCCCAGTCGATGTCGCGGGTCATCGCGCGCGGCCGAATCTCCTTGAGGATGTTCTGGCTGAACTTGATGACGTTGGGGCGCCACAGACCGGTCGCCTCCCGCTGGTCGAGCCACTCCCCCAGGGCGCCGGCGAGGGCGGGCAGGTCGAGGAACCAGTGCTGGGTGTCGCGGAACTCCGGGGTCTCCCCGTTGATCTTCGACCGCGGGTCGATCAGGTCGGTCGGGTCGAGCTGGTTGCCGCAGTTGTCGCACTGGTCGCCGCGCGCGTCGGCGTACTTGCAGATCGGGCAGGTGCCCTCGATGTAGCGGTCGGGCAGCGTGCGCCCCGTCGACGGGCTGATCGCGGTCTTCGTGGTCTCCTCGACCATGTAGCCGTTGCGGCGGCAGGTCTCGAACATCTCCTGCACCACGGCGTAGTGGTTGCCGGTGGTGGTGCGGGTGAAGAGGTCGTAGGACAGGCCCAGGCCGACGAGGTCGTCGACGATGACCTGGTTGTACTTGTCGACCAGCTCGCGCGGGGGCAGGCCCTCGTTGTCGGCGAGCACCAGGATCGGGGTCCCGTGCTCGTCGGTGCCGCTGACCATGAGCACGTCGTGGCCGGCCATCCGCATGTAGCGGCTGAAGACGTCGGAGGGCACACCGAAGCCGGCGACGTGGCCGATGTGGCGCGGGCCGTTGGTGTAGGGCCAGGCGACGGCCGACAGGACACGAGTCATGGGCGCAAGCCTAGTGACCGGCTGCCGCCCGGCCCTCCCGGGTGGCAGCCACGGACACGGGGCGATCAGGAGAAGTCGAGCTCCCCGGTGCGCGAGCGCTTGAGCTCGTAGAAGTACGGGAACTTCGCGACGGCGACGGCGCCGTCCCACAGCTCGCCGGCCTGCTCGCCGCGCGGGATCTTCGACAGCACGGGACCGAAGAACGCCGAGCCGTCGATGTGGATCGTCGGCGTGCCGACGTCGTCGCCGACGGGGTCCATGCCCTCGTGGTGGCTCGTCGCGACGGCCTCGTCGAGGGAGGTGTCGTCCCAGGCCTCGATCAGCTCGGCGGGCAGGCCCACGTCGGCCAGCGACGCCGCGACGGTCTCGCGGCTCAGGTCCTCGCCGTTGTTGTGCCGGCGGGTGCCGATCGCGGTGTACCAGTCGCCGAGGGTGGCGTTGTCGTGCTCCTGGGCGATCTTGATCGCGACGCGCACCGGCTTCTCGGTGCCCTGGAGCATCTCGCGGTAGCCGTCGGGGATGTCCTTGTCCTTGTTCAGGTAGGCCAGCGACATCACGTGCCACTTCACGTCGATGTCGCGGACCTGCTCGACCTCGCGGATCCAGCGCGAGGCGATCCAGGCGAACGGGCAGAGGGGGTCGAACCAGAGGTCAGCGGTAGCCATGTCGAGCCCAATCCCCGGACGCCTGCTGCTATTCCCGGCCGGTGTGGGTCGGGACACATCCCGGTGGCAGGATGCGTTCATGCCTGGAACCAACCTCACCCGGGACGAAGCCGCCACCCGCGCCGCCCTCCTGGACGTCACCTCGTACGACGTCGCGCTCGACCTCACGACGGACGAGACGACCTTCGCCTCCACCACCACCCTGGAGTTCACCTGCCGCGAGCCGGGAGCGAGCACCTTCGCCGACCTGGTCGCGCCGTCGGTCCGCGAGATCACCCTCAACGGATGCACCCTCGACCCCGCGTCGGCGTACGCCGACAACCGCATCGCCCTCGACGACCTCGAGGCGGCCAACACGCTCGTCGTGGTCGCTGACTGCGCCTACTCCAACACCGGCGAGGGCCTGCACCGCTTCGTCGACCCGGTCGACGACAAGGTCTACCTCTACAGCCAGTTCGAGGTCCCCGACGCACGCCGGGTGTTCACCACCTTCGAGCAGCCCGACCTCAAGTCGGTCTTCACCTTCACCGTGACCGCGCCGGCCCACTGGGTCGTGGTCTCCAACGCGGCCACCCCCGAGCCCACGCCCGCCGGCGACGGCGTCGCGACGTGGCGCTTCCCGACGACCAAGCGCATGTCGACCTACATCACCGCGATCGTCGCCGGCGAGTACCACGGCGAGTTCGACACCTACGAGGGCAAGTTCGGCACCATCCCGCTGGGCCACTACTGCCGCCAGTCGCTCAAGGAGCACATGGACACCGCCGAGCTGGTCAAGCTGACCAAGCAGAGCTTCGCGTGGTTCGAGGAGCAGTTCGACTACCCCTACCCGTTCGGCAAGTACGACCAGCTCTACGTCCCCGAGTACAACGCCGGGGCGATGGAGAACGCCGGGTGCGTGACGCTGCGCGACGAGTACCTCCCCCGCAGCCGCCAGCCGCGCTCGTTCTTCGAGTTCCGCGCCTCGGTCATCACCCACGAGATGGCGCACATGTGGTTCGGCGACCTCGTGACCATGAAGTGGTGGGACGACCTCTGGCTCAACGAGTCGTTCGCCGAGTGGGCCTGCTACTGGTGCGAGGCCAACGCCACGGAGTTCGACGACGCCTGGACCGGCTTCGCCAACGCCCGCAAGCAGACCGGCTACCGCGCCGACCAGCTGCCCTCCACGCACCCGATCGCGGCCGACAACGTCGACCTGCACGCGGTCGAGGTCAACTTCGACATGATCACCTACGCCAAGGGCGCCTCGGTGCTCAAGCAACTCGTCGCGTGGGTGGGCATCGAGCCCTTCCTCCAGGGCCTGCGCGCCTACTTCAAGGAGTGGGAGTACGGCAACCCGGAGTTCAAGGACCTGCTCGCCACCCTCGAGAAGGAGTCCGGCCGCGAGCTCCAGGGCTGGGCGCAGGAGTGGCTCCAGACCGCCGGCGTCAACACGCTGACCCCCGCCTTCGAGGTCGCCGAGGACGGGACGTACTCCTCGTTCGCGGTCGCGCAGAGCGCCCACGCCGACTACCCGACGCTGCGTCGTCACCGCCTGGGCATCGGCCTCTACGACGCCGGGGACGACGGTCGCCTGGTCCGTCGCCAGTACGTCGAGATCGACGTCGAGGGCGCCTCGACCGAGGTCCCCGAGCTGGTCGGCGTCGTCCAGCCGGCCCTGCTGCTGCTCAACGACGAGGACCACGCCTACGCCAAGATCCGCCTCGACGAGCGCTCGCTCGCCACGGCGATCTCCTCGCTCGCCGCCTTCGAGGACTCGCTCCCCCGCGCGCTCGTCTGGGGCGCCGCGTGGGACATGACCCGCGACGGCGAGATGCGTGCGCGCGACTGGGTCGACCTGGTGCTGGCCAACATCGGCCAGGAGACCGACGCCTGGGCCGTCACCCGGATCCCGGCCTCGACGGCCCTCGCGGTCAGCTCCTACTCCGACCCCGCCCACCGTGCCGACCTGCGCGCGACGTGGGAGTCGGGGCTGCGCGAGCTGCTGCTCGCGGCCGAGCCGGGCAGCGACCACCAGCTCACCTTCGCCCGCTCCTACGCCGGTGCCGCCCACCGCGACGCCGCCCTCGACGACCTGATCGGGCTGCTCGACGGCTCGTTCGTGGTCGAGGGTCTCGCGGTCGACCAGGACCTGCGCTGGGGCCTGATCACCGCGCTCGCGCGGTCGGGCCGCTTCGGCGACGCCGAGATCGACGCCGAGCTCGAGGTCGACCGGACCATCTCCGGCAAGGAGCAGGCTGCGGCCGCGCGCGTCGCGCAGCCGATGGCCGAGGCCAAGGCGGCCGGCTGGTCGGCGATCCTCGACCCGGCCACCCCCAACGAGACCTCGCGCGAGATGGCGATGTCGATCTTCCGCTTCGGCCAGGAGGACGTGCTCGAGCCCTACCTCGAGAAGTTCCTCGACGCCGCGACGACCATCATCGACACGCTCGGCTTCCACAAGGCCTCGACCGTCCTGGAGTACGGCTTCCCCAAGCCCCTCGGGTCGCCGGAGACGCTCGCCCGCCTCGACGCCTGGTTGGCCGACAACGACGCCCCCAAGGGCGCGCAGCGCTACATCGGCGAGGCGCGCGCCGAGATCGCCCGGGCCCTGGCTGCCCAGGCCTGCGACGCGGCCTGACGCCGGCACGACCCGCACGACGAAGGCCCCCACCGTCCGCGGTGGGGGCCTTCGTCATGCCGAGCTGACGCATCTGCACACTGCAGACGTGCCGAGCTGACGCATCTGCGCACCTCAGACCTGCCGAGCTGACGCATCTGCGCACCGCAGACGTGCTGAGTTGACGCAACTGCGCAGAGGCACGTGCGCAGATGCGCCCACTCAGCACCGCCTGTGCGTGCAGATGCGCCAGCTCAGCACGTCCTGTGCGTGCAGATGCGCCCACTCACCACCGCCCGCGCGTGCAGACGCGCCCACTCGGCAGCCGGGCGGGCTCAGGCGTGGAGGGTGTTCTGCGGCCGGGCGTGGTCGGCGAGCATCGCGATGCCGCGCTGCAGTCCGCCGAGGAGGCTGCCCGAGCCGAACTCCGAGGACATCGCGAGCACGGCGAGCTCGACCTCGGCGTCGGTGAGGTGGCGACGTACCTCGCCACCGGTCACGACCTCGACCGCGCGACGGCGCGGGTCGACCAGGACGAGCACGCTGCGAGCGGGCGCGACCAGGCGGTTGTGCAGGCGCGTCGCCCAGGCACGGGTGTCGTCACCCTCGGAGGGGCCGACGTACACCGAGAACTCGAAGCGGCAGGACTGTTCGGCCAGGCGGATCGAACGGTCGAGAGCGAGCCGGTCGGTCTCGCTCAGCAGCTCACCAGCCGCCACTGGCCCCACCTGCTCGGGAGTCCTCGCCGTCGGGGCCAGGGAGCTCGGCGACGCCCTGACGGGGGCCGCCGATCCACTGGCCGTCGTCGTTCTTGTGGTCCGGCAGCAGCTTCTCACCGCGCACCATGGCCGGCAGGAAGACCAGCAGGGCGATGACCACGAAGAGGAGCAGCGGCGCACCGAGGTAGACCCCGAGCGCGTGCAGGCCGT
The DNA here is from genome assembly GCA_963726525.1 of uncultured Actinomycetota bacterium. GTDB lineage: Bacteria > Actinomycetota > Actinomycetes > Propionibacteriales > Nocardioidaceae > Nocardioides. The sequence continues at coordinate 562,626 of CAVSCS010000005.1, read as the reverse complement.
CGAGCTTGTTCGTCGTCGTCTGCCCGCCCCAGCCCTCGGGCACGTCGGCGTGCGCAGGCGCGGCCAGCAGGGCCAGCGCGGGCGTCGCGGCGAGGACGGCCAGGCGTCCGGGGCGACGGTGGCCGCGGCGCCGCTCGGTGCGGGAGGGGCTGACGGGGGTGCTCACGAGGACAAGGGTATCGCCCATACTTGCCGGCATGCCTCACCCCCTCACGACCACGATCATCGCCGCGGCCGAGAGCTCCGGGAGCAGCCCCGTGAACCCCTGCGAGGACGGCGAGAACATCTGTCACTGGGTCTTCGACCAGACCGCTCGCCCCGGGCTGGCCCAGGCCGCCGACTGGCTCGTCGGCAAGCCGAGCGCCCTGCTGGGACTGGTCCTGATCGGGCTCCTGGTGCGCTGGCTGCTCCACCGGCTGATCGACCGGGTGACCCGCCGCGCGGAGGTCGGGATGCTGCCCGACCGGGTGGCCCGTGCGATCAGCGGTGGCCGGATGGGCGCCGCGCTCAACCTCACCGAGGACCCCGGCGTCAACCGACGGGTGCAGCGGGCCGCGACCATGGGCTCGCTGCTCAAGAGCATCGTCAGCGGCGTCGTGTTCACGGTCGTCGCGCTGATGTTCGTCTCCGAGCTCGGCTACGACATCGCCCCGCTGATCGCCAGCGCCGGGATCATCGGCGTCGCGCTCGGCTTCGGCTCCCAGACGCTGGTCAAGGACTTCCTCTCCGGCATCTTCATGATCTTCGAGGACCAGTACGGCGTGGGCGACGTCGTCGACCTGGGCGAGGCGTCCGGCACGGTGGAGGCCGTCAGCCTCCGCGTCACCCGGCTGCGCGACGTCAACGGCACGGTCTGGTACGTCCGCAACGGCGAGATCCTGCGCGTGGGCAACATGAGCCAGAACTGGGCGCGCACGGTGCTCGACGTGACGGTCGGCTACACCGAGGACCTGGTGAAGGTGCGCCGCGTGCTCGACGAGGTGGCCCACGACCTGTGGGACGACGAGGACTTCACGGGGCTCATCGTCGAGCCGCCCGAGGTCTGGGGCGTGGAGTCGCTCGGCGTCGACGGCATCGTCGTGCGGGTCACCCTCAAGACCGCCCCGCTCGAGCAGTGGGCCGTGGCGCGCGCGATGCGCGAGCGGGTCAAGGCGCGCTTCGAGAGCGAGGGCATCAACCTCGCCGTCGCCCAGCGGGTCGTGTGGCAGCAGAGCGCGCCGTCGGCCGCGTCCGCGGAGCCGACCGAGGGCGCCTAGCCCCCGGTGCGGGGCGCGTCACCACCGGGCAGAACAATGGAGGCGTGACCACGTTCTACGAGGAGATCGGCGGCGAGGAGACGATCCGCACGATCGTCCACCGCTTCTACGAGGGCGTCGCCACCGACGACGTGCTGCGACCGATGTACCCCGAGGAGGACCTCGGCCCGGCCGAGGAGCGGTTCCGGCTGTTCCTGCAGCAGTACTGGGGCGGCCCGTCGACGTACTCCGAGACCCGCGGCCACCCGCGCCTGCGGATGCGGCATGCTCCGTTCAAGGTGACGCCGGAGGCCGCGCAGCACTGGCTGGTGCACTTCCGCGCCGGCCTGGACGCCGCCGACCTCACCCCCGAGCAGGACGAGCGGTTCTGGGACTACGTCACCCACGCCGCCCAGTTCATGGTCAACACCCTGGAGTGAGCCCTCAGGGGGCGACGACCGACCGGTACTCGTCAGGCACCGGGGTCGGGCGTCCGGTCGCGTTGTCGATGCAGACCCCGACCACGCGGGCACGCGCCAGGACCTGCTCGCCGTCGCGCACGACCGACTCGAAGACGACCGAGGTGCTGCCGATCCTGCTCACCCACGTGCGGCAGTCGTAGGGCTCGGGCCGGAACAGGATCGGGCGGCGGTAGTCGACGTCGGTCTGGGCGACCACGAGGTGGAAGCCGTCGCCGAGCTCGCGGCCCTGCGAGGTCAGCAGCTGGATCCGGGCCTCCTGGAAGTACTCGAAGTACTTCACGTTGTTGACGTGGCCGTAGATGTCGACGTCGCTGAACCGCACGTGCACCGGGTAGTGACCACCCGGCACCTCGACGACCTCGGGCGTGCGCGGGGCACGCACCGGCTCGTCGGGCTCGAGGAAGCGGGAGAGCCACTCGCGCTCGGTGTCGTGCAGGCGGCGCGGGCGCTCGGTGGCGAAGACGTAGGGGGTCAGCACGGTGCGCGCACGCAGGTACGTCGTCCGCTCGCCGGTGGCGTCCTCGGCGAAGACCTCGTAGGCCATCGTGAAGCTGGCCGCCCGGACCTCGGTGACCCAGCACTCGACGGAGACCGGCTCCGGGCTGAAGGTCAGCGAGGAGACGTAGGTGACCTCGTGGCGCACGACCACGACGCCCTCGGCGAGGTCGTCTGCGCGGCTGTCGGGGGCGTGGGTGCGGAACATGTCGACCCGCGCCTCCTGGAGGTAGTCCACGTAGGTGACGTTGTTGACGTGGCCCAGCAGGTCGAGGTCGGCCCACCTCAGCGGGCAGCGGTAGAGATGGCGCACGCCCCGATCGTCGCAGAGTGCGCGCTCGGGGCGTGGGTCGGGACGGGCGTGCCCGCCGGATGATCCGGTGGGATCAGTGGGCGAAGTGCAGCCGGCCGTAGTAGGTCGGGATGGACTCGCGGCGGGCCTGGCGGTCGCTGCGCGTGGTCCGGAGGATCGTGGGGAGCGCGACAGCGGCCAGCGCGACGACGGCCAGCGCGGCGATGCCGACGACGACCAGGAGGGAGATGACTGCGGCGGGGTCGAGGAGCTGCATGACGGTTCCTTTCTACGGATGTAGTTTCTACTTGTGTAGAAGCCTACTCTTCTACATCTGTAGTGCAAGTGACGGCGGTAGTGTCCTGCGTCACCCGTCCCGCCACGGCCCGAGAGGAGCCGGATGAGTCCCCGCAACGACGAGCTGACCCCGCGCCGGCGCGAGATCCTCTCCGCCGCCACGAGCGTGCTGGCCCGTCAGGGCAACCGCGGGCTCACCCACCGGGCGGTCGACCGGCAGGCCGAGCTCCCCGAGGGGACGAGCTCGGCCTACTTCCGCACCCGCGGGGCGCTCCTGGGGGCGCTCGGCGACTTCGTGGCCGACCGTCTCGCCGCTGATGTCGAGGCCCTCGGCGGGCGGCTCGCCGGCTGCCCCGGGGACCACGAGCGGGCGGTCGCGGAGGTTTCCGGGCTGTTCTCGCAGTGGCTCGAGCAGCCCGACCTGTTGATGGCGCGCCTGGAGCTGACGGTGGCCGCCGTGCGCGACGCCGACCTCGCCGAGCGGTTCGCGCTCTGGCGCGACGACCTCGTCCGTACGGTCGACGCGGTGCTCACCGGCGCGGGCAAGCAGGGCGGGGCGTCCGCGCAGACCCTCGTCGCGGCGCTCGACGGCGTGCTGCTGGCCTCGCTGCTGGAGCCTGCTCCTCGCCGACGCGCCTTCGTGGCCGACAGCGTCGAGCAGCTCCTCGCGGGCCTCGGGGGCGACGACCTCCCGGCGTGACGCTGGCTCGGGACGGGCGTGAGGACGGCCACACCGGGTCGCGTTCCCCCGTGCACGGGCGCGGACTAGGGTGCCGGGAGACCGAGCAACCCATGAGCAACCGGAGTTCTCCATGCCCGAGGCAGTGATCGTTTCCGCAGCGCGCTCCCCCATCGGCCGCGCCAACAAGGGCTCGCTGAAGGACTTCCGGCCCGACGACCTCACCGCGCTCGTGGTGCAGGCGGCGCTGGACAAGATCCCGGCGCTCGACCCGACGACCATCGAGGACCTCCTCCTCGGCTGCGGCCTGCCCGGCGGCGAGTCCGGCAACAACATGGCGCGCGTCGTCACCACCCTGCTCGGCCTCGAGGTGCCGGGGGCCACCGTCACCCGCTACTGCTCCTCCTCGGTGCAGACCACGCGGATGGCCTTCCACGCCATCAAGGCCGGCGAGGGCGACGTCTTCGTCTCCGCCGGCGTCGAGACGGTCTCGCGCTTCTCCAAGGGCACCTCCGACCACATCCCCGGCACCCGCAACCCGCTCTTCGAGGACGCCGGCGCCCGCACGGACGAGTACGCGAAGGGCGGCCAGGACTGGCACGACCCGCGCGAGGACGGCGCCCTGCCCGACATCTACGTCGCCATGGGCCAGACCGCGGAGAACGTCGCCCGCCTGCGCGGCCTGGACCGCAAGGAGCTCGACGAGTTCGCCGTCCGCTCGCAGAACCTGGCCGAGAAGGCCATCGCCGACGGCTTCTGGGAGCGCGAGATCACCCCGGTCACCACCCCCGACGGCACGGTCGTGACCCAGGACGACGGCCCGCGCGCCGGGGTGACGTACGACGCCATCGCCGGGCTCGACCCGGTGTTCCGTCCCGACGGCGTGGTCACGGCCGGCAACTGCTGCGCGCTCAACGACGGTGCGGCCGCCGTGGTGGTCATGTCCGACACCCGGGCCGCCGAGCTCGGCCTGACCCCGCTCGCCCGCATCGTCTCCACCGGCGTCTCCGGGCTCTCCCCCGAGATCATGGGGCTGGGTCCCGTCGAGGCGACGAAGAACGCCCTCAAGCACGCCGGCATGAGCATCGGCGACATCGACCTCGTCGAGATCAACGAGGCCTTCGCCGCCCAGGTCGTGCCGTCCTACCAGGAGCTCGGCATCGACCTCGACCGGCTCAACGTCAACGGCGGCGCGATCGCCGTGGGCCACCCGTTCGGCATGACCGGCGCCCGCCTGCAGAACACGATGATCAACAGCCTCGACTGGCACGACAAGTCGACCGGGCTGATCACGATGTGCGTCGGCGGCGGTCAGGGCATGGCGCTCATCCTCGAGCGGACGGCCTGACACTAGGCTCACCCCATGACCGCTGAGGGGGAGGTGCGCTGGCTCGACGACGGCCAGCAACGTTCGTGGCGCGCGCTGATGATGGGCATGACGCTGCTGCTCGAGCGACTCGACGACGACCTGTCGCGTGAGTTCGGGATGTCGCTGACCGAGTACGAGGTGCTGGTCCGGCTCTCCGAGCGGCCCGGCCGCGCCATGCGGATGGCCCAGCTGGCCGACGCGATGGCGCACTCCCGCAGCCGGGTGACCCACACCGTCGCCCGGATGGAGGCGGCCGGCTACGTCACGCGCGGCACCACGCCCGAGGACGGTCGCGGCGTCGTGGCCACCATGACGCCCGAGGGGCACGACCTGCTCCGGCGCGCGGCGCCGTGCCACGTCGAGAGCGTGCGGCGCACGATGGTCGACCTGGTCGACCCCGACGACTTCGCGGCCGTCGGCCGGGTCTTCGACCGCGTCGCCGACCACCTCGTGGCCCGCCACCCCGAGTCCGAGATCCGCTGATCCTCCTCGACCACCGGACCTGCCGGTGGTCGAAGAGGGGCGCGACGTCAGTCGCGGGTCAGGCGTCGGTGCGTGACGCGGTGCGGGCGGGCGGCGTCGATGCCGAGGCGCTCGATCTTGTTCTCCTCGTAGGAGGCGAAGTTCCCCTCGAACCAGAACCACCTTGCAGGGTCCTTGTCGTCGCCCTCCCACGCCAGGATGTGGGTCGCGACCCGGTCGAGGAACCACCGGTCGTGCGAGGTGACCACGGCGCAGCCGGGGAAGTCGAGCAGCGCGTCCTCGAGCGAGGACAGCGTCTCGACGTCGAGGTCGTTGGTGGGCTCGTCGAGGAGCAGCATGTTGCCGCCCATCTTCAGCGTCAGCGCCAGGTTGAGGCGGTTGCGCTCACCACCGGAGAGCACGCCGGCCTTCTTCTGCTGGTCGGGACCCTTGAAGCCGAACGAGGCGACGTAGGCGCGCGAGTTCATCTCGAAGTTCGCGACCTTGATGAAGTCCAGGCCGTCGGAGACGACCTCCCAGACGTTCTTGGTGGGGTCGATGCCGCCGCGGCTCTGGTCGACGTAGGAGATCTTCACCGTCTGGCCGACCTTCAGGTCGCCGTCGTCGGGCTCCTCCTGGCCGGTGATCATCCGGAAGAGGGTCGTCTTGCCGACACCGTTGGGGCCGATCACGCCGACGATGCCGGCGCGCGGGAGCTTGAAGGACAGGTCGTGCATGAGGGTGCGGCCCTCGAAGCCCTTCTCGAGGTCGTCGGCCTCCAGCACGATGTCACCGAGGCGCGGACCGGCCGGGATGTTGATCTCGGAGGTGTCGATCTTGCGCATCCGGTCGGCCTCGGCCGCCATCTCCTCGTAGCGCGCGAGACGCGACCTGCTCTTGGTCTGACGGGCCTTGGCGTTGGAGCGGACCCACTCCAGCTCCTTCTCGAGCATCTTGGCGCGCTTGGCGTCCTTCTGCCCCTCGACCTTGAGCCGGTCGCGCTTGGTCTCGAGGTAGGTCGAGTAGTTGCCCTCGTAGCCGTGGATCTGGCCGCGGTCGACCTCGGCGATCCACTCGGCGACGTTGTCGAGGAAGTACCGGTCGTGGGTGATCGCCATGACGGCGCCGGGGTAGGACTTGAGGTGGCCCTCGAGCCACTGCACCGACTCGGCGTCGAGGTGGTTGGTGGGCTCGTCGAGGAGCAGCAGGTCGGGCTGCTCGAGCAGGAGCTTGCACAGCGCGACGCGGCGGCGCTCACCACCCGAGAGGTTGTCGACGATCGCGTCCGGCGGCGGGCAGCGCAGCGCGTCCATGGCCTGGTCGAGCCGGCTGTCGAGGTCCCACGCGTTGGCGTTGTCGAGCTCGGTCTGCAGGTCGCCGGTCTCCTGCATCAGGGCGTCCTGGTCGGCGTCGGGCTCGCCCATCTCCATGTACGCCTCCTCGAGGCGCTTCATCTTGCCCTTGAGCTCGGCGACGGCCTCCTCGACGTTCTCCAGGACCGTCTTGCCCTCGGTCAGCGGAGGCTCCTGCTGGAGCATGCCGACCGTGGCCTCGGGGTCCTTGATCGCGTCGCCGTTGTTGGCGTGCTCGAGCCCGGCCATGATCTTGAACAGCGTGGACTTGCCGGCGCCGTTGGGGCCGACGACTCCGATCTTGGCCCCGTGGAGGAACGAGAGGGTGACGTTGTCGAGGACGACCTTGTCACCGTGGGCCTTGCGCACGTTGCGCAGCGTGAAGACGTACTCAGCCATGCGGGCGAGCCTACGGTGAACCGCACCCGCGCCGACAATCGCACCGGGCCACCGGACGGCCCGGGACGTGGTGAGACCTCACGACCACCTCGCGGCGTCGTCAGGGTGAGCACCTCCGACCGGGAGGTGCCGAGAAGGGGGATGCGATGCGAGGGAGCACCAGCGTCGACGAGGAGTTCACCTCGTTCGTCGCCGCGGCCTCACCCCAGCTGCACCGCAAGGCGTGGCTGCTGACCACCTCGTCGGCGGCCGCCGACGACCTGCTGCAGAGCGCGCTGGCCAAGGCGTACGTCGCGTGGCGACGGGTGAGCGCCGCCGACGACCCGACGGCCTACGTCAGCGGGATCGTCCTGAAGACGTTCCTCAGCGACCGCCGCCGCCGGAGCAGCAGCGAGGTCACGGTCGCCGAGGTGGCCGACTCAGCCGTCGCCGAGGTCGACCCCGCGCTGCGCCTGACCCTGATGGCCGCTCTTCGCACCCTGGCGCCGCTCGACCGTGCCGTGGTGGTGCTGCGCTACTGGGAGGACCGCTCGGTCCACGAGACAGCCAGAGCCCTCGGCCTCAGCAGCGCCGCGGTGAAGAACCGCTCGCTGCGCGCCCTGTCCGCCCTGCGCGCCGAGCTCGGCGACGCGCACACGCCGATCCTGTCCCAGGAGGGAACCCGATGACGATCCACCGCGACCCCGCCCCGCTTCCCCGCGACGACGAGGCCTACGTCCGGGAGGTCCTCGGCTCCGCGATGGCCGGGACCCGTCCGCCCCTCGACCTGTCGCGGGCAGCCATCGCCCGGGGACGGCGGCGGCGCACGAGCCGCCGCCTTGTGGTCGCGACCGGCGTCGCCGCCGCCGGCGCGCTCGTCGCAGTCGCCGCACCCTGGCTCGCGGCCGACCCCGACCGGGCAGCCGGACGCGGCCGGGACCTCGTGGCCACCGAGCCGCCCGTGCCGCAGCCCGAGCGGGCGAGCGGGTGGTGGGACGTGCCGTCGGCCGACATGGTCGCCGCGGTCGAAGCGATCCTGCCCGACGGCGTGAGGGTCACCGACCCCGGATCCCTGGAGGCCGACACACCCGAGGGCGGCCCGGCACACGGGTGGATCAACGCCCAGCTGGACGCTCCCTCCGGACCGGGACGGCTCAACGTGGTGCTCGCGCCCGATCCGAGCTCCTTCACCGTCGCCGACGACCCCACCATGCCCGCCGGGGAGGGCCGCGCACCGGGCTCCGGTCCGGTCGAAGCGGTGCCCGGGGAGCCGGATCCCACGAGCTGTGACGAGGTGTTCTCGGGGCAGACCACGTGCGTCCAGCTCCGTGACGACGACGGCTCGATCGTCGGCCGCAGGCTCACCAACCGGTGGGGGGGCACGGTGACGAACGAGGTCGTGCTGCGACGCGACGGCGGCACGATCTACGCCGCGAGCGCCAACACCCTCGACGACAAGTGGGATGCGGACTCGCCCGTCTCGGCCGAGCGCCCGCCCCTGACCCTGAACCAGCTCGAGGACCTGGTGCGCAACGACGTGTGGGTCACCGGCCCCGGTACCTGAGGCGGTCCCGCGGGGACGCACCCCGGGCCGCCTCAGGCGGCCCGGGGCTCGTCCGTGCCGGCAGGGGACGCGCCGCCCGGTGTGGCCGGCACGGTCGCGGCCTCCTGCTCGGGACGCACGAGCAGAGTGGTGCCCCGGGTGAGGTCGTGGCCGACGGAGGTGGCGACGACCTCGAAGGAGGTCTGCGCCTTGCCCTCACGCTCCCACGAGTCGGCCACGAGCCGGCCGTGGACGATCACCGGCTCGCCGCTGTGAAGCGAGTCGGCGACGTTGCGCGCGAGGCGGTTCCACACCTTCACCGTGTGCCACGTCGGCGTGCCCCGCACCCACTCGCCGTCGCGGAAGCGGCTGGGCGTGCAGGCGACGCGGAACGAGGCGACGCACCGGTCGCCGGGGAGCTCGCGGAGCGTGACCTCTCCTCCGACCAGGCCGGTGAGGGTGATCTGGGTGTCGAACATGGACGGTCTCCTGGTGTCGGCGACGGCCGTTCCGCCGCGGTCGCACCAGAGTGCGCGGCCCGCCCGACACGGAGGGACCTGCGGCGGCGACACCTGTGGAGGAGTCGGGCCCGAGCCCTGCTGTGGACGGGTCGTGGCCCGTGACGCCTCAGCGCAGCGCGGTGGAGAGCGCCTCGCGCACCTCGGCGTAGGACGCCAGCTCGGCCTGGACCGGAGCGACCACGACCTCCTGGGAGACCTCGGAGATCGCCTCGCGCAGCCGCTTGTCGGCGGTGCGGGCGCGCTTGCGCGCGGTCAGCGCGACCAGCCAGCGGCACACCAGCGCGAGCAGCACGCCGAGCAGGATCCCGCCCACCAGCAGGAGGGTCGGGAGGGGGAACGCGCCGACGTCGGGCGTGGGCGGCTCGGGCAGGCGGGCGTAGCTGCCGAGGGCGAGCAGAGCCAGCCAGCCCGCACCCACCACTGCCGAGAGGATCAGCAGGTACTGCAGCACCCGCACCAGCCCGGCCCACGCCGGGATCCGGTCGGCGCCGAGGTCGGTCGTGGCGACCGCCCGGTCGAGCCGGTCGGTGAGGTCGGGCAGGCGCGAGACGGACGCCGCGCGGACGGAGGCGGCCCACGACGGGGCCATCCCCTCGCCCACCTGGTCGGCCAGCGCCCGGACCTCGGTGTCGACGCGCGCGCGCTGCACGCCGGTCGCCTTCGGGACCGAGGTGCGCGAGGCGCCCGTGAGCGCCTTGCCCGCGGAGCCGAGGTCGAGGTGCAGGCGCTTGAGCGGGTCGGGCTTGAGCCGGGAGAACCACGCGGTGACCGGCCAGCCGGTCGCGCGGTTGGCGCGCAGGCGTGTCGAGTCGGCGACGGCCTGCACGACCGTGGGCACGCCCGCGGCCTCGCTGAACGCGTCGTCGAGGGCGGCGACCCGCTCGGAGGAGAGCGTGGGCGCCTTGCCGGTGCCGACCGCCTCCTGGAGCCGCTCGGCGGCGGTGCGCACGTCGGCCTCGAGGCGCGCCCGGGTGACCTTCTTCTCCGCCACGCGCTTGACGATCATCGCGCGCAGCTCGTCGACGCCCCAGCCGTGGCGCGCGCTGACCGGCACCACGGGGACGCCGGCCAGGCCGTCGGCCTCCAGCAGGCGGCGTACGTCCTCGACCATGCCGGGGCGGCGGTCCTCGGGAACGGTGTCGATGTGGTTGAGCACCACGAGCATCACGTCGCGGTGACCGGCGAGCGGCTTGAGGAAGCGGTCGTGGATCGCGGCGTCGGCGTACTTCTGCGGGTCCAGGACCCACACCATGAGGTCGGCGAGCTGCACCAGGCGCTCGACCTCGAGGTGGTGGGAGACCTCGGTCGAGTCGTGGTCGGGGAGGTCGAGCAGCACGACGCCGCGCATCTCGGCGTCCTCGTCGGCCTGCGAGAGCATCGAGTCGCGGGTGACCTGGTGGCGGGCCGGGATTCCGAGCCACTCGAGGAGCTCCTCGGCGCCCTCCTTGCCCCACACGCAGGCGGTGGCCCACGAGGTCGTCGGGCGGCGCACGCCCACGGCGGACAGCTCGAGCTGGGTGAGGGCGTTGAAGGTGGACGACTTGCCCGAGCCGGTGGCGCCGGCGAGGGCGACGACCGTGTGGTCGGCGGAGAGGCGCAGGCGGCTGGCCGCACGGTCGGCGACGGTCGCGGCCTCGTCGACGACCGCGTCGTCGACCCGGCCGCGGGCCGCCGCGGCGGCGCGCTCCAGTCCCTCCACCCGGGCGCCGATGTCGGAGCTCCTGGTGACCAGCTTCTTGGCCCCTGCGAGCAACGACGTCATGACTCCCTCACTGCACCCGGCGGACTGTCTCGACCCCAACCCTAGGGGGCCTCGCCACCGCTGTCCGAAACCGAGGGCGTGTGCGTTGCGGCATAGCGCAGGTCGTCGACCTTGCGAGCCGCCGATCGCATCCGCTCCGGAGCCTCCGGGGAGACCTCCAGGCTGTCGAGCAGGTCGGTGTAGCGGCGGCGCTCGCTGTCGAGCAGCTCGCCCACCGACGCCTGCAGCCGCAGGCGTGCCCGCTCGGCCAGCGAGCGGACCGCCTGGTCTCCGAAGACCGCCTCGAGCAGCTTCTGCCCCAGGACGGCCGAGCCTCCGGCGATGCCCGCCTCGGCCCCGGTGACGCCGGCGGTGTGGGCGAAGACGACGACCATCAGGGCCACGGAGAGCCCGTTGACTCCGAAGGCGAGGAAGCGGGCGGTCGAGCGCTTGTCGGCCCCCTCGGTGCGGACCATCTCCAGCACGTCGGTCTGCCAGTCGCGCACCGCGCGCTCGGCGCGCCGGCGGAAGTCGCGCGAGGCGCGCCCGAGGTCCTCCCCGGCGTCGCCCAGCAGGCTCTGCCCCGCGGCGGTCGTGCGCCACGCCGCCTCGGCGCGCTCGGCGGCGGCCTCGGCGTGCTCGAGGACCAGGGTCTCGAGGCCCGACTCGACCGCGACGGTGACCCGCTCGGCCTGCTGGGGCTTGCCCTTGACGGCGTTGACGACCCGGTCGCGGATCCAGCCGACCCGGGTCTCCAGCGACCTCAGCAGCTCGCCGGTGCCGACGAACTCCTGCCAGCGCGCGAGGACCTCGCCGCGCAGCAGGGTCCCGTCGGCCGAGGCCTCGCCGATCGCGGCGACGGCACGGTCGTAGGCCTCGTTGGCGTCCTCACGCAGACGGCGTACGGCGTCGGTCTGCTCGGTGGCCGCGTCGGCGACCGTGTGGGTGCGGCGCGCGAGGGTGCGCACGGCACCGTCGAGCGTCTGCTGCACGACGGCCGCGCGGGCCTCCTGGTCCTCGGCGAGCGCCTGGAGCCAGGAGCGGATCTCCAGGACCGACGCGGAGGACAGCAGCCCCATCTCGGAGACCGGCCCCTCCTCGACGGTGAAGAGCGGGGAGTCCTTCAGGCCGCGGCTGGCGAGCATCCGCGCGAGGTGGGTGGCGATGGTGTCGACGGCCTCCGGAGGGGTCCGGTCGAGGACGATCGCCACCGCGGCGGACCGCTCGGCGGCCTTGCGGAGGAAGTCCCACGGCACCTGGTCGGCGTAGCGGGCGGCGGAGGTCACGAACAGCCACAGGTCGGCCGCCGCCAGCAGCTGGGCGGCCAGGATGCGGTTGCGCTCCTCGACCGAGTCGATGTCGGGGGCGTCGAGGATCGCCAGGCCCGGGGTCATCGCCGGGGAGGCGACGAGCTGGAGGGCGTCGGGGTCGTTGGTCTGGCGGGTCACCCGCTCGAGCTCGGGCAGCAGCCGGTCCTGGCCGAACCACTTCGCGTCGTCGGGGTGGTGCACCAGCACCGGCGAGCGCGTCGTCGGGCGCAGCACGCCGGGGATGGTCACGCGGGTGCCGACGAGGGAGTTCACCAGCGTCGACTTGCCGGCGCCGGTGGACCCGCCGACGACGGCCAGCAGCGGGGCGTCCAGGGTCATCAGGCGCGGGATGACGTAGTCCTCGAGCTGGTCGAGCATCTCGGTCCGGGAGGCACGCAGCTCCTGGGCTCCGGGGAGGTCGAGGGGCAGGCGGGCGTCCTGGAGCGAGCCGCGCAGCCGTACGAGGGCGGTGACCATCGCGGTCGTCGCGTCGGGCGCGCGCCGCCCGGGGAACGGCGTCTGGTCGGCCGTCTGGTCGGCTGTCGGGTCCGTGTCGTGGTCGGTCATCGTGTCGGCACCACCTGTCCGGGGAAGGAGATGTAGGGGCGGATGGTCCGCAGGGCCACGACGTGCTCCTGGCCGCGGGCGGAGAAGTCGTCGGGGGCGGTGCCGCGGAGGTAGCGGTGGTGGAGGTAGCCCAGCTCGATCGCCGAGGCCTGGTAGGCGCGCATCGCCCGCTCCCCCTGGGTGCCGCCCTGCTGGCGGGCCCAGCGGCGCGCGTGCCGACGGGCCCGGAGGTCGACCAGCCACGGGATGTCGGTCGCGGGCAGCAGCCCCCGGTCGGCCGCGTCCTGGAGCGCCAGGGCGAGCATCGGACGCTCCGAGCGCCGCCGGTAGACCGCGAAGGCGACGACCCCGAGGAAGGCGGGCAGCATCAAGGTGCCGTAGACGACGAAGAAGTGCGTCGTGCCGGAGAGCGTCGAGGAGTTCCACAGCGAGTGGAGCAGCGCCGCGACGGCGAAGCCGGCGAGCGGGGCGAGCACGCGCACCCACGTGCGTCGCGAGGCGATCGCCAGCCCGACGCCGATGCCGGTGAAGGCGGTGAAGAAGGGGTGAGCGAACGGGCTGAGCAGGCAGCGGAGCACGAAGGTCGCGGTGAGGGCGGTCGTGCCGCCGGGACCGATCCCGTCGGTGCCGTCGTAGGCCGCGGCGAGGTAGAGGATGTTCTCGGTGAAGGCGAACCCGACGCCGACCATGCCGGCGTAGACGATCCCGTCGAGGACGCCGTCGAGCTCGTGGCGCCGCCACCACAGGAGCAGCAGCAGGAACGCCCCCTTGGTGGCCTCCTCGGTGACCGGCGCGAGGACCGCCAGGCTGTCGCGCTCGCTCGTGCCGCCGGCGATGCCGATGCCCTGGAAGACCAGCGCCGCCGCGGTCGCCACGAAGGCACCCCAGAGCAGCCCCGCGACGAGCAGGCTGCGCGGCTCGGGCTCGTAGCGGTCGAGCCACATGAAGCAGCCCACCAGCGGACCGACGGGCACCGCCGCCAGCACGGCCGCCAGGGCCAGGGAGCCGGGTGCGCCGGAGAGCCCGACGACCACCGCCATGGCGAGCCCGCCGAGCAGCACGAGGATCCCCACCACGATGGTGAAGGCGACACTGTCGCGGCGGGCCCTGTGCATGAGCCCGACCCTAACGGAGCAGTGCCGAGCGTCACTGCTCCGGCGCACCCCGCCGGAGGGGGCCACGGGCCTACGACGTGCCCGCGTGCGCGTCGTACAGTGGCCGGCGTGAGCGAGCCCACTGCCGAGACCCCCGCCGAGACCGCCGCCGGAACCGCCGCCGACACCCCCCACGAGGCCGAGCCGCGGACCGAGTCGCACGACCCCGCCGTCCCGGCCGCCTACGCCGCCTTCATGCGCGAGGGCTGGGGCAAGCGCGACCTCGACCTCCCCCGGCACCCGGTGGCCGACTGGGCGGCCGCCCGCCGGGCCCGCCTGGCCGAGGCCTTCCCGGGCGAGCGGCTCGTGCTCCCCGCCGGCACCTTCAAGGTCCGCGCGAACGACACCGACTACCGCTTCCGGCCCGACACGGCCCACACGTACTTCACCGGTAACCAGACCTCCGACGCCGTGCTCGTCGTCGAGGACGGCGAGTCGGTGCTCTACGCCCGCCCGCGCTCGGAGCGCGACAGCGACGAGTTCTTCCGCGACCGCCAGTACGGCGAGCTGTGGGCCGGTCGTCGCCCGTCGGCCCAGGAGATCTCCGACTCACTCGGCATCGAGGTGCGCCACGTCAAGGACCTCCCCTCCTTCGACGACGACCGCAAGACCCGCGACATCACCACCGACGAGGACCTGGCCCGCGTGGCCGACGAGCTGCGCCTGGTCAAGGACGAGTGGGAGGTCGCGGAGCTGCAGGAGGCGTGCGACATCACCACCCTCGGCTTTGAGGACTCCGTGCGCGAGTGGGACCGCGTCCTCGAGTTCGGCGAGCGCTGGATCGAGGGCACCTTCTTCCGTCGCGCCCGCGCGATGGGCAACGACATCGGCTACGACTCGATCTGCGCGGGCGGCTCGCACGCCACGACGCTGCACTGGATCGACAACACCGGCGCGATCGAGCCGGGCAGGCTGGTGCTGCTCGACATGGGCGTCGAGGGCCACAACCTCTACACCGCCGATGTGACCCGCACGCTGCCGGTCGACGGTCGCTTCACCCCGCTCCAGCGCGACCTCTACGACCTGGTGCAGCACGCCCAGGAGGCCGGCATCGACGCGGTCGCCCCCGGCGCGCCGTTCCTCGCCGCGCACCACGCGGCGATGGCGGTGCTCGCGCACGGGCTCGCCGACATGGGGCTGCTCCCGGTCTCGGCCGAGGAGGCGCTCGACCCCGAGTCGAAGGTCTACGCCCGCTGGACGCTCCACGGCACGTCGCACATGCTCGGCATGGACGTCCACGACTGCGGCCGCTCGTCGGTCGACATCTACCCCAAGGGCGACCTCGCCGAGGGCATGGTCCTCACCGTCGAGCCGGGGCTCTACTTCCAGGAGGACGACCTGCTGGTGCCCGAGGAGCTGCGCGGCATCGGCATCCGGATCGAGGACGACATCCTCGTCACCGCCGACGGCCACCGGAACCTCTCCGCCTCGCTCCCCCGCACGTCCGCCGACGTCGAGGAGTGGATGGGCCGGAACCGCGGCTGAGGTGGACTGCCACCACTACGACGCCTTCCGCTGTCGCTCCTGCAGCCTGCTGGAGGTCCCCCGCGCCCGGCAGCTCTCCGACAAGGAGGCGCACGCCCGGGCGCTCGTCGACTCCCCGGTCTGGCTGCCGACCGTCGCCGGGGCCGAGGCGGGCTTCCGCAACAAGGCCAAGATGGTGGTGGGCGGCACCGTCGACGCGCCCACCCTCGGCATCCTCGACCGCGCGCTCGCCGGCGTCGACCTGCGTGACTGCGGCCTGCAGTCCGCCGGCCTGGTGTCGGCGCTCGACCGCATCGCCGACTGGATCACCATCGCCGCGCTGACGCCGTACGACGTCGCCGCGCGCGCCGGCGAGCTCAAGCACGTCCTGCTCACCGAGTCGCCCGACGGCGAGCTGCTGCTGCGGCTCGTGATGCGCTCGACGGCCCTGGAGGCACGGGTGCGCTCACGGCTGCCCGGCCTGCTGGCGGCCGTGCCCGAGCTGCGGGTCGTGACGATCAACGTGCAGCCCGAGCACAAGGCGGTGCTCGAGGGCGAGCGCGAGATCGTGCTGACCGAGGACGCGACGCTGCCGATGCGCCTCGCGACCGGGGTGACGCTGCGCCTGGGGCCGCGGTCGTTCTTCCAGACCAACACCCCCGTGGCGGAGGCGCTCTACGACCAGGCACGGCTGTGGGTCGACACACTCCCCGACGTGCGCACCGTCTGGGACCTCTACTGCGGGGTGGGCGGCTTCGCCCTCCACCTCGCCGCACCGGGGCGCGAGGTCCTCGGGGTGGAGGTGTCCCCGGACGCCATCCAGGCGGCGACCGCCACGGCGGCCGACCTCGGCCTGGGCGCCGCGTTCGTCGCCGACGACGCGACGGCCTACGCCCTGGGCGCGGACGCCGCCCCCGACCTCGTGGTCGTCAACCCGCCACGGCGCGGCATCGGCGCCGACCTCGCGGGCTGGCTGGAGGCGGCCGGCGTGCGCCACGTCGTCTACTCGTCGTGCAACGCCGAGTCGCTGGCGCGCGACCTCGCGCTGATGCCCTCGTGGCGGCCGGTGGAGGCGCGGGTGCTCGACATGTTCCCGCACACCGACCACTACGAGGTGATGGTGCTGCTCTCGCGCTGAGCCGGCCGGGTCAGAGGTCGCGCCACCCGCGGGCGGAGTCGTGGCCGTGGGCGGCCATCAGGCTCAGTCCCCCGTCGACGGTGTACGACGAGCCGGTGACGTACGCCGACCTCGGGGACGCCAGGAAGCCGATGACCGAGGCCACCTCGGCGACGTGGCCGGGCCGGCCGAGCGGGTTGCCGGGACGCTCCTGGTGGTAGGCCTCGGACTCGTCCTGTCCCGTCATGGGCGTGGCGATCTCGCCGGGGGCCACGGAGTTGACCGTGATCCCGTGCTCCGCGAGCTCGAGCGCCAGGACCTGGGTGAGCATCCCCAGTCCCGCCTTGGCCGCGCAGTAGGCGGCGGCGCCGTAGCGCGGGAGGTGCTCGTGCACGCTGGTCACGTTGATGATCCGGCCGCCGTCGCCCTGCTCGACCATGCGGCGCGCTGCGGTCCGCGAGCAGAGGAACGGGCCGTCGAGGTCGGTGGCCAGGACCCCGCGCCAGGTGTCGAGGTCGGTGTCGAGCACGCGGCTGGAGTGACCGGTGCCCGCGACGTTGACGAGGACACCGAGGCCGCCGAGCTGGTCGGCGAGCCGCTCGATCGCCGCACCCGCGTCCGGGGAGGACGCGTCGAACGGCTCGACGTAGGCCCGCTGACCTCGCCGTTCGACCTCCGCGGCGGTCGCCCGGATGCCCTCCTCGTCGCTGTGGAGGGTCAGCCCGACGTCGAAGCCCTCGGTCGCCAGCAGGGTCGCCGTGGCCTGGCCGATGCCCGAGTCGCTGCCGGTGACGATGGCCAGTCGGGGGTGGTGGTTGCTCATGCCCGTGGCGTACCCGCTGGCCGCCGCCACATGCGGCCGGGAGGGGTCAGCCCCGGCGGACCTTCGGGCTCCGGCCCAGGCTCCTCTCGCTCACGGCGCCGCGGAACGCGTCGTCGATGTAGCTGGAGATGTTCGCGGACCCGTCGGCGAGCGGGACGATCTTCGTCCGGCTGACGGCCGCAGACACCTGCACCCACGTCGGGGTGCCCAGGCACGCGGTGGGCACCGACGCCAAGATGGTGTCCGTGGTGGCCTCCTGACGCGAGCGCACGGTCCGGCAGGGCTTCGGCGCGTCGCCGACGGTGACGCTGACCGTGCCGTCCTCCGAGACGACGACGGTGGTGCTCTCGGAGCGGCCCAGGGGGAAGAACTCCGCGATGGTCTCGTCGCCGACGGTCCGGGTCACGAGCGCATACCGCCCGTCGGGCGTGACGATGCGGAACTCGACCGAGTGGTTGTCGGTGTCGACCAGGTCGCGGAGCTGCACGCCCAGCGTGAGGCGCTTGCGTGCGTGGTCGACCGTGGTGCTCAGGACGTCGACGGAGGTCTCTGCGGGAGCGTCGAGGAGGATCGGGCCCTCCGCGGACGACGGACCGACCAGTCCTCCCAGCGCGATGGCCACGTTGACGGCCTGGGCGTCCCCGGACACGTCGTCGAACGTCGCCGACGCGGCGTGCGCTCCGACGGGCGCGAGAAGGAGGGCGGGGGCGAGGAGGGCCGCGAGACGGGCGCCATGGCGACGAGGCATGGTGCGCACCCTAGTCAGGCGGGTCCTGACGTGTGAGACGAACCACGGAATCGCTGGCGCCCGAGACCTGTTGGACCGGACGTGCACCCGCTCCTGCCCGTCCCCACGACCGTCGGCGACCTGCTGACCCAGCGTCGTGCCGTGGACCTCGTGCGCACCGGGAGCGCGCTGTGTCGCCCTCGCCGTGCCGTCGACTGACCCCTCCGTCTGAGTCCCGGCACCCCGCCCGGGCGTGGTGCCGTTCCGAAAGGTTACCTTTTCAGTATGAATACTTCAGTTGAGGCGCCTCCGAAGCGCTCGCGCTTCCGCCTCCCCTCCTTCGGCGTGCAGGTCCTGCTCGGTCTCGCGCTCGGCGTGGCCCTCGGGCTCGTGGCGCGCAGCATGGGCGCCGGCGGCGTCGACACCGCGACCGGCGAGGTCGACCCGAACTGGCTCACCGAGACCCTGAGCACCGTCGGCGGCACGTTCGTGACGCTGCTGCGCGCGGTCGTCCCGCCGCTGGTCTTCCTCGCGATCGTCGCCTCGATCGCCAACCTGCGCGACGTGACCGGCGCCGCCCGCC
Source organism: uncultured Actinomycetota bacterium (assembly GCA_963726525.1). GTDB lineage: Bacteria > Actinomycetota > Actinomycetes > Propionibacteriales > Nocardioidaceae > Nocardioides. The sequence continues at coordinate 544,035 of CAVSCS010000005.1, read as the reverse complement.
TGGCGTGGAAGACGCTGGCCTGGTTCGCCATCACCGCGCTCATCGCGGTCTCCATCGGCATCGTGCTGGGCCTGGTCCTGCGTCCCGGCGACCACACCAGCGTGGCCCCGGACGCCGCCTCCGCCCCGGGCAGCACCGGCTCCTGGCTGGACTTCCTGACCGGTCTGGTGCCGGCCAACGTGCTCGGCATCGAGGGCTCCGCCGGTGGCGACGGCAGCGTGCATCTGTCGTTCAACGTCCTGCAGATCCTGGTGGTCGCGATCGCCGTCGGCATCGCCACCCTCAAGGTCGGCGAGGCCGCCGACCCGTTCCTCGGCTTCGTGCGCTCGGCGCTGGCGGTGGTGCAGAAGGTCCTGTGGTGGATCATCCTGCTCGCCCCGATCGCCACCGTCGGCCTGCTCGGCAACGCCGTCGCGAGCTACGGCTGGGACGCACTGGGCTCGCTGGGCACCTTCGCGCTGGCCATCTACGTCGGCCTCGCGATCGTCCTGCTGGTCGTCTACCCCGTACTGCTCAGGCTCAACGGCCTCTCGGTGCGCCAGTTCTTCTCCGGCGCCTGGCCCGCCATGTCGCTGGCCTTCGTGTCGCGGTCCTCGGTGGGCACCATGCCGCTGACCCAGAGCGTGACCGAGAACAACCTCGGCGTGCCCCGTGCCTACGCCTCCTTCGCCGTGCCGCTCGGCGCGACCACCAAGATGGACGGCTGCGCCTCGATCTACCCGGCCATCTCGGCGATCTTCGTGGCGCAGTTCTTCGGCCTCGACCTGTCGATCACCGACTACGTCCTGATCGCCTTCGTCTCGGTCATCGGCTCGGCGGCGACCGCCGGCGTCACCGGCGCGACCGTGATGCTGACCCTCACCCTGTCGACGCTCGGCCTGCCCCTCGAGGGCGTCGGCCTGCTGCTGGCGATCGACCCGATCCTCGACATGGGCCGCACTGCGGTCAACGTCACCGGTCAGGCCCTGGTGCCGACCATCGTGGCCAAGCGCGAGGGCATCCTCGACCAGGACGTCTACGACGCCCCGCGCGGGCGTACGCCGTGGCGCGAGGACGAGTCCGTCGACCAGACCGTGGTCACCGACCGCGAGCCCGTGGGGGCCGCAGCCCGGAGCTGACCACGCCGGCGCAGGGCGCCGCACCACCACATCGCACCACCCCGGACGGCCGGGCGCAGCCAGCGCCCGGCCGTTCGTGCGCGTGCGACCGGTCACACCGACGGTGGCGGAGGGCGTCGAGCCACGCTCCGGTCCGGACCAGTGGGGCCGGGAACGCCCGATCGGGGATTGGCACCGGGGAGTTTTATCAAGTTACTGTCAAGAAAGATCGAAGGTACGTCGCACTCCGGCCGATGAGCAGAGTGTGATCCCAGATCGCGAACAACTCCACAGCGGACGCAACCGAGCTCCCCGTTCCCCCGGGTGACGCCGACGCCGTCCGTTCCTCCGGAGGGCCTCGGGCCTTCCGGGGGCACCCGGGCCCGGGCGCACGTCGACCGCGGCACCGGGGCGCCACGACGGCGGACGCAGGTCCGCCGCCCGGTGCACCTGGCCGTGAAACCCCCGCGCGGCCAGCACCCCCACAGGAAAGTTCACCGCACATGTCCCGCACCACGAGAACCGCATCGGCCCTCCTGGCCGTCGCCGGACTGGCCGGCGTCGCGATCGCCTCCGGCCCCGCCGGCGCCACCACCACCGACGCCTCGGTCGCGGCCGACGCCACCGTCAGCTCGGGCGCGCCCCGGGCCAACACGGGCTCGGCCACCACGCTGAGCGTCGACGGACGCACCAACAGCACGCAGCAGGCCTACCTGAAGTTCACCGTCCCCGACGTCGGCGCCGCCGAGAGCGTCGGCGCGATCACGCTGCGCCTGCGCCCCACCGTGTCGTCGACCACCGGCGTGACCGTCTACCGCACCGGCAACGGCTGGACCGAGGGCAACCTCACCTGGGCCTCGCGCCCCACCACGGGCACCCGGATCGGCGCCTCCGACGCGCTGGTCAGCGGCACCGTCGAGTCCATCTCGCTGGACACCTCGAAGGTGACCCCCGGCGAGGTGCTCAGCCTGCGCGTCGAGACCAGCGCGAAGAAGACCCTGTCGTTCGCCTCCTCCGAGTCGCGCACGGCATCGGCCCGCCCCGCCCTGCGCCTCAACGCCGCGGCCACCGACACGCCGGCGCCCACCACGTCGCCCACGTCGACCGCGACCTCCTCCCCGACCGCGACGCCCACCACGTCGTCGCCCACCGCGTCGCCCACCGCGTCGCCCACGTCGTCACCGACGTCGTCACCGACCGCGAGCCCGACCGCCACCCCGACGGCCACCCCGACGGCCACCCCGACGGCCACCCCGACGGCCACCCCCACGCCCCCGGCCTCGTCCAGCTTCCCGCCGGCCGCGCCGGTGCGGCCGAAGGTCGTCGGCATGAGCGCCCCGGCCAGCCTCTGGCCGCAGCGCATCCAGGAGGTCGGCGCGAACGGCGTCAAGGCGCGTCGCATCTTCGCCGACCTGTCCTCGAGCGGCTCCAGCCAGCTCACGCTGATCCGCCAGACGATCGCCGACGGCATGATGCCGGTCATCTCCTACAAGGTGCCGGACCCGGCCGCCCTGGCCAACGGCTCCTACGACGCCTGGCTGAGCACGCTGCGCTCGCAGCTGACCGGTCTCGGTGCCCCGGTGACCGCCACCTTCTGGCACGAGCCGAACGGTGACATGGACCCCGCGCTCTTCCGCGCGGCCAGCCTGCGGTTCTTCAACCTCGTCGACGCTCCCTCGATCGCGATCGGCCCGATCCTCAACGGATTCCTGCTCGACCGCCGCGTCGCGGACTTCGCCTCCTTCACCGACGCCACGCTGCTGAGCAAGTGGGAGTTCGTCGCCGTCGACTCCTACCAGAACGGCACCGCGAGCGCTCCCGGCGACCTGCTCCCGGCTCGCGCGGTCCCGCTGCTCGCGTCGTGGATGGACTCGGTCGGCCAGCCGAACAAGCCGATCGGTCTGGGTGAGTACAACGGGTTCACCGCCCAGGCGATCGCCGAGGCCGGCGAGTCGATCCTCTCGACCCCCGAGCTCTGGTTCGGCCTGGCCTGGAACAGCACGGCCGGCGCCTACGCGCCGCTGACCGGCGACCGCATCACCGCCTACCAGCGGACCAAGGCCGACACCCGCGCGGCTCGCTGATCCACACCGCCGGGGCGAGGTCCCCCGGCACGAGACACCGTCGAGGGCGTCAGGGCACCCACAGGGGCCCGGCGCCCTCGTCGCGTCCCCGGCCCGAGCGCACGACCCTGAGCACCACCCAGACGGCGGGCGGGACGAGGGCCCACACGACCAGCGACCACACCCAGCCGGCACCGACCATCGAGCCCAGCGTCGCCAGCACCAGCCCGGGCACCTCGAGCGGTCCGGGCAGGTGGTCGAGGACGAACGTGCCGGGCGCCAGCAGCATCGAGGCGAGCAGGAGGCCCCCGGAGACCACCAGCGCGGCCGTGAGGCCACGACGCCGGGCGACTCCGACCGCGAGCAGCCAGCAGACCACCGCCGGCACCAGCAGCACGCCGGCCGCCCCGTAGCCGAAGCGGCGCAGCTGCTCGATGGTCCGCGCACCGTCCTCCACCCGGCCGACGGCGCCCTCCCGCTCGGCCACGGTGTCGATCCTCGTGGCGTACGCCTCCAGGGCCGCGCGGACCTCCGGCGACGCGCCCGTGGCGCGCTCGTCGAGCTCGCGCACGGCCACGTCGACGAACGCGTTTCCGTCGATCTCGCCGTCGACGACCGTGAGGTCACCGAAGGCGTCACGGATCTCCGGTGAACCGAGGACGTCGTCGAGCGCCTGCTGGGTCTCGGCCCGCTGCGCCGGTGAGAGCGTCGTGCCGGAGAGGTCGGTGACGTCGTCCACGAGGTCCGAGGTGAGCTCCGCGCGCACCTGCGGCACGGTGAGGAGCACGCCCACCGACGCCCAGGGGTGCTCCTCGTCGAAGGCGTGCTGCACCGACATCGCGACCACGAGGGCTGCAGCGAGGAACACCGCCGCCACCGCGCCGAGGACCGCTGCCAGCAGCGTCCGCACCCAGCCGAGCACCGACGCTGGCGTCGGACCGCTGCCGCCGTCGAGCACCGTCGTGCCCAGTGGAGGGGCCGGCGTGGACGCATGTGCAGGGTCGCTCACGCGCACATCCTGCACTCGGAGCGCGGTCGCGCCCGGCAACACGGCCGGGGACCGTGCCGGGCGCGCCGCACCGGCTGGGATACTGGCGCCCGGCCCCCGTGGCGCAACGGATAGCGCAACGGCCTTCTAATCCGTCGGTTGCAGGTTCGAGTCCTGCCGGGGGCGCCGCATCCACCTGCACGGCCTGCACGACCTGCACGACCGCCCGCGGGTCGGGCGAGCAGCGGGTCGGGTGTTCAGCCGTCGTCGTCCGGCTCGCTGTGGATCCTCATCAGGGTCTCGGCGAGGTCCGCCTCGCTGACCCCGGCCCGGCGTGCAGCCCCGCGCAGCGCCTCGCGGGCCTCCTCGACGGTGACCCCCGATGCGGCCGACAGCACTCCGACTGCGCGATCGATCGTCGCGTTGTCCCGCAGCGTCTGCGGAGCCTCCCTGGCCGCCTCTCGTGTGCTGAAGGACAGGTCGGCGTTCGTCACCGCGCCCGGCGCCCACGCGCCGAAGATGGTCGCAAGGACGTCGTGGAAGCCGACGAAGGCCTTCGCCGACGCGGCGTACAGGTTGACCGTGCCCACCACCCGGCCGTCGTCGAGGATCGGCAGCGACAGCGTCGAGGCGATCGTCTCGGCGGCGGTCGCTCGGGCGAACTGGTGCCAGCCTCGCTCGTCCAGGACCGCTGGATCGTCGCCGTCGAACTCCAGCGCCTCGTCGGTGTGTGCTGCGTCGACGCACGGGCCACCGAACATGTACTGGATGGCATCGAGAACGGCGATCTCGTCGCGGCTGGCGACCAGCGTGAAGGTCACCTCGTGCTCGACCAGGCCCAGGCTCAGCCCCACGCAGTCCGGGACGAACCGGCGGACGAGCGAGGCCTGGTGCTCCAGCTGCTCACGCAGGTCGGACCCGCTCGTCGCGGCAAGCTCGGCCAAGGCCTCCGCCGACTCGGGGATGGGCTTCATCCGCCCGAGGTACCCGAGGACCGGGAGCACATGCCCCCGATCTCGGCAGACCGGGACACCGTGCACGCCTCACGAGAGCGCGTCGCGCGCGACACGCCGCGTCGCCTCCCGGCCCGGTGCCACCGGACCGGCCAGGATCGCCGCAGGCCCCGCCACGTATGAGGTAGCGGGGCCGCACCCTTCTCAGGCGCCGGCGGCGTACGCGTCGATCTCCGCGGCGATCCGGGCCTTGACCTCGTCGGGGGCGTAGGAGGCCGTGACGGCTGCCCTCGCCAGGTCGGCGACGCCGCGCTCGTCGAGGCCGAGCAGCCCGGCCGCGACCTCGTAGTCGTGGTTGAGCGTGGTGGCGAACATCGGCGGGTCGTCGGAGTTGATGGTCACCGTGACGCCGGCGTCGACGAACGCCTGCAGCGGGTGCTCCTCGATCCGGTCGACCGCGCGCGTGGCGACGTTGGAGGTCGGGCAGACCTCGAGGACCACGCCGGTGTCGGCGAGGTGCGCGAGGAGCTCGGGGTCCTGCGCGCTCGACGTGCCGTGGCCGATGCGCTCGGCACCGAGCAGGCGCAGGGAGTCCCAGACCGTCTCGGGCCCGGTCGTCTCGCCGGCGTGCGGCACCGAGTGCAGCCCGGCCGCGCGTGCCGCCGTGAAGTGCGGCTCGAACTGGGCGCGCGGGACGCCGATCTCCGGCCCGCCGAGGCCGAAGCCGACCAGCGCGTCGGTGCGGTGCTCCAGCGCGTACTCCACGGTGGCGTCCGCGGCCGGCAGGCCGGACTCGCCCGGGATGTCGTAGATCCAGCGCAGGACCAGCCCGAAGTCGCGCTCGGCGGCCACCCGCGCGTCCTCGATCGCCTCGGTGTAGGCCTCGATCGCGATGCCGCGGACCACGGAGGTGTACGGCGTGCAGGTGAGCTCGGCGTAGCGCAGGTTCTGCCCCTCGACCATCTCGCGGGCGACCTCGTAGGTCAGCAGCCGGATGTCCTCCGGCGTCCGGATCAGGTCGACGACGGAGAGGTAGACGTCGATGAAGTGCGCGAAGTCGCGGAAGGTGAAGAAGTCACGCAGGCCCTCCAGGTCGCTCGGCACGCCTGCGTCGGGATGGCGGGCCGCGAGCTCGGAGACGATCCGGGGCGACGCCGACCCCACGTGGTGCACGTGCAGCTCGGCCTTCGGCAGGCCGGCGATGAAGTTCTGGAGGCTCATCCGGCCGAGTGTGGCAGCGCCACGCTCGGCCGGACCAATCCGTGCGCGGGCCCCTACTGGACGAGCGCGACCAGGTCCTGCGGGTCGGACTCCTCGCCGTCGATGAGGATCGTCGGGGTGCTGCTGTAGCCGTCCTTCGACATCTGGTCGGTGGCGTTCTTGATCCACTGCTCGTAGACCTTGCCCTCGATCTGGGGGCGCACGTCCGACTCCGTGGCGCCGGCCGCGACCGCGCGCTCGACGAGCTCGTCGTCGGTGAACCCGGCGCCGCCCTCCTCGGGCTGGTTGGCGTAGAGGTCGTCGTGGAAGGAGCGGAACGCATCGACGCCGGCCGTGTCGAGCACGGCGAGCGCGGCGTTGAGGGCGCGCGAGGAGTACTCGTTGGTCGAGGCACGGTCGAGGAAGGAGATCATCCGGTACTCCAGGCGCACCTTGCCCGCGTCGACCGCGGCGGCCAGCGGCTCGCCGAGCTGCGACTCCAGGTTGGCGCACGCCGGGCACTGCAGGTCCTCGTAGACCGTCACCGTGGTGGGGGCGTCGGCCGCCCCGATGAAGATCCCGTAGCCGTCCAGCTCCGCGGGCGTGCCGTCGGACCCGCTGCCGCTGGCGATGGAGGGCACGGTGTCCGCCGTCTGCCCGCTGGTGTCGCGGGTGCTCTGCCACCAGGTCAGCCCACCGATGATGACGACCACCGCGGCGACGACCGACCCGATCGCGACGAGTCGGCGACGGCGTTCCTCGGCCTGCTTCTGACGCAGCGCCTCGGCGGCCCTCTCCTTGCGCGCCTCGCGCCGCTCAGGCGTGTTCTTCGACATGCGGGTCCCTCTCGGTGGTCTGTGCAGTGGTGGTCGTGCTGGCGCCGAACAGCACCGGGTCGAGCGCCCACCGGGAGCGTGGCCGCACGGCCAGCCATCCCGACAGGGCCAGGAGCCCGACGTCCCGCGCGATCTCCCACGGGTACTTCGACGTCGCGTCGGCGTCGAAGCCACCGCCGCCGAAGCAGCCGCAGTCGATCTGCAGGCCGCGTGCCCAGGCGGCGGAGATGCCGATGATGAACGCGACGAAGAGCAGCGAGGACACGACCGCGGCCGCCCGCGTCACCACGCCCAGCACCAGCAGCAGGCCGACGACGACCTCCAGCACCGGGAGCAGGTGGCCGACCGTGGGCACGACGGCCTCCGGCAGCAGGTCGTAGGCGCGGACCGCCCGGACGCTCTCGGTCGGGTCGGGCAGCTTGAGCGCGCCCGCGACGATCCACACGCCTCCGGTGACCAGGCGCGCGACGAGGCCGATCCAGTCCTTCACGACGTCGACCCTAGGAGGTGAGCCTGAACCGACCCTGAGAGCGGTCACGCACCGAGCGCGGGACGCCGGCCCCGGCCGCATCGGTAGGCTCCGGGTCGTGAGCGACAGACTGGTGTGGATCGACTGCGAGATGACCGGACTCGACCTCGGCGCGGACGCGCTGATCGAGGTCGCGGCCCTGGTCACGGACTTCGAGCTCAACGTGCTCGGCGAGGGCGTCGACGTCATCGTCAAGCCGTCGCAGGAGGCCCTCGACCAGATGGTCGACTTCGTGCGCGGCATGCACGAGAAGTCGGGGCTGCTGGAAGAGCTCGACAAGGGCACGACCCTCGCCGACGCCGAGGAGCAGGTGCTCGCCTACATCCGCGAGCACTGCGCCGACGGCAGCCGTCCCCCGCTCGCCGGCAACACGGTGGCGACCGACCGCGCCTTCCTGGCGCGCGACATGCCCGACCTGGAGACCTTCCTCCACTACCGCATCGTCGACGTCTCCTCGATCAAGGAGCTCTCCCGGCGCTGGTTCCCGAGGGCCTACTTCGCCGCCCCGACCAAGCGCGGCAACCACCGCGCGCTGGCCGACATCCAGGAGAGCATCGAGGAGCTGCGCTACTACCGCGAGGCCGTCTTCGTCCCGCAGCCCGGCCCCGACAGCGCCACCGCGCGCGACATCGCGGCCCGCCACGGCGGCACGCTGACCGGGCTCGGCCCGGACACGGGTGCCGATTCCAGCTCCACGGACTGAGTGCCCTACACTTCTCGTCGTCCTCGCTGTCACGGCGAGCAGACATGGTGGGTATAGCTCAGCTGGTAGAGCGCCGCCTTGTGGTGGCGGATGTCGCGGGTTCAAGTCCCGTTACTCACCCCGAGTGATCCGAGCCCCCGACCTGGTCCAGGTCGGGGGCTCGATCCTTCATCCCGTGGCTGGGACCGGGACGGATCGCCCGCAAGAGCCGGTCGGCGCCCGACCCGGACTCAGGCGGGCCGGAACCGGGCGACGAACACCCGCCTGTCGTCGTCGAACCGTTCGACCCGGACCTCGATCTCCACCGGCACCTCCGTGCCGTCGGCCCGCACCATCGGGACCGTGAGAGGCACCGCCAGGAGCTTGTCCCGCCCGTTGGTCGCGTGCAACGTGGTGCCGGCGATGTGGGCCTGGTGGAAGCGCGTCGGCACGACCACGATGACGCGCCGCCCGAGAAGGTCGGCCGCCGTGGCGTACCCCAGCAGCTCGAGGGCGGCCGGTGACGCTGCGACGATGATGCTGGCCTCATCGGTGGCCAGCAGCGGCTCGTCGACCTGTGCCAGCTGCGCGTACGTGGCGGTGAGCGAGGCCTGGTCGGACAAGGTGGCGCGGATATCGGTGCGTCCCAGCCACGGCGTCGCCGTGGTCTCGCCCTGTGCCTGTCGCGCCACCTCGGAGCACAGCCACTGCCGCATCTCGTCGATCTCGGGCTGGGTCGGCGGGCTCAGGAAGCGGCCCGCCCGGGCCTCGACGATGGCCATGCCGAGCAGCTCGTCGAGGGTCTCGAAGTGCGCGACGGACAGTGCGGGAACGCTCAGCACGACCTCCTCCGCGCTCACGTTCGGCTCGATGGCATCGGCCATCAACGCCTCCGCCTCGTCGGGCAGGACCGGCGCGGGGAGCTGCTCGTGCAACAGGTTCATCGCGGCACTGGCCAGGGCATGCTCGGTGAGGACGTCGTCGCGGTGCGTCAGGGAATGGAGGAGGTACTCGCGCAGCAGGGTGGCGGCGTGCTCCTGCCACGCGACGTGCATGAGCAACGGGACGTTGCGCAACGTCACCACCAGGGCGTCACCGCCACTGGCCGCACCCCCCGCCGCCGAGCCCCGAACGTCCGACCCGGACCCGGCCTCCTGCTCGGCATCGTCCAGCTCGAACCACACGGTCTTGCCGTCCGCGAGCACGTCGACACCCCATCGGGTCGTCAGGTCGTCCACGAGCTGCAGCCCGCGCCCGGTTCCAGCCGTCGCCGCGTAGTGCCGTCGGGCTGGGAGGCGGGTCGAGCCGTCGGTCACCTCGACCCTCACGGCCTCCGCTGTGGCGTGCACGTGGACGCCGACCCGGCCGCCGGCATGCACGAACGCGTTGGTGACGACCTCCGACAGCGCGAGCACCGCACCGTCGAGGAGGTGCGAGGCCCCGCTGCGTGTCACGGCGTCCCGTAGCATCGCCCGCGCCCGACCGACGTTGCGCGGGTCGGCCTCCAGGGCGACGACCACTGTCACCGGGGCACTCATGGGCCATTACTTTCCGTGCTGGGCCGAGCAGCACATGACGTCTCACCGCCCGGGGGGTGCCTGGCTCGAAGGACCGGAGCCAGAGCCGCAGCATAGGCGACCGCGACCACGCGCGCCGCGGAACCCGGACCCGCGCCGCACCTCCCGGCACGTCCGTCGGGGGGCGACCTATCCGATCAGCGGGCCGACCAGCGCAGGCCGATCAGCGTAGGCCCGGGATCCGCACGGCGAGGCGCGGGCCGCCGAGCGGGTTGGCCTCGGCGACCCGGTCCATCGCGTCGACGATGTTGCGCAGGTTGATCAGCAGCGCCCCGTAGACCGGCCAGTCGGGCGAGCGCTCGGTCGAGCGCAGCTGGTCGGTCAGGACGTTCAGGCGCCGTCGGACGTCGCGCAACAGCTCCGGGTCGGCGTCGCCGGCCGCGCGCCCGGCGTCCTCGAGCATCGCGAGCCACGGGTCGGCGAACGCCGCACCCCACGTCTCGCGATGCGCCGTCTGGCCGCCGAGGGTGCGCGCCAGGCTGCGGATCTCGGCGACCGCCTGCTCCATGCGGCGCAGCAGCTCGTGCCACTCGCTCGGGTCGCGCATGGCGCGCGCCTGACGCCGGGGGTTCATCCACGCGCTCTCCTGCGCCTGGCGCACCAGCCCCCACGCGCGGTCGAGGTCGCCGTCGAGGTCGCGGGTGCGGTCGATCCACCCGGCCACGTCCTCCTCCTGGCAGCCGTCACCCAGCCCGCCGGCGATGTCCTCCAGCAGGCGGCCGATCGCGTCGTCGATGCGGTCCATCGCCTCCACCGCGGTGCTGCGGCGCAGTGGGGGCCACACCACGACGTTGACGAGCAGCCCGACCGCGACGCCGATCGCGGTGTCGACCAGGCGCGCGACCAGCACCACGTCGTCGTCGAAGCCAGTGGTCAGGACGACCAGGCCGGTCGTCGCGATCGTGGTCGCCTCCGCGCCCAGCCACGGCACGGCCCCCAGCACCAGCGCCACGACGAGGAGGAGGGCGATCGAGGTGGTCGTGAGGCCGAGCCACTCCCCCACCAGCGTCGCGAGGAGCACGGCCGCCACGGTCGCTGCCACCTGCTGCGCGCCCTTGGCGAAGGTCCGGTAGACGGTCGCGTGCACCACCAGCAGGGCCGACCACGGCGCGAGGAACGGCTGGGACAGGCCGAGCACGCTGGACGCCACGACCCAGGCGACGACGGCCGCCAGCACGGTCTTGACCAGCTGCAACGCCTCGTTCCACCAGATGGGGTCGCCGAGGCGGCGGTCGACATGGTCACGCAGGTGCTGCCACATCCCCCAGACACTAGGTGTGGAGGCCGCGGATGGGGCCATCCTCCCGAGCCGGGACGGCTACGTTGTCGGGATGACTCCCGGCAGCAGCAGCTATGACGTCGTCGTGGTCGGCGGCGGTCACAACGGGCTCGTGAGCGCGGCATACCTCGCCCGTGCCGGGCTGAGCGTGGTCGTCCTCGAGCGCCTCGGGCACACCGGCGGGGCGGCGGTCTCGACCGAGCCGTTCGCGGGCCAGCAGGCGCGGCTCTCGCGCTACTCCTACCTCGTCAGCCTGATGCCCGAGCAGCTGATGGCCGAGCTGGACCTCGACGTCCGGCTCGCGTCGCGCTCCACCGCGTCGTACACCCCCTGGACCCGCGGCGAGCGGTCCGGCGGCCTCCTCGTGGAGCGACCTGAGGGCGAGGCCACGCGGGCGTCGTTCCGCGAGCTCACCGGCGGGGACGACGAGCACGCCGCGTGGGAGGCGTTCTACGCGGAGGTGGGCCGGATGGCACGGACGGTGGCCCCGACGCTGATGCAGCCCCTCCCCCTCGAGCGCGACGTCCGGGCGCTCGTCGACGAGCGGATCTGGGACGAGGTGGTCACCGAGCCGCTGGGTCGCGCGATCACGTCGCGCTTCACCGACGACACCGTGCGCGGCGTCGTGGCGACCGACGCGCTCATCGGCACCTTCGCCTCCCTCGACGACCCGTCGCTGGTGCAGAACCGGTGCTTCCTCTACCACCTCATCGGCAACGGCACCGGCGAGTGGCGGGTCCCGGTGGGCGGGATGGGTGCGGTGACCGACGCACTCGCCCGCGCCGCCACGCAGGCCGGCGCCGAGATCGTCACCGGCGCCGGGGTCAGCGCCATCGTCCCGGGCGCCGACGGCGCCGAGGTCCGCTTCCACGACGGCAGCCAGGAGCGGTCGGTCACCGGGCGTCGGGTGCTCTCCGGCGTCGCACCGTGGGTCCTGCGGATCCTGCTCGGCGAGGGCGAGGACCCCGAGACCAAGCCGGCCGGCTCGCAGCTCAAGATCAACTTCCTGCTCGACCGCCTGCCGGCGCTGCGCTCGGGCGCCGACCCCGCGGTGGCATTCGCCGGCACGCTCCACCTCGCCGAGGACTACACCCAGCTCGAGCAGGCGTACGCCGCCGCCGCCGGCGGCGCGGTGCCCGACCCGATGCCGGGCGAGGTCTACTGCCACAGCCTCAGCGACCCCTCCGTCCTGGGCGACCGGGCCGGTTCGGCGCACACGCTGACCTACTTCGGGCTGCACACGCCGGCGGGCCTCTTCGACGCCGACCCCGGCGCCAAGGACCTCGCCGTCCGCCGCGCGATCGCCTCGCTCGACGCCGTCCTGGCCGAGCCGATCGAGGACTGCCTGGCCACCGACGCCGACGGGCGTCCGTGCCTCGAGGCCAAGGTGCCACAGGACGTCGAGCGCGACCTGGCCATGCCCGGCGGCCACATCTTCCACGGCGACCTCGAGTGGCCCTGGGCACCCAACCGGGCCCGGCTAGACACCCCGGCACAGCAGTGGGGCGTGCAGACCGAGCACGACGCGGTGCTGCTCTGCGGGTCCGGCGCACGCCGCGGCGGGGCCGTGTCGGGCCTGGGCGGGCACAACGCCGCGCAGGCCGTGCTGGCCACGCTGTGACCTCGATTTCGCCTGCCGGACCCGACGCTGTAGTGTTCTACTCGCTTCACCGCACGCGCCATTAGCTCAATTGGCAGAGCAGCTGACTCTTAATCAGCGGGTTCGGGGTTCGAGTCCCTGATGGCGTACAGATAAGGCCCTTGACCTGGGAAAACAGGTCAGGGGCCTTCGTCGTGGGTAGGCGATCCATCTTTTACCCACCCAAAACGATCCACCGATCGAACTGCAGCCTGCGGGATCGTCGCGTCACTATTGGTCTCTGCGAGCGCTCTGCCTCATCCCCAGAATGATTGAGGCGACAGTGAACACCAGCGACGCCAATGCGATCCACGGCCAGAGGCCGGACGGGTCGTCCCACACCGCGATCACGATGCACAGTGCGGACACCGCGCAGATCACTAGAAGAGTCTTGGCCGTCCCTGAGTCCATGATTCAGGCTACCCCGCCCCGTTGGCTTGCGATTGCGAGCCAACGGGATGTTCAGAGCACGCTGGCGGCTCGGCTCGGGGCCACTCGCCGTCCAAGGTAGGTGGCCGTCACGTTGATGTTGGCGTGTCCGAGTTGGTTGGCAATCTCGGCCAGGGGCGCACCGGACTCATCGAGCCACGTCGCCACGGTACGGCGGAAGGTGTGCGTAGTGGCCCACGGTAGGCCAGCGTCAGCGAACCGGGTCTCAATCAGGCGCGTCACGTTGCGACGGTCGCGGGGCCCCGCGCACGCGCAGAGGGGCGCTGGGGGCCGGGGGGTCGCCTCGGGCCACGCGAAGGGGCTGTACGGCGTTGTTTGTCGCCGTCTGGTCATCCACCCAAAACCACCCGCAATCCACCTTTTACCCACCCTTTTGGTCATGTGGTGGGGGTGTCAGATGGTGTGATCTAGAGTGCTTGTAGCGCCTTGACCTGCGGTGATTCACGTTCAAAGAGGACGCTCACCTGCAACGATGCGGAGACCCGCGCCTACTCAGCGGGTTCGGGGTTCGAGTCCCTGATGGCGTACAGAACGAGCAGAGAGCCAGTCCCCTCGGGACCGGCTCTCTGCTTTTCGTGCGTTCGTCGTGGTGCGCAGGGGGCTACTTGAAGATGCTGTAACCACCCGGGCCGACCGCGAGGCCGACGATGATGAGGACGATCCCCCAGAGCATCTGGCCCCGGACCAGCGACACGATGCCGGACACCACGAGGATGACGGCGAGGATCCACAGCAAGAACAACATGGACGTGCTCCCTTCGGTTGACCCCTCAAGGTAGCGAGCCGGGGGCACGGCGGCCAGAGCGAACCACCCGGAGGGAGGGTGTCCTGCTTCCGGACGGGGTCAGCCCTCCGCCGGTCCTTCCTCGCGCAGTCGCGGCGGGGTGAAGCCCTCGGGGTTGAACCCGGTCTTGTCGGCGTAGAAGTCGCGCAGCACGTCCATGTCGGCGCCCACGTCGCCGCTCGGGTGGAACGTCGGGCCCCAGCCGACGGTGCGCGAGGGTGCGTCGAGGAAGGCCAGGGTGATGGGCAGCCCGGTCTGCTGGGCGATCCGGTAGAAGCCGGACTTCCAGTACTCGCCGCGCGAGCGGGTGCCCTCGGCGGCGATGCCGATCAGCCAGGGGTCGCCGCCCTCGGACTCGGCGAGCAGCTCCTTGATGGTCGCTGCCGGGTTCGCGCGGTCGAGCTCGACCGCGCCGGTGCGGCGCAGCAGCCAGCCCAGTGGGCCGACGAAGAGCTCCTGCTTGACCAGGAGCCGGATCGTGATGCCGTAGCGCCACGCCAGCAGCATGGTGAGGACCCAGTCCCAGTTGGAGGTGTGGGGCGCGCCGACCAGGACGCCGCGCTGCGGCACCTCGCCCACGGCCTTCCAGCGCACGGCTCGGAGCAGGAGGCCGGCGACCTTACGACGCAGCACGGGAACGTCCTCTCTTGCGCTCGCGCGCCAGGTCCCACAGGTAGTGGTCGAAGTCGACCTCCATCGTGTGGCGGGGTGAGTCGTAGAAGCGGCGGGTGTCGCGCCGGTGGTCGGCGGCCATCTGGCGCCGGACGACGGGGGCGGGCGGTGGGACGTAGGCCCCGGTGAGGGTCTCGGCGATCCACGCGGCCTGGGCCTCGGCCAGCGGCATCACCGCGCCGAGCGGTTGCAGCAGGCCGAGGAAGTAGAGGCCGGGGAGGTCGGGGTGCACGGTGCGCTTCCACAGCGGGAGGTCGTTGTCGTGGACCGGGACCAGGTCGTCGGCGAGGAACGGGAAGCTGACGCGGTAGCCGGTGGCCCACACCAGCAGGTCAGCCGGCGCGCTGGTGCCGTCGACGAACACGACGCGGTCGCCGTCGAGCCGCTCGATCCCCGGGCGGGCGGTGACCGCGCCCGCCGCGAGCCGCTCGCGGATGCGCTGCGACTGCACGGGGTGCGACTGGCCGGGCTTGTGCTCGGGCCGGGGCAGCCCGTGCTCGGCCATGCTGCCGCCGGCGGCCATCGCGCCGATCCGCAACCGCGTCGCGGTCACCCACCACGGCACCCAGCCCGGCGGGAGAAGCCCCTGGTCGCTGGGCTTGCCGAGGAAGAACTTGTGCAGCACCCACTCCGTGCGGCGCACGGACCACGTCGCGGTGCGCGCGCGGAAGGACGCCTCGACCGCGATGTCCATCGCGGAGTTGCCGGCCCCGACGACCACGACGTCGCGGCCCTCGAGCTGCTCGGCGGAGCGGTAGTCGTGGGAGTGGATCTGCTCGCCGCCGAAGTCGCCGGGGTAGGCAGGGTCGGGCCAGCGGGCGTCCCAGTGGTGGCCGTTGGCGACCAGCACCGCGTCGTACGTGCGGGTCTCGGTGCCGCCGGGACCGGTGATCCTCACGTCCCAGCGACCGTCCGCGGCGCGCGAGACGTCGTCGACGCGGGTGTCGAAGGTGATCGCGTGCCGGAAGCCGAAGTGGTCGACGTAGCGCTCGAAGTAGTCGTGGACCTGGTCGTGCCGGGCGTACGCCGGGTAGTCGGCGGGCATCGGGAAGTCGGAGTACGCCATGCGCGGGCAGGACGTGTTGATCTCCAGCGTGTCGTAGCAGGCGGACTGGCCGTTGGAGTTGCCGAGCACCCAGGTGCCGCCGACGTCGTGCCCCATCTCGAAGCAGTCGACGCCGATGCCGGCGAGGTAGAGGTGCTTGACGGCCGCGATGCCCGACGAGCCGGCGCCGATGACGCAGGCGCGGGGCAGGGAGTCGTCCACCGGGACGCGCGCGGTGACCGCGGGTGCCCGGTGCGACTGCTTGACGAGGTAGCCCATCTGCCCTCCAGGACGTGCGTTGGCCGTGCGGTCAGAGGTAGAGCCCGGTCGAGCCGCCCTCGAGGCGCTCGGCGGCGACCGCGTGCACGTCGCGCTCGCGCATCACGACGTAGACCTCGCCGTGCACCTCGACCTCCGACTTGTCGTCGGGGTCGAAGAGCACCCGGTCGCCGACCTCGACGGCCCGGGCGTGCGGACCGACCGAGATGACCCGCGACCACGCCAGCCGGCGCGCGCCCATGGCGGCGGTCGCCGGGATGACGATGCCGCCGGTCGAGCGGCGCTCCCCGGCCTCCTTGTCGACCTCGACGAGGATCCGGTCGTGCAGCATCTTGATGGGGGCGCTGCCCCCGGCCGCACCGCTGGGCGGGGTGCTCAGCGTGCGACCTTGCGGACGACGGCGAGCAGGACGACCACGCCCACGACGGCTCCGGCCACCTTGAGGATGTTGTCGGTGCGGGGCGCGCCGCTCGCAGGCTCGACGAAGTGCGACTTCACCGTCTCGACCTGGCGTCCGACGATCGTCTTGGGGTGGGCGCGGTGGGCGAGCTGGTCGATCGTCGAGGCGAGCCGCTGGCGGGTCTCCTCGATCTCGCGCTCGAGCGCGCTCATGTCCTGGGTCACGCGGGAAGGCTACCAATGCGTCGGGGGTCGAAGCCCCACGGCAGCTCCAGGCGGTGCGCGCCCATCAGCTGCTCGTCGGTGAGGACGTCGAAGGTGGGACGGTCGGCGACCACCACCCCCTCGCTCAGCACCACGCTGCGCGGGCACAGCTCGAGGGCGTACGGCAGGTCGTGGGTGACCATCAGCACCGTCACGTCGAGGGTGCGCAGGATGTCGGCGAGCTCGCGACGCGAGGCGGGGTCGAGGTTGGACGACGGCTCGTCGAGCACCAGCACCTCCGGCTCCATCGCCAGCACGGTCGCGACCGCGACGCGGCGACGCTGGCCGTAGGACAGGTGGTGAGGTGGGCGGTCGACGTAGTCGGCCATGCCGACCCGGTCGAGGGCGTCCATCACCCGCCGGTCGAGCTCGGCGCCCCTCAGGCCGAGGTTCGCCGGCCCGAAGGCGACGTCCTGGCGCACGGTGCCGAGGAACAGCTGGTCGTCGGGGTCCTGGAAGACGACGCCGACCCGGCGACGGATCTCCTTCAGGTTCTGCCGGGCGACCGGCATCCCGCTGACCTCGACGGTGCCGCGACCGGCGGTGAGGATGCCGTTGAGGTGGAGCACCAGCGTGGTCTTGCCCGCACCGTTGGGACCGAGCAGCGCGACGCGCTCGCCGCGGTGGACGTGGAGGTCGACGCCGAACAGCGCCTGGTGGCCGTCGGGGTAGGCGTAGGCCAGGTCCCGGACGTCGAGCACCGGCGTGGTCACTGCGGCAACCTACCGTCGTAGCCGCGCGAGAGCATCGCGAGGTGGACCCGCTCGCCGCGCTCGTAGGACCGGATGAACAGCGCCCCGAGCGACCGGGCCAGCACGGGCCAGTGTCGCGGCGAGCGCGGGTCGCAGCCGCGCGATCGCATCGCGGTGAGCATCCGGGAGAGCTCGGCGGTCACCACGTCGAGGTACCGGATCATGAAGCCCATGATCTGCACGACCAGCTCGGGCATCCGCAGGCGCTGGAGCCCGCGGAGGAGGTCCTGCGGCTCGGTGGTGGCAGCGAGGGTGAGCGAGGCGAGGACGCCGATGCTGCCCTTGAGGAGCAGCGTGAGGCCCGCGTGCAGGCCGGGCTCGGAGACCGTCAGCCCCAGCAACTCCGTGCGCGGGCCGTGGGAGATGAAGGGCATCAGCAGCGCGAAGAGCGCGAACGGCACCTCGACCACCATGCGGGGCAGGAGGTAGCGCAGCGGCACCCGCGACAGCAGCACCACCGCGAGCAGCACGACGGCCTCGGCAACCAGCACGGCGTACGCCTGGCGCGGGGTCGCGACGACCACGAGCATGAACGCCAGCAGCGCGAGCAGCTTGAGGTGGGCCGGGGCCCGGTGGACCGGGCTGTGGCCGTGGAAGAACAGCCGGTGGCCGTGACCGGCGCCCATCAGAGGTCCGCGTCGTGCGGCTCGCGGACCTCGGTGGGCCCGGTGCGCTCGGTGGGCTCCTGGGGCGCGCGGCGCCGGAGCACCCAGAACAGGCCGGTGCTGAGGGCGAGCATCACCGCGACGCCGAGGACCCCCGCGACGCCGCCGCTGAGCCGGGCGTCGTCGATGCCGGAGGTCTGGTAGTCGGCCAGCGGGCTGTCGGACGTGGCGGAGTCCTCGGCCGCGTCGCCGAACCCGGTCTGCCCGGCGACGTACTCGAGCCCGTCGGGGTGGGAGCTGGCGTAGTAGCTCGCGACGCCCGCGACCAGCAGGCTCACGAGGAGGGCGACGGCGAAGAAGCGGCGGGTGCTCACGACGGCACGACCTTCCGGGTCAGGAGCTCGCGCCGGGCGAGCAGCGGTCGGGCGCCGAACACGAGGTCGGGCCGGGACGCCACGACGCTGCCGACCACCAGCCCGGTGACCGCGGCCTCGCCGACGCCGATCAGGACGTGCCAGCCGAGCATCGCGGCCAGGACGGCACCGAGGTCGACCGGCGCCTGGCCGCCGACGGCGAAGAGGCCGACGAAGAGCAGGGCCGCGACGGGGACGCTGACCAGGGCGCCGACAGCGGCCGCGGGCGCGACCATCGCCGGCCGCGAGGGCAGCACGCGGCGCAGCAGCACGAACACGCCCCACCCGACGACGACGGTGGTCACGCCCATGAGCGTGATGTTGGTGCCCAGGGCGGTGATGCCGCCGTCGGCCATGAGCAGGCCCTGGACCAGCAGGACGACGGACATGCAGAGGACGGCCGTCCAGGGACCGACCAGGACGGCCGCCAGCGCGCCGCCCATGAGGTGCCCGCTGGTGCCGGCGCCGACCGGGAAGTTGATCATCTGAGCGGCGAAGACGAAGGTCGCGACCAGGCCCGCCATGGGCGCCGTGCGGTCGTCGAGCTCGCGGCGCGCGGCGCGCAGCGAGAGCGCGACGGCCGCGGCGGCGACCACGCCGGTCGCCACCGAGGTGGGCGCGTCGAGGAAGCCGTCAGGGACGTGCACGTCGTTGAGCTCCTGTGCTGGTTGGATGACTGGTGGCCGACACGGATCCCCCGATACCGCGTCGGCACCCTCCGACCTTATTGCAACTGCCTTGCAACAACCACACCGGATCGACCACCGACTGCAGGAGCCCCGCATGTCCGAGCGCCTCTCCCCCGGCGACACCGCCCCCGACTTCACCCTCACCAGCGACACCGAGGAGCAGGTCAGCCTCGCCGACCTGCGAGGGAGGAAGGTGATCGTGTACTTCTACCCCGCCGCGATGACTCCCGGCTGCACGAAGCAGGCCTGCGACTTCTCCGAGTCGCTGGACTCGCTGCGCGGCGCCGGCTTCGAGGTGCTCGGCGTCTCGAAGGACAAGCCCGCCAAGCTCGCGAAGTTCCGCGAGCGCGACCAGCTCACCCTCACGCTGCTCTCCGACGAGGACCTCGCCGTGCACAAGGCGTACGCCGCCCACGGCACCAAGAAGCTCTACGGCAAGGAGGTCGAGGGCGTGATCCGCTCGACCTTCGTCATCGACGAGGACGGCGTCGTCGAGCTCGCGCAGTACAACGTCAAGGCCACCGGCCACGTCGCCAAGCTGCGCCGCGACCTCGGCCTGGACTGACCTGAACGCACTGTCAGACCTCGCTCCTACGCTGGCTTCGTGACCACGAGGCGCAAGTACACCGAGGAGTTGCTGACCGCTGCCGTCGAGGTCGTCGTCGGTCGCGGGCGTCCTGCGCGACCTGGGCCTCAGACCCACCGGTGGAGCGCACGCGCACATCAGCCGGACCATCAAGTCGTTCGGGATCGACACCTCGCACTTCCGGCTCTACAACCCCGCCTCCCACTCGTCGCGACGACTGAGGCCCGAGGAGATCCTCGTGCGGTCCGCCGACGACGCGCGTCGTGCCCAACCTCCGATGCTGACCAGGGCGCTGATCGAGTCTGGGATCGCCTACGAGTGCGGACTGTGCGGTTGCGACGGCATCTGGCAGGGGATGCCCCTGACGTTGGAGGTCGATCACGTCGACGGTGACTACCGCAACAACCTGATCGACAACCTCCGCTTCCTGTGCCCGAACTGCCATCGGCAGACTCCGAACTTCGCTGGGCGCAGCAAGGGCAAGTTCTCCGGACATGCGGCCGCACTGCGGGCCATGGGCAGCGATTCGTAGACTCACGACCTGATCGGCCGAAGTGGTGGAAAGGCAGACACGCGGCGCTTAGGACGCCGTGCCCCTGGGCGTGCGGGTTCGAATCCCGCCTTCGGCACACGACCCTCCCGTGCGGCGCTCTCCGAGCGCACTCAGCACACTGCGTCAGCGGCCGGCCAGGTCCTCGGCGACGTGGGGCGCGAGCTCGCGCAGCGCCCGGCCGCGGTGGGAGATCCGGTCCTTCTCGCCCGGCGGGAGCTCGGCGGAGGTCAGCCCCTCCGCGGCGTGCTCGTCGGCCACGAAGAGCACGTCGTAGCCGAAGCCGCCGCTCCCCCGCTGCTCGCGGATGATGCGGCCGGGCATCCGGCCCTCGACGACCCGCTCGGCCCCGTCGGCCCTCACCCAGGCGACGGCGCAGGCGAAGTGCGCGCCGCGGCGCTCGTCGGGGACGTCGTGGAGCTGGTCGAGCAGGAGCCGGTTGTTGCGCTCGTCGGACTTCGGGGGCCCCGACCAGCGGGCGGACAGCACGCCGGGCATGCCGTTGAGCGCGTCGACGCACAACCCGCTGTCGTCGGCGATCGAGGGCAGGCCGGTGGCGGCCAGGCCCGCACGGGCCTTGAGCAGGGCGTTGCCCGCGAAGGTGGGCTGGTCCTCGACCGGCTCGACGTAGCCGTCGACGTCGGCGATGCCGAGCACCTCGACGTCCGGCACGTGCTCGCCCAGGATCCGCTGCATCTCGGCGATCTTCTTGGCGTTGCCCGAGGCGAGGAAGACCCGCGGCCTCGAGGCTCGCTCCGCTCGCACCTCAGCCACCGGCGAGGGCCTCGCGCTGCATGCGGGTCAGGTCGGCGCAGCCCTTCTCGGCCAGCGCGAGGAGCGCGTCGAGCTCGGCGCGGTCGAAGGCCGCGCCCTCGGCCGTGCCCTGCACCTCGACGAACTTCCCGTCCCCGGTCATCACGACGTTCATGTCGGTCTCGGCCCGCACGTCCTCGACGTAGGGCAGGTCGAGGCGCGGGGCACCGTCGATGATGCCGACGCTGACCGCGGCGACCGAGCCGGTCAGCGGCTCGCCGCTCAGGGCGCCGTTGCCGCGCAGGTGCGCCACGGCGTCGGCGAGCGCGACGTACGCGCCCGTGATCGCGGCGGTGCGGGTGCCGCCGTCGGCCTGCAGGACGTCGCAGTCGAGGACGATCGTGTTCTCGCCGAGCGCCTGGTAGTCGATGACCGCGCGCAGCGAGCGGCCGATCAGCCGGGAGATCTCGTGGGTGCGCCCGCCGATGCGGCCCTTGACCGACTCGCGGTCCGAGCGGGTGTTGGTCGCGGCCGGGAGCATCGCGTACTCGGCGGTGACCCAGCCCAGGCCGGAGCCCTTGCGCCAGCGCGGCACCCCCTCGGACGCCGAGGCCGCGCACAGGACCTTGGTGCCGCCGAACTCCACGAGCACCGAGCCCGCCGCGTGGTCGAGCCAGTGGCGGGTGATCGTGATCGGGCGCAGCTCGTCGTCGGCGCGGCCGTCGGCACGGGGCGTGGGGTCGGAAGTCATGGCACGACCCTAGACGCCGTGGGGGGACGAGCCGGGTCCGGCAACCCCCGTGTGATGCCGGGCCCGACCCTCCAGGTCCCTCCCCCGGTGGGACCAGGACGTACGCGGCCCCACGCCGCGCAGCTCCCTCCCACGCGGTGCCTCCAGCGTGCGCGCGCCGGCACGGCGGCGCATCCTCCTTCGGGCGCAGGGCCGTGCGACCAAAGGAGGAATTCGCAGGGCTACCCTGACGCGGTGGATCCCCGACCGCCGCGCGCCGAGACCGAGCCTGCGCTCGGCTGGGTCTCCCACGCGTGGCGCTACGCGCTGTGCCTGGTGATCTCGGCGATCGTCTGGGTCCCCGTGGCCGGTGTCGAGTGGCGCGAGCACCCCGGCCTGCTCGCCCTCGAGCTCAGCCTGGGCACGGCGGCCTACGTCGCGGTGTGGTTCCGGCGCAGCGCCCCCGTGCCCGTCGCGCTCGCGATCGCCGCCCTGAGCGCGGTCTCCGGCATCGCGGCCGGACCGGCGACGCTCACCGCGGTGTCGGTGGCGACCCGGCGCGTGCCCTGGCAGGTCGTCACGGTGGGCGTGGCCAACTTCGCCGCCGCCCAGACCTACACCTCGCTGGCGCCGTTCGAGCACAGCGACCCGGTCATCTCGCTCGCCGTCAACCTCGCGGTCAACGCCGGGATGATGGGCTGGGGGCTCTACCTCGGCTCGCGCCGCGAGCTGCTGTGGAACCTGCGCCGCCGTGCCGAGCGGGCGGAGACCGAGCAGGACCTTCGCCTGGCCCGGGCCCGGTCCACCGAGCGGGCACGCATCGCCCGCGAGATGCACGACGTGCTGGCCCACCGCATCACCCAGGTGTCCATGCACGCGGGAGCGCTGGCGTTCCGCGACGACCTCGACAGCGCTCGCCTGCGAGAAGGGCTGGGACAGATCCAGGGGCAGGCCAACGACGCCCTCCACGAGCTGCGCGACGTGCTGGGCGTGCTCCGCGAGGACGGCCACGGCCACCAGTCGGCGCAGCCCCAGCCGACCTACGCCGACATCGCCGCGCTCGTCGCCGAGGCACGCACGCTGGGACTCGACGTCGACTTCCTCGACGACGTCGACGTGACCACGCCGGTGCCGCCGGCGACCGGGCGCGCGATCTACCGCATCGTGCAGGAGGGCATCACCAACGCGCGCAAGCACGCGCCGGGGTCGGTCGTCGCGATCCGCTCCACCGGCGACCCGCGGACCGGCATCACCGTACGCCTGGCCAACCCGCTCGCCCACCGCGCGGCCGTGACGCCGGGTGCGGGTCTGGGCCTCGTCGGGCTGCGCGAGCGGGCCGAGCTGCGCGGTGGCCGGCTGGACCAGCGCACGGACGGCGAGAGCTTCGTGCTGGAGGCATGGCTACCGTGGACCGCGTGATCCGGGTGCTGCTCGTCGACGACGACCCGCTGGTGCGCTCGGCGCTCTCGCTCATGCTCGGCGGGCAGTCCGACATCGAGGTGGTCGGCGAGGCCGGCGACGGCCAGACCGGCGTCGACCTGGTGGGCACGCTGGCCCCCGACGTCGTGCTGATGGACATCCGGATGCCCGGCATGGACGGGCTGGAGGCGACCCGGCAGATCCATGCCGCCCAGGCGCCCCCGTCGGTGGTCGTGCTGACCACGTTCGACGCCGACGAGCACGTCGTGCGCGCGGTCGCCGCCGGGGCCGACGGGTTCCTGCTCAAGGACACCCCGCCCGGCGACATCGTCGGCGCCATCCGCACGGTCGCGGCCGGCGACGCCATGATGTCGCCGTCGGCGACCCGCAGCCTGGTCGCACGCCTGCGCAGCGGCTCCACGGACCGCAGCACCGTCGCCGCGCAGCGCCTGACCGTCCTCACCGAGCGCGAGCTCGAGGTGGCGGTGTGCGTCGGGCGCGGGCTGAGCAACTCCGAGATCGCCACCGAGCTCTACCTCTCGATCCCGACGGTGAAGTCGCACGTCTCACGCCTGCTCACCAAGCTGGGGTCGACCAACCGGGTGCAGGTCGCGATGATCGTGCACGACGCCGGACTCGTCTGAGCCGCTCGCCCCGAGCCGGTCGTCCCGCCAGCCCGGGCCGGCCGGCCGGTCCGGGGTGGGCTCACACGTCGTACGTCGCCCCGGCCCGGGCCAGCTCGACCGCACCGTCCCAGGCAGCCCGCGCCTCCGCCTCGGCCACCGCGGGGTCGTGCCAGGGCGGCACGTGGGTGAGGACCAGGCGCCCGACGCCGGCGTCCGCAGCGGTGCGGCCGCAGTCGGTGCCGGTCAGGTGGAGGTCGGGCGGGTTGTCGCGCCCAGACTCGAACGACGCCTCGGCCAGCAGCAGGTCGGCTCCGCGCGCGGCGGCGACCAGCGCCTCGCACGGGCCCGTGTCGCCGGAGTAGGCGAGCGTGCGGCCGTGGGCGGTGATCCGCAGGGCGTACGCCGTCACCGGGTGCACGACCTCGTGCGCCTCGACCCGGAACGGACCGAGCTCGAAGGCGCCGTCGTAGGCGCGGAAGTCGAACTCCTCGTGCATGCCCGGGTCGAGCGGCAGGTCGTAGGCGCGCGCCATCCGGTCGGCGGTGCCGTCCGGGCCCCAGACCGGGATCCGCGGCTGCGGGCCGGTGGGGTGGTACTTGCGCATGACGTAGTAGCCGCAGAGGTCGAGGCAGTGGTCGGCGTGCAGGTGGCTGACCAGCACCGCGTCGACCGACAGCGGGTCGGCGTGGCGGTGGAGGTCGCCCAGCGCGCCGTTGCCGAGGTCGACGAGCACCCGCCAGGTGCGGGTGTCCCCGTCGGGCGAGGTGTGCTCGGCCTCGAGGAGGTAGCAGCTGGCCGGGGAGCCGGGACCGGGGTAGGAGCCGGAGCAGCCGACCACGGTCAGGCGGAACGGGGACGCGCTCACCGCAGGCCTCCCGAGAACTGGGTCGCGCTGAGCAGCTCGGCGCCCAGGAAGCGGCGTCCGATCGTGGCGAAGTCCTCGGGGCTGCCGGTCGTGGAGAAGGTGTAGGCCGGCTCGCCGCCCTCGCGCATCAGCCCGGTGCGGGCGAGCATCTTGTAGACGTCCTTCGCGCTCTCCTCCGCGGAGCTGACCAGCGTGACGCCGTCGCCCATGACGTAGGAGATGACGCCGGTGAGGAGGGGGTAGTGGGTGCAGCCGAGGATCAGGGTGTCGACGCCGGCCTCGACCAGCGGGTCGAGGTAGTCGTGGGCGGCGGCGAGCAGCTCCTCGCCGCCCGTCACGCCCTGCTCGACGAAGTCGACGAAGCGCGGGCAGGCGCGGATGTGCAGGTCGATCTGGGGCGCGGCGGCGAAGGCGTCGTCGTAGGCCATCGAGCTGGCGGTGGCGCGGGTGCAGATCACCCCGACGCGGTGGGTCCGGGTGGCGGCGGCCGCGCGACGCGCGGCCGGCAGGATCACCTCCACCACCGGGACGTCGTAGCGCTCGCGGGCGTCGCGGAGCATCGCGGCGCTGGCCGAGTTGCACGCGATGACCAGCGCCTTGACTCCCTGGGCGTAGAGGTGGTCGAGGCACTCCAGGGCGTACTCGCGGACCTCGCCGATCGGCTTCTGGCCGTAGGGCTGGCGGGCGGTGTCGCCGAGGTAGACGACCGACTCGTGGGGCAGCTGATCGATGACCGACCGCGCGACCGTGAGACCGCCGAAGCCGGAGTCGAAGATCCCGATCGGGGCGTCGGCGTCGTCAGGGGCGGTCGGCACGACTCAGAGGCTAGGCGAACCGCAGGTCGTGGTCACGCCCCCACAGGCGTCGGCCCCGTCACACCCGGCGACGTCGGCGGCCCGGGTTAGGGTCGGGCGGTGAACCGTCGAAACCGTGTGGCCACGTCCGTCGTCTCCGTGCTGGCAGCTGCCGGCGTGGTGATCGCCGGAGGACCTGCGTCCAGCGACGCCGGCTCCTCCGCCGTCGCGGTGCGCCCGCTCCCCCACGTGCAGCGCGACCTGGTCGGCGACTCCGACTCGGTGGTCGCGATCTCGATCGACGGGATGAGCGTGCCGGCCGTGCGCAGGCTCGGGCGCAAGAACCTGCCGAACCTCTACCGCTTCATGCGCGCGGGCGCCTCGACGACCAACGCGCGCACCGAGCGCGAGATGACGGTCACCCTGCCCAACCACACGGGCATGGTCACCGGCCTGCGCATCGATGCCGCCAGCGGCGGCCACGGCGTGACGTGGAACGACGACCGCCCGACCCCCGCCACCGTCCAGGCGGCCGCCGGCCACGACGTCGCGTCGGTGTTCTCCGCGGTCCACGACGCCGGCGGCTCGACCGCGCTGTTCGCGGCGAAGACCAAGTTCAGCCTGTGGCAGCGCTCCTGGCCCGACGCGATCGACCGCACCGTGATCGACCTCGACAACGCCAGCCTGGTCGATGCGTTCGTCGCCGACCTGTCCACCGAGCGCGACTTCCGCTTCCTCCACCTCTCGCCGCCCGACGTCGCCGGTCACGCGCACGGCTGGATGTCGAAGCCCTACCTCCGCGCCGTGCGCCAGTCCGACCGGCTGGTGGGCCGCGTGGTCACGGCGATCAACGCCGACCCCCAGCGCCGGGCCGGCACCACGATCATCCTCACCAGCGACCACGGCGGCCACGGCCCCACCCACGAGAACCCGCGCCTGCTCGACGACTACCGCATCGTGTTCATGGCGCGCGGGTCGGCCGTGGACCGCGGCGTGGACCTCTACGACATCAACCCGACCTACCAGGACCCCGGCACGCGGCGCACGACCTACGCCGAGAGGCGCCAGCCGGTCCGCAACGGGGTGGTCGCCAACCTCGCGCTCGACCTGCTCGACGTGCCCGCGCTCGAGGGCAGCGAGCACGACGCCGCCCAGGACCTGAGGCTCACCACCGCACCATGACCGCGCCCTGAGCTCGCCCCCCTAGGCCCAGAGCTGCCCGTCGAGGCGGTCCTCGGCCTCGTCAACGGTTCCTTCGTAGGCGCCGGTGGAGAGGTACTTCCAGCCGCCGTCGCAGACCACGAAGACGATGTCGGCGCGCTCGCCGGCCTTGACGGCCTTGGCCGCCTGGCCGAGCGCGGCGTGCAGGATCGCGCCGGTGGAGATGCCGGCGAAGATGCCCTCGAGCTCCAGCAGCTCACGCACCCGGCGCACGGCGTCGCGCGGACCGACGCTGAAGCGCGTGTCGATCAGCGAGGCGTCGTAGAGCTCGGGGACGAAGCCCTCGTCGAGGTTGCGCAGGCCGTAGACCAGCTCGCCGTAGCGGGGCTCGGCAGCCACGATGCGCACGTCGGGCTTGGTCGCGCGGAAGAACCGCGAGACGCCCATGAGCGTGCCGGTCGTGCCGAGGCCGGCCACGAAGTGGGTGATCGAGGGCAGGTCGGCGAGCAGCTCGGGACCGGTGGTCTCCTCGTGCGCGAGCGCGTTGGCCTCGTTGCCGTACTGGTAGAGCATCACCCAGTCGGGGTGCTCCACCGCGATCTGCTTGGCCACGCGCACGGCCTCGTTGGAGCCGCCCGCCGCGGGCGAGGCGACGATCTCCGCACCCCACATGCGCAGCAGCTGGCGGCGCTCCTCGGAGGTGTTCTCCGGCATCACGCACACGATGCGGTAGCCCTTGAGCTTGGCCGCCATCGCCAGCGAGATGCCGGTGTTGCCGCTGGTGGGCTCGAGGATGGTGCACCCCGGACGCAGCAGCCCGTCCTTCTCGGCCTGCTCGATCATCCGCAGCGCCGGACGGTCCTTGATGGACCCGGTCGGGTTGCGGTCCTCGAGCTTGGCCCAGAGGCGTACGTCGGCGCTCGGCGAGAGCCGGGGCAGACCCACCAGGGGCGTGCCGCCGACCGACGCGAGGAGGCTGTCGTAGCGGGTCATGAGGTGGGTCAGGCCCCGCCGGCGACCGCCGGGAGCACGACGACCTGGTCGCCGTCGGACAGCTCGGCCTCCAGGCCACCGATGAAGCGGACGTCCTCGTCGTTGACGTAGACGTTGACGAACCGACGCAGGTCGCCGTTGTCGATCAGGCGGTCCTTGATGCCGGGGTGGTTGCCGTCCAGGTCGTCGATGAGGGCGGTCAGGGTCGTGCCCGACGCCTCGACCGACTTCGCACCGTCGGTGTAGGTGCGGAGGATGGTGGGGATGCGGACCTCGATGGCCATCAGGGGGTGCTCGCTTTCTCGGGCGACTCGGTCGTGGGCGTGATGGTGACCTCTTCCTCGGTCACCTCGCCGTCGATGATTCTGTAGGACCTGAACTCCACGGCGGCCCCACTATTCCCGCCGTCCTCCAGCCCGCGCGTGCTCACCAGGACGTAGTGGGCGTTCGGCTCGCTCGCCAGGCCGATGTCGGTGCGGCTGGGGTAGGCCTCGGTGGCGGTGTGGGAGTGGTAGACCACGACCGGCTCCTCGTCGCGGGCGTCCATGTCCTTGTAGAGCGCCAGCAGCTCGGTGGAGTCGAACTCGTAGAACGTCGGGCTGCCGGCGGCGTTGACCATCGGCACGAAGCGCTCGGGACGGTCGCTGCCCTCGGGACCAGCGACGACGCCGCAGGCCTCGTCGGGGTGGTCGCGACGTGCGTGCGCGACGATCGCGTCGTGGATGTCCTGGGGGATGGTCAGCACGCGGCGAGTGTAGGTCGCGATGTCGACTTGACCCGGGGGTGTCCCACGAGATAAATCTCGACGTCAAGAGATGTGGGGGTGTGCATGACCGTCGTCCCGCCTGCGCCGCTGACGCGGCGCGGCATCCCGGTCGAGCGCGACCTGCGCGTGCTGGCGCTCGGATCGTTCGCGAACCGCTTCGGCGCCGGGGCCGTGGTGACCACCAGCGCCCTCTACTTCACCCGCCAGGTCGGCTTCTCCGCCGCCGAGGTCGCCCTGGCGATGTCGGTCGCCGCGGTGGTGGGCATCGTGGTCCAGGTGCCGGCCGGGCACCTCGGGGACACCCGTGGGCCCCGGCGCGTGCTGACCTGGTGCATGGTCGGCGCGGCCGTGACCAGCGCCCTGCCGGTGCTGGCCCGTGCGCCGTGGCAGCTCGCGCTGCTCCTCGGCCTGCTGGCCCTGTTCGAGCGGTCGGCGGGCTCGGTCCAGCAGGGCGTCATCGCCCAGCTGGCCACGGGCGGGCGGGGGGTGATGTTCAAGGCCTACCTGCGCGCGGTCACCAACACCGCGATCGGCCTCGGCTCGGTCTTCGGCGGCGCGGCGCTGGTCATCGACCAGTCGTGGGCCTACGTCTCGGTCTTCGTGCTCAACGCGGTCTTCACCGGCTTCGCCGCGTGGAACACCACACGCCTGCCCGAGCTGCCGACCTACGTCCGGATCGAGGGCGAGCCGCGGATGGCGGTGCTGCGCGACTGGCCCTACGTCGTGGTGGTCGTGCTCACCGGCCTGTTCTCGGTGCACTTCTTCGTCATGGAGCTCGGGCTCGCGCTCTACATCTCCCAGCGCACCGCTGCTCCCCCGGTGATGGTCGCGATCCTGCTGGTCCTCAACACCGCCTGCGTCGCGCTCTTCCAGGTGCGGCTCTCGCGGCGCGCCGACTCCGTCGAGGCCGGCGCCCGCGCCCTGGTCCGCGGAGCGGTGTGGATCGCCGCCGGATTCGCGATCGTCTCCCTCGCCGACCGGGGCGACGCGACGTTCGCCGTCATCGCGCTCGTGGCCGGCTCGCTCGTGCACGTGGTGGGCGAGATGATCGGCTCCGGCGGCCAGTGGGGCCTGCAGATGGGGCTCGCTCCCCACGAGCGCCAAGGCCAGTACCAGGGCTTTGCCGGGCTCGGCTTCAGCGTCGTCGCCGTCGTCGGGCCGCCCGTGGTCACCTACCTTTGCGTCGACCTCGGGGAGGTCGGCTGGCTGGTGCTGGCCGCGCTGATGCTGGCCGTCGCGCTCGTCTCGGTGCCGGTCTCGCGCTGGGCGCTGGCCACCCGGGAGCGCTACGGCGTCCTGACCCACTCCGGCTGACACCTGCTCACGTGGCGCTGGCCGTCGCGGCCCCGCCCCCGACGGGGGCTCGCGCGAGCTGATTTGAGCGCAAGTCAACCCGCGGACAGGCGCGGCGTCGGCCTGTGGACAGCGGACCCGGTCCCGTCACGTTCTGGTGTGCTGGCAGGCATGGACGACGACGCCCGCTACATCCCCCACAGCTCGCCGATGTTCTCCCAGGGAAGCCTGGCGCGCAGCGACCTGGCCACGAACCTGGCGATCCCCATCCTCGCGGAGGGCGGGTGGGCGGCGCTCACGCTGCGCAGCGTCGCCACGGCAGCCAACGTGACGCCGCAGGCGATCTCGGCGTGGTTCCCGACGGTCGGCGCGATGCGTCTCGCGGTCGCCTCGAGGTACGGGGACCGGTGGATCCGAACACGAGGCTCCGACGCGCTGACACGCGTCCTGTGTGCCCCACCCCGCCAGGACCAGCTCGTGCCCGGGCTGGCGCTCGCGCTCATGCCGCACACGTGGCTCGAGGAGCTGTTCGACGGGATCTGGCTGAGCGTCGTGGAGGCCGGTCGCTGGGACGAAGCGACCGCCGCAGCAGTCTCGGAGGTGCAGGAACGCGAGACCGACGTCGTCCGCAGCCTGGTGCGCCAGGTCCGCGGCACGACCGGTCCTCCGCAGGACCACGATCAGGCCCGCGACCATGCCCACGACCAGGAACAGCTCGACGTCGAGCTCGTCCTGGCGCTGGTGCGCGGCATGCGGCTGACCCACGCCGCCGCCCGTGCGGGCCAGACCCACGAGCGCGCCGCGCGGCTGCTGGAGAGACTGCGTGACGCCGCGTGAGCCGGGGCGTCAGACGCGGATCGCGGCGCGGATGCCGTCGGAGAAGACCTCGGGCTCGGCGGGAAAGGACTCGGTGAGCCCGAGGTCGTGGCGGACGGCCGACCAGGCGGCGGCGCAGGCGTCGAGGAGGTCGTCCTCGCCGAAGCCAGCGCCGCGGAACCACGGCGGGGCCACGACGCCGTGGGCGGCGAGCGCCTCGCGGCGCGCCCGCACGCCGGCCGGGTCCTTCTTGCTCGACAGGAGCGGGGACCCGGCCATCCGCGCGAAGCTCAGCTCGGGGTGCACCTCGATGACGCTGACGCCGGGGCGGCCGCGGACCCACGCGTCGACCTGGAGGACCTTCTCGCCGAGGGCGTAGGCCTGGGCGCTGACACTGGTGCGGCCCTCGGTGGCGGCGAGGTTGGCCTCGCGCGCCTCGGCGTACGTCGGGGCCTCGAGGGCGGCACGCACCGGGGTGGAGAAGAGCGAGGACGCCTTGCCGACCAGCTCGCGCCGGGCCTCGGCGTCGGCCCGCCGTCCGCTCGTGTCCGGGAGGCCGATCGAGATGTCGATCGCGACGACGGCGACGTCGTGCTGCTCACGCACCAGCGCGACGAGCGCGGCGATGTCGGGGGCGACGTGGACCGTGGCCCGACGCGTGGTGTCGAGCACGACGCCGACCCACCCGGACGAGCAGGCGTCGACGCCGAGCACCGGCGCGGTCGGGGTGAGCACCGGCGGCGGTGCGGGCGAGGGGTCGTCCGGGGCCACGAAGCGCGCCTCGCGCTCGTCGCTGAGCGCGGCGTCGAGGCGGGCGAGCATCACCCCACTCATCGCCGGCAGCGAGCCCCGGGAGAACCAGCGCACCTCGGTCGACTCGTCGTCGGCCACGTGCGCCTCGCCGTCGACCCAGGTGCAGGCGAAGGTCAGGTCGAGGTAGGCCGCACGGTCGCCGTTGGCGTGGCGCAGCTCGGGGTGCGCCGACGTGGCGGCGAGCCGGTCGACCCGGATCCGGACGCCGGCCTCCTCGAGCGCCTCGCGCGCCGCGGCGACGGCCGGCTCCTCGCCGGGGTCGACGATGCCGGTGACCGGCGTCCACTGGCCGTTGTCGGAGCGACGCACGAGCAGCACCTGGTCACCACGACGTACGACGGCGGTGACGCCCGGCAGCCAGAGCGGGTGGTCGCCCCCGACCTTCTCGCGCAGCGCGAGCACGAACTCGGGGACCGGGGTCATCGGGTGAGGGCCTCGACCAGCGTCTCCTGGAGGTAGCCCACCCACTCGTAGATGTCGTGGGCCTGCGCGCGGGGGTCGTCCTCGGGCAACGAGTGCCAGTAGTGCTCGTCGTCGGCCTCGACGCCGAGCCGGGTCGCCAGGGCGAGCCGGACGTCGGTGAAGGCACGCATCCAGGTCTCGGCCGACGCGTCGTCGAGCTCGACGTCGATCATCAGCCCGTC
This sequence comes from uncultured Actinomycetota bacterium, assembly GCA_963726525.1. GTDB lineage: Bacteria > Actinomycetota > Actinomycetes > Propionibacteriales > Nocardioidaceae > Nocardioides. Next base: position 512,031 of record CAVSCS010000005.1, on the reverse strand, counting down.
CTCGGCGAGCTCGGCCGGCAGGCCGCCCTCCTCGAGGGTGTCGATGACCAGGGCCGCGGCGGCAGCCTTGCCGTCGCGCAGCCCGCCCTCGGTGAAGCGGCGGAAGTCGGCGGCGGCCTCGTCGTCGCCGGGGTAGGCCACCGGGAACAGCCGGGCGAGGACCGGGTCGTCGGGGACCGTGGACGCCCCGGAGAACTCGGCCGTCATCGCCTCGAACGGGTCGGCCGACGGCGTGGCGGGCTCGGCGCGCTCGTTGCGCAGCAGCTCGACCATCTGCGAGGCCAGGGAGCGCAGCAGGTCGGCCTCGAAGCCGGTGAAGGTGGCGATGACGCGCCCGGACCGCGTGTCGCGCTCGAAACCGCTCATCCTCAGGAGGCCTTCTCCATCGTGGCCCACAGGCCGTACTCGTGCATCGCCTGCACGTCGCGCTCCATCTCCTCGCGGGTCCCCGTCGACACCACGCTGCGGCCCTCGGTGTGGACCTCGAGCATGAGCTCCTCGGCCTTGGCCTTGTCGTAGCCGAAGTACTTCTGGAAGACGTAGGAGACGTAGGACATGAGGTTCACCGGGTCGTCCCAGACCAAGGTCACCCACGGCTTGGAGAGGAAGGTGATCTCGTCAGGGGTCGAGGTCGGTTCGACCTCGACGGGACTGGCGGCTGACACGGGGCCCATGGTGGCACAGTGTCGGTCGTGACCAGCCCTGCCCTGCCCTCCTCGGCCCTGCTGACCGACCACTACGAGCTCACGATGGTCCAGGCCGCCCGCCATGCCGGCACAGCCGAGCGGCGCTCGGTCTTCGAGCTGTTCCCGCGCCGGCTGCCGGCGGGCCGCCGCTACGGCGTCGTGGCCGGCGTGGGACGCGCGCTCGACGCGATCGAGGCGTTCCGCTTCGACCCCGCCGCGATCGCGGCGCTCGAGGGCGTCGTCGGCCCCGACATGCTGGAGTGGCTCGCCTCCTACTGCTTCAGCGGCGACGTGTGGGGCTACGCGGAGGGCGAGGTCTACCTGCCCCACTCCCCCGTGGTCGTCGTCGAGGGCACGTTCGCCGAGGCGGTCCTGCTCGAGACCGTGCTGCTGTCGATCTACAACCACGACTCCGCGATCGCCTCGGCCGCCTCGCGGATGACCCTGGCCGCGGCCGGGCGCCCCTGCATCGAGATGGGCTCGCGACGCACCCACGAGGAGGCGGCCGTGGCAGCGGCGCGGGCGGCGTACGTCGCCGGCTTCGAGGCCACCAGCAACCTCGCGGCCCGGCAGCGCCACGGCGTGCCCAGCACCGGCACGGCGGCCCACTCCTTCACGCTGCTGCACGACAGCGAGCGCGCGGCGTTCACCGCCCAGGTCGAGACGCTGGGGGTCGGCACGACGCTGCTGGTCGACACCTACGACGTGGCCGAGGCGGTCCGGCTGGCCGTGGAGGTCGCCGGCACCGGGCTCGGCGCCGTCCGGCTCGACTCAGGCGACCTCGGACTGGTCGCCCGGGAGGTGCGCGAGCAGCTCGACGGGCTCGGCGCCACCAGCACCCGGATCGTGGTGACCAGCGACCTCGACGAGCACGCGATCGCCGCGCTGGCCGCCGCGCCCGTCGACGCCTACGGCGTCGGCACCCAGCTCGTCACCGGGTCCGGCCACCCGACGAGCGGCTTCGTCTACAAGCTCGTCGCGCGCGCGGGCGATGACGGGGAGATGGTGTCGGTCGCGAAGCGCTCGGTCGACAAGGCCTCGGTGGGCGGACGCAAGTACGCCCTGCGCCGGCGCTCGGCCGCCGGGGTCGCGGAGGCGGAGGTCGTGGGGATCGGTGCGGCGCCCGAGGACGACGGCGACGACCGCACGCTGCTCGTGCCGTTGGTCCAGGGCGGCGTCGTGGTGGGCCGCGAGCCCCTCGACGCGGCCCGGGCACGGCACCGCGCCGCGGTGGCCGAGCTGCCCCGGGCGGTGACGATGATGTCGGCCGGCGAGCCGGTGATCCCCACCGTCTTCGTCGGGGACTGACGCCCCGAAACCGCTAGCCTGTGCGCATGGCACGAGCGCTGATCGTGGTCGACGTCCAGAACGACTTCTGCGAGGGCGGGTCCCTCGCGGTGACCGGCGGCGCCCGCGTGGCGGCCGACATCAACGAGGTGCTCCACCAGTGGTCGGCGGGCGTCGACACCCCCTACGCGGTGGTGGTCGCCACCAAGGACCACCACGTCGACCCGGGCGAGCACTGGTCGCTCAAGCCGGACTACGTCGACTCCTGGCCGGTGCACTGCAAGGTCGGGACCGAGGGTGCGGCCTTCCACCCCAACCTCGACCCGCAGCCGTTCGCCGAGGTGTTCTACAAGGGCGCGCACGAGGCGGCGTACTCCGGCTTCGAGGGACGTACGACGTCGGGTGCCGGGCTCGCCGAGTGGCTGCGCGGGCACGGGGTCGACGAGGTCGACGTGTGCGGGATCGCCACCGACCACTGCGTGCGCGCGACCGCGCTCGACAGCACCCGCGAGGGGTTCGGGACCCGCGTGCTGACGGCCCTGTGCGCGGGCGTGGCGCCGGGCACGACCGCCGCGGCGATCACCGAGATGACCGGCGCCGGCGTCGAGATCTTCTAGGGCACGCGCGGTCGGCGGCTCAGCACCACTTCTCGGTGACCGTCCGCAGCACCTTCACGGTGCGGGCGGTCCCCTGTCCGAGCGCCTTGAACTCCTTGCTGGCCAGCAGCCGGGAGGTGTGGATGTCGCCGTCGAGCAGCACGTAGGCCGCGCGGCCGTCGACGACGACGGTCTCCCCCGCGTGCTCGAGCGCCGCGACGGCCTTCGCGGTCGCTGCCGTCGGCGCGGTGGCGAACAGCGTGACGTAGTGCTGGCCCGAGGGGTCGTGCTCGGCGTGGAGCACGTCGGCCCGTGCGGTGAGGGCGGCCAGGTCGGAGGCGGTGAACACGACCGTGGGCACCTCGAAGCCGGCCTCGGCGGCGTAGGCGGCCTCGAGGGCGGACTGCACCTTCGCGACCGAGCGGGCCGCGTGGGTCAGGCGGACGTTGCCGGTGTTGATGTAGGTCTCGACGTCACGGCCCCCCGCCGTCTCCGTCGCCGCGACGATGGCGGCCTTGGGGAACTTGCGGGTCGCACCGAGGTTGATGGCGCGCAGGAAGGCGACGTAGGTGGGCACGACGGCATCCTGCCCCGTCCGGACCCGGTCAGGGCAGGATCAGGCGCGCTTGCACTGGCTCGGCGGGGTGGTCATCGGGTCGAAGACGTGCTCGGGCGGCACGATGTTGGAGCCGTCCTGCGACTCCTTCATCGTCATCGCCCACCAACCGGCCTTGCGCGTGTCGATGGAGGCCAGGTCCTCGGCGGGCACGTCGTTCCACATGTTGAGGACGTCGACGGCGACCTCGATGAGGTGGCCGTGGGGCGTGATGACCGCGTCGGCCTCGACGTCGTCGAGCCCGGCCGGCACCTCGGGGAAGAGGCCGCGCGGCATGCCGGTGATGACCTGCGTGGCGGGGATGCCGACGGCGACGCCGTCGCCGGAGAGGCGGATCGCGCGGGCGGCGGTCACGGGCCAGGTGGGGTCGAGGTCGGTCGGCAGGCCCCAGCTGCGCTTCTCGTCGCCGGTGATCTCGGCCCAGCAGGTGGAGGCGTTGGGACCCCACGCCTCGCTGTTGAAGTAGGTGCGCCCGGCCACGACGAGGTAGTCGACCTGCTGGGCGTCACCGTCGATGACCGAGTCCATGGAGAGCTGGCTGTAGCCCGTGGCGGGACTGAAGCGGCCGTCGAGGTCGAAGATGCGCTTGCCGCCGTTGTCGGGGTTCTTGGTGAGGAGCTGGCCGTGCCACTCCACGATCCCCATCTTCTGGACCTGCGAGGTCAGCGCGTCGACCTGGTCGCCCTCGAGCAGGACGTCTCCGGTCTTGCTGGCGGCCGCCGAGCCGGACCCACCGCACCCGGAGAGCGCGACGAGCAGGGTGGCGGCAAGGGCGGAAGCGCCCACGACGTTACGACGTGCCACAGGAGGTCCTCGTTCACGATCAGGGACGAGCTCGGTGCTCGGTCTCCTGCGGCAGCCTAGGGACCACCCCCGGGCATGTCCGGGAAACACCGAGATCGAGGACGTGCTGTTCCCCGCGCGTCGACCAGGGGTGGCTCAGGTGCTGGCCATCCAGCGTCGCGCCGCGTCGACGACGGCGTGGGTGAGCTCGTCGACGAGCGTGGAGCCCAGCCTCCAGTGCTGCCAGAAGAGCGCGACCTCGGGACGACGGCCGGGCACGAGCTCGACCAGGGTGCCGCGCCGCAGCTCCTCGGCCACGTCGGCCTCGGGCAGCAGCCCCCACCCCATGCCCACGCGGATCGCGCGGTCGAACTCGCGCACGGACGGGACGTACGTCGTTGGCGGGGCGAGGTGGCGACGGGTCACCCTCCGGATGAAGTCGTGCTGGAGCGAGTCGTTGCGGTCGAAGGCGACGATCGGCGCCTCGGCGAGCGTGGCCGACCCGACGCCGTCGCCGAAGTGCACCTCGTGGAAGCCGGCGGTGGCGACGGCGGCGTAGCGCAGGCGGCCGAGCCGGACGACGCGGCACCCGGGGACCGGCTTGGGCTCGCCGGTGATCGCGGCCACCACCTCACCGCGCCGCAGGCGCTCGGCGGTGCGGGTGTGGTCCTCGCGCACCACCTCGAAGACGACCCGGTGGCGCGACTGCACGTCGGCCAGGGCGTCGACGAACCAGCCGTAGAGCGCGTCGGCGTTCACCGCGATCGGCAGCGAGGTGTACGCCGACCCGTCGCCGTCGGCCTCCTCGACCAGCTCGGCCACCGCCTCGCGCTCGAGGATCTCGCTCTGGGTGGCCAGCCGGACCAGCACCTGGCCCGCCTCCGTGGGCTCGAGCGGCTTGACCCGGTGGAGCAGCACCCGGCCGATCCGCGTCTCCAGCGCCTTGATCCGCTGGCTGACCGCGGACGGGGTCACGTGGAGCTCGCGGGCCGCGGCCTCGAAGGTGCCGAGGCGCACCGCGACAGCCAGGGTGCGCAGGGCCACGGGGTCGAGCTGGGTCACGTCACGCACAGCGGGACGGTGCCCTCCCGGTCCAGCGCGCGCGGCGAACGCGCATCAGGCCCGCTTGCACTGGGTCGGTGCGGTGACCTTGTTGTCGAAGACGTGCTGCGGCGCCTCGATGGGCGTGGCGTCACCGGCCTCCCGCATCGTCATCGCCCACCACCCGGCACGCCGGGTGTCGAAGCCCGCGAGCGATGCCGGCGGCACCTTGCCCCACATGCCGGCCACGTCGACGGCGACCTCGACGAGCGGCCCGTGTCCCTTCACGATCGCCCGCGCCTTGGTCTTGGCCACCTCGGCGGGCACGTCGGTGAAGAGCCCGCGGGGCAGCCCGCCGATGAGCTTGGCGCCCGGCAGGTCGACGGACACGCCGCTGCCGATCGGGCGGACCGCGCGCGCCTTCGTCACCGACCACCGGGGGTCGAGGTCCTGGGGGAGCGCCCAGCCGCGCGAGGCGTCCTCGGTGATGTCGACGTAGCAACCCTCGGCGTTGACGCCCCAGTCGTCGCTGTTGAAGTAGGTGCGGCCGTCGACCACGACGTAGTCGACCTGCTGGGCCTCCCCGTCGAGCACGGAGTCCATGCTCAGGGTGCTGGCGCCCGACGCCGGGTCGAACCGGCCGTTCAGCTCGAGGATGTGCTTGCCACCGCTGTCCGGGTTGGCCGTGAGGAGCTGACCGCGCCACTCGACGAGCTTCATCGCGTCGACCTGCTCGGCCATGGCGCCGAGCTGGTCCTTCTCGGACTGGCCGGCGGCGTCGTCGGCGCGCGCTCCACCGTCCCCGGACGAGCCGCACGCCGTCAGCGCGGCGACGAGGATCGTGGCGAGCACTCCGGCTCTCATGACATCACGGTGCATCGCGCAGCCTCCTTGGCAGATGCGGTCCCGGGCGACGGCGCCCGGCCCGACGATATGTGAGCCGGGCCACACATGTCGGAGATCGGCCGAATTGGGACAGCCGACTGTTCCGAGTGAGCACCGCCATACTTAGACATCCTAATTATTCGTCAGAATAGTTCGCTGGATTGGGGTCGTTGCGCGACCTACCGTTGTCCTCATGTTCCAGGTTGCACTCACCGGTCTCCTCACCGGACTCGCCCTCATCGTCGCCGTCGGTGCGCAGAACGCCTTCCTCCTGCGCCAGGGCATCCGCGGCGAGCAGGTCCTGCCGATCGTCCTGACCTGCCTGCTCTCCGACGTGGTCGCCATCACCGCGGGCGTCGCCGGCCTCGGCGTCGTGCTCGAGCGCTGGCCCTCGGTCCTCCCCGTCGCCCAGGTGCTCGGCGGGCTCTACCTCATCGCGTTCGGCATCCACGCCGCGATGCGCGCCTGGCGGCCCACCGCGCTCACCACCGAGGGCGGCGCGGCACTGGGCACCGGGAAGGCGATCATGCTGACGCTCGCGCTCACCTGGCTCAACCCGCACTTCTACCTCGACGCGGTGCTCATGCTCGGCACGGTCGCCAACAGCTTCGGCACCGACCGCTGGTGGTTCCTCTCCGGCACCCTGCTCGCCAGCCTGCTGTGGTTCTTCGGGCTGGGCTACGGCGCCCGACTGCTCCGGGGCCTGTTCGCCCGGCCGTCGGCGTGGCGGGTGCTCGACTCCGGGATCGCCGTCCTGATGGGCGTCCTGGGCGTGGGCCTGCTCGCCCACTGACCCCCGAGGCGCACCGCCCCACCCGCGACCCCGCTCCGCCTCGCCCCGTGCGAGGTGTGAGCGGGGTCTCGTCGTTCCGGGGTCGAGATACATAGCGGTCCTATGTAATATGGAGGAGTGACCGACAGTCCCTCCCGGCTCTCCGAGCTCGCCAGCGACCTCGTCGTGCTCGCGGCCCGGCTGACCCGGGCGGTGCGCCGCGAGGTCGCGCACCCGGCCGGCGTGCGTACGCTCTCGCTCCTCGACGAGCACGGCCCCTCCGGCGTGACCGCCCTCGCGGCGGCGGACCGGTGCAGCCAGCCGACGATGACGGCCACCGTCAAGGCCCTGCAGGAGCAGGGCCTGGTCGAGCGCCGACCGCACCCGACCGACGGGCGGGCCCACGTGGTCGCGCTCACCGACGCCGGACGCTCCGAGCTCGCCCGGATCCGCCGCGCCAACGCCGCGCTGGTCACCGCGCGGCTCGCCGACACCCACCACACCGCCGAGGAGGTCGCCACCGCCGTCGCGGTGCTGCGCGACGTCCTGCGACCGACCCCTCAGGAGGACACCCTGTGAGCACCCCCAGCAGTCCCTCGATCCTTCGCCAGCCCCGTGCCGTGTGGGCCGTGGCCTTCGCGTGCGTCATCGCCTTCATGGGCATCGGTCTCGTCGACCCGATCCTCAAGGAGATCGCCGCGCAGCTGCAGGCCACGCCCAGCCAGGTCTCGCTGCTCTTCACCAGCTACATGGCCGTCATGGGCGTCTCGATGCTGATCACCGGCGTCGTCTCCAGCCGCATCGGCCCCAAGCGCACGCTGCTCGCCGGCCTGGCGCTGATCATCGTCTCCGCCGCCCTCGCCGGGCTCTCCGACAGCGTCGGTGCCGTCATCGGCTTCCGCGCCGGCTGGGGGCTGGGCAACGCCCTCTTCGTCGCGACCGCGCTCGCCACCATCGTGAGCGCGTCGGCCGGACCCGTCGGCCAGGCGATCATCCTCTTCGAGGCCGCCCTCGGCCTCGGCATCGCCTCCGGCCCGCTCATCGGCGGGCTGCTCGGCCAGGTCTCGTGGCGCGGCCCGTTCTTCGGCGTCTCGGTCCTGATGACCATCGCCCTCGTGGCCACGGCCTTCTTCCTGCCCACCACCCCCCCGACCGGCCGCAAGACCTCGATCCTCGACCCGTTCCGTGCGCTGCGCCACCGCGCCCTGCTGCTGCTGGCCCTGGTCGCGATCTTCTACAACCTGGGCTTCTTCACCCTGATGGCCGCCGGCCCGTTCGCCCTCCCGACGTACTCGATCATGGGCATCGGCTGGACGTTCTTCGGCTGGGGCCTGCTGCTGGCCCTCACCTCGGTGTGGCTCGCCCCGATCCTGCAGCGCCGCTTCGGCACCCTGCCCACCCTCACCGCGGTGCTGGCGCTGTTCTCCCTCGACCTGGCCGCGATGGCCCTCGGCGCCGAGCACGAGGTGGTCGTGACGGCCGGCATCGTGGTGGCCGGCGCCTTCCTCGGTGTCACCAACACGCTGGTCACCGAGGCGGTCATGGGCGCGGCCCCGGTCGAGCGCCCGGTCGCGTCGGCGGCGTACTCCTTCGTCCGGTTCACCGGCGGCGCCCTCGGCCCCTACGTCGCGCTCAAGCTCGCCGAGAAGGTCGACCTGCACGCGCCCTTCTGGTTCGGTGCGGCCGCCGTCGCGGTCGGGGTGGTGGTCGTCGCCACCGGCGCCCGCACCATCGACGCGGCGCTCTCCGGCGCCCCGGAGCACCACGGCGTCACCGAGGCCGAGAGCGAGCTCGTCGGCGACCTCGCCTGATCGCCCCACCTCCCCACGACGGCACCGACCCACCCGGGTCGGTGCCGTCGGTCGTGGGCGGGTCAGTCCTCGACGGCCAGCGCGGTGCCCTGGTCGGCGAGCGCCTCGCGCAGCCGGGTGATCGCGATCGGACCCACGCCGTGCATGGCGGCGAGCTGCTCGGCGGAGTACGCCGCCACCTGCTCCAGGGTCGTCGCGCCCACCTCGCGCAGCGCACGGGTCGCCGGCGCGCCGATCGTGCGCGGCAGCGGCGTGCCCTGCTCGCGAGGCGCACGCTCGCGCGGTGCCGGCAGCCCGGCGTCGACGACGGCCTCGCCCCGGGGCGAGAGGAGGTAGCCGATCGCCAGCGACTCGGTCAGCCCGAGCTCCTTGAGCTTGCGGACGTCCTTCTTGAAGTCGGGGGTCTCCCGCCCCACCTGGGCGGCGAGGTCAGGTGCGCGGACCGTGGGGTTGAGGTCGATGAGGTCGAGCGTGGCCCGCGTCCAGGGACCGATCGGGGAGGCGGCGTCGAGACGGTCGAGGCGCGCCTGGATGGCCGCGAGCTCCTGGGCGTCGGGGACGCTGGCGCGCAGCAGCTCGCGCGGGTCGGGTCCGGCGTAGGCCAGGCCGACGCGCCACGCGGGCTCCTCCGACCGCGCGGCCAGCGCCTGCTTCAGCGCCGCCAGCGAGGGGGCGCCTGCGCGGCGCGCGTCGTCGGCGCGCAGGGCGCTGACGCTGACCTGCTCGAGCGAGGTCACCTCGACCACGCCCACCGACGTACGCATCCGGGTCCCGACGACCACCCGCGGCCTGGCCCACCGGCGGAAGGCGAGGTCGATCGTGCCGGCCTTGATCGCGGCCAGCTCGGCCGGGCGGATCATCATGGTCGCCAGCCTAGGCGTCGGCGTGAGCGGTGCGTGAGGAGCATTCTGGGCACGCCGAATCCTCCTCACCCACCGCTGACGGGCGCGTCGTACGCCGACACGCCCCCGGCGGTGCGTGAGGGGGATTCCGTCGTGCGGGAATCCCCCTCACACACCGCTACGGGCCAGGGCTCAGAGGTTGCCGCGGGCGTCCTGCTCGCGCTCGATGGCCTCGAAGAGGGCCTTGAAGTTGCCCTTGCCGAAGCCGAGGGATCCGTGGCGCTCGATCAGCTCGAAGAAGACCGTCGGGCGGTCGCCGAGGGGCTTGGTGAAGATCTGCAGCAGGTAGCCGTCCTCGTCGCGGTCGACGAGGATGCCGCGCGACTGCAGCTCCTCGATCGGGACGCGGACCTCGCCGATGCGCGCGCGGAGCTCCTCGTCCTGGTAGTAGGAGTCGGGGGTGTTGAGGAACTCCACGCCGTTGGCGCGCAGCGCGTCGACGCTGGCGATGATGTCGCCGGTCGCGACCGCGAGGTGCTGGGCGCCGGGGCCGCGGTAGAACTCGAGGTACTCGTCGATCTGCGACTTCTTCTTCGCGATCGCCGGCTCGTTGAGCGGGAACTTCACGCGGTGGTTGCCGTTGGCGACCACCTTCGACATCAGCGCGGAGTAGTCGGTGGCGATGTCGTCGCCGATGAACTCGGCCATGTTCACGAAGCCCATGACGCGGTTGTAGAAGCTGACCCAGTTGTCCATCTCGCCGAGCTCGACGTTGCCGACGATGTGGTCGAGGGCCTGGAACAGGCGCTTGGGCTGGCCCTCCTTGTTCTGGTAGCGCGGCTCGACGGCGACGTAGCCGGGGAGGTACGGGCCGGCGTAGGCCATGCCGTCGACGGTGCGCTGCACGAGCGTGTGACGGGTCTCGCCGTAGGTCGCGATCGCGGCGATGCGCACGGTGCCGTGCTCGTCGGAGACGTTCTCGGGCTGGCGCAGGATCGTCGCGCCGGCCTTGGTCGCCTGGGCGATGCACTGGTCGACGTCGGGCACCTCGAGGGCGATGTCGACGACGCCGTCGCCGTGCTTGGCGTGGTGGGCGACCAGGTCGCTGTCGGGCGAGACCGCGCCGCTCAGGACGAACTTGATCGAGCCGGACTTGAGCACGAACGACTTGTGGTCGCGGTTGCCGTTCTCCGGGCCGGAGTAGGCGATGAGCTCCATGCCCCAGGCGGAGGCGTAGTAGTGGGCGGCCTGCGTGGCGTTGCCGACCACGAAGCAGATCGCGTCCCACCCGGTCACCGGGAACGGGTCGGACTCGGCGTCGTACTCCACGAGGCCGACGAGCTGCTGGAGCTGCTCGAGGGACAGGTCGGCCTTCATCTCGTCCACGGTCAGGGCGCCACCGGTCGAGGCGATGTCAGTCGTCATGCAGCGAACCCTGCCCACTTCCGGCAAGATGTGCAACAGTACGACGAAACACTGTACAACCTGCTCGACGAAAGGCCCACCTGTGGACGAGATCGACGGCAAGGTGATCGAGCTGTTCGCCAGCGAGCCGCGGCTGGGGGTGCTGGAGGCCAGCCGCCGGCTCGGCATCGCCCGCGGCACCGTGCAGGCCCGCCTCGACAAGCTCGCCGCCGTGGGCGTGATCACCGGGTGGGGCCCGGACCTGGCGCCCGACGCGATCGGCTACCCGGTGATGGCGTTCCTGACCCTCGAGATCCGCCAGGGCGCCGGCCACGACGCCGTGGCCACCCACCTCGCCGCGATCCCGGAGGTGCTCGAGGCCTACACGATCACCGGCGCCGGTGACATGTGGGCGCGCGTCGTCGCGCGCTCCAACGCCGACCTCCAGCGCGTCATCGACCTGGTGCTCACCGAGCCGGGGATCGACCGGTCCACGACCGTGATCGCGCTGGCCTCGCAGATCCCCTACCGCGTCGTCCCGCTGGCCGCGGCGGCCGCGAGGTCCGCGAGCCCGCACGCCGGCTCGTGACCGGTCACCGGCGCCCGTCGAGCCGGGTCAGGCGGCCCCATCGGCGCAGTCGGCTCACTCGCCGGCGCGCATGATCAGGCAGGTGGACGTGGCGTGCGCGACCAGCCGCCCGGACTCGTCGCTCAGCTGGGCCTGGGCGAGGGCGGTGCGCCGCCCGCGGCTGATCACGCTGCCCTCGCAGGTGAGCAGGCCCGAGCCGACGGTGACCGCGCGCAGGAACTTCACCGTGAGGTCGACCGAGGTGTAGGTCTCGCCGACCGCCAGCGTGGTGTGCACCGAGCAGGCCGCGGCGGTGTCGAGCAGGGTCGAGATGACTCCGCCGTGCACGCTGCCCAGCGGGTTGTAGTGGAACTCCGCGGCCGGCATCTGGACCGTCACGCGACCCGGCTCGACGTGCATGTCGGTCATGCCGAGGGTCTCCATGATCGGCGGGGGCGGCATCTCGCCGTCGCGCATCGCCCGGAGCTGCTCGAGACCGTCGAGCGCCATCAGCCGCGCGAGGTCGCCCTGGCCCGGGGTGGCCCAGGAGAAGGTGCGGCTGTCGGTCTCGAACGGCTGGGTCTGCGTCATGGACCCAGCAGACCACCTCCTTGCTGAGTCTGTCAACGAGACCTAGGGTGGCGGGCATGAGCACGCCCTCCCCCGCCCCGTCGCCCGCCGCACTGGCGTGGTCGACCGAGAACTGCACGGTGGGCCGGGCCATGGAGGTCCTCGGCGAGCGGTGGACCTTCGTGGTGCTGCGCGAGGTCTTCAACGGCGTACGCCGCTTCGACGACATGCGGCGCCACTCCGGCATCCCGCGGCAGGTGCTCACCAACCGGCTGGCGCTGCTCGTCGACGCCGGCATCCTGCGCCGCGAGCCCTACCGCGAGCCCGGTCAGCGCGAGCGCCACGAGTACCGCCCGACCGACAAGGGCTTCGACCTCTACCCCGTCCTGGTCGCGGTGCGCGCGTGGGGCGACCGCTACCTCGCCGACCCGGAAGGCTCCCCGGTCGAGTTCGAGCACGTCGGCTGCGGCGCCGAGGTCGACGTGGTGCTGCGCTGCCGCGAGGGGCACGAGGTCACCGGCCGCCGCGACGTCGCCACCCGTCCCGGCCCCGGCGTGCACCCGATGACCTGACCCCCTGGGCAGCGCGCGCGCTCAGCGCAACCGCTCGGCCACCAGCCGCGCGGCCTCGATCACCTGCGGCGCCACGACGTCCTCCTCGATCGCCTCCGCCAGCGTGACCACACCGACGCTGGCCCGCAGCCCGTCGATGCCGAGGACGGGGGCGGCCAGGCCGCGCGCGCCGCTCTGCAGCTCGCCGCTCGTGACGGCGTACGTCACCTCGCCGCCGTCGAGCAGCGAGATCGCCTTGCCGGCCGCACCCTGGGACAGCGGGTGCCGGGCGCCGACGCGGTAGGCGACGTGGAAGTCGGTCCAGGTGGGCTCGACCACCGCGAGGGCGAGCGCCTCGTCGCCGTCGGCGACGGTCAGGTGGGCGGTCGAGCCGAGCGACTCGGCCAGCGAGCGCAGCACCGGCATCGCCAGGTCACGCAGCAGCGGCTGGACCGCGCTGGCCAGCTGCAGCACGCCGAGTCCCACGAAGAGCCGCGAGCGCGCGTCGCGCCGCACCAGACCGTGCTGCTCGAGGGTGCTGATCAGGCGGTAGACCACGGTGCGGTTGACCTGCAGGCGGCTCGACAGCTCGGTGATCGTGAGGCCCTCGGGCGTCTCGGCCAGCACCTTGAGAGCGCGCAGCCCGCGATCGAGGGTCTGCGAGGTCTCCGAGGCCATGCCCCGACCCTAGTGGCGCGGGACGCGCGACCACAGGGATCGTCTAGGAGGACTGCCGCACGGCCCACTCGCGGATCCGGTTGATCCGCTCGTGGAGCTGCTCGGCGTTGGCGACCGCGGCGGGCGGGCCGCCGCACTCCTTGCGCAGGGCGTTGTGGGTGATGCCGTGGGCCTGGCCGGTGCGGTGGTGCCACGCGGCGACGAGCCCGTTGAGCTCGCGGCGCAGCACGCCGAGCTGCTGGTGGGTGCTCAGCTGCTCGACCGACTCCACGACCCGGTCCTGCACGCCGCTGGCCTTCTGCTTGCGCGCGCGCTCGCTCTGGCGCGAGTGCAGCAGCTCGCGCACCTGGTCGGCCTCGAGCAGGCCGGGGATGCCGAGGAAGTCCATCTCTTCCTCGGAGCCGACGTGCACCTCGCCCGAGTGGCCGAACTGGGCGCCCTCGTAGAGGACGTGGTCGAACGACGCCGTCGAGCCGAGCGCCTCCCACGACATCTCGAGATCGCCGGAGGCACCCTCCTCGGCGTTGGCCGCCGCGAGGAGGCCCTCCTCGGCGGCGAAGATGTCGTCCTCGTCGTTGACCCGCCGCCCGAGGACGTGGTCGCGCTGGGCCTCCATGTCGGAGGCGAACTCCAGGAGGTGGGGCACCGAGGGCAGGAACACCGACGCCGTCTCGCCGCGCGACCGGGCGCGCACGAAGCGCCCGACCGCCTGGGCGAAGAAGAGCGGCGTGGAGACCGTCGTGGCCCACACCCCGACGGCCAGGCGCGGCACGTCGACGCCCTCGGAGACCATCCGCACCGCGACCATCCAGCGCTGCTCGGAGTGGGTGAACTTCTCGATCTTCTTCGAGGAGCCCTTCTCGTCCGACAGCACGACGGCGGGGGCCTCCCCCGAGATCTTCTTCAGGATCGCGGCGTAGGCGCGCGCGCTGTCCTGGTCGCCGGCGATGACGAGACCGCCCGCGTCGGGGACGTGGCGGCGTACCTCCGAGAGCCGCGTGTCCGCGGCCTCGAGCACGGCGGGGATCCACGAGCCCTTGGGGTCGAGCGCGGTCCGCAGCGCCTGCGCGTGCATGTCCTTGGTCAGCGGCTCACCGAGCCGGGCCACGACCTCGTCGCCGGCGCGGGTGCGCCACTGCATCTCCCCGGAGTACGCCATGAACAGCACCGGCCGCACGACGTGGTCGGACAACGCGTGGGCGTAGCCGTAGGTGAAGTCGGCGGCCGAGACGGGGATGCCGTCGTCGCCGGGCGCGTAGCTCACGAAGGGGATGGGGTTGATGTCGGAGCGGAACGGGGTGCCGGTCAGGGCCAGGCGGCGGGTGGCGGGGTCGAACGACTCGCGCACGCCCTCGCCCCACGACATCGCGTCGCCGGCGTGGTGGATCTCGTCGAGGATGACGAGGGTCTTGAAGCGCTCGGTGCGGATCCGCATGGCGAGGGGGTTGACCGCGACACCGGCATAGGTCACGGCGATGCCGACGTAGTCGTCGGAGGTCTTGCCCTTGCCCGCGCTGTAGGTCGGGTCGATCGGGATGCCGGCTCGCGCGGCCGCCTCGGCCCACTGCGTCTTGAGGTGCTCGGTGGGCGCGACGACGGTGATCCGGTCGACCACGCGGCGGCTCAGCAGGTCGGCGGCGACGGTCAGCGCGAAGGTCGTCTTGCCGGCGCCGGGCGTGGCGACGGCGAGGAAGTCCTGGGGCTGGCGCGACTGGTAGATGTCCATCGCGGCCTGCTGCCAGGCGCGGAGGGACGGCGCGGTGCCCCAGGCGGCCCGGTCGGGCCACGCGGGGGGCAGCGGCGCGTCGGGGCGCCCCGTCACGCCTCGGGACCCGAGCCGTCGTTGCCGCCGCCGGGCTTCATCGACTCCCAGACCTCCTTGCAGTCCGGGCACACCGGGAACTTCTCCGGAGCCCGCGACGGGACCCACACCTTGCCGCACAGGGCGATCACGGGGGTGCCCATGACCATCGCCTCGGTGAGCTTGTCCTTGGGGACGTAGTGGGAGAACCGCTCGTGGTCGCCCTCATCGGTCGGAACCGTCTGACGCTCTTCGACCGTCTGGCTGCCCGGGGAGAATCCGATGGTGCTCATGATGGACGATCCTAACGCGGACCCGACCGGACGCGGTGGTCGGCGAGGCCGCCGGACCTCAGTTGAGCTCGGGCTCGGCGGGACGGTTCACGTGCCAGGCCAGCGAGCCGGGCTGGCGGCGCATGACGGCGCGCCACAGGTCGCTCGGCTCGAGCAGGAACGGGTCGGACAGCTCGGCGTCGACGACGTACCAGTCCCCTCGCTCGACCTCCCCGTCGAGCTGCCGCTCACCCCACCCGGCGTAGCCGGCGAAGACCCGCATCGCGTCGAGCGAGCCGTCGACCAGCTCGGTCGGGGTGTCGAGGTCGAGCATGCCCAGCAGCCCGCGGACCGGCCGCCAGCCGACGGGCGAGCTGCTCCCGTCGCGCAGGCGGGCGACGGCCAGCGCGCCGTCGGTGCCGACCGGACCGCCGCGGAAGAGCACCTCCGGCTCGGCGACCACGTCGCGCCACGGCTCCAGCACGTCGGCCACCGGCACCTGCGAGGGGCGGTTGAGCACCACGCCGAGCGCACCGTCGTCGGTGACGTCGAGCAGGAGCACCACGGTGTCGGCGAAGTTGGGATCGAGCAGGCCGGGCGTGGCCACGAGGAGGAGACCGGACGCCGGGAGCATGCCCCCACTATGCCCCGACCCCGCACGTCCCATGCCTGCCCGGGACCCGGACTCCTCGCCTAGGGTGGCCCGATGACCGCGTCCGGACCGGCCCCCACCCGGGCCGCGCTGGTCGAGGTCGCCGAGCGGCTCTTCGTCGAGCACGGCTACACCGCCACCTCCCTGGACGCGATCGCGGCCGGGGCCGAGGTCACCAAGGGCGCGCTCTACCACCACTTCAGCGGCAAGCAGGCGATCTTCGAGGCGGCCTTCCAGCGCGTGGAGCAGCGGGCGACCGCCGCCGTCGCGCAGGCCACCGCGGGCGTCGAGGACCCGTGGCTCGGCGCGCAGGCGGGGCTGCGGGCGTTCCTCGACGTCGTGCGGCAGCCCGGCTACCGCCGGGTGGTCCTCACCGACGGTCCCTCGGTGCTCGGGCACGAGCGCTTGCGCGAGCAGGAGGCCACGACGTACGCCCTGGTCGGCGAGATCGTCCGCTCGGTGCTCGCCTCGCAGGAGCAGGCCCTCGAGGAGGAGATGGTCGACACCTTCACCCGCATCTTCTTCGGTGCGCTGTCGGCGTCCGGCGGCGCGGTGGCCGCCAGCGGCGCCGACGCCGCCGCTGCCGCCGACCGCGTCGAGGCGGCCGTCGGCTTCATCCTCACCGGGCTCCGCGAGCTGCTGGAGGCCGGGCGCGGCCCGCTTCGACGGCCCCCGGGGCCGGGCCCTACTTCGCGAACGTGACGTCGCCGTTGACCGCCGGCACCAGCTCGACCCAGGTGTGGCCGGCCGGCACGCTCAGCTCGCCGTCCTTGGTGCTCAGCTCGATCGCCCCGGTGAGGCCGTCCTTGGACCACGTGCCCCGCACGACGCGGCCGCCGTGGAAGAGCAGCGCGGCGCCCGTGCCCTCGAACTTGGTCTCCGGGACGGGGTAGCCCGCCGGGTCCTTGTAGCCGGCGTCGCCGACCTTGACCCGCAGCACGAGCACGGAGTCGGCCGGGAACTGGTCGCCCTGGGCGGCGTAGGAGTCGGTGTTGACGTAGCCACCGCCCTGGAACTGCCAGGTCGTGGTGTGCGCGCCGAAGTCGGCGGACAGCGAGCCGGCCTTGGCGCCCTTGGGCAGGTCGGCCTCGGTGCCCCACGGGAGGTAGGGGGCGGGCTCGTCGTCGGCCTTGAGGCCGTGGGCGATGTCGGCCAGGTGCGCGAAGAGGTTGTAGGGGGCCGAGCGCGTGTTGTCGCGGAAGACGCCCGGGGCGCCCTCGGTGATCCACGGGATGCCGGCGGCGTTGATCCGGTTGATCGTGATCTGCGCCGCGCCGCTCGTGACGACCGTGGCGCCGGTCGGGACGATGCTGATGTCGCTGGCGCGCATCGAGCGCACGGGCCCGATGGTGGCGGGCACCTTGGAGTAGTAGAACGCCGCCAGGCGGGTGTAGCCGCCCTCGACGAGCTCCTCGACGACCATGTCGGCGGAGCCGAGGCCGACCTGGGGCGAGCTCGACGGGGTGTTGTCCACCTTGGTCACGACCACGGGGTGCCGGGGCGCCTTGCCCGCGCGCTCGAGGCCGGTGAGCGGCCAGAAGACCGGCTCCGGCGGGGCGCTGGTCTCGGACGACGACGTGGGCTCCGAGGAGGAGGGCTCGCTGCCCGGGGTCTCCTCCTCGCCCCCACCGCACCCGGCGAGCAGCAGCGAGGCCGCGACGAGCGCGGCGGCGGACACGTGAAGACGGTGACGCACGGGGGTGACTCCGATCGGAACGGGGGAACTGCCCACGAGTGTGGGGGCGCGCCCTCCCCGATCGGGGAAGGCGCGCCACACAGTAGATCAGCGGGCCGAGCGCCTCAGCGGCGGCGCAGCGTGCCGCCGAACCACTGTGACGTCCACGGCACGGAGACCTGCACGCGCTCGCCCGGGGAGGGGGCGTGGAGCATCAGCGCGTGGCCGTGCGACCACCGCAGGAAGATCGCGGCGTGGTAGACCCCACCGCTGCCGAAGAAGAACATCAGGTCGCCGGCGCGCATGTCGGCCTTCGCGATCCGGCGGGTGAAGCCCGCCTGGGCGGCGGACGTGCGCGGCACGGGGAAGCCGGCGCGGCGGAAGCTGTAGTAGACGAGCCCCGAGCAGTCGAAGCTGTTCGGGCCCGAGGCGCCGTAGGCGTAGGCGTCGCCGCGCTGGCGCATCGCGGTGTCGCGGGCGCCGAGGACGCGGTCGTTCACCCGGCGTGCGGCCCGGCGCTCCCGGCGGCGCTCGCGGTCCTTCGCCGTGCCCTTCGCCGTGCCCCTCGGGGTGGCGCCGGTGTGGCGGGTGTCGTCCGTGCTGGTCGTGCTGGTGCTCGTGGAGGTCGGGGCCGTGCCGGTGACGGCGGTGGCGGAGGGGGCGGTGAGCGTCGAGGCGGTGAGCCCGACGCCGGCGAGGGCGAGCGCGCAGGCTCGCGCCGTGCGAGTGGTCGCAGGCATGGAGAGGTCCTTTCCCACGCCTGTGAGGTGAGCTGTCGGGCTGGAGCTGGAAGGTGCTCCGCCACCGTGGTGGCTGCGCCCCGAGCCGACGACGTACGTCGGCGGTGGAACCTGTGGGTCCCCCACTCCTGCCCTCGACGATCTCGGGGGTGCGCCCCGGCCGGGCAGGACTCGGCGTTGACCGGGGCGGTTTCAGTTGTCGGTCGGTCGGCACCGTGGGGCCGGCCCGAGCCGGCCGGGGGTCCTCGACCGCCGTCCAAGGTGACAGACGGCGTGCAGGCCCGCAAACCCGAACGGCCCCGGACACCGCGCAGGCGGGGGTCCGGGGCCGTGAGGTCGGTCTCAGCCGAGCTTGCGACCGCCGTCGACGTAGAGCGTCTGACCGGTGATGAACGAGGCCTCGTCGCTGCACAGGAACGCCGCCGCGGCGGCGATGTCCTCGGGCTGGCCGACCCGGCGGACCGGGGTGGCCTCGGCGTTGAGCCGCTGCAGGTCCTCGGGCTCCATCTTGAGCCGGCGCGCGGTCGCGTCGGTCATCTCGGTGGCGATGAAGCCCGGCGCGATCGCGTTGGCCGTGACGCCGAAGGGACCGAGCTCGATGCCGAGGGTGCGGGTGAGGCCCTGGATGCCCATCTTGGCGGCGGAGTAGTTGGCCTGGCCCCGGTTGCCCAGCGCGGAGACGCTGGAGAGGTTGAGGATCTTGCCGTACTTCTGCTCCACGAACCGGGACTGGGCGGCCTTGGTCATGTTGAACACGCCCTTGAGGTGCACGTTCATGACCAGGTCCCAGTCCTCCTCGGTCATCTTGAACAGCAGGTTGTCGCGCGTGATCCCGGCGTTGTTGACCAGCACGTGGATCCCGCCGAGCTCGTCGACGACGCGCTGGACCGCAGCCTCCGCCGCGGCCCCGTCGACCACGTCGCAGCCGATGCCGACCGCCCGCGCACCGTCGGCGAGCGCGAGCCGGCCCGCGGCGTCCTGGGCGGCCGCCTCGTCGAGGTCGAGGACCGCGATCGAGGCGCCCTCGCTGGCGAGGCGCTGCGCGATGCCGAAGCCGATGCCCCGTGCTGCTCCGGTGATGACGGCGACCCGCCCGTCGAAACGACCCATCTGGACTCCTGAGTTCTGGGGGTGTTGAGGACGGTGCCGAGGCTACCGACACCCGGCACTGGGTACGGTTCGGGGATGGGCAGGCGTGAGTTCCGGGCTGCAGCAGTGGTGGCCGTCGTGATGGCACTGGCTGCGGCACTCGTGGCATGGACCCACCACCTGCCGCTGCGCGACCCCGACGGGGCCTCGCTGCCCACCTGGTTCCGGCTGCCGACGATCGTCGGCTCGGCCGTCGTCCTCGACGTCGTGGCGCGCTGGATCCTGCTGCGGCGGCGCTCCGCCCCGGGTGCCCGGCCGTCGCTGCGGACCGTCGCGGTCGAGCGGTGGGACCGCGACCAGCTCGGCTTCACCGCCGCCGGCCTGGTGACCTGGTACGTCGCCTACGTCGCGTTCCGCAACCTCAAGAGCTACGTCCCCTTCGTCACCGACCGGCTCGCCGACCCCGCGCTCGAGCGCATCGACCACGCGATGTGGCTGGGCCACGACCCCGCCGTCGTGCTCCACGGCGTGCTCGGCACCGGCGTCGCCAACTGGGTGGCCGCCTCGGTCTACCTGATCTGGATCGGGCTGGTGCCGGCGAGCCTGGCGATCGCCCTGGTCTGGACGCGGCGCTCCACGGCCGGCGCGTGGTACGTCACCGCGGTCTCGGTCGACTGGATGCTCGGCGCGATCCTCTACTACGCGGTGCCCTCGCTCGGCCCGACGTACTCCCGCCCCGGATGGTTCGACTCCCTCGCCCGCACGCCCAACACGTCCGTGCGCGACGCGCTGCTCGCCGACCGAGTGGAGGTGCTGGCCGGGCCGTGGGACACCCACGCCGTCCAGACGATCGCGGCCTTCGCCTCGCTGCACGTCGGGGTGATGGTGACCATCTGCCTGATGGTCGAGGTGATGCGCCTGCCCCGGGCGATCCGGGTCGCGGCATGGACGTTCCTCGCCCTCACGATGATGGCCACGGTCTACCTCGGCTGGCACTACTTCGCCGACGTGCTCGCCGGCATCGCGGTCGGCACCTCCGCCTTCGTCATCGCCGCCGTCGCCACCGGCAACCCGATCGCACGGCGCGAGCGCGCCTGGACCTTCCGCGGCGCCTTCGACGTCACGCCGCCCATGCCCGTCCCCGCCGCGGGCGAGCCGTCGCGCGACGACCCCGACTCCGTGGGCTCGCGGGGCTGACCCTCAGGCGAGGGCGGCGCGGAGCCGGTCGGCGTACGCCGCGGCCTCGTCGTCGGCGTACTTCGTGCGGGGCCAGAAGAACCCGCGCAGCCCGTCGCCCTTGGTGCGGGGCACGACGTGCAGGTGCAGGTGCGGCACCGACTGGCTCACCGTGTTGTTGATCGCCACGAACGAGCCCTGCGCGCCGAGGCCGTCCTGCACCGCGGTCGCGAGGCGCTGGGCGGCGGCGAGGAAGCCGTCGCGCAGACCGGCCGGCAGGTCGGGCAGCGTCTCGACGTGCTCGCGCGGCACCAGCAGGACGTGGCCCTTGAACACGGGTCGGGTGTCGAGGAAGGCCACCAGGTCGTCGGTCTCCAGCACGACGTGCCCGGGCAGCTCGCCGGCGACGATCCGGCAGAAGACGCAGTCGTCCATGACGGCCAGTGTGCCCGATCGCCACGGCCGGGCGACCCCGTCCTCCGGGTGGGGTGCCGGACCCGGACCGTGCCTAGGGTCGAGGAGGTGCAGACGTTCCTCCCCCACCCCGACTTCGAGGCCTCGGTCCGCGCGCTGGACCAGAAGCGGATGGGCAAGCAGCGGGTCGAGGTGATCCAGGTCGTCCGGGCGCTGACGGTCCCGGACTACGCGTGGCGGCACCACCCCGCCGCCCTCATGTGGCGCGGTCACGAGGAGGCACTCGGCCGCTACGGGCTCGCCTGCTGCGAGGCGTGGGTCGACCTCGGGCACGGCGACACCTGCGCGGGCACGATCGCCGCCGACCTCGCGACGGCCGGCGTCACCGCGATCCGCTCGCAGCAGGAGCTCGCCGAGGCGGGTGCGCTCCCACCCTGGCTGGGCGACCCGGACCTGCACCGCAGCCACCAGTCCGCGCTCGTGCGCAAGGACCCGGAGTTCTACCGTCCGCTCTTCCCCGACGTGCCCGACGACCTGCCCTACGTCTGGCCGGTGCGCTCCCCCGCCGTCGTCGAGGACGAGCGACGGCGGGCGGAGAACGCGGCCCGCCGTGAGCAGCGTGCCGCCGAGCGCCTGCTCGCCGAGGCCGAGCGGGCACGGAAACGACGCAGCCGGGCGGCGAGGAAGGCCTGGGAGACGCGCCGGCGCAACCAGGCCGGCGGCAGCGCCTAGGCTTCCGGCGTGCGCATCGTCTCGCTGATCCCCTCCGCCACGGAGATCCTCTTCGCCGTCGGGGCCGGGGACGACGTGGTCGGCGTGACGTTCGAGTGCGACCACCCGCCGGCCGCGCGCGAGCGTCGCGTCGTGTCGACCTCGGCGATGCCGGAGGGACTGTCGGCGAAGGCGATCGACGACTTCGTCGTCGCGGCGACGACGGCCGGCGAGGACCTCTACCGCCTCGACGCCGGCGCGCTCGCCGACCTCGACGCCGACCTCGTCGTCACCCAGGACCTCTGCGCCGTCTGCGCGATCGACGTCGACACGGTCGACGACGCGCTCGCCCACCTCGGCTGCCGGGCCGACGTGGCGACGCTCGACCCGCACACGCTGGACGACGTGCTGGCGTCGGTCGTCGAGGTCGGGCGGCTGACCGGCCGCGAGGCCGCCGCGGCCGAGGTCGTCGCCGGCCTCCGCGCCCGCCTGTCCGCGGTGGCCGACCGGGTCGCCGGTCGCCCGCGGCCGCGCGTCCTCGTCCTGGAGTGGACCGACCCGCCCTTCACCCCGGGCCACTGGATCCCCGAGATGGTCGCCCTCGCCGGCGGCGAGCCGACCCTCGGCACGGCGGGCGCCCGCTCCGGTCGCACGACGTGGGAGCAGGCCCAGGCGTCCGCCCCCGACCTGGTCGTGGTGGCGCCCTGCGGCTTCGACCTCGCCGGGAGCGCCGCCCAGGCGGCGGGCGTGCGCCACCTGTTCCCGGACGTGCCGGTCTGGGCCGTCGACGCCGACGGCCACTTCGCGCGCCCCGGCCCGCGGCTGGTGGACGGCGTCGAGGTGCTCGCCGCGATCCTGCACCCCGAGCCCGGGCTCGTCGCCAGCGCGGCGCGCGAGGTCTGAGCGGCGTCAGTCGCGGTGCCGGCGCACCACGTCGTCGAGGCCGGCCCGCGAGGTGCGGAACCCGTTGACCGGGTGGTCGGGGTCGGCGTACCCGAAGGAGATCCCGACGACGACCTGGCGGTGGTCCGGGAGCCCGAAGTGCTCGCGCACCAGCGAGGGGTACGCCGCCAGGGCCGCCTGGGGCGCGGCGGCGAGGCCGAGCGCCTGCGCGCCGAGGAGGAACGACTGCACCCACAGGCCGCAGTCGATCGCGCCGTAGGTGCCGAGGTCGGCCTCGGTCGTCACCAGCGCGACGTGCGGGGCGTCGAAGAGCTCGAAGTTGCGCAGGGTCTGCTCCAGGCGTCGGCCGGAGTCGTCCTTGGCGATGCCGACGCTGTCGTAGAGCTGGAACCCGCACTCGCGGCGGCGGTCGCGGAAGACGCCCTCGTAGGCCGGCGGGAACGCGAGGTCGGGGTGCTGCGGGTGGGTCATCACGTGCTCGGCGAGCGCCGCGCGGAAGCGGTCGGTGGCCGCCCCGCTGGTGACGTCGACCTGCCACGGCTGGGTGTTGCACCACGACGGGGTGCGCTGCGCGAGCGCGAGCAGCCGGTCGATCTCGACGTCGGGGACGGTGTCCGGCAGGAACTGGCGGCACGTCCACCGCTCGTCCACCAGGCGGGTCAGCGTCTCGAACTGCTCGGTGCTCACGGGCTCATCGTGCCGGACGAGGTAAATCCACGAAACGCCCACACGCCCCGGCGGGCTCACGGACGATGGACGGACCATGCACCTCGTACGCCTCCTCGCCTCCGCCGTCCTGCTCGCCGCGCCCGCGGCCCTCGTGACGCACGCCGACGCCGCCGTCCCCGACCGTGACCGCGTCGGCGCGCCTTCTCCCGGCGAGGGAGCACCGACACCGCAGCCGCGGGCACGCGCGAGCCAGCCGGTCTGGCTCGGGCCGGTCCGCGCGCACGCGCAGAACCCGACCAACCCGCTGGCCGGTCGCACCTGGGGCGTCTACGAGGGGCCGCAGGACCAGGTCTGGCGGCCGTGGACCGAGGCCACCGGCGCGACCAGGACGGCCCTCGCGACGATCGCCGAGCGCCCGCGCACCAAGTGGTACGGCGCGTTCGTGCCCGACACCTCGATCCGCACCACCGTGACCGACTACGTCGCCTCCTCGCAGGACGGCGACCCCGAGGCGCTGGTGCAGATGGCCGTCTTCCGGATGGTGCCGTGGGAGGGCGAGGCCTGCACCCGCCCCACCACGCCCGCGGAGGCCGCGAGCTACCGCGCCTGGGTCTCCGAGCTCGCCGCCGGCATCGGCGACGCCCACGCGCTGGTCGTCATGCAGCCGGACGGACCGTTCCTGCTCTGCGCCCCCGACCGCGCGCAGAAGTCCGACCTCCTCACCTGGGCCACCCAGACGCTGAGCGCGCTGCCGAACACCAGCGTCTACATCGACGCGGGTGCGGCCGACTGGTGCGAGAACGGGACCGCCCAGGAGTCGACGAGCTGCGCGAAGATCCTCGAGCTCTCCGGCATCCAGTACGCCCGCGGCTTCGCCCTCGACTCCACGCACTACACCGGCCCCGTCGACAACATCGACCGCGGCGCCGAGGTCCTTGCCCTGCTCGCCGCCGACGGCTACGGCGAGAAGCACTTCATCGTCGACACGGCGAAGTCCGGCCGCCCCACGATGTGGCCCGACATCGTCCCGGCGACGAAGAAGGACCTGAAGAACAACGCGCGCACCTGCACCACCCGGAAGATGCAGCGCTGCGTGACCCTCGGCATCCCGCCGACCCCGCGCCCCGCCGACCCGCAGTGGGGCCTGCCCGCCGCGCAGCGCAGGATCGCCGCCCGCTCGGTCGACGGCTTCGTGTGGTTCGGGCGCCCCTGGCTGTTCAACCAGGCCGACCCCTTCATCGCCTCCCGCGCGCTCGACATGGCCCGCTCCACGCCCTGGACGGCCACCGGACCGCGCTGAGGCCCTGCCACGATGGCGGCATGAGCGCCCACGACCTCGCCCGTGACCTGGCCCCAACCGGGACCCTTCGCGCGTCGATCAACCTCGGCAACCCGGTGCTCGCCCAGGGCACGCCCGAGGCCCCGGCCGGCGTCACCGTCGACCTGGCCCGCGAGCTCGGCGCCCGGCTCGGCGTCCCGGTCGAGCTGATGTGCTTCGACGCCGCGCGCGACTCCTTCGCCGCGGTCGAGGACGGCCGCGCGGACCTCTGCTTCCTCGCCGTCGACCCCGCCCGCGCCGAGGTCGTCGCCTTCTCCGCGCCGTACGCCGTCATCGAGGGCGTCTTCGCCGTCGCGTCCGGCTCGCCCCTGGCCACCGCCGACGACGTCGACCGCCCGGGCGTGCGGGTCGGGGTGAAGACCGGCTCGGCCTACGACCTCTTCCTCACCCGCACGCTCGTCCACGCCGAGATCGTGCGCGGCAGCGACGGGACGACCGTCTTCGAGGACGAGGGCCTCGAGGTCGGCGCCGGGATCCGGCAGCCGGTCACCGACTTCGTCGCCGCCCGCCCCGGCATGCGCGTGCTCGAGCCGCACTTCATGGAGATCCGCCAGGCGGTCGGCATCCCCCGCTCGCGCAGCGACGCAGCGGCCGCCTACGTCCAGGAGGTCGTCGAGGAGCTCAAGGCCAACGGCTTCGTCGCCGACGCGCTCGCCCGCTCCGGGCGCACCGACGCCTCGGTCGCCCCGCCCTCCGACTGACCGCCGTCCGCGCTCGCGACCCGCTGGTCGAGGAACGACGAGCGCCGAAGGCTCGTGGGTGAGCTTCCTCGAAACGGGGGATGGACAGGGCGCGCCGGCCGGACGAGCGTGATGAGACACGGTCAGCGGCACCGACGTCCCGAGTTCTGATGGCAGAGCCGGTCCCTGGCCCCAACCGGGACGATCGACATGCAGCTCACGTGGACGAGGAAGTCGGGAGCACGGACAGCAGTCGGTGTGGCGGCGCTGGCGCTCGCCGCCGTCGGGCCCACCGGTGCCGGGGGGTCGAGCGCCGCCGGTGCCGCCCCGGTCGCGGTGGTCGACTGTGCGGCACCAGCTCCGGCCCACGCGCGCCAGATGGGCGGCGGCGACGGCACCGACCCCAACTCGGTGTCGCTGAACCAGACGCTGACCATGGAGTCCCAGCTCCAGGCCGGCATCGAGAGTCTCCAGTCGCAGGCCTCGGCTCGGGCTGCGCGGTCTCGTCGGCACCACGGGCACCACCACGGGCACCACCACGTCCACCTGCCCACGTTCGTCCGGGTCAACACCTACGTGCACGTCATCACCGCAGCCGACGGGACCGGTGACGTCACCAACAAGCAGATCTGGGCGCAGATGAAGGTCATCAACGACGGGTTCGCGGGTCGCACGAGTGAGACCGCCGCCGCCACTCCCTTCCACTTCAGGTTGGTCGGGATCGACCGCACGGCCAACGACGACTGGTACGACTGGGCCGACCCGGGGGTGGACCCCGCGGACGACATCGAGGTCAAGACGGCGCTGCACCAGGGCAGCTTCCGCGACCTCAACATCTACATCGCCGCGCTGGGCGACGGGCTGCTCGGCTACGCCAACTACCCGAACGAGGTCGCCCTCGCCGAAGACGGCCTCGTCCTCCTCAACGACAGCCTGCCCGGGGGTGCGGCCGCCCCGTACAACGAGGGCGACACCGCGACGCACGAGATCGGCCACTGGCTGTTCCTCATGCACACCTTCGAGAACGGGTGCCTGGCTCCCGGTGACGAGATCGACGACACGCCCTACCAGGCCGACGGCGACAACATCTTCGAGTGCGACGAGGCCCTGGACACCTGCGCACAGCCGGGAACGGACCCCGTCCACAACTTCATGAGCTACGGGGACGACCCCTGCCTCGACGCGTTCACGCCCGGGCAGGCGCTGCGGATGACGTACGCCTGGCTCGTCTTCCGTCGGGCGGGCTGAGGGCCGCAGACAGCACGACGCCCCGGCGGGAGGCCCGCCGGGGCGTCGTGGTGGTGATGTCTCATGAGGGCTGGTGCTGGTGGAGCTGCGGGGAATCGAACCCCGGTCCTCGAGCGCCGATCCAGGTCTTCTCCGGGTGCAGTCCGTGCTGTCGCTTTTCTCGGCCCCGGTGCTCCCACGAACAGGTCACCGACAGGCCCAGTCAGGATCAAGTCCCGGCCGCCCCTCCTGACAGAGAGCGACCAGCAAGTCTCCTAGATGAGGCCTGGATCCGGGACGGAGACGGGTGCCCGGTCAGACCCTTCGATCACTGCTCAGGCAGCGAGAGCGAAGTCGTTGCGATTAGAGTTGGCAACTGTGTTTTTCCAGCGATCGTTTACGAGATGACGCTGGCTTCTCGACCCGCTTCCCCTGGAACTAACGTCCCAAGTCGAAACCGATCAGCCCCTCTTGAGTTGTAGGTCCATCATACGGGTCAACGCCGCACACCGTCGCCGGCATTCCCCGGAGGGCCGCTCGACCCCGGGTCGGCGGAGGTGTCACACCCTGCGTGGCCACCCGCGGCGAGGTCGTCCTCGAGGTGTCACGCCCCGGGGCGGAACGGACGCGTGCTGCGTGGCAGACGTGGTCCGGCCCGTGTCACCTCAGCCCAGGGTGAGGCCTGGGTCGGTCGCGAGCGCGACCATCTGCTCGAGGCTGACGCTGATCGTGGCCAGCCGCACGTCAGGACCCGTCGGTCGCCCCGTCTGTCTCCGCGTCGGCCACGGTCAGGTCGTGGACCCGCACCCGGGTGATCCGGTGCCCGTCGACCTCGGCGACCTCCAGCAGGTGGGCGTCGGCCGGCACCCGGTCGCCGACGCCGCCCATGCGGGCGAGCCGGTGGAGGACGTAGCCGGCGACGGTCTCGTAGGGGCCGTCCTCCAGGTGCACGCCCGCACGGTCGGCGAAGTCCTCGATCGTCAGGCCGGCGTCCCACGTCTCGGGGTCGGACGCGGCCTCCACCTCGGCGTCGCGGTCGTACTCGTCGCGGATCTCGCCGACCAGCTCCTCCATCAGGTCCTCGAGGGTCACGATGCCGTCGGTGCCGCCGTACTCGTCGACGACCAGCGCGATGTGGGCGCCCAGGCGGCGCAGCTGGTCGATCGAGGGCAGCACCCGGTTGGTGCGCGGCAGGACCGGCAGGTCGCGCGCGAGGTCCGCGACGGTGCGCCCGCGGTCGTCGGCGTGGCCGAGGACGTCGCGGAGGTGGAGGTAGCCGAGCACCTCGTCGAAGCTCTCCCCCGTGACCGGGTAGCGGGTGTAGGGCTCGGAGGCGATCACCCGCACGGCGTCGGCGAGGGTCAGGTCCCCGCGCAGGAAGACCACGTCGCCGCGCGGCTTCATCACCTCGCTCAGCGACCGGTCACCGGCGTCGAAGACGTCGTCGACGAGCTTGCGCTCGTCCTCGGGGATGTCCTCGTGCCCCGAGATCATCAGCCGCAGCTCCTCCTCGTCGACCTCGTCGCCGGACGCGTCGGGGTTGCCGCCCAGGACCTTGACCAGCGCGTTGGTCGACAGCGAGAGCAACCAGATGACCGGCGTCATGACGCGGGCGAAGACGCCCAGCGGCGGGGCGAAGAGCTTCGAGACCCCCACCGAGCGCTGCAGGGCCAGTCGCTTGGGCACCAGCTCGCCGAGGACGAGCGAGAGGTAGGACACGACGAGGGTCGTCACGACCAGCGAGACGGTGTCGGGACCCGGGACGCCGAGGCCCTCCCAGACCGGAGCGAAGGACGGCGCGAGCGTCGAGGCGCCGAAGGCGGCGGAGAAGAAGCCGGCCACGGTGACGCCGATCTGCACCGCGGACAGGAAGCGGTTGGGGTCGCGCGCGAGGGACGCGACGGCGACGCCGCGGCCGCCCTGCGACTCCAGCCGGTCGACCTGGCCGGCGCGCAGCGACACCAGGGCGATCTCGGTCGCTGCGAAGACCCCGCCCACGAGGATGAAGGCAAGGACGAGCAGGACGTCGACCCAGGTACCGGCTTCCACGGGCTCAACCTAGCGAGCCGCACCGAACGGTGGGGACCTCAGCGACCGCGGATGGCCGCGCCGACGGCCGCGACGGGGTAGCCGGGCGGGACCATCACCAGCCGCTCGCCGAGGCCGAGGGAGGCCAGGAACGGCGACCCCTCCCCCAGCAGCCCGAGCTGGTGGACGACGCCGCGACGCAGCGGCTCGCCGACCTCGGTGACGCCTCCGCCGACCACGATGGCCTCGGGGTCGATGGTCAGCCCGAGCACGCGCACGGCGCTGGCCACGCCCCAGCAGAACCGGTCGCGCACGGCGACCGCCTTCTCGTCGCCGGCCTCGGCCGCGGCGAAGAGCGCCGCCGACGGGAAGCCGCGGGTCGTGGGCCAGGCGCGGTCCAGCGCGCGGCCCGACGCCACGGTCTCCAGGCAGCCACGCTGCCCGCAGCCGCAGAGGGCGCCCGCCGGGTCCACCGGGACGTGGCCGATCTCGCCGGCGGCACCGTGCGCGCCGCGGCGCAGCTGCCCGTCGAGGACCAGGC
This sequence comes from uncultured Actinomycetota bacterium, assembly GCA_963726525.1. GTDB lineage: Bacteria > Actinomycetota > Actinomycetes > Propionibacteriales > Nocardioidaceae > Nocardioides. The sequence goes on along the minus strand of CAVSCS010000005.1, from coordinate 483,024 downwards.
CGGCGGCCAGGCCGGTGCCGAGGCTGAGGTAGACGACGTCGTCGGCGCCGGTGAGCGCTCGTGCTGCCAGGGCGGCGGCGTTGACGTCGTTCTCCACCACGACCGGGACGCCGAGCCGCTCGCGCAGGAGGTCGCGCAGGGGCAGGTCGTCGCCGTCGACCCCGAGGTTGACCGCGTGGCGCAGCACGCCGCGGCCGACGTCGACGAGCCCGGGAACGCCGACACCGAGCCGGCCGCCGAGCGGCAGCCCGGTCTCCTCGCGCAGCGCCTCGAAGACGGCGTGGGCGGTGGCGACGACGCCGTCGGCTCCGGGTGCGGTGGCGCGGCGCACCTGCGCCAGCACCGACCCGTCGTCGTCGAGCACCACCCCGTGGGTCTTGGTGCCGCCGATGTCGAGGCCGACCGAGCGGGCGCCGGCCAGCGCGGCGTGCAGGACGGCGTTCAACGCGACCACCCCGCCTCGCGCAGCAGCGCCTCCACGGCGGCGACCGCCGGGCCCGAGGACCCGCGGGTGCACACACGCGGCCACCCCGTGTCGTACGCCGCCGGCCACCCCCACTCCACGACCAGACCGGTCCGGCCCGCAGCGGCGAGCGAGCGCAGTAGCTCGAGCACCTCGGGACGGCGACCGGCGTCGCGCACCTGCACGACCAGGGGTACGCCGTCGGGCAGCGCGGCGACGCCCGCGCCGAGGTCGTCGGGGGCGAGGCCGTGGTCGGACGGGACGCCCCAGGCCACCTCGCCGACCGCGATGTTGGCGGTCGTCTCGATCGAGACGACCACGGCGCCGGTGAGGTCGGGGAGCGTGCCGTCGCGCAGCAGCGCGCGGGACGCGGCCGCGACCTGACGGGCGTGGTCGGGCAGGGTGACCTCGCTGGTCCGCTCCACCCGCATCGCCCGCACGCGGGACGCGGCCTCGGCCAGCCGGTCGGCACCGAGCCGGCCCTGCTCCACCGCCGCGACAACGGCGTCGCGCACCTCGACGACGAGCCCGGCGGGCTTGTCGGGACCGATGCAGAGCAGGTCGCAGCCGGCGACGAGGGCCAGGACGGCGGCCTCGGGGATGCCCACCTCGGCGGAGGCGCCCGCCATGTCGAGGGCGTCGCTGACGACCACGCCGTCGAACTCCAGCACGTCGCGCAGCATCCCGAGCACGACGGGGCTCAGCGTCGCCGGGCGGTCGGGGTCGAGCGCGGGGACGACGATGTGGGAGGTCATCACCGCGGCCGTCCCGGCCTCGACGGCCGCGTCGAACGGCACCAGCTCGCGACCGGCCAGGGTGTCGGCGTCGACGTCGACGCGGGGCAGCGCGAGGTGGCTGTCGGTCGCGGTGTCGCCGTGGCCGGGGAAGTGCTTGGCGCACGCCGCCACGCCCGCCGACTGCAGGCCGCGGGTCCAGGCCGCGACGTGCGCTGCGACCCGGTGGGGGTCGGTGCCGAAGCTGCGGGTCCCGATGACCGGGTTGCGCGGGTCGCTGTTGACGTCGGCGTCGGGAGCCAGGTCGAGGGTGACCCCCACCGACGCCAGCTCGTGGCCGACCCACCGGCCGACCGCCTCGGTGAGGTCGAGGTCGTCGGCCCCGCCGAGCGCGGCGGCGCCGAGCACCGGGCTCGGGGTGCGGGTGTGGAGCCGGCTGACGTCGCCGCCCTCCTCGTCGACGGCGATCACCGCGTCGGGGTTGGCGGCGCGCACGGCGGCGCCCAGCGCGGCCGTGACCGCGTGACCGCCGGCGGTGTTGCTGCCGAACCAGCACACGCCGCCCAGCCCCTGCTCGAGGAGCTGGCGGTAGTCGTCGGGCAGCGTGGTGCCCGCGAAGCCGGGCAGCAGGACCTGCAGCGCCAGGGTGCGTACGTCGGGTCGTGGGGTGGTCGTCATCCCTTGACGGCTCCTGCCGTGAGGCCGCTGGCCATCCGGCCCTGGACGACGAGGAAGAAGATGATCACCGGCACCGCGATGAGCGTGGAGCCGGCCATGATGCCGCCCCAGTCGGTGCCGCGGTTGACGTCGGTGAAGGTCGAGAGCCACAGCGGCAGCGTGCGGTGGTCCTCGCGGGTCATCACGACCAGCGCGAGGGTGAACTCGTTCCAGGCCTGGATGAACCCGAAGACGCCGGTGGCGACGAGCCCGGGTGCGAGCAGCGGGAAGGTGACCCGGAAGAACGCCTGGGTGCGGGTGCAGCCGTCCATCATCGCCGCCTCCTCCAGCTCGTAGGGCACGCCCTCGACGAAGCCACGCAGGGTCCAGATCGTGAAGGGCAGCACGCCCGCGACGTAGACCAGGGTCAGGCCGACCACCGTGTTGAGCAGCTCCATCGTCTCCAGCATCTTGTACTGGGAGATGAAGAGCCCCTCCGCCGGGATCATCTGGATCACCAGCAGCGTCACGATGAACGAGATCCGACCGCGGAAGCGGAACCGGGAGACCGCGACCGCCGCGACGAAGGCGAAGGTCAGCGCCACCAGCAGGGTGAGGCCGGTGACCAGCAGGCTGGTCCGCATCGCGTCCAGGAACTGGCCGGTCTCGAAGACCGTGCGGAAGTTGTCGAGGTCGCCGCCGAACGGCACCCAGGTGGGCACCGGGTTGCGGATCTGGTTGCGGTCGAGGAAGGAGCTGTTGACCATCCAGTAGACCGGGAACGCGGCGAGCACGAAGGCGACGACGCCGACGGTGTTGGCCGCCCAGCGGACCTGGCGTGCGGGGGCGCGGGACATGTCAGGCCTGCCTCTCCTGCCGGAGCATCGCGCGGACGTAGGGCGCGGTGAGCACCACGGTGAGCGCGAGCATGAAGACCGCCACGGCTGCGGAGGTGCCGAAGTCACCGCCGCCGATGCCGAGCCGGTAGATGTAGGTGCCGAGGAGGTTGGTCTCGCGGGCCGAGCCGCCCGCCTCCTGGAGGATGTAGATCTGGGTGAACACCCGCAGGTCCCAGATGACCTGGAGCAGCCCGACGACCAGCAGCACGGGGCGGATCGAGGGCAGGATGATGGAGCGCAGCCGCTGGAGGGCCGTCGCGCCGTCGATCTCCGCCGCCTCGATCAGCTCCTCGGGCAGCTGGGTGAGCGCGGCGTACACCGTGAAGGCGACGAACGGCACGCTCATCCAGACCACGATGACGGTGGCCACGAAGAAGAACGACAGCGGGCGCAGCAGCCAGCCGTGGCCCTCGTAGTCGGCCCCGAGCTGGGTGAGCAGGTAGTTGACGACGCCGTACTGGGTGTCGAAGAGCCACTGCCACACCGTCAGCGAGGCGACGACCGGCATCGCCCACGCGAGCAGCAGCCCGGTCTGGGCGAGGAGCCGCACGCCGCGCGACATCGCCCGCATCACCAGGGCGAGCCCGACGCCGAGGACCACGGTGAGGCCGGCGTTGACCAGGCAGAAGGCGATCGTGCGGCCGGTGACGCGCCAGAGGTAGGCGTCGGTGACCAGCTCGCGGTAGTTGGCCAGGCCGACCCACTCCGGCGGGCGCCCGAACTGCTGGGCGAGGCCGAACTCCTGGAACGACAGCACCAGCTGGCGCACCAGCGGGTAGCCGAGCGCCAGGCACAGGGCGAGCACCGCCGGGACCAGGAGGACGTAGGGCAGCGGGTCGCGGCGACGCGGTGTGCGGGTCTGACCCATCGTGCCTCCCTCGTCCGGCTGCTCCGGGAGACGGGGGCCGGTGGTGTCGCCGCGGGTCTGGGTCATCGTCCCTGGGGTGCTCATCGGGTCCTCGCCTCCGGTCCTCATCATGGCGTGCGCAGGCCTCGGCGGGGGCAGCGGCTGGCGCCGCCCCCGCCGGGGCCGTCCGTGGGGTCAGCCGTTGAGCTGGCCGCTCATCTGCTCGTCGGCCTTGGTCGCGAGCTCGGTCACGTCACCGCCCTGGGCGATGGCGCTGAAGAGGTCCTCCAGCACCCGCGATCCCTCGACGTTGGCCCAGCCCGGCGCGGCCGGGGTGAGCTTGGCGTTGGAGGCCGCCTCGATCGTGGCGGCGGCGTACTCGTCGTCGCCGAGCAGCGAGGCCAGCGACTCCTTGGCCGGCGTCAGGCCGGCCTCGGCCATGATCTTCTGGTAGTCGTCGCTGAGCATCAGCGCGACGGCGTCCTGCGCGAGGTCCTGGTTCGGCGACTTGGCCGCGATCGCGATGTCCGAGCCGCCGAGCAGCACCGGCGCGGGCGAGCCGTCGGCGCCGGGCAGGGCGAATACGCCCATCTGCTTGGCGAAGGTGTCGGGGCAGCCGGTGTCCTCGGCCTCGATGAGGCCCTTGACCCAGCCGGGCGTCGACATCATGCCGACCTCGCCGGCGCAGAACGGGGTCCACGGGTCGGCCTCGTTGCCGTCCTTCGGCGCACCCGAGGCCTCCTCGAAGAGCTGCTGGGCCATCTCGAGCCCGGCCACCGACTCCGGCGAGCTGAGCGCCGGCGTCCACTCGCCGCCGTCGTCGACGGCGAGGTCGCCCCCGGCCGCCCAGACGAACGCCGCGCCGTTGCGCCAGTCCTGGCCGGGGAACCAGAAGCCGGAGAAGCTGGCCGGCTTCGGGTTGGCCTTCTTGAGCTCCACGGCGGCCTGCACGAACTCGTCGAGCGTCGTGGGGACCTCCAGGCCGGCCTTCTTGAGCAGGTCCTTGCGGTAGAAGATGTACTTCGAGCCCGCGTAGTAGGGGACGGCGTACGTCTCCCCGTCGACGGTCGCGCCCTCGACGAAGCCCGGCAGCAGGTCGTCGCCGCCGAGGTCGCCGAGCGCGTCGGTCATGTCGGCGAAGGCACCGGCCGAGGTGAAGGTCGGCGCCTGGGTGTTGCCGATCTCGACGACGTCCGGGGTCTCGGACTCGCTGGAGAGCGAGGTGGTGAGCTTCTCGACGAGGCCGTCCCACTCCTGCTGCTCGATGGTCAGCGTCGAGCCCGGGTGGTCGTCCTCGAAGGTCTTCTTGAGCCAGTCGCGGGCTTCCTGGGGGGTGTCGGTGCCGTTGAGCCAGACCCGGATGTCAGCCGACTCCGGCCCTCCCCCGCTGTCTCCGTTGCCGGACGAGTCGTCGTCGCTGCCGCACGCGGCGAGCGAGGTCAGGGCGAGCGCGGCGACCGCCAGACCGGTCAGGCTCTTCTTGATGCGCACCACAGGTGTCCTCTCGATGGGTGGGGTGGTGGGGCGGGCGCTCACGAGACGCCCAGCTCTCCGGCGAGGACCAGGACCGCCGCACCGACGACGACGACGTCCTCGCCCAGCTTGGAGGTGCGGACGGTCAGGCCGGCCGAGCTGATCGGCATGGTCCGTTCGCGGATGGTCCGGTCCGCTGCATCGAGCAGCGGTCCGTCGAGCAGCTCGGTGGGACCGGAGAGCACGACCTCGTGGAGGTTGAGCGCGGCCACGATGGGGGCGAGGACCTCGCCCAGGCGGGTGCCGACCTCGGCCAGCACGGCCGGCCCGTCGGCTCCCGGCTCGGCCGTGCGCCGGCGCAGGCGCGGGGCCGAGAGGATGGTCTCAAGGCAGCCGGTGCGCGAGCAGGCGCACTCCGTGCCGTCGGGGTCGACCACGACGTGGCCGATCTCGCCCGAGGCGCCGAGGTGGCCGTGCAGCAGCGAGCCGCCGACGACCAGGCCGGCGCCGACACCGGTGCCGACCCGGATCACCATCAGGCCGCCGTCGCCGGACTCGCCGAACGTGTGCTCGCCGAGCACGGCGGTGTTGGCGTCGTTGGCGACGTAGACCGGGATGTCGAACTCGTCGTCGAGGCGGGCGGCCAGCGGCAGGTCGGTCCACGCCAGGTTGGGGGCGTCGATGACGGTGCCGGAGGTGTCGACCACGCCGGGGCTGCCGACGCCGATGCCCAGCACCGGGCGGTCGGTCATCGTGCGCAGGGCGGTGGCCAGCTCGACCACGAGCCCGACGGCCTCCTCCCCCACCGCGCCGTCGACGTGGACGGTGTGGTGGGCCAGGACGGTGCCGGCGAGGTTGACCACCGCGCCGGTCATCCGGTCGGTCTCGGAGAGGTCGAGGGCGATCACGTGGTGGGAGTCCGCCGCCAGGCCGACGAGCGTGGGGGGCTTGCCGACCCGGCTCTCGGCGGGGGCTCCGAGCTCGCTCACCAGTCCGTCGGCCAGCATCTCGCCGACCAGGTCCGAGACCGTCACCCGGGTCAGGCCGCTGGCCCGGGCGAGGTCGGCCCGGCTGGCCGGGCCCTCCCGGAACAGCTGCTGGAGCAGCAGCGAGCGGTGGTGGCGGCGGGCATCCTCCTGGAGGAGCTTGCCCTGGGGACGCAGCGGGCGTCCGACTGGTGTGTGCGGTGTCACATTAGTTAGTTCATCGCACTTACTTATCCCGCGTCAAGGGTCTGCGCCCAACTCGTCGCCGGTCCAGCCCACCGCCCCCTCAGGCCGCCGTCTGCGTCCGACACGACGGGGGGCGGTGCGTGAGGAGGATTCTGACGGTCAAAAAGCCGCCTCACGCACCGCTGCCGGGCGTGTCGGCGTACGACGCGCCGGCGGGCGGTGCGTGAGAAGGATTCTGGCGGTCGAAAAGCCGCCTCACGCACCGCTCCGACGACGGGCGGCGGCGGGCAGGCGACCCGGGCAGCGCGCGCTCAGCCGAGCAGGGCGGCGGTGTTGTCCCAGCAGACGGCGCGGAGCCAGTCGTCCCCCAGGTCGAGCCGGGCGAGCGCGTCGAGCTGGACGGCGTAGGGGTAGGGGATGTTCGGGAAGTCGCTGCCGAGGTGCACCCGGCCGGCGAGCCCGAGGTCGCGCAGCCGCGGCAGCAGCGCGGGCGGGTAGGCGCCGCCCATCTCCTCGAAGAACGGCGTGAACGCCATCGTGGTGTCGAGCGCGACCCGCTCGTGGTCCTCGGCGAGGGCGAGGAAGTCGGCGTACTCCGGCGCGCCCGCGTGGGCGATGACCAGCCGCACGCGGGGGTGCCGGCGCAGCAGCGCGGCGACCGGGCCGGGACCGGTGTGCTCGGTGGGCACCGGGCCGCTGCCGGCGTGCAGCACGACCGGCGCGCCGGTCTCGGCCAGGATCCCCCACGCCTCGTCGAGCAGCGGGTCGGTGACGGTGAACGCCCCGACCTGCACGTGCACCTTCCAGACCTCGACGCTCCCGCTGCGCGCCGCGACGTACGCCGCCACGCCGGGCTCGGGGAAGAACGTGCCGCACACCGCGGCCTCCGGGACCCGCTCGGCGAAGCCGGCGGCCCAGTCGTTGAGGAACTCGGCCATGTCGGGCTTGTGCGCGTAGGGCAGGGCGGTGAAGCGGCGTACGCCGAAGGAGCGCAGCGTCTCGACCAGGGCGTCGTCCTCGTCGCGGTAGTGCAACGGCCACGGGCGACCGATCAGCGGGCCGGCGGAGTCGAACTGCGCGCGGACCTTCGCCATCACCCGCGGCGGCAGGAAGTGCGTGTGCAGGTCCTGCAGGCCGGGGAGCCCGAGCCCTGCGGCGAACGCCCGGGGGTCGAGCATCAGTCGCGGTGTCCCTTGAGGCGGCGCTGGACGGCGTCGACCTTCTCGCGGTTGGCGGTGCGCTCGGCGAGCGTGTGGCGCTTGTCGTAGGACTTCTTGCCCTTCGCCAGCGCGATCTCGACCTTGGCCCGGCCGTCCTTGAAGTAGAGCGAGAGCGGGACGATCGTGTAGCCCTTGTCGGTGATCTTGCGCTCGATCTTGTCGATCTCGGCGCGGTTGAGCAGCAGCTTGCGGCGCCGGCGCGCGGAGTGGTTGGTCCAGGTGCCCTGGCTGTACTCCGGGATGTGCACGCCGAGCAGCCACGCCTCGCCGCTGTCGATCTCGGCGAACCCGTCGACCAGCGACGCGCGGCCCTGCCGCAACGACTTCACCTCGGTGCCCATGAGCACCAGGCCCGCCTCCCACGTGTCCTCGATGTGGTAGTCGTGGCGCGCCTTCTTGTTCTGCGCGACCATCTTCTGGCCCTGCTCCTTCGCCATGGGTCCATCCTCTCAGGCCGGACCAGCGGCCGGCACGGCGGTTTCGAGGCTCGCTGCGCTCGCACCTCAACCACCAAGGGTCGCGGAGGGGGTGCTGTCGCTGGTCGAGGTGCGAGGAGCGCCAGCGACGAGCCTCGAAACCTGCGCCTCAGAACCAGGGCATCGGGTCGACGGCCGTGCCGTTGGCCATCACCGTGAAGTGGAGGTGGCACCCGGTCGACCACCCGGTGCTGCCCTCGTAGCCGATGACCTGGCCCTCCTGGACCGTGTCGCCGACGCCGACGGTGTAGCTGGTGGCGTGGTTGTAGATCGTGGCGATGCCGACGCCGGCCATGGCGCCGTTGTCGATGATCAGGCGGTGGCCGTAGACGTCGCTCCAGTACGACGACACCACGCGGCCGGACGCGGCCGAGCGCATCGGCGTGCCGCAGCCGCCGCCGAAGTCGACGCCGTCGTGCAGGCCCCAGTAGTGGTAGATCGGGTGCTCGCGGTAGCCGAAGGGCGAGGTGACGTAGCCGTCGACGGGCTTCATCAGCAGCCCGGTCGGGGAGCCGCCGGCCTGCGAGCGAGCGTGCGCGCGGGCCTGGGCGCGCTGGCGGGCGAGGGCACGGGCGGCACGCCTCTTGAGCATCTCCTCGATGCGCTGCTGCTCGGCGAGGTGCGCGCGCAGGACGGCAGCGTCCTTGGCCCGCGCCGTGCGCGCACCCACCTGGGCGTCGCGGCGCTCGACGACGAGCGCGACGACGGAGTCCTTGGCGGCCTGCTCGTCGGCCTCGAGCTGCTGCATGAGGGTGAGGTGGTCGGCGGCGGCCTGGCGCTTGGCGGCCACGTCGTCGCGGGCGGTGGCGACCTGCTCCTCCTGGACCTGGAGGAGCACCTCGGCGGCCTTGAGCTCGTCGTACGCCCGGGCCTCCTGGCCGACGATCACGTCGCGCACGCCGTCGCGGCGGGTGAGCTCCTCGGTCGACTCGGCGTCGATGAGCGAGGAGAAGGCGATCAGCTCCGGGTCGCCCTCGGAGTACATGTCGGCCACCGTCGAGGCGACCTTCTCGCGCTGGGTCTCGGCGTCGGCCTGCCCCTGGGTGAGCTCGGCCTCGGCCTGCACCAGCGCGGCCTCGGCCGCGGCGAGCTCGGCCTGCATCTCGGCGTCGCGCTCCTGGGCGACCTCGACCTTGCCGCGCGCGGTGGCGAGCTCGGTCTTGGCGGTGACGAGCTGCGTCCTGGCGGCGTCGAGGCGGGCCGTGGCCTTCGACAGCTGGGCGCTGGACTCGTCGAGGTCGTGGCGCGCGCCCTTGACCTGGCGCTCGACCTGCTTCTGCTTGTCCTTGAGGTCGTCGGCGGCCTGAGCGACCGCGAAGGAGGAGACGCCCAGGGCCATCGCGAGGGCCAGGGACGTGGCCATGCGACGGTGAGCGGTACGGGGGAAGGGACGCACCGGGGAAGCCTTTGCGTTGGGGAAGCGGGGAAGGGTCGCCTCCCCCGGCCCTGCGGCACGAGGAAGACGACCCGACGCTAACCCGCGCGGCTCAGACTTTGAGGTATTTGCGCGTCAACACGAGTGTCGGCAGCAGCGTGAGCAGCGGCCCGAGGATCGCCACGCACGCGGCGGCCAGCCAGAACTCGGGCATCCCGATCCACGGCACGAACTTCAGCCGGTTCTGCGAGAGCTGGTCGATGCCGAAGTACATGAACCCCGAGAGCGCACCGACCGCCAGCGCCACGCCGATCAGCGCGGTCACCAGCGCCTCGAGGAGGAAGGGCAGCGCGATGTAGAGGGTGGAGGCACCGACCAGGCGCATGATGCCGATCTCCTTGCGCCGCGCGAAGGCCGCCAGCCGGATCGTGTTGGCCACCAGCAGCAGGGCGGCGAACACCAGGAACGCCGCGGTGCCGAGCGCGACCCACTGCAGCATGTTGATCGACTCCAGGATGGGTGCGACCTGCTCGCGCATGTCGCGGACCTTGGAGACGCCGTCGAGGCCCTGGACCGCACTGGTGATGCCTTCGTACTGGTCGGGGTCGTGCAGCGTGATCCAGATCGTCTGCGGCATGTCCTCGGCGGTGATCGCCGGGTTGTCGCCGGAGAACAGCTCGTCGCCGTAGAGCTCGCGGGCCTTGTCGAGCGCCTGCTCGCTGGACTCGAAGTGGAAGTCGGCGACCTCGGGGTTCTCGTCGACGACCGCGGAGATCTCCGACTTCTGGGCGTCGGTGACCGCGTTGGGGCACACCGCGCTGCTGTCGTTGACCCGGCAGAGGTACACCGTGATCTGGAGCTGGTTGCCCCAGTGCTCGGCGGCCTTCGACGCCTGCTGGTTGAACAGCACGCCGATCCCGACGAGGGTCAGCGACACGAAGAGGGTGAGCACCACGGCCAGGTGCATCGACAGGTTGCGGCGCAGGCCCTGGCCGAGCTCGGAGGAGACGTAGCGAAGCTGCATGGAGGGGAGGCTCTCGATCTGCTGCTGGGGGGAAGGTCAGTTCTGGTGGCCGTAGACGCCCTGCGCCTGGTCGCGCACGACGTGGCCGTCCTCGAGCTCGATGACGCGCTTGCGCATCTGGTCGACGATGCCGGCGTCGTGGGTGGCCATCACGACCGTCGTGCCCGTGCGGTTGATCCGGTCGAGGAGCTTCATGATGCCCACCGACGTGGTGGGGTCCAGGTTCCCGGTCGGCTCGTCGGCGATGAGGATCATCGGGCGGTTGACGAACGCGCGGGCCACGGCGACGCGCTGCTGCTCGCCGCCGGAGAGCTCGTCGGGCATCCGGTCGCCCTTGCCTCCGAGACCGACGAGCTCGAGGGTCTCGGGGACGACGTCCTTGATCTCCTTGCGCGACTTGCCGATCACCTGCAGGGCGAAGGCGACGTTCTCGGTGACCGTCTTGTTGGGCAGCAGCCGGAAGTCCTGGAAGACGGTGCCGATGTCGCGGCGCAGCCGCGGGACCTTCCAGCTGGCGAGCCGGTTGATCTCCTTGCCGGCGACGTAGACCCGGCCCGAGGTGGGGCGGTACTCCCGCAGCACCAGGCGCAGGAACGTCGACTTCCCCGAGCCGGAGGAGCCCACGAGGAAGACGAACTCACCCTTCTCCACGTCGACCGAGATGTCGTCGAGGGCCGGGTGCGGGTGGCCGGGATAGCTCTTGGTCACCTTCTCGAAGCGAATCACGGCGTCGAGATTACGTCAGGGGTGTGCGCGATCGGTCAATCCCGGCGGCGCCTCGACGGTGTGAGGCCGGTGACGCGGGCCGGGCATCTGAGGACGTGGTGCAGCCGAACGGGCCCCCGGCGGCTGCAGCGCGTCCCCAGATGACCGGGTGCGGCTCAGCCCGGCATGGCCTCCACCGCGTCCTTGGCCTCCTTGAGGCCGACGCCGGTGTGCTCGCGGTAGAGCTTGATCGCCTGGATCTTCTTCCCACGGCGCACCATCTCCTGCACCTGTGCCAGCCAGGCCTGGTCCGCACCCGCGTCAGCGGCCGGACCGGCGTACGAGACGGCGTACGCGTCGGCGGGCGGACCGGCCGTCGCGGAGGTCAGCGCGGCGAGGCGCGCCTCGAGGGCCGCGACCCGGCGCTCGAGCTCGGTGATCCGGTGCTGGTCACCGCTGCTGTCGATCGCGCCGACGACCTCGGGCTTGCTGAAGAGTCCCATGGCCGGAGCGTACGGCTCCGCTCGTGTCAATCGGGTCGTCGGGACGGTCCGAGGATTTGATGACGAGAATCAGGCGTCGGCCTTCTCGGCCCCGCGGCGCCAGCGGATGCCGGCCTCCATGAAGTCGTCGAGGTCGCCGTCGAAGACCGAGCTCGGGTTGCCGGACTCGTAGCCGGTCCGCAGGTCCTTGACGATCTGGTAGGGGTTGAGGACGTAGTTGCGCATCTGGTCGCCCCAGCTCGCGGCGACGTCGCCCTTCATCTCCTTCTTCAGCGCGGCCTCCTCGGCCTTGGCCTTGGCGAGCAGCTTGGCCTTGAGCACGACCATCGCGGACGCCTTGTTCTGCAGCTGCGACTTCTCGTTCTGGCAGGAGACGACGATGCCGGTCGGGATGTGGGTCAGCCGGACGGCGGAGTCGGTGGTGTTGACCGACTGGCCGCCGGGGCCGCCGGAGCGGAAGACGTCGACGCGCAGGTCGTTCTCGTCGACCTCGACCTCGTCGGTCTGCTCGAGGACGGGGACGACCTCGACGGCGGCGAACGACGTCTGGCGCCGGCCCTGGTTGTCGAAGGGGCTGATCCGCACCAGGCGGTGGGTGCCGGCCTCGACCGAGAGGGTGCCGTAGGCGTAGGGGGCGTGGATGGCGAACTCGGCGGACTTGATGCCCGCCTCCTCGGCGTAGGAGACGTCGTAGACCTCGACGCCGTACTTGTGCTGCTCGGCCCAGCGCGTGTACATCCGCATCAGCATCTCGGCGAAGTCGGCGGCGTCGACGCCACCGGCGCCGGAGCGGATCGTCACGATCGCCTCGCGCTCGTCGTACTCGCCGTTGAGCAGCGTGCGGATCTCGAGGGACTCGACCGACTTCTTGATCCGGCCGAGCTCGGCCTCGGTGTCGGCGAGCGTGTCGGCGTCGCCCTCCTCCTGGGCCATCTCGACCATCAGCGCGAGGTCCTCGATGCGCGACTCCAGACCGGTGAAGCGGTCGAGCTCGCCCTGGAGCGCGGAGAGGCGGCCCGTGATGCGGGTGGCGCTCGCGACGTCGTCCCACAGGTCGGGCGCGGCGACCTGCTCGGCGAGGTCGGCGATCTCGCCCCGCATGCGGTCGATGTTGAGCACCGAGCCGATGGTCCTCATGGTCGCCTGGAGCTGCTTGATCTCTGCGTCGTAGTCGATGCCTGCCACGAGAGCCAACACTACGGGCTACCCCCACCGGAGCGAGCAACGGCGGGCACCGCCGGGCCTGTGATTCCCGGTGGTGCCCGCCGCTGCGGACGGTGTGCCCCGCGTCAGCGGGTGCAGAGGACCTCGGGGGTCCCGACGGCGACGGTCGCGGTCGTGGGCGCGGCGGTCGTGGTGGCGTCGATCCTGAGGCGGAAGACACCGGTCAGGTCGGTGGTCTCGTCGGCGACGATGGTGCCGACGGCCAGGGCGTGGTCGACGAGGGTCGCGCCGTCGCCGGTGACCTTGACGGTGCCGATGGCGCCGGTGACGGACTCGTCGGTCAGGGCGTACGTCGCGCGCAGCGAGGTGCACTTGCGACCGAGCGTGTACTCCAAGGTCGAGGCGGTGCCGGGGGTGATGGTGGCGAGGCTGGCGCCGAAGTACTCGGCACCGATGCTGACCCCGGCCGGCCCGAAGTTGGTGGCGACCGCCTGGCGGCTGGTCAGCTTCTCCCAGCGGTAGACCTCGACCTCGACGGACTTGCTGATGCCCTTCGCGAGGCCGTTCGACCCGGGCTTGAGGACGCGGTACTCGCGCGAGCCGGGCGTGGACGGCATGTCGGTGAGCTTGTAGGTGCCGTTCGCCTTGACCTTGGCCTCGCCGGTCGCGGTCCACTTCTTCTTGTTGCCCACCCGCTGCTGCAGGATCACCTTCTGGCCGGCGGCCTTCGGGGTCACGCGGCCCTTGACCTTGACCGTGGTCTCCTTGGCGATCGCGGTGTCGGTGTTGGCCTTGGCGCTCACCGAGTAGGCGGCACCCACCTTGGCGTGCACGGCGGGCGCCGCGGTGCTGGACGCCGCGAGGGCGAGGGGGCTGAGGGCGAGGGCCGCGGTCGCGGCCCAGGTGATGGTGCGGTTCATGGGAGTCCCCGTCGTCATGTCGTACGGCCTCGTCGAGGCCCTTGCGACGGGGAGACCCCGCGCGCGACGGGAAAGTTGCGCCGCGCGCGGATTTTTCTCAGGACTGGCGCAGCAGCGCGCCACCGTGCGGCGGGATCGTGACGGTGCCGCCGTCGAGGCTCACGCCCGAGGGCGTCTCGAAGAGCACCTGCGCGGCGTCGACGGGAGCGCTCACCTCGGTCTCCCCCGCGTTGACCAGGACGAGGAGGTCGCCGCGACGCATGGTGAAGAGCCGGCCCTCGACCGAGCACGCGACGGCGCCGAAGGACGGGTCGGTGAGCTGCGGCAGCTCGCGGCGCAGCCGGCCGAGGCGGCGGTAGCAGTCGAGCACCACCGCGTGCCGGCCGGTGGCCAGCTCGTCCCAGTCGAGGCGCGAGCGGTGGAACGTCTCGGGGTCCTGCGGGTCGAGCACGTCGTCGGGGTCCCAGCCCATCTGCTCGAACTCCGCGATCCGCCCCTCGGCCGTCGCCGTGCCGAGGTCGGGCTCGGGGTGGGAGGTGAAGAAGGCGAACGGCGTCGAGGCCGCCCACTCCTCCCCCATGAACAGCATCGGGGTGAACGGTCCGGCGAGGGTCAGCAGGGCCGCGCAGGCCAGCTGGTCGTCGTCGAGGTGCTCGGCCAGGCGGTCGCCGCGGGCGCGGTTGCCCACCTGGTCGTGGTTCTGGTTGGCCACGACCAGACGCCAGGTCGGCATCCGGTCGGTGTCGACCGGCCGGCCGTGGTCGCGATCGCGGAAGGAGGAGAACGTCCCGTCGTGGAAGAAGCCCTTCTCGCACACCTTGGCCAACGCCTCGAGCGGCTCGAAGTCGGCGTAGTAGCCGGTCGTCTCCCCGCTGAGCGCGACGTGCACCGCGTGGTGGAAGTCGTCGCTCCACTGGGCGTCGAGGCCGTGGCCGCCGGCCTCGCGGGGCGTCACGAGGCGAGTGTCGTTGAGGTCGGACTCGGCGATGAGCGTCAGCGGCCGGCGCAGGTGGGCCGACAGCGCCGCGGTCTCGACCGCCATCTCCTCGAGCAGGTGCATCTCGGAGGTGTCGCTCAGCGCGTGCACGGCGTCGAGGCGCAGCGCGTCGACGTGGAAGTCCTCGAACCACATCCGCACGTTGTCCAGGATCAGGCGACGGACCTCCCCGGACCCCTCGGCGTCGAGGTTGACCAGGTCGCCCCACGTGTTGCGGCCGTCCTTGAGGTAGGGGCCGAAAAGGGGGAGGTAGTTGCCGGACGGGCCGAGGTGGTTGTGCACCACGTCCTGCACGACGCCGAGGCCGCGGGCGTGGCAGGCGTCGACGAAGCGGCGGTAGGCGTCGGGTCCGCCGTAGGGCTCGGCGACCGCGGACCAGGCCACGCCGTCGTAGCCCCAGTTGTGGGTGCCGTTGAAGGCGTTGACCGGCATCACCTCGACCAGGTCGACGCCGAGGTCGACGAGGTGGTCGAGCCGCTCGATCGCGCTGTCGAGGGTGCCGCCCGGGGTGAAGGTGCCGATGTGGAGCTCGTAGAGCACCGAGCCGGCGAGCTGGCGCCCGGTCCAGCCGGCGTCCTGCCACGCGTGGGTCATCGGGTCGCGGCGCGAGAGCCCGTGCACCCCGTCGGGCTGGCGGCGCGAGCGCGGGTCGGGGCGCGGGTCGGGGTCGTCGTCGAGGAGGTAGCCGTAGTCGACCTCGCCGTCGGGGACCGGCTCGGTGGGCGTCCACCAGCCGTCGTCGCCGCGGGTCATGGCGAGGGTCTCGCCACCGATGCGCAGCCGCACCCGTTGCGGGCGCGGCGCCCAGACGTCGAAGGGTCCCCGAGGGATCGACGTGGTCATGCGTTCAGTCCTTTCGCACCAGGAGAGCGACGGGGTGGACGGCGAGCATCTCGGCCAGCCGTCCCTCGGTGTCGAGGCCGGTCAGCACGTCGTGCCAGCGGCCCTCGGGCAGGTCGAGCGTGGTGTCGCCCCAGCCGCCGGCGGCGTCGAGCCCGACGGGCAGGCGGGTGGCGACGGTGATGGCGCCACCACGGTCGAAGGCCACGACGTGCCCGGCCCGCTCGCCGCTCGCGCCCACCGGCGCGTACGTCGTGAACAGCTCGGGCCGGTCGCGGCGCAGCGTGAGGGCGGTGCAGGTGACGTGCAGCTTGGCGGCGGCGTCGTCCTCCTCCGTCCCGGCGAGGACCGCGGCGCGGTGCTCGAAGTCCACCGGGCGACGGTTGTCGGGGTCGACGAGCGAGGTCTCCCAGAGCTCGCTGCCCTGGTAGACGTCGGGCACGCCGGGCATCGTGATCGCCAGCAGCTTGGCCGCCAGCGAGTTGGCCTGGGCGGGCACGTCGATGCGTGCGGCGAGGTCGACCAGCACCGCGCGCACCTCGTCGGAGGCGAAGACGGAGTCGACGGCGGCGTGCACGGCGGCCTCGTACTCCTCGTCCGGCTCGGTCCACAGCGTGTGGTCGCCGGCCTCGCGCATCGCCTTCTCGGCATAGCCGTGCAGGCGCTCGGGCAGGTCGGGCAGGTGGTCGGGGGTCCACGCCCCCAGCACGGCCTGCCACAGCAGCGAGCCGAACGCCGGGTCGGGCACGGGCGCGAGGCGCAGCAGCTCCTCGAGCGCGCGCTCCCAGTGGCCCGGCTCCTCGGCCAGGACGGTGATCCGGGCGCGGACGTCCTCGCCGCGCTTGGTGTCGTGGGTCGACAGCGTCACCATCGCGTCGGGCCACTCGCGCTGGCGCGCGGCCATGGCGTCGTGGAAGTCGTCGACGGTGACGGAGAAGACCGACGGGTCCGCGCCGACCTCGTTGAGCGAGGTCAGCCGCGACCAGCGGTAGAACGAGCAGTCCTCCACGCCCTTGGCCATCACCATGCCCGACGTCTGCTGGAAGCGCCGGGCCGGCTGGCCCCACTCGTCGTGCAGCACCGGCTCGAGGACGTCGTACGTCGCGGCGAGGTCGGGACGCTGCTCGCGGGCGCGGGCGAAGGCGATGTCGAGGTGCTCACGGCCGCCGGGCAGGTAGGAGCGGTAGACCGGGAAGCAGGCCAGCAGCTCGCCGATCGCGTCGGCGACGGCGTCCTCGTCGGCCGCGTCACCGCTCGCCGCGTCGCCCAGGTGGGCGGTCACCTCGCGGGTGATCCGCAGGACCTCGGAGTGCAGGATGCCGTCGGCGACGGCGCGCTTGTTGTCGTGGACCATCTGCTCCCAGTCGACCGGCGCGCCGCGCAGGCGGTCCTCGAGCGCGGTCAGGGGCGCCTCGCCGGCGGGGTCGGTGAGGACCCGGTCGATGAGTGCGAGCGCGTCGTAGCCGGTGGTGCCGGCCGTGGCCCAGTCGGTCGGCAGCTCCTCGCCGGGCTCGAGGATCTTCTCGACCAGGACGTAGGCGCCACCGGTGAGGGCGGCGAGGTCGTCGAGGTAGCGCTTGGGGTCGCGCAGGCCGTCGGGGTGGTCGACGCGCAGGCCGTCGACCAAGCCCTCGTCGAACCAGCGCTTGACCTCGACGTGGGTCTTGGCGAAGACCTCGGGGTCCTCCACCCGCACCGCGGCGAGGGTGTTGACCGCGAAGAACCGGCGGTAGTTGAGGTCCTCGTCGGCCGCACGCCAGCTGACCAGCTCGTAGTGCTGCTCCTCCAGCGTGCTCGTGCCGGGCGCGAGCGGGAAGCGCTGCTCGTGGTAGCGGACCTCGCCGCGGTCGGTGCCGGGGCGCACGACGCGGATCGACCCCTCGTCGTCGTCGCCGACGACCGGGATCAGGATCCGGCCGTCACCGGCGGCCCAGTCGACGTCGAAGGCGTTGGCGTGCTCCGAGGCGCGACCGAGCTTGAGCACGTCCCACCACCACGGGTCCTCCTCGGGCGTGGCGACGCCGACGTGGTTGGGCACGATGTCGACCAGCACGCCCATCCCGAGCCGGCGGGCCTCCGCGGAGAGGGCCGCGAGGCCCTCCTCGCCGCCCCGCTCGGGGTCGACGTGGTCGAAGGCCACGACGTCGTAGCCGTGGGTGCTGCCGGGCTCCGAGGCCAGCAGCGGCGAGAGGTAGACCCAGTCGACGCCGAGGTCGCGGAGGTAGGGCAGCACCGCCGCCGCGTCGTGCAGGGTGAAGTCCTGGCTGACCTGCAGGCGGTAGGTGCTGTGCGGCGTACGCCGTCCGGGGTCGGTCACGAGGCCTCGGTTCCCGCAGGAGTGCTCAACGATGCGGACACCGACTTGTCGGTCTCCTCCGGCGGCGCCTCGACGTGCTCGCGCAGCACGAGGGTGGACCGCTCCCCCAGCGGCAGGACGCTGCCGGCCGGGCAGGTGCCGCGGTCGTCGGCGACGCCGCCGGTGTCGATCAGCACGTCCCACGCCTCGGCGTACTCGGCCGGGGGCAGGGTGACCTCGCACTCGCCGTCGGCGTTGAAGAACAGCAGGAAGTGGTCGTCGGTGATCGCCTTGCCGCGGGAGTCGCGGGTGTTGATCGCGTCGCCGTTGAGGTACATGCCGAGCGACTTCTGGCCGCTCTCCCAGTCGCCGTCCTCCATGGGCCGGCCGTCGGGGTGCAGCCAGACGATGTCGTCGAGGCCGTTCTCGTCGGCCTGGCCGGTGAAGAACTGCCGGCGGCGGAAGGTGCGGTGCTCGCGGCGCAGGCGCGACACCGCGGCGGTGAACTCGATCAGGCCGTGGTCGGCCTGGTCCCAGTGGACCCAGGTCAGCTCGTTGTCCTGGGCGTAGCCGTTGTTGTTGCCGTCCTGCGTGCGGCCGAGCTCGTCGCCGTGCAGCAGCATCGGCACGCCCTGGCTGAGCAGCAGCGTGGTGATGAAGTTGCGCTGCTCGCGCGAGCGCAGCGCGTTGACGTGCTCGTCGTCGGTGGGGCCCTCGACGCCGTGGTTCCACGAGCGGTTGTGGCTCTCGCCGTCGTTGTTGTCCTCGCCGTTGGCCTCGTTGTGCTTCTCGTTGTAGGACACGAGGTCGCGCAGGGTGAAGCCGTCGTGGGCGGTGACGAAGTTGATGCTGGCGAAGGGGCGGCGACCGGAGTTCTCGTAGAGGTCGGAGGACCCGGCCACGCGGGAGGCGAACTCGCCGAGCGCCGGCTCGCCGCGCCAGAAGTCGCGCACGGTGTCGCGGTAGGCGCCGTTCCACTCGGTCCACTGGGGCGGGAAGCCGCCGACCTGGTAGCCGCCGGGGCCGATGTCCCACGGCTCGGCGATCAGCTTGACCTGGCTGACCACCGGGTCCTGCTGCACGAGCTCGAAGAAGGTGGAGAGCTTGTCGACGTCGTAGAACTCGCGCGCCAGCGTGGAGGCGAGGTCGAAGCGGAAGCCGTCGACGTGCATCTCGGTGACCCAGTAGCGCAGCGAGTCCATGATCAGCTGCAGCGAGTGCGGGTGGCGGACGTTGAGGGAGTTCCCGGTGCCGGTGTAGTCCATGTAGTACTGCAGGTCGTCCTCGACGAGCCGGTAGTAGGCGACGTTGTCGATGCCCTTCATCGACAGCGTCGGGCCGAGGTGGTTGCCCTCGGCCGTGTGGTTGTAGACCACGTCGAGGATGACCTCGATGCCCGCGGCGTGGAGCGCCTTGACCATCGCCTTGAACTCCTGGACCTGCTGGCCCAGGCCGTCGGTGGCGGCGTAGGACTCCTGCGGGGCGAAGAAGCCGATGGTGTTGTAGCCCCAGTAGTTGCGCAGCTCCTTCTGCACGAGCGCGTCGTCCTGGACGAACTGGTGCACCGGCATCAGCTCGATCGCCGTCACGCCGAGCCGGGTCAGGTGCTCGACGACCGCCGGGTGCGCGATGCCGGCGTAGGTGCCGCGGAGGTTCTCCGGCACGTCGGGGTGAAGCTGGGTCAGGCCCTTGACGTGCGCCTCGTAGACGAGGGTGTCGTGGTAGGGGATGCGCGGGCGGCTCTCGCCCTCCCAGTCGAAGAACGGGTTGATGACGACACCGAGCATCACGTGCGGCAGCGAGTCGTCGTCGTTGGTGGTCTCGGGGTCCTCGAAGTCGTAGGAGAAGACCGAGGCGTCCCACTCGTACTCCCCGACCGTGGCCTTGGCGTAGGGGTCGAGCAGCAGCTTGTGGGGGTTGCAGCGCAGTCCGTTGTCGGGGTCCCACGGGCCGTGGACCCGGAAGCCGTAGCGCTGGCCGGGCTGCACGCCCGGGAGGTAGGCGTGCCACACGAAGGCGTCGACCTCGGTGAGCTCCACGCGGGTCTCGGTGCGCGCGCCGTCGGCGTCCTCGTCGACGAGGCACAGCTCCACGCGCTCGGCGACCTCGCTGAAGAGCGCGAAGTTGGTGCCGCTGCCGTCGTACGTCGCGCCGAGGGGGTAGGCCGATCCGGGCCAGGTCTCCGTCATGGCCCCGACGCTACTGGCAACTCACCGGTAACGGCGGGGTCGCCCATCCAGCGGGGTGGGAGCACGGTGACGACCGTCACCGCCGCGTCGGTGCACCGTGCGGGCACACTGGGGGCGTGGCCCCTCGCCTGCTCCCGTCCCTCAGCCCGCAACGTCGGCGCCTCGTGGTCGGATCGCTGGTCCTGGCCCTGGTGGCGCTCGTCGCCGGCGTGGTGGCGGTCGTCGTGCTGCGGGATCCGCCGGTCGAGCCGGTCGCCCAGGACCGACCCGGCCCGGTGCTCCTCGTCCCTGGGTTCGGCGGGTCCAAGGCGGCGCTCGAGGTGCTCGCGGCGGACCTCGAGGCGCACGGACGCGACGTCCGGATCGTGCCGGCGGCCGGCGACGGGACCGGCGACCTGCGCGATCGGGCCGCCGACCTCGGCCGGGCCGTCGACGACGCGCTCGAGGAGACCGGCGCGCCCTCGGTCGACGTCGTCGGGTACTCCGCCGGCGGTGTCGTGCTGCGGCTCTACGTCGCCGACCTCGGCGGCGGCTCGACGGTCAGGCGCGCGGTCACGCTGTCCTCCCCGCACCACGGCACCGACCTCGCAGCGCTCGGCCTCTCGTTCGGCTCGCAGACCTGCCCCGAGGCGTGCCGGCAGCTGGCCCCCGACTCCGACCTGCTGCGTGGGCTCAACGCCGGGGACGAGACGCCGGAGGGGCCGACGTGGGTGGCGCTCTGGACCGAGGACGACGAGACCGTGGTCCCGCCGACGTCCGGTGACCTCGACGGCGCCACCCTGGCGTACGCCGTGCAGGACGTGTGCCCGGACCTGTCGGTGGCCCACGCCGACGTGCCCCGGACCCCGGCTGTCATCGCCATGGTCGACGCCGCGCTCGGCACCGGCGCACCGGTCGAGCCGGGACCGGAGGCCTGCGCCTCCTGATCAGTCGGTGATGTCCTTGGTGGTGAAGCTGGCCCACGCCGCGCCCAGGAAGACCACGACGTAGGCCGCCTGCACCAGCACCCCGCGCACCACCTCCGACCACCGGATCGGATCGCGGAACAGGTCGACGAAGGCCAGCCAGTGGCGCGTCAGCAGGTAGGGGTGCAGGGCCTGCGCGGCGTCGAGGGTCAGCAGGAGCGTGGAGGCGACCAGGACGGTCAGCGCGCCCATCGCCGCGCCGAGGGGCGAGGAGGCGACCGTGGAGAGGAAGAGCGCGACGGCGGCGACCCCGAGCATGCAGAGCATCGCGTAGCCGAAGGCCAGCGCCGTGCGGCCGACCAGCTCGGACGTCGAGAGGGCGGTGCCCGACACGCTGGTCGTCGGACCGGTCACGGTCACGGTCTGGTCGCCCAGCAGGAGGACCCCGGCGACGTACGCCGTCACCGCGACGACCAGCGTCGTCAGGACGACGAACGCCATCACCGACACCAGCTTCGCCACCAGCAGCCGGGTCCGGCCGACGGGGCGGATCAGCAGGTAGCGCAACGTGCCCTGCTGCGCCTCACCCGCGATCGCCTCCCCGGCGTTGAGCGCGACCGCGATCGGCAGGAACAGCGGGAGCACCATCGCGAGCGCCGCCAGCGGGTAGAGCGTGCCGTCGGTCAGCACCGCGGAGAGGAAGGCAGGCCCGGTGCCGGGGCGCGGCCCGAGGTCGGTGACGGCGAGCAGCACCGCCACCAGCGTGGGCAGTGCGTCGATGATCGCGATCGTGCCCCAGGTGCGCCTGTTGCGCACCAGCTTGGTCAGCTCGGCCCGGATCATCGTGGTGCACCGTCCCTGCCGTAGTGGTCCGTGCCCGAGGACGTCGCGGCGAGCACCACGTCCTCCAGGCTCCGGCGCTCGGGGCTCAGCGCCGCCACCCGGACGCCGCCCTCGACGAGGTGGCGGTTGAGCCGTGCCGGCTCGATGCCCTGCACGAGCAGGCGGGTGAGCCCGTCGGGGGTCGGGGCCTCGACCTCGGTCCGGACCTCGGTCAGGGTCGCGAGCAACCGGCGCGCGAGCTCGTCGTCCGGGGTGTGCACCTCGGTCCGGCCGGTGGGTCCGCGCAGCGCGTCCATCTCGTCCTGCAGCACCATCCGACCGCCGTCGAGCACCCCGACCCGCGTGCACATCTGCTCGATCTCGCCGAGCAGGTGGCTGGAGAGGAAGACGGTCGTCCCCTCGCGGTTGAGCTCCAGGAGCAGCGTCCGGATCTCGGTGATGCCCTGCGGGTCCAGGCCGTTGGTCGGCTCGTCGAGCACGAGCAGCCTCGGTCGGCGCAGCAGCGCACTGGCCAGCCCCAGCCGCTGACGCATCCCGAGCGAGTAGGCGCGCACCGGACGCCGGTCGACCTGGGCCAGGCCGACCCGTTCGAGGGCCTCCTCGACACGGGCGTCGCGGGTGCGGCGCGGGCCGCCCGGTCCGCTGGAGTCGACGAGCGCGAGGTTGGCGCGACCGGACAGGTGACGGTAGGCCGCCGGGCCCTCGACCAGCGCCCCCACCTGCGGCAGCACCTCGCCGGCGGCGGCCGGCATCGCCTGCCCGAGCACCTCGATGGTCCCGGAGGTGGCGAGGACGAGGCCGAGCAGCATCCGCACCGTCGTCGTCTTCCCCGACCCGTTCGCGCCGAGGAAGCCGTAGACGTCACCCTCCCGGACGTCGAGGTCGACCGCGTCGACCGCCGTCACGCGGCCGAAGCGCTTGGTGACGGCGCTGGTGCCGATGACCGTCGCGGCGCTCATCGGTCGTCCAGGTAGACGAAGCCCGCGACCACGTCGCGCCCGGCCCGCTCCAGGGCGTCGCGGGTCAGGGTGCCGGCCAGCAGCCAGCCGCCGTCCCCGGCCGCACCGGTGAGCAGCACGCCGAGCGGGCCGACCGAGGCGACGGTGCGCTCCCGGTCCTGCTGGACGCCCGGCGTCAGCGCCAGCTGGGTGCGCAGCGCGTCGGCCTCCCGGTCGCGCAGCGGGATCGCGATGAGCTGGGCGGTGCCCTCGCCGTAGACCCCGACCGCGCCGTCCGACGCCGCGCCGAGGCGCAGTCCCGCGACCTCGGTGGGCGGACGCACCGGGGCGTACTGGTTGGCGGCGTCCGCGATGTCGAGGACGTCGTCGGTGCTCACCTCGGTGGCGCTCGTGGGGGTGAAGGCCAGCACGGCGACCGGGGGCGGGGTCGTGGAGACGGCGGTGAAGCGAGCGCTGAACGACGGCGACGTCGCACCGCGCGCCCAGACCTCGACGGCGAGCGGGACCCCCGACCGGTCCCCGGTCCAGATGTCGACGCGCTCGATGCTGGACAGCGACGACGGCGGGCGCACGCGGATGCCGGCCGCGCTCTCACCGGCCACTCGCCGCGACGCGATCGCGGACATGTCGGCGTCGGACACCCCTCGCAGCATCCGCTCGGCCAGCACCGGCGGCAGCAGGTCGGCGGGTCGCGGCAGCCGGATGTCGGGGTCGCGGCTGTAGGTCGCCTCCGCGCGCTCGTAGCTGTAGTCCAGCGTCAGGTCACCGTCGCGCCGGGTGTCGGTCTCGCCGGTGACGAGCAGCCGGTCGACCCGCCAGTGCCGGTCGTCGCGCCACCACGCGCGCAGGGTGGTGCGCTCGCCGAAGAGTGCCGCCACGCTGCCGAAGCGGTCGGCGTCGGGCAGCTGCAGGGTGCCGTCGACCTCGACCGTGCCCGACCACGCCCGATCCACGCCGGCCCGGGCCTGCCGCAGCAGGTCGCCCGGGCTGGCGTCAGCCTTCCCCGCCGGCAGCCAGCGCGGCGCGAGGGGCACCGCCACGAGCAGGGCAGCGGCCAGCGCGACCACGCACCAGCGGCCGACTCGCGTCATGTGGGGGGACAGTACGCCCGGGGGCCACGCCCGGGTCCGCGGTTGCGGCCGTGACCGCGCCGGGGTTGTCGCTCAGGGCCGGACGGTGACCGCGGCGGTGCTGGTGGCGGCGACCTCCGGTCGGCCGGGCGAGCCCGGCACGGTCAGCGGCAGGTCGAGCGGCGCGACGAGGCGCACGGTGACCGAGCGGGCGGCGCCGTCGACGCGGACCGCGACGTCGATGCCGGGGTACTTCCGCGGGGCGCCGACGTCGGCGAGGTACTGGCGCACGGCGGCCTCGACCGCGGCCTCCTGCTGCAGCAGGCGCTGGTCGTCGAGGCCCTGCTCGTAGATGCCGGTCGACCCGAGGTCGGCGCCGCGGAGCGCAGCACCGTCGGCCAGGGTGTCGAGGCCTTGACGCTGGAGGTAGGCCGCCGAGGCGTCGATGACGGCCACCACCGCCATGAGCACGATGCCGGCGAGCCCGATGATCAGCAGGGTGACCTGGCCGGACTCGTCGCGGCGCCTCATCGGTCGTCCTCGGTGCGCGCGCTCTCGACGTACTGCCCGATCGGGACGGTGTGGCTGGCGTCGAGGGAGAAGGTCGCGCCCTCGCGGCCCAGGATCCTCGGCGAGAACGGCAGCGTGACGCCCGAGCGGACCGTGACGGTGACGACCGCCGTGCCGACGTGGCAGTTGCCGCGCGGCCGGCAGCTGAAAGTGACGTCGGCGCGCTGACCGTCGGCTCCTTCGTCGGCCAGCACCTGCGCGACCGCCGCGCGGGCGCGCGCCTGCCCCGTGGCGTCGTCGGGGGCCAGGGCGAACGCCCGACCGGCCGCCCGTGCGGCGGCGCTGGTCGCGAAGGCGCCGCGCTGCACCTCGAAGACCGACAGCACGACCCAGACCAGCGGCACCAGGAGGATGATCGCGAGCCAGCTGAACTCGACGAGGGCGGAGCCCTGCTCGCCGCGGTCCCTGCGCACGCGCCTCACGGCTGGGTCCCCTCCTCGGCGACGGCGTGGCCCACGACCCGCAGGTGCACGCTCGGGCCGCCCAGTCCCAGCACCGACACGTCAGCCTCCACGACCGCCTCGTAGCCGGGAGCCCCTCCGACGGCGGCCGGGTGCACGTCGATGCGCCGCGCAAGGTCGTCGGACACCGCGCCGTCGAGCAGCTCCGCCACCTTGGCCCGGCCGGCTCCGGCCGAGCTGCCCACCACGGCCGCGTGGCGCGCCCCCTCCCCCGCGGCGGAGGCGAGGGTGTTGCGGACGTGGAGGACCAGCGCGAGCTGGAGGATGCCGACCACCAGCGGGAGCAGCAGCATGGTGACGAGGACGAAGTCGACGACCGCCGAGCCTCGCTCCCCGCGCCTGCTCCGGGTGCGGTGACGCACGTCGGCCCTAGCCGCTCACCATCGAGAAGGCGCTCTCGAGCAGCGCGCGCAGCTGGTCGCCGACGAAGGGCGTCAGCGCGGCGACGACGATCGCCGTCATCAGGGTGACCATCACCCAGCCGGGCACGTCGCCGCGCTCGTCACGGCGACGCGGGCTCCTGGTGGTCGAGGGGTTCATCGTGGTGTCCTTTCGTCGGGGTCGTGGTGGGTGGCAGGTCACGGCGTGGTGAGGCGCAGGCCCAGCACGCCGGGGTAGAACGCGAAGAGGATGGTCACCGGCAGCACGAAGAAGACGACGGGCGCCATCATTGCGATCTCCTTGCGCGCCGCGGTCTCGATCAGCAGGCGCCGGCCCGCTTCGCGCACCTCGGCGGCCTGGGCGTGGAGGACGTCGGCCAGCGGGGTGCCGCGCTCCATCGCCACCGTGATGCCCGTGGCGAAGCGGGCGACGATGGGCAGGCCGGTCGTGCGGGCGAGTGACTCGAAGGCCGAACCGACCGGCTCGCCCGTGCGGATCATCCCCAGCACGCGGTCGAGGTCGCGCGAGAGGGCGCCGCTGCTGCGGCGCACGACGCGGTCGAGGGCGGCGACGGGGCTCTCCCCCGCCGCCACCGACAGCGCCAGCAGCTCGGCGATGGTGGGGAACTCGGTGAGGATCTGGCGCTCGCGGTTCTTCACCTGCGTGCTGAGCCGGTTGTCGCGCATGAAGACCCCCGTCGCGAGGCCGAGGACGCAGAGCACGAGCGCGGAGCCGGCGCTGCCGTGGCCGCCGAGGGCGCGCACCAGCCCGAGCGCGGCCGCGGCGCCGAAGCCGACGAGGCCCCACACGACCTGCTCGATGCGGAACTCGTGGACGGTGCGGTCCAGGCCGGCCCGCTCCAGGCGACGGCGTACGGAGGCGCTGCCGCCCAGCACCCGCTCCACGAGGTCGGCCCCACGGCGCAGGACCGGGCCGAAGATGCCGGCCGCCGCGGACGTGGGTGAGGCGGTGGCCGCCCGGACGAGCGGTCCCTGGTCGCGCTGCGGCAGGTCGCGGAGGTAGGGCAGGACACGGTCGGCGAGCTGCGGTCGGCGCAGGGCGAGGACGCGCACGCCCACGAGCAGCAGCCCGGCGCCGGCGACGGCACCGAGCACCGCGCCCCAGACCGCGGTGCTCACGACAGGATCCGCTTCTCGACCGGCAGCCGGCCGATGCGCATCATCGCCCAGTAGGCCAGGACGCAGACGGCGAGGCCGATGCCGAGCACGAGGACGCCTCCCGGCGAGGCGTACTGGCGAATCGCGCTGGTCTGGAACGACATCAGCAGCAGCACGATCCACGGCGCGGCGACCGCGAGCCGGGCGCCGTTGACCGTCCACGCCTGGCGCGACTCCAGCTCGGAGCGGGTGCGGGCGTCGTCGCGCAGGAAGCCCGAGAGGTTGCGCAGCAGGCGGCCGAGGTCGCCGCCGCCCACCTCGCGCGCCAGCCGCAGGCCCTCCACGACGCGGTCGCCGACCGGATCGGCGAGCCGGTCCTTGAGCCGGTCGAGGCACTCCCCGAAGCGGCCGCTGACCTGGTAGTCGAGGGCGAACTGGGCGAAGTCGGAGCGCAGCGCTTCCGGGCCGGTCGTGGCGAGCGCCGACACCGCGTCGGGCAGCGACAGCCCGGCGCGCACCGCGCTGGCGAGGTTGTCGACCGCCTCGGGCCAGACCTCGGCGAAGTCGCGCAGCCGGCGCACCGCGCGCTGGCGCAGCACCGCGATCGGGACGTAGGCGGCCATCGCCGCGAAGACCACCGAGATCGGCGCGGTGCGCGAGACGGCCTGCACGGCGGCGAAGGCGACGCCGGCGAGCACGACGCAGAGCACGACGACGCTGGCGGGCGTCACGTCGGAGAGCCCCGCGCGACCGAGGAGCCGTCCGAGCGGCGTCGAGGTCGGCGCGGGGTCCCGGGGCTGGCGCGGCAGCGCGAACGCGGCCCACACCAGCAGCAGCCCGACGCCCACCCCGAGGCCGACCAGGGCGCCCATCAGGCGGCCCCGCCTGCGGCCAGCACCTCGTGGACGTCGATGCCGACGCGCTCGTAGCGCTCGGTCCGGGGCACCCCGCCCGTGCGCCGCAGCTCGGACGCCTCGCGCACGAAGATCGGCTCGACCTCGATCACATCGGCCTCCACGCGACCGGGCACGGAGACGATCTCGTTGACCCGCCGCACGCCGTCGTGGCCGAGGCCGAGGTGGACCACCAGGTCGACCGACGACGCCACGGTGGGCACCACGAAGCGAGCCGAGATGTTGTCGCCGGCGAGCAGCGGGAGCGTGCACATCTTGACCAGCGCCTCCCGTGCGCTGTTGGCGTGGAGGGTGCACATGCCGGGCAGCCCGGAGTTGAGCGCCAGGAGGAGGTCGAGGCACTCCGCGGCGCGCACCTCGCCGACGAGGATCCGGCTCGGCCGCATCCGCAGCGCCTCCTTCACCAGGTCGCGCAGCACGATCTCGCCGGTCTGCTCCAGGCCCGCCTGTCGGGTCTGCATCGCGACCCAGTCGGGGTGGCTGAACCGCAGCTCGAAGACCTCCTCCGCGCTGACGATGCGCTCGCCCCCCGGCACGGCGGCAGCCAGGCAGTTCAACATCGTCGTCTTCCCTGCCTGGGTCCCGCCTGCGACGAGGATGTTGAGGCCCGCCCGCACCGAGGCCTCGAGGAAGCGGGCGGCCTGCGGGGTGAGGCTGCCGAGCGCGACGAGATCGGTGAGCCGGTGGGCACGCAGCAGGAACTTGCGGATGTTGACCGCGGTGAAGCCGCGGGTGATGCCCTCGAGCACCACGTGGAGGCGGTGGCCCTCGGGCAGCATCGCGTCGACGAAGGGCGTGCTGATGTCGAGGCGGCGCCCGCTCGACTTGAGCATCCGCTCGACCAGCTCGGCCACCTGGGCGGCGTCGAGGCGCAGGTTGGTCAGCTCGTGACGCCCGCGCCGGGCGATGAAGACGCGCTCGGGCGAGTTGATCCACACCTCCTCGACCTCGGAGTCGTCGAGGAAGGGCTGCAGCGGCCCAAAGCCCGAGACCCGCGCCAGCAGCTCGCCCACCATCGCGTCACCGTCGGCGACGGGGGCGACCGCGCCGGTCAGGCTCAGCTGGTCGTGGTCGCGGACGACGTCCTCGGCGATCCGGCGTACGGCGGCGGCCTCGCGCTGCGGGTCGACCCCGTCGCGACGGACCCGCTCGCGCACCAGCTCGTCGAGACGGCGCACGAGCTCGTCGTGGCTCGACCGGCCCGCGGCGGGGCGGTCGGCGGTGAGGCGGTCGACGGCCATGACAGGTGCACCCACTTCCCGAGAACGTGCCCTCGGAAGTTACCCGCGGTCGAGGCCGCCAAACCAGACCCTCGTCCGAGCCTGTGGACAAGGGCGACGGGGCTCAGTGCCGATGTGATTCGCGGGGCCAGGGAGCGCCCGAACGCTGCCGGGATGGCCGCTCGACCACGGATTGATGCGCCTGCACCCACGCGGACGACGGTTGGCACTGGTCTGTACCGGTGGGCGTCGGTCCGTATGCCCACGCCCCGTCGGGGTACTTCAGTGACAGATGGCTCAGATCGGCCGTCGTTCTCGACCAACCCGCACTGGACTACCCCGGGCGGGCAGCGGCACCTGCGCAGCGCGCTTCGTCAGAAGATGTGCCTCGGCAGACGTGCGTCAGGAGCCGGTCTCGAGGCGGAAGCCGACGCCGCGGATGGCCACGACCTTCTCGCCCGCCTCGGCGGCCTCGAGCTTGGAGCGCAGGCGGCCGATGGTGACGTCGAGCGTCTTGGTCGAGCCGTACCAGTTCTGGTCCCACACCTGGTTCATCAGCGTCTCGCGGGGCACGACCTTGTCGTGGTGGGAGGCCAGGACCGCGAGGACGTCGAACTCCTTGGCGGTGAGCGCGATCTCGCGGTCGCCGAGGTGGACGCGGCGCGACCCGGCGTCGATCTTGAGGCCCGAGGACGTCACGACCGTGCTCGTGTCCTCCGGGGTCGCGGAGCTGCGACGCAGCAGCGCGCGCACGCGGGCGAGGAGCTCGGCCAGGCCGAAGGGCTTGGCGAGGTAGTCGTCGGCGCCGACGTCGAGCCCGACCACACGGTCGAGCTCGCCCGCACGGGCCGTGACCATGATGATGCCGCCGGCATATCCGCCCGCGCGCATCTGCCGGCAGACGTCGAGCCCGTCCATGTCGGGCAGCCCCAGGTCGAGTATCACGACCGCCGGCTGCTCACCCACGACGTAGCTCACCGCCTCGGCGCCGCCGGCGACGCGGGTGACTTCGTAGCCCTCACGCTCCAGGGTGCGCATGAGAGGGACTGCGATGTCTTCCTCGTCCTCAACGACAAGCACGTCGTGCGTCATGACCGCGAGCATATAGAGGTCTCAGCGACCGGTGAGGTGAATCCCCGTGTCGGCGACCTGCGAGACGCTCGACCGGACGGGCTGGGCAGGGGCGCTCTCGCCCGGTCCGGCAACGACCGCGCCCGCAGCCAGGAGGACTGCGACGGGGATGAGTGCGATGCGGGACATGGTCCAAGTCTCTGGTCACGAGGTCCACGCCAGACCCTCGCAGCGACCACGCGCGGTAACAGTTCGTGCCCGTTCGGGACCACTTCGGGCCCGGTCGTGCGGGTCAGGCGTCGAAGACGTCACCGAGGTCGGCGACCCGCGCCAGGACCTGATCCATCGACAGCTGCTCGAGGGCCAGGTCGTCGTCGGCGCCCTCCTCGACCTCGTCCCAGGTCAGCGGCGCGGCAACGGTGGGTCGGTCGCGCCCGCGCAGGGAGTACGGCGAGACGGTGGTCTTGGAGCCGCTGTTCTGCGACCAGTCGAGGAAGACCTTGCCCGGCCGCTTCGCCTTGGTCATCACGCTCGTGACCAGGTCGGGGTGCTCCTTCTGCAGGGCCTCCGCGACCTCCTTGGCGAGGGCGGTCGTGCCGTCGCTGTCGAGGCTGCCGTCCATGCGGGCGTAGAGGTGGAGGCCCTTGCTCCCGCTGGTGACCGGGGTGCAGCTGAGGTCGCGCTCGGCGAGCGCGTCACGCACCATGAGCGCGACCTGCGCGCACTCGTGGAGGCCGGCCGGCTCGCCCGGGTCGAGGTCGATCACCAGGCGGTCGGGGTGGCGGGGCGTCCCGTCCTCCTCGACCGTCCACTGGTGGACGTGCAGCTCGAGGGCGGCCAGGTTGGCCAGCCAGGTCAGCGTGGCGAGGTCGTCGCAGACGGGGAAGCGGATCGTGCCGTCGCCCTTGCCCGAGCGCGAGCCCGTGGTCGGCACCTCGGCGGTGCGGACCCACGACGGCGTGCCGGGCGGGATGTTCTTCTCGAAGAAGCTCGACCCCTCGACCCCGTGGGGCCAGCGGATGCGGGTCACCGCCCGGTCGCGCAGGTGCGGCAGCAGGACCGGTGCGATCGCGGCGTAGTAGTGGAGCACCTCGCCCTTGGTGGTGCCGCTGCGGGGGTAGAGGACCTTGTCGAGGTTGCTGATCGTCAGGGTGCGGCCCTCGACGTCGACCTGCACCTCCTGGCCCGACGGGCTCACAGGAGGTCCTCCGGAGAGACGTCGTCGCGCACACCCTGGAACGACGGCTGGCGCAGCCGCTCGTAGCCCAGGCCGTGGGTGTCGACGTCGACGACCACGCGCGGCTCGACCCAGGACGTGCCGCGGGCGTCCTCGCGCGGCACCTCGTCGGCGAAGGGCGAGGTGTCGGCGGCGTGGGGCTCCAGCAGCCGCGCGAGGCGGGCGCCGGTCGCGCCGGCGATGCCGCTGCCGACCCGGCCGCGGTACATCAGGCCGTCGGGCGTCATCTCGCCGACGAGCAGGGACGCGAGCCGGTCGGACGTGCCGACCTGCGGGCGCCAGCCGCCGACCACGAACGAGCCGCGGTGCCGGTGAGCGAGCTTGCGCCAGTCGTCGCTGCGCACCTCGAAGCGGTAGCGCGAGCCGCGACGCTTGCTGACCACGCCCTCGAGCCCCTGCTGCAGGGTCGCGTCGAACAGCATGTCGCCGTCGTCGTACGCCGCCGGCACCTGCCAGCGCGACTCGCCCAGCGGCAGGTCCTCCAGGAGCGCCCGGCGCTCCTCCAGCGGGCGCTCGGTGAGGTCCTCGCCGTCGAGGCGCAGCAGGTCGAAGACCATCAGCGTCGCGGGCACGGCGTTGACCAGCCGGGCGACCTCCTGGCGGTTGCGGACGTGCATGCGGTGCTGGAGGACGCGGAAGTCGGGCACGCCGCGGTCGTTGAGCGCGATCACCTCGCCGTCGACCATCACGTCGCGCTCCCCCAGCGGCGGGGCGCTGAGGTCGGGCCACGCCGGGGTGACGTCGTTGTCGTTGCGGCTCGTCATCCGCACCACGCCGTCGCGGGAGTCGACGAGCACGCGCACGCCGTCCCACTTCACCTCGTGGAGCCACTCCGCGCCCGTGGGGACGCGGTCGGCCTTGGTCGCGAGCATCGGGCGCACGGCGTCAGTCTGGCACCCGTCGCCGACACCGCGCGGCACCCTCCGAGGGGAGACGCGTGTCCGCTCCCGCCGCTATCGTCGGGGGCATGCGAGCGATCTGGAAGGGCGCGGTGTCCTTCGGGCTGGTCAGCGTCCCGGTCAAGCTGTACGCCGCCACCGAGAGCCACGACGTGTCCTTCCGGCAGGTCCACGCCAAGGACGGCGGCCGGATCAAGTACCAGCGTGTCTGCTCCCTCGACGGGGAGGAGGTGGCCTACGCCGACATCGCCAAGGGCTACGAGACCGAGGACGGCGAGATGGTCATCCTCACCGACGACGACATGGCCGAGCTGCCCTCGACGTCGTCGCGCGAGATCGCGGTGGAGAAGTTCGTGCCGCGCGAGCAGATCGACCCGCTGCTGTTCGAGAAGTCCTACTACCTCGAGCCCGAGGGCGCCGGCGCCAAGCCGTACGCCCTGCTGCGCCAGGCGCTGAAGGACGCCGACCGGATGGCGGTCGTGACCGTCGCCCTGCGCCAGCGCACCACGATCGCGGTGCTGCGGGTGCGCGAGACCGAGGCCGGCGAGGTGATCGTGCTGCAGACGATGATGTGGCCCGACGAGGTGCGCGTCCCCGACTTCAAGGTCGAGGTCGACGACGCCAAGCCGCAGGAGGTCAAGATGGCGACGATGCTCGTCGAGACCCTGGCCGGCGACTTCGACGCCAGCGAGTTCGAGGACGACTACGCCGGCGCCGTCGAGGCCCTGGTGAAGTCCAAGATCGAGGGCGGCGAGATCAAGCGCACCGAGACCTCCACCAAGACCTCCGGCGAGGTCGTCGACCTGCTCGCCGCGCTCCAGAAGTCCGTGGCGGCGGCGAAGTCCGCCCGCGGGGAGGCCTCCGACGACTCCGGCTCCTCCGGCTCTGGCTCTGGCTCCGGCTCCGGCTCGGCTGCGAAGAAGTCGGCGTCGAAGAAGACCGCTGCCAAGAAGGCCCCCGCGAAGAAGACCGCCGCCAAGAAGTCGGCGGCGAAAAAGACCACCGCGAAGAAGACGGCCGCCAAGAAGGCCAGCTGACGCCGCGGCCCGGCGATGCCGTGAGCGGTGCGTGAGGAGGCTTTCCAGCCCGCCGAATCCTCCTCACTCACCGCCGCACCGCGCGTCGGCGTACGCCACGCCGGCGAGCGGTGCGTGAGGAGGCTTCCGAGCCCGCCGAATCCCCCTCACTCACCGCCGCACCCCGCGTCGGCGTACGCCACGCCGGCGAGCGGTGCGTGAGGAGGCTTCCGAGCCCGCCGAATCCCCCTCACTCACCGCCGCACCGCGCGTCGGCGTACGCCACACCAGCGAGCGGTGCGTGAGGAGGCTTTCCAGCCCGCCGAATCCCCCTCACTCACCGCCGCACCGCGCGTCGGCGTACGCCACGCCAGCGAGCGGTGCGTGAGGAGGCTTTCGAGCCCGCCGAATCCCCCTCACTCACCGGCCCTGCAAGTGCGGCCGGCGTCGGGCTAGAGCCCGGCGAGGTCCTTCAGGTCGGCGAGGATGTCGTCCATCCGGGCGACGAGGGAGAGGTGCCCCTCCTCGGGGTGGAGGTGGGCGCGGGCGCCGGGGACGGCGGCGGCCAGCCACTGGCCGTGGGCGTAGGGGACCATCCGGTCGTGCTCGCCCTGCCAGACCGCGACGGGCACGCGGAGGTCGCGGACGTCGAAGCCCCACGGGGTGACGATCTGCAGGTTGTCCTCGACCATCCCGACCGGGCCCTGGGCCAGCGCGCGGCGGAACGACTCCGCGACCGTCTCGGCGAAGGTGCCGGTGAGCGCGGCGGTGTCGACCTCGTCGACGAGGTCGCCGAAGGACGTGGCGATGTCGGCGGCGGTCACGTCACGCAGCTCGGCGACCTGCTCCTGCGCGATCGGGCGGTAGACCTCGCGCCCGGCGACGATCGCGTCGAAGTCGCGCACGTTCTCCTCGCCCATGCCGGCCAGCCAGTCCAGGCCCTCGGCGTCGTACGGCGCCACGCCGGCGAGGAGCGACGCGGCCCGGCAGCGGCCGGGCATCGCCGCGGCGCACGCCAGCGCGCGCGGGCCGCCGCCCGACCAGCCGAGGGTGACGAAGTCGTCGATGCCGAGGTGGTCGAGCAGAGCCGCGGTGTCGGCGGCGTCGTCGAGGATCGGCGCCACGAGGTGGTCGGGGCCGCCGCGGGGCGTCGAGTGGCCGTAGCCGGGTCGTGAGTACGTCACCAGGCGCAGGCCCGCCGAGGCGGCTGCGGCGAACAGGTCGGGGTCCTCGACGACCGCGCTCGGGGTGCCCGAGTGGTAGACGAGCGGGAACCCCTCGGGGTCACCGGCCTGGAGGTGCTCGAGCGTGCGGCCGTCGTCGAGGGTGAGGTAGTCCGCCATGCCGGCGATCATGGCACGCAGGCCCACGCCGCCGGCGCAGCGATCAGCTCGCCCGTCCCGACGGGGCAGAGATCAGCTCGCCCGCGCCGCCTGCCGGCCGGTCAGCTCGCGCAGCCGGGTCCCGATCTCGGCCGCGACCGCGAGCGCGAGGTCGGCGGCCGCCTCGCCCTCGACCTCCGGGACGATGTGGTGGATGATCCCGTCGGCCAGCATGTCGACCGCGCGGACCCGCTGCTGGGTCGCCATCTCCGCGGCGTGCGAGACGTCGCCGTGCGAGATCACGCTGGCCCCCTCGGGCGGCAGCGGCGAGAGCCAGGCGTGCTCGGTGGCCACGACCATCTGCGCGGGCAGCAGCGCGAGCGCTCCCCCGCCGCAGCCCTGGCCGAGCACGACCGAGAGCGTCGGCACCCGCATCGTGGTCAGCGTCGCGATGCACCGGGCGATCTCGCCGGCGATGGCGCGCTCCTCCGCCTCGGGCGAGAGCTCGGCGCCGGGGGTGTCGATGACCGTGACGAGCGGCAGGCCGAGCTCCTCGGCCAGCCGCATCCCGCGGCGGGCCTCCCGGAGCGCGCCGGGGCCCATCAGGTGGCCGGGCGTCTGGCGCGAGCGGTCCTGGCCCACCACGACGCACGGCTGGTCGTCGATGCGCGTGAGCGCGACGGTGACGGTCGAGTCGCGCTCGCCCTCGTCGGTGCCGCGCAGCCGCACCGTGCCGCTCGCGCCGTGCGTGAGCAGGTCGCGCAGGCCGATCCGGTCCGGACGGCGGGTCTGCTCGATGCTGTCCCAGGCCGGGTGGTCGCCCAGCAGCCGCTTGGGCCGCTGCGGCAGTCCGCCGGCGCCCGGAGGGTCGACCAGCACGCCGAGCGCGAGGTCGACGAGGGCCGGCAGGTCCTCCGCGGCGGCCACGCCGTCGATGACCCCGCACGCGGCGAGGTGCTCGGCGACCTGCACGCCCGGGCGGAACGGTCGACCGTGGAGCGCCTCGAAGACCTTGGGTCCGAGGAAGCCGACGAGCGCGCCGGGCTCGGCGACCGTCACGTGGCCGAGCGAGCCCCACGAGGCGTACACGCCGCCGGTCGTGGGGTGACGCAGGTGCACGAGGTACGGCAGCCCGGCCGCGCGGTGGTCCATCAGCGCGCGGGAGATCTCGGCCATCCGCACGAAGGCGGGCGTGCCCTCCTGCATCCGGGTCCCGCCCGACGACGTGCTGGCCATCAGCGGCAGCCCCTCGGCCGTGGCCCGGCGCACCGCCGCGATGATCCGCTCGGCGGCGGAGCGGCCGATGGAGCCGGCGAGGAAGGCGAACTCGTTGACCACCACCGCGACCGGACGACCGCGGACCTCGCCGCGACCGGTCAGCACGGACTCGTCGGTCCCGGCCTTCGCGGCGGCTGCCTCCAGCACCGCGCGGTAG
Source organism: uncultured Actinomycetota bacterium (assembly GCA_963726525.1). Classification (GTDB taxonomy): domain Bacteria; phylum Actinomycetota; class Actinomycetes; order Propionibacteriales; family Nocardioidaceae; genus Nocardioides. The sequence continues at coordinate 447,649 of CAVSCS010000005.1, read as the reverse complement.
CCCGGCTCCACGCCGGACAGGTCGATGGGGGTGTCCCACGAGGTGAACGTGCCCTCGTCGAGGACGAGGTCGAGCAGCTCGTGGGCGGTCCAGCGGCGGGTCACGACCCTCCCCCTCCGACCCACGAGCGGATCTCGTCGGCGTGCTGGTCGAGCAGCGGCGGCGCGACGTGCTCGCGGCGGGTGACCTCGCCGCCGTCGGCGTCGAAGAACCGCAGCGGCGGGCCGGGCAGGGTCAGGTGTCCGAGGCTGGCGTGCTCGACGTCGAGCAGCAGTCCCTGGCTGGCGACCTGGTCCCACTCGTAGACCTCGTCGAGCGTGCGGACCTTGCCCGCCGGCACCCCGACCTCGGCCAGCCGGGCCAGCAGCGCCTCGGAGTCCCAGTCGGCGAAGGCCGCCTCGACGACCTCGATGACGCGGTCGCGGTGCGCGACGCGCTCGCCGTTGCTGGCGAGCCCCTCGGCGGCGGGGTCGAGCCCGAAGCCGTCGCAGAAGCGCTTCCACAGCCCCTCGCTGCCGAGCGCGATCTGCACGGCGCCGTCGCGGCAGTGGAACAGGCCGTAGGGGGCGATCGAGGGGTGGTGGTTGCCCTGCGCGCGGCCGACCTCGCCGGCCACGGTCCAGCGGGTGCCCTGGAAGGCGTGCACGCCCACGACCGAGGCGAGCAGGGACGTGCGCACGACCTGGCCGACGCCGGTCCGCTCACGCTCGTGGAGCGCGGCAAGGATGCCGTAGGCGCCGTACATCCCCGACAGCAGGTCGGCGATCGGCACGCCGACGCGCTGCGGGTCGTCGGGACCCGAGCCCGTCAGCGACATCAGGCCGGCCTCACCCTGGGCGATCTGGTCGTAGCCCGCGCGGCCGCCCTCGGGTCCGTCGTGGCCGAACCCGGTGATCGAGAGGACCACCAGGCGCGGGTTGCGCCGCATCAGCTCCTCGATGCCGAGCCCGAGCCGCTCGAGCACACCGGTGCGGAAGTTCTCCACCAGCACGTCGGCGCGGTCGACCAGCCCGAGCAGGACCTCCTTGTCGGTGGCGTCCTTGAGGTCGAGGGCGATCGACTCCTTGTTGCGGTTGGTGCACAGGAAGTACGTCGACTGGCGCGCGTCGGGCTCGCCGACGAACGGCGGGCCCCAGCCGCGGGTGTCGTCGCCGCTGCCGGGCGCCTCCACCTTGATCACGCGGGCGCCGAGGTCGCCGAGCATCTGGGTGCAGTGCGGGCCCGCGAGGGCGCGCGTGAGGTCGACGACGAGGAGGTCTGCGAGGGGGCCGGCCTGGGAGCCCTGCGAAGTCTGCGAGGTCATGAGCGGGTTCACCATCCGGGGAGGACGAGGGCTGCCCAGACGAGCAGCGGGCCGACAAGGGTGACGATCGTGGCGTAGCCGAGGATCTGCCTGTAGTAGGTCGTCTCCTCGATGGTGTCCGGCCGGCTGGCCAGCATGAGGGCGCCGTTGGTGGAGAAGGGGCTGACGTCGACGATCGTGGAGCTGACCGCGAGCGCCGCGACGAAGAGGCCGGCGGAGATGCCGCCCTCGGCGACCAGCGGGATCGCGATCGGGATGATCACCGGCAGCAGCGCGGTGGAGGAGGCGAACGCCGAGACGACGCCGCCGACGTAGCAGAGGATGAGCGCACCGATCGCGGCGGCGCCCAGGCCGGCGGCCCACGTCCCGACGAACTCGGGCGAGCCGGCGGTGGTGAGGATCGTGGCGTAGGTGCTGACGCCGGCGACCAGCAGGACGGTCGGCCAGGCGATCTGCTTGACGGTGTCCTTGTAGGCCTTCGGGGTGAGGATCGAGAGCACGACGGCCGCGGTGATGGCGGAGAAGCCGATGTTCTTGTCGAAGACCAGCGCGACGAGGGCGACCGCGAGGAACGCGAGCAGCGTCAGGGTGTGCTCGAGCGTGGTGCCTGCGTCGTCGGGGTTGGGCATGCCCGTGGTGGGCGTGGCGCCCGTGGCCGAGCGGGCGTCGGAGCGGTCGGGGTGCGCCCGCCCGCCGGACGCGACGGCCGCGCCGGCGCCGGTGTGCACGAGCTCGCCGTCGGCGTCCATGCGCACCGACATCAGCTTGCGACCGCCGAGCACCACGAAGAGGATCGCGGCCATCACAGTGTTGACCGCCAGGCTGGAGAAGAAGATCGTCAGGTGCGAGGCACCCAGCCCGGCGTCCTCCATCACCGAGTTGGTGATCGTGCCGTAGATCGAGATCGGCGAGAAGCCACCGGCCTGCGCGCCGTGCACGACGAACATGCCCATCATCAGCGGGCTGATCTTGTAGCGGCCGGCGAAGCCGAGCGCGATGGGGCCGATGATCGCGCAGGCCGCGGGGCTGGCCGCGCCGATCGCGGTGATCACCGCGGTGACGGCGAACATCACCCAGGGGATCAGGACGACCCGCCCGCCGACCGACGCGACCGCCTTGCGCACGATCAGGTCGACGGTGCCGTTCTGGCGCGCGATGGCGAAGAGGTAGGTGACTCCGATGAGGGTCAGCACCAGGTCGGCGCTGATGCCGGCGAGGATCTCCTTGTCGTCCAGGTCGAGGGCGTACATGCCCACGAGCCACGCGGCGACGTAGGCCAGCGCTCCCATGTTGATCGGCAGCAGCGTGCCGACGACGAACAAGGCGACCAGCGCGATGATCGCTATCCATTCCGGACCCATGGCCCACACCTCCGAGTTGCGGCCGCACGGCTGGGTCTCGGGGGTGACCCTGGTCACGCGCTGGCTCAGTGGCCTAGCCAATAGCACAATGAGCCAACAGTCAATAGGCTGTCGGCATGTCCGAGTCGTTCCCGCCCCGCCTGATGCGCACCCGCCTCTACGAGCAGGTGGCGGGACAGATCTCGTCCTGGATCAGCGACAACGGGCTCACGGCCGGCGACCGGCTGCCGCCCGAGCGCGAGCTCGCGCAGCGCCTCGGCGTCAGCCGCGCGACGCTCAGCCAGGCGCTCGTCGCGCTCGAGGTCATCGGGGTCGTGGAGGTGCGCCACGGCGACGGCACCGTCGTCACCGCGGGGCACCGCCAGTCGACTCGCATCGTCGAGGCGATCCGCAGCCACGCCGACCGGCTCCCCGAGATCATCGAGACGCGCGACGCCCTCGAGACCAAGATCGCCGCCCTCGCCGCGGCCCGCCGCACCGACGACGACCTCGCCCGCATCGACGACGCCCTCGCCTTCATGGCCGCCGAGGTGGAGTCCGGCGACCGCGGGGTCGAGGGTGACGAACGCTTCCACGGCGCCGTCACCGCGGCGTCCCACTCCCTGCTCCTCGCGCGGCTCATGGACGAGATCGGGGACCTGATCCGCGAGACCCGCCTGGAGTCCCTGGGCCAGCCCGGCCGTCCGCAGGACTCGCTGGCCGGCCACCGTGCGGTGGCGGAGGCGATCCGGGCCGGCGACCCCGAGGCCGCGGCCGCCGCGATGCACGCCCACGTGGCCATGGTCAGCGACGTCGCCCTGCTGCGCGAGCAGCAGTGAGCCTGCTCGAGGCGCTGCTGGTCGTCCTCACCGGCTTGGGCGCCGGCGTGCTGTCCTCGACGGTGGGGGTGGCATCCCTGCTGAGCTTCCCGGTCCTGGTGGGGCTCGGACTGCCGCCGGTCGTGGCCAACGTGTCCAACACCCTGGGCCTGATCCCGGGCGGACTCGGGGGCGTCCTGGGCTACCGGGCCGAGATCCGCGAGGCCGGCCCCATCGCCCGGGGCATCGCACTCGTCTGCGCCGTCGGTGCCGTCGCCGGTGCCGCCCTGCTCCTGGGCCTGCCGCCCGGCGTCTTCGAGGCCGTCGTCCCCTTCCTCATCCTCCTCACGTGCGGCCTGGTCGGCGTCCAGCCCCGGGTGGCGGCGTGGTTGCGCGCCCGCCACGAGCGCCGGCACGGCGAGCTGCTCGCCGAGCGACGCCGCATGTCACCGGCGACGACGGTGTTCGCGACCCTCACCGGGGTCTACGGCGGCTACTTCGGGGCGGGCGCCGGCGTGATGATGGTCGCCGTGCTCGGCCTCGGCACCGACCTCGAGCTGCGCGTGGTCAACGGGCTCAAGACGCTGGCGCTGATGGTGGGCAACATCGTGGCCGGCGCGATCTTCGTCGTCGTGGCCGATCCGCGCTGGGACGTCGTGGTGCTGCTCGCCGCCGGCTCGCTGGTCGGCGGCTACGTCGGCGCCCGGGTGGGGCGCAAGCTCCCCGACGCCGTCTTCCGCTGGGCGGTCGTCGCCGCCGGCGTCGTGGCGGCCGTCCTGCTGTTCTGAGGCGAGCCGACGCACCGGCGCAGCGGGTGCGCGCAGGTGCGTCAGCGCGTCAGGCGAGCAGTCCGCGCACCACCCGCAGGCCGACCGAGAGCCGAGCGAGCTCGGCGGTCTCCTCGCGGCAGATCTCGGTGAGGGTCTTCGCGGCCCGCGCCACGAGCTCCTCCTCGGAGTTCTCCCACTCGGCGACCCGCGCCGGGGCGCTGTCGTCGGGACTGGTCGACTCCAGGACCTGCGCGGTCAGCTGCTGGTGGACGGCGTAGAGGTCGTCGCGCACCGCCGCGCGCGCCATCGTCTGCCAGCGGTCGTCGCGCGGGAGCGCGAAGATCCGCTCCACCAGTGCCGGCAGCCCCAGCCGCTCCCCCAGCGCGAAGTGCACGCGGGCGACGTCGGCGGGGTCGAGGTCGAGGCGGTCGGCCGTCTCGACGACGCCGAGCAGGGCGTACGCCGGGGCCAGCACCGCGACGCGGGAGGCGAGCTCGTCGGGGACACCCTGCTGCGTCAGCCGCTTGGCCCGCGCCTGGTAGTCGTCGCTCTCGCGCCCGCTCATGATGCTCGGCAGCTCGGCCATCACGGCCTGCACCCGCGAGCGGAAGAACTCGACGGTCGCCTGCGAGTCGAGCGGGGGCCGACGGTTGGTCACCAGCCAGCGCGAGGCGCGCTCGACCAGGGTGCGCATCTCGATGCGCATCCGGGTCTGTCGCTCGGCGGGCACCACGTTGTCGAGCGCCGCGATGTCCTGGCGCAGCGGGAGCGAGCCGAAGATCTCGCGCGCGACGAAGTTGGCCCGGGTGAGGTCGGCGGCGCTGGCGCCGGTCTCGCCCGGCCAGGCGCGGCCAGAAGGTCATGCCCGCGCCGTTGACCAGGTCGTTGACGACCTGGGTCACGATGATCTCGCGGCGCAGCGGGTGGGCCTCGATGGCCGCCTCGAGGTCGGGCACCATCTGCTTCGGGAAGTAGGCGAGCAGGTCCTCGCGGAGGTAGGGGTCGTCGGGCAGGTCGGAGTCGATCAGCTCGTCGGCGAGCACGATCTTGGTCCAGGCCAGCAGCACCGACAGCTCCGGCGCCGACAGCGCCTGCTTGCGGTCCAGGCGCCGGCGCACCTGACGGGTGGTGGGCAGCCCCTCGAGGTCGCGGTTGAGGACCCCGCGGCGCTCCAGCTCGCGCATCCACTCCTCGTGGACGTGCAGCAGCGAGGGGGCGTGTGCCTCGGCGTTGGCGAGCGCGAGGTTCTGCTCGTAGTTGTCGCGCAGCACCAGGGCGCCGACCTCGTCGGTCATCGCGGCCAGCAGCGTGTTGCGGGCGGCCTCGTCCATCTCGCCCGACCGCACGACGCGGTCGAGCAGGATCTTGATGTTGACCTCGTGGTCGGAGGTGTCGACGCCGGCGGAGTTGTCGATGAAGTCGGTGTTCATCCGGCCCCCGTCGCCGCGGGCGCCCAGGCGGGCGTACTCGACCCGGCCGAGCTGGGTGAAGCCGAGGTTGCCGCCCTCGCCGATGCAGCGGGCGCGCAGGTCCTCGCCGTTGACGCGGATGGCGTCGTTGGCCTTGTCGCCGGCGTCGGCGTTGGTCTCGTCGGACGACTTGACGTAGGTGCCGATGCCGCCGTTCCAGAGCAGGTCGACGGGGGCGAGGAGGATCGCCCTCATCAGCTCGGCGGGCGTCAGCGCGGTCACGTCGGAGGCCAGGCCGAGCGCCTCGCGCGCCTGCGCCGAGACCGGGATCGACTTCGCCGAGCGCGACCACACGCCACCGCCCTCGGAGATGAGGGAGGAGTCGTAGTCCTTCCAGCTCGAGCGCGGGAGGTCGAAGAGGCGCCGGCGCTCGGCGTACGACGACGCGGCGTCGGGCTGGGGGTCGATGAAGATGTCGCGGTGGTCGAAGGCGGCCACCAGGCGCGTGTGCGGCGAGCAGAGCATGCCGTTGCCGAACACGTCGCCGGACATGTCGCCGATGCCGACCGCGGTGAAGTCCTCGGCCTGGCAGTCGACGCCCATCTCGCGGAAGTGGCGCTGGACCGAGACCCAGGCGCCCTTGGCGGTGATGCCCATCGCCTTGTGGTCGTAGCCCACCGAGCCGCCGGAGGCGAACGCGTCGCCGAGCCAGAAGCCGTAGTCCTTCGCCACGCCGTTGGCGATGTCGGAGAAGGTCGCGGTGCCCTTGTCGGCGGCGACGACGAGGTAGGAGTCGTCGCCGTCGTGGCGCACCACGTCGCTCGGCGCGACGGTCTGGCCGTCGACGAGGTTGTCGGTGATGTCGAGCAGGCCGGAGATGAACGTCTTGTAGCAGGCGATGCCCTCGGCCAGCCACGCGTCGCGGTCGGACGGGTCGGGCAGCTGCTTGCAGAAGAACGCGCCCTTCGCGCCCACCGGCACGATGACGGTGTTCTTCACCATCTGCGCCTTGACCAGGCCGAGGACCTCGGTGCGGAAGTCGTCGCGTCGGTCCGACCAGCGCAGGCCGCCGCGGGCGACGGCGCCGAAGCGCAGGTGCGAGCCCTCCACGCGGGGGCTGTAGACGAAGATCTCGAAGCGCGGGCGCGGCTCGGGCAGGTCGGGGATGGCCGACGGCTCGAGCTTGAAGGAGATGTAGTCGTAGACCTCCCCGGCGTCGGTGCGCTGGAAGAAGTTGGTGCGCAGCGTCGCCCGCACGAGCGTGCGGTAGGAGCGCAGGATGCGGTCGTGGTCGAGGCTGACCACGTCGTCGAGCGCCGTGGCCAGGCGCTCCTCGATCGCCTCGACCTTCGCCACCCGGGCCTCGGCGTCGGCCGCCAGCGCGCGGTCGCCGCGACCGGGGTCGAAGCGCGACTCGAAGAGCTCGACGAGCAGCCGGGTGATGTCGACGTTGCTGCGCAGGGCCTCCTCGATGTAGTCGAGGGCGAACGGAGATCCGCCCTGCCGGGCGTACTTGGCGTAGGCGCGGAGCACCGTCGCCTGGCGCCAGGTCAGGCCGGCGGCCAGGACGAGGTTGTTGAACCCGTCGATCTCGTTGTAGCCGTCCCAGACCGCGCGCAGGGCCTCGGCGAACAGCGTGCGCTCGTGGGGCGTCAGCACGCGGCCGTGCCGGATGCCGAACTCGTAGATGAAGGACGGACGCGCCAGCCCCTCGAGGTGGTAGGGCCGCTCGTCGACGACCTCGACGCCCATCGAGGTCAGCATCGGCAGGACCGTGCTCAGCGACAGCGGCTCACCGACGCGGAAGACCTTGAGCCGCGACTCGCCGCGGCGGAACACCCCGCCGCGCTCGTCCTGCTCGAAGAGCGCCAGGTCGATGCCCTGTCTCGCCCTCGATCGCCTCGATGCGGCCGAGGTCGGCGGAGCCGCGCTGGGGGCTGTAGTCCTCCTTGTAGGCCTCCGGGAAGGCGTCGGACCAGGCGCGGGCGAGCTGGGAGCCGCGCTCCTCGCCGTAGTCGTGGACGACCGAGGCGACGAAGTCGTCGCGCCACGAGCGGGAGGCCTCGGTGAGGCGGCGCTCGAGGTCGGCGACGTCGACGTCGGGGATGTGGCTGCCGGTCGGCGGGTGCACCACGAAGTGCACGCGCGCCGTCGTCGACTCGTTGACGCGGGCGGTGAACTCGACGTGGTCGCCGCCGAGGTCCTCGCGCAGGATGTCGGCGAACCGCTCGCGCACGGCCGTGGAGTAGCGGTCGCGCGGCAGGTAGACCAGCACGGAGACGTAGCGGCCGTAGGTGTCGCGACGCACGAACGCGCGCAGCTGGCGGCGCTCGCGGGCGAACATCACGTCCTGGGCGATGGGCGCCAGCTCGGCCGGCGAGGTGTGGAAGAGCTCGTCGCGCGGGTAGTTCTCGAGGGTGTCCATCAGCGCCTTGCCGGCGTGGCTGAGGGGGTCGAAGCCGGCGCGACGCATGACCTCGGTGACCTTCTCGCGCAGCACCGGGATGCGGGTGACCGACTCGGTGTAGGCGGCGCTGGAGAACAGGCCCAGGAAGCGACGCTCGCCGACGACCTCGCCGTCGGGGCCGAACGTCTTCACGCCGACGTAGTCGAGGTAGGCCGGGCGGTGCACGGTCGCGCGCGAGTTGGCCTTCGCCAGGACCAGCAGCGTCTTCTCGCGGGCCTTGGCCTTCACCAGCGGCGGCAGCTTGGCGAAGGCCGAGGACAGGTCCTGGTCGCTGCGCAGGATGCCGAGGCCGGAGCCGGGGACCGCGCGCAGGCCGCACTCGTCGGGCGCGTCCTCCTCGGCCTCGAGGACGTACTCACGGTAGCCGAGGAAGGTGAAGTGGTCGTCGGCCAGCCAGGTCAGGAAGTCGCGCCCCTGGCGCAGCTCCTCGGCCCCCAGCGGCGGCGGGTCCGCGGCGAGCTCGTCGACCACGGACATCACCTGGGTGTGCATCTTGGCCCAGTCCTCGACCGATTCGCGCACGTCGCGCAGCACGCGCTGCACACCCTCGGTGACCTCGGCGGCCTCCGCCTCGTCGGTGCGGTCGATCTCGACGTGCATCCACGACTCCGCGCCGCTCTCGCCCGCGTCGGGGTGCTCGTCGGCCATGGCGCCGACGTGCTGGAGCGCGCCGGTGATGTCGCGCTCGACCTGCAGTTGCGGGTGGATCACGGTGTGCACCGTGTGGCCGAGCCGGGTCAGCTCCATCGTCACGGAGTCGACGAGGAACGGCATGTCGTCGGTGACGACCTCCACGACCGAGCGGCCGGCCGCCGACCAGCCGGACTCGGCGCTCGTGGGAGTGACCACGCGCACCGACGCGGTGCCCTGCGGGCGGGACGCGGCGAGCTCGTGGTGGGAGGCGAGGGCACCCAGCAGGTCCTCCGGCGAGCGCTCGGCGACCTCCTCCGGCGCGACGTGCCGGTAGTAGGCACGGATCAGGTCGCCCCACGCAGGACGCACCTCCGTCGCCGCGTCGAGCTGGTGGTCCTTGGTCTCCTCGGGCGTCGCCACACCTCGACCCTAGGACGCGGGCTGTGACGGTCACAACACGGCCCCCTACCGGCGCGTCACCTTCGTCGCTCGGCCATGATGGGCCCCGACAGGACGGCCGCGACCGCGCTCGGCGGGCGGCCCGGGCGACGACACGGACGCGGGTGGAGACATGAGCACCAGGCTCACCAAGCAGCTGACCTACGACGCCCCGGCCGAGGCCGTCGCGGCCATGCTCGACGACCCCGCCTTCCGCGAGGAGGTGCTCGCGCGGCAGAAGGTCGCCCGCGGGACCGTGGCCATCGACGGCGACCACGTGCGCATCGAGCAGGTGCGCTCGGCCGCCGACGTCCCGTCGTTCGCCCGCAAGTTCGTCGGCGAGGAGATCGTCATCGTCCAGACCGAGACGTGGACCTCCCCCACCGGCGCCGACGTCGAGATATCGATCCCCGGCAAGGCCGGCGGGGCCACCGGCACGCTGGAGCTGCGCGAGGCGGGCGGCACCACCACCGAGGTCCTCGACCTCGACGTCAGCATCCGGATCCCGCTGGTGGGCGGGAAGATCGAGTCGATGGTCGCGAGCCTGCTGTCCGACGCCCTCGACGTCGAGCGGCGCGTCGGCGTCGAGTGGCTGGCCCGCTGACCTCACCGACCGGCTCGTCGAGCGAGCCGGGCCGCTCAGGTGGTCGCGTCCTCGTCGGCGTCGACGGGCTCGTGGGGCGTCCGGCCCGTGGTCGAGCGCCCTGACTCGTCCTCGGCCCGCAGCTCCTTGTTCCTGCGTCGCAGGACCAGGCCCAGGACCACGAAGGGGCCGAACGCGAGCAGCAGCGTCAGCGCCTGCTCGAAGGGGTGCAGGGCGCCCATGTGGAGCGGGAGGACGGCCGCGGTCATGCGGCCATCCTCCCACCCCTCACGTCGTGGCTCAGCCCTGGTGCGGGTAGCGGTGGTCCTTCGGCGGGACGAACGTCTCCTTGATGGAGCGCGGCGAGGTCCAGCGCAGCAGGTTGACCGCGGCACCGGCCTTGTCGTTGGTGCCCGAGGCCCGGCCACCGCCGAAGGGCTGCTGGCCGACCACCGCGCCGGTGGGCTTGTCGTTGATGTAGAAGTTGCCGGCCGCGAAGCGCAGCGTCTTGCGCGCCCACGCGATCGCGGACCGGTCCTGGGCGATGATCGCCCCGGTCAGGGCGTACGGCGCGAACGACTCCATCTGCGCCACGACCTTCTCGAAGTCGGCGTCGTCGTAGACGTGGACGGTGAGGATGGGCCCGAAGTACTCGGTGCTGAACATCTCGTCGGTCGGGTCGCCGCCCTCGACGATCGTGGGACGCACGAAGAATCCCTCGGAGTCGTCGACCTGGCCACCGGCGAGGATGTCGAGGCCGTCGGTGGCCCGGGCGCGCTCGATCGCGGCCTTGTGCTTGTCGAAGGCGCGCTGGTCGATGACCGCGCCCATGAAGTGCGACAGGTCGGTGACGTCGCCCATCGAGAGCGCCTCGGTGTCGGCGATCAGCTGGTCCTTGATCTTCGCCCACACCGAGCGCGGGACGTAGGCCCGCGAGGCCGCCGAGCACTTCTGGCCCTGGAACTCGAACGAGCCGCGGATCATGGCGACGCGGAGCACGTCGGGGTCGGCGCTCGGGTGGGCGACGATGAAGTCCTTGCCGCCGGTCTCGCCGACGATCCGCGGGTAGGCGCGGTAGCCGTTGATGTTCTCGCCGATGGTGCGCCACAGGTGCTGGAAGGTGGGCGTCGAGCCGGTGAAGTGGATGCCCGCGAGGTCGCGGTGGGGCATCACGACCTTCGACACGTCGAGGCCGTCGCCGGGCAGCATGTTGATGACGCCCGGCGGCATGCCGGCCTCCTCGAGCAGCTCCATCGTCAGCGACGCGGCCAGCTGCTGGGTCGGCGACGGCTTCCAGATGACCGTGTTGCCCATCAGCGCGGGGGCGGTGGGCAGGTTGCCGGCGATGGCGGTGAAGTTGAAGGGCGTGATCGCGTAGACGAAGCCCTCGAGCGGGCGGTGGTCGGTGCGGTTCCAGATGCCCGGGCTGTTCGCGATCGGCTGGTCGGTGAGGATCTGCTTGGCGTAGTGGACGTTGAAGCGCCAGAAGTCGATGAGCTCGCACGCGGCGTCGATCTCGGCCTGGTACGCCGTCTTCGACTGGCCCAGCATGGTCGCGGCGTTGAGCCGCTGGCGCCACGGGCCGGCGAGCAGGTCGGCGGCCTTGAGGATGATCGCGCAGCGCTCGTCGAACGGCATCGCCTGCCACCCGGGGGCGGCCTCGGCCGCGGCCTTGATCGCGTCCTCGGCGTCCTGGGTCGTCGCGCCCTTGAAGGTGCCGAGCACGTGCTGGTGGTCGTGCGGCTGGACGACCTTCGTCTCCGCGCCACCGCCGTCGCGGCGCTCGCCGCCGATCACGGCGGGGAAGGTGTGCTCGGTGGACTCCAGCGTCGCCAGCTCGGCGACGAGGGTCTCTCGCTCCGGGCTGCCGGGGGCGTACGTCAGGTTCGGCTCGTTGGTGGGAGCCGGAGGAAAGGTGATCGCGTCCATGCAGCCGATCGTGTCAGAGAGTCACGCGCCCCTCCAAGCGGGGCGTCAGGACAGTCCGAGGACCTGCTCGACCTCGGTCGTGGCGTACCAGCCGAGCTCGTGCCGCAGGCAGCGCTCGGCCAGCTCGTCCGCGTCGGCGTCACCCATGCGGAACGCGACCGCGGCCCTCAGCACGTCCTCCACCGCATCGTCGGTGTCGACCATGTAGGCGACCACGTCGTGCGGGATGGTGCCGCCCGTGGTCTCCACCGCCGTCACGGCGCCCGGCCGTGGCACGACCTGCGCGACCTCGACGGCGACGACGATGGCGACGGTCCCAGCCCTCGTCGCTGGTGACCATCTCCAACGACTCCTGCGCGGCCTCCGTCATCGCGTAGTGCTCGAGCGACTCGTCGTCGAGGTCGGGGAACGCACGGCGCAGCTCCTCGGTGACCGCGTGCCCGTCACCGACGCCCATTCCGCGCTCGAGGAACTCGTCGTCCCCCATCTCGCCGAGGACGCGGGCGGTCCCGAAGAACTCGCCGAGGGCCTCCAGGCTCATCGGGACGTAGACGCGGGTCATCAGCGCTTCCTCTCGGTGGTCCTGCGGCGCCCGCGCGGCGCGCGGGGCGTGGTGTCGGAGGCGGCGTCGCGCAGCTCGTCGAGGGCCTCGAGGAGGCACTGCCCGAGCACGTCGGCGTCGGGGACGGCGTCGCGGTCGGCGGTGATGCCGTAGAAGACGCCGCCGTCGTAGGAGGTCACGCCGATCGCCAGCGGGTGGTCGGGCAGCAGCGGGTGCACGGGGTAGGACTCCAGCATCCGGGCGCCGTCGGCGTAGAGCGGGAACTGCGGGCCCGGGACGTTGGTGATGGAGACGTGGAAGCCGTGGCGCAGCTCGGCGGAGGCGAGGCGGGACCCGAGCGCGTGGAACGTCGTCGGGGCGAAGCCCGCGATGCCCGACAGGCGGCGGGCCGAGACGGCCCGGCCGTTGTCGCCGTGGGCCTTGAGGTCGTAGCTGACCTGGTGCAGGCGCATCAGCGGGCTGGGCTCGCCGACCGGGAGGTTCACCAGGTGCCCGGTGATCTGGCTGCCCAACGAGGTCGCCTCGAGGTCGTCGTCGATGACCGACATGGGCACGATCGCCTTGATGGTCCGCAGGCCCGACATCGACTCGGCGCGCGCCATCAGCCAGCCACGCAGGCCACCGGTCACGATCGCGAGGATCACGTCGTTGACCGTGCCGCCGCGGGCCTCGCGGATGGCGCGGTGGTCGGCGAGCTCGGTGCGGACCGCGACGAAGCGTCGCTGCTGGGAGAGCCGCCGGTGGACCGGCGTGGAGTGGACCGGGCCGCGCCCGGCCAGCGCGTGGGCGACCTCAGCGACCCGAGCTCCCGTCGCGGAGGCGCGGCGGCCGACCGCACCGGCGTTCGCGCGCGTGGTCTGCCACACCGTCGACGGGCTCTCCACGCTGTCGGTCACGGCGTCGAGGGCCAGGCCGAGCGGTCCGGGCGTACGCCGGGGTCGCCACTCGTCGTCGTGACCGAGGGTCGAGCGGTCGGGCGAGGTGTCGAGCAGCACCTGGCCGATGTCGACGGTCTCGCGGCCGTCGACGAGGATCTGGTGGCTCTTGGTCAGCAGCGCCACCCGCCCGTGCTCGAGGCCCTCGACGAAGTAGCACTCCCACAGGGGCCGGGTCCGGTCGAGCGGGCGCGAGGCGATGCGCGCGACGAGCTCGCGCAGCTGGTCCATCGACCCGGGCCGCGGGAGCGCGGAGCGACGGACGTGGAAGCCGAGGTCGAAGTGCTCGTCGTCGACCCACACGGGGTTGGCCAGGTGTCCCGGCACCTGCTGCAGGCGCTGGCGATAGCGCGGGACGAAGGCGATCCGGTCGGCGATCAGCTGCACGAGCCGGTCGTGGTCGAACCCGGAGTCCAGCGGGTCGAAGACCTCGACGGTCGCGTTGTGCATGGGCGTCGTCGGGGACTCCGCAGCCAGGATGGCCAGGTCCCGTGGCCGGAGCCGTTCACTCACCCGCGACCTCGCTCCCCGCGCGCGGGCATGAGGCACGACACACTCCGCGCTCGATCATGGGTGCCCTCTCGTCGGCCTCTTGTCCCTCATGGGATTCTGGCAGAGCCGGGGTCGAGGTTTGCCTCAAGGGCCACCGGACGCCGACCCACACCCAGGAGAACACCGATGTCTCGTCGCGGCCTGTCCCGACTCGCGCCCCTCGCCCTCGTGCTCGCCCTCAGCGCCTGCGGCGGCACCGACGAGTCCACGACGTCGCCGTCCTCGGGGTCCTCGAGCTCCTCCAGCGAGGAGGCCGTGGCGGTGACCGTGACCCGGGAGGGCGACACCTTCACGCCCAACGGCGACCGCGTCGAGCTGGCGGTGGGCCAGACGCTCGACCTCACCATCACCTCCGACGTCGCCGGGGAGTTCCACGTGCACAGCACGCCGGAGCAGGAGATCGCCTACGACGCCGGCACCTCCGAGCACGAGATCACCATCGACCGGCCGGGGGTCGTCGAGGTGGAGAGCCACGAGCCCGCGTCGGTCGTGCTCCAGCTCGAGGTCCGCTGAGCGTGCCGGGCACGATCTCGGCCCACGGGCTCGGGGGCGCCAAGGACCTGCCGATCCCGTCGGAGCTGGCGATCGCCGGCGCCGTCGCGGCCCTCGTCGTCTCCTTCACCGTCCTCGCCCTCGCCTGGCGGGAGCCGCGCTACGACGCCGCGACCACCGGTCGCCCCGCCCCCGCCTGGCTCGACCGGCTGGTGTCCTCGCGGGTGCTCGCCGTCGCCGCGCGGGTGCTGGGCATGGTGTTCTTCCTCTACGTCGGCGCCGCGGCGGTGTTCGGCAAGGACACCCTGGTCAACCCGTTCCTCGGCAGCTTCTACGTCCTGCTCTGGGTGGGCATCGTCCCGGCGTCGCTGCTCCTCGGGCCGTTCTTCCGCGCGGTCAGCCCGGCGCGCACCGTCGCGATGCTGTTCGCGCGGGTCTCGGGGGTCCCGGAGGGCGAGGGGCTGCGCGCGTACCCCGCCCGTCTCGGCTACTGGCCCGCCGCGCTGGGCCTGTTCGCCTTCGTGTGGCTCGAGCTGGTCTACCCCCACGCCACCGACGTGGGCCCGGTCCGGCTCTGGTGCGCGCTCTACCTCGCCATCATGCTGATCGGCTCCGCCGTGTGGGGCACGACGTTCCTCGCCCGCGCCGACCCGTTCGAGGTCTACTCCTCGCTCGTGGCGCGCCTGTCCCTCTGGGGGCGGCGCGACGGCCGGCTCGTGCTGCGCAGCCCGCTCGCCAACCTCGACACCCTGCAGGCCCGCCCGGGCCTGGTCGGGGTCGTCGGCGTCCTCTTCGGCAGCACGGCCTTCGACTCCTTCCGCGAGTCGACGGCGTGGCTCACGCTGGTGCAGTCGATGGAGGTGTCGCGGATCTGGCCCGACACGCTGGCCCTCGTCGCCTTCTCCGGCGGCGTCGTCCTGGTCCTCACGGTCGCCACCATGGCCACCGGGGTCACCAGCGACACCCCCCGCCGGGCCCTGCCCGACCTCTTCGCGCACTCGATCGTGCCGATCGTCGTGGGCTACATCGTCGCCCACTACCTCACGTTCTTCGTGGAGTACGGCCAGCTGACCCTGATCCAGCTCAGCGACCCCTTCACCCGCGGTGACGACTACCTCGGGACCGCCGACCTCCAGGTCGGCCGGTGGCTGTCGAACCACCCGACCTTCCTGGCCGTGACCAAGGTGGTCGCCGTGGTGCTGGGGCACGTCGTCGGCGTGGTCGCCGCGCACGACCGTGCGATCCGGCTGCTCCCCCGTCGCCACCACCTCACCGGTCAGCTGCCGATGCTGGTGGCGATGGTCGGGTTCACCGCGGGAGGTCTGTACCTGCTGTTCGCGGCGTGACGCGGGCGGCGGGGCGCTGCACGACGGGGCCGTAGGGCCAGCCGGTCGGCGCCTCGAGCACGAGCTCGACGCTCTCGCAGGTGCCGAAGGGGTCGACCACGTCGAGCGGGTCGCGGGTGCCGACGAAGACCACGCGGTCGGCGTCGCCCTGCTCCTGGCCGCCGTCGTCGCAGCGGATCTTGTCGGCCTGGCCGTCGTCGAGCACGTAGATGGTGTCGTTGCCCTGCTCGGCGAACGCCCTGTCGACGCCCGGGCCGAGGAAGATCGTGTCGTCGCCCTCGTCGCCCTTGATGAGCCAGTCGTTGCCCTCACCGTCGATCAGGACGTCGTTGCCGGGGCCGCCCTGGATGGCGCCGTCGTCGCCGGGACCGCCGTCGATCCAGTCGTTGCCGGCGCCGCCGACCTGCTTGTCGGACCCCTCGCCGCCCTCGAGCCGGTCGTCGCCGTCGTGGCCGCCCAGCGTGTCGTTGCCGGCCTCGCCGACCACCACGTCGTTGCCGTCGTTGGCGGTGATGACGTCGTCGCCGTCGCCCCCGTAGAGGGTGTCGTCGCCCTGGCCGCCGTCGATGCGGTCGTTGCCGATCCCGCCGGTCACCCAGTCGTTGCCCGGCTGCGCGGTGATCCAGTCGTTGCCGTCGCCGCCGTCGATGGTGTCGTTGCCCTTGCCTCCGTAGACCACGTCGTCGGAGCCGTTGCCCATCACCCGGTCACGGCCGCCGAGGGCCATGATGTGGTTGGGCCGGGCGTTGCCGACGATCATGTCGTCGCCCGTGGTGCCGTCGGGCACGCGGGCCGAGGCCAGGGCCGGGACGGCGGCGAGGGACAGGGTCACGAGCGCACAGGCACACGCGCGGGCGGGTGAGGTCACCGAGTTCTCCTTCGTGCGGATACCTCAGCGTAGGTCGATTCTTGACGAAACGTAAAAGAACCGTGAAAGCGACCTAGATGTTTGGACCGGCTGCCCGGCCGCGTCCGCGTGCTCGCCGACCGCTGCCGACGGGGTCCCGCGTACGCCCGGAGGACCTGCCCAGGAGCCGCGTCGAGCGGCCGGCCGACCTGCCGGGGAGGGCGCCCGCGCTGGCGGGGAACACCGCGTCGGTGAGCGCACGCAGGCTGCGGGCCAGCGAGGTGTCGCCCTGGTCCACCACCGGGCGCCCGGTGAGCAGCGCGCGGTCGGCGGCGGGGCCGTCGTCGGGCAGGAAGTGCAGCCCGGCGACCCGGCTGAAGCCCTCGACCATGCCGGCGATGTCCTTCTCCGACCAGCCGATGGAGCCACGCATCCGGTTGACCGCGACGCGCACGGGCACGCCGTCGACCCGGTCGCGGAGGTCGACGAGCGCCCGGGCCAACCGGGTCAGGCCGACCGGGTCGGCACTGCCGACGACGACGACCTCGTCGGCCTGGTCGAGGGCGGCCAGCGTCAGGGTGTTGCGGGCGGGGCGCCCGCCGAAGTCGGAGCCGGCGTCGTCCTCGATGCTGAAGCCGGTGTCGACCACCACCTCCCCCAGCCCGCGCGCTGCCTCGAGCAGCTGCTCGACGTGGGCCGGGCGCACCTCGCGCCACCGGTCGGCGCGCGGGAGGCCGGTGACCACGGCGAGGTGGTCGCCCACCGACCGGCAGATGGAGGCGAACCGCTCCTCGAGGTGGCCGGCCCCGGCCAGCCGCGAGGCCGACAGCAGCCCGGACACCTCGTCCAGGATCCCCAGCTGCTGCGCGACGGCGCCGCCATAGGGGTCGAGGTCGACCAGGACGGCGGCGGTGCCCCGGCGCGCGACCTCGCTGGCGAGGTTGGCGGCGACGGTCGTGCGCCCGGGCGCGCCGGTCGGGCCCCACACGACCACGACCCGCCCCGGCTCCGCGCCGGAGTGCACCGGCGGCGCCTGCTCGAGGGGCGCGACGCCGCG
Source organism: uncultured Actinomycetota bacterium (assembly GCA_963726525.1). GTDB lineage: Bacteria > Actinomycetota > Actinomycetes > Propionibacteriales > Nocardioidaceae > Nocardioides. Next base: position 430,168 of record CAVSCS010000005.1, on the reverse strand, counting down.
CGGTCGCGTGTCGAGGACGTCCTCGACGCTCGTCACGACCTCGGGGACCGTGGCGAGCTCGCCCGCTCCGACCACGGCGGTGATCCCGAGCCGGTGGGCGTGCTCACGCACGTCGAGGTCGTCGGAGCGCACCGCGGTCACGGCCACCGGGCGCACGGCGTGGCGGCGCAGGTGGGAGACCGCCGACGGGTCGAGACCGGGGGCCTCGAGTGAGACCACGGCGACGTCGGCCTGCCCGCTGGCGACCGAGGCGAGCAGGTCGTCGACGTCGACGCAGCGCTTGAGGACCACCACGCCGGGGTGGGCCTCGAGGTCGGCCAGCACCGGCGACTCCCAGGGCTCCCCCGCGGCGAGCAGCAGGACGCAGAGCACGCTCAGCCCCGCCCGACGACGCGGACGCGGTCGTCACCACTGGCGGCCAGCAGCTCGGCGAGCGCGTCCTCGTCGGCCGTGGGCACCTCGAGGACCAGCTGTCGTGAGGTGGCCGAGGCGAAGGAGTCGCTGACCACCGGGGCGTCGAGGACCAGCACGTCCTCGAGCACCAGGTCGGCACCGACGCGACGGCCTCGGTCCTGGTCGATCACCCAGACGTCGACGTGGGAGCCCCGCACCAGGTCGGTCGGCACGTGCTCGGCCGGGACGGCGATGGAGACCGACACGACGTCGTCGGCGGCCTCCGGCCCGAGGGCCGCCGCCGGGACCAGCTCACCGCCCGCCAGCGGCCGGGTGAGGGTCAGGTCGGCCGGCAGCTCGGACTCGACCGGGAGGTAGCGCGCCCGGTCGGCCGCGTCGTCGAAGCGCACCCGGGTGGCGACGAGGTCGTCGGCGGTGAGGGACTCTCCCGCCACGAGGTCGCCCGAGGCGGACCAGACGGGCGTCATGTCGTCGGCGCTCGCCAGGATCCGCGCGCCGGCGACCACCGAGCCCGTGACCAGGGCGACGCCCACCCAGAGCCGCGGGTCGCGCCACCCGGGCGACCGGGTGCGGGTGGCGGCCGGGACGTCGACGTGGGGGGTCACCTGGGACCGGTTCCGAGACACACCGGGCATCATTGCCTGCTCGCACGCAGTTCACACCTCGCTCTCCACAGGGGTGCCCTCCACAGGAGGCCACGGCCCTGCGTCGCGTCCGCTCCGGCGGTGGCACGATGGCCCCATGCCCGAGGACCCCCGCTTCCTGACGCTGGCCGACGTCGCCGAGGTGCTCAACACCTCCAGCGCCCAGGTCTACGCCCTCGTCCGTCGCGGCGACCTCCCGGCCATCAAGATCGGAGGGCGCGGGCAGTGGCGCGTCGAGCGCTCGCAGCTCGAGGAGTTCATCCAGCGGATGTACGCCGAGACGCGCCAGTTCGTCGACCAGCACCCGTTCGTCGAGACCGAGCAGGGCGACCGGGTGGAGTGACCCGGCGTCGTGGGGTGACTACCCGACCTTGCCGTCGAGCTCGACCTCGACGACCTGCTCCTCACCACCGCGAACGACCGACATCTCGACGACCTCGCCGGGCAGGTGCGTCCGGATGGCCACGATCAGCGCGATGCCGTCGTTGACCGGCTGGTCGTCCACGGCGACGATGACGTCGTCCTCCTGGAGCCCGGCACGCGCCGCCGGGGTGTCCGGCACGATCTCGGTGATGGTCGCGCCCTCCGAGTCGGGGTTGCCGCCGGTCTGCACCTGGGCGCCGATCACGGGGTACTCGGCGCGACCGGTGCGCAGGATCTGGTCCACGGTGGTGCGGACCTGCTCGATGGGGATGGCGAACCCGACGCCGATGTTGCCCGCCTCGGTCGACGCGCCGCCGGTCGTGGCGATCGCGGAGTTCACGCCCACGACCTCGCCGGCGAGGTTGACCAGCGGACCGCCGGAGTTGCCCGGGTTGATCGCGGCGTCGGTCTGGACGGCGTTGATGTAGGAGGAGTCGTCGTCGGACTCCCCCGAGGTGGTCACCGGGCGGTTGAGCGCGCTGACGATGCCGGACGTCACGGTCTGGCTCAGCCCGAGCGGGGCGCCGAAGGCGACCACCGGGTCGCCGACGTGCAGCACCTGCGAGGCGCCGAGGGCCGCGGGCTCGAGGGCGTCGGCGCCGTCGACGTCGAGCACGGCGAGGTCGTACACCGAGCTGCGGCCCACGACCGTCGCCTCGTGGCGCTGGCCCTCGCTGTCGATCACCACGATCGGGCCGTCGTCGGAGGCCGCGGAGGCCACCACGTGGTTGTTGGTCACGACGTGGCCCTCCCGGTCCAGGACGAACCCGGACCCGGTCGCCCCGGCGGCCTGGCCGTCGTACTCGGCGACGATCTGCACCGTGCTGGGCAGCAGCGCCTGCGCCACCGCCGGCACGGAGCCGTTGTCGGCCTGCAGCGGTGCCGCGGCCCGCGTGCGGACCCCCTCGAGACCGTTGTCGACCGTGCCGCCGTCCGAGGCGAGCTGGTCCTGGATGGCGCCGCCGGCCAGGCCGCCGAGGATGCCGACGACCAGGGCCAGCGCGGCCACGGCGGGCCACACCCACAGGGGCACGCGCCGCGCAGCCGGACGGGCGACGTGCTGGCCCTGCTGCCCCTGGGGGCCGTGCTGCCCGAAGGCGGGACCGGGGTAGGGGCCCGGGCCGAACCACGGCTGTCCGGCAGGCGGGACGGGCCCGGAGTACGGCGGCTGCGGCCCCGGGCCGCCCACCTGGCTCATCGGGACCGTGGCCGCTGCCGGGTCGTGGCGGTCGGGCTCGTTCGGCGGCGGGTCGCCGATCGGGAGGCCGGACGTCCCGCTGGGCTCGCGCGGGTCCTCGGGGTCACCCGTCGGCGCAGCCGTACGGGTGCCCCTCGGGCTGCACCGGGCGCTCGGGCTCGCCCGCGGAGTCGGCCGAGGAGTCGTCCGGGACGCCGGACGAGGCGTCGGCCGAGGAGTGGTCGGCGCCGTCGTGCTCGGGCGCCGGGCCGGCGTCGGACCCCGTCGCGGGCTCGGACGGACGCCACCCAGCAAGGGGCTGGGTGGGCTCGTCGGGGACCTGCTCGTCAGGGGTGTGCTCGTCGGTCACGGAGCAATCTTCTCCCGGACCGCCACGAGTCGCTCGGCGAGGGGCGTCCGGGAGGGTGCGACCGGCCCGCGGGTGGACCGGTCGTCGGTGCTGCTGACGGGGGTGACCGACCCGGTCGGACGCGACAGGTCCGTGACGGGCGGGCGGGGCTCAGCGCCCGTGCCCCCGGCCACACCCAGGGCAAGCACGCCGACGACACAGGCCCCGGCCGCGCCCCCACCGATGGCGACCAGGCCGCGACGGCCACGCGTCGACGTGGTGGGGAACGGCTCGGGCGTCAGCGAGGAGCAGCCGCCCAGCAGCGAGGACTTCAGGTCGACCGAGCACGCGGACGGGCCCATCGAGAGGCGGGCCAGCTCGGTCTTGACCCGGCCCTCCTGCTCGACGAGGTCGCGGCAGAGGTGGCAGGAGTGCACGTGGTCCCAGCAGCGCTCCTCGTCCTCGGGGGCGAGCCGGCCGTCGAGGAGGGCGCTGACGCGCGAGCCGAGGTGGGTCATCGCGAGACCGTCCCTCGCGGCTGGGAGGCGACCGGGCCGGAGTAGCGCTGGCGGCCGGCACCGGGCTCGCGGTGCGCGAGGGCCTTGCGCAGCATCGTGCGTCCGCGGTGGATGCGCGAGCGGACGGTGCCGAGCTTGGCGTCCATGATCGCCGCGATCTCCTCGTAGGTGAGGCCCTCGACGTCGCACAGCACGACGGCCGCGCGGAAGTCGGGCGGGAGCGTGGCGAGCGCGGTCTCGATGTCGTCGTCGAAGGTCTGGTCGGCCAGTGCCAGCTCGGGGCCCACCGAGGAGCTGGTCAGGCGCGCGGCGCGCTCGTCGGACAGCGCGTCGAAGCGGATCCGCTGCTTGCGGCGTGCCCCGTCGAGGAAGAGGTTGGTGGTGATGCGGTGCAGCCAGCCCTCGAAGGTGCCGGGCGTGTAGGTGTCGAGCGAGCGGAAGACCCGGACGAAGACCTCCTGGGTGAGGTCCTCGGCGTCGGGACGGTTGCCGGTCAGCCGGTAGGCCAGGCGGAACACCCGGTCGGAGTGCTGCTCCACGATCTCGTCCCACGACGGCACGACGCCCTGCTCACCGGTGGTGGTCTCGTCCTGCTCGCCCACGGGAGCCCCCTGGCTCGTCGTCTTCCTCGACCGCACCTGCACCGGTTCGTTGTCCTTCCTGACGCTAGGGACGGTGCCTGAGAGTTCGCTGTGAACTCCATGCGCTCCGACCAAGAACTTCTCCGCCTCCAACGAGCGACCGGGCCGGTGTGTTCCCGGACACGGTGCCCGGCCGGGTCGCGATAGGGTCGACCTGCCCGGGCCGGGCGCTCCACGCACCCGGCCGGCGTCGACCCAGGAGGCCCGTCATCACCACGCCGATCAAGCCCGCGAGCTGGTCCTACGCCGAGACGTTCGTGGCCGAGGACGAGATCCTGGCCGCGGCCCGCAGCCGCGCGGAGGAGGTCGGCGTGACGCCGGTCGGCCCCGGCGCCGGCGCGGCGCTGCGCTTCCTCGCCTCCGTCCTCGACGCCCGTGCCGTCGTCGAGATCGGCACCGGCACCGGCGTCTCCGGCCTCTGGATGCTGCGCGGCATGCGCTCCGACGGCGTGCTGACGACCGTCGACATCGAGGCCGAGCACCAGCGGCTCGCCAAGGAGACCTTCTCCGAGGCGGGCATCCCCGGCAACCGTGCCCGCACCATCGCCGGCGCGGGCCTCGACGTCCTCCCCCGCCTCACCGACGGCCACTACGACCTGGTGTTCTGCGACGGCGACAAGCGCGAGTACGCGGCGTACCTCAAGGAGGCGCTGCGGCTGCTGCGCCCCGGCGGCGTCGTGGCCTTCGACAACGCGCTGTGGCACGACCGCGTCGCCGACCCGTCGCAGCGCGACGAGGAGACCGTCACCATCCGCGACCTCGGCCGCACGATCCTCGAGCACGACGCGCTCGTCCCCGTGCTGCTCCCCGTCGGCGACGGCTTGCTCGCCGCCAAGAAGGAGTGGGCACCCGAGGCCTGACCCGGCGTAGTCCGTATCAAGTGGCACCTTCGGAGAGCTTCCGGACGTGCCATTTGATACGGACTATCGCGCGTCAGAGGCGCGGAGCGGCCCGGAACCCGTCCCAGCCCTCGGCGACCGCGACCACGTCGCAGGCCTCGATGAGCACCGGCGGCGAGCCGATGATCCGCGACCCGGGCGCGTCGGCGGCGCCCTCGGTGAAGGTCCGCTGGAACTCCGCGCGCGCCTCGTCGCTGACGAAGACGTAGGTCCCCTCGAACCACTCCCCGGGGACCGTGCGCCACGTCTTGAACCGCAGCCCGGCCATGCCGGTGAAGCGGGCGTGCGAGGTGTCGGCGACGTAGGCGGCGAGCTCCTCCGACACCCCGGCGGGGGCGTCGGCGAGGGACCAGCGAATGGTCAGCCCGAGCATCAGGCGATCCCGGCGAGCGGGTCCTCCGAGCCGAGCCACGACAGCAGCAGGCGAGGGCCCCAGCCGCTCGGGCCCGCGGTCCACTCGTGGCGGTCGGCCGGCGACTCGGCCGCCGAGGCGAAGTCGAGGTGGGCCCACGGGACGTCACCGGCGAAGTGCTGGAGGAACAGGGCGGCCGTGATCGCGCCGGCCCCGCCCGCGGCGTTGTCGCCGTCGGCGATCTTGGAGGAGACCTTCTCCTCGTAGTCGGCGACCAGCGGCATCCGCCACACGTTCTCCCCGGAGGCGGCCGAGGCGGCCTCGACCTGCGCGGCGAAGCCCTCGTGGTTGGCGAAGTACCCGCCGGTCCACTGACCTAGGGCCACCTTCATCGCCCCGGTCAGCGTGGCGACGTCGAGCAGCGCGGTGGGCGCGATCTCCGAGACGGCGTACGCCATCGCGTCGGCGAGGACCAGGCGACCCTCGGCGTCGGTGTTGTTGACCTCGGAGGTGCGCCCCCCGAAGTGGGTGACGACGTCGCCCGGACGCATCGCCGAGCCGCTCACGGCGTTCTCCGCCGCCGGGACCAGGCCGACGACCCGCACCGGGCAGTCGACGTCGCGCAGCGCGGCCATCGTGGCGATGACCGCCGCGCCGCCGCTCATGTCGCGCTTCATCGTCAGCATCGACTCGGCGGGCTTGATGTCGAGGCCGCCGCTGTCGAAGGTGATGCCCTTGCCGACCAGCACGACGGTCGGGACCTTCTTCCCGGCACCGCGCGGGGTGTAGTCCATCCGGATCAGGCGGGGAGGGCTGGCCGAGCCGCCGCCGACGGCGAGGATGCCCCCGAAGCCCTCGGCGGCGAGGCGCTGCTCGTCCCAGACGGTGACCTCGAGGCCGGCGGACCCGCCGACCTCGACGGCCTGCTCGGCGAGCCAGGCAGGTGTCTTGAGGTTCGCCGGGACGGTCGCGAGCGTGCGCGAGCGCCAGCCGGCGCCCCCGAGCGCGATGGCGCGCGCCAGCTCGTCGTCGGCGCCGTCGGAGGACACCCCGGCCAGGACGATGCGAGCCACCGGGTGGGCCTGCGGGCCGGCGGAGCGCCAGTGGAAGGAGAACGAGGCGAGCATGGCGCCGACGACGACGGCGCCGAGGCCCTCGTCGGGCGCGATCGCGGCCAGCGTGGTCACCACGCTGGCGCGGTCCTTGGTCGCGCGGGCCAGCGCTGCCCCGGCCCGGCGGAAGTCGGTCGTCGACCCCTCGCCGACGCCGACCAGCAGCACCAGGGCGAGCCCCTCGGCGGCGTCGGAGGACACCGGGAGCGAGGTCACCTCACCGGCGCGACCGGTCGCCCTCGCCGCGTCGAGGGCGGCGAGCAGGTCCACGCCGAGTGCCTGCGACGCCTCGTCGGCGCCGGGCCCGAGCAGCAGCCCTGCCGGGTCGGTGAGGACCGGGAAGGCCCACACCTCGGCTCCCCCGATCTGGTGGGGGAGCGCCGGGCTGAGGGCGAACTCCGGCGGGGAGACCTGGGTCGGGAGCTGGAGTGTCGGGGCCACGATCAGCCGACGACGTCCTTGAGGGCGTCACCGAGAGCTGCCGCCTCGTCGGCGTTCAGCTCGACGACCAGCCGTCCACCGCCCTCGAGCGGGACGCGCATGACGATGCCGCGACCCTCCTTGGTCACCTCGAGCGGTCCGTCGCCCGTGCGGGGCTTCATGGCGGCCATCGGCGCACCTCTTCCTGTTCTGCCATCGTCAGCGATGGAGGGTCTTCCTCACATGCGAATCGAGGCGGCTGGTCGTGACTGGCCACCTCGATCGGCGTCGTACGGGGTCCAGTATCCCTCATGTGCCGCGTGATCGGCACCACAGGGCGCACGATCGGTGGATGCGGGTCGGGCAGACTGCCTCCATGACGACCCCCTCGACGTCCCCGAGCGCGCCCGCGAACGAGCCCTCCGACGAGGCCGACGGTGACGCGCCCGTCCTGCTCCGGGTCCGCGACGCGGTCGCGACCATCACCCTCAACCGGCCCCACGCGATGAACGGCCTCGACGTCGCGACCAAGGAGCTCCTGCTGGCACACGTGCAGCGGGTGGCCACGGATGCGTCGGTGCGCTGCGTGGTGCTCACCGGCAGCGGTCGGGCCTTCTGCGTCGGCCAGGACCTCAAGGAGCACCTGGCCGGGCTGAAGGGCGAGGCCGACGTCCCCCTCTCGGAGACCGTCGAGCGCCACTACAACCCGATCGTGCACACGCTGGCCACGATGCCCAAGCCGGTCGTCGCGGCCGTCAACGGCGTGGCCGCCGGTGCCGGCGCCAGCCTCGCCTTCGCCGCCGACTTCCGCATCCTGGTCGACACGGCGGGCTACAACACCTCGTTCGCCGGGGTGGCGCTGTCCTGCGACACCGGGTCGAGCTGGACGCTCCCCCGCCTGGTCGGGCAGGCCCGCGCGATGGAGCTGCTCTACTTCCCCCGCACGGTCCCGGCCCAGGAGGCGCTGGAGCTGGGCCTGGCCACGCGCGTGGTGGCCGAGTCCGAGCTCGAGGAGGTCGTGGCCGAGCTGGCCGCGCGTCTGGCGGCCGGTCCGACGGTGGCGTACGGATCGATCCGGCAGGCCGTCGCACACTCCGCGGCACACCCCTTCGACGAGGCGCTGGCCTTCGAGGCCGAGAAGATGGCGCTCACCGGCGGCACCGGGGACCACCTCGCCGCGGTCGACGCGTTCATGACCAAGCAGCAGCCGACCTTCCGGGGTCGCTGAGCCGCACCCGGGGCGTGCCCGGGCTAGCCCCGGGACGTGCGGTGCGCGCCGAACAGGTGCAGCAGCTGGCGCGGCGCCTCGAGCGCCATCCGCCGGCGCGAGGGGCTCGCGCCGTACTCCACGGTGAGGGCGCTGCCGCGGAAGTGGTGGTTGAACCACATCGTCATCGTGCCGTGGCACAGCCCGCCGCAGTCGAGCGTGGTGCGCGGCAGGCGCAACGCCCGCGCCACGCGCCGCGCGAATGCCGGGTCCTTGGTGTCGGTGTCCACCCCGCCGAGCGGCTGGTGGAAGCTCAGCACCCGCGCCGGGTCGACGTCGCGCAGGAACCGCATCACCGCCCGCGTCTCGGGCTCGCTCGCCGGACGCGGGCCCGACTCGTAGGAGCCGTCGAGGTCGGCCCAGGCCTGGGGGAAGTTGCGGTTGAGGTCGACGCCGTGGGCGTTGCGGCGGGTGCCACGGGCGTACCCGTCCGGGTTGTAGGTCGGCACCACCCAGAGGTCGACGCCGCGGATCGCCCGGCCGTCGCGCAGGCTCTCGAGGATCGTGTGGGTCCGACGCTCGTTGCCGTGCATGGTCGAGAACAGCACCACCGGACGCCGTCCGGGCTCGCCGAGGCGGAAGGCACGGATCGGTCTTCCGCGCACGGACCGCCCGATTGTGCGGACCTCGACCACCGCGGGACGGGGCGCTGCGGCACGCGCCGAGGTGGACGACGGCGCGGCGCTCGTCGCCCCGGGAGGTACGACGACCAGCACCGCGCCCAGCACGGTCAGGAGCGCCGCGACCCGGCGGCCGGCAGCCCTCCCAGCAGCCCGCCGACCATTGCTCGGACCGGACCTCACACCGCGGCCGTGAGGTAGGCGTAGGTGAAGACCAGCACCCCGACCACCATGCCGAGGTGCGCGAGCAGCGACAGGCCGGGGCCGTCGCTCCAGCCGTCGCCGGACGCGGCGGGCGCGTGCCGGCCCTTGGTCGGCAGCCACCGGGAGAGGACCAGCACGCCGCACAGCGCGGTGACCCACCAGGCGGCGATCGCGATGATCCCGACGAGGGGCCCTCCGACCGCGGAGTCCTCGGGGGCGAGGAGCACGCCGATCCACAGCACCAGCGCGACCGTCCCCGCCACGAAGTGCACGGTGGGCAGCAGCGGGTTGATGGACAGCCGGCCGGCCGCGTCCTCGCCACGCAGGCGCAGACGGGTCAGCACGATCGCCACGGCGGCCAGGGCCGTGAGGATCCACACGACGATCGGGAACGACATGCCGCCGGAGTCTGCCCTAGGCGTGGTCGGGGTCGCCAGACGAGGCGGGCGGACCGGGGCGGTCCTCCATCTCGGTGGCGAGCCGGGCGAGCAGCGCGTCGACGTCGGACATCCGGTAGCCGCGGACCGCGAGCGGGAACCGGACCGCGCGCAGGTCGTCCGCCCCGAGGGGCCGGTCGTCGGGCAGCGCGAGGTCGGGACGGTCGTCGTAGGCGGGGGGCATGGACCCGCCGCGGCCGGAGGCGACGAGGGCGACGCCGCCCATCACCAGCACCACCAGGATCGCGAAGAGCCAGCTCATGCGTGTGCCTCCCGGGCCGCGAGCATCAGCGCGACCGCCTCGTCGACGTCGTCGGTCACGACCATCATGTCGAGGTCGGCGGCGCTGATCTTGCCCTCGGCCAGGACGGTCCCGCGCAGCCAGTCGAACAGCCCGCCCCAGTAGTCGGTGCCGAGGAGCACGATCGGGAACGAGGTGACCTTGCCGGTCTGCACGAGGGTGAGCGCCTCGAAGAGCTCGTCGAAGGTGCCCAGGCCGCCCGGCAGCACCACGAAGCCCTGGGAGTACTTCACGAACATGGTCTTGCGGGCGAAGAAGTAGCGGAAGTTGATGCCCTTGTCGACCCACTGGTTGAGGCCCGACTCGAAGGGCAGCTCGATGCCGAGGCCGACGCTGACGCCGCCCGCCTCGCAGGCGCCCTTGTTCGCCGCCTCCATCGCGCCCGGTCCTCCACCGGTGATGACCGCGAAGCCGGCCTCGACGAGCTTGCGCCCGACCTCCTCCCCCATCGCGTAGTGGGGGTGGTCGGCCGGCGTGCGCGCCGAGCCGAAGACCGCGATCGCGGGCCCGAGCTCGGCGAGCGCGCCGAAGCCCTCGACGAACTCGGCCTGGATCCGCATCACGCGCCAGGTGTCGGAGTGCAGCCAGTCCGTGGAGCCGCGGGAGTCGAGCAGGCGCTGGTCGGTGGTGCTGCCGTCGCGGACCTGGCCGCGACGCTCGACGACGGGGCCGCGCATCCGGTCGTGCGGCGGCAGCTCCGGGGCGTCCTCGCTCACGACAGCCACTCCTTCAGGATCCGCTCGCAGCGCTCGACGTGCTCGACCGGCACGTGCTCGTCCTGCTTGTGGGCGAACATCGGGTCGCCGGGGCCGAAGTTGACCGCGGGGACGCCGAGCTTGGTGAACTGGGCGACGTCGGTCCAGCCGAACTTGGGGGCGGGCTCACCGCCGACGGCGTCGACGAACGCCTTGGCAGCGGGGCGGTCGAGGCCGGGCAGGGCGCCGGCGGCGATGTCGGTGAGGGTGACCTCGTAGCCGTCGAAGAAGTCGCGGACGAACGCCTCGGCGTCGGCCTCGCTGCGGTCCGGGGCGAAGCGGAAGTTGACCTCCACGACGCACTCGTCGGGCACCACGTTGCCGGCGACGCCGCCGCGGATGCCGGTCGCGTTGAGGCCCTCGTGGTAGGTCAGGCCGTCGATCTCGGGCTCGCGCGCGACGTAGTCGTTGAGCCGCGCGAGGACGGGGGCGGCGAGGTGGATGGCGTTGACGCCCTTCCAGCTGCGCGCGCTGTGGGCGCGCTCGCCCGTGGTCCGCACGTCGACGCGCAGGGTGCCCTGGCAGCCCGCCTCGATCGCGGCGTTGCTCGGCTCCATCAGGATCGCGAAGTCGGCCTCGAGCAGCTCGGGGTCGCTCTCGGTCAGCTTGCGCAGGCCGTTGTGGATCGAGTCGACCTCCTCGGCCTCGTAGAAGATGAAGGTGAGGTCGCGGTTGGGCTCGGCGAGGTCGGCGGCGAGCTTGAGCATCACCGCGTCGCCACCCTTCATGTCGCAGGTGCCCAGGCCGTGCAGGATGCCGTCCTCGAGCCGCGAGGGCAGGTTGTCGTTGAGCGGCACGGTGTCGAGGTGGCCGGCGACGACGACCCGCTCGCCGCGACCGAGGTCGGTGCGCGCGACGACGGTGTGTCCGCGCCGGGTGACCGTGAGGTGCGGCAGGGCGCGCAGCGCCTCCTCGACCGCGTCGGCGATCTCCTGCTCGTGGTGGCTCACCGAGAACGTGTCGACGAGCTGCTGGGTGAGGGTGACGACGTCGGCGGAGAGATCGAGATCCATGGCCGCTATACAACCAGTTGCCCTCGGGGCGCGTCATAAGGTGCGCACTGCTCCGGGTCGGTCCGGGGCACGACGACGGGGGCACGACATGGCACGACCCACCCACCGCCTGGTCCTCCTGCTCTCCGCAGGCCTCGTCGGTGCGTCGCTCGTCGCGACGCCGGCGGTCGCCGCGCCGACGTGGCAACCGGTCACCAACCTCATCGCCGACCTGTCGGCGGCCGGCGGCTCGGCGTTCACGCCCGCCATCGGTGCCGACGCCGAGGGCGACTCGACCGTGCTGTGGTCGCGCTACAACGGCACGCAGTACGTCGTCCAGGCGTCGTACCGTCCGGTGGCCGGTGCGTGGAGCGCGCCGGCGGACCTGGCGGCCGGGCGCCGGATCCTCGACCCGCAGCTCGTCGTCGACGCGGCGGGCAACGCCACCGCCATCTGGCGGCGCGTCGACGCGGACCGCAGCGTCGTGCAGACCTCCTCCCGACCGGACGGCGGCGCGTGGAGCGCCCCGGTGGACCTGTCGACCGACCCGTCGGTGGACTACAGCCAGCGGACCGACGTCCCGCAGCTCGCCGTGAGCAGCGCCGGTGTGGTCACCGCGACCTGGTCGCGCTTCGAGGGCGCTCCGGGCCAGCCGTGGAAGTTCACCGTCCAGTCGGCCACCCGGGCCGCGGACGGCACCTGGTCGACACCGGTCGACCTCTCCCCCGTCGGCAGCCCGGCGCGCACCACCGACGTCACCGTCGACCCGGACGGCAACGCGACCGCGGTGTGGGCCGCCGGGGCCTCGCTCCAGGCCGCCACCCGCCCCGCCGGCGGCACGTGGGGCGCACCCGTCGAGCTCTCCGCCGCCGCCGGGCTGCGCGCCAACCCGCGGGTGACGAACGACCCGGCCGGCACCGTGACCGCGGCCTGGGGCAGCTTCGCGGGCGGTGCGTACGGCGTGCAGACCGCGTCGCGTGCCCCCGGTGGCGCCTGGTCCGCCCCGTTCGACCTCGTGCGCGGGGAGGTCTTCGACACCCCGGCGATCGCCGTCGACCGGGCGGGCAACGCCACCGCGCTCTGGCAGGAGAACGACGGCTCGGCGTGGGTCGTCACGAGCGCCTCCCGCCCGGCCGGTGGCGCGTGGAGCGCCTCCGTCCGGCTCTCGGACGGTGCCACCAGCTCCTGGGACCCGCAGCTCGCGGTCGATCTCGCCGGCAACGCCACCGCCATCTGGTCCCGCGAGGCGGACGGCAGTCGCGTCGTGGAGGCCGCCCGTCGCCCGCTGCGCGGCGAGTGGTCCGAACCGATCGACCTGTCACCGCAGGGCGAGGCGTGGAACCCTCAGGTCGCCGTGGACCCGGCCGGCAACGCCACCGCTGCGTGGTCGCGCAAGGACGGGGCCAGCTGGATCGTGCAGGCGCGCGGTCTCGACGCCGCGGGCCCGGTCGTCACCGGCATCACCGGCGCCAACCCCCGCACCTCGGGTCGCGCCGTGGCCTACGCGGTCCAGGCCCACGACGTGTGGTCGCGGGTGGCCTCGGCCCGGTGGACCTTCCCCGACGGCACCACGGCGACCGGCACGTCGGTGTCGTACGCCGGCAGCGGTGCCGGTTCGCGCCCGGTCCGGGTCGTCGTCACCGACGAGGTCGGCAACGCCACCGCCTGCACCTACACCGGCGCGGTCAGCTGCCGCCCCGCGAGCCGGGTCGCCCCGGTCATCACGCGGGCCGCGCTCGACCGCCGCGCGATCCGTGCCGTCGGGTCGGACGCGAGGGCAGCGGCCAAGGTCGCGAGGCGGGCCGTGGCCACGGTCGTCCTCACCGCCGACGCGAAGGTCACCTTCACCTTCCGCTCGGCGGGCAGCAGACCGGTCCGGCTGGTCGAGCGCCTCGACGCCGGCCGCAACGCGGTCACGATCCGCGCCCGGCTCGGCGCCGGGAAGGTGCTCCGGCCGGGTCGCTGGACGGTCGTCGTGTCCGCCGAGAACAAGGCCGGCCACAGCCGCAGGGAGCGCCTGCACCTCCGCGTCGTGCGCTGAGCGCGCCCGCAGTGCGACGACCGGCCACCCGTCGGGTGGCCGGTCGTCCGTCGACGTGCCTCAGGCCTTCGCGACCTCGACCGCGACCTCGTTAGCCTCCGCGTACGTCACGCTCGTCGCCAGCGTCTCCTCGGCGAGCAGCGCCTCGTGGGTCCGGGCGGCCTCGAGGGTCGCGGCGGGCGCGGACACGGTCAGCGCGACCCGGTCGCTGACCTGGAGGCCGGCGTCCTTGCGGGCCTGCTGCACCGCGCGCACGAGGTCGCGGGCGGTGCCCTCGGCCTCGAGCTCCGGGGTCACCGCGGTGTCGAGGACGACGAAGCCGCCGCGGGGCAGCATCCCGAGGGCGGTGTCGGCGTCCGCGGACCCGGCCACGGTCTCCAGGGCGTACTCCCCCTCGACCAGCGCCAGCCCGCCGGCGGTCACGGTGCCGTCCTCGGCGACCGACCAGTCACCGGACTTCGAGCCCTTGATCGCGAGCTGGACGTCCTTGCCCAGGCCGCGGCCCGGCGGCCCGGGCGTTGACGGTGAGCCGCTGCGAGACGCCGTACGCCGCCGCCTCCGGGGCATCGACCGCGAGCACCGCGACCTGCTTGAGGTTGAGCTCGTCGGCGACCAGCTGCTCGAAGCCGGACAGGTCGGCGTCGCTGACCACGGTCAGCTGCGAGAGCGGCAGCCGGTTGCGCAGGTTCGCGGCCTTGCGCAGCGCGGAGCCGGCCGAGCAGACGTCGCGGACGGTGTCCATCGAGGCGACCAGCGCCTCGTCGGCGAGGAGGACGTCGGCGTCGGGCCAGTCGGTGAGGTGGACCGACCGCTCGCCGGTGAGCCCGCGCCAGACCTCCTCCGTCGTCAGCGGCAGCAGCGGGGCGGTGACCCGGCAGACGACCTCGAGCACGGTGTAGAGGGTGTCGAAGGCGTCGGCGTCCTCGTCCCAGAAGCGCTCGCGCGAGCGCCGGATGTACCAGTTGGTCAGCACGTCGAGGAAGGTGCGCGTGGAGTCGCACGCGGCCGCCACCTCGTAGTTGTCGAGCTGGTCGGTCATCGTCGCCACGTGGTCGCGCAGCTTGGCCAGGATGTAGCGGTCCATCGGGTGCGCGCTGTCGGTGCGCCACGTGGCCTCGCGACCGGCGCCGCCGTCAGCGGCGTTGGCGTAGAGGCTGAAGAACGACCAGCTGTTCCACAGCGGGATCAGCACCTGGCGCACCGAGTCGCGGATGCCCTGCTCGGTGACGACGAGGTTGCCGCCGCGCAGGATCGGGCTCGACATGAGGAACCACCGCATCGCGTCGGCGCCGTCGCGGTCGAAGACCTCGCGCACGTCGGGGTAGTTGCGCAGCGACTTCGACATCTTCTGCCCGTCGTTGCCCAGCACGATGCCGTGGCTCAGGCAGGTCGAGAACGCCGGGCGGTCGAAGATCGCGCCGGCCAGGACGTGCATCGTGTAGAACCAGCCGCGGGTCTGGCCGATGTACTCGACGATGAAGTCGCCCGGGAAGTGGCTGTCGAACCAGTCCTTGTTCTCGAACGGGTAGTGCACCTGGGCGAACGACATCGAGCCCGAGTCGAACCACACGTCGAGGACGTCGGTCACGCGGCGCATCGTCGAGCGCCCGGTCGGGTCGTCGGGGTTCGGGCGGGTCAGCTCGTCGACGAAGGGGCGGTGCAGGTCGGGGTTGCCGTCCTTGTCCCGGGGCAGCGTGCCGAAGTCGCGCTCGATCTCCTCGAAGGAGCCGTAGACGTCGAGGCGGGGGTACTGCTCGTCGTCGGACTTCCACACCGGCACCGGGGAGCCCCAGAAGCGGTTGCGGGTGATCGACCAGTCGCGGGCGTTCTCCAGCCACTTGCCGAACTGGCCGTCCTTGATGTGGTCGGGGACCCAGCGGATCTCCTGGTTGAGCGCCATCAGGCGCTCCTTGACCCTGGTCACCTCGACGAACCACGACGAGACGCCCTTGTAGATCAGCGGCTGCCGGCAGCGCCAGCAGTGCGGGTAGGAGTGGTCGTAGGTCTCGCGGCGCACCAGGACGGTGCCGGGCGTGACCGAGCCGGTGGGGCCGTCGCCGCGCGTGGCGGCCTTGAGGTGGTCGATGACGTGGAGGTTGGCGTCGAAGACCTGCATGCCCTCGTAGTCGGTGACCGGGAAGGTGAAGCGACCGTCCTTGCCGACCGGCATGACCGCCTCGATGCCCTCGCGGTCGGTGACGACCTTGTCGTCCTCACCGAAGGCGCCGGCGGTGTGGACCAGCCCGGTGCCGTCCGTGGTCGTGACGAACTCGGCGGGCACGAGGCGGAAGGCGCGCTCGTGGCCGGCGTAGTAGGAGAACGGCGGGGCGTACTCCAGGCCGACGAGGTCGGCGCCGGTGCCGCGCCAGGTGACCTGCAGGTCCTCGCCCAGCT
This sequence comes from uncultured Actinomycetota bacterium, assembly GCA_963726525.1. Lineage (GTDB taxonomy): Bacteria > Actinomycetota > Actinomycetes > Propionibacteriales > Nocardioidaceae > Nocardioides. Next base: position 414,208 of record CAVSCS010000005.1, on the reverse strand, counting down.
CGCGGGCGTACGACGCCACGCGGGCCTCGGCGAGGAGGTAGCGCTCGGTGCTGCCGGTGGGGCCGTCGGACTCCACGACGACGTAGTCGATGTCCTCACCGACCATCACCGCGAGGTTGGAGGGCAGGGTCCACGGCGTCGTCGTCCAGATCATCACCTTGACGCCCTTGAACGGGCCTTCGGTGGTGACGTCGTACCCGACGGTGACGGCCGGGTCCTGGCGCATCTGGTAGACGTCGTCGTCCATGCGCAGCTCGTGGTTGGACAGCGGCGTCTCGTCCTGCCAGCAGTAGGGCAGGACGCGGAAGCCCTCGTAGACCAGGCCCTTGTCGTGCAGCTGCTTGAAGGCCCAGATGACCGACTCCATGAACTCGGGGTTCATGGTGCGGTAGTCGTGGTCGAAGTCGACCCAGCGCGCCTGGCGGGTGACGTAGTCGCGCCACTCGCCGGTGTACTTCAGCACCGACTGGCGGCACGCCTCGTTGAACTTCTCGATGCCCAGCTCGACGATCTCGTCGGTGGTCTTGATGCCGTTGAGGCGCATCGCCTCGAGCTCGGCCGGCAGGCCGTGGGTGTCCCAGCCGAAGCGGCGCTCGACGCGCTTGCCGCGCATGGTCTGGTAGCGCGGGACGAGGTCCTTGACGTAGCCGGTGAGCAGGTGGCCGTAGTGCGGCAGGCCGTTGGCGAACGGCGGGCCGTCGTAGAAGACGAACTCGTTGCCGCCGTCGGTGCCGGCCTCGCGCTGCTCGACGCTCGCGCGGAAGGTGTCGTCGGCCTCCCAGTAGGCGAGCACCGCCTCCTCGATCGCCGGGAAGCGCGGGCTGCTGGCGACGGTCGTGGCCTCGTGGTCCGGGGCGGTGTGGCTGACCTTCGGGTAGGTCATCGGGTGCTCCTCGCGGTGCGTCGTGTCGGGTCGTGACTGACACGAGGACGACATCCCTGCCGCGGTACCACCTCGCTTGCCCTTCGCGGGGCCGCTCATTTCCGGCTGTGTCGGGCCGCACCCGTCGGGGTCTAGTGAGGTGCCGGCCGGATCGCCGTACCCGTTCTTCCCGAGGCTCGCCGCTGATGACGGCTCAGACGCCTGCGGCGATCGTACGGCCCTGCGGCGTGCGGCTGCCAATCAGTTGCTGCGGGTGCACCATGCAGGCAGTTCGACGCTCGGCCCGCGGTGGTGAGCGTGAGGCGCGACGCCGCGACCCCGAACTGCCTTCACGGTGTCGGTCACCGCCGGCAGCCGGGGTCCCGAAAGCGGTTGCACGAGCCGGACGGGGGCGGGTTGGGTGGCCCCATGAGCTTCGACGGCCTGTGGCTGCCACCCGACCAGGACCCGCGGACGCAGGGCGGGCCGACGCGCGGCGAGCGCGCGTGCCTCGTGGGCTACCTCGAGCACTACCGCCAGACGCTCGCGCTCAAGTGCGACGGGCTGACCGCCGAGCAGCTGGCGACGAAGGCGGTGCCGCCGTCGAACATCTCCCTGCTCGGCCTGGTGCGGCACATGGCGCGGGTCGAGCACAGCTGGTTCCGGCGGGTCATCGAGGCCCGGATGGAGATCCCGCGGCTGTTCCGCGGCGACGACGAGGACGCCGGGTTCTCCTTCCCGGAGGCCGACGACGACCTGGTCCGCGCCTCGCACGACCTGTGGGAGCAGGAGGTGTCCTACGCCCGCGAGGTGCTCGACCGCACCGACCTCGACACGCTCGTCCACACCGTCGACGGGGAGGCGATCGAGGTGCGCGACGTGGTCGTGCACATGATCGAGGAGTACGCCCGCCACTGCGGGCACGCCGACCTGGTCCGCGAGGTCGTCGACGGGCGCACCGGGCAGTAGCGACGGACACGCCGCCCGCCGGGGTGGGCGGCGTCCGTACCCTTGCCACGTGACTGCTGCCTCCGGCTACGGCCTGCTGACCCTGCACGGCGACACCGTCCTCGACGCGTGGTTCCCCTCCCCCGTCCTCGGTGCGACCGAGGGCGGGCCGAGCGAGGAGCTCGCGCACCTCGACGGCGGCGAGGACGACATGCGGGGCACCACGCGTGTCGTGCGCCTCGTGGAGATCGCCGACCTGGACGCGCCGCCGGCGAGCACCGAGGACGTCTGGCTGCGCCTCCACCTACTCTCCCACCGGCTGGTGAAGCCGCACGGCGCCAACCTCGACGGCATCTTCGGCCTGCTGGCCAACGTCGTGTGGACCTCGGCCGGCCCGTGCGCGGTCGAGGGGTTCGAGCAGGTCCGCGCCCGGCTGCGCACCGTGGTGCCCGGCCACGTGGTGCAGGTCTTCGGCATCGACAAGTTCCCCCGGATGACCGACTACGTCGTCCCGTCCGGCGTCCGGATCGCCGACGCCGACCGGGTCCGCCTCGGCGCCCACCTCGCCGAGGGCACGACCGTCATGCACGAGGGCTTCGTCAACTTCAACGCCGGCACCCTCGGCGCCTCGATGGTCGAGGGCCGGATCTCGGCCGGCGTGGTCGTCGGCGACGGCTCCGACGTCGGTGGCGGGTCCTCGATCATGGGCACGCTGTCGGGCGGCGGCAAGGAGACCATCTCCGTCGGCGAGCGCTGCCTGCTCGGCGCCAACTCCGGCATCGGCATCTCGCTCGGCGACGACTGCGTCGTCGAGGCCGGGTGCTACGTCACCGCCGGCACCAAGGTGACCGTCCTCGACCTCGACGGCAAGCCGCAGGTGGTGAAGGCCGCCACGCTGTCCGGCGCGGACAACGTCCTGTTCCGCCGCAACTCGGTCAGCGGCGCCGTCGAGGCCGTGCCGTGGAAGGGCGACGGCATCGCCCTCAACGCCGCGCTGCACGCCAACTAGCGTCGCCGAGCCCTCCGCCATGCCCTCGCTACGGACGACGGCCGTCGCCGGCGCCGTCGTGCTGGGCGCGGCGGCGACCGGTCTCGTCCTGGTCGACCGCACCGACCTCGACCTGCTGTCCCCGCGGGGCTGCACGGCGAAGGTCGGCGGGCACACCGTCGACCTCGACCTCGAGCAGGCCGAGAACGCCGCACTGATCACCGCCGTCTCCACCGCGCGCGGCATGCCTGCACGCGCCGCGAGCATCGCGCTCGCCACCGCCTACCAGGAGTCGAAGCTCTACAACATCGACTACGGCGACCGCGACTCCGTCGGCCTGTTCCAGCAGCGCCCGTCCCAGGGCTGGGGCAGCGTGGCGCAGCTGACCGACCCGGTCTTCGCCACCAACGCCTTCTACGACGCGCTGGCGAAGGTCGACGGCTACGAGACGATGGAGATCACGGTCGCTGCGCAGGAGGTCCAGCGCTCGGCCTTCCCCGCGGCGTACGCCGACCACGAGGAGGACGGTCGCGCCCTCGCCTCCGCGCTGACCGGGAACTCGCCCCGCGCGTTCTGGTGCGAGGTGCCCGGCGACGTGGAGGAGGCCGGCGACGTGCTCGACGCCAGCGGGCTCGTCGCGCGGGCCGCGGCCGTGCGCAGCGACCTGGAGGAGCGGTTCGGCACGCTGTCGCTCGGCGGCTTCGAGCCCGGCGGCATCTCGACGGGGCACATGGAGGGCTCGGCGCACTACGAGGGCCGCGCCGTCGACATCTTCTTCCGGCCGATCAACGCCGACAACCGCAAGCGCGGCTGGGCGATGGCCAGCTACCTCGTCGCCAACGCGCAGCGGCTCGCGGTCCGGACCGTCATCTTCGACGGCCGGATCTGGCAGGCGGGCTCCGACGAGGGGTGGCGGAGGTACCGCGTGCCGTCGTCCTCGCGCGGCGACCGGGCGATCCTCGAGCACCGCGACCACGTGCACGTCGACGTCTTCGACTGACCGACGCCGGTCGTGGCGGACCCGCTCGACCGTGCGCGGCTCAGGGGCGCGGCTGCCAGTCGGGCTGCGAGCCCGTGGCCAGCACGTTGCGGCCGTACCCGTCGATGCGCGCGCGCACCACGACGGGCACGCCGTCGCGGACCGTGGACAGGGCGAGGAACGCACCGGAGGGTGACGGGGCACCGCCGGTGTCGCCGTCGAGGGAGCGGAAGCCGGGGTAGACGATGTGGAGAGGCGCGTCGACGTCCTCGCCGTAGGTGCCGGTGTCCTTCAGCGTGTAGCCGAACTGGTCGCCCGCGCCCCAGAACAGGTCGCTCCACTCGCGGTAGCCGCAGCAGTCGGCACCGGAGGCGTCGTACTGGTGCCGCTCCTGCGTGGCGGGGTCGTAGTGGTCGAGCCGGTCGTCGAAGTAGCAGTCGGAGCGGTTGACCACCGCGATCACGCCGCCGGCCGACCAGGACAGGAAGCGGACCACCGGCACCGGTGCCCGGTCGCCGACGTCGCCCTCGTCGCAGAAGCCGCCCGTGCTGAAGCTCTGGGCGACCTCGGGCGTTCCGAACGGCGCCTGCGACCGGATGGTGACGAGCTCGCCGAGCCCGTCGGCGAAGGCCAGGCGGCGCCCGCTCGGCGCCCACGACGCGCCGTCGCTGCTCACGTCGCCGGTGCTGGTGACCGCGCGCTGGCCCGCTCCGCCCGCCCACATCACCCAGATGTCACGGCGACCGTCGGCCTCGTGGAGGTAGGCGATGCGCCGCCCGTCGGGCGACCACTGCGGGTGGGTGTTGGTGCCGCGCGAGGTCAGCCGGCGCACGTCGCCGCCCCACCGGTCCATCGAGAACACCTGGCCGTCGCGCACGAACGCGATCCGGCCGTCGAGCGCGCGGTGACGGGCGGCCGCGGGACGCGCGGGAGCCGGGGCGGCCGACGACGCCGACGTCGACGCGACCGGGGACGTGGACGTCGCGCCCGCCGGGGCGGGGCCGGACGCCAGGGCGGCGAGTCCTGCGGCGAGCGCGGCGACGAGCGCCGGGACGGCGCGTCGTGCCGGGCGGGAGGAGTGGTGCGACATGGGGGGCTCCGTCTGCGCGTGGTGGAGCCCCCCACGCTACGAACGACGCCGGGTGCGCGTCATCCCCCGGAGTGGGTAACCGGCCGGACCGTGCACCCGGAAGGCGGGGGGCGGCTCAGGGGCTGGCTCAGAAGACGGTGCGCACGGCCGCCATGTCGTCGTCCCCGTGGCCGGCGTCGCTGGCGGACGCGAAGAGCCACAGCACGGCCGTGAGGAGCCGGTCGTCGACCGAGGCGCCGCGGGCCGCCTCGCGGATGAGCCCGAGGTCCTTGACCACACCGTCGACGGCGAACGACGGCGTCCAGTCCGCGCTCGTCATCGCGGCGCCCTTGAGGTGGGCGTAGGGCGCGTCGACCGCACCGCCCTCGATCGCGTCGAGGAACAGCTGCGCGTCGAGGCCGAGGGCCTCGGTGAGCGCGACGGACTGCCCGAGGGCCGCGGTGAGCGAGGCGACCCAGGCGTTGCAGGCGAGCTTGAGCCGCGCACCCGCGCCCGGTCGGTCGCCGGCGCGCACCACCCGCGAGCCGATCGCGTCGGTGACCGGGCGCGCGGCCTCGAGCGCGGCGTCCTCGCCGGCGGCGAGCACCACGAGCGCGCCCTGCTCGGCCGGTGCCTTCGTGCCGAGGACGGGGGCGTCGAGGAGCAGCCAGCCGCGCTCGTCGGCGAGGGCGGCCACGCGGTCCGTGCCGTCGAGGCCGATCGTCGCCGCCTGCACCCACACGCAGCCCTCGGGGAGGGAGACGTCCGTCATCACCTCGAGCACCGAGACGGCGTCGAAGAGGATCGTCACGACGGCCTCGGCGTCGGCCACCGCGTCGGCCGGGTCGCTCGCCACGCGGGCGCCGTCCGCGGCCAGCGGCTCGGCGCGCGAGGCGGTGCGGTTCCAGACGGTGACGTCGTGGCCCTCGCGCATCAGCGAGCGGGCCATGCCCGCGCCCATCGTCCCCGTGCCCATCACCGTCACGCGCATGTCGTGTCCTCCTCGATCAGTCGGTGAGGCGGGCGACCGCGGCGGCGACCCGCTCGTCGGTGGCGGTGAACGCCACCCGGACGTGGTGGCGCCCGGCGGCGCCGTAGAAGTCGCCGGGGGCCGCCAGGATCCCGCGCTCGGCCAGCCACGCGACGCTCGCCCAGCAGTCCTCGGGCGGCCCGTCGGGCCCGTCGGGCCGGCGCTGCGCCCAGAGGTAGAGCGAGGCCTCGGAGTGGTCGATGCGGAAGCCGGCCGCCTCCAGCGCCCGCTTGAGGTCACGCCGGCGCGCGGCGTAGCGGGCGTGCTGCTCCTCCACGTGGGCGTCGTCGGCGAGCGCGGCGATCATCGCGCGCTGCTGGGGCCCGGGCATCTGGAGGCCGAGGTTCTTGCGGACCGCGAGCAGCTCGCCGACGAGCGCGGGGTCGCCGGCGACGAACGCGCAGCGGTAGCCGGCGAGGTTGGAGCGCTTGGACAGCGAGTGCACCGCGAGGATGCCCTCGAGCGATCCGCCGTTGACCTGCGGGTCCAGGATCGACAGCGGGGGCTCCCCCTCCCACGCGCACTCGATGTAGCACTCGTCGGAGACCAGCACGGTGCCGCGCTCGCGGCACCAGTCGACGACCTTGCGCAGGTGGTCCAGGGGCAGCACGCGCCCGCTGGGGTTGGCCGGGCTGTTGAGCCACAGCAGGCGCGGGGTGCGCGGGCCGAACGCGGTGAGTGAGTCGGTGGCGAGGCTGTCGGCGCCGGCGAGCGCCGCGCCCACCTCGTACGTCGGGTAGGCCAGGGCGGGGTAGCCGACGAGGTCGCCGGGACCGATGCCGAGGTGGAGCGCCATCGAGGCGATGAGCTCCTTGGACCCCGTCACCGGCAGCACGCCGTCGAGGCCGAGACCGCTCACCCGGTGGCGTCGGGCCAGCCAGTCGATCGCGGCCTGACGGGTGGTCTCCAGCCCGATGGTCGTCGGGTAGCCCGGCGAGTCCGCCGCGGCCCGCAGCGCCTCCTGCACGACCTCGGGGGTCGCGTCGACGGGGGTGCCGACCGAGAGGTCGACGATCCCGTCGGGGTGCGCGCGGGCCGTGGCGGCGTGGGCCGTCAGCTTGTCCCAGGGGAAGTCAGGCAGGCGCTCGGAGACCTTCCGGTGGTCTCGTGACGGTCGCGCGGCGACCTCCTCGACCAGCGGAAGGTCGCTCACTCGGCGTGCTCCTGCGGGGGCAGCGCGGCGACGAGCGCGTGGTCGGCGTCGATGACGCCCATCTTCGCGGCGCCGCCGGGCGAGCCGAGGTCGTCGAAGAAGTGCACGTTGGCGTCGTAGAAGCCCTTCCACTCCTCCGGGGTGTCGTCCTCGTAGAAGATCGCCTCGACCGGGCAGACCGGCTCGCAGGCGCCGCAGTCGACGCACTCGTCAGGGTGGATGTAGAGCATCCGCTTGCCCTCGTAGATGCAGTCGACGGGGCACTCGTCGACGCACGCGCGGTCCTTGAGGTCGACGCACGGCTGGGCGATGACGTAGGTCACCAGGTCCTCCTGAAGACGGCTGAGCACGGACGGGTTCCGAGGGCAGCCACTCTAGTATCCGGGTCGTGGACGACACGCCGGAACCCCAGCCAGTGGGCAGGCACGCCCTCGGACCGCACGTCGTGGGCGGGCGCGTGGTGGTCCGTCACCTGCTCCCCGACGGACGTGCCAGCGACGTGCTCGGCACCTGCACCGCGTGGGACGGCACAGAGCTGGTGATCGACCGCGACGGCCACGGCCCCGTCACGATCCGCCTCGCCGACGTGGTCACCGGCAAGCCCGTGCCGCCGCGCGCGTCGGTGCGCGCACGGGTCTCGGCGAGCGAGGTCGAGCGGCACGTCGAGGCGCTGTGGTCGCAGGTCACGGCCGAGCCGCTCGGGACGTGGACGCTGCGTGCCTCTCCCCCGCACGGCGGGCGGCTGCGGCGTCGAGGCAACTCGGTGCTGGCGATGCAGGACCCGGGCATCGGGTGGGCCGACGCGGCGTGGCGGGTCCGCGAGTTCTACACCGCCCTCGACCAGGTGCCGATGGCCCAGGTCGGGATCGGGTCGGAGGAGGAGGAGCGCCTCGCGACGTTGGGGTTCGCCCCCACCGGGTCGGGCGACGCCCACGCCCAGCTCGCACCCGTGGCCCAGCTGGCCCGGGCCACGCGGGGGGCGGGAACCGACCTGGAGGTCCGCCGCGACGAGTCACCGACCGCGACGAGCGTCGTGCTCGGCGACGGGGCCGCCCGCGGCCGCGCGGTGCTCTCGGGCGACTGGCTGCTGGTCGAGGGGCTGGAGGTCGAGCTGGCCCACCGGCGCCGCGGCCTGGCGACGTACGTCATCGGCGAGCTCGTCGACTGGGGCGCCTCGCTGGGGGCGCGCACGGCGATGCTGCACGTGGAGGTGGTCAACGACGGGGCGCTCGCGCTCTACGACCGGCTGGGCTTCCGCACCCACCACACGCACCGCTACCTCGCGCTCACCCGCGGCTGAGGAGGGCCTGCGACGCGCGTCGGACGCGGTGCGAGAGCAGGCGCTGCAGCACCAGCACCACCACACCGGCGATGACCATGCCCGCGAGGTTGACCCCGAGCTGGGCGGCCGAGCCGCGCATCTCCGAGGGCGCCCACGTGCCGAGCGCCAGGGCCAGGTTGCCCGCGGCGGGGACGGTCGTGACGGAGATGAAGACGCCGACCATCGCGTTGGCCCGCGCGGTGGTCAACGCCAGCACGCCGGCGGCACCGGCGATCAGGGCGACGATGAACGACCAGCGGTCGGGGTGCCAGATGAAGCCGGTCTGCGGCCGCGGCCGGGTGACCATGTCGGCGCTGACGAGCCCCGTGAGCGAGCCCACCAGGCTGAGCACCGTCACCACCGCGACCGCGATGGCGAAGCCCACCACCAGCAGGCGCAGCGCCCGCCAGGTCAGCCCGGCCCTGCCGAAGACCAGGCCCGTCGCGAGCGCCGCCACCGTGCCGAACTCCGGGCCCACCACCATCGCGCCGATGACCAGCACCGACGAGTCAGTGATCACCGCGATGGCCGCGAGCAGGGTCGCCAGGGTGAGGAAGACGTGGAACGACACCGTGGGGCGGCTCGCGGCGTAGCACTCGTCGATCACCGACTCCCAGATCACCGCGTCCTCCGGGTCGCCCGGCGCCGCGCGCTCGAGGTCGCGTGCGGCCACGAACGGCGTCGCGGTCGGCGTCGTGATGACGATCCCGCCGACCTCGGGCAGGCCCAGCGCCTCGAGCCGGTCGAGCAGCTCGCCCACGAGCTCGCGAGCCACGTCGCACTCCACCAGGTCACCCTCCGGTGAGCGCGAGGCGCCGACGAGGACGGTGAGGTTGGCCGAGCGGCGCTGGTCCTCCAGCAGGGTCACGACCTCGTCGCTGAGCGCGGTGGGCACGGTCAGCCGCAGGTGGACGAGCATGCGCGGAGCCTAGGGCGGGAAAAACCCGTTGCCGCACCGACCGGCCGTGGCGGCCGATGGCGCCGACGAGCGCGGGGCGTGACGACCCCCCTGCCGCCGGTCCACCGGGGGCTCAGCCGTCGGTGGCGTCGGGGTTGGTGCAGATGACGGTGTCGCTGGGGATGTACGTCGTGCTGAACGTCTCGGGGTCGCGCTGCTCGGTGTTGTCGCCGACCGGCTGGAAGTAGCGCACGACGTCGATGTCGAAGCCGCCGTAGCCGACGTTGGGGTGGCACTGCACGGTGTCGATGCGCCGCGTCTTCGGCTGCGTGAGGTTGTGCTCCTTGCCCGTCGTGGTGGTGATGTCCCACCACTTCGTGGAGTACATGCTCACGGTCGCGACGCCCTGCGTCGTGGGCGTCGACGGCGTGACCTTGGCCTCGATCAGCACGCCGTAGGGGGTGTCGTTGCGGAAGCGGAGGTCCACCGACCCCCACGCCACCGTGGCCTCGCGGCCGACGGGGTAGCGGCTGATGTAGAAGCTGTGCGGCTTGTGCTCGACGTCCTCGAGACCGGCGAAGAACATGGCGTTGAAGGTGGTCGTCGCCATCTGCGAGACGCCGCCGCCGAGGTCCTGCACCAGGATGCCGTCGTTGATGATGTAGCCCTCGGTGAAGCCGTTCTCCTCGGTGCGCTCGCCGACGACGTCGTTGAGCGAGAACGTCTCCCCCGGCTTCAACAGCGTGCCGTCGACGAGCTCGGCGGCGCGACCGATGTTGGTGTTGCGGTACTCGGCGTAGGGGAAGTACGTCGTGAAGCTGGAGACCTGCTCCTTGACCTGCAGGGCGCGGGCGTCCCGGGTGGTGAACGACGGCTTGGCGACCTGCGCGTCGAGGGCGAGCGTGCGCTGGCCCTGCGGCTTCGCCACGACGTCGAGGAAGCCGGCCTCGAGCTGGGCCTGGTCGAAGGTGACGCCCGGCTTGGCCGGCACGACCTGCGGTCGGCCGCCGACGAGCCGGACGGTCGCGTCCACCGGCGCGCCCGTGGTCACCTTCGTCCCCAGGGCGTCGGCGAGGAGGGCGGGGTCGAGGGTGGGGACGAGCTCGCCGTCGGTCGCGACCAGGCTGAGCGCCGCGGTGTAGTCGGCCGGGAAGACCTTGACCGACGAGCCCTGGAAGTCGATCGTCACGGGCCCCGCGACCGCCGGCGAGGCGAAGGTGTCGAGCGCCTGCTGCACGTCGGATGCGTCGATCGCGGGCTCCACGGCGAGCGTCTCGAGCGCGACGGTGCCCGGGTCGTCGGCGAGGAAGGCGCCCTGAAGTGCGGTCAGGGTGTCGCTCGGGTCGAGCGCACGACCGGTCACGGGGGGCGTGGTGACGATCTCACCGCCGTCGAAGCCGACCGCGCCGTCCTTCGCCTCGGCACCGTGCTGCTCGTCGAGGGTCGCGAGGTAGGCGTTGTAGGCGGTGTCGTCGACCGTGACCCGGGCCTCGGAGGAGTCGCCTCCGGTGAAGTAGTCCCACAGCCGGACCGGGTCCCAGCTGGCCTCGCCGCCCGCCTCCGCCACGGAGGCGTCGTAGTCGACCTCGAGGCCGGCGGTCGCGGGGTCGACCTCGACGGCCTTCCCGTCGACCGTCGCGGCGATCGGGCGGGCGACCTTGTCGGCCAGCCCGGCCTGGAGCCGCTGGGCGGCCTCGGCCTGGGGGTGGCCGCCGATCCGCACGCCGGACACGGTCGTGCCGCGGGGCACGCGGTCGCCGGCGACGTAGTGCGCAGCGGCGTACGTCCCGCCGAAGACGACCACGAGACCCAGCAGCAGCCACCCGACGACGGAGGCTCCCGCCGTGTCCCGGGGCTGCTCGTCGGGGCGCTTCGGGTTCTTCGGCACGCGGCGAGTCTAGGTCGGCCGGTGCCCGGAGCCGGGATCGCGGCGCGTCGCCCCGGTCGGCTCCGGGTGCGGCCGGCGGCCCGGCGCGACGGTGAGGATCGCGGCCACCAGCAGCACGCCCGACCCGGCCAGGAACGACCAGCCGAGCGCGTCGGAGGCGATCAGGAAGCCCCCCGACGGCAGGCTCAGGGCACCGCGCAGGACCGGGACCCACCAGCCCACGACGAAGGCGAGCCGCACGGCGCCCGGGGTCAGCCACGTCAGCACGACGAGCCCGGTCGTCAGCGCGAGGGCCAGCCCCCACCACTGCCGGTGCAGGACCGTGCCCGCGGCGCCCGAGACCGCGCCGACCAGCAGCGCGAGCGCGACCGTCAGGCCGAGCCTCACAGACCGGCGAAGAGGTCCTCCTCGAACCCGTCGTCGCCGACCTTGCCGGTCGTGCCCTTGACCAGGCGGTAGTACTCGTCGGACCACCACGCGTGGCCGCTCTCGGCGCCGGAGAAGAAGTGGCCGTCCTGCTCGACCTGGGTGGCGTGCTTGCGCAGCGCGTCCATCTTGCGCTGCACGGTCGCGGAGCCGTCGACGCGCGCGCTGATGAGCTCGTCGGGCGTGACGAACGGCGGCAGCTTGCCGTCGGGCTCCATGCCCTTGAACGTCTCGGTGTCGCCCGACTCGCGCAGCTGGCGCAGGCTCTCGCGCATCCGCGACTCGCTCATCGCCGTCCAGTAGATCTTCGCGATGTCGTGGGGCTCGCCGAGCTCGACCTTGTACGACGGCGCCGCGGCCAGCTGGGCGGCGTACATCGCGACGCGGTGGGCCTGGATGTGGTCGGGGTGGCCGTAGTTGCCGAACTGGTCGTAGGTGACCAGCACCTGGGGGCGCACCTCGCGGATGACCTTCACCAGCTCGTCGGCGGCCTCGTTGAGGTCGGCGGTCCAGAAGGCGTTGTCGGGGATCTCCTCGGCCGGGATCGCGTGGCCGTCGGCGTGCCAGGCCATGCCCGAGTCGTGGAAGCGGCCGAAGCCGCCCAGGAATCGGTGGTCGGCGACGCCGAGGACGGCCATCGCCTCGTCGAGCTCGCCGCGGCGGTGCTCGCCCAGGCCACCCTCCTTCTCGAAGGCGAGGTGCTCGAGCTCGGGCACCAGCACCTCGCCCATCTCGCCGGCGGTGCAGGTGACGAGCGTGACGCCCACGCCCTCGTCGACGTAGCGGGCCATGGTGGCTCCGGTGCCGATGCACTCGTCGTCGGGGTGGGCGTGCACGAGCAGGAGGTGACGGTCGGTCATGTCCTCAGCCTAGATCGGGGCGCTTGATCCGTTTCGGCGCCGTCGGCAGGTGCAACGGCGGGAGCGGTGCGGTCTGTTCCGCGACGTCGTCGCCACCCTCGTCGAGCCACCCGTCGTGGGCGTCGACGAGCACCTCGAGCAGGAACCCCGGTGCGTCGCTGAGCACCGCCCACGGGTGGTCCTCGTCGTCGTCCTCCCCCGCCAGCCGCTCGCGCTCGACGTGCGCCTCGAACCCGTCGGTCACCAGGCGCGCGACGACCGCCCGCGCCTCGTCCTCGTCGAAGAAGATCGCCCTCACGCGCCCATCCTCCCCCGCCCCCGCCGGTAGTCCGTATCAAACGGCACGCCCCGCTGGCCGGTAGTCCGTATCAAACGGCACGCCCCGCTGCCCGGTAGTCCGTATCAAGTGGCACGTCCGGGCCGGGCCGGAAGCGCCCGTTCGATACGGACTATGCCGCGGCCGGAGCGAAAGGCAGACCTCGAGCGGCGGCCCACGCAGGCCACCACGCCGGGTGCTCCAGCGTCCACGGGCGTACGTCCTCGGACAGGAAGAGCGAACGCGCACGCGCCGAGCGCATCCGGTTGACCACCACCCCGTCGTCCTCGAAGTCGCCGCTGACGACCTCGAACACCTCGAGCCCCGCCTCGCGCAGGACCTGCTCGCGTGCGACGTCGCTGCGGTGCTGATCGGCCTCCTTGTGGTGAGCCCCCTGGTACTCGCCGACGCAGCCCGCGGCCGGGTCGAGCAGGTCGGCGATCGCGAGGAGCCGGCCGGCGCGGTCGAACACGGGGACGTTGCACCGGGGCCGTCCCAGCTCGGCCTCGAGCATCCAGGTCAGCGCCATCCGGACCTCCGGGCGCGACCAGCACCCGAGTCCGGACAGCGCCACGGCGTCTCGCACGAACCCGATCCCGGTCCACGGGTTCCGCCCTCGCACGTACTCGGCGAAGCCGCCGAACGACACCAAGCCGGCCGCCACGGCGACCTCGATGTCGGCGACCGCCCACCACAGCCGGCGGTGGCGGCGTACCTCGTCGAAGAGGGCGCGCTCCGGCGTCGTGCACCAGATCCCGCCGACGAGCTCGCGCTCGCCGGAGGCCAGCTGCTCCCGGCTGATCGAGGTGGCGGGGCTGGGCCGCAGGCACGCGTCGCCGACCACGATCGGGACCGGCTGCAGCGTGCCGTCGCCGGCACCGTCGAAGTAGCGCGCGCCGCGGAAGCGGAGGCTCGCCCAGCCGGTGACCGCACCGTGCGCCCCGATGCGCGATCCCTGCTCGAGGACGTGCTGGAACACGCACTCGGTGGACGCGCCCTGGGGCACGTAGAGCCCCGGTGCGGCCCTCCGCCAGGCCCGCCCTCGGACCTGGCTCCGCGTGGGGCCGTCGAGGCCCTTGCCGTCGACACGGAGCGGCACGACCAGCCGGTCCGGTCGCTCCTCGCGCGCCCATCGTCGTACGTCCTCCATGGGCTCATCGCACGTGCTGGCAGCCGCTGCGCGGAAGGACGCTCGCCGTCAGCTGGGGACAACCCACGTGTGGGTCGACCTGTGGATGCTTGGCGGCCCCGTCTTCGACGCTCGCCGGCGATAGTCCGTTTCAACCTGCACCTTGGAGCGGCCCGAGGAGGTGCCGATTGATACGGACTACCGGGCGCGGGCGAGGGCAGACCGGAGGGTGCCGATTGATACGGACTACCGGGGTGGGGCGGGCGGGGGAACGGGATGGTTAGGGTCGGGACATGGGTCCAGACGGTGACAGCCAGCCAGCAGCCGGGCCCACCGACGGCGGGTGGACCGGGCCGACGGCGGGCGAGCCGGCGTACGTCCAGGGGGTGCACCTCGAGCGCACCGACGAGGACGCCGAAGAGATCACGGCGCTGGCCGGGCTGCTCGGCGAGCCAGCGGGTCTGGGTGGGCTGCTCGACGACCTCAAGTGGCCGCTGCGGCGCGCGCGGGTGCCCCGGCTGCTGGGCCGCGCGGTGCGCGAGGCCCACCGGTGGGACGCCTACGACGAGAAGGACGAGAACTGGTACCCCCAGGGCATCTCGACCAGCGCCGACTCCTCCGACACCGAGGACGTCGACGGGCGCCGCGTCGTGGTGACGACGTGGTACTCGACCGGCAAGGACGGTGTGAAGCGGGGCTCGCGGGTCACCTTCGTCGACCTCGACTCGGGGCGCTACCGCCACGCGCTGCTCGTGCAGGCGGTCAAGGGCGAGGACGGCGCCCTGACGCTGAAGCCGCTCCACGTCCACGCCGGCGGCATCGTGTGGGCGGGACCGTGGCTCCACGTCGCGGCCACCAGCAAGGGCTTCGTCACCGCCCGCGTCGACGACATCATGCGGGTGCCCGGCGACGACGACCACCCCGACCGGTTCGGCATCGAGGGCGGGACGCTGCACTCCTACGGCCACCGCTACGTCCTCCCGGTCCGCGCCACCTACCGCGCCCACACCGACGAGGGCCACGAGAAGCTGCGCTACTCCTTCATGTCGCTCGACCGCCGCTCGTCGCCGCCGGCGCTCATCGCGGGTGAGTACGCCGCTCGCGCGGGCGCGACCACCCGGCTCGCGCGGTACCCGCTCGACCCGGAGACCTGGCGGCTCGCGGCCGGCGTCGACGGCTTCTCGCGCCCGCTCGCCCTCGACGACGGCGGGGTGCGGCAGATGCAGGGCGCGGTGATCGCCGCCGGGCGCTACCACGTCACGGTGTCCCACGGCCCCTGGATGCCGGGGTCGGTGTGCGCGGGCGAGCCGGGCTCGATGAAGGTGCACCGGTGGGCGCTGCCGATGGGGCCCGAGGACCTCAGCTACTGGCCCTCCACCGACCGGCTGTGGTCGGTCACCGAGCACCCCCGACGCCGCTGGATCGTGGCGATGGAGCGCCGCTTCTTCGACTAGGGGCGCAACGTCGCCGGAAGCGTCGCGAAGCCCCGCAGGATGCGGGTCTCGCGCCGCCGCGCACCGGCCTCGAGGCGCAGGTCGGGGTAGCGCTCCCAGATCGTGCGCAGCCCCACGTCGCCCTCCATCCGCGCCAGCTGGGCGCCGAGGCAGTGGTGGCGACCGGAGGAGAAGGCGATGTGGTCGCGGGCGTTGGGCCGGGCGACGTCGAAGCGGAGCGGGTCGGGAAAGACGGCGGGGTCGCGGTTGGCGCCGCCGAGGATCGCGGTCACCATCGAGCCCGAGCGCACGCGCTGCCCGGCCACCTCGGTGTCGCGCTGGGCCATCCGGGCGGTGAGCAGGACCGGCGGGTCGAGGCGCAGCACCTCCTCCACGACGTTGGGCCACCACGTGGGGTCGGCGACGACGCGGGCGCGCTGGTCGGGGTGGTCGTGCAGCAGCGCGATGCCGTTGCCGAGGAGGTTGACCGTGGTCTCGAAGCCGGCGGCGAGCACGAGGCCGGCGGTCGCCTTGAGCTCGCGTTCGTCGAGGCCGCGGCCGTCGTCGCGGGCGGCGACGAGCTCGCTGAGCAGGTCGTCGCCGGGATCGCGGCGCAGCCGGTCGAGGTGGCGCCCGAGCCAGTCGTCGAACTGCGCGAGGGAGCGCGACACCGAGCGGTAGCGACCGAGCCCCAGCCCGAAGTCGAGGCTCGGCGCGGCGCCGGAGCCGAAGTCGAGGACCCGCGCCCGGTCCTCCTCCGGGACGCCGAGGATCTCGGCGATCACGGTGACGGGCAGCTGCGCGCAGTAGGCCTCGACGAGGTCGACCTCGTCGTGCGCGCGGTCCTCGAGCGAGTCGAGGAGGTCGGCGGCGATCTCCTCGGTGCGCTCGCGCAGCCGCTCGACGGCGCGCATGGTGAACACGCGGGTCACGAGGCGGCGGTAGCGGGTGTGGTCGGGCGGCTCGGTGACCAGCAGCGACGGCGGCTCGACCGGGTGGAGGGTGCGCGGGGCGGACCAGCGGGCGACCTGCCCGATCGGACCGCGGTCGGTCGGGAAGCCGGTGCGGAAGTCGTCGCTGGTCAGCACCTGCCGCACGGTCTCGTGGCTGCTGGCGACGTACCCCAGCATCGAGCGGTAGAGCGGCCCGAGCGACCGGATCTCCTCGACGAGGTCGAACGCCTCGTCCGAGCCCGTGGCCCCGACCCGCACCAGCCGGGCGTGGAGGTCGCCGCGCGCAGCGGCGCGACGCAGCAGCAGCGACGGCAGGCCGTGGGCCACACTCCAGTGGACCGTGGACCTCATGTGCCGAGCCTAGACCGACGGTGCCTAGGCTCGACGCCATGTGGCTGCTGGTCGACCTCCTCCTCGTGGGCCTCTTCGCCGTCGTCGGCCGGCTCAGCCACTACGGCTCGCTGACCCCGGGCGGCTGGTGGACCACCGCGTGGCCGTTCCTGGCCGGGACGCTCCTCGCCTGGGCGGTGCTGGCGCTCGTCCGGCGCCCGCCCGCCGCGATCACGTCCGGCGTGGTCGTCTGGCTCGGGGCGCTGGTCGTCGGCATGCTGCTGCGCCGCGCGAGCGACCAGGGCACCGCGACCAGCTTCGTCGTGGTCGCCACCCTCGTCCTCGGCGTGCTGCTGCTCGCGCCTAGGCTCGGTGCACGTGTCCGCCGCTGACCCCCGCACCACCTCCTCGCGCTCCGTCGCGAAGGCCGTCCCGTACGCCGTCCTGGTGGCGGCCGTCGTCCTCGTCTCGATCAACCTCCGACCGGGTGCCTCCTCCCCCGGCCCGGTCCTGCAGGAGGTGCGCGACGGCCTCGGCATGAGCGCCGGTGTCGCGGGAGCGATGACGGGCCTGCCCGGCCTGTGCTTCGGCGTGGTCGGCGCGTTCGCGGTCGCCTACGCCCGCCGGGTCGGCATGACGCTCGGCATCGCCCTCGGCCTGGCGCTCGCTGCCGCCGGGCTGCTGCTGCGGGTGACCACCGACAGCGTCCCGGTCTTCTTGCTGCTCTCCTTCCTCGCGCTCGCCGGCATGGCGGTGGGCAACGTGCTGGTCCCGGCGTGGATCAAGGCCCACGGGCACACGGTCGTGCTGATGACCGTCTACGGCACCGGCCTCGTCGTCGGCGGCACGATCGGGTCGCTGGCCACCGCGCCCGTCACCGAGTCCACCGGGTCGTGGCAGACGGGGCTCGGGATGTGGGGGCTGCTCATGCTCCTCGCGCTGCCGGTGTGGGGATGGCTCGCGCTGCGCGAGCGTCGCTCCCCCGCCGAGCACGCGGTCGACGACGAGGCCCCCACCGGCCGCGTCGTCCACTCCCCGACGGCGATCGCCCTCACCGTGCTCTTCGGCGTGCAGTCGATGCACGCCTACGTCCAGTTCGGCTGGCTGCCGCAGATCTACCGCGACGCCGGGCTCTCGGCCTCGCACGCCGGAGCCCTCCAGGCGCTCCTGTCGAGCATGGGCATCATCGGTGCGCTCGCGATGCCGACCGTGATCGCCCGCGGCCGGGGGCTGCGCCCGCTCACCCTGTCCTTCGGCGTCCTGCTCGCGCTGGGCTACGCCGGCCTCCTCGTCGCGCCGGCGACCGTGCCGTGGCTGTGGGCCCTGCTGCTCGGGCTGTCGGGCCTGGCGTTCCCGACCGCCATCGCGCTCATCACCGCGCGCACCCGCCACCCATCGGTCACCGCCCAGCTCTCCGGCTTCGTGCAGCCGGTCGGCTACGCCCTCGCCGCGATCGGACCGTTCCTCGTCGGCATGATCCACGACGCCACCGGCAACTGGGACCTGGTGCTGGTGCTTCTCGCGCTGACCTCGGTGCCGCTCGCGATGGCGGGCTGGCGCGTGGCCGCACCGACGTACGTCGACGACGAGATCTGAGCGCTCACTCGTCCCTGCGCGCCCCGCCGAGGCGGTGGTGGACCGTCACCGGCGCCTCGCCGAGCGATCCCACGCCGCGTCGCGGCTGCTGGCGCCTGGCCGGCATGCCGGGCCGTGCCCGGTCGTCGGTGTCGCGGCGCCGCTGCCTGCGGTCGAGCCACGCCACGACGGCGAAGAACACCACGACGGCTCCCGTGATCCAGATCACCTCCCGACCGTAGCCCCGGAGCACTGCTCTGTCAGGATCTGCGCGTGAACCAGTGGGTGGTGGTCGTCGGCGGGACCAACATGGACGTCGTCGCCCGCACCTCCGCCCCGCTCGTCGCGGGCACCAGCAACCCCGGCAGCACCCGCATCTCCCCCGGTGGGGTCGGCCGCAACGTCGCTGCCTGCCTGGGCCTGCTCGGGGCTCCCGTACGGCTGGTGTCGGCCGTGGGGCAGGACGCCTTCGGCGACGAGGCGCTGCGCGTCACGGCGGCCTGCGGGGTCGACGTGAGCGGCGTACGCCGGGTGCCGCATGCCGCGACCGGGACCTACACCGCCGTCCTCGACCACCGCGGCGAGCTGGTCTCGGCGGTGTCCGACATGGCGGTCGTCGACGACCTCGAGCTCGACACCCTCCACCTCGGCGACGCCGCGCTCGTCGTCGTCGACGGCAACCTCGCGCCCGCCCAGGTGGCGAAGGTGCGTGCCGCCGCGGCTGCGGCCGGGGTCCCGGTCGTCCTCGAGCCGGTGTCGGTCGCCAAGGCCGCCCGCCTGTCGGGCGAGGTGCAGGAGCTCTTCCTCGTCACGCCCAACTCCGACGAGGTCGGCGCCCTGGTCGGGCGCCCCGGCGACCCGTGGGCGGCCGTCGACGACCTGTGGGACCGCGGCGTCGAGCACGTGTGGCTGCGCGAGGGCTCCCGCGGCTCCTACGTCTGCCGCGCGGGCGCCCGGCCGGTCCACCTGCCCGCGATCCCGGTCGAGGTCGTCGACGTCACCGGTGCCGGCGACGCGATGCTCGCGGCCTGGATCGCTGCCTGGCTGCGCGGCGCCGACCCGGTCGAGGCCGCCCGCGACGGCCACCGCGCCGCCGCCGCGACGATCACGAGCGGCCACACGGTCCGTCCCGACCTGCCCGAGGCCATGGCCGCCTTCGAGGCACCGACTCCCCGAGAGGTCACCTGATGCTGACGATCACCGACGAGGTCCGCGACGCGCTCGCGTCCGGGCAGCCCGTCGTTGCCCTGGAGAGCACGATCATCAGCCACGGCATGCCCTACCCGCAGAACGTCGAGATGGCACGCACGGTCGAGGGCATCGTCCGCGACGGCGGCGCCGTGCCCGCGACCATCGCGGTGCTCCGCGGGCGTCCCACGATCGGCCTCTCCGCCGACGACCTCGAGCTGCTCGCCTCCGACGCCTCCGTCATGAAGGTGTCGATCCGCGACCTGCCGTACGTCGTCGCGCGCGGCCTGCACGGCGCCACGACGGTCGCCTCGACGATGCGCCTGGCCGCCCTCGCCGGCATCGATGTCTTCGTCACCGGCGGGCTCGGCGGCGTGCACCGCGGGGCGGAGACGACGTACGACGTGTCGGCCGACCTCACCGAGCTGTCGACCACCTCGGTCGCCGTGGTGTGCGCGGGCGTCAAGAGCATCCTCGACATCGGCCTGACGCTGGAGAAGCTGGAGACCCTCGGGGTCCCGGTGCTGGGCTACGGCACCGACGAGTTCCCGTCGTTCTACTCCCGCTCGTCGGGCTTCGCGGCGCCGATGCGCGTGGACTCCCCCACCGAGGTCGCGGCGCTGATGCGCGCCAAGTGGGACCTCGGCCTGGCCGGCGGCGTGGTGGTGGCCAACCCGATCCCGGCGGCGTCGGAGATCGCGGCCGACGAGATCGGCGCGATCATCGACCGGGCCCTCGCCGACATGGACGCGCTCGGGATCCGCGGCAAGGACGCCACGCCCTACCTCCTCGGGCGGATCGTGGAGATCACCGAGGGCGCCTCGCTCACCGCCAACATCGCGCTGGTCGAGCACAACGCGCGCCTGGGCGCGGCGATCGCGCGCGAGCACGCGGCGGCACGCTGAGGACCGAACGCGGGGCGGTGGACGTCGCCGCGCGCGGCGGGTTGGATCGACCCATGGCCTCCCGACTCACCGAGATCTCCCTCGACTGCCACGACCCCGACCGCCTCGCCGACTTCTGGTGCGCGGTCCTCGACTGGGTCGTGATCCACCACGAGCCGGGGCTCATCGAGATCGGTCCGGCCGGACGCGACGACGCCGAGCTGCTCGACGCAGTGCGGTCCGGGCCGGTCGCGCCGACGATCTTCCTGGCGCAGGTGCCGGAGGACAAGGTGGCCAAGAACCGGGTCCACTTCGACGTCTCCCCCGTCGACCGCTCCCAGGAGGAGGAGGTCGAGCGGATCCTCGCGCTCGGCGCGAGCCGCGCCGACATCGGCCAGTCGGGCGAGGAGTCCTGGACGGTCGTCGCCGATCCCGAGGGCAACGAGTTCTGCGTGCTGCGCAGCCTCGCCGAGGGGCACTTCGCCCTGTGACCGGCCTCGACGTGCCCCTGCCGATCGCGACCGAGCGGCTGGTCCTGCGGGCCCACCGCGCCGACGACCTCGACGACCTCGCGCGCTTCCACGGCGATCCAGAGGTCGTACGGTTCGTGCCCTGGCCGGTGCGCGACCGCGCCGCGACGCAGGAGACGCTGGCGGTCAAGCTCACCCAGACCGAGCTCGTCGCCCACGGCCAGTGGCTGGTGCTCGCGGTCGAGGTGCGCGAGACCGGGCGGGTGATCGGCGAGGTGCTGCTCAAGTGGGCGTCCGAGGGCCAGGGCGAGATCGGCTTCGCGCTGGCCGGCGACGCCCAGGGCCAGGGGTACGCCGCCGAGGCGGCGCGCGCGGTGGTGCGGCTGGCCTTCGCCGAGCTGGGGTTCCGCCGCCTCACCGCCGTGGTCGTCGAGGGCAACGAGGCATCGGCCCGGCTGCTGGGCCGGCTCGGCTTCCGGCAGGAGGCGCGCCACGTCGAGGCCGTCCACTTCAAGGGCGAGTGGGTCACCCAGCTGGTCTTCGCCCAGCTCGCGACGGAGTGGCGGGACTAGGCTCCGGCGATGGTCGCCGTGACGCGCTGGACCGGTGCCGCCCTGGCGGCAGCGGGGTGGGTGGTCGTGCTCGCTGCGCTCTGGTTCACCCCGCCCACCGCCGACCAGACACGCGACCTCGAGGCCGGCGGGGGCTTCGCGGCCTCCGTCGAGGTCTACCTCCCGGCGCTCGTGCTGTCGGCGGGGCTGCTCGCGGTGCTGGTCGTCGGTGCGGCACTGCGCCGCCCCGACGTCGCAGCGCTCGTCACAGGTGGGACGACCGCGGCCTTCGCCGGCTGGGTCGTCAGCCGCGACTACCTCGTGGCGTACCTCCCCGGACTCGTCCTGCAGCTCGTCGTCGGGGTCGGTCTCGGTCTCGTCGGCCTCAACCTCGGTCTGCTCGCCTGGCGGCCGAGGCCGGTGCGGCAAGCTGCGCCGCACGAGACCGTCCCGGTCCACCACCCGTAGCCGAGCACGCGGCGGAACATCCGCGGCGACACCGCGGTTGTGCCCGACATGACCACCCTGGGAATCGTCGGAGCAGGACACATCGGCAGCACGGTCGCGCGCCTCGCGGTGGACGCGGGCGTCGACGTCGTCATCGCCAACAGCCGCGGCCCGGAGACGCTGGCCGGCCTCGTCGCCGACCTCGGTCCCCGTGCCCGCGCCGCGACCGCCGAGCAGGCGGCCACCGACGGCGACCTCGTCGTCCTGACCGTGCCGCTCAAGGCCCTGGGCGACCTGCCGGCCGACGCCTTCGACGGCCAGGTCGTGCTCGACACCGGCAACTACTACCCGCAGCGCGACGGGCAGATCGCCGCCCTCGACGACGGCTCGAGCACCGCGAGCGAGCTCACCGCCCGTGCGCTCCCCGGCACCCGCGTCGTCAAGGTCTTCAACAACATCTTCTCCGAGCACCTCGCCGTGCTCGCGCGCCCCGACGCGGAGGCCGGCAGGGAGGAGCGCAGCGTGCTGGCGATCGCCGGTGACGACCCGGCCGCGAAGGACGCGGCGGCGGCGCTGCTCGACCGGATCGGCTACGACGTCGTCGACGCCGGCCCGCTCGCGGAGGGCTGGCGCTTCCAGCCCGACACCCCGGCCTACGGCATCCCCTACGACGGCAGCCCCGACGGCCGCTGGAGCGGCGACACCGCCAAGCGGGTCTCGGCCGACGAGCTGCGCGCCGCGCTCGCGGCAGCGACGCGCGACTGACGGACCGAACGCCCGCCCCGACCCGCCGGGAAGCCTCACGGACGGACGCCGTACGCGGGTTCGGTCCGTCGGTCGTGGGCGGTCAGGTCTTCCACGACGCGACCGCCACAAGCCGCCTCTGCCAGCCGGGCCAAGCCGACCGCTAGCACGCTCGCAGACCCTGGAATGAGTCAGTCGAGACTGCCACGGCCGCCGGCATCCACTTGCCGTCGGTCACGTGCAACCAGGTACGCCAAGTCTCGGTGTGCCCATCGCCGAATCTAACGCCATAGGCTGCGGCGGTCCGAGCGCAATCTACGGCCACGCCGAGGCCGTTCGGATACCACCATGCGCCGTTGGCGGGCTTGTTGGCTCGCGCGTACCAAGTGCCGTCGTTCGGATCGTTGCGCGCCCACGTGCCGCCCAAGTACGAGTCGGAGACGACAAGACCGAGGGTGGACGCCGGTGGAGGTGGAGTTGTCGTCGGCGCTGGTGGCGTTGTGGGAGTCGAGCCAGTCGTCGGGGTGCTTGTCGCAGTCGGGAGGGGCGAGGCGGTCGGAGTCGGCGGGCTCTCCGTCAACGGGCAGGGCGCGAAGAGCTGATCCCACAACCCCGTTGTCAGGCGCATCAGGATCGTCGGATTGCAGGCGTCGTACTCGGGACCCATGTACGTCAGGAGCTTCTTCGCGATCGAGGTCGGTAGTGCCTTCACCCCTTCCTTGACCAGGCATCGCACCACGCCGGGAAGACTTGGCAGCTGCTTGAAGACACCCCAGCGTGGCGAAGATCGACAAGCTGTCGACCTGGACGACGATCTCGCCACGAACCCGCTTGGCGTCCTCGACGACCCAACCCCAGTCGAGCCGGTGGGCGACGAGCGCCTGGTAGTTCCTCTTCGCTGGGAACCGGAGGGTGACGAGACCCGCCCACGATGGTGTGATGTGAAAGTCGATCCGTCCGCCGGGCAGAGGTGTGATCGTCACGCGGCCGCTGCGCTTCATCACCCCCGGAGGAACGGTGATCGAGGCGCCTGCTGGCAGACGCACGACACCGCCCCTGCTGGCTCGGATCCACTTGTGAGCTGCTCCGCGGACGGCTCGTACGGGTGTGGCCCGTGATCGTTCCGAGCGGTCGCTCGCCACGGCCAACGTGGCACCGGAGGGGTTGCTGTTGCTCGCGGCGACGACAGCGGCAGATGACTGCCCGGATGCTGTGGCGGCATTCGGACCGAGCGCCTGCCAGAATTGCAACAATCAACGCCGACGGCAGGAGTGCGGCAGCCACGCGGACGAACCTAGAGCTGGAGTCACGTCCAGCACATCTCGCATCGATCGACATTGCCGAATCTAAGCAGCGCTGGCTTGCTCGCACCGTCACTACGGGATAAGTGCGACTCATCTCCGGGCAAAACTCCAGGCCTCTTGAACTTTCCGGGATCCGCCATGGCATCCGTCCTGCGGGCCAGTACTCCGGAGCCGCCGCAAACGCTTGTTCACGGCCAACGCCGTCGTTGCGCTCGGTCCGTCGGTCCGCGCTCAGGGCACGGTGACGGCGACGGCGGCGACCTCGCCGCGCGCGTCCTCGACGAGGTCGATCGTCAGCCCGCAGCCCCCGACGTCCGACCGGCCACCGGCCGTCAGCACGATCCGGGTCGAGGTGCTGCCGCCCCGCACCGGCGCCGCGCTGCGCCGCCCGCAGGTGGTCGGCGCGGGCACCCGACGGGTCGTCACCGACACGATCGGCTGACCGAGGTCGTTGGGCGCCGGGCGGGCGACGTAGCGGACCACCGGCCCGCGCAGCACCGACCACCACGCGGGCGGGCTGGTGAGCTCGGTCCCGCTCGCCACCCCGACCTTCGCGCCGTCGACGTAGAGGCGCACCGACGCCGCGAAGTCCGGGCGGGCAGAGCCCGAGACGAGGAACCGCAGGAAGGCCCACGCCGTGTCACGGGCCCCCTCGTCGTCCGGGCAGGTCCACTCCGGCGAGGACGTCGCGATCACCGTCACCACGTCCTCGGCCCCGACGGTGGTGCCCATCGACGGCACCGATCCCAGCACCTGTCCCGCGGGGTTGCACTGCGGCACGGACCGCACCCGCAGCGCGATGCGGTCGCGCGCGAGGAGGGCCGTGGCCTCGTCGGTGGTGAGTCCGAGGAGCGAGGGAACGGTGGCGGTGCGGCGGTCGGGTGGGTCGTCCGGCCCGTCCGACCGGGGCAGCAGCGCCACGGCGAACGCGGCGACCACCACCGCGACGACGGCGGCGATCGCCACCGAGACCCCGCGCGAGCGCCGGCCGAGCACCGCGTCGTGCAGGGCCGGGACGACGACCTCGTCGGGGTCCTCGGCCCTGAGGATCCTGCGGCGCTGCGCCTCGATGACGCGGTCCACCACCTGCCCGGCCTCGTCGGAGGGCGAGCCCAGGCCCGTCGCGATCTCGACCAGGCGCGTACGCCGCGCGGCGCGGTAGTCCTCGACGTCCATCTCGCTGCTCCCGGGGGCCTGTCAGCGGAGTGTCGCCCCGGTTGCCCCGCGGTGGCAAGGGAGCCGTCACCGGACGTCGGAGCGGCGCGGGGAGGAGCCGTGTCCGAGGTCGCCCTTGCGGGGGTGCGGACCGCCCGTGCGGGGGGCTATACAGGGACCACGGCGCCGCACGGTGCCGCTCCACGAGGTCCTCGACGGGGGCCCCAACCGAAGGAGACTTCCATGAGCGAGTCCGACACCGAAGGTCCCGCCGACGGCGGAGCCGAGGGCACTCCCGGCGTGCAGGACGGCGGCGCCGACGGCGGTGCCGAGGGCCCCGCGGACGGCGGAGCCGAGGGCACTCCCGGCGTGCAGGACGGCGGCGCCGACGGCGGCGCTGAGGGCCCCGCGGACGGCGGAGCCGAGGGCACTCCCGGCGTGCAGGACGGCGGCGCCGACGGGGGCGCCGACAGCGGCGTCTGATGTCCCCTGCGCTCCACGACAGCGGGTCCGGGTCTCCCGGGCCCGCTGTCGGCTCACCGGCCGACCGTCCCGCGCTGGCCCGCGTCGTCGGCGACGTGGAGACGTTCGCCCGCACGACGTGGGGCCGGGAGCCGCTGCTCCTGAAGAGCGCCGACCCGCTCGGCTTCGCCGACCTCCTCTCCGAAGCATCGGTCGACGAGCTGCTCTCCGAGCGCGGCCTGAGGACGCCGTTCCTGCGCGTCGCCAAGGACGGGAGCACCCTGGCCAACGCCGCCTTCACCGCGCCCGGTGGCACGGGCGCCGGCATCGCCGACCAGGTCAGCGACACCAGGCTGACCACCCTCTTCGCCGGCGGATCGACCCTGGTCCTGCAGGCCCTCCACCGGGTCTGGCCGCCGATCATCGACTTCTGCCAGCAGCTGGCCGCCGACCTCGGGCACCCCGTGCAGGCCAACGCCTACGTCACTCCCCCGCAGAACCAGGGATTCGACGACCACTACGACGTGCACGACGTCTTCGTCCTCCAGGTCGCCGGGCGCAAGAAGTGGTCCATCCACGCTCCCGTGCACCCCTCACCGCTGCGGGACCAGCCCTGGACCGACCGACGCGAGGCAGTGCGCGAGGCGGCCCTGCAGGAGCCGGTCATCGACACGGTCCTCGAGCCGGGCGACGTCCTCTACCTCCCGCGCGGCTACCTCCACTCCGCGACCGCGCTCGGCGGTCTCACCGTCCACCTGACCCTCGGCGTCCACAGCTGGACGAGGTACGCCGTCGCCGAGGAACTCGTCGCGCTGGCCCTGCGCGGGCTCGCCGACGACGAGGAGGCGCGCGGATCGCTGCCCCTCGGCACCGACCTCGCGCCCGGCGACCTCGACGCCGACCTCCTCACCACCAAGCTCCGCGACGCCCTCGCCGGGCTCGACCCGGCGGTCCTCGCCGAGCGCATGCGCGCGCGGCGACTCGGCACCCAGCGGCCCGCCCCGGTGGGTCCGCTGGCCCAGCACGCCCTCGTCTCGTCGCTGGCCCCGACGACCGTCCTCCGGCTGCGCGGACACCTCGACGCGCGCCTCGACGGCGCCACCATCACCTCCCGCGCCGGGTCGGTGCCCGTCGCGGACCTCGATGCCGACGTGGCGAAGCGGCTGCTCGCCGGCGAGTCCCTGCCTGCCGGCGACCTCGGACTCCACCAGGCGCGCGCGCTGATCGAAGCGGGACTGGTCGTCGCGGGATGACCTTCCGCTGCTCGGACGAGGCCGCCGAGCGAGGGGACCCGATGCTCGGCACGGCTCCCCCGCAGCGCGACTGGCTCCTCGTCGAGCACCCCGCTCCGTGGCCGGTGACCGCGCCCTTCGGCGCGGACCTCCCCGACGGCCTGCTGCGACGGCTGGGACATCCCGGGCTGCGTACGGTGTTCGTCCGCCGTCACGGCCGGGCGGGCGCACCCGACCAGGTCGACGGCCCGCGACGGTGGTTCTGCCTGCGCGCGGGACAGCTGCGGACCGGGCACTGGACCGAGCCGGACGACCTGCTGGCCAGCCTCGACCCGGCCGGCGGGACGGCGTACGACGGCCCGCTCGCGCTCGTGTGCACCCACGGGATCCACGACGTGTGCTGCGCGGTGAAGGGTCGGCCGGTCGCCGCAGCCCTGTCCGCACGGTGGCCGGACGCCACGTGGGAGTGCAGCCACCTCGGTGGCGACCGCTTCGCCCCCAACGTCCTGCTGCTCCCCGACCTCGCCTGCTACGCCGGCATGCCGGCCGACGAGGCGGTGCGGGTGGTCGAGGCGCACCTGACCGGCACGCCGGACACGACGTGGCTGCGCGGGGTGGCCGGGCACCACCCGGCCGAGCAGGTCGCAGCGGCGACCGTCCTCGCGCGCCTGGGGTCCGTGCCGATGTCAGCGCTGACGGCGCGTCTGGCCGACCAGCGCGGGGAGCTCGACGCGGGGACCTGGACCGTGGACGTCGCCGGCCGGGCGCGGGTCGTGGTGAGGAGCAGCCGCCGGCCGGAGCAGGCCCGCCTCACCTGCCGCGCCACCCGCGAGACCCGCTCCCTGCAGTGGGACGTCGTCTCGGTCGAGCCCCTCGGCTGAGTCCGTCCTGGTCCGCAGACCGGGCCTCGGGTCGTGCGACCCTTCCTTGTGCGACGGGTGCAGGCCCGGCCGCTCGTGTCGCGCGGGTCAGAAGAACAGCAGGGTCAGGCGGACTTCGACGCCTCCGGGCCGGACCCTCGAGCGGACGTCGCGCGCACGAATGTCACCTTGCTGTTGCGGACAGCATCGCGCAGGGCCTTCGCCTTCTGCTCGGGCGAGACCGTGATGATCTTGGTCGTGCCGCTCATGGCCGCTCCTCCGGTGGTGATGCCTCGAGTGTAGACGGTTCGCCGAGGACCCGCTGGAGCAGAACTCCGTAGGCGCCTGCGGCGGCAACCGTGGTGGCTGCCAAGGCATCGAGGTCGTCCGTCACGCCGGGCTCCGGGGACTCGACGAAGATCGAGAATGCCCCCCAGGGCTTCCCCCACCGAGAGCCGTACCGGGCCGGGACGACCGCTGTGAGCGCGATCCCGCATGAGGACCGAGACCCTCAGACGTTGAAGCGGAACGATCGTGGCCGTTTCGGTCGCTCGTCGATCTCGCTGGTAAATGCCCTCTGGCCTGCGGGAACGCGCCTTGAGGACTTGCGAGCCTGGTGGACAGTCAGAACCAGTTTCGGTTGTGCTGAGGGCAGATCGAGGGCAGAACATGCCTGTGGCGACCGCGGGCGTCGATGGACATGCCAGTGCGACGGCACACTGGTGCCCGCTGCCGCCGTCCGGGTCAAGCGAGGGAGAGGAACAACTTCTCCATCTTCTTCACGTCGAGACTGTCGGCGTTGCCGTCGTTCTCGACAAGGCACTGCTGCAGGCCGGAGGCGACGATGGCGAACCCGGCCCGGTCCAAGGCCTTGGACACGGCGGCGAGCTGGGTGACGACGTCCTCGCAGTCGCGTCCTTCCTCGAGGAGGCGCAGGACGCCGGAGAGCTGCCCTTGGGCGCGCTTGATGCGGTTGATGACCGGCTTCATCGAGGTGGGGTCGAGCTCCATCAGTTCTCCTGGGTCAGTGCCGCGAGCGCGGCGGTGAGCCGCTCCTTGGCGTCGGTGGCGACGGCGTGCAGGGCGTCGTTGTCGGCCAGCCCCATCATCGCGTCGGGGTCGAAGGCCTCGACGAGGGTGGTCGCCTCGTCGAGCGCGCGCACCACCACGTTGCAGGGCAGGACTGCGGCGATGGACGGGTCCACGCTCAGCGCCTCGTAGGCCAGGGCGGGCCGGCAGGCGCCGAGGATGACCTGGGGTGCGACGTCGACGTCAAGCTTGGTCTTCAACGTGGCCCTGAGGTCGATCTCGGTGAGGATGCCGAATCCCTGCTCACTGAGCGCGGCGCGGGTGGCCTGCACGGCGTCGTCGTAGGGCAGCGCGAGCGTGGTGGCGAGGGTAAAGGTGCTCATCAGGCGCTCTGCTTCTGCTCAGCCAGGGCGGCGGCGACGTCGAGGTCGCGCACGCCCGTGATGACCCGCTCGAGCGCAGCGGCCGGCAGCGCTCCGGGCTGAGAGAACACCAGGGTGCCGGCCTTGAAGGCCATCAGGGTGGGGACGGAGGTGATATTCGCGGCGGCGGCGAGCGCCTGCTCTGGCTCGGTGTCGACCTTGCCGAACACGATGTCTGGGTGCACGGCCGCGGCCTTCTCGTACACGGGGGCGAACTGCCGGCACGGGCCGCACCAGGACGCCCAGAAGTCGACGAAGACGATGTCGTTCTCCGTGACGGTGCTCTCGAAGTTCTCTGCACCCAGGGTGATGGTGGCCATCGGGCTCGCTCCTTTGCTGTGTCTCAGGTGGTTGTGTCTAGCTCAACCGACGACACCCCCTCGGGTATTCCAGGACACACGCCACACCGCTTCCCCTCCGATTGAGGAATACCCCCGGGGGTGTGTACGGTTAGCATCGCTGTTGATACCCCGCCGGGTATTCGCCCCACTCGTGGAAGGACGTGAAAGATCCGATGAGCAACCGCACGCCTGAGATCGACGTCGAGCAGCTTGCCGCCACCCTGAGGGACGAAGCAGCGCTCATCGACGTGCGTGAGGCAAGCGAGTACGTTGCCGGTCACGTCCCGGGCGCCGTCCTGATGCCGATGGGCCGGTTGACCGCTCGCCTGGGCGAGCTGGACAGGACCCGCCCCGTCTACGTCGTGTGCGCCTCGGGGAACCGCAGCGCCGCCATGACCGACCTGCTCGTCGCGGGTGGGTACGAGGCGTACTCAGTGGCCGGCGGAACCACCGCGTGGGCGCGTTCCGGACGTCCGCTCGAGACCGGTGCCCCGACCAGCCGCTGACCGCGCCGGCAGCCGCATCCGCAGACCTCGCCGCAAGGAGAACGAACATGAGCCAGAACACCGACCTGACCATCATCCCCATCGAGACCCCCACGCTGGGTGACCGCACCTACCTCGCCCACGACGGTGAGGTCGCGTTCGTGGTCGACCCGCAGCGCGACATCGACCGCGTGCTCGACCTGCTCGAGGAGCACGGCGTCCGACTGACGCACGTCTTCGAGACCCACATCCACAACGACTACGTCACCGGCGGGCTGGCACTCGCGCAGCACACCGGTGCCTTGTACCTCGTCAATGGCGAGGACGACGTGTCCTTCGTCCGCACCCCCGTAGCGGATGGGCAGGTCGTCGAGGTGGGTGGACGTATGCGCGTCACTGCGCTGGCTACCCCCGGCCACACGTTCACCCACCTCTCCTACGCACTGACCGACGCAGCCAGCGGTGAGCATGTCGCGGTGTTCTCGGGCGGCTCGCTGCTGTATGGCGCCACCGGTCGCCCCGACCTCCTCGGAGCCGAGCACACGCACGACCTGGTCCGCCACCAGCACGCCTCCGCTCACCGGCTCGCCGAGCTCCTTCCCGACGACGCGGGGGTCTACCCGACCCATGGCTTCGGGTCGTTCTGCTCCGCCACTCAGTCCGATGCCACCTCCTCGACGATCGGTCAGGAGAAGGAGTCCAACCCGGTCCTCACCCAGAGCGAGCAGACCTACGTCGACGAGCTCCTGGGCGGGCTCGGCGCCTACCCGGCGTACTACGCCCACATGGCGCCCGCCAACGCTGACGGGCCGTCCGAGCCGGACCTGTCCCTTCCTTCGGTCGCGGACGCCGCTGAGCTGCGCCGTCGCATCGAGGACGGGGAATGGGTCGTCGACCTCCGCACGCGCACCGCGTTCGCCGCCGGGCACGCGCCGGGCAGCCTCAACTTCGGGCTCGACGGCGGCTTCGCCACCTACCTCGGCTGGCTCATCACCTGGGGCACCCCCGTGACGCTCCTCGGTGAGAGTGCCGACGATGTCGCCCAGGCACAGCGCGAGCTCGTCCGTATCGGCATCGACCGCCCCGCTGCGCACGCCACCGGCGACCCGGAGCAGTGGAGCGACCGCGAGCTGTCCTCGTTCCCCACCGCCACGTTCGCCGACCTCGCCCAGGTCCGACACCACCGCGAGATCGTCATCCTCGACGTCCGCCGCGCCGACGAGCACGACAAGGCCCGCATCGCCGGCGCCGTCAACGTGCCCATCCACGAGCTCCCCCAGCGCCTGGCCGACGTCCCGGCCGGCGAGGTGTGGGTCCATTGCGCCGGCGGCTACCGCGCGTCGGTCGCCGCGTCCTTCCTCTCCGCCGCCGGGATGAAGCTCGTCGCCGTCGACGACAGCTTCGACAACGCCGAGAAGGTCGGCCTCCACCTCGTGGGACCCGAAGCGTGACCCTCGCGCTCCTGGCCGCCGTCGTCGCCGGCGCGCTCATCGGGCTCAGCCTGGGAGCGCTCGGCGGTGGCGGGTCCATCCTCGCCGTCCCGGTGCTCCTCGCGCTGGGACAGTCGGCGACGCAGGCCACCACCGGGTCGCTGGTCGTCGTGGGTGTCACCTCCCTGGCAGGAGCCATGACTGCCTACCGCGCCGGGAACGTGCTCCTCGCGCGCGGCGTCGCGTTCGGTGCCGTCGCCATCGGCGGCGCCGTCGTCGGGGCGCATGCGTCCGCCGCCGTCCCCGAACCGGTGCTCCTGGCCGCGTTCGCGGGCCTGATGCTCGTCGTCGCCGGCCTGATGACCGTCCGGCAGCTACGCAGCCGACGCGGCACCTCCTCAGGCGCTCACGCCGACCGGCCGCGCCTGGACGACCCCATCGTCACGTTCAGCCCC
Organism: uncultured Actinomycetota bacterium; assembly: GCA_963726525.1. GTDB lineage: Bacteria > Actinomycetota > Actinomycetes > Propionibacteriales > Nocardioidaceae > Nocardioides. The sequence goes on along the minus strand of CAVSCS010000005.1, from coordinate 382,591 downwards.
ACCTTCATGTGCCAGTGCCCCCGCGCACTGAAGGTGCTCGTCACCGCGACCGCGGTCGGCCTGCTCACCGGGTTCATCGGCGTCGGCGGCGGGTTCCTCGTCGTCCCCGCCCTCACCCTCGCGCTCGCACTCCCCATGAGCTACGCCGCCGGCACCTCGCTGGTCGTCATCACCATCACCAGCGCCGCCGCCCTCGCCACCCGTGCCGGCACCGGCATCGCACCCGACTGGTGGCTCGTCGCCGCCCTCACCGTCACCGCCGTCGCCGGCTCCGTCGCCGGAGCCCGCCTCGCGGCACGCACCGACACCGGCAAGCTCTCCGCGGCCTTCACCGGCCTGGTCCTCCTCGTCGCCGCCTGGACCGCCGCGACCGCCGTGCCCGCCCTCCTCTGACCGCTTCCCCGCACGCCCCCGACACAGAAACGAGTTCTGCTCATGACGTCGACGGCCACCCGCCGCCACGCCCAACCCGCACCCGACGACGCCGACCCGTACGGCATCGGCTACCGCCCCGGCCCGCTCGGGCGTCTCGGCCTGTGGGTCACCCACCACCGCAAGGCCACCGCCCTGGTGTGGCTGCTCCTCGTCATCGGCCTCGGCGCCTTCGCCCCCAAGGTCGAGGCCAACCTGTCCGGCGCCGGCTGGCAGGCCGACGGCTCGGAGTCCGTGGCCGTGCGTGAGCTCGCCACGGAGAGCTTCGGCGGCAACGCCAGCTCCGCCATCCAGGTCGTCGTGCACTCCTCCGGCGGCCCCGTCGCCGAGGGTGGCGGCGCGACCGTCATCGACGAAGCGACCGCCATCCTCAAGGCCGAGCCGCGCATCGCCGACGTCATCGCCCCACAGCCCGGCGCCACGCTCAGCCAGGACGGCGAGACCGCCGTCATCCTCGCCGGCGCCGGCGCCGACCCGAACGAGATGGTCCGCGTGGCCGACGACCTCAAGTCCGAGCTCGAGGCCCTGTCCGGAGACGGCATCGAGGTCAACCCCACCGGCGCGTCCCTGCTGTGGTCGGACTTCAACGAAGCCAACCTCGACGCCATGCTCAAGTCCGAGATGATGTCGTGGCCGGTCACCCTGGCCATCCTCGTCCTCGCGTTCGGCGCCCTCGTCGCCGCCGGACTCCCCCTCATCCTCACCCTCGCAGGCCTGGTCGCCTCCGCCGGCTCACTGGTGCTCATCAACGAGCTCGTCCCGGTCTCCATCTGGGCGATGAACTTCGCCATGATGTTCGCCCTCGCACTCGGCATCGACTACGCCCTGTTCCTCGTCGTCCGGTTCCGTGCCGCCCGTATGGGCCACCACGAAACGCCACGCCAGGCCATCGCCGAGACCATGGACACCGCCGGCAAGGCCGTCCTCCTCTCCGGCGCCACGGTGCTCGTATCGCTGACCGCCGTCATGCTCGTGCCCTCACCCGCGTTCCGGTCCATGGCCGGCGGCATCATGCTCGCCGTCGTCTTCGTCCTGCTGGCCACGCTTACCCTGCTCCCGCTCGTGCTGTTCGAGCTCGACTACAAGATCAACAAGGGCAGCTTGAAGTGGGTGCACACCGGTGAGCACCGCTCGGCGAAGTTCGCCGCGTGGGGGGAGCGGCTGTGGAAGCGGCCCGTCGCGTTCGGGCTCGCGTCCCTGGTCGTCCTCCTCGTCCTCGCTGCCCCCGTCCTCGGCCTCAAGACCGCCATGCCGTCCATCCAGGTACTTCCCGACGACGCCAGTGCACGTATCGGCTACAACCAGGTCAAGGACGCGTTCGGTGACGGAGCCCCCGGCACCCTCCAGATCGTCACCGACGCCTCCGACGCAAAGGCCACCGCCAAGGTCCTCACGGCAGATCCCGGCATTGCCGGCGCCATGCCCGCGCAGCCCCCCTCCGGTGAGGCCAACGGCAGCGACGCCGACCTGGTGCTCATCCAGGCCATCCCCACCGTCGACCCGTCCGACCCCGAGCTCGGCGACACCGTCGACCGGCTCCGCGCCGACCTGCCCGACTCCGCCCTCGTCGGCGGCGCCGCGGTCGAGAACCTCGACCTCAAGACCCAGCTCGACGACTCCACCCCGCTCGTCATCGGCGTCGTCCTCGCACTCGGGTTCCTGCTGCTCCTCATCGCCCTGCAGGCGCCGCTCATCTCCCTGCTTGGCACGCTCGCCAGCCTGCTGTCCACCGCTGCAGCGTTCGGCGTCGCCCGCCTGGTCTTCCAGGAAGGCATCGGCGCCGACTTCCTCGGGTTCGAGTCCCAAGGCTTCCTCGACGCGTGGGCGCCCGTGTTCTTCTTCGCGATGATCTTCGCCATCGCGATGGACTACACCGTGTTCCTCCTCGCCTCCGCCAAGGAGCACTACGAGAAGTCCGGCGATCCCAAGGAAGCCATGGTCGGGTCGCTCGCCCACTCCGGGCGCGTCATCTTCGCCGCCGGCGCCGTCATGGTCGCGGTGTTCTTCACCTTCGCGCTCTCCGGGCCGCTGCCCCCGAAGGAGATGGGCATCGTCCTCGGCGTCGCCGTCCTCCTCGACGCGTTCCTCGTCCGCCTCGTCCTGCTGCCGGTGATGCTCCGCCTCACCGGCAAGGCCGCTTGGTGGACCCCGCGCTGGCTCACCCGAGTCCTGCCCAACATCACCTTCTCCCACGGCTGAGCGCCCAGCTCACGACGAACCCAGCTTGACTCACCCCGACCGACCGAGACCCACAGAACGGAGTCACACCCATGTGTCGACCGACCACCTGCAAGACCTGCGGAAAGACCACCTGGGCCGGCTGCGGCCAGCACGTGGCCGACGTCAAGGCGATGGTGCCCAGCAACCAGTGGTGCAACGGGCAGCACACCCAGGCCGAGAAGGCTGCGGCCAAGGCTGACAAGGCCGGCAGCAGTGGTGGCTTCCTGTCGCGGCTCTTCGGCCGCTGAGCGGCGCCACCATCACATGGTCAGACGTTGAAGCGGAACGAAAACCGTGGTTCTTGGATAGTGATGGCCATCGCGAGACAAGACCGGAGAATGACGTCTGACCTGCAAAAACGAGCTCTCCGATCCGTTGGACGTCCTCGGCGAGAATCGGTCGCCGCCGGACTTCGTGCGGACTGATTACGGACTGAGCGCACCGCTCCTCTGTCCCGGAAGCCGATCGTCACGCGGAGCGTGACCGTGCAGGGATCGTCACGTGGAGCGACAAGGGCTATTGAACGCCCCCGCAGCCTTCCGAGGCGGCCTGCCCGCGCGGCACGGCTGGTCCTGTCAGAGCCTCACATTCAGATGCACGCGCAAGTTCGGGCATCCCAGGGTATGCGGGTCGGTGCTGGAATCCATTCCAGACCCGCGATGCGGGGACAGTCGCAATACCGACCCGCTCCGGGGTGTCCGGAGACTGTCGCGTGCCGGGTTCAGTGGAGGCTCTGAACTAACGCGCCGACGGTAGTCGGGGCGGGGTTGTGCCGGTAGTGGTTGTCCTCGAACTCGACGGGTGGGACGAGTCCGATCTCGCCGTGTAGGCGTCGGTGGTTGAACCAGTCGATGTACTCCGCGACGGCGATCTCGAGGTCGTCGATGTTCTTCCAGGGGCCCTTGTTGCGGACCAGCTCAGCCTTGAACAGCGAGTTGAACGCCTCCGCCAGGGCGTTGTCGTAGGAGTCGCCTGTCGACCCGACGGATGCGACAGCGCCAGCCTCGGCCAGTCGCTGGGTGTAGCGCACGGCGAGGTACTGGACTCCCTTGTCCGAGTGCGCGATGACGCCGGTGGTGTCGTGGCCGGCGTGGGCTCGGGTCCACAACCCCATCTCCAGGGCGTCCAGCGCTAGGTCGGTTCGCAGACTCCTCGACAGCTGCCAGCCGACGACGCGGCGGGAGTAGACGTCGATGACGAACGCGGCGTAGACCCAGCCGGCGAAGGTGCGGCAATAGGTGATGTCGGCAACCCAGACCCGGTTCGGGGCCGGTGCGACGAAGTCGCGGTCCAGCAGGTCGGGGCGGGTATCGGGACCACGGCCCGGGATAGTCGTTCTTGGCCCCTTGGCGCGGCTGATCCCGCGCAGCCCCTCGGAACGCATCAGCCGGTGCACGGTGCACCTGGCGATCAGGTGGCCACGACGGTTCAGTTCGGCGTGCATCTTGCGGACCCCGTAGACGCCATAGTGGTCCGCGTGGACCCGCCGGATCACCTCCACGTGGCGCTGATCGGCGACCGCCCGCGCCGAGGGCGGTCGGGACCTCGCGGCGTAGTAGCTGCTCGGGGCGATCGGCATCCCGGCCTGGCGTAGGACGGTGCAGATCGGCTCGACCCCGAACCGGTTGCGGTGCTGGTCGATGTAGTCGACCAGCACCGCAGTACTCACTTCAGTCGGCGGTCGAGCTCCGCCGCGGCGAAAAACGCTGACGCCGTCTTTAGGATCTCGTTGGCTCGACGCAGTTCCTTCACCTCACGTTCCAGCTCGGTGATGCGCCGGCCCTCGGCCGTGGTTACTCCCGGCCTGTGGCCTTCGTCGATCTCGGCCTGGGAGACCCAGTTGCGCAGGGTCTCCGCGTTGATCCCCAACTGCTCACCGACACGACGCAGAGCGCCGGTCCTGGTTGCCGGATCCCGCCGCAGATCGACCGCCATCCGGATCGCTCGCTCCCGAAGCTCCTCGGGATACTTCCTCGGTGCTGCCATGACTCCCATCCTTCCGTGGAATGAGAGCCTCCGTCAGACCCGGCACGCGACAGTCCCCGGTCAAAGCTCCCTCGGGCAGCACGGCACCAGCGCGGATCGCCGTGGCCCCGGCAGCCACCGCCGAGACACCCTGCGAGCCGATGCCCACGACCAGGCACAGCCCCAGTACCGCAGCGCACGCAACTTTGAACACCCGGAGACTACCGAGAACCTGCATATTTGACCCCCGTTGACCTATCCACTGAAACTCGTCGGCGCACAGGCTAGGTTCTGAGGCGGATGGCCGGAGCGAAACCAGCAAAGTCAGGAGCGACGCGCACTTGTCAGACGACCTGAAGGGCTCAGGTGCCCGTATCGCCGCATCTGCGCGAAAGTGGGTCACCCCTCTCGGGGTGTCTCGATTCGTGGCGTACCGACCGGCACTCGACGCCGTATCCACCGACGCGGTTCGTCGAGCCGTCGAGACCGCCAATCGCCGCTCTGAGGAGCGGACAGGCGACGACCCCGCGCACGGAGACGTCGTGGTCGCCGTGGGACGTGAGGTTCACCTGCGCCTGGCCATCGGCGGCGATCAGACCGTCCGCGAGGCATGGCTAGAAGACCTCGCTGCCGCACTCCCCGACGGAGAGCTCACCCGACCCCGACGCGACAGCGGTCCCGAGCCCGCTCTGGTCGAACTGCTCACCCTACAGACGGTGTCCGCGTTTCTTGGGCTGCGGCCCGGCGGCGACAGCGACGGTCTGGTTTCCGTGTTGCTCGACGGAATGGATGCCGGATCGACCGCCTACTTCAGTGCGGCGGAAGTCGGCATGGCGGTCGGCCGTGCCGACCTCGCCGAATTGTTCGGCACGGTGGAGTTCGCCCCTCAGGTCACCTTCGTGCAGGGCGGTCAGGCGCGTGGAAACGTCGCGCGCTCGCTGGCCGCAGCATCATGCTACGTCCGCGGCACGACGTGGCAGGAGGAACTGGCCTCGGCCCGTGCGGCGCTAGAGCGCGCAGCACCCCAGCTCGATGTCGGGTTCGTGCGCAAGACGTCGGCCTACACCCGCTGGAGCGATGTCTACCTCTATCCACCCGAGTGGCCGTCAGGGCACGAAGGCCTGCGATACCTCCGGCACAGAACGTGGTGGTCCCGACGGGTGCCCGACGCGCACGGACTCCAACTGCTCACCGCCGAACACCTCGACCGCGCCAACGACCTGAATTCTTGGGAGATCACCCCGGTCGGCGACCGTTTTCTCGTCTCCGATCCCAACCCGGCATCCTGGTTTGCGAACGCCCAGCCGGACTCGGCCACACTCGAACGCGCCAGGCGTGATTTCGGCGCCATGATTGCCACTGCAGCCGAACTGTTGGTCCGAAGCTGACAACAACGAGGTAGCCCGACACCCGCCTTGGCGGTGACGACGACTACGGGAGCGGGACGCCCAATTCTCCGCAGGTATCCGGAGAGTAGTGGGTTCTGGCTGATTGAGATCGTGTCGTATTTTCTTGGCCCCCACCACCTGCGGAACCGGTTGAGGCGAACTGCGCGGGGTACGTCGTGCGGACCTGAGCCCGTCGCGGGAGACCCGTTCGAACAGCTTCTCGGGACAGGGACGTCATCTTGACAGGCGGCTCCCACCCAAGATTCGCGGTCGCTCGCAGCGATCCAACTGCTCATCCATCCGATGTGCCGCTCGTGACGGGCGCTCGCGCGACTTATGCGTGCGCGAGGTGGCCCCTATCCACAGCTAGCAACCGAAAGGCGGTCAAAGGCGGACACCCTTTGCTGTGGTGGCGCCATGACACCTGACGAGCAGATCGAGCTCTTCGCTGAGTTCGACGAGGATGAACTGTTTACCGCCGCACTGCAGTTGATGCGGCGTATGCGCGACGCGGTGGTCTCTGAAGGAGAACAGGCGGTCCACGGCGATCTTCCGAGCGCGATCGACGACCTGGAAATGGGACCGTGGCACGAACTCGACCGGCCCCTCGTCTCGGATTGGCCGTATGCCGTCGACTGCGCGTTGTTGAGCTGTCTCCTGCGCCGGCTCGAGGTGCTCTCCTCCGGAGACGCCTCCGTCGTCACCGCCCGTTGGCTCCTCCGTCCGGGCGGGCCGAAGTTCTGGGCTCGAGGCTGAGCACCCGCGTCGTCCCACCCCCCTCGCCCGATACGCCTCGACCTACAGGCTCCTCAGCCCAACCGGGACTGCTGCACGGATAGGTGACATCTTGACGTGCCCTACGGCTTGGTTACCTGTGGGCGTCTGGAGTCTCAGGCGGTGACGGTGGTGGTTTCGGAGCGTAGTTCGTACTCGATCGGGGTGCGGTAGCCGATGCTGGAGTGGCGTCGTTGGCGGTTGTAGAAGATCTCGATGTACTCGAAGATCGCGTTGGCCAGTTCGACCCGGGTCTTCCACTTCTTCCGGTTCAGCAGCTCGATCTGCATCGAGGACCAGAACGACTCCATCATCGCGTTGTCCAAGCCGTCGCCGACGGACCCGAAGGACGGCATCAGGCCGGCGGAGCGGATCTTGTCGCCGAAGGCCCATGAAGTGAACTGGACTCCGTGGTCGGCGTGCACGATCCCGCCCGGTGCGGGACGTCGGTTGCGGATGGCCATGTCGAGAGCGTTGATGACCAGGGCGCTGTCTTGGCGAGTGTCGATCGACCAGCCCACGATCCGGCGGCTGTAGGCGTCGAGGACGGCGGCGCAGAAGACCTTGCCTTCCCTGGTCGGGTGTTCGGTGATGTCGGTGACCCACAGCTCGTTCGGGGCGAGGCGGTGGAACTTCCGGTTGACGAGGTCCTCGCTGGTGACGACACCCCGCAGCCGCTTGATCCGCGCCGGCCCAGGCAGGCCGTAAATCCCCGCCTGGGTCATCAGCACCGAGATCAGTCGCGAGCTGACCTGGACGTTCATTGCCATCGTGAGCTCGGCGTGGATGCGGCGGTAGCCGTAGGTGCCGCGGGATGCGACGTGGATCTCGCGGATGAGGCCGGTGAGCCACTCACGGCGCAGCTGGGTGGCTGAGGTGGGTCGGTTCTTGTAGCGGTAGTAGCCGGGACTGGAGACACCCAGGACCCGGCAGCACTTCTTGACCGGGATGCCGGCGTCGACGAGGCGGTCGATCACCGGGTGGACCCTTTTGGGTGCGGCTTCTCCTCCGCCAGGAACTTCGAGGCCTGCCGGATGATGGCCAGCTCGGTCTCGAGCTCCCGGATCCGCTTGCGCGCCGCGCGGAGCTCAGCGGACTCGGTGGTGGTGACCCCGGCAAGTTCACCGCGGTCGATGCGGTCCTGGCGGACCCAGTTGTGCAGGCACCCGGCGCTGATGCCGAGCTCGTAGGCGACCTGCTTGATCTGCTTGCCGGCACGAACGAGCGCCACGGCTCGCTGTCGAAACTCCGGTGGGTAGGGACGAGGCACGATGCGCAGCCTTCCAAGAAGGCCCTCGACTCATCAGCCAATCGGGTAACCAACCTATGGGGCACGTCAAACTGTCACCCGTCCGTGCAGCAGTCCCACACACGTGGTGGCAGCGCACACCAAAGACCGCGTCAACCCAGCCAGCGATGCTGTCCGACAGGTCATTAGTGCCACCGAGGCGCGACGGAAGCTCTACATAGATCGCCAGACAATTACGTCGTCGGGGTTGATCTTGGTCCCTGTCGTTGTCACCGGCGCGCCTCTTGTTGCCTGTCACGTCGAGGATTCCGATGGACTCGACCTCAAGAAGGTCGAACGGCTGACCGTCTGGGGTCACACGCCCGACGGTCAGCGGAAGCAAGTGCACGTTGTACACGAATCCGCAGTCGCTTCGTTCGCCTCGGATCTTGCCGAGCTGGTTCAGCTTGCGAGAGACGACGTCGCCTTCTAACGGGGTCAGCGTTCTACCGGCGGCCGTCGGATTGTCATGTGAACTCCGCACCGCCAGATCTAGCCCATTCCGCCGCTTGTCGGCGCGGGACAGACAGCCGACGCTGCCCGGTCTGCCTGGACCGGCAAGTCAGGGCGCTCAGCGCCGGTGGTCTTCAATCGTCCGGATCTAGCAGCGGTGGAGTGTGTAAATGAGGGTGTTTTCGCTGCGGATCGGATTGCGGTGGCGATGCCCAGATTTCCGCGTAGGCTAGCGTTCAAGAAATGACCTTGAAGCATGCGCGCCGCGGAAGCGGCCGGCCGTTGTTGCTCGTGCACGGTCTAGGCGCTGGATGGCGGTCCTGGTCCCCGGTCATCGACGAGCTGGCCGAGAGCCGTGAGGTCATCGCCGTCGACCTGCCGGGTTTCGGCGAGTCGCCTCCTTTGACCGGCGAGGTCTCGATCGCCACCCTGACCGACTCCGTCGCAGAATTCATCCGCGAACAGGGTCTGGAAGGGGTGTCGACGGTCGGTCAGTCGATGGGCGGCCGAATGGTGCTCGAGCTCGCACGGCGAGGCGTCGGCGGCGACACCGTGGCGTTGGACCCGGGTGGTTTCTGGAGCGACCGCGAGCTCGCCGTCTTCGGGGCCACGCTTCGGCCATCGATCGCTCTGGTCCGGGCGTTGCGAGGCACGCTGCCGGCGCTGCTGGGCAACCCCGCGGGAAGGACGCTTCTGTTGGCGCAGCTGTCGGCGCGGCCCTGGGCACTCTCGCGCGAGACCGTGCTGCCGGATGTGCGCGGGCTGGCTGACGCTCCGTCGACGGGCGCGGCCCTGGACGCCCTGACCAAGGGGCCCAAGCAGCAGGGTGCGCCGGCCGGCACCGTGCCCGGTCGGGTCACGATCGGTTGGGGTCGTCGTGACCTGGTGACCGTGCCGAGGCAGGCCGCACGTGCGACGGAACTGTTTCCCGACGCGGTGCTGCACTGGTTCGAGCGGTGTGGCCACTTTCCACAATGGGACGCACCTCATGAGGCGACCCGACTGATCCTCGACAGCACGAGTTGAGGTCGGTCGCGCTGCCCGCCCGACAAGGGCACTGGTCGCCCTAGCCGGATCGTCATTCGGAACGGGTCGAACTGCGTCTTGGCGCCGCCAATGCTGTGCGGTCCGACCAGTCCTCCGGGCCGCTCGAGCGGCTCATAACCGACGCTTCCGCGCTCGACCACGAAACTGTTGCGGACTGTGTGCGGACTGGCGAGGCCCACACCCGCTCTGACCTGCGCAAACGCGTCGATTCAGACGTTGAAGCGGAACTCCACCACGTCGCCGTCGGCCATGACGTAGTCCTTGCCCTCCATGCGCACCTTGCCGGCCTCGCGGGCCTTGAGCATGGTGCCGGCGGCCATGAGGTCGTCGAAGGAGACGATCTCGGCCTTGATGAAGCCCTTCTGGAAGTCGGTGTGGATCACACCGGCGGCCTCGGGGGCGGTGGCGCCCTTCGTGATCGTCCAGGCCCGCGTCTCCTTGGGGCCGGCGGTCAGGTAGGTCTGCAGGCCGAGGGTGTCGAAGCCGACGCGGGCGAGCTGGTCGAGGCCCGACTCTGTGACGCCGGTCTCGGCGAGCATTTCGTGGGCCAGGTCGTCGTCGTCCATCTCGGCGAGGTCGGCCTCGAACTTGGCGTCGAGGAAGATCGCCTCGGCGGGCGCGACGATCTGGCGCATCCGGGCCTTGAGGTCCTCGTCGGCGAGCTCGTCGGCGTCGCAGTTGAAGACGTAGATGAAGGGCTTGGCGGTGAGCAGCGACAGCTCACGCAGCAGGGCGCGGTCGATCGAGGTGGAGATGATCGGGGTGCCCGACTCCAGCGCCTCCTTGGCCTCCCGGGCCGCCTCGAGGTTCGCGACGAGGTCCTTGACCTTGCGCGACTCCTTCTCCAGCCGGGCGATGGCCCGCTCGACCGTCTCGAGGTCGGCGAGGATCAGCTCGGTCTGGATGGTGGAGATGTCGTTGGCGGGGTTGACCTCGCCGTCGACGTGGGTGACGTCCTCGTCGCGGAAGACGCGGGTGACCTGGCAGATCGCGGACGACTCGCGAATGTGGGCGAGGAACTTGTTGCCCAGGCCCTCGCCCTGCGAGGCGCCGCGGACGATGCCGGCGATGTCGACGAACTCGACCGTGGCGGGCAGCAGCTTGGCCGACTCGAAGACCTCCGCGAGCTTCGCGAGCCGCTCGTCGGGGACGCCGACGACACCCACGTTGGGCTCGATCGTCGCGAACGGGTAGTTCGCCGCGAGCACGTCGTTCTTGGTCAGGGCGTTGAAGAGCGTCGACTTGCCTGCGTTCGGGAGTCCGACGATGCCGATGGTGAGAGCCACGGGCGGGGAGTCTACGGCGGCGCGCACCCGCCGGACGAAACGCGGACCGGCCGCTCGTGGGGGCGGCGCGAGCGCGACGGAGGGCCCGGCCGCACCGGCCGGGCCCCCGTCGGGCGGTGCGGGTCAGGAGCCGTAGACCGACGCCACGCCCGAGCGGTCCGTGTCGGTCATCGAGAGGTCGCTCGACGAGCCGTTGCACTGGGGGTAGTGCATGATCGAGGACGAGTCGTACGGCGTCAGCGGACGCCAGTTGTTGTCCTCGAAGCAGGTGCCGGCCTCGGGCCGGGTGTGCTCGTGCCGGAAGCCGAGCGTGTGGCCGAGCTCGTGGGCCAGGATGTTCGACGGCGTCCAGGACCCGGAGGTCTGCAGCGAGTACGCGTTCACCAGCACGTTGCGCTGGCTGTCGGGGCTGCTCGGGAAGAAGGCCCGCGCGATGAAGGACGTGTCGTTGGTGGGCTCCACCGAGAACACGACCGAGCTGTTGGACACGGTGCAGCTCGCGTCGGCGCTGCTGACGTAGGTGAAGTCCACCCCGCTGGAGGCCGCCTCCCACTGGCCGGCGCCCGACTGCATCGCCGCGACCACGGCCGCCTTGTCGGACCCGAAGCCGTTGCTCACGCAGTAGGTGAGGTTGCGCGCCTGGCTGGCCGACCACGTGTCGTCGTAGCCGCCCACGGTGTTGACCACCAGCGAGGTCTGGCCGCCGCTGTCGCTCGAGGCGACCATCCGGTCGTAGTAGGCGCGCAGGTCCTTGGTGTTGGCGACGGTCTCGTCGCCGTTGACGATGTACTGGCCGCCCACGTCGTCGCGCAGGGTCGATGCCCTGAACTCCTCGAAGCTCGGCACGTCGTCCTGCGCGGGGGCAGCGGTCGCGGCCGTGCTCATCGAGGCGGCGAGGGCGGCGGACGCCAGGGTCGCCATGGTGATCCGACTGATCCTGCTTTTCTGCATGGTGTGTCTTCTTCCGGTTGGATACGGATGCTCCTTGCCCTTCCACCAGACCCTGTCTAGACCAGTCGGGGAAGGGCCCCGGCGGGTCAGGTGTGTGCACTGCACGAACCTGCAGCCGGCGAGAACGGTGCTCGGGGTGCACGCGACGACCTGCAAGACTCGGCGCCATGGACCACACCGGGGGCTCCCCTCTCCTGCGCGCGCCCGCACACCAGGTCTCGCCCCGGGCGGTCGCCTACTGGCGGATCTCCGCGCTGCTCGTCGACGCCGTCCTGCTCGTCGCGGCGCTCGCCGCCTGGCTGCTCGTGCCCGACCTGCCGTGGTGGGTCGGGCCGCTGGTCGCGGCGCTCGCCCTCGCCGAGGCCGCGCACGTCGTGCTGATGCCCCGGATCCGCTACCGCGTGCACCGGTGGGAGGTCACCGACGCCGCCGTCCACACCCGCGAGGGATGGCTCGGCCAGCAGAGCCGGATCGCGCCGCTGAGCCGGGTGCAGACGGTCGACTCGCGCCAGGGGGCGCTGATGCGGCTGTTCCACCTCGCCTCGATCACCGTCACCACCGCCTCGGCCGCCGGGCCGATCACGATCGCCTGCCTCGACGACCGGGTCGCGCGCGAGGTCGTGTCCCGCCTCACCGCCATCACGGCCGCCACCGAGGGCGACGCCACGTGATCCCCGAGCCCGGCGAGGGCTGGGTCCGGCTGAGCCCGCGCAAGCTCCTGCTCGACCCGGTCAAGACGCTCGGGCAGGCCATCGTCCCCGTCGTGGTCGCGCTGGTCGGCGTGAGCCGCAGCGACACGGCGTACTGGCCCTTCGTCCTGCCGCTGGTGGTGCTCGGCCCGATCGTCTTCGGCGCGCTGCCGTGGCTGACCACCCACTACCGCCTCACCGATGCCCAGGTGCAGGTGCGCGGCGGGGTGCTCAACAAGCACACCTCGACGGCACCGATCGACCGGGTGCGCAGCGTCGACCTCGAGGCCTCGCTGCTCCACCGGGTGCTGGGCCTGCAGAAGGTCGAGATCGGCACGGGCGTCGACGCCGACCGGATCACCCTCGACGCGCTGGCCCGGGCCGACGCCCACGCCCTGCGCACGACGCTGCTGCGCCGTCGCGAGGTCGCCCCACCCCCGGTCGGCGAGACGCCGGCCTCCGGCGAGCTCGCACCCGACGCGCCGTCCGCCCCCGTGGCCGCCGCCGCGCCTCCCGTGCTCCTCGCGCGCATCGACTGGTCGTGGCTGCGCTTCGCGCCCTTCAGCCTGGGCCGCCTGGTCCTCGTCGCCGGTGCCCTCGGCGCGTTCTCCCAGCTCGCCGACGACCTCCCCATCTGGAACGAGGACACCGCCACGTCGGCCTGGCACTGGATCGCCCAGTTCGCCGTGGTCACGATCGCGGCCGTGCTCGCCGTCGGCGCCCTGCTCGCCTGGGTGGTCATCTCGGTCGCCGGCTACGTCGTGCAGTGGTGGCGCTTCCTGCTCGTGCGCGAGCACGGGTCGCTCCACCTCACCTCCGGGCTCATCACCACCCGCTCCATCACCGTCGAGGAGGCCAAGGTGCGCGGGGTCGAGCTCGTGGAGCCGGTCCTGATGCGCGTGGTGGGTGGCGCCCAGCTCGCGACGCTCGCGACGGGCGTCGAGGACGGCGTCACGCAGGTCCTGCCGCCGTGCCCGCGCACCGTGGCGACCGGCGTCGGGGGCGCGGTCCTGGAGAGCGACGCCCCGCTGACCCGTCCGCTGGTCCCCCACGGCCCGCGCGCGCGGCGTCGCGCGTGGCTGCGCCGGGCCTACGCCGCCGTCGTCGTGACAGCGGCAGCCGGCGTCGGTGCCTGGTACGCCGATGTGGCGTGGGAGTGGGTTGCGCTCCTCGGCGTCGTCCTCGGCGGTGCGGCACTGTCCGCCGGCGAGGCGTCCTACCGCCACCTCGGGCACGCGCTCACCGAGCGGCACCTCGTCGTCGGGCCGCCACGCGTCGCACGCGCCCGCACGGCGCTCGAGACCGACGGCATCATTGGCTGGGTGCTCGCCCAGAGCTGGTGGCAGCGGCGCATCGGCCTGGTCGACCTCGTGGCCACCACGGCCGCGGGTCGCGAGCGGGTGCTGGTCCGCGACGTGCGGCTCGAGGTCGCCGTCGCGCTCGCCGAGAGCGCGACGCCGGGCCTGCTGGCCGACTTCCTCGAGCCCGCCGCGGGCTAGAACCAGTCGGCGCGCATCTCCAGCGTCGTGGTGTCGCCCGAGGCGAGCAGGTCGAGCATGGGCGCGACCTTGGGCAGCTCCCAGCGGAAGAAGTAGCGGGCGGCGGCGCGCTTGCCGTCGTAGAAGTCGCCCTGCTGCTCCCCCACCGCGACGAGCTGCTCGAGCCACATCCACGCGATCACCGCGTGGCCGGCCGCCTCGAGGTAGACCGTCGCGTTGGCCATGGTCCGGTCGGCGTCGCCGAAGCCGGCGAGCGTCATGGTGACCTCCCCGAGCCGGTCGACGGCCGCCTTCAGCGCGGCGGCGTGCTCGGCCGCCTCGCCGCCGAGCGCCGTCGCGCGGGCGACGGTGTCGTCGATCCGCCCGGCGAGCGCCACGAGCGCGGCCCCGCCGCCGCCGAGCACCTTGCGGCCGAGCAGGTCGAGGGCCTGGATGCCGTGGGTGCCCTCGTGGATCGGGTTGAGCCGCTGGTCGCGCCAGTGGGCCTCGAGGTCGTGGTCGCGGGTGTAGCCCGCGCCGCCGAGCACCTGGATGGCGAGGCTGTTGCTCTCCTGCCCCCACTGCGAGGGCCACGACTTGGCGATCGGGGTCAGCACGTCGAGGAGCCGGGACGCCTCCACCCGCTCGTCGTCGTCGACGGCGCTCACCTGGAGGTCGAGCAGCCGCGAGCAGTAGAGGTTGAGCGCCAGCGCGCCCTCGACGTAGGACTTCTGCGCCAGCAGCATCCGGCGCACGTCGGCGTGCTCGATGATCGGCACCTGCGGACCGGCCGGGTCGCCGCCGGTGAGCCGACGGCCCTGCGGCCGCTCCCGGGCGTACGCGAGGGACTTGAGGTAGGCCGTGTAGGCGGTGGTCGTCGCCGACATCCCGACGCCGAGGCGGGCGGCGTTCATCATGTGAAACATGTAGGACAGGCCCTTGTTCGGCTCGCCCACCAGGTAGCCGATCGCACCGGGGGCGCCGCCGGGGGTGTGGGCGCCGCTGCCGAAGACCGGCGCAGTGTTCACCGTGCCGCGCGAGCCGAGCTTGTGGTTGATGCCGGCGAGCGCGACGTCGTTGCGCTCCCCGATCGTGCCGTCCTGCCCGACGAGGTGCTTGGGCACGATGAACAGGGAGATCCCGCGGGTGCCGGCCGGCGCGTCGGGCAGCTTGGCCAGGACGAGGTGGACGATGTTGTCGCCCATCTCGTGGTCGCCGCCGGAGATCCACATCTTGTTGCCGAAGATCCGGTAGGTGCCGTCGTCGGCCGGGACCGCGCGGGTGAGCACGTCTCCCAGGCTCGACCCGGCGTGCGGCTCCGAGAGCGTCATGGTGCCGAAGAAGCGGCCCTCCAGCATGGGCGCGGCGTAGCGCTCGACCTGCTCGGGCGTGCCGTGGGCCAGCAGCAGGCCGGCGTTCGCGACGGTGAGGAACGAGTACGCCGCGGTGCCGATGTTGGCCGCGGCGAACCACGCCATGCACGCCGCCGCCACCGTCTGCGACAGCTGGTGACCCCCGTGCTCGGCGTCCAGCGTCAGGCCCAGCAGGTCGGCCTTGGCGAACTGCTGCAGCGCGGCGCCGATCTCGGGGATCAGGGTGACCTTCTCGCCGTCGAAGGACGGCTCCTCGGTGTCGCTCTTGCGGTAGTGCGGCGCGAAGTGCTCGGTGGCGAGCTGCTCGCACAGCTCGAGGAGGGCGTCGTAGGACTCGCGGTCGTGCTCGGCGAAGCGCGGGCGCGCGCTCAGGGCGTCGACGTCGAGCCACTCGAAGAGCATGAACTGCAGGTCGCGGGCGGAGAGGACCGTGGAGGGCTGGGAGGGCACGGCCCGACGTTACCCCCGGGTACGACGACGTGTCGCGGGCGGCGCGCAGCACGAACGCCCCCTCCGCTCGGGACAGAGGGGGCGTCCGCACTCGCCGCCGACGCTACCCCGCCGACCGGCCCGCGTCAGCCCCTCGGCCCGATCGCCTGTGCACACTGCCTAGGCTGGCTCGGTGCGCATCGCCACCTGGAACGTCAACTCCCTCCGCTCCCGCATCGACCGCGTCGAGGCCTTCCTCCAGCGCCACGACGTCGACGTCCTCGCGCTCCAGGAGACCAAGGCCCGCGAGGACCAGCTGCCGCTGATGGGCCTGCAGGCGCTGGGCTACGAGATCGCCGTCGCGGGCGTCAACCAGTGGAACGGTGTCGCGCTGGTCTCGCGGGTCGGGCTCGAGGACGTCGAGGTCGGCTTCGAGGGCCAGCCGCCCTACGGCGACCCCGCCGCGGCCGAGGCCCGCGCCATCGGCGCGACCTGCGGCGGCGTGCGGATCTGGTCGCTCTACGTCCCCAACGGGCGCAAGCCCGACGACCCCCACTACGTCTACAAGCTCGACTGGTTGGCCCGGCTGCGCGAGACCGCAAGCAGCTGGCTCGACACCCCGACCGCACTGGTCGGCGACTGGAACATCTGCCCGACCGACGACGACGTGTTCGACGTGCGGCAGTTCGCGAAGTCGACGCACGTCACGCCGCCGGAGCGCGCGGCGTTCCAGGCCTTCCTGGACGACGGGTGGGCCGAGACGACGCGCGCGCACGCGCCGGGCTACACCTACTGGGACTACTACCGCCAGCGCTTCGAGCGCGACCGCGGCCTCAAGATCGACTTCGTGCTCGGCTCCCCCGCCCTCGCCTCGCGCGTCACCGGCGCCTTCGTCGACCGCGACGAGCGCGACCCCGCGCAGGGCACCGGCTCGCCGTCCGACCACGCGCCGGTGGTCGTCGACCTCAGCTGAGCGTCCTCAGCTGAACGACCTCAGCCGAGCACTGCCGGCGACGGCCTGCGCCGGACGGCGTACGACATCAGGCCGGCGAGCGCGCAGAGCCCGGCCGCGGCGTAGAAGGCGGGGTCGTAGTCGCCGGTGAGGTCGCGGACCACACCGGCCCCGGTGGCCGCGACGGCCGCCCCGACCTGGTGGCTGGCGAACACCCAGCCGAAGACGATGGGGCCCACGCCGGCGCCGAAGTGCTCGCGGCACAGTGCGACCGTCGGCGGCACGGTCGCCACCCAGTCGAGGCCGTAGATGATGATGAAGACCCACATGCTGGGCTCCACGTGGGGCGACATCAGCGCCGGCAGCGTCATCAGGCCGACGCCGCGCAGGACGTAGTAGCCGACCAGCAGCCATCGCGGGTCGACCTTGTCGGTGAGCCAGCCCGAGGCGATGGTGCCGACCACGTCGAAGACGCCGACCACGGCCAGCAGCGACGCGGCGGTCGTGGCGGGCATGCCGTGGTCGTGGGCGGCGGGCACGAAGTGGGTGGCGATCAGGCCGTTGGTGGTCATGCCGCAGATCGCGAAGCCGCCCGAGAGCAGCCAGAACGTGCGGCTGCGCGCCGCGTCGCGCAGCACCCCGAGCGCCCGACCCGCGGTCGAGCCGACCTGCTGGTGCGGCGGTGGACCGGGGTCGGCGTCGGTGGCGCCGAAGGCGCGCAGCCCCATGTCGGCCGGGTGGTTGCGGAGCAGGAGCAGGACGAGCGGGATGACGGCCAGTGCCGCTCCGGCGGCCAGCAGCGCCGCCGCCCGCCAGCCGTGGTGGGTCGCGAGCCAGGCGACCACGGGCAGGAAGACCAGCTGGCCGGTGGCGTTGCCCGCGGTGAGGATGCCGCTGACCAGGCCGCGGCGCGCGACGAACCAGCGACTCGTGATGGTCGCGACGAAGGCCATCGACATCGAGCCGGTGCCGAGGCCGACGACCAGCCCCCAGCAGAGGATCAGCTGCCACGGCTCGGTCATGAAGACGGTCAGCCCGCTGCCGACGGACACCATGACGAGGGCGAAGGTGACGACCGGTCGGACGCCGAAGCGGTCCATCAGCGCCGCAGCGAAGGGCGACATCAGTCCGAAGAGCATCAGGTTGAGCGAGACCGCCGACCCGATCAGGCCGTGCGACCAGCCGAACTCGTCGTGCAGCGGCTCGATCAGGACGCCGGGCACCGATCGGAAGGCCGCGGCGCCGACCAGGGTCACGAAGGCGACCGCCGCCACCACCCACGCCCAGTGCAGCCGCTGGTCGTGGTCGACGGCGGGCGCGGGGCCGCTCGGGCCGCGTGGAGGGGTCGTCATCGTCACGCCTGCCAGCATCCGCGATCCGGCTCCGCGCGACGAGTGGCCGCATTGCCAACATGTGCAAGGATTCGGCCATGCCCTCCGTGCTCGTGCCCCACCGCGTCGTGGTCCTGGCGATCGCGCCGGTGATCGGCTACGACCTGACCATCCCGCCGCAGGTGCTCGGCGAGGCGGTCGACGAGGCCGGGAACCCGTTCTACGACGTCCACGTGGTCTCGCTCGACGGCCGCCCCGTGCAAGCAAGCCGCGGCTACGCCATCGCCCCGTCGACCGGCGCGGAGGCGCTCGCCACGGCCGACACGGTCATCGTGCCGGGCACGATGGTCGACGGACCACGGCGCGAGGGCACCCTCCCCGACGACCTGCGCGCCGCGCTCGCGACGGTCCCCGACGGTGCCCGCTGGGTCTCGATCTGCACCGGCGCCTTCGTCCTCGCCGCCGCCGGGATCCTCGACGGGCACCGCGCCACCACGCACTGGAAGTACGCCGACGACTTCCGCCGTCTCCACCCGGCCGTGGCCGTCGACGAGGACGTCCTCTTCACCGACGACGGCCGCGTGCTGACGTCCGCCGGGCTGAGCGCCGGCATCGACCTCTGCCTCCACCTCGTCCGCACCGACCACGGCAGCGCGGTGGCCAACGCGGTGGCGCGACACATGGTCGTCCCCCCGTGGCGCGACGGAGGGCAGGCGCAGTTCATCGAGCGGCACGTCCCGAGCCGGACCGGTGAGAGCACCGGCGACGTACGCGCCTGGGCGCAGGCCCACCTCGACCAGCCGCTCGACGTCACGACGCTCGCGCGGCGCTCGTCGATGAGCGTGCGCACCTTCACGCGTCGCTTCCGCGAGGAGACAGGCCAGTCGCCCGGCGCCTGGGTGACCCAGCAGCGCATCCGTCACGCCCAGCACCTGCTCGAGGCCACCGACCTGGCCGTCGACCAGGTCGCGACGCGCTCCGGGATGGGCACGGCCGCCTCGCTGCGCCAGCACCTCCGCGCCAGCGTCGGCGTCTCGCCCTCGGCCTACCGACGGACGTTCCGGGGAGCCTCGACCTCGGCGTAGTCCAGTGGGGTTCGGCTGCCCGGTCGGGGTGTGCGGCGCCGTGCTGCCGGGCCCGGCCGGGCCTGAGCGCCTGCGGCCTGCGTCCCCGCGCCTCGCCTCACTGTCGGTGCCGCCGTCCATGCTGACCGCATGGACACCTTCCCCCTGCTGCTCACCCTGGCGCTGGTCCTCGCCCTCGGACTCGTGCTCGGCGCGCTGATCGGCGTGCTGTGGTCGCGGAGCCGACCCGCGCTGTCGGCGGCCGACGACCCCGCCGTCGCGGCCCTGCAGCAGCGTGCGGCCGACCACGCGGTGGTGCGCGACGGGCTCGACCGCCTCCAGGACCAGCTCGGCGACCTCGCCCACGATCGGGTGGCGTGGCAGGCCCAGCTGGCCCAGCAGGTGGCCGACGTGCGGCTGTCCACCGAGACCCTGCGCCGCGAGACCGCCACCCTCGCCACCGCGCTGCGCAAGCCGCAGGTGCGCGGGCAGTGGGGCGAGCTCCACCTGCGCCGCACGGTGGAGATCGCCGGTCTCGTCGACCACTGCGACTTCGCCGAGCAGGTGCGCGTCGACGACGGCCGGCTGCGGCCCGACCTCGTCGTGACGCTCGCCGGCGGCCGCACGATCGCGGTCGACGCCAAGGCTCCGCTCGCGGCGTTCCTCGACCTCACGACCACCGACGACCCCGACGAGCACGACCGGGCCCTGGCCCGGTTCGGCGAGCACGTGCGCAAGCACGTCACCGACCTCGGCTCCCGGCGCTACTGGGAGGCGCTGGCGAGCACGCCGGAGTTCGTGGTGCTGTTCCTCCCCGGCGAGGCCATCCTCCAGGCCGCCCTCCAGGCCGCGCCCGACCTCGTCGAGCAGGCCGCCGCGCGCAACGTCGTCCTGGCCACCCCCTCGACGCTGATCGCGCTGCTGCGCACCGTCGCCCAGGGCTGGCAGCACGAGGTGCTGAACGCCCAGGCCGAGCAGGTGCAGCGGTTGGGGCAGGAGCTCCACGCCCGTCTCGGGTCGATGGCCGGCCACCTCGACCGCGTGGGTCGTTCGCTCAACGCCAGCGTCGTCGCCTACAACCAGGCGATGGGCTCCCTCGAGGGCCGGGTGCTGGTCTCGGCCCGCCGCTTCGCCGAGATGGGCGTGACCTCCGAGGACCTGGCCGCCCCGCGCCAGGTCGAGACCGTCCCGCGCTCGGCCGCCGCCCCGGAGCTCGCCCCGGAGCTCGCCCCGATCGACCTCACCGCGCTGAGCGACCTCGCCCGTGCGGACGACCCGACCCTCGACGACCTGCTGGACGACCAGGTCGACGACCGGGCCACCCGCCGTGCGGCGCGCCGCGCCGAGGGCGCCTGAGCGCGGTCCTAGGTTGTGGCCGTGACGAACGAGCCGTTCTGGCAGGTCGGGCGCGAGCCCGGCCGTCAGGTCGTGGTCCTCGGGGTGGCCGTGTGCCTGACCGCGGTGTGCCTCGACGTGCTGCTGGTCGGGCGGCTGACCCTGTTCTTCGACCTGTGCTTCATGGCGCTGTGCCTGGGCCTGGCCGCCCTGGTCCGCCGCCGCGACTTCTTCCTCGTCGCCGTCCTGCCGCCCCTGCTGATGACGGGCGTGTTCACCTTCCTCGCGCTGGTCGCCCGCGACACGGTCGGCGCCCGCGACGACAGTCCGCTGCAGGCCGTCGTCTCCGGTGTCGCGACCCACGGGATCGCCCTCGGCGTGGGGTACGCGCTCTGCCTGGCCTGGCTGGCCTGGCGGCTGCACCGCGGCGGCGACCTCGTCGCCGAGCTCAGCCGCGAGCTCGCCTAGCCGTCGAGCAGGTCAGTCCTCGAAGCGCGACACGTCGCCCGCGCCGTGGCGTACGACGACGGGCTCGGACTCCGACCAGTCGATCACCGAGGTGGGCTCCGCGGTGACCTCGCCGGACTCGATGACGATGTCGACGACGTGGTCGAGGTCCTCCTTGATCTCCCAGCCCATGGTCCGCGCCTCGGTCTCGCCGGGCAGGATCAGGGTGCTGGTGAGGATCGGCTCGCCGAGCTCCTCGAGCAGCGCGCAGACCAGCACGTGGTCGGGGATGCGGACCCCGACGGTGCGCTTCTTGGGGTGCATCAGCCGCTTCGGGACCTCGCCGGTGGCGGGGAGGATGAAGGTGTAGGGGCCCGGCGTGGCCGCCTTGATCGCCCGGAACGCGGCGTTGTCGACGTGGACGAACTGCCCGAGCTGGGAGAAGTCGCGGCACATGAGGGTGAAGTGGTGGCGGTCGTCGAGCTCGCGGATCTTGAGGATCCGGTCGCGGCCGTCCCGGTTGCCGAGCTGCGCACCCAGGGCGTACCCCGAGTCGGTGGGGTAGGCGATGAGCTCGTCGTTGCGCAGTGCCTCGACGACCTGCGTCACCAGCCGCGGCTGCGGGTTGTCCGGGTGGATGTCGAGGAAGCGGGCCATGGTGGGCTCAGGCCTTCTGCGCGGCCCGCAGGTCGCGGCGCAGCTCGGGCGGCAGCGCGAAGATCAGCGACTCCTCGGCCGAGTGCACGGCGCGGGCGTCGGGGTAGCCCCGTTCGGACAGGAAGGCCAGGACGCCCTCGACGAGGTCCTCGGGGACCGAGGCGCCGGAGGTGACCGAGACGGTGTCGACACCGTCGAGCCAGGCCTCGTCGATCTCGGTGTGGTCGTCCACGAGGTAGGACGCCTTGGCGCCGGACTCGAGGGCCACCTCGACCAGCCGCACGGAGTTGGAGGAGTTGCGCGAGCCGACCACGATCACCAGGTCGGCGCCGGGGGAGATCTCCTTGATCGCGAGCTGGCGGTTCTGGGTGGCGTAGCAGATGTCGTCGCTGGGCGGGTCGAGCAGCAGCGGGAAGCGCTCGCGGATCGCGGCCACCGTCTCGAGCGTCTCGTCGACGCTCAGCGTGGTCTGCGAGAGCCAGGCGACGCGGGCGGGGTCGCGCACGACGATGTTCGGCACGTCGGCCGGGCTCTCGACGAGCTGGATGTGCTCGGGCGCCTCGCCCGCGGTGCCCTCGACCTCCTCGTGCCCGGCGTGGCCGATCAGGAGGATGTCGTAGTCGTCGCTGGCGAAGCGCCGGGCCTCGTGGTGGACCTTGGTCACCAGCGGGCAGGTGGCGTCGATGGTCTTCAGGCCGCGGTCGGCCGCCTGGGCGTGGACCGCCGGGGAGACGCCGTGGGCCGAGAACACGACCGTCTGGCCCTCGGGCACCTCGTCGAGCTCCTCGACGAAGATCGCCCCGCGGGC
The DNA here is from genome assembly GCA_963726525.1 of uncultured Actinomycetota bacterium. GTDB lineage: Bacteria > Actinomycetota > Actinomycetes > Propionibacteriales > Nocardioidaceae > Nocardioides. The sequence goes on along the minus strand of CAVSCS010000005.1, from coordinate 360,224 downwards.
CTCGAGGTCGGCCACGACGTGCTTGTTGTGCACGATCTGCTTGCGGACGTAGACCGGCGAGCCGTAGAGGTCGAGCGCCTTCTCCACCGTGATCACGGCCCGGTCGACTCCCGCGCAGTAGCCGCGGGGGGCCGCCAGCAGGACGTTCTTGGCGGTCTCGGGGTCCAGGACCGGGGGCAGGCCGAGGTCGGTGCTCATGGGTCGAGTCTACGGGCGTGTCGTTGCTCTCCCCTATCCTCGCCGCGTGCCCTCACTCCGCGACGCCACGGCCGAGTCACCGGCCCCGGTGCGGGCCGTGGCCAACGCGGTCTCGCAGTGGATCGACCGCCTCGGCGGCGTGTGGGTCGAGGGCCAGGTCGCCCAGGTCACCCGGCGCCCCGGCATGCAGACGGTGTTCATGACCCTGCGCGACACCGTCGCCGACATCTCGGTGACGCTGACCTGCGCGCGCTCGCTCTACGACTCGATGAACCCGCCCCTCGTCGAGGGCGCCAGCGTCGTGGTCCACGCGCGCCCCACCTTCTACGCCAACCGCGGTTCCTTCTCCCTCGCCGCCCGTGAGATCCGCATGGTCGGCATCGGCGAGCTCCTGGCCCGCCTCGAGCGCCGTCGCCAGCTCCTCGCGGCCGAGGGGCTGTTCGCCCCGGAGCGCAAGCGCGACCTGCCGTTCCTGCCCACCCGGGTCGGCCTGGTGACCGCCCCCAACAGCGCCGCCGAGCGCGACGTGCTCGACAACGCACGGCGCCGGTGGCCCGCGGTGCAGTTCGAGGTCGCCCACGCCGCGATGCAGGGCCAGCGCTGCGCCACCGAGGTGATGGAGGCGCTCGGCCGGCTCGAGCGACACCCCGACGTCGACGTCATCGTCGTCGCCCGCGGCGGCGGCTCGATCGAGGACCTGCTCCCCTTCTCCGACGAGGCCGTCATCCGCGCCGTCCACGGCCTGCGCACCCCGGTCGTCTCGGCGATCGGCCACGAGCCCGACCAGCCGCTGCTCGACCTCGTCGCCGACGTACGCGCCTCGACCCCCACCGACGCCGCCAAGCTCGTCGTGCCCGACATGGCCGAGGAGGTGCAGGGCGTGCGGTGGGCGCGCGACCGGCTGCGCCAGGTCCTCGGCCAGCGCATCGCCCGGGAGCAGGAGTGGCTCATGCAGGTCCGCACGCGCCCGGCGATGGCCGACCCCCGCAACCTGCTCACCGCGCGGTCGGGCGAGCTCGACGAGCTGCTGGCGCGCGCCCGCCGCACCCTCTCCCACCGCCTCGACCGCGCCGCCGACGACATCGGCCACCAGCGCGCCCGGGCGCAGGCCCTCTCACCGCTGGCCACCCTCCAGCGCGGGTACGCCGTCCTCCAGGACGCCGACGGCCACGTCGTCACCTCCGTCGCGCAGGCCACCGTCGGCGACGCCGTGTCGGTCCGGGTCGCCGACGGCCGCATCCACGCCACCACCAGCAGCATCGAGCCGCACGACCTCGAGGAGCCACGAGATGAGTGAGACGCAGACCCCCAGCTACGAGGACGCCCGCGAGGAGCTCGTCGAGGTGGTCCGCACCCTCGAGGCGGGCGGCACGACGCTGGAGGAGTCGCTGGCCCTGTGGGAGCGCGGCGAGGCGCTCGCCAAGGTCTGCCAGGAGTGGCTCGACGGCGCCCGGCGCCGCCTCGACGAGGCCGTGGGCACCGAGTCCGACGACTGAGCGCGGGCGCGGTGCGTGAGGGGGATTGCGGACCGCCGGACTCCCCTTCACGCACCGCCCGGCCCGGCTAGCGGGTCAGCAAGCCGAGGTAGGTCTCGAGGTCCTCGATCGGGGCGGAGCCGAAGACCAGCACCGCCTGGTCGTCGAGCTCGGTGGAGAAGCCGTGGTCACCACCGTCGTCGGACCACGTCTGCCAGGTGTCGGTGATGTCGGAGGCCACGTCCGCGTCGTCGCCCGCCTCGGCGTCCTCGTCGACGTAGAGCTCGACGAGGTCGTCCACCGAGGCGTTCTCCGCCTGCCGGACCCCGACGAACGCGCCGTCGTCGGTGAGCACGCCCAGGCCCCAGCGCGGGTCGTCGCCCGCGGCGAGCTCGACGCTGGTCGCGATCCAGCCGGCCGGCAGCTCGCGCGGGTGCACCACCGCGAAGTCGGCCTGCTCGGCGAGCTCCACGCTCGCCTGCCAGTCGACCGCGACGGGGGTGTCGTCGGTGTCGGTGCGGAAGAGGCCGCGCCACGTCACGAACGCGAGCACGACGACGACGGTGACGATCAGCGCCCCGGTCATGCCGCCGAACGAGCGCGTGTACCGGCTGGGCTGCTCACTCACGCCCCCCATTCTCCCCACCGCCCGGTAGTCCGTATCAATCGGCACATCCGGGGCCGCCCCGGCAGGTGCCGATTCGACACGGACTACCGGGAGAGGGCGCGCAGCGAGCCGCACCGCACATGCGGACGCAAGAACCCGCGTTACGTCCGCACGTGCGGCATACTGCTCCCATGATCACCTACCGGATCGCGGAAGCGGCCGAGATCCTCGCCGTCAGCGACGACACCGTGCGCCGCTGGGTCGACGCGGGTCGGCTCCCGACGCAGCGCACGGACGGCCGCACGACGGTGGCGGGCACCGACCTCGCCGAGCTCGCCGAGCAGCTGGTCACCTCCGGCGAGGTCGCCGAGCGCGACCGCACCCACGCCAGCGCGGTCAGCGCCCGCAACCGGATGAGCGGGATCGTCACCCGCGTCAAGCGCGACGAGGTGATGGCGCAGGTGGAGATGATCTGCGGCCCCTACCGCGTCGTGTCCCTCATGAGCAGCGACGCCGCCGACGAGCTCGGCCTCGAGCCGGGCGTGCGCGCCATCGCCAGCGTCAAGTCCACCAACGTCGTCGTGGAGGTCCCCCGGTGAAGCGCACCGTCGTCGCCCTGTCCCTCGCCCTGCTCCTCCCCCTCGCCGCCTGCGGCAACGACGACGCCGAGGGCGCCGACGCAGGGGCCGGCAGCGGCGAGCTGACCGTCCTGGCGGCCGCCTCGCTCACCGACGTCTTCGGACAGCTCGCGACGCCGTTCGAGGCCGAGCACGACGCGACCGTGACGTTCTCCTTCGGCTCCAGCACCGACCTCGCCGAGCAGGTCGCCGACGGCGCGCCGGGCGACGTCCTGGCCACCGCCGACGAGGCGTCGATGGGCATCGCCGAGGACGCCGGCGTCACCGGCGACGTCGAGACCTTCGCGACCAACGTGCTCACGATCGTCGTGCCGAAGGGCAACCCCGCCGGCATCACCTCCCTCGACGACCTCGCGGACGCGACGTGGGTGCGCTGCGCCGATGAGGTGCCGTGCGGCAAGGTCGCGCTGGCCGTGCTCGACGACAACGGCATCACCGCGGAGCCGGCGAGCCTCGAGGAGGACGTGCGCGCCACCCTCGACAAGGTCGTCTCCGGCGAGGCCGACGCCGGCCTGGTCTACGCCACCGACGCGGTCGCCGCCTCCGACGACGTGGACGCGATCGAGATCCCGGGCGCCGACGCCGAGCTGACCTCGTACTTCGCCGCCACCCTCGAGGAGTCCGGCGACAGCGCCCTTGCCGCAGACTGGGTCGCGTGGATCACGTCGGAGGAGGGCCGCTCGATCCTGCGCGACGCCGGCTTCGGCGCCCCGTGACGGACCGCCTCGGCCGGCCGCCCGCGCTCCTCGTCGTCCCGGCGGTCCTCGCCACGCTGCTCCTCGTGGTGCCGCTGGTCGCGATGGTCGCCAGCACCAGCTGGACCGACCTCCCGCGCGACCTGACCTCGAGGGCGGCCCTCGACGCGCTGCGGCTGTCCCTGGTGACCTCGACCGCGGCGATCGTCGGGTGCCTGCTGCTCGGCCTGCCGCTGGCGTGGCTGCTGGCGCGCGTCGACTTCCGCGGGCGGGGTGCGCTGCGCGCGCTGGTCACCGTCCCGCTGGTGCTGCCACCGGTCGTCGCCGGCATCGCGCTGCGCGCGGCCTTCGGGCGTACCGGGGTGGTGGGCGCACCGCTGCTGGAGTGGACCGGCTTCTCGTTCCCCTTCACCACCTGGGGCGTCGTGCTCGCCCACGTCTTCGTCTCGATGCCCTTCGTCGTCATCGCGATCGAGGGCGCGCTGCGCTCGGCCGACCCGCGCTTCGACGCCGCCGCCGCGACCCTCGGCGCGACCCGCTGGACCACCTTTCGCCGGGTCACCGTGCCGCTCGCCCTGCCCGGCGTGGTCGCCGGGACGGTGCTGGGCTGGGCCCGCTCGCTGGGCGAGTTCGGCGCCACCATCACCTTCAACGGCAACTACCCCGGCACGACGCAGACCATGCCGACGCTGATCTACGTCACCCGGCAAGCCGACCAGGACGCCGCGCTGTCGCTGAGCCTGGTCATGCTCGTCGTGTCGATCGGCGTGCTGGTGGCGCTGCGCGACCACTGGCTCGGCACGCCGTGAGCGGGTCGCTGCGCGCGCCGACCTGCGGGTCGCGGACCGCGTCGAGGCCCGGTTCACCGCCGCCCCGGGCGAGGTGCTCGCGGTGATCGGGCCCAACGGCGCCGGCAAGAGCTCGCTGCTGCACGCGCTCGCCGGCCTCGTCGACGTCGAGGGCACCGCACTGCTGGGCGACGTCGACCTGCTCGCCCAGCCCGTGCGCGAGCGGCGCATCGGGATGGTCTTCCAGGGACAGCTGCTCTTCCCCCACCTCAGCGCGCTCGACAACGTCGCCTTCGGTCGCCGCTCGCGGGGCGAGCCCCGGGCGGCGGCCGAGGCCGTGGCCCGCGACTGGCTCGAGCGCTTCGGCATCGGCGACCTCGCGCACCGCCGGCCGCGCGAGCTGTCCGGCGGTCAGGCGCAGCGGGTGGCGATCGCGCGGGCGCTCGCCACCGACCCCGACGTGCTGCTGCTCGACGAGCCCTTCACCGGCCTCGACGTCTCGGTGCAGATGGCGCTGCGCATCGAGCTGGGCCAGCACCTGCGTGACTTCGCCGGCATCGCGCTGCTGGTCACGCACGACGCCATCGACGCGCTGACCCTCGCCGACCGCGTCGTCGTGCTCGACGAGGGCCGTGTCGCCCAGGCCGGGGCCCCCGCCGAGGTCGCCGCCGAGCCGCGCACCGCCCACGTGGCGCGGCTGGTCGGGCTCAACCTCGTCGAGGACGGTGACGAGCTGATGGCCTTCACGCCCGACGCCGTCGTCGTCTCGCTGGCCGAGCCGGAGGGGTCCTCGCGACTGCGCTGGCGTGGCCAGGTGGCCACGGTCGCGCCGCACGGCGACGCCGTACGCCTGCTCGTGCACGCCTCCCCCGACCTGCTCGCCGACGTCACCCCGGCAGCCGCCACCGAGCTCGGGCTCGCGCCCGGCCGCGAGGTCTGGCTCTCGGCCAAGGCGACGGCCGTGAGCCGGTACGCGGCCCGCTGAGCCGGCCGATAACATGCGCGCCATGAGCCCGAGCGCCGCCAAGCCCGACCGCAACCTCGCCCTCGAGCTGGTGCGGGTCACCGAGGCCGCCGCCATGGCCGCCGGCCGCTGGGTGGGCCGTGGGGACAAGAACGACGCCGACGGCGTCGCGGTCGAGGCGATGCGGGCGATGATCTCCACGATCGGCATGCGCGGCACCGTCGTGATCGGCGAGGGCGAGAAGGACAACGCCCCGATGCTCTTCAACGGCGAGGAGGTCGGCGACGGCACCGGCCCCGAGTGCGACGTCGCGGTCGACCCCATCGACGGCACCACGCTGACCGCCAAGGGCATGAACAACGCGATCGCGGTGCTCGCGGTCTCCCCGCGCGGCACGATGTACGACCCCAGCGCCGTGTTCTACATGGACAAGCTGGTGACCGGCCCCGAGGCCGCCGACGAGGTCGACATCCGGCTCCCGGTCAAGGAGAACATCGCCCGCGTGGCCCGGGCCAAGGCCATCTCGGTCCACGACGTCACCGTCGTCCTGCTCGACCGCCCGCGGCACGCCGCGCTCGTGGAGGACATCCGCGCGACGGGTGCGCGCATCAAGTACATCACCGACGGCGACGTGGCCGGCGCCATCATGGCCGCCCGCCCCGACACCGGCATCGACCTGATGCTGGGCGTGGGCGGCACCCCGGAGGGCATCATCGCGGCCTGCGCGATGAAGTGCCTCGGCGGCAAGATCCAGGGCCGGCTGTGGCCCCAGGACGACGCCGAGCGCCAGCGTGCGCTCGACGCCGGGCACAACCTCGACGCCGACTTCGTCCTCGGCACCGACGACCTGGTCACCGGCGACGACGCGTTCTTCGTGGCCACCGGCATCACCGACGGTGAGCTGATGCGCGGCGTGCGCTACCGCGGCGAGGGCGTGACCACGCACTCGCTCGTGATGCGCTCGCGCAGCGGCACGGTCCGCTCGATCACCGCCGAGCACCGCCTCTCCAAGCTACGCAATCTCTCCGCGATCGACTTCGACAACTGAGGTCGCGGGCGGTCGCAGCGCGGCCGCCACGTGCGCGATCACCGTGGGGTCGAACGCCATCCCGACGTGGGAGCTGCGCACCTCCACGGCCTGGCGGGCCGACGGGTCGATGCAGGCCCGCCAGTCGACGATGCCGTCGCGCCGGGAGTAGATCGAGGTGTTGTCGACGCTGTCGTGCAGAGGCGCGCGGGCCTGGTCGAAGCTCTCCTGCGCGCAGCGACCGGCGACGCAGTCGGCCGCCATCAGCCCGCGCATGCCGGCGCGGTTGAGGCGCACCAGGAGGTCGACGCTGCGCGCCAGCGAGACGTGGTGGGCACCCGGTGCGAGCACCGGGCTGCCGAGGGTGACGATGCCCGCGACGAGGTCGGGCCGACGGGCCGCGACGCCGCGGGCCAGCATGCCGCCGAGGCTGTGCCCGACGACGCGCACCCGCGTGCCGCGCCGCTGGGCGATCTCCTCGAGGCGCTCCTCGAGCTGCGCCGCGGCGGCCAGCGTGCAGCCGACGTTGGCGCGCACGTCGGCGCGGTAGGTGCGGAAGCCGAGGTGGCGCAGCGACCTGCTCATCGGCGCGAGCGAGGAGTCGCCGGCCAGGAAGCCGGGCACGAGCAGCACGGGCTCGGCGACCCGCGCGGGCTGCGAGCCCAGCGGCGTACGCCGTCGCGAGCCGCGTGCGGACAGCGCGTGGACGGCGTAGCGGCCGCCCTCGAGCAGCACCGACCCCTCGCGCAGCACCGCGCCCACCGCCGGCTGGGCGAACCCCTCCGGGGTGAGGAACGGCGCCACTGTGCGCTGGGTCACAGTCGCCGAACGTAGCGCAGCGTGCCCGCCCCTCGCGGGACGTGGGCCACTTTCCGTTTTCTTGGGGATGCCGTTCGTGTTCACTTGCACCATGTCCCCCGCACGCCGCACATCATCCGTGGCGCCCGTCGTCTCCGACGAGCTGCTCGCCCCCGTCGGCAACGACGTCGAGCTCTGCTACCAGACCTTCGGCGACCCCGACCACGAGCCGCTGCTGCTCGTGATGGGCCTGAGCGGCCCGATGACCTGGTGGGACCAGGCGTTCTGCGAGCTGCTGGCCGGGGCCGGCTTCCACGTCGTGCGCTACGACAACCGCGACACCGGGCGCTCGACGCGGGTCCGCGCACGCGTCGGACGCAGCCAGCTGCTGCGCGCCTTCGCCGGGCAGAAGGTGCGCGTCCCCTACTCCATGGCCGACCTCGCCGGCGACGCCGTCGCCCTGCTCGACCACCTCGGCCTCGACTCCGCCCACGTCGTCGGGGTCTCGATGGGCGGGATGATCGCGCAGACCGTCGCGGTCGAGCACCCCGACCGCGTCCGCTCGCTCACCAGCATCAGCTCCACCACGGGGCGACGCACGGTCGGGTGGCAGCACCCGTCGCTGCTCCCCCGCCTGATCGCCCCGCGCAAGGCCGGCCGAGAGGCGTTCGTCGAGAGCAGCGTGGCGATGTGGTCGCTGATCGGCTCGGCCGGCTACCCCGCCGACCCCGAGGCACTGCGCACGAGGGCCGGGGACACGTTCGACCGCGGGGTGAGCGCGAGCGGCGTGGTCCGCCAGATGCTCGCGGTCCTCACCCAGCCCGACCGCACCCACCGCCTGCGCAGCCTGCGCGTCCCCGCCCTCGTCGTGCACGGGCTCGAGGACAAGATGGTGCACGTCAGCGGCGGACGCTCCACCGCCGCCGCGATCCCCGGCGCCGAGCTGCTCCTGGTCGACGGCATGGGCCACGACCTGCCGCCCGACCTGTTCCCCACCCTCGTCGAGGCGATCGTCCGGACGGCCCGACGCGTCTGAGGCCTCAGTCGAGCGGCCGCGCGCCGGCCGCGGCGACGGCCGTGAAGAGGGCCGGCTCCCCGAAGCCGGCGTCGGCGAAGGCACCTCGTACGGCGTCGCCGGCGGCCTCGACGCCCTCGCCCGGGACCAGGGCGATCACGCAGCCGCCGAAGCCGCCACCGGTCATCCGCGCGCCCAGCGCACCCGCGGCAAGGAGCGTCTCGACGGCCGTGTCGACCTCGGGGACCGTGATCTGGAAGTCGTCGCGCATCGAGGCGTGGGAGGCGGAGAAGAGGCGGCCGAGGTCCTCGAGGTGGCCGTCGCGCAGCAGCTCCACGGCCGCGAGCACCCGGGCGTCCTCGGTGACGACGTGGCGGGTGTAGCGCTGCAGCTCCTCGTCGTCGAGACGTGCCAGTGCGTCGTCGAGGTCGGCCTCCGAGACGTCGCGCAGGGCAGTCACGCCGAGGCGGCGGGCGGCCTCCTCGCAGCCGCGGCGGCGGGCGGCGTACTCCCCGTCGACGAGGCGGTGGGGCGCGCGGGTGTCGACGACGAGCAGCGCGAGGCCCGCCGCCGCCGGGTCGAAGGGCACGGCCTGCGAGGTGAGGTCGCGCATGTCGCAGAAGAGCGCGTGACCGTCCTCGCCGCGCAGGCTGACGAGCTGGTCCATCCCGCCGGTGGGCGCGCCCACGGCGTCGTTCTCGACGCGACGGCTCAGGGCCAGCAGCCCGGCCGCGTCCAGCTCGAGGCCGAGGTGGGCGTCGAGCGCGGAGACGACCGAGCACACGAGCGCCGCCGACGACGACAGCCCCGCGCCGGTCGGCACGTCGGAGTCGACCGAGATCCGCAGCGCCGGCACCTCGACCCCGTCGTCGTGGAGCAGCCACAGCGCACCGAGGACGTAGGTCGCCCACTCCGCCACGTCGTCGCGACCGGCCAGGCCGGACGGCTCGACGGTGACCTCGTCGTCGGTCTGCGCCGAGCACACCGTCCATCCCGAGTCCGCGTCCTCGACGGTGGCCGCGCACCCGTGGACCAGCGCCATCGGGAGGACGAAGCCGTCGTTGTAGTCGGTGTGCTCACCGATCAGGTTGATGCGTCCGGGCGCGAAGAAACGCGTCACCTCAGGGCCTCGCAGTCACACGTAGGGGCGGTGGACAAACCCTATCGGGTGCCGATAGACCAGTGGTTCAGTCACGGACAGGAGGGGCCGCATGACACCGCCACGATCGTCGACCCGCACGAGGGGCGGACCGCGCCCGAGACGTGCCGCAGCATCGGTGGTGACCCTGGCCCTCGCGAGCAGCCTCCTGGCTGCCTGCGGCGGGGACGGCGGAACACCGACGCTGAACTGGTACGTCAACCCCGACGGCGTCGACACCTTCCGCACCTACGCCGAGAAGTGCAGCACCGGCGACTACGACATCGCGGTGCAGCAGCTGCCCTCGAGCGCCACCGACCAGCGCACCCAGCTGGCTCGCCGTCTCGCCGCCGAGGACTCCTCGACCGACATCATGAACCTCGACCCGGTGTTCGTGGCGGAGTTCGCCAACGCCGGCTGGCTCCAGGAGGTGCCCGAGGACCTCGCCTCGAAGATCACCGACGGCGGTGACTACCTCTCCGGCGCGGCCGACACCGTCACCTGGGACGACACCGTCTACGCCGTGCCCCTGTGGGCGAACACCCAGGTCCTCTGGTACCGCAAGTCGATGGCCGAGGCGGCCGGGCTCGACATGAGCCAGCCCGTCACCTGGGACCAGGTGATCGACGCCGCCGACCAGGAGGGCGGGACCGTCGGGGTCCAGGCCAACCGCTACGAGGCCTACGTCGTGTGGATCAACGCGCTCGTCCAGGGCGCCGGCGGCGACATCGTCAGCGACACCGAGGCCGGGCGCGAGGCGAAGGTCGACCTCGACTCCGACGCCGGGCGCAAGGCGGCCGCGGTGATCCAGAAGCTCGCCGACAGCGGCGCCCGCCAGGCCGACTTCACCGTCTCCAACGAGGGCACCAGCCTCGGGCAGATGTTCCCCGACGACGGTCCGGGCGAGTTCATGACCAACTGGACGTTCGTCTACGCCAACTACAAGGGGCTGGTCGGCAAGCCCGGCGGCCCGAAGGACGAGGAGGAGCTCAAGGACCTCGGCTGGGCGCGCTACCCCCAGACCGTGGCCGGCGAGGCCTCCAAGCCCCCGATCGGCGGCATCGACATCGGCGTCGGCTCCTACTCCGAGCACCCCGACTGGGCGATGGAGGCGGCGCAGTGCATCACCTCCACCGAGGCGCAGGTCGACCTAGCGATCAACGACGGCCTGATGCCGTCGACGAGCTCGGCCTACGACGAGGTCGCGGCCAGCGGTGAGTTCCCCGAGGACCTCCTCGACCTCTACCGCACCAGCGTCGACGAGGGCGGGCCGCGCCCGAAGAGCCCGTTCTACAGCCAGATCTCCAGCGCCGTGCAGTCGGTCTGGCACTCCCCGACCTCGGTCGACCCCGACTCGACGCCCCAGGAGTCGGCGCAGTTCCTCGCCGACGTCCTGGCCGGAAGGAGGCTCCTGTGACCAGCGCGACCGTCGCACCCGACACCGACCGGGCCGAGCGGAGCAGGAAGGGCCGTCGTGACCGGCCCGAGGTGAGCGACCGGGCCCGCGCGGAGAACAGCCTCGGCCTGAGGCTGGTGGCCCCGGCCATCTTCCTGATGCTCCTGGTGACGGCCTTCCCGATGCTGCGGGCGCTCTACCTCAGCCTGTTCAACTACAGCCTCACCGCCCCGGAGGAGCGCGAGTTCATCGGGCTCTCCAACTACGCCACCGCGCTGACCGACAGCCTGTTCTGGCGCGACACCGCCAACACCGTGCTGATCATGGTGGTCACCGTCGCGGTCGAGCTCGTCATCGGCTTCGTCTTCGCGATGGTGATGCACCGGGTGATCTTCGCCCGCGGGGTGATCCGCACCTCGATCCTGATCCCCTACGGCATCATCACCGTCGTCTCGGGCTTCGCGTGGCAGTTCGCCTTCAGCAACAACAACGGCTTCGTCAACGGGTGGCTGCCGTTCATCGGCGACGACTTCAACTGGTTCGGCCAGTACGGCAGCAGCATCGTGGCGATCATGGTCTCGGAGATCTGGAAGACCACGCCGTTCATGTCGCTGCTGCTCCTCGCCGGCCTGGCGCAGGTCTCCGAGGACATGCTGGAGGCCGCGCAGGTCGACGGTGCCACCTGGTGGCAGCGGCTGTGGAAGGTGATCCTGCCCAACATGCGCTCGGCCATCATGGTCGCGGTCCTGTTCCGCGCCCTCGACGCCTACCGCATCTTCGACAACATCTTCGTGATGACCGCGGGCGCCAACGGCACCGAGTCCGTCAGCTTCTTGACCTACCGGCAGGTGATCGAGCAGTTCCAGCTCGGCATCGGCTCGGCACTGTCGGTGCTGCTGTTCCTCTCGGTGCTGCTGATCGCCTTCCTGATCGTCAAGATCTTCCGCGTCGACCTGGCCGCCGCGCGGCAGGAGGGATGAGATGAGCACCAAGAACAAGATCGGCGTCGTCGTCGGCGCCGTCCTCATCCTCCTGTGGTGCCTGCTCCCGGTGGCGTGGATCATCTCGCTGTCGTTCAAGAGCCAGGACTCCATCACCAACGGCAGCCCGGGGTTCTGGCCCTCCGACGGCGGCAGCGCGGGGTGGCAGAACTACTCCGACGTGCTGGCCGACGAGCAGTTCCGGCGGGCGATCCTCAACTCGATCGGCATCTCGCTGATCGCGACGGTGCTCTCGGTCATCATCGCCACCCTGGCGGCGTACGCCATCGCGCGGCTGGAGTTCACGGGCAAGAAGTTCGTGCTCACCCTCGCGCTGGTCATCGCGATGTTCCCGGTCGTCTCGCTGGTCGGGCCGCTGTTCGACATGTGGCGCACGTTCGGCATCTACGACACCTGGCCGGGCCTGATCATCCCCTACATGTCGTTCACCCTGCCGCTGGCGATCTGGACCCTGTCCGCGTTCTTCCGCGAGATCCCGTGGGAGATGGAGCAGGCCGCCCAGGTCGACGGCGCGACGTCGTGGCAGGCGTTCCGCAAGGTGATCGTGCCGCTGGCCGCACCCGGGGTGTTCACCGCGGCGATCCTGACGTTCTTCTTCGCCTGGAACGACTTCGTCTTCGGCATCTCGCTCACCTCGACCGAGAACGCACGCCCCATCCCAGCGGCGCTGTCGTTCTTCGTCGGTGCCGACCCGTTCAACCGGCCCGCCTCGCTGCTGGCCGCAGGAGCCGTCGTCTCGACGATTCCGATCATCGTCATCGTCCTGCTGTTCCAGCGCAAGATCGTCGCCGGCCTCACCTCCGGCGCAGTGAAGGGGTGATCAGCTCATGGCTGGCATCGAGATGAAGAACATCGTCAAGAAGTACGGCGACGGGTTCCCTGCCGTCAACGACGTGAGCATCGACGTGGAGGACGGGGAGTTCCTCATCCTCGTCGGCCCCTCGGGCTGCGGGAAGTCCACCCTGCTGCGGATGATCGTGGGGCTCGAGGACATCACCGACGGCGACATGGTGATCGGCGGCAAGAAGGTCAACGACCTCGCACCGCGCGAGCGCAACCTGTCGATGGTGTTCCAGAACTACGCGCTCTACCCCCACCTGACCGTCTACGAGAACATCGCCTTCCCGCTGCGGCTGGCGGGCAAGCCCGAGTCGGAGATCGACCAGAAGGTGCGCGAGGCGTCGAAGACGCTGGAGCTCGACGAGCACCTCGAGCGCAAGCCGGGCAACCTGTCCGGCGGCCAGCGCCAGCGGGTGGCGATGGGACGCGCGATCGTGCGCGACGCCGAGGCGTTCCTCTTCGACGAGCCGCTGTCGAACCTCGACGCCAAGCTGCGCGGGCAGATGCGCACCGAGATCTCGCGGCTGCAGAAGCGCCTCGGCATCACGACGGTCTACGTCACCCACGACCAGACCGAGGCGATGACGCTGGGCGACCGGGTCGCGGTGCTCAAGCGCGGCGTGCTCCAGCAGCACGCCACCCCCCGCGAGCTCTACGAGAACCCGGCCAACCTCTTCGTCGCCGGCTTCATCGGCTCCCCGCCGATGAACTTCCTGCCGGCGAAGGTCGACGGCAACAAGGTCGAGCTGCCGTTCGGCACGCTGACGATCCCCGACGACAAGGCCGCCAAGGCCCAGGGCAAGGGACTGCTGATCGCCGGCATCCGCCCCGACCACTTCGAGGACGCCAGCGTCATGGACGCCGACAAGGTCACCGAGGAGGCCACCTTCAAGGCCCAGGTCGACGTGGTGGAGTGGCTCGGCAACGAGGCCTACGCCTACATCCCGTTCGAGGCGCCGCCGGAGGTGCGCGAGCAGCTCGCCCAGCTCGAGAAGGACCTCGACGGGGAGTCGCTGCGCACGCAGCTGGTCATCTCGCTCGACGGTGCGAGCAGGGTCGCCGAGGGCGACGAGGCCACGATCTGGGTCGACGCCCGCAAGATCCACCTCTTCGACCCCGCCTCCGGTGACAACCTCACCATGGACCACGACCGCGCCGGCATCGTCCCCGGCGGCGACGCGATGGCCCGGGCCGAGGAGGCCGGCGAGCGGCAGGACGGCGTGGCCGCGGCCGAGGGCAGCACCACGGCCTGACGCCGTCCCACCGAGTGTCCGGCCCCGCAGGTCGGCGCGTGCGGAGGCCCCGGGAGCACCTGCTCCCGGGGCCTCTGCGCATCGCGGGTGGGCTGGACCAGCTGGTGGTTCCTTTACCTGCGCCCGTCGCAGGTCGACACTCGAAAGACGCGAGCGCGCTGATCGAGGAGGCCGCGATGACCGAGATCCACGAACCACCGGAGGTCCGCGACGACCTGTGCGAGGGCCTCCCCGGCCCTGCCGAGCCGCCGCCCGAGCAGGAGCCCGACGAGGTCACGGACGACGACTACGACGAGGAGGTCGAGGACGATGGTTGAGGAGGCCCGCCTGCTGGGTGGCGGCAAGATCGACTGGAACGACCCACCCCCGTCTCCCCAGCGGGTCCAGTGGTCCAGGAAGGACGAGTCGGGCCGCGCCGTCACGGGGTCCTTCCGCGTGATCTGCCACCTCAACCGGCTGAACAACCTGGCGCTCAAGCGGTTCGGCGCGGGCGTGAGCGTCATCCAGCCGCCCTTCAACACGACGGTGGCGGCCTCGAAGGGCACCCACGACTTCGACGCCTGCATGGACCTCCACATCCCCGGTGTCGACTGGTGGGCGCAGCAGCGGTTCCTCCGGGCCAACGGCTTCGGCTGCTGGTACCGCCACCCGCCGGCGTTCCCCAACCACGTCCACGGGTTCGCGCTCCCTCCGCGGGAGGGCACAGTGATCGCCGACGACTTCGAGTCGGCGGGTCGCAAGGTCGGCTTCCTCGTCAGCGGCCTCTCCCCCGAGGGCAAGGTCATCGCCTCCTCCCAGCTCAACGACTACTACCACCACGCGTTCGGCCTGAAGGACCAGCACGAACCCTTCAGCGACACGTCGTGGTTCCCCGACGACATCGAGTCGACCATCTTCCAGCTCGAGCGCTACGTCGCACGCCGGGCGGGCTGAGGGGACCTCACCTCTGCGCGTCGTGCAGCCACGCGCTGGCGTAGGGCGCGAGCCGGACCGCACCGTCGCGCAGCTCCGGCGGCCGTGCGGTCACGGCGTCCCGCAGCCCGGGCGTGTGCAGCCCGAGCCAGTGCAGCACGTCGTCGGACACCCACGCCTGCTCGCCCGAGACGTTGTGGGCGGCGAGCAGGGGCCCGTCGTGGTGACGTCGCACCACGAGCAGCACCCGCGGGTCGCGCGGGTCCCAGACCTCGGTGGCCGCGGCGGCGTGCAGCTGCGGGAGCCGACGGCGTACGTCGAGGAGGTGGCGCAGCCCGGCGGTGATCCCGTGGGGGTCGCTCCCGTCCGCCACCCGCGACCAGGGCATGGCCGGGCGGTGCACCCACCGGTTGTCCGCCGCGTGCGCGGGGTCGTCGGCCCAGTCCGGGTCGTTGAGCAGCCCGAGCTCGTCGCCCATCCACAGCACCGGGAGCCCGCCGTAGGACAGCGTGATCGCGTGCGCGAGCAGGATTCGCGCGGGCGCGCCCGGGTCGTCGACCTCGAGGCCGGCGAGCGAGGCGAGCGAGCCGGAGATCCGCCGGTCGCCGGTGGCCTCGTTCTGCTGGAAGACCACGCCGCGCGCCCACGAGCCGGGGAAGGCACCTGAGTACCAGTCGGAGAGGAAGCGGCGGTGGGCGGCGGGGTCGACCCCGACGGCGTGCGCGTCCTCGTCGGCGATCGCCCACCCGATGTCGTCGTGGCAGCGGGCGTAGGTGATCCACGCGGTGGTGGCGGGCGGCTGCGGCAGCTGCTGCAGGGCACGGGTGGCCAGGCGGGTCTCCCCCGAGGCAAGCATCGACCACACCTGGACCATCAGCGAGTTGTGGTAGGCCAGGTCGCTGACCCGGCCGGCGTGCTCGCCCACGCCGAGGTAGGCCGGCAGGTCGGCCGGGCCCACGATCGCCTCGGCCTTGAACACCACCGCCGGAGCCGCGATCCGCGCCACGGTGCGCAGCGCGCGGGTGAGCTCGTGGACCTCCGGCTGGTTCTGGCAGTCGGTGCCCATCCGCTTCCACAGGAAGGCGATGGCGTCGAGCCGGAACACCTCGACCCCGAGGTTGGCCAGGGTCAGGATGATGTCGGCGTACTCGACCAGGACGGCGGGGTTCGACCAGTTGACGTCCCACTGGTAGTCGTTGAAGGTCGTCCACACCCAGGCGTCGAGCTCGTCGTCGAAGGTGAAGCTGCCCGGTGCGAAGTCGGGGAAGACCTCCGGCAGCGTCGCCTCGTAGGCGTCGGGCACCTCGCGGTCGGGGTGGACGTGGAACCACGCGCGCTTCTCGGCGTCACCCGCCCGGGCCGCGGCGGCCCAGGCGTGCTCACGCGCGACGTGGTTGAGCACGAGGTCCAGGCAGAGGCTGATGCCCTCGGCGCGCAGCACGGTGGCCAGGTCGCGGAGGTCGTCGACGTCGCCGAGGTCGGTGCGGACGCTGCGGTAGTCCATCACCGCGTAGCCACCGTCGTTGGGCTCGGGGCGCGGCGTCAGCAGCGGCATCAGGTGGAGGTACCCGACGCCGAGGTCGCGGAGGTAGGGGGCGCGCTCGGCGACACCGCGCAGGGTGCCGGCGAAGCGGTCGGCGTACGCCGCGTAGCCCAGCATCGTGGGTCGCTGGAACCAGTCGGGCTCCAGCAGCCGGCGCTCGTCGTGCTCGCGCAGCTCGACGGGGCGGGCGCCGTGTGCGGCGCGCGCGACCTCGACCAGGCGCGCGACCACGTCGGGCGCGGCCTCCGGGCCGTAGACGCGCGCGATCGTGCGGCGCAGGTCGGGCTCCCAGGCCGCGAGCCGGCTCTCGAAGGCGAGGTCGTGGGGGTCGGTGGACGCGTCGTTCATGGCGTGGACGGCGCACGGCCACAGCCGCGTGGGTCCCGGAGCGACCCGGGACCCACGCGACGGCGACGGTGCGTCAGTCGGACAGGCGCTCGCCGGTCTCGGTGTCGAAGACGTGCACGCAGTGCGGGTCCGTGGTCACGAAGAGCGTCTCGCCCTTCTGCGGGTGCGTGCGACCGCTCATGCGCACGATGACGTTGGACGGGGTGCCCTCCACGTCGCAGGTGCCGTAGACGAAGCTGTCGGCGCCGAGCTCCTCGACGACCGTGACGGTCACGGGCAGGCCGCCGTCCTCCGAGGAGACCAGGCGCCAGTTCTCCGGGCGCACGCCGACGGTCACGCGACCGTTCATCTTGCGCTCCGCGGCCGGGTCGACCGGGACCTTGTAGCCGCCGACCTTCACCGTGCCGTCCTCGGCCGCGACGCCCTCGAGGAGGTTCATCTGCGGGGAGCCGATGAAGCCGGCGACGAAGAGGTTGGCGGGCTTGTCGTAGAGCTTGAGCGGGGTGTCGACCTGCTGGAGCACGCCGAGCTTCATGACCGCGACGCGGTCGCCCATCGTCATCGCCTCGACCTGGTCGTGCGTGACGTAGACCGTGGTGACGCCGAGGTCCTGCTGGAGCCGGGCGATGTCCGTGCGGGTGGCCACGCGCATCTTGGCGTCGAGGTTCGACAGCGGCTCGTCCATGCAGAAGACCTGCGGCGCGCGGACGATGGCGCGACCCATCGCGACGCGCTGGCGCTGGCCGCCCGAGAGGGCCTTGGGCTTGCGCTGCAGGAACTCGGTGAGCTGGAGGATCTCGGCGGCCTTGGCCACCCGCTCCTTGCGCTCGGCCGCGGGGACCTTGGCCATCTTGAGCGAGAAGGCCATGTTCTCCTCGACGCTCATGTGGGGGTAGAGCGCGTAGTTCTGGAAGACCATCGCGATGTCGCGGTCCTTGGGCGGGACGTTGGTCACCTCGCGGTCACCGATGTAGATCTTGCCGTCGTTGACCTCCTCCAGGCCCGCGAGCATCCGCAGGGTGGTGGACTTGCCGCATCCCGACGGCCCGACCAGGACCATGAACTCGCCGTCCTGGATCTCGAGGCTGATGCCGGGGACGGCCGGTTCGTCGGCCCCGGGATACCAGCGCTGGGCGTTCTCGAACGTCACTGATGCCATGGTGTGCTCCTTCACCCGGCAGGTACGTGCCGGACGATCCGTTGGTGGAAGGGGTGTGGCGGCGTGATGCCAGTCACACGTGGCGTCACCCTAGCCCCCGTCGGGGCGTGGGTCACCCCTGCGTCCAGTCCGGGCCGGAACGCCGGTGGTGTTACGAACTTGTGATGTGGACCACCGTTGACGAAACGTCCCGCAAACGTTTTCATCCTAGGTGATGCCTGTCACACCACGGCAGGCCGCCTGAACAGGTCAGCAGATCCGAGGCCGGGGACTCCCTGACGCGCCTCGCACCAACGAGAGGGAACACGTCGAGATGAGAAACCTACGAACCCGTCGGGGCGCGGCCACGCTGGCCGTCCTGACCCTGTCCGGCCTCGGCCTGGCCGCGTGTGCCAGCGACAGCGGCGGCGGCAGCAACGAAGTCAGCGGCGACGCGCCCGGCAAGGGCAAGCCGGAGTGCTCGCAGCTCGAGCAGTTCGGTGACCTGACCGGCAAGACGGTGTCGGTCTACACCTCGATCCTGGCACCCGAGCAGCAGGCACAGGAGGACTCGTACAAGGTCTTCACCGACTGCACCGGCGCGAAGGTCGACTACGAGGGCTCGGACCAGTTCGAGACCCAGCTCGTGGTGCGGGTCAAGGCCGGCAACGCCCCCGACATCGCCTACATCCCGCAGCCGGGCCTGCTCAAGACCCTCGTCAGCTCGGGCAAGGTCGTCGAGGCGCCGCAGCCGGTGTCCGACAACGTCGACGAGTTCTTCGGCGAGGACTGGAAGTCCTACGGCACCGTCGACGACAAGTTCTACGCCGCCCCGCTCGGCGCCAGCGTGAAGTCCTTCGTCTGGTACTCCCCCAAGATGTTCAAGGACAACGGCTGGGAGGTGCCGCAGACCTGGGACGACATGCTCGCCCTCTCCGACGACATGGCCGCCGCGGGCACCAAGCCCTGGTGCGCGGGCATCGAGTCCGGCGAGGCCACCGGCTGGCCGGCCACCGACTGGCTCGAGGACGCGGTCCTCCGCGACGCCGGTGCCGACGTCTACGACCAGTGGGTCAACCACGAGATCCCCTTCGACGACCCCGCGATCGTCGACTCGCTCGACCGGGTCGGCGGGATCCTGAAGAACGACAAGTACGTCAACGGCGGCTTCGGCGACGTGAACTCGATCGCCACCACGGCCTTCCAGGACGGCGGCCTGCCGATCCTCAAGGGCGAGTGCGGCCTGCACCGCCAGGCCTCGTTCTACGCCGCGCAGTGGCCCGAGGGCACCGAGGTGAGCGAGAACGGCGACGTCTTCGCCTTCTACCTCCCGCCGACCAACACCGACAACGGCAAGCCCGTCCTCGGCGGCGGCGAGTTCGTCGCGGCCTTCGACGACCGCCCCGAGGTCCAGGCCTTCCAGACCTACCTGTCCTCCGACGTGTGGGCCAACGAGAAGGCCAAGGCCACCCCCGGCGGCGGCTGGGTCAGCGCCAACACGGGCCTCGACATCGCCAACCTCTCGAGCGACATCGACAAGCTGTCGGCCGAGACGTTCCAGGACCCCGAGGCGGTCTTCCGCTTCGACGGCTCGGACCAGATGCCCAGCGCCGTCGGCGCCGGGTCCTTCTGGAAGGAGATGACTGCCTGGATCACCGGCAAGTCGTCCTCGGACGCGCTCAAGAGCATCGAGGAGTCCTGGCCCGCGTCGTGACGTGATCGGGCCGGCCGGGCCGGGGAGGTTCCCCGGCCCGGCCGTCACCGTCCGTCCGTCCGGCCCCGATCCGACCCGAGGGAGAGCACCACGTGACCACCTCCGAGAAGTTCGTCCACATGGGCATCGCCGTGCTGCTCTTCTACGGCGTCATGGCAGCGATCCTGCTGCTGACCCAACGACTCCGGTCCAGGAACGGCGAGCGCGTCCAGGCGGCTGCCTTCCTGGGCCCGTCCCTCCTGCTCATCGGGGTCGGCCTGCTCTACCCCGCCGGGGTGACCGTCTACCAGTCGTTGTTCGGCGCCGCGACCTTCGACCCGCCCTTCGTCGGCCTCGACAACTACGGCGCCCTGTTCACCAACTCCCAGCAGCTCACGGTGCTGCGCAACACCTTGCTCTGGGTGCTGCTGACGCCCACGATCGCCACGATCATCGGCCTCGTCTACGCCGTCCTCGTCGACCGCGCGGCCTTCGAGAAGTTCGCCAAGGCGCTGCTCTTCCTGCCGATGGCCATCTCCATGGTCGGTGCCTCGATCATCTGGAAGTTCGTCTACGACTACAAGGCCGGCGACAGCACCCAGATCGGCCTGCTCAACCAGATCCTCAAGTGGCTCGGGTTCGACACCTACAACTTCCTGCTCGAGTCGCCCTGGAACACGCTCTTCCTGATCGTGATCCTCATCTGGGTCCAGGCCGGCTTCGCGATGACGATCCTCTCCGCGTCCATCAAGGGCATCCCGGAGGAGATGATCGAGGCCGCCCGCCTCGACGGCGTCGGGGCGTGGCAGATGTTCCGCCACATCACGGTGCCGAGCATCCGACCCTCGCTGATCGTCGTAGTGACCACGATCACGATCGCCACGCTGAAGGTCTTCGACATCGTCCAGACCGCCACCGGCGGCAACTTCGACACCAGCGTGCTGGCCTACGAGTTCTACCGGCAGAACTTCGTGGCGGGCAACCAGGGCCTGTCCGCGACCATCGCGGTCGTCATCTTCATCCTGGTCATCCCGATCGTGATCTACAACATCCGTCAGATGCGCAAGCTGGAGGCACGATGAGCACGAGCACGCCGACCGCGGCACAGGTCCCGGTCGCCACCGCACCCGCGGTCCCCGCCTCCTCCGCCGCGAGGAAGGGGCTCACCAGCCGGTGGGCCTCGGCCGTCTCGCTGATCGTGGCGGTCGTCTGGACGATCCCCACCTTCGGCCTGCTGGTCTCCTCGTTCCGCCCGGAGACGGACGTGAAATCCGACGGCTGGTGGAACTTCTTCACCGACCCCTCGCTCACGCTGCAGAACTACCGCGACGTCCTCAGCGGCGGTGCCACCGGCGAGTCCCTGACGACCAACCTCATCAACACCATCGTCATCACGGTGCCGGCCGTCCTGATCCCGATCAGCCTGGCCACGCTCGCGGCGTACGCCTTCGCGTGGATCGACTTCAGGGGCCGCGACACCCTCTTCGTCGCCGTCTTCGCCCTCCAGATCGTGCCGATCCAGGTCACGCTGGTGCCGCTGCTCCAGCTCTACGTCGACCCTCCTGGCAACCTGATGCCCCTCGCCGGCCGTGACGCGCCCGCAGGCGGCCTCTACGAGCTGTGGCTCTCGCACACGATCTTCGCGCTGCCGCTGGCGATCTTCCTGCTGCACAACTTCATGCGCGAGATCCCCGGCGAGCTCATCGAGTCCGCCCGGGTCGACGGCGCGGGCCACGTCGCGATCTTCACCCGGATCATGCTCCCGCTGATGATGCCGGCGATCGCGGCCTTCGGGATCTTCCAGTTCCTGTGGGTGTGGAACGACCTGCTGGTGGCGCTGGTCTTCAGCAGCCCGCAGGTCTCCCCGATGACGGTGAAGCTCGTGAGCCTGGTCGGGCAGCGCGGCGAGGACTGGCAGCTGCTCGCCTCCGGGGCGTTCGTGTCGCTGGCGATCCCGCTCCTGGTCTTCATCGCCCTCCAGCGCTACTTCGTGCGCGGCCTGCTGGCCGGCAGCGTGAAGGGGTGAGCCAGAGCCGCGGCGGCCGGGGCGACCGGGATGACCCGGTCGCTCCGGCCGCCGCGGCCAACCCCGGCTCCCACGTCAACATGGCCGACGTGGCCGAGCGGGCCGGTGTCTCCATCGCCACGGTCTCCCGCGCCCTGCGCGGGCTGCCCGGGGTGAGCCCCCGCACCCGCAGCCGGGTGCTGTCCACGGTCGCCGAGCTCGACTACGTCGTCTCCCCCGCGGCCTCGTCGCTGCGGGGCGCGACGCGACGGGTCGCAGTGGTGCTCCCCCGCCTCGACAGCTGGTTCTCCTCCACGATGCTGGCGACGGTCGAGGCGACCCTGCGCCAGGCCGACCTCGACGTGCTGCTCTACCAGGTCGGGACCGAGGAGAAGCGCACCCACTTCTTCCGCGACCTCCCCACCCGGCGCAAGGTCGACGCGGTCGTGCTCATCACCCTGCCGATCCGCCCGGAGGAGGAGGAGCGCCTCGACCTCATGGGGGTCGAGGTCGTCGTCGCCGGCTTCCGGCTGCGCGAGTTCCCCTCGGTGAGCGTCGACGACGTCGCCATCGGCGTCGCCGCGGTCGACCACCTCGTCGGCCTCGGGCACACCCGGATCGGGATGATCCGCACCAGCGACACCGACGGCGCGCGGTGGGCCAGCGACCTGCACCGTCGCACCGGCTACCTCGACGCGCTCGCGCGCCACGGCGTGGCCCACGACCCGGACCTGCTCGTGACCGCTCCCTACGGGGTCGATGCGGGCGCGATCGGGATGGAGCACCTGCTGGCGCTCGACGACCCGCCCACGGCGGTCTTCTGCTACTCCGACGACATCGCCGTGGCCGCGGCCACGGTCGCCACCGAGCGCGGGCTGCGGGTGCCCGAGGACGTCTCGCTGCTCGGTGTGGACGGCAACGGCCTCGGCGCGCTGTTCGGCATCACCACCATCGACCAGCACGTGCGCGACCAGGCGCGGGCCGCGAGCCGCATGGTGCTCGACCTGCTGGCGGGTCGCGAGCTCGACGACACCCGGCTCACCCTCCCCACCGACCTGGTCGTGCGCCGCTCGACCGGCCCGGCGCCCACGTCGTCCGAGCAGCACGCGGGGCAGCACGCGGAGCAGCACGCTGAGCAGCACGCCTCGGGTCGGGCCCGGTCGGGGCAGCGGGCCCGGTCGCGTCAGTAGGAGCCGAGGTACTTCTTCGGGGTGCCCGGGGCGGGCAGCCGCTGCACGTGGACCGACCCCATGAGGGCCATCCCGCGGATCCGGACGGTCGGCGAGTCAGGACCGATCTCGGAGGCCACCTTGTCCTTCTGCTGGGTGAACTCGCCCATGATCGGCGTCCCGTCCACGATCACGTGCACGTGGGCGGGCACGATGATCTTGACCTCGCCCATGATCGCGCTGGCGTTGATCTGGGTGTGGTGGGCCGAGAGCTGCGCCTGCCGGAGGTCGATGAGGACCGAGCCCATGAGGGCGAACGAGCTGTGGTGCTCGGGCACCGACCAGACCCCCTGGCGCTTGCACTCGCCCATGATGGCCAGCGAGGACGCGTGCCCCACTGCCGGCACACCGGACGGCGTACGCCGCTGGGGGGCCGACGCCGGCGGGGCGACCGGCCCGGTGGCCTGGAGGTCGAGGGTGATCGGGACCAGCTCGCCGTAGGTCTTCGCCGCCCAGGTCAGCTCGAGCCGCTCCTCGAGCTCGTCGAGGTCGAGGCGGCCGTCTCCCGCCGCGTCGCGCAGCACGTCGGCGACGCGCTGGCGGTCGGCGTCGGAGATGCGCATCAGCGACGGGTCGTGCGGGCGGTTCTCGATCTCCCCCATGGGGCCAGCCTAGCGAGGGCGTCGCTCCTGCGCCCGTGACGACTGTCAGGAGGCGGCGCCGACGCCCTCCGCGAGGAACCGGGAGACCGCGAGGGCGGCGCGACGGCCGGCCCGGGACGCACCGATGGTGCTGGCCGAGGGACCGTAGCCGACGAGCTGGACGCGCGGGTCGCGCACCGCGGTCGTCGCGCCCTGCACGTCGCCGCGCACCGGCAGCAGCGCGATCCCGCCGTGCTCGCTGCGCAGCCGCAGGGGCGCGAGGTGGTCGAGGGCCGGCCGGAACCCGGTGGCCCACAGGATGACGTCGACCGGCTCGTGGTGCCCGTCGTCCCAGCGGACCCCGTCGGGCTCGATGCGCGCGAACATCGGGCGCCGGTCGTAGGCGCCGAGCCGCGCGGCCTCCTGCTCCTGCGGTCGCAGCGCGAGGCCCGTCACGCTGACCACGCTCGCCGGCGGCAGGCCGCGGCGTACGCGCTCCTCGACGGCGGTCACGGCGGCCAGCCCCGCCGCCGCGTCGAAGTGCTCGCGCCACACGGGCGGGCGCCGGGTGACCCAGAGCGTGGCGGTGACCGGGGCGAGCTCGCCGAGCAGCTGGACGGCCGAGGCGCCGCCGCCCACGACCAGCACCCGGCGGCCCCGGAAGTGCTCGGGCCCCGGGTAGGACGCGGTGTGCAGCTGCTCGCCGGCGAAGGTGCCGGCGCCGGGGTAGGACGGGACGAACGGCCGGGTCCAGGTGCCGGTGGCATTGACGAGCGTGCGGGTGCGCCAGCGCCGCTCACCCGCGTGCACGACGAGCAGGCCGTCGTCGTCCTCGACGCGGTCCACGCGCACCGGGCGCACGACGGGGAGGTCGTGGCGCTGCTCGTAGTCGGCGAACCAGGCCGGCACCACGACGTTGGCGGGCCGGTCGGAGCGGGGCGGCGCGGGCGAGCCGGGCAGGTCGGCGACCCCGTGGACGTCGTCCATGCCCAGCGAGTCCCACCGGTGCTGCCAGGCCCCGCCCGGGCGCTCGTCGGCGTCGAGCACGACGTGCGCGATGCCCCGCTGTCCCAGGAACCACGAGGCGGCGAGGCCGGCCTGCCCGGCCCCGACGACGAGCGAGTCGAGCACCTGGTCCGGGACGTCCACGTCGGTGCAACGCCGCACGGGCGGCCCCTATGCCCGCGACCACCGCCGTGGGAGCCTCGGGTCATGGACATCGCCACCCGCGCCACCACCCTCCTCGACCTCCACCACACCGGCCGCACGCTGGTCCTGCCCACCGTCTGGGACGCCTGGTCGGCCGGTGTCGTGGCCGGGGCCGGCTTCGCGGCGCTCAGCATCGGCAGCCACCCGCTCGCGGACTCCCGCGGGCAGGCCGACAACGAGGGGATGACCCTCGACGACGCCCTCGACGGCGTACGCCGCATCTGCGCCGCGGTGCCCGACGTGCCGGTCACCGCCGACATGGAGTCGGGCTACGCCACGCCCGCCGCCGAGCTGGTCGAGCGGGTGCTGGAGGCCGGCGCGGTCGGCGTCAACATCGAGGACACCGTGCACTCCGAGGGCGGCCGGCTGCGCGAGGTCGCCGAGCACGCCGACTACATCGGCGCGATCCGCCAGGCGGCGGACGCCGCGGGCGTCGACCTGGTGATCAACGCCCGCACCGACGCCTTCGTCCACGCCGACCGCTTCGAGGACCCGCTGGCCGAGGCCATCGCCCGGATGAGGGCCTGCGAGCAGGCCGGCTCGCGCAGCAGCTACCCCGTCCGGGTGCCCGACGCGGCCGCGCTGCAGTCGCTGCTCGACGCGCTCGACGGGCCGGTCAACGTCACCGCCAACCCGCGCTCCGGCTCCCCCGCCGGGTCGCTGGAGGACCTCCAGGTGATGGGCGTCCACCGAGTCACCTTCGGCCCGCTGCTGATGAAGGAGCTGGCCCCCGACCTCGCCGCGCTCGTCACCTCCTGGCGCTGATCGCCCGCCCGAGCGGTGAGTGAGGCGGGTTCCCGGGCCGCAGAACCCGCGTCACGCACCGCCACCGCGCGTGTCGACGTACGCCGCGCGACCCAGCGGCGAGTGAGGCGGCTTTCCGGGGTCTAGAACCCCCCTCACGCACCGCCATCGCGAACGCCGCCGTACGCCGCGCGCCCCAGCGGTGAGTGAGGCGGCTTTCCGGGGCGCAGAACCCCCCTCACACACCGCTACAGGGCGTGTCGCCGTACGCCGCACGCCCCAGCGGTGAGTGAGGCGGCTTTCCGGGGTCTAGAACCCCCGTCACGCACCGCCACCGCGCGTGTCGACGTACGCCGCGCGCCCCAGCGGTGAGTGAGGCGGGTTCCCGGGCCGCAGAAGCCCCCTCACGCACCGCCATGGGCTGAGCCAGGCGTACGCCGGTCCCGGTCAGGCGACGACCAGCACCGGCGACGGGTCGATGCCGAGGCTGACCCGCTCCCCGGGCTGGAGGCGGAGCGCGTCGGAGCTGGCGAGCTGCGCGACGACGGGGGTGCCGTCGGGCAGGGCGCATGTGACCCGCGAGAGCGGTCCGAGGAACATCACGGTCGTCACCGTCGCCTGGCCGGCGGCGTCGGCGGTGACCGACACCGACTCCGGTCGCACCAGCGCGTGCCCGGCGCCGGACGCCGAGCCGGGCAGCACCGGGACCTGCTGGCCGAGCACGGAGGCGGTCGACCCGCTCACCTGGGCCGGGAGGCGGTTGCTGAGCCCGACGAACTCGCCGACGAACTGGCTCGCCGGCGCGGAGTAGAGCTCCGACGGAGGGGCCAGCTGCTCGAGGCGGCCGGCGTTCATCACACCCACCCGGTCGGCGACGGCAAGCGCCTCCTCCTGGTCGTGGGTGACGAAGAGCGTCGTGGTCCCGACCTCGATCTGCACGCGGCGGATCTCGTCGCGCAGCTGCACCCGCACCTTGGCGTCGAGGGCCGAGAGCGGCTCGTCGAGGAGCAGCACCGACGGCTCGACCGCGAGCGCGCGGGCGAGGGCGACGCGCTGCTGCTGGCCGCCGGAGAGCTGGTGGGCGTAGCGGTCGGCCTGCTCACCGAGCCCGACCAGGTCGAGCATGTCGCCCGCGCGGGTCCGGCGGGCGGCCGTGTCGCGGCCGCGCAGCTTGAGCCCGAAGGCGACGTTGTCGATCACGGTCAGGTGCGGGAAGAGGCTGTAGGCCTGGAAGACCATCCCCATGTCGCGCTTGTTGGCCGGGACCCGGGTGAGGTCCTTGCCGCCCACCTCGACGCGTCCCGACGTGGGTTGGTCCAGGCCGGCCAGGATCCGCAGCGCGGTGGTCTTGCCGCACCCTGACGGGCCGAGCAGCGCCACCAGCTCCCCGGGTGCCAGGTGGAGGGTGAGCCCGTCGAGGGCGCGCACCTGCCCGTAGACGCGGGTGAGGTCCGTCAGCTCGACGGCCAGCCCGGCCTCGGGTCGTGCCTGTGTGGTGGTCATTCCTTCTGTCCTCCGGCGTCGAGCACCTGGTTGCGGTTGAAGAACGAGAGTCCGAGCAGCAGTGCGGAGACGAGGACGATCGAGGCGAAGGCGCCGGCGATGGCCGTCGAGGTCTCGGACTTGTAGATGGCAGCGAGGGCGACCGGCATCGTGTCGTAGTGCAGGAGCGAGGCGAAGACGTACTCACCGAGCACGAGGGCGATCGCGATGAACGCCGCCCCCAGCACCCCGCTGACGATGTTGGGCATCACGACCCGGGTGATCACCGTCAGCCAGCCGGCGCCCAGCGACCGGGCCGCCTCCGCGAGGGTGGTGACGTCGATCGCCGAGAGGGACGAGTCGATCGAGCGGTAGGAGTAGGGAAGCACCAGCACGACGTAGGCGAAGACGAGCACCTGCGGGGAGTCGCCGAGCAGGTAGCTGACCCACGAGTAGACGTTGGAGATGCCGACCACGATCACCAGCGGCGGCACGGTCAGCGGCAGCAGGCACAGGAACTCCACGAGCCGGCTCAGTCCGGGGGTGCGTAGCCGGACCCAGATCATCGTCGGCACGAGCAGGACGATCATCAGCAGGACGGTGAAGAGAGCCAGGACCAGCGAGGAGACGATCGCGCCGCGCAGGTCCTCGTTGCGCACGAGCTCGGCGTAGTAGTGGAAGGTGATGGTGCCGTCGAGCGGCCCCTTGCCCCGCACGCTGTAGACGGCCATCGAGGCGAGCGGCAGGAAGAAGTAGACGGCGAACAGGCTCAGCAGCACGAGCCGCACGACACGGGACCCGCGGCCGGCGCTCATCGCAGCCACCTCGACGTACGACGGAGCAGCAGGGCGTAGAGACCCATCACGATCGCCACGACGACGATCATCTCGGTGGCGAGCGCGAAGCCCAGGTTCTGCTGGCCGAGCAGCACCTCGCTGGTCAACGCCGAGCGGATCAGCAGGGGCACGATGGGATTGCCCTGGCTGACGAGCACCGCCGCGGTGGCGTAGGCCGCGAACGCGTTCGCGAACAGCAGGAGCACGGAGCCGAGGAACGCCGGCGTCAGCAGTGGGACACCGACCATCCGCCAGTACTGGACGTTGGTCGCGCCGAGGTTGACCGCCGCCTCCCTCAGCTGGGGTCGGAGTCCCTCGAGCGCCGGGGTGAAGACGATGACCATCAGTGGCACCTGGAAGTAGGTGTAGACCACGATCAGGCCCTTGAGCCCGTAGAGCCAGCCGGACCCGTAGATGTCGATCCCCACACCCGCCCTCAGGATCTCGGTGAGGAGCCCGGAGAACCCGAGCAGCGAGATCCAGGCGAACGCGAGGGTGACGCCGCCGAACTGGGCGAGCACCCCGGCGACCGACAGGGTCGTGCGCCGGACGATGCTGCGCGGTCCCAGCGAGACGATGAGGTAGGCCAGGCCCGCACCCAGGACACCGCCGAGCAGCGCGGTGCTGCCCGAGAGCAGCATGCTCTTGCGCAGCGTGTCGACCGCAGCCGAGGACGTGAGTGCCTCGACGTTGCCCAGGGTGAAGCCGCCGGTCTCGCCGTCCTGGAAGGCGCCGATGATCACCGTGATCGTCGGGACCAGCAAGAAGACTGCGAGGAAGCCGAAGAACGGCAGCAGCGCGAGGTACCGGCCGACGGAGATCCGTCGGCCGGCACCTGCCTCAGCAGTCGCTGTCGTGCTCAGCTGATGACCTTGGACCAGTTGTCGGCGAGGTACTCGCCGGCCTTGGTGGTCTGGTCGTCCGTCGGGATGACCGGAGTCCCGCTGACCTCCGGCAGCGCGCCCCACAGGTCGGCGTCGATCGTGCCGGCCTCGGCCATCGCGTCGCCGCGGACCGGACGGGCACCGCCCTTGAGCCAGAGGTTCTGGCCCTCGTCGCTGTAGAGGAACTCCTGCCACAGGCGGGCTGCGGCCGGGTGCGGGGCGTCGGCGTTGATGGCCTGGAAGTAGTAGCCGGCGACGACCGCCTCCTCGGGGACGACGGTCTTCCACGTGTCGACGTTGGCCGCGGCAGCCGCGCCCAGGTAGTCCCAGTCGATGACGACGGGCGTCGCGCCGGACTCGATCGTGCCGGAGTCGGGGTCGACGGGGAGGAAGTTGCCGGCCTTCTTGAGCTGGCTGAAGAAGTCCACTCCGGGAGCGATGTCGTCGGCCGACCCGCCGCCGGCGATCGCGGCCATCATCACGCCGCTGAAGGCGGCCCCGGCCTCGGTCGGGTTGCCGTTGAGGGCCACGGCGCCCTTGAACTCCGGCTTGAGGAGGTCGGCGAGCGACGTCACGTCCGGCACCTTGGCCGAGTCGTAGCCGATCGCCATGTAGCCGCCGTAGTCGTTGACCCAGGCACCGTCCGGGTCCTTGAACTCGTCGGGGATGTCGCCGAAGGTCTCCACCTGGTAGGGCGCGAACATGTCGGTGTTGGCCAGCGCCACGGACTGGCCGAGGTCGAAGACGTCGGGAGCCTTGTCGGTGCCCTTGAGGTCGTTGGCGGCGTTGATCTCGTCCTGGGACGCACCGTCCGGCTGGTCGGAGCTGACCTTGATGTCGTACTTGTCCTCGAACGTCGAGATCATCTCGCCGTAGTTGGCCCAGTCCGGCGGGAGGGCGATGACGTTGAGCTCGCCCTCGTCCTGGGCGGCCTTCACCAGGTCGTCCATGCTGCCGAAGTCGTCCGCGGAGGTCGCGGTGGCCGCGTCCACCCCGCTCTCGGTCGTGGTGTCGGCCTTCTTCTCCGGTGCCGCGCACGCGGCGGCGGACATGAGCGTCGCCAGCGCGGTCAGGGATACGAGCGTCCTGCGGGTGTTCACTGTGCCTCCAGGGTGGTGGTGCCGAGAATCGTGTGGGGCGTGCCGCGCGGAGCCTCGTGGGTCCCGTTGGATCGGAGGCTACTCCCGCGTGGCCCCCGCGCAACCGGTCGATGAACGTCGATCGCTCCACGGATCTCGTCAAGGATCGCCTGCGCGCACCCGCGGACCCCGCTACGCTCCGTCCCGCGCCGGAGACGTCCCGGCGTCCGCGGCCCCGGCAGGGCCGACCTGCGGGGGTCTCGTGATGCGCATCGTCCTCTACGTCCTGCCACTCGTCCTGACCGTCTACTGCCTCGTGGACGCCATCACCAGCCGGGACGACGAGGTGCGCCACCTCCAGAAGACCTGGTGGATCCTGCTGGTCCTCTTCTTCCCGTTCGTGGGCTCCCTCGCCTGGCTCGTCGCGGGCCGCCCGCAGCGCACGCCGCGGCGCACCGGGCCCCACGAGCGCAGTGCCACCGCGTTCCCGGAGTACGACCGCCCCGGTCGTTTCGCCGCCGCCGACCCGGCGGCCGACGAGGCGTTCCTGAAGAAGGTGCGCGAGCGCG
The DNA here is from genome assembly GCA_963726525.1 of uncultured Actinomycetota bacterium. Classification (GTDB taxonomy): domain Bacteria; phylum Actinomycetota; class Actinomycetes; order Propionibacteriales; family Nocardioidaceae; genus Nocardioides. Next base: position 330,139 of record CAVSCS010000005.1, on the reverse strand, counting down.
CCGAGGAGCAGCGCCGGCGCGCCCGCGAGCAGCAGGCGCGGGAGGCCGAGGGCGACTCCGGCGAGGGCGCCGGCCCGGCGTAGCATCACCCGCCGTGAGCGCTGCCGAGTTCCACTACTCCGACCTCCTCCCGACCGCCGGGTCCAACGGTGCCGACGAGACGCCCTACCGCCTGGTCACCACCGAGGGCGTCTCGACCGTGGAGGTCGGCGGCCGCACCTTCCTCACCGTCGAGCCCGAGGCGATCCGCCGGCTGACCGAGGAGGCGATGCACGACATCAGCCACTACCTCCGTCCCGGCCACCTCGCGCAGCTGCGCAGGATCATCGACGACCCCGAGGCCTCCGGCAACGACCGCTTCGTCGCCCTCGACCTGCTCAAGAACGTCAACATCTCCGCCGGCGGCGTGCTGCCGATGTGCCAGGACACCGGCACCGCGATCGTGATGGGCAAGAAGTCCGAGGGCGTGCTCACCGGCGTCGACGACGGGGAGGCGATCAGCCGCGGCGTGTACGACGCCTACACCCGGCTCAACCTGCGCTACTCCCAGCTCGCGCCGCTGACGACGTTCGAGGAGAGGAACACCGGCACCAACCTGCCGGCCCAGATCGAGCTCTACTCCACGCCCGCCAAGGACGTGCCCGAGTACAAGTTCCTCTTCATGGCCAAGGGCGGCGGCTCGGCGAACAAGTCGTTCCTCTTCCAGGAGACCAAGGCGGTGCTGAACCCGACGCGCCTGATGGAGTTCCTCGACGAGAAGATCCGCTCGCTCGGCACCGCCGCGTGCCCGCCGTACCACCTCGCGATCGTCATCGGCGGCACCAGCGCCGAGTTCGCGCTCAAGACCGCCAAGTACGCCTCCGCGCACTACCTCGACGACCTCCCGACCGAGGGCTCGATGGCCGCGCACGGCATCCGCGACACCGAGCTGGAGGAGCAGGTCTTCGAGCTCACCCAGTCGTTCGGCATCGGCGCACAGTTCGGCGGGAAGTACTTCTGCCACGACGTCCGCGTCGTGCGGCTCCCCCGCCACGGCGCGTCCTGCCCGGTGGCGATCGCGGTCTCCTGCTCCGCCGACCGCCAGGCGCTCGGCAAGATCACGCCGGAGGGCGTCTTCCTCGAGCAGCTCGAGACCGACCCGGCCCAGTACATGCCCGACGCCGGCATGGCCCACGACATCGAGGGCGGCGCCGTGGTGCCGATCGACCTCAACCAGCCGATGGCCGACGTCCTCGCCGAGCTCTCGAAGCACCCCGTGAAGACCCGCCTCTCCCTCACCGGTCCGCTCGTCGTGGCGCGCGACATCGCCCACGCGAGGATCAAGGAGCGCCTCGACGCCGGCGAGGAGATGCCGGCCTACCTCAAGGACCACCCCGTCTACTACGCCGGTCCGGCCAAGACGCCCGAGGGCATGCCGTCAGGGTCCTTCGGGCCGACCACGGCGGGCCGGATGGACTCCTACGTCGAGCAGTTCCAGGCCGCCGGCGGCTCCCTGGTCATGCTCGCCAAGGGCAACCGCTCCAAGCAGGTCACCGAGGCGTGCGGCACGCACGGCGGGTTCTACCTCGGCTCCATCGGCGGTCCCGCCGCCCGCCTCGCGCAGGACTGCATCCGCTCCGTCGAGGTCGTGGAGTACGAGGAGCTCGGCATGGAGGCGGTGTGGAAGATCGAGGTCGAGGACTTCCCGGCCTTCATCGTCGTCGACGACAAGGGCAACGACTTCTTCACCGACCCCTCGGGCGCGGTGACGGTCCCGCTGAGCTCCCTGACGGGCGCCGGGATCCGCGTCCGGTCCGCGGAGTAGGCGGGCACCCACCGGACCCCGGTGAGGGCGCGGTGGTGCCGGATCGGTCCTTACCGGATCGGTCCTTGCCGGATCAGTCCGTGCCGGCCAGGCGGGTGGCCAGGCTGCGGGCCGCGACACCGGCCGAGTGGCCGAGCGGCTCGGCGCCCTCGACCCGGTCCTGGAAGGCACCGCCCACCAGCACCAGGCTGCGTCGCCGGGCCAGGGCGGTCACGACCTCGCGCACGGCGGGCAGGTCCTCGACCGTCGGCACACCGATGACGACAGCCGCGGGGTCCAGCGAGCGCACCATGTCGACCCACGCCTCCAGCGGGAGGTCGGTGCCGAGGTAGGTCACGCCCATGCCGCGGCTGCGGAGCACGGTGGCGAAGGACAGCACCCCGAGCTCGTGGCGCGAGCCGCGGGCCAGGCCGACGGCGACGCGCGGCGCCTCCGGGGCGGCCTTCGGGAGCTGCTGGAACGTGTGCGCCAGGCGGCGGTGCACGGCCGCGCTGATGAAGTGCTCACCGGCGACGGTGACCTGCCCGCGCTGCCACGCCTCGCCGAGCCGGACCAGCGAGGGCATCAGCCAGTCGTCGATGACGGCGCCGAGGTCGTCGTGCGCGAACGCGTCGTCGAGCACCGTCTCCACGCGCGCGAGGTCGAAGTCGGCCGCGCAGCGGGCCAGCTGGTCGAGGGGCGCGGGCGTCCCGGCCTCCTCGATCACCGGCACCTGGGGGGCGTCCAGCACCCGCCGGGCCGCCTCCTTGGGGGACCAGCCGGAGTCGACGAGGTGGCGCATCACGCTCAGGCGCCGCACCGACTCGTCGTCGTAGAGCCGGTAGTTGCCCTCGGTGCGCACCGGGCTCACCACGCCGTAGCGCTGCTCCCACTTGCGGAGCGTCTCGCGGGGAACGCCTGTGAGCTGCGCTGTGCGTCCGACGGTGTACACACCCTCGAAGGCTACCCCACTTTGGACAAACGTTGGACAGGGACTTTAGTCTCCGGTTGTCCACCAACGGTGGACAAACTGTGGACAAGCCACGGTGACGCACCAGGAGGACCCCATGACGCTCATCGACGAGCAGATCACCGTGGCCGACGCGCAGCTGCACCGACGCCTGCGTGTGGCCGGGGTCGCCGCCCTCCTGGCCGCCGCCCTCGGCTCGGTCTGGAGCGCCTCCCCGCTGGCCCCGGCGCCCTCCAGCGACCGCGACTGCACGATGCAGGTGGCGCTCGCCGGCGGGTTCAGCAGCGGGTGCGACGACGGGCGGACCCCGTCGTCGGCCCCGTGAGCCCCGCGCGCGGCCTCACCGTCGTGTCCTGAGCCGGCGTCGGTCAGGATGGTCCCCGTGGACGAGGTGGAGACCGTGGAGGTGGCCCGCGCGGAGACCGAGCGCGGCGAGGTGGTGCTGCGACGCCGTGGGAGCGGCACCGGGGCCGACGTGCTCGAGCTGCGGGTCAACGGGGTGTTCGTGATGGACACCCTCGAGACCACCAGCGAGATCGAGCTGGCCGCCCAGGCGCTGGAGGTGGTCGACGACCCCGCCGCGGTGCTCGTCGGCGGGCTCGGCCTCGGGTTCACCCTCCAGCGGGTGCTGGCCGACCCGCGGGTGCAGCGGGTGGTCGTCGTCGAGATCGAGCACCCCCTGGTCGAGTGGATGCGCGACGGCACCGTCCCGCACGGACCGGCCCTGCTCGCCGACGCCCGCGCCAGCGTGGTCAACGCCGACATCGCGATGGCGATCGCGGAGGCGCGCTCGACCTACGACCTGGTGCTCCTCGACGTCGACAACGGCCCCGGCTACCTCGTCCACCAGGCCAACGAGGCGGTCTACGAGCCGGAGTTCCTGCGCCGGTGCCGCGAGGTCCTGCACGACGGCGGCGTGCTCGTCGTGTGGTCGGCAGCCCCCTCCCCCGCGCTCCTCGCCGCCATGCGCGAGGTCTTCGGCGACGCCGAGGAGCAGGCGCACGACGTCCTGCTGCTGGACCGGCCCGAGCAGTACTTCCTCTACCTCGCCCGCCGCTGACCGGCCGTCGCTGACCGGCCGACGCTGACCGGCCGACGCTGACCGGCCGCCCACCGGTCGGCCTCAGCGCAGCAGCGCCTCCAGCAGCGGCCCGGCGGTCTGCGAGCCCGACTGGCCCGTCTCGACGAAGACGGCGACGGCGAGGTCGCCGCGCGTGGCGATCATCCAGGTGTGGGTGGGCAGCGCACCCGACGCGTCGGGCTCGCCGTACTCCGCGGTGCCGGTCTTGGCGCCCACCTCACCCGGTACGTCGAGCAGGAACCGTCCCGATCCCTCCGTGACCACCGCGCGCATCAGCCCGCGCAGCGCTGCGGCCTCCGGCCCGGTGAGCGGGCGCTCGGGCGCCACCTGCTCCACCTGGTGCTCGGGCAGCAGCACGGGCAGCACGGCGCGACCGGCCGACACTGACGCCGCGACCGTGGCCATCGCGAACGGGCTGGCGAGCACGGTGCCCTGGCCGATCATGTCGGCCGCGGCGCCGGTCTCGGACTCGGCCGGGGGCACCTGCCCGAAGTAGACGGGGAAGCCGAGGTCGTGGTCGACCCCGAGCCCCAGGGCCGCCGCGGCGGCCGACAGGTCACCGGGGCGGAGGCGGTCGGCGTTGCCGATCATCGCGGTGTTGCACGAGCTGGCGATCGCCCGGGTCAGGGTCACCTCGCCGAGCGCGCTCGCGGGGTAGTCGTCGTAGTTCTTGAAGGACCGGCCGTCGACGACCGTGGTGGCCGGGCACGACACGGTGTCCTCGGGCCTCAGTCCCGAGCGCAGCAGCGCGAGGGCCGAGACCACCTTGAAGGTCGACCCCGGGGCGTACTGTCCGGTCGAGGCGATGTCGGCCCCCGCTGCCCCGGGCCCGTCGGCCGCGGCGAGCACGGCACCGTCGGACGGGCGGATCGCCACGATCGCGCTGGCCGGCGCGTCCTGTCCGGCCGCGGCGAGCACCTGCTCGGCCCGCTGCTGCAGGTCGGGGTCGAGGGTGGTCGCGAGGTCGGTGCCGTCGACGGCCGGCGCCTCGACGAGCGTGCGGGTCGCGTCGTCGGCGTCGCGGGCGATCACCGCGGTGCCCCGCGTGCCGGCCAGCTGGGCGTCGTATCGCGCCTGCAGCCCCGACAGCCCGACCTCGTCCCCGGCCACGACGCGCCCCTCCGACTCCTCGACCACCTCCGCGGTGGCCGGGCCGACCCGGCCCAGGAGGGCGGCCGCGAACTCGCGGGTGGGCGCCAGCGGGAGCGTGTCCCGCACGGCGAGGGCCCCCCGCACGGCACGGAAGGACGCCAGCACGTCGAGCGCCTCGTCCTCGCGCAGCACGAGGGCTTCGACGAAGGCGTCGGGGCCCATGGCCTCCGCGCGCGCGACGTAGGACGCGACGTCGACGTCGAGGGCCTGCGCGATCCGGCGTGCGCTGCGCGCGATCTGGGCTCCCTCGACCTTGGTCTTGTCGAGGCCGTAGCGCAGCACGGGGCGCTCGGTGACCAGCACCGCACCGCCGGCGCCGGTGATGTCGCCGCGTGCCGGGGTGAGGGTGCGCAGCCCGAGGCTGTCGCCCTCGGCGAGATCGGGGGCCAGGTCGTCGGGCGACCAGGCCACGCTCCAGGTCGCGCCGTCGCCGCCCTGTGTGAGTGCCACCGACGTCTCGTACTGCCAGGCGGCAGCGTCGGACAGCTCCCACCTCCAGGCCAGGGTGACGTCGGCGCGCCCCTCCTCCTCGACCACCAGCACGTCACCGACGCTGACCGAGACGGGCACCTCGTCGAGCGGCGCGACCACCTCGGCGAAGGAGTCGCGGACCGACTCGTCGAACAGCGGCACGTCGCCGAGCGTGTGCTCGGAGAGCGCGGCCGCGAGGTCGTCGGCCAGCGCGCGGGCGGTGTCCTGGTCGTCCTCGCCGCCGAGCGCCGAGCAGGCCGAGGCGACCCCCACGAGCGCGACGACGATCCCGAGACGGAGAGATCGCATGACCCCATCGTGCCGGGGGTACGGTCGTCAGCGTGAGCGAGACACGCACCGAGCACGACTCCATGGGCGATGTCGAGGTGCCTCGCGAGGCCCTCTGGCGGGCGCAGACGCAGCGGGCGGTGGAGAACTTCCCGATCAGCGGGTCACGGCTCCAGCGCCGGCACGTCCAGGCGCTCGGGCACGTGAAGGCGGCCGCGGCGACGGCCAACGAGGGCCTCGGCGTGCTCGACCCCGACAAGGCCCGCGCGATCGTCGCCGCCGCGGAGGAGATCGTCGCGGGCGAGCACGACGACCACTTCCCGCTCGACGTCTACCAGACCGGCTCGGGCACCAGCTCCAACATGAACGCCAACGAGGTCATCGCCTCCCTGGCCGCCCGCGGGGGCGTCGAGGTCCACCCCAACGACCACGTCAACGCCTCGCAGAGCAGCAACGACACCTTCCCCACCAGCATCCACGTCGCCGCTACCCTCGCCGTCGTCGACGACCTCGTGCCCGCGCTCGAGCGGCTCGCCACGTCGTTCGAGCGCAAGGCGGTGGAGTTCGCGGACACGGTCAAGTCCGGGCGCACGCACCTGATGGACGCCACGCCCGTCACCCTCGGGCAGGAGATGGGGGCGTACGCCGCCACGCTCCGCCTCGGCGTGGAGCGGCTCGAGGGCGTGCTGCCCCGCGTGCGCGAGCTGCCGCTGGGCGGCACGGCGGTCGGCACCGGCATCAACACCCCCGACGCGTTCGCCGAGCGGGCGATCGCGGCGCTGTCGCAGCGGACGGGCCAGCCCTTCATCGAGGCCCGCGACCACTTCGAGGCCCAGGGCACCCGCGACTCCCTCGTCGAGCTCTCCGGCGTGCTGCGCACCGTCGCGGTGGGGCTCACCAAGATCTGCAACGACCTGCGCTGGATGTCGTCGGGCCCCACCACCGGCCTGTCCGAGATCCACCTGCCCGACCTGCAGCCGGGGTCGAGCATCATGCCCGGCAAGGTCAACCCCGTGCTGCCCGAGGCCACGTTGATGGTGTGCGCCCGGGTGGTCGGCAACGACGCGACCGTCGCGTGGGCCGGTGCGTCCGGCAGCTTCGAGCTCAACGTGCAGATGCCCGTCATGGCGCACGCCCTGCTGGAGTCGATCCACGTGCTCTCGACCTCGACCGTCCTGCTCGCCGAGCGGTGCGTGGACGGCATCACTGCCGACGCCGAGCGGATGCGGCGCTACGCCGAGTCCTCCCCGTCGGTCGTGACGCCCCTCAACGCCCACATCGGGTACGAGGCCGCGGCCAAGGTGGCCAAGAAGGCGCTCGCCGATGGCGCCACGATCCGCGAGACCGTGGTGACGATGGGCTTCCTCGAGCGGGGCGAGCTCACCGAGGAGCAGCTCGACGCCGCCCTCGACGTCGACTCGATGACCGGGCGGTAGTGGTCAGCGCCGAGCGCTGACAGTGGTGGCGATCCGTGGCCCACGGACGGCGCCAACCGCCAGTCAGGCCGGGCGACGTCGAGGAGCCAGTCGCCGTTCCTGTGCCATCTCGGCGACCACTTCCTTGCGGGCTCGCTCTCGCGCCTGCGCGAAGTAAGCCTTCGGGTCTGCCAGCGCCTGCGAGACACGGTCGTCGCGACGAGGACTCACCAACTTCTGCGCCACGGCGATCCCCCTTCAGGTCCATGATCCTTCGGTTCCCACTGTGCCACACCGATGGCGAGCACTGTAGACATCGGCGCCGACACTGCGCGACAGGACAAGCCACGTCAACGCCGCTGAGCCAGTGCGGCCGCAAGCGCTGAGGCCATCAGGCCCATCATGTGCAGATCGTCGTTGGTCAGGGCTCCCGCCTCCAAGGCGTCGAGCGTCAGCATCCCCGTAGGCGGTGTCCGTGCTGGTGACCGAGATGGATATGAAGGTCTTGTAGTCGCGTTCCTTCGTGACGTCCCATCCGGGTGGTGGTTCGTCGTCGATGTCGCGGCACAGGAGATTCTCCCCGCGCAGGACCATTCCGACTGCGGCATCGCCAGCCGGGTTGCCAGGGGCGAACGTGGTCGTGGGTGACCCAGAACGACCGGCCGCCAGCTTGGGCACCAGCGTCGGCGGCTCACCATCGGTGAGCTCGAACCAGCACGCGCGGGAACGATCCGTGCCGATCAGGTTCGAGGCCGCGTTCAGCACGAACGGAATCGCTTGAGCGATGAGCTGTTCACGAGCAGGCTTGCTGCGTTCGGCTGAGACGTCCACCAAGATGCGCAGGACGGGGTCCAGCGCATCGTTGATGGTGACGCGCGTGTCCGTGCGGACCTCGATCTCACGTTGCTCGGCCGACGCTTCTCCCCGCTTGGCGCGCTGCGACAGTGCCTGCGGAATGGCGAATGCCGTCAGCGTCAGCAAGAGCTGCAGGGCGACCAGTCCCCACACGTGCCAGCCGTCTGCACGTTGCGCAGCGACGGCCGCGGCGGGCGAACCGACGACCGCCAGTCCCGCCGCCAGCAGCCATGGACCATCGCGAGGCTCCTTGTCGGGGCTCGGCATCGGAGTCCATCCTGGTGTCCGCGGGGCGTGGGGGTCGCAACGACGCTACAGCGGGTGCGCCTTCCGAGCCTGCGACACGGCCGCCGCGCTCAGTACCAGCCGTTGCCCTGCTTGAAGCTCCACGCGCTGCAGGGGGTGCCGTAGGTGCCCTGGATGTACTCCAGGCCCCAGCGGATCTGGACCTCGGCGGAGGTCATGTAGCCGGCCGGCATGTCGTGCAGCTCGGTGAGCGCCTGCGGGATGCCGTAGGCCGACGACGAGGGGTTGTCGGCGTCGATGCGCCAGCCCGACTCGCTCATGTAGAGCGAGTCGAGGCAGGAGAACTGGTCGGAGGAGAAGCCGTAGGCCGGCAGCAGGGCGCGGGCGATGTCGCGCGGGTCGCCCTCGGAGAGGTTCTCCGACCTCGTCACCGCGGTGCCCGAGGAGACCGACAGCGCGGCCGCCTTCTCCGAGCCCGAGCGCGCCCGGCGCACGGCGGACCGCGAGGCGGTGCGGTCCTGCGCGCGCTGCTCGAGGTCGGCGGCGCTCATCGTCGGGGCCGACGTGGCGTCGGAGGCCTGCGGCGCCGGCGACGACGTCGTGGTGCTGACGTCGGCGGCGGCCGGGGTCAGCGACGGGTCGCTGGTGAGCAGGCCGCCGGAGACGCTGATCCCGGTGACGGCGGCGGCGAGGCCGGTCAGCGCGACGCCGGTGCGCAGCGCCCGTCGGGGCGCGCGCACGGCCTTGTGCTTGCCGGGGGCGCGGTGGGTGGGGACGTACTTGTCGGTCTTCGGCACAGCTCTCACGGGGGTTCGAGGACAGGGGACGTGCGGCGCGGGGGCACCGACCGACGTGCTCGTGGGTGGGCGGACGGCGGCGACGAACCGGGCCACCAGGCCCTGCCACGTCCCAAGATCACGGAACGGTCACGAGCCACCATGCATGAGCCTCGGAGGGCGTGCAAACCGAACGCCACAAATGTGCGCGCCTCTTCTGTCACATCGACCCCACGAGTCGCTGCAACCCCACGCGTCCCGGTACGACGACCCCACAGCGTCGTACCGGGACGCGAGTCACACCCGCGCGCGAGCCGCGCGCGGGCTCAGAGGGTGATGTTCTCCAGCATCTCGGTCACCAGCGCCGCGATGGGCGAGCGCTCGGACCGGGTCAGGGTCACGTGGGCGAAGAGCGGGTGGCCCTTGAGCTTCTCGACCACCGCGACGATGCCGTCGTGGCGACCCACCCGCAGGTTGTCGCGCTGGGCCACGTCGTGGGTCAGCACCACCTTGGAGTTGGCGCCGATGCGCGAGAGCACCGTCAGCAGCACGTTGCGCTCGAGCGACTGCGCCTCGTCGACGATGACGAAGGCGTCGTGCAGGGAGCGGCCCCGGATGTGGGTCAGCGGCAGCACCTCGAGCATCCCGCGGTCCATCACCTCGTCGATCACGTCGCTCGAGGTCAGCGCGCCCAGGGTGTCGAAGACCGCCTGGCCCCACGGCGACATCTTCTCGTTCTCCGAGCCCGGCAGGTAGCCGAGCTCCTGACCGCCGACGGCGAAGAGCGGGCGGAAGACCACCACCTTCTTGTGCTGGCGGCGCTCCATCACCGCCTCGAGACCCGCGCACAGCGCCATCGCCGACTTGCCGGTGCCGGCGCGGCCGCCGAGGGAGACGATGCCGACCTCGGGGTCGAGCAGCATCTCCAGCGCCACCCGCTGCTCGGCGGAACGGCCGTGGATGCCGAAGGCGTCGCGGTCGCCGCGCACGAGGTGGACCCGCTTGTCCGCACCCACCCGGCCCAGGGCGGTCCCGCGGTCCGAGAGCAGCACCAGGCCGTTGTGGCAGGGCAGGTCGCGGGCCTCGGCGAGGTCGATGACGCCGTCCTCGTAGAGCTCGTCGAGGTCGGCGGCCGGCACCTCGAGCTCGGCCATCCCGGTGTAGCCGGTGTCGGAGCTGCTGATCGCCTCCGCGCGGTACTCCTGGGCGTCGAGGCCGACCGCGGACGCCTTGATCCGCAGCGGCAGGTCCTTGGAGACCAGCGTGACGCGGTACCCCTCGTCGGCGAGGTTGCGCGCCACCGCGAGGATCCGGGTGTCGTTGTCGCCGAGCCGGAAGCCCGAGGGCAGGGTGGAGGGGTCGGTGTGGTTGAGCTCCACGCGCAGCGAGCCCCCCTCGGCGCCGATCGGCACCGGCTCGTCGAGGCGCCCGTGCAGGATGCGCAGCTCGTCGAGGGCACGGAGCGCCGAGCGGGCGAAGAACCCGAGCTCGGGGTGGTGACGCTTGCCCTCGAGCTCGGTGATCACCACGACGGGGAGCACGACCTCGTGCTCGGCGAAGCGGGTGATCGCGCCCGGATCGGCGAGCAGCACGCTCGTGTCCAGGACGTAGGTGAGCCGGTCACCGGCGGGAGCTGCGGCAGTGCTGGACGATGCGGACTTGCTGGCCACGACTGTCCCCTCAGCGGGCCGGCGCGCGCACTCCCCGCCCGGCCCGATGTCATTCAACGGACCGGAGAGCTCCCATCAGAGTGCCCACGGACGACCTCCCGGTACAGCAGGCTTCCCCACCTGCCGATGCCGCGAACGTACGCCGCGTCGCACCCCGATCCGGGACGACACGCCCGAACGCGAGGTGACGGGCAGATGACGTCTGACGCGCCGCGGCTCAGCCGCCGTAGCGGCGCTCGCGCGCGGCGTAGGCGCGGATCGCGCGCAGGAAGTCCACGCGCCGGAAGTCCGGCCACAGGGCCTCGCAGAAGTAGAACTCGGAGTTGGCCGACTGCCACAGCAAGAAGCCGCCCAGGCGTTGCTCGCCGGAGGTGCGGATGACCAGGTCGGGGTCGGGCTGGCCCTTGGTGTAGAGGTGGTCGGCGATGTGCTCGACGTCGATCAGGTCCGCCAGCTCCTCCAGCGAGGTGCCGCGGGTGGCGTGGTCGGCGAGCAGCGCGCGCACCGCGTCGGCGATCTCCCGGCGACCGCCGTAGCCGATCGCGACGTTGACCAGGATCCCGTCGATGTCGCGGGTGGCCTCCTCGGCCGCCTTGAGCCGCGCGGCGGTCTCGGGGGGCAGCAGGTCGAGCGCGCCCACCGGGTGGATCCGCCAGCGACCCGCCTCGGCGAGCGACTCGACGGCACCCTCGATGATGGTGAGCAGGCCCGCGAGCTGCTCGGGCGGGCGGTTGGTGAGGTTGTCGCTGGAGAGCAGCCACAGCGTGACGACCTCGACGCCCACCTCCTCGCACCAGCCGAGCAGGGGGCGGATGTTGTCCGCGCCGGCCTGGTAGCCCTCGGCGGTGTTGAGGCCGACGGCCTTGGCCCAGCGACGGTTGCCGTCGAGCATCACGCCGACGTGGTGGGGGATCTGGTCGCTGGAGAGCCGACGCACCATCCGGGACTCGTAGGCCGGGTAGAGCACCCGTCGTACCGCGTCCTTGACCTTGCCCACCGACCGATCGTAACGCCGTGTGACCGAGCACTCCGCGCCATGGGATGCGCGCGTCACCCCGGGGGCGGTAATTTCTCAGCATGGAGCCGACCGCATGACACCCCGTGACCGCGTCGAGCGCGCCAGCGAGATGGTGGCCGACAAGGTCGAGCGCGCCGGCGAGGTGATGGCCGACAAGATGGCCGAGGTCAAGCCGAAGCTGCGCGGCTGGCTGCACGCCGGCACCGCGCCACTGTCGCTCGCCGCAGGCATCGTCCTGGTCGCCCTCTCCCCCACCGCGACCACGCGGATCGGCTCGGCGGCCTTCGCGCTGTCCGCGCTCCTCGTCTTCACCGTCTCCGCCATCTACCACCGCGGCAACTGGTCGCCACGCACGTGGGCGTTCCTGCGCCGCTTCGACCACGCCAACATCTTCGTGCTGATCGCCGGCACCTACACGCCGTACGCCCTGCTCTTCCTGACCGGCTCCTCGCGCACCGAGCTGCTCGTCATCGTCTGGGCGGCCGCGATCGTGGGCGTGCTCTTCCGGGTCTTCTGGACCGACGCGCCGCGCTGGCTCTACACGCCGATGTACATCGCGCTCGGCTGGGCGGCGGTCTTCTTCATCCCGCAGTTCGTCGACGGCGCCGACCGCTACAGCTCCGGCATCGCCATCGCCACGCTCGTCCTGGTCGCGGCGGGCGGCATCCTCTACACCGTCGGCGGCGTGGTCTACGGCCTCAAGCGGCCGAACCCGTCCCCGCGCTGGTTCGGGTTCCACGAGGTCTTCCACTCCTTCACGGTGCTGGCCTTCGCGGCTCACTACATCGGCATCTCACTGGCGACGTACTCGCTGCGCTGAGGCGCGGCTCCCGTCCCGCCTCGCCCTGCCGCCCCTGCCCGGGGTCATCTGAGGACGTGGTGCAGCCCTACGGGGGCTGCGAGCGCTGCAGGGCGTCCCCAGATGAGCGGCAGTGAGGCTGCTCGCCGGCGCCGACGCCGGGGCTCAGCCGAGGCTGAGGACGGCGAAGGCCGCGAAGCCGGCCGCGACCACCAGGACCGCCAGCACCGTGGCGGCGAGCGGCGAGCGGCGAGCCAGGCGCTCGACGGCGACGTAGCCGGACGCGATGACGGCGAGACCGACCGTGACGTGCAGCAGCACCGCGAGCATGACGCCCGCGATGGCTCCGGCCATCCGCAGCCGGCCCCACAGCAGGCTGAGCGCGAGCGGCACGACGACCGCTCCGCCGAAGCCACCGACCAGCTCCACCCACCAGGGGCGCGCTCCCATCCACGGCAGGTCGAGCGCCGCGACCCACGACCGGTCGAACAGGTCGCTGGTCGCGCAGTAGCCGAGGTAGAGGATCGCGGCGATGGTGAGGGAAGCCGCGGCGCGGTAGGACCACTGCCGCGTCCGCGACCAGGGCACCTCCCGCCCGACGAAGATCGTCGCCACGGTCACGGCCGTCCACACGATCCACCGGCGGACCACGCCCGTGCCGGTGTCGGCCATCGCGTCGCGGAAGACCCGGTCGGCGGTGACCCGGTCGACCACGTGCCCCTCGGTCGAGACGTAGGAGGACGGGCCGTCCGGACCCGCGACGAGCGCGTCGTGGAGCAGCGCCGCGGGGAGGTGGGCGCCGGTCTTGGGCACCAGCCAGGTGAACAGCGCCGGGACCGAGGTCAGGTCGGTGCGGAAGTCGGGGTCGTCGGGCACCAGCAGCTCGCCGAGCAGGCGGTCGTGGTAGCCCAGGCGCCGCTCGAGCGAGAAGTCCTCCACGCCCTCCTCGGCGTGGCGCTCGAGGACGATCCGCATGTCGGCGCGGGGGTCGGGCGGCTCGCCCGGGGAGCCGTCGCGCCCGATCGTGCCGCCGTCGTGGAAGCGGCGCGACTCCTGCGTCACCGGGTCTGCCATCGCACGCACACGATCCCGAGCCTTCATCGGTCCAGTGTGGCGCCGGGGACCGACAGCGAGAACCGCGGCTGCCCGGCGGGGCCGTACGCGAGTCCGGGCCCCCCCTCCTCGCGATAGTCCGTATCAAATGTGTCGTCGAGCGGTTGCCCCGAGGTGCCGATCGACACGGACTACCAGCGAGCAGCCGGCCCGGTGGTGCCGATCGACACGGACTACCGGCGAGCAGCGCACCTAGGGTGCCGCCATGACGACCGCGCGGACCGTGCCCGTGACCACGGAGATGGACGGCGACGAGCTCGACGCGATGGACGCTTGGCACCTCGCGCGGCACCACGGGCTGCGCCGGGTCGTCGTGGAGTCGTTCGTGCGCTTCCGCTACGGCGACGGCTTCACCAACTCCCGCGCGCTCGCCCTGCAGGCCTGCCTCGCGGTCGTGCCCTTCCTGCTGGCGCTGACCGGGCTGGCCTCCGACCTCGACGAGGAGCGTCCCGCGACGGTGGTGGCGCAGGTGGTCGACTCGCTCTCCCCCGGCGCCGGGCGCGCCGACGCGCTGACTTCCGCGGTCGAGGGCTCCGACGGCTCGGCCGGCTCCGAGGAGGCCGGCGAGGTCGCGCTCGTGCTGGGCCTGGGCTTCGCGCTGGTCTCGATGACGACTGCGATGGCGCAGGTCGAGCGCGGCGCCAACCGGATCTACGGCATCCGACGCGACCGCGTGGCGCTGCGGAAGTACGGCCGGGCCGCTGTGCTCACCGCGCTCCTCGCGGTGCCGGTGGGCGTGGGGTTCGTGATGATCGTCGGCGGTCGTGCGCTCGGCGGGGCGATGGCCGAGAGCTACGGCTGGTCCGACGGGGCCGTGCTGTGGTGGGAGGTGCTGCGCTGGCCGGTCGGCATCGCGCTGCTGGTGCTGACGATCGCCGTGCTGCTCGACCACTCGCCGCGGCGCCGCCAGCCGGCGCTGTCGTGGCTGGCGCTCGGCGCCGGGATCGCCGTCGCGCTGATCGGGCTCGCCACGGTCGGCCTCGCGCTCTACGTCAGGCTCAGCGGTTCCTTCGGCGACGTCTACGGCCCGCTGGCCGGCGTCGTCGCGCTGCTGATGTGGGCGCTGCTGTCGTCGATCGCCTTCTTCTACGGCACCGCCGTGTGCGCCCAGCTCGAGGCGTTGCGCGCCGGCCAGGAGTCACCGGCGATCGACGACCCCGGCCGTCCGCACGCGCGCACGGTCGGCGAGGGCGCCGTCGACTGAGACCCGGTCCACCACGAAGGCAGTTCGTCACCGGCAGCAGCGACGTCACGCTCATGCGAGCGGGCAGCGGCGCGAACTGCCTTCGTGGTGGACGCTCAGGCGCGCAGCAGGGCGAGCAGCGGGCGCAGGTCGTCGTGCACCGCGGTCGCTCCGGCCGCGGTGAGCACCTCCTCCGGGTGCGTGCTCGCGATCCCGTGGACACGGCGTACGCCGGCCGCGACGGCCGCGCGGACACCGGCGGGTGAGTCCTCGGCCGCGACCGCGCCGGCCGCCTCCACGCCGAGGCGCTCGCAGGCGAGCGCGAACCCGGCTGGGTGCGGCTTGCCGTCGGCGACGTCCTCGGCCGTCACCACCAGGTCGACCGCGTCGGCCGGCAGGTCGAGCGACTCCACCAGCGACCGGCGGACCCACGCGGGCCGCGCGGAGGTGACGATGGCGACCGGGACGCCGGCGGCGCGTGCCGCCACGACCAGCTCGCGGGCGCCGAGCACCGCTCGCGCGGCCTCGTCGGGCACGTGGGCGAGCACGCCGGCGAGCACCTCGGCCGGGTCGAGCCCGGCCCAGGGTCCGGGCTCGGTGGCGAAGACGTCCTCGGCGCGGCGGCCGGTGAAGACCGACAGGTCGGGGACGTCCCAGCCGCGGTGCGCGAAGTAGGACCGGTAGCCCTCGCGGTGCAGCGGCTCGGAGTCGACGAGGGTGCCGTCGAGGTCGAGCAGGAACGCAGCGGGCCGCTCGGGGACGGGCGTCACGGGAGCGCGAAGAGCGGGTCGCCGGCCGCCACGTCCGCGCCGAGGGCGTCGCTGGTCACCGAGCCCTTGACGCCGTCCATCAGCACGACCGGCACGACCGGCGAGACGTCCTGCCCGCCCGCGGACGTGGGCAGCGCGGAGGGGTCCCAGGTGATCATCGGGTCACCGGCGGAGACCTCCGCACCCTGCGTGGCGAGCACCTCGAAGCCCTCGCCGTCGAGCCGCACGGTGTTGATGCCGAGGTGGACCAGAACGCCGACGCCGTCGCCGAGGACGACGAAGGCGTGGGGCAGGACCTTGAGGACCTTCCCGCCGATCGGGGACACCACCGTCGTACGGCCCGGGGCCGGCTCGATGGCCACGCCGGGGCCGACCATCTCGTCGGCGAAGACCGGGTCGGGGACGTCGCTCATCGCGAGGACCCGGCCGGGGCAAGGAGCGAGGACGTGCGTCACATCAGGTCCTCGATGTCGTCGGCGAGGTTGTCGGCCTCGGGGCCGACGACGACCTGGACGACGGTGCCGCTGGCCATGACGCCGTGCGCGCCGGCCGCCTTGAGGACGGCCTGGTCGACGAGCGAGCCGTCCTTGACCTCGGTGCGCAGGCGGGTGATGCACGCCTCGATCTCGACGACGTTGTCGGCGCCGCCGAGTCCGGCCAGGATCTGCTCTGCCTTCGTGCTCATGGGGGTTCCTCTCGAGGGGTGGGTGCGGGTCAGCGGTCGGTCTGGGTGACCTTGGCCAGGCCGCGGGGGTTGTCGGGGTCGAGCCCCAGTGTGCGCGCGAGGCGCTCGATCATGAGCTGGGCGGGCACGATCGAGGCGACCGGCTCGACGGTCTCGGGCAGGTCGGGGCCGGCGAGGTGGACGTCGCAGCGCTGGGCGAACGCCGCCGTGCCGCCGATGCCGAGCACCCGGGCGCCGCGCTCGTGGAGATCGTCGGCGAGCTCGGCCATCGCCTCGGCGAGCGGCCCGCTCGCGGCCGCCACGAGCACCGCCAGCACGCCGTCGCCGACGACCGAGATGGGGCCGTGGCGCAGGTCGGCGTAGGAGTAGCCGCGCACGGGGCGCAGGCAGGTCTCCTCCATCTTGAGCGCGGTCTCGAGCGCGGTGCCGAGGAGCAGCCCCCGACCGGAGACGACGACCTGCCGCGCGTCGGCGAGGGCGTCGGCGGCCTCCGAGACGTCGCTGTCGAGGAGGGAGGCGACGGCGTCGGGCACCCGATGCAGGTCGGCGACCGCCTGCTCCGCGCCCTCCACCGGGCCGAGGGCAGCGGCCACGACGCCGAGCGCGAGGAGCTGGGTGAGGTAGGTCTTGGTGGCCGGCACCGCGACCTCGGGGCCGGCCTGGGTGGCCAGCGCCAGGTCGGCCGACTCGAGCAGCGGCGAGCCGGCGACGTTGGAGATCGCGACCGTGGCCGCGCCGCAGCCGCGCGCCCACTCCTGGGTCTCGACGATCTCGGCGGTGGACCCCGACTGCGAGACCGACACCACGACGGCGTCGCTGAGGTCGAGGCGCGCCCGGTAGTGGGTCGCGACACTCGGGGCCGCGAGCGAGGCCGGGACCCCGGAGGCGGTCTCGAGGAGGTAGCGGCCGTAGATCGCGGCGTTGTCGCTCGACCCGCGCGCGACCAGCAGCACGCGGCGGCGGTCGCGGGCCAGGGCGCGCAGCGCGTCCTGCTCGGGCAGCAGGTGGTCGAGGGTGCGGCGGGCGGCCTGCGGCTGCTCGGCGACCTCGGCCGCCATCCGGGTCTGCGTGGTGGTCATCGCGGTGTCCTCGTCGTGTCCTGGTCGGGGGGCTGGTCCTTGACACGCCGCGCCGGGTGCGGTCATGCTCCAACTGGTACGTACCAGACCGTACCAATAGATCCACTTCCCGTCGAGAGGCACCGATGACCCGCAGGATCGACGACGGCCCCCGGCCCAAGCACGCGCAGCTCAGCGACGTGCTGGCCGAGCTGGCGCTGCGCGACCTGGGCCCGGACGTGGCGATCCCGTCGGAGCGCGAGCTGATGACGACGTACGACGTCTCGCGCGCCACGGTCCGCAAGGCGATCGACAACCTCGTCGCCGGCGGCCTGCTGACCCGCATCCAGGGCAAGGGCACCTACGTCGCCCGGCTGCGGATCGAGAGCCGGCTGCACCTCGCGTCGTTCTCCCAGGACATGCGTCGCCGCGGCCTGACGCCCTCGACGCGCCTGCTCCGGGTCGAGGAGGAGCGCCCGCCTGCCGAGGTGGCGCGATCGCTCCGGCTCGGCGCCGCCGGCACCGCCTGGCGCATCGACCGGATCCGGCTCGCCGACGACCAGCCGATGGCCGTCGAGCAGGGGTGGTACCCCGCCGACCTGCTCCCCGGCCTCGACGCCGAGGACCTGTCCGGATCGCTCTACACCCTCTTCGCCGACCGCTACGACCTCGTCATCGACGCGGCGGAGCAGACCCTGTGGGGCGAGGCCGCGGAGGGCAGCACCGCGCGACACCTCGACGCGCCCGTGCACACGCCGCTGCTCGTCTTCCGCCGGGTCTCCACCGCCCACGGCCGCCCCCTCGAGCACGTCGTCTCGCGCTACCGCGGCGACCGCTACCAGGTCCACATGACGCTCGGCCCGACCACGCCCGCCCCCGACCCCAGCACCGATCCCAGCACCGATCCCAGCACCGACACCAGCACCGCCACCACCTGAAGGGACCCCCATGACCACCCAGGACGCCACCTCGGACGGCACCGTGACGCAGAAGCGCCGCCTCAACCTCGCGCCGGTCCAGAAGTTCGGGCGCAGCCTCATGCTCCCCATCGCAGCCCTTCCCGTGGCAGCGCTGCTGCTCCGGCTGGGCCAGCCCGACCTGCTCGGCGCCGACGGCCTCGGCTGGACCGACGTCGCCGCTGTCATCGGCGCGGCCGGCGGGGCGCTCTTCGACAACCTCGCGCTGCTCTTCGCGGTCGGCGTGGCGATCGGCATGGCGAAGAAGGCCGACGGCTCGACCGCCCTCGCCGCGGTCGTGGGATACCTCGTCTTCAAGGGTGTCGGCGAGGCGATGTCGCCGACGATCCTCGGCCTGCCCGAGGACGGCGCGGACCAGCAGCTGATCAACTACGGCGTGCTCGGCGGCATCGTGTCCGGGCTGGTCGCCGCGTTCCTGTGGCAGAGGTACCACCGGATCTCGCTGCCGCCCTACCTCGCCTTCTTCGGCGGGCGCCGCTTCGTCCCGATCATCACCGCCATCACGATGATGCTGATCGCCGTGGTCACCAGCTTCCTCTACAAGGGCTTCGACGCGGGCCTGACCAACCTCGGCGACTGGGTCACCGGCAACGACGTCGTCGGCGGGTTCGTCTACGGCACCCTCAACCGCCTGCTCATCCCGCTCGGCCTCCACCACATCCTCAACTCGGGGCCGTGGTTCCTCATCGGCTCCTACGAGGGCTCGCAGGGCGTCGTCACCGGCGACATCCCGCGCTTCCTGGCCGGCGACCCCACCGCCGGTGCGTTCATGACCGGCTTCTTCCCCATCATGATGTTCGCACTCCCGGCCGCGGCGTTCGCGATCTGGCACGAGGCCAAGCCGCAGCACAAGAAGGCCGTCGGCGGCATCATGCTCTCCGCCGCGCTCACCGCGTTCCTCACCGGCGTCACCGAGCCGCTCGAGTTCGCGTTCATGTTCGTGGCCTGGCCGCTCTACGTCATCCACGCGCTGCTGACGGGCACGTCGATGGCGCTGATGAACGGGCTCGGGGTCAAGGACGGCTTCGGCTTCTCGGCCGGCCTGTTCGACTACGTGCTGAACTTCAACATCGCCACCAAGCCGCTGCTGATCATCCCGATCGGCCTGGCCTACGCCGCGATTTACTACGTCCTCTTCCGCGCCGTCATCCGCCGCTGGAACCTCAAGACCCCGGGTCGCGAGGACGAGGGCGAGACGTCGCTGGCCGAGGCGGACACCAGCGCGTGAGCACCCTCCTCACCGCAGCACAGGTCCTCACCCCGGCGCGCACGCTCGCGCCGGGGTGGGTCCACCTCGACGGCGACCGGATCGTCGAGGTCGGCCAGGGCGTTCCGCCGCGCACCCCGGACCTGGACCTCGGCGCGGCCACCGTCTGCCCCGGCTTCGTCGACGTCCACGTGCACGGGGGCGGCGGCGCCGCCCTGGAGAGCGGTACGCCGGACGCCGCACGGACGGCCGCGACCGCCCACCTCGCCCACGGCACCACGTCGATGGCGGCCAGCCTGGTCACCGACACCCGCGAGGTCATGGAGCGCACGGTGCGCGAGCTCGCGCAGTGCGTCGACGACGGCCTGCTCGCCGGGCTGCACCTCGAGGGCCCGTGGCTCAGCCCGGCCCGGTCCGGCGCACACTCCCCCGGCGCCCTCGCCCTGCCCGAGCGCGGCCACGTCGAGGCGCTCCTCGACGCCGGCGCCGGCGCGGTGCGGATGGTGACGCTCGCCCCCGAGCTCGACGGCGGGCTGGAGGCGGTGCGCCTGCTGGTCGAGCGGGGCGTGGTCGCGGCCGTGGGCCACACCGACGCGACGTACGACCAGGCGCGGGCCGCGATCGACGCCGGCGCGAGCCTGGGGACCCACCTGTTCAACGCGATGCGCCCGATGCACCACCGCGAGCCCGGCGCCGTCGGGGCGCTGCTGGAGTCGGACGCCGACGTCGAGGTGATCGCCGACGGGGTCCACCTGCACCCGGCCGTGCTGCGCACCGTCTTCGCCGCCAAGCCCGGGCGGTGCCTGCTGGTCACCGACGCGATGGCCGCGGCCGGAGCGCCCGACGGCGACTACCGCCTCGGGACGATGGACGTGCAGGTGCGCGACTCCGTGGCCCGGCTGGCCTCCGACGACGGCACGGGCGCCATCGCCGGCTCGACGCTGACCATGGACGCCGCCGTGCGCTTCGCCGTGCAGAAGGCGGGCATCCCGCTCGCCGACGCCGTCCACGCGGCCAGCACCGCACCCGCCCGGGCGTGGGGGCTCGACGACGTCGGGGTGCTCGAGGCCGGCCGCCGCGCCGACCTCGTGGTGCTCGACGAGCACCTCGAGGTCGCACGCGTGATGCGGGCCGGGGTGTGGGTCAGCCCTTCGTCGACCCGAGCGTGAGCCCGGAGACGAACTGCTTCTGCAGGGCGAAGAACACCACCAGCACCGGCAGCGCGACGATGATCGAGCCCGCCGCGACGAGGTTGGTGTCGGTGAAGAACTGCCCGCGCAGGTTGTTCAGCGCCGAGGTCACCGGCAGCTTGTCGCCCTGCTGGATGAGCACCGTGGCCCAGAAGAACTCGTTGTAGACCCAGGTGACCTGGAGCGTGGCGAGCGCGGCCAGCGCCGGGCGTACGAGCGGCATCGTGAGCTGCCAGTACTGGCGCCACACGCTCGCGCCGTCCAGCTCGGCCGACTCGTAGATCTCGTAGGGCAGCGTCTTCATGTAGTTGCTCAGCACGAAGGTGCAGAAGCCCATCTGGAAGGCGGTGTTGACGAGGATCAGCGCCCAGAAGCTGTTGAGCATCGACCCCGAGTCGCTCATGAAGTAGGGCAGCGGGATCTCGCGGAACATCCGGAACACCGGGATGAGGAGCGCCTGCGGCGGCAGCAGGTTGGCGGCCAGGAAGACCCCGAGCAGGGCCAGGTTGAAGCGGTAGCTGAAGCGCGCCAGGACGAAGGCGACCATCGAGGAGAGCCACAGCGTCAGCAGCACCGCAGGCACCGTGATGAGCAGCGAGTTCTTCATGTGCAGGCCGAAGTTGCCCTGCGTCCAGGCCTGCTCGTAGTTGCTCGTGGTCCACCCGCCGAAGGACAGGTAGCCGTTGGCCTGCGTGTAGTCGTACTCCCGGAACGAGTTGATGAGGGCCCAGATCAGCGGGAACAGCCAGGCCAGCGCCAGCAGCGCGACGATGACCGTGGCGAGCGCCCCTCGGCGCTTGCTCATCACGCCCCCCTCCTTGCGGGTCGGAGGCGTTCGCATGGCACTGTCCGGCGGGACCGTCGCCACCAGGACAGGATCGGTACTGCTCATCGCTGGCGCTCCTCACGGAAGACGGTGCGGAGATAGATGGTGATGAAGACCGACGAGATCAGCATCATGATGACGGCCAGCGCCGAGCCGAAGCCGTAGCGCGTGGCCTCGCCGATGACGTTCTGCGCGACGAGGGCACCGATCACCTCGAGGCCGTTGCGCCCCTTGTTGATGACCCAGACCAGGTCGAAGGCCCGCAACGACTCGATGACCACGATGACGATGACGACCATGTTGATCGGTCGCATGACCGGGAAGATCACGTGGAAGAAGGTCTTCACCTCGCTGGCCCCGTCGACCGCCGCCGCCTCGCGCAGGCTGGCGTCGACGCCCTTCAGGCCGGCCAAGTAGATGAGCATGATGTAGCCGGTGTGGCGCCACGCCGTCGCGACCAGCACCGCCCACAGGTTGATGTCGGGATCGCCGTACCAGTCGACCTGGCTGTGGAAGACCTGGTTGATGAGGCCTTGGTCGCGGGAGTAGAAGAGCTGCCAGATGAAGCCGATGAGCGCCAGCGACAGCACGACCGGCATGTAGAAGGCCGTCTGGTAGACCCGGCTGCCCTTCATCTCGCGGTCGAGCACCACCGCGAGCAGCATCCCCAGGATGGTGGGTAGGAGGAAGAGGAAGCCCAGCCAGATCAGGTTGTGCTTCACCGCCGGCCAGAACGCCGGGTAGATGGTGAAGATGTCGTGGTAGTTCTGGAAGCCGACCCACTCGATGGTGTCGACGCCCCCGAAGCCGTTCCACTTGCCGAACGACAGCGCGACGGAGAGCATCGCCGGCAACCAGACCAGCAGGAGGACCAGCAGCAGCGGGATCGTCACCATGAGGATGACGGTGGCGCGGTCCCTGGCGGGGAGCTTCTTCTCCCGGCCCTGGGCCGGCGCCGCAGCCTTCTCGGACTGCGGCGCCTCGTCGATGTGGGTCATGGCTCAGCCGAGGATCGACTTGGCCTGCTCAGCGATGCTCGACGTCACGCCGTTGATGTCGTCCGGGTTCTTCAGGAACGACTGGATCGACGGGATCATCACCGTGTTGGCGAAGTCGGCATTGGTGTCGCGGTCCATGAACTGGGCGATGTTGGCCGCGGCGCCCACGACCTCGGCGGACTTCTTCTGCAGGTCGCTGTACTTCGAGGTGCTGGCACCGTCGTTGGCTGCGATGAACGGCGCGTCCGCGTTGTCGTTGCCTGCGTCGGCCGCGGCCGCGCTGCCGAGCCACTTCGCCATCGCCTTGGCGGCGTCCTGGTTCTTGCCGGCCGCCGCGACGCAGAAGCCGTCGATCGGGGCGTCGAGGGCGTCGGAGCCGATGGAGGAGTCGAGCTCGGGGAAGGTGAAGAAGTCGAGGTCGTCGCCGTTCTCCCCGAGGGCGTCCACGACGAAGGTGCCGAGGAGGTACATGCCGCACTCGCCCTTGCCCATCGAGGTCGCGGCCTCCTGCCACGTGCGGCCCAGCGGGTCGGCCTGGTGGTAGGGGAGCAGCTTGCGCCAGGTGTCGAAGACGCCCTTGACCTCGTCGCCGTCCCAGGCCTCGTCGCCCGCCATCAGGCTCATGTGGAAGTCGAAGCCGTTGAGGCGCATGTTGAGGATGTCGAAGGTGCCCATGGCCGGCCACCCGTCCTTGTCGCCGAACGCGAACGGCGTGACGCCCTTGCCCTGCATGTCGTCCATGAGCGCCATGAAGTCGTCGTTGGTCTCCGGCGGGGTCCAGCCGTTCTTCTCGAAGACGGACTTGCGGTAGAAGACCGCCCACGGGTAGTAGCTGATGGGCACGAAGTACTGCTTGCCGTCGGGGGCGGTGGCGGCCTGCTTGAAGGAGTCGCCGAGGCCGTCGATGGGCCACTGGTCGCTCAGGTCGGTGATCAGGCCGTTCTCGGCGAACTGCGCCATCCGGAACCCGGCGAACCAGGTGAACACGTCGTCGGGCGTGCCCTGGAGGTAGGTGTTGATGCTCTCCTGGAAGGTGTTGTGGTCCACGGCGTTGACCGAGACCTTGGTGCTGGTCTCCTTGGCGTAGGCGTCGGCGATCGCCTTGAGGCGGTCGTAGGCCGGACCGGAGCCCTCGGCCTCGTTGATGCCGAACTTCACCGTGGCGCCGGAGCCGGAGGCCGGGCCGGCGTCGTCACCGCCGCACGCGGCGAGCAGGCTGGACCCGCCGACGGCGAGTCCGGAGAGCGCCATGCCGCGGAGCACGGAGCGACGCGAGGCGTCCATCGTGACCAGGGCGGAGCGGGGGATGGCGCTGGAGCGAGAACGTGACACGAGGAGCCTCCTGGAGACAAAACCAAACAGAGATGCACAGCATGTGACGCCCACCACAGGCCCGTCAAGCCTCAATTCGGTCACATTCGGCACCAGATCGAACATTTCCGAACTGAAATCACCTCGAGGGCGTTGACTTCACCGTGTGAGGGTCGACACAGTTGCACCATGCCTGCACCCCTGCCTGCCCTCGCCTTCGGCGGTGACTACAACCCCGAGCAGTGGTCCCGCGAGGACCACCGGGAGGACCGTGCGCTGATGGGCGAGGCCGGCGTCGACCTGGTCACCCTCGGCGTCTTCTCCTGGGCCTGGCTGCAGCCCGGGCCCGACTCGTGGGACTTCGGCTGGCTCGACGAGCAGATGGACCGGCTGCACGCCGCGGGCATCCGCGTCGACCTCGCCACCGCCACCGCCTCGCCTCCCCCGTGGCTGACCCACCAGCACCCCGAGATGCTGCCGGTCACCGCCGACGGCACCACGCTGTGGCCGGGCGGACGCCAGGCGTTCTGCCCGAGCTCGCCGGTCTACCGCGAGCACGCGCTCGAGCTGTGCACCCGCCTGGCCGAGCGCTACCACGACCACCCCGCGCTCGCGCTGTGGCACGTGTCCAACGAGATCGGCTGCCACAACGCGCGCTGCTACTGCGACGTGAGCGCGGCGGCGTTCCGCCAGTGGCTGCGCCGGCGCTACGACGACGACGTGGCCGAGCTCAACCACGCCTGGGGCACGGCCTTCTGGTCCCAGCGCTACGACGACTTCGAGCAGGTCCTGCCGCCGCGCTCGGCGCCGACGTTCCCCAACCCCACGCAGCAGCTGGACTTCCTGCGCTTCTCCTCCGACCAGCTGCTCGACAACTTCGTCGTCGAGCGCGACGTGCTCCACCGCCTGTCCCCCGGCGTGCCGGTCACCACCAACTTCATGGTGATGCGCCAGACGATGGAGATGGACTACCTCCGCTGGGGCCGCGAGCTCGACGTGGTGTCCAACGACCACTACCTCATCGCCGCCGAGGACGGCGGGCACCGCGAGCTGGCCTTCAGCGCCGACCTGACCCGCGGCACCGCGGACGGCAGGCCCTGGCTGCTGATGGAGCACTCCACCAGCGCCGTCAACTGGCAGCCGCGCAACCGCGCCAAGCGCCCCGGCGAGATGACCCGCAACAGCCTGTCCCACGTGGCGCACGGCGCCGACGCCGTCCTCTACTTCCAGTGGCGCGCCTCGCGGGCCGGTGCGGAGAAGTGGCACTCCGGCCTGCTCCCCCACGCCGGCACCGACACCCGTCAGTGGCGCGAGGTCGTCTCGCTGTCGCGGCTGCTGGACTCGATCGAGGAGGTCACCGGGTCGGTCGCGGCCAACCGGGCCGCGATCCTCTACGACTACGAGGCGTGGTGGGCGTGCGAGCTCGACTCGCACCCGAGCGTCGACGTGCGCTACCGCGACCGCGCCGAGGACCTGCACCGCGCGCTGTCCGCGCAGGGCGTCGGCACCGACGTGGTGCACCCGAGCAGCGACCTGTCGGGCTACGACCTCGTCGTGGTGCCGACCCTCTACCTCGTCTCCGACGCGACGATCGCCTCCGTCACGGCTGCTGCCGAGCGCGGCGCCACCGTCGTGGTGACCTACTTCAGCGGCATGGTCGACGAGCACGACCACGTCCGTCTCGGCGGCTACCCCGGCGGCTTCCGCGACCTGCTCGGCGTGCACACCACCGAGCTGATGCCGCTGCTGGCCGGCGAGCAGGTCGGCGTCGAGGGCCTGGGTCCCGACCCCGTCACCGCCGACGTCTGGGCCGAGGACCTGCAGCTCACGAGCGCGGAGGCCGTCGCGACGTACGCCGACGGGCCCGCCGCGGGCCTGCCCGCCATCACCCGGCGCGAGGTCGGGTCCGGCACCGCCTGGTACGTCGCGACCCGCCTCGACGCCACCGGCACCGACCGCCTCGTCGAGCGGCTCGTGGCCGAGTCGGGCGTCGAGCGGCTGCCCGGGGCCGGGCCGCTGGTCGAGGTCACCCGTCGCGTCGGTGACGACGCGAGCTGGCTCTTCGTGCTCAACCACGGTGACGAGCCGGCGGCGGTCGACGTGACCGGCACCGAGCTGGGTGAGGGCCGCGAGGTCGACGGCGACCTGGTCGTCGCGCCCGGCGGCGTCGCGGTCGTCCGGGAGCGCGAACGCCGCGACGGGCGGCGGGGCTGATGCTCGCGGCGCAGCGCCGCAGCCGGATCCTGGCCGAGCTGAGCCGCGACGGCACCGTGCGGGTCACCGACCTGGTCGACCTGCTCGGCGTCTCCGACATGACGGTGCGCCGTGACCTCGTGGCGCTGCACCGCGACGGGCTGCTGGAGAAGGTGCACGGCGGCGCGCTCGCGGTCGCCGAGCCGTCGGCCTCCGAGCCGGGGTTCGCCGCGAAGTCGGTGCAGCACCTGCGCGAGAAGGAGGCCATCGCCGCGGCCGCCGCGGGGATGGTGCACACCGGCATGGCGATCGCCGTCTCGGCCGGCACCACCACCCACGCCATCACCGCGCACATCGCCCGGATCCCCCACCTCACGGTCGTCACCAACTCGGTGTGGGTCGCCGACGTGCTGCACCGCACCGGGGACCCCACGACGTCGGTGCTGCTGACCGGCGGGCTGCGCACGCCGTCCGACGCCCTCGTCGGCCCGGTCGCGGTGTCGTCGCTGCGCAGCCTCCACGTCGACGTCTTCTTCATGGGGGTGCACGGCATGGACGTGCGCGCCGGCTTCAGCACCCCCAACCTGCTGGAGTCCGAGACCAACCGCGCGATGATCGAGCGCTCGCGCCGCCTCATCGTGTGCGCCGACTCCAGCAAGTGGGGCGTGGTGGGCCTCAGCAGCATGGCCGGGCTCTCCGAGGCCGCCGTGCTCGTCACCGACTCGGGGCTCTCGGCGCAGGCCAGCGGCGCGCTGGCCGACCACGTCGGCGAGCTCGTCGTGGTGGACCCCCTCGCCGACGAGCCGTCCGACGCGGCCGCCGAGCAGCACGCCACCCACCACTCCGACCCGCACGCGACCCACCACTCCGAGCACCACCCCGAGCCCCACTCCGACCAGCACGCCACGGCCCGGGAGGCCGACGCATGAGCTCCCCCACCCCCGCCACGGTCCCGATCCACCTGTCCCGCGGCGGCGTCAGCGTCGTGCTGGGCCGCGACGACGGCGTCCCGGTCGTGCTCCACTGGGGCGCGGCGCTCGGCGACCTCGACGCGGCCGGCCTGGAGGCACTGGCGACGGCGCGCCGTCGCGGGGCGTCACGCTCGGCCTACGACGAGACCCGCGCGACCGGGCTGGTCCCCGACGGTGCCCGCGGCTACTCCGGCACGCCGGCCCTGACCGGCCACCGCGTCGGCGGGTCCGCCACGGCCGCCGCGCCGAGCCTGCTCGACTGGGAGGTGGAGGTCGACGACCGCCCCGGCGACGCCGCGAGCGCCACCTGCACGTCCACCGACGCCGAGGCCGGCTGGTCGGTGCGGGTCGAGCTCGTGCTGGAGTCCTCCGGCCTGCTGCGCTCGCGCACCAGCGTCACCAACGCCGCCGACGGCGACCTCCACCTCGCCGGCGTGCTCGCCGCGCTGCCGGTCGGGGCCCACGCCGCCGAGCTCCTCGACCTCACCGGTCGCTGGTGCAAGGAGCGGACCCCGCAGCGCCACGCGTGGGTGCAGGGCACGCACCGCCGCGACTCCCGCCGCGGTCGTACGGGCCACGACGCCACGCTGCTGATGGTCGCCGGCGCCCCCGGCTTCGACTTCGGCACCGGCGAGCTCTGGGCCGTGCACACCGCCTGGAGCGGCAACCACACGACCTACGCCGAGCGCACGCCCGAGGGCGACTGCCTGCTCGGCGGCGGCGAGCTGCTCGCCCCCGGCGAGGTGGTCCTCGCCCCCGGCGAGACCTACGAGGCCCCCACCCTCCTCGGCTCGTGGTCGCCCGCCGGCCTCGACCCGATGAGCCACCGCTTCCACGCCCACCTGCGCGAGGCCACGCCCCTCGCCCGCAGCGAGCGCCCGGTCATCGCGAACTCCTGGGAGGCGGTCTACTTCGACCACTCGCTGGAGCGGATCGCCGAGCTCGCCGACGCCGCGGCCGCGGTCGGCGTCGAGCGGTTCGTCCTCGACGACGGCTGGTTCCTCGGCCGCCGCGACGACACCTCCGGCCTCGGCGACTGGAGCGTCGACCCGACGGTGTGGCCCGAGGGTCTCGGGCCGCTGGTCGACCACGTCACCGGCGCGGGCCTGCAGTTCGGCCTCTGGGTGGAGCCCGAGATGGTCAACCTCGACTCCGTGACCGCCCGCCGGCACCCCGAGCGGGTGCTCCGCGGTCGGGCGGCCGTGCCGCCGTCGTGGCGCCACCAGCAGGTGCTCGACCTCCAGGACGAGGCGGCGTACGCCGACCTGCGCGACGCGCTACTCGCCCTCCTCGACGACCTCGACATCGCCTACCTCAAGTGGGACCACAACCGCGACCTCACCGACGTCACCCACGACGGCCGACCGGCGGTGCACGGCCAGACGCTCGCCGCCTACCGCCTGCTCGACGAGCTCCGTGCGGCCCACCCGACGCTGGAGATCGAGTCGTGCTCCTCGGGCGGGGCGCGGGTCGACGCCGAGGTGCTGCGCCGCACCGACCGGATCTGGCCCAGCGACACCATCGACCCGCTCGAGCGCCAGCACCTCCAGCGCTGGACCTCGCTCCTCGTGCCGCCGGAGCTCATGGGCTCCCACGTCGGCGGCCCGACCTCGCACACCACCGGCCGCACCCACGCCCTGCGCTACCGCGCCGCCACCGCGCTGCTCCACTGGTTCGGCATCGAGTGGGACGTCTCGCGCCTCGACGAGGCGGCGCTGGCCGAGCTGACCCAGTGGGTCGACCTCCACAAGCGGGTCCGGCCGCTCATCGCGAGCGGCACCCTGGTGCACCCCGACCACGCCGACCCGGCCGTGATGGTCACCGGCATCGTGGCCGCCGACCGCTCCGAGGCCTGCTACGTCGTCGCGACCGTCGCGGCGACCGACACCCAGCACCCCGCGCCGCTGCGGCTCACCGGGCTCGACCCCGACGCCCTCTACCGGCTCGACGAGGAGCTGCCGCCGGCCCCCGGTGGCGCCGACCTCACGGGCGCCTGGGCGGCCGTCGGCACCGTGCTGCCGGGACGCGTGCTGGCCACCTCGGGCGTCGCGCTGCCCGTCCTCGACCCCGAGGAGGCCCGGGTGCTGCGGGTCACCGCGGTCACGACGACGTCCTAGGCTGGCGGCGTGGACGCGCAGGCCTGGGACGAGCGGTACGCCGCGAGCGAGCTGGTGTGGTCGCGCGGGCCCAACCAGCTCGTCGCCGAGGAGCTCGCCGACCTGGCACCCGGCACCGCCGTCGACCTCGCGGCCGGCGAGGGGCGCAACGCGATCTGGCTCGCCGAGCGCGGCTGGGCGGCGACCGCGGTCGACTTCTCGCAGGTCGGGCTCGACAAGGGACGGCAGCTGGCCGGCGACCTCGACCTGCAGGGCGCCGTCACCTGGGTGTGCGCCGACGCGACCACGTGGCAGCCCGACTCACCCGTCGACCTCGTCGTGGTCGCCTACCTCCAGCTGCCGGCCGCCGAGCGTCGCCGCGCGGTGCGCAGCGCGGTCACCATGCTCCGGCCGGGGGGCACGCTGCTGCTGGTCGCGCACGACACCACCAACCTCACCGAGGGCACCGGCGGCCCCCAGGACCCGTCCGTGCTGATGAGCGCCGACGACGTGCTGGCGGACCTCGCCGGCGTC
The DNA here is from genome assembly GCA_963726525.1 of uncultured Actinomycetota bacterium. Taxonomy (GTDB): domain Bacteria; phylum Actinomycetota; class Actinomycetes; order Propionibacteriales; family Nocardioidaceae; genus Nocardioides. Next base: position 300,503 of record CAVSCS010000005.1, on the reverse strand, counting down.
GAGGTCGAGGTGGTGCGCGCCGGGCGCGTGGCCCGGGAGGTCACCGTGGCCGCGGGCCACCACGAGCACCCCGGCGACGTGCGCCGCACGGCCTGGGACTGCGTGGTGCGGGTCGTCAGGTCCTGACGGCGGCCCTCAGCCGTCCGACTTCTGCGGCGAGGCCGCCGCCTCGTCGGTGGTCTCCTCGCGCTCGACCGGCTCGTCGCCGTAGAGGCCGGCCGCCTTGGCGGCTTCGGCCTTGCGCAGCTGCTTGACCAGGCTGAAGCCGAGCAGCACCACGGCGAGGATCAGGAAGATCCAGAGCGCGAAGCCGAGCGGCCCCGCGACGACCTCGCTGTCCTCGGGCGTGGAGTCGGCCAGGACGGTCAGCAGCGTGCGCATGCCACCATCCTCCCACTTCCGGCCTAGGGAGCAGGGGTCGGGATGCCGGCGAAGAGGTCGTCCTCGGGGCGGGCGCTGTCGACGTGGGAGTCGACGAGCTCGTAGTCCTCGGTGGGCCACACGTTCTGCTGGATCTCGCGCGGGATCGCGAACCACATGCCGTCGGGGTCGATCTGCGTGGCGTGGGCCAGCAGGGCCTGGTCGCGCACCCCGAAGTACTCGCCGCACGGGACCCGCGTGGTGATGCGGTCGTCCCACTCGGGCTCGCGCTCCCACTTCGCCAGCCGCTCCTCGTAGGGCGACTCGAGGCCGTGGGCGAGCATCGCCTCGTGGAGGGCGTGGGTCTTCGCCCAGCTCCAGCCGTGGTGGTAGTAGAGCTTCAGCGGCTGCCACGGCTCCCCCGCGTCGGGGAACTGCTCCGGGTCGCCGGCGGCGTGGTAGGCCGCGACCGACACCTCGTGGCACCGGATGTGGTCGGGGTGGGGGTAGCCGCCGCGCTCGTCGTAGGTCGTGAGCACGTGGGGACGGAACTCGCGGATGAACCGCACCAGCCGCTCGGTGGACTCCTCCAGCGGGACCAGCGCGAAGCAGCCCTCGGGCAGCGGCGGCAGCGGGTCGCCCTCGGGCCAGCCGGAGTCGACGAAGCCGAGCCAGTCCTGGCGGATGCCGAGGATGTCGCGGGCCCGGTGCATCTCCTCGCGCCGGATCTCAGTGATGTTCTCCCAGACCTCGGGGCGGTCCATCTTGGCGTTGAGGACCGATCCGCGCTCGCCGCCGGTGCAGGTGACCACGTGCACGTCCACCCCCTCCGCGACGTACTTCGCGGTGGAGGCCGCACCCTTGCTCGACTCGTCGTCGGGGTGGGCGTGGACGTGCATCAGGCGGAGACCGCTGCGGGACCGGTCTGCGGGGGGCTGGGCCATGGACGCGAGTCTAGGAGGTGCCGCTTACCCTTTCGTGCGTGACCACCGACCTCACCGACCGCTACGGCGCACCCTCGCGCTGGGCCCGCCCCGTCGCGATCGTCGTGGCCGCGGTGCTGGCGGTCGCCGGCCTGACCTGGCTGGTGTGGGCGGCGTGGTTCCACGGCACGCCCGAGGTCACCTCCGAGGTCGTCACCTACGACGTGGTCGGCGACCACCAGGTCGACGCACGCGTCGACGTCGACCTCATCGACGACGTCGAGGCCAGCTGCCGGGTCCGGGCCTACGCCGAGGACCACACGACCGTCGGCGAGCTCGCCTTCACGCCCGCCGACGGCCCCAACGCGGTGTCCATCCGCACTGAGCGGCGGGCCACCTCGGTGGAGAAGATCGGCTGCACCGCCCCGGGGCAGACCCGCCCGCGCTGAGCGGCGTACGCCGTCCACCACCCCCCGGGTGGGTCGCCGACCTGCGGTTCCGCGCCGCGCTTGCTAACCTGTGGGTTCGCCCGTCCGGGAGCGCTGGCCGACGTCACCGCCGCGCCCACACCGATCGGACGGACCACGATCCACCCACCCGGTGCGGGGGTGCTGAGCCACATCTTGGCCCAGCGGTCTCCCACCACGCGTGAAGCAGGAGAAGCGACATGACCGACCAGGGCACCATCTGGCTGACCCAGGAGGCCTACGACAAGCTGCAGGCCGAGCTCGACGACCTCCGGGGCCCCAAGCGCCAGGAGATCATCGAGAAGATCGCCGCAGCTCGCGACGAGGGCGACCTCAAGGAGAACAGCGGCTACCACGCCGCCAAGGACGACCAGGGCAAGCAGGAGGCCCGCGTCCGCCAGCTCGAGGACATGCTGCGTCGCGCCGAGGTCGGCGAGACCCCGGCCAACGACGGCATCGTCGAGCCCGGCATGGTCGTGACCGCCCGCATCGACGGCGGCGAGGAGGAGAAGTTCCTCCTCGGTGCCCGCGAGAACCTCACCGAGGGCGACACCCTCGACGTCTACTCGCCGCAGACCGCGCTCGGTGTGGCCATCAACGGCAAGAGCAAGGGCGACACGGTCAGCTACACCGCGCCCACCGGCAAGGAGTTCTCGGTCGAGATCGTCGACGCGGAGCCCTACCGCGCCTGACGCGCGCCGTCACCTTCCACCGTCGAAGCGGTGCGTGAGGGGCATTCCCGAGCCCGGGAATCCTCCCCACGCACCGCTTCGACGTCGTGGTGGGCGTGTCAGTCGTGGACGCGGTACCCGCGCTCGCGCAGCCGCGCCATCAGGTGCTCGGCGTGGGCGTCGCCGCGGGTCTCGAGCTGGATGCGCACCTCGACCTCGTTGAGGGTCAGCGACGGCGAGATCCGCTCGTGGGCGACCTCGAGCACGTTGGCGCCGGCCGAGCCGACCTCGGCGAGCAGCGAGGCCAGCCCGCCGGGGAGGTCGGGGATGCAGACGCGGAGGTAGAGGTAGCGACCGGCCGCGGCCAGGCCGTGGCGGATCACCTTGCTCAGCAGCAGCGGGTCGATGTTGCCGCCAGAGAGCACCGCGACGGCGGGCGTCTCGAAGCCCGTCGGGTTGTCGAGCAGCGCGGCGACCGCGGCGGCGCCGGCCGGCTCCACGACCTGCTTGGCGCGCTCGACCAGCGCGAGCAGCGCACGGGACAGCGACTCCTCGGAGACGGTGAGGATGTCGTCGACGTGGTCGCGCACGGCGGCGAAGGTGATGTCGCCGGGCCGGCCGACCGCGATGCCGTCGGCCATCGTGCTCATCGACTCCAGCGGCACCGGGTGACCGGCGGCCAGCGATCCCGGGTACGCCGCCGCGCCCTCGGCCTGCACGCCGACCACGCGCACGTCGGGGCGCGCGGCCTTGATCGCGATCGCGACGCCCGCCAGCAGCCCGCCGCCGCCGGTCGGCACCAGCACGGTGCGGACGTCGGGGACCTGCTCGAGCACCTCGAGGCCGAGGGTGCCCTGGCCGGCCACGATGTCGACGTGGTCGAAGGGGTGGATCAGCACCGCCCCGGTCTCCTCGGCGAACGCGCGCGCCGCGACCAGGGAGTCCTCGAGGTAGCGGCCGTGGAAGACCACGTCGGCGCCGTAGCCGCGGGTGGCCTTCTCCTTGGGGATGGGCGCACCCTCGGGCATGAAGACGGTGGACCGGATGCCGAGGGTGGAGGCGGCCAGCGCGACCCCCTGGGCGTGGTTGCCCGCCGACGCGGCGACCACGCCGTGGGCCCGCTCCTCCTCGGAGAGCCGGGAGATGCGCACGAAGGCGCCCCGGGCCTTGAACGAGCCGGTGCGCTGGAGGTTCTCGCACTTCAGCGACACCTGCCCACCGACGAGGGCGCTGAGCCAGCGCGACTCCTCCATCGGCGTCACGACGCTGACGTCGGCCAGCACCTCGCGCGCCGCCTCGATGTCGGCCAGGGTCACCTGCTCGGTCATGCTCGGTCCTTCGCGGGGGTGGGTTCGTCGGGGGCGTCCGGCCCGGCCAGCGGGCTGTCGTCCTCGGGGACGGGGTCGGGTGGGGTGCCGTCGCGCTCGCGGTCCTCCTCGAGCGCCTCCTCCGGCTCGTCCTCCCCGATCGCGGTGTAGGACGCGAGGTGCTGCACGACGGCGTTGCCGGCGGCCACCAGCGGGACCGCGATCAGCGCTCCCGCGATGCCGGCCACCAGGACGCCGCAGCCGATCGCGACGATGACGCCGAGCGGGTGGATGGAGACGAAGCGGCCCATGAGGAACGGCTGGAGGATGTGGCCCTCGATCTGCTGCACCACGATCACGCCGCCGAGCATCAGCAGCGCGGTGAACGGTCCCTGGTCGACGAGCGCGACGAGGATCGCGACGGTGCCGGCGATGGTGGCCCCGATCATCGGCACGAACGCGCCGAGGAACACCAGCACGCCGATCGCGACCACGAACGGCACGCCCAGGATCGCGGCGACGACCATGATGCCGATGGCGTCGGCGAGAGCGACCAGGACCGTGGCCCGGACGAACTGGGTCAGCGAGATCCAGGCGACCCGGCCCGAGGCGTCCACGCGCTGGCGCGCCGCGCGCGGGGCGATCCGCACCATCCACGACCAGATGCGGTCACCGTCGGCGAGGAAGAAGTAGGTCGAGAACAGCACGATGAAGAAGCCCGCCACGACGTGCCCGACGGCCGTGCCGACCTCGGTGACGCGGGTGACCACGCCCCCGGTCTGCGTGCTGTCGGAGACCGCGCCCTGGATCTCCTGGATGTAGCCGTCGAGCTGGGAGTCGGAGACGCTGAGCGGGCCGGTGCGCAGCCACTCGCGCACCTGCTCCAGGCCGGTGACGACCGACCCGGCGAGGTCGCTGGCCCCCTGGGCGACCTGCTGGCCGACGAAGGTCAGCAGGAGGGCGAGGGTGCCGATGCCGATCACCATCACCAGGCCGGTGGCCGGCCCGCGAGGCAGGCCGACGCGACGCAGCCAGGCGACCACGGGGGCGACCAGCGCGGTGATCAGCAGGGCGACGGCCAGCGGGAGCGTGATGACGGCGAGGTAGCGCAGCGTCCAGAGCAGGCCGAGCGCGGCGATCACGATGATGATGAGCCGCCACGACCACGCGGCCGCGAGGTCGAGGCCCCACGGCACCTGGGCGCGGCTGAAGTTGGACGGGCCGGTGGTGAACGCGGGCGCTGAGCGCCGCTCGGCGCGCATCTGCGCCCACTGCGTCAGGATCCGCTCCCCCAGCCGATCGTCGTCCTCGCTGCGTCCCAGCGTCGGGAAGAGGCGCCGGCGTACGGACTCCTCGTCGGCCTCGGCGGGATCGGGCTGGTGCTCGGTGCTCACGTCGGTCACGCTAGCGCTCCGCCGCCGTTCGCAGCCCACCCAGCAGGCGGTGGGCTGCCTGCGGGTGCTCCTCGGCGAGCAGGCCAGCGGCGGCGAGGACGTAGTCGTGGTCGACGACGACCACCGGGTCGCGCGGCAGCTGCCAGCCGCCCTCGAAGGCGTCGCCGGTGGCGGGGAGCAGCACCCGCGCAACGGCCCCGGGGCCGCCGTGGCGCAGCACGCCGCCGGAGCCGACGAGCAGATCGACCTCGCGCAGGTCCTTGCCGCTGCGCTCCACGACCCGGCCCTCGGGGCTCACCACGACCTTGCTGCGCCCGGCGTGCCGCTCGAGGGCGAGCCGGACCGCCGCGGCGGCGATGGCCAGGTCGGCCTCCTGCTCGGCCGCCGGGTCGGGGCACGCCGCGGGGAGCAGGTCGGGATCGGCGTGACGGCGCGCGGCGGCGGCGGCCAGGTCGTCGAGACCGGCGGCCTCGACGGTGGACACCGCCGACCAGCGCATGCCGAGGTCACCCTCCACCGTGCGCGTGACGGGGGTCGTGGCGACGACCTCCCGCGCGAGCCCGCTGTCCTCGGGATCGAGCTCGACGACGCTGTGGACGTCGGTGGTGGCACCGCCGACGTCGACGACGACGACGTCGCCGGCACCGCGGTGCTCCTCGTCGAGGCCGTGGGCCAGCAGCTCGACGCCGGTCAGCACGACGTCGGGCGTCGCGCCGCGGACCATGCCGGTGAACGTGCGACCGTGGGCGTCGGTGCGGCTGCTGAGGTGCTTGCCGCCGATCACGTGGGACAGGAAGATCTCGCGGATCGCCCGCCGGGCGCTGTCGGGTGCGAGCACGCCGATGCGCGGCACGACGTTGTCGGCGACGACGTGAGGCGTACCGGCTCCCCCGAGCAGCGCCGACACGGCCTCCTGGGAGTCGACGTTGCCGGCGACGACCACCGGCCCGGCCCACGGCGTGGCGGCGAGGAAGGCGGCGTCGCCCTCCAGCACCTCGGAGTTGCCGCCGTCGGTCCCGCCCACCAGCAGCACGACGTCGGGCTCGGCGGCCCGGAGGTCGGCGAGCTTGGCCCGGTCGAGCCCGCCGTGGAGCACCAGGACGACCTTGCCGCCGCTCGAGAGGGCGACCCGGCGACCCGCCTCGGCGGTGACCAGCTCCTCGTTGCCCACCACGGCGACCCGCAGCCCGCCGCCGGCACTGGAGCAGGCCAGCACGTCGGCGTCACGGGCGCGGTCGTCCCGGGCGACGAGCGCGGCCACACAGGCGTCGTACCCGTCGAGCACGTCGCCGCTGCCGTCCGGCCCCGGCAGCGTGGTCGGGTGGCTCGCGGTGGCGAGGAGCTCACCCGTGGCGAGGTCGACCAGCGCGGCCTTGGTGAAGGTCGACCCGAAGTCGACGCAGACGACGGTGCTCACGCGAGGACCGACAGACCCACGAGCAGCACCAGCACGAGCACGAGGGCGAAGACCACCGGCACCGCCGTGCTCGGCGGCAGGGCACGACCCTCGCGGATCGCGAGGTCGGCCTGGCGGTGGCGCGCCATGCCGAGTGCCGCGGTCAGCGCCGCACCCACCAGCAGGGCCACACCGAGCAGCGTCTCGGCCCACGAGTCGCGCAGCAGGTTGAGCGCGCCGACCGCCGCCACGAGCAGCCCCACGGCCGTGCGCTCGTAGGCGAGGAAGGTGCGCTCGTTGGCGAGGGAGTAGCGCGGGTCGGTGCGGTCGACGACCGGCCGGGGTGCCGGGTCGGGCAGGGTCACCCCAGGGCCCGGTCGAGGTCGGCGAGCAGGTCCTCGACGCTCTCGATGCCGACGCTCAGGCGGACCAGGTCGGCCGGGACCTCGAGGTCGGTGCCCGCCACGCTCGCGTGGGTCATCCGGCCGGGGTGCTCGATGAGCGACTCGATGCCGCCGAGCGACTCGGCGAGGGTGAAGACCTCGGCGCGGTCGCAGACGGCCAGCGCCTGCTCCTCGCCGCCGGCGACGCGGAACGAGACCATCCCGCCGAAGCGCTTCATCTGGCGCGCCGCGACCTGGTGGCCGGGGTGGGAGGCCAGGCCGGGGTAGATGACCTCGGCGACGCGCTCGTCGGCCTCGAGGAACGCCGCGACCTGCTCGGCGTTGTCGCAGTGGCGGTCCATGCGCACCCCGAGCGTCTTCAACCCGCGGTGGGTCAGGAAGGCGTCGAAGGGGCCGGCGACGGCACCCATCGCGTTCTGGTGGTAGCCGACCTTCTCCGCGAGCTCGAGGTCGCGCACGACCACGGCACCGCCGACGACGTCGCTGTGCCCGCCGACGTACTTGGTCGTGGAGTGCACCACCACGTCGGCGCCGAGCGTGAGCGGCTGCTGGAGGTACGGGGAGGCGAAGGTGTTGTCGACGACGAGCAGCGCGCCCGCGTCGTGGGCGACGGTCGCCAGCGCCTCGATGTCACCGATGGTGAGCATCGGGTTGGTGGGCGTCTCGACCCAGACGAGCTTGGTGCGACCCGGCTCGATGGCCGCCGCGAGGGCCTCGGCGTCGGCGACCGGTGCGGGGCTGTGGTCGGTGCCCCAGACCTTGGCGACCTTGTCGAAGAGGCGGTGGGTGCCGCCGTAGGCGTCGTCGGGGATCACGACGTGGTCGCCGGGGCGGGTCAGCGCCCGGATGATCGCGTCCTCGGCCGCGAGTCCGGAGGCGAAGGCGAAGGCCTTCTCGCCGTCCTCGACGGCCGCCAGCGCACCCTCGAGCGCGGTGCGCGTCGGGTTGGCCGAGCGGCTGTACTCGTAGCCACCGCGCAGTCCGCCCACACCGTCCTGCTTGTAGGTGCTGCTGGCGTAGATGGGCGGGTTGACCGCCCCGGTCATCGCGTCGGGCTCGTAGCCGGCGTGGATCGCACGCGTCTCGAAACCGACCTTGTTGGCACGTTCCTGGGTCACGTAACGAGGGTAGTCCTCGACCACCCTCGTCGCGTGAACAGGGAGCACAGCACCCCTACCGCATCGGCTGCTGCCCTGAGCTGGTCGCATCGTTGACCGCACCCTTGCCAGCCGGTGCGAAGGACGGGTTCACCACGGCGCCTGAGGGACGTGCCGCCCAGGTGCCGTAGAGCTCGAACGTGCCGGCCGCCGCCGAGTAGGCGTAGATCGCCGCTCCGAACGGGTCAGCGCCAGGGCAGGTGGCCGGGTCGCCACCGCGGCAGAGTCCGCGCGAACCGATGTTGCCCGCATAGCTCTCGAAGACGCACAGGTGCCCCGCTGCTGCGTTGGGAGCGGCCGACGTGCCTGAACAGCCGACCGGGATCGGGTCACCGACCTTGATGTAGTGAGACGTGGGAGCCGCCGCGAACGTGGCTCCGAAGGAGATGCCGTGCGCGTCCGCATAGCCCGCGGCGGGATTGTTGCCGAACAGCATGTAGGTGCCGCGGTAGAGCGGCTGCGCAGGCGCGTACCTCGCGTCCGACTCGGCCTTGGTGTAGCCCGAGCCGGCGCCGGCGTACTTCGCGTCCGACTCGGCCTTCTTGTAGTAGCCGCCGAGCTTGGCGTCGGTCGCGGCGTTGGCGGCGGCGCTGGCGGCAGCGCTGGCCGCGGCGTCACCGGCGCTCGACTCCGCCTTGGTGGCGAAGGTCGAGCTGGCCTTCGACTTGGTGTAGAAGGACTTCGCCGCCAGCGGCTTCAGCTCCTTCTTCCAGATCTTCTTCCAGCTCGTGGCAGCAGCCTGCGAGACCTCGGCCCCGGCGGGGGTGACGGCCATCAGGCCGCCTCCGACCAGGACCCCCAGCAGGACGGCCACCAGGATCTGGCGGACCGGACGACGTGACGACATGTGCGTTCCTCTCGGGAGTGGTGCGTGTGGCCACCACCGTCCTCGCGGCGCCCGGTTCGCACATCGGTGCAAGCACGACGTCTAGACCGCGTAATTCCACCGATGCCGCGGGGCGAGACGCGGTCCGTCGGCGCTTGCGTCGCGAGGGAGGATGGAGCCATGTTCGGATTCGGCAAGCCCTCCACCCTCCCCACGCCCGACCAGGCGCTCCGCGGCCGCGCGGAGCCGATGTGGCAGCTGGGCAAGCACGTCGTCCTCGACGCCCCCGTCGTCACCGACGAGGTCCCCGACGGCTTCGAGGTCGCGCTGCTCGGCCTCGGCTGCTTCTGGGGCGCGGAGGAGATCTACTGGCAGGTCCCCGGCGTGTGGTCGACCTCCGTCGGCTACGCCGGCGGCAGCACCCCGAACCCCACCTACGAGGAGGTGTGCTCCGGGCAGACCGGGCACACCGAGGCGATCCGCGTCGTCTTCGACCCGTCGGTCGTGTCCTACGCCGACCTGGTCAAGAAGTTCTTCGAGATCCACGACCCGACGCAGGGCATGCGCCAGGGCAACGACGTCGGCACCCAGTACCGCTCCGCGATCTACTGGACCACCCCCGAGCAGGAGCAGACCGCTCGCGAGCTGACCAAGGTCTACGGCGACGAGCTCGCCAGCCGCGGCCTCGGTGAGATCACCACCGAGGTCCGTCCCGCGAGCGAGACGCCGTACTACTACGCCGAGGACGCCCACCAGCAGTACCTCGCCAAGAACCCGTTCGGCTACCGCTGCCACGCCAACACCGGCGTGGCGTTCCCCGCGACCGCCTGAGCGGGTCGTCGGCGACCGGTCAGGCGACCGCCGCCGGCGCCCGCCCCGGAAGGGTCGGGAACGTCATCGTGACGGTGGATCCGACGCCGTCCGGGGCGGTCGTCAGCACGATGGTCCCGTCGTGCCGCTGCACCGCGCGGGCGCAGATGGCCAGGCCGAGCCCGCTGCCGGGGCGGCTGGTCGCGGTGGACGCGACGCGGGTGAAGCGGTCGAAGATCGTGGTCTGCAGGTGCTCGGGGACGCCGACGCCGTTGTCGGTGACGCGGATGACGACGCCCCGGTCGGAGTGCTCGGCCCGCAGGCTCACCACGGGACGGACGTCGTCCGCGGTGTACTTCACGGCGTTGCCGATGACGTTCGCGAGCAGCTGACGCACCAGGGACGGGTCCCCGCTCAGGGTGCCGAGACCCCGCGCCTCGACGACGGCACCCCGGGCGCTGGCGGCGACGACCTCGTCCGCGACCTGGCTCACGGCGTCGTCGAGGTCGATGTCGTGCACGTCCAGCGGGGCGCTCGCCGCAGTGGCGTACGCGAGCAGGTCGTCGATGAGCCGGGACATCCGGTCGCCGGAGGCGGAGAGGCGGTGGAGGGCCTCGCGCGCTCCGGAGTCGTCGGTGCCCTGGTCGGTCAGGTGGTCGGTCAGGACCTCCACCCACGACGTCATGGCGGCGAGCGGGCTGCGCAGGTCGTGGGCGACGGCGCCGGCGAAGGTCTCGAGCTCGTCGACCTGGCGGCGGTGGGCGGTGTCGTCGCGCAACGACAGCACGGCGAGGCGACGGGCCGGGTCCCCGTCGAGGTCGAGAGGGTCGACCCGGACGTTGACGAACGAGTCCGCGGCACCGTCTCGGCGCACCGTCAGGGCGGCGGAGACCGTCTCGCCGGTCGCCAGGGCGATCGCGTGCGGCATCGAGGCCAGGTCCATCGGCTCGCCGTCCGCGCGGTGCACGCCGTACGCCGCCGGATGGTCGCCGGGGCCGAACCTGGCCTGCGGGCCCGGCACGAGGCGCGCGGCTGCTGCGTTCTGCACCACGATGCGCCCCTCGGCGTCGATGACGGCGACACCGTGGTCGAGCCGGTCGGTGACGGCGTCGAGCAGCTGGGCGCGCTCGTCGGCCTGCCTGCGGGCGTCGGTCAGCTCGAGGGTCATGTCGTGGCGCTCGCGCACGGCCCACGAGAGCATGAGGCTGATGGCGGCCTGGACGAGCACGAACGCCTGGACGACGAGGGACCGGGCGAGGGGGTCGGCGACCGTGGCGAACGGTCCGCTCCCGGCCAGGGAGGCGGCGATCGCGAAGAGCCCGCCCACCGTGGTCAGGACCGCCGCGACGACCGGCGAGTAGCGGAACCCCACGAACGCGGCCACCGCCACGAGGAGGAACGCCACGGGCAGGCCCCGGGTGTCGTCGAAGACGAGGTGGAACAGGACGCCGGCCACGACCACGGTCGCGCCGAGCTCGCCCATGGCGCCGCGGCGGTCCTCGTTGCTGACCATGCTGGACCACGACGCCCCGGGACGGTGGGCGTGGTGGGCGGCCACGACGGCGAGCACGACACCGGCGACGACGAAGACGCCGGTCGTGTTGCGCACCACCCACGCGCACGTGACGACGACCGAGGCGCGATCGGTGAGGAGGTACCCCGCCAGCACCCCGAACGGCGCGCTCGCCACGTCCGGCCGTCACCGACGCCTGGGCCAGGGCGACGACCCCGTGGATCGAGCCCATCACCTCGTTGCGCTGCGCCCGGCCCGCGGCATGACGCAGCGGCGGCAGCGCCCACCCGAGCACCCACCGGACGCTGAGCGCCACGACGAGGTTCGACGCGCCGAGCAGGGACGCCGGGACCCAGGCGACCCCGAGGCCGACGTTGACGACCGACCGTCGTGAGCGAATAGAGCGGCGAGGTCCGGCACCAGCAGCCGCCTCGGCGACCGGTGCACCCACAGCGCCGCGACGCCGGCGGCCGGCCAGAACAGGGCGAGCCCGGTCTCCGGCAACGCGGTGGCACGTCCCAGCCGCACACCGTGACGGCGAAGAGCGCGGCCCACGAGACCGTCCGCCCGGATGGACTTCCACATGTCAGGCCTGTCGGCCGAGAACCACCGATTCGGAGGGAAACGGGCAACTCTCCACATCGAGGACGCGCGCCGGGACTACGGCACGCGCGCCCGCAGGTCGTCTGGAACCCCCGCCAGCCAGGTCCGACGACGTGCCGCGCGGGGTCAGGGCCGGTCGGTGCGCCCCAGCAGGCCGAGCACGGCCCGCGCCACCGCGTCGGTGGCGCCGACGTCGACGTGCTCCTCCTCGCCGCCCCCGGAACGGACCCGGACGACGTGGCCCCCGGAGCGCGCGGTCAGGCTGACGAACCGCTCGCCCAGCACCTCGAGCAGCTGGTCGAGCCGCGGCAGCCACACGGCCTCGGCCTCCTCGACGTCGTCCAACGCCCACTCCGTGGTGCCGTTGAAGGCCAGGACGCGCCCCGTGGCACGCTCGCGGACCTCGACCACCATGTCGCTCACGGTGAAGACCGCGTCGTCGAGGTCGCGGTCCGGCAGCCAGAACCGGTCACCGTTCGCAGGCGTCCACGTGAGACCGGCGTCGTGCAGGCGGAGGGCGAGGTCGGGGAAGGTCACCCGCTCAGTGTCCCCCTCCCCCGGTCGCGTGCGGCAGCGCGCTCAGCGCAGGGCGAGCGTCGCGCCGGGGTCGGTCAGCACGTCGGCGCAGGTGGCCTCGTCGCACCGCAGCAGCACCCGGGCGTCGTCGCGCCGGACCACCGCGAGCAGCTCGTCGCCGACCCACCGCAGGTCGACCAGGTCGCCGTCGAGGGCGATCCGGGGCGCGCGGCCGGACCGGACGTCGTACCTCACCAGTCCCGGACGCATCCCCGCACGCCGCTCGTCGGCGCTGGGCGCATAGGCGTACGTCGTCCCGTCGGGCGACAGCGCGCCCGTGGTGCCCCCGAGGAAGCCCCCGAGCCGCTCGCCATCAGGAGCGTAGAAGCTGACGGTGCCCGTCGCCGCGACGACCACCGTCGCGCCACCGGCCTGCACCGACGAGGGCACCGCCCGGGCGCCGTCGCTCGACGTCGCCAGGCGCACGTCGCCGGCCGTGCCGTGGACGGTCAGCGTGTCGTCGAGCTGCGTGACGTAGGCGTCGTCGCCCGCCGCGACCAGCGTCCCGGCGCCCGGGACCGCCGCGCCGTCGGGGACGTGGATCGTGCCGTCGCCGGACTGGTAGGTCACCCCCGTCGGGCTCGCGAACGCGGCCGACACGTCGCCGACCGGATCGGCCGTCGCTCCGAGGAGGACGCCGTCGTCCCAGGTGACGACCTCGTCGCCGACGACGCCGACCACCGTGCCGGCGCGTCCGGTCGGCTCGAGGCTCCCGTCCTCCGCGAGCAGCTGCACCTGCCCTCCCAGCACCACGGGCACGCGCGTCGAGGGTGCCGGGGTCGCGAGCTGCACCCCGGGCTCCGTGCGCAGCGCGGGCAGGAGGAACGAGCCGGCGAGGGCCGCCGCCGCGGCACCGGCGCCGAGGGCCTGCATCCCACGCCTGCGACGGCGCAGCCGCCCGGCGCGGGCCCGCACGCCGAGCCGGTCCGGCGGCGGGACGGCGATGCCGTCCCTGACCTGGGTGAGCGTGCTCCGCACGAGTGGTTCGGTCATCGCAGGCAGTCCTCTTCTGTCATCACGGCGCGCAGCCGCTTCAGGGCGTGGTGGGTCTGGCTCTTGATGGACCCGACCGAGACGCCGAGCACCTCGGCGGCCTCCCGCTCCGACATGTCCTCGAGGTAGCGCAGGACCAGCGCCGCCCGCATCTTCGGCGGGAGACGGCGGACCTCGCCCCACAGGGCCAGGCGCTCGGCGTCGAGCGGCTCGCTCGACGTGAGCAGGTCCTCGGGTGCGTCCGCGACCAGCCGCTCCCGGTCACGGCGTCGCCAGGAGCGCGAGGCCTGGTGCACCATCGCGCGACGGACGTACGCCTCGGCCGCGCCCTTGTCGCGGATCGAGCCCCAGCGCACGCAGGTCCGCGCCATCACGTCCTGGAGCAGGTCCTCGGCGCGGAAGTGGTCGCCCACGAGGACGAAGGCGAAGCGGTACAGCGGGACCCATCGGGCGGTCATGAACTCGTCGAACGACGTCTCGGCTTCCATCACCCTCCAAGAGACCCGGGGCGCCCGAAAGGTTGAGGCCCGGTCGCACGCATCTTGCCGTCCCTGTCGATCCGGGCGCCGATCGTCCGTCACAGTGGTGACCGGGCCGCACGGGGCGGCCCGGCGAGGAGGAGACGCCATGACGCGCTACGCCATCTACTTCATGCAGCAGTGGGTCGGGGACCACCCGGCCGAGTGGTACCAGGGACGCGTCGAGCCGTCCCGGGCCGTCGTCGCCGACATGCGCGAGGCGGGCGTCCTCGTCTTCGCCGGCGGGCTCGTGGAGGACATGGACCTCGCCTTCAGCGCGGACGGCACCAGCGGTTCCATGGTCGTCACCGACGGCCCCTACACCGAGGTCACGGAGTACCTCGGCGGGATCACGGTCATCGAGGTGCCCGACCTCGAGACCGCGAAGGGATGGGCGGCCCGGGTGGCGGAGGGCTGCGGCTGGCCGCAGGAGGTCCGCGAGATCAAGTAGGCGACCGGCGGGGGTCGCCGACCGCCGTGCCGACGCCGTCGAGGTCGGAGGAGAGTCGTGCGCATGAGGCGGGGATCGAGGGGTACCGCACTGATCTCGACGTTGAGCAGGGGCGTCACCACCGCTTCTCGGAAGTCGATCGCATGCGCACCACCCCACCCCTCCGGCTCTCGCCGGACGAGCACTGTGCCGTCCACCACTTCATCCGGGTCCACGGTCGTCGCCCCACCTCCTTGGAGCTCGCCGAGGAGCTGCGCCGCGGCGTCCGGCTGGGCGACCGCACCTCCCCGCCCACCCCGGTCCGCGTCGCGGCGTGGCGACGCGACCTCGCGCGACTGGTGTCGCTGCTGTGATCATCGGCGAGCCCGGGCCACCCTGGCGGTCGGCCACGACGGGCCCGGCCCAGGCCCGGCAGCAGCTCCTCGCCCTGCTGGCGCGCCACGAGCAGCTCGTGGCCGTGCCGGTGGATCCGGCGGCCCCTGACCCGCGGCACCGTGGCGCCGGGCTGACGGCCGAGGACCCGTACGAGCCGCCACCCCGCTGACGAGCGCCCCGCACCGCATCAGGGGCCAGCAACCGGCGCCCTGCCCGGCGCCTCTCGGTGCGGTCGCCCTGACGGCGGTGCACGTCGACGAGCTGGTCGCGGCCCCAGGTCACGAAGAGGTCGGCGCCCGTCCCGCCCGTGATCCGGTCGCGTCCCGGCCCGCCGACGAGCAGGTCGTCGCCCGCGCCGCCGACGAGCCGGTCGCCGCCGTAGCCGCCGTAGAGGTGGTCGTCGCCACCGCGGCCGAGCATCGTGTCCGACCCGATGCGGGCCAGGATGACGTCGGTGCCGCGCGAGCCGCGCAGCCGCTCGGCGCCGCGGCCACCGACCACGAGCCGCAGCCGCAGTTTGCGGGTAGTCCCGCCGCCGCGGACGGTGACGACCACCCGGCTCGTGCCGGACCGGTGCTCCCGGGCGGCGAGGGTGAGCATGGCGGTGTCGCCGCCGGCGACCTGGGTGAGGCTGATCGCCGAGGCCGGGAGCAGGCGCGGGTTGGACGAGGTGGCCGTGATGCCCACGTCGCTGCCCCGCACCTGCACCGGCAGGCTGACCCGGTTGCCCTGGCGGCTGCCGGCCTGCTGGAGGAGGGCAGCGGACCGCAGCCGGCCGGCCGGGCGCCACGCGGCCGTGGCCGCCGCGGCCGTCGAGGCGTTGCCCGCGGCGTCGCTCACCGCGCCGGCACGCACGGACAGCGTGACGTCGCCGGCGCTCGTCATGCCGGTGACGCTGACCTGCCAGGTGCCGGGAGCTCCCGGGACGAGGGACAGTGCGGCGGGACCAGCGCTCCCCGACACCGCCAGGTCGGCCTCGTCGAGGCCGGTCACCGGCTCGCTCGCGACCACGTCGAGGACGACGGGGCCGTCCTCGACCGTGCTCCGGGCAGCGCTCACCCGCAGCACCGGGGCGGTGCGGTCCACGGCGATCGCGAAGCGGGCACCGAGGGCGAGGTTGCCGCCCGCCGTCGCAGCGGAGCCGTCCGGCACCGCGACCTCGACGTCGCCGTCGGCGAGCGGGGTGAGCTCGAAGGTCCAGGTTCGCGCGTCGACGCGGGTGAGGGCGCCGACGGTGGCGCCGACCGGGCGCAGGTCGGAGGCGTCGAAGCCCAGGACCGGCTTGCTGAAGGTCGCGGTCACCGGGACGAGCTGCTCGCGCGTCGTCCCGGACAGCGGCGAGGTCAGCGCCAGCGTCGGCCGCGTCGAGTCGTAGTCACGCACGAGCGTGTTGCTGGCGCCCGACGGCAGGCCGGACTCGTCGGTCGCCGCGCCCGCCCCCAGGCGCAGCGTCGTCTCGCCCTCGGCGGCCGGCACCAGGTCGGCGGTCCAGCGGGTGCCACCACCGACGAGGTGGGTCAGCGTCCCGTTGGTGACGACGACGTCGGTGACGTCCAGCCCGGTGACGGCCTCGGAGAAGACGATCTCCACCGGGACCGGCGCCGTGGTCACCACGGCCGGGGTCGGCGAGCCCACGGTCACCGTGGGCGCGGTGGCGTCGTACGACGTCGACGCGATGCCGCTGGCCACGCTCGGGTTGCCGGCGGCGTCGCGGGCGGCGCCGCCCGTCAGGGTGACGGTGACCGGCCCGTCGGCGGCGGGTGTCACGACGAAGGTCCAGTCGCGGGCCGAGCCCGCGACCTGGCCCGCCGTGCCGTTGGTGATGGCGATCCCTGCTGCCGCGAGCTGCCCGACCGGCTCGGAGAAGCGGACGGCGACGGGGTAGGGGGCACCGGCGCGGGCCGGGACGTCGAGGCGGGTGATCGTCGGTGCGGTGGCGTCGTAGGTGAGCGCGACCACCTGCGAGGCGCTGCTGACGTTGCCGGCGGCGTCGGTGAACGTGCCGGCCGGCAGACCGACGGTGGCCTCGCCGTCGGCGGTCGGGGCCAGGACCAGGTCGTAGACGCGCGGACCGCCGCTGAGCGAGGTAACCGTGGCGTTCGTGGTGACAAGGTCGCCGGCGGCGATCGTCGCGGGGTCGCTGAGGCTCAGCACCAGCGCGACCGGTGCGTTGACCAGCGCCGGCCCGGAGTAGGCGAGGTCGGCGGCCGCGGTCGCGTCGTAGGTCAGTGCGACCTCGTCGCCGGCGGAGCTCGCGTTGCCCGCGAGGTCGGTCGCGGCGCCGGCCGGGAGCCGGACCGCCACCCGGCCCTCGGCGACCGGGGTCACCGTGACGGCCCAGTCGGCCCCGGATCCCTGCAGCGCGCTGAGCGTGGCGTTGTCGGCGACGAGGTCATCGAGCGAGAGGCCGGTGACCGGCTCGCCGAAGCCGAGGGTGAGCTCGAAGGACGAGCGGCGCGTGGGGTCCTGTGCGTCGGTGGCGAGGACGGGGGTGGGCGCAGTGCGGTCGACCGTCACGACGAGCTGCGTCGCGGCGAGCGAGGCGTTGCCCGCCTCGTCGGCGGCGGCGCCGGCCGCGACGCCGACGAGGACCGGTCCGTCGCCGGCCGGCGTCACGGTGAGCGACCAGGTGGTCGGTCCGGTCACGGTGAGGTCCGCGGCGGTGCCGTGGGTGACCTGCAGGTCCTCGAGGCCGAACCCGGTGACGCGCTCGGGCCAGGTCACCGTGACCGGGAGGGAGGCCGCGTTGGTCGGCGAGGTGGCGCTGGTCGTGAGCTGCGGCGTCGGGCCGGTGGTGTCGTGGGTGCGGGTCACGGCGGCGCCGGCGGTGTTGCCGTTGCCGGCCGCGTCGAGGGCGACGTCCGTCGGCACGGCGACCGACACGGGACCGTCCGCGGCAGGCACCACCTCGACGCGCCGGGTGGCGCCGGAGCCGGTCATCGTCGCGGTCCCTCCGGTGACGGTGAGCTCGTCGACGGTCAGGCCGGTGACCGCCTCGGTGAAGGTCACGGTGAAGACGATCGGGTCGTCGCCGGTCGGGTCGCCGGCGCCCGAGGACACGGTCGTGCCCGGTCGGGTCACGTCGTACGTCGTCGAGCTGGACGCGGCCGCGCTCGTGTTGCCGGCGACGTCGGACACCGCGCCCGCGGCGAGCCGCAGCACGACCGGGCCCTCGGTGTCGGGAGTGACCCGCACCGTCCACGGTCCCGTCCCGGTGAGATCGGAGGCGTGGCCGCCTGTGACGGCGAGGTCGTCGAGCGTGAGGCCGGTGACCGGCTCGCTCGTGGTCACCGCGACGTCGTAGGCCCCGCGCTGGGGCACCGACGGGCCGGTCAGGGCGACGACGGGGGCCGTGCGGTCCGAGGTCTGGGTGGCGGCCGCGCCGGCGAGGCTGGCGTTGCCGGCGGCGTCGCTCGACGTGCCCGCACCGGGCGTGAGGCGGACCGCGCCGTCGCCCGACGGGGTCACCCGGACGGTCCAGGAGGCGACGAGCCCGGTGCCGCCCGCAGTGCGCACGACCGAGGCGACCGTGCCGCCGGTGACGGCGAGCGCGGGTCCCTGCGGCTGCGTGACCGGCTCGGAGAAGTCGAGGCGGAAGTCGAGCGGCGAGGCGTTGCTCGGGTCGGCGCCGGTCGCCGTGGCGGTGACGGTCGGCGCCTCGCGGTCCACGGTGTAGGCCGGCCCGGCGAGCGGGAGGTTCCCGGTGGCGAGCTGCTTGCCGGTCGCGTCGGTCGCGGTGGCGGTGCCGCGGACGGTCAGCGCGACGGTCCCGGCACCCGTGCCGACCTGCGCGACGACGGTGCAGGAGATCCCGGCGCAGGTCACCGACGCGATGCTCGCAGCGACCGACCCGGTGGTCGTGAGCAGGAGGTCGGAGGCGTCGAGGCCCGAGACCGGCTGGTCGAGGTCGAGCGACCAGCGCACCTGGTTGGCGTTGGTGGGATCGCCGTCGAGGCGGGTGATCCCCGTGACCGTCGGCGGGTGGTCGATCGTGACGCTCGCGGTGGCGTGCTGTTGGTGGCGGGGTCGTCGACGACGGCGCCGGAGGCGGCGATCGTCGCGGTCGCGGTGCGCACCGCGCCCTCCGTCGCCGGCTGCATGGTGCCGGTCACCGTGATGGTGCCGGACGCGCCCGGTGCCAGGGCCGGCACGTTCCAGCTGCCGGCGCCGGACGCGACGGCCGGGCCGGTCACCACCGTGCTCGCCGTCGTGAGGCCCGGGAACGACAGGGTGAGCGTGCTCGCCACCCGCCCGACGGAGGAGGCCGCGGAGCCGTAGCCGACCGTGACCGTGACGGTGTCGGCCGGGTTGACGCCGGGGCGTGCGGGCGAGGGCCGTGCGGGGGTGACCGCGACGCTGGTGGTCAGGTCGACCTTCGCGGCCGAGCGGCGCACGGCCACGCCGGGGGCGCCGTCGGAGCGGACGCGCGACCAGGCGTGGACGATCGCCCCGCTGGCGTGCGCGACCGTCGCCGGGCGCATCGACTCGGCGTTGTCGTAGGACATGTCGGCGTCGGTGGTGCTGACCTGCGCGAGGTCGAGGACCTGACTGGCACCGGAGACGCGTCCGGCCATGACCTCGTAGTGGCCGGTCCCGGCGGTCGAGGTGCGCCGGGCGAAGCTGATGACGTCCTGGTCCTGGACCGGGTCGTGGTCCACGCTCGGCCAGGCGTCGTACGCGCCGGAGGTCACCGGGGTGCCGGCCTGGATGGTCTGCGCGTCGTCGAAGGCGGCGGTCCAGATGCCGTAGGACCCCGTGGCGTTGGACGACCACACCGCGCGCCAGCGCGTGCCGCCCACGACGTCGGGGGCGAGCTCCTCGACCGCGGACCCGGACGCCGACGAGCCGAGGGCGGGACCGGCCGTGACGGTCGTGCCGGTGACCCTGGCCGCACGCACGCGACGGATCGCGCCGCCGGCGTCGGAGCCGGCGACTCCCTCCCAGACCACGGCGGAGCTGGTGCTCGAGCCGCTGGTCAGCGCGGCGACGCGCGGCCGGGTGCCGGTCTCGCCGACGGGGCTGACCCGCACGGCGGCGGGCGTCCCGGAGAGGTCGGTGGGCACGAGCGTGGTCCACACGACCGGGACGCCGTCACCGGTCGAGGGGGTGTCGCCGTCCCAGACCACGCGGAGCTGGCCGTGGTCGAGGGTGACGTCGGGGTGCTGCTGGTCGTAGGCGGCGCTCGTGGGGGCGACGTCGGTGAGCGGGACCGACGTCACCGCGCTCAGTGAGCGGGGGTCGAGCACGGTCGCGCGGACCTGCCAGCTCGTGGTGTCGGTCGGCGTGGGTGCGCCGGCGGTGTTCGCCAGCACGTCGCCGGCGAAGACCAGGGCGACCCGCCCGTCGGGGAGCGTCGCCAGGGCGGGGTCGGCAGCGTCCTGGGTGGCGTCGTCGGCACCACCCATCTGCGCGAGCAGCACCGGTGAGCCGAGCGCGACACCGGACGCGTCGAGCAGGCGGCCCCAGATCTCGCGCTTGAGCCCCTGCGCGGTCCCGGTGGTGACCGCGCGGGTGGCCTCCCACGCGACGAGGGTCCGGCCGTCGGGCAGCGCGGTGGCGACCGACTCCCCCACACCGCCCGCGGTGGTCGTGCCGGAGACCAGCGTCTCGGCTGCCCCGAGCGCGCCGGCGTGCGCGGGCGCACCGAGGGCGACCGGGAGTCCGGCGACGAGGGTCAGCGCGGTGGCTGCGGCGAGGCGGTGGCGCAGGGGCACGGGGGTCCTTGGGATGACGGGAGGACGAGCAGGATCGGGAGGAGCGGGAGTGAGCGCGGACGCTCAGTTCTGCGAGGGGAAGATGCCCTGCAGCGCGATGATCGCGGTCAGGCCGAGGTAGGGCTGCATGTTGGAGTGGGCCTGCGAGCCGCCTGCGTTCCACACTGCCGCTGGGGTGCAGCTTGGTGTTCGCCGCAGCCGGGGCGGTGAAGGCCTGCTCACCGCTGGCTACGTCGTGCCACCCGGGCCGCCCGGGTCGCCCGTGGAGCCGCGGTGGTCGGTGACCGGGTAGCCGTGCGTGTGGGGCGGCATCTCGGCGACGGTGAGGGTGTGCGCCTCCTCGCCGGCCGCCTCGCCGAGGGTGTGCCACGAGCCGCCCGGGGCCGCGCCCTCCCCGATGGCCACGCGCCCGCGCAGGTCGGCAGTGCGAAGGTGGTCTGGCCGTTGCCGCCGTAGGTGGTGCCGAGCAGGGAGAAGAGCGCCTGGTTCTGGTTGATCGGCAGCAGCTGGCCGTTGCAGAGCGCCCAGCCCTTCGGCGGCGAAGTTGAAGGAGACCCACTGGATCTCGGCCAGGAAGGGAAGGTCCATCGTCGGTGCCTCTCAGGTGCGCGGGGGGAAGACGCCCTGCAGGGCGATGGCGTAGTGGAGCGTCAGGTAGGGCTGCATGTTGTTGTGCGGCTGTCCGCCACCCGTGGACGCGAGCGGCGCGGTGGTCGAGGCAGACGAGTGGAAGAGCGCTGACTCCCCCGTCGCAGGCACGGCTGCTGCCGGGCTCGGGGACACGGCGTTGTCGGTGCTCGCGGCGAGCGTGTGACCGTGCGCGGGCATCTCCGTGGGCAGGAGGGTGACCTGGTCGACGCCGCCCTCCTGGCCGATCCAGTAGCCGGAGAGCCCCTGCCCCTGTCCCTGCCCGACGGGCGTGCGGCCGTTGAGGTTCGGCAGCGCGAACGTGCTCTTGCCGTCACCGCCGTAGTAGGTGCCGAGCAGGGAGAAGAGCGCGGTGTTCTGGCTGATCGGCAGCAGCTGCCCGTTGCACCACGCCCAGCCCTTGGGTGCGAAGTTGAACGGGAAGAGCGCGATCTCGGCCACGAAGGGCGAGTCGGACATGGAGTCTCCTGCGGGGATCGGCGGTCAGGTCTGCGACGGGAAGATGCCGAAGAGCGAGATGATGAACGAGATGCCGAGGTGCGGCTGCAGGTTGGTGTGCGGCTGCGAGCCGCCGGCCGCCGTGGTCGGTCCCATCGGCTCGTCGGCGCCGGCGGGTGACCACGCCACCTCCGCCGGCAGGGCGGCGGGGACGCCACCGACCGCAGACCGGCTGCTCGCCCCGGAGGTCGACGCGGGGAGCGGGTGGGTGTGGACCGGCAGCTGCGAGACGGTGAGGGTGACCTCCTCCACACCGCCCCTCTCGCCGAGCTGGTACGTGGTGCCGCTGCTGGCGCTCCGGCCCTGGTGGACCGGCACCCGGCCCCGCAGGTCCGGCAGCGCGAAGGTGGTCTCGCCGTCACCGCCGTAGGTGGTGCCGATAAGCTGGAACAGCGTCTCGTTCTCGGAGATCGACAGCATGCTGCCGTCGCAGAACATCCATCCGGCGGGCGCGAAGTTCCCACCGAACATCCGGATCTCGCCGACGTACGGCTGACTCATCAGCCCCTCCAGCCGTTGAACGTGGCCGTCACGAGCGCGCGGCCGCGGCGATCGGTCGCGCCCGGCACGACGAACAGCGGGAAGCGGCGCGAGCGTCGCGAGCGCAGCGTCCAGGTGCCCTGGCGCACCGTGGCGCGGGTGCTGAAGGTCAGGACGTACGACGAGGCGCGCCAGCGCGCGAGCCGCGCACCGCGCAGCTTCGGGGGCCGGACGTCCGCGTCCGTGACGCCGTCGAGCCGCAGGCGCACCGTGCGGCCCTCGAGCGTGGCCTCGAAGGTCTCGCCGACGAGCTTCTCGAAGCGCTCGCGCTCGGGGGCAGACGGCGCGGCGTCCGCGACGTCGGGGGCGGCCAGTGCGGCTGCGGTCGCCATGCCCGCGGCGACCACCGTGCGCCGGCCGGCGACCACCGTGGGCAGGGTCGTAGAGGGGTCCACCCCGATGTGTCCGATCCGTCGTGTCCGTGAATGACGCTGCGAGCGTGGCACGGCGGGTCGGGCCGGTCCGGCGTTTTACCGAACTGTGGATCGGGGTGCGGCACTCAGCGTGCGACGACCCAGTCGGTGAAGCTGCGCGGCGCGCCGAGCCAGTCGGTGCGGGTGGTGCTCCCGTCGGGCCTCGTGCCTGCCGAGCGCACCGCGACGCGCACCTCGTCGGGGGCCCCGAGGGCGGTGCGCGCGATGCGCATCCGCACCTGCTCGGCGTCGTGGTCGACCCTCATCCGGTAGGAGCCCTCCACCGGCTCACCCCACGACGAGCGGGCGAAGCCGTCGGTGGTCAGCAGCACGTAGTCGGTGCCGACGAAGTACCCGCCGGCGAAGACGTACTCCGGGCCGGGGTCGGCGGGGTCGGTGTCGAGGAAGACCGCGCCCGACGACCCGCTGCGGAAGTCCTCCCGGAGGTCGGCGTAGGTCGTGGTGACGACCACGTTGCGGCCGCCGTGCTGGACCTCGACGCCTCGCAGGTCGGCCCCGTGGCGGAGGTCCTGCGGGTCGCTGACCACGACGGTGTCGGCGCTCGCGGGCGCGACCTGGGAGAGGGCGACGGCGGCGACCGACAGGGTCGCGGCGCCGAGGAGGGTCCTGCGCATGGTGGTGTCCGTTCTCGCGGTTCGTGCCCCCGGGCGGGGACCACACCCTGAAGACGCGTCGACGCCGCTGGAGGTTGCTCTCAGTCGCGACCCACCGACAGGCTCACCTCGACGACCTGTCCGAGCTCGACGCCCTCGGCGCGCCGCACGGCGTCCTTGACCGGGAGGAACCAGGTGCCCTCGCGCGGGAACATCGAGGTGGTGAAGTCGGTCGCCCCGATCCGGGCACGCACGGGCACCACGCCCCAGTAGACGACCTCGGCCTTCACCTCGTCGACCAGGTCGGCCTCGTCGGGCGGGAGGGGCACGAAGTGGTAGGGGGCCGGGCCGCGCCACTCCACGACCTCGCCGCTGAACTCCAGGTCCATGGCGCCCAGCCTCGCACGACGCGAGGTGCGCTCCAGTGAGGCGGGCGGGAGCCCTGTATCTCCCGCCCGCCCCGGTCCACCGCACCCCTGCGGTGGATCTCCCCTGGAGTGGGGTCTCGGTGTCGCCCGACCTAGCTTTCAACGACGCTCGGGGCGTGAGGTCACGCACGGAGCCCGGATCCGCCCCGGCTCACCAGGCATCGGCGATGATGGAGCCATGACCGAGCTCCCCCGCAAGGCAGCCGCCCGCACCGCGCGTCTGGCCGCGCTGCCGCTCGGCTACGCCGGCCGCCAGGCCCTGGGCCTGGGCAAGCGCCTGGGCGGCAGGTCGGCCGAGTCCGTCCTCACCGAGGTGCAGCAGCGCACCGCCGAGCAGCTCTTCCGCACCCTCGGGGAGCTCAAGGGCGGCGCCATGAAGTTCGGCCAGGTACTGAGCGTCCTGGAGGCCGCGCTGCCGGAGGACGTTGCCGCCCCCTACCGCGAGCACCTGACCGCGCTGCAGGACTCCGCTCCCCCGATGCCCACCTCGACGGTGCGCGAGCAGCTCACCACCCATCTCGGTGCCGACTGGTCGGAGCGGCTGGTCTGGCTCGACGGCGCCCCGACCGCGTCGGCGTCCATCGGCCAGGTGCACCGCGGACGCTGGCTCGACGCGACGACCGGCGAGGAGCGCGAGGTCGCCGTCAAGGTGCAGTACCCCGGCGCCGGCGAGGCCCTGATGAGCGACCTGCGGCAGATCTCGCGCCTCGCGCGCGGCGTGGCACCCGTGTTCCCCGGGCTCGACGTCAAGCCGCTGGTGGCCGAGCTGCAGGCCCGCGCCGCCGACGAGCTCGACTACCACCTCGAGGCCGAGGCGCAGTCGGCCTACGCCGAGGCGTTCGCCGGCGACGACCACGTCGCGGTGCCGGGCGTGGTCGCGGTGGGCGGCGAGGTGCTGGTCACGGAGTGGATGGACTCCCCCCACTCCCTGGCCCACGTGATCCGCGAGGGCACCCAGGAGGAGCGCGACCACTACGGCGAGCTCTTCGTCCGCTTCCTCTTCGAGGGCCCGCAGCGCACCGGGATGCTCCACGCCGACCCGCACCCCGGCAACTTCCGCGTGCTGCCCGCCGCCGACGGCGGGCTGGGCCGGCTCGGCGTGCTGGACTTCGGGGCGGTGGCACGCCTCGAGGAGGGCGGCATGCCCGAGGCCACCGGACGCCTGATGCGCATCGCGCTCGACTCCGACGAGGAGTCCCTGGTCGCCGGGCTGCGCGCCGAGGGCTTCATCAAGGACCGGATCGAGGTCGACGCCCGTCAGGTCATGGAGTACCTCGCCCCCTTCGTCGAGCCGGCCGCCCAGGAGCGGTTCACCTTCACGCGCGAGTGGATGCGCGAGCAGTTCGAGCGCGTCAACGACCCGCGGTCGGAGGCCTTCACCCTGGCCATGAAGCTCAACCTGCCGACCTCCTACCTGCTCATCCACCGCACCTGGATCGGCGCCATCGGCCTGCTGAGCCAGCTCGGGGCCACGGCGCCGTTCCGCGAGATCCTCGAGGAGTCGCTCCCCGGCTTCGCCGACTGAACGTCGCCTCGCCGCGACGACATCGTGGAGGTTCCGGGTCACCTCGTCGCTCGGATGCTCCACGATCCTGTTCTGTCCGCGACCCGGTCGGCGACCACCACGAAGCCGGCGGCGACGAGGGCGAGGGCGCCCATGAGGGGCCAGAGCAGGCCCGGTGCGGCGGCGTAGACCGACGTGCCGATCGGGGCCGCCAGCAAGGTGCCGCTGGTCGCGGCGCCGGTGTAGAGGCCCTGGTAGCGCCCGACGAGGTGGTCGGGCGCGCGGTCGAGCACGTGGGCGGTCGCGGTCGTCTTGTAGAGGATCTCCCCCGCCGTCAGCACCGCCATCGCGAGCAGGACCGTCGCCACCGACACCGGCAGGCCGAACATCGCCGTCCCGAGGCCGACCAGGGCGTAGCCGAGGGCGACGATCCCCAGCGCACCGTGGGCCTGCAGCCGCTGCGCCACCGGGATCTCCAGCAGCAGGATGAGGCCCGACCCGACCGCGACGACGGTCGCGTAGAGCCACACGGGCTGGCCGGAGTCGCGCAGGTGGAGCGGCAGGGTCGAGTAGAGCTGGCGGTAGACCAGGTCGACCAGCACGACCCCGACGAGCATCACGAGCAGGGACGGGTCGCCGCGCAACGTCCGTACGAAGCCCGGTGCCGTGGCGGGCGCACCGACGTCGGGGGCGTCGCGGGGCAGGGCCCTGCTCAGGACCACTCGCACCAGCACCACCGCCAGGCCGTCCACGACGAACATCGCCTCGTAGCTCCAGGTCACCAGCAGCGCGCCCAGGGGTGGGCCCACCACGAAGCCCGCGTTGGACGCCGCGCGACCCACCGCGACCGACGTACGCCGTTGCCCGCGCGGGACGGCGAGCGCCGACAGCGCGCCCGACGAGACCGACCCGGTCGCGGCGAGGTAGGCCTGGACGGGCAGCAGCACGACCAGGACCGCGGTGGGCACCAACGGCACCGCGACCAGCAGCAGCCCGCCCACCGAGCTGGCGGCGAGGAGGACCCGGCGGTGGCCGAGTCGGTCGCCCCAGCGTCCGCCGGTGAGGTTGCCGGCGAGCATGCCGATCCCGACCGAGCCCGCCAGCAGGCCGGCGATCGCCGTCCCGAGGTCGCGGGGCCCGGTCAGGTAGAGGGTGAGGAACAGCATGGTGAACGACGAGGCCGAGGAGACGAAGCGCGCCGCCGCCAGCGCCCACACCACCCGGGGCAGGTCTCGGAGGTCCACGCACGCGACCCTGCCAGACGCCCGCGACCGGTGGCACGATGGCGCGCATGAGCACCGCAGCCGACGCCCTCGCCCGCTGGCACGCCGTCGCCGAGAGCCGAGACCCCGCGGGCCTGCCGTCCCTGGTCGCCGAGGACGCCGTCTTCCGCAGCCCGGCGGTGCACACGCCGCAGGAGGGTCGCGACACCGTCGTCGGCTACCTCACCGCCGCCCTCACCGTCCTGGGCCCGGGGCTGACCTACGAGCGGGAGTGGCTCGCCGAGGACTCGGCGGTCCTGCAGTTCCGCACGCAGGTCGGCGGCCTCGACGTCTCGGGCGTCGACATCATCACCTGGGACGCCGCCGGTCGGATCGTCGACTTCACCGTGATGGTGCGGCCGAGGAAGGCCCTCGACGCCGTGATCGAGCACATGGGCGCCGAGTTGCTGCGGATGATGGAGGCCGCCGCGCCGCGCGCGTGAGGTCGCCTAGAACCACGACCCGCGCCCGCCGCCGTACCACTCCCCGAACTGCTCGCGGTAGGACGAGCCGGACGAGCGGGAGCCGAGGTAGGAGCCGACGACCGCGGCGCCGAGGTCGTCGAGCTCCGGGCTGACCATCCGGCCGTCGACGCGGCGCGCCATCGAGTCGATGAAGCGGGCCAGGCCCGGGTCGTCGCCCAACCGGAAGAACGTCACCTGGGCGCCCAGCCGCGCGGCCGCGTCGAGCTCGCGCACGGAGTGGGCGATGGTCAGCGGGTGCGGTGGGTAGGAGAACCACACCTCTCCGTCGGCCTCGAGGTGGGCCGTCGGCTCGCCGTCGGTGACGACGAGCAGCACGGGCTGGGCGTTGGGGTGCTTGCGGAAGAACCGGTTGGCCAGCAGCAGGCCGTGGTGGAGGTTGGTGCCCTTCTCCCACTTGGCGTCCAGCGCCGTCAGCTCCTCGACCTCCATGACCTGCGCGTGCCGGCCGAAGGCGATCAGCTGGAGGTCGTCGCCGCGGAAGCGGGAGCGCACGAGCTGGTGGAGCGCGAGCGCGGTGCGCTTCATCGGTACCCACCGCCCGTCCATCGCCATCGAGAACGACGTGTCGACCAGGAGCGCGACGGCCGCCTGGGTGCGGGCCTCGGTCTCGGTGACCTCGATGTCGTCGATGGCGATGCGCACCGGGGTGGCACCGCGCTGGCGCAGCACCGCGTTGGTGATGGTGCGCGGCACGTCCCACGGCTCGGTGTCGCCGAACTCCCAGCGCCGGCTCGAGCCGGTCTGCTCGCCGGCCAGACCGGTGGTCCGGGTCTCGCGGGTGCCGGAGCGCCCGCTCATCCTCTCGGCGACGTCGCGCAGCAGCGCCCGGCCGAGCTGGCGCATCGCCCGCGGCGAGAGCCGGAGCTCACCGTCGGAGCCGCGCTTGAGGTAGCCGCTGTCGCGCAGCGCGCGCTCGAGGTCCTGCAGCGCCTTCGCCGAGACCGCGGCCTCCGAGCCGAGCTGCTGGGCGAGGGCGTCGAGGTCGACGTCGTCGAGGCGCGCGCCGCCGTGCGACTGCGCGAGCTGGTCGGCGAGCGCGTCGAGCTGGGCGAGGTCCTGCAGCGCACCGGTGCCGTCGCCCAGGCCCATGCCCTCCTGGCCCTCGAAGCTCTCCGAGCCCGACCAGTCCTCACCGGGACGCAGGGCCTGCAGGTTGGCGTCCATCCGGGCGAGCTGCTCCATCAGCTGCGGCGAGCCGAAGGCCTGCTGCGAGAGCTCCATCAGCTCCTGGCGCTGCTCGGGCGTCATCGAGTTCATCATCCGCTGGGCGGCCGCGGCGCGCTGGGCGAGGGAGTCGAGCAGCTCGTCCATGTCCTTCGGCTGCTCGGGGAAGAAGTCGCCGTGCTGGTCCATGAAGTCGGCGAACTCCTCGTCCGTGACTCCCCCTGCGGCGTGCTTCTCGAGCAGGTCGTTGAGGTCGGAGAGCATCTCCTGGACGGCCTGGCGGTCCTCCTCGGAGGCTCCCTCCAGCGCCTGCTTCATGCCGGCGAAGCGCTGGTCGAGCAGCTCGCGGCCGAGCAGGTCCTTGATCTGCTCGTAGGCCTCGCGGGCCTCCGAGGACTGCCAGTCGTAGGACGCCAGCTCGCTGACCGCGGCCGGCGTCGAGGTCGGCAGGTCGTCGAGCACGAGCTCGCGGAAGGCCCGGTCACCGTCGTCCATCGTGATGTCGCGCGCCAGCTGTCCGCGCTCGGCCAGCACGGCACGGTCCAGCAGCTCCTTGACCTCGCGCATCGTGCCGTCGAGGTCGTGGCGCTGGAGGATCTCGCGGCGCTTCTCCGCCACCCGCCGCGCGAGCTCGTCGAGGCCGGCCTGGTCGGAGCTGCCGCGGCGCAGGAACTCCCGCATCGCGTGCTCCGGGCTGTAGCCCGCCATCACGTCCTGACCGATGGCGTCGAGCGCCTCGGCGAGGTCGACCGGGGGTGCGAGCGGGTCGCCGCCGGCGTACTTCTGGAACCGGCTCATCGCGATGCCTCGTCCCGCAGGGTCTTGCGCAGCCAGACGTCGTCGGGCCACACGCGGTCGCTGGTGCGCTCGACCTCGACGAAGCCCCGCGCACGGTAGAACGCGAACGCCTGCTCGTTGCCCTCCACGACCTCGAGCCACAGCTCGTCGCCCTCGACGAGCTCCTCGACCTGGGCCAACAGCCGGCTGCCGATCCCGTGACCGTGGTGGTCGGGGTGGACGTAGAGCTTCCACATCACCTCGCGCTCCCCGCTCACGTGCGGGAAGTCGCGGTGCGAGCGCGAGAGGAGCCCGAAGGCGGCCATCGCGACGACCTGTCCGTCGACCTCGGCGACGAGGTGGGTGTTGACCGCCAGCGAGGCCTCGAACCGCGCCGGCGTCCACCACTCGTCGAGCATCCGCTGCGCGTAGGCGGCGTCGATCGGGCCGTAGGTGGGCGGCACGACGGCCTCGCCGAGCGCCCGGAAGGCGGGCACGTCGGCGAGGATGCCGCGCCGGAAGGTCAGGACGGCCTCATCCATAGACGGTCTCCCCCGCGTCGGCGTCCTTGCCGATGCGACGGGCGAGGTAGAGCCCCTCGAGCGCGAGCTCGATCGCCGCGGCCCGCTCACCGTCGTCGGTCGCACCGAGCCGGTCGCACACCTGGTCGTAGAGGTCGGACTCGCCGAGGACCGGCAGGCCCGCGAGGAAGTCGCGGGCGCCGACCCGGGCGCCGGTGGCGACCATCGCGCCCTCCTCGATCGCCTCGACGAGCAGGCGCAGGTCGATGCCGGCCAGGTGCGCACGGACCGTCTCGGCGATCGCCGTGCGCAGCAGGTGCGTGAGGATCTCGGTCTCGCGCCCCTCCTCGCCGGTCTCGAACTCGATCTTGCCGCCGAGCACGTCGACCGCGGTCTCGAGGTCGACGACGCGGGCCACGGCCTTGTCCTCGCCCTGGGTGGTCGCGCGGTGCAGCGCCGCGGCGGCGATCGTCTCGGCGCCGGCGATCGCGAAGCGGGCGCTCACCCCGGAGCGCTGGTCGACCGACTGCGAGTCACGCAGGTTGCGGGTGAAGCGGGCCAGCACCTCCAGGAGGTACGCCGGCACCTCGGCGACGAGGTCGGCCTCCTGCTCGATGACGGCGATCTCCTGCTCCACCTCGCGGGGGTAGTGGGTGCGGATCTCGGCGCCGAAGCGGTCCTTGAGCGGGGTGATGATGCGGCCGCGGTTGGTGTAGTCCTCCGGGTTGGCGCTGGCCACCACGAGGACGTCGAGCGGCAGGCGCAGGACGTAGCCGCGGATCTGGACGTCGCGCTCCTCCATCACGTTGAGCATCGCGACCTGGATCCGCTCGGCGAGGTCGGGCAGCTCGTTGATCGCGACGATGCCGCGGTGGCTGCGCGGGATGAGCCCGAAGTGGATGGTCTCGGGGTCGCCGAGGTGGCGTCCCTCGGCGACCTTCATCGGGTCGACGTCGCCGATCAGGTCGGCGACCGAGGTGTCGGGCGTGGCGAGCTTCTCGGCGTAGCGGTCGTCGCGGTGGCGCCACGAGACGCGCAGGTCGTCGCCGTAGGTCGCGAGCGCCTGCTGCGAGGTGACGGTGATCGGGTCGTAGGGGTGCTCGCCGAGCTCGGAGCCGGAGATGACGGGCGTCCACTCGTCGAGCAGCGCGACCAGGGAGCGCAGCAGGCGGGTCTTGCCCTGGCCGCGCTCGCCGAGGAGCACGATGTCGTGGCCGGCGATCAGCGCCCGCTCGACCTGCGGGATCACGGTGTCCTGGAAGCCGTGCAGGCCGGGCCACGGGTCCTCGCCCGCGGCGAGGCGCGCCAGCAGGTTGTCGCGGATCTCGGCGCGCAGCGTCTTGAGCTCGTGCCCGCTGGCACGCAGCTGGCCGAGGGTGCTGGCCTCGGGGTGGTCGTGGCGGGGGGTCTGGTGGGACTGCGGCTGGTTCGGGTCGCTCACGCACTCCACGCTAGACCGGCCGGTCAACGTCGAGCGCGCTCGAAGGCCGCACCGGGCCCCGCCCGCGCCGCCCACAGGGCAGGATGGGGCCATGATGCCGGTGGTGCTCGTGCTCTTCCTCGCCCTGATCGTGCTCGCCCTGCCGGCGGCGTACAGCCTGGGGCGCGGGTCGGTGCTGGTGCCCCCGGACCGCGAGGGCGAGATCGCCGAGCGCGACCGCTTCATCGACCGGCTGCGCACCCTCGCCGACCAGCACCGCGGGTCCTCGCCCGAGCTGGCGGCGCTGATCGTCGACGAGGTCGACCACCGCCGCGCCGTCGGGGGCGAGCGCCCCGAGGCCTTCGGCCCCTTCTCCGACCCGAGGACCTGGGGTCCCGACGGACCCGAGGGACTCGAAGGGCTCGAGGGGCTCGAGCGCCGGGCCGGCACGGACGAGCCGGAGCGGCGCGAGCCTCCGGGCGCCTGAGCCCAGCCCCTCGCGGACCACCGGGCCGCCGCACCACCTGCCCACCGACCCGAGCCACTCGGGACCTTGGACCCTGCCCCGGACCGGGGCGCGCAGGCAGGATGGTGGACGTCTCGACCCGACCCGGAGGAGGAGTCCTGTGCACACCGTCCACGATCTCTCTCACGAGGACTGCGCGCGCCTGCTCCGCGCCGGCGTCGTCGGCCGGGTGGCCATCGCCACCCCGACCGGCCCCCACATCGTCCCGGTGAACTACTCCGTCGACGACGAGTCGGTGCTGGTGCGCACCACCGCCTACAGCCTGCTCGGGACCTACGGCCGCGACGCCCAGCTGTGCTTCGAGATCGACCAGCTCGACCACGAGGCCGAGCGCGGGTGGAGCGTGTCGGTGCGGGGGCGGGCCGCCTTCGTCGCCGACCAGGCCGAGCTGGCCCACATCGCCCGCACCTGGGCGCCGCGCCCGTGGGCCGCCGGGCAGCGCCACCTGGTCGTCCGGATCCCGTGGACCGAGGTGTCCGGTCGCCAGGTCGGCGACGGCTGGGACCCGTGGGACCACCTGCCGGTGCGCCACCCGGCCTGACGCCGTTGCGCACCGTGCCGAGCCGTGCTGTGCCGTGCCCCAGACTGGTCCCGTGACTCCCTCCCCCGACATCGGGCCCGACGCGCGCTCGCTGCTCGAGGCCGTGTCCGCGATCGCCAGCGACCTCGACCTCGACCAGGCGCTGACCCGCATCGTCGAGGCCGCGACCGCGCTCACCGGCGCCCGCTACGGCGCGCTGGGCGTGCTCGCGGGCGACGGCACGCTCTCGGAGTTCGTCACGACCGGCCTCGACGAGCGCACCCGCGCGCTGATCGGCGACCTGCCTCGTGGGCGGGGCATCCTCGGCGTGATCATCGACGACCCCTCCGGCCTGCGGGTCACCGAGCTGTCCGCGCACCCGGCGTCCGTGGGCTTCCCGCCGAACCACCCGCCGATGTCGTCGTTCCTCGGGATGCCCGTGCGGATCCGCGGCACCGTCTTCGGCAACCTCTACCTCACCGAGAAGCAGGGCGGCGGTCCGTTCACCGAGGACGACGAGGTGCTCGTCGAGGAGCTCGCCCGCACCGCCGGCTACGTCGTGAGCAACGCGAGGTCGTTCGCGCTCAGCGAGCGGCGGCGCCAGTGGCTGGAGGCCTCGGCCTACCTCGCCGAGGTGCTGCAGCCGCCGGTCGACCTCCCCACGGCCCTGCACCAGATCGTGACCACGGCACGGCAGGTGTCGCAGGCGCGCGCGGTGGCGCTGTGGTCGGCCGACGGCCCCGACCACGACACCCTGAGCGTCGGGCAGGACGGTGAGCGCGACGCGGTGGTCCGGCTGCTCGCGCGGGCCCGGACCCGGGTCGAGGTCCACGCCGGCAGCCCGGTCACGACGCTGGAGCTCGACGGCGAGCCGCTCGTCGTGGTGCCGCTGCGCTCGCACCTGGCCCCGGTCGCCGCGCTGGTCGCGGTCGCCCGGCCCGGGACCGCGCTGCTCGACGTCCAGGACCGCGACCTGTTCGCGGGCTTCGCCGACCAGGTGGCGCTCTCCCTCGACCGCACCCAGGCGCTGGCCGACCGCGAGCAGCTGGCGCTGATCTCCGACCGCGAGCGGATCGCGCGCGACCTGCACGACATCGTCATCCAGCGCCTGTTCGCCACCGGCCTCCAGCTGCAGGGCGTGGCCGCGATGGCCGGCGACGGTGCGCTCACCGAGCGCCTCGACGCGTCGGTCTCCGACCTCGACGACACCATCAAGGCCATCCGGGGCACGATCTTCGAGCTGCAGGACCGGCGCGGCGACTCGCTGCGCGCCGCGATCCGCAAGCTCGTCAAGGAGTACGTCCCGGTGCTCGGCTTCACCCCGGTCGTGCGCACGAGCGGCCCGGTCGACACCGCCGTGCCGACCGAGCTCGGTGGCCAGCTCCTCGCCGTGCTGCGCGAGGCCGTCTCCAACGTGGCGCGCCACGCCCTGGCCGACGGCGCCGAGGTCGACGTCACGGTCACCGCCGATCGCCTCGAGCTGCGCGTCGCCGACGACGGCGTGGGGCTGCCCGACGACGCCCCCCTGAGCGGGCTGCGCAACGCCCGGCGCCGCGCCGACGACCTCGGCGGCACGCTCGAGGTCTCCCCCGTTGGCGCGCGTGGCACGGTCCTCGTCTGGCGGGTCCCGCTGGCCTGAGCGCGTCGCGCCACCCCGGCCCCGGGCGCGCGGAAAGCCCGACGTCGGTGACGACGTCGGGCCTCCGGGGTCTGCTGTCAGCGCAGGACCGGGTGCTCCTGCACCACGTCCTGACGGCTCCACCAGCGACCCAGCCCCCAGGTGGTGCCGGCCGCGCCGAGGGCAAGGACCGCCATCACGATGATGCCGACGAGGTGGTCGTCGACGACCGGGTTGTTCTCCAGCGGGAGCGAGGCGGTGTACATGAAGGCGTACATCAGGGCGCCCGCGGCCGCGCCGATCCTCATCCCCACGCCGAGCAGCAGCGTCACGCCGATGCCGAGCAGGCCGGCCATGAACAGCCAGTCGACCCACGCGTGGCCCGCGAGCGAGGTGAAGAACCCGTGGAACGGGTTGTCGGCGGGGACGGCGAAGGACAGGAAGCCCTCGGTGGGGCTGCCGCCGTTGATCCACGCGGCCGGGCCGAAGCGGTCCAGGGTGCCGGCCTGGTCGTAGCCGGTGTGGAAGCCCAGCGCGAAGGTCTTGTCGAGGAAGGCCCACAGGAAGGTCACCCCGAAGGCGATCCGCAAGGTGGCCAGCGCCCGGTCGAACCAGGCGGCGTGGTCGTGGTCGTGGCTCTCGGCGGCCGGCGCAGCGGCCTGGGTCACCAGCGGCGTGGTCTCGGCCTCGTGGCGGTGACGGTGGATGACGCTCATGGTCATCCCCTCCTTCGATGGTGGGCTTCCGGGGTCACCACCAGAGTCCCGCCACCGGGACGCGCAGGGCAGGGCCGGCGGTCACCAGCCGGGCGGGACCTTGGTCCCGCGGGTCCCGGGACGCCGGGCTCAGCGGTGCCCGGGCTCGCCGAGGAGCTTGGAGGCGAGCACCGCGGCCTGCGTGCGCCGCTCCAGGCCGAGCTTGCTCAGGATGCTGGAGACGTAGTTCTTGACCGTCTTCTCCGCGAGGAACATCTGCTCGGCGATCTGGCGGTTGGTCAGTCCCTCGGCGATGTGGCCGAGCAGGATCCGCTCCTGGTCGGTCAGCGAGGAGAGCTCGTCGGGGGTCCCGGGCCCGTTGCGGATCCGGTCGAGGACGGTGGCGGTCATCGCCGGGTCGATCAGCGACTTGCCGGCCGCCACGTGGCGCACCGCGGCGACCAGGTCGGAGCTGCGGATCTCCTTGAGGACGTAGCCGGACGCACCGGCCATGATCGCGGCGAAGAGCGCCTCGTCGTCGTCGTAGGAGGTGAGGATGAGCGCGTTGATGGACGGGTCGACCGCGCGCACCGCGCGGCACACCTCGATCCCCGAGCCGTCGGGGAGGCGGGCGTCGAGGACCGCGACGTGCGGGCGCAGCGCCGGGATCCGGGCGGTCGCCTCGGCTGCGGTGCCGGACTCGCCGACGACCTCGATGTCGTCCTGCTGCTCGAGCAGGAACCTCAGCCCCTGGCGCACGACGTCGTGGTCGTCGAGGAGGTACACGCGGATGGGCTCGGCCATGGGGCTCATTCCACCAGACATCGACCGCCCCCGCGCCTCCTCAGCCCAGGTCGAGGTGCATGACGTGGAGGCCGACTCGGCCGTGCGACGCGCTGTCGAACGCGCCGGGGACCGTTCCGACGATGGTGAAGCCGAGCCGCTGCCACAGCCGCACGGCCGCGACGTTGGACTCCACGACGGCGTTGAACTGGATCGCGGCGAAGCCCTCGTCCCGGTGCCACTGCACGACGTGCTCGCCGAGCCTGCGGCCCACGCCGCGTCCGCGCGCGGCGCCGTCGACCATGAACGACGCGGTGCCGACGTGCGCGCCGCGCCCGGGACGGTTGGGCCCCATCTTCGCCGACCCCAGGACCCGGTCCTCCTCCTCGAGGACCACGACGTGGCTCCCGTCGAACCACCAGGCGCGGGCCTGCTCGCTGGTCGCGCCGGGCGGGTAGGCGTAGGTGTCGCCGGCCTCGACGACGTCGCGCCAGATGGGCCAGATCGCCGGCCAGTCGGCCTCGGTGGCGGTGCGGATGCTCATACGTCGGTGGCACCGTCGATGGACTGCCGGACGAGGTCGGCGTGGCCGGCGTGGCGGCAGTACTCCTCGACCATGTGCACCAGGACCCAGCGCAGGGTCACCGTCTCACCCTTGGCCGGGTCACGGGGGCGGGCCACCGGTTGGTCGAGGCCGGGTCCGCTCGCCAGGGCCTCGTCGAGGCAGCGGTCGGAGCGCTCGATGGCGTCGACGAGCAGCGCGTCGAGCTCGGCGTGGGTCGCGCCCGCGGCGCTGTGCCAGTCCCAGTCGGCGTCGTCGTCCCACGGCGCGGTGTCCCACGGCGGCGCCGGGTCGTGGGCACCGAGGTGGTAGGAGAACCAGTAGTCCTCGACGAAGGCGAGGTGCTTGAGCATGCCGCCGAGGGTGAGGTCGCTCGGCGCGAGCGGCTGGTCGAGCTGGGCGTCGCTCAGCCCGGACGCCTGGAGACGGATGGTCGCGCGGTAGTGGTCGAGGAACGCGCGGAGCATCCCGACCTCGTCGCTGCGGGCGGGCGGGTTGGCGCGCTCGATCGTCATGACCCGCACGTTAGTGCGCCGACGAGCGGACCGAACAGCCGATCTCGCGGCGGTCGCACGCTGGGCACGAGACGCGCGGACCGGTTCGGTCCGCGCGTCCGCGGCGGTGGGGCCTCAGAGGGTCGGACCCTCGCCGCGCAGCTTGTCGACCTCGGACATCGCCTCGCGGAGCTGCCCGAGCCACTCCTCGGCGTGCTGGCCGACCAGGCGGACCGACCAGGCCAGGGCGTCGGAGCGCGAGCGCGCCACGCCGGCGTCGACGAGCGTGTCGAGCACCTGCCGCTCGGGCTGGCGCAGCCGCGTCATCACCGGCGCCGCCACGTGGGTGAACAGCGCCTCGGTGCCACCGAGGCGCACCCCCCACGACACCGTGCGCTGGTAGCGGGCCTGGGCCTCGAGCGCGATCTCGATGCGCTCGGCCTTGGTGTCGGCGCGGAACCGGCTGATCCGGCCCTCGGCCTCGGCGCCCTCGGCCTGCTCGTCGACCAGGGTGCCCACCACCGTGATCTCCTCGCGGTCGGTGCTCACCTCCACGTCGCTGAACCAGCCCTCGGGCAGCCGTCCGCGGAACCAGTCCGCAGCGTCGTCGGCCGGCGGGAGGTCGGCGACCTGCCATCCTCCGCGGCCACCCCGACCGCCGCGTCCCTCGCCGCGTCCCTCGCCGCGGCCCCGGCCGCGTCGACCGCGACCCTCGTCGTCGTTCTCGATCATCACGTGCGTCTCCTGGTTGGTCTTGCAGGTATTACATGATTACACCATTGAACGACCGGCGCGAGCGCGTTGTTCCCGGCTCGCTACCCTCGCCCCGTGACGTCCCCGTCCTGCCCCTGCGGCTCCGCGCGTGCCTACGACGACTGCTGCGGCCCGCTGCTGGCCAACCGGGCGCAGGCAGCGACCCCGGAGCAGCTGATGCGCTCGCGCTACACGGCGTTCGTACGTCTCGACGCCGACCACCTGTTCCGCACCTGGCACCCGCGCACCCGGCCCCACGACGTCGAGCCCGACCCCACGACCCGCTGGACCGGGCTCGAGGTGCTGGGTGCCGAGGGCGACACCGTGGAGTTCGTGGCGTCGTGGCAGGGCGGCTCGATGCACGAGGTGAGCAGGTTCGAGCAGCGGGCCGGCCGCTGGTACTACGTCGACGGGGTCGTCGACTGACGACGGCTCAGCCGTCGACCCAGCGCTCCCCCACGACGACCGGACGGACAGCGCCCGACGTCGCCGCGGCGACCAGGTCCTCGAGCCGGTCGACGTCGGCGGGCGGGGTCGCGAGCAGCAGCCGGACCCGCTCGGCGTACGCCACGTCGAGCACGGCGACGCCCCGGGCGCGGAGGTCTCCCTCGACGCGTCCGGCGTCGGCGTGGTCCAGGTCGAGGGCCAGCTCGGTGAGCAGGCTCCGGCGCAGCGTCCCGGCCTCGGCCAGGGCGGCGCGCACCGCGTCCCCGTAGGCCCGGACCAGCCCGCCCGCACCGAGCAGCGTGCCGCCGAACCAGCGCGACACCACGGCCGCGACGTCGCTGACCCCCGCCCCGCGGAGCACCTCGAGCATCGGCGCGCCGGCGGTCCCGGCCGGCTCTCCGTCGTCGGAGGCGCGCTGCACCTCGGCGCCGGGACCCAGGACGAACGCCGAGCAGTGGTGGCGCGCGTCGGCGTGCTCGCGCCGCACCGTGGCGACCAGGTCGCGGGCCGTCTCCTCGTCGGCGACCCGGCGCACCTGGCACCAGAACCGCGAGCCCCGGTCCTCCGCCAGCCCGGTCGCGTCACGCGCGAGCGTGAGGTAGGACGTCACGCCCGCGTGCCGTCGACCTCGACCGGGGGCACCTCGCCGGCCCGCGGCTCCTCGTCCCGCGGCTCCTTCTCCAGCGGCTTCTCGTCCCGCGGCTTCTCGGCCGGCCCGGGGTCCCAGCGCACCACGACCTTCTCGAAGCCCTTGTGGCGCTGCATCCGGGCGTAGGAGGCGTAGGCGCGCTTGTCGGCCTCGGTGAGCCGGACGTTGTCGGTGAAGGGGGTCAGCAGGGCCCGCGGCCACAGGTGGCGGGCCAGGACGACGTTGACCTCCGTGGCCAGCACGGCCATCACCGAGCCGATCCAGAGGAAGCCGATGAGCCCGAGGACGAGGCCGAAGGTCTTGGTCATCGACGAGGTGTTGACCAGCGTGCGGTCGACGTAGGCCGCGCCGCCGATCTGCAGCAGCTGCCAGAGCACGGCGAGGGTGAAGCCGCCGGGCGCTGCCCGCCAGAACGAGTGCTGCCCGGTCGCCGCGAAGCGGAAGAGGTACGTCAGCCCGGTGCCGACGACGAGCACGGTGAGGACCGGCAGCAGCTGCTTGATCCCCGCGCCGATGACCTCGGTGAACACGTCGGTCGTGGTGGCCACCGTCGAGACGACCGTGACCGCGAGGAGGAGCATCCCGGCGGTGAGCAGCAGGAGCAGCGTCTTGACCCGGGCGTAGAACGGGTTGGGCCGGCTGTTGCGCGGCACCGACCAGGCGACGTGCTGGGTGTTCTGCAGCGCCTGGCCCAGGCCCATCGCGCCGTAGAGGGCCGCGACCGCACCGATGACCACACCGGAGACCGAGCCCTGCAGGCCCTGCGGCCGCCCGAGCTCGTCGCCGATGATCGGGAACTGCGACAGGGCGGAGTCGAGGATCTGCTCCTGCCAGTGGGGCTCGCCGCGCAGGAACAGGCCCAGGATCGAGGTGCCGAGCAGCATCAGGGGGAAGATCGAGACGAAGGCGTAGTAGGTCATCGCCGAGGCGAGGTAGGGGCCCTGGTCGTCGAAGTACTTGTAGACGACGGCGATGGGGAACCCCAGCACCGGATGGCGGCGCTGGAATCCGTCGACTGCCGACACCGCTCCCACGAGGTGGAGGCTACCGCTCGTGCCCCACCGGGCCTGTCACCACCAGCCGAGCAGGCCGCCGCCGAGCCGGACCACGAAGCCGGAGACGACCACGAGGAAGAACGCGCGCACGAAGCGCGCACCGCGCGCCATGGCCACCCGAGCGCCGAGGTAGCCGCCCACGATGTTGGCGGCAGCCATCGGCAGGGCGAGCTGCCAGAGCACCGCGCCCTGCGGCACGAACACGACCAGGGCAGCCAGGTTGGTCGCCCAGTTGGCGAGCTTGGCCTTGGCCGAGGCCTCGAGGAAGTTGTAGCCCAGCAGGCCGACCAGGGCGAAGACGAGGAACGAGCCGGTCCCGGGACCGATCGCGCCGTCGTAGAAGCCGATCGTCGCGCCCGTCACCACCACCGCGGTCAGGTGCTGCCCGCCCCGGAACCGCAGGCGGGTCAGCTCGCCGACGCCGGGCTTGAACCACACGTAGGTGCCGACCAGCACCAGCACGACCAGGATGATCGGGTCGAAGGCGCTGCGTGGCAGCAGCGAGGCGACCAGGGCGCCGCCCGCCGAGCCGGAGCCCGCAGCGGCCATGAGCGGCAGGAACGTGCGCGGGTCGGGGCGGATGCGCCGGACGTACGTCGCCGCGCTGATGGACGTGCCGCAGAAGGACGCCAGCTTGTTGGTGGCCGCGATCTGCACCACGGAGGCGCCGGGGAGCCCGATCAGCAGGGCCGGGAGCTGCACCAGCCCGCCGCCGCCGACCACGGCGTCGACGAAGCCGGCCACCAGGGCGGCGAGCACCAGGAAGCCGACGACCTCCAGGGAGAGGTCGCTCATCAACGGACCGCGCGCACGTCAGCCGACGCTGGTGTCGTCCCGGCGGAACTCCTGGACCACGACGGCGTCGTACTCGTCGGGGAAGATGGCGCCCAGGCCGGGGCAGTCGAACTGCTGCGACTGGCCGTCGGTCATCGACGGCGCCGAGCAGTTGACCGTCGCGACCGGTGCGCCGTCCTGGGAGAACACCATCTCGAAGAGCGCCGTGCGCTCCTCGTCGGCGTGGTTGGTGATCGACCCCTTGACCTCGGGAGTCGTCACCTCCTCACCGCCGGCGGAGCGCTTGACGCCCATCAGGGTCCACCCGTCGTCGACCGAGTAGCCGTTCCAGGAGAACGCCTTGCCGACCTCGACCTCGACCGGGTCGGTGCCGGTGTCGACGTCGTCGCCACCCCCGCAGGCGGTCAGGCCCGCGAGCACCACCGTCGCGAGGAGGCCGCCGGAGAGCAGCCGGCGGACAAGCACGCGTCCGGCCCTGCGGGCGCTCACGAGGCCGCGACGAAGGTCAGCAGGTCCTGGCGGGTCAGCACGCCCACCGGCTTGCCGTCCTCGTGGACCAGCACCGCGTCGGCCTCGGCCAGGAGCGCCACCGCGTCGGCGGCGGCCTCGGTCGACCCGATGGTCGGCAGCGGCTTCGACATGTGGTCCTCGACCTGGTCGGTCATCCTCGCGGTGCCGGCGAAGAGCGCGTCGAGCAGCGTGCGCTCGGAGACCGAGCCCGCGACCTCCGCCGCCACGATCGGCGGCTCGGCCCGCACGACGGGCATCTGCGAGACGCCGTACTCCTGCAGGATGTGGACCGCCTCGGCGATCGTCTCGCCGGGGTGCGTGTGGACGAGGTCGGGCAGCCCGCCGGTCTTGGCGCGCAGGACCTCGCCCACGCTGCGGTGGTCGGCCTGGGCGCCGGTGGCGAAGCCGTACTGCGCGAGCCACTCGTCGTTGAAGATCTTGGTGAGGTAGCCGCGACCGGAGTCGGGCAGGAGCACCACGACCACGGCGTCGGTGCGGCCCTCGGCGGCCAGCTCCTGCGCGACCTGGCGCGCGGCCCACGCGGCCATGCCGCACGAACCGCCCACGAGCAGCGCCTCCTCACGGGCCAGGCGGCGGGTGAAGGCGAAGGAGTCGGCGTCGGAGACCTCGATGACGCGGTCGGCGACCGTGCGGTCGTAGGTGTCGGGCCAGAAGTCCTCACCGACGCCCTCGACGAGGTAGGGGCGCCCGGTGCCGCCGGAGTACACCGAGCCGGCCGGGTCGGCGCCGATGACCTGCACGTCGCGGCCCGCAAGCGCGGCCTGCTCCTTGAGGTAGCGCCCGACGCCGCTGATCGTGCCGCCGGTGCCCATGCCGCACACGAAGTGGGTGATGCGGCCGTCGGTCTGCTCCCAGATCTCGGGACCGGTGGTCTCGTAGTGCGAGCGCGGGTTGTGCGGATTCGCGTACTGGTTGGGCTTCCAGGCACCCGGCTGCGAGGCGAGCCGGTCGCTGACGTTGTAGTAGGAGTCGGGGTGCTCGGGGGCGACGGCAGTCGGGCAGACCACGACCTCGGCGCCGTAGGCCTTCAGCACGTTGCGCTTGTCGACGCTGACCTTGTCGGGGCACACGAAGACGCACTGGTAGCCCTTCTGCTGGGCCACCATCGCCAGTCCGACGCCGGTGTTGCCGGAGGTCGGCTCGACGATCGTGCCGCCGGGCTGGAGCTCGCCGGAGGCCTCGGCGGCCTCGATCATCCGCGTGGCGATCCGGTCCTTCACCGACCCCCCGGGGTTGAGGTACTCGACCTTCGCCAGCACCAGCGGGCCGTCGGCCGCGTCCGGGGCTGTCTCCTCGAGGTCGAGGGTCCGGCCGAGCCGGACGAGCGGGGTGTTGCCGATCAGGTCGATGACGGAGTTCGCGTACTGCACCGGGCCAATCTAGCCACCTACCCGCCCGTAACCCCCTTCGGCGGGTGCGTAGCATCATGGCGTGGGGTCAACGGGAGCAGCACGCAAGCTGGCGTCGGCCGCGGCCTTGGGAGGCGGCGGGCTGTCCGTGCTCGGCGCCGGGCTCTACGGCGTCCTGGTCGCCGAGGCGCGGGTCGCCCGCAAGGTCATCGGCAACGCCACCGACGTCCCTCCCGACGCCACCGGCTGGTACGGCCGCGGTCGCCCGGGACCCGCGATCCGCATCGCCCTGCTCGGTGACTCCAGCGCCGCGGGCTACGGCGTCGAGCGCGTCGAGGGCACCCCCGGCGCCCAGCTGGCCACCAGCGTCGCTGCCGCGGCCGACCGCCGCGTGCACCTGCGCTCGTTCGCCGTCGTGGGCGCGCAGTCCAGCGCGCTGGCCGACCAGGTCGACGCCGCGCTCGGCACCCACCCCGACCTCGCCGTCGTGCTGATCGGCGCCAACGACGTCACCCACACCGTGCTGCCCTCGGCCTCGGTGCGCTACCTCGCCGAGGGCGTACGCCGCCTGCGCGAGGCCGGCGTCCTGGTGGTCGTGGGCACCTGTCCCGACCTCGGCACCATCCGCCCGATCCCGCCGCCGCTCAAGCAGGTCGCGCGCGAGTGGTCGCGCCGCCTCGCCGCGGCCCAGACGATCAGCGTCGTCGAGAACGGCGGACGCTCGGTCTCCCTCGGCGACATCC
The DNA here is from genome assembly GCA_963726525.1 of uncultured Actinomycetota bacterium. Taxonomy (GTDB): domain Bacteria; phylum Actinomycetota; class Actinomycetes; order Propionibacteriales; family Nocardioidaceae; genus Nocardioides. The sequence goes on along the minus strand of CAVSCS010000005.1, from coordinate 258,251 downwards.
TCGGCCCGGAGTTCGACGCGGCGCCGGCCGTCCTCTTCGGCCCCGACCGGTTCCACCCCTCGGCCGACGGCTACGGCCAGCTCGCCTCCGTGCTGGTCCCCTCGTGCCTGGCGGCGCTCGACCTGCTGCCCGAGGACGAGGCGATGCCCGAGCCGCTGCGACGCGAGGGCATCCTGCCGGTCGCCGCCGCCGCCGTACGCGCCGCGCGCACGCCCGGCACCGAGGTCGACGGCACCGAGGTCGGCGGCAACCAGCGCGGCCTGCGCGGGCGCTGGGTCGAGCTGCGCCACCGCCGGCGCCGCCCCTCGACCGACGCCGAGTCCCCCGAGCAGCACGAGGACCACGAGACGTCCGTCGGGGGCGACACCGAGTCCTGACCCCGGCGTCCACGCCACCGTCACACGCGTCACGTGGACCTCTCCACGACGACGACGAACGGCCCGCCCGAGCAGTGCTCGGACGGGCCGTCGTGTCAATCAGTGGTCGTTCGGACTTCTGTCAGTCGCCACGCAGGATCGCGAGGATGCGGAGCAGGTTGGTGTAGATCCACACCAGGCTCACGGTCAGGCCGAAGGCCGCACGCCAGGACTCACGGTCCGGCAGGCCGGCCGCGACGCCCTTCTCGACGAAGTCGAAGTCGAGGATCAGCATGAAGATGCCGAGGACGAGGCCGGCGAGGGCGAAGACGAAGCCGAGGCCGCCCATGCCGTAGAGGCCGGTGTCGATGCCGAAGAAGCTCAGCACCAGCGACAGCAGGCCGAGGGCCACCATGCCGAACATGCCGGCCACGACGCCGCGGCGGAACTTGTCGCCGACCTTGATGTCGAGGAACTTGTAGGCGGCCAGCGTGCCGGCCAGCGCACCGAAGGTGCCGATCACGGCGCTCGTGACCACGCCCTCGAACTGCACCTCGAACAGCTTGCTCAGCGCGCCGAGGGCGACGCCCTCGAAGGCGGCGAACGCGATCACCAGCGCGGGGCTGATGACACGCTTGAACGAGTTGACCAGCGACAGCAGGAAGGCGACACCGGCGCCCAGGCCGACAGCCGTGCTGGCGCGGGTGAGCGCCTCGGAGTCGGTGACCGTCCGGCCGAACGCGTCGGTCGTGCCCATGTCACCGATCCACGCCCAGGTGAGCGCGGCGGTCACGAAGATGATGCCGACCGAGATCGCGGTCTTCTGCACGACCGAGTCGACCGTCATCCGGCGCTGGTCGACCTGTCCGGGGGCACCGGTGCCCCAGGTGGAGGGGTCGCCGGCCGAGTCGCCGTAACCGGGGTAGGCGGCGCCCCCGCCGGCGTAGGTCTGGTTGCCGTAGGTGTTCGACGAGGCGCGGTTGAACTCCTCGGAACGGCTGAACACGGGGTTGTTGCTCTTCATGGTCTCTCCTTGGAGGCCTCCTCCGGAGTCTCCGGAGGTCACGACGCCGTCGCGGTGACGGCGCCTGTCGCGAAGTCCCACTGTAGCCGGGACGTCACTGGTTCAAACGTGCACGAGGGGGGCGCTGTTCCCGTCACAGCAACTTCTCAGGATCAGCGCTCGCAGTGCCGCGCGTCCTCGGCGCGGCACCGGTCGTCGCCGCGTCCGGCCCGCGCCACGTCGTGTCCCGGACCGCCGAGCAGCACGTCGTCGGCGAAGGAGCCGACCATGACGTCGTCGCCGGCGCGGCCGCGTGCGGTGTAGGCCATGCCGCCCGAGACGTGGTCGTCGCCGGGGGTGCCGAGATAGGTCCAGCGGCCGCGGTTGTGGGGCATGGCGACCCGCTCGACGTCGAGCACGCGGGCGCGCACCGGGTCGCGGTGCCCGAAGCGCACGACCAAACGGCCGCGGGCGTGGTCGAAGGTGCCGCGGGTGCGCGGGGCGGTGGCGAGGACGGCCAGCAGCACCTCGTCCCGTCCGGGTCCGCCGGTGAGCGTGTGCCGCCCGGGACCGAGGTAGACCTCGAGCCGGTCGCGCCCCGGCCCGGCGTCGAGGGTGGAGGCGCCACCCTCCTTGCGCAGCCCGTCGTCGCCGGGGCCGCCGAGCAGCACGTCGGTCCCGCCCGTGGAGTCGAGGTAGTCGTCGCCCTCGCCGCCGTCGAACAGGTCGTCTGCCTCCTCGCCGCGCGCCGGGGAGTACTCGTCCCAGTCGTTGACGATGAAGTCGTCGCCCCCGCGGCCCTCCACGCGGTCACCGCCCCCCTTGCCGATCAGCTGGTCGGGCCCCTCGGAGCCGAGGAGCGTGTCGGCACGGGTCGACCCGAGGACCTCGACGACCGAGCCGATGACCGGGACGGGCTGGGCGACCACCACGCTGTCGCTGCCCTCGCCGGTGGCGGTGCCGGCGAGGAGGTCGACGACCACCCCGGTCGTCGAGGCGGAGAAGTCGATCGTGTCGGCGCTGTTGTAGCCGTCGTCGCGCAGCACGGTGTTGACGCCGACGTCGACCAGGTCGTCGCCCGGCCCCGGCACGAGGGTGTCGCCCTCGGGCGTGGGCTCGCTCTCGAAGAGCGGGACGAGGCCGTTGGTGCCGCCGTAGAGGCGGTCGTCGCCGTCACCTCCGGTGAGGACGTCAGCCCCCGCGTCGCCGCAGACCACGTCGTCGCCGGCTCCGGCGTCGACCTCGTCCTGCCCGCCGAGCCCGGCGATCACGTCGTCGCCCGGGGTGCCGACCAGCTCGTCGTCGCCGTCGGTGCCGACGATCGTGGCGGCGAGCCCGGCGCAGGTCGCCGCCTCGGCACGGGCGGGTGCGGCGAGGCCGGTGCCGGCGAGCAGCAGGGCGACGCCGAGCAGGCGCACGGCGGTCGGTCGAGCAGTCATGGTTCCCCCTTGGCAGCCGAGGGTAGGCCGCGGGCCACTCCGTGCGCGAGGGAGCGGCCGTCGTAGACGCGCGGACCGACGGACCGAACGCGCGCTGCAGAGGTCCGCCCACGCTCGGTGGCCGACGCCGGCCGCCGATCGGTCCGTTCGCCGGCTCGCCGCCACCGCTGACCTGGTGCCCCGGCTGGGGTTCGAACCCAGACTGCGCGGTGTTTAAGACCGCTTCCTCTACCGGTTGGGATACCGGGGCGGACGACCTGCAGGGCAGGTCAGAGGTACGTCTTGCGAGCGTAGACGGCGTGCGCCCCGGCGGCGCGGTCGAGGAAGAGCAGGCCGTCGCAGTGGTCGATCTCGTGCTGCAGCGCCCGGGCCTCGAACGCCTCCGCCTCGAGCTCCACCTCCTCGCCGGTGCCGGGCAGCTGGCCGCGTACGACGACCCGGCTGGGGCGCTTGACGTCACCGGTGAGGTCGGGCACCGACATGCAGCCCTCGCGCGCCTTCTCGTTGCGGCTGCCGGAGACGACCACGGCGTTGCACAGCACGAACGTGCCGTGGTGGTCGCGCGTCTTGGGGTGCTCCGAGACGTCGACGCAGAACACCTTGACGCCCTGCCCCACCTGCGGGGCGGCCAGGCCGACGCAGCCGGGCGAGACGCGCATCGTCGCGACGAGGTCGGCGGCGAGCTGGACCACCTCGGGCGAGGTCGGGTCGACCTCCGCGCCGGGGGCGGACAGCACGCGAGCGGGGGCGCGGACGACCTCGCGCAGCGCGCCGGTCGCGGTGAGGTCGAGCTCGGTCCACTGCTGGACCGTGGGGTTGACGGCCACGCCGTCAGAGCTCGTCGGTGTCGGCCGGGCGCAGCGAGACCCCGACGCCGAGGTCGGCGGCGGCGGCGGCGAGGTCAGCCTCCAGCGCAGCGACGTCGGCGTCCGCAGGGAGGTCGACCTCGGCGACGAGGAGGTACAGCTCCCCCGCGAGCCGGGTGGTCAGGTCGGTGATGTTGCCTCCGACACCGGCCACCACGGCGACCACCGCGGAGACGATGCCGGGCCGGTCGCCCCCGTGGACGGACAGCACCCACGACGAGCCCGCTGCCGCCACGGCGTCCTCGGCCGGGACCTCGCGCACGGTGACCGTGAGGCTGCCGTCGGCGGCGAGAGGGGCGAGCGCCGACTCGATCTCGGCGTCGGCGACATCGCCCGCGCAGACCAGGGTCATCGCGAAGTGACCGCGCAGCAGCGTCATCGAGGAGTCCTCGAGGTTGAGGCCCAGACCGCCGAGCCGGCCGGTCGTCTCGGCGATGATGCCGGGTCGGTCGTGGCCGAGGACGGTGATGGCGTGGAGGGTCACGCACGCCATTGTGTCAGCGCGCGGGCCCGCTCGAAGACGGCGTCCGTCATGTCCGCGGTGAGCCTCCCGGTGTAGGTGTTGTGCGGCGACGGGTGGTAGCAGCCGATCAGCGTAACCTCGCCCAGCCGCACCTCCACGCCGTGGCCGAACCGCGGCCGCCGCTCCGGCGCCGGTGCCCCGGCGGCGACGAGCGAGCGCACGGCGCCGTCCCAGCCGAAGGCCCCCAGCGCCACCACCACCCGCACCGACGGCAGCAGCGCGAGCTCGGCGGCGATCCACGGGGCGCAGGTGTCACGCTCGGCCGGCGTGGGCTTGTTCTCCGGCGGCGCGCACCGGACGGTGGCGACCATCCGGGCGTCGAGCAGACGCTGTCCGTCGCCGGCGTGCTCGCTGGTCGGCTGCGCTGCCCAGCCGGTGCGGTGCAGGCTCGCGAAGAGCCAGTCGGCGCTCGGGTCGCCGGTAAAGATCCGGCCGGTGCGGTTGCCACCATTGGCCGCGGGGGCGAGCCCGACGACGAGCAGCGACGGGTCCGGGTCGCCCCACCCGGGGATCGGCCGTCCCCAGTAGGGCTGGTCGGCGAAGGACGCGCGCTTGTCGCGGGCCACGTCCTCGCGCCACGTCACCAGCCGCGGGCACGCCGCGCACACGCTCACCCGGGCCTCGACCTCGGCGAGGTCCGCGTCGGCAGCGAGACGGCGTACGTCGTCGGCGTCGCGCGCCACCGGTGTCCGGGGCCCGGCCGGGTCGTCGGGCCACCCGGTGCCGGGCGCGACCGGGCTGGTGAACGCCCCGGCGACGACGGGGTGCGGCAGCATCACCGGGCCGGTCACCGGCGGCTCACCGGCCGATCGCGGCCGCGATGCCGTGGAGGATGTCGGCCTCGGAGACCAGGTGGTCGGGCACCGGCACCCGCGCCAGGATGCTTCCCCAGATCAGCGCCCCGGCACCGATCACGTCGGCGCGGCCCGAGTGCATGTAGGGCAGCGCCCGCCGCTCCTCGACGCGCATCGCCACCAGGCCGGCGACGAAGCGCGCGGTGTCGGCGTTGGAGAGGCGAGCGCCGTCGAAGGCCTCACGGTCGTAGCCGGCCAGGTCGAGGACACCGCACGCCAGGGTCTTGATCGTGCCGGAGGTGCCGATGACCGTGCTGGCCCGGTCGAGCGCGACACCGGAGGCGTCGATCGCCTCGTCGATGTCGGCCACGCACGCGCTGACCTCGGCCTCGGTGGGCGGGTCGCCGTGGAGGTGGCGCTCGTGCAGGCGCACCGAGCCGATGTCCATCGACACCGCCTGCCGCGCCCCGTCCTCGCCCAGCACCAGCTCCGTCGAGCCGCCGCCGATGTCCACGACGAGCACCGGCTCCTCGGGCGCGACCGCCTGCCCGGCCAGCGCTCCGGCGAAGACGAGGGCCGCCTCCTCCACCCCCGACAGCACCTCGGGCTCGACGCCGAGGCGACGGCGTACGCCCTCGGCGAAGACCGCGGCGTTGCGGGCGTCGCGGGTGGCCGAGGTCGCGCAGAAGCGGACCCGCTCGGGCGGCACGTCGTGCTCGGCCACCACGGCGGCGAACTCGTCGATCGCGGCGAAGGTCCGCGTCAGCGCCTCGTCGGACAGCTCGCCGGTGCGGTCGACGCCCTGCCCGAGGCGTACGACACGGGAGTCGCGCAGCACGACGTCCATGCCGCCGCCGGGGCGCGCGCTGCCGATGAGGAGCTTGATCGAGTTGGTCCCGCAGTCGAGCGCCGCGACGGTCGTCATGGGCTCACGCGTCGGGGGTCGGCTCGTCGGCGCCCACGCACGGGCCGGAGGCCCACCACTCCCCCAGCGTGTCGAGGACCTCGTCGCCGAGCGGGTTGACCCCGCGCCCCATGGCCAGCGACTGCCCGGCCAGGACGTGCAGGCACTTGACCCGCTCGGGCATGCCACCGGCGCTGATGCCCTCGATCTCGGGGACCTCGAGCCCGGCACGGGCACCGACCTCGGCGCGCGCCTCGAGGTAGCGCTCGTGGGCGGCGCGGTAGGCGGCCGCGAGCTCCTCGTCGGAGCCGAGCCGGGCCTCCATCTCCTTCATCACGTGGGAGCCCTCGAGGGTGCCGATGCGCGAGGCGGCCCGCGGGCAGGTGAGGTAGTAGGTCGTGGGGAACGGCGTGCCGTTGGGCAGGCGGGGCTCGGTCGTCACGACGTCGGGGTTGCCGCAGGGGCACCGGTGCCCGATCGAGTCGATGCCGCGCGGACGGCGTCCGAGCTGGGCCTGGACGGCCGCCTCGTCGGCGGCGTCGATGCGCGGGTTGTCCCGGTGGACGACACCCGGCTCCTCGCGCGGCACGTCGCGGTGGGGGCTCACTGCTTCGTCCCGTCGACGAGGTCGGCGGGCTGCTGCTCGGGCGGCGGCGGGCTGCCGGCGAGCTCCACGGAGTCCCAGGCGGCCGTCCACCAGGCCTTCGGCACGGTCTTGATCACCTCGTCGGGGTCGTTGAGCGAGGCCTGCGCCTCCAGCGGCGTGCCGTCGGGTCCGATCACCTCGAAGCCGGTCTCGCCGGGCATGAGGTAGCCGAAGCGGGCCCGCGCCTGCGCCTTGACGTAGGCCGGGTCGTCCCACCGCGACTTCTCGCGCTCGAGGTCGTCGATGCTGGCCTCGCGCTCGGCGATCTGCGCGCGCAGGTCACCGATGTGCGAGCGCTGCTGGAGGTAGGCGCGCAGCGACGAGGCGTACGACACGGTCAGCACCGCGAGCACCAGCACCAGCACGGCCGCGCGACCGGTGAAGCGGGGACGACGCGCACTGCGCGGTCGCGCCGCGGCCGCACCCGGCACGGCCGCGAACGTCTCGGTCCCGCGGGGGGACGGCGCCCGCACCCCGGCGTTGCGCGGGCGTGAGCCGCGCGCGCCGGGGTGCGTCGAGCCGGTCTGCCCCGGTCCGCGGGGACCGCTCGCGCGAGGGGTGCCTCCGGGCCGGGGAGAGCGGCGCTGGGAAGGCATGCGGACCAGTGTGCCTCGTTCAGCCCTGGAAACGCGGGAACGCACGCGCTCCGGCGTAGCGAGCCGCGTCACCCAGCTCGTCCTCGATGCGCAGGAGCTGGTTGTACTTCGCGACGCGGTCCGAGCGGGCCGGCGCACCCGTCTTGATCTGCCCGCAGTTCGTCGCCACGGCGAGGTCGGCGATCGTGGTGTCCTCGGTCTCGCCGGAGCGGTGGCTCATCATGTTGCGGAAGCCGGCACGGTGGGCGAGCTCGACGGCGTCGAGGGTCTCGCTGAGTGAGCCGATCTGGTTGACCTTGACCAGCATCGCATTGGCCTGACCGCCGTCGATGCCGCGCTGCAGGCGCTCGACGTTGGTGACGAAGAGGTCGTCGCCGACGATCTGGATGTTGTTCCCGAGCGTGTCGGTGATCGCCTTCCAGCCGTCCCAGTCCTCCTCGTCGAGCGGGTCCTCGATCGAGACGATCGGGTACGCCGAGACCAGGTCGGCGTAGTAGGCGACCATCTCGTCGGTCGACTTCTGCGCGCCCTCGAAGGTGTAGGACCCCTTGTTGTGGAACTCGCTCGCCGCGACGTCCATGGCGAGGGCGATGTCCTTGCCGAGCGTGAAGCCGGCGGCCTGCACGGCCTCGGCGATCAGGTCGAGGGCGGCGCGGTTGCTGTCGAGGTTCGGGGCGAAGCCGCCCTCGTCTCCGAGACCGGTCGAGAGACCCTTCTTCTTCAGCACCGACTTGAGCGCGTGGTAGACCTCCGCACCGTGCTGCAGCGCCTCGCGGAAGGTGCCGGCACCGATCGGGGCGATCATGAACTCCTGCACGTCGACGTTGGAGTCGGCGTGCGAGCCGCCGTTGACGATGTTCATCATCGGCACGGGCAGCAGGTGGGCGTTGGGGCCACCGACGTAGCGGAACAGCGGCAGCCCGGCCGACTCCGCGGCGGCCTTGGCGGTGGCGAGGGAGACGCCGAGGATCGCGTTGGCGCCCAGGTTGGCCTTGTTGGGGGTGCCGTCGAGGTCGAGCATGACCTGGTCGACGAGGCGCTGGTCGTCGGCGTCGAGCCCGACGACCGCACCGGCGATGGTGTCGATGACGCCCTCGACGGCCTTCTGCACGCCCTTGCCGAGGTAGCGGTCGCCGCCGTCGCGCAGCTCGACGGCCTCGAACTGGCCGGTGGAGGCGCCGCTCGGCACCGCCGCCCGTCCGAATGCGCCGTCCTCGAGGAGGACCTCCACCTCGACGGTGGGGTTGCCGCGCGAATCGAGGATCTCGCGGGCTCCGACGGCGGAGATGATCGACATGGAAGGCTCCTGGAGGGGCTGGTGACAGGGGTGGGCGTGGATCGCCCGCCAGCCTAGCCACGTCGGGTCGCGACGTCGCCCGGGTGTCCGGGGCGCGGCTAGCGTGGGCCTCGTGTCCTCCCCCGAGCCCGGTCCCGCCGACCACCTCAGGGCCTACGTCGACCGTGCCACCTCCGGCGCCGACGACCCGGGCGCCGACGACCCCGACGCCGACGACCCCGACGCCGTCCGGCTGAGACGCGCGATGGCGGGTGAGTCGCCGGCGCGGTTCCGTGACCGGCTCGTCCTCGAGCGTGCGGCGTGGCTGGCCCGCGAGACCGACCTCCGGCTCCAGGACATCGCGACCGACTGCGGCTTCCGCGGCTACGACGTCTTCGTCCGCGCGTTCCGCCGCGAGCTCGGCGCATCGCCCTCGCAGTGGCGTGCGAACCCGACGACCTGGGAGATCGACGCCCCCGGCGACGTGCACTTCGACCCTCCGGACGGGATCCGGCTGCCGGCCCGCGCCGCCCAGGACGACGCCGGCCCGCTCGCCCCGGCCCACGTCGACGCGTTCGCGCCCGACCCCACGGTCGTGCCGCTGGACGGGCCGCCCGGCTGACCGACCCGCGCCGGCTTCTGCGGCCGGGCTCGGCTGCCGCTGCCAGCCGGACCTGTGGACCGACGCGCGCTGTAACGCCGTGTTACGCGCTGTACCCACCCCCATGCAAGGGGGTGGGTACAAGCAGCAACCCGGCGTTACAGCCCGGGCGGGGGGCGGCGGCCGGCGGGGGTGGGCGGGCGGGCGGCAGCCGACGACGGACGTGAGGGCTGCGTTCACGTCGCGGTCACCGGCGCGCCATCCGTCGGGGCAAGCATGCGCGCGACATCTCGGGTCGACCTCGTGCGCGAAAGGCACTCAGCATGCACCGACGACGTGGGCCGGCGATCCTCGCCACGGCCGCGCTCTCCCTCACCCTCCTCGCCCTGACCGGTCCGACGTCCGGCGCGGCCGGGCCCGCGACCGGCGCGTTCCACCGGGTGGCGACCTACCCGGTCTTCCAGAACGTCCCGGCGGGTGTCGACCCGGCCGCCCCGACGGTCGCCGAGATCTCCGCGGTCAGCGAGGACGGCCGCACGGTCGTCTACACCGACGCGCTGGGCAAGCGCGTCGGCCTCCTCGACATCACCGACCCCGCGGCGCCGAAGGGACTCGGCACCATCGAGCTCGCGACGCTCGGCCACGCCGACGACCAGCCGACCTCGGTCGCCGTCGTCGGCGACTACGCGCTGATCGCGATCGACGAGACCGGCGGCGACTTCGCGAACCCCCGCGGGAGCCTCGTGGTCGTCCAGCTCTCGACGCGCCAGAAGGTTCGCACGATCGACCTCGGCGGCCAGCCCGACTCGATCGCGATCAGCCCCGACCACGCGTACGCCGCCATCGCGATGGAGAACCAGCGCGACGAGGCGGCCACCCCCGCCGGCGGCGCGAAGGGCGACCTGCCGCAGGCGCCCGCGGGCTTCGTGCAGCTGCTGGACCTGACCAGCACCACGGCGCCGGCGGCATGGACGGTGCGTCCGGTCCCGCTCGACCCGACGACCCTGGCTGCTGCCGGGCTCGACACCCCGTCGGACCCCGAGCCGGAGTACGTCACGATCAACGCCGACAACAAGCTGGCGCTGACCCTGCAGGAGAACAACGGCATCGTCGTCATCGACGTCCCGACCGGCGCCGTCGAGAAGGTCTTCAGCGCCGGGACGGCCACCGTCACGGGCGTCGACGTCACCAAGGACGGCCTGTTCAACCCGACGGGCACGGTGACGGCTCCGCGGGAGCCCGACTCGATCGGCTGGGTCGACGCCACCCACGTCGCGACCGCCAACGAGGGCGACTGGAAGGGCGGCACCCGCGGCTGGACGATCCTCGACACGACCACCGGAGCCCCGGTCTGGGACGCGAAGAGCTCGTTCGAGAACCTCGCCACCTCGCTCGGGATGCACAACAACGACCGCGCCGCCAAGAAGGGCGCCGAGCCCGAGAGCCTGCTGATCTCCACCATCGGTGGCCGCAGGCGCGCCTTCGTCGGCTCCGAGCGGAGCAACTTCGTCGCCGTCTACGACCTGACCGACCCGCTCGCCCCCGTCTTCGAGCAGGCGCTGCCCGCGACCAACGGCCCCGAGGGCCTGCTGGCCGTCCCGGCCCGCGACCTCCTGGTGGTCTCGTCGGAGACCGACGACGCCAGTGTCTCGGTCCGTGCCTCGGTCGGGGTCTACGCCTACGGCGACCAGGCGCCCTCGTTCCCGAGCATCGTCTCGGCGGAGGAGTCGTCCGGGCTCCCCATCGGCTGGGGTGCCCTCGGCGCGCTGTCCGCCGCCCCGGGCAACCCCGGTGCGCTGTGGAGCGCCAGCGACTCGGCGTACAAGGACGCGCGGCTCTACAAGGTCGACGTCGCCGGCAGCCCGGCCGTCATCGACCGCGTGATCGAGGTCAGGAACCCCGACGGGACGCTCGCCACCGGCCTCGACATCGAGGGGCTGCACGCCCGCTCCGGCGGCGGCTTCTGGCTCGCCAGCGAGGGGGCCACCGGCGCCCAGGACACGCTGGTCCGCGTCGACCCCCGCGGCGTCGTGCAGCAGCAGGTCGCCCTCCCGGCCGACGTGGCAGCCAAGGTCGGCAAGTGGGGCTTCGAGGGCGTCACCGCCACCGGCTCCGGCGCGTCCGAGGTCGTCTACGCCGTCCTCCAGCGGCCGCTCTTCAGCGACATCGCCAGCACCACCCCCGCCGAGGGCAACAACGCCCGCATCGGTCGCTACGACGTCGCTGCCGGCACGTGGTCGTGGTTCGCCTACCCGCTGCAGACGACCACGACGGCGGGCGACTGGGTCGGCCTCTCGGAGATCACGGCAGTCGACGACGACACGCTCGCGGTGATCGAGCGCGACAAGCTCAACGGGCCCGCTGCCGCGGTGAAGCGCGTCTACACCGTCGACGTGCCCGCCACGGGTGGCACCACCACGCCGGTCGCACTGACCAAGAAGCTGGCCATCGACGTGCTCCCCCACCTGCGGGCGCTCCGGGGCTGGACCCAGGAGAAGCTGGAGGGCCTCACCGTCGGCGCCGACGGTGCAGGTCTACGCCGTCACCGACAACGACGGCCTCAAGGACGCCACGGGCGAGACGCAGCTGCTGCGCCTCGGCTCGGCCGCCGCCGCGTTCGGCCCGGCGCCGACCACGACACCCACGACCACCCCCACCCCGACGCCGACCTCCACCCCGACGCCGACGACTTCCCCGACGACTTCCCCGACCGCTTCCCCGACCACGCCGCAGCCGACGCCCACCCCGGGTCCGGTCGCCAAGGCCGAGTCGAGGGTCCGGGCCGACGTCAGGGACCGGGCCGGCTCCCTGGTGCGCGTCGTCGCCACCCTGCGACCCCGCGCCGCGACCGGACGGGTCCGCGTCGTCCTCCTGCGGTCCGGCGAGGTCAAGGCCCGGGGGGTCGCGCGGATCGAGGACGGTCGCAGCGCGCTCACCCTCCGGGTGCCGGCCGGCCGCTACAAGGTCGTGGTGACCTACCTGGGCGACGGCGCCACGCTGCGCTCGCGGACGGTCGAGCGGGTACGCCTGCGCTGACCCTGCGCTGACCGACCCGCCCTGTAACGCCGTGTTACGTGCTGTACCCACCCCCATGCAAGGGGGTGGGTACAAGCATCAACCCGGCGTTACAGGGCCGGGGTGGCGCCGGCCGGGGGTGGCGCCGGCGGGAGCCCGGGTGGCGCCGCACAGGAACACGGGCGGGCGCCGGCCCGGCGTGCCCGGCGGGCGCCGGACCGGTCAGGCCTGCTCGGCCTGGCCCGCCTGCTGCGCCGCCTGCTCGGCCTTCTCCGCCGCCTTGGCGTCGTGGTAGAGGCGCATCACCTGCTCCACGTCGGTCGCGACGGCGTCGCCGAAGACGTGCGGGTTGCGGCGCTCCATCTTGGCCGTCACGCCGCGCGCGACGTCGTCGAGGGTGAAGTCGCCGGCCTCCTCGGCCATCACGGCGTGGATGACGACCTGGAGCAGGAGGTCGCCGAGCTCGTCGCACAGCGCGGCGGGGTCGCCGGACTCGATCGCCTCGACGACCTCCTCCGCCTCCTCGCGGACGTAGGGGATGAGCGAGGTGTGGGTCTGCTCGCGCTTCCAGGGGCACTCGCGCTGCAGCACCCGCATCTGGTCGGCGAACGCCTCGAGCGGCGAGGAGACCCGGGACGAGGAGTCCTGCGGACCGGGCACGGCTCAGCCGCAGCGCTGGGTCAGCGGCAGGGTCTGGGCGAAGGCGGTGTCGGGCTCGGTCGCCAGGCCCTTCTTCGCGACCTCGCCGACGGCGACGGAGGTGTTGGTGTCGACGGGCTTGAGCACGCCGTCGACGCTCTCGAGGCCGTAGCGCGGGTCGATCTCGATGCCGTGGGAGTCGGGCCACTGGTTGAACAGGTCGGCGCCGGCCTGGGTGACCTCCTCGTCGGTCGGGTCCGAGACGCCCTGGTCGGCCAGCACGATCGCGCCGACCTGGTTGACGATGTCGGTGGCGAGGGCGTTGGCCGAGGTCAGCTCGACGTAGGTGTCCTGCACCTCGTCGGGCATGGTCGCCGCGGTGCGCTCGCGCTGGGCCACGTCGTTGTTGTAGCTCGACCCGGGCTGGAGGTCGTAGGCCTCGGCCACCTGCATCGCCTGCTCGCGCAGGATCATCAGCTGCAGGGTGCCCTGACGCACGAAGCTCATCGGCAGGACGGTGTTCTGCGAGGCGAACTGGTCGCCGAGAGCGGTGCACATGTCCCCCGCCGCGGTGTCGACCTGCCGGACCGTCAGCGTGTCGTCGCCCACCTTCGCCGCGACGCCGGGCGAGGCGCCGCCGCAGCTCGACAGCAGCAGTCCGGCGACCACGGTCGTCGCGGCCGTCATCAGGCGGATCTTCCTCACGCTCACTCCTTGGTCGCGGCGGCCGGCGCAGCAGGCGCGGGCACGTCGATGATGTCGTCGATCACACTGCGGGCCCATTCAAGCAGGGCCACGCCCGCCACGGCCTGCACGGGGAAGCCCGAGCCCTGCGGCCGCGGCACGAGGATCGTGCTGGTCGGTGCCTTGACGACGCTGCGCGGGTGCAGGCGCTCGAGGCGTACGACGCGGGAGTCGGGCAGGTCGACGGGCGCGAACCGGACGTACTTGCCCGCGAGGGTGACCTCCTTGACGCCGACCTGGCGGCACCGCGCCCGGAATCGGGCGACCACCAGCAACGACTCGACGACCTCGGGCGGGGGGCCGTAGCGGTCGACCAGCTCGGCGCGCACCTCGTCGACGTCGGCGTCGGTGCGCACCTCGGCGAGGCGCTTGTAGATCTCGAGGCGCAGCCGCTCGGAGGAGATGTAGTCGTGGGGCAGGTGGGCGTCGACCGGCAGCTCGATGCGCACCTCGGCGAGCTCCTCCTCCTGGCCGCCCTTGTAGTCGGCGACGGCCTCGCCGACGAGGCGGACGTAGAGGTCGAAGCCCACGTCGGCGATGTGACCGGACTGCTCGCCGCCGAGGAGGTTGCCCGCGCCGCGGATCTCGAGGTCCTTCATCGCGATCGCCATGCCGCCGCCGAGGTCGGAGTGCTGGGCCAGCGTGGCGAGTCGCTCGTGGGCGGTCTCGGTCATCGGCTTCTCGGCCGGGTAGAGGAAGTAGGCGTAGGCGCGCTCGCGCGAGCGGCCCACGCGACCGCGCAGCTGGTGGAGCTGGGAGAGCCCGAGGGTGTCGGAGCGCTCGATGATCATCGTGTTGGCGTTGGACACGTCGAGGCCCGACTCGACGAGGGTGGTGCACACCAGCACGTCGAAGCGCTTCTCCCAGAAGTCGAGCATCACCTGCTCGAGCTGGCGCTCGTTCATCTGGCCGTGGGCGGTGGCGACCCGCGCCTCGGGAACCAGCTCCTTGATCCGCGCGGCCGCCTTCTCGATCGACTGCACGCGGTTGTGGATGTAGAAGACCTGGCCCTCGCGCAGCAGCTCGCGCCGCACGGCGGCCACGACCTGGCGGTCCTCGTAGGCGCCGACGTAGGTCAGGACGGGGTGCCGCTCCTCCGGCGGCGTGGTGATGGTCGACATCTCCCGGATGCCGGTCACCGCCATCTCGAGCGTGCGCGGGATCGGCGTCGCGCTCATCGACAGCACGTCCACCGACGTGCGCATCCGCTTCATCTGCTCCTTGTGCTCGACACCGAAGCGCTGCTCCTCGTCGACGATGATCAGCCCGAGGTCCTTGACCTTGATGTCGGGGTTGAGCAGGCGGTGCGTGCCGACCACGATGTCGATCGAGCCGTCCTCGAGACCGGCCACGACCTCCTTGGCCTCCTTGTCGGTCTGGAAGCGCGAGAGGCCCTTGATGACGACCGGGAAGCCGGACATGCGCTCGGAGAACGTCGACAGGTGCTGGGTCACCAGCAGCGTCGTCGGCACCAGCACGGCCACCTGCTTGCCGTCCTGCACCGCCTTGAAGGCCGCCCGCACCGCGATCTCGGTCTTGCCGTAGCCGACGTCGCCGCACACGAGGCGGTCCATCGGCACGACGCTGCGCATGTCGGCCTTCACCTCGTCGACCGTGGTGAGCTGGTCGACGGTCTCGGTGAACGGGAAGGCGTCCTCGAGCTCGCGCTGCCACGGGGTGTCGGGACCGAACGCGTGGCCCCGGGTGGCCTGGCGGGCGGCGTAGAGCTTGATGAGCTCCGCGGCGATCTCGCGGACCGCGCGGCGCGCCTTGTTCTTGCGCTTGGTCCAGTCGCCGCCGCCGAGGCGGTCGAGGCTGGGGTTCTCGCCGCCGACGTAGCGGGTGACCTGGTCGAGGGTGTCGGCCGGGACGTAGAGCATGTCGTGGGGGCCACCGCGCTTGCTCGGGCCGTACTCCAGGACGAGGTACTCGCGGACCGCGCCGCCGATCGCGCGCTGCTTCATCTCCACGAAGCGCCCGACGCCGTGCTGCTCGTGCACGACGTAGTCGCCGGCCTTGAGCTCCAGCGGGTCGATCTGGCGCTTGCGGCGCGCCGGCATCTTGCGCATGTCGCGCGTCGAGGCCTTCTGGCCCGAGAGGTCGTCACCGGTCAGGACCGCGACGCCGGCGGCGTCGTCGACGAGCCCGTGCACGAGGTGGCCGCAGGTGACGGTCACGACGCCGGGGCCGGCGGTGTCGCCCTCCTCGACGACGCGCGCGGCGATGTCGTTCTCGCCGAGCAGCTCCACGAAGCGGTTGGCGGGGCCGTGACCGGCGTGGACGACGACGACGTCGAGGCCGTCGGTGACCCACGTGCGGATGTCGTCGACGGCCTTCTGGAGGTCGCCGCGGTAGGCGTCGGCGCCGTGCGTGGAGAGCAGCCGGCTCGGGACGCCGACGACGTCGGCGGTCAGGGGACCTTCCGGCTCGGGCCCGCTCTCGATGCCGAACGGGCTCACCGACCACCACGCGAGGCCGCGGCTGATCGCGTGGGCGCGCACGTCGGCCACCTCGCGGTAGGACGCCGCGCCCAGGTCGATGGGCGCGGTGCCGCCGCCCGCGGCCGCGGCCCACGACGCCCCGAGGAACTCCTCGCTCGTGGCGACGAGGTCGTGCGCGCGGGTGCGGGCGCGCTCGGGGTCGAGCACCAGGACCGTGGTGCCGTCGGGCACGAGGTCGACCAGCAGCTCCATCGAGTCGACCAGCGCGGGCGCCAGCGACTCCATGCCCTCGACCGCGATGCCGGCGGCCATCTTGTCGGTCAGCTCCAGCAGCTGCGGGTGGGCCTGCCCGAGCGCGGCGGCGCGACGGCGTACGTCGTCGGTGAGCAGCAGCTCGCGGCACGGGGGCGCCCAGAGGCGCTGCACGGTCTCGAGGGTGCGCTGGTCGGCGACGGAGAAGGCGCGGATCTCCTCCACGTCGTCGCCCCAGAACTCCACCCGCAGGGGGTGCTCCTCGGTGGGCGGGAAGACGTCGACGATGCCGCCGCGCACGGCGAACTCGCCACGGCGCTCGACCATGTCGACCCGGGAGTACGCCGCGTCCGCCAGGCCGCGCACGACCTCCTCGAGCGGGCGCGAGTCACCCGGGGCGAGCTCGACCGGCTCGATGTCGGCCAGGCCCGGGACCTGCGGCTGCAGCAGGCTGCGGATCGGGGCGACCACGACCTTGAGCGGGCCGTTGGCCGCGTCGGTGCCGGGGTGGCGCAGGCGGCGCAGCACCGCCAGGCGGCGACCGACGGTGTCGCTGCGGGGGCTGAGGCGCTCGTGCGGGAGCGTCTCCCAGCTGGGGTAGTAGGCCACCGTGTCGGGGTCGACGAGGTCGCCGAGCTCCTCCACGAGGTCCTCGGCATCGCGCGAGGTCGCGGTCACCGCGAGCACCGTGCGACCGCGCTCGACGAGACCCGCGACGACGAAGGGGCGCACGGCGTGGGGTCCGGTGAGGTCGAGCGCGGACTCGAGCGCGGCATCGGCGAGCGCCCGCCCCAGCACGGGGGCGGAGGCCAGGCGCTGGGCGACGGCGGTCAGGGGCGTGGACGACACCGGAGGAGTCCCTTCGAGAGCACGCGGAAAACCCCCGTCGACGATCACCCGGGGGGAGGGTGAAAGTCTACGTGGGCGGCCCGACACTGGGTCGTACGGGGACGCGGGGGTTTGCCCCCGTCCTCCCCCGGGTAGCAACGCACCACGACGACCGGCGGCTCGCGCCGGTCGCCCACCTTCTGGAGAGGACACACGGGGAATGCGCATCACTCGTCTCGTGGCCGGCACCGTCAGCGCCGGCCTGCTCGGTCTCACGCCCATCGCCATCGCCGCGCCCAGCCAGGCCGCACCGGCCACCTGGTCCACGATCACCACCGCCACGCCGGACAACGCCGCGATCACCTACGGCGACGAGCTCTACATCAACGTCGACGTCGCCGGCTCCGACGGCCTCGGCCCGAGCTCGGGCAACTCCACCCTCTACGCGATGGAGGCCGGCACCACGACCTGGACCCCGGTCGCCACCGGCGCCTACCCGGGCTCGGACTTCTACCCCGTCAAGCCGAAGGCGACGACGAGCTACAAGGTCGTCTTCAACGGCTACACCGAGCCGGTGCAGACCGACTACAGCGACAACTACACCCCGAGCGAGTCGGTTCCCTTCACCGTCGCCGTCGCGCGCAAGGTCTCGATCGACAACGCCAAGGCGCGCCTGACGATCAAGGGCAAGATCAAGCCGGACTACAAGAAGAAGAAGGTGAAGATCCAGATCAAGAAGGGCAAGCGCTTCGTGGCGTTCAAGTCCGTCAAGACCACGAAGAAGAGCACCTTCCAGGTCCGCCTCCCGGCCCCGCGCCGCGGCAACAAGCTGTACTTCAAGATCACCGTGCCCGGCAACGCGAAGTTCGCCGGCTACAGCGAGGTCTGGTACACCGCGTCGTACCGCACCACCGCCACGCCGCGGGTCGCCCCGCTGCGCTGATCGAGCAGCCACCAGCACCACGGCCAGCACCACGGCCAGCACCACGGCCAGCACCACGGCCGGTTCCGCCGAGATGGCGGAGCCGGCCGTCGTGCGTCCCAGGGCCGACGTAGGGTGGGTCCCCGGACCCTGAGGAGGATCGCTGCGATGACCGCTCGACGCGCAGCCGCGTGGCTCACCGCCTGCGGCCTCGCCCTGGTGCCGCTCGCCCAGGCAGCACCCACCGCGGCCGGCACCACCACCTCGACGACCACCAGCGCAGTGCCCGACGCGACGGTCGTCGACTACGGCGAGACCGTCGACGTCGCGGTCGAGGTGTCCAGCGCCGACGACGACGCGCTCACCGCCGGCACCTCGACCCTCTACGCCCGTCCGGTCGGCGCCACCCGCTGGCGGGTGGTGGAGACCAGCTCGTCGGCGTCCTTCGACTTCTTCGCGGTCCGTCCCGGGGCCACGACCACCTACAAGGTCGTCTACCACGGGTACTCCACCACGTCGGCGACCGAGCAGAGCTTCGCCCCGAGCACCTCCTCGACCTTCACCGTCGAGGTGGCCCGCACCATCACCTACCCCGGCGGCGGCTTCGACATCTCCGGCGTCGTGCGTCCCGACTACGCCGGGCGTCGCATCGTGGTGAAGGTGTCGTCGGAGAAGTCCGGCGGCTTCCGCCGCTACACCCGGATCCGCACCGACGCCACCGGCGCGTACCGCATCTCGCTCCCCCGCCGCAGCGGCGAGTGGTTCTGGTCGTTCATCGTCAAGGGCGACGACCGCTACCTCGGGACCCGCTTCAAGTGGCGCACCTGGGCCTCCTGAGCCCCGTCCGGGATCAGTCCGCGGGCGGGCCGGCGTCGACCTCGCCCTGCGAGCGCAGGATGCAGAACAGGTTGCCCTCCGGGTCGGCGAGGACCACCCAGCCCGTGCCGGGACCGTACTGCCCGCGCAGGTCGTCGACCTGGGTGGCGCCGAGCGCGAGCACCCGCTCGACCTCCTCGTCTCGGCTGCCCTCGCGCGGGCGCAGGTCGAGGTGGATGCGCTTGGCGGGCAGCTCCTGGTCGGGCACCTCGAGGAAGAGCAGGGTGTGCCCGGTGTCGGGGTCGAGGATCGAGCACTCCTCGTGCCCGGGCTCGTTGGGGTCCTCGACGTCGTCGACGTAGCCGAGCACCTGCTTCCACCACTCCGAGAGCGCGTAGGCGTCGTGGCAGTCGATCGTGGTGTGGGAGACGAAGGAGGTCATGGCCTCCACGCTGGCGTGCCCGGGCCCGCGGATCAAGGGATAGATCCCGACTTGCCCGGTCCGGCGCGCCGTGGCACCGTCGGCACCAGCCCGACCAGCGGGCGCCCGACGAGGGAGCCGTACCGGGAACGCGACAAGACGGCCGTCGAGGAGATGGCCATGTCGTGGATCGTGCTCGTCCTGTCCGGGGTGCTGGAGGCCGTGTGGGCCACCGCCCTCGACCGCTCCGACGGCCTCACCCGCCTCGTCCCAGCGGTGACGTTCGTGGTCGCGCTGGCGCTGAGCATGGCGGGCCTGGGCTACGCGATGCGCACCCTGCCCGTCGGGACGTCGTACGCCGTGTGGGTCGGGGTCGGCTCCGTGCTGACGATCCTGGTCGCCGCGGCCACCGGCACCGAGTCGCTCTCGGTGGCCAAGGCCCTGCTGCTCGTCGGGCTGGTCGGCTGCATCGTCGGGCTCAAGCTCGTGCACTGAGCCCGCGTCGACGGCTTCTCCGGTTCGCCTGATGCAGGGGCCTGCTGCGCACTAGGTTCGCAGCATGGCCTCCGTGCAGCCCCGCTCCCTGATCCCCTTGTCGATCGCAGCCCTCGCCCTCACCCCGCTGCTGGTCAGCGCTCCGGGTGCCGCTGCGGCCTCCGACACGAACCGTCGCGTCATCCACGCCTGCTTCGACGTCTCGTCCGGCGACATCCGCGTGGTCCGCTCCGCGCGGGACTGCCACGCCGGCGAGGACCACATCCAGTGGGTCCGAGGCGGACGACGCTCCGACGGGGCGACGGGCGACACGGGCCCTGCCGGACCCGCAGGCGCTGCGGGCGCCACCGGAGCGACCGGGGCCGCCGGGGCGACGGGCGCCGCCGGGGCGACAGGCGCCACTGGTCCAGCCGGACCTGCGGGTGCGACGGGTGCTGCCGGACCTGCGGGTGCTGCCGGCGCCACGGGCGGGATCGGTCCGGCCGGACCCGCCGGTCCCACCGGCGCCGCCGGAGCGACCGGGGCCACCGGCACGGCGGGCGCCGACGGCGCCCCAGGTGCCACGGGTGCTGCCGGCACCGTCGGTCCCGCCGGACCGACCGGTGCCACCGGACCCGTCGGTGCCACCGGTGCGACCGGAGCCACCGGTCCGATCGGACCCATCGGTGCCGCCGGACCGACCGGACCGGCCGGCGCCACTGGTCCGACCGGGGCCACCGGCCCGACGGGCGTCAACGGTCCGACCGGCCCCACCGGAGCGACCGGCGCCGCCGGGCCGTCGGTCGGTGGGTCCGTGACCTACGCGAGCACGTCGTACCCGAACGCGACCCAAGGAGCGTCGGTCACCTTCACGACCAGCTGTGGTCTCGGGCGAACCGCGATCGGCGGTGGGGTCGACATCAACACGTCGGACTCGGACTCGTACGTGAACGGCTCCTACCCGGCGTCGAACGCGGCCGGAGCACCTGTGGCCAACGGCGCCACCTCCGCTCAGTACTGGGCCGGCGACGTCGGGGTGTTCGCCCCCAACCTCACGATCACCGTCTACGCGGTCTGCGTCCCGACCACCTGACCGAACGACGAGAGCGCCGCGCGGAGGTCTCCGCGCGGCGCTCTCGTGCGTGGAGGGTCAGTCGGTGCCGTGGTCGCGGACGAAGGCGACGATCTGCTCGGCGAGCTCGGGACGGCACACGATGAGGTCGGGCAGCGAGGTGTCGTCCTCGTTGTAGACGATCGGGGAGCCGTCGACGCGGCTGCAGTGCAGCCCGGCGGCGCGGGCCACGGCGACCGGGGCGGCGTTGTCCCACTGGTACTGGCCGCCGGCGTGGACGTAGGCGTCGGCGATGTTGCGCACCACGCTCATCACCTTCACGCCCGCGCTGCCCATGGGCACGAGCTCGGCGTCGAGGTCGGCGGCGAGGGCCTCCACGAAGGCCGGCGGACGGCTGCGCGAGACCGCGATGCGGGGACGCTCGGACGTGCGGGCCGGGACGACGCTGGGGCGACCGGTGCTGAACGTCTCGCCGAGCGCGGGCTGGGCGACCGCACCGGCCACCAGGTCGCCGTCCTGCCACAGCGCGACGTGGACGGCCCAGTCGTCGCGGGGCGGCTCGGAGAACTCGCGGGTGCCGTCGAGCGGGTCGATGATCCACACCCGGCTCGCGGTGAGGCGCGACTTGTCGTCGGCCGCCTCCTCGGAGAGCACCGAGTCGTCGGGCCGGTGCAGGGTCAGCACGCGGTCGAGCTCGGCCTGGGCAGCGGCGTCGCCGGCGTCCTTGAGCGCCTTGCCCTCCAGCCCGTCGACCTGCGCGCGAGCGCGGACGTCGAGCAGGACGGTGCCGGCGCGCTCGGCGGCCCAGACGGCGAATGCGTGGTCGTCGAGCGTGGTGGGATCGATCATGCGCCGGATCCTATCGGCGCGCCGAGCCCGCCGATCGCGCCCGTCCGGGCCGAACGCGGGCGCGGCACGAGGCCGGGCCTCTCGGCGACCGCCGCAGCGGGGTCGGTGATCGTGTGGGTCTCGGGCAGCTCGACGACGTCGGGGACCTCGTGGACCTGGCGCAGCATGGCCACCGCCTCGAGCTGCGTGCGTGCGCCGAGCTTGCTCCGCAACGTCTTGACGTGGCTGCGCACGGTGCCGTCGGCGATGCCCATCACCTCGGCGACCTCCGGCACGCGACGACCCGACGCCAGCAGCTCGAGCACGCGCAGCTGCTGTCGTGACAGGCCGCGCATCTGGGCCACCAGGCGGTGCCTCTTGTCAAGGGCCGCCAACCAGTCGGCGCGGAGTGCCTTGCGACGTTCAGGCTCCATCAAGGTCTCCCCTGCGACGAATCTCTCGACCATCTCGGCCAGCTGACCGACCGAGGGCGTCAGGGTCACCACGTCGACGGCGTTGCCCTGCAGCAGGCTCCCCCACACGAGTGCGTGGGGTGCCGAGGTGACGACCGCGACCCGCGCGCGGCCGAGCGCGACGAAGCGGCTGACCTCCGCGACCACCTCCGGGCGGTCGACCCCGTCGAAGATCACGAGCACGTGGGCGGCGGGTGAGGTCGCGAGGGCCTCCTCGGTGTCCAGGGGCAGCTCCTCCCACGCGTGGAACTCCACGGGAGCGCCGCTCGAGCGCAGCGCTGCGGCCACGGCCTGGGCCACCAGGTCGTGCGGGGACACCACCCAGGCGGCGTCCCGGGTCGGGACGGGGCGGGGCGGGCTGTGGGCTGCTGGGGTCGCCATGACACCTCCTTCGTGCGGCTCCTGGTGGCACTGTGGCGTGCCGCGGACCCGCCCGGTCCGACGCGGGCCGCACGTGCACCGAATTGGGGACACGACGCGGTGGCGCCGCACGTCCCGACGGGGCGGTCCGGCGCCCGTGCGGAGGCCCTGGAACAGACGCTCCGGGCCAACTCGTGACGCTGCCTCGGTCCGCGCTAGGCAGGTTCTGGGTCACTCCTTGACGAAGACTGCCGGACCTCTGGAAGGTGCGGACCAGACCGGGGCTACCCCAATCGCGGTAGGGCCCCACAATCGCTGGAACATCCCAATTGTGGGGGGTGGAATCTGCACCGGGGCACAGCGGAGTCACGACTCGTGGGCGTGGCTAGGGAACCGTGACGCTCCCCGGCGCAGGTCGTGTCATGTGGTGTTGTGTCAGTGGGTGGGGGCAGGAAATGCAGGGAATCTCAGACTCAGAGGTCGGTCCGCGGGTGGTCATGGCGACCACGGCCGCAGCCGGGCTCCTCGTGCTGGTCGGCGTCGCATCGAGCGGCGGGCACCCGTGGAACGCCACGTTGCCGACACAGACGGCACTGCCGTCGCTGGCCGACGGCCTGCTGAGCGGCGTCTTCGTCGCCGGCGCACTGGCCGCCGGGCTCGTCACCTGGCGCCGCCACGGCGGGCCGCTGGCGGGATGGGTGGTGGGCACCGGCGCCCTGGTCGCCGGACAGGCGCTCGCGGTCACGCTGCTCGCGCTGCAGCTCCCGCCGCCGCGCGCCGAGGTGACGTTAGCGCTCCTGCTGTGCGCAGCCGTCGTCGGCCTGGTGTGCATCGTGGTGCCGTTGCTCGGTCTCCACCGCGTGGAGCACGTCGTCGACGACAGCTTCATCATCGGTCTCGGCATGGGGTTCACGGCCGCCGGCTACCTGGTGCTGCAGTTCCCGATGTCGCAGCCCCCGCGGCCGCCGATGCTCGCCCTCGCGGGAGTGCTGCTCGCCACGCACGTGGTGACCGCGGCGCTGGTGCTGCGACAGCGCTCCCTGCCGGCACCGGCGCGCGCCCTGCTGCTGGTCACCGTGGGCGTGGTCTCGCTCGGCGTGGCGGTGCGGTGGGGCGGGCTCTCCGGCACCGGCTGGGACCTCGGCGCCTCGTTCGCCCGGGCCGCGGTGGGCGCCGCCTGGTTCGGCACGGCGTGGTCGTGCCTGCAGCGCGACGCCGCGGAGGACGACCGCCGCATCGAGGCGCTCAACGACGAGGTGTTCTCGGCCACGCGCGACCAGCGCGAGCGCATGCACGAGCTGCGCAGCACCATGGCCGGCCTCGTCAGCGGTTCCGCGCTCCTCGACAACGACGACATCCCCGCCGAGACCCGTGACCGGCTGTGGCGCTCGGTGCGGCGCGAGATGGACCGCATGGAGCGCCTGCTCGCCGGGCAGGAGCAGCCCGCGACCGACATCGACCTCGACGAGGCACTGACCGGCATCCTCGACCTCCAGCGCCTCAAGGGGCGCACGGTCGAGCTGCACTCCGACGGAGGCACGGTGCACGGCAGGTACGACGCGCTGGCCGAGGTCGTCAACATCCTCGTCGACAACGCCGTCACCCACGGTGGCACCGACAGCAGCGTCGTCGAGGTGGTCCACCACGACGACAGCGTCGACATCCGCGTCACCGACTTCGGCTGTGGGATCGACGAGGACCAGCGCGACCGGATCTTCGAGTGGGGCGGACGCGCGAGCGAGGCACCCGGCGAGGGGATCGGGCTGCACGTGGCCCAGCGCCTGGTGACCGAGGACGGCGGCTCGCTCGAGCTCGCGGAGGCAGCCGGCCCCGGCTCCTCGTTCGTCATCTCGCTGCCGGCCGCGCGCCGCTCGCCGGAGAACGGCGTGACCGTGGGAGGGGGGCGGGCATGACCGGCACGTCGCGCGCTGAGCACCGCGTCCTGATCATCGACGACCACGTCCTGTTCGCGGAGTCGCTGGAGCTCGCGCTCTCGCTGGAGGGCTACGACGTGCGCCGCCTCGAGCTGCCCGAGGAGGGCGGGTCGATGGCGACCATCCGGTCGCTGGCGCTGCGGGCCAACCCGCGCACCGTGCTCCTCGACCTCGACCTGGGCCGCTTCGGCGACGGGATGAACCTCGTCGCCCCGCTCGCGAAGTCCGGGATCAACGTCGTGGTGCTCACCGCGTCGGAGGAGATGGGGCGCTGGGGCGGCTGCATGCGGCTCGGCGCCCGGAGGGTGCTGCCCAAGAGCGGGGCCCTCCAGCAGGCGTTGGCCACCGTGCGCCGCCTCCACCAGGGGCTGCCCGTGGTCAACCGCGACGAGCTCGAGCGGCTGCTCGACGCGTGGGCGCGCGAACGCCGCGAGCACGACGACCTGCGCCGGCGCCTCGACCTGCTCACCCCGCGCGAGCGCCAGGTCCTCGGGGCACTCATCGAGGGACGCACCGTCCGCGAGATCTCGCACGTCAGCGTGGTCTCGGAGGCCACCGTCCGCACCCAGGTCAAGTCGATCCTCAACAAGCTGGAGGTCTCCTCCCAGCTCGCGGCGGTCGGGATGGCCAACCAGGTCGGTTGGCGGCTCGGCGCATGAGCGGCATCGCCGGTCTGCGCACCTTCTCGGGAGGGGCCCCGGGCGCGGCGACGCTGCGCGCCATGGCCAGCACCCTGCGCCACCGCGGTCCCGACGAGTCGGCGATCTGGATCGGGACCGACATCGGCCTGGCCCACGACCGGCTCGCGATCCTCGACCCGGCCAGGTCCCACCAGCCGATGCCGTCCGCCGACGGGAGGTGGGTGGTCGCGCTCGACGGCGCGATCACCAACCACGCCAGCCTGCGCGACCACCTCGACTACCCGTTCCGCACGCGCGGCGACGCCGAGGTCGTCGTGGCCGGGCTCTCCCTGGAGGGCATCAGCTTCGTCGAGCGGCTCCACGGCCAGTTCGCCCTGGTCGCCCACGACCTGCGCACCGGCGTCACGCACCTGGTGCGCGACCGGCTCGGCGTGCTGCCGCTCTACTTCCGCCACGTCCCCGGCGGCATCGCCTTCGGCTCCGAGGTCAAGGCCGTGCTCGCCGTCGGCCCCGCGGCCCGCGTCGACGCGCGCAGCCTGGACGCCTACCTCGCGACCCGCGCCGTGCCGGCACCGGACACCCTCGTCGAGGGCGTCAAGAAGGTACGCCCCGGGCACCGCGCGTCGATCACGGCGAGCGGGCACATCGAGCAGACCTGCTGGTGGTCGCCACCGGAGGCGGACCCCGACGGGATCTGGAGCCCGGGCGACGCGGTCGAGGCGGTCGGTGACGGTGTCCGCGAGGCGGTGCGGGCCGCGCTGCTGGCCGACGCGCCCGTCGGCGTGCACCTCTCGGGCGGCCTCGGCAGCGCCCTCGTGGCGGCCCAGGCCCAGCAGCTCCACGGCGACGACGTCGCGACCTTCTCCGCCGGCTTCGACGTCCACACCGACGACACCCTGGCCACGACCGCGCGCACGGCCGACTTCCTCGGCACCAGGCACCAGGAGGTGCTGCTGCGGGCCGCCGACTTCGAGGACCTGTGGCACCGCCTGACGTGGCACCGGGACGCCCCGCTCGCCGACCCGAGCGACCTCGCCGGCTTCGCGCTGGCCCGCGCCGCCGGCGCCAGCGTGCGGGTCGTGCTGTGCGGCGAGGGCAGCGACGCGCTGTTCGGCGACGCCCCCCACCCGCACCTCTCGCGCCTCTCGACGCACACCTCGATGCTGCCCTCGCGGTTCCGCTCGCGCGTCGAGGCGCGGGTGGAGCGCGGACTCGGCGCGCCCTTCGCCGCCACCGAGCGCCAGCGGCTGCTCGGCGGCGCGCCGCCTCCCGAGCGGGCACCGGTGCCCACGCCGGGTGCCGATCACTTCGACCGACGGGTGCGCGACGACGTACGCCACCTGCTGCCCGACGACGTCCTCGAGCGCGGCGACCGGATGTGGACCTCGGCCTCCGTGGCCTGGCGTCCGCCGCTGCTCGACCACCGCCTCGTCGAGCTGGCCTTCCGGCTGCCGACGTCGGTCAAGGTGCGCGCCGGGTCGAGCCGCTGGCTGCTCGCCGAAGTGGCGCGGGGCATGCTGCCCGACGACGTGGTCGAGCACCGGCCGAGCCCGACACGGGTGCCGCTGGACGCGTGGTTCCGCGCGGGCCTGCACGACACCGCCCGCACCTGGCTGACCGACACCGGCTCGTGGGTCGGCAGCACGCTGGACCGCGCCACCGTGCGCGGTCTCGTCGACGCCCGCGAGCGCAGCCCCCGCGAGGACCTCCAGCTGTGGACGCTGCTGAGCCTCGAGATGTGGCACCACGCCTTCTTCGCCGCGGCGCCGGTCGTCCCGCGCCCGCGCCTGGGTCCGCGCATCGACGCCCGGCCTCACCGCTGAGCTGACCGGCCGGGCGTCGGGCAGCGACCCGGCCGCGTCCTGACCGGGCACCCGGTCCCCTGCCGGGCGTCGGCCCCTCCCCACGCCTCCGTGCCTGAGGACGTGCTGGGAGCGATTCGACCCCGTGGACCCCCGCCACGTCCTCAGACGTCGGGTGACGGGCGGCCGGTGGGCTCTCGTGCCGGTGCTCGCCGGTGCTCGCCGCCGCGCGACGGGAGGCGAGCACGGCGACCGAGGTGGGGGAACCTCGGCCGCCGCTGGTGGTCCACCGAGGACGCCCGAGCGAGACGTGGGGTTCTCGCCGCCCTGTGGCCCAGAACAGCCGATCCAGGACAGGACGAACGCGGTGGACCCCGTGGGGTGCACGTCTCGAGCGTAGGGTCGCCCGGCTCCCGGTGCCCATCCCCCCGAGTGGGTATGTCCCGCCTCCCGTGCACGGCTTTCGCTCATATGGAGCATGCCGTCCCGGCCGCCCGTTCCTAGGCTCGGGGGACCGGCACAGCTCGTCGCCGGTCGGTGGGAGGGGTGGTGCACATGACGCAGGCCCAGGTCAGGGTGGTCGCGCCGGTGGAGGGTCGTCGACCCAGCCCGGTGCCGGCGCCTCGGGCGTCCGTGGAGGTCGGGGCGAGCGCTGTCGCGATCCCCGTGCCGGACGTGCCGGAGCTGCTCGAGACCGCCCGGCGCGGACTGCGCCGCGGCCCGCGTCCCGCCGCCGCCCGCGGACCCGCGGTCGCCGGGTGGGCGATCTGGCTCGACACGGTCCTGGCGTGCGTGCTGGCCGTCACCGCCGCCGCCCTCGGCAGGCTGACCGTCGAGGTCGCCATGCTCTCGGCGATGGCGTGGCCGATGCTGCTCCTCGCCGCCGGCCACTACCGCCGCTCCCCGCTCGGTGTCGACCGCATGGCGCGCGTGTGGCTGGTGCTCGGCACCGGCCTGCGCGGAGCCGTCCTGGCACTCGCGGTGTCCCCGTGGTTCCTGGCCGACGACCTGGTCGCGCTGGCCGAGCTCGTGGCCGTGTTCAGCGTCGCGAGCGCCGTTCCCCCGCTCGTCCTCGGCGTACGCCGACGGCCGCGCCTGGTGATCGCCGGCCGGCCCCGCGACGTCCGCGAGGCGATGCTCGAGCTGCAGGCCGCCGACCGTCACGAGATCGTCGCCGCCTGCCTCACCCGGCCCTCCAAGGTCGCCCTCGACGTGCCCACCTACGTCGGCTTCGACGCCTCCTCCGCGGTGGCGGAGAGCCACGACGCGGACGCCGTGGTCGTGCTGCCCGGCGCCCGGCTCACCCACGCCGAGGTCCGGCGCCTGCACTGGGCGCTGGCCGGCGTCGGCGCCGAGCTCTACCTCGGCACGGGGCTGCTCGACGTGGAGCCGCAGCGCACCCGCGTGGTGACCACCGCCGGCATCGACGTCCTGCACGTCACCCCCGCCGTCCTGGGCGGTCCCCGTCGCCTGCTCAAGGACGTCGTCGAGCGGACCCTCGCTCTGCTCGCCTTCCTGCTCGCGCTGCCGCTGCTGGCCGTGCTCTGCCTGGCCGTCCGGCTCGAGACCCCCGGCCCGGCGCTGTTCCGCCAGGAGCGCGTCGGTCGCCACGGCGTGCCCTTCACGATGCTCAAGCTGCGCTCGATGGGCGTCGACGCCGAGGCGGTCCGGCTGGGCCTGGTGGCGTCGAACGAGAAGGACGGCGTGCTGTTCAAGATCCAGGACGACCCGCGCATCACGCGCCTGGGCGCCCGGTTGCGCCGCTACTCCCTCGACGAGCTGCCCCAGCTGTGGAACGTCGTTCGCGGCGACATGTCGCTCGTCGGCCCGCGCCCGGCCCTGCCGAGCGAGGTCGCCCAGTACGACGTCGACCCCCGCCGCCGCCTGGTCGTCAAGCCCGGCGTGACCGGCCTCTGGCAGGTCTCCGGCCGCTCCGACCTCACCTGGGCCGAGTCGGTCCGCCTCGACCTGAAGTACGTCGACAACTGGTCCCTCGGCCTCGACGTGCGGATCCTCGTCCGCACCGTCCGCGCCGTCCTCGGCCACCGCGGCGCGTACTGACCGACTCCATCCACGCTCCCCCGAGCGAACGGCGGCCTCCCTGGTCCACCTCGTGGACCACAGAGGCCGCCGTCGTCACGCCCGGGCATCTGAGGACGCGATGGGAGTCCGGGAGGTCCGATCACCCCCGCCACGTCCTCAGGTACCCCCGGTCAGCTGCTGCCGGACATCTGAGGACGCCCTGCAGCCTCGTTGGGGCCGTTGGGCTGCAGCACGTCCTCAGATGACGTACGTCCGTCGCCGGGGGCGTCGGCCACCGCCAGCTGTCGTCACCTGAGGACGTGATGGGAGTCCGGGAGGTCCGATCACTCCCACCACGTCCTCAGGTACCCCGGCCGGCCGCCGGACATCTGAGGAGGCCCTGCAGTCCCACGGGGGCCGTCCGGCTGCACCACGTCCTCAGATGACGTACGTCGCGGCCCCCCCGTACGCCTCCCCGGCCGCCTCCCCGGCCGCCCCGTACGCCCGGCGCCCGGCACCCGGCCGCGCGAACCCCCGGACATGACGAAGCCCGCCCCGGGGCGGGGGCGGGCTCCTGGTCGACCGCGGTGACGGGTCGGGGGCACTCCCCGTCACCGCGGACGTTCGGGTGGGGCTACCAGCCCCAGGACTCGCGCAGGCGGAGGCCGAAGGTGCTCTCCAGCGCCGAGACCTCGGAGTCGAGCTCGCGGCGCACGGTGAGCACGTCGCGCTGCTCGGGACGCACGGCTTGGCGGTCGATCGGCCGGTAGAGCACCTTGTGCACCAGCGGCGAGCGCTTGACCAGCCCGACCACGCGAGCGCCGTCGTGCTCGCGCACCCAGTCGGCCGAGCGCCGCACGGCGGAGGCCAGGCGCACCGATCGTGCGCTGGCCGCCGGCAGCCGGGCCTCCAGCTCCTCGGGGTGGAGCGGCTGGCGCTCGACGTCGAGGAAGTCGGTGACGCCGTCGAGGAAGCCCTGCGGGTCGGCCTCGAGGTCGTCGAAGAGCGCCACGTGGACGTGCTCGCGCGGGTAGAGCTCGAGGAACCGGTCGAGCCCCGTGGCGTACCGGCCGTGCTCGAGGAGCTCGGGGCGGCTGCGGAGGGCCTCGGCGAAGGTGTCGGGACCGATGCCGTGCTTGCGCATGTAGAGGTACGACGACCACGCGCGGTCGACCGGGTCGCGCAGCGAGACCATCACCTTGACGTCGCCGAGAGCGTCGTGGATGCGCTGGGCGGCGAGCGGGTGGAAGAGGTAGTCCTGGCAGACCTCGCCGACCACCTTCTCCTCGCGCGCGTCCTTGAACTGCGCGGCGTACCAGTCGAGCCCGCGGTCGTGGTAGCGGTCGAAGAAGTAGAGGTCCTTCGAGGGCGTGAGGTAGACGTCGGGGTGCTTGATGAGCGTCTCGTGCAACCACGAGGAGCCGGCCTTGTCGGGCCCCACGTAGAGGAAGTTCGGCAACCGGTTCACGACAGTCCCCTTCCGAATCGGCGTGCCATGGTGAGCATGCGCTGGTGGTCCCCCGGCCCGGCGGCCGCGAGGGCGAGCCACGCGTGCGGGACGGCGGGGTGTCGACGCAGCGCGCGCCCGGCGATGCGGGCGGCGGTGCGCCGCTCGCCCGCGTTGGCGCGGGCGTAGGCGATCTGGCCGAGGATCCGGGCGTGGCCGCGCCGGTCGTCGCCGAAGTCGGGGTGCTTGGCGAGGAGGTACTCCAGCGCCGTCGCGGTGTTGAGCCAGCGGTCGCGGAACCACGACGGGATGTCCTTGCGGATGTCGGCCAGCGTCTCCTGGACCACCCCGACACCGCCGACCCGGCTCGCACGCAGCAGCCAGTCGTAGTCCTCGCCGTAGCCGTGCGGCAGGTCCTCGTCGTAGGGGCCGACGCTGTCGAAGGCCTCGCGGCGCATCATCAGGTTGGAGCTGTGCAGCTCCTTGACGCGGTTCTGCAGCAGCCTCTCGTGCGAGACCAGCGCCTGGTCGGCCGTCCACACGACGTCGCCGCGCTCACCGCCCATCAGCAGCCGGATGCCGGTGCCGACGACGAGCAGCGTGGGGTCCGACAGCAGCCGGTCGACCTGCTTGCGGACCTTGCCGCTGGCCCAGAGGTCGTCGTCGTCGCAGCTGGCGACGAAGGCGCCGTGGGTGGCGCCCACGCCGGTGTTGCGCGCACCGCACAGGCCGCGCTGGCGGGCGTTGACGGTCGTGCGGACCTGGCGGCCGGGCCGCGAGAGCCCGGCGAGGCCGAGGTCCTCGGGCTCGCCGTCGTGGACGACGAGGATCTCCATCGGGCCGTCGTAGTCCTGGCCCACCACCGTCGCGAGGGTCTCGCGCAGCAGCTCGGGCCGGCCGTGCGTCGGGATCACCACGCTGACCAGCGGCAGGGTCGGGTCGCCCAGCGGCGAGAGGTGCTCTGCGGTCACGTCGTGGTCCTCCGTGTCGGTGCGGGCGCTGTCGTGCGCGTCGTCGGGACCGCACGCGGGGCGCGGCGTCCGGTGTAGCCGTAGTCGAGGAGGAGGGGCAGCGTCAGCCCGGTCACGACCGCGCGGGCCCCGGCCGGCATCTGGCTGGCCCACGCCTGGTCGGGTCGCAGTCGTACGACGCCGGAGCGGAAGCGCGAGGGGTTGCCCGAGAGCCCGTGGCTGGGCTCGAGCAGGATCGCACCGTCGTCCACCGCCGGCAGCTGGTCGGGCGCCAGCGGCAGCCCCAGCGCGGTGGTGGCCGTGACGAGCGAGGCGACCGGGTCGGCCACGAAGTCCTCGTAGCGCAGCCGCGCCGACGGTACGCCGCCCCAGCGGGCGATCGAGGCCATCTCCAGCTGCAGGCCGCTCCACTGCGCGGCCGCGCGGTGGGCCGGGATGCGCCACATCTGCTCCTCGCCGCCCACGTCGTGGGGCCGCGAGACCTCGCGCTGCCAGGACCACGCCACGGCGCGCGGGTCGCGCACCACGTTGAGCACGTGCAGGTCGATGTCGGGCGCGCCGGCCAGGGCCTGGCCCAGGGCCGGGCCCTTGGAGGCGTCGACGACGACGCTCGAGCCGGTCACCTCGGCGACCGCACGGTAGATCGCGGTGTAGTCCGCGCGCAGCGACGCCAGGGCCGCGGACGGCTCCGGGGCGCGTCGCGGGAGCGGCAGGCCGGGCAGCAGGGCAGGAAGGTGGCGCTGACGGGCGGCCGCCCCGTGGGCGGTGCGGATCCGCTCGAGGACGTCCTCGCTCCAGCCGCCGAAGGCGACCTCGCCGACCTCGGTCCAGACCGGGCAGGCCGAGAAGCGCTCGCCGCAGCCGCAGAGCTCGTCGTGCGGGGCGACCGAGCGGGCGAGGTCGACGACCTCGCCGACGTTGACCCATCCCGGCACCGCGCCGAGCACCCGCTCGACCAGCGTCGAGCCGGAGCGCCCGAAGCCGCCGAGGTAGACGACGCTCACGCGTCCTGACCGTGCCCCCACCGTCGTGCCCCTCTCACTGACCGCCGGTCGGCAGCGCCGCCCGGCTCCGTCGCTGGCGCGGGATCCGCGGTGGGCGCCCGGCGGCGAGCAGGTCGAGCTCGCGGGCCGCGAGGGCCAGGGCCTCCCGGCGTGCCCGGTCACCCAGGTCGCCGGCCAGGCCGGCGCGGCCGAGCAGCAGGGTCGACTCGACGTCGGTGAGGAAGCCGTCGAGGTCGCTGACGCGACGCACCACGCCGACCTCGCCGACCACCGCGGCGAAGCGCTGCTGGTGGTCGTCGACGTGCTCGCCCAGTCGGGGGTCGCGCGGGACGCAGAGCGGGACGTGGCCGGCGGCGCGGGCGTCCATGATCGTGCCGGGTCCGCCGTGGCAGACCACGACGGAGGCCTCGGCGACCAGCGACGTCAGGACGTCGTGGGCCAGGAACGCGTGGCCCTCGGCGACCTGCGGGGCCGGGGCCGAGCCGTGCTGCACGACGAAGCGCACGTCGGGGCGACGCGTCGCCGCGGCGTCCATCCACTGCACGAGCCGCGGGAAGGGGTGGTGGTCGGTGCCGGCGAGGGCCAGGACGAGGCCGCTCACAGGAGCGGTCCGACCAGGTGGGCGTCGGGGTAGAACTCCAGCTGGCTCTGCCACTGCACCAGGCGCCGGGTGGTGAAGGGGCCGCACAGCCGGCCCGTCATGGTCGGTGTGTCGACCCGGTCGTAGACCTCGATGAACACCGTCGGCACCCGCATCATCCAGGCGAGCACGAAGAACGGGACCGCGACGCCGGCGCCGGCGCTCACCACGAGCGAGGGTCGCTCGCGACGCAGGACGCGGAGCGCGAGCACCGCGTTGCGGACCAGGTTGGGCACGTTGCGGGTCGTCGGGTGGTACGACGGCTGGAGCCGCTCGCCCTCGAGCCGGTCGAGGACGTCGGGCGTCGCCGGGCACACCCAGAGCCGCTCCTTGCCCTCCCACCAGGGACGCAGCGCGAGCAGGTGCGCGAGGTGGCCGCCCTGGGTGCTGACCATCAGCACCGGGCCGGATCGGGTCGCTTCGAGCTCCATGCCGTCAGGCTGGTGCACCCACCACCGGGCGGCCCGGCACGGGCGCCGGGATCCTCCATATTGGGGGTATGCAGGCAGCGCCCCGCTCAGCACGGTCGCCACACGGCGAGGAGGTACCTAGTGTCGAGACATGCAACAGGGCACCGGGATCGGACGACGCCACCTGCTCGGCCTCGGTGCCGGGATGGCGGTGGCCGCCGTGGCGTCCGCGTGCAGCCGCACCGACACCAGCGCCCCGGCCACCATCACGCCGGAGCCGACACGCAGCCGGGCCCCCTCGCCGTCGCCGTCCGAGGCGGCCTTCCCGGGCCAGCCGCCGACCGGTGAGCTCTACTACGGCGCCTCCGTGCCGTTCCACCGCTCGCTGCTCGGCTGGGAGTCCGAGCTCGGCGCCACGCTCGCGCTGAACCGCTCGTACTTCACCCCCGAGCGCAACGAGGCGCAGCAGCTGGTCGCCCGCTGCCGCGACGACCTCGCGCACGGCCGCCTGCCGCACGTGTCGACCAAGGCCGACGGCACCTGGGCCGACGTCGCGGCCGGTCGCCGCGACCCGTGGCTGGCCGAGATGCTGACGCCGCTCGGCGAGCTGGGGGGCACGGTCCTCTTCACGCTGCACCACGAGCCCGAGAACGACGCCGGCGCGCCGGGCATGATGCCGGCCGACTTCACCGCCATGCAGCGCCGCGCGCTGCGGATGGTGGCCGAGCTCGCGCCGTCCGTCGTCCTGACGCCGGTCCTGCAGCACTGGACCTTCGACCCCTCGCGCCACGACGTCGACCCCGCACAGTGGCTGGTGCCGGAGGCGCCGGTGGCCGGCCTCGACGTCTACAACCCGTGGTCGCCGGTCAACCGCAAGGAGTGGCGCAGCTTCGGCTCCAAGATGGACGAGGTGCGCGGCTGGTTCGACGGGACGCCGATCGTGATCGGCGAGTACGGCTGCCGCGACGACCCGGCCAACCCGGGTCTGGCCGCGCAGTGGATCCGCGACGCCGCGGTGTACGCCCGTGAGCACGGCATCGTGTCGATGTCCTACTTCAACTCCGGGCTCAACTCCCCCGAGGGCTCGTGGGAGCTCACCTCGGCGATGGAGTCGGCGTTCGCCTCGGAGCTGGCCTCCGACTGGGTCGCGCGACCGGCCTGAGCGCGGGGCGTGCGGCGCGGACGGTGACGCGCGGGACGCGGACCGCTCAGGCCTGCGGGTCGACGTCGACCACGACGTCGTCGACCATGCCGTGGAACTGGTCGTCGGTGTCGCTGACGCCCGGGCTGCCGATGCGCACCGGCAGGCCGGTGTGGACGGTGCCGGTGACGACCGGCTTGCGGTGGACGTCGCCGTCGACCTCGATGCTGAGCACGTCGGCGTCACGGCGGCACACGACGCGGTGCCAGGCGTCGTCGGCGACCGAGGTGCTGGAGCGGATCTTCACGATCTCGCCCTGCGCACGCAGGATGCAGCTCGGCAGGCCCTCCTCGCCGTCGACCTGGAGCTTCCACTGGTCGCCGTCGGAGCCGTAGCGCCCGCTCTGGACGATGTTGGACCCGACGGAGGTCTGCTCCGGCGAGAGCCGCACGCTGGCGGCCCAGCTGAACGGCTGGTCGCCCGGGTCGAGCGCGGGGTCGGCCGGCACCTCGACCATCGCGCGCGGGCAGCCGGTCGGCTCGGTGCAGGCGGTCGGGAACTCCACCGCACCCCCGCGGTCGGCGTCGCCTCCCACGGCGCGGACCTCGCCGCCGTTGGCGGTGACGACGCGCCCGGACATGAGGCCGCCCTGCGCGTCGCCGTACTCCGGCGAGCCGTCGAAGCCGGCCTTGACGTCGTCGAAGGAGAGCCACAGCTCGGCGCCGGCGGTGGCCACCGCCGGGGCCGGCGCCGCGGGGACGGACACGTCGTCGTCGGTCGTGCCACCGGAGGCACCGCAGCCCGCGAGCAGCGCCAGCAGCGCCAGCCCGGGGAGCACGCGCACGGTCTGGGAGTTCCTCACCCTCCAAGGGCACACCATCGGGTGCCCCCACACCGGTCCCGACCCTGCTCCGCTACCCCGAATTGGGGATGCCCGTCGACCCTGCCCGACGGACCGTCCGTCGACGCCTAGCGTCGGCGCTTCCGGGACCTCCTCGTGAGGGACCGGGTGGGGGCAGTGCACAGGGGCAAAGGGGCTCGAGGATGAAGGTCCTCTACATCGTGGGCGTGGGCAGGTCCGGCAGCACGCTGCTGGAGCGGGTCCTCGGCGCGCAACCGGGCTGGGTCAACGCCGGCGAGCTGAACGCGCTGTTCTCGCGCGTCTCGCGCCAGGACCAGCGCTGCGGCTGCGGCACGCCGTTCTCCGAGTGCCCCTTCTGGGTCGCGGTCGGCGCCGAGGCGTTCGGCGGCTGGGACGAGGTCACCGACGAGGTCGCCCGGCTCCAGCCACGCGTGGTGCGCCAGCGCTACGTCCCCCGCCTGCTGTCGGGCGCGATGGCGCCTTCCGCGCGCCACGAGCTCGACACCTACCTCGACCGCCACGAGCGCGTCTACCGCGCGATCGCCACGGTCGCCGGCGCCGAGGTGGTGGTCGACGCGAGCAAGTCGACCGCGCAGCTGTTCGCGCTGCGCCGCATCGACGGCCTCGACCTGCGCGTGCTCAACCTGGTGCGCGACCCCCGCGGCGTGGCCAGCTCCTGGAGCAAGGCGGGCCTGCGCAAGCCCCAGTCGCGCGACGGCGAGGACATGGGCACCTACTCCCCCCACCGCCTCGCGGTGCTGTGGGCGGCGCTGCAGGCCGAGTCCTCCGTGCTCGGCCAGGCCGCGCCCCACGCCACGCGGGTGCGCTACGAGGACCTGGTCGCCGACCCCCGTCCCACCGTCGAGCGGGCCCTGCGCGAGCTCGACCTGCCGGCCGCCCCCGGCGGCCTCGACCACGTCGGCGCCAGCAGCGTCGACCTCGGCCCGAGCCACGGCGTCGCCGGCAGCCGCACCCGCTTCGTCCACGGACGCATCGAGCTGAGCCTCGACGACGCCTGGCGCACCACGCTGCCGCCGGTCTCGCGCCGCCTGGTCACCGCCATCACGCTGCCGCAGCTGGCCGCCCACGGCTACCTCGGGCGCACGGCTCCGCGCGCCGGGACCGGGGCCACCCGATGACGGTCGCCGCCCTGGTCCCCGCCCCGCGGGTGGCCGCCCACGCGCGCGAGCGCCGGCTGCTCGGACCGGGCTGGCCGCTGCGGGTGCTCTACCTCGGCTTCCCGCTCTGGTGGGCGCTCGGGCTGGCCCAGCTGATCTTCTTCGTGATGGCCGTCGCGATGGCGGTGATCCTGCGCCGCCGGGGCTCGATGCTGGTGCCGCGCGGCTTCGCCCTCTGGCTGCTGTTCCTGGTGTGGATGGCGATCGGGGTGCTGGTCACCCACGCCCAGGCGCCCGGCACCGTGCCCGGCGGCGGGCTCGGCCGCGTCGCCGGCTTCATGGTGTGGGCCGGCTGGTACGTCGCGGTCACGATCGTGATGCTCTACGTCGTCAACACCGCGCGCGAGCTGCCCACCGAGCGGGTGGTGCGGCTGATGGCCTACATGTTCGTCGTCACGACCGGCTTCGGGGTGCTGGCGATGCTCGCCCCGACGCTGGAGTTCAAGTCGCCGATGGAGCTGGTGCTCCCCCACGGCCTGACCTCGAAGAACTTCGTGCGCACGCTCGTGCACCCGTCGCTGTCGTCCTCGAGCGACTTCCTGGGCTACGTCCAGCCGCGTCCGACCGCGCCGTTCCCGTACTCCAACGCGTGGGGCAACAACATCGCCCTCTACCTCCCCTTCTTCATCCTCGCCTGGACCGGTCGCGACGCCGGGTGGCGCCGCAAGGCGGCCCCGCTGGTGCTCGTCGCCGCGATCTTCCCGATCACCTTCTCCCTCAACCGCGGGCTGTGGATCTCCCTCGGCTTCGCCGCGGTCTACGCCGCGAGCCGCCTCGCGGTCAACGGCCGCTTCCGGGCGCTGCAGGTGCTGGTCGCCGGGCTGCTCGTCGGGGGCATCCTCTTCGTCTCGTCCCCGCTCTACGACACGCTGGTGCTGCGCGTGGAGACCCCGCACAGCAACGGCCGCCGGGCCGGCACGGCCGAGACGGTCGTCTCGGTCGCCGCCCAGGGCTCGCCGTTCGTCGGCTACGGCACGACCCGCACCATGCAGGGCAGCTTCAGCTCGCTCGCCGGTGGCGAGACCGCGCAGTGCCACCAGTGCGCCGCGCCGCCGCTCGGCACGCAGGGCTTCATGTGGCGTCTCGTGCTCACCACGGGCTTCGTCGGCACGATCCTGTGCCTGGCCTTCTTCGCCCACCAGTTCCTGCGCCGCGCCCGCGGCCCCGCACCCGTCGACGTGCTGGGTTGCACGGTCCTCCTCGTCACGGTGCTCTGCTTCTTCGTCTACGACTCGTTGGGATCAGCCATGTTCACCAGCATGATCGCGGTGGGGCTCATGGCCCGCGCCGACCTGCGTCCCGACCAGGTGGCGCCATGAGCACCCCGACCGCCTCCGCGTCGTACGCCGCCGAGGTGGCGCGGCTGCTGTGGCCCGAGCCCTGGGACGCCCCGCGGGTGACCCGCAGCCGGCGCCGCACCCCTGCCGGTCGGCGCGACGTCTACCTCTTCCCCACCGGCGGCAGCCCCCGGCTGCTGGTCCCGGCCGACCTGCCCGGCTCGTCGGTGATGGTGCGCCGTCTCGGCGGCCCCCGCGCCGGCCTGGCCCGTCCGGCGCGCCGCGTGCTCGAGGCGTCGCTGCGCACGCGGGCCTTCCCGCTGCTGGGCTGGCCCCGGCTCAGCGTGCAGAGCAGCGACCCGGCCGCGGACTCGATCGAGCGCCACCTGTCTGCCAGCCTGGGAACCGACGTGCGCGTCGGCGTCCTGCTCGGCACCCGGCGGGTCAACCAGAAGCCGGTCCTGCAGGTCTTCGGCGCCGACGGCTCCGTCGTCGGCTACGCCAAGGTCGGCCACAACGACCTGACCGCCGACCTGGTGCGGCGCGAGGCGGAGGCCCTTGTGTCGGTCGCCGCGCAGCTGCCCCGCACGTTCGTCGTGCCGCAGGTGCTCCACCACGGCCGCTGGTCGGGCCTGGAGGTCCTGGTCATGTCGGCCCTGCCCACCGGCACCCGCGCCAACGACACCCAGCGCACCACCGCCGCCCGCGAGGTCGCCGACCTCGGCGGCCGCGCGCAGGTCACGGTCGCGGACAGCGAGCACCTGACACGGTTGCTCGACCGGGTGCTGCGCGTCGACGGCGACCCCCGCGGCGCGCGGCTCCTCGACGCGGTCGAGACCCTCGCCGAGCGCCACGGCGGTGACGTGGTGGAGCTCGGTGGCTGGCACGGCGACTGGGGCCACTGGAACATGGGCGTCACTGACGGCGTGCTGCACGTGTGGGACTGGGAGCGCCACGAGGCGCACGTCCCGGTCGGCTTCGACGAGCTGCACTTCGCCGCCCAGGCCGTGCGGCCCGGCCAGCGGGCGGCGCCCGCCCAGCAGCGCGACTTCCTCGCCTCGGTCGACGGCCGGCTCGCCGCGCTCGACGTGCCGCGCGAGCGGCGCCACCTGACCCTCCTGCTCTACCTCGCCGACCTCGCGACCCGCTACCTCGAGGCCCTCGAGCACGGCGCCACACCCGCCCTCCGGCTCCGCACCGACTGGATCACCTCGCTGCTCGAGGCCCAGCTGGACGAGCACCGAACCTCACCGAACGGAGCATCATGACCATTCGCCGCTCACTCCCCCACCCCGTCAAGACCGCCGGCCGGGTGCTGTCCGTCGGCGTCGGCTCGGCGACCGCCAACCATCGCCAGCTGCCGTCGTTCATCCTCGTGGGAGCCCAGCGCGCCGGGACGACGTCGCTGTTCCGGGCGCTGATGTCGCACCCGCTGGTGCACTCGGCGAACTTCCACAAGGGCGTCAACTACTTCGACGTCAACTACCACCGCGGCTTCGACTGGTACCAGGGGCACTTCCCGCTCAAGGCCTCGATGAAGGCCCGCGCGCGTGGCGAGGAGGGCGAGGCGATCACCTTCGAGGCCAGCGGCTACTACATGTTCCACCCCTGCGCGCCGGCCCGGATGGCCGAGCACCTGCCTGACGTGCGGGTGCTGGCGATGCTGCGCGACCCGGTCGAGCGAGCGTGGTCGGCCTACAAGCACGAGCACGCGCGCGGCTTCGAGACCGAGGACTTCGAGCGGGCCCTCGACCTCGAGGACGAGCGGCTCGCGGGCCAGGAGGACCGGATGCTCGCCGACCCGCTCTACCAGAGCTTCAGCCACCGCCACCACGCCTACGTCCGGCGCGGCCACTACGCCGACCAGCTCGACCGCATCGCCGAGCACGTGCCGCGCGAGCACGTGCACGCGGTCGAGAGCGAGTCGTTCTTCGAGCACCCGGAGGAGACCTTCACCGGCATCCTGGAGTTCCTCGGGCTGCCCGTGGTCATGCCCGAGAAGTTCGACCGCTGGAACGGACGCCCGAGCGCGCCGATGGCCGCGGAGACGCGGGCCCGGCTGCGCGAGCACTTCGCCCCGCACGACGCGGCGCTGACCGACATGCTCGGACGGCGGCTGGCATGGGCGCCCTGAGCACCTCCGGGCCGGCCGCCGGGCTCCCGGTGGCCTCCGACTACACCCGCTTCGTCCGTCGCCACGCCGTGGTGGTGCTCGGGCTCGTCGCGCTCGGCCTGGTGGCGGGGCTGGGGGTGTCCCTCACCGGGACGCGCACGTGGTCGGCGACCACGTCGGTCGCCCTCGCGCCGGTGCCGGTCTACGTGATGCCGACCGTCGACGAGCTCGCCCCGCCCGAGGTCAGCATCGACACCGACGCCCAGCTGCTGCGCAGCCCGACCGTGCTGGCGGCCGTCGGTGAGGCGCTCGGCACCAGCCCCGCCGCGAGCGAGCAGCACCTCTCGGTGACCGCGTCGGCCGGCAGCCACGTGCTCCACGTGACGGTCAGCGGGGCCGACCCGGTGAAGGTCGCGCGCGCCGCCGACGCGGCCGCGACGACCTTCGTCGACGTACGCCGTGAGTCCCTCGGCTCGCTGTCCAACGACCAGGTGCGCCAGCTGCGCTTCCTCGTCCTCGCCCAGGATGCGCTGCTCGCCCGCCAGCAGGCCCGCCGCGTGGTGGTCGCCTCGACCGACGACCTCTTCGCCGACCTCCAGCAGCTGCGGACCCGCCTCGACGAGGTGCGCGACGCGCGCGCCACGCCCGCCCAGGTCATCGCGCCGGCGCCCGACCGGGGCCGCGCCGACTACCCGAACACCGAGGTGCCCCTCACCTCCGGCGCGGCCCTCGGGCTGCTCGCCGGCTGCGTGGCGGGTGCCGCCCGCGACCGCTTCCGCGGCGCCGGGCTCCCGCTGCGCCGATCACTCCGCAGGCCGATCCGCCTCCCGTTCCAGGAGAACGCCCATGTCGCATGACCTCCCGCCGACCACCCGGGCGCCGTTCGGGCGCGCCCTGCGACACCACCTGGCCCTCGTCGCAGTCCTGGTGCTGCTCGGCGCGGTGGCGGGCTGGTTCTACGCCTCCTCCGCCCCCTCGACCTACACCAGCACCACGCGCGTGCTGATCAACCCCTCGGTGGGCAACCCGTTCTCCGCGACTCCGTCGTCGGTGCGACAGGACCAGGACACCAGCCTGGAGACCGAGGCCCAGATGGTCCGCTCCGACGAGGTGCTCGGGGCCGTCGTCGAGCGCAGCACGGGCCTGACGGTGCGCCGGGTCGCCTCCCGCCTGCAGGTCAGCGTGCCGCCGAGCACCCAGATCCTGGAGATCTCGTGGTCGGCCGACGACGCCGACCTGGCCCGACAGGTGACCGACGCGGTCGCCGGCGCGTACCTCGCCAACCGCGACGCCCGCTTCAAGGCCGTCCAGGACGAGCGGGTCGGGCGCCTGGAGACCCAGACGGTGCGCACGGTGGAGGACCTGCGCTCGGCGACGACCGCGGCCCAGAAGGGCACGGCCGCGCAGCGCGCGTTCAACAACGAGCTCGCCGACGCGCTGCGCAACGAGCTGGTCAACCTCCGCGCCCAGCGCACGGCGCTGGAGAACCTCACCGCGCCCGCCGGGACGATCGTCTCGCCGGCCTCGGTCCCCGCCGGCGCCCCGCTGCTGGCCACGCTGGTGCCGCCCGTCGGCGGTGCCGTGCTGGGCCTGGCCCTCGGCTGCCTCCTGGCATGGTTGCTGGAGCGGGCGCGCGGCACGGTCCGCTCGGCCGCGGAGGTCCGCGACGCCGGGCTCACCGTGGTCGCCGCCGTCCCGCACCGCCACGCCTGGCAGCGCGTCCTGCGCCGCGGCCGGGTCGAGGCCCGCCGTGAGGCCGTCGACGTCGCCGTCCGCCGCACCAGGGCCACGCTGCTCGAGCTCGACCCCCGCCCCGACGTCCTCGCGGTCGTCGGCACGAGCCCGGACACCGCCGACGCCAGCGCGGCCGAGGCGCTCGCCGGCTCCTTCACCCGCGCCGGTCACCGCGTCGTGCTGGTCCGTCCGGGACAGGCCCCGGACACGGGTGGCCTCTCGGTCGAGCAGGACGGGCTGGCCCAGCTGCTGCTCCACGAGCGGCTCGACGTGCACGACGTGCTGCGCCCGACGGTCGAGCCGTTGCTCAGCGTGCTCGACGGCGGCGGCCTCGACGGGGACAGCCGCGAGCTGCTCAGCGTCGAGCGGGTGCGCGGCATCCTGGCGCCGCTGGTCGAGGAGGGCCACGTCGTGGTCATCCACGTCCCCGACGCCGACTCCCCCGACAGCGACGCGCTCCTCGGGGCCGCCGACCTCGGCGTCGTCGTGGTCTCGACGGGCCGCAGCCGCCGCCGCAGGGTCGACGACCTGGCCCGCGCCGGCGCCGTCGCGGGAGCTGCCCGCGTCGCGCTGGTCGTCGGCCCGCGCGACCTCGAGCACCGCACCCGGCCCACGCGGGAGGCCGAGGTCGCCTCTCCCCGCGAGACCCGCGACGCGGCGTCCGCGGGGTCGGGCGCGACCTCGGTCACGGGCTCCCGCCCGGGCAAGGACTTCGGCACGGACAAGGGCTCGGGTACGGACTCCGGCCCGGGACGGACCGACGACGCGGACACCGCTCCCGCCTCCGGGACCGACCGGCCCGCCCAGGACCCGAAGGCCCGGTCCGGGCGGTGAGCACCCGTCACCCCGCCTCGCCGCACGCTCTCCTCACCCACCGCCTCACCGACCTCGTCCAGGACCGTGCCCATGACCCGCGAGTCACCCGCCGAGCACTCCGGTCAGCTCCAGCGCCTGGCGCGTCGCGGCACGGTCAGCGTGATCGGCGCCGGGTTCAGCGGCGTCTTCGGGGTCGCGCTCGTCGTCATCGTCACCAACGGCTTCTCGCCGTCGGTCGCGGGCACCCTGTTCGCGGCGACCGCGGCCTTCCTGATCCTGGAGTCGGTGGCGCTGCTCGGGACCGACACCGGCCTGGTGCGCTGGCTGCCGACGCAGCTCGCGTCGGGCCGGGCCGCCGACGTGCCGCGCACCCTGGCGGTCGCGATCGTCCCGGTCCTCGGCTTCTCGCTCTGCGTGGGCGCGGTGATGTTCCTCCTCGCACCCGACCTCGCGCCCGCCCTCGTCGGCTCCGAGCAGGCAGCGACGATGGAGGGGATGCTGCGGGTGCTGGCGCTGGTGCTGCCGGTGGCCGCGCTCCACGACCTCGTGGTCGCCGCGACCCGCGGCGTCGGCACGATGCGGCCGACCGTCGTGGTGGAGAACATCGGCCGGCTCGGGCTGCAGGCGCTGCTCGTGCTGGCCGCGTGGCTCTCCGGCGCGAGCACCGAGGTGCTCGCGCTGGCGTGGGCGATCGCCTACGTCCCGGGCCTGGTGGTCTCCTCGCTGTGGCTGGTCCGGCTCGTACGCCGTCGTGCCGGCGGGACCGAGCCCGCCCGCGAGTGGGGCGAGGTGGCGCACGAGTTCTGGTCCTACACCGCCGCGCGCGGCATCGCGCGGGTGACGCAGACGGCGCTCAAGCGCTCCGACATCGTGATGGTGGCCGCGCTGGCCGGGCCCGCGGAGGCGGCGCTCTACACCGCGGCGAGCCGGTTCATCGTGCTCGGCCAGCTGTTCGTGCAGTCGGTCCAGCAGGCGCTCTCCCCGCAGATGAGCACCCTCTTCGCCCGCGGTGACGACCGCGCCGCCAACGCCGTCTTCCAGGCCGCCACCCGGTGGAGCATGATCGCGAGCTGGCCCCTCTACCTCGTGCTGGCGGCGTTCGCGCCGACCCTGATGGGCGTCTTCGGCGACGGGTACTCCGTGGCCTCCGAGGTCGTGGTCATCCTGTCTCTGACGATGCTGCTCGCCACGGCGTGCGGTCCGGTCGACGCGGTGCTGCTGATGGCCGGCCGCAGCTGGCTCAGCCTGCGCAACAGCGCCGTGGCGCTCGCCGTCAACGTCGGGCTCAACCTGGTCCTCATCCCGCTCGACGGCATCCGCGGTGCGGCGACGGCCTGGGCGGTCGCGATCGTGGTGCGCAACCTGCTGCCGCTGCTCCAGGTGCGCCGCCAGCTCGACATGTGGCCGGTCACCCGCCCGGCGCTGCGCGTCGGCGCGGCCGCGATCGGGTGCTTCGGCCTGGTCGGGCTGGTCATGGTCGTGCGCGACCCTGGTCTGGTCGCCGACGCCTCGCTCACCGCCGTGGCCCTCGCCGCCTACCTCGCCCTCGTGTGGTCGTGGCGCGAGGTGCTCGGGCTGGCCGCGTTCCGCTCGGCGCTGCGCCGGCGGGCGGTCCCGGCCCCTCGCCGCCCCGTCGAGTCCTGACGGGAGTGGTGGGCCGGGGTCCCGGGCCGGGCTCCTCGCACGGGTTTCACCAATCAGGGGCTGGAGCGCCGGGACCCGGTCGACCTACGTTGCGAGGACCCGACCGTGCGTCGGGCGACGGAGGACGGGGTCCCGCGCCGCGCGAGCCGCTCCGGTGACGAACGGGGCAGCCATGACCACCCACCCGAGCAGGCTCGCCGCGGTGCTCACCGCGACCGCCACCGCCGTCGCCGGCCTCACCCTCGCGACCAGCCCCCCGGCCACCGCCGCGCCCACCGACGTGGTCATCAACGAGATGATGTTCCACGCG
Organism: uncultured Actinomycetota bacterium; assembly: GCA_963726525.1. GTDB lineage: Bacteria > Actinomycetota > Actinomycetes > Propionibacteriales > Nocardioidaceae > Nocardioides. Next base: position 214,016 of record CAVSCS010000005.1, on the reverse strand, counting down.
GTGTCCGACCTCGACGGTGACGACTACCTCGAGCTGCTCAACACCGGCACCACCCCCGTCGACCTCTCCGGCTGGAGCTTCTCGGGCATCACGCTCGTCCTCCCGGCCGGCACCAGCATCGGCCCCGGCGCGTACCTCGTCGTCGCCAAGGACGCGGTCCAGTTCCAGGCCTCCTACGGCTTCGCCCCGGCCGCCGTCTACGGCGGCAACCTCTCCAACTCCGGGGAGACCATCGCCCTCAAGGACGCCACCGCCACGACCATCGACATCGTCGCCTACGGCGAGGCCGACCCGTGGCCGGTCAAGGCCGACGGCACCGGCCCCTCCCTCGAGCTCGTCGACGCCACCCTCGACAACAACGACGCGCTCAACTGGGCCGCCGCCACCAACGCCGCCGGCCGCACGCCCGGCGCCGCGAACTCCGTGCGCCGCTCGGGCCTCGGCCCGCGCATCACCGGCGTCACCCCCAGCACGACGACGCCCGCGGCGGGCGAGGCGGTCACCGTCACCGCCACCGTCACCGGCCAGACCGCGGTGACCCTGCGCTACCGCACCGACTTCGCCGCCGAGCAGTCCGTGCCCATGACCAGCACCGGCGGCGACACCGTCGCGGCCACGATCCCCGGCGCCGCGGCCGGCCACCTCCTGCGCTACCGCATCGAGGCCACCAACGCCGTCGCCACCACCCGCTTCCCGCGCATCGACGACACCGTCACCTACCGGGGCGTGGTCGTGCCGAGCGGCATCAGCAGCCCGGTCCCGCAGTGGGAGTGGTTCATCTCCCCGACCGACTACACCCAGCTGACGAGCAACCCGACCGCCGACCTCACGCGCTACGGCGCGATCGCCTACGCCGGGCGCGTCTACGACAACGTCGAGATGAGGATCAAGGGCCACGCCTCGCAGACCGACCCGAAGGTGAGCTGGAAGTTCAAGACCCCCTCGGGCTACGACTTCGACCTCGGTGGCCTGTTCGCCGAGCCGGTCGACGAGATCGACATGCAGGCCGACTGGAGCGACCGCTCGCACGGTCGCGCGATCCTGTCGTGGGACGCCTACCGCCGCGCCGGCTTCGAGGACCACACGATGTTCCCGGTCCGCACCCAGCGCAACGGCGCCTTCCAGGGCCTCTACAACCTCCAGGAGACCTACGACGGCACCTGGCGCAAGCGCGAGGGCTACGACGACGACCAGTTCTTCGAGGCCGAGACGAGCGCGTTCTCCACACGCGCCATCACCTCGCAGTTCTCCAAGAAGGCCCCGGACGAGACCGACTTCGCGCCGATCGCCGCCTTCGTCAACGGCGTACGCCTCACCGGCGCCGCCCAGCGCAGCTACCTCCTGGCCAACGCCGACCTGCCGCAGCTGATCAACTACGCCGCGGTCACCGCGATCATCGAGCACCACGACTCGTCGTCGAAGAACTTCTACCTCGTGCAGGACTCGGTGACCGGGCGCTGGCGGATCCTCCCGTGGGACCTCGACCACACCCTCGGCAACGGCTGCTGCAACGTCTCGAGCACCTTCGTCACCCCGGCCGAGCCGGGCGACAACACGAGCGCGCTGATGCGGGCGGTCCTCGCCGACCCCACGTGGCGCGCGATGTACTTCCGCCGGCTGCGGACGCTGGTCGACGACCTGCTGGCCCCGGGACGGATGGAGGCGCTCTACGACGCGAAGCTCGGTCCCGCCCAGCCCGTCGCCGCCCTCGACTACGCCGCGTGGCCCTACCCCGGGAGCCCGGTCGACTACCCGACCTTCCGCAAGCGGCTCGTCAACGACCTCAACGCCCGCCGCACGGTCTTCGCGACCGACTCCCGCGTCCCGGCCGCCCAGGCCCCTGCTCCCACCATCGTCATCGACGAGGTCCAGCACGCCCCCGCGAGCGGTGACACCGCCGGGTTCGTCGAGCTCTACAACCCGGGCGCCCAGGCCATCGACCTGTCCGGCTGGGTCCTCGGCGGCTCGGCGTCCGCGACCCTGCAGCCCGGCACCGTGGTGCCGGCCCGCTCGGCGCTGACGGTCGTCGCCAACGACGTCGCATTCCGCACCGCCTATGGCTCCGGAGTCTTCGTGGCCGACCGCTACGCCGGCTCGCTGCCCGACACCGGCACGCTGACCCTCACCCGTCCCGACGGCTCGCTGGCCGACACGGTGACCTACGGCGGCGCCGGCTGGCCGGCCCCCGACGCCGGGCAGTCCCTCGAGCTGCTCGACCCAGCGGCCGACAACGACGCCGGCAGCAGCTGGGCGCTGTCGAGCGGCGCAGGCACCCCGGGCACCCCGCGCAGCACCGGTCCGGTCACGACGGCGCCCGGAGCGCCGACGGTCGGCGCCGCCACCGCCGGCAACGCCACCGCCACCGTCTCCTGGACCGCGCCCACCGACGACGGCGGCTCGGCCGTCACGGGCTACCAGGTCCGGGTGGTCGACGGCACCGGCACCCAGGTCGGCGCGCTGCGTCCCGCCGGGGCGAACGCCACCAGCCTCACCGTCACCGGCCTCACCAACGGCACCGCGTACCGCCTCCAGGTCGCCGCCGCCAACGCGGTCGGCACGGGTGCCTTCTCGTCGCTGTCCGCCGCGGTGACGCCCAGCAGCGCCGCGACCGTCCCGGGAGCACCGGTGATCGGCACGCCCGCCCAGGGCGCGGCCGGCGGGGCGCTCAGCGCCATCGCCCGCTGGACGCCGCCCGCGACCACCGGGGGGTCCGCCATCACCGGCTACCGCGTCACCGCGCTCCGGATGAGCTCGGCCGCGGCCGACGCCACCGTGCTCGGCACGCAGACGTCGCGGGTGCTCGGACCCAACGTGAAGCAGTACGACTTCACCCTCGCCGCCGGCACCTACCGCTTCGAGGTCGTGGCCATCAACGCGGTCGGCACCGGAACGCCCTCGGCACGCTCCGCCGCCGTCGTGCCCCGGTGAGGCGCGCCCCGAACCGCCCTCGGGGCCGCACCTCGGCAGGGCACACCTGTCCACACCAGCGGCCCCGAAATTTGACAGCGTTGGTAAAGACTCCCGTACCGTGCTGCGCGTTCGTCCCACGCGCTGTATCACCCCTGTGCGCGTGAGCGCCTCCACCCCCGGCGCAACGAACCCCTCGACCATCCCCCCGAAAGGTTCGAGATCGTGCAGCCCCTGTCTCGTCGATCCCTGTTCCAGCTCTCCGGAGCCGCCGTCGGCGCCGTCGGCGTGGCCGGAGGCGTCCTGTCACCGGCCCAGGCCGCCCGCAAGCGCCGCAAGGTCCGCGCCTGGCTGTCCCCGAGCACCGTGCAGCCGGGAGAGCTGCTGACCCTCACCATCGTCGAGCGGCTCAAGCAGCCCCGCCGGATCCGGGTCAAGGACAGCAACGGCCTGGTCTGGACGCGTTCCTCGCGCCACCGCAGCTCCCAGGTCTGGACCGCGCGTCCGACCGAGCCCGGCAGCGGCGTGGTCACCGTCGTCGTCCGCCGCAAGGACGGACGGGTCTTCCGCCGCCACGAGGCCTACGAGGTGATCGGCACCACCGAGACCCCGATCCCCACCACGGGCGGCGCCCTCATCGGGATGAGCGCCCCTGCTCCCGAGTGGGGCCAGCGCGTCTCCCAGGTCGGCGCAGGCCTCGGCGCGCGCCGGATCTTCGCCGACCTCGCCGACGGCGCCGACAGCCAGATCCGGCTCGTGGAGGAGGCGCACGCCGCGGGCATGCTGCCGGTCATCTCCTACAAGGTCGGCGGCGACGTCGCCGGGGCGGTCGCGGGACGCTACAACGCCGTCGCCCAGCAGGCGGCCGCGAAGCTGGCGTCCTACGGACTCCCGACCGCGGTGACCTTCTGGCACGAGCCCTACGGCGACATGACCGGTGAGCAGTACGCCGCCGCGAGCCGCCAGATCCTCCCCGCCTTCAAGCAGGGCCAGCTCAAGGTCGGTCCCCTGCTCAACGGCTGGCTGCTGGACAAGCAGATCGACGAGTTCGCCTCGTTCTGCCCCGACGACCTGTTCTCGCTGTGGGACTGGTTCGGGATCGACACCTACGAGTCCGGCACCATGGCGGCGCCCGGCTCCGCGAAGCCGGCGCAGCGCCTGCCGGCGATGGCGTCCTTCCTCGCCTCCCGCGGTCACGCGACGATGCCCCTCGGCGTCGGCGAGTACAACGGCTACTCCGCCGCCACGATCGCCGCGGCGGGCCAGGCGATCCTGGACACCCCGAACGTCTGGTTCGGATGCATGTGGAACTCCACGGAGGGCAAGGGCTACGTCCTCGAGGGCGAGCGGCTGGTGGCCTTCCAGCAGACCCTCGCCGTGGCCCGGGCCCGACGGACCCGGGGCCTCGACGGACGCACCGAGGTCGTCGGGCCCTGACGACACGCGTGACCCCGCGCCGAGGAGCAGCGCGGGGTCACGAGTCGCAGGAGCCGCGTCAGCGGCGCACGAGACCCAGGGCGCTCCGGGCGCGCGCCGCTGCCGCCAGGGTGCCCCGGAAGGCGGCGAGGCGGTCGCCGCTGACCGCGATCCCCTTGCCGCCGGTGGTGTTCCACAGGCACCCGAACCAGACGCCGGGCGTGCTGAGCAGGGCGGTGCCGGTGTCGGTGATCGTCTGTGCGCTGTAGCCGTTGTACTCGCCGATGCCGAGCGGGAGGTTGGATCCCCGCTGGGCGAGGAACGTCCGGGCGGCACCGACACGGGGCGCGGGCTTGGCCGCGCCGGGACTGCTCATCGTCCCGGACTCGTAGGTGTCGAGGCCGAAGAAGTCCCACAGGGCCAGCAGCTCGTCGGGCGCGTACTGGGCGAACAGCGACGTCTGGCGGTCGAGCAGGAAGCCGTTGAGCAGCGGGCCCACCTGGAGGTTGGCGCCCCCGCGCTGGAAGATCGGGACCATCCGCCGTTGGGCGGCGACGAACTGCGCGGGCGTCATGTTGCCGTGCGGCTCGTGCCAGAAGGTCACGGCCGTGGGCTTGCCGAGCGCGGCGAGCTGCGCGGCCGCCTGGGCGGCCACGTCGTCGTACCTCCCGGCGAGGGTGTCGGCGATGGACCCGCCGGCCTTGTAGGAGATGACCGGCAGCTGGCCCGCGGCGTGGGCCGCGCGCACCAGCGACAGCTGGGACGTCGGGCCGGCGGCCAGGTCGGCGAAGATGCGCCGGGCGCCGAGGCCGGGTCCCACCTCCGCCGAGCGGGCCGCCCACTGGCGGGCGGCGGTGCTCATCCCGATGAGGGGGACGATCGGGGCGAGGGCGGCCTGGGTGCCGCTGCGCCGGCCGGGGTCGCGGTGGATCGGGACCGCGCCGGCCGGCGGGAGGAGTGCGGAGGCGCCGGCGACTCCGGCACCGGTGGCTCCGAGGAGCTGGAGGACATGACGACGAGAGACGTGTTCCATGGGACCTTCCGAGGTCGGCGTGACAGGCAGGCCGATGCACACGGGGGCACCGACTGGCCACGCCGCTGGGGGACGAGGGCGAGACATCCTCGAGACGGATGCCGGCTTGACGCCTCCACCGACGGAATTTCCCCCGTGCCGGTGGACGACTCACGCCAAACCACCGGCAGTCCACCCCACGTCCGAGGAGGGCGTCAAGTCGCGGGGACCGGCCCCTGGACGCCCTCGGTGGGGTCACCAGAAGTGACCCCCGACGGGCGACGACGAGTGTCACGGAGGGTCGCACGCACGCCGTACGAACGGTGTCACCCGCGGTTTCCCACGGGTGTCCCGACCGGTGTCACCGGCGGTCCGACACGCGTCCGGGCAGCACGCGGAAGGACCGCGGACCCCCATGGGTCCGCGGTCCTCCCAGCGTGTGGTCGAGCGAGGGTCAGAGCACCGTCACGCTCCTGGTGACCGTGGTCGCCTTGCCCCAGTTGTCCGTCACGACCACCGTGATCGTGTAGGTGCCGGCGGCCGCGTAGACGTGCGTCTGGCTGTTCGCCGACGTCGTGGTGCTGTCTGCGGTGCCGTCACCCCACTTGTAGGTGTAGCCCCGGATGCCGCCGTCGGCGTCGGTGCTCCCGGTGCTGTTGACCACACAGCTGCGACCCGTGCAGACCGGGGTGCTGACCACCGCGGTCGGAGCCGCGTTGCCGGCCGGCTCGGACAGCGTCGTCACCGACTGCGTGACCGCGGTGCTGCTGCGGCCCCACTTGTCGACCACCCGCAGGGTCACGGAGTAGGTGCCGGCCACGTTGTACACGTGCGACTGGCTGGCCGACGTGCCTGTGGTGTCGGCAGTGCCGTCACCCCAGCTCCAGACGTAGTTGCGGATGCCGTCGCCGGCCGCGGTGTCGGGGTCGCTGCTCCCGGTGCCGCTCATCGCGCACGTCGTGAACGTCGGGCAGGTGCCGGAGGCGATGACCGCGGTCGGCGCGGTGTTGCTCGCCGGCTCCGTGATCGTCACGGTCCGGCTGACCGTGGTCGCCTTCCCCCACACGTCGGTGACCGTGAGGGAGATGGTGTAGGTGTCGGGAGTCGCGTAGGTGTGCGCCGGGCTCGCCGTGGTGCTGGCGGCGGTGAGGTCACCCCAGTTCCAGGAGTACTTCATCGCGTCACCCTGGGCGTCGACGGTGCCGGCGCTGTTCATCTGGCACACCGTGAAGGAGGCGCAGCTGGCGGTGAAGGTGACGCTCGGCGCCGTGTTGCCGGCCGGCTCGCTCAGGGTCACGTTGCGGGTGGTCGAGGCAGCCTTGCCCCACCCGTCCGTGGTCGTGAGCGTGATCGTGTAGCTGCCGGATCCCGCGTAGACGTGGGCGGCGGGCGTCGCACCCGTGCTGAGCGGCGTGCCGTCACCCCAGTTCCACGAGTAGGTGATCGCGTCTCCGGTGTTCGGGTCGGCGGTGCCCTGGCTGCTCACCGAGCAGGTGAGCCCCTGGCAGCTCTGGGTGAAGGTCGGGACCGGGGCGCTGTTGCCCGAGGGCTCGACGATGGTCACGTTCTGCGCTGCCGAGGTGACCGAGACCTGCCACTCGTCCTTGACGGTCAGGGTGACCGGGAAGGTGCCGGGGCCGGTGAAGGTCCTCGTGGGAAGCGGGCCGGTGCCGTTGGTCGTGGTGCCCGACGAGCTGCCGAAGCTCCAGGTGTACGTGAGCGAGCTGGCGTTCTCGTCGGTCGAGGCTCGGCCGTCGAAGGTGCACACGTTCTGGCTGCAGGTGTAGGTGAAGCTGGGCACCGGTGGGTTGTTCGACGGCTGGGTGACCACGACCCCGGTCGACGTACGTGCGACGCCGATCTGGTTGTGGACGTCGACCGGCTGCACGATGACGCTGTAGGTGCCGGCCGGGATGACCGGGGTCGTGTACGAGTAGTTCGACCCCGCGCTTCCGGGGCTGTTGAGGAACGCCGTGCGGAAGCTCGGCGACGTGCTGGTGAAGGTGCCGGCCGAGCTCATGTACTGCCCGGCCGAGTTGACCACCGCGACCTGGACCGACGCGATGTTGGCGTTGGCGTCAGGCGCGTCCTCGGCGCGACCGGTGACGACGATCTTGCCGTCGGAGAAGGAGGCGCCGGTCTGGGGCTGACCCAGGGTGTCGCTGAGGCTGGGCGGCCCGTCGTTGGGGTAGACCGCATAGCTCGCCGTGGGCACGGACGGGTCCTGCTGCCCCCGGGTGTCGAAGGCGGTGGCGGTGAAGCGCCAGTTGCCGCCCGTGGGAAGGGTGATGGCCGGCAGCGACCACGTCGTGCTGGTCCCGTTCGGCGTGCCGAGAGTGGCGTCGCGGTAGGCGATCGCCGCCGCCATGGTGCCGTTGGCCTGCAGGTAGCGACCGGTGTCGCGGTCCTGCAGGGCGACCCGGACGCTCGCGATGCCGACGTCGTCGGTGGCGCCACCGGCGAGGTTCACCGTGAGCGACTTGTCGGTCGGCGCCACGAAGGTCATCGTGCCGTCCGGAGCGAGGTCGCCGGCGTACTGCGCGTTGATGGTCAGCGATCCCCGGTTGGTGTTCGAGGTGGTGAGCCCGGAGTCGTCGGTGGCGCGCACGGTGAAGCTGTACGTGCCCGCCGACAGGTTGAACGGCGTCGTGTAGGTCCAGTTGTAGGTGGACCCGCTGATGTCGACCGGCGAGATGCGGTAGCTGCCGGCGCTGACGTTCGTGCCCCAGCTCCCGTCGTTGCTCAGGTTCTCCCCGGTCGAGCTGTTGCGGAGCGAGATCTCGACGTTCTTGAGGCCTTCGTCGTCGGCGGCGGTGCCGGCGAAGGTGAGCTTCCCGCCCGGCTCGACGGTGACCGCCGGGACCGCGAACGGCGGCGTCATCGCGACCGGGTCCTGGATCGTCACGGTCGGCGAGATCGCGTTGGAGTCGACCGTCCAGTCGCGCGTCGCGCTCCTGAGGTCGGCCTGACCGATCGTGTCCGTCGCCGTGGCGCTGCCGCGCCAGACGCCCTCGTGCGGCAGCGTCACCTCGTACGACCAGGTGGCAGCGGTGGCGCCGACGACGTCGGGCGTGCCGCGGAACGTGTTGAAGATCGCGCTCACGGTGCCGTCGTTCTGCAGGTAGCGCTGCTGCTCGTCACGGAACCAGAAGCTCAGCGAGTTGACGCCCTTGTCGTCGTTGGCCGTGCCGGTCATCGTGAAGGTGGTCGAGGACTGGACGCCGCTGGGCCCGGAGATGTTGGTGGTGGGCGTCTGGTCCTCGGTGCTGAACGACTCGATCTTCTTGGTCGCCGGCGTCGAGTCGCCCGTGCCCCCGGTGGCCGCGGTGAACGCCTGGGCGGTCACGAGCAGGTCGCGGTTGGTGGTGACGACCCGGTTGCCCAGGGTCCAGGTCCGGTTGGTCGTCCCCGCGCCCAGCGTGGCGTTGACCGAGGTGGCGGTGCCCGTCCAGGTGTTGGCCGAGGTCAGGTACTGCCCGCTGTCGCGGTCCTGGATCCTCACCTGCACGCGGCCGACGCTCCCGGTCGTGACCCGGGCGGTGCCCGTGACCTCGAACGGCGCGTTGTTGGCGACCACGCGGCCCTCGATCGGGGCGGTGATGGTCGTGTCCGGCAGGGCCGGCGGGTTGGTCACGGTGTTGAAGTCGTAGAAGGCGACGCGGCCGGTGCGCACACCGCCCTGGAACATGCCGTCCCCGCCGATGAACAGCCCGCGCGAGGTCGCCTCCATGGCCTTGTTGCCCTCGAACGAGTTGGAGCCGTTGGTCGGGTTCCACTCGAGCGCCTTGCCGGTGGTGGGCGACACGGCCGCGATGTGGTCGCGCCGCACGACCTGGTCGCCCAGGCCGTAGCCGGCGAGACCCTGACCGGTGCCGTAGCCGACGTTGTCGAGGCCCGGCCACGGGTCGTCGGAGCTCGGCGACTCGATGAAGCCGAAGTGCCCGCCGAGGTAGACCGCCTGCTCGGTGATGGCCACCGAGTAGATGCTGTCGAAGTGCCGGGAGATCCACATCTCGTCCACGTCGGAGCTCTGCACCGACGCGCTGGTGAGCGGGTAGGCGATCGCGGTGTCGCTGATCGGGGGCGCATCGCCGCCCGAGCCGCTGGTCACGACGAAGTAGGAGTCGTCGGGGGCGATGTCCGCGCCGTAGATGCGGGTGACGCCGCCGACGCGAGCGAGGTTCTCGTCCCAGAGCTGGCTGCGGAAGGGCAGCAGCTGCTTGGTCGCGGTGTCGATCAGACCCATGCCGTAGCGGTCCTGGCCGGCGATCTGGCGCCCCGTGTGCACGACGAGCAGCTTGCTGTTGTCGTGGGTCAGCTTGAGCTGCTGGACCCCGAGCGCGCCGTTGACCCCGATGCCGCCGGTGATGTCGTTGTTGAAGGCCGTGTCCACGGCGCCCGAGGCGGCGTTGACCGCCGCGAGACCGCTCTTGAGCACGCCGTTGACCCGGGTGAAGCGGCCGCCGACGTAGACCGTGGAGTTGCTGACCGCGAGCGACATGACCTGGTTGTTCGTGACGTTGGTGAACCCGAACGTGGTCAGGGGCGCGCCGGTCGTGAGGTTGAGGCTGGCGACCTTCTGCTTGGTCACGCCGTTGACGGTGTTGAACGAGCCGCCGACGAAGAGCTTGGTGCCGTCGGGGCTGGCCTCGACGGCGTTGACGCCGCCACCGCCGAACGTCGGGCGGAACTGCGTGTCGATGAGGCCCGTGGTGAGGTTGTAGCTGAGCAGGTAGGGCTGGTTGACCGTCGTGGTGGGGCTGACGGTGTTCGCGGCGGAGGTGAAGCCGCCGGCCACGAAGACGCGGTTCAGCTGCGGCACGACCTCGATGTCCCAGATCTCGCCGTTGCTGATCAACGGCGTGTTGGCGCGCGGCTTGTCCGGCACCAGGCGCGTGTGGCCGGGTCGCGGCTGGTCGCCGACCCCGCCGCCGCCACCGCCGACGGTCACGTTGACCGTGCGGGTCGTGGTGCTGGTCAGGCCCTGGTTGTCGGTGACCGTCAGGCTGATCGTCCTGCTGCCGCTCGCGGCGTAGGTGTGGGTCGTCGAGACGCCCGTGCCGGTGGTGCCGTCACCGAAGTCCCAGGCGTAGGACGCGACCGTGCCCGGGGCGGTGTCGGTCGAGCCCGACGCGTCGACCGTGCAGGTCGCGGTGGGGCAGCTGGTGGTGAACGAGGCGACCGGCGCCACGTTGGGGTCGGCGCCCTGGTCCGCCTGGAGCACGACGGTCCACATCGTGGCCTTCGAGCTCGACGCGGCACTGGTGGCGGTGCGGCTGGGGCTCGCGCCGACGCCGACGGGGGCGTTCTGGTCGGAGGCGACGGCGGAGATGCGGCCCGCGCCGATGCCCGACACGATCGAGCGCCGGGTCTGGTCGGCGGGCAGGGTCCAGCCGTTGGTCTCCTGTCCGAACTTGTCGGCCCAGTAGGACACGACGTAGGAGCCGGCGGTGCTCACCGAGGCGCCGGGGGTCGCGTGCGCGGTCTTCGCCGGGTTGACCTCGGCCGCGGACGCGAAGGCGGCGACGGGGTCGGCGGCGGTGCCGTCGTAGGCGAGCAGCGTCATCGAGCTCTTGGCCGTCTGCGACAGCGTGACCGCGGCGTTGCGGCCGGCGTCACCGGTCTCGGCGACCTTGCTGTAGAGCGTCGTCTCGGTGTCGACGTTGGAGAGCCGGGTGCCCTCGAGCGTCCACCCGGCCGGGGCGGTGAGCGTGACGTCGGTGTTGGTGGTGACGAACAGCAGCATGCCGTCGCTCGCCTGCACCGCGGCGGGGATGGTCACCCGTGCCGTCGTCTGGTTCCACGCCGCCTGGGTGGAGGCCCGGAAGCTGATGGTGTCCGCAGCTGCGGACGGGGTCGCCGCGGCGACGATCCCCACGAGAGCGCCCACGAGCGCCCCCACGGACGACAGCGCGACTCCTCGTCGCGTGCGTCCCACGTGTTGTGCCTTCATGCCGTACTCCCTCGTCAAGAGCCGTGTCGCGTCTGGGCCCGCTCACGGCACGAGGTGTCGACGCGGACAGGTGTCGAGCGCAACGTAGGAACGCCCCGACCCCCGGCAGGGCCTCCACCGGGCCTATCACCCAAATCGGGGAGTGCGCGTCCGGCCGCCGGCGCAGCGCCGCCGTCCCCAACATGTGGGGCATCGCGCCGCCCGCACCCCACGGCATCCCGCGGGACGTTCGGATGACCTCGTGGGCCGCGCCACCGGGTGCGGGACGAGAGGCAGCAAGGGGGTGGTCCCGTGGGGGACGTCGTGATGACGACCTTCCTGTCGATCGTGGCGGCCGGGTTCCTGGTCGGCGTGGTCGTCGGGCTGACCGGCATGGGCGGCGGCGCCCTGATGACGCCGGCCCTGATCTTCCTCGGGGTCGGCGACGCGGCCACGGTGGTGACCGCCGACCTCACCGCCGCCGCGATCTACAAGTCGGGCGGCGCGATCGTCCACAAGCGCGAGGGCTCCCCCGACCTGCGACTCGCCGGCTGGCTGGTCGTCGGGTCGGTGCCGATGGCCCTGCTGGGGCCCCACCTGATCAACTGGCTCTCCCCGCCCGGCGACCTCGACCGGGTGCTCAAGCTCTGCATCGGCTTCGCACTGCTGTTCGCCGCGACGACCTACGCCGTGCGCCTGTGGGTCAACCTGGTGCGGATGCGCCGAGGCGTGGTCTCGGACGAGCACCCGACCATCCGGCCCTTGCCCACCCTGCTCGTCGGGGCGCTCGGCGGGCTGCTCGTCGGCGTCACCAGCGTCGGCTCGGGCTCGGTCATCATGATCGCCCTGCTGATGCTCTACCCCGGGCTGTCCGCGGTGAAGCTGGTCGGCACGGACCTCGTGCAGGCGGTGCCGCTCGTCATGGCCGCCGCGATCTCCAACATCGCGCTCCACGGCCTCGACCTCGGCCTCACCGTCCCGCTGGTCCTGGGCTCGGTGCCCGGCACGATCCTCGGCGCCCTGGCCGCCCCGCGCGTCCCGCAGTCCGTCGTGCGCCGCGGCATCGTCGTCGTGCTGACGATGAGCGGGGTGGCGCTGCTCGACAAGGCCGGCTGGTCGGTCCTCGGCGCGGGCGACGACGACGTCCACCCGATGCTGGTCGCCGTCGTCGGGCTGGTCATGGTGGCGGCCGTGCCTCTCGTGTGGGGCCTGGTGCGCCACGTCGCCGGCCTGCCGGCGTTCGGCGCGCTCGCCCCCGAGCAGGTCGAGGACCCGAGCTGGCGACCGGGCGGGTGGCGCGCTCCCCGGGACCGGCCCACGGTCGACGCGGGTCACCTACCCAATGGTGGCTAGACCTCTGCGTCACCCGCCCGCACCGGCTCTCGGACCGGTCGAATGAGGCCCGGGGTGGTCCGGCGACGGACCCGCCGCGTGGCTCTCGGCCCCTTCTCGATCCTCTGGAGGACCCCGTGCTGATCCGTCGGCTCACCGCTCTGGCCACTGCCCTCGTCACCACACTCGTGACCGCGTTGGCCATGCTCGTGCCGCTGGTCGCCCTCACCACCGTGGAGGCCGGGGCGGCGCCGCCCTCGGCGAACCGGATGCCCGGGGACGTGCCCAGCAAGAAGACGCCCTGGGTGCTCGACGGCGAGGTGTCGAAGATCGTCCAGGTCGGCGGCACGATGATCGCCGGCGGCCTGTTCACCCAGGTCGCGGACCCGATGAACGGCACGCCGTACGCCCGGCAGAACCTGTTCGCCTTCGACGCCACCACCGGGCTGGTCAGCCAGACCTTCAACCCCACCGTCGACGGCCAGGTGCAGCAGCTGATGCCCGGCCCGACGCCCGGCACCGTCTACGTCGCCGGCGACTTCACCAAGATCAACGGCAAGGGGCCCAACCACCTCCAGCTGCTCGACGTGAGCACCGGTCAGGCGGTGCCGTCGTTCAAGGCGCCCTCGACCAACGGCGGCATCGAGACGATGGAGCTGCTGGCGAACAACCGGCTCTTCATCGGCGGCTTCTTCACCCGCATCGGCAGCCTCGCCCACGGTCAGCTCGGCACCCTCGACGCCACCACGGGCGCCCTCGACCCCTTCCTCGACCTCACGGTCGACGGCCACCACAACAACTCCGGCAGCGGCGCCCAGGCGCCGATCGGCATCCGCGAGTCCGGCGTGACGCCGGCCGGCGACCGCCTGGTCGTGGTCGGCAACTTCCGCACCGTCGGCGGCCTGGCCCGCGACCAGATCGTGATGCTCGACCTGACCGGGCCCACGGCCACGGTCTCGCCCGACTGGTACACCACCCGCTACACCCCGATCTGCGCCCCGCGCGCCTTCGACAGCTACATGCGCGACGTCGAGATGTCGCCGGACGGCTCCTTCTTCGTGGTCGCGACCACCGGCGGTCCCAACGCCGGCACGCTCTGCGACGCCGCCTCCCGCTTCGAGACCTACGCCGTCGGCACGGCGCTCCAGCCGACCTGGGTCGCCAACTCCGGCGGCGACACCCTCTGGGGCGTCGAGATCACCCGCTCGGCGGTCTACGTCGGCGGCCACAACCGCTGGATGAACAACCCCAACGGCTCCGACAAGGCCGCGCAGGGCGCCGTCCCGCGGCCCGGCCTGTCGGCCCTCGACCCGCAGACCGGTGTGCCGCTGAAGTGGAACCCCGGCCGCAACCCGCGCGGCGAGGCGGCCTACGAGATCTACGAGACCGACGCCGGCATCTGGATCACCAGCGACACCGACTGGGTCGGCAACCGCCGCTACCAGCGCCCGCGCATCGCCTTCTTCCCCTACGCCGAGGGCTACGACACCGCCTCGAAGTCGACCGGCTCGCTGCCCGGCAACGTCTACGTCGGCGCCCCGGTCGCGTCCAGCAACATCCTCTACCGCATCAATGCCGGCGGCGCGGCGATCGCCGCGAGCGACAACGGGCCCGACTGGGCGGCCGACAACGCCACCGCCAGCACGTTCCACAACACGGGCAGCACGGTGGCCACCCAGTCGGCGCTCGCCGCGACCAGCCTGGTCAACGTCCCCGCCTCCACCCCGCTCGGCATCTGGACCCAGGAGCGCAACGACCCGGTCGGCGGCAACGAGATGCAGTGGACCTTCCCGGTCCCGGCCGGCACCAGCACCCAGGTGCGGCTCTACTTCGCCAGCCGCTCGACGTCCACGCGCCGCATGAACGTCCTCATCGACGGCGTCACCAAGCTCTCGAGCTACGACCCCAACGTCGACCCCGGCGTCAACCGCGGCACGATGAAGTCCTTCGACGTCACCAGCGACGGCACGGTCAACATCGACTTCACCCACACCTCCTTCGGCAACCCGGAGGTCAACGCGATCGAGATCGTGAACACCGCGACGCCCTCGAACGCCGCCGTGGCCAAGGTCCTCGCCTTCGACGGCTCGACGATCACCTCCCAGGGCACCGTCAGCACCGGCACCTTCGACTGGAGCACCGTGCGCAACGCCGTGATGGTGGGCCGCTCGCTGTTCTACGGCCAGACCGACGGCATGCTCTACAAGCGCTCCTTCGACGGCACCACCTTCGGTCCCGCGACCGCGGTCAACCCCTACCTCGACCCGCTGTGGAACACCGTCGAGACGGGCAGCGGCCCGGTCGGCCAGACCTACGCCGGCGTGCTGCCGACCTGGTACACCCAGCTCAGCACGGTGACCGGGATGTTCTACTCTGACGGCCGCATCTACTACACGCGCAGCGGCCAGGGCTCGCTCTTCTGGCGCTGGTTCTCCCCCGACAGCGGCATCATCGGCGGCGTCGAGAACACCGTGACCGGCGGCAACGTCGCCTGGGCCAGCACCCGCGGCATGTTCCTCGACGGCAGCACCCTCTACGTCGTCAGCTCGACCACCGGCCAGCTGCTCCGGATCGGCTTCACGGGCGGCGCCCCCACCGGCACCTCCTCGGTCGCCGACGCCACGACCGACTGGCGCGGGCGCGCGGTCTTCCTCGCCTCGGTCCTGCCCAACGCCGCCCCCACCGCGGCCTTCACCTCCAGCTGCACAGGGGTCTCCTGCAGTTTCGACGCCACCGGCTCGAGCGACGGCGACGGCACCGTGTCGTCGTACGAGTGGAGCTTCAGCGACGGCGACGAGGCCGGTGGCCCGACGCCGCAGAAGGACTTCGCGGCCTCCGGCACCTACGACGTCACCCTCACCGTGACCGACGACGGCGGGCTCACCAGCACCACGACCAAGCAGGTCACCGTCGTGCGGCCCAACGTCGCCCCGACGGCCGACTTCACCATGACCTGCACCTACCTGGCCTGCGACCTCGACGCCTCGACGTCGAGCGACGGCGACGGCACGGTCGCCGGCTGGGCCTGGGACTTCGGCGACGGCACCCACGGCTCGGGAGCGACGACCAGCCACACCTACGCCTCGCCCGGCACCTACACCGCCTCGCTCGTGGTGACCGACGACGCCGGCGCCACCGACGACGCGTCGACCGTCCGGACGGTGGTCGCCGCTCCGGCTCCCAGCACGGTGTCCTACGTCGGCGGCGCCGCCAACCAGGGCAACGTCTCCACGCCCAACGTGACCACGCCGTCCACCGTCTCCGCCGGCGACCGCCTGGTGATGTCGCTCAGCCTCAACTCGGCCAGCCGGACCATCGGCACCCCCACCGGCGTGACCGGCTGGACCGTGCTGGGCACCACCACGTCGGGCAGCATGCAGACCCGCCTCTACAGCAAGGTCGCCACGGCGGGCGACGCCTCGAAGAAGGTGACGGTGCCCCTCGACGCCGCCGCCAAGTACACGATGACCGTCGCCGACTACTCCGGCGTGCGTGCCGGGGCGCTCGTGGTCGCCGACCTCGCCGAGACCGTCAGCCGTGCCGGCCACGCCACGCCGCAGGTCGACGCCGCCGCCGGGTCCTGGGTGGTGTCCTACTGGGCCGACAAGTCGGCCGCGACGACCGGCTTCGCCCTCCCCGGTGAGGTCACCGGCCGGCAGGCGATCTGCAGCACCGGCTCCGGCCACGTCTGCAGCGCGTGGTCCGACTCCGCGGGCTCGGTCCCGACCGGCCAGTACGGCGGGCTGGTCGCGACCGCCGACACCGCCAACGCCACGGCCACCACCTTCTCCCTCGTGCTCCGCACGATCGAGCCCAACCAGGCACCGACGGCGGCCTTCACCTCCTCCTGCACCAGCGCTGCGTGCGACTTCGACGCCGGCGGGTCGAGCGACCCCGACGGGTCGGTGGTCTCCTACGCGTGGGACTTCGGCGACGGGTCGAGCGCCACCGGGCGCACGCCGAGCCACGACTTCGTGACCTCGGGGACGCGCCAGGTGACCCTCACCGTGACCGACGACGAGGGCGCGGGCGGCTCGCTCGTCGTGCCGGTCCAGGTGACGCGCACCAACGCCGCGCCCACGGCCGCCTTCACCACCGGCTGCCGCTACCTCGTGTGCACCTTCGACGCGAGCGGCTCGGGCGACAGCGACGGGACCGCGGTGTCCTACACCTGGGACTTCGGCGACGGCACGTCCGACACCACGACCTCGGCGACCACGACCCACACCTATGACGCGGGCGGCTCCGACCTCGTGGGCCTGACGGTCACCGACAACGACGGCGGCACCGGCACCACGACCCGCACCGTCACCCCGGTGGCGATCCGCCAGATCGCGCTCGTGGGCACCAACGCCAACCAGGGCAACGTCTCCACGCCCAACACGGTGGTCCCGGCCGGCACGTCGGCCGGCGACCGGATGGTGCTGGTGCTCTCGCTCAACGACGCGACGCGCGTGCCGGGCGGCCCCAGCAGCGGCGTGACCGGCTGGACCCTGCTCGACACCTCGACCTCCGGGACGATGAAGACCTTCGTCTGGACCCGGACGGCCGCGGCGGGCGACGCCGGCAAGACGGTGCGGTTCGCGATGGACGCGGCGGCCAAGTACACCCTCACCGTCGCCAGCTACTCCGGCGACATGCTGTCCCCGCAGGTGGTCTCCAGCGCCGAGACGGTGCTCCGTGCCGGGCACACGACGCCGACCGTCCAGGCCGGCGCGGGCGACTGGGCGGTGTCCTACTGGGCCGACAAGTCCTCGGCCACCACGGACTTCGCCCTGCCGGACGGGGTCACCGGGCGCCAGCAGGTCTGCGGGGCCAACGCCGGGCGCGTCTGCAGCGTCCTGGCCGACTCCGGCGGCCCCGTGGCCGAGGGCGGCTACGGCGCCCTGACGGCCACGGCCGACAGCGCGTCGGCCAACGCCACGGCATGGACGATCCTGCTCCGGCTGGACCGCTGAGATGACGACCGGGAGGGTCGCGACCCTGCACCGACGGCTCGCCGCGGGCGGGGCCGCGGCCCTCCTGGCGCTCACCGCGCCGGCCGCCCCGGGCGCGGCCGCTCCCGCGCCCGACCCGCGCGTGGCCTCGATCGGCGCCGCACCCGCAGGCGTGCCGTGGACGTGGGGCGGCAACGGGTTCGGGCAGCTCGGCGACGGCACCACCGTCGCGCGGAGGACCCCCGGCCCGGTGGCCGCGCTCGACGACGTCGTCGACCTGCACGGTGGGCGCGAGCACGTCGCCGCGCTCCGCGCCGACGGCACCGTCTGGGTGTGGGGCAGCAACCAGCAGGGCCAGCTCGGCACGGGCGGGACGGCGAACCTGCCGACGCCCACCCGGGTGCCGGGCATCACCGGCGCCAGCGCCGTCGAGACCGGGCACAACCACACGGTCGTGCTGCTGGCGGACGGGAGCGTGCGCACCTTCGGGCTCAACGCCGACGGCCAGCTCGGCGACGGCACCACGACCCTGCGCCGCTCCCCCGTCCGGGTCACCGGGCTCACCGACGCGGTGGCGGTGGCCGGCGGTCGGGACATGGGCTACGCCCTGCGGGTCGACGGCACGGTCGTCGGGTGGGGCCGCAACGACGAGGGCCAGCTCGGCGACGGGACGCTGGTGCGCCGCACCACCCCCGTCCGGGTCGGCACCCTGACCGAGGTCGTCGCCATCGCCGGCGGACGCGACCACGGCCTGGCCCTGCGCGACGACGGCACCGTCTGGGCCTGGGGCTCCAACGACTACGGCCAGGTCGGCGACGGCACCCTGACCGACCGCACGTCGCCGGTGCAGGTCGCCAGCGGGGTGTCGCAGGTCATCGCCGGCGCCCACCACTCGTACGCGCTGCGCACCGACGGCACCGTGCTGGCCTGGGGCCGCAACTACCGCGCCAACCTCGGCGACGGCACGACCACCAACCGTTCGCGTCCGGCGGCGGTGCGGGCCCTGGCCTCGGTCACCTCGATCGGGTCGGGACGCGACACCGGGCTCGCGGTCCTCGCCGACGGCCACGTGATGGCGTGGGGCGCCAACGACACCGGACAGGTCGGCGACGGCACCACCACCAACCGCTCGACCCCGGTCCTCGTCCCGGGCGTCTCCGGCGCCACCCTCGCCGGCGGCGGCGGGCAGGAGTACGCCGTGGTGCTGGTCTCCCCGACCGGCCCCCCGCCGCCCCGCGACCCGGTCGCGTCCTTCACCTCAGCGTGCCCGGCCCTGGCCTGCACCTTCGACGCGAGCGGCTCGGGCGACCCCGACGGAGGCTCGCTGACCGCGATCGACTGGTCGTTCGGCGACGGCACCACCGCCAGCGGCGTCTCCGTCTCGCACGCCTACGCCGTCGCCGGCACCTACGACGTGACGCTCACCGTCACCGACGACGAGGGCGCGACGTCGTCACTCGCGCGCACCCTCACCGTCACCGACGATCCCCTGCCGCCGGCGGGCCCGGTGTGGCGGGCGTCCTCCTCGTCCGACTCCAGCACGTCGCGCCCCCAGGTCACGGTCCCCGCCTCGGTGCAGGCCACCGACCGGCTCGTCCTGGTGGTGACCACCAACCGGGCCGCGACCCTCACCACGCCCGTCGGCTGGACCGTCGTGTCGACGGTGTCCGACGACGCCGACCTGCGGTCGTGGGTCCTGACCCGCACCGCCGGCACCACCCCCGGGACGACGCTGACCCTCACCCTCGACGCCACCTCGAAGACCAGCCTGGTCCTCGTGGCCTACTCCGGGGCCGGCGTGCCGAGCGCCGTCGGCCGCGCCGAGGCGAGCTTCACCACCTCGCACAGCGCGCCCGCCGCGACGGTCGCGCAGGCGGGATCCCGCGTGCTGCGCCACTACGCCGACAAGACCGGCAGCGCGCACGGATGGACGCTGCCGCCCGCACTCACGGCCCGCGCCTCCACCACCGGCACCGGCGCCGGCCTGCTGACCACGACCGCCGGCGACCAGGGCGACGTACCTGCCGGCACCGCCCCGGCGCTGGCCGCGACCTCGTCGCTCGCCTCGGGCCGCGCACTGATGTGGACCGTCGTGCTGCCCCCCGCCTGAGCCGAGCGGGCACGTCCTCGCGCTGGAGGACGCCGAGCGGGCATGTCCTGGCGATGAGAGACGCCGAGCTCCCCGTTCCTCACGCCGAACACCGCCGAGCGGGCACCTTCTCAGGAGTTGAAGTGCTGCTGGGTCTTCTCGAGGCCGTCGGTGATCAGCGACTCGACCGCGTCGGCGGCGTCGGAGACCTGGAACGGCAGCTCCTTGCGCTCGACGGTGGAGTAGTTCGAGAGCACGAAGTCGGCGACGTCCTGGCGACCCGGCGGTCGGCCGATCCCCGCGCGGACGCGGTGGAAGTCGCCGGTGCCGAGCGAGGAGCGCATCGACTTGAGGCCGTTGTGGCCGTTGTCGCCGCCGCCGAGCTTGATCCGCAGCGTGCCGAAGGCGATGTCGAGCTCGTCGTGGATCGCCACCACGTGGTCGGGGGCGACCTTGTAGAACGTCGCGAGCGCCTTGACCGGGCCGCCCAGCTCGTTCATGTAGCCGCGGGGCCGGGCCAGGACGACGCGTGGGCCGCCGATCGAGAGCCGGCCCTCGACGACGTCGGCGCGACCGGACTTGTGGCTCCTGAAGCCAGACCCCATGCGCGAGGCGAGCTCGTCGGTGACCATGTAGCCGATGTTGTGGCGGTGCCCGGCGTACGACGGTCCGGGGTTGCCGAGGCCGACCACCAGCCACACGTCCGAGGTGGGGGCGTCACTCACGTCCTGCATCCTTTCATCCGCCGAGCGGGCGGTTCCTCGCGCTGAAATGCGCTGACCGGGCAGCTCCTCGCGTCGCAGCGCGAGGAACTGCCCGGTCGATGCTTCCCAGCGCGAGGAACCGCCCGGTCAGCGAGAGGGGGTCACTCGGAGTCGGTGGCCTCGCCGGACTCCTGCGCGGCGTCCTCGGCCTGGGCCTCCTCCTGCGCCTCGGCGATCTCCTCGTCGGAGGCGTCGTGCTCGATGCCGGCGTCGGCCTCGGCCTCGGCGAGCTCGGCCTCGAGGGCCTCGGCGGAGATCTGCTCGGTCACGTTGACGATGAGCAGCTCGTCGTCGGCGAGCAGGGTGGTGCCCGACGGCAGGTCGAGGTCCTTGGCGAGGATCTGGGTGCCGGCGGCGGCGCCCTCGACGGAGACCTCGAAGGTCTCGGGGATGTGGGTGGCCTCGGCCTCGACGGAGACGACCGTGTTCTCGGTGACGACCAGCGTGTCCGGGCCGGCCTCGCCGACGACGTGGATCGGCACGTCGACGGTGACCTTCTCGCCGCGGATGACGGCGACGAAGTCGACGTGCTCGATGACCCGGCGGATCGGGTCGATCTGGACGTCCTTGGTCAGCGCGAGCTGCTCGGCACCGTCGATCTGCAGCGACAGGAGCGCGTTGGCGCCGCCGTGCTTGAGGGCCATCATCGTCTGGTGGCCGGGCAGGATCACGTGGGTCGGCTCGTTGCCGTGGCCGTAGATGACGGCGGGGATCTTGTCCTCGCGGCGGATCCGGCGGGCGGCGCCCTTGCCGAACTCGGTGCGGGACTCGGCGGTGATCTTCTCGGGGGCAGACATGGTGACTCCTGGCTGTGGTGGGGGATGTGCTTCGGGGTTCGGGGGGCCCCGTACGTGGTGGGGCCGGTGCGGCCGGCTCGGCGGTCCGGAGACGACGAACGCCGCGCTCCGGATCGTGAGCGCGGCGCAGCGGAACTGTCCGGCCCTGTCGATCACGGAGTCCCAGTCGTTCGGTGGGCTCCCTCGCCGAGGCAACCCGGGAACTCTAGTCCCGGCCCGGCTGCCGGGTCGAATCCCGGGCGAATCCGGGAGGCGGCCCCGTGGGGGCGCGCTCTAGGGTGTCGGCGTGCCCCTCCTGCTCCCCGAGGCGCGTGAGCGCGCCCTCCTCGTGACCGACGTCCGCACCGACCTCCACCTCGACCTCACCTCGACCGAGCACTTCACCGTCGAGGCCCGGATCTCCTTCCGGTGCACCGAGCCGGGAGCCTCGACGTTCCTCGAGCTGACCGGCGCGAGCGAGGTCACCCTCGACGGCGCCCCGGCGGCGTACGCCGACAACCGGATCGCGCTGCCCGACCTCGCCGAGGACAACACCGTCGTCGTCACCGCCCGGATGCCCTACGTCACCGACGGCGACGGCATGACCGTCACCATCGACCCCGCCGACGGCGAGCGCTACGTCTGCGCCCACACCTCGATGGACATCGCCCAGAAGGTCGTGCCCTGCTTCGACCAGCCCGACATCAAGTCGACCTTCACCGTGCGGGTCACCGCGCCGTCGCACTGGACGGTCCTGGCCAACGGCGCGCTCGAGGGCCGCGAGGGCGACACGTGGTCCTTCGCGACCACGCCGCCGTTCTCGTCGTACCTCTTCACCCTCGTCGGCGGCCCGTGGGTCTCGGTGACCTGGGACGAGCCGTACGCCCCCGCGCCCGGCGGCTCGCTGCCCTTCGGCTGGCACGCCCGCGCCTCGCAGGAGCGCGAGCTGCGCCGCGACGCCGAGGAGCTGCGGCGGATCACCAGCGCCTGCTTCCAGCACTACACGACGATCTTCGAGCCGGAGTACCCCTACGCCGACTACCAGCAGGTGTTCGCGCCCGGCCTCAACTGGGGCGCGATGGAGTTCCCCGGCTGCGTGGTCTTCCGCGACGCCTACCTCCCCCAGGGCACCCCGACCGAGCTGGAGAAGGAGTGGGTGGCCTCGACGATCGCCCACGAGATGGCCCACATGTGGTTCGGCGACCTGGTCACCATGAAGTGGTGGGAGGACTCGTGGCTCAACGAGTCGTTCGCCGACTTCATGGGCTACGACGTCGCCGGCGTCGCGGCCGGCTACACCGACGCCTGGACGTCGGCGGCGATCACCCGCAAGCCCACCGGCTACCGCGCCGACCGGCGCCGCTCGACGCACCCGATCGCGGAGGACACCGACAACATCGTCGACGTCGACACCGCCTTCGCGAACTTCGACATGATCACCTACGCCAAGGGCAACGCCGCCCTCGCGCAGCTGGGCCACTGGCTGGGCCAGGACGACTTCCTCGCCGGCGTCAACCGCCACCTCACCACCCACGCGTTCGGCAACGCCACGCTCGCCGACTTCCTCGACTCCCTCGACGCCGCCACCGACAAGGACGTGCGCGGCTGGGCCGCGGCGTGGCTGCGCACCACCGGCTTCGACACCCTCACCGTGACCCGCGACGGCGACGTCCCGGTCGTGGCCCGCGAGGGCTCGCGCTCCCACCGGATCACCGTCTCGGCCTACGACGACGCGATGCGCCTGGTCGGCTCGCGCGACGTGCAGCTCGGTGACGAGCCGATCCGTCTCGAGGAGTTCGCCGGGCGCGTCGTCGTGCCCAACTCCGGCGACGAGACCTTCGCCGTCGTCCGCCCCGACGAGCAGTCGTGGACCGCGATCACCGAGGGCCTGTCCGCGGTGGAGTCGCAGCTGACCCGGGCGATGCTGTGGTGGACCGCGGCCGACCTCACCGAGTCGCGCGTCGTCCCGGTCGCGGACTTCGTCGCGCTCGCCGACCGCCACCTGCGCGTCGAGCGCCACCCGCTGGTCTTCGAGGGCGTGATGCGCGCGCTCCAGCTCGTGGTGCGCCGCTACGACGAGCCCGCCGACGTCGCGGGCCACCTCGCCGTGATCGCCGACATCGCCCGCGGGGCCGTCGAGGGCGGCGACCCGCTCCTCGCCCCCGGTGCCGCGCGGGTGCTCGCCCGCCTCAGCGCCGACCGCGACCTGCTCGTCGGCTGGCTGGCGCAGGACGACGTCGACCCGAGCGTGCGCTGGGCCGCGGTCCACCGCCTCGCCGAGCTCGGCGACCCCTCGCACATCGACGCCGAGGTGGAGCGCGACCCCTCCGTCTCGGGCCACCACGCCTCGCTCGCCGCGCGCGCCGCGGTGCCCACCCCCGAGGCCAAGGCCGCGGTCTGGGAGCAGCTGGTGGGCGGCGGGCTCAGCACCCACGAGCTCGACGCGACCGGTGCCGGCTTCTGGGGCTGGGAGCAGGCCGACCTGCTGCGCCCCTACCTCTCGCGCTACGTCACCGACGGCCTCGCGCTGGCCCGGCGGTCGGGCCAGGCGATGGCCGACAGCATCGGCGACGCCTTCCCGCGCCTGCCGCTCCCGGTCGACGTACGCCGTGAGCTGCGCGCCGAGGTCGCCGCCGCCCTCGCCACCGGCGAGGTCCCCACGGTCCTCGCGCGGTCGTGGAACGACCACCTCGACGACCTCGACCGGACGCTGTAGGCGCGCTCGCGCCGATCCGGGGGACGCCTCAGGGCTGGGCCAGAATCCCCGGATATCCGGGGAAACCGCCGCTTCGGGTCCGAAACTTCGGCCTCGAAGCGGCGGTTTCCACCTCGAGCTCCGGCCCCGCCCTGTCGGGTGCGAAGGCAGGTCAGCGTCGTCCGGCGCGTGCGATGGCAAGGCGGAGGAGGGAAGGCGGCCTTCGAGCGGAGCGGGCCGTCGACCGACGACAACGCAGCCAGGGTGCGTGCCGGGCGGCGCTGATCAGGCGTGACCGTCGAACATCGAGGTGACCGAGCCGTCCTCGAAGACCTCGCGGATGGCGCGGGCGATCAGCGGGGCGATCGACAAGGTGGTGAGCTTGTCGAACTGCTTGTCGGCCGGCACCGGGAGGGTGTTGGTGACCACGACCTCCATGGCGGAGGAGTTCTTCAGCCGGTCGACGGCCGGGTCGGACAGGATCGGGTGCGTGGCGGCGATGATGACGCCCGCGGCGCCGGCTTCCATGCACGCCTCGGCGGCCTTCACGATCGTGCCGCCGGTGTCGATCATGTCGTCGGTGAGGATGCAGATCTTGCCCTTGACCTCACCCACGACCCGGTTGGCGACGACCTCGTTGGCCACGTCGGTGCGGCGGGTCTTGTGGATGAACGCCAGCGGGGCGCCGCCGAGGCGGGCCGACCAGCGCTCGGCGACCTTGATCCGGCCGGCGTCGGGCGAGACGACGGCGAGCTGCTGGTCGCCGTACTTCTGCTTGACGTACTCGGTGAGGATCGGCAGCGCCATCAGGTGGTCGACGGGGCCGTCGAAGAAGCCCTGGATCTGGTCGGCGTGGAGGTCGACGGTGATCAGCCGGTCGGCACCCGCGGTCTTGAACAGGTCGGCCATCAGCCGCGCCGAGATCGGCTCGCGACCGCGGTGCTTCTTGTCCTGGCGGGCGTAGCCGTAGAAGGGCATGACCACGGTGATCCGCTTGGCCGAGGCGCGCTTGAGCGCGTCGACCATGATCAGGTGCTCCATGACCCACTCGTTGATCGGAGCGGTGTGGCTCTGGATCACGAAGGCGTCGCACCCTCGGACCGACTCCTCGTAGCGGACGTAGAGCTCGCCGTTGGCGAACGCGTACGCCTTCTGCGGCACCAGCCCGGTCTCGAGGAGCTCGGCGACCTCGTGGGACAGGTCGGGGTGTGCCCGACCGCTGAAGACCATCAGGTTCTTCTCGGTGGTCCGCTTCATTCCGGTCACGCGGCGCGACTCCTCGCTGTGCTGGTCAGCCTCGGGGGTGGCTCTCTCGGAGGTGCTGGTCAGGATTCTTCACCACGCGGAGGACCTTGCCCACCCCGGGGTTGCCCCCGGCCTCACTCCTCGGGCGCCGCCTGCTGTTCACCGGCCGTTCGCGCCGCGGCTGCGGCGTCGGCCTGGGCGGTCCCGGCCCGCCTCGACTCCGTCCAGCCCTCGAGGTTGCGCTGCGGACCGCTGCTGACCGCGAGCGCTCCGGCGGGCACGTCGCGGCGTACGACGGTGCCGCCGGCGGTGCCCGCGCCGTCGCCGACGCTCACCGGGGCGACGAAGGTGTTGTTGGAGCCGGTCCGGGCCTGCTTGCCGATCACGGTGCGGTGCTTGGCCACGCCGTCGTAGTTGGCGAAGATCGTGCCGGCGCCGATGTTGGTGCCCTCGCCGATCTCGGCGTCGCCGACGTAGGACAGGTGCGGCACCTTGGCGCCGTCGCCGATCTGCGCGTTCTTGGTCTCCACGAAGGTGCCGATCTTGCCGCCGGCGCCGAGCCGCGTGCCGGGGCGCAGGTAGGCGAAGGGGCCGACCGTGGCGCCGTCGCCGACCACGGCGAGCTCGCCGTGGGTGCGTACGACGCGGGCGCCGACGCCGACCTCGCAGTCCTTCAGCGTGGTGTCGGGACCGACGACGGCGTCCTCGCGCACGACCGTGGCGCCGAGGAGCTGGGTGCCGGGGAGGATCGTCACGTCGGGCTCGAGGACCACGTCGGCCTCGATCCAGGTGGTGGCGGGGTCCATGACGGTGACGCCGTCCTGCATCCAGCGGGTCACGATGCGGCGGTTGAGCTCGCGGCCGAGCTCGGCGAGCTGGGCGCGGTCGTTGGCCCCCTCGGTCTGGGCGACGTCGTCGACCAGGTGGGCGCCGACGGTGAGGCCGTCCTCGCGGGCCAGGGCGACCGCGTCGGTGAGGTAGTACTCGCCCTTGGCGTTGTCGTTGGTGATGCGCGCCAGCGCCGACACCAGGAACCCCGCGTCGAAGGCGAGGATGCCGGAGTTGATCTCGTCGATGTCGCGCTGCTCGGGCGTGGCCTCCTTCTCCTCCACGATCGCCTCCACGTCGCCCTCGGCGTTGCGGATGATGCGGCCGTAGCCGAAGGGGTCGCGCACCCGCCCGCTGAGGATGCTGACCGCGCGCTGCGCGGCCTCGTGCTCCTCGGCGAAGGCGCGCAGCGAGTCGCCCTGAAGGAGCGGGGTGTCGCCGGCGGCGACGATCACCGTGCCGCTGGTGGTGCCGGCGGCCTCCATCGCGATGCGGACGGCGTGGCCGGTGCCCTCCTGCGTCTCCTGGACCGCGAGCACCGCATCGGGCAGGAGCTCGCTGATGTGCGGGCCGACCTGCTCGCGCTGGTGACCCACGACCGCGACCACGCGGGTGGGCTCGACGGCCTGCACCGCGCGCAGCACGTGGCCGATCATCGAGCGCCCGGCGACGGGGTGCAGCACCTTCATCGTCTTCGACTTCATGCGGGTGCCGCCACCGGCGGCGAGGACGATGACGGTGAGGTTCTCCATGGCGGGCGAGTCTGCCACCTGCGCGCCCGATCGGCCGAGGGCGGCTGTGGTCGAATGACTCCGTGAGTGGTCGCACCTACGCCGGGGAGACGGCGACCGACCGGTCGGCCCGACGCCGCCGCCAGCTGCTCGACGCCGGCCTCGAGCTCTTCGGCACCGCCGGCTACCGCGCCACCACGGTCCGCCTGCTGTGCCGCGCGGCGAAGGTCAGCGACCGCTACTTCTACGAGCAGTTCGACTCCACCGAGGAGCTCCTCCTCGCCGTCTACGCCGAGTGCACCGACCGCCTGGAGCGTGCCGCGCTCGACGCGCTGGACACCCCCGACGACGGGGGCGGCGAGGTGGCCGGCGAGGTGGCCGGCGAGGTGACCGACCTGGCCCGGCGGGGGCTGGAGGCGTTCCTCGCCGTGGTCGAGGACGACCTCCGCCTGACCCGGGTCGTGTGGTTCGAGGTGCTCGGCGTCAGCGCGCGCGTCGAGGCGGCGTACCTCGCGAGAATGCAGTCCTTCGGCCACCTGATGCTCGGCGTGGTCTCGGCCCGCGACGGGGCCGAGGACCTGCCGGCAGCGACCCGCGAGCTGCTCGCCAGCGCCTCGGTCGGTGCCGTCAGCCACACGGTCGTCACCTGGTCCAGCGCCGGCTTCTCCCCCGGGCGCGACGTCGTCGCCGAGACCCTGGCCCGGTTCCTTGCCGGGGCCTCCACCTCGTTGCTCGACCCGTCCCGCCCAATGTGACGTGGGTCACCCGGCGATGCGGAATCGGTCGTCCTCACTTAATCTGACGACACCAGATTCCTGATCGGAGGAGCCGTGGAGTCTCCCGCAGCACCCGTCACCGTGCTGGTCGTCGGCAGCGGCTTCGGCGGCCAGGCCACCGCGATCGAGCTGGCGCGCCGCGGGATCACCGACGTGCGGATCCTCGAGCGCCGCGACTTCATGGGCGGCACGTGGTGCCAGAACTCCTACCCCGGCGCCGCCGTGGACGTCCCCTCCCCGCTCTACTCGCTCGCCTCCGAGCCGTGGCCCTGGACCCAGATGTACGCCGACCAGGCCGAGCTGCGCGCCTACACCGAGCACGTCGTCGAGCGCCACCACCTCCGCGAGCGCACCGTCCTCGGCGCCGACGTCGTCTCGGCCACGTGGGACGAGGCCGACGGCGGCCTGTGGCGGGTGCGCACCGGTGACGGCACCGAGCACCGCGCCCGCTTCCTGGTGAACGCGTCGGGCCCGCTGAGCACGCCGGTCGTCCCCGACCTCCCGGGGCTCGCCGACTTCGAGGGCGCGACGTTCCACACCAACGGCTGGGACCACGACGTCGACCTCGCCGGCGCGCGCGTCGCCGTCGTGGGCTCGGGCGCCAGCGCCGCGCAGGTCGTCCCGGCGATCCAGCCCGAGGTCGACGAGCTGCACGTCTTCCAGCGCAGCCCGCACTGGGTGCTGCCCCGCCACGACCACGTGTTCACCCCCTGGCAGCGCCGGCTGCTGCGGCTGCGCCCGGTCGCCAAGGCGCTCCGCACCTGGATCTACTGGCGCCTGGAGACCCGGGTGATCGGCTTCAAGCACAGCCGCTTCCTGCTGCGCCGCACCGCCCAGCGGGCCGCGCTGCGCCACCTCGAGGACCAGGTGCCCGACCCGGTGCTGCGCGCGAGGCTCACCCCCGACTACACCCTCGGCTGCAAGCGGGTGATCCTCTCCGACACGCTCTACCCCGCGCTCGGCGCCGACAACACCACGCTGCACGACCGCCACGACGGCATCGGCCACCTCGACGCCACCGGCATCGTCACCGCGAGCGGGGAGCACCTCGACCTCGACGTCCTCGTCCTCTCCACCGGCTACGACGCGACCGACGGCCTCATCCCCCACGAGGTGCGAGGACGCGACGGCGTGCGCCTCAAGGACGTGTGGCACGACTTCCCCCGCGCCTACCTCGGCACGACCGTGCCCGGCTTCCCCAACTTCTTCGTCGTGACCGGCCCCAACACGGGCATCGGCCACACCAGCGCGATCTTCGTCATCGAGTCGCAGCTGCACTACCTGGTGCGGGCGATCGGCGAGGTCGTCGACCGGCCCGGCGCGAGCATCGAGGTCCGCGCCGAGGCCGAGGAGGCGTACACCGCGATGATCCACCGGGAGATGGAGCGGACCGTCTGGTACGACGGCGGGTGCACGTCGTGGTACCAGTCGCGCTCGGGCCGGGTGACCGCGATGTTCCCCGGCTTCTCCTTCTCCTTCCGCCGCCTCGCGCGGCGCTTCCGTCCCGAGCACCACGTCATCACCCACGTCCCCGCGTCCACCTCCGAGAGGATCCCCGCATGAAGCACCTGGACGACAAGGTCGCCGCCGTCACCGGCGCCGGCTCCGGCATCGGCCGGGCCCTGGCCCTGCACCTGGCCGACCAGGGCTGCCGGCTCGCGCTGTCCGACGTCTCCGCCGACGGGCTCGCCGAGACCGAGCGGCTGCTGGCGGGGCGGGCGCGCGCCGTGACGAGCGCCGTCGTCGACGTCGCCGACGAGGGCGCCGTCACCGCGTGGGCCGACCAGGTCGTGGCCGACCACGGTCGCGCCAACCTGGTCGTCAACAACGCCGGCGTCGCGCTGTCGGGCACCGTGATGTCGCTGTCCACCGAGGACTACCGCTGGATCATGGGCATCAACTTCTGGGGCGTGGTCCACGGCACGAAGGCGTTCCTGCCGCACCTCGAGGCCTCCGGCGAGGGCCACGTCGTCAACATCTCGAGCGTCTTCGGCCTCACCGCCCAGCCGCTGATGTCGGGCTACAACGCCAGCAAGTACGCCGTGCGCGGCTTCACCGAGTCGCTGCGCCAGGACCTCGAGCTGACCCGCTCGTGCGTGAGCGCGACCTGCGTCCACCCCGGGGGCATCAAGACCAACATCGCCCGCTCCGCGCGGGTCGACGCCAGCGTCGCGGGCGCGACGGGGACGCCGTCGGACGCGGCGACCAAGGACTTCGAGAAGTCGTTCATCACCACGCCCGAGAAGGCAGCCGAGGTCATCGTCGAGGGCGTGCGGAAGAACAAGCGGCGGGTGCTGATCGGCCCCGACGCACGAGTCTTCGACGCGATGGCGCGGCTCGCGCCGACGGGCTACCAGCGCCTCTTCACCGGCGTCGTGCGGTCGCGGGGCGGCAAGTGAGCCGCCCGACGAGCCGGCGCACGGCGCTCGCCGGCCGGCTGCTGTCCGCGGCGACGCGCGCCGAGGCGACGGCGTACGGCCTGAGGGAGCGGAGCGTCGACGTGGGCGACACCCGCCTCGCGGTCCTCGTGGGCGGTCCGGACGACGCGCCCCGGTGATGCTGCTGCACGGCTACTCCGCCGACCGGGTCGTGTGGACCCGCTTCGCCCGCCACCTCGTCAAGGACCACCGGGTCGTCGTGCCGGAGCTGGCCGGGCACGGGGCGTCGGCCTTCGCCACGGGCCTGGGCTACTCCGCTGCCGCGCAGGCACGCCGGGTGGTGGCGGTGCTCGACCACCTCGGCATCGACCGCGCGCACGTGGCGGGCAACTCGATGGGCGGCTTCGTGGCCGCCACGCTCGCCGTCGACCACCCCGACCGGGTCACCTCGCTGCTGCTCAGCGACGCCGTGGGCGTGACCTCGCCGGAGCCGAGCGACGCCGAGGTCCTCTTCTGGCAGGGGCGCAACCCGTTCCTGCTCGACAGCGTCGCCGACTTCCCCGACTTCTACGCGATGACGATGGCGAGGCCGCCCTTCGTCCCGGCGTTCCTGCGCGCCGCGCTCGCTGCCGACTACGTCGCACGGCGCGACCAGCTCGAGGAGGTCTTCCACGACTTCTACGGCGTCGGCGCGCTCGACGACCGGCTCGGCGAGGTCCGGGTGCCCACCCTGGTGATGTGGGGCGAGGAGGACCGGCTGGTCCACCCGAGCACCGCGCGGGTGTGGGCCGACGGCATCGCGGGCGCGCGCACCGTGACCTACCCCGGCGTCGGCCACATGCCGATGCTGGAGGTCCCGGCGCTCAGCGCGGCCGACTTCCGCGCGTTCCTCTCGGGTCTCAGCCGGCGGGCCTGAGCACGACGTCGGCGCGCCCCAGCGGGCGCTCCTCGCTCGGCGTACGCATGTCCCTCGGGCACCCACTTGGTGACCCAGAGGTCGAGCTCGGCCGCGTCGTCGCCCTGGTCGGTGTTGCGGGCGACCGCACGCACGCCGGCGGCGTCGGGGTCGAGGTCGATCCACACCGTCAGGTCGAACCAGTCGCGGGTGCGGTCGTGGAGGAGACGGATGCCCTCCACCAGCAGCACCGCCGGCATCGGCTGGTCCTCGGTGCCGGTCTCGCCGCTCCACCAGCGGTAGTCGTAGCGCAGCCGGTCGTCCCCGCCTCGCGCCGCGCGCACGACCGCCTCGACGGCCGGCCAGTCGTGCTGCTCCCACATCCCCGCCTGCGGCCCGCACGTCGAGGCGTGGAACGAGTCGGTGCCCACCACCTGCTCGGGGTCGAGGCCGAGGTCGACCGCGAGCCGCTCGGCCAGGGTCGACTTCCCCGCGCCGCCGTGGCCGCTGATCCCGACCACCGGGGGCCGGTCGAGCGCGGCCTCCAGGGCGCGCACCCGCGCCAGCAGGTCGTCGTACGCCGTGTGGGTGCTCATCGCGCGCCATCGTGCCAGCGCGCCGCACCGCCGCGCACCGCAATTGTCTCGCGCCCGGATGGCGGGCCCGCGATGATCGGGGCGTGGACGACGAGACCTACGCGCGCGAGCTGTTCGCGATCCTGACCCGCCCGCTCGACCCCGACGAGCCCCGCGACTCTTACGGCACCGGCGCCGACGGCATCGACCGCTACGGCGGGTTCGGCACCGAGGTGCAGGTGACGTCCGTGGCCGTGGTGCCGGGACCGTGGGGCAGCCAGCTCGAGGTCGGCTTCCACCTCGAGGTCCCCGCGGGCCACCGGGTCCCGTCGGAGGGGACGTTCCGCCTCCCGCTCGCAGCGGCGTGGCGCGAGGCGCAGGGCTACGGTGGGCCCGCGACCTACGCACCCCACGTGGCCCGTGCGACCGAGCACGCCGTGCGCGAGCACCTCAGCCGCCGGTCGGCCACCGGTCGCAACGTGCCGCTGGCCCGCACGCAGCAGCACACCCTCCTCCTGGAGGTGTTCGGGCGCTCCTACGACGTCGAGCAGGCCGCGCCCGACCGCTTCGTGCTGGGTCGCGAGGGCCAGGCACGGTGGGTCGTGGTCGTGACGCCGGAGCAGTGGGAGCACGTCCTGCTGCGCCGTGGCACCCGCCGCGCCTCGCTGTCCGAGCACTTCGAGGAGCTGCTCGCCTCCGGGTTCGCCGAGGACCGCGACGAGTTCCTCGTCTTCTGGGAGGGCGACCTCGTCAAGTCGGTGCGCGAGGAGCTGCCGCCCGTGAGCGGGTCGGTCCGCGGCCTGCTGCGTGCCATCGAGCGTGGTCCGATCCCGGGCGCCGCCTGGCTCGCCTACACGCCCGGCTCGACCGACGGACGCGAGTAGGCCACCGCCAGCGCGGTCGCGACGGTCAGCCAGGCGGCGTACGGCACGAGCAGCAGGCCGCCCCGGACCTCGACCCGCGCGACGAGGACGACCAGGACCCAGGTCAGCGCGGCGGCGCCGGCGAGCGCTGCAGCGGCGGCCACGAGACGGTGGGGCGGGACGTAGAACAGCCGCGCCCACGTCAGGGCCAGCACGACCGACGCCGCGAGCACGCCGGTCGCGGTCCACGCCTGGTCGGGCGTCGCGCTGCGGATGGCCGTCACCCCGGCCACCAGGAGCAGGAGGAAGCTCAGCGGCCACACCAGGCCGAAGACGAGGTCAGGCGGCTGGAACGACGGCGTGGGCAGCCGGTCGTACCACCCCGGGTCGCGGCCGTTCCAGGCGTTCGCGAGCACGGCGTAGGCCACGACCAGGACGCACCAGACCAGCGCCGGGACCCACCCGCTCACGGCAGCAGGTCCTCGCCGAGGAGACGGACGACGGCCGCCTCGAAGGCGTCCACCGAGCCGCCCATCGCGTCGAGCTCCGCGGCACCGACCAGCTCGCGCCACGACCCGCCCTCGGCGGCCAGGACCACCGGTGCGCCCGTGCGCCTCACGGCCTCGCGCAGGGAGTCGTCGAGCTCGTCGAGGTGCAGCACCCGCACCGGGACGCCCAACCGGGCGACCATCGCGTCCCACGCCGGCTTGCGGCGCACCCGCGCATGGGTGATGTCGCACAGCCCGCAGTGGCGGGTGCCGCGCACCTTGCCCCAGGCGTAGGCGAGCTCGCCGAGCAGGCTGCCGTCCGCGTCGTACACGCCCACGAGCTCGGTGACCGCCATGCCGCCGACGCTACCCGGCAGGCGCGTGCGGGAGCCGGCGAGGACATCGCTCCCGTCCGGTGGGGTACGGACCGCCGTGATCCCGCCATCCCCCGACCACCCGGGCGACCCCCGGCTGCGACTCGCGCTGCTCGGCGACTCCATCGCGTGGGGGCAGGGAGCCGCGCGTCCGGCCGACCGGCTCGGCCCGCGGCTCGCGAGCGCCCTGGAGGCGCGCGGCCACGAGGTCGAGCACCGGGTGCTCGCGGTTCCCGGCGCCCGCAGCCGCGACCTGGCCGCCCAGGTGGAGGCCGCCCTGCCGTGGCGCCCGACGCTGGCGCTGGTCGTCATCGGCGCGAACGACCTGACGCACCGGGAGCCTCTCGACGCGGCCGTGGCCGCCCTGGCCGACGCCGTGCGCGTGCTGCGCGGCGCCGATGCCGAGGTGGTGGTCGCGCCGGCGCCCGACCTGGGGGCGGTGCCGCACGTCCCGGCGTTCCTGCGGGACGCGGTGCGCCGTGCCAGCGAGGTCCTGCGGCAGCGGCAGGCCGACGCCGTGCGCCGCGAGGGCGGCCGGGTGGCCGACCCCGACGGGCGTGCGTCGCACGCCTTCGCGACCGACGCCTCGCTCTTCTCCGCCGACCGGTTCCACCCCTCGTCGGCGGGCTACGCCGTCATCGCGGACGCCGTCCTGCCCGCGCTCGAGGACGCGGTCCGCTGCGTGCGGTGAGGACTCAGAAGGCGTACCGCACGCGACACCCCGGCAGCTTCTCGGCCACGAGGTCGGTGAGCTGGCGCACCCACCGGCCCTTCCAGCCGGTCCGGTAGCGCACGTTGACCTGGCCGCTGCCGCTGCGCTTCGGCTCCTGCAGGTCCGGACGCCAGAGCAGGTCCTCGCCGCGCGGGTGCCAGCCCAGGTTGACCTCGTGCAGCGCCTCGTTGTGGGTCAGGAAGATGACCTCTGCCGCCAGCTGGGCGCGCGTGCGGGCGCTCGTGCCGTCGGCGACCTGCTCCAGCAGCTCGGCCCACTCGGCGAGCCACGTCTCGTGGACGATCACCGGGCTGAGGTTGAGGTGCACCTCGTAGCCCGCCTCGACGAAGTCGTCCATCGCCGCGATCCGCTCGGCCACCTTCGACGTGCGCACGTCCACGAGCCGCGACGGCCCCTCCGGCATCAGGCTGAACCGCACCCGGGTGCCGCCGCGCGGGTCCCAGGTGAGCAGGTCGCGGTTGACCAGCTTGGTGGCGAAGCTCGCCTTCGCGTGCGGCAGCCGGGCGAAGAGGTCGACCAGGTCACGGACGTTGTCGGAGACCAGGGCGTCGGCCGAGCAGTCGCTGTTCTCCCCGATGTCGTAGACCCAGTCGAGCGGGTCGCACTGGTTGGGCTCCGGCTTGGCTCCCTGGCGCCCGGCGTGGCGTTCGAGGTAGCCGAGGACCGCCTCGATGTTGGCGAAGACCGTGATCGGGTTGGCGTAGCCCTTGCGACGGGGGACGTAGCAGTAGACGCAGGCCATGGCGCAGCCGTTGGCGGTGGACGGGGCGATCCAGTCGGCGGACCGGCCGTTGCGTCGTGCCGTCAGCGTCTTCTTCTCGCCGAGGACGAGCACCTCCTGCTTGGTGCGCACCCAGTCCTGGACGGCCCCGGGGTTGCCGTGCAGGCCCGGGATGGCCTGGTGGGACAGCACCTCGATGCGCTCGGCGTCGGGGAACCGCTCCAGGACCTCACGGGCGCGGGCGAAGCGCTCGATGTCGCGCTCGTGGTAGATCCGACGGATGTCGAGGAGCCGCTCGGCGAGGGGGACGGGGGCGTGGTGGCCCCGCGGTCCGTCGTCCGGCACGCCTCAGCCCTTGTCGGGGTCCGCCGCCCGGCGCAGCACCGCGGACTCGCTCGCCACGGCCTTGGTGAGCGAGGGGTCCATCAGCGGCTCGGTGCCGGGCTGGTGCAGGTCGGTCTCCGTGGTGTCGGGGTTGGTGCCGTCGCCGGCCGCGGGGATGCCCGACGGCGTGCGGAGCACGTCCTCCGCCTCGGCCTCCGACAGCCCGAGGGCCGGCGCCACGACGGCGGCCTTCTTGGACGGGGCCTTGCGGGCCGCGGCCTTGCGCGGCGCAGCCTTCGTGGCCGGTGCCTTGCGCGCGGTGGCCTTGCGCGGCGTGGCTTCGGAGGTGTCCGGGACCTCGGCGGGGGCGGCGACCGGGGCCGAGGCGGGGGCCGGCGCGGGGACCTCGACGCGCGGGACCTCCACGACGGCGGTCGGGGTCGGGGCGGTGGCCGGGGGCTGCGGTGCGGTCCCGGCGACGCGGTTCGCGGCCCAGCCGGCGAGGCGCAGGGCCGTGCGGGCACCGGTCGTGGCGACGCCGGCGGCGGTGCCGGCCGCCGCGGCCGCGGCATGGGCGGGGAGCTGGATGAGTCCGGTGGCGGTGCGCAGGGGGTTCACTTCACGATCCTCTCGTGGCGGTGGGGTACGACAGGTCGGTACCCGATCTGCCGCGCCGCACGCTGTGACCTGCACCGCGGCCGGGTGGTCGGCCGTCGGGCGACCGCTGTCCTGGCTCCCCGGGTAGGAGTCGAACCTACGTCGCTAGTCCTGATTCAAAGTCAGGCGGGCCCTGCCGGCAGACCAACCGGGGAATGTGTCGCCAAGCCTAGGGCGCGACGACCCCCGACCGCGCCTCAGGTCGTGCGCGACCACCGGCCCGCCGTGGCGAAGACCGCGGGGTCGAAGTTGTCGCGGTCCAGGGTGGCGATGT
Source organism: uncultured Actinomycetota bacterium (assembly GCA_963726525.1). Lineage (GTDB taxonomy): Bacteria > Actinomycetota > Actinomycetes > Propionibacteriales > Nocardioidaceae > Nocardioides. The sequence goes on along the minus strand of CAVSCS010000005.1, from coordinate 178,294 downwards.
GGCCGTCGAGGTACACCCGCCCGCGGTGCAGCCGGCCCGCGGAGGCCTCGAGGACGGCCGTGCGGGCGTGCCAGGCGCCGTCGCACGGGAGGTCGAGGTGCGTCGAGGCGAAGGTGAAGCCGTCGTCCTGGCTCGCCGCGACGAAGAAGTCCTGGACCACCCACGGCTCGTCGCAGCGCGCCAGCACCCGGGCACGCAGGACGCCGCCCGGCTGCAGGTCGACGTAGCGGGGCAGCAGCACGCGTGCGCCCGGGCGCACGTAGACGCTGCCCTCGACGCTCACCTCGCCGACGGGTGCGCCGGTGGCGTCGACGCGAGCGCCAGCCGGGCGCGGACCGTCGCGCGGCCGGGGTGGAAGCCCTCGTAGCTGGAGAAGGTCACGACGTGCCAGGCGCCGTCGCACACCGGGCGCGCCGTCTGGGGCGCCTCCGGTGAGGTGAAGTCCTGGACGAAGGTCAGCCCGAGCGAGGTGACGCGCAGGCCCGGGCGGCAGGTCACCCGGAGGGTCCCGCGGAAGGTGTCGAACTGGCCCTCGAAGGCCTGGCCCTGCACCCGCACCTCCCCCGGCGGCGCCTGTGCCGTCCCGACCGTCGCCCGGGCCGTGCCCGGCGCGGCGCAGACGAGCAGCGTCGCGAGGGTGAGGAACACGCTTCCGGCCAGGATCCTGCGCATGGCTGCCTCCCAGAGGTGGTGATCCGTCCGGCGTAGCACGCGGGCGACGCCCGCAGTGCGGACCGGCACCGACGTACCCGATGTGGATGACGCGGTCCGTCTTTCCGGGACCTCCACCAGACCTGCACCAGACCTCCACCCCGGTCCGGGCGATCCCTGATGCGCGCCGTCGGCGGGGACCGCTAGCGTGACGGACGTGATGGGGGACATCGACGGACCACCGGTCATCGCGACCGCGGGCCTCACCAAGCACTACGGGAACGTCCATGCGCTGACCGACCTCACGGTCTCCGTCGGCGCAGGCGTGACCGGCCTCGTCGGCGCCAACGGCGCCGGCAAGTCGACGCTGATCAAGATCCTGCTCGGGCTGCTCGAGCCGACCGCCGGTCGCGCGACCGTGCTCGGCCACGACATCGAGGACGCCAGCCAGGAGATCCGCCGGCTCGTCGGCTACATGCCCGAGCACGACTGCCTGCCTCCCGACGTCAGCGCCAGCGACTTCGTCGTCCACATGGCGCGGATGTCGGGACTGGGGTCCGCGGCGGCCCGCGAGCGCGCGGCCGACGTGCTGCGCCACGTCGGGCTGGAGGAGGAGCGCTACCGGCCCATGGGCGGGTACTCCACCGGCATGAAGCAGCGGGCCAAGCTCGCCCAGGCGCTCGTCCACGACCCGCGGCTGGTGTTCCTCGACGAGCCGACCAACGGCCTCGACCCCGCCGCCCGCACCGACATGCTCCGGCTGGTGCAGCGCATCGGCGCCGACTTCGGCATCGCCGTCCTGGTCACCTCCCACCTCCTCGGCGAGCTCGAGCGGGTCAGCGACCACGTGATCGTCCTCGACGGCGGCCACCTGCTCCGCTCGAGCGCCACCGGCGAGTTCCTGCAGCAGACCGGCCGCCTCCTCGTGGAGGTCGTCGGCACCGAGGCCGAGCGCGACCGGCTCGGCGAGGCCCTCGCGCAGCGCGGCCTGAGCTGCCGCCCCCGCGGCACGATGGTCGCGATCGACCCGCCGCCGAGCGGCGTCGAGGTGCACGACCTCGTCCGCGACCTCGCCGCCGACCTGGGCCTGGGCCTGATGCGGCTCGAGCCCGACCGCGGCCACCTCGAGGACGTCTTCATGGAGGGTGGCACCCGTGCCTGAGCCCAGCGCCCGCACCGGGGTCATCCACGACCTCGGCTACCGCCACTACGACGGCGTCCGCGAGGGCACCGCCACGATCGCGCGGACCCTGTTCACCACGGGCCTGCGCCACACCTACGGCCTCGGCCGCTCCGGCAAGTCGAAGATCATGCCGTTCGTGCTGCTCGCCATGACCACGCTGCCGGCGCTCATCGTCGTCGGCGTCGTGGTGCTCACGGGGCTGGGCCGCCTGCCGGTGTCCTACGCCGGCTACATCACCCAGGTGCAGCTGCTGATCAGCCTGTTCGCCGCCGCCCAGGCGCCGGTGCTGTTCTCCCGCGACCTGCGCCACCGCTCGATCGTGCTCTACCTCGCACGTCCGCTGTCGTCCTCGGTCTTCGCGATCGTGCGCTGGCTGTCGCTGACGGTGTCGCTGCTGGCCTTCATGCTGGTGCCGACGCTGCTCCTCTACGTCGGCGCGCTGCTGGCCGGTCTCGACCGGAGCGACCAGACCGAGGACCTCCTCAAGGCCCTCGTGCTGCAGCTGCTCCTGGCCGGCCTGCTCGCGGGGATCACCGGACTGATCTCCTCGGTCTCCCTGCGCCGCGGCTTCGCCGTGGTCGGCTCCATCCTGGCGCTCGTGGTGCTGGCGGGCGTGGTCACCTCGATCGAGGCGATCGCCGGCTCGCGCGACGCCGACACGGTCGGTGTCGCCGCCGGCCTGTTCTCCCCCTGGTCGCTCTTCAGCGGCATCGGGGACGCCTGGGACGCCGGGACGGTGACCTTCACCCCGCCCGACGGCGCCTGGGTCCTGGCCTACGTCCTGGTGGCGGTGCTGCTCGCGGCCGCCTGCCTGCTCGCCATCGTGGCCCGCTTCCGGAAGGTGGGCTCGCGATGAGCACGCTGGTCCTCGACAAGGCGTCGCGCTGGTTCGGCAACGTCGTGGCCGTCAACGACGTGTCCCTCACCATCGGTCCCGGCGTGACCGGGCTCCTGGGCCCCAACGGCGCCGGGAAGACGACGCTGATGGCGATGATGGCGGGCTTCCTCGCCCCGTCCGCCGGGCACGTCACGCTCGACGGCCGGCCGGTGTGGCGCAACACCGAGACCTACCGCCACATCGGCCTGGTCCCTGAGCGCGAGCTGAGCTTCGGCTACCTCACCGGACGCCAGTTCGTCCGCGCCAACGCCGACCTGCACGGCCTCGCCGACGCGGGGGCCGCGACCGAGCGGATCCTCGACGTCGTCGACATGGTGGAGCCCGCCGGCCGGCGGCTCGACACCTACTCCAAGGGCATGCGCCAGCGCGTGAAGATCGCCGCGGCGCTCGTCCACGACCCGGCCGTGCTGCTGCTCGACGAGCCGTTCAACGGCGTCGACCCGCGCCAGCGCATGCACCTCATGGAGCTGCTGCGCCGCCTCGGCGACGAGGGCCGCACGGTGCTGTTCTCCTCCCACATCCTCGAGGAGGTGGAGCGGCTGGCGCGCCACATCGAGGTCGTCGTCTCGGGGCGTCACGCCGCCTCCGGCGACTTCGGCGCCATCCGGCGGCTGATGACCGACCGGCCCGTCCAGTACGCCGTGCGCTCCAGCGACAACCGCGCGCTGGCCGCCGTCCTCATCGCGCAGCCCTCGGTGCAGTCGGTGAGCCTGCGCGAGACCGAGCTCGACGTCCAGGTCGCCGACCTGGGCAGCTTCGCCCTCGGCCTGCCCGGCTGGGCCCGCGAGCACGACCTGTCCGTCTACGAGCTCTCCCCCAGCGACGAGTCGCTGGAGAGCGTGTTCGCCTACCTGGTGGCCCGATGATCAACTCCACGATTGCCAAGCTCGCCCTGCAGGCGCTCCTGGGCCGCCGCAGGTTCTTCCTCCTGCTGGCCTTCCCCGTCCTGCTGGTGGCGCTGACGGCGCTGGTGGCCGCGCTCGCCGACGGCGAGGCCGCCTACGACCTGCTCCCCGGCCTCGGCTACCCGCTCGTGCTGCCGCTCGTCGCGATCCTCGCGACCTCCTCGGTCCTCGGGCCGGAGGTCGACGACGGCTCGATCGTCTACCTGCTCTCCAAGCCGGTGAACCGCTACGGCGTCGCGATCAGCAAGTGGCTCGTCGCCGTCGCCGCGACCCTGGTCGCCGGTGCGCTGGGGATCCTGCTGGCCGCGCTGGTCACCGGCGACGCCACCCGGGCGGTCGCGCTGTTCGTCGGTGCCGCCGTCGCCGGGACGGCGTACACCGCGCTCTTCCTGGCCATCTCCTCGGTCACCCGCCACGCGGTGATCGCCTCGCTGATGTTCGTGCTGATCTGGGAGAGCCTGCTGGGCAACCTCTTCACCGGCATCGCGTGGCTGAGCATCGGGCAGTGGGGCCTGCGGATCGGTCATGCGCTCTCCGACCAGCTGCCCGACCCGGCGAGCCTCCCCTACGCCATCGTCGCGAGCGCCCTGGTGACGGTCGTCGGCGTGTGGTTCGCCGGCGACCGGCTGCGCTCGTTCTCCCTCAAGGGCGAGGACTGAGCGCTCCGGCCCCCGCGCCGGACTAGGCTCGACGACGTGGACCTCCCCGTGATGCCGCCGGTGCAACCGATGCTGGCCAAGAGCGTCAGCGGCGTGCCCGACCCGGCCCGGCACGGCGGGCTGAGCTTCGAGCCCAAGTGGGACGGCTTCCGCTGCCTGGTCTTCAAGGACGGCGACGAGGTCGAGCTCGCCAGCCGCAACACCAAGCCGCTGACGCGCTACTTCCCCGAGATCGTCGAGGCGTGCCGGCGACAGCTGCCCGACCGGGTCGTGCTGGACGGCGAGGTGTTCGTCGGCCTCCAGGGCCCCGACGGCTGGCGCCTGGAGTTCGAGACGCTGCAGGAGCGGATCCACCCCGCCGCGAGCCGCGTCGACAAGCTGTCGGTCGAGACGCCCGCCGGCTTCGTCGCCTTCGACCTCCTGGCCCTGGGCGACGAGTCGTTCCTCGACCGCCCGCTCTCGGAGCGCCGGGCCGCGCTGGTCGACGCGCTCGGCCACCTCGACGGCACCGGACCCTGCTTCCTGACCCGCACCACCGAGGACCCGGCCGAGGCCGAGCGCTGGTTCGAGGAGTTCGAGGGTGCGGGGCTCGACGGGGTCGTCGCCAAGCCGCTCGGGGCGGCGTACGAGCCCAACAAGCGCACGATGCTCAAGATCAAGCACGAGCGCACCGCCGACGTGGTGCTCGCCGGCTACCGCGAGCACAAGACGTCCACGCCCGAGCAGCCGCTGATCGGCTCCCTGCTCCTGGGGCTCTACGACGACGACGGCGAGCTCCAGCACATCGGGGTGTCCGCCAGCTTCACCGCCGCGAAGCGCGCGTCGCTGTGGCAGGAGCTGCAGCCCCTGGTCTGCGACATCGCCGACCACCCGTGGGGCCGCTGGCAGGAGTTCCTCACCGCCAACCCCGACCGCGTCCCCGGCACCCAGAGCCGCTGGAGCGCCGGCAAGGACCTCGGCTTCACCGCGCTGCGGCCCGAGCGCGTGCTGGAGGTGAAGTACGACCACATGGAGGGTCGTCGCTTCCGGCACACTGCGCACTTCAAGCGCTGGCGCACCGACCGCGACCCCGAGAGCTGTGGCTACGCCCAGCTCGACGAGCCGGCCGGCTACGACCTGACCAGGATCCTGAGCACCGACACCGCCCCCGGAGGCCAACGATGAGCGAAGCGAACGACAGCATCCACGACGGGCAGGGCACCTACGACGTGGTCCTCCTCGTCGAGCAGGCCCTCACCGCGGGCGACGCCGCGCAGGTGCGCTCGCTGCACGAGGAGATCGAGGACACGGTCGTCTACCACGTCCTGCTGCCGCTCGAGGACGCCGCGGCCCGGGTCGAGGCCTCCCTCGGCACCCTCGGCACCGGCGACCTGATGGCCGCTCCCGCGCTGGCGATGAACGACGTCGACATCGAGGCCCTGCGCCAGGAGTGCGCCGAGCACTCCTCCGACGACCTCGCCACCACCCTCGCCGCGCTCCGGGCCGCCGGCGGCACCGCCCACGGCCTGGTGACCTCCGAGCCGCCGGTCGACGCACTGGCCGCGATGGTCGCGAAGGTCGACGCCCGCGAGGCGATCATCCTCACCCGCTCGCACGTCGTCGCGGAGTTCTTCCACCTCGACTGGACCTCGCGCGCGCGCCGCAAGCTCGGCGTGCCGGTCCTGCACCTCATCGAGCACGAGAACTTCGACGAGCAGTCCTCCGGCGCCGGCGAGGGCATCAGCGGCGTCTGAGCCGAGCTGACGCATCTGCACGCGCGAGCGGTGCCGAGCTGACGCATCTGCACGGGCGACCGGTGCCGAGCTGACGCATTTGCACGCGCGGCGGGTGCCGACCTGACGCATCTGCACGCGCCACCTGTGCCGAGCTGACGCATCTGCACGCGCGACGCATGCGCAGATGCGTCAGGTGGACGGGACCTGCGCGCGCAGATGCGTCAGGTCGGCGGGACCTGCGTGCGCAGACGGGTCAGGTCAGCGGCGGGAGAGACGGCGTACGACGGCGCGGCGCAGGATGCCGGCCGCCTCGCGGCCGCCGACGGCGGGCGCCAGGCCCGATCGGCGGGCCTCCTCGAGGTCGCGGCGCAGTTGCTGGACGGTGGCGCGCTGGGCGTCGCGCGCCTCGCGGGCCGCGAGCGTCGACTCGGCCTTGGTGTGGTCGAAGGTGAGCGCGACGGCGTCGGCGTAGCGGGCCTCGTAGTCGCCGTGGATCTCGTCGAGGCGGGCGAGGGTCTTCTCGTCGTGGGGCGCCTCGGTGAGGACGCCGAGCAGCTGCCAGACCTCCTCGGCCGTGTCGCGCAGCCAGTCGGGCGTGCGGACGTCGTCCCAGGTGAGCTGCGACTTGCGCATCGACGGCTCGAGGAAGTCGTCGACCGGGTGGTGCTCGGTCGAGGTCAGGTCGGTGCCGAGGTCGAGCGCGAGCTGCTCCTGCACCGGGCCGAGGGCCGAGCGCCAGTCGGCGAGCAGGTCGACGTAGCGCACGAAGGCGCGGCGTCCCTCGCGGCCGGCCCGCTCGGTGAGCAGCGCGGCGTGCACCCAACCGGCGACGTTGGAGGTCTCCTTGGTCAGCCGCAGGTCGTCGGACTGGCTGGAGAGGTAGGCGATGTCGCGCGAGCCGATGACCTCGGCGGGGTGGCGCAGCGCGGTGAGCCAGCGCAGGTCAGCGCCGACCTCGCGGCTCACGTCCTCCCAGACCTCGGCGAACCAGAAGGCGTGCGGGTCCTTCACCACGAGCTGCGCGTCACCGCGCTCGGGCGCCGCGAGCTGGCCCGCGAGCCACTCGCGCAGCTCGGCGGCGGGCTCGCCGGAGGCGACGTAGGCGGCGACCAGGTCGACCGCGGCGGGGCGGCTGTCGATGTTGAACAGCGCCAGCTCGCGCAGGTGCCGCTTGTGGAAGTCGATGACCCACTGGGGCTCGTAGAAGCCGCGCGGGTTGGTCTCCGACGCCTCGACCTCCGGCTGGGGCACGTGCAGACCCAGCCGCTTGAGCGTGCCGGCCAGCGAGCTGGTGCCGCTGCGGCCGGAGCCGGAGACCAGGACCAGCGGGGTGGGGGACGTCGGCATGCGGGTCACCCTATCCGTCACGCGCGCGTCTCCTAGGATCGAGCCGACCCGCTCTGCGACACCCCCACCGGACAGGACCGACGACACGTGGCACTCACCGACAGGCTCGGGGGGAAGGTGCGCGCGGCGGTGCGCCGCACCCGCCGCGACGGCCCGCTCGACATCGTCTTCGTGCTCTTCAACGCCGACGGCATGGGGGGCACCGCCCGCTCGGGCATCGAGCAGGCCAACGCGCTCCTCGGCCTGGGCGAGGGCCACCGGGTCCGGATCCTGAGCGTCACCCGCAGCGGCGCCTCGACGCACTACCGCCTCGCCGACGGCCTGGAGGTGACCTACCTCGTCGACGTACGCGGTGAGCGCCCGGTCGCGGTCTCCGGCACGCACCCCGCCGAGCTGGCCGAGCGCGAGTCGGTCGTCGTGCCGCGCAGCTGGGACGCGCTGTTCAACGGCCTCACCGACGCCACCCTGCGCGAGGCGCTCGGCGCGATCGACGCCGACGTGCTCGTCACCACCACCCCCGAGCTGCTCGCCGTCGTCGCCCAGCTCGCGCCCGCGGGCGTCGCGCTGGTCCACCAGGAGCACCGCGCGTCCTCCAGCCGGGTCAACGACCTCGGCGCGCTGCTGCAGTTCGCGCCGCGCGCCGACGTGGTGGTCTCGCTGACCGAGTCGATGTCGCGCTGGCTCGCCGGCCGTCTCGGGGGCGCCGCGCCCGAGCTGCAGGTCATCCCCAACCCGCTCCCCTCCCACCCCCAGGCCCGCTCCCCGCTCGACCAGCGCACCTTCGTCACCGCCGGCCGGCTGGCGCCGGAGAAGCAGTTCGAGCACGTCGTCGACGCCTTCTGGCGCATCCACGAGCAGCTGCCCGGCTGGACGCTGCGGATCTGGGGCGACGGCCCGCGCGCCGACAACCTCGCCGCCCAGGTCCGCAAGCTCGGCCTCGAGGACCGCGTCGAGCTGCCCGGCTCGACCGACGACCTCGCCGCCGAGTGGGCGCGCACGAGCGTCGCCGTGCTCGCCTCGCGCGGCGAGGGCTACCCGCTCGTCCTGCAGGAGGCGATGTCGGCGGGCGTGCCCGCGATCTCCTACGACTGCCCGTCGGGACCGCGCGAGATCATCACCCCCGACGTCGACGGCGTGCTCGTCCCGCCCGGCTCGAAGGCGGGGCTCGCCGCCGCGATGCTGCGCCTGGCCTCCGACGACGACCTCCGCGCCCGGCTCGGCGCGGCCGCGCTCGAGCGCTCGGAGCGCTGGGACGGCCGGCTGCTGGCCCGCCGGTGGGTGGAGACGTTCCGGACCGCGATCGAGCGCCGGCACGACCCGCTGGCGCCGCGCCGCGTGCTCCACGGCCTGCGCCCCGGCCCCCTGGGCGACCTGCCCGAGACGACGTCGGCCCGCGGGCTCACGCCCGCCCAGGCGCGTACGACGACCCTGCAGGTGCTCGCGTCCGTGGCCGCCTCGACGGGCGAGGGCTGGTTCGTGGTGCCCGCGCGCGGTCTCGACCCGCACCCGGTCGTCGTCGTCCCGTCCTCGCGCCGCCAGGCGTTCCTCACCGCGCTCGCCGCCGCCGACGTCCCCGACTGGCTCTCGGTGCGCGACCCCGCCGAGCGCGGGTGGCCCGAGCGCCGCGGCACGGTCGCGGCGATGACCGAGGAGCTGGCGCGCACCCGCACCGCCTCGCTGGTCCTCGAGCCGTGGCCGATGCGTGGCGGCCACGACGGGCTGCTGGCCGAGGGCGCGGAGGTCGGCGTCCAGCTCTGGGAGGAGTCGCCGGAGGGCGACCTGCTGGCCCCCGGGCCCAACCGCTACGGCGACCGCGTCCCCGCCGCGACACCCCGCACGACCATCGAGGTCGACGGCGTCGAGGTGCCGACGCTGGAGACGATGGCGCTGCCGAGCATCGACGACTGCCGCTTCGAGGTCGACGTCGTCTACACGTGGGTCGACGGCGACGACGAGGACTGGCTCGCCGCCCGCGACGAGCGGATCCGCAGCCTCGGCGGCACCCCCGACCCCCGGGCCAGCGGCGCGGCCCGCTTCCGCAGCCGCGACGAGCTGCGCTACTCCATGCGCAGCATCCACCTCTTCGCGCCGTGGGTGCGCCGCATCCACCTCGTCACCGCCGGGCAGGTGCCCGACTGGCTCGACCGCCGGCACCCGAAGATCCGCGTCGTCGACCACCGCGACATCCTCCCGGCCACCGCGCTGCCCACCTTCAGCTCGCACGCCATCGAGACGGCCCTGCACCGCGTGCCCGACCTGGCCGAGGCCTTCGTCTACGTCAACGACGACGTCTTCCTCGGCCGGCCGCGTCGCAAGGAGCACTTCTTCACCCCGGGCGGGCAGTACGCCGCCTTCGTCGCCGACCACCGCGCGATCGGGCTCCCCGGCACCGACGACAGGCCGTACCTCTCCGCGGCGCAGAACAACCGTCGCGTGCTCGCCGACGCCTTCGGTGTCGCGATCACCCAGACGATGATGCACAGCCCGCACCCCCAGCGGCGTACGACGCTGGAGGAGGTCGCCGCCCGCTTCCCCGACGAGGTGGACGCGACGGCCCACGCGCCGTTCCGCTCCCCCAGCGACCTGTCGCTGCTGTCGTCGTTCGCCCAGTCCTACGGGCTGATCACCGGCCAGGCCTTCCGGGCCGGCGCCCACCACGGCTACGTCGACCTCGGGCACCAGCAGCTGCCGGTGCAGCTGCGCTCGATGCTCAAGCGCGACCGCGACTTCTTCTGCGTGGCCGACAACCACGTCTCGGCCTTCGACGCCGAGCGCGCCGACGGCCTGCTGATGGACTTCCTGCGCGAGTACTTCCCGGTCGCCGCGCCCTGGGAGCGCTGAGGCCGCGCTCCGGCTCGTCGCTGGTCGAGGTGCGAGGAGCCCCGACCCCCGCTGGTTGAGGTGCGAGGAGCCCCCTGACCTTCGCTGGTCGAGGTGCGAGGAGCCCCCTGACCTTCGCTGGTCGAGTGCGAGGAGCCCCCTGACCCTCGCTGGTTGAGGTGCGAGGAGCCCCCGACCCTCGCTGGTCGAGGTGCGAGGAACCCCAACCCTCGCTGGTCGAGGTCGCCGAGGAACCCCAACCACTCGCTGGTCGAGGTGCGAGGAGCCCCCTGACCCTCGCTGGTCGAGGTGCGAGGAGCCCCCTGACCCTCGCTGGTTGAGGTGCGAGGAGCCCCAGCGACGAGCCTCGAAACCTGCCTCCCGACGTGGTTTCGAGGCTCGCTCCGCTCGCACCTCAACCACCGAAGGGGTCCGCTCGCACCTCAACCACCGAAGGGGTCCGCTCGCACCTCAACCACCGAACTCAGGTGCGAGGAGCCCCCGACCCCCGCTGGTTGAGGTGCGAGGAGCTCCGGCGACGAGCCTCGAAACCTGCGTCCCCACGTGGCGACGTCTCAGTCCGGGACGCGGTTGCCGTCGGCGTCCCAGTGGGCGTCGACCTTCTTCGACGGCTGGACGCGGGGCGGCTCGCCGGGCATCTTCGGGTGGTCGGGCGGGTAGTTGAGCTCGACGGGGTGCTCCTCCCACAGGTCGAGCAGCGGCTGGAGGGAGTGGTGGACGTCGTCGATCGTCGCCCAGGGGTCGCCGTCGACGGCCAGTCGCGAGGGCACCGAGAACAGGTTGAGGTGGTGGGGGTCGGTCAGGTCGGCGAGCTCGTCCCAGGCCAGCGGCGTGGAGACCGGCGCACCGGGGAGCGGGCGCAGGGAGTAGGCGGAGGCGATGGTGCGGTCGCGGGTGTTCTGGTTGAAGTCGACGAAGATGCGCTCGCCGCGCTCCTCCTTCCACCACGCTGTCGTCACGCCGTCGTCGCGCTTCTCCAGCTCGCGCCCGAAGGCGATCGCGGCGTGCCGCACCTCGCTGAAGTCCCAGCGCGGCTCGATGCGGACGTAGACGTGGATGCCGCGGTTGCCGGAGGTCTTCGCGAAGCCGGTCATGCCCAGGTCGGCGAGCAGCTCGCGGGCCACACCGGCCACGCGTACGGCGTCGGTGAACGACGTTCCCGGCTGCGGGTCGAGGTCGATCCGCAGCTCGTCGGGGTGGTCGACGTCGTCGCGGCGGACCGGCCAGGGGTGGAAGGTCAGCGCACCCATCTGCGCGCACCACACCGGCACCGCGATCTCGGTCGGGCAGATCTCCTCGGCCGTCCGGCCGGACGGGAAGGTGATCTGCACCGCCTCGAGGTAGTCGGGCGCGCCCTTGGGCACGCGCTTCTGGTAGAACGCGTCGGCGTTGCGGTCCTGCGGCCCGGTGGCCAGCTTCATGCCCGGACGGACCCCGGAGGTCCACCGCTCCAGCGCGGTCGGCCGGTCGCGCAGGGCGCGCATCAGGCCCTCCTCGACGCTGGTGACGTACTCGGCCACCATCAGCTTCGTCACCGCGGGCGTCATGTCCGTCGCCTCGTAGATCACCCGGTCGGGGGACGAGATCCTGACCTCGCGCTCCCCCGCCCGGACGTACGCCTCCGCCGCCTTCGCCATGGCCCCGACCCTAGCCGTGGATCAGCCGCCGACGCGGACCACGAGCTTGCCGAAGTTCTCCCCGCGCAGCATCCCGGCGAACGCGGCGGGCGCGTTGTGGAGGCCGTCGACGACGTCCTCGCGGTAGCGCACCTTGCCCTCGGCGACCCACTGGCCCATGTCGCGCACGAAGTCGCGGCCGTGGGACCTGGTGAACTCGCTCTGGATGAAGCCGCGGACGGTGAGGCTCTGCGAGAGCACCTGGCCCATCAGGCCGGGCATCCGGTCGGGGCCCTCGGGCTGGCCGACGGCGTTGTAGTTGGCGACCAGGCCGCAGACCGGGATCCGGGCGTAGGTGTTGAAGCGGCGTCGCACGGCGTCGAAGACCGCGCCGCCGACGTTCTCGAAGTAGACGTCGATGCCGTCGGGCGTGGCCTCGGCGAGCTGGTCGCGGAAGTCGGGGCTGCGGTGGTCGAGGGCGGCGTCGAAGCCGAACTCCTCGGTCAGCGCGCGCACCTTCTCGGGCCCGCCGGCGATCCCGACCGAGCGGGCGCCCCTGAGGTTCGCGATCTGGCCGACGGCGCTGCCGACCGGGCCGGTGGCCGCGGCGACGACGACGGTCTCGCCCTCCTGCGGCCGGCCGATCTCGAGCAGGCCGGCGTACGCGGTGAAGCCGGGCATGCCGAGCACGCCGAGCGCGGTGGTCACCGGCGCGACCGACGGGTCGAGCTTGCGGACCTGGCTGCCGTCGACGACGTCGGCGCTCTGCCAGCCGGAGTAGGACAGCACGACGTCGCCCGGCACGAGGCCGTCGAAGCGCGACTCCACGACCTCGCCGACGGTGCCGCCGACCATCACGTCGCCGATCTCGACGGGCGCGGCGTAGGACTTCGCGGTGCTCAGCCGCCCGCGCATGTAGGGGTCGAGGGAGAGGTAGCGGATCGCGAGCGCGACCTGCCCGTCCTGCAGCTCGGGCAGGGTCTCGGTGACCGAGGTGAACGTCGTGTCGTCGGGCTCGCCCTCGGGGCGGCGGGCGAGGCGGAGCTGGGTGCTTTCCATGCCCTCCAGAGTGCCAGCCGGACGTCCGGGTCCAGCCACCGCCCGACTACTCTGGCCCCATGGCCTACGACGTTCAGAAGACCGACGAGGAGTGGCGCGAGCAGCTCAGCCCCGAGGAGTACGCCGTGCTCCGCCAGGCCGGCACCGAGCGCGCCTTCACCGGCGAGTACACCGACACCGAGACCGAGGGCACGTACTCCTGCAAGGCGTGCGGCTCCGAGCTGTTCACCAGCGACACCAAGTTCCACAGCGGCTGCGGCTGGCCGAGCTTCTACCAGCCGATGACCGACACCGTGGAGTACATCGAGGACGTCTCCCACGGGATGAAGCGGGTCGAGGTGCGCTGCGCCAGCTGCGGCTCCCACCTGGGCCACGTCTTCCCCGACGGCTTCGGCACGCCCACCGGCGACCGCTACTGCATCAACTCGATCAGCATCACGCTCAACGACAAGAAGTAGCACCCCGGTCATCTGAGGACGTGGTGCACGCCGATCCCCCGGATCTGCCTGCACCACGTCCTCAGATGCGTCCGGGGACGGGCGGGAGGGCTCAGCCCTCGAAAGGCAGGAGGGCTCAGCCCTCGACGGGCAGGAGCGCCGAGCTCACCCGGACGAGCCCCTCGCCCCAGGTCGCGTCGGCCCAGTCCTGGATCGACCCGTCGTCGTAGACGACCTCGGCGTCGAGGGAGTCGGGGGCGTAGGACCCGCTGGTGAGCAGCTGGTCGCCGAGCGCCGCCTGGAGCTCCTGGTCGACCTTCGTCAGGTCGACCTCGGTGTCCTCGACGGTGGTCACGCAGAGCGGCCCGCCCCACGTCCCGCGCAGGGTCTCCTCCGCGCCGGTCGCGTCCTGGGTCACCGCGACGTTGACGGTGTCGCCGCTGAGCCACGAGGTGGCGTAGCCGGGCAGCGCGGAGGCCGCCGCCAGGGTGGCGTCGAGGTCCTCGGGCGTCGCCCGCGCGGGGTCGGTCGTCGACGGCGTCCCGCACGCGGCGGCGAGCGGCTCCTCCGTCGGCTCCGGGCCGACGTCGTAGAGGGCTGCCGGGATGGCGTCGGAGACGGTGAAGGTGGTGCCGTCCCACGTGCCGGTGAGGGCGTAGGAGCCCCACGTCACGCCGGCGGCCTCCTGCGCGCCGACCTGGCCGAAGTCGAAGTCCTCCAGCGCGGGACCGCCGCACTGCGGCGGGGCCGACTGGGCGATCGGGCCCAGGCACATCACGGGTCCGTCGCCCTCGTCGAGGACGGTGACCAGGCCGGGCGTGCGCACCGTGCCGTCCGGCACCGGCGCCGGCGCGGTGTCCGCGTCGGGGTCGGGGCCGAGTGACTCGGAGCCGGACGCCTCGGCGCCGGCCGGGTCGACCGCACGCATCTCGTCCTCGCTGGAGCAGGCGGACAGCGCGAGCGTGGCCGCGAGGGCCAGGGTCAGCAGGGGTGTCCTCATGCCTGTGGGACGTCAGCCGCCCCGGGCGGGTTCCGGTGAACGGTCAGGGCAGCCGGGCGAGGAGCTCGGCGGGAGACACGCGGGAGCCGGTGTAGAACGGCACCTCCTCGCGCACGTGGCGGCGCGCGGTCGAGGCGCGCAGGTCGCGCATCAGGTCGACGATGCGGTGCAGCTCGTCGGCCTCGAAGGCCAGCATCCACTCGTAGTCGCCGAGGGCGAACGAGGCCACGGTGTTGGCGCGGACGTCGGCGTAGCCGCGGGCCATCTTGCCGTGCTCGGCCAGCATCGCGCGGCGCTCGGAGTCCTCGAGGAGGTACCACTCGTAGGAGCGGACGAACGGGTAGACGCACACGTGGGCGCGCGGCTCCTCGTCGGCGAGGAACGCCGGGATGTGCGACTTGTTGAACTCCGCGGGCCGGTGCAGCGCCATCTGCGACCACACCGGCTCGAGGCGGCGGCCGAAGTCGGTGCGGCGCAGCGCGTTGTAGGCCGCCTGCAGCTGCTCGGAGTCCGCGGCGTGCCACCAGACCATGAGGTCGGCGTCGGCGCGCAGTCCGGAGACGTCGTAGAGGCCGCGGACCTTGACGTCCTGCTCGGCCAGCACCTCCAGCAGGGCCTCGAGGTCGGTGGCCTCGGCCTCGCGGTCGGCGTCGCCGAGGACGTCGCGGAGCCTGAAGACCGACCACATCGTGTAGCGGATGGTGTCGTTGAGCTCGCGCGTGCGCGCGGCGTTGGTCTTCTCGGGGTGCGACTCGGTGCTCATGGGTTCATTCTGCCCGGGTGACCGAGGCCACAGCGCGCCGGGCCGAGCCGATCACCGCGGGGATCCCGACGCCGTCGTAGGTCGCCCCGCACACCGCGAGGCCCGGATGGGCCTCGACCGCGGCCCGGATGCGCGCGACCCGGTCGAGGTGACCGACGGCGTACTGGGGCAGCGCGCCGCCCCACCGCTGCACGTGGCTGTCGACCGGCTGCGCGGTGATGCCGGCGATCGCGGCCAGGTCGAGCAGCGAGACCCGCACCAGCGCCTCGTCGTCGCCCTGCAGGACCGACTCCTCGCGGTGGCGGCCCAGCGAGGTGCGCAGCCAGACGACGTCGGGGTCGAGGTCGCGCACCCACGCCCACTTGCCGAAGGAGAAGGTGGTGGCCTTGATGGTGCGCCGCTCGACGGGCGGGACCAGGACGCCGGAGCGGTCGAAGAGCTCCTCGGGCACGTCGCCCGCGCGGAGGGCGAGGGTCACCACGGCGACGCTGGCGGCCTCGATGCCGGCGAGCCCGGCCGCCGCCTCGGGTGCCACGTCGGCCAGCAGCCGGGCGGTCGGGGAGGCCGGGGTGGCCAGGACGACGGCGTCGGCCTCGATGGTCTGCTCGGCGGTCGTCGGACCGACGGTGAGCGCCCAGCCGCCCGGGGTCCGGCGCAGCGCCCGCACGGTCGCCGACGTACGGGCCTCGAACCCGCCGCCGTCGACCAGCACGCCGGGCAGGCGTCCCATGCCGCCGGGCAGCGTCGCGAACACCGGGCCGGACGTCGTCGGGACGGCCGCCGCCTGCTCGAGCAGGCTGCCGCGACGGGCCATCGCGAGGAGCTGGGGCACCGCGGCGGCGGCGGAGAGCCGGCGCGCGTGGCCGGCGTAGACGCCGCCGAGGAGCGGCTCGACGAGGCGGTCGACGAGCTCGTCGCCGAGCCGGGCGGCGACCAGGTCGCCGACCGAGACGTCGGCGTCGACGGCCACGTCGCTCTCCTGCGCCGCGCGCGCCAGGCCCTCGGGGCTGAGCACGCCGCTCGCCGCGAGCTGGTCGAGGTCGAACGGGACACCCATCAGCGAGCGCGGCATCGCGCGGACGGCGCCCCGCGACCAGACACCGGACGTGGCGGGCGTGGGGTGCACGAGGTCGACGCCCAGGTCGGCGGCCAGCGCGATCCCCTCGGGACGGCGCGCGATCATCGCCTCCGCGCCCACGTCGACCGCCTGCCCGGCGACCTCGTGGCTGCGCAGCTTGCCGCCCAGCACGGGCGAGGCCTCGAGCAGCAGGACGTCGCGCCCGGAGGCCGCCAGGTCGCGCGCGGCGACCAGCCCGGCCACCCCGCCGCCGACGACGACCACGTCACGCTTCACGCCACCACCCTGCCAGACGGTCAACGTCCGACCGCGAGCGCTCTAGGGTGGCGGCGTGGACGCCAACGTGACCTCTGACCGGATCGCCGTGCTGATCGATGCCGACAACGCCAGCCACCGCCAGCTGCAGGTCGTGCTGGGCGAGGTCGCCAAGTACGGCAACCCCACCATCAAGCGCGTCTACGGCGACTGGACCAGCGACCGGCTGGGCAACTGGGCGCCCAAGCTCAACAGCCTCGGCCTGCGCGCGGTGCACCAGAACGCCTTCACCAAGGGCAAGAACTCCACCGACATGGCGCTGGTCATCGACGCGATGGACCTGCTCTACGACGACAACGTCGAGTCGTTCGCGCTCGTCACCAGCGACAGCGACTTCACCGCCCTGACCCACCGGCTGCGCGAGTCGGGCAAGGCCGTCTACGTCATCGGCACCCAGAAGGCACCGGAGTCGCTGCGCAACGCCTGCGACAAGTTCATCGACCTCGACGTGCTCGGCGACGCCGACGACGAGACCGAGGACGACGCAGCGCAGAGCGACGCCTCCGGCGCGGTGGTGCCGGCGATCAACCTCCAGAGCGCCCTGACGCGGGCGCTCAACGCCGTGTCGGACGACGACGGCTGGGCCTCCCTGCAGTCGCTCGGCAACCAGCTCAACCGCACCCACCCGTCGTTCGACCCGCGCACGTTCGCCGGCCCCGGCGGTCGGCTCAGCAACCTCGTGGCCGACCTCCCCTACCTCGAGACCACCGGCAGCGGCAACGCCCTGCAGGTCCGGCTCAAGGGCGCCCCCGCCGCGCGACGCACGACGCGGAAGTCGGCCGGCCAGGCCAAGGAGCCGGTCGAGAAGCCGGCCGACAAGCCGGTCGACAAGGCAGCTGCGACCATCCCCGCGGACGAGCCCGCGGCGCCGGTCGCGGAGAAGAAGCCCGGCCGGTCGAGGGCGCGGAAGAAGCCGGCCCAGGCGGCTGCCGAGCAGGTGGCCCCCGAGCCGGCCGCCGTGGAGCCGGTCGCGGCGGAGCCGGCCGCGGCCGAGAAGCCTGCGGCGAAGCGGACCTCGACGAGGAAGACCGCCGCGAAGAAGGCCCCGGCCAAGAAGGCCGCCGCGGCTCCGGCGAAGGAGCCGGAGGCGGCCGCCCCGGCGGCGCCCGTGGTGCGGGTCACCACGCGGACCCGTACGTCGCGGCGCGCGACGCCCACCACCCCCGCCTCGAGCACGCCGGCCTCCTGACGCACCACGCCTGACGCGCCTCACGCATCACGATCGCGTCACGACCGGAACCGCTCCGGTCGGGCTGCCCGTCCGACGGGCATGACGACGACCGCACCGCCTCGCAGACGTGCCGCCGGCCTCCTGGTCGCGCTCACCATGACGGCCGCACTGGCCGCCTGCTCCACCGGGACCGACGGTTCCTCCGACTCCGGTGGCGCGGACTCGGCGTCCACCGACTCGGGGACGTCGTTCTCCGAGCAGCTCCCGGACGGCTCCGGAGGCGCGAAGGCCGTCGCGCCCGAGACGGCGCAGGACTCCGCCGGGGGCGCGGGCCAGCGCTCGGGGCAGGACCCCGGCCCGAGCACGCCGACGATGCAGCGCTCGGTGGTCTCCACCGGCTCGGTGTCGCTGACCAGCAAGGACGTCGCCACCGCGCGCCAGGACGTGCAGCGCGTGGTGGACGCGCAGGGCGGCGACGTGACCGAGGAGGACACCGAGAGCGACGACGGGGGCGAGGCGTCGTACGCCCGGCTCGTGGTGCGGGTGCCGAGCGCGAAGTTCGGCGCGACGATGGAGGCCCTGGAGCAGGTCGCGACGCTGCGCTCCTCGACCCGCAGCTCCGACGACGTCACCACGCAGGTGATCGACACCGGCGTGCGGGTGCGGGCGCAGGAGGCCAGCCTCAGGCGGGTCGAGCTGCTGCTCGCCGACGCGCGCGACCTCAAGGACGTGATCTGGATCGAGTCGCAGCTCACCAGCCGTCAGGGCGAGCTCGACTCGCTGAAGTCGCAGCAGGCCTGGCTCAGCGACCAGTCCTCGCTCTCGACGATCACCGTCGACATCGCGTCGCGTGCCGTCGCCGCCGAGCCGCCGGCGGACGAGCCGGCCGGCTTCCTCACCGGCCTGCGCGGCGGGCTCCGCGCCCTCGGCACCGCCACCACCGGGACCGCCACGGTGGTCGGGGCGCTGCTGCCCTTCAGCGTGGTGGTGGCGCTCGTCGGCGGCCCGGTGTGGCTGCTGCTGCGCCGGCGGCGTACGGGCTCGGTCCCCCCGCCCGCCGCCTAGGGGCCGAGCCCGCCCACGCGCCGCTGCCTCGCCGCCCCCGCCACCGCGCTGTAACGCCGGGTTAGTAGCTGTACCCACCCCCATGCATGGGGGTGGGTACAGCGCATAACCCGGCGTTACAGCGCGGCGGGGCCCGGCGGGGGTGCGGCCCCGGCGCAGGGCGGCGGCGGCGGCGCGGGCGTCAGGCGGGTACGCGCTCGCGCGACGTGGCAGCGGTGGGCTGCTCCCGGTCGAGGCTCCGGCCGCGGGTCTCGGGCAGGAAGTGCGCGCAGACCAGCGAGATCACCGCGACCGCCACGTTGTAGCCCGCCACCCACCACAGCGTGCCGTCGCCGCGGGTCACCAGCCAGGCCGCGATCAGCGGGGTCAGGCCGGAGGCGAGGATGCCGGAGACCTGGTAGAGGGTGCTGAGGGCGGTGTAGCGGTAGCGGGTGTCGAAGAGCTCGGACCAGAAGGCCGCGAGCGGGCCGTAGACCGTGCCGTAGATGACGCCGAGGCCCACGACGAACACCAGCGAGATCGCCCAGCGGTTCTCGGTCTGCACCAGGAACGCGGCCGGGAAGGCGAACAGCAGTCCGACCCAGGCCCCGACCCGGTAGACCGGCTTGCGGCCGACGCGGTCCGAGAGCGCACCGGTGAGCGGCACCAGGACGACACCGAGGGCGGCGCCGACCAGGATCGCGTCGAGCGCCCAGCTGCGCGGCAGCTCGAGGTTGGTGGCGACGTAGGCCAGCAGGTAGACCGAGAACAGGTTGAAGGTGAAGCCCTCGATGAAGCGGGTGCCCATGCCGAGCAGCAGCGGGCGCTTCTGCTCCGCGAGCAGGTCGCGCAGCGGCAGCCGCGAGACCTCCTTGCGCTCCTGCACCTTGGCGAACTCGGGTGTCTCCATCACCGAGAGGCGGATGTAGGCGCCGATCCCGAGGAGCACGATGCTGATCAGGAAGCAGGCCCGCCAGCCCCAGGCGAGGAACGCCTCGTCGGGCAGCAGCCCCGCGAGCGAGAACGCGCCCGCCGCGAGGACCAGGCCGCCCGGCACGCCGATGTGCGCGAAGCTGCCGTAGAAGCCGCGACGCTCGGCCGGGGCGTACTCCACGGCGAGCAGCACCGCGCCTCCGTACTCGCCGCCGACACCGATGCCCTGCAGCACGCGGAGCACGACGAGCGCGATCGGCGCCCAGACGCCGATCTGGTCGTAGGTCGGGAGCAGGCCGATGAACGCCGTGCCGATGCCCATGATCACCAGGGTCAGCAGCAGCATCTGCTTGCGGCCGATCCGGTCACCGAAGTGGCCGAAGATGATCCCGCCGACCGGACGGGCGAGGAAGCCGACGGCGAAGGTCGCGAAGGCGGCGAACTGCGCGGCGGGGCCGTCGAGGCCGTTGAAGTAGAGCTTGTCGAAGACGACCGCGGCCGCGGTGCCGTAGAGGAAGAAGTCGTACCACTCGATGGTCGCGCCCACGGCCGAGGCCAGCGCGACCCGCTGCGGGGTCGGCGCGGCCTGGACGGCGCCGGAGCGGTGGGCTGCGCTGCTCATGCGGCGTGCTCGTCGTGCTTGACCGCGGCCTCGTCGCCGGGCTCGGCGTCGGCGTCGGCGTCAACGGAGTCGTCGACCGAGTCGTCGGCAGCGGCGTCGGCGCGGTGCCGCGGTCGACCTCGGCGCCGTTGATCCGCCCGTCGAGGCGCGAGGGGTCGAGGTCGTCGCGGTGCAGCTTGGCGAAGGCCGAGCGGTGGAAGACCAGCGGGTGCTCCCCCTCACCGGCACCGACCTCGTGCACCTCGAGCAGCACGATCACGTGGTCGCCGGCGACGACCTCCTCGTGCACCGAGCAGTCGTAGGTCGCCACGGCCTCGTCGAGCAGGACCGCGCCGGTGCCGGTGACCTTGAACGGCAGGCCGGCGAAGCGCTCCTCGCGCGGACCGGCGAGCTGGCGGCAGACCACGTCGTGGTGGTCGGCGAGCACGCTGATGCCGAGGTGGTCGGCCTCGCGGAGCAGGGGCCAGGTCGAGCTGCTCGTCGCGATCGAGAAGGAGACGAGCGGCGGGTCGATGCTCACCGAGGTGAACGACGACGCCGCGATGCCGGTGAGCTGGCCCTTGACCGAGGCCGCGACCGCGACCACGCCGGAGGGGAAGGCGCCGAACGCGTCGCGCAGGGTGCGCTGGTCGAGCTGCGGGGCGGGGGTGGGCTGGAGGCTCATGCGGGGACCACCTCGGGGTCGGTGACGCTCGGGAGGGCGGGCAGGAACGGGGCCGCGGCGGCGAACCAGGCGTCGTACGCCGCCGGGTCGGCGTGGTCGGCGTCGAGGACGTAGAGCCCCCGGGTCGGCACGGTGGCGCCGAGCTCGACCAGCACCTGGCGCAGGCCGTGCTCCGGGGCCAGCGAGTGGGCCAGCGAGGCGCCCAGCATGAGCGGCACGGCGGTGACGCCGCCGAGCGCCTGGTGCGGGAAGCGGTCGAGGAACGCCTTGAGCAGGCCGGTGTAGGTCGCCTTGTAGGTGGGGCTGGCGACCACCACGACCAGGCTGCCGGAGACCTGCTCGACCAGGTCGGTCACCGTCGTCGACGACCAGTCGAAGAGCTCGTCGGCGTGGTCGGCCAGGTCGATGACCAGGTCGGCGCCGCCGATGCGCTCGGCCACCGACAGCGCCGCCTCGTAGGTCCGTGAGCGGGGCTTGGGGTTGCCGACGACGACGGCGACCCGAGGCGCGCCCGGGGCGCTCAGGTCTTGGGGTCCCCGCGGCGTTGTTCGGGGAGCGCAGCGGAGGAGAAGAAGGCCGTGGGGTGTTCACGACGCCGCCTTCTGGGCGCCGAACGGCACCGAGGCCTGCGCCGTGACCGGCGCCGGGTTGGTCCACAGAGCCGCGCTTCTCCAGCAGCGGCAGGACGCCCTCGCCGAAGTGGTAGGCACCCTCGAGGTGCGGGTAGGCGGAGAGGACGAACTCCGAGATGCCCACGGCGGCGTACTGCTCGACGAGGTCGGCGACCTCCTCGTGGCTGCCGACCATCGCGGTGCCGGCACCGCCGCGCACCAGGCCGACGCCCGCCCACAGGTTCGGGTGGATCTCCAGGCCGTCACGGCTGCCGTTGTTGAGGGCGAGCATGTTCTGCTGGCCCACCGACTCCGAGCGCTTGAGGCCCTCCTGCACGCGGCGCACGTCCTCGTCGGAGATGCCGGACAGCAGGCGGTCGGCCTCGGCCCAGGACGGTGCGGTTTCGCAGCAAACTTTATCGATCTTGTAGACCAAGGTAGCAGTGCTCCGCCGCCCGTCCCGACACGTGGTCGCGCGGGGATGTCGAGGGGGTGGAAGGCGACACCTGCCGCCCGCACCTGTCACCCCCCGGTGACAGGTCGCGGGCGACCCGCCCTCCACCCCCTCGTGTGTTTCCCTGCGGAGCCGGTGCGTGACCGGTCGGTCTCAGTTCGCCGCGCGCTCTGCCGACGTGCGCGGCGGCGGCGTGCCCTCGGCCCAGTCCTGGCGACGGCGGGTGCCGCCGATCGACCAGGCGTAGGGCGGCGGCGTGCCGTTGACGGCGTACGCGCCCACGACGCGCGCCTTGCGGATGCGCGGGTTGTGCGAGGCGACCGTCCGGGCGTTGCGCCAGTGGCGGTCGAGCGCCAGCGGGCGCGCGGTCGCCGAGGCGCCGAGCGCGTCGAAGATGTCGGAGGTGGCGCGCAGGACGAGCTCGGAGACGACGACCTGGGCGGTGGAGGACTCGATCTCGCTGGCCTCGACGAGGCGCGCGACCTCGTCGGCGTCGGACAGCGCCGCGTCGGCGACGGCCTGGATGCTGGCCGCGACCCGGTCGGTGGCGGCCTCCGCGGCGTAGACCGCGGCGGCGATCTCACCGATGCGGGCGAGCACCTGGGCGTCGTCGCACACGCGAGGGGCGTTGGCGTGGGAGAAGTTGCGGGTGCGCTTCTGCACCGCCTGCACCACGTCGATGAGCGCCGCCTGGCGATGCCGGTCAGCGTGGCCAGCAGGTTCAGCTGGTAGAACGCCGTCTGATAGGGGAAGCGCTCCTCGAACGGCAGCACGTGGTCGGCCGGCGACCGCGATGTCGTCGAACGTGGCGGTGCCGCTGCCGGTGCCCTTCTGGCCGAAGCCGTTCCAGTCGTCGCTGACCCGGGCCCCGGGGTCGCGCAGTGTCGACCATCGCGATCGCGGTGGCCTCCTCGACCTCGTCGGGGTGGCCGGGCTCCACGAGCGGGCGTGCACGTCGGCCCACTCGGCGTAGATGCTGCCGGTCGTGTAGTACTTCGTGCCGTCGAGGCGCCACGAGCCGTCGGCGCGGCGGCGCAGGACGGTGCGCGGCAGGTCGATGTCGGAGCCGACCTCCGACCAGGCGTTGCCCACCATCTCGCCGCGCACGAAGCGGTCGAACCAGACCCGCTGGTCGCTGGTGCGCGCGTGGTGCCACAGCCGGTCCTCGACCAGCGCGAAGTGGCCGCGGAAGGCCTGCGGGAGGTTGGCGTCGACGGCCGCCAGCTCGACCCACAGCCGCGCGACGGCGACCAGGTCGAGACCGCCGCCGCCGTGGGAGGTGGGGACGCGCAGGGCGCCGAAGCCCTCGCGCTTGAGGAGGGCGACCGCCTCGGTGGGCAGCTCGCCGTCCACCTCGCGCTGGACGGCCCCCTCGGCGATCGCGGCGAGGACGGGGCCCCACTCGGCGCGCAGCGCCTCGGAGGAGGGGGTCGCGCCCGCGGGGTGGTGGGGCGCTCGGGCGGACTGGCCGACGGAGGGACGGTCGGTCCGGCTGGTGGTGGGCCGGACACGCAGAGTGGTCATGGATCGGGTCCTTCCGATTTGTATAGTGATTTAATAGACTTTAGGTAGCCGAGGCTCCGGACCCCGAGAGCCCGGCGACAGGTTTTCCCGACCACCCGCCCCTCCCGGGGCGCAGCAGACCAGGAGCAGCACAGTGCGGATCGAACAGCTGGAGTACCTCGCCGCGGTGACCGAGCACGGGTCGCTGCGGCGCGCGAGCGAGGCCATGCACATCTCCCAACCCGCGCTGAGCGAGGCGGTGACCAAGCTGGAGAAGGAGCTCGGGACCACGCTCCTCGACCGCCGCCGCACCGGGTCGCGGATCAGCCGCCGCGGCCTGGACCTGCAGGAGTTCATGGCCGAGGTGCTCGAGGCCGTCGACCGGCTGCGCGAGGCCGCCGGCCAGCAGTCCACCCGGCGTCGCGACCTGCGCATCGGCACGGTCAGCACCGCGTCCTCCAGCCTCCTGGCGCCGGCCCTGCGCGACCTGCACGCCCGCCACGGCTCGGGCGGCGTCGAGGTCGTCAACAGCCGGCAGGCCGACATCCAGCAGGGGCTGGCGGAGGGCGTCCTCGACCTCGGCCTGGTCAACCTGCTCCCCGGCGACGAGGTCGACCCGACGCTCGTCGCCGACAAGCTCATCGAGGGCACGCCCGTGGCCTGCCTGCGCGCCGACCACCCGCTGGCCTCGCGCGAGCGGCTGACCGTGGCCGAGCTCCGCGCGCAGCCCCACGTGCTGATGCGCACCGGCTACGTCATGCAGCGCTACGCCCAGCGCCTCTTCGGCGCCGACCTGCCGGCGACGACGTACGCCACCGACGGGGCCGAGATGGGCAAGGCGATGGTGGCCGCCGGCCTGGGCATCTCGATCCTGCCCGACTTCTCCCTCACCGCCGACCCGCTGGTGCGCGCCGGGGTCCTCACCACCCGACCGATCAGCACCGACCACACGACGGTCACCCTGATGATGCTGCGGCGCCGCTCCGACCGGACGCCCGAGGCGGTGCGCGACCTGCAGACGGCGCTCGTGCGCCGCGCGCGGGCCTACCTCGCCGGTGTCGACCTCGACCAGGTCCTGCCCGACGTGGCCGAGCTCGCGCCCCGGAGTCGTCGGCCCCGACACCCGCCCCGTCCTGGCCCCGGCCGCCAGCGGCGACCTCCCGGGCGTCACGCCGATCGGCAGCCGTGCACGGACTCGATGAAGCCCGTCGGCGGGGCCCTGGGTCGCCGCTACTTGTAGTCGAACGTGTAGCACCAGGCCAGAGCACGTCACGGCATCATCCGAGATGTCGGGACGCGCCCGACGGAACTCCTCGGCCGCCATCTCACCCCTGACCACCAGGTCCGGCGCCTCGAGGTGTGCTCGTGACCTGTAGAACTCGTCCTCGTCCGTGCGCACAGGCGGGAAAAGCTCGACTATACGATCCCTCTGATGCGTGCACGAACGCGTCGTGGTCCCGCGGCAGCCACGCCGCGCTCCCCACCAAGTCCAACGCGAGGCGGCGCTGAGCTCCTCGTTCGCCACAATCCCACTCACGGTTCAAGGTCGTGGCAATCACGCCCATGTTGGCTCGATGTCGCGACGAACGCTTCGGGTGCGACGACGTATTCGGGCCGAGAGGGCATGCAACGACAGCTAAAGCGCCGCGAGTCCGTAGACGACATGCCCGAGCATCGTCAGCCGTCGTGTAGCCCTGGCAGAAGCTCGGTCAAGTGGGCCGCGTCAATTCGAACAGTCGATCTGCGAGCTCGTCTAGTCGATCTCGCGCCGCCACTCCCGCCTCCTTCGAGGGCGTGGTGAGCGGGAGATCGAAGAGCCCGCCCATGCCCAAGACGATTGCATGAAGTTCTTGAATTGTGGTCTCTGTCCTCTCGGGGGATGCGCCTGCTTTAAGCACTTGCTCACGCTCCTCAAGCCAAGCCGCCCTGGACTCATGGCCATACGCTTCTAGGAGCTCTCTGATGGCCGCCACCACCTGTGGAAGGTCCGCGGCGGTCATCGAAGGTCCCGTGCACCGGTTTGCCGGAGGATCGCGCTGGGATCCTCGCTGCGAGGTATGAGCGCTTGGTAACCGTCGCCGCCGGCGACTCTGCCGTAGTACATAGTGATGTCCTTCGTGAGTCTGTAGGTGCGCATGACTTCACTAGGATTGCCCCATATGGCGATGTTGTAGGCCGCCTCCGCTTCGGCTCTCGTCGAGACTGCCTCCATCCCAAGGAAATGACCTGGCGCCGACGCTCCCCATCCCTCAGCGCGGTAAAACTCTGTGCCCGCCTTAAAGGTCCTGGTCGTGTATGTGCCGCCCTCGAACGACTCCGCAATGGTGCCTGTCAGCCTTGGCAGGGCCGAAGCTCCCGCTTCTACTGCCTGCATGCTTCCGGGGCGGATGATCCCGGAAAGTAGACCAAAGTATCCCCCGAGTATGGCGTCCGTAATCACGGCCTGCGGGTCCAGCGCGGCGGTCCAGGGGTTTTCTCCGTCGTAGTGAGCTGATAAACCGCGATGCACCATGCCCCCACACGTTGCACTCGCGGCGCCCGCCGCAAATGGGCCTGCCGGAGCCGCGGCGACACCACAGGCAAACCCGGCCCCGATACTGGCCGTGAAGACGATGATCGGGTGCTGGTAACGGCAGATGATCGGGACGAGCGCACTACCGCAGTCCGCTCCCCCCGGGCGCTGGCCGCTGGGGTCGGATGTATTGAGGGGGTTGTTGTCGGCGTAGTGAAACGGGTTCGCGATCGTTGTCGTCCCGTCGACGCCGGGAACGCCGTCCAGCGGATCGGGGCTTAAGAAGGTGCCGGTCGCGGTGTCGTAGTCGCGGGCGCGCAGGTTGACGAGCGATCCGGCGTGGAGCTCGCCTAGGTAGCCGAACCCCATAGCGAACGATCCGGGGTTCGTAGCGGTCGGCGGGTTGGGGGGTGAGGCGGAGGCCGCAGGTTCGCCGAAGGCACCGTAGGACGCGGCCCTTACCGCAGAAGTCGTGTCGGGTGCGGTGAGCGCCGACCCTCGGTAGTCGTGCGCGACGCTGCCGCTGCACCCGGCGACTACGGCCCCTGCGGCGCCGGTCGTCGCGTTGAGCGTGCTGCAGTCCGTGCGGACGAGGTCGGTGCCTCCATACACCGCGGCGGTGCCGGTGGCCGCGGTGGACGTGGTGGTCGTCCTCCCGGAGACCGTCTTCGCAGTGGTCGTCTTCTGTCGCGTCCACGCTGCCAGGTCAAGCGGGCCAGTCTCGTCCCATCCGACGTCGACGGTCTTGGTGGTGGCTGTGGTGGTGGTCGGGTTGGTGCCGGTGACGCTGGTGCTGTTGTAGACGGCGTGGACGAGCTGTCCGTCCGAGCGCACCTGGCGCTTGATGTCGAGGACGCCCTGCGGGCTCGTGTAGGTCTCGCCCTCGAGGGCGCGGCTGTAGTAGCCCCACGTCCACGCCACTGAGTAGTCCCCTGCCGCGGTTCCGGAGGGCACGGTCCAGGACTCGCCGGTGCGCAGACCCGCGTCGTAGGTGTACGCGTGGGCGATGCCGTCGACGGTCCTCTTGGTCAGCTGGGACGCTGCGTCGTACTCGTAGGTGGTGCTGCCGCGGGTCGTGCCGTTGACGGTGGCCAGCGACGTGCGGCGGCCGAGCTTGTCGTAGGTGTACGTCTCGTCTGCACCGACATTGCGGTCGACTTCGAGGACCTGGCTTGCCTTGTCGTAGGTGTAAAGCGTGACTGCGGCGGCGGTCGAGGTGCCCGGGACGGTCGTGGACTCCTTGGTCAGTCGGCCCGAGGTGTCGTAGGTCAGCGCGGTGTCCCGCGCCGTGCCGGCTCCGGTCGTGGACGGGATGTCCTGGTACCGCGACGTGAGCCCGGTCGCCGCGTTGAGGGTCCAGGTGCGTGTGCGTTGTCCCGTCTGTTGCTGCTGGGTGAGCAGGCCGTCGGCGTCCCAGGTGTTGGTGGCGACGGTGTTCCAGGTGGTGCCGCTGAGTCGCTGAACGGACGCGATGTACCCGTCGGGGGTGTAGGTGTTGCGGCGCTGGGTGCCGTCGGGGTACGTCATGGTGGTGCGACGTCCCGCGAGGTCCCACGCCCAGGTGAGGCGCCCGCCCTTGGGATTGTCGACGGCGACCAGGTTGCCGACGCTGTCGTAGGTCCACTGGGTGGTGCCTGTGGAGTCGACGAGCTTGGTGCGCCGTCCCTCCGCGTCATAGGTGACTTGGACGCGAGTGCTGTACCTGTCGCCGGCCCAGATCATCTGACCGTTGGCGTTGTACTTGTACTCGGTGCGTATGCCGCCGAATCCTCCGACGGCCTTCACCCACGGCTCAGTGGGGTGGTAGGCGTCGTAACCATAGACGGTTCTCTGGCCCAAAGGATTGGTGACTTCGGTGAGCCGGTCACGCTCGTCGTAGCCCCAGCTGGTGACGTTGCCGTAGGCGTCGGTACGGGTGGTGCGGTTACCGCGGCTGTCGTACCCGAACGTGGTCGTGGCGTTGAGGGGGTCGGTGACGGTCTTGACTCGCCCGACTGCGTCATAGGTCCAAGAGGTGGTTCCTGCGACCGCGTTGGAGCGGGTGAGCAGGTCGCCGCGGGGGTTGTAGACCATGGTGGTGGTCCCGGCCGACGGCGTCGTGACCTGCGTCTGGCGACCAGCAGCGTCGTACGCGTAGGTCGTGACGCGCCCGGCCGGTGAGGTCTCGCGAACAACGTTGGCGTCCGCGTCGTCGGCCAGACGGACCTTCGCGCCAGAAGGCCGGGTGGTGGCGGTGAGCCGTCCGGAGCTGTCGTAGGCGTAGCTGGTGGCGCGTCCCGTCGCGTCGGTGACCTTCGATAGTCTTCCCGCCGCCGTGTACGCGGTCGTCGTCACCCCTCCCCGCGCATCGGTCACGGTGAGCTGACGACCCATCGGGTCGTAGGTGTAGGTCGTCGCGGCGCCCATCCGATCGACATACCGGGTGAGGTTCCCTGCTGCGTCGTAGGCGTACGTCGAGGTGTTGCCCAGAGCGTCGCGGCGAGCGGTCACCCGACCGCGCCGGTCGTAGGTTGTGGTGGTTCCCCGCTGGTAGGGGTCGAGCTCCTGCGCAAGGTTGCCGTCAGCGTCGTAGTTGAACGTCTTCAGCGCCCGGTACCCGTCGCCGATCGAGGCCAGCCGACCCGCGATTCCGTACTGGTAGTACGTGGCTGACTGCTCTCCCTCCGAGCCGACCTGCTCCTTCAACAGTCGTCCAGCGGTGTCGAAGCTGGTGACCTTGACGCTTCCGTCCGGGCGCGTCTCGGTTTCGTCCCGCCCGCCTTCGGCGCGAGGAGACTCCGAGTAGGTCCATACCCGACCTGTCTGGTCGGTACGTGCGGTCATCTTGCCGTCACGTCGGTAAGTGAACTGCTGCACCGCCGGGTCGCTGGGCGTGGTGGTCGGGAAGGCACAGTTGTCGGCCAGCGCGACGCAACCGCGGGTAGGCGCTCGGAACGGGCCGGTGATCTTGACGACGCGACCGGCGGCGTCGGTGTCGTACCAGGTCTCCACTCCGGCGGGGCTGCGGGTGACCCGGAGCCTGCCGGCTGCGTCGTAGGAGTTGTATGTGACTTCGGCGCCGACAGCGGTGGTGTCGGCGTCGGTTTCCTTCGCAAGCAGGAGCCGGCGAGCGGCGTCCCAGCGCATCCGGGTTACGACCCCGTCAGGGTCGGTGACCTTCACCGGCAGCCCGTCTGCCCACTCGTAGCGCGTCGTGGCAGCGGCCGCGCTACCTACCCCTTCGGTCACCGAGGTGGGCATGGTGCCCTGGCCCGCGCATGGGTACCCGGCAGCACCGCTGGCGCCGTAGGCGTACTGGGTCACGGCACCGTTGGCGCCGGTGATTGACCGGACCCGCTGGTCGTCGGCATCCACGTCGCAGTAGGTCACCGACTCGACCGCAGCCGCCGTAGGCGCAGACCCTGGGTCGGCTGCCGGCAGCGTCGACGACGTCATGCGCTGCTTGGCGTCGTAACCGTAGGACGTCTGCGAGCCAGTCTGAGTGGTCGAGGTCGAGAGCTTCTTGTTCTGCCAGCTGACGCCGATGCTTGCTCCGGTGGCGTCTGCGACTGAGACGACGGCACCGGCAGCGTTGTGCGTGTACACGTACCGGTCGCTCGATCCACCACCGGTGTGGGTCACGGTCGTGCGCCTGTTGCCGTTCGCGTCCAACGCCTTGTAGGCGAATGTCGTTTTGTCGCCGTCCTCCTGGATCTGCGACGCCACCCGTCCGCCGAAGTCGTAGGTGTTCTTCACGCGCGTCTTCGGCTCGAGCCCTCCGCCCAGATGCGTGAGGATGCGCGTGACCCGACCGCCAGTCCATTCGTAGGACTCAGCCAGCGGCGACTCATCGCCTGCACGAAAGGGAACCGAGACGCCTGCCAGTCGGCTCTGGGCGTCGTAGGAGTACGCGACCTGGACCCCGCCCGGGCCCTCGACGCGGTCGATGAGCCCGTCCTTGGTGACATCAGTGAAGGTGAGCTGCGCGCGGGCTGTGCTTCCGCTGTTGAAGACCGCCTTCGTCGGCGTCTTCGTGACGGGGTCTCGGTCCACGGCGACGGTGTCGCCCCCGCCGGCGGACGCCGCGATGATGCGTCCGGCAGCATCGAACGTCACCGTCCGTCCGCCGACGAACTTCAGCTGGCGACCGCCTCCGGTTCCACCGCCATCGACGATGGTCGCTTGCAGATCGGTGGGCACCATCCACGCGCCGGCCGTGCCACGCGGGATCAAGACCTGCCGCCCGGTGGGGTCTCGGTAGAGGAGCTGATCAGTCGACGGTTGCGTCAATGACGAGTCCAGCCACGACGTCCAGCCATCGCCGAACATGCCGCGCTGCCCTGTGTCCGGGTTGACGACACGACCCGGGTCCAGCGCGTTGTAGGTCCGCGCCAAAAGCGGATCTCCCAAGGCACCGACGTTCGGGACGTCGACCACGGTGTCGAAGAAGTTGCCGCTCGCGGTGTTGACCGGGTCGCCGGCCACCCCGCCATCCGGCTGGTCGCCCAACGTCGCGCGCACCCATTCCTCGGGGTCGCAGCTGGGCGGGTCGCCCTCACCGTCCTCGGTCACCTTCACCGACACCGTGTACGACGTGTTGAGTCCTGCGAACGTCCGCTCCGCCCACGTGTGGAACTCCAACGCCATAGCCGCGCCCGTGTTGTTCTTCCAGCTCCCCCAGTCGCGGTTGCCGACGTTGACCGCCGCGTAGCCGGGCCCCGGGTCCCAGATGATGCCGACATCGGCGAGAGCGTCGAACCCTCCCTTGACATCACCGTCGAAAACCAGGTGGTAGAGGTACTCGCCTCGACCGTTGCCCACGTAGTTCGTCGGCGTGATGCTGATGTCGTGCACCTCGAACGTCACGGTCGCACCAGCGGGAACCACGTCACCGCGTACTTGGCGTCGGTCGGCTCCGTGCCGCCACCGGCCACCAGCGTCGGGTCGCCGAAGCACCACATCGGCACCAGGACCGAACCAGCGGAAGCCGCGGTCGCTGCCCGGTCAGACCCGACGGGCATTCCGCCGATCAACATGGCGAATGAACAGACCGCGACGATCCAGGTCCGAACAGACCAACGCATGACAGGACTCAGCGACACGACTGTCTCCCCCGAGATGATGCGCAGCCGGTCCGCGCAGGCGGCACTTTGCCGGTCGGAACGTCCTCAGGGCCAGCCCTGTTGCTTCGCGGTCCAGACCACTCCATGGCTCGACGGGTTCGGCAGCTACCCGGGCAACCGGGCCGTCGGGCGGCGCCGACGCCACCGGGATATCAGGGGCGAGGGTAGGACTGCACGAACTCGGTCAGCGCCGTGAGCTGACCGGGGTCGGTCGAGGGGATGACCCCGTGGCCGAGGTTGAAGATGTGGCCCTTGGCGGCGCGACCGGCCTCGATCACCTCGGCGGCGCGGGCGGTCATCACCTCGGTGGGCGCGAAGACCAGGGTCGGGTCGAGGTTGCCCTGGACGACGTGGTCGCCGACGAGCGGGATCGCGCTCTCCAGCGGCGTACGCCAGTCGACGCCGACGACGTCGGCGCCCGCCTCGCCCATCAGGCCGAGGAGGTTGGTGGTGCCGACGCCGAAGTGGATGCGCGGCACGCCGAGCTCACCCGCCGCGGCGAGGACCCGCTCGGAGTGGGGCATCACCGAGGCGCGGTAGTCGGCGGGGGTCAGCGCGCCTGCCCACGAGTCGAAGAGCTGCACCGCCGACGCGCCGGCCTCGACCTGGATCCGGAGGTACGCCGCCGCGATGCCCGCGATCTTGCGCATGAGCGCGTCCCAGACGTCGGGGGCGCCGAACATCATCGCCTTGGTCTTCGCGTGCTCCTTCGACGGACCGCCCTCGACGAGGTAGGACGCGACGGTGAAGGGCGCGCCGGCGAAGCCGATCAGCGGCGTCGCGCCGAGCTCGGCGACCAGCTGCCGCACGGCCTGGGTGATGAAGGGGACGTGCTCGGAGGTGAGGTCGGGGATCGCCTCGACGTCGGCCAGCGTCCGCACCGGCGAGGCCACGACGGGCCCGACGCCCGGCTTGATGTCGAGGTCGACGCCGACGGCCTTGAGGGGCAGCACGATGTCGGAGAAGAAGATCGCCGCGTCGACGCCGTAGCGGCGCACCGGCTGGAGGGTGATCTCGGTGACCAGGTCGGCGTCCATGCAGGACTCGAGCATCCCGATGCCCTCGCGGACCTTGAGGTACTCCGGGAGCGAGCGCCCCGCCTGCCGCATGAACCACACGGGCGTGTGGGACGGCTCCTCACCGCGCGCGGCCGCGAGGAAGGGGCTCGTCGCGAGCCCGGGGTGGGGCGCGGGGAGGGCGTCGGTCACCCGCGAATCCTCGCAGGTCAGACGGCGTGGCGGCACATCGGCATCGCGGCCCGCTGGCCTACTCTGGAGCAATGGTGGCCCGTCACGAGACCCACCCGAGCACGTCTGCCGGGGCTGGGCCTGCGGAGTTCCGCTCGGCCGTGGAGTCGATGCGTCGGGCTCAGCTGCGCCCGGAGGTCTTCTGCGAGGAGATGCCGGCGCCCCAGCGCATCGCCCCGTGGTCGTCCGCGCTGAGCGCCGACGTCACCGTCGACGAGGACGACATCGGCACCGGACGACTGATCCTGCTGCACGACCCGGCCGGCAACGACGCCTGGGACGGCACGTTCCGCTGCGTGGCCTACGCCCGCGCCGACATCGACCCCGAGCTCGGCGGCGACCCGATGCTCGGCGCGGTCGGCTGGTCCTGGCTGACCGAGGCGCTCGAGGCCCACGGGGCGGTGTTCCACACCGCCTCGGGCAGCGTCACCTGCGTGACGACCGAGAGCTTCGGCGGCATGGCCGAGGAGCCGCGCGCCGCCCAGGTCGAGATCCGTGCCTCGTGGACGCCCGACGTCGACGAGGAGGGCGGGCTCGACATGAGCGCCCACGTCGAGGCGTGGGGCGAGCTGCTGTGCACCGCCGTCGGCCTGCCGCCGGTTCCCGAGGGCGTCACCGCCATCCCCAGCCGTCGCGGACAGCGCGGCAGCTGATCCGATGACCTCCTCCCCACCCGTTCCGTCCGACCACGAGCCCGCGGACCTCGAGGCGACCGCCGCCGACGAGTCGCCGCCGACGAGGGCGCCGAGGTCGTCGAGGCCCCGCCGGCGCCGCTGCTCGAGCTGCGCGACGGGCTGCCCGACGTCGTCGAGACCGACGACCACCTCGCCGAGGCCTGCGCCGCGCTGGCCGCCGCGACCGGACCGGTCGCCATCGACGCCGAGCGCGCCTCGGGCTACCGCTACTCCAACCGCGCCTACCTCATCCAGCTGCGTCGCGAGGGCGCGAGCACCTGGCTGGTCGACCCGATCCCGCTCTCCACGCTGGCGCCGCTGCAGGCCGCCCTCGAGGGCACCGAGTGGATCCTGCACGCCGCGACCCAGGACCTCCCCTGCCTGCGCGAGGTGGGCCTGGTCCCCACGCGCCTCTTCGACACCGAGCTCGCCGGCCGCCTGCTGGGCTACCCCCGCGTCGGGCTCGCCACGCTCGTCGAGACCGTGCTCGGGCAGCGGATGCGCAAGGAGCACTCCGCGGCCGACTGGTCGACGCGCCCCCTGCCCACGCCGTGGCTGGAGTACGCCGCGCTCGACGTCGAGGTCCTCGTCGAGCTGCGCGACCACATGGCCGCCGAGCTCGAGGCGGCCGGCAAGGCCGAGTGGGCGCGCCAGGAGTTCGAGCACCTCCTCGGCTTCGAGCCCGCCGTGCGCCACGAGGCGTGGCGTCGTACGTCCGGCGTGCACCGCCTGCGCGGACGACGCTCGCTCGGCGCAGCCCGCGCGCTGTGGGAGGCGCGCGACGCGATCGCCTCCGAGCGCGACGTCACCCCCGGGCGGATCCTGCCCGACTCGGCGATCGTCGTCGCCGCCACCGCGATGCCCACCGACCGCCGCGCCCTGCTGGCCACCAAGGGCTTCCACGGCCGCGGCGCGAGCCGCTACGCCAGCGCCTGGGTCGACGCGCTGGAGCGGGTCCGCGAGATGTCCGAGGACGAGCTGCCCTCGCGCGCCCCGCGCGGCGACGGCCCGCCCCACCCCCGCACCTGGGCCGAGCGCGAGCCGGTCGCCGACCGCCGCTTCAAGGCTGCCCGCGAGTCGATGCTCAACCTCGCCGAGGTCCACCACCTCCCGGTGGAGAACCTGCTCACGCCCGACTACCTCCGCCGCCTGATGTGGGCGCCCCCCGCGACCCGGGAGCCCGCCGAGCTGGCCGACGAGGTCCGCGCCCAGCTGGCCTCCTACGGCGCGCGTCCCTGGCAGACCGGCCTGGTCACCGGCGCGCTCGTCGGCGCCATCCTCGGCGCCGAGGCCCAGGTGCAGGCCCAGCCGCAGACCCCGACGCAGGTCGAGGCGGAGTAGTCCGCGAGCCCCGGGCCCCGGTGTACGCCGCCGGCCGGAGGCTGCGCGTCGTCGGCTAGTGCGCCGGCTACTGCGACGACGACTCGGACGGAGACTCGGAGTCCGACGGCGACTCCGTCGGCGACTCGGTCTCCTCGGGCGAGAGGATCGTCCGCGAGACGTCGTCGATCTCCTCGGTCGTCTGGTCGAGGTCGAGGGTGCCCGGCGCGGTCACCAGTCGCTCCAGGAGCGGGGTGACGGCCTCGGACAGCTCCACGCGCTGGTCGAGGAAGGGCGGGACCTCCATGTAGCGGATGCTGTCGTTGAAGATCCCCGAGTGGGCGGGCTCGAGCTGGGGGGCCAGGAAGTCGTCGGAGGAGGCGACCTCGGTGTTGGCGGGCACGATGTAGCCCGTCGAGGCGACCGTCGAGATCGCGCCGTCGGAGACGGCGTAGGCGATGAAGTCGGCCGCGTCGCCCTGGACCTGGGAGTCCTTCGACAGGCACAGGCCGCTGATGTCGCCGATCGTGGCGCGGCTGTCGATCGTCGGCATGGGGAGCACGTCGAAGTCGAGGTCTTCGGCGTCACGGAGCTCGGGCACCAGGTTGCGGAAGCCGGCGATCATCGCCAGCTCACCCCGCTTGAACAGCTGCACCGGGGTCGCGCGGGCCAGCTGGGCGTTCGTGGGCGTGATCGTGGGGTCGCGCAGGATCGCCAGCGTCTGGTCGAGCGCCGCGCGGGTGCTGTCGTCGGAGAACGCCAGCGACGTGGGCTCCCGGTCGTCGTCGAAGACCTTGCCGTCGCCGGAGTAGATGAAGGGCGCCAGCCCCTGCAGCGTCGGGTCGATCCACACGCCGCGGGTGTCGCCGCGGCGTGAGGCGAACTGCGCCGCGGCGCCGAACTCCGCGAGCGACCAGCGCTCGCGCACGCCGTCGGCGTCGGCCGTGGGGACGTCGAGACCGCGACGCTCCATCTTGTCGAAGTCGACGAGGTCGGTGTTGTAGTAGACGACCATCGGCGAGACCGAGTAGGCCATGCACTGCAGCTCGGAGTCCATCGCGAAGGCGTCGACGGCGTCGCGGGAGAAGCGGTCGCCGAAGTCGACGCCGCGCTCGTCGAGCAGCAGGCTCACCGGCTGCACGGCATCGGCCTCGACGAGCTGGCCCAGGTCGATGCGGGAGGTGAGGAAGGCGTCGGGGGCGTTGCCCGCCAGGACGTCCTCCAGCGCCGACTCGTGGTCGGGCCACGACTTCAACGTGACCGTGCGCGTGCTGGAGGCGGCGTTGAAGGAGTCGACCACCTCCTGGAAGGCGGCCACCTCCTCCTTGCTGCCGAAGGCGCCGAAGGTGACCTGGCGCGGCTTGGTGTCGGGCTTGCCCGTCGGAGACGTGGAGGGTGAGGGCCGCGGGCCCGGCTCGGCGTCGCCGCCGTCGCTGCACGCGGCGGTCGCCACCGCCAGCATCAGGGCGCAGCCGCCCAGGGCGACACGACGAGCAGCACGACGAGCAGGGACACCGACCACGCAGGAGACCCTAACGGGAGAGCCCACGCACCGCCGCGACGACGGCGTCGAAGACGTCCCGGTCCAGCGCGGCACCCTCCCGGCGTACGCCGTCGCGCGTCAGGTGGAGCAGGCGGTCGAGCCGCACCTCGCTGGGCCGGCCCTGCCGGTCCCAGCCCCCGGTGCCGACGTCCATCCAGTGCCGGCCCCACCGGGCCTCGTCGGCGGCGTCGCGGTCGTGGTCCTTGCTGGTGAGCATCAGGCCCGTCCAGCCCGCGCCCTCGGTGTCGAGCACCAGCACGGGGCGGTCCTTGCCCTGCGACGGGTCGTCCTCGTAGGGGACCCAGGCCCAGACCACCTCGCCGGGGTCGGGCTCCCCGTCGGTCTCGGGGGCGTAGCGCGCGCCGACCCCGTCGCTGGAGCTGCCGCTACCGATGCCGGTGGCGGGCGTTGGTGCGACCTGCGCCGCGGGACGCGTGCGGGACAGCAGGCCGGTGAGGCGACGTCGCAGGCTCATGGGTGGAGCCTAGGTGTGGGGCCGATGGTGTGCGCCGGGCCGGGAGCGCCTCACGGCGCGTGGCCGCTCGAAGCGGCTAATTTTGGGACCCGGGGCTGCCACGACCCGGCGCACCTGACCATTTTAACCGCTCAGGCCAGCGTGTCCTGGATTTCCACCTGTCCGGCTGCCTCGAGCTGCTCGGAGAGCACGAGCATGCGGGCTGATCTCGTCGTGGCTGGCCACCCCCAGGCTGGCGCGACCGGCCGCGACGATGCGGGCGAAGGCGGCCGCACGGAAGAGGGTGACCGCGAAGTCACCGCGGGCGATGCCGCGCAGCACCTCGTCGACCATGTGCCGCAGCTCGGCCGGTCCGGGCGGGTCGGCGACGCCCGCGACCACCCGGGCGACGTCGGCGCGACGCTGCCCGGCCTCGTACTCGCGCGAGACCCGCTCGGGGTCGGCGTGGACCCACGAGCGCAGCAGGAAGAGCCGCCACAGGCTGCCGGCGAGGGTGTCGGCCGGGGCGCCCGACCAGACCTCGGCCAGGGTCTCGAGGCCCTCGGTCTCGGCGAGGTGGACCACCCGCTCGACGAGCGCCGGGTCGTGGGACTCCCGCGCACCACGCACCAGGACGGTGGCGGCCAGGTCGCCGGCCTCGCGCAGCTGCGCCGGGTCGGCGCCCCCCACGATGTCGGCGAAGAACCCGTCCCCGGGGGTCATCGGTCGGTGGTGCTGGCGTCCGGTCACCGGCCCAGCCTAGGTCGCGGCGCGGCCCATCACCCGCCGGATGCGCTGGTCGCTGACCTTCTCCTTCGTGCCGAGCGTCTGGGCGAAGAGCGACACGCGGTACTCCTCGAGCAGCCAGCGCGCCTCGCGCAGGTGCTGCGGCAGCGGCTGACCGTCGGGCAGCGCGGCGACCGCGTGCAGCCACGCCTCCTGCAGGCCGGCGAGCTGGTCCATCAGCTGGCGGTCGCGGGCGACCTGCTGGTCGAGGCGCTCGCGGCGGTGGGTGACGCCGGCGAGGTAGCGCGCGAGGTCGCGCAGCCGGGCCGGCCCCGCCTCGCCCACGAAGCCGGGCCCCATGAGCCGGGCGACCTGGGAGCGCATGTCGGTGAGGGCGGGCAGCGTCATCAGGTCGGCGCGCCCCGAGATCGCGCGGTCGGTGGCGCGCCAGGCCTCCAGCACCCGCATCACGTCGTGCACGGCCGTGCTGGTGCCGGCGGCGACCGCGTCGCGGGCGGCTGCCACGACGGCGTCGAAGGCGGGCTCGTCGCGGACCGTGGGACGGGCGTCGACCACCTCGCCGACGAGGCCGGCGCGCACGTCGTCGAGCAGCTCGCCGACCGAGGGGTAGGGCGAGCCGACGAGCGCGAGCTTGGCCCGCTGGTCGAGCCCGGCGGCAGCCAGGACCTCGTCGACCGGGGCGGCCGGGCCGAGCGCGAGCAGCACGAGACGGCGTACGCCGAGACGGTGGTGCGCGGCGGCCTCCTCGGCGCTCGCGTGGACCCGGAGGCCGACGGTGCGGCCCTCGTCGACCAGCGCGGGGAACCCGCGCACCTCGTGGCCGGCGCGGCGCTGCACGAACGACTCCTCGACCGTGCCGAAGGTCCACGTGGTCTGCCCGGTCGCGGTGACGCCGGAGTCGGCGGCGACGTCGGCCATCGCCTGCTCGAACGTCGGGCGCAGCGGCTCCTTGAGCGCGTCGAGGTCCTTGCCGCGGCCGGCGACCGCGCCCTCCTCGGTGACGACGCGGTAGGTGGGCCGCAGGTGCTCGGGGACCTTGGACCAGTCCCAGGCGTCGCGGTCGATGACCAGGCTGCGGGTGCTCCGCGCGAAGCGCTCGAGGGCGTCGAGCAGCGGCTCGGCGCCCGGCGGCGTCGAGGCGAGGAACTCGCGCGCGGTGTTGGGCGCGGGCACCATCGCGACCCGCAGGTTCTTCGGCAGCGACCGGATCAGCTCGGTCACCAGCTCCTCGCGCAGGCCGGGCACGAGCCAGGAGAAGTCGTCGGCCTCGATCCGGTTGAGCGTCGCCACGGGCACGTCGATGGTGAGGCCGTCGTCGGCCGCGCCGGGCTCGAAGTGGTAGCTGATGGGGAAGGTCAGCCCGGCCTCGTCGCTGTCGTGCCACGCGGTCGGGAAGTCGCGCTCGCGCACCTCGCCGGCCGACTCGTTGGTCAGCATGTCGGGGTCGAAGGTGAGCAGGTCGGGCCGCTTCTGCCGGGCCCGCTTCCACCACTGGTCGAAGTGCTGGCCGCTGACGACGTCGTCGCCCACGCGGGCGTCGTAGAAGTCGAAGAGGGTCTGCTCGTCCACGACGATGTCGCGCCGCCGGGCGCGGTGCTCGAGCTCCTCGGCCTCCTCGAGCAGCCGGGCGTTCTCGACGAGGAAGCGGTGGCGCGAGTCCCAGTCGCGCTCGACGAGGGCGTGCCGGATGAACAGCTCGCGCGCCAGCGGCTGGTCGATCCGGCCGTACTGCACGAGCCGGTCCGCCACGAGCGGGACGCCGTAGAGGGTGACCCGCTCGCGTGCCATCACCGCGGCGCGCTTGCGCGACCAGTGGGGCTCGGAGTAGGTCCGCTTGACGAGGTGGGCGCCCAGCCGCTCGGCCCACTCG
Source organism: uncultured Actinomycetota bacterium (assembly GCA_963726525.1). Lineage (GTDB taxonomy): Bacteria > Actinomycetota > Actinomycetes > Propionibacteriales > Nocardioidaceae > Nocardioides. The sequence continues at coordinate 139,356 of CAVSCS010000005.1, read as the reverse complement.
GGCTGGATCGCGGCGTTCTGCCGGGCCCACAGCCGGGAGGTCTCGACGAGCTCGGCGCTCATCACGAAGCCGGGGTTGCGGCCCTTGAGGACGCTGCCGGGGAAGATCGCGAAGCGGGCGTTGCGGGCGCCGAGGTACTCACGCATCGGGCGCCGCTCCCCCGGCTTGCCCTTCTCGCGCTCCTCCAGCGCGCCGACGTGGCTGAGCAGGCCCGAGAGCAGCGCCTGGTGGATGCCGTCCTCGTCGTGCGCGGCCCCGCCGTCGCCCCCTTCGACGGTCGAGGTGCGAGCGGAGCGAGCCTCGAGACCCTTCCCGAGGTCGAGCTTCATCTCCTTCACGACCGTGCGCAGCTGCGACTCGTAGTCCTGCCACTCGCGGATGCGGAGGTAGTTGAGGTGCTCGCGCTTGCACATGCGGCGGAACGCGCTCGACGACAGCTCCTTCTGCTGCTGCTTCACGTGGCGCCACAGGTTGAGCCAGGTGAGGAAGTCGCTCGACTCGTGGGTGAAGCGGGCGTGCAGCTGGTCGGCCTGCGCGCGCTGCTCCTCGGGCCGCTCGCGCGGGTCCTGCACGGACAGCGCCGCGGCGATGACCAGGACGTCGCGCAGGCACCCGAGGCGCTCGGCCTCCAGGATCATCCGGCCCAGGCGCGGGTCGATCGGCAGCCGGGCCAGGCGCCGGCCGACCTCGGTGAGCCGCGGTCCCCCCTTCCCTCGGTGGTTGAGGTGCGAGGCCGCCCGCGGCCGAGCCTCGACACCATCCCCCTCGGGCCTCGAGGCTCGCTGCGCTCGCACCTCGACCGACGGCGGGGACGTCAGGGCGCCGAGCTCCTCGAGCAGGTCGGTGCCGGCCTTGATGTTGCGGCGGTCGGGCGGCTCGACGAAGGGGAAGCGGGCGATGTCGCCCAGGCGCAGCGAGGCCATCTGGAGGATGACGCTGGCCAGGTTGGTGCGCAGGATCTCGGGGTCGGTGAACTCCGGGCGCGCCTCGAGGTCACCTTGCGAGTAGAGCCGGATCGCGATGCCCTCCGAGACGCGGCCGCAGCGCCCGGAGCGCTGGTTGGCCGAGGCCTGGCTGATCGGCTCGATCGGCAGCCGCTGCACCTTGGTGCGCACGGAGTAGCGGCTGATCCGGGCCACGCCGGTGTCGACGACGTACCGGATGCCGGGGACCGTCAGCGACGTCTCGGCGACGTTGGTGGCCAGCACCACGCGCCGCACGATCGTCGGGTGGCTGGAGAAGACCCGGTGCTGGTCGGCCGCGCTGAGGCGGGAGTAGAGCGGCACGATCTCGAGGCGGTCGCTGCCGAGGGAGGCGAAGGCGTCGGCGGTGTCGCGGATCTCGCGCTCGCCCGGCAGGAAGACCAGCACGTCGCCCGGTCCCTCCGCGGAGAGCTCGCGGACGGCGTCGAGGATCGCCTCGGTCTGGTCGCGCTGGACCGGCTCGCCCTCCTCGTCGTTCTCCGGCAGCTCGAGGAGCGGGCGGTAGCGGACCTCGACCGGGTAGGTGCGCCCGGAGACCTCGACGACAGGTGCGTCGAAGTGGGCGGCGAAGCGGTCGACGTCGATCGTCGCGCTGGTGATGACGACCTTGAGGTCGGGGCGGCGCGGGAGCAGGCGCTTGAGGTAGCCCAGGAGGAAGTCGATGTTGAGGCTGCGCTCGTGGGCCTCGTCGATGATGATCGTGTCGTAGCGGCGCAGGTCGCGGTCGCGCTGCAGCTCGGCCAGCAGGATGCCGTCGGTCATCAGCTTGACCCGGCTGGCCCGGCTGGTGCGGTCGGTGAAGCGCACCTGGTAGCCGACGACGTCGCCGAGCTCGGTGCCGAGCTCCTCGGCGATCCGCTCCGCCACCGACCGCGCGGCGATCCGGCGCGGCTGGGTGTGGCCGATCAGCTTGTCCTGCCCGCGGCCCAGCTCGAGGCAGATCTTGGGCAGCTGTGTCGTCTTCCCGGAGCCGGTCTCGCCGGCGACGATGACGACCTGGTGGTCGCGGATCGCCGCGGCGATGTCGTCGCGTCGGGCGGAGACCGGGAGCTCGGCGGGGTAGGTGATCTTCACAACGGGCGCCATTCTCGCCCACCCGAGCAAGCCGGTTTCGCGCCGGGCGCCTTTCAGTGATCCCCTCAGGAGCCCGAGCCCGAGTCGTCGTCCTCCGGAGGCGTGGTCGGCTGGAGCTGGCCCGGCACGCCGGGGCCCCCGCCGAACATCGGACCGCGGCGACCGCCGTCACCGTCGCGCTCGCCCATCGGGCCGACGTGGCCGAACCGGTCGCCCGGGCCGCGGTCGTCGGTGACCGCGTGGAGGACGGCCGTGCCGACGCCGCCGATGATGACGCCCGCGAGCGCCGAGGCGATCAGCGCGCCGAGGCCGAAGGCGCGGTCGCCGCGCGCCTGCTCGCGCCACCGGCGGGTGCGTCCCCAACCCGAGCCGGGCGGCGGCGCGGCGGGAGGGGCGTACGCCGCCGGGCGGGGCGGTCTGCTCCGCGGCGGGTCGGTCGGCAGCCGGGGTCTCGGACGGACCTGCGGGATCGGCAGGGCCGGCAGGGCCGGCGGGGCCGCCGGGGCCCCGAGGCCGCGACGAGGGAGCCGGGGCGGCCGGGGTGGGGCGGACGGGCTGGGTCTCGTCGTGCGGCTGGTTCTTCTCGCTCATGGTCCCAACCTGTGCCCGGACCCTGTGCGCCACCTGTGTGGGCGCCCAGCACCTGCCGTGAGAAGGTCCGCCGGCTGGGAGCGCGCCTGAGACCACCCGGGCCCGTCACCGCGTCCGGTACGCCCCGCGGCGTTCAGGGGGTGAGGCTCTGCGGAGGCTGACAGTCGACGCACAGGAAGCCCACAGCCGACCGCGGCAGGATGGAGCCCATGAGCGTGCCCCAGCTGACCCGTCCCGACGGCTCCCCCGTGCGTGTCCTGGTCGTCGACGACGAGGTCAACATCGCCGAGCTGCTGGCGATGGCGCTGCGCTACGAGGGCTGGGAGCTCCAGATGGCCCACACCGGCACGGACGCGGTCGCCACCGCCCGCGACTTCCGCCCCGACGCGGTCGTGCTCGACATCATGCTGCCCGACTTCGACGGCCTCGAGGTGCTGCGCCGGATGCGCGCGAACGGCACCGACGTACCCGTGCTGTTCCTCACCGCCAAGGACGCGCTGGAGGACCGGATCGCAGGCCTCACCGCGGGCGGCGACGACTACGTCACCAAGCCCTTCTCCCTCGAGGAGGTCGTGGCGCGGCTGCGCGGGCTGATCCGGCGCGGCGGCACCGCGGCGCAGGCCGACGCCGGCAACGTCCTCGTGGTCGGCGACCTCACCCTCGACGAGGACAGCCACGAGGTGCAGCGCGCCGGCGAGGAGATCACCCTCACCGCCACCGAGTTCGAGCTGCTCCGCTTCCTGATGCGCAACCCGCGCCGCGTGCTCAGCAAGGCGCAGATCCTCGACCGGGTGTGGCAGTACGACTTCGGCGGCCAGGCCAACGTCGTCGAGCTCTACATCTCCTACCTCCGCAAGAAGGTCGACGCCGGCCGCGAGCCGATGATCCACACGATGCGCGGCGCGGGCTACGTCCTGAAGCCGGCACCGTGATGGCAGCCCGCACCCTCCCGCGACCTCATCTGCCCCGCACCCTCACCGCCCGCCTCGTCGCGGTGGTCGTCGTCCTCGTCGCCCTGGCCGCGCTGGTCATCGGTGCGGCGACCGCGCTGGCGATGCAGCGCAACCTCGAGCGCCGCCTCGACGGCGACGTGCGCGACGCCGCGCGGTTCGCGACCGGTCCCGGCCGGCCCGGTCCCGACGGTGACGGCGACGGCCCGGGCGACCGGTTCGGCACGCTGAAGGCCTACTTCCCGGCCACCGGGACGGGCTCCGGGACGGCGCCGACCGAGCAGGACGGCGCCAGCTGGAGCGCCGCCACCCCGCTCGACCCCGACCAGCTCGCCGCCCTCGACGCGCTGCCGGCGGAACCGGACGCACAGACCGTGGAGCTGCCGGGGCTCGGCAGCTACCGCGTGCTGGTGACCGACTACACCACGTCGTCCGGCGCCTCGGTGACCGTGGTCGCGGGCCTCTCGCGCGACGACCTGCGTGAGACCGTCGCACGCCTGGTCCAGCTCGAGCTGCTCGCCAGCCTGCTCGGCGTCGTCGCCGCCGCTGCCGCCGGCACCTGGGTCGTACGCCGCCAGCTCGCGCCGCTGCGCGAGGTGGCCGGCACCGCCCACCGGGTCGCCGAGCTGCCGCTGGACCAGGGCGAGATCGTCCTGCGGGAGCGGGTCCCCGAGCGGCTGACCGACGAGGCGACCGAGGTCGGGCAGGTCGGCTCCGCGCTCAACGCGATGCTCGACCACGTCGAGCAGTCGCTCTCGCAGCGCCACCGCAGCGAGCAGCAGGTGCGCCAGTTCGTCGCCGACGCCTCCCACGAGCTGCGTACGCCGCTGGCCACCATCGCCGGCTACACCGAGCTCGCCCGCCGCCGCCCCGAGACCATCGGCACCGCGCTCGACAAGGTCGAGACGGAGTCGGCGCGGATGAAGGCCCTGGTCGAGGACCTGCTCCTGCTCGCGCGCCTCGACGCCGGCCGCCCGCTCGAGCGCGACACCGTCGACCTCTCCCGGCTGCTGCTGGAGGCCGTCGACGACGCCCGCGTCGTCGACCGGGACCGCTCGTGGCGGCTGTCCCTCCCGGAGGACCCGATCACGGTCGTCGGCGACGAGGCGCGGCTGCACCAGGTGGCCACCAACCTGCTCACCAACGCGCGCAAGTACACCCCGCCCGGCAGCACCGTCACCGTCACCGCGGGCCCGGACGGCTTCACCGTCCACGACGACGGGCCGGGCTTCCCCGCCGACCTGGCTGCCCGCGCCTTCGAGCGCTTCACCCGCGGCGACGCCGCCCGCACCCGCGCCGGCGGCGCCGGGCTGGGCCTGTCGCTGGTCGAGGCCATCGTGGGCGCCCACGGCGGCGCCGTCGACCTCACCAGCCGCCCCGGCGACACCACCATCACCGTCACCCTGCCCAGCTGACGCATCTGCACGGAGATCACGTGCCGAGCTGACGCATCTGCACGGAGATCACGTGCCGAGCTGACGCATCTGCACGGAGATCACGTGCCGACCTGGCGCATCTGCACGCGCCGCCTGTGCAGATGCGTCAGCTCGGCACCCCGAGCGTGGGCAGACGCGTCATCTCGGCACCCCGAACCAGTGCAGATGGGTCAGGTCGGCCTAGGTTGGGGCCATGGAGCCGGGGACCCCAGTGCGGTGCGAGATGACGAAGTGGGGCGAGCGGCCCCACTGGAGCTTCGACGGGGTCCTGCTGGGCTCCGACGAGCACGGCGAGTGGATCGGGGTGCGGGCCGGCACCCACCACCAGCGTCCCGGCGCGGAGTTCCACTCCGCGGTCGACACCGTGACGGTCGTGCACCCCGACCGGTGGCACCTGCCCACCTTCCAGGCGCCCGGCATCTGGTGCGACGTCTACGTCGACATGACCACGCCACCGCTCTGGGACGGCGCGGTCCTGCGCGCTGTCGACCTCGATCTCGACGTGATCCGCCTGCCCGACCCGGTGCCACCCGGCCAGACACCCTGGGAGGTGCCGCCCGCCGGCCCGGGCGAGACGTTCGTGGACGACGAGGACGAGGTCGCCGAGCACCAGGTCGTCCTCGGCTACCCCGACGAGGTGGTCGCCGCGGCGCGGGCCAGCTGCGAGGAGGTGCTCGCGGCCGTGCGAGCGGGACGGGCGCCGTACGACGGCTCGCAGCGGCGCTGGCTCGACGAGCTCACCCGTCTGACGTCCTCCTGAGGGCCCGCCGCTCGGCGCGGGTCATCGCGCGGAACGGCCCGACCAGCCGGGGGCCGGCCAGGCGGTTCTCCAGCCTGCGCGCCTCCCGCTTCACCGGCTGGGCGACGTACTCCCCCAGGATCACGCCGGAGGCGAGCGCGATCGCGACCGAGATCGCCGTCATCAGCGCGAGGATGCCCTGGCTGACGTCGGCGCCGCCCTCGGCGAGGAACGCCAGACCGCGGTAGATCGACAGGCCCGGCAGGAAGGGCACGATCGCGGGCACCGCCACGACCAGGGGCGGCACCCTGACCCGGCCGGCCACGGCGTAGGCCACCAGACCGATGAAGAACGCCGCCGCGCCCGCCGCCGCGGCGCGACCGAACCCGCCGACGCTCAGCACCTGGGACACCACCGCGGCGGCGCCGGTGGTGAGCGCGACCGGAACCACCGCGCGCCGGGGCGCGTAGCAGGCGACGCTGAAGGCCGCCGCCGAGACAGCGGCGCCGCCCAGGACGGCGGGGAGGTCGGAGATGCTGCCGAGCTTGCCGGGCACGAGCTGGTCGAGCGGGAGCCCGATCGCGTCGGTGATCGAGATGCCGAAGCCGACGCCGGCGATGATGCCGGCGGTCGCCATCATCGCCTCGATCAGGCGGGCGCCGGAGGTGAGGTAGAAGCCGGTGAGCGCGTCCTGGACGGCGCCCATCAGCCCGATCCCGGCGAGCAGCAGGATGATGTTGGCGGTCACGACGAGCGAGGGGTCGACGTCGATCGGGGTGGCGGCCACGCCGCCCGCGAGGAGCGTGGCGATCACGCCGCCCGCGACCTGGAGGTAGAAGAACGGCAGCCTCCGACGTGCCATCAGCAGCTGCACCCGGTCGATGAGCACGGCCGCGACCGCCGCCACCGCCGAGACCACCGGGCCACCGCCGAGGAAGACGCCGACGGCCGCGGCCATCACCGCCCACGCCACGGTGACGGCCCAGCGGGGGAACGCGTGCCCCAGCGAGACGATCGTGGCCATCCGGTTGCGGGCGGTGTAGAGGTCCACCTGGTCGGTCAGCACGTCGCGGACCAGGTGGTCGACGGCGGTGAGGTCCTCGTAGTCGATGTCGCGCTGCTGCACGTGGCGCAGCAGCAGCATCGGCAGGTCGTCGGCCGAGCGCTGGAAGCTCATCGACAGGGCCGTGAACGTCACGTCGATCTCGGCGCCGCGCAGGCCGAGGTGGTCGGCCACCGACCGCATCGTGGCGGTCACATCGGCGGCTCCGGCCCCCGACGAGAGCAGCATCTCCCCGATGCGCAGGCACAGGTCCATCGTCAGGTGGACCTCGCGGGCGTGCTCGGCCTCCTCCCGGGCGCGCTCCTCGGCCTCCTCGCGGGCGTGCGCGGCCGCGAGCTCGCGGGCCTCCTCGCGGGCCCACGCAGCGGCTGCCTCCGGCTGGTCGCTCTGGTCCACGCGGACATGGTGGCACCCGGGCGGCCCCACCGCGGAAGGTGGTCCGGCCCGCTCGCCGCCTTCCCTAGAGTTGCGCCATGCGCATCGACTTCCACGCCTCCCCCGAGCCCACGCTCGGCGTCGAGTGGGAGCTCGCGATCGTCGACCCCGACACCCGCGACCTGGTCAGCGCCGCCGCCGCCCTGGCCGAGCGGGCCACCCCCCGGCTCGAGCACCCCGACCGGCTCCACCAGGAGCTGCTGCGCAACACCGTCGAGGTCGTCACCGGGATCTGCCACACCGTCGGTGAGGCCGTCGAGGACCTCACCGAGACCCTCGGCACGGTCATGGACGCCGCCGACGAGCTCGGCGTCGACCTGATGGGAGCCGGAGCGCACCCGTTCGCCGACTGGTCCGACCAGCAGCTCACCGAGGGCCACCGCTACGAGGAGCTGATCAACCGCACCCAGTGGTGGGGCCGGCAGATGCTGATCTGGGGCGTCCACGTCCACGTCGGGATGCCCGAGCGCGACCGGGTGATGCCGGTGATCTCGTCGCTGCTGACGACGTACCCGCACCTCCTCGCGCTCTCCGCGAGCTCGCCGTTCTGGGCCGGCCAGGACACCGGCTACGCCTCCAACCGCGCGCTGATGTTCCAGCAGCTGCCCACCGCGGGGCTGCCGTTCACCTTCGACACGTGGTCGGCCTTCGAGCAGTGCATCGCCGACCAGACCACGACCGGGATCATCGACTCGATGGCCGACGTGCGCTGGGACGTGCGCCCCGCGCCGCACCTCGGCACCCTCGAGCACCGCGTCTGCGACGGCGTCTCCGACGTGCGCGAGCTGGCCGCCCTCGTCGCCCTCGTGCACTGCCTGGTGGTCGACCTCGACACCCGGCTGGTGGCCGGGGAGCAGCTCCCGACGCTGCCGCCGTGGCAGGTGCAGGAGAACAAGTGGCGCGCCGCGCGCTACGGCCTCGACGCCATCGTGATCCTCGACGACCGCAACCGCGAGCGCCTGGTCACCGACGACCTCGACGACCTCCTCGAGCGGCTCACGCCCGTCGCGCGACGGCTCGGCTGCGAGGACGAGCTGCGCTCGGTCGCCGACATCCCGTCCCGCGGCTCGTCGGCCGCGCGCCAGCGCCGGGTCGCGGCCACCCACCACGGCGACCTCGTCGCCGTCGTCGACTCCGTGGTCGGCGAGCTCCGCACCTCGCTCGGTCGCTGAGCCCGTACGCCGTCGCGCGAGCCGGCGGCGGACAGGACGGCGGCCCGGACGGCGGCGCCGGCGGGGTTGTGGCGCCGTCGGCGGGACGAGAGGATGCGCGGACGCACTCGCCGTACCCGCCGCACACGCCGCCGCAGGAGAGCAGGGCGGACCCCGAGGAGATGCAGTGGTCAACCCGATCGACCCGACCGCGACCGGCTTCCTGCTCGCCGAGAACCGCAACATGCCGATGCACGTCGGCGGGCTCCAGCTCTTCGAGAAGCCGGAGGGCGCCGGGCGCGGCTACGTCCGCGAGATGTACGAGCAGATGCGCGACGTCGAGGAGATCGCCCCGCTCTTCCTCAAGCACCCGCACCGCTCCGCGCGCACCGCCGGGCAGCTGGTGTGGCAGCCCGACGAGCAGTTCGACATCGAGCACCACGTCCGGCACAGCGCCCTGCCCAAGCCGGGTCGCGTCCGCGAGCTGTTGGAGCTGTGCTCGCGGCTGCACAGCACCCGGCTGGCGTGGGAGCGGCCGCTGTGGGAGGCCACCATCATCGAGGGCCTGCGCGACGGCCGGGTCGCGATGTACACCAAGACCCACCACGCCCTGGTCGACGGCGTCTCGGCGATGCGCCTGCTCGCCAACGTGCTCTCGACCGACCCGGCTGAGCGGGACATGCCGGCGCCGTGGGGTGCGCGCCCCGGTTCGCCGCGGCGTCCCGACGCCGGCGCGGCGGCGGAGGTCTCGCTCGCCGACGTCTCCGCGCAGACGCTGCGCACCGCGCTGGCGATCGCCTCCGAGGCGGCCGGCATGCCCGGCGCCCTGGTCCGCACGCTCAACCGCAGCGTGCGCAACGAGACCTCGGCGCTCTCGCTCTACGCCCCGCGCACGATCCTCAACCAGAGCATCACCGGCTCGCGCCGCTTTGCAGCGCAGGACTGGCCGATCGAGCGGCTCCGCGCGGTCGGGAAGGCCAGCGGCACCACGATCAACGACGTCGTGCTCGCGATGGTCAGCGGCGCGATCCGCGCCTACCTCCTTGAGCTCGACGCGCTCCCGGAGACCACCCTCGTGTCGATGGTGCCGGTCGGGCTGAAGGCGAAGGAGTCGCAGCTGGCCTCGGGTGACGGCGGCAACGCGGTCGGCTCGGTGATGGTGCAGCTCGGCACCCACCTCGCCGACCCCGCCGACCGGCTCGCGGCCATCCACCGCTCGATGAGCGACGGCAAGCAGGGGCTGTCGTCGATGACGCCGACCCAGATCCTGGCGATGAGCGCGCTGGGCCAGGCCCCGGCGATCCTCGGCCCGGTGCTGCGGATGCAGGGCATCGTGCGCCCGCCCTACAACCTCATCGTCAGCAACGTGCCCGGCCCGCGCACCACCCACTACTGGAACGGCGCCCGCCTCGTCGGCACCTACCCGCTCTCGATCCCCATCAACGGGATGGCGCTCAACATCACCTGCACCTCCTACGACGGCAAGATGTGCTTCGGCCTGACCGGCTGCCGGCGCACCGTCCCGCGCCTGCAGCTGATGCTGGGCCACCTCGACGCCGAGCTCCGGGCCCTCGAGCGGGCCGCCGGGATCTAGTCGCCCACGACCTCGAGCCCGCCGCCCACCTGCTCGGCCACGGCGGCCAGCCGGGCGCGGGTGATGTCGGCGACGGTCTCCAGCCCCGCACGCCGGGCGTTGGAGCCCTCGCGCGTGGGCTCGACGGAGTTGATGCTGAGGCAGCGCCGGGTGCCGCCGTCGGCGCGGTTGGCCAGCGCGACCGCGTGGCCGGTGGTGCCGCTGCCGGCGAAGGGGTCGAGGACCACGACGTCGTCGGGCAGCGTGGCCAGGATCCGGCGTACGAGCCCGGTCGGCTTGGGCGACTCGAAGACGTGGCCGACGAGCGCCTTCAGCTCGGCGACCGCCGTGTCGGTCGAGCCGATCTCCTCGGCCAGCCAGATCGTGCGCAGCTTCTTGCGGCGCCCGCCCTCGCGGTGCAGCCAGTCGCGCTGGAAGATGTCGGCGCGCTCGCCGCCGCGCCCGCGGATCACCCGGCACACCAGGTCGTCGGGTCGCTCGTCGACCCGGGGGCGCGACCAGCGCCACACCGCCGGGCGGCCGTCGCCGAAGACCGGCGTCAGCTCCCGGCTCCCGGGGAACTCCGCCGTCGCGACCCGCCCCGTGCCGGGGTCGCCCCACAGCGGGTAGTGCAGCGTCGGCGTCGTCAGCGGCGTGAACTTCTTGTTGGTGTTGCGCAGCGGGAGGTAGCGGAAGCGGCGGCCGTCCTCGGTGGCGTGCGGGAAGTCGTCCTCGTCCACCGACTCGGTGGTGCTCCCGTCGACGGCGCAGCGCGCCAGGTCGCGGGCGTAGGCCAGGACGTACTCGTGGCTGGTGGCGAACCCGCGGCCGAGCTGGCGGCCCTTGGGGTTGAGGTTGACCACCACCTGCGCGAGGAGGTTGGCCTCGCCGAAGACCTCGTCCATCAGCAGCCGCAGGTGCGCGACCTCGTGGTCGTCGATGCTGACGAAGACGGCGCCGTGCGGGGCAAGGACCTCCCGCACCGCCTCGAGCCGCGGCCGCATCATGTCCGTCCACGCGCGGTGCCGACGGACGTAGGGGTCGACGGGCGCCGAGTCGCGGAAGGTGTCGCGGAAGGTGTCGGCGTAGGCGAAGTCGTTGCCGGTGTTGTAGGGCGGGTCGGCGTAGACGAGGTCCACCGACCCCGGCTCCAGCCGCGGCAGGACGTCGAGGTTGTCACCGGGGTGGAAGGTGTTCCACACCGCGCCCCCCGGGAGGTCGTACGTCGACTCGTCGGCCACCTCGGCAGCCTAGGACGTCCCGCCCCCGGACCACGCGCGATCGCACAGGGGAGGTTGCGATGTGACCACCAATCGTTCCCAATATTCCCACCAGCCACAGATCGCGCTTACTCTGGAGCGCGTGCCTGTCTCCTCCCGCCGCCCCGTCCTCGCCCCACTGACGCGCCACCGCCTGCTCACCGTCGCCACCGCGGGCGTCCTGGTGGCCGGCCTGGGCATCGCCCCGTCCATGGCCGACGACCACGGCCGTACGTCGTCGGCGCGGGCCGCCAGCGGCCTGGGCGACACCCACGCCAGCGGCTACCGCGGGCGCAACCAGACCTCCGACGGGAAGGCCGGCACCGTCGTCGGCCCGCCCGTCGCCCTGCGCGGGCGCGCCCTGGTGAAGAACGACACGAGCTACGAGATCGCGCCCGGCGTCACGCTGCGCGAGTGGGACCAGGTCGACGGCCGCCAGCCGGTCGGCCAGGTCCGGATGAACCTCGTCACCGTCAGCCTCGACGAGCCGAACATCTCCTTCGAGGAGCTCTCCCCCACCTACGTCACGAGCCGCAAGAAGGTCAGCCAGTTCGGCGCCTGGAACAACGCGCTCACCGCCGTCAACGGCGACTTCTTCGACATCGGCCAGACCGACGCCCCGCTGGGCGTGAGCGTCAACCGCGCGCGCGGCATCCTCGGCGGCACCCGCGACGGCTGGATCCCGGGGGTGAACTCGACCCTGTGGTTCGACGGCACCGGTCCGCACGTCGGCCCCTTGAGCCTGCAGTACACGATCCGCCAGCACCCCGAGTGGACCGTCACCGGCATCAACCACCCGGGCATCACCCCCGGCCAGGTCGGCGTCTTCACCTCCGACTGGCACCGCACCCAGGGCTACAAGGTCACCTCCGGCAAGAAGCGCGCCCGCGAGGTCTGGCTGCGCAAGAACCGCGTCGTGGCCAACCTGCCGAAGCTCTCGAGCGGCAAGAAGATCCACGGCAAGGAGCGGGTGATCATCGGCACCGGCCCGATGGCGGGCCAGCTCAAGTCGCTGAAGAAGGGCACCAGGCTGACGCTGTCCAAGCAGATCGTGGGCGGCAGGCCCACGGTGGCGATCAGCGGTGACCGGGCGCTGCTGGTCAACGGCCTGCGCACGGTCGTCAACAACACGATCGCGCACCCGCGCACGGCCGTGGGCATCGACGCCGACGGTCGCAAGCTGCTGATCCTCGTCGTCGACGGTCGCTCCACGGTCAGCCGCGGCTACACGATGGTCGAGCTCGCCGACATGATGACCGCGCTCGGCGCGGAGAACGCCATCAACTTCGACGGTGGCGGCTCGTCCGCGATGTACACCCGCACCGGCAGCGGCGCGATGGGCCTGGTCAACGAGCCCTCCGACGGCAACGAGCGCCTCGTGGCCAACGCGTTCGGCGTGGTCTACAACGGCGTGCTGCCGCCGGTCGTGCCGATCCTGCCGACCCCCACCCCGACGCCCACGCCCACGCCCACGGTTCCCCCGACCCCCACGCCCACCGTCACGCCCACGGTCACGCCGACCGTGCCGCCGACGACCCCGCCGGTGCCGACGAAGGGCCGCTGAGCCGGGCTCAGGCGTCGGGCGCGGAGAACACCACGACGTAGGTCTGCGCCGCCAGGCACTGGATGTTGGTCTTCGGGAGCTCGGCCACGACCTGGAACCCGGCCTCGCCGGCGTCGACGGCCGCCGTGCGCGGCGGCTCGCAGCCCACGCCGACGATGGCGGCGTACGTCGTCGCGCCGCTCGCCGCGGCCTGCTGCTGGGCGGCGAACTGGCTCACGCGCTCGCCGAAGCCGGGCTCGAGCTGGGAGGCGAAGTCGGCGCGGGCCTGGTCGGTGTCGAGCGCGAAGGCCATCGGGGAGGCCTGGCCGCCGCCGTCCGTGCCGGTCAGCAGCGTGGCGTCGGTGACGCCGGCGGAGCCGGTGACCTCGATCGGCGCGGCCGAGGCGCTGCCGCCGTCGGGCTCGGGGGTGGTCGTCGACGAGGGCGTCTTCGTCGGCTCCGTGCTGGGCGTGCTGGACGGGGTCGACGAGGCAGCGGGGTCGGTGGCGGTGTCGCCGCCCTCGTCCCCACCGCACGCGGTCAGGCTCGCGGCGAGCGCGAGACCGCTCACGAGGATCGACAGGGTCCGGGTGCGGGCGCCCGAGCGGCGCAGTGAGGTCGTCATGGTGATCAGACGGTAGCGGTGGCGCGACGGCTCCCCCGACAGGCGCGTCGTCGACGCCGCGGTGGGCGCACTGGCAGGCTGGGCGCATGCCAGAGAACGAGCCAGTGACCGAGCCCGTCCGCGAGGCCGTGCGCGAGTACGCCGCGCGACAGCCGCGACTGACCACCGCGACCGCCGGCTACGCCACCCTCGTCCGCACCCTGCTCGACGACGCCGGCATCGACTACCTCAGCGTCACCGGCCGCACGAAGAGCGTCGCGTCGTTCTCCGCCAAGGCCAACCGGATCGAGGACGGACGTCCCCTCTACGCCGAGCCCCTCACGGAGATCACCGACCAGATCGGCGTACGCGTGATCACCTACGTCCACAGCGACGTCGCGGCCGTCGCCGACCTGCTCGCCGACGAGCTCGACCTGCTCGACGACCGCGACCTGGGTGAGGAGACGGCGCGGTCGGGCCGCTTCGGCTACGCCAGCCGCCACCTGCTCGTGCGGGTGCGCGACGACGACGCGCAGCACCAGGAGCTCGGCGGGCACCGGGCCAGCGTGCAGGTCCGCACGGTCCTGCAGCACGCGTGGGCGGAGTTCGAGCACGACATCCGCTACAAGGGCAACGTGCCCGAGGGCGCCGCGGCCGACCTCGACCGCCGCTTCACCCTGGCCGCCGGGCTGATCGAGCTCGCCGACCGGGAGTTCTCCACGATCCGCGCCCGGATCCAGGCCGCCGCGCCCGACAGCACGACCGAGGCGGAGGCCGACCACATCGTCGGCCAGGAGCTCGCCACCTTCCTCGCCGGCCACTACAGCGACGCCGGCTGGTCGCACACCGACCACTACGACTGGATCGCCGACCTGCTCGCCGAGCTCGGCATCGACACCGTCGACGACCTCGCGGACCTGCTGACGTCGGTCGACGCCGACGCGGTGATCCGCCGGATGGGCTACCGCTACCCCGCCGGCGCCGTACGCCGTCTCGACGACGCCCTCCTCGCGGTCTTCGGCGAGCAGTACGTCACCCTCGACGGCAACAGCCACCGCGTCCCCAAGCTCCGCGCCCGGCTGGAGAAGCTCTCCTCGCCCGACGGCTGAGGATCGCGCTCAGGTTTCCCGCCTAGGGTTGCGGCATGATCCGCCCGTCGTGGACCACCGTCGCCCCCGTCCTGGCCGTCGCCACCCTGGTGCCCGCGTGGTTCGCCCACCCGGAGAGCTCGCTCGTGCTGGCCGTGCTCGCCGTGGTGATGGTGGCAGCGGTGCTCGCCGCGGTGCACCACGCCGAGGTGGTGGCCCACCGCGTCGGTGAGCCCTACGGCTCCCTGGTGCTGGCCGTCGCCGTGACGATCATCGAGGTCGGGCTCATCGTCACCTTGATGGTCACCGCCGACAAGGACTCCTCCGGGCTCGCCCGCGACACGGTCTTCGCCGCCGTGATGATCACCGTCAACGGCATCGTCGGCATCTCGCTGCTCGTGGGCGCGCTCAAGCACCACCTCGCGGTCTTCAACCCCGAGGGCACCGGCGCCGCGCTGGCGACCGTCATCTCGCTCGCCGTGCTGTGCCTGGTCATCCCGTCGGTGACCACCTCCGAGCCGGGCCCTGAGTTCACCGGTGCCCAGCTGGCCTTCGCCGCGATCGCCTCGCTGGCGCTCTACGGCATGTTCGTCTTCACCCAGACCATCCGCCACCGCGACTTCTTCCTGCCGGTCGCACCCGGGCAGTACGTCCCGATGGTCGCCACCAGGGCCGAGGCGGTCGCGGCCGCCGAGGACCGCGAGGCCGAGCGGGCGGCCGCACGCGCGCGGCCCGACGGCTTCGAGCACGAGCCGGTCGACCTCGACGACGACGGCCACGCCGACCCGCCCACCAGTCGCGCCGCACTCGCCAGCCTCGGCCTGCTGGTCCTCTCGCTGGTCTCGGTGGTCGGCCTGGCCAAGATCGAGTCCCCCGCCATCGAGTCCGGCGTCGAGGCGCTCGGCTTCCCGCAGGCCGTGGTCGGCGTGGTCATCGCGCTCCTCGTGCTGGCGCCGGAGACGATCGCCGCCGTGCGCGCGGCCTCGCGCAACCGCGTCCAGGTCAGCCTCAACCTCGCGCTCGGCTCGGCGATGGCGTCCATCGGGCTCACCATCCCGGCCATCGCCGTGGCCAGCATCTGGCTCGACGGTCCGCTCGCCCTCGGCCTCAACCAGCTCCAGACGGTCCTGCTGCTGCTGACCGCCGCGGTCGCGATCCTCACCGTCGTGCCGGGACGCGCCAAGACGCTGCAGGGCGGGGTCCACCTCGTGCTGCTGGCGGCGTTCCTGTTCCTCACGATCGCGCCCTGATCCC
Source organism: uncultured Actinomycetota bacterium (assembly GCA_963726525.1). GTDB lineage: Bacteria > Actinomycetota > Actinomycetes > Propionibacteriales > Nocardioidaceae > Nocardioides. The sequence continues at coordinate 123,613 of CAVSCS010000005.1, read as the reverse complement.
GCCCAGGGCCCCCGGCGGTCCGACCCTGGCCCGGACGCACCGCGGCCCGGCAGGAGACCTGCCGGGCCGGGGTGTGCGTCGTGCGTCGGCGTCAGCCGAAGTACTTGGCGTAGATCTCGTCGTAGGTGCCGTCCTCGCGGAGGTCGACGAGGGTGTTGTTGATGGCGCGCAGGAGCGGGATGTTGCCGTCCTTCTTCACCGCCATGCCGTACTGCTCGCCGGTGTCGAACTCCTTGGCCAGCTTGATCTGCGGGTTGTCCTTGACGAACTGGCCGGACACCGTGTTGTCCAGCATCGCCGCGTCCAGGTCGCCGGAGCTCAGCGCCGCCTGGAGGCCGGCCGCGTCGGGGTACGCCGTGACCTGGGCGCTGTCGGGCGCGAAGTCGCTCATGTAGGTCTCGCCGGTGGTGTCCTTCTGCACGCCCACCCGCTTGCCGGCGAGCTCGGCGATGTCGTCGAGGCCCGAGCCGCGCGGGGTGATCAGCGCCTGCTTGGCGTCGAAGTACGGGCTGGAGAAGTCGAGCACACGCGCCCGGTCGCCGGTGATCGTCATCGCGGAGATGGCGACGTCGCAGACGTCCTTGTTGAGCGAGTCGCCCGAGGTGATGTCGTCGAAGGCCACGTCGACCACGTCGATGTCGGCGTCCAGCGCCTCGGCGATCTTCGTGCCCAGGTCGACGTCGAAGCCGACCAGCTTGCCCTTCTCCTCGTAGACGAAGGGCTGGTAGGGGCTGTCGGTGCAGACGGTCAGCACGCCGTCGAACACCAGGTCGACCTTGCTGAGCGCGTCGGCCGACTCACCGTTGGCGTCGCCACCGCAGGCACTCAGGGAGGCCATCAGGGCGAACGAGGACAGGGCGGCCGCCAGGAGGCGGGGAGCGCGGTTCATGGGCTAGTTCGCATTCACGGTGAGCGACTCGCGAAGTCGCATGAGGGCGTATTCGGTGATCTTGACGAGCGCGCCCTTGGCCTGGTCGCGGTCGCGGGCGTCGAGGCTGATGATCGGCACCTCGGCGGGCAGGGCCAGGGCGGCGGCGATCTCCTCGGCGGGGTAGCGCGGCACGCCGTCGAACTCGTTGACCGCGACGATGAAGGGGATGCCCTTCGACTCGAAGTAGTCGAGCGGCGAGAACGACTCGTCCAGGCGGGCGACGTCGACCAGCACGATGGCGCCGATGGCACCGCGGCACAGGTCGTCCCACATGAACCAGAAGCGACGCTGTCCGGGCGTGCCGAAGAGGTAGAGGACCAGGTCGTCGGCCAGCGTCAGCCGGCCGAAGTCCATGGCCACCGTCGTGGTGGCCTTGGTCGGCACGGCCGCCAGGTCGTCGACGCCCTCGGACTCGTTGGTCACGAGCGCCTCGGTGCGCAGCGGGTCGATCTCCGACACGGCGCCGACGAGCGTCGACTTGCCGACGCCGAAGCCGCCAGCGATGACGATCTTCGTCGACGCAGCCGCGCGCTGTGCCTTAGTAGTTTCGAAGTCCACGGAGGGTCCTTTCGATGAGCTCGAGACGCTCATCTGTCGACGTCTTCTCGGTGATGGTGGCCTGGATGCGCACCAGGCCCTGCTCGATCAGGTCGCCCAGCAGCACCCGGGCGACGCCGATCGGCATCTTGGTCAGCGCCGACACCTCGGCAACGGACTTGCGGTCGCAGACCTCGAGAACCTGCGCGGCGGAAGGGGTGAGGACAGGCGCCTCCGCACCAGCCTGGAGGCGCAGCGTGGCCTCCATGGGCAGGTCGACGGCGGCTGCCGTCCGACCGGCGGTGATGGTGTAGGAGCGGATCAGGCGAGGGCGGTAACCCTCGTCCTCCGGCTCGACGGGGGGCGTCATGACCGGGATCCGGTCAGCCGCCCGTACCGACGCGGGCCTGAGCCTCGACGGTACGTCCCACGCGGTCCACGAGGAGGGCCATCTCGTAGCCCACCTGGCCGATGTCGGCCTCCTCCGTGGTGAGGACCGTCAGGTTGGAGCCGTCGCCGACGCTCATGAGCATCAGGAAGCCCATCTCCATCTCGACGATGGTCTGCATGACCGAGCCGCCCTCGAAGAGGCGGGCGGCACCGACCGCGAGGCTGGCGAGACCGGAGGAGACGGCCGCGACCTGCTCGGCGCGCTCACCGGGGATGCTGGTGCTCGACGCCATGAGAAGGCCGTCGGCCGAGACGAGGATCGCGTGCGCGGCGTCGGGGACTTCCTCGACGAAGCGCGACATCACCCAGTCGAGGTCGCGGTCGTCGCCAGCGGGGGCGCTGGTGGCGGCGGCGGAGGATTCGTAGCTCATGCGGGGCCTGCTTCCGTGTGCTGGGGGGAACTTTGGGCTGCTCGTCGTCCGCGGGAGACGCCTGCGGTGTGGGACTGGAGCCGACGCCTGATCGCTTCGGGGTCACGCGTCTTGGTGGCTGTGGGCGGGGTCACGCTACCCGGAACCAGGCGCTCTCCGGGGGCCCTTCGGGGAAGTCCCGCGGATGTCGCGGCGGGTGCCGGGACCTCCTCGGCCACGTGCTCGGCGATCTCCCAGCCGCGGTCGACCTCGGTCTCGTGGATCTGCGTCGCGTCGCCGGTCAGCCACCCCGAGCGCATCGACTTGAAGATCGGCGAGTCACCGTTGGTGCGGGTGGGCTCGGACGTGGGCGGCAGGCCGGGCATGTCGCGATTGATCTCCGCGGCGGTGCCGGGCGTACGGGTCGGCAGTCCGCCGGCCAGCGGGTCCGCGGCGCGGGCTGCGGGCGCAGCCACCACGGGCTCCGGCTCGGGCTCGGCCGCGACCGGGGGCGCGGTGAGGACGTCGGACCCGACCTCGTCAGGAGCCTCGGCATGCGCCTCGTGCTGTGCCTCGGCGACCGGCGTGAAGACCGGCGAGGGGGCGGGCTCGGGCTCGGCCACGACGACCGGCTCGGGCTCGGGCTCCGGCTCGGGCTCGGGCTCGGCGACGAGCTCGGGCTCGGGCTCCGGCTCGACGTGGGGCGCCTCGGCGCGGTGCGGCGTACCCAGACCCAGCGGGTCGTCGGCGTCGACCTCGACCTCGGGCTCGGTGGCCCGCGCGGCGGGGGCCGGCTCCTCGGCGACGGGCTCGGCGACGGGCTCCTCGACGGCGGTCTCGGCGACCGGCTCCTCGGGCAGCGGGTCGGTGAGCGGGTCCGGGGTGCGGGCCGGCTCGGCGGGCAGCTCTGCCTGCGGCTCGGGCTCGGGCTCGACCTCGGGCTCGACGACCGGCGTCGCCTCGGCGGCGCGGGCCTCCTCGGCCTGGGCGCGCTGCCGGGAGGCGAGCGCGGTGATCGGGACGACCGGGGCGACCTTCTCGACCGGCTCGACCACGGCGGCCGGCTGGTCGTTCGCACCCTGCTCGGACGTCGCGGCGTCGGCCGCCGGCTCGGCGGAGGCGGCGGGCGCCGAGCGCTTGCCGAAGAGCGGACCGGTGGCACCGGAGGTCTCCGGCGGCAGGAAGGCGTCGGCACCCGTGCGGGGCATGTTGGCGCCGGGCTCGCGGCGCGGCAGGAGGCTCTCCAGCGGCGGCCGGTCGGCCGTCGGGGTCGGCATGGCGCCGGCAGCGGTCGCAGCGGTCGCGGCGGCAGCGGCCGAGGCGTCCGGAGCGGTGGGCTCGAGCTCGGCCTCGCGGGCCGCCTCCTTCTTCGCGGCCCTGGCCTCGGCCTTCTCGGCACGCTCGGCGGCCCGGGCCTCGGCCTTCTCAGCCGCCTTGTCGGAGCGCGAGCGGCTGCGGATGCCGCGCTTGGGCGCGGCCTCGGCGGGCTCGACGACCTCGGCGACCTGGGTCGGCGCGGAGGGTGCCGCGACGGCCTCGGGCTCGGGCTTGCGGGCCGGGGAGTCGAGCGACTCCACGGACCGCGAGGGGGCCGCGGTCTGCGGGAGCTCGGGGAGCACCGAGGCCGGGAGCTGCACCGTGGCGGTCATGCCGCCGCCGGGGTTGCGGGCGAGGGAGGCGACGATCCCGTGGCGCTCGGCGAGGCGGGAGACCACGAACAGACCCATGCGGCGGGCGGTGTCGGGGGTCGCCTCGGCGCCGTGGGCGAGGTCGCGGTTGAGCTGCTCGAGCTCGGCCGGGGGCACGCCCAGGCCGGAGTCGGTGATGGTGAGCGCGATGCCGCCGTCGGCGAGCTTCGCGGCCAGCCGCACGGGCTCGGACGGCGGGGAGTAGGTCAGCGCGTTGTCGACCAGCTCGGTGAGCAGGTGCACCAGGTCGGCGGCGGCCTCGTCGCCGACGCGGGTGTTGAGGTGCGAGAGGATCTGCACGCGCTGGTAGTCCTGCACGCCGGAGGTGGCGGCCTGGAGCGCCTCACCGATGGTGAGGCTGAAGGAGCCGGCCGCACGGTTGGGGGCGTCGGCCAGGATCAGCAGCGAGTCGGCCGTACGACGCATCCGCGAGGCGAGGTGGTCGAGGCGGAACAGCGACTCCAGGCGCTTGGGGTCCTCCTCGTCGTGCTCGAGGCGCTCGATCTGGGCGAGCTGCTGGTTGACCAGCGAGTTGGAGCGGCGCGAGAGCGTCACGAACATCGCGTTGACGGTCTGGCGGAGCTGGGCCTCGCCCGACGCGAGGTGGATGGCCTGGCGGTGGAGGTCGTCGACCGCACGGGCGACCTGGCCGATCTCCTCGTTCGTGGTGACGTCGATCGGCTTGATCGGCTCCGGCTCCTGGCCGGCCCGGATCCGCGCGACGGCGTCGGGCAGGCGGTGGCGGGCCACCGCGAGGGCACCCTCACGGACGCGTCCGATGGGCTCGAGGAGGCTGCGGGCGATGTAGAGGGCGATGGCGACCGCGATGGCCAGCGCGAGCAGCGTGAGGCCCGCACCGAGCAGCGCGTTGCGCTGGGCGTCGGAGGCGGCCTCGTTGAGGGTGCCGGTGACGCCCTTGAGCAGCTTGGCGGTGATCTGGTCGTAGGGCGCGTAGGCGTCGCGACCGTCGAGGTTGGTGGCCGAGTCGTCGCGGATCTGCGCGGCGTGCTTGGTATTCGCCGTGCGGAGGTCGGCGGTCAGCTCCTCGGCGCCGGTGACGGATCCCGCGAGACGGTCGATGGCGGCCGCCTCCACGCCGATCTCCGAGAAGAGCTCCTGCGAGCCCGACTGTGCGAGCGTCGTGGCGACCAGGCCCTGCTGCTGCGCGAGCGACAGCCGGCCGCTCATGGTCTGGGAGAGCTGCTCGAGACGCGGCTCCGGCGTCTCCTGGGCGGCGTTCACGCTCGTGATGAGCTGCGAGACGCTCGACTCCAGCTGGCGGACCAGGGCGATCCAGGTGGCCGGGCCGAGGTTCTCGGCGCCCTCGCCCCGGACGGCCTGGCTCAGGTCGAGCAGCGCGCTCACGTGGGCGGACTGCAGGTCGGACAGGTCGGCGCTGTCCCGGGCCTGCGTCAGCGCCTCGGCGTTGGTGGCGATGTCGTCGATGGCGTCGATCAGGTCACCCTGGCTGGCGGCACTGTCGGACTGCGCCGCGACCATGGCGGTCTCGGCGGAGATCAGGTAGTCCACGGCCGGCTGGATGATCGTGACCTGCTTGGCGCTGCTCGCGGCACTGCGCGAGTCGGCCAGGTCGTTCTGCACGCGGAGTCCGCCGAGGACGGCAGCGAGCAGCAGGGGGATCGCCAGTGCCAGCGCCATCTTGCGGCGCAGCGGCCAGCCAGCGACCGTGCTGCCCGCACCCTGGCGTGCCTGGTCTGCGTCCTGAGTCATGTATGCCTCGCGATACGTGAGCGATTCGACGACGAAACGGCGCTTCGGTCTGCACCGGAGCAAAACTCAACTTAAGGAGTTGCGCGACATTCCGTGGCGTTTTCGCAGAACTGTGTCTGATGGGTGTATGAGGGCGACGACCGATCCCTCTCGAGCGAGCAGAGTGTCCCAGAGGCACCAGCCGCACCACCACCCCCGAGTTTTGCCGCCTTCCGACCTGCGGCGGCCGGCGTCCTGGGGTCCAGGCGGGCGATCGGGCGGGGTCGGGTCCAGTCGGGGCCGATCGGCCGGCGGGTGGGCCGTCCGTACCTCGACTCGAGCGGACCATTGTCCGCTCGACGCACGCCATGGCGTGCGTCTAGCGTCCACGAGGGTGTCCTAGTTCGGCCCCACCGCGCCCGACGGCGCGTGACCCGGCGGCCCGGCCCGAGCTCGACGGCGTACGCCGACACCCCCACCAGCGGTGAGCCAGACACGTTCCGCCGCCCCAGAACCGGCCTCACGCACTGCTGCTCCCCGCGGCGTACGCCGACACCCCCACCGGCGGTGGGCCAGGCGGGTTCTGCTGTCCCGAAACCCTCCTCACCCACCGCTGCTCCGCGCGGCGTACGCCGACACGCCAGCCGGCGGTGAGCGAGGCGGGTTCTGCGGCCTAGAAACCCTCCTCACACACCGCCCGCCGCCCGGCACACGCCGACACCCCCGAGCGTCATCTCGGTGACCGCGGGACATCACCTGCCGTTCGGTGGGGCGCCGCAGCGCGCCTCTTCCGTCCGGCACGCCGGTGGGGCAGGCTCGCGCCCATGACTCTCCATCTCGGGAAGGGTCGGTCGCTCGCGGCTGCCCTTGTGTCCACGTTCCTCCTCTCCCTGGCGCTGATCGTGGTGCCGTCGGCCTCCTCGCCGGCGCGCGCGGCCACCCCGCTCACGGTCAGCCAGGCCATCGGCCAGCAGACCGGTGCCGCACAGACCGTGCGCGGCTACGTCGTGGGGCAGCCGACCGCGACCAGCACCGTCGTGCGCTCCGGCTTCCCCAGCGACTACGCCATCGCGATCGCCGACTCGCCCACCCAGACCAGCACGTCGTCGATGCTCTACGTCCAGGTCCCGACCGCGTTCCGCGCGCAGTGGGGGCTGAGGTCCAACCCGTCGCTGATGGGCAAGCAGGTCGACGTGACCGGCGCGCTCGCGGCGTACTTCTCCCACCCGGGCATGACCTCGACGTCGGCGTTCGCGCTCGCCGGTGCCACCACGACGCCGACCGACCCGCCGTCGACCGGGGGCAGCGGCCCCTACGACGGCACGTACTACGCCCCCGCCGTCGGCAAGTCCGGGGCCGCGCTGAAGACCGCGCTCCACGACATCATCGACGACAGCACCCGGGTCTCCTACGACACCGTGTGGACCGCCCTGAAGGACACGGACCAGGACCCGAACAACACCAGCAACGTCATCGAGCTCTACACCGGCCGGTCGATCGCGAAGTCCAACAATGGCGGCGGTAGCGGCCAGTGGAACCGCGAGCACGTCTTCGCCCAGTCGCGCGGCGGCTTCGACACCGCAGCCGGCCCGGGCACCGACCTGCACCACCTCCGCGCCGAGGACGTCACCGTCAACGGCACCCGTGGCAACAAGGACTTCGACAACGGCGGCTCGGCCGTCTCCGGGTGCAACGACTGCTTCACCGACTCCGACTCCTTCGAGCCGCGCGACGCCGTCAAGGGCGACGTCGCGCGCATGCTCTTCTACATGGCCGTGCGCTACTCCGGCGACGACGGCTTCAAGGACCTCGAGCTGAGCAACGTCTCCGGCAGCGCGGTCCCCCGCATCGGCGACGTCGACGTGCTGCTCCAGTGGAACGCCGCCGACCCGGTCGACGCCTTCGAGCTCCGCCGCAACGACCGGATCTACACCCAGTGGCAGCACAACCGGAACCCGTTCATCGACCACCCCGAGTGGGCCGTCGCGATCTGGAACTGAGCACTCAGCCTCGCCGGTCGAGGTGCGCGGAGCCGCGGTGACGGGCCTCGGGACCCGAGGTCTCGAGGCTCGCTGCGCTCGCACCTCGACCGGCGAGGGCCAGCGAGGGTCAGCGGCGACCCGCGAGGGCCAGCGAGGGCCAGCGACGACTGGCGACGGCCAGCGACAGGGCGTCAGGGAGCCCGGTTGCCCCGCGCGTCCTCCTGCTCGACGAGTGCGCCGAGGTCGGAGAGCCGGTCGAGGCCGTGCACGGCGCGGGCCATGCGGTGGTTGCCGGCGAGCTGCTCGCGGTGGCGGTCGAGGAACCACCAGTACCCGGCCGTGAACGGGCAGGCGTCGTCCCCCACCCGCACCTTCGGGTTGAAGCGGCACGAGCCGCAGTGGTCCGACATCGTGTTGATGTAGGCGCCGCCCGACGTGTAGGGCTTGGTCATCATCACGCCGCCGTCGGCGTGCTGCGACATCCCCACGATGTTGGGCACCATCACCCAGTCGTAGCCGTCGACGAAGGCGCGGTGGAACCAGTCGGTCACCTGCTGCGGCGACCAGCCCCGCTGGAGGGCGTACGAGCCGAGCACCATCAGCCGCGGGATGTGGTGCACCCAGCCGTGCTCCGCGACCTGGCCGAGCGTGTGCGACAGGCAACGCGCGTCGGTCGCGTCGGCGTCGAGGTCGGTGAACCACTTCGGCATCCGCTGCGGTGGCGCGCAGCGCGTTGTTGCGGCGGTAGTCGTCGCCCTGGTGCCAGTAGGTGTGCCAGACGTAGTCGCGCCAGCCGAGCACCTGTCGCACGAACCCCTCGACGCTCGCGATGGGGGCCGCGCCGGAGCGGTAGGCCTCCTCCGCGCGCTCGACGACCTCGAGCGGGTCGAGCAGGCCGAGGTTCATCGGGGCGCTGACCAGGCTGTGCGCCATCCACGGGTCGCCCTCGAGGATCGCGTCCTCGTGGGCGCCGAAGTGCGGCAGGCGGTGCTCGACGAAGTGGTCGAGCGCAGCCAGCGCCTCCCGCCGGGTGGCGGCGAAGAGGCGCGGCCCGTCGCGGCCGATCGTCTCGATGCCCTCCTCGCGCTCCCAGCGGTCGAGGTCGTCGCGCACCTCGGCGTCGACGTCGTCCTCGGTGGGCCACCACGGGTCGCTGACCCCCAGCGACACCGCGCCCTTCGGGGGCGGCTGGCGGTTGTCGTGGTCGAAGTTCCACGTGCCGCCGGCGGGGTCGGCGCCGTCGAGCAGCACGCCGTGGGCCAGCCGCGCGCGGCGGTAGAAGTCCTCCATCAGCAGCCGCTTGGCGCCGCGGCCCTCGGCCCAGCGCTCGAAGTCCTCACGGGCGGTGGCGAAGCCGCGCGGCGGCAGCACGCGCGCGCCGAGCCGCTCGACCAGCCCGAGAGCGGCGTACGACGTCGGGTGCACGACCTCGACGTCGTCGACCTCGCGGACCACCTCGCCGTAGGTCTCGGCCTGCACGTAGGTCAGGCGGTCCCCGACGTCGGCGGCGCGGTGGCGCATCGCGCTGAGGACGAGGTGGGCCTTGGCGCGGTGGAAGCGGCGCCGGCGCAAGACCGCACGCGACTCGACCATCAGCAGCGGACCGCGGTGGTCGTCGGCGAAGTGCGGGCCGAGCTGGTCACCGAAGAGCCAGCGCGTGGTCATGACCGTCAGCCTAGGCAGGCGCGCCTCAGGCGCGCTCGACCTCGCTCTGCAGCTTGAGGACGGTGGTGCCGTCCTCCTGCTCGATGACGTAGGCGGGGTTGTCCTCGCTGCCCTTGCGGGTCACCTTCTCCCCCTTGGTCGTGCGGGTGACGTCGTCGTGGTGGACCTCCTTCACGGTGCCCTCGGCCCACGAGGAGCCCCACTTCCACTTCACGCTCGTGCCGGTGCGGATCGCCATGACGTCACGCTGCCACGCACCACCGACAGCGGGACCACCCCTCCGGACCTGACCTCCGGACCTGACGTCCGGACCCGACCTGGCACCGGCCTAGGACCGGACGTGCATCCGCTCGCCCTGCGGCCCGAAGATCGCCAGCACCTCGGCCGGCGTGGGCCCCGGGTTGCCGATCCAGTGCGGCGTGCGGGTGTCGAACTCGACGACCTCCCCCGGCCCCAGGGTCAGGTCGCGGGTGCCGAGGACCAGCCGCACGCGGCCGCTGAGGACGTAGAGCCACTCGTAGCCCTCGTGCGTGCGCAACGCCGGCGACGGCTCGTCGTCGACCGGCATGACCATCTTGAACGACTGCAGACCGCCGGGTCGCCGGGTCAGGGAGATGAACGTGCGGCCGTGGCGGACCATCGGCTTGGAACGCACCCGCGGGTCGCCGGTCTCGGGGGCGTCGACGAGCTCGTCGAGCGCGACCCGGTGGGCGCGCGCCAGCGGCAGCAGCAGCTCGAGGGTCGGCTTGCGCTGCCCCGACTCCAGGCGCGAGAGCGTGCTCAGCGAGATGCCGGTCTCCTCGGCGAGGTCGCTCAGCGTCGCCTCCCGCTCCAGCCGCAGCTGTCGCAGCCGCGGACCCACCCCTCGCAGCACCGACTCGTCGTCCATGCCTGTCAGTTTGTCATTTCGGCAATAATGTTTGTCAAGACGGCAGGCAGCACGCATGCTCGGTGACATGACTGAGATGACGCAGAGCCCGACGTACGACGTGGTGGTGGTCGGCGGTGGCGCGGCCGGCCTGAGCGGAGCGATGGCGCTGGGCCGCTCGCGCCGGTCGGTGCTGGTGGTCGACGCCGGCGAGCCGCGCAACGCACCCGCCGCCCACGCCCACAACTACCTCGGCCGCGAGGGCGTCAGCCCGCTCGAGCTGCTCGAGCTCGGCCGCGCGGAGGTCGCCCAGTACGGCGTCGAGGTGCTGTCCGACCGCGTCGTCGGGCTGTCCGGCGAGGCGGGCGACTTCCTCGTCACGACGGCGGGTGGACGCCGGGTGCGCGCCCGCCGCGTGCTGGTCACCGGCGGCGTGGTCGACGAGCTGCCCGACGTCCCGGGACTCGCCGCGCGCTGGGGCCACGACGTCCTGCACTGCCCCTACTGCCACGGGTGGGAGGTGCGCGACCAGCGCATCGCCGTCCTCGCCACGACCCCGATGGCCGGGCACCAGGGGCTCCTCTTCCGCCAGCTGTCCGACGACGTGGTCATGGTGGTCCACGACGGCGTCGAGCTCCCCGACGAGGAGCTCGAGAAGATGGGCGCGATCGGCGTGCAGGTGGTGCACGGCACGCCGCAGGAGGTCGTCGTCGACGGCGAGGAGCTGGTGGGTCTCCGCCTGGCCGACGGCACCGTGCTCGAGCGCGACGCGATCGTCGTGGCCTCGAAGGTCCACGCCCGGGTCGACTTCCTCGCCCCGCTCGGCATCGAGCCCGTGCCCTTCGAGATGAACGGCACGGTCTTCGGCTCCGTCCTCGCCGTCGAGCCCACCGGCGCGACGTCCGTGCCGGGGGTCTTCGCCGCCGGCAACATCACCGACGTCTCGATGATCCTCGTCGCCTCCGCCGCCCACGGCACCCGCGTCGGGGCGTGGATCAACGCCGAGCTCGCGGCCGAGGACGCCACGGCCGCCGTGGCCGAGCGGCGCGCCTCGATGTTCGAGCGACCCGCCTGGGAGGAGCGCTACTCCGGCGACCGCGTCTGGAGCGGGCGGGTCAACGCCCAGCTCGAGGCTGAGGCCGCCGACCTGCCGCCCGGCCGTGCGCTGGACGTCGGGTGTGGCGAGGGCGGGGACGCGCTGTGGCTGGCCGGTCGGGGCTGGCAGGTCACGGCGTCCGACTTCGCCGAGGCGGCGCTCGACCGGGTCTCCCGGCACGCAGCCGAGGCCGGCGTGGCCGAGCGCGTCTCGACGCGGCTCCTCGACGTGCGGACCTTCGAGCCAGACGGCGAGACCTGGGACCTGGTCACCGCGCACTTCGTGCACCTGCCCGACGGCGGCATGGTCGACGTCGTACGCCGTCTCGCCGGCGCGGTCGCCCCCGGCGGCACGCTGCTGGTGGTCGGGCACGCGCCGAGCGACCTGCACACCGGGCTGCGGCACGGGCACGTCTCCTTCATGCACACCGCCGACCAGCTGCTCCCGGCGCTCGACGACGGCTGGGAGGTCGAGGTCTGCGAGTCGCGTCCGCGCACCCAGGCGCACCCCGAGACGGGCGAGGAGATGGAGATCGCGGACGCGGTGCTGCGGGCCCGCCGCCACGGGTGAGGCCTCGGGACAGCGGGGCACACTGGGGGCATGAACACCCGGGACGCGACCCTTCCGCCCGCCCGCACGTGGTGGACGCTGGTGCCGTTCCTCGTCGCGGTCATCGCCGTGGCGGGGGTCGGCGGCCTTGCCGCCGCCGGGTCGCAGGCGACGTACCGCGCGCTCGAGCTGCCGCCGTACGCCCCTCCCTCGTGGCTCTTCGGGCCGGTGTGGTCGGTGCTCTACCTCTTCATCGGGGTGGCCGGCTGGCTGCTGTGGCGGGCGGGCGGCTGGGACCGGGTGATGTGGCTCTGGGTCGTGCAGCTGCTGCTCAACCTGGCGTGGACGCCGCTGTTCTTCGCCGCCGACCTCTACACCGTGGCGCTGGTCGAGATCCTGGTCCTCGCCGCGTCGGTGGCCCTGCTGATCGCCTGGTCGTGGCACCGCTCGCGGGTCGCCGCGTGGCTGCTCGTGCCCTACCTCGCGTGGGTGTGCTTCGCCACCGCGCTGAACGCCGGGATCGTCGTCCTGAACTAGGTCCCTGCGACTCAGAGACCCAGCCGCGCCAGCACCAGCGCGGCGATCCGGTCGACGGGCAGCGCCGGGTCGACGTCCATGCCGTGCTCGTCGGGCCCCAGCGGCTCGAGGGTGTCGAGCTGCGACTCGAGCAGGCTGGGGGGCATGAAGTGCTCGCGGGCGCTCATCCGCTGCAGGACCAGGTGCTTGTCGCCGGTGCAGTGGACGAAGAACGTGCCCTCTCCCCCGCGCCGCAGCACGTCGCGGTAGGCGACGCGGAGCGCGCTGCAGGTGATGATCGTCGGCTCGTCGCGCGCGTCGCGCTCGGCGGTCCAGTCGGCGAGCGACTCCAGCCAGCCCCAGCGGTCGGCATCGGTGAGCGGCCTGCCCTCGGCCATCTTGGCGACGTTCTCCGGCGGGTGGAAGTCGTCGCCCTCGGCGAACTCCCACCCGAGCTGCTGCTGCACTGCGCGGGCGACGGTCGACTTGCCCGACCCCGAGACGCCCATGAAGACCAGGTGCGTCGTCATCCCACGGCCCACACACCGAGGGCCAGCACGAAGATGCTCAGCCCCAGCGTGGTCTCGAGCACGGTCCAGGTCCTCAGCGTGGTCTTGACGTCCATCCCGAAGAACCGGCTGACCAGCCAGAAGCCCGAGTCGTTGACGTGCGAGAGCACGGTCGCGCCGGCGGCGATGGCGAGGACCAGCGCGACGAGCTGCAGCGAGGACGGGTCGGCGTCGGAGACGCCGGCGGAGATCAGCCCGGCGGTGGTGGTGAGCGCGACGGTCGCCGAGCCCTGCGCCACGCGCAGGATGGTCGCGATGACGAAGGCCGACACCACCAGCGGCAGCCCGAGGTCGGCCAGCGAGTCCGACAGCGCGTCGCCGATGCCGCTGTAGCGCAGCACGCCGCCGAACATGCCGCCTGCGCCGGTGATCAGGATGATCGCGCAGATCGGACCGAGGGCGTCGTTGAGCAGCGTCTCGACCTCGGCGCGCGAGTGGTGCCGCACGGCGAGGGTGTACGTCGCCACGAGCAGCGCGATGAGCAGCGCGACCGGCGTCTGGCCGATGAAGACGAACGCGTCGACCAGCCCGCCCTCGGCGTCGATCGAGCCGTTGGTGCGCAGCGTGGTGAGCACGGTGTTCGCCCCGATCAGCACCAGCGGCAGCAGCAGGATGCCGAGCACGTGTCCGAACGACGGCGGGTGCTCGGCGTCGGCCTGGCGGCCGCCGGTGAGCACCGAGTCGTCGACGGGGACGTGCACCTTGCCCAGCGCTGCGATCGTGACGGCGTACACGCCCACGAACCAGGCGACCACGGCGGCGACCACGCCGACCACGAGCGTCAGGCCGATGCTGGCGCCGATCTCGGTGGCGGCGGTGACGGGGCCGGGGTGGGGCGGGACGATCGCGTGCATCGCGGCGAAGGCACCGGCCGCGGGCAGGGCGTAGAGCAGCACCGAGCCGCCGAAGCGCCGGGCCACCGAGAAGATGATCGGCAGGAACACCACGAGGCCGGCGTCGAAGAAGATCGGCAGCCCGAAGAGCAGCGCCGCCACGCCGAGCGCGAGCGGGGCCCGCTTCTCGCCGAACCGGCTCACGAGCGTGTCGGCCAGCACCTGCGCGCCGCCGGTGACCTCCAGGATCCGCCCGATCATCACCCCCAGCCCGACCAGGAGGGCGACCGACCCGAGCGTCGAGCCGAAGGCGCCGATGGCCACGGTGGGGACGTCGACGACCGGCACGCCGGCGACGACCGCGGTGGCGAGGCTGACCAGCACGAGGGCGACGAAGGCGTGCATGCGCAGCGCGATGATGAGGACGAGCAGGACGGCGACGGCGACCGCGGCGATGAGCAGCAGCGTGGCCGAGCCGTGGACAGGGGTCATGGGATCCACGAGGTACCTCCGAGGTGGGTTCGGACCACCTTAAGCGCGACCGCCGACGCCGACCCACCTGCGCGCCGGTGGTTCTGTGCGGCCGTCGCAGTTCTCCACAGATCGCCCGGGAGGGCTGTCGGAGACGCACCTGCGCGGGTCAGGGTCGTTGCATGATCATCTCGGGAACGATCGTCCTCGACGCCGACGGCCAGGCGGCGACGTGCCACGACCTGCGCTCGCGCCTGGCCGACCTCGAGGAGCGACGGTGCGCCGCCGCGCGCACCGTCGCGGCCCTGCTCGAGACCTGGCGCGGGGCTGCTGCCGCCGGCTTCGGCGCGCAGTGGGAGCAGTGGGACGAGGGCGCGGCCGCCGTGCTGGAGTCGCTCGGCGCCTCGCTCGCGGCGATCGACCTGGCCCGGGCCGACGTCCTGGCCACCGACGCGCGCCGCGCAGACTCGGCCGTCGTGCTCGCGGACCGCCTCGGATGACCGCCTACGACGTCGACCTCGACGAGCTCCGCGCGGCGGTGTCCGGGCTCGCGGCATGCCAGCGCGACCTGCTCGCCCTGGCCACGGACGTCGACGCGCTGCAGCTGCGGCTGCAGGGCGGCTGGGCCGGGCTGGCCTGCGACGCGCAGGCGTCCTCCCACGCCTCGTGGCGCGAGGACTGCGCAGCGATGGTCACCGCACTGGCCGCCCTGCGCGGGATCGCCGGCGCTGCCGACCAGCACTACTCCGACGCCGTCGCCACCAACCTCGCCCTCTGGCGGCAGGTCGCGCCGTGAGGATCAGCGTCGAGTGCGGCGGGTTCGACCGCGCCGCCGACGCCGCCCGCACGGCCAACCAGGTCGCTGCCCTCGTCACCGACACGCTGAGCGGCAAGCTCGCGGGCCTTGCGGGGATGGCCGGCAACGACAGCACCAGCGCAGAGCTGGCCGGGGACTACGACGCCGCGGCCAGCGAGGCCGTCGCCACCCTGGCCGACCTCACCCACGCCTTCATCGGTCTCGGCCGGCTGCTCTCCGCGACGGGATCGCACCACGCCCAGGCGGAGTCGGCGGCGGCCGGGCAGGTCCTCGCGTCGGTGTCGGCGGGGCTCACCTCCGACGCGTTCGTGCGCGTCTCACCGGCCCCGCCGCCCTCGAGCCTGGGCGCGCAGGAACCCTCCTTCGGCGCCGTCGACCGCTGGATCCTCGACCATGTCGAGGGGTTCGTGTGGCCGAGCGGCGACGTCGAGCTGCTGCGAGACGCCGCCACCGCCTGGCGGCGCGCAGCCGAGTCCGTCGCCGGCCTCACCGACCACGTCCGCTCGGCCCGTGCCCTCGTCGAGGCGCAGGTCTCTCCCGAGGTCCCCGTCGCCCTCGCCTGCCTCACCGACGTCCACGACCTCGTCGTTGCCACCGCCGACGAGCTCGCCGCCCTCGCCGTCGCGTGTGACGACCACGCCGTTGCCGTCGAGGCCGCGCACGAGCGCACCCGCGCCCTGCTCCACGAGGTCGCGTCGATGGCTGTCGAGGGCATCGCGATCTCCGCGATCGTCTCCGCGCTCAGCGGCCCCCTCGGCGGCAGCCTGGCGACCGGCGCCCTGTTGAACCGCATCCGTGAGGTCGCGCCCCGCTTCCACGCGCTCATCTCCGCACTCCGGATCAGCGCCGTCTCCTGCTCCGCCCGCCTCCGCACCGGGCGCGAGACACTCGCCGGCCTGCGGACCCGACTCGGGCGGTACGCGCAGACACGGGTCCGGGACGAGCGAGGGTCGGCGCGGATCCTGTGGGGCCGATCCGGTTCGGGATGGCTGAGCGAGCACGAGGTCCCGCCGGGCCACACGATCGCCCGCCACGTGGGCAAGAGCGTCGAGGACCTCCTCGAGAGGTTGAAGTCCAGACCCACCCTCAAGACTTCTTCATCCTTCGATGACCAACGAGCAGCGGAGGACCTCCTCCAGGAGGTGCTGAAACGACGCCAGGACGACGTCGATGCCTGGCTCCGCACGCATGACGGCAACCGACTGATCATCAACGAAGACCTCGGGCGCCGCACCGGCACCACGGTGCGCTCGGACGGGCGCGTGGTCGATCCGACCGGCGTGCGGGTGGTCCTGATACCTGACAGAGCGGCGCCATCCGGCTGGCGCATACTGACCGCGTTCCCCAACTAGTGGAGATCACCGTGAACTCTCTCAAGTACATGATGGGCGCGTACTTCCATCAGGACTTCGACGTGGATGGGGGTACGTCGGCACACACCGTCGCTGCGTTCTCGCAGGAGCGGCCGCAGCTCGTTCGGGCTTGCGTTGATGAGATTGATTCGCTGCTGGCTGAGCCGCTGGCCCCGGGCGACCTGGAGGCGCGGCTCGAGGAGTGGGGGTGCGACTACTACGCCGGGGACACCGACCAGGACTACCGCAACTGGCTGGGCGAAGTACGTGGTCAGCTGGCGGGTCACCTCACCACGCTGCAGGACGAGTCGGGTACGCAGTAGCAGCTGTACTCGACTGCGTCTGCACAACGACCAGCGTGCGCGTTGAAGCCGGGGGGTGACCGAAAACTTTCGGTCATCCGACGGACGACCCGGGTGGGCTCGACCTACGTAGACGCGCGGGGCGAGTCCCATGCTCAACCGCGCCGGCTGAGCATGGGACTGGCCCCGCCACGGGACTTCTGTCCGCGCATCTACGCCGACCGACGGACCCAACGTCCGTGGGTCCGCCCCAACTGCGCTCGGCGCTGGGGAACCGCGCCGGGTTCGGTCCGCTGGCCCGCTCGGGCCGAGCGGCCGTCAGCCGACGACGCCCGGCTGCACGCAGTCGGCGTAGACCCCGAACATCGGCTCCCTCGCCGCGTTGACCGGGCGGTGCTCGACCAGCGCCTTGAGCAGCCGGACATCGCGCGCGCCGGACTCGGGGTGGTGGTCGATGACGGCGCAGCGCGGGACCGGAATGCCGATCCGGAGCACGGCGGACCCCACGGCGACCTCGCGCCCGAGCCAGGTGTCCTCCTCGTAGGGCTCGGTGGTCTCGACCACCAGGGTCGCGCGGAAGCGTGCGGCCTCGTCGACGAGCGACGGCCGGCCGGTGCGGGCGGCGACGTCGGCGAGGGACGCCGTACCGAGGAGGGTGACCGGGGCGCCGAAGACGACGGCACCGCGAGGTGCCGCGGCGAGCTGGACGGAGTGGCCCAGGAAGTCGGAGACCAGGTCGGAGTGCGGGCCGTCGGTGAGCGCGAGCTCGACGGTGCGACCCCAGTAGTCGCAGGCGAGGGACTCCCCCGACGGCTCCGGCTGGGCGGCGACACCGGTGCCGTCGGGGAGCTCGATCCTGAGCTCGTCGCCGACCTGCTGGGCCACGACACCGATCAGCGAGGGGTGCTGCACCGTGCGCAGCACGCGCGCCGAGACGGGGTCGACGAAGCACCACCGCCGATCCCCGGCGGCCCCGTCCGCGTCGAGCCGCAGCGCTGTGGCGGGCAGGTGGCGGGTGCCCTTGACCGGGGACAGCCCGGCGGCGCGGACGACCAGCGAGTCGGTCATGGCCACATCGTGCCACCGACCGCCCGGCGGTCACCGGGCCAACAGGCCCTTGACGTACGCCGCCTGGCCGAGGTGCTGGAGGCAGTCACCCTGGATGCTCACGAGCCGCTGCCCGGCCGTGACCGGCGGGTCCCAGTTCTGGTCGACCTCCCGCTCGAGCTCGGCCTCGTCGACCGTCTGGAGGTAGCGCGCGGTCGCCAGCGTCACCTCGTGGTGATACTCCACGAGCAGCGCGGCGTCCTCGATCCGGAGCGCGTCGACCTGCTCGCTGGTGTGGCCGTAGCCGATGTCGTCGGTGCCGTTGGGCAGGTCGAAGCGCTCCTGGAACTGCTCCCAGACCTGCGCGCCGCCGGCCAGGTCGGCCACGTGGTCGTCCTGCACCCGCGCGAGGTGCCACAGCAGCCAGCCGACCGGGTTGCCCGTGCCCCCCGGTCGGTGGTGGAGCGTCTCCTCGTCCAGCCCCTCGGCGATGCCGTCGTAGAGCTCGGTGATCCGGCCGAAGCCCTCGGTCAGGAGTCCACGGACGTCCACGACGTCACTCCACCGGGCTGGCCGCGCGGACCTGCGGCGCCGAGGACGACTCGTCCTTCATGTCGTCGATCGCGGCGAGGATCCGCTCGCGCTCCTCGGCGTCGAGGGACACCTGGGCAGCCCGCAACCCCTGGTCGAGCTGGATCGCGATGGTCGCGTCCTCCGCGCTGTACTGGTAGGAGCTCACCTCGTCCACCACTCGCTGCGCTGCCTCGATCGCTGCCTGCTGCACGTCGTCACTCATGCCCTCCACCGTCCGCGAGGCGCCGACGCGACACAACCGCCCTGCGGGTGGGCGGCCGTCCAGAACGCCTCCAGCACCCGCTGCGACCCCGGGCCACCGAGGGTGACCTGGGTGAGGATGACGGAGACGACGTCGTGCACCGGGTCGACGTACGTGGCCGTGCCGGTGCCGCCGACCCAGCCGTAGCGGCCGAGCACGTTCCAGGGGGCGCGGACGGTCGTGTCGACGCCGCCGCCGAAGCCCCAGCCCTGGCCGTCGAGGAAGAAGCCGCCCATCTCGCGCTGGTCGGGCGTCGTGTGGTCGGACGTCATCAGGCGCACGGACTCCTCGGTGAGCAGGTCTCCGCCGCGTGCCAGCAGCATCCGGCCGAGGGCCAGCTGGTCGTCGACGGTCGTGACCAGGCCACCGGCACCGGAGGGGAAGGCCGGCGGGCGGGCGAACGCGCCGTCGACCGGGTCGCTGACCTCGAGGACGCCGCCGTCACCGCGCGAGAGCAGGGTGGTGAAGCGGTCGAGCGAGTCCGCCGGCACGTGGAACCCGGTGTCGACCATGCCGAGCGGTGCGAGCACCCGCGCGTCGAGGAGGCGGTCGAGGGACTGACCTGCGGCCCGGGCGAGGAGGACGCCCAGGACGTCGTAGGAGAGGTTGTAGGTCCAGCCCTCGCCCGGCTGGTGGATCAACGGGATCGCGGCGAGCCGGCGCATCCACTCGTCCGGCCGCGGGACGGAGCCGACGTCCATCGACGCCTGCCCCAGCTCCTCCACGAGCAGCGGGACGACCGGGGAGTCGACGGTGGTGAAGCCGCTCCCCGAGGTGGAGGTCAGCAGGTGTCGCGCGGTGATGGGCCGCGCGGCGGGGACCGTGTCGCCGAGTGCGCTGGTCGGCGTACGCAGGACGCGGGGGTCCGCGAGCTCGGGGAGCAGGTCGCCGACCGGGGCGTCGAGGTCGAGCAGGCCGTCCTCGACGAGGGTCATCGCGAGCACCGCCAGGACGGGCTTGGTGATCGAGGCGCCACGGACGATCGCGTCGCGCCGCAAGGGGCGCCCGCTCGGCCCGTCGACGCCGAGGGCGACCACCTCGACGTCGTCACCGCGCGCGACGAGGGCGACGAGTCCGGGGACGTCACCGGCGTCGACGCAGGGCCGCAGCGTCGCCTCGAGAGCAGCCATACGACCGACGCTACGCCTGAGCGCGGTCGGACGGGTGGTCCCGCAGGGGCCTACAGGTGGTGCAGCTTGGAGTACGGGCTGGTGATCCGGAGGGTGCGCTCACCGAAGTCCACGCTCACGGCGTGGGCCTCGACGTTGACGACGCGGCCGAGGCCGTAGAGGTCGTGGGTGACCCGGTCGTCCTTCGCGAACGTCTCGATGATCGGCTCGGGCGCAGCCTTGAAGGGGCTGCTGCTGCGGCGATTGCGGGGCAGATCGGAAGAGTTAGTCATTTGGTCCCATCATCCGCCCTCGGTGGGCATTGTGCGAGTCTGCGCGCCCGGACGCGCCGCGACCGGTCTCCTACGATCGTGCCATGAACAGCCTCGCCGCGCGGGCTCGCGGGCTCGTCCCCGCCGAGGGACGGGCGATCCTGGGCGTCACCGGACTGCCCGGTTCGGGCAAGTCGACGCTGACCGCGGCCCTGCTCGCCGAGCTGGGAACCGACGCGGCGCACCTGCCGATGGACGGCTTCCACCTGGCCGACGCCCAGCTCGACCGGCTCGGGATCCGCGACCGCAAGGGCGCGCCGGAGACCTTCGACGTCGACGGCTACGTCGCGGCCCTGACCAGGCTGCACCGCGAGTCCGGCTCGGTGCTGTACGCACCCGGCTTCGAGCGCGACCTGGAGCAGCCGATCGCCGCCGCGCTCGCGATCCCGCCCTCCGCACGCCTGGTGGTCACCGAGGGGAACTACCTGCTCCTCGCCTCCGGCGGGTGGGAGCGCGTACGGCCGCTGCTGGCCGAGGTGTGGTTCGTCGAGGTCGACGACGACGTACGCCGCTCGCGGCTCGTCGCCCGGCACGAGCAGTTCGGCAAGTCGCCCGAGGCGGCGCGGGAGTGGGTCGAGCGCAGCGACGAGGCGAACGCCCGCCTCGTCGCTGCCACGCGCGGCTCGGCCGACCTGGTGGTCGGGCGCGACTGAGGAAGGGCCTAGACCGCGACGACGACCAGCGCGGGATCCAGCCGCGCGATGTCCACTGGGTCCGAGGTCAGCACGGCCAGATCCCGACGTCGGGCGTGGAGGGCGACGTGCCCGTCCACCACGTCGGCCACGCCCGTCGCGCCGCACATGACGCCGACCGCCAGCGCGGTCTCCCGGTCCAGGTCCACCACCACGACATCGCGGGCGCGAAGGAACCGCGCCAGCCGGGCCTGACGCGGGCCGTCCCGCCAGACCTGGGCGATGACGGGTGCCGGTGTCTCCAGCGATCCGCCCCCGTCGACCGTCCTCGCGAGCAACGTCACCACCCGCACGCTCCCGCGATCGAGAGCAATCAGGGCCCCGGCGTCGAGGCAGAATCCCTGGGTCACGGCGCCGGTCGAGCCTTCGCGAGCGCCGCTGCGACCCACGCCTCGTCCTTCGCACCCGGAGGCCCGGACTCGGCACGCCAGTCAGCGAGCACGTCCGCGACCGACTCGCGCTCGGACAGCTCGCGCATCGCCGACGCGACGTACGCCGAGACCGACGCCGCCCGCCCGGCCGCCACCGCTGCGTGTGCGGAGGCGACCAGCTCATCCGGCAGGCTGACCGTGATGCGCGTGCTCATACTTTGATCATACTCAGCCCCGAGCAAACGGCACCACCTTCGCCGACTCGCCCGGCAGGGGCCGTCGACGTCGCCTGCGCGTGAGTGCCTCCTGCCTGTCGATCTCCGCCTCGTACGGCAAGGGCGGGAAGTCGAGGTAGCGGGAGTCGGCAGGCGCGATGATCCTCCTGGTCACGACGTTGTCCTCGACCTCGATGGCGAAGAGCTCCTTGTTGTCGCGGCGGCAGCCGACCAGCGTGCCTTCCAGCACGTGGTCGAACGTGAAGCCCTCGAAGCGCTGGTCGCCGGACGCATGCGCGTCGCGGCGCAGGAAGTGGTCGATGACGTAGCGCAGCCACGGCTCCATGGCGTACGACTTCTCCTTGCCGCTCCACGTGATGCAGCAGCCGTCCCAGCAGACCTGCCAGTCACACCACAGGTCGGGTTGGCCCGCCGCCGGCTGGTTGTACGTCCTCTCGGCCATCTCGTCGCCGGACTCAGCTCGTGGATTGCCCGGAACTGCGTAGGGATCGCCACGGTCGTAGCGCCGCGATCCGGCGAACGCGAGCAGGTACGCGGTCTCCGAGTCGTTGAGCGGCGGGGCGATCTCGATGTGGCCGATGAAGTCCGTGCTGAATCCCATGCGCCCTCCTGGCGATCGGTCGAGGTCCCAGCGTCACGGCACCGGCTGGTCGCCGCCAGACCCGACGAGCGCCCTGTGGAGAACGAGCGCGGGCGACCACCCGCCCGGGGCACGATCTCCTCATGGAAGAGCTGAAGCCCTACGAGCTGCGCGACCCGGGTGCGCTGATCCACGAGGTCGCCGCGACCGTCGTCCTCGCCGAGGACACCGCCTGGCTTGCCCTGGTGCACCATCCGTCGACCACTCAACGCCTCATCAGGGTCGACCCGCTGCCGATCCCAGCGCTGCTCGACGACGACGACGACATCTCCGACCACCTCCGTGCAGCCACCGAGGCCTTCGGGCTGGGCTGGACCCGCGAGCACGGGCCTCTCCACATGGTCGTGACCATCGTCGTGCGGCCGGGCTTCACGGTGCTCGGCCCCAACGAGGGCGTGTGGTTCAGAGGATGGCGCTACGCCAACCACGGCGAGTCCGCCTACACGGGTGAGCTCGTCCTCGTCACCGAGCACGGCTGGGTCGACTTCATGACCGACGCGTGCGGGCACGAGCCACGCATGGCGTCATGACTCCTCACGCCGGCGTCCGACGCCGCCCCTGGATCGCGCCGGCGCGGACGTAGACGACCGTCGTCACGACGTTGAGCACGACGACCGTCACGGCGTACATCGCCAGGTTCAGCCCCGGCACGACGTCCGCGGGCAGGGCGTACGCCATCACCACCCGCGCCAGGGCGTCGAGCAGCGTGCCGCCCGCCCACCACAGGCTCGCGGTGCGCCACATCCGGCGGAACCACGCGTCCTCGCGCCAGTGCCGCTCCCAGTCGCCGATCCACGGGCCGCGGCCCTCGACGATCGGCCGGGCGAACTGGTAGGCCAGTGGCCGGTCGGCCCACCGCAGGCTGGCCAGGAACCAGCACCCGACGCCGCCGGTCACGAGCGCGTCCTTGGCGAGCAGGAAGCGCTCGTCGCCCGGCAGCAGCGAGATCGCGAAGCTCGCGAAGAGCAGCACCGTGAAGAAGGCCTCGAGCCCGCTCGGGCGCTGGCCGCGCGCCAGCGAGACGCAGACCGGCACGAGGGAGACGACGGCACCGACGACGAGCGCGACGTACACGCTGACGCCGAGGTGACGCAGCAGGTAGTAGAGGGCGGTCGACCCGGCGATGCCGATCACCGGCCGCAGCAGGCTCACAACCCGGCCCCCGCGTCGGATCGAGCGTCGGACCGAGCGTCGGACCGAGCGTCGGACCGAGCGTCGGCCCGGGTGGCGCGGTCGAAGAGCTCGACCAGCTCGGCGGCGTACGCCGTGCAGTCGAGGTCGGGCTCGGCCTGCAGCCGGAACGGCACGACCTCCACCGCGCGCTGGACCGTGGTCGCCATGACGGAGACGTCGAAGGGCCGCATCTCGCCCACCTCCTGCCCCTCCAGGAGGATCCGCTCGAGGTGGCCGAGGTCGCTCGGCTCGTCCATCGTGCTCCCGCCCGCGCCGGCCATCGCGACCTGCAGGAGCGCGGACATCGGGGCGCGGTGGGCGTCGGCGTAGGACACGACGCCCTCGACGTAGGCCCGCAGCCGCCCGCGGGCCGTCGTCTCGGCCTCGACCCGCGCGCCCACGTGCTCGGCGATCCCGGCGACGACCTCCTCGACCACCGCGGAGACCAGCTCGTCCTTGCCCGAGAAGTGATAGCTGATGAGCCGGGTGCTGGACAGGCCGGCGCGCTCCGCGATCCGCGCGAACGTCGCCCGCCCGAAGCCCTCGTCGGCGACCAGCGCGATCGTCGCCTCGACGATCTGCGCTCGGCGGGCCTCCGAGGCGACCGAACGATTTACCTGCATGAGTAAAGATTACGTCAGTCGAGTAAGAAGCGCCAGACGTGCGACGATTCCCGCGCGATCGCGGCAGGAGGAGGCACGAGGTGACGGACACGGTCCCGCCGCCGCTGCGCGTGCACCAGCGCGAGGCCCTCGACGCGATCGCACGTGCCTGGTCGCACGCCGACCACCCGCGGTCGTGGGTCGTGCTGCCACCCGGCGCTGGCAAGACGCGCGTCGGCATCGAAGCCGTCGCCGGCGAGCTCGCGGCGCACCCCGGCACGAGGGCCGTGGTGCTCGCGCCCAACACCGCCATCCAGTCCCAGTGGATCGCCGAGGCACGCGCGCACGGCCTCGACGCCGGCGACGACAAGGCCATGACCAGCGCGCTGACCTGCCTGACCTACCAGTCACTGGCCGTCTTCGACTCCGAGGCTGCGGACGACGCCACGGTCGTCGACCGCCTCCACCCCAACGGCGTCGCGCTCTTCGAGCGGATCCGCGCCCAGCCCCGCCTGGTGCTGGTGCTCGACGAGTGCCACCACCTGCTCGAGGTGTGGGGACGACTGCTCGTCGAGCTGCTCGACGCCGTCGAGCGCGCCCACGTCCTCGCGCTCACCGCGACCCCGCCCGAGAGCCTCGCGGCGGACCAGCGCGCGCTGGTCGACCAGCTCTTCGGGCGCATCGTCTACCGCGTCTCGGTGCCGGCCGTGGTCAAGGAGGGCCACCTCGCGCCGTTCGACGAGCTGGTCTGGATGACCACGCCCACCCCGACCGAGCAGGACTGGCTCACCACCGAGGCGCTGCGCTTCACCGAGCTCACCACGCTCCTGACCACGACGGGCTTCGGGTCGGTCGGCTTCTACGCCTGGCTCACCGCCCGCTTCGTCGACCCGATTCCCGCCACGACGACGTGGGCGGCGCTCGCCGAGCGCGAGCCCGAGCTGTGCGACGCCGCGCTGCGCATGCACCACGCCGGGCTGCTCGACCTGCCGGTCGGCGCACGGCTGCGAGAGGAGCACCGGCACGACCCCACCGCCGACGACTGGGTACGCCTCCTGGGCGACTGGCTGCTGCGCCACGTGGCCGAGTCCGACGACCCCGTCGACGCGGAGGTGCTCGCGACCGTACGGGCCGCCCTGCCGTCGGTGGGGCACCAGTGGACGCGTCGCGGCGTACGTCGTGGGCGCTCCACCGTCGACCGCGTGCTGGCGCGGTCGACGGCCAAGCCCGGCGCCGCCGCGCAGATCATCGCCGCCGAGCACGCCGCCATCGGCGAGCGCGCGCGGGTGCTGGTGCTGTGCGACCACGAGCGCGCATCGGCGACCGTCCCGGTCTCGCTGGAGGGGGTCCTCGACGCCGGGGCGGGCTCGGCGCTCGCCGCGCTGGAGACCCTGCTGACCGATCCGGACACGGCGCTCCTGCACCCGATGCTCGTCACCGGGTCCGTCGTCGCGGCCTCCGCGGAGACGTTGGGCGAGCTCGTCGCCTTCGTCGCGGCCCGCGACCCCGGCCTCGCGGCGCGGCTCGGCGTCGAGACGGGCGACGGACCGGTCGCGACGTGCTCGTCGGGCTGGACCTCGCGCACCTGGGTCGCCCACGTCACCGCGTTCCTCGAGGCGGGCCGCACCCAGGTCCTGGTCGGCACCCGCGGCCTGCTCGGGGAGGGGTGGAACGCGCGCGGCGTCTCGACGCTCATCGACCTCACCACCGCCACGACGCTGACCGCCGTCGTCCAGACGCGCGGCCGGGCGCTGCGCACCGACCCGACCTGGCCCGAGAAGGTCGCCACGAACTGGACCGTCGTGTGCGTCTCCGAGGCGCACCCCAAGGGCGACAACGACTGGTCGCGGCTCGTCCGCAAGCACCAGGGCTTCCACGGCATAGACGCCGACGGCGACATCGTCGACGGGGTCGCCCACATCGACGCCTCCTTCTCCCCCTTCGCGCCACCGCCGGTCACCGAGTTCGACGCCATCAACGCCCGAATGCTGGTCCAGGCCGCCGACCGGGACGCGATCCGCGAGGCGTGGGCGGTCGGCGAGCCCTACCAGGACCTCACCCTCGCCTCGCTGCGCGTGCGGCCCGCCCTGTCCCCCGCGGTCGTACGTCCCGACGAGGTCGTGACCCTCACGCCTGTACCCCCGACGTGGCGGCTGACGACCGACGGCCTGACGACCGAGAGCCCGCCGCCCGACACGACCTGGCGTACGCCGCTCGCGCTGGGCGCCGCGACGGCCGGCGTCACCGGCGCGTCCGTCGCCCTCGGCGAGTGGGCGCTGGTGGCGGGTGCCGTCGCCGGGCTGGCCGCCCTGGGTCACGCCGTCGTCACCGGTGGGCAGAACGCCGGCGACCTCACGCAGTGGGTGCGTGCGCAGGTCGCCCTCACGTCGAGCGTCCCGCCGCTGGAGGCCGTCGCCGCGGCCGTCGCCGACGCGCTCGCAACGGCGGGTCTGGCGAGTGTCGGGTCGTCGAGCCTCGCCGTCGACGTGCACCCCGGCGGGGAGTACCGCTTCCGCCTCGCGGGCAGCGAGGACGACGCCGCAGTGTTCGCGACCGCCCTCGACGAGGCGGTCGGGCCCGTCGGCGCACCGCGCTACCTCGTCTCACGCCTCACCGACGCGTCGCTCCCCGACTCCCGGGTCCGCACGCGGGCGGGCGCGCGCCGGGCGCTGCGGGCGGCCCGCGCGACCGGCGAGGCATGGCACCCCGTCCCGACCGTCCTGGGTCGCAACGCGACCCTCGCCGGCCACTACCTCGCGGCCTGGCGCCGCTGGGTCGGCGAGGGCCGGCTCCTGGCCACGGCGAGGCCCGAGGGCGCCGGCGTCGTCGCGGCAGTGTCGGGCGAGGACCCGTTCGCCGCGACCACGGTCATGCGGCGGCACTGGTCCTGAGCACGCTCGCGGGCGCCCGGCACCCCCTTCAGCCTGCGCGGTCGATGCGTCCGGCGACGCCGAGCTCGGCCAGGTCGCCCGCCGCGAGACCGGCGTTCCAGCCCTCGCCGTTGCTCACGCTCGCGCGGCGGCCGGTGCTGTGCGGGACGAGCCGGTCGAACTCCGCGGCGACCTTCTCCTCCTGCGACCGCAGCACCGGCAGCAGGTCGGCACCGGCAGCGCGGGCCGCCTCGGCGCTGGCCCGCTCCAGCCGGTCGGCGACACGGACGGCGTAGGCGGTCAGGAAGGACTGGCGGAAGGACTTCGTCCGCGTGGTCCCGGCGGCGGTGGCGCGGCGGCCGTGGCGCAGCATCGCCGTGTCGGCCTGGACCAGCAGTGAGGTGACGAGCAGCTCGACCGCCTCGAGGTCGGCCGCCGAGCCGATCACGACACTGAAGCCGAGCCGGTCCGCGCTCGCTGCCCGGCAGCGGTTGGCCGAGGCCACGGCGGAGACCAGGAGCGTCTTGGCCCGCACGTAGGGCGGGTCGAGCCAGAGCCGGCGCACCTGCAGGTCGCTGCTGCCGCGTGCCGGGCCGTCCTCGAGCAGCCGGTCGAGCGCGTAGCGGGAGATGAGCTCCTGCGCCTTGGCCGACAGCGCCTCGGCCTCCTCGTCGAACTCCGTGGACTCCGCCTTGGCCAGCAGCGCGCGCACCCGGGCGAGCTTCGGGTGCTCCGGTCCGGCCTGGGACGCCGTGTCGGCGATCGCCTCGGTCAGGCGTGGCGCGAGGTTCAGCAGCGCGACGAGTCCGAGCACGGCGGCGAGGGGCTGGCCGGCGGCCGGGAGCGCGGGCTCGTCGAACGCGTCGACCGCGTCCCGCCATGCCTGGCTGCGAGGACTGGCGCGCTCGTGGGTGCGCAGCGCGGCACCGAGGGTGGTGAGGTGCGAAGGTCCGAGGTTGCGGGCGACCAGCTCGGCCAGGTCGGAGGGCGACCAGCCACCCTCGACCACGTCGGCGACCACCACCTGCGCCAGGTCGTGCAGGACGACCTCGACCACGTGCCTCGGGTGCGGCGCTGACCGGGCGACCACGTGCTCCGCGACGCGTGCGACCTCGGCGTCGGTGATCTTCTTCTGGGCGAGCAGCCGCAGCGCGTGGTGCACGTGCCCCTCGACCACGGCGTACGCCCTGGCCGCGTCCCAGCTCTCTCCTCGGCCCTCTCCAGCTCGATCCTGGCTCGACCGCTGACCTTGCCCGCCGACGCGCTGCCTCGCCGCCGCGCGCTTCCTGCTGTTGGCGCCCATGGCTCCCCCTTCGTGGTCCCGTGGACGCTACGGCCCCGCACCGACACGTGGCCCGTTCTCTCCACAGGCCCTTCGCGCACGTCCTCGGGACCTTCGCCCCCACGCGACCGGGACCGTACGCCCTGACGCCCGAGCCCGGCCCCGGGCAGGTGTTGGACCTGCGGTGACCCCTCCCCGGAGCGAGCGGGGCGGGGGCCACAGGGGCCCGTCCAGGGTCCGAGACGGGTGCGGGTCGACGTACCTCACGCAGACCAGGTCGGTGGTCAGATGAGCACTCACGTGGAGGACCACCGCCGCCCCGGCTGACCCCTCGGGGCGCCCCGTCGCATGCCGCTGCACGACACGGGTACGGGACCGATTGCACGACCCCCATCCCGTTCCTATGTGCGAAGGCGGTTCACCGCGATGAAGGCAGTCACCTGGCAGGGCGTCCACGACATGCAGGTCACGGAGGTCCCGGACCCGCGCATCGAGGAGCCGACCGACGCGATCATCAAGATCACCTCGACCGGGCTGTGCGGCTCCGACCTGCACCTCTACGAGACGCTCGCGCCGTTCATGGAGGCCGGCGACATCGTTGGCCACGAGCCGATGGGCATCGTCGAGGAGGTCGGCTCCGAGGTCACGAACCTGCAGGTCGGCGACCGGGTCGTCGTCCCGTTCAACGTCTGCTGCGGCACCTGCTGGATGTGCGAGCAGGGGCTGCACAGCCAGTGCGAGACCACGCAGAACCACGAGCACGGCACCGGCGCGAGCTTCTTCGGCTACAGCAAGCTCTACGGCCAGGTCCCCGGCGGGCAGGCGGAGTACCTCCGCGTCCCCTTCGCGAACTTCCTGCCCGTCAAGGTGCCCCACGAGCACGCCGACGACCGCTTCCTCTTCCTCTCCGACGTCCTGCCCACCGCCTGGCAGGGCCTGCAGTACGCCAATGTCCCCGACGGCGGCACGCTGCTCGTGATGGGCGCCGGACCGATCGGCGACATGGCCGCACGCATGGGCGTACGCGCTGGCTACCGCGTGTTCTCCGTCGACCGCATCCCGGAGCGCCTGGAGCGGGTCGCGGCGTTCGGTGCGGAGCCGCTCAACTTCGACGACGCCAACGAGGTCGGCAGCGTCGGCGACATCATCCGCGAGGCCACCGGCGGCCGCGGCCCGGACTCCGTCATCGACGCGGTGGGCATGGAGGCCCACGGCTCGGGCGGCGCGCAGGGCGTGCAGAAGCTCGTCGGGCTGCTCCCCGACGCGATCGCGGAGCCGATGATGAAGCAGGCCGGCCTCGACCGGCTGGCCGCGCTGCACACCGCCATCGACGCCGTACGCCGCGGCGGCACGGTCTCGATCTCCGGCGTCTACGGCGGCGCGGCCGACCCGATGCCGATGATGCAGCTCTTCGACAAGCAGGTGCAGCTGCGCATGGGCCAGGCCAACGTCCGCCGCTGGACCGACGAGCTGCTCGCCATGCTCGTCGAGGACGACCCGTTCGGCGTCGACGCCTTCGCCACCCACCACCTCCCGCTCGCCGAGGCGCCGGATGCCTACAGCAAGTTCCAGAAGAAGGAGGACGGCATGGTCAAGGTGGTCTTCCAGCCCTGACGCTCTGCCCCTATCCACGAGGGCGTCCGGAGGTGTAGGGAGGGAGGGTGAGGGCCTCCCCCCTCGCCCCACCGGACGAGGAGTTGCCGTGGCCGCACTCGAGAGCACCCAGCTGCTGACCGAGCTCGAGCCGGTGGTGGAGGACAACCTCAACCGGCACCTGTCGATGGCCGACGAGTGGATGCCCCACGAGTACGTCCCGTGGAGCCTGGGCCGCGACTTCGCCGACCTCGGCGGCGATCCGTGGGAGGTCGCGCAGTCCCAGCTGTCCCCCATCGCGCGCACGGCGCTCGAGGTCAACCTGCTCACCGAGGACAACCTGCCGAGCTACCACCGCGAGATCGACACCGTCTTCGGCCGCGACAGCGCGTGGGGCACCTGGGTGAACCGGTGGACCGCCGAGGAGGGCCGCCACGCCTACTGCATCCGCGATTACCTCCTCGTCACCCGCGGCGTCGACCCCGTCGAGCTCGAGCGCGCGCGGATGGAGACGATGGAGACCGGCTACGAGGCGATGGACAAGTCGCTGCTCAACGTCTGCGCGTACGTCTCCTTCCAGGAGCTCGCCACCCGCGTCTCGCACCGCAACACCGGGCGCTACACCGAGGAGCCGATCGCCGACAAGCTGCTCGCCCGCGTGGCCAAGGACGAGAACCTGCACATGATCTTCTACCGCAACATCGTCACCGCGGCCCTCGAGCTCACCCCCAGCCAGACGATGCGCGCGATCACCGAGGAGGTCGTCGGCTTCGAGATGCCCGGCAGCGTCATCCCGGGCTTCTCACGCAAGGCGGTGCAGATGGCCAAGGCCGGCATCTACGACCTCCGCATCCACCACGACGACATCGTCACGCCCCTGCTGCGGCAGTGGGGCGTGTGGGAGCTCGAGGGCCTGGACGCCGACGGGGAGGCCGCCCGCGAGGAGCTCGCCGCCGCCGTCGCCGCCCTCGACGGGGAGGCGACCCGCTTCGTCGAGCGCCGCGACGAGGCCGCGGCGAAGAAGGCGGCCCGACAGGCCTGAGCCCTCCCCGAGCCGGGCCGGCGCCGCCTGGGGTTGCGCGCCGGCCCAGCTGTCGTCGACATCAGACATCATCACCCCATGACCGAACGCAACGTCCTCGGCGGCGAGCTCGACCCCTGCGGCACCGACCCCGTCACGGGCTTCCACCGCGACGGCACGTGCACGGTCGGACCGCAGGACGTCGGCCTGCACGCGATCTGCGCGGTGATGACCGAGGACTTCCTCGCCCACCAGTCCGCGGTCGGCAACGACCTCTCCACGCCCCGCCCGGAGTGGCACTTCCCCGGCCTCGTCCCCGGCGACCGCTGGTGCGTGGTCGCCGCCCGCTGGCTCCAGGCGTACGACGCCGGGGTGGCGGCTCCGGTCGTGCTGTCGGCCACGTCGGAGCGGGCGCTCGAGGTCGTGCCGCTCGAGGTGCTGCAGGTCCACTCGGTCGACGTGCCGCCGGACCTCAGCTCGCTCCCCCTCGGTGGTTGAGGTGGAACTGGCTCGCTTCGGTGGTTGAGAGGTGCGAGGCGCAGCCCTCGGTGGTTGAGGTGCGAGGTGCAGCCCTCGGTGGTTGAGGTGCGAGGCGCAGCCCTCGGTGGTTGAGGTGCGAGCGCAGCGAGCCTCGAAACCATCCAGCCGCGGCCAGCTGGGGCCGCCAGGGGCTCCGCGCAACGGGCGCCCAGGCAGACTAAGCGCGTGAACCGAACGATCGAAGTAGTTGGAGCAGTGATCGTGCGGGAAGCTCGCGTCTTCTGCGTGCAGCGCGGGCCGGCTCAGATGCTTGCGGGTATGTGGGAATTCCCCGGCGGCAAGGTAGAGCCAGACGAGTTGCCACCTGTCGCGCTTGCTCGCGAGATTGATGAAGAACTGGGCTGCCACATCG
This sequence comes from uncultured Actinomycetota bacterium, assembly GCA_963726525.1. Classification (GTDB taxonomy): domain Bacteria; phylum Actinomycetota; class Actinomycetes; order Propionibacteriales; family Nocardioidaceae; genus Nocardioides. The sequence goes on along the minus strand of CAVSCS010000005.1, from coordinate 92,232 downwards.
CGGTCGGTGACAAAGTCACGCGAACGGTCCACGAATATGACTTCGCCACTGTCGACCTTACGACGTACTACTGCGAGCTGATCGAGAGCGAGCCGACGCTCAGCGAACATGCAGCGTCGCGTTGGCTAGGCGCTGATCACCTCGCCGATGTGGCATGGGCTCCGGCCGACCTACCGGCCGTGGAGGAAGTCATTCGGCACCTCGAAGGCCGCACCAAACGCTGAATCGCGATCTGTCCTGTCACATCAGAAACTGAAACCCGACGAGTCAGAGACACTCCTGGCAAGCTTCCGTCGCGTGTATGAACCCGCGCCCTTGCCTGTTGGACTTCACGAAACGCTCGTGACCGATCAGCTCCAATTGCTGATTGACGTTGATGAGAGGCACGAGCACGAACACGGCCGGGTGGATGAAGCAGATCAAGCACACGTCCTGACCCGCCACATCGCAACGGCCGTGCACCGCCGCCTCGCAGCGCTCAAGGACCCGGTGGCACGCCTAGACGCCGCCAACGCGCTGTTACGAGCTGTGGAGGACTCGACTCCGACTGTCGCGGCTCCGGTCGAGCAACTGCTCGCTGTCCGACCGCCTGCAGGCCCTGGCCACGTATCGCGCATGGCCTTGCGACCCAAGACACCGCTTAACGATGCCGCGCTCATGACGAATGCGTCCGGCGAGCCCAGCCTTGCCTCCGAGCTGCGAGCGGAGATCGACTCGGCGGACACCATCGACCTCCTGTGTGCCTTCGTGATGTGGCACGGCCTGCGTCTCATCGAGAACGAACTGAGAGCCGCGTCTGAGGCAGGTATCCCGATCCGGGTCATCACCACCACCTACATCGGCGGGACAGAGCGGCGCGCTCTCGACCGTCTCGTCAATGCCTTCGGTGCCGAGGTCAAGGTGCAATACGACGCCAAGCGCACCCGGCTGCACGCGAAGGCCTGGCTGTTCGGGCGCGCCACCGGCTTCGACACGGCCTACGTCGGATCCTCCAACCTCACCACCTCAGCGATGTTGGAGGGGGTGGAGTGGAACGTGCGCCTCAGCACGGCGGCGACTCCGAGCCTGCTCGACAAGTTCCGAGCCACCTTCGATGCGTATTGGAACAGCCCCGAGTTCGAGTCCTATGACCCCGAGCGAGACCGCGATCGCCTGGACGACGCGCTCCTTGAGGCCAAGGGTGGCAAGCTCACCGATCGCGTCACGATCACTCTCGCCGGGCTTGAGGTACGGCCCTACCCCTATCAGCAAGAGATGCTCGATGCCATCCGGGTGGAGCGCGTGCTGCACGACCGGCACCGAAACCTCGTTGTCGCTGCGACGGGCACCGGCAAGACCGTTATCGCCGCTCTGGACTATCGGAATCTCGCGGACGAAGCGGGAAAGCAGCCTCGGTTGCTCTTCGTCGCGCACCGCAAGGAGATCCTCCTCCAGTCGTTGCGCACCTATCGCGAGGTGCTCGGCGATGGCGACTTCGGTGAGCTGTACGTCGGGGGACAGCGGCCCGAACGGTGGCAGCACGTCTTTGCCAGCATCCAGTCGCTGACTGCTTACGGAGTGGCCAACATCCCGGTCGACGCATTCGACATCGTCGTGATCGACGAGTTCCACCACGCGGAGGCGCGGACCTATCGACGGATCCTCGACCACCTGGCGCCCCGAGAGCTTCTCGGCCTGACGGCGACGCCGGAGCGTGGCGACGGCATCGACGTACGCACCTTCTTCGACGGTCGCACCGCAGCCGAGCTCCGGCTATGGGATGCGCTGGGGGCCGATCTGCTGTGCCCCTTCCACTACTTTGCGATCGCCGACGGCACAGATCTTCGTTCCGTCACGTGGGCGCGAGGAAAGTACGACGAGTCCCAGCTTGATGGCGTCTTCACAGGCAACGACGCGCGGGCACGCATCATCTTGAAATCAGTTGAGGACAAGATCGCTGATGCCGGGCGGATGCGCGCGCTCGGATTCTGCGTCAGCGTTGCGCACGCCGACTACATGACGCGCGTCTTCAACGACGCGGGCATTCCGGCTCGCACGGTGACCGGGACCACTCCCCATGACGAGCGCGCAGCTGCGCTACGCGCGCTTCGCGATGCCGAGGTGAACGTCTTGTTCACCGTCGACGTCTTCAATGAAGGTCTCGACATCCCGGACGTCGACACCGTGCTGTTCTTGCGTCCAACGGAGAGTTCGACCGTCTTCATGCAGCAGTTGGGACGTGGACTGCGTCGGACGAAGAACAAGGCGGTGCTCACCGTCCTCGACTTTGTGGGCTATCACCGCAAGGAGTTCAGCTTCGCCCGCAAGTTCAGCGCATTGACGGGACTCCATGGCAAACAGCTTGAGAGGGCCGTCACAGAAGACTTCCCTTTTCTGCCCTCCGGATGCCAGGTCCGGTTGGATCAGCAGAGCCAGCAGGTGGTCTTGGAGAACCTGCGCTCTCAGATCAGCAACCGGTGGGCACAGATCGTTGCCCACCTCAAAGCTACGAAGGACGACTCCCTGGCGGAGTTTCTCGACGGGTCCGGTCTCGAGCTCAGCGACATCCTGCGGAGGGGCAGCCACTCGTGGACCAAGCTTCGTCGAGATGCCGATCTGCCGACGCTCCCAGGCTCCGAACTCGAGTCGAAGCTTCTCAAGCGCGTTCGGGCGTTCGCCCACGTGGACGACCCCATCCGCGCGGCGGTCTACAAGTCACTGCTCAGCGACGATGCACCCGACTACTCGCAACTGTCGCTGGCCGAGCAACGTTTGGCGAGAATGCTCTACTTCTCCCTCTGGTCCGATGGAGGCGGTTACGACTCGATCGAAGAAGGCTTCCAGGCGTTCCGCCAGGAGTCGGCCACACGCGCGGAGATCTCGACCATCGTTGATCTGAGCTACGAGGCTGCACGCCACGTTCCTACTGATCTGGCACTTGCCGACGTTCCCCTCAAGGTCCACGCCAGGTACCAGCGTGAGGAGATTCTTGCTGCTCTCGACTTCCCCCGGAGCCCCAACAGCTTCCGCGAGGGAGTTCTCTACCTCGAACACCTCAACGTCGACGCCTTCTTCATCACGTTGAAGAAGTCAGAGGCGGACTACTCCCCCACGACGATGTATGCCGACTACCCGATCTCGCGGGATCTCTTCCATTGGGAGTCGCAATCGACCACCTCGACCACGTCGAAGACTGGTCAGCGGTATCTCAACGGGACGAGCACCGTGCTGCTGTTCGTCCGGCAGGAGCAGAAGGACGACTTCGGAACATCGCCGTACCTCTTCCTTGGTCCCGCGACCTACGTCAGCCACACAGGCGACCGCCCGATTGCGATGACCTGGCGACTCAAGAACCCGATGCCAATGGACTTCTTCAATCACGCCTCTGCGGTCGCTCAGTAGACCTCCACACGGCAGAAGGCCCCAACCTCATCGAGGTTGGGGCCTTCTCGCTTGCTAGGTCAGCTGCAGCCGCTGGTGGACCCGCAGCCCTCGCAGACGTAGCACGAGCCGGCCGGCCGCATCTTCGTGCCGCAGGTCATGCAGAGCGGCGAGTCGACGGCGGTGCCGGTGAGCTTCTCGAAGAGCTCGGCGGTGGTGTGGGGCGCACCAGTGGTCACCTGGGCCGGGACCTCGCGGGCCTCCGAGCCGTGGGTGTCCTTGGTCTCGACGTCCTCGAGGGTTTCGAGGCTCGCTTCGCTTCGCGCCTCAACCACCGAGCCAGGGGAGGTGAGCTCGGCGGCCGAGCCGGTCTCCTCGACGAGCGGCTCGTAGGAGCCGGTCTCGAGGTGGCGCTGGCGCTCCTGGGCGGAGTAGATGCCGAGCATCGAGCGGTCCTCGAAGGACAGGTAGTCCAGGGCGAGGCGACGGAAGATGTAGTCCATGATCGACTGCGACATCCGCACGTCCGGGTCGTCGGTGAGGCCGGCGGGCTCGAAGCGCAGGTTGGTGAACTTCGAGACGTAGGTCTCCAGCGGGACGCCGTACTGCAGGCCGATCGACACCGCGATCGAGAAGGCGTCCATCACGCCGGCCAGGGTCGAGCCCTGCTTGCCGAGCTTGAGGAAGACCTCGCCGAGCTGGCCGTCCTCGTGGGCGCCCGAGGTCATGTAGCCCTCGGCACCGCCGACGGTGAACGACGTGGTGCGCGAGACCCGCGACTTGGGCAGGCGCTTGCGGACCGGGGCGTAGACGACCTTCTCCACGACCTTCTCGACGACCTCGGCCTCGGAGGCGGCCTTGTCGGCCGCGTCCTTCTTCGCCTTGCCGCCGCCGTCGGACAGCGGCTGGCCGACCTTGCAGTTGTCGCGGTAGATCGCGGTCGCCTTGAGCCCGAGCTTCCAGGACTGCATGTAGACGTCCTCGATCTCCTCGACCGTGGCGCTCTCGGGCAGGTTGACCGTCTTCGAGATCGCGCCGGAGAGGAACGGCTGGGCGGCCGCCATCATCCGCACGTGGCCCATGGGCTTGAGCGAGCGGGCGCCCATGGCGGTGTCGAAGATCTCGTAGTGCTCGGTCTTCAGGCCGGGGGCGTCGATCACGTGGCCGTGCTCGCCGATGTAGGCGACGATCGCCTCGATCTGCTCGGGCTGGTAGCCGAGCTTCTTCAGCGCCCGCGGGATCGTCTGGTTGACGATCTGCATGGAGCCGCCGCCGACGAGCTTCTTGAACTTCACCAGGGAGAAGTCGGGCTCGATGCCGGTGGTGTCGCAGTCCATCATGAAGCCGATGGTGCCGGTCGGCGCGAGCACCGAGGCCTGCGCGTTGCGGAAGCCGTTCTTCTCACCGAGCTTGATCACGTCGGCCCACGCCTTGGTGGCCAGCTTGTGCGTGCGGCCGTCCTCGGTGTGCAGCACGCGGACGACGTCGTTGGCCGCCTGGTGCTTGCGCATGACGCGCTTGTGGGCGTCGGCGTTGCGGGCGTAGCCGGCGTACGGGCCGACGATCCCGGCGAGCTCGGCCGAGCGCTTGTACGACGTACCGGTCATCAGCGAGGTGATCGCGGCGGCCATCGAGCGGCCACCGTCGGAGTCGTAGCCCAGGCCCATCGCCATCAGCAGCGCGCCGAGGTTGGCGTAGCCGATGCCGAGCTGGCGGTAGTCGCGGGTGGTCTGGCCGATCGGCTCGGTCGGGAAGTCGGCGAAGCAGATCGAGATGTCCATCGCGGTGATGATGAACTCGACGGCCTTGGCGAAGAGGGCGGCGTCGAAGGTGTCGTCGTCCTTGAGGAACTTCAGCAGGTTGAGCGAGGCGAGGTTGCACGAGGAGTTGTCGAGCGACATGTACTCCGAGCACGGGTTGGACGCGGTGATGCGGCCGGTCTCGGGGTTGGTGTGCCAGTCGTTGATCGTGTCGTCGTACTGCAGGCCCGGGTCGGCGCAGGCCCAGGCGGCCTCGCTGATCTTGCGGAACAGGCCGCGGGCATCGACGGTCTCGATGACCTCGCCGGTGCCGCGGGCACGCAGGCCGAACTCGGTGCCGTCCTCGACCGCGCGCATGAACTCGTCGTTGACGCGGACCGAGTTGTTGGCGTTCTGGTACTGCACGGAGGTGATGTCGGCGCCGCCGAGGTCCATGTCGAAGCCGGCGTCGCGGAGGGCGCGGATCTTGTCCTCCTCCTTCGCCTTCGTCATCACGAACTCCTCGATGTCGGGGTGGTCGACGTCGAGGACGACCATCTTGGCCGCACGACGCGTCGCGCCGCCCGACTTGATGGTGCCCGCGGACGCGTCGGCGCCGCGCATGAAGGAGACGGGGCCCGAGGCGGTGCCGCCGGAGGAGAGGAGCTCCTTGGAGGAGCGGATGCGCGAGAGGTTCAGGCCGGCGCCGGAGCCGCCCTTGAAGATGAAGCCCTCCTCCTTGTACCAGTTGAGGATCGAGTCCATCGAGTCGTCCACCGAGAGGATGAAGCAGGCCGAGACCTGCTGCGGCGACGCGGTGCCGACGTTGAACCACACGGGCGAGTTGAAGGAGAAGTACTGGTTGACCAGGAGCCAGGTCAGCTCGTGCTCGAAGATCTCGGCGTCGGCGTCGGAGGCGAAGTAGCCGTGGTCGACACCGGCCTTGGTGTACGTCGTCACGATCCGGTCGATGAGCTGCTTGAGGCTCCACTCGCGGGCGTCGGTGCCGACCGCGCCGCGGAAGTACTTGGTGGTGACGATGGTCGAGGCGTTGACCGACCAGAAGTCGGGGTACTCGACGCCGCGCTGCTCGAAGACGGTGTCGCCGGTCTTCCAGTTGGTCTGGACGACGTCGCGACGCTCCCAGGTGATGGCGTCGTAGGGGTGGACGCCCTGCGTGCTGAAGACGCGCTCCAGCTTCAGGCCCTTGCCCTTCGCCGAACCCTTGGCGCCGGTGGAAACCGTCTCGGTCATGCCATCTCCTGTGTGGTGTGAACGTCGCGAGTCATCTCGCGGTTGCTTGGTAGGCCCGGCAGGCAGCTTCCCCACCACCTGCCGGGCCGTCTGTGGTCAGCCCGACTGGGCTGGGGTCTCGCTCGATCCGTCGGTCGCGCGCTCGAGTCGCAGCATGGCGATCTCGTCCTCGAAGGCCTCGACTGAGTCGAAGGCGCGGTAGACGGAGGCGAAACGGAGGTAGGCGACCTCGTCGAGCGCCCGCAGGGGGGCGAGGATCGCGAGCCCGACCTCGTTGGCGGCGAACTCGGCCTGGCCGCTCAGGCGCAGGGCGTCCTCGACGTCCTGGCCCAGGCAGGCGAGCTGCGCGTCGGTGACCGGGCGGCCCTTGCAGGCCTTGCGGACGCCGGCGATCGCCTTGTCGCGGTTGAAGGGCTCGGTGGCGCCGGAGCGCTTGAGCACCATGAGCTGCATCTTCTCGACCGTGCTGAAGCGACGGTCGCAGGCCGAGCAGCTGCGGCGGCGGCGGATCGAGCCGCCGTCGTCGGCGACGCGGGAGTCGAGGACCTTGGTGTCCTCGTTCTTGCAGTAGGGACAGTGCATGGCGGCCCTCCTCTCCCGTGCTCAGGGCGCGCTTCATACACCCCTATAACAGGGTCGCGCCTGTGGATCTTCCTGTGGACATCTAGCCTGTGCCTGTGAACAGCTGGCCCTGACATGTGCACCAGATGTGGATAACTACAGCGGTGTAAGTACTAGATGTAGTGGTTACCGTACGTCGCCGCCACAACGGTTGGCAAGTGGGTCGAACGGGCCAAATCCGGGTGTCGGCGTGTCGGTGCCAAAACCGCAGGTCAGTGTCGCGGAGGCGATTTCGGCCCCGGCGTGTCGCGCTGGGCGGGGTGGTCCCGACGTAGCCCGAACGGGCCATTCGGCGGCGCTCGGCTGGCCCGATCCGTCACACTGTCCCGGTGACGGGCAAGCGGGCGGGGTCGAGGCGTGCGGCCCCCACGTCGGGCCGCCCCTCCCGGGCCGCGCTCGTCATCTGCGTCGGCATCACGCTGTGCGTCGTGGCCTGGGGATACCTCGTCTACGCCGCCATCGACTTCGGTACGGCGGGGCGCGGGGGCTCGAGCTCGACCGCCTGGCTCTTCATGGCCCTCGCCTGCCTCGGCGCCATCGCGTGCCTCTTCGTCGGCCTGCTGCTCGTCGCCCGCCTCTCCCGCACGCTCGGCATCACCCGCGAGCCCCCTGCGGCCGACGAGGCCCCTCGTCCCGTCGGCGGGAAGCGCGCGGCGCGCTGAGCTCTGCCTCGTCTGCTCGTGCAGCGTCGCGTCTTGTTGAGATCGTGGAGGCTTCGAGTCACCTGATGGCTCGGGGATTCCACGATGTCCTGGCCTGTCGCCCGACTGCGGTGCCCTTAGTCCACCTGGTGGATCAAGGAGGCCGCACTACCGGTACGCCAGGACTCGACCGCGCCGTCAGACCCGTGCGACCCTGGCGGTCGTGCCCTGGGATTCGACCTGGCCGAGGCCGACGGGGATGCGGTTCATCGCAGCACCAGCTGGGGAGCGCCTCGACGATTTCGAGGTCCTGGTCCGCCCCGCGACTGTCAGCGTGCCGTCGATGGGCGTCCACTCGCCGTCGCCGATGCGGTACTCGCCCGAGTACGTGGTGTCGAGACCGACCGACATGTCGGCGACACGGGTGTAGACGTGCGTGATGTCGAGGTTGGGTGGGGACGGCCCGGAGTAGCGCTGTCCAGGCTCGCCCCATCGCCGAACTTGAACGTAGTACGTGACCTGCGTGGCGCGGATGCGACCTGACGGCCAGCGATGCGGACAGTCTTCTCGATCGGCTGGTCGTTGTCCGTGTAGAAGTTCGTCTCGAAGTTCACCAGCGTCTTGCCTCCAGGAGGCTGGACCACGAGTTGCGATGCCGGCCAGTCCATCCTTCTGAACTGACGCGTGATCAGCGCGACGATGTTGACCTGGTCGACCGCTTCGTCCGGCATGCACACATCGCCAACGTCGATGCCGTCCATATAGATGTCGTGCCAAAACCCGGCCCGACCGTCCTCGACGCACTCGATCTCATCGGCGCAGATGCCGCCGTTCGCACATTGAATCGTCGTCACCCAGGTGTGAGCGGGCTGCGACGTCGAGACGTTTCGATGTACTCCGGCAAAGGTCCACTCGCACTCCGCGTCGACGCCCTGCCAGCCACTTGGACGACAATGGGCGTCTCTTCCTCGAGTCGGCCGCTGCCGCCGATGCGGGGACAACCGTGCACAGAAGACCGAGGCAGGCGATCAGTATCGCGCCTGATCGCCCTCATGAGCGAGATCACCGAAGTACTGCCGACATGATGAGTGAGCCGTTCTTTCGGCCGAGCGTCATTCGGTATCGCTGAGTAGCAGCAGGAGGAAGACTCGGGTTGAGCCTCCGCCTCGGGGATCACGGTCTTCAGGCGACTGGCCCTAACCTCCACGACGTAATGTAGGCGGGCGCATCCTCCCTCGAGGGACAATGAGTCTGAACCGGCGAAAGTCACGCGCTCCCGCCTTCGCGTACACGTCCGTCACTCTGCTCGGCGCCTAGGCCGGCACACGCTTTGCAGCCGGTGCCCATCCTCAGCAGTCTCCTTCGCGTCGCCGCTGCGTCTCATCGCGTCAGCCGCTGCTTGCCATCGGCGAATGAAGTCCTCCGCACTCTCAGCCTCGGGAGTCTCCGACTCCGTCGGCGAGGGCGAGGCGCTCGTCGGGTCCGGCATCTTCGGGGTGGGCGAGGGCTCGGGGTCGCCGTCGGAGCAGCCGGCCAGCAGGAGTGGGGCGAGGACGGTGAGCGCGAGCGCGCGGCGTACGTGCATGAAGGGCCTTCCCGAGACAACGTCAGCACGCTGAAGTTACCCATCTCGCCGGTTCCCGAACCAGGGCCGAGCTCGAATCTGTGGACAACTAGACCGGGCATCCGCGCCGACGAAAGACCCAGGTCTCGCGACAGGACTTCGTTCGCCTTGACCAGCAATGGCAACGAGCGGCGCCCTCCCGCCGACCGGTCACGGCGACCCGCCGCCGCTCCACCAACGCACTATCCGACATGTCGGATACCCATCCGCGCACGGGCCCGAAATGGCGTCGAGGGGCGGGCCCGCAGGCCCGCCCCTCGTCTTCCCCTTGGTCCACCAGCCGGGGTCGAAGCGGCTGATGGGGTCTGTCGCGTCAGTCGGTGACGACCGGGACGCGGAGCTTCTGGCCGGCCGACAGGCTGGCGGACTCGAGGGCGTTGAGCCGCTCGATCTGGGTCATCGCGGAGCGGACGTCGCCGTCGGTGGCGATGTCGCTGGCGATCTCCCACAGGGTGTCGCCCGGGGCGACGGTGACGACCTCGGTGGGGATCTGCTGGCCCGCCGAGTCGGTGCCGACCGCGCCGCCGGCGAGCATGATCGCCACTCCGAGGACCAGGAACAGCGAGGTCACGAAGACCACGAGCCGACCGCGTCGGGTGAGGCGCACCGAGGAACGGGTGCGAGCCGGGGCGGTGGAGAAGACGGGGGAAAGGCTGAGGGTGCTCATCGTGTGGCCTCCTGGGGAAGATCAGCCGGGTGGTCGGTCGAGGGAATGTCTAGTGATGACCACCGACAACGAGTCGGTGTCGCTCAGACGTTCGATCGAACGTGTGTACGACGGTAGAGCAGGTGTTCGAACAAATCAACCACCCGCACGAACAAATGTTCGATGACCTCGCACCCGCTCCGACGGCCCCAGCCGCCCGCCGTACGCCGTCAGCGCCGACGCATCGACCGCCGGCCCTGGGCGGCGAGGAACCCGACGACGTGCGCCGAGACGCCCGGGGCGAGCGAGGCGGTGCGTGCGACTCCCCCGCGCCAGCCCGGCACCGTGCGCACCACCCGGCGCGACCCGACCAGCGCCACGGCCGCCTCGGCGACTTGCTCGACGGTGAGGATCGGGCCACCGGAGTGCACGAGCTGGGCGCCCAGCCCGTCGGGGTCCTGGGCGGCGAGCAGCGCGGTGTCCACCCCGTCCGGGCACAGCGCGTGGACCCGCACCCCGCGCGGAGCCTCCGCGTGCACCGACGCGCTGAGCGAGACCACGCCCGCCTTCGTCGCGGCGTACACGCTGTAGCCCGGCGCAGGCGTGAGGCCGGCGAGCGAGGCGACGTTGACCACGTCACCGCCGGCGGGACCGAACGCGTCGAGCGCGGCACGGGTGCCCCACATCGTGCCGAGCAGGTTGACCTCGACGAGGCGGCGCACCTGCTCGTCGGACAGCGCGGACAGCAGCCCGTCGTCGCCGACGCCCGCGTTGTTGAACCACGCGGCCAGGGGCGCGTGGCGGACCGCCTCGGCGGCGACCGCGCGGTGGGCGTCGGGATCGCGTACGTCGTGAGCCAGGCCGGCGACGGCGCCGATCTCCGCGGCCGTGACCGCGACCGCCTCCGCGTCGACGTCGCTCACCACGACGCGGTGACCACGGGCGACCATGAGCTCAGCGATGCCCCGGCCGATCCCACGAGCCCCACCCGTCACCACGCAGCTCGTCGCCGCCGTCGTCGTCATCCCGACACGCTAGCGACACGCGGGTTCGAACAGGTGTTTGATCCTCGGGGTCCGGCAGGACTACGGTGGGCCCACTGCTCCGGGCGGACGGAGCAGGACACCACGTTCGGGAGGACTGAGCCAGATGGCCAAGCAGGACGACAAGAACGTCATCGAGATGCCCGACGGGCCGCCGGACGCCACCGGCCTCACGCCCCGTCAGCAGCGCGTCCTGGCCACCATCAAGGACTCCATCGAGACCAAGGGGTACCCGCCCTCGATGCGCGAGATCGGCCAGGCCGTCGGGCTGACGTCGTCCTCCAGCGTGGCCCACCAGCTGCGCGTGCTCGAGGGCAAGGGCTTCCTCAAGCGCGACCCCAACCGTCCGCGCGCCCTCGAGGTGTTCCTGCCCGAGGTCATGGCCGCGCGCCGCTCGATCTCCAGCGGTGACGACTCCGGTGTCGACGAGACCGGCATCGGCGACGTGTCGCCCAGCGCGGTCAACATCCCGCTCGTGGGCCGCATCGCCGCCGGTGGCCCGATCCTCGCCGAGGAGCAGGTCTCCGACGTCTTCCCGCTGCCCAAGCAGCTCGTCGGCGACGGCACGCTCTTCCTGCTCGAGGTCTCCGGCGACTCGATGATCGACGCCGCCATCTGCAACGGCGACTACGTCGTCATCCGCCAGGAGCAGACGGCCGACAACGGCCAGATCGTCGCCGCGCTGATCGACGGCGAGGCCACCGTCAAGACGCTGCAGCGCAAGGACGGCCACGTGTGGCTGCTCCCGCACAACGACGCCTACGACCCGATCCCCGGCGACAACGCCACGATCCTCGGCGTGGTCACCGCGGTCCTGCGCAGCCTCTGAGCCACGACGTCGACGGCCCTCCGCCCCCACCGGGGCGGAGGGCCGTTGAATGTTCAAGGGTGAGGGGACACGATGGCGGGACAAGCCAACCGTCGGGAGTGCGCATGAGCAACGTCCAGGAGTCCTACGACTACGTCATCGTCGGCGGAGGTGTCGCCGCCGCGAGCGCCGTGAAGGGGATCCGCAGCCAGGACTCCTCCGGCACGGTCGCCGTGCTGGGCTCCGAGCCCGACAAGCCGGTCTACCGCCCCGACCTGTCCAAGGACCTCTGGCTCGACTCCGAGAAGAGCCTCGAGGACTCCTCGCTGGCCGGCGACCTCGACGACGACGAGCACGTCGACCTCGTCCTCGACACCACCGTCACCGCGATCGACCCCGGCGCCCACGCCGTACGCCTCGCCGACGGCACGTCGGTGACCTACGGCAAGCTGCTGCTCGCCACCGGCGCCGAGCCGCGCACCCTGGGCCTGCCGCCCGGCCCGCGCGTCGTCTACTACCGCACGGCCGCCGACTTCCGCCGCCTCAGCTCGCTGACCTCCGCCGACAGCCACGTCGTGGTCGTCGGCGGCGGCTACATCGGCTCCGAGATCGCCGCCGCCCTCGCGCAGAACGACGTCGCGGTGACGCTCGTGCTCGACCTCGAGGACGTGCAGGAGCAGATGTTCCCGCGCGCGCTCGCCGCGAGCCTGACCAAGGACTTCGCCGAGCACGGCGTGACCATCGTGCACGGCTCGGTCGCGAGCGGTGAGGAGACCGGAGACGGCGTACGGATCCGGCTCGACGACGGCACCGACGTGGTCGCCGACGTCGCCGTCATCGGGATCGGGGTGCAGCCGCGCACGGGTCTCGCCGAGGCGGCCGGCCTCGAGGTCGACAACGGCGTCGTGGTCGACGACCACCTGCGCACCAGTGTCGAGGACGTCTGGGCCGCCGGCGACGTCGCGAGCTACCCCGACGCCCTCCTGGGTCGTCGCCGCGTCGAGCACGTCGACCAGGCCGAGAAGTCCGGCGAGCACGCCGGCAAGGTGATGGCGGGCGCCGACGAGGCCTACGACCACACGCCGATCTTCTGGTCCGACCTCTTCGACGCCGGCTACGAGGCGATCGGCGAGACGAAGTCGGACCTCGACATGGTCGAGGACTGGAAGGACGGCGAGCTCGGCACCGGCGTCGTCTACTACCTCAAGTCCGGCTCCGTGCGCGGCGTGCTCCTCTGGAACGTCTGGGACAGCACCGACCAGGCTCGCGACGTGATCGCGGAGACCAAGGACGCGCCGATCGACGACCCGGAGACGCTGCGCGGGCGGATCCCCTTCGACTGACCGGGGGGTTTCGAGGCTCGTCGCTGGCGCTCCTCGCACCTCAACCACCGAGAGCCCCCTGAGCCGGGTTTCGAGGCTCGTCGCTGGCGCTCCTCGCACCTCAACCAGCGAGAGCCCCGGCGCTCCTTGCACCTCAACCACCGAGAGCCGTGCCCGTGTAGCCTCGCGGCGATGTCCGAGCACGCCGGTACGACGCCGCCCCCCGAGGTCTTCCGCACCCGGCCGGGCAACCGGCGCCGGCTCACGCCGGACGGGCAGGCGGAGCTCGACCGGCTGGCGCTGGCCGCCGAGAAGTCGGGGTGGCTCAGCCCGCTGGCGTACAACCTGACAGTGAGCCACAGCCACCGGTTCGTCTGGTACCGCGTGGCGAAGGTGGCGACCCGGACAATCCGCCACCACTGCGAGTCGCACGGCGTGAGCCTCGACGTCGACCACGCGATGCGCGTGCGCTACCCGCTGGCGAGCTATGCCGACTACTTCACCTTCGCCTTCGTCCGCGACCCGCTCGACCGCTTCGTCTCCGCCTGGCGCGACAAGGTCGTCGGGGCCAACTACTACGGCTTCGACGACGCCACCCACGCGCGGATGCAGACCGTCGAGAAGTTCGCCCGCTGGACCGCGGCGCAGGACCTCTCGGCGGTGCCCGGCACCGACCAGCACCTGACGCTGCAGACCCGGATGATCGACCTCAACCGGGTCGACTTCGTCGGCCGCCTGGAGACCTTCGACCGCGACTTCGCCGAGGTGTGCGAGCGCATCGGCGCCCCGGCCGTGCCGACGGCGCCGCAGAACCAGACCGCGCCCGGCGGGCAGGACCGGCAGGTGTCCGACGAGCTCCGCGCGCTGGTCGCGCAGATGTACCGCCGCGACTACCAGGTCCTCGGCTACTCCCCCGACGCCCACCGTCCGTCCGACCCCGGAGCCTGACATGACGCTCGAGCGCCCCCGCTTCGGCACCACCAAGCTCATGGAGGGCTACGACTGCGGCGAGGTCGACGACTTCGTGGACCGGGTCTTCCACGTCCTCGCGCAGGACGAGCCGGGCATGACCCCCGAGCAGGTGCGGGACGTCAGGTTCACGCCCGTCCGGCTGCGTGAGGGGTACGTGATGGGCGACGTCGACGACTGGCTCGATGCCCCGGAGCACACCGGCTCGGACGCCATCGTCCGCGCGGAGGACCGCTCGACGCGGGTGGCGCTCGCCTGGGGCCTGGCCGTGGTCGCTGTGGTGCTGGTCCTGGCCGTTTTGCTCTGAGCTCGCTCAGCCAGCACCCAGCCGCTTGAGCGCCTGGCGCACCAGCGCCGGGTCGGTCGTCGACCACATCGGCGGCAGCGACGCCTTGAGGAACCGGCCGTAGCGCGCGGTCTCGAGGCGCGGGTCGAGGACCGCGACGATGCCCCGGTCGCTCGTGGTGCGGATCAGGCGACCGGCGCCCTGTGCCATCAGCAGCGCGGCGTGCGTGGCCGAGACCTCCATGAAGCCGTTGCCGCCCCGGTCGTCGGCGGCCTTCGCGCGCGCCGACATCAGCGGGTCGTCGGGACGCGGGAACGGGATCCGGTCGATGATCACCAGCTGGCAGGTGTCGCCGGGGACGTCGAGTCCCTGCCACAGCGACAGCGTGCCGAACAGGCAGGTGTGCGGGTCGTCGACGAACTGCTTGGCGAGCTCGGGCAGCTGGGCGTCGCCCTGCGCGAGCGTGGTCAGGTGCGGGAGCCGCTGGCGCACGGCCTCGGCGGCCGCCTCCGCGGCGCGGCGCGACGAGAACAGCCCGAGCGTGCGCCCGTCGAGGGCGTCGACGAGCTCGCAGATCTCGTCGAGCTGGGCCTGGCCGAGCCCGTCGCGGCCCGGCTGCGGCAGGTGGCGGGCGACGTAGAGGATGGACTGCTGGCCGTAGTCGAAGGGCGAGCCGACGTCGATGCCCTTCCACGGCAGGGCCCCCTCGGCGTCGGTCGTGGCCACTTGGTGGCCGAGGCGCTCGGTGGGCTTGAGCCCGAGCGACGTGGCGACCGCCCCGAACTCGCCGCCGAGCATCAGGGTCGCGCTGGCGAAGACGACCGTCTTGTCGGTGAGCAGCTTGTCGCGCATCTGGCCCCACACCTGGAGCGGGGCGATGTGGAGCCGGGCCGGGAACCGGTCGCGGGCCTCGCCGAGCCACAGCACGTCGCGGTCGGCCCCCGCAGCCATCCGCTCGGCGTTGACGAAGACCTCCTGCACCATCCCCCTGGCCTGGGTGCGCCCCGCGTCGCCCTCGCCCTCCTTGCCCGCCTCGCGGGGGAACGCCGACAGCGTCGCCCGGGCGGCGTCGCGCACCGCGACGAGCGCGTCCGTCAGCTGCTCGGGGACGCGGTCGATGCGACCCGGGGGCAGCGCAGCGAAGGCCTCGGCGAGCTGGCTCCCGGCGTCCTCGAGGTCGCCGGCCGGGTCACCGCCGGCGTCGTCGGCCCAGCGGCTCGCGCGGCGCGCGGCCCGCTCGACGTCGCCCGCGCCCAGCTCGTCGGTGGCGGCCTGGGTGACCCGGGCGACCAGCTCGTGGGCCTCGTCGATCACGACCGTGTCGTAGTCGGGGATCATCGGCACGTCCTCGATCGCGTCGATCGCGAGGAGGGAGTGGTTGGTGACGACCAGGTGGCTGCGCTGGGCCTTCTCCTTGGCGAGCTCGGCGAAGCACTCGGCGCCGAACGGGCACTTGGTCGCGCCGAGGCACTCGCGGTGGTTGACCGAGACCTGACGCCACTCGCGGTCGGTGTGGCGCGGTGCGTTGTCGCGCTCGCCGCTGCCGCCGGACTCCGACTCCTCCTCCGCCCACGACCGGAGCTCGAGCACCTTCTCGGCCATCGCGCCCATCGGCACGTCGACCAGGGTGCCCTGGTCGTCGGGCACACCGGCGCGGATGCGGTGGAGGCAGGCGTAGTTGGACCGCCCCTTGAGCACGGCGTAGGAGGTGTCGAGGCCGGGGACGTCCTTGACCGCCTCGACCAGGCGCGGGAGGTCGCGCTCGACGAGCTGGTGCTGGAGCGCGAGGGTGGCAGTGGCGACGACGACGCGCTTGTCGTGGAGCATCGCGGGCACGAGGTAGCCCAGCGACTTGCCGGTGCCGGTGCCCGCCTGGACGAGCAGGTGCCGCCCCTCCTCCATCGCCTCGGCGACCTCGGAGGCCATCTGCACCTGACCCTCACGGGTCTGCCCGCCGAGCGCGCCGACTGCCTGCGCCAGGACCTCGGTCACGGGGCTGGCGGTGGTGGCGGTCTCGGGCACCAGAGAACCCTACGGGGCGGCCCCGACACCACGACGTACGCCGTCCACAACGCGCCGCGACGGGTGCGCGGGACGGCCCCGGCGGCGGGCCGTCAGCGCTTCTTGCGGCCGATCTGGCGCTCGATGCGACGCTCGGGCTGGCCGAGGATCTTGGCGACGAGGGCCACGCGGTACTTCCACGCGACGACACCCAGGACGACGAGGACGAGGAACCACAGCATGGGGTGAGCGTACGCCGTCGCGCCCAGCCGACCGTGTGGGTGAGTCCGGCTCTTCGCGGCCGTGGCAACACGCACGACGTGGTGGACTCCCCGCACGAGCGGGGAGTCCACCACGGGGTGACAGGCGGAAATCGACCGAGGCAGCGCCCCGGGGACAGCGTCAGACGACCGCGCCGGAGTCCTCGGGGGCGCGGACGACCTTCTCCTTCTTGACCCGGCTCATCGGAGCCTTCTGCTGGAAGTAGGTCAGCAGCGGGGTGGCGAGGAAGACCGAGGAGTAGGTGCCGACGATGAGTCCGACGAGCAGCGCGATGGCGAAGTCCTGGAGCGAGTCGCCGCCGAGGATCGCCAGCGCCGCGAGGATGAACATCGCGCCGAGGCCGGTGTTGACCGTGCGGGGCACGGTCTCCACGCACGCCTTGTTGGCGACGTCGGTGAACTGCTCCTCCGGCCTCGACCCGAACCACCGCTCACGGATGCGGTCGAAGACGACGACGGTGTCGTTGACCGAGAGACCGACGATGGTCATGGCGGCGGCGAGGAAGATGCCGTCGATCGGCTTGTGCAGCCATGCGAAGAGGCCGACGACGAGCAGCACGTCGTGCAGCATCGAGACGACGGCCGAGACGCCGAAGGTCCACTTGAAGCGGACCGCGAGGTAGGCCAGCTGGGCCAGGAACGCGATGCCGAAGGCGATGAGCGCGTTGTTGCGCAGCTCCTTGCCCAGCGAGGCACCGATCGTCTGGTCGTCGACCTTGGTGACGTCGCCGCCGACCTTGGCCAGCTCCGACTCGATCTTCTGCTCCTCGTCGTTGGAGAGCTCGCCGGTGCGGACGGTGAAGGCGGTGTCGCCGGTGTCGGCGGTCTGCACCACGGCCTCCGGGAAGCCGGCGGTGGCCACGGCCTCGCGGGCCTGGTCGATCGAGACGTCCTTGCTCAGCGAGTAGTCGAGCTGGCGGCCACCGGTGAACTCGACGCCGAGCTGCAGGCCCTGGGTGGCGATGCCGACGATCGCGACGAGGAGCGCGGCGGCGGAGACGCCGATCCAGGTGCGGCGGCGCTTCATGATGTCGGGGTTCTTGCGGTCCAGGTACGTGCGGACCTTGCCGATGTTGCCCAGGCCGCTGACCGCGGGGCGTCGCGACACCGGTCGGTTGCTCACCAGCACGTCGCACAGCACACGGGCGATGATCAGCGCGGAGACCATGGAGGCCACGACACCGATGGTCAGGGTGACGCCGAAGCCCTTGATCGGGCCGGAGCCGAGGAAGAAGAGCAGGCCGGCGGCCAGCAGGGTGGTGACGTTGGAGTCGATGATCGCGCTCCACGCCTTGTTGAAGCCGACCGCGAGCGCCCGCCTGAGGCCGGCGGAGGGGTACGCGGCGTACTCCTCCCTGGCTCTCTCGAAGACGAGGACGTTGGCGTCGATCGCCATGCCGATCGCGAGCACGAAGCCGGCGAGGCCGGGCAGGGTCAGCGTCGAGCCGAGCCCGACGAGCATGGCGTAGGCGAGGAGCGCGTAGGACGCGAGCGCGATCGTCGCGCCCACACCGACGAGGCGGTAGACGATGATGATGAACAGGCCGGTCAGGATGATGCCGATGATGCCGGCCTCGACGGAGGCGTCGATCGCCGCGGCACCCAGCGAGGGGCCGACGAGGCGGTCGGAGATCGCCGTGAGCTCGAGCGGCAGCGAGCCGCCCTCGATCAACGCAGCGAGGTCCTTGGCCTGCTCGGCGGTGTAGTTGCCGGTGATCTGGGTGCCACCGCCGCGGATGCCGACGTTGCAGCCGACGGTGGTCTTGACCTGCGGCGAGGAGATGACCTCCCCGTCGAGCACGATCGCGATGCGGCGCTTGGGGTCGCCGTCGGGGTTGCAGGCGGCCTTGCCGGTGATGTCGGCCCAGGTGTTGCCGCCCTTGCGGTTGAAGTCGATCGACACGACCCACTCGACGCTGTTCTGCGGCTGCTGCGAGCTGGCCGAGGTGACCTCGTCACCGGGGATGACCGTCGGGCCGAGCTCGAGGTAGTCACCCTGGTCGGACGGAAGGATCTGCCCGTCCTTCTTCTCGGCCTTCGCGGTCTCCTGGTCGGTGGGCGCCTGCGGCAGGCTGGCCAGCACCTCGTGGATGGTGAGCTTGGCGGTCTGGCCGATCTTGTCCTCGGCCTCCTGCGCCTCCTTGTCGGAGGTGACGCCCGGCAGCTCGACCAGGATCCGGTCCTGGCCCTGGCGCACCAGGGTCGGCTCGGTGACACCGAGGGAGTTGACCCGGCCGCTCAGCACGCTCAGCGTCTTGTCGACGTTCTCCGCGTTGGCGGGCGTCTGGTCGGTGCCGGTGGCCTGGAAGACGAACTGCGCCCCGCCCTTGAGGTCGAGGCCGAGCTGGGGCTTGACGTTGATCGCGAGCGCCGCGCACCCGGCCAGGAGGCCGAGCACGAGGAAGAACCGGATCCAGACCGCACGTGACATGCGCGACATCCTCTACTACGAGACTCAGTTGCCCCGAATCAGGGCACGGACACGCCAACGCACGAGGACCCGCAAAGGTTTCGCCGGGGGCAAACCTCAGCGACTGTACGCGGCCAGCTCGCCGGCGAGGTCGGCATTGGCCCGACCGACCACGAGCGTGCCGTCGCCGGTGTGCTCCATCGAGCCGATCTCGGCCTCCTGGTGGATCCGGTTGACCAGGTCGCCGCGCTCGTAGGGGAGCAGCACGTCGAACTCGACCTGCGGACGCGGCAGCTCGGCCTCGATGGTCCGCATCGCGTCCTCGATGCCCTCGCCCGTCCTGGCGCTGACCACGACCAGGTGCGGCTCGCGCGCCTTGAGCCGGCTGATGACGATCGGGTCGGCCGCGTCGACCTTGTTGACCACGACGATCTCGGGCACCTTGTCGGCGCCGATCTCGGCGAGCACGCCGCGCACCGCGGCGATCTGGCCCTCGGGGTCGGGGTGGGCGCCGTCGACGACGTGGAGCAGCAGGTCGGAGTCGGCGACCTCCTCCAGCGTCGAGCGGAACGCCTCGATGAGGCCGTGCGGCAGGTGGCGGACGAAGCCGACCGTGTCGGACATCGTGTAGACGCGGCCGTCGGCAGTCGTCGTACGCCGGGTGGTGGGGTCGAGGGTGGCGAACAGCGCGTCCTCGACGAGCACCCCGGCGTCGGTCAGCCGGTTGAGCAGGGAGGACTTGCCGGCGTTGGTGTAGCCGGCGATGGCGACGCTGGGGACGTGGTTGCGGCGGCGCGACTGGCGCTTGACCTCGCGGGTGCCCCGCATCTCCTTGAGCTCGCGGCGCAGCTTGGCGATCTTGGTGTTGATCCGGCGCCGGTCGGTCTCGATCTTGGTCTCACCGGGGCCGCGGCCACCGATGCCGTCACCGCCGGCGGCACGACCACCGGCCTGGCGCGACAGGTTGCCGCCCCAGCCGCGCAGGCGCTGCTTCATGTACTGCAGCTGGGCCAGCTCGACCTGCGCCTGGCCCTCCTTGGACTTCGCGTGCTGGGCGAAGATGTCGAGGATCAGAGCGGTCCGGTCGACGACCTTGACCTTGATCTTGTCCTCGAGGTTGCGCAGCTGGCTCGGCGCGAGCTCGCCGTCGCAGATCACGGTGTCGGCGCCGGTCGCCTGGACGATCTCGCGGATCGCCTCGACCTTGCCGCGACCGATGAAGGTCGCCGGGTCGGGCGAGTGGCGGCGCTGGAAGACGGCCTCGAGCACCTCTGAGCCGGCGGTCTCGGCGAGCGCGGCGAGCTCGGCCATCGAGTTCTCGGCGTCGGTCACGGTGCCGCCGGTCCACACACCGACCAGCACGACCCGCTCGAGGCGCAGCTGGCGGTACTCGACCTCGGTGATGTCCTCGAGCTCGGTGCGCAGGCTCGCCACGCGGCGCAGGGCGTGGCGCTCGGCCAGCTCCTGCGCGCCGACCGTGAGCTCCTCGGGGTCGGCGTCGTCGTAGTCGGCCGGTTCGTCGGCGTAGCCGGACTCGAACTGGTCGTCCTCCTCGAGCAGCTGGTCGTCGAGCTCGATCGAGTCGTCGTCCCAGCCACGGGTGGCGTCGAGGGCGTCGCGCAGCGTGAAGTCGGTCGCCGGGAGGTCATGTGCGTTCGTCATATGCCCTCGAGTCTAGGTCGCCGCGCCAGACCTGCGCGAACGACTTCCGCCCGCCGGTGACGGCTGTGACGGGTGGGGCGCGGCGTGGGATGCGAGGTGAGGTGGAGAGCCGCTCAGGCGCGGTGGCGCCCCGCCGGCCTGACCTGGGCACCCTCGAGGGTGGCGGTGTCGACGAACTCGTCGCACGCCGAACGTACGTCGTGGGGCGTGTGCCCGGCGCCGACCGCCACCACCCGCACCCCGGCGGCGTGGAGGCGGTGCACCAGCGGCAGGGCCGAGGTGAGGTCGCCGGCGATGACGAGCTCGTCGACGGCCGCGTCGCGCGCGATGTCGACGGCGTCGATGGCCAGCGCGACCAGCGCCTGCTCGTCGTCGTCGGGGAAGTGGTGGAAGGAGTGCAGGCCCTCGCGCCGCATCCGGCCGACCCAGTCACCGAGCTCGGCGCGGCTCCAGTCGGCGTAGGCCCGGCACACGTTGACCGAGCCGCGCTCGCCCAAACGGCCGAGCAGGCCGGCCGCGACGTCGGCGGAGACCCGGCGGGCATCGATCAGCACCGCGACCCGCAGCGCGTGCTCGGCTTCGGGGCCGGTGAGCCGCTGCGGGAGCCGCGGCTGCATCCCCGGGTCGGCGTCGGCGACGTCGCTCGCCGGGGCGTCGTACGACTCCGGGGCAGGCACGACCTCGGGCTCGTCCCCCGCGCCGGGCACGCCCCACGGGTCGACCAGCGCCTCGTCGGGGTCGTCCGGGACGGGCGCGATGCGCAGCGGGCCTTCGCGGCGCCCATGATCCTGGGGTCGCGTGCCGGCGGCCATCCAGCGCCGCACGAGCGTGGCCAGGTCTCCCTCGCGGGAGACCTGGTCCACGACACCGTCCCCTTGGTCCCGGCGCGGGCCGACGGGGTCCGCCAGGTCCGCCGCCACCCTGTCGGTCAGCTGCGCCATGTCGTCCCACCCCACCTCGTGCTCGGCCTCGATCGTCCGGAGGTCCGACGATCCCGCGGGCGGCAAGGACGACGCGGCGTTGTATCCGAATTGAGGACGTTCGGTCCAGACCACCACCGGGGCTCGGCTACGAACGGCGGGGCGACGCCGGCCCGTGGGCCGGGCTCACTTGGGAGGCATCCGGATGCCGCCGTCGACGCGGATGGTCTCGCCGTTCATGTAGGAGTTGGTGAGGCACTCCACGACCATGCTCGCCAGCTCCTCGGGGTGGCCGAGGCGCTTGGGGAACAGCACGTTCTGGCCGAGGTTGGCCTTGAACGCGTCGGGGTCGGGGAAGGCGTCGTAGATCGGGGTGTCGATCAGGCCGGGGGCCACGGTGTTGAGGCGGATCCCGGCGGCCGAGAGGTCCCGCGCGACCGGCAGGGTCATGCCGACGACGCCGCCCTTCGACGCGGAGTAGGAGGCCTGGCCGATCTGGCCGTCGAAGGCGGCGACGGACGCGAGGTTGACGATGGCGCCGCGCTGGCCGTCGGCGTCGGGCTCGTTGCGACTCATCACCGTCGCGGCCTGGCGAGTCATGTCGAAGGTGCCGATCAGGTTGATCTCGACGACCCTGCGGAAGGCGTCGAGGTCGTGCGCGGAGTCCAGCAGGCCGTCGCGGCCGATGGTGCGCTGCGCCCAGCCGATGCCGGCGGAGTTCACGCAGGCGCGCAGCGGGGCGATCTCCGCGGCCGCCTCGACCGCGGCCGCGACCTGCTCGGTCCGGGTGACGTCGACGGAGGCGAAGACGCCGCCGATCTCGGCGGCCAGGGCCTCGCCCTTGTCGGCGTTGAGGTCGGCGACGACGACCGTCGCGCCGCGCGCGGAGAGGGCTCGGGCGACGGCGGCGCCGATGCCGCTCGCGCCGCCGGTGACGATGGCGGTGGATCCGGTGATGTCCATGTCCCGGATCCTAGGCGGCCGGGAGTGTCGCCCCCACGAGCGGCTCCGGCGGATTGACTTGAGCACAAGTCAATCCGTCGCCGGGCGTCTCAGAGGTCGGTGGTGCCCTCGGCGACGAGCTCGGCCGGACCGGTCATCAGCACCCGATCGTCGGCGGTCCACACGATGCGCAGCGTGCCGCCCGGGACGTCGACGCGGTACGTCGTGCCGCGCGGGGCGTCGTCGGCGAGCGCGGTCGCGACGGCCACCGCGCAGGCGCCCGTCCCGCACGAGCGGGTCTCCCCCGCGCCCCGCTCGTGGACCCGCATCGCGACGTGGTGCTCGCCGCGGCGCACGACGAACTCGACGTTGACGCCGTCGGGGTAGACCGCCGGGTCGTGGCCCGGCGCCTCGAGCAGCGAGCCGGCGTCGGCCAGGTCGTCCACGAAGGCGACCGCGTGCGGGTTGCCCATCGAGACGTGGCGCGCGGCCCAGGACAGGTGGCCGACCGACACCTCGGTCGCGCCGAGCACCACCGGCGCGCCCATGTCGGCGGTCAGCTCGTCGCCGTCACGGTCGAGGACCTTCACGCCGTCGCGGGTCTGGATCCGCATCGGGAAGTCCTCGCCCTGGCGCTCGTGGAGGTAGCGCGCGAAGACACGGACGCCGTTGCCGCACATCTCGCTGATCGAGCCGTCGGCGTTGCGGTAGTCCATGAACCAGCCGTCGTCGCGACGCACCGCGCGCAGCACACCGTCGGCCCCGATCCCGGCCCGCCGGTCGCACAGGGCGCGGACCCGGTCGGGGTCGAGGTCGCCGTGCACGGACTCGTCGGGGTCCGGGAGGACCACGAAGTCGTTCTCGGTGCCGTGGCCCTTGAGGAAGGGGTAGCTCACCCCCCCAGTGTGGCAGCGACTCGGTGGTCGACGTGCGAGCGCAGCGAGCCTCGAGACCACCCGGGGGGTCTCGAGGCTCGTCGCTGGCGCTCCTCACACCTCGACCGGTGAGGACCGCTCGGTCAGCGCGGGTCGACCACGGCCGCGGATCCGGTGCCGCGGCGGGTCGGCTCGGCGACCGCGGTCAGCCGCTTGCGCGGGCCGAACTCGATCGCCGTCGCCGCCCCGATCTCCGCCGCGCTCGTGAACGCGTCGCCGGCGGGCGCGAGGGTGTGGCCGAGTGCGGTGAGGGCCGGACCGTAGAGGGTGATGAAGTCGGGCTCGGCCGTCACGCTGGCGGTGTTGCGCTGGCTCGCGCGCGGCGCCGCGATCGCATCCTGGATGCTCAGACCCAGGTCGATCCGGTTGACCAGCACCTGCAGGACGGTCGTGATGATCGTCGAGCCACCGGGCGAGCCGAGGGCGAGGAACGGCTTGCCGTCCTTGAGGACGATCGTCGGCGACATCGAGCTGCGTGGGCGCTTGCCGGGCTGGATGCGGTTGGGGTCGGCGGCGTCGTAGACGGTGGAGAAGTCGGTCAGCTCGTTGTTGAGCAGGAAGCCGTGGCCGGGCACGACCATGCCGGAGCCGCCGGTCTGCTCGATGGTGAGGGTGTACTCGACGACGTTGCCCCACTGGTCGGTGACGGTGAGGTTGGTGGTCGAGATGTTCTCGGTGTCGGTGTCGGTGGTGCCCTTGGCCGTCGGGGCGCCGCAGACGCCGTCGTAGGAGCTCACGTCACCGGCGGCGACCGGCTTGGTGGCGGCCTTCGTCTCGCTGATGCCGCAGGCCCGCTCCGCGGCGAAGCGGTCGTCGAGGAGCTTCGCGACCGGGACGTCGATGAAGGCGGGGTCGCCGACGTACTTGCCGCGGTCGGCGAACGCCAGTGCGCTCGCCTCGAGGTAGTGGTGCAGCGCCTGCTCGGTGGTCATCGCGGACAGGTCGTAGCGCTCGAGGATGTTGAGCGCCTCGCCGACCGTGGTGCCGCCGGACGAGGACGGCGCCATGCCGTAGACGTCGTGGCCGCGGTAGGTGGTGCGGGTCGCCCGCTGCGAGCGCACCTTGTAGTCGCGCAGGTCGCGGGCCGTGAGGTAGCCGGCCGGGGTCGGCAGCTCGGTGCTCTTCGTGGTGCGGGGCTTGCGGACCACCGAGGAGATCAGGCGGGCCAGCGGGCCGCGGTAGAACGCGTCGGTGCCGTGCAGCGCGATCGCGTCGTAGGTCGCGGCGAGCTCGGGGTTGCGGAACACCGAGCCGACCTTGGGGGCGTTGCCCTTCGGCAGGAACAGCTTCCTGGTGTCCTTGAAGGCACGGAAGCGCTCCTCGTTGTCGAGCGTCTGCTGGCGGAACGTGTCGTCGACGACGAAGCCGCGGGTGGCGACCTTCGTGGCGGGGGCGAGGGCGTCGCCGAGCGACAGCGTGCCCCAGTTGGCGAGCGCCTTGTCCCAGGTGGCGAGCGTGCCGGGGGTGCCGACGCTGACGCCGCTGGTCACGAGGTCGGGCGTGAACGGGTACGGCTTGCCAGTGGCGGGGTCGATGAAGGCGTCCTGCGGCATCCGGCGCGGCGCGGTCTCGCGGCCGTCGAGGGTGCGGACCTTGCCGGACTTCGCGTCGTAGAAGACGAAGTAGCCGCCGCCGCCGATGCCGGCGCTGTAGGGCTCGGTGACGCCGAGCGTCGCAGCGGCCGCGACGGCCGCGTCGACGGCGTTGCCGCCGGCCTTGAGCACCTTGAGGCCCGCGGCGGTCGCCTCGGGGTCGACGGTGGTGACGGCGCCGCCCGTGCCGATGGCAGTGGGCTTCTTGGCCGTGGGCCGCTGGTCGGCGTGCTGCGGGGCACTGCCGGCGACCGCCGAGGTGGGGACGGTGACGGCCAGGGCCGCGAGGAGGCCGGCCGCGGTCGCGGCGGCCAGGGGCGTACGGATGCGCATGGGGTTTCCTCCCGAGTCGTGAGCGCTCAACACTGCCGCCGCGGGTCGCCGGTGTCCACGACCCGCGGGGTGGGCTCAGCGCACGACGGTGTGGCGGACGCAGGCGAAGTCGCGGTTGCGGGCGACCTCCTCGAGGCGCAGCTCCATCGGACGAGGCAGCACCGGCGCACCCGAGCCGAGGGTGCACGGCGCGTACTGCAGCCACACCTCGTCGAGCAGCCCGGCGTCGTGGAACTGCCCCACGAGCTCGCCGCCACCGACGACCCACACGTCCTTGCCGGCGGCCACCTCGGTCATCTGGGCGTGGACCTCGCGCACGTCCGCGTCGGTGAAGCGGACCTGCCCCGACGGGGCGAACTCGCGGTGGGTGACCACCCAGGTCGGCTTGGGGCCCCACGGGTCGTCGTCGTGGTCGAGGATCCACTGCCAGGTGTTGGCCCCCATCGCGCACGCACCGACGCGCTCGCTGAAGGCGGGGTAGGCCATCGGGCCCTCCTCGTCGATGTCGCGCGAGGTCAGCCAGTCGAGGGAGTGGTCCTCGGTCGCGATGAAGCCGTCGAGGGAGCAGCCGCTGTAGTAGATCGTCGCCATCGACCCACCATGGCACCGCTCACCGACAGTCGGCCTGATCGAGCTCCGCCTCGTCGAGCCCACGCTCCAGCTCCCGCACCGCGGCCAGCGCGACCTCCACGCGGTCGGGATCGTCGTGGGCCACCCACACCACGCGCGGGTCCTTGCGGAACCAGCCGTCCTGGCGGCGCGCGAAGCGGCGGGTGGCCACGACGGTCTGCTCCTTGGCCTCCGCGAGCGTGCGGTCGCCCGCGAGGAAGCCGGCCACCTCGCCGTAGCCGATCGCACGGCTCGCGGTGCGGCCCTGCGCGAGGCCGCGTGCGAGCAGGGCCTCGACCTCCTCGACGAACCCGCTCGCGAACATCTCCTCGACCCGCCGGGCGATCCGGGCGTCGAGGGTGGGCCGGTCGATGTCGACCCCGACCTGCAGGGTGCGCGGGTCGACGTACTCCGGGCGGGGCAGGCTCGCGCTGTAGGGGCGCCCGGTGAGCGCGACCACCTCGAGGGCGCGGACCACACGGCGCCCGTTGTCGGCCAGGATCCGCGCCGCTGCCTCCGGGTCGACGCCGGCCAGCCGGGCGTGGAGGGCGTGGCTGCCGACCCGCTCGAGCTCGGCCTCGAGCTCGCGGCGCAACGACTCGTCGGTGCCGGGGAAGTCGAAGCGGTCGAGGATCGCGCGGGTGTAGAGCGCGGACCCGCCGACCAGGACCGGTGCCCGCCCGCGGCCGCGGACCTCCGCGATCACGTCGCGGGCCAGGCCTTGGAAGTCCGCGACGCTCGACGGCTCGGTGACCTCCATCAGGTCGAGCAGGTGGTGCGGGACCCCGCGCCACTCCGCCTCGGGCAGC
Organism: uncultured Actinomycetota bacterium; assembly: GCA_963726525.1. Lineage (GTDB taxonomy): Bacteria > Actinomycetota > Actinomycetes > Propionibacteriales > Nocardioidaceae > Nocardioides. Next base: position 65,425 of record CAVSCS010000005.1, on the reverse strand, counting down.
TTGGCGGTCCCGACGTCCATGCCGCGGTAGACCTGCATCGCGTCGGTGTTGACCACCTCGCCGTCGAGCCGCTCGGCGAGCTCGAGGCTGAGCCCGGTCTTGCCCGAGGCCGTGGCACCGACGACGGCGACGATGGGACGGGGCATGGGCGAATTGTCGCAGCGTCGCTACGCTCGAGGACGCCGGAGTCCCCACCTGTCCGGGTGGGGCGGCGACCTGGAGGACCGATGAGTTTCCTGGACAAGGCCAAGGCCAAGCTGACCAACGCGGTCGACCAGCACGGCGACAAGATCGCCGACGGCATCGACAAGGCTGCCAAGCTCGCCAACGACAAGACCGGCGGCAAGCACGCCGACAAGATCGACAAGGCGACCGGCAAGGCACGCGACGCCCTCGACTCCCTCGACGGCAAGAACGACGACATCCCGCCGGGCGCCGCCCCCGGCGCTCCCGGCACCCCGCCCCGCTGACCCCTCTAGGGTCGGCCGGGTGACCGCACGCTTCGCCCTCGTCCCCGCCTCCTACGTCTACCTGCTGCGTGACGGCGAGGCGGGGACCGAGGTGCTGCTCCAGCAGCGCGGAGCGGTCCCCTACATGCCCGGGCACTGGGCCGCGGCCGCCGCCGGGCACGTCGAGCCCGGCGAGACGGCGTACGACGCCGCGCACCGCGAGGCACTCGAGGAGCTCGGCGTCACCGAGCTGGCACTGGAGTTCGCCTTCACCATGCAGCGCAGCCAGTTCGGCGATGCGGTCGAGGAGCGGGTCGACTTCTTCTTCACCGCCCGCACGTGGACGGGCGAGCCGCGGATCATGGAGGCCGACAAGGCGCGCGCGCTCGGCTGGTTCGGCCTCGACGCGCTTCCGGAGCCGATGGTGCCGCACGAGGCCCACGCGATCGCGCACCTCGGCTCCGCCGAGCGCTACCTGACCTTCGGGTGGCCGGCGTCGCCCGAGCGGGGGTAGCAGCCGACCTCGCGGCCGGGCAGCATCACACTGACCGACCACAGGAGGCACCCATGACCGACGAGGACCTCGGCCCGATCCCGGAGCCGACCACCGAGGAGCCGCAGCTCCTGCCCGGGGGCGTCGACGCCGACGCCCTGCACACCGACCCGGCCGACGACGGCCTGGGGCGCGACCTCGACCCGGACGACAACCCCGCCGTCGACGACGCCACCCCCGACGAGATCTCCGAGCCCGACGACAAGTCGCAGGCCCCCGACGGCCACGCCGCCGACCAGGAGTCCGGCGTCTCCGAGGAGGACCCCGACGCCGGCCAGGAGGCCGAGGACGGCTCCCCCGAGCCTCCCGCCTGACGATCGTGGAGGATCCGAGTCACCAGCTGACTCGGATCCTCCACGTTCGGCTCAAGCCGCTGCGAGCCACGCACACGTCGGGCCACACGGCCGCCCGCCGGGCACGCCGCACCGCTCGAGCAGCAGCGAGACCTTGGCGGCCGTCGAGCACGGTCTGCCGACGACCTGCCCCCACGTGAGCCGCACGCTGCCCTGCCCCGCGACGGCTGCGTCGAGGTCGCGCTCGTGGTCCCGGTCGCGCTGCTCGGCCGTGTCGTGGAAGAGGCGACCGTCGAGCTCGATGAGCAGCTGGCGGAAGGCGCTGTCGCGGTAGACCACACCGCTCACCGTCCCCACCCGGAGCTGGCGGCGTCCCCGCGGCAGGTCGTGCGGGCGCTCGACGCGCGCGGCGTACTCCCGCTCCAGCACCGAGCAGGTCCCGTCCGCCACGTCGGCCAGCACCGCCTCGAGGAAGGCGCGGCGCGGGGCGCGGCTGCGGCTCGCCAGCACCTCCTGCATCCGGACCGCCGTGGTGTGCCGGCCCTGCACCGCGCGCGCGATCGCCCCCACCGCGTCCAGCTCGCTGGTGCACCCGAGCGCGACGTCGAGCGCCGCCTCGTTGTACGTCATCCGCGGCGGCGCGAGGTTCCACCGCACCCGTTCGTCGAGCCGTCGCGTCCGGACGACGACGATGCCGGCCGGCGCGTGGACCCGCCGCTCGCGAGGGACCGCGACGACGATCGGGCCGGCGTCCTCACCTCGCCCCGGACCGTCCGCCGCCCGGAGCGCCGACGCGGCGGCCAGCGCTGCGCCGTCCCACCGGCCATCGACCTCGTGTGCCCCGCAGACCAGCAGCGCGCCCCACGCCCGCTGCATCCACGTCGGCGCGCCCGTGTGGTCGACGTACGTGCCGGGGAAGAGCGGCGCGAGCTCGCGGCGGCGCACGAGCCGACGGAGGTCGTGCGGCTCCAGCCCCGCCGCCAGCGCCTGTCGCCTCGCCACGACGCCTGACTGGCGGGCGAGCAGAGGCCGGAGGCAGTCCATCCCCGCAGACTGCACTCGCGCAGATGGTGCCCGCCACCGGCGCGCGGCCACCTGTGGAGGACCAGATCGGGGACGATCCGGGTCACCTGGTGACTCGGATGCTCCACGATCCGCTACGGATCCCCCGGCACCTGCGGGCGCCCGGGAGTCCGACAGTGCCGAGAGGGATCAGCCGCAGGCGGGGGCGGGCGGCAGCGGGGCGGGGACGCCGACGGCGGGCATGCCAAGCCCGACGGCCGAGGGGGTGGCGGCCGGGGCGGCGCCAGACGTACGCCGCTCCCAGGCGTCGCCGGCGCGGGTGCGGCGGACCGAGCGGATCGGGAGGTCCGCGACGAGGTGGTGGGGGGCGGCGTAGGTGACCTCGACGCTGACCATGTCGCCGGGGCGCACGGAGTCCTCGGAGACCTCGGAGAAGTCGGCGGCGAAGTGCACGAGGCGGTTGTCGGGGGCACGGCCGGAGAGGCGGTGGGTGGCGGCGTCCTTGCGGCCCTCGCCCTCGGCGACCATCAGCTCGAGCGTGCGCCCGACGAGGCCCCGGTTCTCGGCCCAGGCGACCTCGTCGACGACCGCGGCGAGGCGCAGGTAGCGGTCCTTGACGACCTCGGGCGACACCTGGTCGTCGAGCACGGCGGCCGGGGTGCCGGGGCGCTTGGAGTACTGGAAGGTGAAGGCGGAGGAGAAGCGGGCGGCACGGACGACGTCGAGGGTGGCCTGGAAGTCCTCCTCGGTCTCACCGGGGAAGCCGACGATGATGTCGGTGGTGATCGCAGCGTCCGGGATCGCGGCGCGCACGCGCTCGATGATCCCGAGGTACTTCGACTGGCGGTAGGACCGGCGCATGTCGCGCAGGACCTTGTCGGAGCCCGACTGCAGGGGCATGTGCAGCGACGGCATCACGTTGGGCGTCTCGGCCATGGCCTCGATGACGTCGTCGGTGAACTCGGCGGGGTGCGGCGAGGTGAAGCGCACCCGCTCCAGGCCCGGCACCGCGCCGCACGCGCGCAGGAGCTTCGAGAAGGCCTGGCGGTCGCCGAACTCGACGCCGTAGGCGTTGACGTTCTGGCCGAGCAGGGTGATCTCGGTGACGCCCTCGGCGACCAGGGCCTCCACCTCGGCGAGGACGTCGCCGGGGCGGCGGTCCTTCTCCTTGCCGCGCAGCGCCGGGACGATGCAGAACGTGCAGGTGTTGTTGCACCCGACCGAGATCGACACCCAGGCGGCGTACGCCGACTCGCGCCGGGTGGGCAGCGTCGAGGGGAAGACCGACAGGGACTCGAGGATCTCGACCTGCGCCTCCTCCATCACCCGGGCCCGCTCGAGCAGCGCCGGCAGCGAGCCGATGTTGTGCGTGCCGAAGACCACGTCGACCCAGGGCGCCCTCGTGGTGATGGTGTCGCGGTCCTTCTGGGCCAGGCACCCGCCGACGGCGATCTGCATCCCGGGCGTGACGGCCTTGACCGAGGCCAGCTGGCCCAGGTTGCCGTAGAGCTTGTTGTCGGCGTTCTCGCGCACCGCGCAGGTGTTGAACACGACCACGTCGGGGGTGGCGTCGGAGGCGGCGCGGACGTAGCCCGCGTCCTCGAGCAGGCCACCGAGGCGCTCGGAGTCGTGGACGTTCATCTGGCACCCGTGGGTCTTGACCTCGTAGGTGCGCGCGGGGGCTTCGTGGACAGCAGTCATGACCGCCCCAGAGTACGGCGGTGCGCGCGGGCCGGGGCAATCGCACGGACGCCGGCTACGAGGTTCGGACCCCGTCCCCCTCCCACCGGACTGACCCGAACGGACTACGCGCCTAGGCACTTCTGACGATTCCTTCTCCGAATCCTCACTTTTGCCACATCGCAGGCATCACTATCGACTCGTAATCAACAAAGCGGTAACAACCCGGGCCACACGGATGAGGTCGGCAGGGAGTTCCCGGTCACTGTGGGGGTGCACGGATGCACAAGAACACCGAGAACACGCGACAGATCACGCTGCGGAGCGCCCGCGCGACCACCGTCGGCGCAGCTGTTACCGCAATGTTCCTCATGTCGCTCCCCACGGCCGCTCACGCCGCCGACGGTGACACCGGGTCCGCCGCGAACGCCCGAGGTCAGGCCTCCGCCGAGCCGAAGGCCGGCACGCCCGGGAAGTCCGGCAAGCCGGCCCGCAAGACGCGCGTGACCGCCACGCTGTCCGCCCTGCCGCCGGTCGTGCAGCCGGGCACCTCGCCCGCCGCGCCGTCCAACGCCGCCGCCCTCGTCGCCACCTTCGCGCCGGCCGCCCCGGGCCAGAAGGTCACCCTCGAGCGCAAGGCCGGCTCGGGCTGGAAGATCGTTGACACCGCCACCGAGGACGCCTGGGGCACCGCGAGCTTCTCGGCAGCTCCCGGCACCTACCGCGCCTCCACCGTCACGGTCGGCCGCGCCTGGACCTCCGGCACCGTGAAGGCCACCAGCTGGCGCCCGGAGTTCGAGGACACCTTCTCCGGCACCACCCTCGACACCTCGGTCTGGAACGACCAGAAGCGCGAGCACGAGAGCGTCTACGCACCCCGCACCTGCGCCCGCGTCGACCCCGCCGCCCGCAGCGTCGGCAACGGCGTCCTGCGCCTCGGTGTCGCCGTCGACCCGGCGCTGGCCGGCACCCCCTGCAGCTACACCTCGAACGGCACCTCCGGCACCCAGCAGTACCTGCTGAACAGCCAGGTCTCCACCGAGTACACCCGCTTCTTCCAGCACGGCATCGTCGCCGCCCGCATCAAGCCCCAGCAGGCCAAGGGCATGCACTCCGGCTTCTGGATGCTGCCGGCCGGCACGACGTACGTCGACGGCGACGCCGCCGGTGGCGCCGAGATCGACGTCATGGAGTTCTTCGGCGAGAACGGCCGGGGCAACGAGGCGGTCGGCTCGCACGTGCACTACTACCAGCCCGGCTGGCAGAAGGTCAGCCACGGCGACCTCTTCCCCGCGACCCGCCAGGTCCTGGGCAAGAACCGCAGCTGGTGGGACGAGTTCCACGTCTTCTCCGTCGAGTGGACCCCCACCGAGTACATCTTCCGCGTCGACGGTCGCGAGTACTACCGCGAGACCGACGCCATCTCGCAGGCCGACGAGTACCTCGTCCTGTCGAACCTCACCTCCGACTACGAGCTCGACGAGCTCACCGCCGACGAGCTCTCCGACGCCGCCCAGGTCGACTGGGTCCGGGTCTTCGACGCCACCTCGATCGAGTCGGTCCGCCGCAGCACCGGCCGCAAGGCCGCCTGAGGCCTCACCGCACCGGGCCTACGCTCGGGCGCATGCCCCGGATGCACGCGCTCGAGCTGCTGCCCGACGAGGCCGGCTGCGACGTCGTACGCCGTGACTGGCAGGCCCTGCACGACGCCGGGCTCCCCTCGCAGCTCCACCACCGCGGCACCACCAACAGCCCGCACGTGACCGTGGTGGCCGCACCCGCGATCCGCCCCGAGGACGAGGCGGTCGCGGCCCGGCTGGTGGGCGAGGTGCTGCCGGTCGAGGTGCGGGTGGCGGGCGTCGCCCTGCTGGGCGGCGCGAAGGTCACGGTGGTCCGCCTGCTCGACGTCCCCGACGTCCTGGTCCGGGCCGTGCTCGACGTCCGCGCCGCGGTGCCCGACGTGCAGCACCTCGGGTGGCTGCCGCACCTCACCCTGGCGCGCCGGGTGCCGCGCGACGACGTGCCCGCGGCCCTCGACGTGCTGGGCCACGAGGACGTCGTCGTGACGCTGTCGTCACTGCGTCGCTGGGACCCCGAGGCGGGCGTCGTACGCACCCTGTGAGGCCGGCGGGCCCCGTCACGATCGGGTGACGGTTGCGCTGCGCGGCGAAGCCACCGTGGATTGTCTGGACCGGTCACGGATAGGTTGCCGTCATGACCGCGCAGGAAACGGCCCCCGTCAGCGCCGGCCGCGGCGAGCCGCTCGTCGTGCTCAGCCGCGTCCAGAAGCACTTCGGGGCGCTGCACGCCCTCAAGGACATCGACCTCACCGTCACCCGCGGCGAGGTGGTCGTGGTGATCGGCCCGTCGGGGTCCGGCAAGTCGACCCTGTGCCGCACGATCAACCGCCTCGAGACCATCGACGAGGGCTCGATCACCCTCGACGGCCAGCCGTTGCCGCAGGAGGGCAAGCAGCTCGCCGCGCTCCGCGCCGAGGTCGGCATGGTGTTCCAGAGCTTCAACCTCTTCGCCCACAAGACGATCCTCGAGAACGTCACCCTCGGCCCGATCAAGGTGCGCGGCATGAAGAAGGAGGAGGCCGAGCGCAAGGCGCGCGAGCTCCTCGACCGCGTCGGCGTCGGTCACCAGGCCGAGAAGTACCCCGCCCAGCTCTCCGGCGGTCAGCAGCAGCGCGTCGCGATCGCCCGCGCCCTGGCCATGGAGCCGAAGGTGATGCTCTTCGACGAGCCCACCTCCGCGCTCGACCCGGAGATGATCAAGGAGGTGCTCGACGTCATGGTCGACCTCGCCGAGCAGGGCATGACGATGGTCGTGGTCACCCACGAGATGGGCTTCGCGCGCACCGCAGCCGACCGGGTCGTCTTCATGGCCGACGGCGTGATCGTCGAGGAGAACACCCCCGAGGAGTTCTTCACCCACCCGGCCTCCGAGCGCGCCCAGGACTTCCTCGGCAAGATCCTCAAGCACTGACCGTGCGCTGAGGACCCCACCACTCTCGGGACAACAGCACATTCCATCCCCAGGAACCCCAGACGGCCTCGGGCCGCCCAACGAAGGAGAGCAAGGATGAGACTCATCAGGACCAAGGCGATCATCGCCACGGCGGGGTTGGCCCTGTCGCTCGCGGCCTGCGGCGACGCCGGGGACGACGAGGCCACCGGGCCCGACGTCGAGGTCGCGGACGACGCGGCCGCGAGCTTCGACGACGGCACGGCGATGAAGGACTTCGCCGACGCGGGCAAGATCACGATCGGCGTGAAGTACGACCAGCCCGGCATCGGGTTCAAGGGCGCCACCGACGACATGCCGAAGGGCTTCGACCCGGAGATCGGCAAGATCCTCGCGGCCTCCCTCGGCATCCAGGCGGAGGACATCGAGTGGAAGGAGACGATCTCCGACAACCGCGAGCCCTTCCTCCAGGAGGGCGAGGTCGACCTGGTCATCGCCTCCTACTCGATCACCGACGAGCGTCGCGCGGTCGTCGGCCAGGCCGGCCCGTACTACCAGACCGGCCAGCAGCTGCTCGTCGCCTCCGACAGCGACATCGCGAGCCTCGACGACGTCAAGGGCAAGGAGGTGTGCTCGGTGACGGGCTCCACCTCCCTCGACAACATCAAGGCCGAGGGTGCCAAGCCGCGCGGCTTCGACACCTACTCCGAGTGCGTCGACCAGGTCCTCAGCGGCACCGTCGACGCGATGACGACCGACGGTGCGATCCTGCTGGGCTACGCCGCGGAGAACCCCGACGAGCTCAAGGTCGTCGTCGACCCGTTCTCCGAGGAGCGCTACGGCGTGGGCTACAGCCTCGACAAGCCGGAGATGTGCCAGTGGATCGTCGACACCCTCACCGACGCCGAGGACGACGGCGACTGGGACTCGGCCTTCGAGGCCACGCTCGGCCAGTCCGGCGTGGACACCCCGGAGCCCCCGGCCATGGACGAGTGCCCGGCCGCCTGATCCACCCCACCTTGCTGAACCAGCACTGACCGGACGCCGGCGGGCCTCGTGCCCGCCGGCGTCCTCCAGAGAGGAGCGCCCCGCATGGATGCGGTGTTCTCGAACTTCGACGACTACCTCAAGGCCTTCGGGCTGACGATCGGTCTCTTCGTCGTCTCCGGCATCGCCTCGCTCGTCTGGGGCACGGTCCTCGCGGTCTTCCGCGTGGGCCCGGTCTCCATCCTCAACAAGGCAGCCGCCGTCTACGTCACGCTCTTCCGCAACACACCGCTGCTGATGATCTTCATCTTCATGGCGATCGCGATGCCGGTGCTGGGCTACAACTTCAAGTTCGTCGAGGACGTCGAGATCGGCGGCTGGAACGTCTCGGCGTTCTTCGTCCGCTCCTGCATCGCCCTGACGCTCTACACCTCGGCGTTCGTCTGCGAGGCGATGCGCTCCGGCGTCAACGCCGTGCCCCTCGGGCAGGCCGAGGCCGGACGCGCCATCGGGCTGACCTTCAGCCAGTCCATGACGGAGATCGTGCTCCCCCAGGCGGCCCGGGCGGTCATCCCGCCGATGACCAGCGTGCTGATCGCCCTGCTGAAGAACACCTCCATCGCTGCGGCGTTCGGCATGGCCGAGGCCGTCGCCACGATGCGCATCCTCACCAACAACAATGCCGACCAGCGCATCGGGATCTTCCTGGCGTTCGCGATCGGCTACATCGTCATCGTCGAGGTGGTCTCGTTCGCCTCGATCACCGTCGAGCGGAAGGTCAGGGTCGCCCGATGAGCTCCTCCGTCCTCTTCGACGCCGCCGGACCCAGGACCGTCGCCCGGCACCGCGTCTACGCGATCGTCAGCATCGTGGCCCTGGTCGGCTTCGTCGCCTTCGCCGTGTGGACGATGTACGACAGCGGGCAGCTCGAGTACGCGCTGTGGGAGCCGTTCCTGACCCCGAAGTACATCCAGTTCATCCTGGTCGACGGCCTGCTCCAGACGCTGAAGATGGCGTTCTTCTCGATCATCCTCGCGGTCGTGATCGGGCTGCTGCTCGGCATCGCCAAGCTCTCGGACCACCGCTGGGTACGCCTGCCCGCGTGGCTGGTCGTGGAGTTCTTCCGCGCCGCCCCGGTGCTGCTGCTGATGATCTTCCTGTTCTACCTGCTCGCCATCGGCAACGGCCCCTTCAGCCCGTTCTGGTGCGTCGTGATCGCGCTGACCCTCTACAACGGCTCCGTGCTCGCCGAGGTCTTCCGCGCCGGCATCAACGCCGTTCCGCGCGGCCAGGCCGAGGCGGCGTACGCCATCGGCATGCGCAAGTCGCAGGTGATGACGTCGGTGCTGCTGCCGCAGGGCGTGAAGATCATGCTGCCCTCGATCATCAGCCAGATGGTCGTGGCGCTGAAGGACACCAGCCTCGGCTACGCGATCCTCGCGCCCGGCCTCACAGCCGTCGGCAAGCCGATCTACCTCGAGTTCCGCAACCAGGTGCCCACGGCCATCGTGATCACCGCGCTCTACGTCGCGGTGAACCTCGTGCTGACCTTCCTCGCGATCCGGGTGCAGAAGCGGCTCGTCGGCGAGAGGAAGATGCTCGACGTCCCGATGGTCGGCGAGGCGCAGTCCGAGCGCAGCGCCCCGGTCGCCTAGGCCTTCGGCGTCACCCAGAGCCGGATCTCGCCCTCGATGACGGTCGTGCCGTCGGCACGGACGCCGCGCACCCGCACCGGCAGGTCGTAGCCCTCCCCCAGCTCTGCGGTCCACTGCGCTGGGTCCGTCTCGGCGATGCAGGTGACGTCGGAGTCGGCCTTCGCGGTGTAGGCGACCTCCATCCCCTTCGGGATCCAGCGACGGTCGCGCGGGATCGTCGACTCGGCGAGCGCGCCCATCGCGGCCTCCAGGCCGTTGCACAGCGCGATCGCGTGCAGGGTGCCGATGTGGTTGTGCACGGCGCGGCGCTTGGGGATCACCAGCTCGGCCCGGTCGGGCTCCACGACGGTGAAGCGCGGGCGGATGGTGGCGAAGTAGGGCGCCTTCCGGGCGAAGGCGAATGAGAAGACCCGGTCCCCGAGGGGCAGCGCGGAGGACTTCTTCCAGAGGTCGAGGACGGCAGGCATGCGCCGATGTTACTGCCCAGTAGCGATCCAGGCGAGCACCCGGTCTGCCACCTCGCCCGGCGGGAGGTCGGTGTTGTCCACGACGAGGTGCGGCCAGCGGGCGAGCAGCTGCTCGCCGGGGGCGTCGCGGCCCGGCTCGGAGGTCATCCGGTAGTCGGCCTCGAGCTCGCGCACGTTGTCGTCGGACCACTCCACGTCGCGCTTGGACTTCTTCTCCGCCAGCCGCAGCTCGGTGCGGTTGCGGACCAGGCGGGTGTCGAGGTCGGCGACGAGCTCGACCACCGCCACGTCGTCGCCGTACGGTCGCGCGAGCCGCTCGAGGTAGTCGGCCTCGTCCTGCTCGTCGAGCCCCATGACGTAGGTGAAGACCAGGTCGACGCCGGAGGCCGCGGCCTCCTCGATGACGCGGCTGCGGATCTCGGTGTTGAGCGTGCGGAACGGCGGCGTGCCGTAGTCGAAGACGTCGAGGAGCATCTCGATCGAGTGGTGGTTGTGGAAGAGACGGAAGTCCGACCGGTCGGCGATCGCGCGCCCGACGGTCATCTTCCCGACGGCCGGCGGCCCGAGCACGATGAGCAGCATGCGGCGATCCTGCCGTGGGGCGGCCCTCCCCCGCACCCCGGTATCTGAGGACGTGGTGCACGCCGAACGGCCCTCCGGGGCTGCAGGACGTCCTCAGATACCCGTCGGCCGGGGGGTGAGATGCCCCGTCGGACGGCTGGGTGGGCGCCGTCCTCAGATCGCCTGGAGGACCTCGACCCGGTTGCCGTGGCCGTCGGAGGTGTGCAGGCGCAGGTGTCCGGGGAACGTCGTGCGCTGGCTCTCGTCGACCTCGCAGCCGAGCGCCCGCAGCCGGGCGGCGACCGCGTCGAGGTCGTCGACGACGAGGGCGGGGTGCGCCTTGCGCGCCGGGCGCGAACGGGTCCTCCACGCCGACGTGGATCTCCGCCGCCACGGCGCCCGCGTCGTCGTACGCCCGGAACCAGCAGCCGCCGCGGCCGGCCAGGTCGGCGGGCTTGTCGACCTCGGTCATGCCGAGGCCCTCGGCGTAGAAGCGGCGCGCGACGTCCTCGCCGCCGGTCGGGCAGGCGACCTGGACGTGGTGCAGGCGCATCACGCGGTGACCCGGTCGAGCTCGGGCTTGCGCGCGACGACGAAGATCCGGCGGAACGGCATCACGACGCGACCGGCCGGGTCGGCGGGGTAGGCCTCGCGCAGCAGGTCGCGGAACTCCTCCTCGAAGAGCGGGCGCAGGTCGTCGGGCAGCGCCTGCAGCGTCGGGCGCGCACCGGTGCCCGAGACCCAGTCGAAGACCGGGTCGCGCCCGGCGAGGACGTGGAGGTACGTCGTCTCCCACGCGTCGACCTCGCAGCCGAGGTCGAGCAGCACGCGGAGGTAGTCGGCCGGCTCGTGGCTGGCGGGCACCGCGACCCCGCGCACGTGCTCGGCGTAGGGCTCGCGCTCGGCGATGTCGGTGCGGATGGTGTGGCTCGGCTCTCCGAAGTTGCCGGGGACCTGGAAGGCGAACCAGCCGCCCGGCGCCACCCGGTCGACGAGCGCGGGCAGCAGCGCGAGGTGGTCGGGCAGCCACTGCAGCGTGGCGTTGCTGACCAGCACGTCGACGGGTGCGCGCAGCGCGAGCGGGTCGGGGTGTGCCCAGTCGCGCAGGTCGGCGACCTCCCAGGCGATGCCGTCGACCTCGCGGGCCGCGGCGATCATCTCGGGGCTGCTGTCGATCCCGGTGACCTGCGCGCCGGCCCACCGGTCGGCGAGGAGCGCGGTGAGGTTGCCCGGGCCGCAGCCGAGGTCGACCACGACGTGCGGCCGCTCGGCCTGCACCCGGGCGAGGAGGTCGACGAACGGTCGCCCGCGCTCGTCGGCGTACGCGAGGTAGCGGTCGGGGTCCCAGCTGTGGCTCATCGGTCGGCTCCTCCGTGCTCCAGGGGTAGTCCAGTGCGGGATGGTCGCGGAACGGGTGTCCAGCGACCGATTGTCACTGGACTACCCCACAAAGTGTCTTGATGTCGAGATACCTCACCCTGCTCGCCATCAATCTCGATGTCAAGATTCTCGACCGATCTGGCAGGATGTCGCCATGCGCGACGAGGTGGACGACCTGGTCGAGGCCTGGGGACGCGAGCGTGGCGACCTGGACCTCGCGCCCGTCGAGGTGTTCTCACGCATCAGCCGGCTCGCCCGCCACCTCGACCTCGCCCGCCGCGACGCCTTCACCGCCCACGACATCGAGTCGTGGGAGTTCGACGTGCTGGCCGCGCTGCGTCGCGCCGGGGCGCCGTACGAGCTCTCCCCGGGCCGGCTGCTGCGCGAGACGCTGGTGACCAGCGGCACCATGACCAACCGCGTCGACCGGCTCACCGGTCGCGGCCTGGTCGAGCGGCTGCCCGACCCGAAGGACCGCCGCGGCGTGCTGGTGCGGCTCACCGTCGAGGGCAAGGCGGCCGTCGACGGCGCCTTCGAGGCCCTCCTCGCCGCCGAGGCCGACCTGCTGTCCGACCTCCCCGACGCCGACCGCGCACGGCTGGCCGGACTGCTCCGCTCGCTGCTCGCGCCCTTCAGCTGACCCGAGCGGCTCGAGCGGCTCCTACTCGACGACCTCGGAGGCCTCGAGCCACTCCATCTCCAGCTCGTCCTTCTCCGCGGCGAGCGCACCGAGCTGTTCCCCGACCCGGGCGAGCAGGTCGTAGTCGGTGAGGTGCGCCTCCATCTCGGCGTGCAGCTCGGCCTCGCGCGCGGCGATGCGCTCGAGCTGCTTCTCCACCTTCGCCAGCACCTTGCGTGCGGCGCGGTCCTCGGCGCTGCCCGGACGCGCCTTGGCCTCGCCCGCGTCCGCGTGCGCCGCCCCGGCGACCTGCGCGCGGACCGCGGTGGCGGCCGACGCCTCGGCGGCCTCCGCCGCCTCCGCCGCGGACTGGAGGGCCGTACGACGCTCGAGGTACTCGTCGACGCCGCGCGGCAGCATCACCACCTGCCCGTCGCCGAGCAGCGCCCACACCGAGTCGGTGACGCGCTCGAGGAAGTAGCGGTCGTGGGAGACCACGACGAGGGTGCCCGGCCAGGTGTCGAGGAAGTCCTCGAGGACGTTGAGGGTGTCGATGTCGAGGTCGTTGGTGGGCTCGTCGAGCAGCAGCACGTTGGGCTCGCTCAGCAGCAGCTTGAGGAGCTGGAAGCGTCGCCGCTCGCCACCGGACAGGTCGCCGAGACGCGCGGTGAGCCGGTCGCCGGTGAAGCCGAAGCGCTCGAGCATCGACGTCGCGGTGAGCTCCTGGCCGTCGAGGGTCTTGGTCACCCGCCGGATCGACTCGACCGTCGGCAGCACCCGCGCCTCGGGGTCGATCTCGTCGAGCGCCTGGGTGAGGTGGCGCATGTCGACCGTGCGCCCGAGCTTGACCTTGCCCACGTCGGGGGCGAGCGTCCCGGAGATCAGGGAGAGCAGCGAGGTCTTGCCGGCGCCGTTGACGCCCACGATGCCGACGCGGTCGCCGGGACCGATGCGCCACGTGGCGTGGTCGAGCAGCACGCGCTCGCCGCGCGCGAGGTCGACGTCCTCGATGTCGATGACGTCCTTGCCGAGCCGCTGGCTGGCGAAGCGCTGCAGCTCCATCCGGTCGCGCGGCGGGGGCACGTCGTCGATGAGGGCGTTGGCGGCCTCGATGCGGAACTTCGGCTTCGACGTACGGGCGGGGGCACCGCGCCGCAGCCACGCCAGCTCCTTGCGGGCCAGGTTCTGCCGGCGCGTCTCGCTGGCCGCTGCCTGGCGCTGGCGCTCGGCCTTGGCCAGCACGAAGGCGGCGTACCCGCCCTCGTAGGAGTCGACAGCGCCGTCGTGGACCTCCCACGTGGTCTGGCAGACCTCGTCGAGGAACCACCGGTCGTGGGTCACCACGATCAGCGCGCTGGTCAGGCTGACGAGGTGTGAGGCCAGCCAGGCGACGGCCTCCACGTCGAGGTGGTTGGTCGGCTCGTCGAGGATGACCAGGTCGTGGCGCGAGAGCAGCAGCGCGGCCAGCGCGCAGCGACGCCGCTCGCCACCGGACAGCCCGACCACCGCGCGGTCGAGCGCGACACCGGCGAGCAGCTCCTCGACGACCTCCCGGGTGGTCGGGTCGGCGGCCCACTCGTGGTCCTGGCGCCCGCCGAGGACCGCCTCGCGGACGGTGTGGCTGTCGACGAGCTCGTCGCCCTGGTGGAGGTAGCCGATCTCCACGCCACGGGTGCGCGAGACGCGACCGGAGTCGGGCTCCTCGATGCCGGCCATCACCTCGAGCAGGGTGGTCTTGCCGTCGCCGTTGCGTCCGACGATGCCGACGCGCTCGCCGAGGGAGATGCCGAGGGACACGTCGTCGAGCAGCGGTCGCACGCCGTAGGACTTCGAGACGCGCTCGAGGTTGATGAGGTTCGCCATGACCGGCCGATCCTCTCAGGTGGACCCCCGCGGAGACGGATCGGCGTACGCCCGACCCGCGCTCCGGCCCGCGCCCGGGGGCGGTGCGTGAGGAGGATTCCTGAGCGATGGAACCCGCCTCAGCCACCGCTGGCCCGCGTGTCGTACGCCGACGCGCCCGGGGGCGGTGGGTGAGGAGGATTCCGACTGCTCCGAATCCCCCTCACGCACCGCCCCACGGACCGGGTGTGCGCGTCGTACGCCGACTGCGCGGACGTCAGCTGATCGGCTGACCGCCGTCGGCGGGCGCGGACGGGGTGGTGCCGAGGGTGGGTACGGCGGTCTCGGTGCGGGCGTACTTCTGGATCAGCTGCTCCACGTCGAGCCCGGTGGTGGTCTTGAGCAGCTCCATGGTCTGGACGAAGTTGTTGGTGACCTGCTTGGGCAGCTCGCCGGCGCCGTCGGCGGAGATGACGGTGAGCTTGTCGATGCCGGCCATCGGGCGGGCCAGCTCGGCGGCCACCTTGGGCATGACCTCGATGAGCATCTGCAGGACGGCGGCCTCGTTGTAGCCGGCGAAGGCCGCGGCCTTCTTGTCCATCGCCTCGGCCTCGGCCTGCCCGGCGGCGAGGATCGCGGCCGCCTGGGCCTCGCCCTCGGCGCGCAGCGCGTCGGCCTCCGCGACACGGCGGGCCTTCTCGGCCTCACCGCGCTTGGCGCCCTCGATGGCCTCGGCCTCGGCGAGCGCGGACCGGCGCGACTTCTCGCCCTCACCGGTGAGCCGCGCCTTCTCGGCCTCGGCCTCGGCGTTGGCGATCGAGGAGGCCTTGCGGGCCTCGGCCTCGAGGATCTCCGAGCTGCGGCGGCCCTGCGCCTCGGTCTCGACGCGGTAGCGCTCGGCGTCGGCGGGCTTGCGGACCTCGGTGTCGAGCTGGCGCTCCTTGAGCGCGGCCTGGCGCACGGCCACCTTCTCCTGCTCCAGCAGGATCGCCTGGTCGCGGTCGGCCTGAGCGAGCGGGCCGGCGGCCGCGGCCTGCGCGTTGGCGGCGTCGGTCTCGGCCTTGATCTCGGCGTTCTTGAGCACGAGCGCACGCTGGGTGACCGCGATCTCCTGCTCGGCGGCGATGCGGGCCTGCTCGGCGGCCTGGCGGGCGTTGGCCTCGGCGATGGAGGCGAGCTGGTTGAGCTTGGCGGCCTCGGGGCGACCGAGGTCGGCGAGGTAGGAGCCGTCGTCGGTGATGTCCTGGATCTGGAACGTGTCGAGCACCAGGCCCTGGCCGGTCAGCGAGGACTCGGACTCCTCGGCGACGCGCTGGGCGAACGCCGCACGGTCGCGGATGATCTGCTCCACCGACATCGAGCCGACGATCGAGCGCAGCGCGCCCGCGAGCACCTCCTGGGTGAAGGTCTCGATGTCGGCCTGCTGGCTCAGGAACCGCTGGGCCGCGGCGCGGATCGAGTCCTCGTTGCCGCCGACCTTGACCAGCGCGACACCGTCGAGGTTCAGCTTGATGCCCTGGCCGGAGACCGCGCCGCGGATCTGCACCGAGATGCGCCGCGACGACAGCTCGAGGGTGGCCAGGCGCTGCACGAACGGGATGACGAAGACGCCGCCGCCCATGACCACCTTCTGGCCCGACAGGTCGGTCGAGATCTCGCCGGTCTCCGGGTTGCGCACCTCCCCCTTGCCCTTGCGGCCGGTGATGATGAACGACTCGTTGGGGCCGGCCACCTTGTAGCGGGTGGTGACCAGCAGGGCCAGCAGCACCAGGAGGACGACGAGGCCGATCACGGAGGTGACGACCGGGGACAGACCGGACATGGACGGAGCTCCTTGTGGTGGGGCTGGTGGTGGGTGGTGACGCGGGGGGTCAGGGCAGGAAGAGCGGCTCGACGCGTACGGCGGTGGGCGAGATGACCTCGGTGACGCTCACCCGGGTGCCGGCCGGCACCGGGGTGCTCGAGCGGGCGTTGAGGCGGGTGATGTGACCACCGACGCTGAGCTGGACGACGCCGTAGCCGTCCGCGGGGATGGCGTTGACGACCGAGCCCATCTTCTCGAGCAGGTCGGACGTACGGACCGTGTCGGTCTCGCCGTCGCCGTGCAGGAAGCGGGACGCCCTGGCCGCCAGCGCACCGAGCAGCACGCCGAGCACGAGGCCGATGACCACGGCGAGGGACGTCGACCCGGTGACGGACAGCGCGATCGCACCGCCGAAGCCGAGGGCGCCCAGGAAGCCGGCGAGGGCCTCGGTGGAGAAGAAGCCCGCGCTGAGGCCCTCGAAGGCGCCGTCGAGGACGTCGCCGAGCACGAGCGCGACGACGAGCAGCACGACGCCGAGCGCGCCGATGACCAAGAACGCGGTCACGATCCTCCCCCAGTCACCCGCGTGGCGCGGATGTCGCGCCACAACATAGCCGGATGCTTCCCCGCCTGCCGCACTTCATGCCCGCTCGGCGGCCGCCAGCGCGAGGAGGTGCCCGGTCGACGGGTCCCAGCGCGAGGAGGTGCCCGGTCAGACGGTGGTGACGACGTGGGCGCCGGCCACGGGGCCGGTCGCGGTGAGGACGACGTCGTGGCCGGCTCCGGCCAGGCCGGCGGCCGTCTCGCGGGCGCCGTCGGCGGAGTCGCACAGGAACACCACCGTCGGGCCGGAGCCGCTGACCAGCCCGCGCAGCGCGCCTTCCGACTCGCCGAGGGCGATGAGGGCGCCGAGCTCGGGTCGCAGGTCGATCGCCGGCTCCTGGAGGTCGTTGTGCAGCGCGCGGGCGAGCCGGACCGGCTCCCCCGACGCGAGCGCGTCGAGCAGCGGCGCGGCCGAGGCGGGCACCTCGGGAGCGTCGGGCCGCAGGGTGTCGAAGTGGCGGTAGACGGCCGGCGTCGAGAGACCCTCGACCGACGGCACCGCCACCCACCACCAGGACCCGTGATCCTCGACGGGCGTCACGACCTCGCCGCGGCCCGTGCCCCGCGCCGTACCGCCCACGAGGCTGAAGGGGATGTCGCTGCCCAGCCGGGCGGCCAGGGCGAGGAGGTCGTCGTCGGAGGTGTGCAGGCCGTGCAGGCGGTCGTAGGCCACGAGCGCCGCGGCGGCGTCGGCCGAGCCCCCGGCCATGCCGCCGGCGACCGGGATGTCCTTGCGCACCTCGAACGCGCCGACGGGCGACACCCCGGCGTGCTCGGCCAGCAGCAGCGCCGCACGCAGCACGATGTTGTCGTCGCCGCCGGGGACGCCCGACGGGTCGATGTGGTCGGCGACGTGGGTGACCAGGCTGAGCGCGTCGGAGCCCGCGAGGGTGACGTCGTCGTGGATCCCGACGGCCTGGTAGACGGTGTCGAGGGGGTGGAAGCCGTCGTCGCGGACGCGCCCCACCCCGAGGTGGAGGTTGATCTTGGCGGCGGCGCGGACCGTGATGCTCATCGGGTCGCGGCCAGCCCCTCGGCGATGCGGGCGAAGTCCTCGACGGTCAGCACCTCGCCACGCGCGGTCGGGTCGACGCCGGCGGACTCGAGCGCGGCGCTCGCGGCGTCGGCGGAGCCGGCCAGCCCACGCAGCGCGGCCCGCACCTGCTTGCGGCGCTGCGCGAACGCGGCGTCGACGACGGCGAAGACCTCCTGGCGGGTCGCGGTCGTCACCGGCGGCTCGCGGCGCGTCCAGGCCACCAGCCCGGAGTCGACGTTGGGCGCGGGCCAGAAGACGTTGCGGCCGATCGCGCCGGCGCGACGCACGTCGGCGAACCACGCCGCCTTCACCGACGGCACGCCGTAGGTCTTCGAGCCGGGTCCGGCGGCGAGCCGGTCGGCGACCTCGGCCTGCACCATGACGAGGCCGCGCTCGAGCGACGGCAGCAGCGTGAGCAGGTGGATGAGCACCGGCACCGAGACGTTGTAGGGCAGGTTGGCCACGAGCGCGGTCGGCGCGGGCCCGGGGAGCTCCTCGACGCGCATCGCGTCGGCCAGCACGACCTCGAAGCGCTCGACCTGCCCGGGGGCGTACGCCGAGATGGTGGCGGGCAGCCGGCCGGCCAGCAGCGGGTCGACCTCGATGGCGATGACGCGCCGGGCGACCTCGAGCAGCGCGAGCGTCAGCGACCCCAGGCCGGGGCCGACCTCGACGACGACGTCGTCACCCGTGATCGCCGACTCGCGCACGATGCGGCGCACGGTGTTGGCGTCGATGACGAAGTTCTGGCCGCGCTGCTTGGTGGGCCGCAGGTCGAGCTCGGCGGCCAGCCGACGCACCTCGGCCGGCCCGAGGAGCCTCGGGCCGGCCGGGTTCGTGGACATGCGTCAACCCTAGTGGCCGCTGTAACGCCGGGTTAATCGCTGTACCCACCCCCATGCAAGGGGGTGAGTACAAGCACCAACCCGGCGTTACAGCCGCGCTCGGCGTCGGTCGACCGGCGTGACAGCGGCGCTGGTGTCAGCGGGGCAGGCCGAGCTTGGCGGCGCAGCCGGGCCATGCGCCGTAGCCGCCGGAGGCGTCGCGGAGCTTGGTGGCGATGGCGATCTGGGTCTCGCGGGAGGCCTGGCTCGGGAGCCCGGTGCCGCCGTAGGACTGCCAGGTGCCGACGTTGAACTGGAGGCCGCCGTAGTAGCCGTTGCCGGTGTTGATGGCCCAGTTGCCGCCGGACTCGCACTGGGCGAGGGCGTCCCAGACGGTGTTGCCGTCGGCGAAGTTCGACGTGACCTCCTCCTTGGTGCCGACCATGACGATCTGCGGCACCATCGGGACCCGCACGGCGGCGTCGAGGACCTTGCGCGCGACGAGGTCGCCGTTGACGAAGCGCAGGCGATAGGTGACGTCGCGGACGCCGTCGCGACCGGCCTGCACGACCTTCTCCTCGCCCTTGGCCATCTCGGGGTCCTCGCGCTCGATCACGGGGGCGTCGACGACCTCTCGCGCCACCTTCTTCGTGGCGATGCGGATGTCGGTCACCACGACCCGGTCGCCGTCGGCGATCTCGGTGCCGAGCGCCGGGCTCACCTTGTCGTGGCGGCCGACCTCGACGCCCATCGAGTCGAGCACGTCGGCGACGGTGACCGCGGCGACCTGGCGCTTGCGGAGGTCCTTGGCGCCGATCTTGATGCTGAGCGTCTTGGGGGTCACGACCGCGAGCGAGAGACCGGTGCGACCGATCGAGGCGCTGCGGCTCGCGGAGAGGTCGGCGCCGTCGAAGCGGCGCCCGATCTCGCCGAGCGCGCTGGCGACGTCGGTCGAGTTGACCCAGTAGGTCGCCGTGTCGCCGTCGACGGACAGCTCCAGTGGCCGGCCGAACTGCACGGCGATGGCGGAGCCGTCGGTGACCGACTCGTCCATCGCGGGGGCGACCAGGTCCTTGTCGGTCACCCGGATGCCCTCCGCGGCGAGGACGTCGCCGACGGTGTCGCCGATGGCGCTGACGTGGGTGGTCCGGCCGTCGAGGCTGAGGGTGACGTCCTTGCTGAGGGCGGCATAGCCGACGGTGGTGCCGCCGACGGCTGCCACCACCACGGCGGACGAGACGGCGAGGGCCGTCCTGGACCTGCTGAGCTGCGCGAGACGAGAGCGCACGATTCTCCGAACGTCGTACTCCCCGGGCCTCGGGTGGCAGCACGACCCCAGCGTGCGGTGCCGCGGCCACGGTGGAGCAGGGGGGGTGAGGCCGTACGACGGTGCGAGCGGGGGTCTCGCAAGGACCGGCCCGAAACCGGTCCTCGTGCTGCCGGAAGGTCTCCCGATCCCGGCCAACAATCACAAGACGATAACGACGACCCGGCCCTCCGCAAACTCGAACGCCGAAATTCGTGCGAGATCCCGCTCACGGAAGAACCTGCCGGGCCGCCTCGCGCCGGCTCCGGCCGAGCCCGCCGCGGGTGCTACCAGGGCCCCCCGAAGGCGGCCTCGGTGTTGGCGTCGATCGCCCGGCACAGCTGCTCGAGGTCGTCGCCACGGACCTCCGCCATCGCCCGGACGGTGAGGGGCACGAGGTAGGAGGCGTTGGGTCGCCCGCGGAAGGGCGTGGGGGTGAGGTAGGGGGCGTCGGTCTCGACCAGCACGCGGTCGAGCGGCACGACCGCGAGCGCCTCGCGCAGGTGCTGGGCGTTCTTGAAGGTCACGGTGCCGGCGAAGCTGAGGTGGGCGCCGCGATCGAGGCAGGCGCGGGCGAGGGCGGCGTCGCCGGAGAAGCAGTGCATCACCCAGCGCTCGGGCGCGCCCTCCTCGTCGATCACCCGGAGCACGTCGTCGTGGGCGTCGCGGTCGTGGATCACGAGCGTCTTGCCGAGCCGCTTGGCGATGTCGACGTGGCGGCGGAAGCTCTCCTCCTGGACCGCGCGGCCCTCCTCCCCGGTGCGGAAGGTGTCGAGCCCGGTCTCGCCGACCGCACGGACCTTGTCGTGGGCCGCGGCGAGCCGCTCGATCTCCGCGAGCGCCTCCTCGAGCAGCCCCTGCGCGGCCAGCCGCGGCGCCTCGTTGGGGTGTAGCGCCACGCCCGCGACGAGCGCGTCGTGCTCCGCCGCGGCCTCGACCGCCCACCGGGCGCCCGGCAGGTCGCACCCGATCTGCACGATCCGGGGTACGCCGACGGCCGCGGCCGCGGCGATCGCGGCCCGGGTGTCGACCCAGTCGCCGTCGGCGATGTCGAGGTGGCAGTGGTTGTCGACGACCGGGTGCGGCAGCGGCTCGGGGGCCGGCGGGCGCTCGCGGTCGCGGCGGGCTCCCGAGCGCTCCTCGGTGGCAGCGCGCGAGCGGGTGGGCTCAGCGGTGGACAACGTCGTACACCTCCCGCTTCGGCAGGCCGGCGCGGCGGGCGACCTCAGCGATCGCCTCCTTGCGCGTCGACCCGGTGGCCTCGAGATCGGCCACGGCGGCGCGGAGCGAGCCGGGGTCGGTGGCGACCGACGGGCCGCCGCTGGAGCCCTGCACCACGAGGGTGACCTCGCCTCGGACGCCGTCGGCGGCCCACGCCGCCAGCTCGCCCAGGGGTCCGCGCCGGACCTCCTCGTGGGTCTTGGTGAGCTCGCGGCACACGGCCGCGGGACGGTCGTCCCCGAGCGCCTCGGCCATCGCGGCGAGCGCCGCCTCGGTGCGGTGCGGGGCCTCGAAGAACACCATCGTGCGCTCCTCGGTCGCCAGCGCGGCCAGGCGGCGCGAGCGCTCGCCGGCCTTGCGGGGCAGGAAGCCCTCGAAGCAGAACCGGTCGACCGGCAGCCCGCTGACCGCCAGCGCGGTCAGGACCGCGCTGGGGCCCGGGACGGCGGTGACCCGGACGTCGTGCTCGACGGCGGCGGCGACGAGGCGGTAGCCCGGGTCGGAGACGCTGGGCATCCCGGCGTCGGTGACCAGCACGACGCGCTCGCCGGCGAGCAGCGCCTCGAGCAGGACGGGCGTGCGGGCCTGCTCGTTGCCCTCGAAGTAGGACACGACGCGTCCGCCGAGGACGATCTGCAGGTCGGCGCACAGCCGCTTGAGCCGGCGGGTGTCCTCGGCAGCGACGACGGCGGCGCCGGCGAGCTCCTCGGCCAGTCGTGGCGGGGCGTCGCCCGCCTGCCCGATCGGGGTGGCCGCGAGGACCAGGACGCCAGCCATGGGTCGATCATCGCAGGCCCGCCCCCGGGGCTGGGTGCCCGGCCGCGCGGGGCGGCACTGGTTAGAGTGCCGGACGTGATCCCGACCGCAGCGGAGCGCAACCGCCCACGCTGGCGGACCGAGGACCCGCTGCTCGGCTGGGTCGGGGCGATCTGCCTCACCGCGCTCGCCTTCTACCTGCGCCGCTGGCACCTGGGCACGCCCCACCAGTTCTCCTTCGACGAGACCTACTACGCCAAGGACGCCTGGTCGCTGCTGCACTTCGGCTACGTCCGCTCCTACGTCGCAGACGCCGACAAGACGATCCTCAACGGCCAGCTCACCGGGCTGTGGCAGGACGGTCCGTCGATGGTCGTGCACCCCGAGGTCGGCAAGTGGCTCATCGCCGCCGGGATCAAGGTGGTCGGGATGGACCCGACCGGCTGGCGCACGGCGTCGGCGGTCGTCGGCTCGCTGATGGTGCTGCTGACCTGCCGCTTCGTGCGCCGGGTCAGCGGCTCCACGATGATCGGTCTCGTCGCGGGCCTGCTGATCTCCG
This sequence comes from uncultured Actinomycetota bacterium, assembly GCA_963726525.1. Classification (GTDB taxonomy): domain Bacteria; phylum Actinomycetota; class Actinomycetes; order Propionibacteriales; family Nocardioidaceae; genus Nocardioides. The sequence goes on along the minus strand of CAVSCS010000005.1, from coordinate 42,837 downwards.
TCGACGGGCTGCAGCTGGTGCTCTCGCGCCTCGCACTGCTCGACATCTTCCTGGCCTTCTTCATCCTCTGCGGCGTGCACTGCGTGGTCGCCGACCGGCAGTGGCTGCGCGACCGGCTCGCGGCCGGGACCGCGCGCGGCTGGCGGCTGGCCTGGTGGCGGCCGTGGCTGCTGCTCGGCGGCCTCAGCTTCGGGCTGGCGTGCGGCACCAAGTGGTCGGCGCTCTACCCGCTGGCCGCCTTCGGCCTGCTGGCCTGGCTGTGGAGCGCCGGCGCGCGGCGCGCCTTCGGCCAGCGCCGCCCGCTGCTGCGCTCGGTGCTCCTCGACGGGCTCCCGGCGTTCCTGGCCCTGGTCGGCGTCGCGCTGGTGACCTACCTCGCCTCCTGGACCGGCTGGCTGATGCACGCCGACGCCTACGAGCAGGCGCTCAGCAACACGCAGTACACGACCTACGACGGCGGCACGCAGTGGCCGACCGCCCTCGAGCCCGACGCGTCCGGGCTCGGCGAGGTCACCCAGTCGCTGAGGTCGCTCTGGTACTACCACCAGGACGTCTACACCTTCCACAGCCACTTCCTCAACGACTCCACGCACGTCTACGCCTCCAAGCCGTCGAGCTGGCTGCTGATGGGCCGCCCGGTCGGGGTCGACGCCCAGACCGACATCCAGCCGGGGTCGCAGGGCTGCGAGGCGCCCACGGGCTCGACCTGCATCCGCCAGGTGCTGCTCCTGGGCAACCCGGTGGTCTGGTGGGGCGGCTGCCTGGCGATGCTCGTCTCGGTGGTGATGTGGATCGCGGCGCGCGACTGGCGCCACGGCGTCGCGGTCGTCGGCCTGGCCACGACGTGGCTGCCGTGGCTGCTCTACGACGACCGGCCGATCTTCTACTTCTACGCCATCGCCTGCCTGCCGTTCCTCGTGCTGTCCCTCGCCCTGACGATGGGGCACCTCGTCGGCACGTCCGAGGTCCCGACGCCCCGGCGCACCCTGGGCGTGGTGGTCGCGGGCACCGTCACCGTGCTGGCGGTCATCTCCTTCGCGTTCTTCTGGCCGATCTGGACCGACGTGCTGCTCACCAAGTCGGAGTGGGACGCACGGATCTGGTTCCGGCGCTGGATCTAGCCCCGGATCCCGGTCCCGGACCGGGTCGGACGGGGTCGGGACCACCGTCCCGGACGGCTACTAGCCCACCCGGCGCCCAAAGTCCCAGAAATCGTCAAGATCGACGGAAACTTTGCCCCGGAGGGGTGATCGCAGCGGATCCCGGCACCACCATGGGACCTGCCGCCGACCATCGCGGCACATACCCATGGGGAGGGTCACCGTGAGCTCCACTCTGCTGCACATCTGCCTGGACACCGCCGGTGCGCCGGACCCCCTCGGGGACCACGAGGTCGGCGAGCGCTGGATCTGCGAGTGCGGGACCAACTACGTCTTCCACGAGGGGTTCAACCGTGGGGGCGGCCTCACCAACGACTGGTACCCCGCCGCACCGCTGCCCCGGCCGCGCCGCGCGGTGGGCGCCCTGCTCTTCGGTCCGCGCAAGGGCTGAGGCCCGCCGGTAGGCCGACGCGCACGCGGGTCCCGCCCGATCCAGCCCGGGCGGGGCCCGCGTCGTCGCGTCCCGGTGACCCGGTGAGCGGTGCCCTCACCAGCTCCCGGGGAAGCGCGAGGACCCGGCGATGGAGAGGAACGACACCACCGCGGCGATCCCCGACGCGGCCAGCACGGTCAGCCCCATCGTGCGCCGCCCGGGCACGACGAGCAGCACCAGGCCCGCCACCACCACGACGAGCGGCACGACCCACCACGGCAGCACCGTCGACATCACGCCGACGACCAGGGCCAGGACGACGCCCGCCACGAGGGTCGGCACGAACGGCACCGGGCGCTCGCCGCGAGGCAGCCCGACGCGGGTGACCGGGCCCGCCTCGGGGAGCTGGTCGGGGGCCAGCACGCGCAGCAGCAGGGTCACCGTCGCCGGGTCGGCCACGACGACGACGTCGCGGAAGCGGTCGTGCACCGCGTGCATGCGCACCAGGTCGTCGAGGCGGTGGCCGCGGTCGACGTCGGGAAAGCGCACGGGTGCGAGCGCCACCTCGGGGCGGGTCGTGGCCACCAGGCCGCGGACCAGGGGGTCGACGACCTTGCGGGCCTCGGCGGTGGGCGCGGTGAGGACCACGGCCCCCTTGCCGAGGCGGGCGCGCACCCGGGCGACGTCGTCGGCCGTGGCGCCGGTGCTGACGACGTGGATGGACTGGTGGTCGCTCACGCTCCGACGGTAGCGGTGCGCCCGCCGTCGCGGCGGGCGCACCACGTGCTCAGCCGGCCGCGATGATCGCCCGGTAGCGCCAGCTGCCGTCGTTGCTCACCACGACCGCGCCCCCGGTGACCCGGCCGCCGGCGAACGGCGCCGAGCGGAGCGCGCCGTCGCCCGAGGACCCGAAGAGCAGTCGGCCGCCGGCCAGCGTCATGCCGGCCGCCCGCGAGAGGTCGACGCCCCCGTTGTCGCCGATGAAGTCCTGCGCACCCACCACGGAGCTCTCCGGGGTGAACCAGCGGTAGTGCAGCCGGCTGTCACCGAAGACCGTGTAGTAGATCCGGTGGGTCTCCGGGTCGTACGCCATGCCCGTCAGGTTGGAGATCGCGAACGGGATCCGCTCGCCCGTCTCGGGATCGTCGTAGAGGTTCACGGTCTGCTGGGCACCGGTCGCGCCCGTGGCCGGGTTGAACGTGCGGCGGTAGAGCCGCCCGTCCGGCTGGCCGTAGAAGAGCGTGCCGTCGACCAGGAACGCGCCCCGGACCGTCGACCAGTCGAACGACGTGTTGACGGTCGTCGCCGCCGCGGTCGGGCTCCCGGAGGCGTCGACCGGGCGGCGCAGGAGCGCACCGCTCGTCCCGGCACCCGTGGGCGCGTCGGCGTCGAGGACCTCGATGGCGTTGATCAGCGGGTTCTCCACCACCGCCCGCAGGTCGATGTCGAGGCCGTTGCCGTCGCTGGTCACGGCCAGGGAGCGCATGGTGCCGGTCTTGTGCCCCGCGACGGCGGCGATGTCGAAGTCGTCGAGCCGGGTCACACCGTCGACGAGCACGTCGAAGACGCGCTGCCCGGGCTGCGCGGTGCCGTCGTACTGGTTGGCGAAGTAGAGGCGCACCGTCAGGTCGCGGCCCGCCGGGACCGCGAAGTCCCAGTCCTGCTCGCCCCACCGCTCGGCGGCGAAGAGGTCGGCCGGCGTGCCGGCCGGGACCGTCGCGTCGCGCGGGACCGTGGCGCCCCAGTCGGCGACGTTGCCGCCGCTGGCGAACCCGTCGTCGGTCGTCCAGTCGGGACCGCCGTCTCCGGACTGGACCGCCGGTCCGGCAGCGTCGACGCGGTAGAGCACGTTGGCGCCGGCGCCGCCGGTGCGCTGGGCCAGGAACAGGTCGCCGGGCAGCGCGGCCGGGTCGATCGTCGGCACCTGCCTGCCGCCCGCGAGGGGCATGAACGCCAGGCGTCCACGCCTCACGCCGCCGATCTGGTTCGTGTCGCTGCCGACCCACAGTCCCTGCGGGGTCGCGAACAGTGCCTGGGCACCCACGCCGCGGGCACGACCGGGGTTCCACGACAGCGGAAGCCCGTTGACCGGGTCGAGAGCCGCGATGCCCTCCCGGGGCACCGCGCCGGGGCCTGCCTGGTCGCCCTGGAACGGGTTGTTCTGCCAGCGCATGTGGCCGCCGACGTAGACCGCGCTGCCCGTCACCGCGACGCCGTACGTCGTGTCGCCGCCGGTGTAGTCCGACCAGACCGGGTCGTTGCCGGTGCTGCGGGTGTTCCACCGGCTGACGGTGTCGCACATGGTGCCCGAGCCTGCGCCACCGGCGAAGGCGCCGGTGGCCGAGACGACGAAGTAGTCGCCGCCCGGCGAGAAGTCGACGTCGCGGGTGAAGGTGTCGAAGACGCTGGCGCAGCTGTTGTGGGCCCGGTCGTAGCGGTCGGTCGCCCACGACGCGACGCTCGCGGCGGCGCCGCTCGTGTCGAGCACCGCGACCTGCACCCGCGGCAGCCCACCGACGGTGGCGAAGTTCCCGATCGCGGCGAGGCGCGAGCCGTCGGGCGAGACGTCGAAGCGGGTGATGTTCGTCGTGCCGCCGCCCCCGTTGGCGGGGTCGTAGACCCCGGCGAACGGCACGTTGACCGACGCCAGCGTGGCCCCGGTGGTCGGGTCGAGGGCGGCGAGGGCGCGTCGGGTGGAGGTGACGCCCGCGGAGACGACCGAGGTGAAGGAGCCGCCGAGGAAGACCCGGCCGCCCTGGTAGACGACCTCGTTGACCGGCTTGTTGGGCACCGAGCGGAAGCCGCTGACGACCGCGCCCGCCGCGGTGAGCTTCACGACGCGCTTGATCGCGGTGTTGCCGCCCACCGAGCTGAAGGACCCCGCGACCCAGACGCTGGTGCCGTCGGTGGCCAGCGAGTTGGCCGCTCCGCCGAGGTTGGGGTTGAACGACGGGTCGATCGCGCCCGTCGTGGCGTCGAAGGCGAAGATCCGGTTGCGGACGACGTCGTCGGCGGTGCTGGTGTAGGTCGATGCCGGACTGACCTTGGTGAAGGTGCCGGCGACCACGATCCTGTTGCCCACCTGCGTGATCGCGGTGACGGCGCCGTTCATCACGTGCGGCGTGAAGGCGGCCGGCGTCGCGGAGACGATGCGGTCGCCGTGGTCGGCGTTGTAGGCGGCACCCGGCGCCGCAGGCAGGACGAGCAGGGACGCGGCCACGGCCGCGGTGGCGGCGGTGGCGCGGGCGGGTCGGCGCATGGTTCCTCGATCTCTGCGCCCCTGGTCGGTCCCCGGCGCGGTCCCGGACGCGTGCTGGACCACGGGGTGACGGTAGGCACGCCGGGCTCCGCCGCCCGTCCCACCGTGGGACTAGCGCCCATTTCGGGTACGCCAACGGCTGCCGATCCTCATCACCGGATGCCACGATGGCTCGATGAAGCTGCTGCTCACCTCCGGGGGCGTGACCAACGACAGCATCAGGTCGGCGCTGGTCGACCTGCTCGGCACGCCGATCGAGGAGGCGTCCGCGCTGGCGATCCCGACGGCCCAGTGGGGCCACCCGATGTGCAGCCCGTCGTCGCTGCGCTCGTTCGTCACCGACCGGCAGCCGCCGACCATGACCGGTCTGGGCTGGGCGTCGGTCGGGGTGCTCGAGCTGACCGCGCTGCCCACGGTCGGCCGCGACCGCTGGCTGCCCTGGGTCGAGGACGCCGACGTCCTGCTCGTCGACGGCGGCGAGGCGGTCTACCTCGCGCACTGGGTCCGGGAGTCGGGCCTTCTCGAGGTCCTGCCCGGCCTCGCCGACACCGTCTGGGTCGGCGTCAGCGCCGGCAGCATGGTCGCGGCGCCGCGCGTCGGCGCGGACTTCGTGCACTGGCGACCCGACGAGCCCGACACGACGCTCGGCCTCGTCGACTTCTCGATCTTCCCGCACCTGGGGCTCTTCGAGTCCAACACCCTCGAGGCGGCCCACGCGTGGGTCGCTGGGCTCGGCAACCCGGGCTACGTGCTGGACGAGCAGTCGGCCGTCGTCGTCGACGGCGACCGCGTGGAGGTGGTCTCCGAGGGCGAGTGGCACCTGCTGGGCGACCGGCCGTGAGGCCGGCGCTGCGTCCGTCTCCCGCGCTGTAACGCCGGGTTCATGCTTGTACCCACCCCCATGCAAGGGGGTGGGTACAGCACCTAACCCGGCGTTACAGCCGCGGCGGCCTCCAGGGCGGCGGCCTCCAGCGCGGCGGCCTTCAGCGCGGCGGCCACCAGGGCGGCGGCCTCCAGGGCTCGGGCGGCGGCGCTCAGGCCGCCTCGGCCACCGTCTCGCGGTCGTGGTCGGCGACCAGCTCGACCACCTCGGGCCGCGGGGTGCGCAGGACGGTCGCGACGACCACGAGGGCCACGGCGGCGAACCCCGCGGAGGTGAGGAACGCGGCCTGCAGGCCGGGCACGAACTGGCCCGGCACGGCGCCGGCGGCGTACACCGAGACGATCACGGCGACGCCGATGGCGCTGCCGAGCTGCTGCGTGGTCTGCAGCAGGCCCGACGCCGAGCCGGCGTGCTCGGGCTCCACGCCCGAGAGCACGGTGACGGTGATGGGCATGAACACCAGCCCGGTCGCCAGCCCGGCGATCAGCATCGGGCCGAAGACGGCGCCCAGGTAGGTGTCGTCGACGCCGGCGCCGCTGAGCCAGGCGTACGCCACGGTGAGGGCCGCGGTGCCGGCGAGCAGCATCGCCCGCGCCCCGACGCGGCCGATCAGCCACGGGGTGATCCGCGACATCCCGAAGATGCCGAGGCTGAAGGGCAGGAACGCGAAGCCGGCCGTGAGCGGGCCGAAGCCGAGCACCCGCTGGGTGTACTGGACGACCAGGAAGAACATCGACAGGTTCGCGCCGATGACCAGGGCCATCGAGGCGAGCGCGCCGATGCGGCGACGGCTCCGGACCAGGTGCGGCTGCACCATCGGGTGCGGGTGGCGCGTCTCGGTGCGGGCCAGCAGCACCAGCAGGACGGCACCGAGGACGAAGCCGCCGACGGTGCGGACCGAGGTCCAGCCGTGCTCGGGTGCGCCGATGAGCGCCCACACGATGGAGACGGCGCCGATCGTGGCGCTGGCAGCGCCGACGAGGTCGAAGCGGCCGGGGCGGCGCGGGGTCTCGTCGACGAATCGGCCGACGAGGAGCAGCACGGCGATGCCGAGCGGCACGTTGATGAACAGCGTCCAGCGCCACGAGCCGACGTCGGTCAGCAGGCCACCGAGGATCAGCCCGATCGAGGCGCCACCGGAGGAGACCGCGCCGAACAGGGCGAACGCGCGGTTGCGCGCCGCCTCGTCGGGCGCGCTGGTGGTGAGCAGCGCGAGGACGCTGGGGGCGGCCAGCGCGGCCCCGACGCCCTGGAGGGCGCGGGTGAGGACGAGCTGGTCGGGGGTCTGGGCGAGGCCGCCCAGCGCGGAGGCGAGGGTGAAGACGCTCAGCCCCACCACGAAGGCGCGGCGGCGGCCGAGGACGTCGCCGAGGCGGCCGCCGAGGAGCAGCAGCCCGCCGAAGGCGAGGGTGTAGGAGTTGAGGACCCACGACAGCGAGGCGGGCCCGAAGCCGAGGTCGGTGTCGATGAGGGGCAGCGCGACGTTCACGACGGTCGCGTCGAGCACGATCATCAGCTGGGCGACCAGCACGACGGCGATGCCGGCGGCGGCGCGGCCGGCGTTCGGCGGCAGCTCGGTGGGAAGGGTGCCGTGCGGTCGCACGGAGGTGGTCGATGACATGTGGTGCGGTCCTGTTCTGGCCCGGCGGGCCGAGGTACAGTAGATCCGGAGGATGACTCCGCTTCCTCACCAACGATACGGAGAGTGTCTCCGTTTAGCAACCCTCAGGAGTGACCACCCCGTGCGTGCCGACGCCCAGCGCAACCACGACCGCATCGTCGAGGCGGCTCGCCAGGTCTTCCGCGAGCAGGGCTACGACGCTCCCCTGGACCAGATCGCCAAGCTCGCCGGCGTCGGCCCCGGCACCCTCTACCGCCGCTTCCCCACGCGCGACGACCTCATCGACGCGGTGATGCAGAGCTGGGTCGACCAGGTCGAGAGCACGACGGAGAAGGCACTGGCCCACGAGGGCGGTCCGCGCGAGGTGCTGCTCAACTGGTTCGAGGAGTACGTCCGGCTGATCAGCGTGCACAAGGGCGGTCCGGCCAAGATCACCGGCGCGATGGGCGACGACGCCTCGCCGATCCGCACCAAGTGCGAGGTCCTGCGGGCCGCCAACGGGCGGGTGCTCGACCAGCTGCGCTCCGAGCACGCGGTGCGCGACGACGTGACGCCCCTCCAGGTCGCCCGCCTGGTCGGCGGTGTCGCCACGGTGGCCGACCAGTCCGAGCTCGAGCCCACGTTCGTGCGCCCGATGCTCGAGGTCCTCGCGGACGGGTTGCTCACCCAGCCGTAGCGCGGCCTCCGGCGGTGGTTCGTGTCGATCGGCAGCCCTGCCCGGGGTAGTCCGTATCAATCGGCACGTCCTCGGCGGTCCCGAAGGTGCCGTTCGACACGGACTATCGCGCCGGGGCGTGCGGCGTCGTCGGGGATCCGCCGGCGCCGGGGCCTGTCCTACGCTGTCGTACGTCGACACCCGTGCGCCGCCGGCCGGCCCACCCGAGGACAAGGAGCGCGTCGATGCCCGTGACCCGAGGCTTCCAGCGCCGCCGCCCCGAGCCCGACCGCGGCCGGCTCCCACCCGGGCAGTACGACACCGGCTCCTCGTGGCCGGTGCTGACGGCGGAGGCCACACCGCACCAGCCCGCGGAGTCGTGGCAGCTGAGCGTCGACGGTCTCGTGGAGGCACCCCACACGTGGGACTGGTCGCAGCTGCACGCCTTCCCCGGCTCGACGTACTTCGGCGACATCCACTGCGTCACGACGTGGTCCAAGTTCGACATGACCTTCACCGGCATCACCGTCGACGACCTGCTGGAGGTGGCCCGCCCGACCGCGGAGGCCGCCTTCGTGCTGGCCCACTCGGTCACCGGCTACACCACCAACCTGCCGCTCTCCGACGTCACCGGGGGCCGCGCGTGGATCGTGTGGGAGGTCGACGGCAAGCCGCTCCCCCGCCAGCACGGCGGCCCCGTGCGCCTGCTGGTGCCGCACCTCTACTTCTGGAAGTCCGCCAAGTGGGTCTCGCGGCTCGAGCTGCTGGCCGAGGACCGGGCCGGCTTCTGGGAGCAGAACGGCTACCACGACCGCGGCGACCCGTGGCTCGAGCAGCGCTACCAGGGCGACTGAGGTGGCGCCGCCCGCCTCGTCGGCGTGGACCGACGGACGCGTCATCGAGCTCGACCACCCGACCCCTGCCACCGTCCGGCTGCGCATGCACGTCGACGACCGCCCCCGGCACCTGCCCGGGCAGCACTACCTGATCAGGCTGCGGGCTCCCGACGGCTACACCGCCCAGCGCTCGTACTCCCTCGCCTCCGACAGCGACGACCCGCTGCTCGAGTTCCTCGTCGAGCGCCAGCCCGACGGTGAGGTCTCGGAGTTCCTCGCCGACGTCGCCGAGGTCGGTGACGTCCTCGAGCTGCGCGGGCCCATCGGCCGCTGGTTCGTGTGGGACACCACGACCCCGGTGCTCTGCCTCGTCGGCGGCACCGGGGTCGTCCCGGCCGTCGCGATGGCCCGCACCGCGCGTCGGCTCGGCCGCAGCGACCTGCTGCGCATCGCCGCCGTGGGCCGGGGTCCGGACGAGCTCCCCTACGCCCGCGAGCTCGAGAGGTACGGCGCCTCCTTCGCCTGGACGCGCACGGAGGTCGACGGGCGTCCTGCGGGGGCGTTCACGCGCGAGGAGCTCGCGCCACTGGTCGACGGGGTCGGGCTGGGCTTCGCGTGCGGGTCGGCGCGCTTCGCGTCGTACGCCGAGGAGCTGCTGCTCGAGGCCGGGCTCGACGCTGCCTCGATCCGGGTGGAGCGCTTCGGACCGACCGGCGACTGAGGCGGGCACCGACCCGCCACCCGAGAAGAGCCATGTCCTGTCCGGGTTGCGGACGGCAGCGAAGCGGACTAGACAGAGACCGTCGGCCCCTGACCAGGTTGAGACAACAGCCCTCGGACGTCGCCCGGACCGGCGCAGGAGCAAGCCGTGTCGTCGTCGAGCGATCCCCTTCTGCGGGCAGAAGAGTTCATCTGGGCCAACGCCGGAGCCGACATCACGGTGGCGGACATCGCCGGCGCCGTGGGCGTCAGCCCGCGCTGGCTGCAGGTCACGTTCAAGCAGCAGCGGCACACCACCCCCACGCGCTACCTGCGGATGGTGCGCCTGGAGCAGGCGCGCCAGGAGCTCGAGCGTGACGACGAGGACGTGCGGGTCACCGACGTCGCCACGCGATGGGGCTTCTACAACCCCGGTCGGTTCTCCGCCTACTACCTCGAGGCGTACGGCACGCAGCCGCACACCGCTCGACGACGCTCGCGGGCACCGGTCAACGAGCCCCCGGCGCCGCGGATGCCTTGGGATGTCCAGAACACCGGGGAAGCACGGCTGCGGGCCTAACCTCGTCGGGTGGACATCTGGCGCCTGTACGAGACCTTCGCGACTGAGGAAGGCCGGGCGGAGCTCACGACCCGACAACGACAGGTCCTCGCAGTGTGCGACCTACGCCAGGAGGTGAACGCAGGTGGCTTCGACAGCTACCTGCGCCACTGGGGTGCAGACAGCGCCTCGGACGCCCTGGCGATCCTGCCCCGCGCCCTCGGCCAGCCATGGCATGACGTCCTGGCTCAGGCGTTGGGGATCTTCGGCACGTCGGATCCGTCGACGGCCGATGAGCGCGCTGCGCTTCTCGATGATGCTGAGGCCGACGACGTCCTGGGGCTGCTCGACTCACGGTTCTACGAGCTGGAAGCGTCACAGGACGCAGACGATGCGCTCGGCAGGCTGGCCGACGAATGCGCCCCCTGGCCGGGCGAGGAGCCCGCAGCGCCATGGCGTCGCCTCCCGGGCCGCTGATCGGCCCGGAGACGTCTCCTCATCGTCAGTTCCGGTCGAACGGATCGATCCGGTTCAGGCTCGCGAGCCTTCGGCGGACTCCGCGACGTGTGCCGTGCGCGCGGCATTGACCAGCTGTCCCAGGACCTCCGACACCAGGCCGCTGCTGTGGCCCCGCTCCGCCACGGACCGGATCAGGTCCCGCGCGAGGTCGCCCACCTTGCGGTTGGCGTGCGCGGAACAGGTCCGCAGCAGCTCGAACGCCTCCTCGGCGGTGCAGCCCTCCGCGAGCATGATCATGCCCTTGGCCTGCTCGATCTGCGGGCCCGCCTCTGCCTTGCGCATGAGTGCCTGCTGGACGTCGACCTGGGTCTCGGCGAGGCGAGCAGCCGTGAGGTCGATGTAGTAGCCCTCGATCTCGCTCGTCCGGCCTGTCGGGTCGAGGACGGTCGTGCCGACGCTGACCACCGACAGGACCCGCTGGTTGCGGTCGACGATGCGGTGGTAGCAGGTGTAGGTCGTGCCGTCCTGCACGGCGGCGGCGAAGACGGCCTCGACCCGCTGGCGGTCCTCGGGATGCTTGTGGCTGATCAGCGCGCTGGTGGTGGCGGGGATCTCGCGAGGTGCGTAGCCGTGGAGCTCGTAGAGCTCGTCGGACCACTCCCAGTGGTCGCGGACCACGTCGTACCTGAAGGGAGCAGCGACGATCGGGGGGTGGGTGCCGCGCAAGGGATGGGTGTTCACCGTGCTGTCCGTGTCCTTCGCGATCAAACGCTCTCGTCCCGTGTGCTGGAGACGTGTGGTCGTCGAATATTACAAAACGCGACGACACGTCGGTCGTCCGGCGGCGGGGTCGGGAGACGCAGAACCGCCCGTCACCTGGTGTCGCAGGTGACGGGCGGTGTCCGACTGGTGGAGCTGAGGGGATTCGAACCCCTGACCTTCTCATTGCGAACGAGACGCGCTACCAACTGCGCCACAGCCCCAGGCGTCCGAGGACGCGAGGTGAAAGATACACGAGCCGCCCGACGGTGTCCGAATCGGCTCAGGCGCCCGAGGCGCGGCGGCGCTCGTCGGACTCGCGGGCCGCGCGCGCCGACTGCTCGGCGGAGCGGGCCAGCGCCGAGTCCTCGTCGCTGTGGCCGCTCGACCAGACGCCGGTGGAGTCGAGGTCGATGGTGGACACGGTGCGCCGCTGCGCGGCGGGCTTGCTGACGTAGGTCGGGAGCGTGGTGGGCACCATGTCCCAGCCACCCACGACGGGCAGCTCGCCGGTCGTCACCTCGGGCGCGGTCGCGGCGGGGCTGACGTCGGTCCCGGTCACCGCGGTGGAGGCGGGCACGGGGTCGACCACGACGACGACCTCGCCGGTCAGCTCGGTCTCGTCGGGCTCCTCCTCGACGTCCACCTCGAGCGGTGCGCCGACCTCGATGGCGGAGCGGCCGCGCTGCGCGCGCTCGGAGCGCACCGAGACGCGACAGGCCACCAGCCAGGCGACGAGGAGGGCCGCCGGGGCAGCCGTCCAGGCCAGGCGACGACCGAGCCGATCGCGAGGCCGAGCACCACGAGGTTGAGCGTCACGACGACGGCCAGCACGTTGCGGCGGCGCTTGGCGGCGCGGCGGGCGGCCGCACGCTCGGCCTGCGGCGACGGCGTACGACGGGGGGCGGGCGCGGCGGGCACGGCGGGCGGGTGTCGGCGGGCGCGCTGCGGACCACGGTCTCCGGGGTCACGCGGGCCTTGGTCTCCACCGGCGGGCGCACCCCGGCGCGGACGGGCGACACGACGAGGCGGGCGTTGCGGCGGTCGATCGGCTCCCGGCGCGCGAGCACGCGCATGGTGTGGGAGAACTTCTCCACCGAGCGGCTGCGGACGACCTCGTCGTGGTGCTTGAGGGCCTTCGGGATCAGGTAGACGGCCCACGCGACGGCAAGGGCCACGAAGATCAGCGCGCTCAGGTCCACGCGTGCAGCGTAGGAGTGCGGAGGCGGCGCGGGGCGGACGTGAAGTGGTGTGTCGCAGAACTACTGGTGTGACTGGTGTGTCGACAGACGCACCTCGACCCCCGCCGGGGCCTCCTCGCGGGTCACCGCGAAGATCCGGTGGTCGCGCCAGTCGCCGTCGATGTGCAGGAAGCGCGGCGCGAACCCCACCTCCCGCAGGCCCAGCTTCTCCACCACCCGCAGCGAGTTGGTGTTCTCGGGACGCACGCAGATCTCGACGCGGTGCAGCCCGACCGGACCGAGACAGTGGTCGACGACCATCGCGACCGCGCGCGGGGCGATGCCGCGCCCGGCGACGTCGGCGGACACCCAGTAGCCGATGGACCCCCACTGCGCCGACCCGCGCGCGATGTTGCTGACCGTCACCTGGCCGACGAACCGGCCGCCGGACTCGATGACGAAGGGCAGGCTCTGGCCCTCGCGCGCCTGCCGGAGCAGCGAGCGGACCACGACCTTGTACGACGCCGGCCGCGCCGGGCCGCCCGGCGGCACCGTCGCGTCCCACGGGCTCAGCCACGAGTGGTTGCGGGTGCGCACCTCCTGCCAGGTGTCGGCGTCGCCGCGGCGCAGCGCGCGCACGACGACGCCGTGGGACTCCAACCGGGCCGGCCAGCCGGGTGCGGTCATGTGCTCTCCGTCGCCTCGAGTCGGTGAGTGGCAGGGGTGGCGGTCAGTGGTCGCTGCCGACGACCTGCTCGACGGCGTGGCGCACGACCGGCTCGAGCACGCCGAGCCCGTCCTTCACGCCGCCGCGCGAGCCCGGCAGGTTGACGACCAGGCACGAGCCGACCAGGCCGGCCGTGCCGCGGGACAGCATGGCGGTGGGGACGCCCTTCGCGACACCCGCCGCGCGGATCGACTCCGCGATCCCCGGGACCTCGCGGTCCAGGAGCGCACGCGTCGCCTCGGGGGTGCGGTCGGTGGGCGTCAGCCCGGTGCCGCCGGTGGTGAGGACCAGGCGCGCGCCGGCGTCGACGGCTGCGGCGATCGCGTCGCGGACCGGGTCGCCGTCGGGGACCACGGTCGGGTCGTCGCAGGCGAAGCCCTGCGCGCGCAGCCAGTCGACGATCAGCGGACCGGTCTCGTCGGCGTACACCCCGGCCGCGGCGCGGTTCGACGCGACGACGACGGCTGCCGAGAGGCGCACCTGCTCCCCCACCTGCTCCCCCACCTGCTCCTCCGTCGCGTCGGTCACCGGCTCCACGTCCCGGACTTGCCGCCGGTCTTGGTCTCCACGCGCACGTCGGTGATGACGGCGGCCTTGTCGACCGCCTTCACCATGTCGACGACCGTGAGGGCCGCGACCGACACCGCGGTCAGCGCCTCCATCTCCACGCCGGTGCGGTCGGAGGTGCGCACGGTGGCGGAGATGTCGACCGACTCGTCGGTGACCGTGAGGTCGACCTCGACGCCGGAGACGGCCAGCGGGTGGCACAGCGGGATCAGCGACGGGGTCTGCTTGGCGCCCATGATGCCGGCGATCCGCGCCACCGCGAGCGCGTCGCCCTTGGGCACGCCCTCGCCGCGGAGCAGCCCGACGACGGTCGGGCTGACCAGCACGCGGCCCGAGGCCGTCGCCGTACGAGCGGTGACGTCCTTGCCCGTGACGTCGACCATCCGGGCGGCGCCGGACTCGTCGACGTGCGTGAGCCGGTCGTGCTCGGGGGCCGGGGGCATCAGAACTCCTCGTCGAGGCGGCGGACCTGCACCATCTCACCGGCCGGCACCGACGTCGTGGCGGCCGGCACCTCGATGAGGCAGTTGGCGGAGGCGAGGTCGCCGATCAGGTGCGAGCCGTGCCCGCCGACCGGCGAGACGAACGGGCCGCCGCGGTCGCTCTCGTAGAGGCCGCGCACCAGCTGCACCTTCCCCTCGGGCGAGGAGATGCCGTGGGTGAGCCGCGCACGGGTCGTCGGGCGGACGTAGGGGAGCTTGCCCATCATCCGGCGGATCGCGGGGAGCACGAACATCTCGAAGGAGACGTAGGAGGAGACCGGGTTGCCGGGCAGCGTGAAGACCGGGGTGGCGTCCTCGCCGACCGTGCCGAAGCCCTGGGGCTTGCCGGGCTGCATGCCGACCCCGCCGAACCACATCGACCCGTGGTGGGAGAGCGACTCCTTGACCACGTCGAAGTCGCCCTCGCTGACGCCGCCGCTGGTGACGACGAGGTCGGCACGCACGAGCTGGTCGCTGAGCGCCTCGGTGAAGGCGTGGCTCTCGTCGGGGACGATGCCGACGCGGTAGGCGATCGCCCCGGCCGCGCGGGCGGCCGCGGCCAGGAGGTAGGAGTTGCCGTCGTAGATCGAGTCGCGCCCCAGCGGCGTGCCGGGGTCGCGCAGCTCGGAGCCGGTGGAGATCACCACGACGCGCGGTCGTGGGCGGGTGCGCACGGTCGCGCGACCCACGGCGGCGAGCATCCCGAGGTGGCGCGGGCCGAGGACGGTGCCCTCCTCGAGCAGCATGTCGCCCTCGGTGATGTCGTCACCCGTCGGGCGGATGTGCTGGCCGCGCGCGGCCGCGCGGCTGATCCGGACGGACGCGACGCCGCGGTCGGTCCACTCGTAGGGGACGACCGTCGTGGCGCCGGCGGGCACCGGCGCGCCGGTCATGATCTTCACGGCCGTGCCGGGTGAGATCGCCAGGATCGAGGACTGCCCGGCGCCGATCTCGCCGACCACGGGCAGCGTCACCGGTGCGTCGTCGGTGGCGGAGGCGACGTCGTCGGCGACCACGGCGTAGCCGTCCATCGCGGAGTTGTCGAAGCTCGGCAGCGAGATGGGTGCGACGACGTCCTCGGCGAGCGCGAGGCCGAGCGCCTCCATCAGCGGCTGGGGGAAGGCGGGCAGCGGCGAGACGGTCGCCAGGATCCGCTCGACGTAGTCGGCGACCGGGAGGAGGTCAGGCATCGGCGTCCTGGTCGGCCAGCACGGTGCCGCCCTCGACGCGCTGGGCGGCCTTCGAGGCCAGCGCGACGTCGCCCACGACGCGTACGCCCTTGCCGAAGGTCCAGTCGCCCTTCACCGTCAGCGAGTCGGCCTCGCGCAGCGACGGGGCGCCCTCGGGGAAGCGCTTGTCGAAGTCGCCGACGAGCTTGTAGAACTCGCCGTCGAGCTGGACGAACGGCACGTCGTCGGTGGCCTGGTCGAGCACGAAGTCCTTGCCGATGTCGTAGACGTCGGAGCGCAGCACCAGCAGGTCGTCGGTGGTCTTCACCGGGACGAACCTCTCGCGGCCGACCTCGATCGTGCGGGCACCGGCGAACACCTCGATCGCCGCGCCCATCGCGGTCTCGACCTGGATCACCTCGGGGGTGGAGGGGTCGCTCGGGTCGAGGTGCTTGACGTTGCGGATCAGGGGCAGGCCGAGGATGCCGCCGCGGGCGTCCAGCGCCTCGACCATGGCCTGCACGTCGAACCACAGGTTGTTGGTCGAGGTGAAGACGTGGCGGTCGAGGTCGGCCAGCGCCGCCCGGTCCGCGTCGAGGGTCTGCGCGGACTCGCGCAGCACGATGCGGCCGTCGGCCTTGCGGCGCGCGAAGTGACCGCCCTTGCGGTCCGACGGCGTGCGGCGCACGGCCTCGATCGCGAAGGGAGCCCCGCTCTGGGCGAACCAGCCGGCGACCTTGGCGTCGGGCACCGCGCCGAGGTTGTCGGAGTTGGAGACGAAGACGTAGCGGTAGCCCGCGTCGAGCAGGGTGGCGAGCAGACCCGTGCCGCGCAGCGCGGTGTAGATGTCGCCGTGACCGGGCGGGCACCACTCGAGGTCGGGGGCCTTGGGGTACGCCGCCGGCATCAGGTCGGCGGCGAGCAGCTTGGGCTCCTTGTTCTGCAGGAACTCCAGCGGCAGGCCCTCGACGGCCAGGTCGTCGTAGCGCCCGAGGGCGGCCATCGTGTCGGCGGAGGTGCGGAAGGAGTTCATGAACATCAGGGGCAGCGTGGCGTCGTACTCGGTGCGGAGGTGCAGCACCTGCCGGGCGATGATGTCGAGGAAGCTCAGGCCGCGGCGCACGCACAGCAGCGACTTGGCGCGCTCCATGCCCATCGAGGTGCCGAGGCCGCCGTTGAGCTTGATCACCGCGGTGTGGCGGATCGCCTCGGCCGCCACCTCCTGGGGGACCTCGAGGTCGGCCAGCGACTCCATGTCGAGCGGGTCGATGGTGTCCTCGGGGATCATCCCGGTCTCGCCGTGCTCGAGCAGCCGGTAGTAGTGGGCGAACGTGTCGATCGCGACCTCGTCCACCCCAGCCCGACGCATCTTCTCGCGCGCCAGGTCCAGGCCGTGCGCAGTGCCCTTGCTTGCCATGCTTCGATCGTAGGCTGCCCGGGTGGGCACGTCATGGGGCGGGGACAGGTCGGTCGCGAAGTCGGCCCTGCGCGACCAGGTGCTGGCGGCACGTCGCCGGCGCCCGCTGGCGTCCGCGAGCCAGGACGCGGAGGCGCTCGCGAGGGTCGCGCTGGCGTGGGAGCCCGTACGCCGTGCCGCCACCGTGGCGGCGTACGTCTCGGTCGGGCGCGAGCCCGGCACCGGCCTGCTGCTCGACGCCCTGCTGGCCGCCGGCACGCGGGTGCTGCTGCCGGTGCTGCGGGCCGACAACGACCTCGACTGGGCCGTCCACACCGACGCCACCGACCTGGCGCGGGCGACCCGCGGCCTGCTCGAGCCGGTGGGGACGCCGCTCGGCGTGGACGCCGTCCGCACCGCCGACGTCGTGCTCGTCCCCGGCCTCGCGGCCTCCACGACCGGCGACCGGCTCGGGCGAGGCGGCGGCTCCTACGACCGGGCGCTGGCCCGCGTGCTGCCCGGCACCCCGGTCGCGGTCGTGCTCCACGACGACGAGGTCGGGCGCGACGTGCCCACCGACCCCCACGACGTGCGCGTCGGCTTCGCGCTGACGCCGGGGGGCGTCGTGGGCCTCGGGGCGCTCAACGGCTGAGCTGCGAGCGCAGCGCCTCGGTGGTTGAGGTGCGAGCGCAGCGAGCCTCGAAACCATGCGGAAGGCAACGGGGGTCTCGAGGCTCGTCGCTGGCGCTCCTCGCACCTCGACCGCCGAGAGTGTCGACGGCCGAGCGCAACGCCTCGGTGGTCGAGGTGCGAGCGCAGCGAGCCTCGAAACCATCCGGAAGGCAACGAGGGTCTCGAGGCTCGTCGCTGGCGCTCCTCGCACCTCGACCGCCGAGAGGCGTCGACGGCCGAGCGCAGCGCCTCGGTGGTTGAGGTGCGAGCGCAGCGAGCCTCGAAACCATCCGGAAGGCAACGAGGGTCTCGAGGCTCGACCACCGAGAAGCGTCGACCGCCGAGGGCTGTCGACCTACGGTCAGCCGGCGGCCGGCGTCAGGACGAGGGTGTCCTCGGCCGCGGCCTCGACGGCGTCGCGGGTGAACGCCCAGGGCAGGGTCTCGCCGGCGACGTAGAGCTCGGTCTGGTCGCTGTAGTGCGACGAGGCCGGGTGCCCGGAGACGCCGGTGAGGTTGATCCAGCGCGAGTCGTCGAGATCGGCGAGCGAGACGACCATCCGCATCGAGGGAGCGGCGGTCACGGCGTAGCCATGAACGGCGTCCCACGAGGTGGCGTCGACGATGGACGAGCCGCCGCCGACCTCCCAGCCTTCGCGGTTGAACAGCCGCTCGACCAGGCCCACGCCCGACTCGCCGAGCGTGGCGTTGTGGAGGTCCATCCGGTGCAGGCGGCCCCACTCCCACAGCCGCACGTCGCGCGCCTGGGCACGGGTGAGCTCGTCGCGCGCGTCGAGCAACGCCTGGCGCAGCACGTCGTCACGGGTCTCGACCTCGTCGGTGCGGGCGTCGTCCCACCACGGTCCGGCCGGCTCGCGGAGCATCCGGCCCACGACCAGGAACCACCGGTCGCCGCCGTCGGGCCAGGTGCGCCGGCGCAGCTCGTCGTGGAAGGTCAGGTCGAGCACGTGGCGCCACACGACGTTGAAGTACGCCGCGGGCGCGCTGTCGGCCGGTGAGGTGAGGTCCCAGTCGCGCAGCAGGTCCTGGGCGTTGCGGTAGTAGCCGAAGGGCACGTCGAGGTCGAGGAGGTAGGGCACCAGCATCTGGGCCATCGGGTTCGTCGTGTCGAGCTGGAGCCGGGCCATCTCCTGCACCGACAGCTCGCCTTCGTCCTCGAGCACCTCGCGGATGCGGGTGGAGCGGTAGCCGTAGTCCCAGTCCTGGGTGAGGAGGTAGGGGTAGTCCTCGTCGATCACCGCCTGGTTGGCGGTCGCGATGAACCCCTCCTCCGGGTCGAGCACCGACGGCAGGCCGTCGAAGGGGATGTCGTCACCCGTCCAGTCGTTGGCGCTGACCCAGCCCTCGACCGGCATCGTGCCGTCGTTGCCGGCCGGGCGGATCGGGATCCGCCCGGGCGACTGGTAGCCGATGTGGCCCTCGCGGTCGGCGTAGACGAGGTTCTGGGCGGGCACGGAGAAGTCGGCGGCCGCGGCGCGGAACTCGTCCCAGTCGGAGGCGCGGTCGAGCGCGAGGATGGCGTCGGCGGTGGGGGCCGGCTGCAGCGCGGTCCACGCCAGCGCGACGGCGTACCCCCTGCCGCGCTCGCCGGGCTCGTCGGTCGGGGCGTTGGCGCCGACGCTGGCGAACTCCGACGACACGTCGCTGATCAGCGGGCCGTGCACCGTCTCGCGCACCCGCAGCTCGACGTCGTCGCCCCCGCGCACGCGGATCGTCTCGGTGCGGACCTGCATCGCCTCGGTGGCGCCGTCGCGGACGTAGCCGTCGTCGCCGTCGGTCTGCTCGAGGAAGAGGTCGGTGACGTCGGGACCGAGGTTGGTGAAGCCCCAGGCGATGTCGGCGTTGTGGCCGATGATCACGCCGGGCACCCCGGAGAAGGTGAAGCCCGCGGTGTCCAGGGTGCAGTCGGGGCCGACCCGGCGGCAGTGCAGGCCCATCTGCATCCAGATGCCGGGCTGGCTGATGCCGAGGTGCGGGTCGTTGGCCAGGATCGGCGAGCCGGTGGCGCTGTGCTCGCCGTCGACGACCCACGAGTTGCTGCCGATGCCGCGGCCCGAGCCGAGCAGGTCGGGCACCTCCTCGACGCGCTGCTGCACCCGCTCGAGCGCCTCGACGACGGCACGCGGGTACGCCGGACGGCGCGGGTTGCGGGTGCCGTTGCCGCTGGCGTTCTGCTCGAAGACGCCGTCGACCACGCCTCCCCCCGACACGATCGGCGGGTGCTCGTCGAAGGGGTAGGACGGCCAGAGCTGGTCGACCTCGGCCTCGGTGTGGTCGAGCGAGAGCAGCACCCGGTCGACCTCGGCGTCCATGTTGCCCCGCAGGTCCCACGCCATCGCCTTGAGCCAGGCGAGCGAGTCGACGGGCGTCCACTCCTCCGGCGTGTAGTCGAGGCCGCTGAGGCCGAGCACGGAGTACTCGGCCGACAGCTGCGAGGGGCTGCGGTCGGCGAGATAGGCGTTGACGCCCTCGGCGTAGGCGGTGAGCGCGTCGCGGGTGGTGGGCTGCAGCAGCGCCCACTCGCGCTCGGCCACCCGCCGCCACCCCATCGTGCGGATGAACTGGTCGGTCTCGAGGGTGTCATCGCCGAAGATCTCCGAGAGCCGGCCCGCGGTCACGTGGCGGCGGAAGTCCATCTCGAAGAACCGCTCCTGCGCGTGGACGTAGCCCTGGGCGCGCATCAGGTCGGCGTCGGTGTCGGCGTAGAGCTGCGGGATGCCGTGGGCGTCACGCACCACCTCGACGTCGGCCGCCAGACCGGGCACCTCGGCCTCTCCGCTGGTCTGCGGCAGCGGACGGCGTACGACGACCACGACGGTCGCGGCGAGCACGAGCAGCACCACGACGAGCCCGAGCGCGGTCCAGGCCGTCCAGCGCACCGCGCGCGGCGCCCGTCGGAACGCCTGCCAGCGCGTGGGCCGGTCCGGGCCGTCGGCGGCGGGAGTCGGGTCGGGGGCCGGGGTGGGTGCCTGCTCGCTCATCGTCCTGCCCATTGTGCCGTACCATTGGCAGTCGAAGGGCCGGAGTGCCAGCGCGTCGCGCGGCCGGGGCCCGATCGCCGCAGCACCCCGTCGGACACCCGAGGACCCACATGCCCACCTACCAGTACGCCTGCACCGAGTGCGGCCACTCCTTCGAGCAGTTCCAGAGCTTCAGCGAGGACGCCCTGACCGTCTGCCCCGTGTGCGAGGGCAAGCTGCGCAAGCTCTTCAACGCGGTCGGCGTGGTCTTCAAGGGTTCGGGCTTCTACCGCACCGACAGCAGGGCGGCGTCCTCGTCGTCGACGCCCGCCTCCAGCAGCGCCTCGGGCGGCTCGTCCGACAGCTCTGCGAGCAGCTCGGGCTCGTCCGGCTCCGGCTCGACGGGCTCGTCGTCGGGCTCGTCGTCCTCGGGCTCGTCGTCGTCCTCGGGCTCGTCCTCCTCGGACTGACGCCTCGCCTGTGGAGGGACCCGGCGGCCGCCGGGTGATCCGTCCTACCGTCGCGGGATGCTCCCGGGACTGCCACCTGCCCGCCGCCGGATCCGCGCCGTGCGCCACCAGCTGCGCCGACGACGCCGGGCGGTCGCCGCGGTCCTGCTCGCCGGCTCGCTGCTCGCCGGCCTGCGTGCCGTCGCCCCGCCGCCGCCCGAGACCGTCGAGGTGCTCGTCGCGGCGCGCGACCTCGCCTCGGGCGCCACGCTCGCCCCGGACGACCTGACCCCGCGCGCCTACCCCGTCGCGCTCGCGCCCGACGGGGCCACCACGTCGGTGACCGGTCGGGTGCTGGCCGCCCCGCTCGCGCGTGGTGAGGTGCTCACCGACGTCCGCGTGGTGGGTCCCGACCTCGCCGGCGCCGAGCCCGGGCGCACCGTCCTCCCCGTGCGCCTGCCCGACGCCGGGATGGCGGCGCTGCTGCAGCCCGGCGACGTGGTCGACCTTGTCGCGACCGACCCGGGCAGCGGTACCTCGCAGGTGGTCGCCCGCGACGTGCACGTGCTCAGCGGGTCGGCCGACGTCCCCGAGGGCCCGACGGGCTCGGGAGGCGCGCTCGTGGTGGTCGGGCTGTCGGCGAGCGAGGCCGTCGCGGTCACCTCGGCGTCGCTCGCGCAGTTCCTCACCGTCTCCTGGAGCCGCTAGCGTGAGCCCGTCGGGCCCGGCTGGGGACCCGGTGCTCCGCCACGAGAGAAGGACACGTCATGAGCGGCTTCAAGAACTTCATCCTGCGCGGGAACCTGGTCGAGCTGGCCGTCGCGGTCATCATGGGCACCTCGTTCGCCGCCGTCGTCACCGCGTTCACCGGCATGCTGCTGTCGGCGATCAGCAAGCTGACCGACGGCAAGGACGCGAACTTCGACAACTACGCCCCGGGCAACGTGCTCGTCGGCCCGTTCCTCACCGCGCTGATCGCCTTCCTCATCCTGGCCACGGTGGTCTACTTCTTCGTCGTGGTCCCCTACACCAAGGCCAAGGACCGCTTCTTCCCCTCCGAGCCCGCCGGCACCCCCGCCGACGTCGCGCTGCTCGAGGAGATCCGCGACCTGCTCAAGGCCCGCGGCGGCCAGGTCTGAGCTGCCCCACCGGCGTACGCGCGCACGGCCCGCTCCCCCTCGGGGTGGCGGGCCGTCGTCGTCCCCGGCCGGTAGTCCGTATCAAACGGGCCGTCGTCGTCTCGCGGTAGTCCGTATCAAACGGCACCTCGAGGGACGGCCCGGCGGTGCCGAATGACACGGACTACCGGGAGTGACATGCCGAATGACACGGACTATCGACCGATGGCGCGCGGGGTCAGCCGTGGTGGGGCGGGACCTGGTCGCGGTACCAGTCGTCGCCCTTGCCGGAGCTCGCGCCACGGTCGCGGTCGTCGCCGGTCTGCTCGGGCACGGTGTCCCCGAAGACGGCGGCCAGGCGGGCGCGTCGCTTCCACTCGGGCTCGGGCGAGGCCTGCCCCTCCTGCGGGGAAGCAGACCGGTCGCGCTCGTCCGCAGCGGTCACGCACACACCCCGAAAATGTTGTCCTCGGTGTTGGTGTTCGTCGGCGCGGAAGGCGTCTCGCTGGGCGTCTCGCTCGGGGTCTCCGACGGGGTCTCCGAGGGAGTCTCGCTAGGGGTCTCGGACGGCGTTTCGGACGGCGTCTCGCTGGGCGTCTCGGACGGGGTCCCGCTCGGCGAGGCCGACGGGGTCTCGGCCGGGCCGGCCGCGACGGAGGTGCCCTTGAGGAGGGCCGGCGACAGCTCCTTGTCCTCGTTGATCAGCTTCCAGATCTGGGCGGCCTCCGGCTTCCAATAGACCTTGCCCCAGAACTCGGAGTCGCGCGTGAAGTAGGCCGTCGGGAGGGTCACGAACTTGATCTTGTCGAGGCCGATCCCCTGCAGCTGCATCGCGACCTTGCCGAGGCGGCCGACGTTGGCGAACTCCTCGTCGGTGGTCAGGCCCTGGGTCGCGGCGTTGAGGAACTTGACCACCTTGTCCAGGCGGGCCAACGTGTCGGCCGACTTGATCTTCGTCACGAGCGCCCCGATGAACTCCTGCTGGCGGCGGATGCGCGAGATGTCGTTCTGCTCGATCTTCTCCCCCACGTAGCGGGCGCGGACGTAGTCGAGCGCCTCGTCGCCGGTGAGGATCGACGGGTCGCCCTTCGGGACGAAGATCTGGTGCGGCTTGTCGACGATGTCCTCCGGCACGCAGACCGGGACACCCCCGACGGCGTCGACCATGTTGCCGAAGCTCGCGAAGTCGACGACGACGAAGTGGTCGATGAAGATGCCGGTCGTGGTCTCGACCTGGTCGACGGTGCACGCCGGGCCGGCGATGGAGAACGCGTCGTTCCACAGCACCTGGGTGGCGGCCGCGTTGTCGCCGCACTCCGGCCGGTCGATGACGGAGTCGCGCGGGATCGAGACGGCGTACGCCCGCGAGCGGTCCGCAGACAGGTGCACGAGGATGGTGGTGTCGGAGCGCGCTCCGGTGACGTTGTCCACCCCGCACCCGTCGCACTCGCGCGAGTCGGAGCCCATCACCAGGATGTTGAGCGGCTCGCCGTTGCCGGTGTAGACCTTCTCCGGCCGGTCGCCGCCGAGGTCGCCCAGAGCGATCTTGTCGATGTTGCCGTTGAGGTGGCGGATGAAGTAGACCGTGCCGAGTCCGGTGACCAGGCCCAGCACTACCACGGCGATCAGGATGACCCGTCCGACGGTGTGCTTGCGGGCCGGCTTGCCTCGCCGCTTGGGGGTGGAGTCGTGGGGCTCGGTCTCCGGGGTGACCGGTGACTCCGGGCGCGACTCATCGGACACGGGGCCCACCTTGGTGCTCGAGTGACAGGACTGACCGCCCGAACCTACTTCACCCAGGCAACATCGACCCCCTCCTCGGCGCGGCGGATCACCCGCGTCGGGCCTCCAGCAGGCCGAGGAACTCGTCGGCCATCGCGAGCTGGCGCACCAGTCGCTCGCGTCGCTCGGCGGCGTCCTCGCCTACCGCGCCCAGGCGCTCGCGGGCGGCCGCCCGCGCCTCGGCGGGGGCCGCGGGCTCGTCGATGAGCTCGATGTCGGCCATCACCGCCTTCATCTCCTCGATGCTGAAGCCGAGCGGCTTCATCCGGCGGATGACGAGGATCTTGGCGACGTCGTCGTCGGTGTAGAGGCGGAAGCCGCCCTCGGTGCGGCCCGAGGGGTGCAGCAGCCCGACCTCCTCCCAGTGGCGCAGGCTGCGCAGCGAGAGCTCGGTGCGCGCGGCCACCTCGCCGATGTGCATCGTCGCGCCGCCCGGCACCGCCTGCTCCGTCATCGTCCACTCCTCGATGCGAACCCTACCCTCACGTGAGGGTAGATTTCCGCCACGTGCTCGCTGCTGCCACATCGTCCCCGACGTCCCCCGCCGACGACATGTCGGTGCGCGCGGCGCTCCGCTCGCCCGCCCGCCTGCGCACGGAGGTGCTGGCCGGCCTCGTCGTCGCGCTGGCGCTGATCCCGGAGGCGATCTCGTTCTCGATCATCGCCGGCGTCGACCCACGGGTCGGGCTCTTCGCCTCGTTCACGATGGCGGTCAGCATCGCCGTCCTCGGCGGCCGCCCAGCGATGATCTCGGCGGCCACGGGCGCGGTGGCGCTCGTCGTGGCCCCGGTGGTGCGTGACCACGGGCTCGACTTCCTCGTCGCGACGGTCCTGCTCGGGGGCACGATCCAGGTCGCGCTCGGGCTGCTCGGCGTCGCGCGGCTGATGCGCTTCGTCCCGCGCCAGGTGATGGTCGGCTTCGTCAACGCGCTGGCGATCCTCATCTTCACCGCCCAGCTGCCGCACCTCGTCGACGTGCCGTGGGCCGTCTACCCGATGGTGGCGGTGGGCATCGCGATCATCGTCGGGCTCCCCCGGCTCACCACCGCCGTCCCGGCGCCGCTCGTGGCGATCGTCGTGCTGACCGCGTTCGCCCTCCTGGCCGGAACCGGCGTCCCCGACGTCGGGGACGAGGGCCGCCTGCCCGACAGCCTGCCGACGCTCGGGCTGCCCGACGTCCCCTGGACGTTCGAGACGCTGCGCATCATCGCCCCGTACGCCGTGGCGATGGCGCTCGTGGGCCTGCTCGAGTCGCTGCTCACCGCCAAGCTCGTCGACGACATCACCGACACCGGCTCCGACAAGACCCGCGAGGCGTGGGGCCAGGGCGCCGCCAACGTCGTCACCGGCCTCTTCGGGGGCATGGGTGGCTGCGCGATGATCGGCCAGACGATGATCAACGTGAAGGCGTCCGGGGCGCGCACCCGGATCTCGACCTTCCTCGCCGGCGCCTTCCTGCTCGTGCTGGTCGTGGGCTTCGGCGACGTGGTCGCGCTCATCCCGATGGCGGCGCTGGTCGCGGTCATGGTGATGGTCTCGGTCGGCACCTTCGACTGGCACTCGGTGCGACCCGTCGACCCTGCGCCGGATGCCGCGCTCCGAGACGACCGTGATGGTCGCGACGGTGGTGGTCACGGTCGCGACGCACAACCTCGCGATCGGCGTCGGGGTCGGCGTGCTGACCGCGATGACGCTCTTCGCGCGCCGGGTCGCCCACGTCACCGAGGTGCACAGGGAGCTCGTCGAGGACGCCGACGGCGCGGCCACGGCGCTCTACCGCGTGAGCGGCGAGCTCTTCTTCGCCTCCAGCAACGAGCTGTACACCCAGTTCGACTACGCCGGTGACCCGGACCGCGTCGTCGTCGACCTGTCCGAGGCACACGTGTGGGACGCCTCGACCGTCGCCTCGCTCGACGCGATCAGCACCAAGTACGCCCGTCGCGGCGCGCAGGTGACGATCACCGGCCTCGACGCCGCGAGCGCGGAGCGGCACCAGCGCCTGTCGGGGTCGCTGCCGTCCCACTGACGCGCGTCTCCCGGGCACCTCGTGGCAGGATGCTCCCCGCCGTACGACGTGCGGCACCGCCCCAGTAGCTCAGTGGATAGAGCAGCCGCCTCCTAAGCGAAAGGTCGCAAGTTCGACTCTTGCCTGGGGCACCGTTCACGCTCGAATCAGTCGTTCGAGTAGCCGTTAAATTCACCCACTCCCTACTTTGCTCCCTACTTTGAGCGTCGTCGCTGCGCGGGGACGCTCCGAGCCGCGGCCAGCAGCCGGCCGCCGCGACCGAACTCCCGGCGATAGGACTACGTCATGCGGCCCTTCCCGCGAACAGCATGAGTTCTGCCGGGACGAAGACGGCGGTTTCGGTCGATCATGGTCCGCGCTCGAAGATGCACTCTGATCTGCGAAAACACTGCCAGCAGGTCTTCGGTGGCTCACAGTCGTTTGCCGTCTGTTTCGGCCCTGGTGACGGCAGAGCGCACGGTTTCGTCGCCGCGCGCGAGACGACGATCCCGGGCGAGCTCGTCGGCTACTGAGCAGGACGCGCTGCTTCCCAGTGTGTGGCGGGTTGGTGGACTGATGAGGGCACGTCCTCGGAGTCGTCGACGGGCTCCGACGGCACAGCCCACTGCGGAGCTCGACCATCGGAGGGCACCACCCTGACACGGGTGCCTGGGTCGACGTCCTCGCCGACGGGGAGCTCCACCTCGAGTGGCGAGTTGTCGTCGCCCAGGAGGGACGCGATGACCCGGGTGCCGGTCGGACGACGGCGTACGACGCGGGCACCGATGCCGGGGCCCGGACGAGCGATGCCCGAGACGTCGAGACGCAGCGACTCGCGACGTACGAGAAGTACCGCGTCACCGTCCTCCGCGCGCGTACCGGCCACCGGCACACGTCCCCACGCGGAGTTGTGCACCCCGCCGCGGATCGTGCCCGCGATCTCGGTGAAGCCACCCAGCAGCCGGGCGACGGCCACGGTGGCGGGGCGCTGGTAGACCTCGGCCATCGGCGCGTGCTGGTGCACGGTCCCGTCGATGAGCACCACCGTCGACTCGGCGAGCGCCGCCTCGTCGAGCTCGTGGGTGACCATGAGGATCGTCGGCGACAGCGCGGCACGCACCTCGCCGAGCAAGTCGTGCATCGAGGCCCTCAGCTCACGGTCCAAAGAGCTGAAGGGCTCGTCGAGAAGCAGGGCACCGCGCTCGGCGGCGAGTGCGCGGGCGAGCGCCACGCGCTGCTGCTGGCCGCCGGACAGTGAATAGACGTCGCGCGAGTCGAGTCCTTCGAGGTGGACCAGTCGCAGGTAGCGCTCTGCACACCTCCTGGCCTCGCGACGCCCAGCGCCGGCCAGCCGAGGCGCGAAGGCGACGTTGCCGGCGACGTCGAGGTGCTCGAACAGCAACGGATGCTGAAACATCACGGTGAGGTCGCGACGCTCGGTGGGCTGGTCGACGACGTCGCGCCCGTCCACCAGCACCTCGCCGGAGGTGGCGCGCAGCAGACCGGCGGCGACGCGCAGCAGGGTGCTCTTGCCGGACCCTGAGGGTCCGATGACGGAGACCATCTCCCCGTCCGCCACCGCGAGGGACGCACCCCGGAGTGCAGGGGCCGCCGCGTCGGGGTAGCGGTGCCACGCGTCACGGATCTCCAGCGTGCTCATCGGCGCATCCTCTCCTGCGCGAGCGCAGTCTCGGCAAGACGGTACGCAGGTGCGGTGCGCCGGCCACCGCGGGTCCGGAGGGCAGCAGCGACGGTGACCAGCAGCACGGGGGGCACGAGGGTGGCGAGCGCCATCGCAGCGACCGCCGAGTCGTTGCCGGAGCCCGAAGCTGCGGCTCCCAGCAGGACGGGCGCGGTCACGAGCTGCCCGCCACCCACCAGCAGCGTGACGACGTAGTCGCTCCACCCGACCAGGAATGCCAGCAGCGCCGCCACGAGGATGCTGCCGCGCACGGCTGGCAGCACAACCCGGAGCCGGGCCTGCCGGGGAGTTGCCCCCAGGGCCCGCGCCTGCGCCTCCAGCTCTGGTGACGTCCGCGCGAACGCGGTCGCGCTCGTGTACGCCGTGTAGGGGATCGCCACCACGGACAGGAGCAGCACGACCGAGACCAGCTCGGGCAGACCGACCCGGATCAGGATCACGTCGAGGCCCATGGCCACCGCGAAGGGCGGTAGCACCAGCGGGACCAGCAGCAGGGCGACCACGAGCCGAGGTCGCCTGGTGAGCCGCCAGCCGAGCACCCGGCCCGTCATGACCCCCAGCGGTGTCGCGACGGCAGCAACGGCGAGCCCCAGCGCGAGCGACCGGAGCAGCGCGAGCGGCAGTCCGGCCGCAGCGGCGTCGCGCCAGCCCGCGATGCCCCATGTGCGGGGAAGCAGGTCCGGGAAGCTCCACCGCTCCGCACCCGCCCACACCAGCACCGGGGCAAGCGGAAGGACGAGCCACAGCACCGCCAGAGCAACACCCCCGATCCGGAACGCGCGCCTCACGAGGTCGCTTCCGTCGACAACGCGCGCAGTCGCGGGAGTGCCGCAAGGGCGGGCACGGCGACGCAGAGGGCGAGGACGGAGCCGGTCACCGCGGCGGCCGCAGCGGCGGGGCGGTCTGTCAGCTCGATGGAGCCGAACAGCCGGAAGGCCAGCACTGGCAGGGGCTCGGGGACTGTGCGTCCCAGCAGCCATGCCACCTCGTAGGACCCGATGGCGTAGACGAGCGTGACCAGCGAGGCCGCGCCGACCGCCGGCGCGGCCGTGGGCAGCAGCACTCGGAGGATCCGCTGCACGGGGCGGGCTCCCAGGCCCGCCGCGACCTGCATCCGCATCCGATGGCCCGGAGCGACCGCCGCCAGGACGACGAGGGCGACGAACGCCGACTCCTTCCACGCCAGCTCCAGCACGGTCGCGACCGGCCACGGCCCGCCGACGAGGGCCGGCCACCCGTCACCGGCCGGCACTACGACCCGGGCGGCGACTCCACCGTCGCCCAAGAGCAGCAACACCGAGGTCGCCCCCACCAGGTGCGGGACCGCGAGCACCGCCAGGCATGCCACCCGCACGACCCCGGCGGCTCGACCGCCGCCGAGCATCAGCGTCGCCAGGAGGAATCCGACCAACGCCGCCAGCACCGTCGCCGGCACCGCGATCAGCAACGACTCCCCGATGCCCGCGACGAGGTCGGGCGCGGCAGACCGCCAGCCGTCGAGGCTCGGCACGGGCTCGCCGTACAACGGCATCAGGCCGATGGACGTCGCCACGACCGCAGCCATGCCGGTGCCCGCGACCACCGTGATGGCCACGATCCCGGGCGCGACACCGCTCACCCGCCGGCTCGTCATGGGCGACCGAGGACCTCGCGTCGCCAGCCCTCGTCGAGGGGGGTCACCCAGGTCGAGGACAGCTCCGGCTGTGCGTTGCGGGACAGCTCGTCGTACGCAGGCACCACCGGTGAGTCCGGCAACCGGTCGAACGCGCGTGCATGCGTCGTCCTCGAGCAGTGCGGTGTCGAGCACGGTGAACTGGCCCCACACGTCGGGGTCGGCCTTCGCGACCTGCTGCTCGGGCGACAGTGCGAGGTCGGCGACGACCATCGCCCCGGCCTGGTCCGGGGAGCTGGCCGGGATCGCGAGGAAGCTGGCGTTGCCGATCGTCCCGTCCTCGACGGAGAGCACCCGGGTGGTCGGCGGGAAGGTGCCGTCCTCGACCAGCTCGGTCAGGGTCGCTGGACCGTAGGTCATGGTGAAGTCCACCTGGCCGTCGGCGAAGCAGCCGCTCCAGCGCGACCTGGTCGCGCGGATGGGTCCGTCCCTCGCGCCACAGCGCCGGCGCGAGGTCGCGCAGCCGCTCCCACAGCGCAGGCGTCAGCTCGTCGTAGGCATCCTCGTCGAAGCCCGCCGGCACGCCGTCCGCTCCGCCGGACAGCGCGTAGAGGGCCTGCCTGACGAAGACCGACCCGGTGAAGTCCGGCGGCGCCGGATAGGTGAAGCGGCCGGGGTGCGCCTCTGCCCAGTCGAGCAGCCCGGCGACCGTGGTGGGCGGGTCCGCGACGCGGGCGGAGTCGTAGGCGAAGGTGAACTGCGCCTTGTGCCACGGCGACTCACACCCCTCGACCGGCACGCCGAAGTCCTCGCTCACCAAGGGGTCGTCGTCACTGACGTACTGCATGTTCGGCAGGTCGTCGGACCAGCCGCACAACCAGGCACCGGCTTCCTGGCCGGTGGCGAAGTTGTCGCCGTTGACCCACACCAGGTCCACCGAGCCCTCGTCCTCGCCGGCGGCCCGTTCGGCGAGCAGGCGTCGCATCGCGTCCTTGGTGTCCGCCACCGGCACCCGCCGCAGCGTGACGCCGAGGTCGGCGGCCGCCGGGGCCAGCACGTCGTCGACGTAGGCGTTGCCCCGGTCGTCGCCGCCGTACATCCACAGGTCCACCGTCTGGCCCTCCGCCTCGGCCAGCACCTCGTCCCACGGCCGGTCTGCCGACGACGTGGGGCTGTCGGCGGCGGGTGCCGCAGCAGGCGCTGACGAGCAGGGCCGAGGCGAGCGCGGTCGCTGCCAGGGTCACGGGGCGGGCACTCACGGCGATGGTGTCTCCTCAAGCGATGTGGCTGGGCAGGTCCAACCTTGTCGTACCGGGAACACGGTGGGGGTCGTGCAGACTTCCCTCCGTGTGGAGCCGACGCGGATGACCAGCCGAGACCTGGGCGTGGTCACGGCTCGGCGCGTTGGTGGTGGTACTGCTCGCGGTGTTCGTCGTCGAGCAGCTGCGCGGATGGGACGACGTCGGGCTGCTGCGCGAGCGGGTGGACGCGGCCGGCCCGTGGGGAGCCGTCGTGTTCGTCGTCGGCTATGCCGTGCTGTGCCTCCTACCGGCACCCAAGGCACTCCTCACCGCGCTGGGTGGCGTGCTGTTCGGACTGTGGCTGGGCGCCCTGCTGTCCTGGGTCGCCGCGCTCACGGGTGCCGCTGCCGCGTTCGGGCTTGGGTCGGGTCCTCGGCCGCGATGCCGTGGACCGGCTGACGGGTGGTCGCGTCGAGCGTGCCGACCGGCTGCTGGCCGACCACGGGTTCGGCGCTGTCCTCGCGGTGCGCCTGACGCCGGTGCTGCCGTTCACCGTCATCAACTACGCAGCGGGGCTGACCGGTGTGCGGTGGCGCCAGTACGCGGCCGGTTCGGCCTTGGGGATGATTCCGGGGAGTCTGGCCTACGCCGCCCTGGGCGCGTGGGGCGCCGACCCGTGGGGGATCTTCGCCGGGGTCGCGGTCCTGGTGGCCTTCGTCGCGCTCGGCCGGCCTCCTCGGCCGACGGCTGGTGGGCCATGATGGCGACGCGGCGCCCGTCGCCGCCCCGCCGACGTGGAGGAGACCTGATGTTCGACGCCGTGCTCCGTCGTCGTCTCGACGGCCCGCTGGCCGTCGTCGCCGGAGCGGATCGACCGGTCGTGGGTGACGCCCGACCGCCTCACGGTGGCCGGGCTGTACGTCGGCCTGGCCAGCGCCGCGCTCGCGGCTGGGCAGCTGTGGGGCTGGGCACTCCTCGCGTGGCTGGTCTCCCGTGCCCTGGACGGTCTCGACGGGCCGCTCGCCCGACGGCGTGGCACCGGGCGAGGGCTCCCCCGCCGGCGGATTCCTCGACATCACCGCCGACTTCGTGGTCTACGGCGCGACCGTCGTCGGGGTCGCCGTCGGCAGCGTCGGGACGTCGGCCCCCCTCGTGGAGTGGTTGCCCTTCCTCGCGGTGCTCCTGGCCTACTACGTCAACGGGACCGCGTTCCTGGCGTTCTCCTCGATCGCCGAGCGGACCGGGCACCGCATCGACGACGGCCGGTCGTTGAGCTTCCTCGGAGGGATCGCCGAGGGGGCGGAGACGATCCTCGTGCACTCCCTGTGGCTGCTCGTCCCTGCGTACGCCCCCCAGGTCGCCACCGTGTGGGCGGGCGTGGTGGGCCTCAGCGCCGCCCACCGGATCATCGCCG
The DNA here is from genome assembly GCA_963726525.1 of uncultured Actinomycetota bacterium. Taxonomy (GTDB): domain Bacteria; phylum Actinomycetota; class Actinomycetes; order Propionibacteriales; family Nocardioidaceae; genus Nocardioides. The sequence goes on along the minus strand of CAVSCS010000005.1, from coordinate 11,077 downwards.
GCTATCGCACCCTGCGCGGGCCGGCCGCCGCGAGCTCGTGACCGGGGCGAGCGGAAGCCACAGAGGCAGTCGGAGGGTTCCCTGTCACATGAGGACTCCGCCAGCTCGCGACCATGTGGCCGACGATGTGACGGGTGGCGAAGATGCGTCATCCCGGTCGGATCGCCTGCGCCTGGTGGCGCTGGTCCTCGCCTTCACCGCGGCCTCGGTCGCGCTGCACCTGAGCGGCTGGAGCGGACCCGAGCGCCTCCAGGCGCTGGTGGAGTCAGCGGGCTGGGCGGGGGCGGCGGTCTTCGTGGTCGGGTACGCCGTGCTGGTGCTCGTGCCGTCACCCGCCTCCGTGCTCACGATTCTCAGCGGTGTGCTCTTCGGGCTGTGGTGGGGCACCCTGCTGGCCTGGGCGGGCGCGCTGCTCGGCGCCTTCGGCGGCTTCCTCCTCGGCCGGCGGCTGGGCCGCCCGGCCGTCGATCGGATGCTCCGCGGGCGGCTCCAGCAGGCCGACAAGGTGCTGGCTCGCCACGGGCTGGTCGCGGTGCTCGCCGTCAGGCTCCTGCCGCTGTTCCCCTTCACCCCGATCAACTACGCCTCCGGTTTGCTCGGGGTGCGCCTGCGCGACTATGTGCTCGGCACGGCTGTGGGCATCGTGCCCGGCGCCCTCGCGTACGCCGCCGTCGGCGCCTCGGGGGCGGACCCGCTCGGCATCGTCATCGGCGTCGGAGGCCTGCTGGTGCTCACCCTCCTCGGCGGCGCCATCGGCCGGCGGCTGCTGGCCACGAGCACACGTCCCGCACCGGCTTCCGACTCATGATCGCTCACCTTCGGGGGCCGACCCGAAGGGGCCGCGTCTCCGCGCTGAGGACCCGTTTTCGCTCGATCATCGAGCTGACGGAGCCCGTCCACCCGGCGACCCTCGCAGCGGTGCGGCGCCGTTGGTCCGAGCTGCCGACGACGGCCAGGACCGCCGCGCAGACGTTGGGTCGCATCGGCGTGGGCTGCGAGGGCACGCACGGCGTCTTCCCGAAGTGCAACCTGACCTGTTCTCCGTGCTACCACTCCGCGGACGCCAACAAGGTCCGCACCGACGGCGCCCACACGCTCGACCAGGTTCGGCGCCAGATGGCGCTGCTGCGGGAGCGACGCGGCCCACGTGCCCACGCCCAGCTCATCGGCGGCGAGGTCTCGCTGCTGTCGCCTGACGACCACGCGGCGTCCCTCATGGCCATGCGGGCGGCAGGTCGAGAACCCATGTCGATGACCCACGGAGACTTCGACGAGGACTACCTCCGTGCGCTCGTCACCCAAGCCGATGGAGGGCTCCGGCTGCCGCGCGTGTCCTTTGCGGCGCACTTCGACTCGCTCATGCGCGGGCGTCGCGGGATGCCGCGGCCACGAGTCGAACGAGAGCTGGACGCGCATCGTGTCGCGTTCGTCTCGATGTTCGAGCGCGTCAAGCAGCAGACCGGCCTGCGCTACTTCCTGGCCCACAACATGACGGTGACCCGCGCGAACCGCGACCAGGTCGCCGGCGTCGTGGCTGCCGTGCGCCACATGGGCTACTCGATGATGTCCTTCCAGCCGGCCGCCCGGGTGGGTGATCCCCGCAGGTGGGGCGTCGACGAGCAGTCCGTCAGCATCGACGAGGTCTGGGAGCAGATCGAGACCGGCATGGGGCAGCCGGTGGCGTGGCAGGCGCTCCAGTTCGGTGACTCGCGGTGCAATCGTTCGGCCTTCGGCGTCGTCGTGGGCGACACCTGGGTCCCGCTGCTCGATCCCGCTGTGGCGGCTGACCTGGGCTTCCGAGACGGGGTGTTCGCGCGCGTCCCGGGGGTCTCGCTCAGCGGCGAGCAGCCGTGGGTCACGATCGCGAAGGTGCTCCGGTTGGCATCGCGGGAGCCCCGCTTGGCCGCCATGGCGTTGCGCTGGAGTCGACGGTTCGTGCGACGTGCCGGCGGGGTGCCGACGCTGACCCGTGCCGCTGCGCGCCGCGACGTCAGGGGACTGACCTTCGTCGTCCACGCCTTCATGGACGCCTCGACCGTCATCCCCGCCTGGCGCGCCATGGGGCGGGAGAAGTCGCTGCCGACGCCGAGACCCGGGCGACCCAGGAGCGGCTCCAGGCGTGCGTCTACACGATGGCCCACCCCGACACCGGCGAGCTGGTCCCCGCCTGTGTCCAGCACTCGGTGCTCGACCCCGAGGAGAACAAGCAGCTGCTGACGCTGCTTCCCATGCCGGGACGTCGCTGAGGCCCGCTCAGGTCCGGTACGTCTCGAGCCATCGTCGGTCGATGCGGCGCTTGAGTGCCAGGCTTGAGCGGCCGAGCCACCACCACCGGCCGCGCACCGCGAGCGCTGTGCCACCTCCGAGGTCGAGGATCGACAACACGTGCTTCTGCGGGCGGTAGACCGGCGCGGGTGCGCCACTCGCGCGGGCCTCGAGGGCCGTGAGCAGCACCGGCCCCTGTCGGACACCGTGCACGCCGATGCGCTGGAGAGGGGCCGGGAGGAAGTCGGCGCAGTCGCCGGCGGCGTAGACGTCGTCGTGGTCGCGGTGCTGGAGTGTCGCCCGCACCGGGAAGCCGTTGCGACCGCCCAGCGGTGCGCCGGTGGCCAGTGGTGGCGGCGCGAGTCCCGTGGCCATGACCAGGACGTCGTGCGCCAGTCGGGTGCCGTCACGCAGCACGACGGCGTGCTCGTCGACTCGCACGGGTACGGCGTCCGTCACGATCTGGACGCCCCTGTCATCGAGCAGGTCGACGAGTCGGCTGTGCGGCGCGCCGAGGGAGGAAGTCGCCGACGCGTGGGCCGTGCTCCAGGAGGTGGACCCGGTCCGTGTCAGCTGCGCGCGGCGAGGTGGGCGGCGAGCTCGATGCCGCTGGCGCCCGCCGCCGACCACGGCTACGTGGTTGCCGCGTCCCGTCGGTGGGCGCTGGCAGGCGTTCGCGGAGGCGGCTGAGGTCTCTGAGCGGCTTGACGACGACGGCGTCCTCGCGGCGCGGTCCGGAGGTAGGTCGACGACGCTGCCGATGTTGAAGGACACCACGTCCCACTCGAGGCGTGACCCGTCGTCCATGGTCGCCGTCCTCGCCACCGGGTCCACGGCGATGACGAGACCCGGCCGGTGTCCGACCCGGTGGTGCTGGGCGAGGGCCGCGACGTCGATCCGGCCCTCCGCGGGGTCGCGGTCACCGGCGGAGATGCCCGACGCCGTCCCGCTGTAGTCGAACCAGCGGGGCGCGACGAGGGTCGTGCGGTAGCCGGCGGCGTCGAGGCGGGACGCGTGACGGAGGAGGTGGAGGTGCGCGTGGCCGGCGCCCACCAGGAGCAGGCGGCGCTCAGGAGGCACGGCGCTCGAGCCACCAGCGACGGGTCCGCGCCAGGGTGTGGAGGGCGCGGCGGGTGGCGGGGCGGTCGAGCTGTTCCCGGACGTCGGCGATGGCGGCGTTCCACGGTCCGTCGTTCCACGTCGGGTAGGCGTGGGTGATGCCGGCCAGGTCGCGGGTGCGAAGTCCACGGCGGACGGCGATCGCGAGCTCGCCCAGCGTCTCCCCCGCCCGCGGGCCGACGACGGTCGCTCCGAGGATCCTGCCCTTGCCGTCGACGGCCAGACGGGTCAGCCCGTCGGTGAGGTCCTCGGTCACGGCTCGGTCCACGTGGCGGTGCTCCAGGGTGAGGATCCGGATGCCGTCGCGTTCGCGTCCGGTGTCGACACCGACGGCGGCGACCTCGGGATGGGTGTAGGTGACTCGCGGCACCGCAGAGGTCTCCACCGCACGACGTACACCGAGCACCGCGTTGCTGGCGGCGAGGCTGCCGTGGACACCGGCGACGTGGGTGAACTGGGGGTGACCGGTCAGGTCGCCGGCCGCCCAGATGCGCGGGTTGGTGGTGCGCAGCCGACTGTCGACGACGACGAAACCGCGCTCGTCGAGCTCGACCCCGACCGTGTCGAGGCCCAGGTCCGTGGTTCGTGGCCGTCGTCCGACGGCGACCAGCAGCCGGTCGAAGGCGACCTTCTCCCCGTTGTCGAGGACCAGCCATCCGGACTGCGGGTCCGACGCCACGACGGACGTCACCGACTGACCGGTCAGGATCGTGACGCCGTCGGCCTCGAGCGCGCGGTGCACGACCGAAGCAGCCGCGGCGTCCTCACGTGGCAGCACGCGCGGCGCTCCTTCGACGACCGTCACCTCGATGCCGAGCCGCGCCAGCCCCTGTCCGAGCTCGCAGCCGATGCTGCCCCCACCGAGGACCGCAACCCGGCGCGGAGCCTCGGTGAGGTCCCACACGGAGTCGCTGGTCAGGAAGTCGAGCTCTGCCAGTCCCGGGATGGGCGGCACTGCGGGCGCTGCACCCGTCGCGACCACCGCCTGCGTGAATCGGACGGTCTCGCCGTCAAGGTCGAGCGTGCCTTCCCCGACGAACCGGCCTTCACCCGTGCGCACCGTCACTCCAGCTGCTTCCAGCGCCTCGATGGAGTCGACGGGCGCGATCTGACGGATCGCAGCGTGCACGTGCTGCATCACACGCGGGAAGTCCACCCGGATGCCGTCGACGAGCACGCCGAACCGCTCGGCGCGTCGGGCGCCGGCGGCTGACTCCGCCGCAGCGAGCAGCGCCTTGGAGGGCACGCACCCGGTCCACAGGCAGTCGCCGCCGGTCCGGTCTCGCTCCACCAGGAGCACCCGTGCACCGAGACGCGCTGCCGTCTTGGCCGCGACGATCCCGGCGGTGCCGCCCCCGAGGACCAGCAGGTCCCAGCGGTCAGGCGCGCTCACGTCTGCCGCCCGTCGATCAAGTCGTCGAGGACGGTGCGCATGCGGTCGACCGAGGCCGGGTCGACGGGTCGTCGGCCCGACCACAGGGACAGGGCACGGTGCAGCAGGCGATGCTGGCGCATGACCTCGCTGCACCTCTCGCAGGTGGCGACGTGCTCCTCGAGCCGGGTGATCTCTCCCGGCGTCAGAGGCGCGGCCGGATCGGCGTCCAGGTATCGCTGGAGGCGGCGTGCGGTCCAGTGGCAGGTGACCATCTGCCGGAGCGCTCCAGTCATGACTGCTCCCCTCGGGTGGTGGTGAAGGTGGGGCCGAGTGCCTTGCGCACGCGTTCGCGTGCGCGGCTCAGCCGGGACATGACGGTGCCGACGGGCACGTCGAGGACAGCGGCTGCTTCGGCGTACGACAGGTCGTGGACGTCGACGAGCACGAGCGCGAAGCGGAACTTGGGGTCCAGCTCCGCGACGGCTGCCTGGAGCGCTCCGTCGAGCTCCTCCACGACGTACACCTCCTCGGCGCCCGGGGACTCCGCCGACCCGAAGGCAGGACGAGAGGCATGGATCAGCTCCCAGTCGTCGACCGCGATCGGACGACGCCTGCGGTGCATGTTGGCGTTGGTGTTGCGCAGGATCGTGAGCAACCACGCGCGTGGGTGGCGGCCGTCGAACCGGTCGATGGCTCGAAAGGCACGTACGAGCGACTCCTGCACGAGGTCCTCTGCGTCAGCCGTGCTGCCGGTGATGCTCCGCGCCACCCGCAGCATCACCTCGATCTCCGGCTCGACGACCTCCGCGAAGGCACGACGGCGCGCGGCGTCGTCGGGGGCGCTCGTCTCACTCATGTCACGGGAACCCGTCGACGGTCCGGCTGTGTTCCAGACGCGAGGCAGGTCGTCGAGACCGGACCACGGCACAGACAGAGAGTCGGCATGCGGCGAGCCTTGCACGGCCGTCCCGAGCAGCGAGCCGCCCAGACGGCGCGAGGGCCGGCTCCTGGTCGGCGTCGGCCCTCGCACGGGTGGTCCGGTTCTCAGATCTCGGGTGCCTGGGGCACGTCGAGCTCGGTGTGGACGTGATGGTTGAAGTAGTTCGTCAGCAGGTTCAGCGTCACGTGGGCCGAGAGCTCGGTCAGCTGCTCCTCGCTCCACCCCGCGTCCAGTGCGGCCTGCCACGAGGCGTCGCTGGTGTTGCCGACCTTCGCGGTGTACTCCCGCGCCAGGTTGAGCAGCGCGTCGAGGGCAGGGTCGAAGTCGGCCTCGCCGCGACGGATGGCGATCATCTCGTCGTCGCCGAGGCCCGCCGCCTTGCCGCCTCCGGTGTGCGCGGACTGGCAGTAGGTGCACTCGTCCTGGTTGCCCACCGCGAGCGCGATCGCCTCGCGGACCCGGGCGTCGAGCAGCGCGTGCTCGCGAATCACGTCCTGCAGAGCGACGTAGGAGTGCAGGACGGCGGGCGAGTGCGCCATCTCGCCGTGGATGTTGAGGACCTTGCCGTACTTCGCCTCGAGCTGCTTGAGGGCGTCGCGGCTGGCCTCAGGTGCGCTGTCCGTGGTGTGGACGGGAATGCGGGGCATTTCTCCTCCGAGAGATCGGGTTCGGTTGTCCCTGAGGCAACCCGGCCACGACGGGGCACGATTCCGCGCCAGGGTGTGGATGGCGTCACGCACCTCTTCTCGGCCGATCGGGAAGGAACCCGGTCCTCCGCCGGGTTTCGTAGGCACCCAGTCACCAACCCAGCAGCGAGGTCAGCATGAAGGCAGTGTGGAACGGCGCCACGGTCGCCGAGAGCGACGACACGGTGGTCGTGGAGGGCAACCACTACTTCCCGGTGAGCTCGGTCCGAAAGGATCTCTTGCGCCCGTCGTCCAAGCAGACCTCGTGTGCATGGAAGGGGCAGGCCTCGTACTACTCGCTCGAGGTCGACGGGCAGGTCAACGAGGACGCGGCATGGTTCTACCCCGAGCCCAAGCCCGAGGCCGCCCAGATCAGCGGCCGGGTGGCCTTCTGGAAGGGCGTCAAGGTGACGGACTGAGATGGGTGCGCTCACATCAACCCGACGCTCTGGCCGGGCTGGTCGGCCGCCGTCGTGCTTCTGGTCTCGGGATGCGGCACCGGTGGGCAGGACGCCACCGCCGACGAGACAGCGACCGACGACACCTCGACCACCACAGCAGGCACAGCGACGCCTGCGGTGCTCGACTTCACCTCCGAGACCGTCGACGGTGACGCCTTCGACGGCAGCACGCTCGCCGGCAAGCCGACCGTCTTCTGGTTCTGGGCACCGTGGTGTCCCACCTGCCGCGCCCAGATCTCCGGCGTCGGCGAGCTCGCCGAGACCTACGGTGCCGACGTCAACGTCGTCGGCGTCGGATCGCTGGACGAGCAGGCGGCCATCGAGGAGTTCGCCGCCGAGGTGTCCCCCGACGTCACGCTGCTCGCCGACCCTGACGGCGCTGTGTGGCGCCAGTTCGGCGTGACCGCCCAGAGCACCTACCTCGTCCTCGACGAGACCGGGACGGAGCAGGCGTCGGGCTACCTGGACGACGCCGAGCTGGCCACCCTGGTCAAGGACCTGGCGGGCTGATGTCCGAGGGCCTGCTCGTCGTCGCCATCGGCGCCGGCATGCTCGCCGCCGTCAACCCGTGCGGCTTCGCCCTCCTTCCGGCCTACGTCTCGCTCCTCCTCGCCGGGAGCGAGTCGCTGTCCCGCCCTGCCGCCGCGGGACGCGCCGCGGCCCTCAGCGTCGCCATGACCTCGGGCTTCGCAGGCGTGTTCGCCGTCTTCGGCCTGGTCATCTCCCCGGTCGCTGGTCAGCTGCAACGGCACCTGCCGTGGTTCACCGTCGTGCTGGGGGTGACGCTCGCGCTGATGGGTGTGTGGCTGGCAGCGGGCCGCCCGCTCTCGCTCCCACGCCTGGGCCGCTCGTCCCGCTCCACCGCAGCCCGACCGCTGACCCGCTCGTTCTGGTCGATGGCGGGCTTCGGGGCCAGCTATGCGGTCGCCTCCATCTCCTGCACGATCGCGCCGTTCCTGGCCGTGGTCGTCGGCGGGTTCCGCAGCGGCTCGGTCCTGGAGGGACTGACCCTCTTCGTGGCGTACGCCGTGGGGATGGGACTGGTGGTGGGGACGCTCGCCGTGGCGACGGTCTTCGCCTCGCCCACGACGATCGGGCGCCTCCGGGGCGCCGGTCGCTGGGCTCCCCGAGCGGCCGGCGCGCTGCTCGCGGCGGCCGGGGCGTACGTCGCCTACTACGGCTGGTGGGAGCTGCGGGTCCTGGCCGGCGGAGACCCGGACGATCCGGTCATCGAGGCGGCCGCCCGGCTCCAGCAGCGGCTCGCGGGCCTCGTGGACTCGATCGGCCCCCTCGGGTGGTTGACGGCCGGAGCGCTGCTCCTCCTCGCCGTCCTGGTCGCGCGCCGACGCGCTCGCAGGAGCCGGAGCGACTTCGGCGATGAGCGAGAGGGCGGGACGATGAGCGTTGCTGGACGGCTGGCGGTCGCAGGAGCACTGTCGTTCGTCCTGGGCGCCTGCGCGACCACGCCGAGTGAACCCGCCGACCGCGACGAGGACCGGACCTCGACGGCGGAGGTCGACGACGGGCGCACCGCACCCGCCGTCGACGAGCCGCCGTCCGCGCTCGACGACCCGGACACACCCCGACTTCCCCGATCCGCTGATCGACCTCGACGACCTCCTCCCCGGTGGCCCGCCCCCGAACGGCATCCCGTCCATCGACTACCCGCTCTTCCAGCCGGTCGCGGAGGTGGACTGGCTCGACGAGGACGAGCCCGTGCTCTCGCTGACGATCGACGGCAAGACCAAGGCGTACCCGATCCGGATCATGATGTGGCACGAGATCGTCAACGACCGGCTGGCCGGCGTCCCAGTGGCGGTGACCTACTGCCCACTCTGCAACTCGGGCGTCGCCTTCGAGCGCACTGTCGCTGGGGAGACGACCACGTTCAAGGTCTCCGGCAAGCTCTACGCCGACAACCTGGTGATGTACGACCGTCTCACCGAGTCGCTGTGGCCCCAGCTGACCGGCCGGGCCTCGGTGGGCGCGCTCACGGGCACCCAGCTCGAGAGCATCCCGGTCGGAGCGGTCGGCTGGGCGCAGTTCCGCGAGGAGCACCCGGACGCGAGGGTCCTCAGCAGGTCGACCGGACACGACCGCGACTACCTCACGAACCCCTACGTCGGCTACGACGACCCGGACTCCGAGCCGCTGTTCGCGCTTCCGACCGACCCGGACACCCGGCTGCCGGTGAAGGCTCGCGTGGTCGGCGTCGGTGAGGGGAAGGACGCCGTCGCGGTGTCCCGGGACCTGCTCGCGGATCGAGGCGTCCAGCACGTGGAGGTCGGTCGGAAGCGCGTCGTGCTCTGGCACTCGCCGGGCCAGGTCTCGGCTCTCGACACCCGTGAGATCCCGGACGGCGCCGAGATCGGGTCGGTCGCTGCCTTCGCCGCGGAGGTCGGCGGGAGGGCCTTGGACTTCACCCGAACCGACGACGGGACGTTCCGGGACCAGCAGACCGGGTCGGTGTGGAACCTTTTCGGACGCGCCGAGAGCGGGCCACTCGTCGGCGAGCAGCTCACGGCCGTGGAGCACCTCGACACGTTCTGGTTCGCGTGGGCGGCGTTCCAGCCCGACACGAGGCTCGTGCCTGGAGGCTGACGGACCTCCGCGGGCGTCACCTCAGTGCGTCAGCGAGCTCCACCAGCGACGATGCCCGCACGTCCGGCGCCGCGAAGTACGACGGGTAGTCGACCGTCCGATCTGTCGATCCAGGCAGTGGCCAGTCCGGCACGGCTCGCGCCGTCGATGTCCCACGGGTGCACCGCAACGAGCATGGCGTCCTCAGGATCCACGCCGCACTCCTCCAAGGCGTAGGCGTAGGCACGTGCGGCGGGCTTCCAGACGCCGGCGTCCTCGACCGTCATCAGTCGCTCGAACCGATCACGCACACCGGCCCCCTGCAGCAGGGCGTCGGCGACCGCGGTGGACCCGTTGCTCAGTGTCACGAGCCGGATCCCGAGGTCCCCCAGAGCACGAACACCCGCGACGACATCCGGGTGCACAGTCAGCTCGGCGAACCCCCGCATCACGTGGTCGACGGCGTCCTCGAGCGGGCGGTCGAGCGGCTGACCCGCCAACCGGACCCTCAACGCCTCGGCACCCAGCGTCGCGAATGCCTGGAGGTCACCGGCGACCGTCACCGCGAACCCGTCGCGCAACAGCTCGGCGAACCAGAGCTTCGCCAGGTGCCCGGGTGCACCGACGTCCTCGAACCGGCCGGCCATCGGCGCCATGTCCGACAGCGTCTCGTTCACGTCGAAGACCAGCAGCGTCGGGCGTCTTGGTCCGTCGGGGCTGATCGGGTGGTCGGAGCTGAACGGTGCGTCAGTCATGGACTCTCCTCGTCGTCCGGCACGCGCTTCGGATCAGGCGCGTGCGACGTCTCCAGTGTGGCGGGTGGGTGGCCGTGCCTCCACAGGCGCGCCTCGTCCCCGCGAGGCGTCGACCCGAGCCGCGGCGAGCCACTGGCCACAGCCGACCGCGGCGACGACGACACCACACCCGACCGAGACGGCCAACCCCGTCCGGGTCAGCTGGGACGTGAACACGGTGAGCAGTCCCACGGTGCCGACGACCCACGCACCGTCGAGCACCGCGACCAGACGCCCCGCACCCGGCGTGACCCCCGCACCCGCCGCCCGCGCCAGCACCCACGCGTAGCCGGCCAGTCCGACCCCGGCCGTCGCGACCAGTTCCGTGCCGACGCCACCGAGCTGACGCGACCACCACCCGGACGCCCCGAGGAGCACGATGCCGGACGTCAGCGAGACCACGCCGTTCAGCAGGACCAGACGGTCCAGCACCGTCCGGCTCGACGCGTGGACCCGGACGGCCTTCGCGCGACTGGGAACACCGGTCTCGACGTAGGTCTTGAGGTCCCGGCTGGTGCGCCGGCCGATTGCGGTCAGGTACGCCTTGAGGAGCGGCCCCGCGACGCGGGCCGCATCGACGAGCTCGACGGTCGCGTCCATCCGGAACTCGGCCCGTCCGTCTCGGAGAGTTCGGACCTCCCAGGTGTTGGAGGCACCGGCGACGAGGCGCGTCATGCCGTCGCTGAGGCGGTAGGTCAGGCGGCGAGCTGCCACGTCGTACTCGGTCAGCTGCTCGGTGATCTGGTCTATGCCCGGCGTGGCGACGCTGCACGCGCGCCCTGCGGCCGGCGCACCATCCAGCGAGCCCTCTCCCATGGGGCGGGACTCCTCGACTGCTGCAACCCAGTCGCCGACCC
>CAVSCS010000004.1:0-295777 GCA_963726525.1 uncultured Actinomycetota bacterium | reverse complement strand
GATCGTCGCGGCCGCGATCATCGCGGGGGCGGTCATCGTGTCCAAGCGGCGCGAGGTCGTCATCTCCGACGACGCCCCGGCGGCCACGACCACCTGATCCACCGCAAGGCCCACACCACCGACGCGGCCCGTCACCCCTCGCGGGGTGGCGGGCCGCGTCGCATGAGACGGTGCGGAGGTGAACGACCTCGACCTCACCGGCCCGCTGCGCGAGGCGTTGCTCTCCGCCGGCTTCACCTACGACCGGGTCGCCGAGGCCATCGGCGAGGACGCCCACCGCGCGCTGGGCCGCAACGAGACCCGCCCCGCGCTGCGGCGTACGACGTCGGGCTCGCCGCTCGACACGCTCGTCCGGCTCTTCCTGCTGCAGACGACCGTGGCGCGCGAGGCGGCCGACGCGGCGCTGCCCGGGCTGGTCGACCGGCTGTGCGCCTCGGGCCTGCTGGAGCAGAGCATCAGCGAGGTCGCCGCGCGCACCGACTGCCGCCCCTACGCAGCCGACGACCGCGACCTCTGGATCGTCTCCGACCTCACCCCGGGCCTCGACGGCGCGGCGGTGGCCGTCGGGCCCGACCACGTCCTGGGCATCTCGAGCGCCTCGACCAGCCTGGCGCAGCTGACCCTGCGCGAGCCGGTCGGTCGGGCCCTCGACCTCGGCACCGGCTGCGGCGTGCAGGCGCTGCACCTCGCCGGCCACGCCGACCGGGTCGTGGCCACCGACGTGAACCAGCGTGCGCTCTGGATGACCCGGCTCAACGCCGCGCTCAACGAGGTCGAGGTCGACGTGCGCGACGGCTCCTTCTTCGAGCCGGTCGCGGGCGAGCGCTTCGACCTGATCGCCACCAACCCGCCCTTCGTGATCTCGCCGGCGACCGGCGATCGGCTGGTCTACCGCGACTCCGGCCTGCCGGGCGACCGGGTCGTGGAGCACATCGTGCGCACCGGCCCCGACCACCTCGCCGACGGCGGCTGGCTCCAGGTGCTGGCCAACTGGGCGATCGTCGAGGGCCGGCCGTGGGACGAGCGGCTCGGCTCGTGGCTGCGGCCCGACTGCGACGCCCTCGTCGTGCAGCGCGAGACGCTCGACCCCGCCTCCTACGTCGAGCTGTGGCTCAAGGACTCCGGTCACCACGGCGGCCGCGACTACGCCGAGCGCTACGACACGTGGCTGTCGTGGCTGGAGCAGACCGGGATCGAGGGGGTCGGCTTCGGCTGGATCAACGTGCGCCTCGGCGGCAGCGGGCGCCACGACCTCCAGGAGTGGCCCTACGACGTGGAGCAGCCGATCGCCCCGGCCATCCACGACTGGGGCACCGCGGCGCGGTCCCTGGCGTCCCTCGCCGACTACGACCTGCTCGCCCGCCACCTGCGCGCCCGCGACGACGTCCAGCAGGAGACGATCGGGCGTCCCGGCGCCGAGGACCCGGAGGCGATCGTGCTGCGCCAGCAGCGCGGGTTCCGCCGCGCCCGCACGGCCGACACGGTGGAGGCGGCCCTGGTCGGCGCGTGCGACGGCGACCTGGCGCTCGGTCAGCTCCTCGGCGCGCTGGCCACGCTGCTCGAGCGTGAGGAGGCCGAGCTGCGCACGACGTACCTCCCGGTCGTGCGCGAGCTCCTCGCCGAGGGCTTCCTCGAGGTGGGCTGAGGCCCGACTGGCACGGCGCCGAGTGGGTACTGCGCCACCATGACACTGCGACGACACCCTGCACTGTCCGCCCTGAGACCCGCCGCGGAGCTCCACGGCGACGTGGTCACCGCCTACGTCGACGTGAGCCGCACCTCCGAGACCGGCGCCCAGGAGGTGGAGACCCGTCTGGGGAACCTCACCCGCGACCTGGGCGCCGCCGGTATCGACGAGGCCACCGTGGACGTGGTGGTCGAGCGGCTCTCGCGCCCCACCGGTCACGGCGGCGACGCCTCGCGTGTCGTGGTGGCCCGGGCCGGGACGGTCGTGTCCGACCTGGTGGTCGGCGACGGCGTGGCCGACCACCACCACGCCGGTCCCGTGGCGCACCTGCTCCCGATCGGCCGAGCGCTGGCGGACGCGGTCACCTACGTCCTGGTCCGCGTCGACCACGCCGGCGCCGACATCACCGTCAGCGACACCCTCGGCCTCGACGAGCGCGAGCTGGTCAGCGAGGGCGACCACGATGTCCTGCACAAGGTGCCGGGCGGCGGCTGGTCGCACCGCCGCTTCCAGGCCCGCGCCGAGGACTCGTGGGACCGCAACGCCGACACCGTCGCGCGCGACCTCGACGCGCTGGTCCGCGAGGAGGCGCCCGACCTGGTCCTGCTGGCCGGCGACCCGCGCGGCATCGCGCGGCTGCGCGAGTCGGTGTCCGGTCACGTCCGCGACCTGGTCGAGGTCCTCGGGCACGGCAGCCGCGCCGAGGGCGCGTCGGACGAGCGCCTCGACGAGGAGGTCGCCGCGGCCGTGCAGCGCTGTCGTACGCGCCGCATCGACGAGGTGCTCGACCGCCTCGGCCCCGCCGACGCGCCCAAGGCGGTCGGTGTCGGGGAGACCCTCGAGGCACTGCGCCGCGGCGAGGTCGAGACCCTCGTCCTGCTGAGCGGGGCGCTCGAGGACCGCGAGGCCTTCGCCGGACCGCACCCGTTGCTGCTGGCCACCGACCCGGGGGAGCTGCGCGCGCTCGGGGTCGAGGAGCCGGCGCGCGACAGTCTCGAGGAGCTCCTCTTCCGGGCCGCGCTCGGCCAGGACGCCGGGCTGCTGGCGCTGCACGCGCCGGTGGGAGCCCTGCCCGACGGGGTCGGCGCGGTGCTCCGCTTCTCCACCCGTCCCGGCGCCGACACCGGCGCCACCGGCACGACCGACCGAGAGGACCAGTGATGGCCGAGTCCCACATCAGCGACGAGCTCTGGCAGGAGTTCCACACCGTCGTCAACATGACGTCGCGCGAGCTGGCCGACTGGCTGCGGACCGAGGCGACCGGCGAGGAGGGCGTGCTGATCGAGGCCGACACCACGCCGCCCGAGCTCGAGGTCGGCGAGCAGGTGGTCGCCATCCTGGGCAAGCGCCGCACGGACCTGACGCCCGACGACGTCGACACGATGCAGCAGGTGGTCGACCAGGTCCGCACCATCCGCGGCGACGAGCCCGAGCCGGAGGCCTACGACGACGAGGTGCGCCACCTGCTGATGTCCTTCGGCCACGACCCGCTGAAGCCGCCGGAGGCCTGAGCCCCAGCACGTCCTCGCCCGCCGGCCGGACCGCCACCTGGGCGGTCCGGCCGGCGTCCGGCGGGCGTCGTGGCGTGGCCATATCGGGATGTGGCGCTACGGTTGCGGCGCCGAGCAACACTCGGCACGCAAGCAGAGGGAGCAATCTGAAGTGGCAAAGCTCGTCATCGTCGAGTCACCGGCCAAGGCACGCACCATCGGTGGCTACCTCGGCTCGGACTACGTCGTCGAGTCCTCGATCGGTCACATCCGTGACCTTCCGAACAACGCGGCGGACACCCCGGCCAAGATCAAGGACAAGCCGTGGGGCCGCCTCGCGGTCGACGTCGACAACGGCTTCGAGCCCTACTACGTCGTCCCGCGCGACAAGAAGAGCCACATCGCCAAGCTGAAGAAGCTGGTCAAGGACGCCGACGCCCTCTACCTCGCCACCGACGAGGACCGCGAGGGCGAGGCGATCGCCTGGCACCTCCTCGACGAGCTCAAGCCCCCGAAGGGCCTCCCGGTCCACCGGATGGTCTTCCACGAGATCACCAAGCCGGCGATCCTGGCCGCGGTCGAGAACCCTCGCCAGATCAACGACGACCTCGTCGAGGCCCAGGAGGCGCGCCGGATCCTCGACCGCCTCTACGGCTACGAGGTCTCCCCGGTGCTGTGGAAGAAGGTCATGTCCGGCCTGTCCGCGGGCCGCGTGCAGTCCGTCGCGACCCGCCTCGTGGTCGACCGCGAGCGCGACCGGATGAAGTTCAAGGTCGCCTCCTACTGGGACCTCGACGCCACCTTCGACGCCGGCACGGGCCACGACCCGCGGATGTTCCCGGCCAAGCTGCACAGCATCGACGACGTCCGCGTGGCCCGCGGCGCCGACTTCGACAACACCGGCGAGCTCAAGGGCGAAGGGCGAACGCGCCCACCTCAGCCGCGCCGACGCCGAGGCGCTGACCGCGGGGCTCGCCGACACGACGTACGCGGTGCGCTCGGTCGAGTCCAAGCCCTACCGCCGCTCGCCGTACGCCCCCTTCCGCACCACCACGCTGCAGCAGGAGGCCAGCCGCAAGCTCGGCATGAGCGCGAGCGTGACGATGTCGGTCGCCCAGCGGCTCTACGAGAACGGCTTCATCACCTACATGCGTACCGACTCCACGACCCTCTCGGGGTCGGCGGTCGGTGCGGCGCGCGACCAGGTGCGCGAGCTCTACGGCGCGGAGTACGTCCCCGACTCCCCGCGCACCTACACCTCCAAGGTCAAGAACGCCCAGGAGGCGCACGAGGCGATCCGCCCGGCCGGCGACACCTTCCGCACCCCGGCCCAGACCGGGCTGTCCGGCGAGCAGTTCCGCCTCTACGAGCTGATCTGGATGCGCACGGTCGCCTCGCAGATGAAGGACGCGGTCGGCAATTCGGTGACGATCCGCATCGGCGGCGCCGCCGCGGACGGTCGCGACGTCGTCTTCAGCGCGAGCGGCCGCACGATCACCTTCCACGGCTTCCTCAAGGCCTACGTCGAGGACATCGACGACGCGTCCAAGCGCAAGGACGACGCCGAGACCCGCCTGCCCAACCTCGGCGAGGGGGCCGCGGTCTCGGCCGCGACGCTGAGCGCCGAGGGTCACGAGACCAAGCCGCCGGCGCGCTACACCGAGGCCACGCTGATCAAGGAGCTCGAGGACCGCGAGATCGGCCGCCCGTCGACCTACGCCTCGATCATCGGCACCATCCTCAACCGCGGCTACGTCTACAAGAAGGGCACCGCGCTGGTCCCGGCGTGGCTGGCCTTCTCCGTCGTGCGGCTGCTGGAGGAGCACTTCCCACGCCAGGTGTCCTACGAGTTCACCGCGTCGATGGAGGACGTCCTCGACGACATCGCCGGCGGTCGTCGCGACCGCGTGACCGAGCTCGGCGAGTTCTACTACGGCGCCGGTGAGGTCACCGGCCTCAAGACCCTCGTCACCGAGCTCGGCGACATCGACGCCAAGGAGATGGCCACCTTCCCCATCGGGGAGGGCATCGACCTGCGCGTGGGCCGCTACGGGCCCTACGTCGAGGGCCCCGCGCCGGAGCCCGGCGCCGAGGGCGAGGCGGGCGCTCCGGTGCGCGCCAACGTCCCCGACGACCTGCCGCCCGACGAGCTCACCGTGGCCAAGGCCAAGGAGCTGCTGGCCACCCCTGCCGGCGAGGAGCAGGTGGTCGGCGACCACCCCGACACGGGACTGCAGATCGTGGCGAAGAACGGTCGCTTCGGCCCCTACGTCACCGAGGTGCTCCCGGAGGACGCCCCCAAGTCGGCCAAGCCGCGCACCGGGTCGCTGTTCAAGTCCATGACCCTCGACACCGTCACCCTCGAGCAGGCGGTGCAGCTGCTCGACCTGCCGCGCATCGTCGGCACCGACGAGGACGGCACCGAGATCACCGCGCAGAACGGCCGCTACGGGCCCTACCTCAAGAAGGGCACCGACTCGCGGAGCCTGACGTCGGAGGACCAGATCTTCGACATCACCCTCGACCAGGCGAAGGCGATCTACGCCCAGCCCAAGCAGCGCGGTCGCGGTGCGGCCACGCCGCCGCTCAAGGAGCTCGGCAACGACCCGGTCTCCGGCCAGCCGGTGATCGTGAAGGCGGGTCGCTTCGGCGAGTACGTCACCGACGGCGAGTACAACGCCACGCTCCGCAAGGACGACACGGTCGAGTCGATCACCCTCGAGCGCGCCGCCGAGCTGCTCGCCGAGCGTCGCGAGCGCGGCCCGGCGAAGAAGGCGGCCACGAAGGGCGCGAAGGCCCCGGCGAAGAAGACGGCCGCCAAGAAGACGACGGCCAAGAAGACCGCGGCGAAGAAGACGACGGCCAAGAAGGCCGCCGCCAAGAAGACGACCGCGAAGAAGTCCTGACCGCCGAGATGTCCTGACCGCGACGGCGGAGCGCGCAGCCCAGCCGGGGTCGCGCGCTCCCCTGTCGCCGGTCCCGGGCGAGCACTACGCTCGCGCCATGGGGGACACCACGACGCTGCCGGCGCCGGCGGGTGCGCGCTCACGACGAGTGGCTCGACCGACGCTGGCGGCTGACCGGCGCGACGCTCTGCGCGATGGCGCTGCTCACCGCGGCGCTGATGGTGACGACCGGCCAGCGCCCCGCGACGTACGGCGTCCTGCTCTCCGACGTGGCCAGCGGCAAGGTCGACGAAGTGCAGTACGTCGGCGCCGACGCGTCCGAGACGGTCGAGCTGCGCTGGAGCGTCCTGGGCGGACTCCTCGACCAGTACGCCGTCGTGCGGGTCGGGTACGGCGGCTCCTCCGACGCGTGGGGCGAGACGACAGCCGTCACCTCCGAGGACCCGCGGCAGGCGCTGCGCAGCATCGACGAGCACGTCACGATCACCGTCGGACCGTCGGGCGAGACCCCGTCCTTCGGATTCATGGACTGGCGGGTGCCCGGGCCTGTCGCACTGCTGGCGATGGCCACGTGGCTGGGTGGGCTCTTGCTCGTCGTCGGCGGCCCCGAGCCGTGGCGCGCGACGCGGTGGGGCTGGGCGTGGGTGTGGCTGCTCACGGGGCCGCTCGGCAGCGTGGCCTACCTCCTGCTCGGCGGACCCCTCGGCGTGGGCCGACCACGTCCTGGACAACGCCGCCTGACCGGCGGCTGGGCATTCCTGCTCGCGCTCGTGCTGTCCGGCGGCTCCCGGGCCGCCTGAGCGTCTGACCCCGCCCGTAGGGTGTGCGCGTGAACCCAGGGGTGTTTTCCGACCGCGGGCTCTTCGTCTGCTTCGAGGGCGGGGAGGGGGCCGGCAAGTCGACGCAGTCGCGGCTGCTCCGCGACTGGCTGGTGGCGCGCGGCGAGACGGTCCTGCTGACCTTCGAGCCCGGCGACACCTCCGTCGGCAAGGAGCTGCGCCGGATCGTCCTCGACCCCGCCACCGGCGACCTGTCCGACCGCACCGAGGCGCTGCTCTACGCCGCCGACAAGGCCGAGCACGTCGACCACGTGGTGCTGCCGGCCCTGGCCCGCGGCGAGGTCGTCGTCACCGACCGCTACGTCGACTCCACGCTCGCCTACCAGGGTGCCGGCCGCACCCTCGACGTCGCCGAGGTCGAGGCGGTCGCGCGGTGGGCCACCGGCGACCTGCGGCCCCACCTGACCGTCGTGCTCGACCTCGCGCCCGAGACCGGGCTGGGCCGCTTCGACGGTCGCGACCGCATCGAGGGCCAGTCGCTGGAGTTCCACCAGCGCGTGCGCCAGGGGTTCCTCGACCTCGCCGCCGCCGATCCCACCCACTACCTCGTGCTCGACGCCCGTGCGCCGGTCGAGGAGATCGCGGCCGGGATCCAGGCCCGGATCGCCCCCCTGCTGGAGCGCGCGTGACGTCCACGACCGGCACGACCGGCACGGTCTGGGACGACCTGGTCGGCCAGCGCCCGCTCATCGGCCTGCTGCAGGAGGCCGCCGCCGGCCACGGCATGACCCACGCGTGGCTGTTCACCGGCCCGCCCGGCTCCGGACGCTCCAACGTCGCGCGCGCCTTCGCCGCTGCGCTGCAGTGCGAGACCCGCACCGGGTGCGGGCACTGCGAGCCCTGCCGGCTGGCGATGAAGGGCTCCCACCCCGACATCACGCTGGTGCGCTCGGAGACGACCGTGCTCTACGTCGACGACATGCGCTCGCTCGTGCAGGCGTCCGCGAAGTTCCCCGCGCTCGGGCGCTGGCAGATCATCCTCGTCGAGGACGCCGACCGCCTCGGCACGCCGGAGAACCCCCGCACCGGCAACGCGCTGCTCAAGGCGATCGAGGAGCCGACGCCCCGCACGCTCTGGCTCCTGTGCGCCCCGACCCGCGCCGACGTGCTGCCGACCATCGCCTCCCGCTCGAGGCACGTCACCCTGGCCACCCCGACGGCGCCGGAGGTCACCGACTTCCTGGTCCGCCAGGGCATCGAGCCGGCGATGGCGTCGTTCGCCGCGCGCGCCAGCCAGGGCCACATCGGCCGTGCCCGCGCGCTCTGCGTGGACGAGGACGCCCGCCGTCGCCGCCGCGAGGTCGTCTCGCTGCCCGCGAGGCTGACCTCGATCGGCGCGGTGATGACGGCGGCGACCAACCTCGCCGAGATCGCCAAGGAGGAGACGGCGGCCATCACCGCCGACGCCGAGCGTCGCGAGCTCGAGTCGCTGCAGTCGATCTTCGGCAGCGAGCGCAAGGACGTCTCCAGCCGCGCCTACCGCGCCGCGCTGTCGTCGCTGGAGAAGCTGCAGAAGCAGAAGGCCAAGCGGCGGGTGCTCGACGTCATCGACCGCGCGCTGATGGACCTCGTCTCGGTCTACCGCGACGCGATCGCGCTCGCCGTCGGCGCCCCGGGCGCCCTGGTCAACGAGGAGATCCGCCCCGACGTCGAGGTGGTGGCGCGCGCCGCCACGCCCGAGGAGCTGGTGCGGATGATCGACGCGGTCTTCGCCGCCCGTGAGCAGATGCTGGAGTTCAACGTCCCGCCGCAGCTGGCGCTGGAGTCGATGGCGACCGCGCTGCGGCTGCCCGGAGGTCGCACGTGAAGAAGGTCCTCGCGCTCGTCGCGGTGCTCGCGCTCGTCCTGGGGGCGTTCCTCGCCGTCGGCCTGGCCGTCGGGGGAGGGGACGCCTCCGACTCCCCGGCAGCCCGGCCCACGCCCTCGCCGACGACCCCGCCCCCGGCCTCGGTGACCGAGCCGCCCTCGGCGGACCTCGCCGACCTCTACTCCCAGCGCATCGACTGGCAGCCGTGCGAGAGCAACGCCGACCAGGACTGCGGCACGCTGACCGTCCCGGTCGACTATGCCGACCCGCAGGGGAAGACCATCGACCTGGCCCTGCTGCGGGTCCCGGCGCGCGGCGAGCGCGTCGGCTCGATGGTGGTCAACCCCGGCGGCCCCGGCGCGCCCGGCACGACGTACGCCGCCGCGGGCGGGCTCGTCTTCCGCGCCCCGCTGCTCGACGCCTTCGACATCGTCGGCTTCGACCCGCGCGGCACGGGCCGATCGGCGCCGGTCGACTGCCTCACCGACGCCGAGCTCGACGCCTACGTCGCCGGCGACCCGTCACCCGACACGCCCCAGGAGGTCGCCGACTACCGCCGCTCGGTGCTCGGCTTCGGCGCGGCCTGCCGCGCCAACAGCGGCCCGCTGCTCGCCCACGTCTCGACGACCGAGGCCGCGCGCGACATGGACGTGCTGCGCTCGGCGCTGGGGGAGGAGAAGCTCACCTACCTCGGCGCCTCCTACGGCACCAAGCTCGGGGCGACCTACGCCGAGCTGTTCCCCGACAAGGTCGGCCGGTTCGTCCTCGACGGAGCAGTCGACGTCTCGCTCGACCTCGAGACGATGTCGCTCGACCAGGCCGCGGGCTTCGAGACCGCCCTGCGCGCCTACGTCCAGAACTGCCTGGACTCCACCGACAACTGCTTCCTCGGTGACACCGTCGACGAGGGCCTGGCCACCATCAGCGACTTCCTCGACTCGGTCGAGGAGCAGCCGCTGCCGGCGGGTGATCGCGAGCTGGCCATCGGCAACGCCTTCTACGGCATCGTCGCGCCGCTCTACAACCGCGACTACTGGTTCCTGCTGAGCACCGCGCTGTCCTCGGCGCTCGAGGGCGAGGGCTCGGCGCTGATGCAGCTCTCCGACCTCTACGCCTCGCGCGGCACCGACGGCGGCTACGACAACAACTCGATGGAGGCGATCTACGCGATCAACTGCCTCGACGACCCGAGCTCCATCCCGTTCGGCAAGGTCGCCGCCGAGGTCGGGGCGTTCGAGCAGGCCTCGCCCACCTTCGGCGACGTCTTCGCCTGGGGCCTCACCGGCTGCCGCGGCAGCACGGTCCGCTCCACCGAGGCGCCGCTCGACATCCGCGGCGAGGGGGCCGCGCCGATCCTCGTGCTCGGCACGACCCGCGACCCGGCGACGCCGATGAAGTGGGCGGTCGCCCTGGCCGACCAGCTCGACTCGGGCGTGCTGGTCGAGCGCGACGGGGACGGCCACACGGCCTACAACTCCGGCAACGAGTGCATCGACACCACCGTCGAGGACTACCTCGTCGACGGGACGGTCCCCGACGACGGCACCCGCTGCTGAGCCGCGGGGCCGCCGTCCGAGGCGGGACTCAGCCCTCGAGCGCGGCGTCGAGCGTGATGTCGACGCCGGTGAGCGCCTTGCTGACCGGGCAGCCGGCCTTGGCCTTCTCGGCCGCGTCCTTGAAGCCGGCGTCGTCGAGGCCCTCGACCTCGCCGCGCACGGTGAGGAGGATGCCGGTGAGCTTGAAGCCGCCGGCGTCCTTGTCCTCGCCCAGCGACACGTCGGCCTTGACCTCGAGGGCCTGCGGGGTGCCGCCGGCCTCGGCGATCAGCGCGGAGAGCTGCATCGCGTAGCAGGCCGAGTGCGCCGCGGCGATGAGCTCCTCGGGGCTGGTGTAGCCGCCGGCGTCGTCGGCGGCACGCTTGGGGAACGACACGTCGTAGGTGCCGACGCCCGAGCTGGTGAGCTCGACCTGGCCGGAGCCGTCCTGCAGGCCGCCGTTCCAGGCGGTACGAGCGGAGCGAGTGGGCATGGATCCTCCTGGTTGAAGTCTGGACAGACCTCTTGACCTTAGCCACACCGACCACACCGGGACACCACGCGCGAGACGGCCTGATTTCGGTCCGGGGGCCGCGGCTCCGTATACTCGCCCGCGGCGTGCCGAGCACCGTTCGCAGGCCACGCCGCCTTAGCTCAGTCGGTAGAGCGAGTCACTCGTAATGACTAGGTCGTCGGTTCGATTCCGACAGGCGGCTCTGACTCCCCCGGGGACCCGAGACCCTGGGGGAGTCTTCTGTCCCCGGCCGGTGGTCCCGAAGATCTCCGCCGCCGCGCTCAGGTCCGGTGCGGTTCGGCCGATTCCATGGTCATGACCGCCCTCATGCCGCCGCGCCCCGCAACCCTGCGGGTCACCCCGCCAGCGACCCAGTCCGTGAGCCCGTCCGCAGGCTCCACGGGTCCGTCGGGCAGTCCGGCAGGTCGTGCCCGGGGCTCGTGGATCCCCCGAGGGGCGCAGCTCAACGAACCCGACTTCCGCAGTCGCCACACCGTGCTGAGCCTCGTGCTCCTCGTCCACCTGCCGGTCATCGGCCTCCTCCCGGTGCTCTGGCCGTCCGCCACAGACGACGGGTCGATGTCGGAGATGGTGGGGATGTCGTCGGGGTCTGGCAGTCATGACGGCCTCGTCGCCGCAGTGGCGGTGGCGGTCCTCGGTGTGCTGCTGCTCATCGGGCGCTACGCACCCGGTCAGACGGTCCGGGCGGTGGCGGTCAGCTCGGGGCTCATGCTGTCGTCGGTCGCGCTCGTGCACCTGTCAGGCGGCATGACCGACTTGCATCTGCACTTCTTCGTCATGGTTGCCCTCGTCGCCATGTACGAGATGTGGGCGCCGTTCCTCATCGCGATCGGCATCGTCGCCGTTCATCACCTCACGATGGGCCTGCTCTCTCCTGCCACGGTCTTCTCGGATCCTCGGGCGCGGGCACACCCGCTCGCGTTCGCCCTCCTGCACGCGACGTTCATCCTCATGGAGTGCGCCGCGCTCGCGTCGTCGTGGCGCTTCACCGAGCGTGCGGAGCAAGCGCGTCGACTCGAGGCTGTGCGGGCGGACGAGGTTCGTGCGCAGCAGCTCGCAGCGCAGGAGGAGCTCGCGGCGCACCAGGTGGCGATCGCCAGTCAGGCGCAGGCAGAGGTGGAGCAGCGCGCCCGTCGTGCGGAGGAGATCGCGCGCCGTGTCGCCAATCTGGACCTGGCGGGCGAGACGTTGCGACGCTCGGTGTCGGAGTCGGAGCAGGCGGTGGGGAGCCTGGCCAGCGCGACCGCCGAGATCTACTCCGCCACCACGAGCGCCGCCGTCTCGACCGACGCCGCGTCCAGCAGTGTCGCCGAGACCCACGAGATGATGCAGCGTCTCGAGCGATCGGCCGCGGAGATCGGTGACATCGCGCACGCCATCACCGGCATCGCCGAGCAGACGAACCTGCTCGCGCTGAATGCCACCATCGAGGCAGCCCGCGCAGGCGAGGCCGGCCGCGGCTTCGCCGTCGTCGCCAACGAGGTGAAGGAGCTGTCCACCGAGACCGCCCGCGCCACTGAGCTGATCACCTCCGTCGTCGGTCGGGTACAGGTCGACACGAAGGACATGCTCGGCAGCGCCGAGCGGATCGAGTCCGTCGTCAACGACGTCGCCCGTGCCCAGGCGACGATCACCGCGGCAGCCGAGGCCCAGACCACGGCTGCCGCCCAGGCGCAGCTCGCGATGGACGGCGTCGCCCGCACCACCCACGACATCAGCGACCAGGTCGGACGCCTCCAGGAGGTCGACTGACGGAGCCTCATGTCCGGGCGGAGTTGACCACGGGCTCAGTCGGTGACCTTCACGCCCTTCCAGAAGGCGACCCGTCCGCTGATCTCGGCGGCCGCTTCCTTCGGCTCGGGGTAGAACCACGCAGCGTCGGCGTTGACCTGCCCGTCGACCTCGAGAGAGTAGTAGGACGCCTGGCCCTTCCACGGGCACGTGGTCTGCGTGGTGGACGGACGCAGCAGGTCCTCGCGGACCGCCTCGGCGGGGAAGTAGTGGTTGCCCTCGACCACGACCGTCTCGTCGCTCTCCGCGATCGTGACGCCGTTCCAGGTTGCCTTCATCGTGACCTCGCTCGCTCAGGGACGGGCATCCCGCCGTGGGCGCCCGCACCGAGTCTCGTCGCCCGCCTCCCGACGGACAAGGCGCCTGGTCAGCGGGGCGGGGCGAAGCGGTGCTCCAGCGTGCGCACCACGTCGTCCGGGCCGCGATCTCGTGCGCCACGCGACGCGCGCCCGCGCGAAAGGTCGGGTCGGTGAGCAGGCGCTCGACCGACTCCTGCACGGCACCCGGCGACATCGCGTCGGGCCCGAGGGTCAGCACGGCGCCGGCTCGGCTGCCGGCGTCGGCATGGCGGATCGCCCGGAAGCACCCGGCGAACGGCGGCACCTCCTGGCCGTGGTCGCGCCCCAGGCCGCTGAGCTGCACGCGCGACTCCTCCAGGACCGCCGCGGGCACTGCCGTCCCGAAGGCGTGGGTGAGGCTGGGGCGGCCGATCATCGCGGCCACCAGCGGCGCGCCGAGCTCGGCCTGCTCGTGCACCAGCAGGTCGGGCTGCCAGTCCTGCGCGACGACGACCAGGTCCTCGGCCATCCGGGGGGCCAGGGCCGCCCCGAACATGCGGGGGAACACCCAGGCCGAGCGGTCCCGGCCGGCCAGGGTCTGTGCGCGGTCGCGCACCTCTGCGCGCAGCGTCGCCTCCTCGACGCCGTGTGCCCCGGCAGCGACCGCCTCGATCCCGGCGGCGGTCACGAGCGGCGTGGCGTCGGCCGACGTGGCCCACAGCACCTCGTGCCCCCGCGCTCCGAGCGCCGATGCGAGCTGCAGCATCGGGATGACGTGGCCGTGGCCCGAGGTCGACGAGAACAGGACTCGCATGCCTCAGGCTCGCTGGGCGATCTGCCCCACGGCCTCGATGAGGGGTCGTGGGTCCGACGCGGTCGGCGACCCGGGCGTGGAGGCCGGGCGCCTCGGTGTCCACCTCGGTGTAGACGACCAGCGCCCCGTGGGTGGCGCGCCGGTCGAGCCTGGCGCGGGCGCGCGTGACCGCGTCGGCGTCGGCGACGGCGTCGAGCAGGACCCCGTCGGACGCGTCGGCGGCGAGCCCGACGGTGCGTGGCCCACGCGCGCCGACGAGCAGCTCGGGCCGCGCCTCGGGCGGCCACTCGAGCGCGACGTCGTGCAGCTGCACGTAGGTGCCGCTCACGTCGACGCGCCGACCGTCGAGCAGGTCGCGCACCGCGTCGGCGTACTCACGCAGCAGTGTCATGGGGGAGGTGACCGCGCCGCCGACCTGCTCCATCCACGGGGCGACGCCGTGCCCGACGGCGGCGCTCACCCGGCCGGGGAACAGGCGCTCTGGGGGCGGAACACGACGCCGACGCTCATGGTGCTCGGAGCCTACGCGCACACTGTCGGCATGAGCCTCGTCCTCGTCACCGGCGCCTCCACCGGCCTCGGCCTCGCCACCGTCACCGCCCTCCTCGATGCCGGCCACGACGTCGTGCTCCACGCGCGCAGCGCCGACCGGGTCGAGGACCCGGCGGTCCTGGAGCGCGTGGCGGGCACGGCGTACGCCGACCTGTCCGACCTCGACGCGACCGTCGCCCTCGCGCACGAGCTCGACGGGTTCGGCCGGTTCGACGCGGTCGTCCACAACGCCGGCACCATGGACCGTGGGCTCGCGACGTCGGTCAACGTCGTGGCGCCCTACGTGCTGACGGCCCTCATGAGCCCGCCCGCGCGCTCGATCGTGCTGAGCAGCGGGATGCACCTGTCGGGGAGCACCGACCTCGTCGGCGGGGGCTCGTACTCCGACACCAAGCTGTGGGTCACCACGCTGGTGATGGCGTGGGCCGAGCACCGCCCGGACACGCTGTGGCACGCCGTCGACCCGGGCTGGGTCGCGACCCGCATGGGTGGGGCCGGTGCCCCCGACGACCTGGTCGAGGGGCACCGCACCCAGGTCTGGCTGGCGACGGCGCCGGAGGCCGACATCGTCCCGAGGACCGGTGGCTACTGGCACCACCACGAGGCGCGCGACCCGCACCGGGCGACGCGGGACGCGAACTTCCAGCGCGCGGTGCTCAACCACCTCGCCGAGCGCACGGGGATCCGTCCCGACTGAGCGAGTTGGTTGTCATCCGCAACTGTGTGTAGGTTACATACATGACTTCAGCCTCCCCAGCCTCGCGTCCCGGACTGGCCATCGCCGTCCTGTGCGCGGGTGGACTCAGCGCAGCGCTCACCCAGACGATGGTGATCCCGATCCAGAGCGAGCTGCCCCAGCTGCTCGACACCTCCGCCTCCAACGCGTCGTGGGTCATCACGATCACGCTGCTGGCGGCGGCCGTGACGATGCCGGTCGCGGGCCGCATCGCGGACATGATCGGCAAGCAGCGGGTGCTGACCGCCAGCGCAGCGCTGCTCTTCCTCGGCTCCGCGGTCTGCGCCCTGTCCGCCTCGCTCGCCCCGATCCTGGTGGGACGTGCGCTCCAGGGCCTGGCGATGGGCTTCATCCCCGTCGGCATCTCCTTCATCCGCCAGTTCGCGCCGCCGGAGATGGCCTCGACCGGTGTCGCGACCATGAGCGCCACGCTCGGCGTCGGCGGGGCCATCGGCCTGCCGCTGGCGGCGTGGATCGCCGACTCCGGCGACTGGCACACGCTCTTCTGGGTCGCGGCCGGGCTCGCCGCGGTGATCACCGTGCTGACCTGGTTCGCCGTGCCGCACGTGCACGACGGGTCGTCGGGCCGCCTCGACGTCGCCGGCACCCTCGGCCTGGCCGTCGGCCTCTCGTCCTTCCTGGTCGGTGTCTCCAAGGGCAGCACCTGGGGATGGGGCGACCCGCTGACCTGGAGCGCGATCGTCTTCGGTGTCGTCGCGCTGGTGGCCTGGGGCGCCTTCGAGCTCCGCCAGGACGAGCCCCTCGTCGACCTCCGCACGACCGCCTCGCCCGCCGTGCTGCTGACCAACCTCGCGGCCGTGGCGATCGGCTTCGGGATGATGGCCCAGTCGATCGTGGTGCCCCAGCTGCTGCAGATGCCCGAGGCGACCGGCTACGGCCTGGGCCAGTCCATCCTCGCCGCGGGCCTGTGGATGGCCCCCGCCGGCCTGATGATGCTGGTCTTCGCCCCCGTGTCGAGCTCGCTGATGAAGGGCATCGGCCCCAAGGCGACCCTGATGATCGGGGCCGCGGTGCTCGGTGCCGGGTACCTCGTGGCGCTGGTCATGATGGACGCGCCCTGGCAGCTGCTCGTCGCCTCCTGCGTGGCCTCGGCCGGTGTCGGCATCGGGTACGCCGCCATGCCGACGCTGATCCTCGACTCCGTCCCCGCACACGAGGCGGGCTCCGCGGTGGGCGTCAACGGGCTGATGCGCTCCACCGGCACCACGCTCGCGGCCGCCGTGATGGCGACCCTCCTCACCAGCAGCACCGTCGACCTCGGCGGCATCGCCGTGCCGACCGAGTCGGCCTTCCGCTGGTGCTTCGTGGTCGGTGCAGTCGCGGCGTTCGTGGGGGTCGCGATCGCGGCCTTCGTCCCGACGGTCAGGCGCCGCTCGGACGCCATCGGTGCCGACCTCGCCACCGCCGAGGCCTGAGGCGACGGCCGTGCCCCGCGCCAGCGCCACCCCGGTCACCGACGAGACCCTCGCGGCCCTGCGTCACCAGCTGATGCGGCTCGGTCGCCTGCGGGAGACCAGCCAGACCGCGACCGGCGTGGACGCCTCCGCGTTCAAGATCCTGTGGGTCGTGGTCGAGCACGGGCCGCACACGCTGCGCGGCCTGGCCGAGCAGCTGCAGCTCGAGCAGTCCACGATCAACCGTCAGGTCCACGCGGCCGAGGGGCACGGCCTGCTGGAGCGCCGCGAGGACCCCGCGGCGTCCGGGCTGCTGGTCCAGGCCACCGAGGCGGGGGAGGCGACCTACCGGGCGGAGGCGCAGGCGCGGGCGGAGGGCCTGCGCGACGTCGTCGACACGCTGGGGGAGGCGAGGATCGCCCGGCTCGCGGCGGGTCTCGCGGACTTCAACGACGCGATCGACGACGTCAGTCCAGCGTCGAGCGCCGGGCGACCAGCTCGGGGGTGAAGACCAGCTGCTGGTGGTGGTGGTCGGGGTTGTCGGCCTCGTCGAGGACGAGCTCGGTGGCCCGGCGGCCGAGCTCCTGGCGGGGCTGGCGGACCGACGTGAGCGGCACCGCGGCCGCGGCGGCGTACTCGATGTCGTCGTAGCCCACGATCGCGAGGTCGCCGGGCACGCTCAGCCCCGACGTGCTGAGCTGCTGGAGCAGGCCGAGCGCGAGCAGGTCGTTGGCGCAGAAGGCCGCGGTCGGTCGCACCCGGGTGCTGATGCCCATCACCCGCTCGCCCGCCGAGCGCCCCTCGACGACGGTGAGCGCGTCGGTCGTCACCACCGTGAGCTGGTCCTCGGGCAGGCCGGCGTCGGCCCAGGCGGCCCGCGCGCCCGCCAGGCGGTCGTGCACCTGGCCGATGCTGTCCGGGCCGCCGATGAACGCCACCCGCGTGTGCCCGCGCTCCACCAGGTGCTGGACGGCGAGCCGGCCGCCGAGCACGTCGTCGACCGCCACCGAGCAGAAGGCCTCGTCCGGGCGCGTGCGGTCGACGATGACCAGCGGGGTGCCGTTGCGCCGCACGTCGCTGAGGACCTGCGCCTGGGGGTCGACCGGGGTGAGCAGGATCCCCTGCACCCGCTGCTCGACCAGGTGGGCGAGGTAGTCGCTCTCGCGGGCGGCGCGGTTGTCGGAGTGGCACAGGAACAGCGACAGCCCGGCGGCCTCGGCGGCGCGCTCCGCGCCCTCGGCGACGTCGGTGAAGAACGGGTTGCGGGCATCGAGCAGGACGTAGGCCAGCGTCCTGCTGCTGCCGGCGCGCAGCTGGCGCGCCGACTCGTTGCGGACGAAGCCCAGCTCGCGCATCGCGTCCTCGACCCGGGCGCGGGTGGCGGGGGAGACGCGCTCGGGACGGTTGAGGACGTTGCTCACGGTGCCGAGGGAGACCCCGGCGCGCGCGGCGACGTCCTTGACCGAGGAGGCCCGTGCCATGGCGTGCCCTCCCGACGTTGAAACGATGTGCTCGGAGCGTACGACATCGGTGGCCAACTCGTGACCCAGTGACGCTTGACACGTGTGACGGCCCTCACCTACCTTTCGTTGAAACCTTTCAACGAAGGAGCACCATGGCCACCGCAGCACCCGTCCTCGAGCTCGACGACGTCTCCAAGTCGTTCGGCCCCGTGGTCGCCCTGCGCTCGGGCAGCCTGCGCGTCGACGCGGGGTCGATCCACGCCCTCGTCGGCGAGAACGGCGCCGGGAAGTCCACCCTGGTCAAGGTCGTGGCTGGCGTGCACCGCCGCGACGGCGGCACGTTCGCCCTCGGTGGGGAGCCGGTCGACTTCGGCTCGACCGCGGAGTCCAAGCAGGCCGGCATCGCGGTGATCTACCAGGAGCCGACCCTGTTCCCGGACCTGTCGGTCACCGAGAACATCTTCATGGGTCGCCAGCCGCTCGCCCGCGGGCGTCGCATCGACCGCCCGGCCATGATCGCCGAGACCGAGGCCCTCTTCGGCCGCCTCGGCGTCCGGATCGACCCGCGCCGCCCCGCCGAGGGCCTCTCGATCGCCGACCAGCAGATCATCGAGATCGCCAAGGCCATCTCCCTCGACGCGCGCCTGCTCGTGATGGACGAGCCGACCGCCGCGCTCAGCGGGGTCGAGGTCGAGCGGCTCTTCGCCGTCGCCCGCAGCCTGCGCGACGAGGGTCGCGCGCTGGTCTTCATCTCCCACCGCTTCGACGAGGTCTTCGCCCTGTGCGACACCGTGACGGTGATGCGCGACGGCTCCTACGTCGACACCCGCCGCGTCGAGGAGACGACGCCGTCCGAGCTGGTGTCGCTCATGGTCGGCCGCGACGTCGACGACCTCTTCCCCAAGACCCCGGCGGACATCGGCGAGCCGGTCCTCCAGGTCCGCGGCCTCAACCGGGCGGGCGTCTTCCACGACATCGACCTCGAGGTCCGTGCCGGCGAGATCGTCGGCCTCGCCGGCCTCGTCGGGGCCGGGCGCAGCGAGGTGGCCCGCGCGGTGTTCGGCGTCGACCCCTACGACTCCGGCTCGGTCACCGTGTCGGGCAGGGCGGTCAGGGCGCGCAGCCCGCGCGCGGCGATCCGGGCCGGCATGGCCTTCATCCCCGAGGACCGTCGCAAGCAGGGCCTGGTCATCGACGCCTCGGTCAGCCGCAACGTCGCCGCCGTCATCCGGGACGGCATCGCCCGCGCCGGCCTGCTCACCGGCTCGATGGAGAACCGGGCGGCCGGTCCGTGGGCCGGGCGCCTCGAGGTCAAGACCAGCGCGCTCGACATGACCGCCACCACGATGAGCGGCGGCAACCAGCAGAAGGTCGTCATCGCCAAGTGGCTGGCCACCGACCCGAAGCTGCTGATCATCGACGAGCCCACCCGCGGCATCGACGTCGGCACCAAGTCCGAGGTCCACCGCCTGCTCTCCGAGCTGGCCGGTCAGGGCCTGGCGATCTTGATGATCTCCTCCGAGCTGCCCGAGGTGCTCGGCATGGCCGACCGCGTCCTCGTCCTCTGCGAGGGCCGGATCACCGCCGAGCTCGACCGCGCCGACGCCACGCCCGAGGCCGTCATGCACGCGGCCACCCGCCACCTGGAGGACGTCCGATGAGCACCGACATCGAGCGCACCGAGGTCCCGACCGGCGAGGCCCTCCTCGTGGAGCCGAGCAGGCTCTCACCGACCCGCCGGGCGCTCACCACGGTCCTGCGCTCGCGCGAGCTCTCCATCTTCCTGGTGCTGGTCGCCGTCGTGGTGCTGGCGACCACGAAGAACAACGGCTTCCTCTTCAGCTCCGACGGCTGGCGCAACTTCCTGCTCAACCCCTCGATCCTGCTGCTCCTCGCGGTCGGCCAGGCGGTCGTCGTCATCACCCGCAACGTCGACCTCTCGGTCGGCTCGACGATGGCGCTCACGGCCTACCTCACCGGGCGGCTGTTCGTGGACCACTCCGGCATCCCGATCCTCGCGGTCGTCGTGGCGTGCCTGGCGATGGGTGCGGTCCTCGGCCTGGTCAACGGCCTGCTCGTCGCCTACGCCGGAGTGCCCGCGCTCGTCATCACGCTCGGCACGCTCTACGTCTACCGCGGCATCATGCTCACCTGGGCGGGCAGCGACCGGATCAACGCCGGCGACATGCCCCGCGACTTCCTCGCCCTCGGCACCCGGACGGTCCTCAGCATCCCGGTGCTCACGATCATCGCCGTCGTCGTGCTGGTCGCGGTCGGCTACTACCTCCACACCGCCCGCGGCGGTCGCGAGCTCTACGCGATCGGCTCCGACCCCGACGCGGCGCGCCTCTACGGCCTCCCCGTCCGTCGCCGGCTGCTCGCCGCGTTCGTCCTCAGCGGCGCGCTGGCGGGACTGGCTGGCGTCCTCTACACCGCCCGCTACGGCACCGTGAGCTCGGGCGTCGGCTCCGGCATCGAGCTGCAGGCCGTCGCCGCGGCCGTCATCGGGGGCATCGCGATCTTCGGCGGCAGCGGCACGGTCTGGGGCGCGGCGATCGGTGCCTTCCTGCTGATCACGATCAACCGGGCACTGCCCAGCCTCGGCATCGAGGACTTCTGGCAGCGCGCCGTCGTCGGCGTCCTCATCCTCGGCGCGATCGTCCTCGACCGCGTCCTCGCCCTCCGACAAGCCCGCAAGCTCGCAGAATCGAGGGACCACCAGTGAGCACCACGACGGCGACCCCGGCCCGCACGTACGCCGCCTACTCGGCGCCGCTGTGGAAGCGCTGGCTGCTGACCCGCGAGACCGCGGTGATCGTGCTGACGGTCGCGGTGGTCCTCTACTCGCTGGCCAACGTGCCCAACTTCGACGGACCGCTGACGCTGAAGTTCCTCCTGCAGGACATCGCGCCGATCCTGCTGATCGCGCTGCCGATGACGCTCGTCATCATCACCGGCGAGATCGACCTGTCGGTGGCCAGCATCATGGGGCTGAGCAGCGTGCTGCTCGGGGTGCTCCACGACGCCGGGATGTCGGTGCCCGCGGCCGCCGTGCTGGCGCTGCTCGCCGGCCTGGCGTGCGGTGCGCTCAACGGCTTCCTCATCGCCTACGTCGGGCTGCCGTCGCTCGCGGTCACCATCGGCACCCTCGCGCTCTTCCGCGGCATCGCCGTGGGCCTGCTCGGGACCACGGCCATCACCGACTTCACCGAGACGTGGGCGGACCTCGCCACCGGCACCATCGGCGAGACCCGCATCCCGCTGGTGATGATCCCCTTCGCGGTCCTCGCGGTCGGCTTCGTGGTCCTGCTGCACTTCTCGACCTTCGGCCGCGGCGTCTACGAGATCGGCCTCAACGACGAGGCCGCACGCTTCACCGGCGTCGACGTCGCCCGCACCAAGCTGGTGCTCTTCCTGCTCTCCGGCGTGGTCTCGGCCCTCGCGGGGATCTACTTCACGCTCCGCTACGGCTCGGCCCGCGGCGACAACGCCACCGGCTACGAGCTGCAGGTCATCGCGGCGGTGCTGCTCGGCGGCGTGTCCATCTTCGGCGGCCGCGGCCGGCTCCACGGCGTCCTCGCCGGGGTCGTGCTGATCGGCGTCATCTCCAGCGCGCTGCGCCTGGAGTCGGTGACGGTCAACGTCACCAACATCATCGTCGGCCTGCTCCTGGTGGCCTCGGTGATCCTCCCCAGCGTCCTTGGGTGGGCCGGCTCGCGGCTGCCCCGCAAGGCACCCGACAAGGACCCGGCGACCGCCGGCGTCTGAGACATCCGAGAGGTAGACACAGATGAAGTTCCAGAAGAGGCGGCCCGCTGCCCTCGCCGCGCTGCTGCTCACGGCGTCGCTCGCCTTCACCGCCTGCGGCGGCGACGACGGTGACGGTGGCGGGTCGGCCAGCGGCGGCGGTGGCGGTGGCGGCGACCTGAGCATCACGATGCTGCCGAAGAACCTCGGCAACGCGTACTTCGACACCAGCACCGACGGTGCGGAGAAGGCGGCCGACGAGATCGGCGCCGACTTCGAGGAGGTCGGCCCCGACACCGCCAGCCCCGACGCCCAGGTGTCCTACATCAACACCGTGGCCCAGCAGGGCAAGAGCGCGCTGATCCTCTCGGCCAACGACCCCGACGCCCTGTGCGACGCGATCGACGAGGCCCGCAGCGCCGACGTGAAGGTCGTGACCTTCGACGCCGACACCAACCCCGACTGCCGCGACCTGTTCATCAACCAGGCCACCGCGGAGGGCATCGCCGCCAAGCAGCTCGAGCTGGTCTCCGAGCAGATCGGCGGCAAGGGCGAGATCGCGATCCTCTCGGCCTCGGCCAACGCGACGAACCAGAACGCGTGGATCGACATGATGGAGTCCGAGCTCGCCGACAACCCCGACTACGCCGACATCGAGCTGGTCGACACCGTCTACGGCGACGACGACGACCAGAAGTCGTTCGACCAGACCGAGGCGCTGCTGCAGAACCACCCGGACCTCAAGGGCATCATCTCGCCGACCACCGTGGGCATCGCCGCCGCCGCTCGCTACCTCTCCGACAGTCAGTACAAGGGCAAGGTCGCGCTCACCGGACTCGGCACCCCCAACCAGATGCGCGAGTACGTCTCCGACGGCACCGTCACCTCGTTCGCCCTGTGGAACCCGGGCGACCTGGGCTACCTGGCGACCTTCGCGGCCGCCGCGCTCGTCGACGGCGACATCACCGGCGAGGAGGGCGACTCCTTCGAGGCCGGCGACCTGGGCACCTTCGAGGTCGGCGCCGACGGCACGGTCCTGCTGGGCGAGCCCTTCACCTTCGACAAGTCCAACATCGACGACTTCGACTTCTGAGTCGCCCCCTCCGTTGGTCGAGGAGGGTCCAGAGGGCCCTCCTCGACCAACGACCCGCGAAAGGCGAGTGCGATGCACCGCGTCTGCTTCACCCTCCAGGTCCGCCGCGAGCGGATGGCGGAGTACGCCGAGCGCCACGCCGCGGTGTGGCCCGACATGCTCCGGGCCCTGCACGACACCGGCTGGCACCGCTACTCGCTCTTCCTGCGCGACGACGGGCTGCTCGTGGGCTACCTCGAGACACCGGACCTCGCCGCCGCCCAGGCCGGCATGGCCGCGACCGAGGTGAACGCCCGCTGGCAGGCCGAGATGGCGGAGTTCTTCGAGGACCTCGACCTCCCGCCCGACCAGGGCTTCTGGCAGCTCCAGGAGGTCTTCCACCTCGAGGACCAGCTCGAGCAGCACGCGGCCTCCACCACCACGACCACGACACCAGTGACGGACCAGTGATGACTTCCTTCTCGCAGATCAGCGACCGGCTCGGCGACCTCGCCATCGAGGTCCCGTCCTGGGCCTACGGCAACTCCGGCACCCGCTTCAAGGTGTTCGGCTCGCCCGGCACCCCGCGCAGCGTGGAGGAGAAGATCGCCGACGCCGCGGCCGTGCACCGCTTCACCGGCCTCGCGCCCAGCGTCGCGCTCCACATCCCGTGGGACGCCGTCGACGACTACGCCGCGCTGGCGTCGTACGCCGCCGACCAGGGCGTCGCGCTCGGCACGATCAACTCCAACACCTTCCAGGACGACGACTACAAGCTCGGCGCCCTCACCCACACCGACCCGCGGATCCGGCAGAAGGCGGTCGACCATCACCTCGAGTGCCTCGAGGTGATGGACCGGACCGGCTCGCGCGACCTGAAGATCTGGCTCGCCGAGGGCACCAACTACCCCGGCCAGGGCGACATGCGCGCCCGCCAGGACCGGCTCGCCGAGGGCCTGCGCACGATCTACGACCAGCTCGGCGAGGACCAGCGGATGGTGCTGGAGTACAAGTTCTTCGAGCCGGCGTTCTACCACACCGACGTCCCGGACTGGGGCACCTCGTACGCCCACGTGGCCGCCCTCGGCGAGCGCGCCATGGTGTGCCTCGACACCGGCCACCACGCCCCCGGCACCAACATCGAGTTCATCGTCGCGCAGCTGCTGCGCCTCGGGAAGCTCGGCTCCTTCGACTTCAACAGCCGCTTCTACGCCGACGACGACCTCATCGTCGGCGCGGCCGACCCGTTCCAGCTCTTCCGGATCATGGTGGAGGTGATCCGCGGCGGCGGCTTCGGCGCGCAGGCCGACGGCACCCCCAACGACGTCGCGCTGATGCTCGACCAGTGCCACAACATCGAGGCCAAGATCCCCGGGCAGATCCGCTCGGTGCTCAACGTGCAGGAGATGACCGCCCGCGCGCTGCTGCTCGACACCGACGCGCTCGACGAGGCCCGCTCGGCCGGCGACGTGCTCGGCGCCAACGCGATCTTCATGGACGCCTTCTACACCGACGTGCGCGCCGACCTCGCCGCCTGGCGCGAGGAGCGCGGCCTGCCGGGCGACCCGATGCGCGCCTACCTCGACTCCGGCCACCAGCAGCAGATCGAGGCCGACCGCGTCGGCGGCTCGCAGCTGAGCTGGAACTGACCCCACCAACCCGTAAGGAACCGCACCGTGAGTGACCTCAACCCCGCCGTCGACGCGCTGGTCCAGCGCTCGAACCGTCTGGGCCAGGACCCGCGCAACACCAACTACGCCGGCGGCAACACCTCCGCCAAGGGCACCGAGACCGACCCGGTCACCGGCGAGGACGTCGAGCTGCTGTGGGTCAAGGGCTCCGGTGGCGACCTCGGCACCCTCACGCCCGGTGGTCTCGCCGTGCTGCGGCTGGACCGGATGCGCGCCCTCGTCGACGTCTACCCGGGCCTGGAGCGCGAGGACGAGATGGTGGCGGCCTTCGACTACTGCCTCCACGGCAAGGGCGGCGCCGCGCCGTCGATCGACACCGCCATGCACGGCCTCGTCGACGCCGCGCACGTCGACCACCTGCACCCCGACTCCGGCATCGCGATCGCGACCTCGGCCGACGGCGAGGCGCTGACCTCCACCATCTTCGGCGACCAGGTCGTCTGGGTGCCGTGGCGCCGCCCGGGCTTCCAGCTCGGCCTCGACATCGCCGCCATCAAGGCGCAGAACCCGCAGGCCCGCGGCTGCATCCTCGGCGGCCACGGCATCACCGCGTGGGGCGAGACGAGCGAGGAGGCCGAGGCCAACAGCCTCTGGATCATCGAGACGGCCGGCGCCTACATCGCCGAGCACTCGCGGCCCGAGCCCTTCGGCCCCGCGCTCGAGGGGTACGCCGCCCTGCCGCAGGACGAGCGCCGGGCGAAGGCCGCGGCCCTCGCCCCGACGGTCCGCGGCATCGCCTCGGCCGACCGGCCGATGGTCGGCCACTTCACCGACACCGAGGAGGTCCTCGACTTCCTCGCCCACGCCGAGCACCCGCGCCTCGGCCAGCTCGGCACGTCCTGCCCCGACCACTTCCTGCGCACGAAGGTGAAGCCGCTCGTCCTCGACCTGCCTGCCTCCGCCTCCGTCGAGGACAGCATCGCCCGGTTGCAGGAGCTCGCGGTGTCCTACCGCGAGGACTACCAGGCCTACTACGACCGGTTCGCCACGCCGGACAGCCCGGCGATCCGCGGCAAGGACCCGCTCGTCGTGCTGGTGCCCGGTGTCGGCATGTTCAGCTTCGGCAAGGACAAGCAGACCGCCCGGGTGGCCGGCGAGTTCTACGTCAACGCCATCAACGTGATGCGCGGCGCCGAGGGCGTGTCGTCCTACGCGCCGATCGACGAGGCCGAGAAGTTCCGCATCGAGTACTGGGCGCTCGAGGAGGCCAAGCTCCAGCGGATGCCCGCGCCCAAGCCGCTCGCCACCCGCGTCGCGCTGGTCAC
This sequence comes from uncultured Actinomycetota bacterium, assembly GCA_963726525.1. Classification (GTDB taxonomy): domain Bacteria; phylum Actinomycetota; class Actinomycetes; order Propionibacteriales; family Nocardioidaceae; genus Nocardioides. The sequence continues at coordinate 270,154 of CAVSCS010000004.1, read as the reverse complement.
GGGCGCGGCCTCCGGCATCGGCCTGGCGACCGCACGCAGGCTCGCGTCGGAGGGCGCGGCCGTCGTCATCGCCGACCTGTCGCTGGAGAAGGCGCAGGCCGCCGCGGCGGAGATCGGGCTGGCCGTGGGAGGAGGGGCGGACGTCGCTGTCGGCGTGCAGGTCGACGTGTCCGACGCTGCGGCCGTCCAGGCCGCCGTCGACGCGACGGTGCTCGCCTTCGGCGGCGTCGACCTGGTCGTCAACAACGCCGGTCTCTCGCTCTCGCGCTCCCTGCTCGAGACGACCGAGAAGGACTGGGACCTCCAGCACGACGTGATGGCCAAGGGGTCGTTCCTCGTGGCCCAGGCGGCCGCGCGGGCGATGATCGCGCAGGGGATGGGCGGCGACATCGTCTACATCTCCTCGAAGAACTCGATCTTCGCCGGCCCCAACAACGTCGCCTACGGCGCGGCCAAGGCCGACCAGGCCCACCAGGTGCGGCTGCTCGCCGCCGAGCTCGGCGAGCACGGCATCAAGGTCAACGGCGTGAACCCGGACGGCGTCGTCCAGGGCTCCGGCATCTTCGCCTCCGGCTGGGGCGCCAACCGCGCCGCGGTCTACGGCGTGGAGGAGCAGGACCTCGGCAAGTTCTACGCCCAGCGCACGATCCTCAAGCGCGAGGTGCTGCCGGACAACATCGCCAACGCGGTCTTCGTCCTGTGCTCGGCCGACCTCAGCCACACCACGGGCCTGCACATCCCGGTCGACGCGGGCGTCGCGGCGGCCTTCCTCCGATGACGCAGCCCCGGAGGGCCGTGCGCGTCGCGGCGGTCGACCTCGGGGCGACGAGCGGTCGCGTGATGGCGGCACGCGTCGGCCCGGGGCAGCTCGCGCTCACCGAGGTGCACCGCTTCCCCAACGGCGGTGTCCCGGTCGGCGGGTCCCTCTTCTGGGACGTGCTGGGCATCCACCGCGAGGTGCTGGCAGGGATCGCCGAGGTGGCGCGGACCGGCGACCTCGACGGGATCGGGATCGACTCGTGGGCCGTCGACTACGGCCTGCTCGACCGCGACGGCGAGCTGCTGGGCAACCCCTACAGCCACCGCGACCCGCGGACCCGTGACGTGCCCGAGCTGGTGTCCGGGACCGTCGGGGTGCAGGAGCAGTACGCCGTCAACGGCCTGCAGCAGCTGCCGTTCACCACGATCTTCCAGCTGGTGTCCGCGCGCGGCACCGCAGCGCTCGAGTCGGCGCACGCGCTGCTGCTGCTGCCCGACCTGCTGGCCTACTGGCTCACCGGCGAGGTGGGCGCCGAGCGCACCAACGCCTCCACCACCGGCCTGCTCGACGTCACCACGGGGGAGTGGTCGAGCGAGCTCGCCACCCGTCTCGGACTGCCCTGGTCGATCCTGCCGCCCCTGCGCGACGCGGGCTCGCTCGTGGGACCGGTGCGAGCGCAGGTCGCGGCCGACCTGGGCGTCGCCGACGTCCCGGTCGTGGCGGTCGGCTCGCACGACACCGCCTCCGCGGTCGTCGCCGTCCCCGCGTCGGAGCCCGGCTTCGGCTACATCTCGTCGGGCACCTGGTCGCTCGTCGGCCTCGAGCTCGACTCGCCCGTGCTGACGGAAGAGGCCCGCGAGGCGGACTTCACCAACGAGGGCGGCGTCGACGGCACCGTCCGGTTCCTCAAGAACGTGATGGGCCTCTGGGTGCTCTCGGAGTGCGTGCGCGCGTGGAGCGACCGCGGCACGCCGGCCACCGACCTCGCGAGCCTGCTCGCCGGCGCCAGCACCGCGGCGCCGCTGCGCACCGTGGTCGACATCAACGACGCCTCGCTGCTCGGCCCCGGCAGCGCCACCGACCCGATGCCCGAGCGCGTCGTCCGGCTGGCGCGGGCCGCCGGCGAGCCGGTGCCCCAGACACCGGGCGAGATCACCCGCTGCGTGCTCGACAGCCTCGCGCTGGCCTACCGCCGCCACCTGCGCACCGCGGCCCGCCTGGCCGGTGCGGACCTCGAGGTCGTCCACGTCGTGGGCGGTGGCTCGCACAACCACCTGCTCTGCCAGCTGACCGCCGACGCCCTCGGGGTGCCGGTGCTCGCCGGTCCCGGCCGAGGCCGCAGCGCTCGGCAACGCCCTCGTCCAGGCGCGCGCGCTGGGCGTTGACCTCCCCGACCTCGCCGCGATGCGGGCGCTGGTGCGCGAGACCCACGACGTACGCCGTCACGACCCCCGGCCCGGCCTCGACTGGGACGGCGCCGACCGGCGCGTGGTGGGAGGATGGCCGTCGTGAGGGTCGCCCTGCAGGTCACCTGCGTCAACGACGCCATGTTCCCCGAGACGGGGAAGGCGGTCGTGCGGCTGCTGCGCCGGCTCGGGGTCGAGGTCGACTTCCCCGCCGCGCAGACGTGCTGCGGGCAGCCGATGGTCAACACCGGCTACCTCGACGAAGCGGTGCCGGTGGTGCGGACCTTCGTCGACGCGTTCGCCGGCTACGACGCGATCGTCACGCCGTCGGGCTCGTGCGCGGGCTCCGCGCGCCACCAGCACGCGATCGTCGCCGAGCGCTCGGGCGACCGGGCGCTGGTGTCGGCGGTCGCGCAGACCGCTCCGCGCACCCACGAGCTCTCCGAGTTCCTCGTCGACGTGCTCGGGGTCACCGACGTCGGGGCCTACTTCCCGCACCGGGTCACCCACCACCCCACCTGCCACAGCCTGCGGATGCTCGGCGTCGGCGACCGCCCGACCCGGCTGCTCGAGGCCGTGCGCGGGATCGAGCTGGTCGAGCTGCCGCACGCCACGGAGTGCTGCGGCTTCGGCGGCACCTTCGCGGTCAAGAACGCCGACACCTCCGTCGCGATGGGCGCCGACAAGGCGCGCCACGTCCGTGACACCGGCGCCGAGGTGCTCGTCGCCGGCGACAACTCGTGCCTCATGCACGTCGGCGGGATGCTCTCGCGCCAGCGGGCCGGCGTACGCGTGATGCACCTGGCCGAGGTCCTGGCGAGCACCGAGGACGACGCATGAGCGCCACCTTCGTCGGGATGCCGGCGTTCCCCACCGCGGCCCGCGCCGCGCTCGGCGACACCCAGCTGCGGCGCAACCTGGCCCACGCCACGCGCACGATCCGCGACAAGCGCGCCCGCGTGGTCGCCGAGGTCGAGGACTGGGAGGAGCTGCGGGTCGCCGGCGCCGCGGTCAAGGAGGCCGCGCTGCGCGACCTCGCCACCCACCTCGAGACGCTCGAGGCCTCGCTCGTCCGCGCCGGGGCGACCGTGCACTGGGCGCGTGACGCCGAGGAGGCGTGCGCCATCGTGGCGCGGGTCGCCCACGACCACGGCGCCGACGAGGTCGTGAAGGTGAAGTCGATGGCGACCGCCGAGATCGGCCTCAACGAGGCGCTCGAGGCCGAGGGCATCGCCGCCTGGGAGACCGACCTGGCCGAGCTCATCGTCCAGCTCGGCGAGGACCTGCCGTCCCACATCCTGGTGCCGGCGATCCACCGCAACCGCGCCGAGGTCCGTGAGATCTTCCTGCGGCGGATGGGCGCCGTGGGCCGGCCCGCACCGGCGGACCTCACCGACGAGCCGGCCGTCCTCGCCGGCGCCGCCCGCGAGCACCTGCGCGAGAAGTTCCTGCGCGCGAAGGTGGCGGTCAGCGGCGCCAACTTCGCCGTCGCCGACACCGGCACCCTCGTGGTGGTGGAGTCGGAGGGCAACGGCCGGATGTGCCTGACCCTGCCCGAGGTCCTCGTCAGCGTGGTCGGCATCGAGAAGGTCGTGGCCACCTGGTCCGACCTCGACCCGATGCTGCGCCTGCTCCCGCGCTCCTCGACCGGCGAGCGGATGAATCCCTACACGTCGACGTGGTCGGGCGTGACGCCCGGCGACGGACCGCAGGAGGTGCACGTCGTGCTCCTCGACAACGGCCGCACCCGCGCGCTCGCCGACGACGTCGGCCGCCAGGCGCTGCGCTGCATCCGCTGCTCGGCGTGCCTCAACGTCTGCCCGGTCTACGAGCGGGTCGGCGGCCACGCCTACGGCTCGGTCTACCCCGGCCCGATCGGGGCCATCCTCAACCCGCTGCTCCACGGCGTCGAGGACGAGCAGACCGCGTCGCTGCCCTACGCCTCCTCGCTGTGCGGCGCCTGCTTCGAGGTCTGCCCCGTGCGCATCGACATCCCGTCGGTGCTCGTCGACCAGCGGGCGGCCGTCGTCGACTCCCACCGCGGCGACCGGGTGCCCAAGCCCGAGGCGCTGGCGATGAGGGCCGCCGCCTGGACCTTCTCCTCCTCGACCCGCCTGGCGTGGGCCGAGCGCGCCTCGGGGCTGGGCGGACGCCTGCTCGGGCGCTTCTCCCGCACGTCGCTGCCCGGCGGCCGTCCGGCGGCGGGCCGGCTCCCCGGCCCGGGCGCGGCCTGGACCGGCGCCCGCGACCTGCCCGCGCCGCCGGCGGAGTCGTTCCGCGCGTGGTGGGACCGCACCGACGGCGGCAGGACCGAGGGAGGGCCCGAGTGAGCGCCCGCGACGACATCCTGCGGCGTGTCCGCTCCGCCCTCGACGGCGTGTCGCCGGTGTCCGACCTGCCTGCGGCCCCCCGCGTGCCCGACCGGGGCGACCTGGTGGCGCTGTTCGTCGAGCGCGTGGAGGACTACCGCGCGGTCGTCACCCGATGCGCGGAGGCCGACGTCGCCGGTGTCGTCGCCGGCGTGCTGGGGACGGCGCGCGCCGTCGTGCCGTCCGGGCTCGGCCTGGAGGTCCCCGGCTCCGTCGTCGACGACGGGCTCACCGCGGCCGAGCTCGACGACCTCGACGCGGTGGTCACGCGTGCCGCGGTCGGGATCGCCGAGACCGGCACCATCGTGCTGGACCACCGCCCCGACCAGGGCCGCCGGGCGATCACCCTCGTGCCCGACCTCCACGTGTGCGTCGTCGACGCCTCGCAGGTGGTGGCCGACGTGCCCGACGCGCTCGCGCTCCTCGACCCCGCCCGTCCGCTCACCTGGATCAGCGGACCCGTCGGCGACCAGCGACATCGAGCTCGACCGGGTCGAGGGCGTCCACGGACCACGGACGCTCCACGTGGTCGTGGTGGGCTGAGCTCAGCGCCGGCGCCTGGCGCCCGCCGAGCGCGGGGGCGCGGCCCGCAGGTGGTCGAGCACGGGCCCGAGCAGCGCGCGGAGCTGCTCGGTCTGGGTGGGGGAGAGCACCGCGAAGAGCTGCTCGCGCAGCACCGCGCCGGTCGACGAGGCCCGGGGGGTGCGGGGCATCGACCTCTACGTGCGCAGCGACGCCGCCCAGCTCGGGGACCTCGTGGCCCGCGTGGACCGCGGCGAGCTGGTCGTCGACGTGGCGGAGCGGGTCGGGCTGGCCGGGCTGCCGGACGTGCACGCCCGGGCCGCGTCCGGGACGCTCCGGGGCAAGGTCGTGGTGGTCGTCGACCCGGCCCCCTGACGACGGGAGAGCGCGTGACGGCCCGGAGGGCCGCTTCTTGACCCCCCGGGCCTTGGGTCAGGCGCGATCCGGATCGCTACTGGACCCTGCCTGCACGTACCCGCCCACACGCAGGGGATGCGCCAGCCGCTCATCGGGGTGGTGTGACGCGGCTCAGCCCCGGGCCGGCTCGCGCTCGGCCAGCAGTCGCTCGAGCATGTCGTGCGCGGAGGGCGAACGTCCCTTGGTGGGCGTGGCGTCGATGCTCGCGGCGGCGACCAGCGCGCCGGCGATCTCCCGGATCCGCGTGTTGGCGTGCATGGAGTAGGCGCGCAGCAGGTCGAAGGCGGTGTCGGTGTCGACGCTGTAGAGCTGGGTGAGCACGCCCTTGGCCTGCTCGATGACCGCGCGGTTGTCGGTGAAGTCGTGCACCGCCTCGTCGAGCTCGGCCGCGACCGCGTCGCGGCGCACGTCGGTCAGGTCGATGAGGTGCCCGTGCACGACGGCGGTGCCGTCGGGATCGTTGGCGAGGTGCCCGGCCGCCATGACCACCCGCTCGCGCCCGTCGGCGGTCACGATGCGGTGCAGGAAGGAGAAGGGTTCCTCGCGGTCGACCACCGACTCGCGCGACGCCCACGCTGCCTCGCGGTCCTCGGGACGGATGTGGCTCATCACGAGCTCGGTGGTGGGGACCACGGCGCCGGGCTCGAAGCCATGGATGCGGTAGACGTTGTCCGACCAGGTCCACGCGTCGCTGTCCGGACGGTAGGTGTAACGACCCACTGCGGCTGCGTGGGACGCACTGAAGCCCTCGCGGGGCACCTGCTGGGTCACGGCCGAATTCTGCCGGTTCCGGCCCCCCGGCTACAACCTCCTTGCCCGAACCGGTAGGACTGTCCCATGGCGAAGATGGAGCACCGCACCCTGGGAAGGACCGGCCGCGAGGTCTCGGTCGTCGGACTCGGCACCTGGCAGCTGGGCGCCGACTGGGGGGAGGTCAGCGAGGCCGACGCGCGTGCGGTCCTCGAGGCCTCGGCCGAGGCGGGCGTGACCTTCTACGACACCGCCGACGTCTACGGCGACGGGCGCAGCGAGAAGGTGGTGGGCCGCTTCGTCGCCGACCACCCGGACGCCGGCTTCACCGTCGCGACCAAGATGGGCCGCCGGGCCGACCAGGTGCCCGAGAACTACGTCGAGTCCCACTTCCGCACGTGGCTCGACCGCTCGCGGACCAACCTCGGCGTCGACACGATCGACCTCGTGCAGCTGCACTGCCCGCCCAGCGAGGTCATCGACGACGACCGGACCTACGACGTGCTCGACCAGCTCGTCGCGGAGGGCGTCATCGCCTCCTACGGCGTGAGCGTCGAGACCTGCGCCCAGGCGCTGAGCGCGATCGCCCGCCCGCACGTCGCGAGCGTCCAGATCATCCTCAACGCCTTCCGGATGAAGCCGCTCGACGAGGTCCTGCCGGCTGCGGCTGCGGCGGGCGTGGGGATCATCGCCCGGGTCCCGCTCGCCTCCGGCCTGCTGTCCGGCAAGTACGACCTCGACACCACCTTCGCCGCCGACGACCACCGCACCTACAACCGCGACGGCTCGGCCTTCGACGTGGGGGAGACCTTCTCCGGGGTCGACTACGCCACGGGCGTCTCGGCCGCGCAGGAGTTCTCCGCCCTCGTCGCCGACGCGGGCCTGGACCTCACCCCGGCCCAGGCCGCGATCGCCTGGATCGTCCACCAGCCCGGCGTCTCCACGGTCATCCCCGGAGCCCGCAGCCTCGACCAGGCCGCCGCCAACGCTGCGGCCGGCGGCGTCTCCGAGCTCCCGGCGTCGTTCCTCGACGGCGTCGCCGAGCTCTACGACCGGCGGGTCCGCGAGCAGGTCCACGGGCGCTGGTGAACCTCCAGCGCCTCGTCCTGGCCGCCGAGCGGGCGTGGGAGGACCGGCCGGGCCGCCGCACCCGGACGCCCCGGCACTTCCGGATCGAGGCCTACCTCGCCCACGCCGGCCCGGCCGGCACGATCGTGCGCGGACGGGTCCTCGACAACCCGCTGGAGTCGCAGGTCGAGGAGGACGAGGGTGCCCGGGCGGCGGCGCGTCGCACCCTCGGCAACTTCCTCACCAACGAGCTCCCCGGGGTGCCGCTGCGCGTGACGGTGGCCGGCACGAGCCGCGAGGTGGAGACCGACGGCGAGGGCTACTTCCTCGTCCGCCTGCCGACCGACCGGTCGGCGCTGACGAGCCCGTGGACCGAGGGCGTCGTCGAGCTGCGCGAGGGCTACCGCGGCGTCACCGGCCCACACGCGACGCCGGTGCGGGTGCGGGTGCCCGACGCGGGCGCGAGGTTCGGGATCGTCTCCGACGTCGACGACACCGTGCTGGTCACGGGGGTCCAGCGCGCCCGCCAGATGGTCGTGCAGACCTTCACGGGCTCGGCGCTCACCCGCACGGCGTTCCCCGGGGCGGCCGAGCTCTACCGCGACCTCGCCGCCGGGGTGAACCCGGTCTTCTACGTCTCCTCGAGCCCGTGGAACCTGCACTCCTTCCTGCTCGGGTTCCTGCGCCACCGGGGCTTCCCGGACGGCCCGGTCCTGCTGCGCGACCTGCTCGGCACGCGTGCCGGGCGCGAGCAGAAGCACGAGCGCATCCGTGAGGTCCTCGACCTGCACCCGGACCTGCGGTTCGTGCTGCTCGGCGACTCGGGGGAGAAGGACCCGCAGGTCTACGCCGACATCGTGCGCGAGCACCCCGGCCGCGTGCTCGCGGTCTACATCCGCGAGGTGCGCCTCGACCCCGGCGACGGCCGCGTCGAGCGGGTGTCCGACGCCTGGGCGAGCGAGGTGCCCTTCGTGCTGGCCGCCGACTCCGACGCCGTGCGGAGCCATGCGGCCACCCTCGGCCTGCTCTGAACCTAGGATGCGGCGCATGGCGGACAACGAGTCGCGGCCCGCGGCGACGCGCTCGCCGAGCATGGCCCAGGTGGCGGCCGTGGCCGGCGTGTCCCACCAGACGGTCTCGCGGGTGCTCAACGACGCCTCCCTGGTCAAGGAGGAGACGCGGCTCCGGGTGCTCGCCGCGATCGAGGAGCTGGGCTACCGCCGCAACTACGCCGCCCGGATCCTGGCCACCAACCGCTCGCGCCGCATCGGGATGGTCACCGCCCACCTCGGGCTGCACGGCCCCAGCATGATCGCGCTCGGCGTGCAGGAGGCCGCCCGGGCGGAGGGGTACGACGTCGCGCTGGTCGGCCTGCCGGAGTTCTCCGCCGAGCTGCTGGACAACGCCGTCGACCGGCTCTCCGACCAGGCCGTCGAGGCGGTCGTCGTGGCGGTCGCGCACCGCGAGGCCGCCGAGCTGGTGCGCAGGCTCCAGCTGCCGGTGCCGATCCTGACCGTGCAGGGCGTCGAGGCGGGCACCCCGCTCGCGGCCGGCATCGACCAGGCGGCGGGCGCCGAGCTGGCGGTGGGTCACCTCCTCGACCTGGGCCACCGCCACGTCGCGCACGTCGCCGGACCCTCCGACTGGATCGAGGTCGAGCAGCGGCGGACCGGGTGGCGGCGCGCGCACGAGCAGCGCGGCCTGCTGACCGGGCCCGAGCTCGCCGGAGACTGGTCACCGCTCAGCGGCTACCGCGCCGGGCTCCTCGTGGCCGAGGACCCCCACGTGACCGCCGTCTTCGCGGGCAACGACCCGATGGCGCTCGGCGTGCTCAACGCCCTCCACGAGCGCGGGCGGCGGGTCCCCGACGACGTGAGCGTGGTCGGCTTCGACGACGTCCCGGAGGCGGCGTACTACTGGCCGGCGCTGACGACGGTGTCGCAGGACTTCGCCGAGCTCGGCCGGCGCGCGCTGAGCCTGGCGCTCGGCGCGATGCACGGCGACCGCGACGCGCGCGACCTGCTGGTCCCGACCCTGGCGGTGCGCGGCTCGACCGCGCCGCCGCGCGAGTGAGCGTTCACATTTGATCGACGAACTTCGTCCATGGGTCTTGACGCGGTCGAATGTTAGCGCTCACACTCATCCCACGTGACAACGGTCACACGGGCTGGACGGCCCCTTCGATGTGGAGGAATCACAGTGGTGAAGAAGACCCTGGTCGCCGTGACGGCGATCTCCTTGAGCACCTTCGCTCTCACCAGCTGCGGCAGCGACGACGCCTCGGGCTCGAGCGGCAGCGACGACGGCACGATCACGATGGGCTTCGCGCAGGTCGGCGCGGAGAGTGGCTGGCGCACCGCCAACACCAAGTCCATCCAGGACACGGCGAAGGCCGAGGGCATCGACCTGAAGTTCACCGACGCCCAGGGCAAGCAGGAGAACCAGATCCAGGCGATCCGCTCCTACATCCAGCAGAAGGTCGACGTCATCGCCTTCAGCCCCGTCGTCGAGACCGGCTTCGACGCCGTCCTCCAGGAGGCCAAGGCGGCCAACATCCCGGTCATCCTCACCGACCGCGCCGTCGACGCCGACCCCTCGCTCTACAAGACCTTCCTCGGCTCCGACTTCGTCGTCGAGGGCGAGAAGGCCGGCCAGTGGCTGGTCGACAACGCCGCCGACTCCGACGTCAACGGCGACGGCACGATCAACGTCGTCCAGCTCGAGGGCACCACCGGCGCCGCTCCGGCCATCGACCGCGCGGAGGGCTTCGCCGACAAGATCGCCGCCGACGACTCCATCGAGGTCACCGCCTCCCAGACCGGCGACTTCACCCGTGACGGCGGCAAGCAGGTCATGGAGTCGTTCCTGCAGTCCGACGACACCATCGACGTCGTCTTCGCCCACAACGACGACATGGGCCTCGGCGCGATCGAGGCGATCGAGGCGGCCGGCCTCGAGCCCGGCAAGGACATCAAGATCATCACGATCGACGCGGTCAAGGACGGCATGACCGCGCTGTCCGAGGGCAAGATCAACTACATCGTCGAGTGCAACCCGCTCCTCGGCCCCCAGCTGATGGACCTCGCCACGCAGGTCCTCGACGGCGACGAGGTCCCCGCCCGGGTGCTCACCGAGGAGTCGGCGTTCGACCAGGCGCAGGCCAAGGAGGTACTGGCCGACCGCCAGTACTGATCCACCCGTCACCGGGCCCGGTGCGCACCACGCACGCCGGGCCCGGTGCGCACCACGTGCCGCTCCGCGCAGTGAGGAACGAGATGACCCAGATGACGACGCCACCGTCGACCGGCACCGCGCCGCCGCCCGACCCGCAGCCGGTGATCGAGATGCGCGACATCTCCATCACCTTCGGGGCCGTGCGCGCGCTCGACGGTGTCTCGGTGCGGCTCTTCCCCGGTGAGGTGCACGCCCTCATGGGCGAGAACGGCGCAGGCAAGTCGACGCTGATCAAGGCGCTCACCGGCGTCTACACGATCGACTCCGGTGTCATCACCGTCGGCGGGGAGCAGCACGAGTTCGCCACCCCGGCCGCCTCGCAGGCCGCCGGTATCAGCACGGTCTACCAGGAGGTCAACCTGGTGCCGAACCTCACGGTCGCGGAGAACATGCTGCTGGGGCGCGAGCCCCGCCGGTTCGGCGCGATCAACGTGCGCGAGATGAACCGCCGCGCACGTCGCACGCTGCTCCACCTCGGCATCGACATCGACCCCCGCACGGTGCTCGACGAGCACCCGATCGCGGTGCAGCAGCTCGTCGCGATCGCCCGCGCGGTCGACGTGGAGGCCAAGGTCCTGATCCTCGACGAGCCCACCTCGAGCCTGGACGCCGACGAGGTCGAGAAGCTCTTCACCGTCATGCGCCGCCTGCGCGACGAGGGCGTGGCGATCGTGTTCGTCTCCCACTTCCTCGACCAGGTCTACGAGATCGCCGACCGGATGACGATCCTGCGCAACGGCCGGCTCGTGGAGGAGCGGATGGTCGCCGAGACGTCCCAGCTCGAGCTCGTGCGCCTGATGATCGGGCGCGAGCTGGAGGTGCTCGACCGGCTCGACCGGGCCGCGCCCCAGACCGACGCCGAGACCGGCACCCCGCTCCTCACGGCCGTCGGGCTCGGCCGCAAGAACACCCTCGAGGCCACCGACCTCACGCTCTTCGAGGGCGAGGTGGTCGGCATCGCCGGCCTCCTGGGCTCCGGGCGCACCGAGCTGGCGCGGCTGCTCTTCGGCGCCGACACCGCCGACACCGGCGAGCTGACCTTCCGCTCGGACCGGCGACGCCTGCGCAGCCCGCGGCACGCCATCGACCGCAAGATCGCCTTCTCCAGCGAGGACCGCAAGGCCGAGGGCATCGTGGGCGACCTGACCGTCGCCGACAACATGCTGCTCGCCCTCCAGGCCTCGCGCGGCTGGATGCGCCCGATCCCGCAGGCCACCCGCGCCCGCCTGGTCGCCGACTACGTCGCCGCGCTCGACATCCGCCCGGCCGATCCCCAGGCCCTGATGCGCAACCTGTCGGGCGGCAACCAGCAGAAGGTGCTCCTGGCGCGGTGGCTGATCACCGAGCCGGAGGTCCTCATCCTCGACGAGCCGACCCGGGGCATCGACATCGGCGCCAAGGCGCAGATCCAGGCCAAGGTCGCCGAGCTCGCGGCGCAGGGCATGTCGGTGGTGTTCATCTCCGCCGAGCTCGAGGAGGTGCTGCGCCTGAGCGACCGGCTGGTCGTGATGCGCGACCGGCGCAAGATCCACGAGCAGACCAACGACGACGTCAGCGTGCGCGACGTCCTGGAGATCATCGCGGGCGAGGCCCGGGAGGGAGAGACCCGTGCCTGAGGACCCGACCCCGGTGCAGCGCGTGCTGCGCCACCCGCTGCTGTGGCCGGTGCTCGCGCTGCTGGTGCTGCTGGCGGTCAACGTCGCCGCGAAGCCGTCGTTCCTCGACGTGCGGATGCAGGACGGCCACCTCTACGGCAACGTCATCGACATCCTGCGCAACAGCGCGCCGGTGATGCTGGTCGCGCTGGGCATGACGCTCGTCATCGCCACCCGCGGCATCGACCTCTCCGTCGGCGCGATCGCCGCCATCGCGGCGGCGGTCGCCTGCACCCGCATCATCGGCGCCGGCGACGAGGCCGCCTGGAGCACCGCGGTGATGGCGATGACGTACGCCGTCGTGGTCTGCCTCGTGCTCGGCGCGTGGAACGGCCTGCTCGTCTCCGTCCTCGGGATCCAGCCGATCATCGCGACCCTGATCCTCATGGTCGCCGGGCGCGGCATCTCGATGGCGATCACCGACGGCCAGATCACCACGGTCAACAACCCGTTCTTCAGCGACCTCGCGTCGGGCTTCGTCCTCACCCTGCCGCTGGCCTTCCTGGTCGCGGTCGCGGTGCTGGTCCTGACCGCGCTGCTCACCCGGCGCACGGCGCTGGGCATGCTCATCGAGGCGGTCGGCATCAACCCCGAGGCCAGCCGGCTCGCCGGCGTCCGGGCCCGCACGATCATCTGGACGGTCTACGGCTTCTCCGGGCTCTGCGCCGGGCTCGCCGGCCTGGTGATCGCGGCCAACACCAACTCCGTCAACGCCAACAGCCTCGGGCTCTGGATCGAGCTCGACGCGATCCTCGCCGTGGTCATCGGCGGCACCTCGCTGATGGGCGGCCGGTTCTCGCTGGCCGGGACCTTCGTGGGCGCGATCTTCATCGCCACCCTCGCCCGCACCATCCCCAACATCGGGATCCCCTCGGAGGTCAACTACCTCTTCAAGGCCGTCGTCGTCATCGCGGTGTGCCTCCTCCAGTCACCCAAGGCCCGCGCGCTGCTGCGCGTGCGCCGCGCCCCCGTCCCGACCCCCGCGAAGGCAGGTGCTCCGGCATGAGCGCGACGACCGCACCGACCGCACCGACCGCCTGGGACCGGGTGCGCACCTACCGCCCGCCGACGCGCTACCTGCCGATCATCGCCACCCTGGCGCTGTTCGTCGGCCTCTTCGGGGTCGGTGGCGCGCGCTACGAGGGCTTCTCCGACCCGCAGGTCCTGCTCAGCCTGCTGATCGACAACAGCTTCCTCATCGTCCTCGGCGTCGGGATGACCTTCGTCATCCTCACCGGCGGGATCGACCTCTCGGTCGGCTCGGTGGTGGCGCTGTCGACGATGATCGCGGCCCGGACGCTCGAGCTCGGCTGGTCGCCCTACGCCTCGATCGCCGCCGTGCTCGCCACCGGCACGCTGCTGGGGCTGCTGATGGGGCTGCTCATCCACTACTTCGACATCCAGCCCTTCATCGCCACCCTGGCCGGGCTCTTCCTGGCGCGCGGCCTGACCTACCTGATCAGCGTGGAGTCGATCTCGATCAAGGACCCGACCTTCACCGACCTGGCGTTCCGCACGATCTACCTCGGTGACTACTACCTGCGCTGGTCGACGGTCGTCGCGCTGGCCACGGTCGTCGTCGCGGCCTACGTCCTGGCCCGCACCCGCTTCGGCCGCACCGTCTACGCCATCGGCGGCAACGAGGCCTCGGCGATGCTGATGGGCCTGCGGGTCGCGGCCACCAAGGTCGGCGTCTACGTCATCAGCGGCTTCTGCGCCGCGCTGGCCGGACTGCTCTTCGCGCTCTACATCCTCTCCGGCAACAGCCTGCACGCGATCGGCATGGAGCTCGACGCCATCGCCGCCGTGGTCATCGGCGGCACGCTGCTCACCGGCGGCCGCGGCTACGTCGTCGGCTCGCTGCTCGGCGTGCTGGTGCTCGGCATCATCAAGACGCTGATCTCCTTCGACGGCACCCTCAGCTCGTACTGGATCCGCATCATCACCGGCGTGCTGCTGCTGGCCTTCGTCGTCGTGCAGCGCTTCGCCACCCGGCGTCGCGCATGACCGAGGTCGAGCAGGCCGCACGGCGCACGCCCGTGATGGCCGACGTCGCCCGCCTCGCCGGGGTCTCGCACCAGACCGTCTCGCGGGTGATCAACGGGCAGGACAACCTGCGCCCGGCGACCCGCGAGAAGGTCGAGGACGCGATCCGGCAGCTGGGCTACCGCCCCAACACCGCCGCCCGTGCGCTGGTCACGCGCAAGTCCGCGACCATCGGCGTGATCGGCAACCGCAGCGGCTACTGGGGGCCCTCGACCGTGCACCGCACCATCCAGGCGGCCGGGCGCGACGCGGGCTACTTCGTCAGCTCGGTCAACCTCCAGAGCCTGGTGCGCGAGGAGCTCGTCGACGCGCTCGACCACCTGCGCAACCAGGGCGTCGAGGGCATCGTGCTGATCCACGCGACCACCGACGCGCTCGAGGTCGCGCGCGCCCAGGAGCAGTGGGGCGTGCCCGTCGTCGTGGTCGAGGGCGACCCCGCCCAGGCCCGCTGGACCGTCGGCGTCGACCAGGTCGCCGGCGCCTCCCTCGCCACCCGCCACCTCGTCGAGCTGGGGCACACCGACATCGTCCACCTCGCCGGTCCGCAGGAGTGGACCGAGGCGCGCGCCCGCCTGCGCGGCTGGCAGGACGCGATGTACGCCGCCGGGCTGCGGCCCTCGCAGCACGTGTCCGGGGACTGGTCGGCGGCCAGCGGCTTCGAGCTCGGCCGCGAGATCGCCCGGCGCGACGACGTCACGGCCGTCTTCTGCGCCAACGACCAGATGGCGCTCGGCCTGCTCCGCGCGCTCAGCGAGGCCGGTCGCGGCGTCCCGTCGGGCGAGCGCGGCGTGAGCGTCGTGGGGTTCGACGACATCCCGGAGGCGCCGTACCTCATCCCGCCACTGACCACCGTGCGCCAGGACTTCGAGGCCGTCGGTCGGCGCGCGATCGAGATCCTGCGCGCGGCCCTGGCCGGGGAGCCCGGCCCCGAGCGCCTGATCAAGCCCGAGCTCGTGGTGCGCGCCAGCAGCGCCGCACCCGTCGAGAGGAAGAACCGATCATGATCGAGCTGTCCGAGCAGTACGTCGTCGGCGTCGACTACGGCACGCTCTCCGGCCGCGCGGTCGTCGTCCGCGTCTCCGACGGCGCCGAGCTCGGCACCGGCGTGCACCCCTACCCGCACGCGGTGCTCGAGCGCGCGCTGCCGGCGTCGCTGGCCGGCGCCGAGCGCAGCCTGCCGCCCGAGTGGGCCCTGCAGGTGCCGGAGGACTACCGCGAGGTGCTGCGCGTCGCGGTGCCGGCCGCCCTCGCCGCGGCGGGGGTCGACCCGGCGCACGTCGTGGGCATCGCGACCGACTTCACCGCCTGCACCATGGTGCCGACCCTCGCGGACGGCACGCCGCTCAACGAGCTCGACGGCTTCGCCGACCGGCCGCACGCCTACGTCAAGCTGTGGAAGCACCACGCCGCCCAGGGCCAGGCCGACCGGATCAACCAGCTCGCCCGCGAGCGCGGGGAGGCGTGGCTGCCGCGCTACGGCGGCCTGATCTCCTCGGAGTGGGAGCTGGCCAAGGGCCTGCAGGTCTTCGAGGAGGACCGCGCGGTCCACGACCGCATGGAGCACTGGGTCGAGGCGGCCGACTGGATCGTGTGGCAGCTCTGCGGGACCTACGTCCGCAACGCCTGCACGGCCGGCTACAAGGGCCAGCTCCAGGACGGGGTCTACCCGTCGCCGGAGTTCCTCACCGCCCTCGCCCCCGGCTTCGGCGACTTCGTCACCGACAAGGTCGAGCACCGCATCGGCGCGCTCGGCGCGCAGGCCGGCACGCTGAGCGCCGAGGCGGCCGCGTGGACCGGTCTCCCCGAGGGCATCGCCGTGGCCGTCGGCAACGTCGACGCCCACGTCACCGCACCCGCGGCGCAGGCCGTCGGGTCGGGCCAGATGGTCGCGATCATGGGCACCTCGACGTGCCACGTGATGAACGCCGACGTGCTGCGCGAGGTGCCCGGCATGTGCGGGGTGGTCGACGGCGGCATCGTCGACGGGCTCTGGGGCTACGAGGCCGGTCAGAGCGGCGTCGGGGACATCTTCGGCTGGTTCGTCGAGCACGGCGTGCCCGCGTCGTACGCCGGGGCGGCCGCCTCCGCCGGCGAGTCGGTGCACGAGCACCTGACCCGCCTCGCCGCGCAGCAGGAGGTCGGCGAGCACGGCCTGGTCGCGCTCGACTGGCACTCCGGCAACCGCTCGGTCCTCGTCGACCACGAGCTCTCCGGGCTGGTGGTCGGGCAGACCCTCGCGACCCGCGCCGAGGACGTCTACCGCGCGCTGCTCGAGGCGACGGCGTTCGGCACCCGCGTCATCGTCGAGACGTTCCGCGACAGCGGGATCCCGGTCGAGGAGTTCATCGTCGCGGGCGGCCTGGCCAAGAACGCGCTGCTCATGCAGGTCTACGCCGACGTGACCCGGCTGCCGCTGTCGATCATCGACTCCGAGCAGGGCCCGGCGCTCGGCTCGGCGATCCACGCCGCCGTGGCCGCCGGCGCCTACGCCGACGTGCCGACCGCGGCCAAGCAGATGGGCAAGGTGCGCCGCCACGTGTACGTGCCCGACGAGGCGCGCGCAGCGGCGTACGACGCGCTCTTCGAGCAGTACGTCGCCCTCCACGACCACTTCGGCCGCGCGACCACCACGATGCGGCGGCTCAAGGCCATCCGGCGCGACGCCGTCGCCCGCCGGACCGACCGCACCACGACGACAGAAGGAAGCCCCTCATGAGCATGACCTCCGCTCCCGCCCCCGAGGTCTGGTTCCTCACCGGCAGCCAGGGGCTCTACGGCCCGGAGACCCTCGACCAGGTGGCCGCGCAGTCGCGGGCGATCGCCGACCGCCTCGGCGACGCCGGCGGCACGGGGCTGCCGGTCCGGGTGGTGTGGAAGCCGGTGCTGCTCGACGCCGCGTCGATCCACCGCCAGATGCTCGACGCGAACTCCGACCCCGCCTGCGTCGGCGTCGTGGCGTGGATGCACACCTTCTCCCCGGCCAAGATGTGGATCGCCGGGCTCGACGCGCTGCGCAAGCCGCTGCTCCACCTGCACACGCAGGCGGGCATGGAGCTGCCGTGGTCGACGATCGACATGGACTTCATGAACCTCAACCAGGCCGCGCACGGCGACCGGGAGTTCGGCTACATCCAGTCGCGCCTGGGCGTGGCCCGCAAGACGGTGGCCGGGCACGTCGACTCGCCGGTCGTCGCGGAGCGAGTCGCGCTGTGGGCACGCGCCGCGCTGGGCCGTCACGAGCTGTCGCACCTCCGGCTCGCGCGCTTCGGCGACAACATGCGCGACGTCGCGGTGACCGAGGGCGACAAGGTCGAGGCGCAGCGGCGCTTCGGGGTGTCGGTGAACACCTACGGCGTCAACGACCTCGTGGCCCTGGTGGACCAGGTAGGCGACTCCGACGTCGACAAGCTCGTGCAGGAGTACGCCGACACCTACGCCGTGGCGCCCGAGCTGCTGCCGGGCGGGGAGCGCGAGGACTCGCTGCGCGTCGGCGCCCGGATCGAGCTCGGCCTGCGCGAGTTCCTCACCGCCGGCGGCTTCGGCGCCTTCACGACGAACTTCGAGGACCTCGGCGGGCTGCGCCAGCTGCCGGGCCTCGCGGTCCAGCGGCTGATGGCCGACGGCTACGGCTTCGGCGGCGAGGGCGACTGGAAGACCTCGGTGCTGCTGCGGGCCACCAAGACGATGGCCGCCGGGCTGCCGGGCGGCACGTCCTTCATGGAGGACTACACCTACCACCTGGTCCCGGGGCAGGAGAAGATCCTCGGCGCGCACATGCTCGAGGTGTGCCCGACCATCACCACCCAGCAGCCCTCGCTCGAGGTGCACCCGCTCGCGATCGGCGGCCGGGAGGACCCCGTGCGGCTGCGGTTCACCGCCGACCCCGGACGCGCGGTCGTGGCCGGGCTGTCCGACCTCGGCGACCGCTTCCGGCTCACGGTCAACGACATCGACGTGGTCGAGCCCGACGAGGCGCTGCCGCTGTTGCCCGTGGCCTGCGCCGTGTGGGAGCCGCGCCCGTCGCTGGCCACGTCGGCGGAGGCGTGGCTGATGGCCGGGGCGCCGCACCACACCGTGCTGTCGAAGGCGGTCGGCGTCGAGGTCTTTGAGGACTTCGCCGAGATGAGCGGTGTCGAGCTGGTCGTGATCGACGACGACACCACGACGCGCAGCTTCAAGCGCGAGCTGCGGTGGAACGCGGCCTACCACCGGCTCGCCGAGGGACTGTGACCGTGCGCGGCCTCGTCGACGAGGAGCTGCTGCGGCAGGTGCTGGAGGCCAACCTGGTCATCCCGCGCGAGGGGCTGGCCACGCTCACCTGGGGCAACGTCAGCGGCCTGGACCGTGAGCGCGGCATCTACGTCATCAAGCCGTCGGGGGTCCCCTACGACGAGCTCGCCGTCGAGCACCTGGTGCCGGTGGAGGTGGAGACCGGCCGGGTCCTGGCCGGCGACCTCCGGCCCTCGACCGACAGCGAGACCCACCGCCTGCTCTACCTCGAGCACGCCGGGCTCGGCGGCGTCGCGCACACCCACTCGACGTACGCCGTGTCGTTCGCGCAGGCCGGTCTCCCGGTCCCGCTGCTGGGCACCACGCACGCCGACACGTTCAACGGGCCGGTCCCGCTGACCCGCACGCTCACGGCCGAGGAGTGCGCGAACGACTACGAGCTCAACACCGGTCGCGTGCTGGTCGAGACGATGGGCCCGGACGCGCTCGACGTGCCGGGCGCGCTCGTCGCCGGGCACGGGCCCTTCACCTGGGGTGCCACCGCGGCCGAGGCCGTCGAGCACTCGGTGGTCCTGGAGGCGGTCGCCGAGATGGCGCTGCACACCCTCGCCCTCAACCCCGCTGCGGGCTCACCCGCCCACCTCTACGAGCGCCACTTCACGCGCAAGCACGGCCCGGGTGCCTACTACGGCAACCCGGACCGGGTGGGCGTCGGGGCGAGGGGCTGATGGGTCGGGGCGTCGGGCGCGAGACCCAGGGCCAGGCCGCCCAGCACGACGAGCATCCCGCACCAGACCAGCGGCCCGGGCAGGTGGCCGACGGTCACCGCTCCGGCGGCCGCGGCGGACATCGGGGCGATGCCGCACAGGAGCGCGGCACGACCCGAGCCGAGCGACGCCACGGCGCCGTACCAGAGGACGAAGGCGGCCGCCGTCACCACCACCGCGAGCCACGCGAGGGCGGCGAGGTCTCCCGCGTCGAGCCGCAGGACCGCCCCCGGGCCCTCCACGAGCACTCCGGCGACGAGCAGCATCGCGGACGCGATCCAGACCGCGTGGACCGACACCCCCCACGGTGAGAGCCGCGGCAGCACGGGCACGGCAAGCAGGGTGAACCCCACCTCGCACAGCAGGGCGACCAGTGCCCAGGCCACGCCGACGGCATCGGTCCGTCCCGCGCCCTCCACGAGGATGCCTCCGGCGGTGACCACCAGCGCGGCCGCCACCACCCGCTCGCGGGGCGGGCGGCCCTCGAGCAGTGGACCGAGGATCGCGATGACCACCGGCGCGCACGCCACCGCCACGGCGACCACGGCCGGCTCCGCGTGCTCCACCGCGCGCACGACCGCGACGTTGAAGACGGCCAGGCCCGTGACGGCGACGCCCGTGAGCCAGGCCCACTCGGCGCCGCGGGGGCGCTGCACACGGACGCCGGCCCGGCGCGCGAGGAGGAGGAGCAGGCCGGCGGCGAAGGCGTAGCGCAGGCCCTGCGCGGTGACCAGGGGAGCGTCGACGAGCACCACGGACACCGCCACGCTGCTGCCGACGAACACCATGGCGAGGGCCCCGCGAGCGGCGCCGGGATGACTGGTCATGGGTCGAGTCTGGGGCGACAATGGATCTGTGGACAGAGCCAAGGAACCACGAAACGAGTGGTCCAAAGAGGGCGGCCCGACGGCTGAGTTCCTCCAGCTCGACCTGGCAGGTGCCCCGCCCGGTGGGCGAGCCGCCTGGCTGGCCGGCCGGATGCGGGAGGCCGTCGCCGACGGGCGGCTGCCGGCCGGCACCCGCCTCCCGCCGACACGCGAGCTCGCTGCCGAGCTGGGCGTCTCCCGGGGCCTGGTGACCGAGGCGTACCGGCGGCTCTCCGAGTCGGGGCAGGTCGTCGGACGCGGCCGCGAGGGCACGGTGGTGGTCCAGGTGCCGGCGTCGCCGGGAGCGTTGCCGGACCCGGCGCCCGGGCGGACGGTGACCTTCGCCGATCCCGGGCTGGAGGTCTTCGACGACATCCGGGCCGCACCCGCGCGCATCGACCTCACTCCCGGACGCCCGGATCTCGCGTCCTTCCCGCGCGCGGCCTGGCTGCGGGCGGAGCGCCACGTGCTGCACGACCTGCCCTCCGACCGGCTCGGGTACTCCGACCCGGCAGGCACCCCGGAGTTCCGCGCCGCGGTCGCGGGCTGGCTGGCGAGGTTCCGCGGCATCCGTGTCGCGCCGGAGGAGGTCGTCGTCGTGGCCGGTGTCGCCCAGGCGCTCGCGCTGCTGGCGCGCGTGCTTCCCCGGCACGGCATCGAGCGGATCGCGGTGGAGGACCCGGGGTCGTTCGGCGCCACCCGCCACCTCGAGCACTGGGGGATGGCGACGACGCCCGTCGCGGTCGACGAGAGCGGGCTCTCGGTCTCCGCCCTGCGTGCGAGCGGTGCGCCTGCCGTGCTGGTCACGCCGGCCCACCAGTTCCCCACCGGGGTGGTCCTCGACGGTGCGCGACGCCGCGAGCTCGGGGCGTGGGCCGAGGAGGGCGGGTTCGTGGTGGAGGACGACTACGACGCCGAGCACCGCTACGACCGGGCGCCGGTGCCCGCGATGCGCGCCACGCAGCCGCAGGTCTGCTACACCGGCAGCCTCTCCAAGAGCCTGGCCCCCGCGCTGCGGGTGGGCTGGATGGTGCCGCCGCGGTGGTTACGGGACGACATCGTCTCGGCCAAGCGCGACGCCGACCTGGGCAACGCGACCCTGCCGCAGCTGGCGCTGGCACGCCTGATGGACTCGGGGGACCTCGAGCGCCACCTGCGCACCGCTCGGCGCCGTCACCGGCGCCGCCGCGACGCGATGGTGGCGGCGCTCGCGACCCACGTGCCCGACGCGCAGGTGCGCGGTGCGGCTGCCGGCCTCCACCTCCTCGTCACCCTCGGACACCTCGGTGACTCGGTCGACGACCGCGAGCTCGCGGCCCGCGCGCTGGCCCTCGGCGTCAAGGTCCAGCCCCTGTCGTGGCACCGCAGCGCGCCGGGCGAGGCCGGGCTCGTCCTGGGCTACGCGGCGGCGTCACCGCCCGACATCGAGGCCGGCGTCGCTGCCCTCGGGCAGCTCGCCGGCCCCTGATCAGTAGGCGACGCGCGCGACGCACTCCTGGCCGGCGTGGGTCGCGCGGAGGACGAACGAGTCGGTGCCGCTCCGGTCCGCGAGCCTGCGCTCGACGGAGAACGACCCACTGCGCCCGGCGGTCCGGGCGGTGCCGGCCGCGGCGCGCGCGCCGTCCTGCCGGAGCTGCCACGCCCACTGCTGACCGGCGCGGTTGCTGTCGACCTCCGCCTCGACCTCGATGCGGCCGTCGTCGGCCTTGGCCTTCATCGTCCAGCGGGCACCGTCGGTGCACGAGCCGCTGCGCTCGACGCGCTGTCCGTCGCCCCGGGCGGAGCGCACCGGCAGGGGAGTCGGGTCGGTCGGGTCGGGCGGGACCGGCAGCGAGCCGCGGACCTGGTTCTGAGCCTGGCACTGGCTGGTGCAGCTGGTCGCACCCTGGGAGAGCTCGACGGCGTCCTCGCCGAGCACCCCGCCGAGGCGCCCGCCCGAGGTGACGGACCAGCGGGTGGTGCGTCCGTCCTGGAACAGCTTGGTGGCCACCTGCGGGCTGTCCTTGCCGAGCAGCATCTGGTGGGCGCCCGGACCGGAGGCGACGGCGTCGACACCGTTGCCGAAGTTGATCTTCCCCGTGAAGGCGTTGACGAAGTAGAACAGGCCGGGCCCGAGCGTGTGCACCAGCTCGACGTTGGTCCCGAACTCCGGCTCCATCTGGAAGATGCCGCCCTGCGGGGCGTCCTTCGCCTGGATCTTGAGCTTGCCGGCGGCGGTGGCCACGATCGCGGTGAGCGAGGCGTCCTTGACCTCCAGCTGGCGCAGCACCGGGCTGCGGAGCTGGGCGGGGGTCAGGACGGGCGTCTTGGCCGCGAAGACCACGGTCGGCGAGGTGACCATCCGCTCGGGCGACGGCGCGCCGGTGAGCGTGTAGTCGACGACGCCGAGGGTCGCGGGGTCGATGACGAACGAGGTGTGGACACCGCTCACCCGGATCGGGCCGGTGACGGCGAGGTCCTTGAGCTTGAGGTCGCGCCCGGCGGCGGCCTCGTAGGTGCGGTTGCCGACCGTGACGGCGTAGTGGCCGGCCGAGGTCGTCGTGCCGGCCCCTCCGCCGTTGTCGTCGCTCCCGCTGTCGTCGCCGCCAGATGCCTGGGCGGCGTGTGCGGGGGCCAGCAGGGCCAGGGTCGCCAGTGCGATCGCGCTGTGACGTAGCTTCATCGTGGGGTACTCCTCGAGATCTGGGCGCCGGTGCGGCGCAGGACCAGTCAAGGTGCGACGACGTGCAGGTCGGTAGATGTACGTCAGTACTAGGACCCCTGGACCGGAACGCACCCGTGCGGGGCCGAGGATCAGTACGGTGGCGCCATGGCCACGTTCCGCACCGTCCTCGAAGCGACCGGCGGCAACAACGTCGGCATCGTCGTCCCCGAGGAGATCGTCCAGTCCTTCGACCGCGGCAAGCGGGTGCCGGTGGTCGTCACCGTCGACGGCGACTACACCTACGCGACCACCATCGGTGTCATGGGCGGGCGCTTCCTGGTCTCGTTCAACGCCGAGACGCGCAAGCGCACCGGCCGCGGCGCCGGCGACGAGGTCGAGGTCGACCTGGTCCCCGACCCGAGCCGCTGAGCCGGAGGACCTGATCGTCATGGGGAATCGGCATGGCACCAGCGAACCGCTCGGTGTGACAGGCGTGCTGTGGTGGATCGCCTTCGCGGTTCTCGGTGCCATCCCCGTGCTCGCGTGGTTCAGCCTCGACCTTCCGTGGTGGACGGGGCCGCCGTTGTTGTTCCTCCTGGCGCTCGCTGCGAGGCCGATGCAGAAGCGGTACGAGGAGCGGCTGGAGGCGGTCAGACCGGGGGAGCCTCGGTGATGTCGACGGGCTCCGGCGGAAGTCCGTCTCGCAAAAGTGCCGAGAGCAGGTCCCCCAGCAGCGGGGGAAAGATGGTGTCGGTCGTGGCCGACAGGTCTTCGGCGTCCCACCACCGGAAACCGACGATCGTCCTGGCCTCGAGCTCGGTCAGGCCCGCGGGACGTGGTTCGTAGTGCGTCACCCTGTGAAGCAGCCAGTCCTCGTGCACGTCGACGGTTCGCCCGTCGTACTCGTACGTGTGCTCACGCGTCCAGACGTGCGCCCCGACCAGCAGAGTCGTCAGGCCCGTTTCTTCGTGAGCCTCTCGTTGAGCCGCCTGCTGCAGGGATTCGCTTGTCTCTACGCCGCCGCCGACTGGATACCAACATGTGCTCCGGAACTGGGGTCGGTCGAGCGGATCAAGAGGACGCGGTCCTGTTCGTCCAGCAGGAGCAGCTTGACGGTCATCCGAGGCACGCGTGGGAGTGCAGGAGCCGTCCTGCCCACTGATGGCTGATGTTCGCAGGTCCCATCGGCGTGACCCATGCCCTCGCTCGGCATCCCTCAGGCGGTGGCGTCGAGCAGCGAGAGCTCTGCCGGGGTGAGGACGAGACCCGCGGCCGCGACGTTCTCGCGGAGGTGCGCCGGATTGCCTGTCCCGGGGATGGCCAGCACGTGGTCGCCCTGATGCAGGCTCCACGACAGGCGTACCTGCGCCGTCGTCACCCCGCGAGCCCGGGCGACGTCAGTCAGGGCCTGGGGTTCTTCCGTCGCCCTCCCCGACTCCCGGCCGGCTCCGGCGATGGCGAAGTACGGGGTGAACGCGATGCCGTGCCTGCCGCATGCCACCAACACGTCTTCGTGCTCGCGGTCCGTGAGTCCGAACCGGTTCTGGACACACACGATGTCGGTGACCGAACGCGCCTCGGCGAGCTGGGCGAGGCTGACGTTGGACACGCCCACGTGTCGCACCAGTCCGGCCTCGCGGAGCTCCACCAGCGCTCCGACGTGGTCGGCGAGCGCCGCATCGCGACGCACCACGCGGAGGTTGACCACGTCGAGGTGGTCGCGGCCGAGCTGGCGGAGGTTCTCCTCCACCTGCCCGCGCAGCTGGTCCGGGCGGGCCCACGGTGTCCACTCGCCCCACGTGTCTCGACCGGGGCCGACCTTGCTGGCGATGACGATGTCGTCCGCCCACGGTCGGAGGGCAGCCCCGAGGAGCTCGTTCGAGGATCGCGTCGGGGAGAAGTAGAAGGCTGCGGTGTCGACGTGGTTGACGCCCAGGTCGACAGCCTCGCGCAGCACGGCGATGGCCTGGTCCCGCCCGCGGACCGGGCTCTGGCCGAAGGCGCTGCTGCCTGCGAGGCGCATGGTCCCGAAGCCGATGCGGTTGACGCTCAGGTCACCGAGGTCGAACGTGCCGGCCGCAGAAGCCGGGCTTCGAGATGACGTCACACGATCCGACCCTAGTGCTCGCCTCTATCGTCATGGCGTGACGTGGGCACGGGATCATGAGTTCGTCGACCCCTTCGTCGACCTACGTCCGCAACCGGAACTCGCTGAGACCACTCTCACCGACATCCGGAGCTCAGTCGCCCGCGAACTGACGTACCGGTGCACGCGCTCCTTCACCACGGCGTGGGCTCACGGTGATCGCTCAGCGCCCGCTGAACTCAGGACGACATCAGTCGCAAGACGGATGACGGCGACGTTGCCCTCGTCCACCACGTGTAGCCGATGGATCCACGCCAGCCAGCGGAGTCTGCTCCGTGGCCCATGACGCCCGAGGCACCTCCCACGCGCAGCCTCGTCGATTGCGGCCAAGCCGAGCAGGTGCTGCCGTATACTATGTGATCCGCTGCGCACGGGATAACTATCCGCCGCCGCGGATCGACGGCGTTGCACGGCCGCACCAGCACGACGATCAGGTGAAGTAGAGCTCGACTCCGTCGTCGATGGCTTCGGTCATGGCGGTGCCGTGGTCGGGGGTGAGGTGGGTGGTGCCGTGGTGGTCGACGAGGAGGGTCTGGTGGTGGGGTGTTTGCCAGAGGTAGCGTCCGGGGCCGACGACGTGGGTGGTGATGCCGCTGTGGGTCTTGGTGCGGTGGTGGCTGCGTCGGAGGGGTCCGGAGTTGTGGGTGCCGGTCTGGCCGGGTGGTCCGGTGTCGTCGTAGGGGGTGGCGTGGTCGTAGTCGACGCCGTCTCTGGTGGCTGATCTGGGGCTGATACGGGTAGCAGTCGCCGCCGGTCTGGTTCCAGACGTGGTCCTTCAGCGTTTCGGGGTGTTCGTAGGCGTCGACGCGGCGGCGTTGGCGCAGGTCGAGGACGGGGGTCACGACGATGTCGGCGTGGCCGAGGACCTCGCGGAGCTGGTCGACGTCGATCGGGCCGATGCCTTCGACCCGCGCGACACCTGTACCCGTGACGCCGCCGGTGCCGGTGAGGAGCGCGCGGAGGGTGTCGTCGGTGAGGTGGACGAAGAGCCGGGCGCGGGGGCGCAGGGACGCGAGCTGGCGCGTCGACATGCCGGCCAGGCGGCCGAGGAGGTGGTCGAGGTGGTCGGGCGCCCACGCTGGACGGGCCACATCGGGCTGCTCGGACTCGCTCGAGGGTTCGGGCTGCTCGTCGGCCTGTTCGGTGTGCTCGAGGAGGAGCTGGAGGAGGTCGACGGGTCGGGCGAGCCAGCCGAGGGCGAGGGAGCGGAGCTCGTCGTGGTTGTGGTCGGTGCCCATCTCAGGGCGAGGATGTCGGCGATGCGGTCGGTCATGGCGTCGAGGGCGGCGGCGTCGCCGAGGGTGATGCGGGCGATGAGGTGGCGGTAGCCGTGCTCGTCGGAGCGGGAGAGTCGGACGTAGCGTTCGTGGCGGATGCGGTCGTGTTCGGCGCGGTGGGTCTCGGGGTCGGCCTCGATGACTTTCGCCCTCGCGATCTCCAGGATGGTGGAGGGTGCGTGGCCGGCGATCGCGCGGGCGACGGCTGCGTCGACCACCGCGACGTCCTCGGACAGCAGGGCGCGGGAGATGACGGCTGCCTTGCGCGCGACCCAGGGTTCGCAGTCTCCGGCCTGGACGACCTTCCAGGTCAGCGGGAGGCGGTGGACGAGGTCGAGGGCGTCGGCGATGAGTGCGCGGGTGGTGGCGGGGTGGGTTGACCGGGCCATGGCGAGCTCGGCGATGGCGTACTCCCGCACCGCAGGTGTGCCGTCACCGCCGGGGGTGACCAGCGGGTCGCGGCGAGAGCGGTCGTCGGGATCCCGCTCGCGCGGGTGGCCGTGGGCCACCGCCCACTCGACCGCGAGCCGCATCTCCTCGACCTCGGCCAGACGGCGAGCCCGGAGCGCGGCCGAGGCCTGTGTCAGCAGCGGGTCCGCGCTCGCACCATCGGCCGCAGGAGGCGGCTCGGCGAGGGTGGAGGAGGAGAGCATGCCCCATGATATCGAACACATGTTCGACATCTCAAGAGTCTGCTGAGCCTGTGGACGACCGGTATGTCGCCGCGCCGGGGCGACCCGACGGGTCCACCTCCGCCGACCTCTCCCGCCCTCGATTGCACCCGCCCTCGACCCGAACCGAGCAGACCCGAGCCGACCCGAGCCGACCCGAGCCGAGCCGAGCCGGGCAGCATGGCGACCCGGCCGACCCATGGGTGGGGTCCTGGTCGGCCGGGCCTTGCGCGGCGTCCCGAGTGGGGGCACTGGGGTCGTCGCGCGTCCACGATGTAGCGGGGACCCCTAGTCTGACGGCCTGCGGCGGTCCCTGTCGACGTCACCCGGTCACCCCGTCGTGGCGCGAGTCCGTCCGCCCGCCCGGTCCCCGGTCGCTTCGGCGGCATGACGCAAGGAGACACCGTGCCGATCCAGTTCGAGAACGTCGGGATCGCGGTTCGCGACCTCGAGGAGACGATCGCCTTCTTCACCGACCTGGGCCTGAGCGTCCTGGGTCGCGACACGGTGAGCGGTGAGTGGGCCGACACTGCCGTCGGTCTCGACGGGAACCACGCCAAGGTCGCCGTGCTGCAGACGCCGGACGGCAGGGGGTGCCTCGAGCTGTTCGAGTACATCCATCCCGACGCCATCGAGACCGCGCCCACGCAACCCCACGAGATCGGGATGCACCGCGTCGCCTTCAAGGTGGACGACATCGACGCGTCGCTCGAGATCGCCGCGCGCCACGGGTGCCACCCGCTGCGAGGCGTCGCGACGTACGGCGACATCTACAAGCTGACGTACCTGCGCGGTCCCAGCGGCATCCTGGTGATGCTCGCCCAGGAGCTTCGCGGCTCCGACCAGCCCTGAGGTCCGCCACAGGCGCACGCATCGCGCCGCTCCACGCTGGATGTGAGCGCTAACACCCCAGTCTGACCCCGCACCCGCGACCGTGTCAACCACGCCGAGAAATCGGTCGAGAGGGCCTTGACGCGGGCATTGTGAGCGCTAACACTCGCTCTGTGGTGCTCGTCACAACCGAGTGACGGCCCCTGGACCTCGAGGATCCCGCATGTCGTTCCCCCGGCGCCTGGTCGCCACCTCCGCAGCGACCGCCCTGCTGGCCGCAGGCCTGACTCTCACGACCGCCAGCACGACCTCCGCGACGACGACGGCCTCCGCGCCGAGCGCCGTCGACGACGTCTCCTGGACCGACGACTTCGACGGCTCGTCGCTCGACGGGCGCTGGAGCGTGGTCAACCCGGACCCGGCCCACCTCGCGGTGAGCGGCGGTGCGTTGCGCCTCGCGGGCCAGCCGGGCGACACCTACCAGGACATCAACACCGCCAAGAACGTCGTGGTGCTCGACGTCCCGGCCGGCGACTTCACCGCGACCGCGGACCTGTCCGCGTCCGTGGCCGAGGTCTACCAGGGCGCCGGCCTGATCGCCTGGCAGGACATGGACAACTACGTCCGCTCCGGGCTCACGTTCGTCGGCGCTCTCTCTCCCTCGGCCGTCGCGATCGAGACCGACCGCGAGACCAACGCGTCCTTCTCGGCCGTCGCGTTCGCCGACCGCCCGGCCTCCGCGGCCGAGCGGCTGCGGCTGCAGCGCATCGGCGACACCCTCACCTCGAGCTTCTGGGACGGCAGCGCGTGGGTCACCGCGGCCACCACGCCGGTCGCCTTCGACACCACCCAGGTCGGCCTCTACGCCCTCGCCGCCCAGGACGGCACCGTCCTCGACGCCGCCTTCGACTCCTTCACGATCGAGCACGCACCCGGCGCGGCCGTCACGCCCGAGGGCCCGTTCGTGCTGCAGGCCGACGGCGACCTCCCCTACCTCGTCTCCGACGGCGGCACGCTGCGCCTGAGCGCCGACCAGCCGACGGCCAGCCTGCGCCTGCGCGCGACCCCCGTGAGCGGCGCCGACGGCGCGGTCACCCTGGCGGCCGACGCAGGCCCGCTCGTCCTGCGCGACGGGGCCCTCCGGGTCGGTGCCGTGGGCGAGGAGCCCACGCCGATGCGCCTGACCGACGCCGGCGGCGCGAAGGTCGTGCTGCGCGCGGCGGCCGACCCCGCGGCGTACGTCGTGGTGGGCGACGGCGGTGCGCTGGTCAGCGGCGCCGAGGCCGACGCGGTCCGCCTCACCCTCTCCGAGGTCGACGAGGGCACCTCGACGCTGAGCATCGACGGCGACGGGACCGGCGCCGAGATCAGCGACGACATGTTCGGCATCTTCTACGAGGACATCAACTACGCCGCGGACGGCGGGCTCTACGCCGAGCTGGTCCGCAACCGGTCCTTCGAGTTCAACTCCTCCGACAATGGCTCGTTCACCGGCCTGACCGCCTGGCAGGTGCTCGACCGCAGCGGGACCGGCACCACCGGCACCGTGGTGGACGACGACACCCGCCTCAACGCGATGAACCGCAACCACCTGCGCCTCGCCGCTGCCGCAGCCGGTGACGGCGTGCGCAACAGCGGGTACAACAACGGGTTCGCGGTGAAGGCCGGAGCGACGTACGACGGCTACCTCTGGGCCCGCAGCGCCACCGCCCAGCAGCTCACTGTGCGGCTCGAGAACGCCGCCGGCGACGCTGGCCTGGCCTCCGCGACCGTCGCCCTCGACGGCACCGACACCTGGAGGAAGTACCCCTTCACGCTGGCCCCCGGCAGCACCACCGACGCCGCGCGGCTCGTCGTGCTCGCCGGTGCGCCGTCGGTCGTCGGCCTCGACATGGTCTCGCTGATGCCGGCCGACCGGTGGGTCGGCCCGGTCAACGGGAAGTCCGTCCTGCGCAAGGACCTCGGCGAGAAGATCGCGGCGATGAACCCCGGCTTCCTGCGCTTCCCCGGCGGCTGCGTCACCAACGTCGGCACCTTCCGCACCTACGAGGAGAGCGGCTACACCGACCGGCGTCGCACCTACCAGTGGAAGGAGACCATCGGTCCCGTCGAGGAGCGTCCGGCCAACTGGAACTTCTGGGGCTACAACCAGTCCTACGGCATCGGCTACCTGGAGTACTTCGAGCTCGCCGAGGACCTCGGCGCCGAGCCGCTCCCGGTCGTCTCGGTCGGCGCCAACGGCTGCGGCGGCGCGGGCATCCCGGAGATGCACGACCCCGAGCAGATCGACCGCTGGGTCGACGACACCGTGGACCTCATCGAGTTCGCCAACGGCGGCACCGACACCGAGTGGGGCGCCAGGCGCGCCGCGCTCGGCCACCCCGAGCCCTTCGGCCTCGACATGGTCGGCCTCGGCAACGAGGAGAACACCACGACGTTCGAGCAGAACTTCCCCGAGTTCCGCGACGCCATCAAGGCCCGCTACCCCGACATCGAGATCATCTCGAACTCCGGCCCGGACTCCTCCGGCGCCCGCTTCGACACCCTCTGGGACTTCAACCGGGCGCAGGACGTCGACCTGGTCGACGAGCACTACTACCGCGACCCGCAGTGGTTCCTGGAGAACAACGCCCGCTACGACACCTACGACCGCGAGGGCCCGAAGGTCTTCCTCGGTGAGTACGCCTCGCGCGGCAACACGATGTACAACGCGCTGTCCGAGGCGTCGTACATGACCGCCCTGCAGCGCAACGCCGACGTCGTGCGGCTCGCGTCCTACGCGCCGCTGCTCGCCAACGAGTCGCACGTCCAGTGGAACCCCGACGCCATCTGGTTCGACAACGACGAGTCGTGGGAGACGCCCAACTGGGAGGTCCAGAAGCTCTTCGGCAACAACGTGGGCGACGAGGTCGTGCCCAGCACGTACGACGCCCCGGCGACCGCCGCGGACGACATCACCGGCGGCGTGTTCCTGTCGACCTGGGCCACCGCGGCGGCCTACGACGACCTCACCGTGACGGCCAACGACACCGGCGAGACGCTCTTCTCCGACCAGTTCGCCGACGCCTCGCAGTGGGCCCCGCAGTCCGGCACCTGGGCGGTCGCCGGCGGCCGCTACGTCCAGACGAGCACCTCGGTCACCGACGCCCGCTCGATCCCGGTGGGCGCCTACGGCAAGGACTGGAGCAACTACACCCTCGAGCTCGACGCCACCAAGACCGCCGGCTCGGAGGGCTTCCTGGTCGGCTTCGGTGCGACCGGGGCCAACAACTTCTACTGGTGGAACATCGGCGGCTGGGGCAACACCCGCTCCGTCCTGCAGCGCGCCACCGGCGGCAGCGCCTCGGAGGTGAAGGCCCTCGAGAACACGAGCCTGGTCACCGGCCAGACCTACCGGGTCAAGGTCGTCGTCGACGGCACGCACATCGAGCTCTACCTCGACGACGTCCTGCAGATGCAGTACGACCAGCCCGCCCCGCCGGCCACGCTCTACCAGGTCGTGACCCGCGACACGAGGACCGGCGACCTCGTCGCCAAGGTGGTCAACACCTCGACGAGCCCCGCCCGCACCCGGGTCGAGGTCTCCGACGCCGGCGTCGAGGGGACCGCCACGGTCACCACGCTGAGCGGTGCGCCGGGAGCCACCAACACGAAGGCCGCACCCGACACGATCAAGCCGCGCGTGTGTCAGGTCGAGGGGATCTCCGACTCGTTCGTCCACGAGTTCCCGGCCTCGTCGGTGACCTTCCTGCGGATGCACACCCAGGACGCCGTCGCCCCGGTGGTCGACGAGCTGAGGGTCACCGGGCAGGGCGTCGGCGGCTGGTACGCCGATCCCGCCACCGTGCGGGTCACCGCGTCCGACGACCGCAGGGTCGCTGCGCTCGAGGTGTCCGTCGACGACGGCCCCTGGACGCGCACCGCCGGTGAGACCACGGACGTCGCGGTCCGCGGCGACGGCCTCCACACGGTCGCGGTCCGCGCGATCGACGCCGCGGGCAACGTCGGCGAGGTCCGCCCGCTGACCGTCGGCATCGACGCCACTGCCCCGGTCACCCGGGCGAGCCTCGACCCGGCGACCCGCACGGTCACGCTGACCGCGGCGGACGCCGGCTCCGGGGTCGAGCGGGTCGAGTATCACGTCGGCGACGGACCGTGGACGACGTACGCCACTCCGGTGCAGGTCGGCGACGCCGCCGCCACGGTCGGCTACCGCGCGGTCGACCGCCTCGGTCGCGCCGAGCAGCCCGGCACCCTGGCCGTCCCCGCAGCGGGGCAGCAGCTCGCGGCCAGCGCCACCGCCGCCGTCACCTCCGACGAGCCGGTCGCCCTGGGTGACACCGTGTCCGTGGACGTGTCCGTCAGCAGCCAGGGCGGCACGCCCGCCGGGACGGTCACGCTGTCCGGCCCGGGCGGTGCGCTGGCGACCGGCACCCTCGCCGGCGGCAGGACCACCCTGCAGGTCGCCGCCACCGACCTCGGTGTCGGCAGCCACGCGCTGACCGTCCGCTACTCCGGCGACGCGGCTCGCGCCGCCTCGCAGGACACCGTCACGGTCGTGGTCGCCAAGGCGTCCTCGGCCACCCGGGCCACGGTCCGGCACCGCTCGCCGTCGGCGAGGACGGCCGTCGTCACCGTGCGCGTCAGGTCGGCCGTCGAGGCCACCGGCACCGTCCGGATCACGGTCGGGTCGGGCAAGAAGGCCAAGGTCCGCACCGTCACCCTGCGCGACGGGAAGGCGCGGCTCGTCCTGCGCGGCCTCGCCCCGGGCAGGCACCGCATCACCGCGACGTACACCGGCTCGCCGGACGTCGCGCGCTCCTCGGACCGCACCTCCCTTTCCGTCACCAGGGCCGGCCGATGAGCCGCGCGAGCACGAAGGAGAACGGCATGACGACCAGGCAGCGGTGGCGCAGGGCCGCTCGGGCATGGACGGTGGGCACGCTGGTGACCGCCGCAGCGATGGGCGGGTTCGTGGCCGGCGTGACACCGACGGCCTCGGCCATCGGCACGGTCGCGGCCGGCTCGGCGCAGTCCGACGTCGACGCGATCGAGCTCGTGCACCCCGACGACGTGCGCGGCAACCTGACCCTGCCGGCGGCCGGGGCCGAGGGCACGACGCTCGACTGGTCGAGCAGCGACCCCGCCGTCGTCAGCGACACCGGCGAGGTCACCCGCCCGGCCCACCGCAGCGCGCCCGTCGACGTGGTGCTCACCGTGACCGGCACCCTCGACGGCGCCACGGCGACACGGTCGATCCCGGTGAGCGTCCAGCCGCTGCCCGCAGCCGCGGACTACGAGGCCTACGCCTTCGCCTACTTCGCCGGCGAGAGCACCGACGAGGGCGAGAAGATCTACCTCGGCGCCAGCCGTGGCAACGACCCGCTCGACTACGACGTGCTCAACGACGGGCGTCCCGTCCTGTCGTCCCAGTACGGCACCCGGGGCCTGCGCGACCCCTTCGTCATCCGCTCCGCGGAGGGCGACCGCTTCTTCCTCCTCGCCACCGACCTCAAGGCCTACCCGGCCGTGGACTTCGGCGAGGCGCAGGAGAGCGGCAGCAAGTACCTCGAGGTCTGGGAGTCCACCGACCTCGTCCACTGGTCCGACCAGCGCCACGTCAAGGTGTCCTCCGACCTCGCCGGCAACACGTGGGCGCCCGAGGCGTTCTACGACGAGGAGGCGGGGGAGTACGTCGTCTACTGGGCCTCGGCGCTCTACCCGACGTCCGACGTGGCCGGGCGCGACATCACCACGTCCTACCAGCGGATGATGTACGCCACGACGCGCGACTTCGTGACGTTCAGCGAGCCGCAGGTCTGGGTCGACGTCAGGCGCGGCACCGGTCGCGGCACGATCGACGCCACGGTCGTGCGGGACGGCGACACCTACTACCGGTTCCTCAAGGACGAGGCCGTCATGACGCCGCGCCAGGAGCGCTCGACCGACCTGCGCGCCACCGTGTCCGGCTCGCTGCCGACGACGTCGTCGAGCCCCGGCTGGCAGCTCGTCAAGGACCAGGTCGGGGTCGGTCAGCCCAACCCGTGGGGCGGCACCTACACCCAGGGCGAGGGGCCGACCGTCTTCCGCGACAACGAGGTCGCCGACCGCTGGTACATGTTCATCGACCAGCCGAGCTACCACGGCGGTCGCGGCTACCTCGCCTTCCGCACCGACGACATCGCCGGCGGCGACTGGCAGTCGGTGCCGACCGCGGACCTGCCCAGCAGCCCGCGCCACGGCACGGTGATCCCGGTGACGCAGGCCGAGCTCGACACCCTGCGCGCGGCGCACCAGCCCGACCTGCTCATCGAGTCCGTGGCCGACGCCGCCGTCACCACGCGGGAGGGCACGGCGCCGGCCCTGCCCGCCACGGTCGCGGCCGAGCTGGGCGACGGGTCGACCGGGCAGGTCGAGGTGCGCTGGGACGACGTCGCCCCCGCGTCGTACGCCGCCCCCGGCACGTTCACCGTCAGCCGGCACCGTCGTCCGCGGCTCGGCCGACCACCCGGTCGCCACGGTGACGGTGACCGACGCCGCCGACCCCGTGGTCGGCCTGGTCGCCGGGACGGCAGACGGCGACGACGGCTGGTGGGTCACCGACCCGGTGCCCGCCACCGCCACCGCGACCGACGCCTCCGGCATCGCGTCGGTGTCCGTCTCCGTCGACGACGCACCGTGGGTGCGGACCGACGGGGCGGCGGCCTCGGCCCTCGTCGCCGGCGACGGCTCGCACACCGTCCGGGCCCGCGCGCTCGACACGACCGGCAACGCCTCGGCCGTCGCCTCGCTCCCGGTGCGGATCGACGCGAGCGACCCGGTCAGCCGGGCGACGTTCGACGCCGACCGTACGGTGACCATCCGCTCGGCCGACGCCACCTCCGGGCTGCGTCGCACCGACTACCGCGTCGGCGGCGGTGCGTGGACGACCTACACCGGTCCGTTCGCGGCCGGGACCGCCAGGTCGGTCGACTACCGCGCGGTGGACCGCGCGGGCAACGTCGAGCCGACCAGCACGCTGGCGCTGCCCGCCGTCGGGGGCGACCTCGCCGCCACCTCCGTCGCCGGGTCCGTCGGCGCCGACCGCCCCCTACGGCGCGTCGACACCCCTGGTCGTGCGGGTCGCCGGCACCACGGGCACCCCGTCGGGGACCGTCCGGGTGGTCAGCGGTGACCGGCTGGTCGCCTCCGGGCAGCTGGCCGCCGGACGGGTGCGCCTGACGATCGACACCACCGCGCTCGGGGTCGGCACGCACGACCTGCAGGTGCGCTACGACGGCAGCGCGGGCCACGCCGCGTCCGCCACGGCGACCACGCTGCGCGTGGTGCGGGCCGGCTCGAGGACCAGTGTCCGCGTGGTCCGCGGGGGCGGCAGGGTCACCGCCCGGGTCCACGTCGTCACCGACCCGCAGGACCAGGTGCCCGACCGGGTCCGGGCGGCGCTGCTGCGCCGCGGCGAGGTGGTGCGCTCGCGCTGGCTGGACCTCTCCGACGCCGGCCGTGCTCGCTGGCGGGTCCCGGGGCGGCCGGGGACCTACGTCGTCCGCGTCGTCACGCCCCGCAGCGCGACGCTCGAGCGCTCGACCGACTCCGCACGCGCCCGCCTGCGGTGACAGACTCGGCCTGCCGGGAGCGTTCCGCCTCCGGCTCCCGGCAGGCCGGACCCACGCCCTCGGGCACGATCGACGAGGATGTCCCGGTGACCACAGAGCGTTTCCTGACCCTCGGCGCCGCGCCCGGCCCGGTCGTCGAGGTGCTGACCCTCGGCGCGACCCTCCACCGCGTCGTGGTGGCCTGCGGCGACGGCCAGCGCCGCAACGTCGTGCTCGGCCACCCCGACGTGGAGGAGCGGCTGGCCAGCGGCGACTACCTCGGCAGCACGATCGGCCGCTACGCCAACCGCATCGCCGGCGGCCGCTTCGTCCTCGACGGCCGCGAGGTCGAGGTGGGCACCCACGACCGCGGCCACAGCCTGCACGGCGGGCCGGACGGCTTCGACCGGCGCGTGTGGGACGTGGTGTCCCACTCCGCCGACGAGGTGGTGCTCTCGCTGGTCAGCCCCGACGGCGACCAGGGGTTCCCGGGGACGGTCACGGCCACGGCGACCTACCGGGTCGACGGCGACACCGTCTCGGTGGAGATGACGGCCACGACCGACGCCGCCACCGTCGTGAACCTCACCAACCACGCCTACCTCAACCTCGACGGCGAGGGCGCGGGCACCGTCGACGACCACGAGCTGGTCGTCGAGGCCGACGAGGTCACCCCCGTCGACGCGACGGGCATCCCGCTGGGCGGGCACACCCCCGTCGTGGGCACGCCGTTCGACCTGCGCAGCCCGACCCGCATCGGCGACGCGGTCCGCGCCGACCACCCCCAGGTGCTCGACGCCCGCGGCATCGACCACAACTACGTCGTGCGCGGCAGCGGCCTGCGTCGCGCGGCGGCGCTGTCCTCCGCACGCACCGCCACCCGCGTCGAGCTGTGGACCGACCAGCCCGGGCTGCAGGTCTACACCGGCAACTTCCTCGACGGCACCCGCCTCGGGACCAGCGGCGGGCGCTACCGCCAGGGCGACGGCGTCGCGCTCGAGCCCCAGCTCTTCCCCGACTCCCCGAACCGGCCCGAGTGGCCCTCGGCGGTCCTGCGACCGGGGGAGACCTACCGCTCTCGCGTGGAGTGGCGCTTCGGCGCGCGCCGGGTCAACTGGGCCGGCAACATCGCCTACGCCACCCTCGACGTCCGCCACCCGGGCTCCGTCGAGGAGCTGCAGGAGGTCGTCGCCGGCGCCGAGCGGGTCCGCGCGTCCGGCTCGGGCCACTCCTTCAACACCCTCGTCGACACCGACCGGACCCTGGTCTCCACGCGCGGGCTGCCGCGCGAGGTCGTGGTCGACGCGGCGGCGGGGGAGGCGGTCGTCGCGGCCGGCATGACGTACGCCGAGGTGGCGCCGCTGCTGCACGAGGCCGGCTGGGCGCTGCCCAACACCGGCTCGCTCCCGCACATCTCCCTCGGCGGCGCGACCGCGACCGGGACCCACGGCTCCGGCGTGGGCAACGGCTGCCTGGCCACGTCGGTCACCGGCATCGAGCTCGTCACCGCCGACGGCAGCCTGCTGCGCGTGCGCGAGGGCGAGGCCGACTTCCCCGGCGCCGTGCTCTCGCTCGGCAGCCTCGGCGTCGCGACCCGCCTGTGGCTGCGGCTCGAGCCGACCTACGACGTCGCGCAGGACGTGCTCCTCGACGTCCCCACCACCGCCGTCGTCGAGGACGGCGTCGCGCTGATGTCCTCGGCCCACAGCGTCAGCCTGTTCACCACCTTCGGCACGCCGGGTCGCCTCGACTCGGTGTGGCGCAAGGCGCGCGTCGACGCCCCGGCCGAGGGCGACTGGGGTGGCCGGCCGGCCGAGGTCGCGGTGCACCCGATCCCGCGGCTGGCGGCCGACGCCGCGACCCCGCAGCTCGGCGTGCCCGGCCCATGGCACGAGCGGCTGCCGCACTTCCGCGCCGACCACGTGCCCAGCGTGGGCGACGAGCTCCAGAGCGAGTTCTTCCTCGCCCTCGAGGACCTGCCGCGGGCGTGGCCGGTCATCGAGGCGCTGTCGCCCCGGCTGGCGGGCGCGCTCCAGGTGATGGAGATCCGCGCGATAGCGGCGGACACGATGTGGCTGAGCCCGTTCCGCGACCGCACCTCGGTCGCCGTGCACGTGACGTGGGTCAGCGACCTCGACGTCGTACGACCTGCGCTGGGCGCGCTCGAGGACGCCCTCGCGCCCTTCGACCCGCGTCCCCACTGGGCCAAGGTGTTCACCCGGTGGGACCGCGACCGGTTCGCCGCGGCCTACCCCGGGCTGGGCGACTTCCGCGCGCTCGCCGACCGGCTCGACCCCGGGCGCTGCTTCACCAACGACTTCGTGGAGCGCCTCGGGGTCCGCTGATCCCCCGCACCAGGTCGCGGCATCGAACGCCGACGAGCGGGTACGGGGGCGGATGGAGTTCGAGACGATCCACGACGAGCAGCTGGGCGCACCCGTCCTCGACGTGGTCCAGGAGGCGGTCGACGCGACCGCGATCACCCACGCCCGCTCGCCGGGCACGGACGTGGCGCAGACCCTGCGCGAGCACCTGGCGGGCCGCGGGGTCCGCGCACGGTCGGAGGCCACCGTCGAGGAGATCGCGCGCCGGATCCGCGCGGGTGACGAGGTGGTGATCGGTCGCCACGACGGGTCGGTCGGCCAGACGGACGACGCGCCACGCGTCCCGGCCGCCCGACTGACCCCCGGGACGGTGCGCCGGGCGGGATCCTGGGCGGTGGGCAACCGGGACGGCGAGCTCTTCGCGGTCTCGCGCCGCTGCCGGCACCAGCTCGCCGACCTCTCCGAGGGGAGCATCGACGCCGACGGCTGCCTGGTGTGCCCGTGGCACCAGTCCCGCTACGACGTCACGACCGGCGAGATGGTCGAGGGGCCCACGGGGTTCCTCGGATACCACGGGCCGACGCCCGGCTACACCCAGCTGGTGCGCGGCTACGCCAGGGTGCTGCGCCTGCGGGTGGCGAGGGCCGTACGCCGCGGGGCGGACGTCGTGGTGGTGCGACGCGGCTGAGGCGTCAGCGCGCGAGGCGGTCGAGGACGGTGGTCATGTCGTCCTCGGTGTCGTTGCCGATCTTCTCGAAGACGACCTTCATGATCGGGTCGGCCAGCTTGGCCGCCCCCTTCATCTCGATGTGCGCCTCGTAGGTGACGCGGCTGCCCGTGCCGTCGGGGTTGGGCACGACGGTGATCGTGTCGGTGGACGTCGCGGTGTCGTTGCGACCGACCAGCACGATGGTGTCCTGGCTCAGCTGCTCGAGGGTGTAGGTGAGCTCGGTGCTGACGCCGGCGATCTTGGAGGTGTTGTGCCAGGTGGACCCGACGGTGACCGGGCCGGCGTCGGTGCGCGTGCACGACTCGGTGCCCGGGTCCCACTCCTCGGCGTTGCTGAAGTCCTTGAGGTAGTCGATGACGACGGCGGGATCGGGACGGACGTCGAACGTGCGGCTCACGGTGGTCATGTTCTCGACAGTAGCCTCGCACCCATGGCCCCCCGCTATCGCCACCAACACCGACGTCCAGCTCGCCGAGCTCCTCGACTTCGTGCGCCCGCGACACCACATGGTGCTGATGACGCGGCGCAGGGACGGCTCGCCGCAGGCCTCCCCGGTCAGCGGCGGGGTCGACGACAGCGGACGCATCGTCGTCGCGACCTATCCGCAGCGCGCCAAGACGCGCAACGCGCGCAGCCGGCCCGAGGTCTCGGTGCTGGTCCTCTCCGAGGACTGGGACGACGCGTGGGTGCAGGTCGACGGGACCTGCGAGGTGCTCGACGCGGTCGACGGCGACGAGGCGCTGGACGCCTTCGTGGAGTACTTCCGCTCCATCGCGGGGGAGCACTCGGACTGGGAGGAGTACCGCTCGGCGATGGTGACGCAGGGCAAGTCGCTGCTGCGGATCACCCCCACCCGATGGAGCACGGTGTCGACCGGCGGCTTCCCGCCCGAGCTCGCCTGAGCGTGGGCGCCTCCCCGCGCCGCTACGTCCAGCTGGTCGTCGGCTGCGTGGTGCTCGGCGTCGGCGTCGCGATGCTGCTGACCGCCGACCTCGGCTCCGACGGCTTCTCGACGCTGGTCAACGGCATCGCCCTCAGCACCGGCACCAGCTTCCTGCTGTGCAACACGCTGGTGAGCCTCGCGTTCCTCGCGCTCGCCGCCGCACGGAAGGTCTACCCCGGGATCGGCACCGTCGTGCAGGTCGTCCTCGTCGGGGTCACCGTCGACCTCCTCCTGCGCGTGCTCGAGACCCCCGGTGCTCTCGGGCTGCGGATCGTCCTGCTGGTGGCGGCGTTCCCGGTCCTCGCGGCCGGCATCGCGACCTACCTCGGCAGCCACACCGGCGCCGGACCGGCCGAGGGCGCGGCGCTGGCCTGGGACCCGCCGCTCCCCTTCCGGTGGAGCTACAGCGCCGTGCAGGGAGGCGGCGCGCTCGTCGGGTGGCTGCTCGGCGCGACGGTCGGCGTCGGCACCTTCGCGGTGATCCTCGCGCTGGGCCCGTGCGTCGACCTCGCCAGCCGGCTGCTGCGGGTCGACGTCCACCAGGACTGACCCGCGCCCACCGGCTGGCTCACACGGTCGCGACAGCCGGCGTGGCGGTCCCGTCGCCGACGAGCGCCTCGACGGCCGACATCAGCGCGGTGAGGTTGAAGGGCTTGCGCAGGAAGTGCGGCTGCACCGCCGCGACCTCCTCGTCGGCACCCATCTGGTGGTCGCCCGACATCAGCAGCGCCTTGGTGTGGGGCGTGCGCTGCCGCAGGGCGAGCAGGACCTCGGCCCCGGTGGCGTGGGGCATGTGCTGGTCGACGACGAGGAGGTCGAAGTGCTCCGCGGTGAGGAAGGCGATGGCCTCGGCCCCGTCGCGGGCCGTGCTGACCTCGTGCCCGGCACGGGCCAGCACGAAGCTCACGAACTCGCGGATGTCGTCGTCGTCATCGGTGACGAGGATGCGCGTCATGCTTGTCATTGTGGGGCTCGGCGACCACCCGCGGGGCTGGAGAGGCTCTGCGTCTGCTCAAGAAGTGGCGCAGAACGCACGCATGTTCGCCGGACGCGACGGGCGGCGAGGTCCTACCGTGTCCCCCACGACGTGCCCGTCCGGGTCGGCGTACGTCGAGGAGGTGGGGCGATGAGTGCAGCCGTGACGGCGGGCACCGTGCTCCCGCGCGACGACGCCCGCGGCCTCCCGCCGACCCGCACCGTCATCTTCGCCGCCACCCACATGCTGCTGGTGCTGCTCGCGCGCGCCACCGTCGTCGACGGCGCCTCGGTCAGCCTGCTGTGGCCGGCCGCGGGCGTGGTGATCCTCTGGATGCTCGCCGAGACGACCCGCCGCTGGCCCCTGGTGCTGGCGGTCGTGGCGGTCGAGGTCGTGCTCGGGCTCGTGCTCACCGGCTCCCCGCCGGCCTTCGCCGCGACGGGCGCCGCCTCGATCCTGGTGCAGTCGCTCATCGTCGCGCTCGTCGTGCGCCGCACCATGCCGAGCCTGCTCGGCGCCGGAGGACGCGCGAGCGTCCGCAACCCCCGCACGCTGATCGCGGTGGCGGCGCTGGTCGCGTTCGGGTGCGGCGTGGGCTCGATCATCGGCACCGCCGGCCTGCTCTTCACCGACACCACCCCCGACCTGGGCCAGTACCTGCTCTGGTGGGGCCGGCAGGTGGCCGGCGCGATGGTCGTCGGCAGCGTCGGCCACCTCGGGTGGGAGTGGGTCACCCAGCGCCCGGCCCCGCGCGCGTACGGCGGCGCTCCGCGCGAGCTGGCGCTGCTGTGGACGCTCTCGCTGGTCGCGACGCTCGCGGTGTTCGTCCAGCCCCTGCCCCTCGTCTTCCTCCTCGTGCCCTTCAGCGTGTGGTGCGCCTCGCGCTTCCCCACGTTCCACGCGGCCGTGCACGCGACCGTGATGGGCGCGATCGCGCTGGTGCTCACCGCGCGGGGGGTCGGGCCCTACGGGCAGTCGGGGGAGTCCTACGCGGACGCGATGATCATCCAGGTCTTCCTGGTCGTCACCTTCCTCACCGCCCTGGCCGTCGGCACGCTGAGCGACCGCATCGACGGGCTCGTCGCCCAGCTCAACACCTCGCTGCACGAGTCGGCGGCGCGCGCCGACCTGCTCCGCAGCGTGACCGAGAGCATGGACGAGGGCCTCGTCGTCCTCGACCCCGCCGGTGGGGTCGTGCTCAGCAACGGCGCCAGCCACCGGCTGGCGCGGCGACTGGTGCCGGGAGCGCGCGGCGGGTCCGCGGTGCCCGTCCTGGTGGCGGCGCTCGAGCCGGACGAGAGCGCCCTGGCGCCGCGCCGCCGTGCCGAGCTCGGACCCGGCGACGTCGTCGTGCCGGTGGCCGACGGCGGTGAGGTGGTCCTCGCGGTGACGACGGCGTCCGTCGGCGACCGCGAGGCGCCGACCGGTCGCCTCCTCGTGCTGCAGGAGGTCACCGAGCACCGCGCCGGCCTGCGCCCGCTGGTCGACTTCGCCTCGACCGTCGCCCACGACCTGCGCGGCCCGCTCACCGTCATGCACACCTGGCTCTCGCTCCTCGACGAGTCGCCCCAGGTGGAGGCCGACGAGCACCTGCGCACGGCCGTCGAGCGGATCAACCGCGGCGCGATGCAGATGAGCCGGCTCATCGACGACCTCCTGGCCCACGCCCTCGCCGAGGGCGGCACCCTCTCGCCGGAGGACGTCGCGCTCACCGGGCGCGACGGGATCGTGCCCGAGGTGCTGGAGATGCTGGGCACGCGCGAGGGCGTCGTCGCCGTCGGCGTCGACCTGCCGCCCGTGCACGCCGACCGCCTGGCCGTGCGCCAGCTGGTGGCCAACCTCGTCGACAACGCCCTGAAGTACGCCCGGCCCGGGGTCGAGGCGCACGTCGAGGTCGCCGCCGTCCGCGACGGGGACCGCGTGGTCCTCTCGGTCGCCGACAACGGCCTCGGTGTCCCCGACGAGGACCGTGACCTCGTCTTCGAGCGGTTCCACCGTGCCGGGCAGGCGGGAGGTGGAGCCCGCGGGAGCGGCATCGGGCTGTCGATCTGCCGCACCATCGTGGAGCGGCACGGGGGCACGATCGCCTGCCTGCCCCGCGAGGAGGGACCCGGGTCGGTGTTCCGCCTCGACCTCCCCGCCGCCGGCCGCTGACCGGGAGACGAAGGTCTCCCCGGTCCGCGGAACAGGTGCCGTGGCACGCCGGTTGGGCCGGACGTACCACCACCCCGGACCACAGAGGAGCACCCGCATGCGCAGCGTCGGACACGACACCTTCGGAGCACCCGAGGAGGTCCTGACCCCGCGGGACGTCCCCGCCCCCCGGGCCGGCGCCGGTCAGGTGCTGGTGCGCATGCTCCTCTCGCCGATCCACAACCACGACCTGGTGACCGTGACCGGCAGCTACGGCGTACGCCCCGAGCTGCCCGCCGTCGGTGGCACGGAGGCCGTGGGCGTGGTCGAGGCCGTCGGCGAGGGCGTCGACGCCGCCCTCGTCGGGCGCCGCGTGTCGGTCGCCGGCACCCCCGGCACCTGGGCCGAGCACTTCGTGGCCGACGCCTCCGCCCTCGTGCCGGTGCCCGACGCGATGTCGGACGAGGCGGCGGCGCAGCTGATCGCCATGCCGTTCAGCGCGATCAGCCTGGTGGAGTTCCTCGACGTCGAGGCCGGCGACTGGATCGTGCAGACCGCCGCCAACGGCGCCGTCGGCAAGGTCGTCGCGGTGCTGGCCAAGGCCCGCGGACTGAGGCTGGTGAACCTCGTGCGCCGCCAGGAGGCCGTCGCGGAGCTGGCCGAGCTCGGCATCGACCACGTCATCGCCACCGAGTCCGACGACTGGGTGGAGCAGGCGCGCGCGCTCATCGGCGCGGGCGGCGCCCGCGCCGCCGTCGACTCGGTCGGCGGCGAGGTGGCCGGCGGGCTCGCCGAGCTGCTCGGGGAGGACGGGCTGCTCGTGACCTTCGGCGCGGCGAGCAACCAGCCGCTCGTCATCAGCAGCGGCCCGGTGATCTTCAAGCAGCTGACCGTCAAGGGCTTCTGGGGCGCCAAGGTCAGCAGCCGGATGTCCGACGAGGACCGCTCGCGGCTCTTCGGCGAGCTCATCACCCTCGTGCTCGACGGGTCGCTCGTCCTCACCTCGGGCGGCACGTTCGGCCTCGACGACCCCACGGGCGCGGTCACCGCGTCGCAGTCCGCGGGCCGCTCCGGCAAGATCCTGTTCCGCCCCTGACCCGGGGTTGCGGCGGATGAGTCGAGCATCACGTACCGGGCGGTAACAAACGCCGGACGGGCTGGGCCGCCCGCTCCTAGCCTCCTCCCATGCGCGCTCTCGCCGTCCTTGTGCTCCTGCTCCTGCCGTCCGTCTCGGCGTGCTCCGACCCGGGGGAGGCGTCGTCGCCGAGCCGTGCCGAGAGCGCTGCCCACCAGGAGGACGAGGCCAGCGCCGAGTGGCGCGCCGCGGTCGCGGACGAGCTGGGCTCCGACACGTTCGACTTCACCGCCCTGCAGGCCGCGGCCGCTGTCGACTGCCAGCGCGCCGACGTCGGCGCCTGGACCGTGCAGCTCGCCCTGAGCGGGGACACCGCGACCTCGGCGGTCACCCGCATCGGCCTGGAGCACGCCTGCCCGGACGTCGTCGGGGCCTTCGACCGGGCGGTGGCCGCGGTGAGGTCCGCGCCTGACCCGCTCGAGCTCGTCTGCGGGCCGGGCGTGGAGCTCCCCGCGGAGGCGAGGATGCAGGCCGAGCTGGTCTGCGCCCAGCGCTGAGGATCAGTCGTCCGGGTCGTTGACCGGGTCGGTGTCGCGCCGCGTCTGCGGGTCGCCGTGCGGCTCGGGGGCGGGGTCGGGCTCGGTGGTGGGGGTGCTCATCACGTGACGTACCCCGCGGGCGGCGGTCCGATCCGTCCCGCGGCGAGCGCTCACTGACCGCGCAGCGGGCTCTGGTCGAGGTGCTCGAGCAGGTCGCGGGGGTCGTCGAAGACCCAGGAGGCGCCGGCGCTGCGCAGCCGCTCCGCGCCGAACCCGCCGCTGCGCAGCCCGAGG
Organism: uncultured Actinomycetota bacterium; assembly: GCA_963726525.1. Classification (GTDB taxonomy): domain Bacteria; phylum Actinomycetota; class Actinomycetes; order Propionibacteriales; family Nocardioidaceae; genus Nocardioides. Next base: position 225,889 of record CAVSCS010000004.1, on the reverse strand, counting down.
CTGCGCGCCCCGGCCGCCTCGGCCGAGAGGGCGTCCCAGACCGCGTCGCCGATGACCAGCGCGTCGCCGCCGCCGGCGCGTGCGACGGCCTCCCGGACCATCTCCGGGCCGGGCTTGCTGGGCAGGTCGTCGGAGGCGGTGAGGACCGTGCCGATGCGCCCGCGTGAGTCGAGCAGGTCGAGGAGGTCGTCGACCAGGTCGGCCTCCGACGAGCTCGCGAGGGCCAGCCGGAACCCGCGCTCGGCGAGCTCGTCGAGCAGCTCGGAGGCGCCGTCGAGGGCGTAGATGCTGCGCAGTGCGGCGCGGAAGTGCTTGTCGTGCAGGTCGCGCACGTCGTCGCCGACCGCGTTCTCGGCGCTGGCCCCGGCCACGTGCGCCACCAGGCGGTCGCCGCCCATCCCGATCGCCTCGTGGATCCGGGGGGCGGCCACCGGCCGGCCGACGTCGCGGAAGGCGCACTGCCATGCCACGACGTGGTGGTAGACGGAGTCGACGAGGGTGCCGTCGAGGTCGAGGACGACGACGGGACGCTCGTGCCGGGCCTGGTTCTCGGGCGATGCGGTGCTCACGCCGGCACCGGTACCCCGGGAGCGGCGCAGCCATGCGCCCGCCCCCGCGGGTGTGGTGTCCCCAGGGCCCGCGCAGCACGCTGGAGCAGGACGAACGGATCACGGAGGGCCACGACCGCGACCGTCTACTGACAGGACCGCCATGGAGCTGCTGCCCCAGAGCAAGGAGGCCCTCGATGAGTACGTCACGCTGTCGGTCGACGACGTGGAGGGCCTGCTCCGCGTGATCGAGGGCTGGGCCGTGCGGACGGTCCCCGAGTGCGTGGCGCTGAGCGTGACGCTGCTCGACGAGGACCTCACCTTCACCCTCGTCGACGACGCCACCCGCTCGTCCGCGGCGACCGGCCGGTCCGGCCCCGCCGACGCGTCGGCGGACGACGAGGCGCCGGCCTACGCGCTCGACGAGCACGGGTGGGCCGACATGGCGCGCGAGCGCGCGTTCGCCGGGATCGCGAGCACCGTGTCCCTCCCGGTGGTGCAGCAGGGACGCGCCGTGCTGACGATCGACCTCTACGCCTCCACCGCCCATGCCTTCCAGGACCGGATCGACGGGCTGGTCGCCGCCCTCGGGGCGTGGCAGGCCGGCGCGATCACCAACGCCGACCTCGGGTTCGACACCCTGCGTCGTGCGGAGGAGGCGCCCGAGCGGCTGCGCGACCAGCGCACCGTCGACGTCGCGGTCGGGCTGCTGGCGGCGCGCGAGGGGCTCACCACCCCCGAGGCGCTGGACTCGATCGTGCGTGCGGCCGATGAGGCGGGGATCACCCAGGTGCAGGCGGCGACGGTCGCCCGGGCACTGCTGCTCTGAGTTCGCCCACGTCCGGCCGACGTCTGTCCCGGGTTTGTCCATGGTTTGTCCGGGGTTCGGCGCATACCCCTCACCCGTCGGGGTACTGGCGGCTCATGGAACGACAGACCCCGACCGCACTCCGCCACATCAAGGTGGCCATCCTCGACGAGAGCGAGCTCGTCGTGAACGGCATGCGCGCCATGCTGGAACCGCACTCGGCGGTCATCTCCGTGGTGCCGCACCGCATGGACGCCCCGTCGCCGCTGTGCGACCTCACCCTCTACGAGCCCTCCGCCCACCGGCCCACGCCGGGCGGACGCGGCATCCCGCAGCGCTTCCCCACCCGCATGGTCGCCTTCGGCTGGGACTGCAGCCCCGAGTCGGTCTCCACCGAGATGGCGCGCGGTGCCGCCGGCTTCGTCAGCAAGGCGCTCCCGGCCCGCCGCCTGGTCCGCGACCTGCTCCAGATCGCCGACGGCCGGATCCTCGTCGACACCGGCGCCGTGGCCCCGCGCACCGGGCGCCGGACACCCGACGAGTGGCCGCTCACCCCGCGTGAGACCGAGGTCCTCGGGATGATCGCCTCGGGCCGGTCCAACCAGGACATCGTCGAGGCGACGAACCTCAGCATCAACTCCGTGAAGTCCTACATCCGCGGGGCCTACTCCAAGATCGGGGTCACCTCACGCTCGCAGGCCGTCCTCTGGGCCGTCCAGCACGGGCTCCTGCTCTCCGCGCAGCACGAGGCCACGCCGTCGGCTGCCTCGCCGGTCGTCCCGGCCCGCCGGGTCGCCCCGGTGCGCAGGGTGGCTGCCTCGGCCTGACGGCTCGCTCCCGTCGCGCTGGCTCACGCAGGGTCGGGCACGTCGTACGCCTCCTCGGGCGTCGCCTCGTGCCCGGCCCTGCCGTGCGTCCGGCGCAGCTGCTTCATCTCGGCCTCGAAGACGTGCCGACGCCCGCCCACGAGCTCGTCGCGTGCCCGCTTCTCCAGCCCGGTGGCGCGGGCGTAGAACGTGTCGTCGAACGCCTCGACCATCTGGAACGACCACATGCCCGGCAGCGGGTTCTGCCCCAGCACGTCGCGGTCGAGGGCATCGGCGAGCTCGGTGTGCCCGGCCTCGCGCACCAGCTCCGTGGCCTCCTCCAGGGTGGTCTCCGCGCTGCCCATGAGGCGGTGGAACGCATAGAGGTGGCCCCGGGCGTCCTCCACGTGGTCGAGGGCCGCGGACAGCTTGCCGAGCGCCTCCACGGTCGCGTCGGACACGCCCTCGGGGCGCTCGTGGTCGGGGTCGGTCGAGGTGCTCATGGGCCCAACGCTTCCACCGCCACCGGCCCGCCGTGACCACCCGGAGGGACGGGTCCTGGGCCCGACACGCATGAGCGCGCCACGCGGGGGGCACTGTGCGCCCATGAAGGCTGTGACGTGGCAGGGCAGGCACGACATGCAGGTCGTGGAGGTACCCGATCCGGTGATCGAGGAGCGCACCGACGTGGTCATCGAGGTCACCTCGACGGGCCTGTGCGGCTCGGACCTGCACCTCTACGACCCGCTGACGCCGTTCATGACCCCGGGCGACATCGTGGGCCACGAGCCGATGGGCGTCGTGCGCGACGTCGGCTCGGCCGTCACCACGCTGGTGCCGGGCGACCGCGTGGTCGTGCCGTTCAACGTCAGCTGCGGCACCTGCTGGACGTGCTCGCGCGGCCTCTACAGCCAGTGCGAGACCACCCAGAACCACGACTACGGCACCGGCGCCAGCCTCTTCGGCTACAGCAAGCTCTACGGCCAGGTCCCCGGCGGCCAGGCCGAGCTGCTGCGGGTGCCCTTCGGCGACACGCTCCCGATCAAGGTGCCCCAGGGTCCGCCCGACGACCGGTTCCTCTTCCTGTCCGACGTGCTCCCGACGGCCTGGCAGGCCGTCGAGTACGCCGACGTGGAGGAGGGCGGCACGCTCCTGGTCCTCGGTGCCGGCCCGATCGGCGACATGGCCACCCGCATCGCGCGCCACCGCGGGCTGGAGGTCATCACCGTCGACACCGTCCACGAGCGACTGGCCCGCGCCCACGCCAGCGGGGCCGAGACGATCGACTTCTCCGAGGTCGACGACGTCGCCGAGCGGGTGCGCGAGCTGACCAACGGCCGCGGCGCCGACGCCGTCGTCGACGCGGTCGGCATGGAGGCGCACGGCTCGCCCGTCGCCCAGGCCGCGCAGAAGGCCGTCGCCCTGCTGCCGAAGAAGGCGCAGGAGAAGCTGATGCTCAGGGCCGGCTCCGACCGGCTCGCGGCGCTGATGACCGCGATCGACGCCGTGCGCCGCGGCGGCACCGTCAGCATCTCCGGCGTCTACGGCGGCGCCACCGACCCGCTGCCGATGTTCCAGCTCTTCGACAAGCAGATCCAGATGCGGATGGGCCAGGCCAACGTGCACCGCTGGAGCGACGACATCCTCGCCCTGCTCGAGAAGGACGAGGACGTGCTGGGCGTGGAGACCTTCGCGACCCACCACCTGCCGCTCGAGGACGCCCCCGAGGCCTACCGCTCGTTCCGTGACAAGCAGGACGGCATGGTGAAGGTGGTGTTCACGCCGTGAGGCTCCCCAAGCCGCGCGGCCCGCTCAGCGAGTGGGTCGTCGCCCGCCTGTCGGGGTCCGGCGGGACCCGCGACGAGGCCCACGTGGTGTCGGACTCGCTCGACGACGAGGCCATCGCGCTGTGGACGATCCACGAGCTCGGCTACCGCGGCTTCGAGGACGCGGTCGACGACGCCGAGTGGAGCCCTGGCCTGCTGGTGGTCCGCCACCAGCTCGAGGTCGGCCTCGAGCAGCGGCTGCGGGCCCGCTGGGAGCACGCCGCCCACCCCGGCCTCGCGCCGGGCGACGACGTCCCGGCGGCGCTCGAGGCCCTCGTGGCCGCCGACGACGGCCCGTCGCTCGCCGACCACGTGCGCCGCCGCGCCGACCGTGACCAGGTGCTCGAGCTGCTGCGGCAGCGGTCGGTCTACCACCTCAAGGAGTCCGACCCCTCCGCGTGGGTCGTCCCGCGCCTCCCGGTGCGGGCCAAGGCCGCGCTGGTGGAGCTGCTCTTCGACGAGTACGGCGACGGCGACCCCAACCGGCTCCACGCCCACCTCTTCGCCCGCGGGCTCGAGGCGGTCGGCCTGCGGCCGGAGTACGGCGCGTACGTCGACGACGCCCTCACCGAGACCCTCGAGATGAACAACGCGAGCTCGCTCTTCGGCCTCCACCGCCGGATGCGCGGCGCCGCGATGGGACACCTGGCGGCCTTCGAGATGACCAGCTCGCTGCCCTCGCGCCGGATGGTGCAGGGCCTCGAGCGGCTCGAGATGGGCGGTCCGATGGCGCACTACTACGACGAGCACGTCGAGGCCGACGCGGTGCACGAGCAGCTCGCCGCGCGCGGGATCTGCGCGACGCTCGCCGAGGACGAGCCCGACCAGGCGGCCGAGATCCTCTTCGGCGCCTTCACCTGCCTGGACACCGAGGCGCGCTTCGCCACGGCGCTGTTCTCCTCCTGGGACCAGCGGTGAAGGAGCGCGACTTCGACCACGCCGAGGTCGAGCTGTGCCCCGACGGCCCGATGCTGCTGCGCCACGCGCGCTCGGTGGTCGACGAGCAGGGCACGGCCCACCCGGTGGAGCGCGCCGTGGTGGCGGTGTGCCGCTGCGACAAGTCGAGCCGGCTGCCGTGGTGCGACGGCACCCACAAGGTCATCCCGCGGGCCGGTCGATCCTGACCACCACCCCGCGGACGAACTGACGCACCTCGGTCATCTGGAGCGGTTGGGCGTGGCCGGTCAGCGCGGGTCGCAGGCCGTCGGCCTGCGCCTCGGACCCGAGCTGCAGCAGGGCGGTGCCGCCCGGCGCGAGGTGGCCACCGATCACGTCCAGGCACGCGCGGGCGACGTCGAGACCGTCGTCCCCGCCGTCGATGGCGCTCAGCGGGTCCTCGGGGAACCGGCCGGTGTCCTCGCGCGGTACCCAGGGCGGGTCGGCGATCACGAGGGGGAACCGCTCGTCGGGGCCGACGGCGTCCTGCAGGCGCGCGTGACGCACCTCGACGAGGTCGGCGAGCCCGGCCGCGGAGGCGTTGGCCCGGGCGAAGTCGCACGCCACGTCGCTGGCGTCGACGCACACCAACCGGCGCCCCGTCCCGGAGACGGCCAGCAGGCCGATGTGTCCCGCGCCGGCGCAGAGCTCGAGCACCGGACCGGGCGGGGCCTCGCGCAGCAGCTCGGTGCCCCACAGCGACTGGGCCGCGGTCCACTCCCGCGGGCGCAGCACGCGCTCGTCGAAGGCGATGGTCAGGGTGCCGAAGCTCAGGTGCTCGGTCATCGGCGTGCTCCTCGGTCGAGGCGGAGGCGGCGGTCCCACAGGGCCGCGCGCGCGGCGTTGGCCCCGGCGGCGCCGTGGACGCCGCCCCCGGGGTGGGCGGACGCGGAGGCGAGGTAGAGGCCACGGACGCCGGTGCCCGCGCGTCCGCGCATCGCGGGCACGGGCCGGAAGACCAGCTCCTGGTGCAGCTGGGAGGTGCCGCCGTTGATCGCGCCCCCGACGAGGTTGGCGTTGCGCGCCTCGAGCTCGTGCGGGCCCAGGGTCCGCCGGGCGAGCACCAGCTCGCCGAAGCCCGGCGCGAGCGCCTCGATGCGCGCCTGCATCCGGTCCGCGAAGCGCTCGCAGTCGTCGCGCCCCCAGGTCCCGGTCACCTCGCCCGCGGCGTCGCGGCGCGTGGCGCCCGGCTGGGGCACGTGCGTGTAGGCCCAGAACGACTCGGTCCCTGCGGGCGATCGGCTCGGGTCGCTGGTGGTCATCTGCCCGGTCAGCAGGAACGGCCGGTCGGGCACGGTGCCGGAGGAGACCTGGGCGAGCGTCTGGGTCATCTCCTCGACGGAGTCGGCGACGTGGACCGTGCCGGGCACCCGCTCCGGCCGGTTGCGCCACGGCACCGGTCCGGACAGCGCCCAGTCGACCTTCACCGTCCCCGGGTCGAGCTCGAAGTGGCGCATGCCGCGGACCACGCCCGCCGGCAGCTCCGAGGCGGGCACCAGCCCGCCGAGGAGCCGCGCCGCACCGACGTCGGCGAGCACGGTGGAGCAGGCGTGGGCTCCGCCGTCCCGGGTGCGCACGCCGAGGACCCGGCCGTCGCGCACGTCGATCGCGGTGACCTCCGCGTCCGTCTCCAGCTCGCCGCCGCGGGCGCGGAGCCTCGCGACGAGCGCGTCGGTCAGCGCCTGGGCGCCGCCGCGCGGGACCGGGAAGCCGACGGTCTGGCCCATCATGGTCATCAGCAGGCCGAAGACCCCCGAGCCCGGCGAGGCGAGGGGGAAGTCGGCATGGCCGGCGTTGCCCGCCAGGAGCAGCGCGCCGCCCGGGCCGCCGAAGAGCTCGCGGCCCAGCGACGCGACCGGGGTCGCCAGTCGGCGCACCGTGTCGAGACCGCCGGCCCGCGCGATCGCGGGCACCAGCCGGGCGCCGGCGCGCAGCGGCGGGAAGGGGGTGGTGAGCGCGTCGGTGAGCGAGGGCCCGATGCGGTCCCACGTGGCGCACAGGTCGAGCCACGCCTCGCCGTCGCCGGGGTGGAGCTCGTCGAGACCCGCCGCGGTGAGGTGCCGGTCGCGGTGCAGCACCGCCCACGAGTCCTCCCCGAAGGGGTGGCCGAGCACGGAGGGCGCGTGCTCCCACACCAGCCCGTGCTCCTCCAGGCGCAGGTCGCGCATCGCCCGGGAGGCCACCGCGAGGGGGTAGAAGGCGCTGAAGGTGTCGTGGACGAAGTCCGGGTGCAGCTCGCGGTCGCTGCGCACGGCGCCCCCCGGGGTCGGCTGGGCCTCCAGCACGAGGACCCTCAGGCCGGCGTCGCCCAGCAGGTTGGCCGCGACCAGCCCGTTGGGGCCGGAGCCGACCACGACGGCGTCGTACGTCACCGGGTGCGACCCTCCGCGACGAAGGCCAGGCGGCGCAGGGTCTCGACGTTGCGCACGTGGAGCTGGGCGTCGCGCACCGGCTTGGGCAGCAGCAGCGCAGGACCGCCCGTCGCGTCCTCCTCGATCGTGACCAGGGTCCCGGCGCCGTCCGGCTCCAGGATGAAGTCGACCTGGCCGCGACCGGCGGGCCAGGCGCGGACCTCGAGCCGGAGGTGCCGGTGCTCGTCGATCGCCAGCACCTGGGTCGTGTCGTCGATCAGCAGCGGCCACGTGCCGACGCTGTGGTGCAGGCGGGCACCCACGGCGGGCCACGGGGCCTCGACGTCGCGCATCCGTGAGGCGCCCACCACGAAGAGGGGGTAGAGCCATCCGTCGGACAGCACGTCCCACACCTGCTCGGGCGTCGCGTCGATCCGTCGCTGGGTGATGCTCATGCGCTCTCCTCCTGGAGGTCGGTGCTGTCGGTCGTGGCGGCGTCCCCTGTCCGTACCCAGTCCGCGCCGGTGCACCGCACGAGTCCGAGGCCGGCCATCGCCTCGAGCCAGCCGGTCATCGGCCACCGGCCCCAGCGGGCGTGGAAGAGGCGGCCGTTGCGAAGGATGTCGTCGACGTGCTCGACCGGGGGGCTGCTGACCGGGTGGTGCTGGTGGTAGGCGCGGGCGTCGCCCGTCACGGCCAGCGCGACGCCGCGGGCGAGCACCGTGCGGGCGAGGTCGGTGTCCTCGCCGCCGTAGCCCGTGTAGTCCTCGCAGAACCCCCCGATGCGGGTCCAGGTGGGAGCGGCGACCGCGAAGGACAGGGACCAGAACAGGTCGGGGTCGAGGTCGCGCTCCACCTCCCCGGGCGCAGGCCGGGGGCGGGCGGGGTGCGGGTCGTCCCAGGAGGCGAGGTCGCCCGGGTCGCGCGGGTATCCCTCCGCCGGCGCGGGCGGGAGGTAGGTGACCGGGCCCGACCAGACGGCCAGGGGCTCGGCGGCCACGGTCGCGGCGTACGCCTCGACGAGCCGCTCCCCGGCGAGGCAGTCGACGTCGAGCAGCACCACGACCTCGGCCCCGGCCGCTATCGCGCGTGCGCACGCCGAGGTTGCGCGCCGCAGCCAGGGGCAGCCGCCCGTCGGCGCGGTCGACCCGGACCACCGTGCTGGTGAGCCCGTCGATGGTGGTGGGGACGATCGCGGCGTCGTCCATCGCGACCACGACGTAGTGATCGGGCAGGCGCGAGCCGCGGGCGAGGGAGCCGTGCTGGGCCGCGAGGTGCTCGTGGCGACCGTGGGCGATGGTGACGACCGCCACCGCGGGTGCGGGGCTCACGTCGCGACCGCCGCACGCACGAGGTCGGCGAAGCGGTCGGCGGCGCGGCCGTCGCACCAGCCCGCCCACCCCGAGCCGTCGAGCGCCGCCGCGCGGGCCAGCAGCGCGTCCCAGCCGTCGTCGGGCCACGCGTCGAGCACGAGCGCCGGCCAGCCGTCGGCCAGCACGCGCCCGGTCGTCACCTGCTCCTCGTGGGGCCGCTCCTGCGGCAGGACGACCGCGGGCCGACGGGCGGCCGCGGTCTCCGCGAGCGCGTTCTGCCCGGCGTGGGTCACGACGACGTCGCTCGCGGCCAGGACGGTCGAGGGGTCCTCGACCCACGTGCCGCGGTCGGCGCCGAGGATCGTCCAGGTCCAGTCCGGGGTGGCCGCCCGGGCCGCGTCGAGACGGGCCGCGGACACGTCGTGCCCGCCGCTGCCGAGCAGCACGGCGACGCTGCGGGGGTCCTCGGCGGCCGGGGCGCGCGCACCGGGATCGCGCACGGGGTGGCGCGAGAGCGCCCCGAGCGGGACCAACCGGTCGCGCAGCGCGTCCGGCAGGCCGGGCGACATCCCCGCGGCCCGCTCGGGCCAGAACCCCACCAGCGCGTCCGCCGTGCCCAGCCCGAGGAGGTGGGCCGGGTCGTCGCGGCGACCCGGCAGGACCACGGCGACCGTGGGGACGCCGTGCAGCCGGGCGAGCAGCAGCGTCTCGACGGAGACGTCGACGACGACGAGGTCGGGGCGTGCCGCCACGATCCAGGCCGAGAGCCGCCCGGCGCGCTCGCGCGTGCCGGGGTGGCGCAACGGCGCCCAGTGCAGGTGACCCTGGGCGGTGACCTCGGTGGGCTCGCCGTCGTCGTCGCGGGGCAGCTCGACCCACTCGCCCTCCCAGGCCGGCGGACGCGGCAGGGAGGACAGCCCCGTGACGCGGACCCCGGTGCCGGCCAGGCGGCGCGCCAGGACGGTGGCGCGGTGCAGGTGGCCGCTCCCGACGTGGTGGACGTAGTAGCCCACGACGGCGCTCACGCTGCCGCCGCGTGCCGCGCCATCTCGGCGTAGGTCCGTCAGGTAGCCCTCGACCATCGCGTCCTCGCCGCACGTCGCCTCGGCATGCGCGCGGACCGCGCGCCGGTCCAGGCGCGCGGCGGCCACGACGGCGTCGGCGAGCGCCTCGACGTCGCCGGGCGGCGCCAGCACCCCCGACTCGGTCGAGACCACCTGGGGCAGGCCGCCGCGCGCGAACGCGGCCACGGGCGTGCCGCTGGCCATCGCCTCGGCCGCGACCAGGCCGTAGGGCTCGTCCCACGTCGGCGTGACCACCGCGACCGACGCCTCGCGCAGGAGCGCGGAGAGCGCGGCGGCGGTGAGGTGCCCGGCGTAGCGGACGTCGCCCCCGAGCCGCGGGGTGATCTCGCGCCGGAGGTAGTCGGGGTCCTGGGCCGGTCCGGCCAGCACCAGCGGCACGCCGGCGGCGCGGCACGCGTCGATCGCGAGGTGGGGCGCCTTCTCCGGGACCAGGCGGCCCGACCAGACGGCCGGCCCTCCGCCGTCGCCGACCGCCCACGACCGCAGGTCGAGGCCGTTGAGCACCACGTCGCTGTCGACGACGTGTCGCCACGCCGCCGAGGTCCAGTCGCTCACCGCCACGAACCGGCAGGGATCCGGGCTCAGGGCCAGCGCGGACTCCAGCATCGGCAGGGGAGGGGTGTGCAGCGTGGTCAGCACCGGGACCTCGAGCGCCGACGCCATGGCGACCGGGAGGTGGTGCAGGCTGTTGTTGTGGACCACGTCGTAGTCCTCGGCCCCGGTGCGCGCGAGCGTCAGCATGAGGTCGAGGTAGGCGTGGTGGTCCACGATCCACTCCGGCCCGGGGGCCCAGCGGTCGGCCATCGCCGCCGCGCTCACCTCGACGCTCGCCAGCGGCAGCAGGCGGACGCCGTCGGGCACCTGCGAGCCCTCCCCGGCGAACAGCGTCACCTCGTGACCGCGCTCGGACAGTCCGCGCACCATCGTGTGGGTCATCGACTCGAGCCCCCCGGCGAACGGCTCGCGGATGGGGTAGCGGTTGGAGGCGATCAGGCAGACCCTCACCGCGGCCCGCCCACGAGCGACCGGTAGAGCTCGCCGTGCGCTGCGGCCACCTGGGCGCGCTGGATCCTCCGTTCCTCCACCGTCGTGCCCGGGGCGACGTGACCGGAGTACGCGGCGCGGACCGCCTCGACGAGGCTCGCGGCGTCGAAGGCCTGCTCGTCGTGGCGGTAGGACAGGACCGGTCCCTGGTCGGCGAAATAGCCGCAGGTGGGCGCGATGACGGCGGTCCCGAGGTCGCGGCACGCCTCGAGCCACCCGCTGTGCGTGCCGAAGCGGTAGGGCAGGACGGAGGCGTCGAGCGAGGAGAGGTAGGACCAGAGGCCGGCGTCGTCGAGGAAGTCGTGCACGTGCAGGTCGACCTCGCCGCGTGCGGCGTGCTCGCGCAGCGCGGTCGCCAGCGCGTCGTCGTAGCGGGCGCCGTCGGGCTCGAGGACGTCGCGGTGGCCGTTGACCTGCAGCACCGCGCCCGGCAGGTCGCGCACCGCCTCGACCAGGACGGGGAGCAGCGGGTGCGGGTGCATGCCAGCGCGCAGGCTCTTCACGTGCAGGCCCACGCGGAAGTCGCGCTCGCGCGCGCCGCGGCGGCGTACGTCGCGCATCGCCGCGGTGCGACGCATGACGTCGAAGGGGACGATGTGCGGGTGCGGCACCACGAGCGCCTCGCGACCCCAGCGGGCGCGGATCTCGGCGGCGGCGCCGGCCGTCAGGGTGATCAGCGCGTCGGCGGCCGGGACGAGCACGTCGAGCTGCGCGTCGTGGGCGGCGCGGTCGGCGTGGTGGGGGTTGCGCAGGTCGTGGACGGTGTAGACGAGGGGGGTCCCCCGTCGGCGCAGGGTGGCGACGAGCGCCTCGAGCTCCTCCACGCTCCGGGCGTCGAAGCCGAAGTGGAGGTGGAAGACGTCGGCGTCGTGCTGCTCGGCCCACTGCGGGTCGAGCATGACCGGCGGCCACCACTGCTGGGAGGCGGCGGCCACCCCCGCCGGTCGCGGGTCGGGCAGCCGGCGCGGGCCGGACCCGGTCTCGGGGGAGAGGTGGCGGACGTAGACGTGTCCCGACGGCACCGAGGCGACCACGAGGCGTCGGGCTCGAGGGCGCGGGAGGGGCGGTGCCGGTGACAGGCCGGCACCGACTTCGGAGATGCTCACGGGGCGAAGTACCCGAGGACGCCGTTCGCATGCGGTCCGGGGGTCTGCGCACCTCCCTAGGGAGGGGCGCGTTGAACGCAGAGCCCGGGGCGACTATAAAGTCGCCACGACTCCAGAACACGGGTCACCAGGTGCATGTCTGCAAGGACCTCCATTGTCGTACCACGACTCCGTGGCCGTGTTCGCGGCTCTCGCCGCCGATCTCCAGCAGGAGCCCGACGAGGAGCCGACCGCCCGTGCGGTCGTCGTTCGCATGCGCGAGCTCGTCCCCGAGGCCGACCACGTCAGCCTCGCGGGCCGCACCTCACGCGGCGTCCTGGCCACCCTCGCCTGCACCGACGACGTCGGCGCGGCACTCGACGACCTCCAGCGCTCCCTCCGGGAGGGCCCGGCCGTCGTCGCGCTCGCGTCCGGGGGCTGGGCGCGCAGCGGCGACGTCGCCCACGACCGGCGCTGGCCCGCCTGGGGTGCCGCGGCAGCCGGACGCGGGGTCTGCTCGTCGCTGTCGATCGCGGTGCCCTTCGGCGACGAGCCCTTCGCCGTCATCAGTCTTCACAGCAAGGACTCCGGTCGCTTCGCCGGCCGCGAGCTCGTCGACCGCGCCCGCCTCTACGCGGCGCACGCGACGACCGCGATCGCGGCCGCCCGGCGGGCGACCACCCTGCGGGCCGCGGTCGACTCCCGCCACGTCATCGGCATGGCGCAGGGCATCGCCATGGAGCGCTTCGGCATCGACCGGCAGCAGAGCTTCGAGCTGCTGCGCCGGCTCTCCTCGACGAGCAACACCAAGCTGCGCGAGGTCGCCCAGCAGGTCGTGGAGACCCGGGAGTTCCCGCACGAGCGCGAGGGCCAGTCCGTGGACTGACTGACCTCAGGCGGGCAGCGCGCCGGTCTCCAGGACGTGCTCTGCCACCAGCCCGATCTTCGTGCGGCGGCTGCGGGCAGCCGAGCGCAAGGCGTTGAAGGCCGCCACGGGATCGATCTCCTCGCGGGCCATCAGGTAGCCGACGGCGCGCTCGATGACCACGCGGTAGTCGAGGGCGTACTGGAGCTGGCGTGCCAGCTCGCCGGCGGTGTGGGCCTGGAGCGCGGCGTGCAGCGTGGTGGACACGACCTCGGCGAAGCGGGTGAGCGCGACCACCTCGCTGTCGTCCCACTGGTGGTCGTCCTCGCAGTAGACGTCAAGGGTGCCGACGGGCACGCCTCCGAGGCGCACCGGGACGCCGAGGACAGCACGCACCGGCTGGTCGGCCATCGTCTTGGCCAGGATCGGCCAGCGCTCCTCCTCGGAGGTCACGTCGCGCGAGGAGACCACGCGCGAGGTCACGTAGGCCTCGGTGCAGGGGCCCTCGCCGGCGCTGGCCTCGGTCTCCTCGAGGAGGCGCCCGGGGCCGTCGCTGGCCGCGACGTAGCGCAGCATGTCCTGCTCGTCGGCGACGAGCAGGCCCGCGCCGCCGAGGTCGAAGAGGTCGACGCACGCCTGGACGACCTGCTCGAGCGCCGCCACCACGCTGCCGGTGTCCTCGCTCGAGGTGGTCAGGCGGCGCAGGCTGCGGGCCAGCGCGAGGTCGTCGATGTTCATGGGGCCAGATCCTGACCGGTGGAGGGCCCGCCTGGCCAGCCCGACGCCGGGAGGTGGGCGAGGAAGGACCGCAGCAGCTGCTCGTCGGTGTCGCCGGCCGTGCCGTCGTGGACAGCGACGAGCACGCGGGCGACGGTGCGCGCCTTGACGTTGCCGTCCTGGGAGACCCGCAGGATCGTGCGCCAGGCCTGGTCGGTGCTGCAGTGGTAGCGGGCCGACACCAGGCCGATGGCCATGCCGATGTCGCGCTGGCTCCCGATCGCCTCGTGCAGGTGCGCGACCTCGTCGCGCAGCTCGTCGCGGGGGTCGCTGGGCAGGTCTGTCCCGGACATCGTCACCTTCTCCATGACGTCGGTCCGCGGACACAGGGCGGAGTGGTCGAACGTGCTCCCAAAGTCTACAAGAGGAAGCCGGCCGTCATCCTAGGGGTGAGTCGGCCCGATGTGGTCTACTGTCGTTGCAGGCTCGAGCCAAGGGCCCTCGCACGTCCTCCCGCGAGGAGGACTGTCGAAGGAGGGCTCGTGGCGCATCTGGATCCACGTCGCCTCGCCACCACGGACATCGAGTTCGAGGGCACCGGTGACGAGGCCCGCCAGTGGCTCGACCAGGCCTACGGCGCCTCCCTCGGCCTCGCCGGCCGGATGGGCGCGGTGCGGCACCGTCGCCTGGAGTCCGAGGGCGTCGCGGTCGACCACCTCACCATCGACGCGCCGATCACCTTCGACGCCGAGCCCCTGCCCGGCATCGTCGTCGTCGACGTGGTCCGCGGGCAGATCGAGTACACCCGCAGTGGCACCACCGACAGTGGGGTCGACGGCGACAGCCTCCTCGCCACCGGGTGGGGCGTCCCGTTCTCGGGGCGGGGCAACGGCTACGAGGTGCGCAACACCCGGATCTCCCCCGAGGTGCTCTCCGGCGCGATCCGCGATCTCCACCCCGACCGGTCGACCGACGACCTCGTCTTCGACAGCTTCGTGCCGCGCTCGCCCGCCGCCGGGGCGCGGTGGCGGGTGACGCTCGACGAGTTCACCAGGTCCTACCCCGCCCACGACGGCTCCGTGGCGCGCGGCTCCGCCACGCGGCTGCTGGCGCTGACGATGCTGCACACCTTCCCCAACAACGTCGTCGCGGCCGGCAGCCTGGCGGACGTCGGCCGCGACCGCCGCGACGCCAGCCAGTCGGCGGTCCGGCGTGCCCAGGCCGTGATCGAGGCCCGCGCGGACGAGGACCTGAGCATCGGCGACATCGCCCAGGCGTGCGCGGTGACACCCCGCGCGCTGCAGTACGCCTTCCGCCAGCACCTCGGGTGCACCCCGCTGACCTACCTCCGGCGCGTGCGCCTCGACCTGGTCCGCCTGTCGCTGCGCGACGGGTCGGCCGCCTCGGTCAGCGACGCCGCGGTCCGGCTCGGGTTCCTCAACCCCGGCCGGTTCGCGACCGAGTACCGCCAGGCCTACGGCGAGAACCCGCGCGACACGCTGAGGCGCGGGCGTTCTTGACACCTCTTCGTTTTCCGGCTGTCGCAGACGCGGCGGACGTGCGAACGTCGACGAAGCACCTTGCTGGAGACCACGGCAGGTTCCGTACCTACAGGAAGGGAATCCTCGTGGTCCCCCTGTCGCTCGCACCCGAGCCCACCCGTACGACGACCAGTACCCCGCGTCCCACCGTCCACCAGCTGATCGAGGACCACATCCCGATCGCCCGCTCGATGGCCTCGCGCTACCGCAACCGCGGGATCGACCTCGACGACCTCGAGCAGGTCGCCCTCCTCGGCCTCACCAAGGCGGCCCACCGTTTCGACCCCGACGCCGGCCACGACTTCCTGTCCTTCGCCGTCCCCACGATCCGCGGTGAGCTGCGCAAGCACTTCCGCGACTGCGGCTGGACGATCCGTCCGCCGCGACGGGTCCAGGACCTCCAGGCGCGCATCTCGCGGGCGCAGAACGAGCTCGAGGCGGTCCTGCACCGCCCCGCGTCCCCCGCGGAGCTCGCCGACCACCTCGGTGAAGGCCTCGGCGACGTCGTCGAGGCGCTGACGGCAGACGGCTGCTTCACCCCGACCTCGCTGGACGGAGCGGCCGGTGACGGCACGTCGACGCTCGGCGAGCTGCTCGGCGCGAGCGACCCCGACATGGAGCGCGCGGAGGCACGCATCATGCTGCGGCCGCTGGTCGCGCAGCTCGGCGAGCGCGACCGGCGCATCGTGCGGATGCGCTTCGTCGAGGAGCGCACGCAGCAGGAGATCGCCGAGCAGGTGGGCCTCACGCAGGCCCAGGTCTCGCGGGTCCTGACCCGGATCCTCGGCGAGCTCCGCTCGTGCCTCGGCACGATGGCGCCCGCCGCCTGATCAGGAGTCGAATCCCAGCCCGGCCCGGTCGAGCACCCGGAGGAAGGCGTTGCGGCGCCCCTCCCGGTGGTCGGCCCGGTCGAGCGACCAGCGGGTGAGGTTGATGCCCGCGCTCGCCAGCGGTGCGGGCGGGAACGGCAGCGGACGCTCGCGCACCATGCGCAGCGTGGTCCGCTCGGTCTCCCGACCGGCCAGCAGGTCGAGCAGCACCTCCGCGGCGAAGCGGGTCGCGCCGACGCCGAGGCCGGTGAAGCCGGCCGCGTGCGCGACCCGCCCGCCGTGGCTGGTGCCGTAGAACGCCGTGAACTGCGTGCAGGTGTCTATCGCGCCCGCCCACCGGTGGCTGAACCGGACGTCCTCGAGCTGGGGGAAGGTCGCGAGGAAGTGCGACGCGAGGCGGGCATGGCTCTCGGGCCGGTCCTCGTGGCGCACGTGCAGCCGACCGCCCGGCGGGTAGACCGCGTCGTAGCCGCCCCAGAGGATCCGGTCGTCCGCGGTCAGCCGGGAGTAGTGGAACTGGTTCGCCAGGTCGCCCAGCCCGCAGCGCCGCCGCCACCCCACCGACGCCAGCTGCTCGGCGGTGAGGGGCTCGGTGACCAGGACGTAGTCGTAGACCGGGACGGTCATCCAGCGGTTGCGCCGCAGCAGCGGCGCGAAGACGTTGGTCGCCAGGACCACGTCGCGCGAGGTGACGCTCGCCCGGTCGGTGGGGACCTCGACGCCCCCGGACAGCCGGCGCAGACCGGTGACGCGCGAGTGCTCGTGGACTTCCACGCCCAGCTCCGCGGCGACCCGCGCCAGCTCGAGGGCCAGGCGCGCGGGGTGCACGAGCGCGGTGCCGGCGGTGTCGAGCGCTCCTCCCAGGAAGAGGGGACTGTCGATCTCCGCCCGCACGCCCGCCCGGTCGAGGTGGACGGGTGAGTCGCGCAGCCACGCGACCTGGTGCTCCTCCACCGCGACCTCGAGGGTGCCGGTGCGCTCCCACTCGCAGGCCAGACCGAGGTCGCGCACGTCGGCCTCGAAGGCGTCGAGGTTGCGCACGCCGAGCCGGTCGAGCTCGTCGTGCTCGTCGGGCCAGCGTGAGCGCCCGTTCTCCTCGCCGTGCGTCAGCGTCGCCTCGCAGAAGCCGCCGTTGCGACCCGAGGCGGCCCAGCCCACCGTCTGCGCCTCCAGCAGCACCACCCGGCGGCCGGGGTCGCGCCGCTTGGCGTGCACCGCCGCCCACAGGCCGAGGTAGCCGCCACCGACCACGGTGAGGTCGGCGCGCGTCGGGGCGGTCAGCGCGGGGTACGCCGCCGCCGCGCCGGCGTCCTCGAGCCAGAACACCGCCTGGCGGCTGCCGGCGAGCGCCCGCTCGACCAGGGACGGGTCGGGCGCGTGCCTCTCGTACGCGGTCGGGCGGCCGGACACCGGGCGCTCAGCCGGCGTCGGTGAGGGCCGCGTCGAGGATCGCGAGGCCCTCGCGGGCCTCCTCGTCGCTGGTCGTGAGCGGAGGCACGACGTGGATCCTGTTGTAGTTGACGAAGGGCAGCATGCCGCGCTGCTGGCAGCCCCGGACGATCGCCGCCATCTCCGGGCTCGAGCCGCCGTAGGGTGCCAGCGGCTCCCGGGTGTCGCGGTCGGCGACCAGCTCGATCGCCCAGAAGGCGCCCGTCCCGCGGACCTCGCCGATGAGCTCGTGCCGGTCCGCGAGCTCGCGGAGCCCGGGACCGAGCACGTCGCGGCCGAGGCGGTCGGCCGCGCCCACCACGTCGTCGTCCTCCATCGCGCGGATCGTGGCCACCGCGGCGGCGCACGCGAGCGGGTGGCCGGAGTAGGTGAGGCCGCCGGGGTAGGTGCGGTGGGCGAAGGTGGCGTGGATCGCGTCGCTGATCGCCACGCCGCCGAGCGGGACGTAGCCGGAGTTCACACCCTTGGCGAAGGTCAGCAGGTCGGGGACGACGCTCGTGCCGTCGTCGGTGGCGTGCTCGACGGCGAACCAGCGGCCCGAGCGGCCGAACCCCGACATCACCTCGTCGGCGACCAGCACGATCCCGTGGCGGTCGCAGATCTCGCGGACGCCGGCGAGGTAGCCCGGCGGCGGGACCATGATCCCGGCCGTGCCCGGGATGGCCTCCAGCACGATCGCGGCGATCGTGGCGGGACCCTCGAGCGCGACGACCTGCTCGAGGTGCTCGAGCGCGCGCTGGCACTCCTCGGCCTCGGTGGTGGCGTGGAAGGCGGAGCGGTAGAGGAACGGACCGAAGAAGTGCACCGTGCCGGTGGAGCCGTGGTCGCTGGCCCAGCGCCGGGGGTCGCCGGTCATGTTGACCGCGAGGTGGGTGCCGCCGTGGTAGCTGCGGTAGGTCGTCAGGACCTTGTGGCGCCCGGTGTGCAGCCGCGCCATCCGGACGGCGTGCTCGTTGGCGTCGGCGCCGCCGCTGGTGAAGAAGACGTGGTCGAGGTCGCCCGGGGTGTGGCTGGCGATGAGTCGCGCGGCCTCGGAGCGGGTGCCGTTGGCGACCGCGGGCGCGATCGTGCACAGGTGCGCGGCCTGCTCCTGGATCGCCGCGACGACCCGGGGGTGCTGGTGCCCGAGGTTGGTGAAGACGAGCTGGGAGCTGAAGTCGAGGTAGCGCCTGTCGTGCGCGTCCCAGACGTGGCTGCCCTCGGCGCGTGTCACCACCATCGGCGTGATCTCGGCCTGGGCCGACCACGAGTGGAAGACGTGGGCGCGGTCGAGCTCGTAGGCCCGGGCGGCGTCGTGGGTGGAGGCGAGGTCACTCGCGATCGTGGTCTCAGTCATTGCGCGGGAACCCCAGCTCGAGTCCGCCCGCGGGCCGGTTGGCCGGGTCGATCCACCGGGTGGTCACGACCTTGCCGCGGGTGAAGAAGTGCACGCCCTCGGTGCCGTGGGCGTGGGTGTCGCCGAAGAGCGAGCGCTTCCAGCCGCCGAAGGAGTAGTAGGCGACCGGCACCGGGACGGGGACGTTGACGCCGATCATGCCGACCTCGACGTCGGCCTCGAAGCGTCGGGCCGCGCCGCCGTCGTTGGTGAAGACCGCGGTGCCGTTGCCGTACTGGTTGGCGTTGACCAGCGCGACCGCCTCGTCGTAGGAGCCCACCCGGACCACCGACAGCACGGGACCGAAGATCTCCTCGGTGTAGATGTCCATCTCGGGGGTGACGTCGTCGAAGAGCGTCGGGCCGAGCCAGAAGCCGTCCGCGCCGCCCCGGGCCTGCACGTCGCGGCCGTCGACGACGACCTTCGCGCCGGCCCGCTCGCCGGAGTCGATGAACGAGCTGACCCGGTCGCGGTGGGCCCGGGTGACGAGCGGGCCCATGTCGGCCTCCCGCTCCCCACCGGCGGCCTCGCGCCCGCCGTCGCCGATCAGCAGGGTCCGGGTGCGGTCGGCGATCCGGGCGACGAGCTCGTCGCCGATCGGGTCGACCGCGACCAGGACGCTGATCGCCATGCACCGCTCGCCCGCGCTGCCGTAGCCGGCGTTGACCGCGGAGTCGGCCGCCAGGTCGAGGTCGGCGTCGGGGAGCACCACCATGTGGTTCTTCGCACCGCCCAGCGCCTGGACGCGCTTGCCGTGCCGGCTGGCCGTCTCGTAGACGTACTCCGCGATCGGGGTGGAGCCGACGAAGCTGATCGCGGCCACGTCGGGGCTGGTGAGGAGGGCGTCGACGGCCGTCTTGTCGCCGTGGAGCACGTTGAAGACGCCGTCGGGGAGACCGGCCTCCTTCCACAGCGCGGCGATCCAGTTGGCGGCGCTCGGGTCCTTCTCGCTCGGCTTCAGCACGACGGTGTTGCCGGCGGCGATGGCGACCGGGAAGAACCACATCGGGACCATCGCCGGGAAGTTGAAGGGGCTGATGATGCCGACCACGCCGAGCGGGACCCGCTTGGAGTGCACGTCGATGCCGGTCGAGGCCTCCTCGCTGTGCCCGCCCTTGAGCAGGTGCGACATGCCGCACGCGAACTCCACGACCTCGAGGCCGCGGGCGATCTCGCCCATCGCGTCGGAGTGCACCTTGCCGTGCTCGGCGGTGATGATCGCGGCCAGCTCGTCCTTGCGGGAGAAGAGCAGCTCGCGGAAGGCGAACATGACCTGCGTGCGCCGCGCGAGCGACGTACGTCCCCACGCGGCGGCGGCGCGTGACGCGGCGGCGATGACCTGGGTGGCGTCCGCCTCGCTGGCCAGCGCCAGGCGGCCGGTCACCTCGCCGGTCGCCGGGTTGGTCACCTCGCTCCAGCCCGTGGGCGACCCGGTCAGGGGGCCGCCGTCGACCCAGTGCACGATCTCGTCAGCGCTCATGGGCCCATCCTGCGCGTCCGCCGGTCCCGCCGTGGGTGTCGGATCGTAGGGAATCGGGCGTCTGTGCCGACACTCCGTCACCCCGCGCGCGTAGGCTCCGGCCCGTGCCCGAGACGACTCCCGGCGTGACGCTCACCGAGGCGCTGGCGCTGCCCGCCTTCCGCCGGGCCGCGCCCCGGGTCGTGGCCGCCGCGGGCGCGACGGACCGCCCGATCCGCTGGGTGCACGCCACCGAGCGCCCCGACGTGGGCGCGCTGCTGCGCGAGGGCGACCTGCTGCTCACGATGGGCACCGGCCTGCCCGACGACGCGGCCGGCCTCGCGGCGTTCGTCGACGAGCTGGTCGAGGTCGGGAGCGCGGGGCTCGTCGTGGAGCTGGGCCGGCGCTGGGCCCGGGAGCTCCCGGACGCCCTGGTGGCGGCCTGCGAGCAGCACGGGCTGCCGCTGGTCGCGCTCGACCAGGAGACCCGCTTCGCCGCGCTGGCCCAGGAGATCGGCGAGCGGGTCGTGGACCACCAGCTCGCCGAGCTTCGCGAGGCGCAGCGGGTCCACGAGACCTTCACCGAGCTCAGCTTCACCCAGGCGGGGCCCGTCGACATCCTGCAGGCCGTGCAGCGCCTGGCGGGCGGGCCGGTGGTGGTGGAGAACGCCCAGCACCGCCCGCTCGACTACTTCGCCGGCCCCGACGACGCGGGCGGCTTCCTCGACGGGTGGCCGGCGCGCTCGCGGCGCGTCGAGGTCGCCGGGCGCACGGGGTGGGACGCCGGCAACGGGTGGCTGGTCACCCGGCTCGGCACCGCCGACCGGGCGTGGGGACGGCTGGTGATCGGCTCGCCCGGGGCGCCCCCGCAGCGCCTGGTCGCCGTCGCCGAGCGCGCCGCCGCCGCGCTCGCGCTGCACCGCCTCCACGACCGCGACCGCGGCACGCTCCTGCGCCGGACCCACCTCGAGCTGCTGACCGGCCTCGTCGAGGACCCCGCGTCGCCGGACCTGGCCCGTCGCTGCGAGCTGGCCGGGTTCGCCCTGCGGCGACGCCGCTTCGCCGCCCTCGTCGTGCGCCTGCGCGTCGGGGCCGCGGCGCCGGTCGACCTCGACGAGGTGGCGGCGACCGTGGTGCGCGCCGCGCACGCGCTCCGGCTGCCCGCCCTGGTCTGCGAGGTCGAGCGCGACCTGCGGGTGCTGGTGTCGACGCCCGCCTCGGGGGACCCCGACGACCTGCTCGACCGCGTCGGCGCCCGCGTCCTGGCCCACCACGACGTGGTCCTCGCGGCCGGGCGGTCGGTGGACGAGCCGTCGGGGATCGCGCGGACGGTCACCGAGGCGGGCCAGGTCGCCGACGCCGCGCCCCGCACCCGTCGCGAGACCGACCCCGACGTGCACCGCCTCGCCGACCTCCACCTGCGTGGACTGCTCGCGCTGCTCGGGCAGGACGAGCGGCTGCTCCTCTACGTCGACCGGGAGCTCGCGCCCCTGCGCCGTCACGACCGGGCCGACGGGTCGCGCACCGACCTCGAGGCCGCGCTGCGGGCCCTGCTGCTACACCCGGCGAGCAAGACCGAGGCGGCCGCGAGCCTGCACCTGTCCCGGGCCGCCTTCTACGACCGGCTGGCCCGGATCGAGGCGCTGCTCGACGTCGACCTCGACGACCCCGACGTGCGCGTCTCCCTCCACGTCGCGCTCGTGGCAGACGATGTGTTCGGCGCGCGGGGCAACTGACGACAGATCGTCGGGACCGTGACCTCGCAGGGCTGCGACGATGGGCGCGTGTTCCGAGTCCTCGACGTCGACGCCGCGGTGCCGACCGCCCCGCTGGACCCCGCCACCGTCGTGGACGGCTCACCGGCGGCGGGCTCGCGGGCGCTCGCCGCGGTCGCGGGGGTGGAGGTCGGCGTGTGGGAGATGAGTCCCGGCACCGCGACCGACGTCGAGGTCGACGAGGTGTTCGTGGTCCTGTCAGGCTCGGCCACCGTCTCCTTCGAGGACGGCGAGCGCGTCGACCTCGGACCCGGCACCGTCGTCCGCCTGCGGTCGGGGGAGCGCACCACCTGGGTCGTCCACGAGACCCTGCGCAAGATCTACGTCGCCTGAGGAGCACCCCATGACAGAGACGATCCGCAACTACGTCGACGGCGAGCTCGTCGAGTCCGAGACCACCGAGCACCTCGACCTCGTCGACCCCGCGACGGGCCAGGTCGACGGCCGGTCCCCGGTCTCGACCGCCGCCGAGGTCGACCGGGCGTACGCCGCCGCGGAGCGCGCCTCGCAGACCTGGAAGCGGCTCACCCCGGGTCGCCGCCAGGGGTACCTGCTCGACCTGGCCACCGCGGTGGCGGAGCGCCGCGACGAGATCAGCGAGCTCCAGGCGCGCGACACCGGCCAGCCGGTGCGCCACGTCGCGAGCGAGGAGGTCGACCAGGGCGTCGACCAGCTCCGCTTCTTCGCCGGCGCCGCGCGGCTGCTCGAGGGCAAGTCCGCGGGCGAGTACCTCGAGGGGCACACGTCCTCGATCCGGCGCGAGCCGATCGGCGTGGTCGGCCAGGTGACGCCGTGGAACTACCCGTTCGCGATGGCGATCTGGAAGATCGCGCCCGCGCTCGCCGCCGGCAACACCATCGTCCTCAAGCCGAGCGACACCACGCCGCGCTCGACCGTGCTGCTCGCCGAGATCGCCGGCGCCGTCCTGCCGCGGGGCGTGCTCAACGTCGTCAACGGCGACGCCTCCACCGGGCGCCTGCTCGTCGAGCACCCGACGCCCGGCCTCGTCGCGATCACCGGCTCCGTGCGCGCCGGGATCGAGGTGGCCACGTCCGCGGCCAGGCACCTCAAGCGCGCCCACCTCGAGCTCGGCGGCAAGGCACCGGTCGTCGTGATGCCCGACGCCGACCTGGAGCGCGTCGCGGAGATGGTCGCGGCCGCCGCCTACTTCAACGCCGGCCAGGACTGCACCGCCGCGACGCGCGTCATCGCGCACCGCAACGTCCACGACGAGCTGGTGGGGCTGCTGGTGCAGGCGGCGGAGGCCACCCGCCCCGGTCCGCCCTCGGACGCCGAGGCCGACTACGGCCCGCTCAACAACGCCAGCCACCTCGCCAAGGTCGAGGCGTTCCTCACCGACCTGCCGTCCCACGCCGAGGTCCGCACCGGCGGCACGCGCCTGGGAGACGCCGGCTACCTCTTCGCCCCGACCGTGGTCACCGGCGTGCGCCAGGACGACCGGATCGTCCAGCAGGAGGTCTTCGGCCCGGTGCTGACCGTGCAGCCCTTCGACACCGAGGCCGAGGCGATCGCGATGGCCAACGGCGTCGACTACGGCCTGGCGGGCAGCGTGTGGACGCGCGACCACGGCACGGCCGACCGGCTCACCCGCGAGCTCGACTTCGGGTGCGTGTGGGTCAACACCCACATCCCGTTCGTCTCCGAGATGCCGCACGGCGGCTTCGGGGCCTCCGGCTACGGCAAGGACCTGTCCGGCTACGGCTTCGAGGACTACACGCGCATCAAGCACGTGATGACCGCCCACTACTGACCGGGCGGGACCTGCTCGTCCGGCACCGCCACGTCGTACACCGCGAGCAGGTCCGCGAGGGTGCGGTAGTAGCCGACGAGCACGGTCAGCTCGGTGACCGTCGTGGTGCCGAGGGCGCCGACGAGGTCGTCGTGCTCCTCGTCGGTGTGGACGGCGCGGCCGGCGAGCAGCCTGCGGCACAGGTCGTACGACGCCTGCTCGCGCGGGTCGTCGGAGGCGAAGCGGCCGTCCGCGAGGTCCGCGAGCTCGTCGTCGGTGAGCCCGGCGGCGCGCCCGACGCGCTCGTGGGCGTACTGCTCGAAGGCCGAGCCGGTGGCTGCGGCGACGGCCAGGATCGCCACCTCGCGGACCCGGTCGTCGAGACCGGTGGCGTAGCGGAGCGCGCTGCCGAGCTCCTGCAGCGGCGAGCCCAGCGCGGGGTGGTGGACCATCACTCCGAACGGGCCGGTGAGGGCGCCGTCCGGCGAGGTGAGGGGGAAGTGCTGGGGGCCGGCGCCGCGCGGTCCGCCGACGATGCGCTCGCGCAGGGCGCGCTGCTGGTCGTCGAGCTGGTCCGGGGTCAGGTCGGGGAGGCGCACGGTCGAGGGTCCCACTGCTCGGGCATGCTGGGGCCATGCGCTTCACCGAGCACGAGCTGACCGTCGTCGTGACCGCCGCCGCGAAGACCGTGGCGGGCGCGAAGATCGGCCGCCGCGGCAAGGGTGAGGCGGCCTGGGAGGCGATGAGCCGGCTGGAGCGCTACCACCTGCTCGAGGCGGTCGGCGGCCAGGTGCTGCCGGTCCTGCTGGCGCTCCCCGACGTCGAGGTGGAGGCCGGCACCCGCCCGGCGTTCACCGACCAGCAGATCGCGGCGGCCGTCGAGCAGACGATGGGAGAGACCGGCATCGGGCGGATGCGTCAGAAGGTGACGGTGGCCGCACGTCTCACGCTCGTGCGCACGGCGCTGGCCCAGCTCCCCGTCCGGCAGGACCCCGACGCGCTCACGGTGCCCGACGACCTCGGCGGGGCTTAGCCGCACGCCCGAGGGCGCTCAGGAACCGCTCAGGTGGGGTGCGTACCGTCGTGGGCGATGACTCACACGACCCGCATCCCTGCTCGCACCCGCTCCGTCCTCGGCTCCCTCGCGGTGGTCGCCGTCCTCACGCTCTCCGCCTGCGGCGGGGGCGACACGGACGCGGACTCCTCGGCGAAGGCGACCTCCAGCGCCTCCCCGGACGCCTCCGACGGCGCCTCCCCGGACGCCTCGTCCGCCCCGGAGCCCGACCTCGACGGCATCCCCGACGTGGTCGCGGAGGTCAACGGCGAGGAGGTCACCAAGGACGAGTTCGTCCCCATCTACGAGGCGAGCTTCCAGCAGGCGGCGACGCAGTCGCAGATGAGCGGCCAGGCGCCCGACGAGGACGCGCTGAAGAAGCAGACCGTCGACGACCTCGTCGACACCGAGCTGCTGTCCCAGGAGGCCGAGTCGCGCGGCATCGAGGTGAGCGACGACGACGTCGACGCCGAGCTCGAGACGCTGGCCGAGCAGAACGGCATGGGCTCCGGCGAGGAGCTGCTCGAGGCGGTCGCGGCGCAGGGCGTCACCGAGGACCAGGCGCGCTCGCAGGTCGAGGCCCAGGTGATGGTCGAGCAGCTCGTGGCCGACGAGGACGGACCGGTCGACCCCACCGAGAAGCAGCTCCGCGCGATCTACGACCGGGCCAAGCAGCAGCAGGCCCAGGCCGGCGACCAGGCGCAGGAGCTCCCGCCGTTCGCCCAGGTCCACGACCAGCTCGAGGAGCAGGCGCGGTCCCAGCAGATCGGCGCCGTCGCGGGCACGCTGGTCAAGAAGCTGCGCAAGGACGCGGACATCACCGTCAACCTGTGAAGCGCGCCACGACGCACTAGGGTGGCCCCGTGTCCGAGGTCCTGGAGCTGGAGGACCCCGTCCCCGCCGACACCGGACGTGGCCCTGCGCTGCGTGCGGTGAGGGAGCAGCGACCCCTGCCCCCGTCCTGGGTGGCCGGGGCCGCGCTGGCGTACGCCCTGGCCGCGGCGATCGGGCGGCTGACCGCGGTCCACGGGCTGACGGTGAGCCTGGTCTGGCCGGGCGCAGGCGTGGCCGTGATCTGGCTGCTCGCGGAGTCTCCCCGTCGGTCATGGCGGGTGCTGCCGGCGCTGTTCCTCATCCACGGCTCGGTCTCGGCCGTCACGGGCGCCGCGTGGCAGCTCGTCCTCCTCGGAGCGCTGTCCCTGGTCCTGCAGACCTGGGTGATCGTGCTGCTCGTGCGCCGCTGGTGCCCGTCCCTGCTCGGGGTCGGCGGCAGTGCCAGCTTCCGCTCGCCGCGGGTGCTCGCCCTGACCGCGGCCGCCGCGACCATCGGGTGCGTCGTGGGGGCCGTGGTGGGCACCGTGGCCCTGTGGGCGGCGGGGGTCCCGGTCGACGTGCAGACGCTCGTGGCGTGGTTCGCACGGCACTTCACCGGTGTCCTCGTCTTCGGCGGCGTCGGGCACCTCGCGTGGGAGTGGCGCACCCAGTCGGTCCCGCCCCGGGCGCAGGGAGGCACCCGGCTCGAGCTCGCGCTCCTGTGGGTCGTCTCGCTGCTGGCCGCGAGCGCGGTGTTCCTCCAGCCGCTGCCGCTGGCGTTCGTCGTCGTGGCGCTGAGCGTCTGGTCGGCCGCCCGCTACCCGACGTTCCTGGCCGCTCTCCACGCCGCCGCCGTGGGCTCGATCGCCTTCGTGCTGACGCTCGCCGGCAAGGGACCCTTCGCCGCGCTCGGCGACCCCGTCGAGGAGGTCCTGCTCATCCAGGTCTTCCTCGTGGCGGTGCTGCTGACCGGGCTCGCCGTCGGCGCGCTCGGCGACCGCATCGACGAGCTCGTCCTCAGCCTCACCCGCTCGCGGGAGGACGCCGCCGAGCAGGCCGAGCTGCTCGCCGAGATGACCGAGAGCATGGAGGAGGGCCTCGTCGTGCTCGACGACGACGGGCGCGTGGAGCGCAGCAACGGCGCCAGCCGTCGCCTCGCCCACCGGGTCAGCCCCGGCCTGGTTGACGAGGCCGCGCTCGCCGCCCTGGTCGACGGGGTGCTGCACCCGGGCGCCGGCGCCCTGGCGGCACAGCGCCCCGAGCTCGGTGTCGGCGACGTCCCGATCCGCCTGGCCAGCGGCGAGGAGCTGGTGCTCGCGGTGTCACGGGCCGAGCTCACCGAGGGCCACGGCAGCGACCGCGCCGGCACCCTCCTCGTGCTGCGCGAGGTGACCGAGCACCGCCGCGGGCTGCGCCCGCTCGCCGGCTTCGCGTCGACGGCGGCCCACGACCTGCGCGGACCGCTGACGGCCATCCGCTCCTGGATCTCCCTGGCCGCCGACACCCTCGACCCCGACGACGAGGCCCACGAGGGCCTCGCCCGCGCCGAGCGGGCGTCGGTCCAGATGGCCGACATGATCGACGACCTGCTGGCGCACGCGCTCGCCGAGGCCGGCGACCTCGCTCCCCAGGACGTCGCCCTCACCGGCCCCGCCGGGGTGCTCGCCCAGGCCGGCGACCTGCTCGGTCCCGACGACGAGCTCGTCGTGGCCGACGACCTCCCGGCCGTCCACGCCGACCCGGTCGCGGTGCGCCAGCTCTTCGCCAACCTGATCGGCAACGGCGCGAAGTACGTCCGCCCCGGCGTCGCGGCCCGGGTCGTGGTGTCCGCGCGCCGCCAGGGCTCGCGCGTGGTCATCGACGTGGAGGACAACGGCGTCGGGGTCGAGGAGTCCGAGCGCAGCCTGATCTTCCAGCGCTTCCACCGCAGCGGCGCGGTGCGCGCCCACTTCCGCGGCACCGGCATGGGCCTGACCATCTGCCAGACCATCGTGCACCGCCACGGCGGGACCATCGAGTGCCTGGCCGCCGACCCGGGCCCCGGCTCGACGTTCCGCTTCGACCTGCCCGCCGCCGTCGGGGACTGACGGGCCGGTCGCGCCTCACACGTTGCGGCGGTACTGGCCCCCGACCTCGAAGAACGCCTCCGTCACCTGCTGCA
Organism: uncultured Actinomycetota bacterium; assembly: GCA_963726525.1. Lineage (GTDB taxonomy): Bacteria > Actinomycetota > Actinomycetes > Propionibacteriales > Nocardioidaceae > Nocardioides. The sequence goes on along the minus strand of CAVSCS010000004.1, from coordinate 198,298 downwards.
GCGAGCAGACCCGCGCCGCGTCCATGAGGACGGCGAAGACGTTCTCGCCGGAGACCGCCGCGTCCTTGAGCCGCGCCAGCGCCTGCTGCGCCTCGGCGCCGTGGCCGGCCTGGAACGCCCGGACGCGGGCGAGCTGCGACTCCTTCTCCGCCTCGGTCGCGCGGGCCAGCTCGATCTCCTGCGGCTGGGCGTCGGCGGCCGACTCCTTGACGAAGGTGTTCACCCCGATGATCGGCAGCGAGCCGTCGTGCTTGCGGTGCTCGTAGAGCATCGACTCGTCCTGGATCCGGCCGCGCTGGTAGCCGGTCTCCATCGCGCCGAGCACGCCGCCGCGCTCGTTGATCCGGTCGAACTCCTCGAGGACCGCCGCCTCGACCAGGTCGGTGAGGTCGTCGATGACGTAGGAGCCCTGGAGCGGGTTCTCGTTCATCGCCAGGCCCCACTCGCGGTTGATGATGAGCTGGATGGCCAGCGCGCGGCGGACCGACTCCTCGGTCGGGGTGGTCACCGCCTCGTCGTAGGCGTTGGTGTGGAGGCTGTTGGCGTTGTCGTAGATCGCGATGAGCGCCTGCAGCGTGGTGCGGATGTCGTTGAAGTCCATCTCCTGCGCGTGCAGCGACCGCCCGCTCGTCTGGACGTGGTACTTCAGCTTCTGCGAGCGCTCGTTGGCGCCGTACTTCTCCTTCATCGTCACCGCCCAGATGCGGCGCGCGACCCGGCCGAGCACGCTGTACTCGGGGTCCATGCCGTTGGAGAAGAAGAACGACAGGTTGGGCGCGAAGTCGTCGATGTCCATCCCGCGCGCGAGGTAGGCCTCGACGTAGGTGAAGCCGTTGGCGAGGGTGAAGGCGAGCTGGCTGATGGGGTTCGCCCCGGCCTCGGCGATGTGGTAGCCCGAGATCGACACGGAGTAGAAGTTGCGCACCTGCTGCTCGATGAACCACTCCTGGATGTCGGCCATCATCCGCAGGCAGAACTCCGTGGAGAACAGCGCGGTGTTCTGGCCCTGGTCCTCCTTGAGGATGTCGGCCTGCACCGTGCCGCGGACGTTGGCCAGCGCGTACGCCGCCACGCCGGCGCGCTCCTCGGCCGACGGCTCGCGGCCCTCGCGCTCGCGGAAGGCCTCGACCTGCTGGTCGATCGCGGTGTTGAGGAAGAACGCCAGGACGGTGGGCGCGGGACCGTTGATGGTCAGCGAGACCGACGTCGTCGGGGCGACGAGGTCGAAGCCGTCGAAGAGCTCCCTCATGTCGTCGAGCGTCGCCACGGACACGCCGGACGTGCCGACCTTGCCGTAGACGTCGGGACGGGGGTCGGGGTCGCGGCCGTAGAGGGTGACCGAGTCGAACGCCGTCGACAGGCGGGTGGCCGGGTTGCCCTGCGACAGGATCTTGAAGCGGCGGTTGGTGCGGGCCGGGTCACCCTCGCCGGCGAACATCCGGGCCGGGTCCTCGTTGTCGCGCTTGAACGGGAAGACCCCGGCGGTGAAGGGGAAGTAGCCCGGCAGGTTCTCGCTGCGCCAGAAGCGCACGAGCTGGCCGTGGTCGGTGAAGCGGGGCAGCGAGACCCGGGGGATCTTGTTGCCGCTCAGCGACTCCCGGGTCAGCCGGGTGCGGATCTCGCGGTCGCGGACGACCACGACCTGCTCCTCGCCGGAGTAGGACTCCACGACCGCCGGCCACGCCGCGACCTGGTCGGCGACCTCGTGCGGGACATCCTTGCGCGCCCGCTCGAGGCAGCCAGCGGGCCCTCCGCCTCGCCCCCCGGTGTCGGGGCGCCGTCGAGCCTCGGCCGCCACGGCCTCGATGCGCCGCAGCCTGCTGCTCCCGGCCGCCTCGGCGAGCTCGTCGGTGCGGGCGTGGTAGCCGCGGACGGTCTCGGTGATCTCGGAGAGGTAGCGCACGCGCTCGGCCGGCACGACCTGGCGGATCCCGGAGGAGTGGCGCACGTCGACGCGGGGCAGCACGCCCTCGCTGACCGGCAGGCCGGAGGCGGCGAGGGCGTCGCGCAGGTGCTGGTAGAGCGCGGTGACGCCGTCGTCGTTGAACGTCGCCGCGCTGGTGCCGAAGACCGGCATGTCGTGCGGCTGCTTGCCGAAGGCCTCGCGGTTGCGGACCAGCTGGCGCCCGACGTCGCGCAGCGCGTCCTTGGCGCCGCGGCGCTCGAACTTGTTGATCGCGACCGTGTCGGCGAAGTCGAGCATGTCGATCTTCTCCAGCTGCGAGGCGGCGCCGAACTCCGGCGTCATGACGTAGAGCGAGTGGTCGACCAGCGGCACGATGCCTGCGTCGCCCTGGCCGATGCCGGGGGTCTCGACGACCACCAGGTCGTGGCCCGCGGCCTTGAGGACGTCGATCACGTCGCCGAGGTGCTCGGGCACCTCGTGGGCGCCGCGGGTCGCCAGCGAGCGGAAGAAGATCCGGTCGCCGTCGAGGGAGTTGGCGCGGATCCGGTCGCCGAGCAGCGCGCCGCCGCCCTTGCGACGGGTCGGGTCGACCGCCACCACGGCGATGCGCAGCTTGTCCTGCTGGTCGACGCGGAAGCGGCGCACGACCTCGTCGGTCAGCGACGACTTGCCCGACCCGCCGGTGCCGGTGATGCCGAGCACGGGGACCACCCGCCGCCGCGCCGCCGCGCGCAGCTCCTCGAGGACCGCCTCGTCGAGCCGGCCGTCCTCCGCGCCGGTGATCGCGCGGGCGACCGCGAACCGGTCGCCGGAGAGGACCTCCTCGACGGTGACCTGGCGCTGGGCCCACAGGTCGACGTCGCAGTCGCGCACGACGGAGTTGATCATGCCGACCAGGCCCATCTTCTGGCCGTCCTCGGGGGAGAAGATCGTCACGCCCGACTCGCGCAGCCGGGTGATCTCGGAGGGCACGATCACCCCGCCGCCCCCGCCGACGACCCGCACGTGGCCGGCGCCGGCCGCGCGCAGCGACTCCACGAGGTACTCGAAGTACTCCACGTGGCCGCCCTGGTAGGACGAGACGGCGACGCCCTGGGCGTCCTCCTCCAGCGCCGCGTCGACGACCTCCTGCACGGAACGGTTGTGCCCGAGGTGGATCACCTCGCAGCCCTGGCTCATGAAGATGCGCCGCATGATGTTGATCGACGCGTCGTGACCGTCGAACAGCGCCGAGGCGGTGACGAGGCGGATCGGGTTCTCCGGGGTGTGCAGGTCGGCCATGCGGAGATAGTAGGACGTCCTAGTAACTACTCGCGAGTCACCTGCCTGGCCGTCAGAGGTTCTCGCCCAGCCCCGTACGCAGTGCGGTGAGGCGCTCGGTGAGGTCCCGCACGTCGGGGCCGGGGAGGCCAGGGGCCTCGAAGACCTCGGCGTTGAGCGCGGCGGTCGCCTCGTCGACGGCCGTGCGGCCGGCGTCGGTGAGCACCGCGAGGACCACGCGGCGGTCGCCGTCGCTGCGCTCGCGCCGGACGTAGGCCTGCGCGACGAGCCGGTCGACCGCGCTGGTGACGCTGGTCGGGTGCACCTGGAGCAGCGACCCGAGCCGCGACATCGGCATCGCGGCGCCGCGGCCGAAGGAGAGCAGCCGCAGCACCTCGTAGCGGGCGAACGTCAGCCCGCGCGGGCGCAGCACCGCGTCGATGCGCTCCATCAGCAGCTGCTGCGCGCGCACGACCGAGGTCACCATCGCCATGCCGTCGGCCGCGTCGGCCCAGCCGTGGGCGACCCACTGGCGGTGGGCCTCGCCGATCGGGTCGCGGGTCATGGCTGGAGGGTAGCCAGCAGGGCGTGCGCCTCGACCATGGCCGGGCCGTACCACGTCAGCGCCCGTCCCGACACGAGCCGCGACGGCGTCGTGAGGGCCTCGGGGCCGTCGTCGGCGGTGAAGACGTAGGGCTCGTCGGGCAGCAGGACGACGTCGGCGCTGGCCGCGTCGATGTCGGCGGGGGAGACCGTGGGGTAGCGGCCGTCGCGTCCCTGCCGCGCCGTGGGCGAGCACGTTGACCAGACCGGCGCGGGCGAGGAGGTCGTCGGTGTAGGTCGAGGACCCGACGACCATCCACGGGTCGCGCCAGATCGGTACGACGACCCGCACCCGCGGCGGCGACGGTGCGGCCCAGAGGCGGCGGGCGTCGAGCAGCCAGTCCGGCTCGGGGACCGCGAGCGCCTCGGCGAGCAGGCGCCCCATCGAGTCCAGCGCCTCCTCGACCGTCTCGATCCGGGTCACCCAGACCGCGACGCCCGACTCGCGCAGGCGCCGCACGTCGAGCTCGCGGTTCTCCTCCATGTTGGCCACGACGAGGTCCGGTCGCAGCCCGCGCACGGCGGCGAGGTCGGGGTTCTTGGTGCCGCGCACACGACGTACGTCGAGGTCGGCGGGGTGGGTGCACCAGTCCGTGGCCCCGACGAGCCGCTCGGGGACGGTCGCGGCGAGGGCCTCGGTCAGGGACGGGACGAGCGACACGACGCGGGTGGCCGGTGCGGCCAGCGGGACGTCGGCTCCGAGGTCGTCGTGCATGCCGGCAGGCTAGGCCAGTCGCCCGCGTCGGGACGTGGAGGTGGGGGTCGCTGGCGCGACGTGGTGGAGTGGGGGCATGAGCAAGCACGTCCCCGCGCCGGTCGGCCTCCCGATCGACGGGCGCGAGCAGCCGACGGTGGAGGGATGGATCTTCCCCGCCCGCAACCCCGCCACCGGCGAGGAGCTGTGGCAGGTCCCCGACGCCGGTCCGGCCGAGATCGACACCGCCCTGACCGCCGCCCGGCGCGCCTTCGACGCGACGCCGTGGAGCACCGACTCGATGATGAGGGTCAGCGCGGTCCGCGCCTTCCGGGCGGCGCTCGAGGCCGACGCCGACCGGCTCGCGCTGCTCCTGGCGGCCGAGACCGGGGTGCCGGTGGCGCTGCGCGGGCCCCACGTCGACCGGCCGATCGCGGAGCTGCGGGCCATCCCGCGTCGCGTCCGGACCGGCGTGACGGTCGTGATCACCCCCGCGACGTCGCCGATCGCGGTGGCGATCGAGGAGATCGGGCGGGTGCTGCTCGCCGGCGGCACCGTCGTGCTGAAGCCCGCGCCCGAGGCGGCCAGCGCGGCGCTCGAGATCGGCCGCATCGGCCTGGCCCACCTGCCGCGCGGGGTGCTCAACGTCGTCACGACGCGCGACGTCGACGTGGCGATCGCGCTCACCCTCGACAAGCGCGTCGACGAGGTGGCGTTCACCGGCTCCGCGCTCGCCGGCGAGCGCGTCCGGGTCGCTGCGGCCGGGGCGGGCAAGCGGGTGCGCACCGAGATCGGCGGACCGCGCCAGCTCCGCGCGCGCGGCGCCGACCTGGAGGCGGTCGTCGCTGATGCGGCGCGCCAGGTCGCCACGGGCGCCGGACAGGCGCCGCGGGTGCCCAGCAGCGTCGTCGTCCCGGCCTTCCGCTACCCCGAGGCGGTCGCCGCCGCGGTCGCGGCGATGCGCTCCGTCGTGGTCGGCGACCCGGCGTCGCCGGACACCCTCTGCGGACCGATGCGCTCGTCGGTCGCGCGCGACCGGGTGCTGCGCTACGTCGCGCTGGCGGAGTCCGAGCGCGCCGACGTCGCGCTCGGCGGCCGGCGCCTCGACCGGCCCGGCTGGTGGGTCGAGCCGACGGTCATCGGAGGGGTGGCCCACGACTCGCGGCTCGTCCAGGAGGAGCTCCTGGGGCCGGTGCTCATGCTCGTGCCCGACGCATCGGTACGTGCCTGATCCCGTCCTCGTCGAACTCCGGCCCCGACACCTCGAAGCCCCACCCGGCGTAGAAGCCGGCCAGCGGGGCCTGGGCGTCGAGGCGCGCCTCGCGCCCGCCGACGACCGCCATCGCCTCGTCCATCAGCAGCGCGGCGAGACCCCGGCCGCGGCCCTCGGGGGCGACGACCACCCTCCCGATGCGGGCCCAGCCGCCGTCGTCGAGCACCCGCAGGGTGCCGATGACGCGCCCGTCCTCGAGCAGCACGACGTGGCGCGTGGCGTCCTCGAGGTCGCGACCGTCGAGGTCGGGGTAGGGGCAGTCCTGCTCGACGACGAAGACCTGCTGGCGCAGCCGCCACACGTCGTACGCCGTGCGGGCGGGCAGCTCGTCGAAGGAGCAGGTGAGGACCGAGACCGCGCTCACCGGACGAAGTCCACGACCTGGTCGAAGGCGCGCCGCGACTCGGGCACGCCCGGCAGCAGGCCGTAGACGTGGATCAGGTCGGGCTCCTCGACGGCGGTGAGGTCCCAGCCGGCCTCGGCGGCACGGCGCACCAGCAGCCGGCAGCCGGGGTGGAGCAGGTCACGGGTGCCGTAGAGGACCAGCGCCCGGGGCAGGCCCGCCAGGTCGGCGAGGCCGGGTGAGACCTCGGGACGCGCCAGGTCCTCCTCCGACCCCGCCCACCACCGGGCGTAGGCGTCCAGCTTGCCGATGAACAGCCACGGGTCGATCGCGTCCGCGGCCTCGGTCTCCGCGCGCGTCGAGGTGGTCAGGTCGACCCACGGGGCGTGCAGGACCAGGTGGGTGGCAGGCGTCAGGCCGCGGTCGCGGGCCGACACCGCCAGGGCGAGGGCCAGGCCGCCGCCCGCGGAGTCGCCGGCGAGGACCGCGCCGCCGGGCTCGCCCGCCCAGCGGGCCAGGTCGTCGACGAGGGCGTCGTGGGAGTCGCGCCAGGTGTGCTCGGGGGCCAGCGGGTAGTCGGGCACCACGACCCGCGCGCCGATCGCGTCGGCCAGCCTCGTTGCGTAGCGGACGTGGAAGGCATCGATCGGGGCCATGTAGCCGCCGCCGTGGACGTAGTAGAGGGTGCGGCCGACCGGCCGGTCGCGGGGCGTCAGGACGTGCGCCGGGAAGCCGAGGTCGGCGACCTCGACCTCCCACCGCTTCGCGAAGCCGGGCACCGCGCGGGTCGGCAGCGTCCGGTCGAGGGTGCGGTGCCAGGCCGTGACGCGCGCCCGCTCGGCCGGCTCGCTGTCCATCTCGCGCGACCTGCGCAGGCGGGGGACGATCCGGGCGAGGAGGTCGTGGCGTCGGCTGGGCACGCCCCGACCCTAAGGGTGCCGCTCGAGCGACCACGGCGCGCCCGAGTAGGCTGGCGGCACAAGACAGGGGAGCACGTGCAGGCGTGCTGAGAGTGCGGACCAGCCGCAGACCCTACGAACCTGATCCGGTTAGCACCGGCGATAGGGAGTCACGATGATCCGCCGCACCGTCCACGCCTGCCTGGCGACCGCCACCACTGCGCTGCTCGTCAGCAGCTGCAGCCTCACCGGCGGCGACACCGCCACGGAGACGACCACCTCGGCCGCGCCGGGGAAGGCCGGGGGCGGCACCGTCGTCCTGGCCACCCACGAGTCCTTCCACCTCCCGAAGAAGCTGGTGCGCCAGTTCGAGGAGGAGTCCGGCTACCAGCTCGAGGTCCGTGCCGCGGGCGACGCCGGCACCCTCGCCACCAAGCTCAGCCTCACCGCCGACAACCCGATCGGCGACGCCGCCTTCGGCGTCGACAACACGTTCGCCTCGCGCCCGCTGGGTGAGGGTGCGTTCGCGCCGTTCACCCCGAGCACGACGCCGCCGGCGGAGTACGCCCTCGCCGACGGCGGCGACCGCCTCGTGCCCGTCGACTCCGCGAGCGTGTGCGTCAACGTCGACACCGACTGGTTCGACCGCGAGGGCCTCGCGCCGCCGCGCACGCTCGACGACCTCACCGACCCGGCGTACGCCGACCTGATGGTCACGCCCGGCGCCTCGACCTCGAGCCCCGGCATGGCCTTCTTCCTCGCCACGGTCGCGGCCTACGGCGACGACGGCTGGCAGGACTACTGGACCGACCTGCTCGCCAACGGCGCGAAGGTCGTCGACGGCTGGGAGGACGCCTACTACGGCGACTTCACCGCGGGCTCGAAGACCGGCACCCGGCCGATCGTCGTGTCCTACGACTCCTCGCCCGCCTTCACCGTGGAGGACGGGCGCAGCACGACCGCGGCGCTGCTCGACACCTGCTTCCGCCAGGTGGAGTACGCCGGTGTCCTCGCCGGGGCGGACAACCCCGACGGAGCCGAGGCGCTGGTCGACTGGCTGCTGTCCGACGAGGTGCAGAGCGCGCTGCCGGAGTCGATGTACGTCTTCCCGGTCGTGCCGGGCGCGACCGTCCCCGACGACTGGGCGCGCTTCGCCGAGCAGCCGAGCGACCCCTACGAGGTCGACCCGGCCGAGATCGCCTCGCAGCGCGAGGAGTGGCTGACCGAGTGGACCGACGTCATCTCCCGGTGACCGGTCCCGAGACCGACCGATGAGGCGCATCCTCGCGCTGCTCGCCCTGGCGGCCGGCCCGGTCCTGGTGCTGGGCGTGCTGTTCGTCCTGCCGGTCAGCGGCATGCTGGGTGAGGGGTTCGTCGACGACGGGCGGTTCGCCCCCGGCGCCGTGCTCGAGGTCCTCGCCCGGCCCCGGGTGCACCGCGTCGCGTGGTTCACGCTGTGGACCTCCGGCATCGCGACGGCGCTGTCGGTCGTCCTCGGGCTGCCGGCGGCGTACGCCCTGCACCGCCTGCGGCTGCCGGGTCGCTCCGTGGTGCGGGCCGCGGTGCTGGTGCCGTTCGTGCTGCCGACCGTCGTCGTCGGCGTGGCGTTCCGGCAGCTGCTCGGCGAGGGCGGCCCGCTGGGGTTCCTGGGCCTCGACGGCACGCCGGCCGCGATCGTCGCCGGCCTGGTCTTCTTCAACGTCGCCGTCGTCGTGCGCACCGTCGGCGTGGCGTGGGAGGCCCTCGACCCCCGACCCGGCCAGGCGGCCGCCGCGCTGGGGGCCTCGCCGTGGCAGGTGCTGCGCACCGTCACCCTGCCCGCCCTGCGCCCGGCCGTGGTCGGCGCCGCGAGCGTCGTCTTCCTCTTCTGCGCCACCGCGTTCGGGATCGTGCTGACCTTGGGCGGGGTGCGCTACTCCACCGTCGAGACGGAGATCTACCTCCTCACCACCACCGTCTTCGACCTGCAGGCGGCGGCGGCCCTGTCGGTCCTCCAGATCGTCGTGGTCCTCGGCCTCCTGGCCGTCTCGGCGCGGCTGCGCGCGGTGCCCGACCCGACGGCCCAGCGCACGGCGGTCGCGGCGAGGGCGGTCCGGCGGGGCGACCTGCCCGTCGTGGCGGCGACCGTGCTGGTGCTCGGCGCGATGCTGCTGCCCGTGCTCGCCCTGGTCGCGGGCTCGCTCAGCGTCGGCGACGGGTGGGGCCTGGCCAACTACCGCGCGCTGACGTCGGCGGGGGAGGACCAGGCACTGCTGGTGCCGGTCACCGCGGCGCTCGCGACCAGCCTCCGCACGGCCGTGGACGCCACCTGGATGGCGCTGCTGCTCGGTGGCCTGGTGGCGGCCATCGTCACCCGGCGCTCGCACTCGCGCGCCGAGCGGCGGGTGCGCTCGGGCCTCGACGCGTTCTTCATGCTGCCGCTCGGGGTGAGCGCGGTGACGCTGGGCTTCGGCTTCCTCATCACTCTCGACCAGCCGCCGCTGGACCTGCGCGACTCCCCGCTCCTGGTGCCCGTGGCCCAGGCGCTCGTCGCGCTGCCGCTGGTGGTCCGCACGCTGACGCCCGTGCTCGGCGGCGTCGACGACCGGCAGCGACAGGCGGCCGCGTCGCTCGGCGCCTCGCCGTGGCGCACGGTGCTCACCGTCGACCTGCCCGTGGTCTGGAAACCGGCGCTGGCCGCGAGCGGCTTCGCCTTCGCCACGTCGCTCGGCGAGTTCGGGGCCACCTCGTTCCTCGCCCGCGACGAGACCCCGACCCTGCCGGTGGTGATCTTCCGGCTGATCGGCCACCCCGGCGAGATGAACTACGGCATGGCGCTGGCCGCCTCGGTGGTGCTCGCCGCCACCACCGCCCTCGTGGTGCTGGTCGTCGAGCGGCTGCGGGTGCCGGGCGTGGGAGCGTTCTGACGTGCTGGAGCTGCGTGGGGTCTCGGTGCGCTACGGCGACCTGCTCGCCGTCGACGACGTGTCGCTCGACCTGCCCGACGGCGAGGTGCTGGCCGTGCTCGGCCCGTCGGGTTGTGGCAAGTCGACCCTGCTGCGCGCGGTGGCCGGCCTCGAGCCGCTCACGTCGGGATCGATCGCCGTCGACGGGACCGACCTGGCGGGCACGCCGACGCACCGCCGGGGCTTCGCGCTGATGTTCCAGGACGGCCAGCTGTTCGGCCACCTCACCGTCGCCCGCAACGTCGCGTACCCGCTGCGCCTGCGGCGCACCCCGCGGGCGGCCACCGCCGCCCGGGTGGGCGAGCTGCTCGAGCTGGTCGGCCTGGCGGGGTACGGCGACCGGCTGCCCGCGACCCTCTCCGGGGGCGAGCGGCAGCGGGTGGCGCTGGCGCGTGCGCTCGCGGTCGACCCGCGGCTGATCCTGCTCGACGAGCCGCTCTCGTCGCTCGACGCGGCCCTGCGCGAGCGGCTCGCGAGCGACCTGCGCGAGATCCTGCGCGCCGCCGGGACGACCGCGCTCCTGGTCACCCACGACCACGAGGAGGCATTCGCGCTCGCCGACCGGCTGGCCGTCCTGCGCGCAGGACGCGTCGTGCAGCAGGGCGCGATCGACGAGGTCTGGCGCGAGCCCGTCGACGAGGAGACCGCCCTGTTCCTCGGCTACGCCCGGGTGCTGCGCGGCGAGCCGGCCGCCCGGCTGCTGGCCGCCGCGGGGCTGCCCACGGCACACGCCGTCGCCCTGCGCCGCTCGGCGCTGGTGGCCGACCCCGCGGACGCTGCCGGTGTGGTGCGCGCCCGCGTCGAGCAGGCGCGAGCCACCCCGGAGCAGGTGCGGCTCGTCGTCGTCGTCGACGGCCTCGGCACGCTCGACGCCGTCGCCCCGCTCGGCACCCACGTCGCCCCCGGCGAGGAGGTGGGACTGCGCGTCGATGTGACACGCCTCGCCGTCCTGCCGATCGTGCCGGGCGCTTGACCGCTCCCTAGACTGACCCGCGTGCATCGACCGGCCTACGCCCTGCTCGTCGGAGTGGCCGCCCTCATGGGCGCCCTCGCCGTGGTCGCGTCGATCTCGCTCCACCGTCCGCTGGTGGACCCCGAGGGCTTCCTCGGCCCGTCGTGGCTGCGCCTGCCATTGCTGGTGCTCGGCGCCTTCCTGCTCGACATGCTGCCGCGCACGCTGTGGCAGTCGCGCTTCCGGCCCGCCGAGATGCTGCCGGTCGTGCGCGAGCGGGTCCGCAGCCACTGGAACCGCGAGCGGATCACCCTCGTGGTGCTCGGCCTGGTGTGCTTCTACATCACCTACGTCTGCTACCGGAACCTCAAGTCGTTCCTCCCCTTCATCATGGGCGAGGACAAGTACGACCGCGAGCTGCACCTCATCGACCGCACGCTGATGTTCGGCCACGAGCCGGCCACGATCCTGCACACGGTGCTCGGCACCGGGCTCCAGGCGCACTTCTTCTCCACGATCTACCTCTGGTTCCTCCCGCTCGTGCCGCTCGCCCTGGCCGCCTGGCTGGTGTGGTCGCGCAACATCACCTTCGGCTACTGGTTCGCCACCTCGCAGTGCCTGGCGTGGACGCTGGGCACCGCGTCCTACTACGCGCTGCCGACGCTGGGCCCGGGCTTCCAGTACAGCTACCTCTACACCGACCTCCCCGACACCGGGTCGAGCGCGCTGATGGAGGCGTTGTCCTACGGCCGGTCCACCGTGCTGCGAGAAGGCGTGGAGGGAGCCGTGCAGTCGGTCGCCGGCTTCGCCTCGCTCCACACCGCGATCACCCTGCTGGTCGCGCTGATGGTGCAGTACACGCTGCGCAGCCGGATCCTGCACATCGTCTTCTGGGCCAACTTCGCCATCACCGTGATCGCGACCCTCTACTTCGGCTGGCACTACATCGCCGACGACCTCGCGGGCGTCGTCATCGCCCTCTTCTCCTTCTGGCTCGGCGGGCTCGCCAGCGGCCAGAAGTTCGATCGCCACGGGCTGGCCTCGCACCCGACCTCGACCACCGCCCAGGTCCCCGTCGAGGCCGACTGAGCCTCTCCGGACATCCGGGAACGCCCGCTCGGCGAGGCCAGAATCCCCGGATATCCGGGGACCTCTCCGCCTCGAGGTCGAAACTTCGGCTCCGAAGCGGAGGTTCCGGCCGCGAGGTCAGGCGCCGATCCGACCCGTCCGCGACATCAGCACCGCGCGGATCCGCGCGGCCAGCAGCTCGGGCCGGGCCAGGTCCGCCCACGAGATGCGCAGGCACGTCCAGCCGGTGAGCACGCAGACCCGCTCCTCGCGCGCCTTCTCGCGCATCAGGAACTCCTCGAGCGTCTCCTTCTCTCGACGGTGCTCCCGGTACTTCGCCCGGCCGTCGAACTCGAGGAACACCCCGTGCTCGGGCCACGCGAAGTCGAGCCGGGCCACGAGCGTCCCCTTCTCGTCGTGCACCTTCCACTGCGGCTCGGGTCGCGGCAGGCGCTGGGCGTAGCAGAGGTAGCTGACGCGGTCCTCGCCGACGGACTCCAGCCGCGGGTCGGCGAGCCGCAGCACGAGGTCGGAGGTCAGGCTGTTGGGCCAGTGCCGGTGCGCCTCGACCTGGTCGGCCAGCTGCTGGGGCGTGAGGGCGCCGGCGTGGAGCAGCCGGTTGACGATGACGAGCGAGGCCTCCACGCCCGCGATGGTCGTGACCTCGAAGGCGGCGCGGGCAGCGGTGCTGAGCAGCAGGCCGTTGACCACCTCGAGGTCGTCCTCGGTGAGCCGACCGCGGTGGGGCACCCAGTCCCGGACGGTACGACCGGCCCGCTCGGGCTTCTCCCGCGTCGTGTGCACGACGCCGAGGTCCACGCCCCAGACCGGGATGCCGCGCTCGACGACGGAGGAGACGTGGGTCAGCGCCGTCTGGTCGTGGGCGCGCGCCAGCACGGCGCGGCACAGCAGCCGGTGCCGGTCGGCGTCGGAGGTGACCTGCCACCGGGCGGTGTCGACGTACGCGCCGTGGCGGATGCGCGTGAGCACGCCGGCGCGGACGAGGCGGACCAGCTGCTGGTCGGTGAGTCCGGCCGCGATCAGGTCGCGGCGGAGGCGGACGACGCCGTCGGGGTCCACGAGTGGCTCGGTCATGCCCGGCCCCTGCCCGGGCGGGAGCACGGCCAATCCGCCTCGGCCGCGCCTGTGGATGAGCGGTCGGCGGCCGGTGTCGGGCCGGACCTCGCGGTCGGAACCGCCGCCTGGCGGTCGAAGTTTCAGCCGTGATGTGGAGGGTTCCCCGGATATCCGGGGACTTCCTGCTGGAATTACAACCATGTAGTTCGTCAAGCCGACACGCCGCGTGATCGGCAAAATCTTGGGGAAAGCGTTCCGCATGGGACCAAAGTTCACTAGCGTGCCTCGAGTTGCCCGTGCGATGGGGAAGTCGCACGGGCCACCCGACCTCAAGGGGAACCCCCGTGCCCTTCGCGACACCGCCGGCGTCCGACGCTGCGCCCGACGCCGTCCGACGCACCCGACGACGTACGACGAGACGCTGGGCGACCGCGGCCGTCCTGGTCACGGGCCTCGCGCTCGGCGGCGCCCACCCGACGGCGTTCGCGGCGAACGACGACGCCGTGCCCAGCGAGGCGGACGTCGCCGCCGCCCGGGAGGCAGCAGACGACACGGCGCGTGACGTCGACGCGGTCCGGGCCGACCTGATCCGGGCGAACCTCGCGCTCGACTCGGCGGGCGACGTCGCGGCCCGGGCCGCCGAGGCCTACAACGGGGCGGTGTGGCGCGCCGAGCAGGCGCGCGAGGACGCCGTCGCCGCGCAGGCCGCGGCCGACGGGGCGCGCCGCGACGTCGACGCCCAGCGCGAGCTCTACGCCGAGACCGTGGTCCGCTCCTACGAGGAGGCCTCGGAGGTGCAGGGCCTCTCCGCGGTCGTCGAGTCCGACGGCATCGAGTCGATGATCGACCACTCGGTGACGATGGGGAACACCTCCGACGCCCTCGACAGCCAGTACGACTCCTACACCGCCGCCTCGGCGGTCGCCGAGGTCACCGCCGACGCGGCTGCTGCCGCGTCCGCCCGCGCCACCACCGCGGAGGCCGAGGCCGCGCACGCGCGGGACGACGCCGCGGCCGCCGAGGCCGACGCCGGAGCCCAGGCCCAGGCCGTGGCCACCCGCAAGTCCGACCTGATCGCCGAGCTGGCCGACCTGGAGGGCATCAGCGTCCGGCTCGCCGAGAAGCGTCAGCGGGCGCTGGAGGCCGCCGCTGCCGAGGCCGCGGCGGCCGCCTCGCAGGCCGAGGCCGAGGCGCAGGAGGAGCAGCAGGCCGCGACGCCGACCCCCACGCCCGCGCCGACCCCCACGCCGACCCCGACTCCCGCGCCCACGGCCACACCGACGCCCGCGCCGACCCCGACTCCCACGCCGACGCCGACGCCGACGGCCACCCCCACGCCGACGGCCACGCCTACTCCGATTCCGACGCCGACCCCTACGCCGACGCCTACTCCCACGCCGACTCCCACGCCGACGCCGACGCCGACCCCCACGCCCCCGCCGGTCCCCACCCCACCGGCTCCGGGCAGTGGCGCGGACGCGGCGATCGCCTTCGCCCGCGCCCAGCTCGGGGAGCCGTACAAGTACGGTGCCGCCGGCCCGGACGCCTGGGACTGCTCGGGCCTGACGGCCGCCGCGTGGACGAGCGGCGGCAGGTCGCTGCCGCACTACTCGGTCGCGCAGTACGCCCAGTCGACCAAGATCTACGCCAGCCAGCTCGCGCCCGGCGACCTGGTGTTCTGGGGGTCCTCGAGCAGCCCGAGCTCGATCTACCACGTCGCCATCTACGTCGGCGCCGGCCAGATCATCCACGCGCCGCGGACCGGTCGCGACGTGAGCCTGGAGTCGATGTACTACTGGCGCTCGCCGAACTTCTTCGCCCGCCCCTGAGCGGACCTCGCGTCCGAAACCGCCGCCTCGCGGCCGAAGTTTCGACCTCGAGGCGGAGAGCTCCCCGGATGTCCGGGGATTCTGGAGAGGCGCCCCGCCGTCCCCCGGGTCAGCGCACCTTGCGGGCGAAGCGAGCCGCGAGGTCGGCGGGGGCGAGGTCCCCGTCGAGGACCAGGCGCGTCGGCCAGGCGGAGGTGTCGATCCCGGAGAGCTCCTCGAAGAGCGCGAGGTCCCGGGCGTAGAGCGCGGCCAGGCGGGACACGTCGTCGGCGGTGGGCGCCGTACCGCTCACCAGCTCGGCGCCGGCGTGCCAGTTGCGCAGCGGCGGCACCTGCTCGAAGCGGGGCAGGTCGAGGAAGTCGGTGGTGCGGTGGACCGTGGCGGGGAAGTCGGCGAGCATCGCGCGCAGCTCGAGCAGCAGCCACTGGCGGCGGTCGAAGAGCTCGAAGCCACGCTGCAGCTGCTCGCCGTAGAACCCCCGGGCCAGCCCGGTCATGTGCCGCCACCGCATCGGGCGTACGCCGTCGGGCACCGCGTCGGGCAGCGAGGTGTGCGGCCACTCGGTGAGGAAGTCGGGCCAGTCGGGCCAGGCGCGGTTGCGCGAGCGGAGCATCACCCAGTGGGAGAACAGCCGCTCCAGGGGGTCGCGGAAGACCGCGACGAGCGGCATGTCCGGGCGGTAGGCGCGCATCCGCTCCATCGCGTGCGGCCAGTAGAGGTAGGTCGGCGAGGCGTCGCCGACGCGCTGGTGGATCGGTGCGCGGCGCGGGGCGACGTAGTCGCGGGCGTGGTCGGGCGCCGACCAGTCGATCGACTCGTCGTCGAAGTAGTGCCGTTCCTTGTCGGGGGGCTGGCACACCAGCGGGTGCTGGTTGAGGGTCACCGCCAGGGTGGAGGTGCCGCCCTTCTGGACGCCCACGACGGCGAAGTCGTAGGGCATCACCCCCAGAGGGGTGGCCGGGGCGTGCTCGTTCATCGCGGCGAAGATACCGCCCCGACTACGTTGGGGCCATGACCACCGACGAGGTCCTGCCCATCGCCGAGGAGATGCCCACCGTCGAGCCGGAGGGGCCACAGGTCGACGGATCGTCGGTCGAGGCATCCGTCGGGTCGCGCACCCCGGTGGTCGACGTCGAGGCCCTCCGCGTCCTGCTCGACGGGCGCCACCGCGAGGTCCGCGACCTGGTGCGCGCCAACCTCGTCGAGCACGCCGGGATCCTCGTCGACGCCGAGGAGATGACACGCACCGACTTCCGCGAGCGCGTCAAGGACGTCGTGGTGATGATGGCCCAGACCGGCCAGACCGGCATGGGCTTCCCCGAGGAGTACGGCGGTGGCGGCGACATCGGCGCGTCGATCGCCGCCTTCGAGACCCTGGCCTACGGCGACCTGTCGGTGCTGGTGAAGGTCGGCGTCCAGTTCGGCCTCTTCGGCGGCGCGATCCTCCAGCTCGGCACGAAGCACCACCACGACGCGTACCTCGCCGACCTCGTCGCCGGCCGCACGATGGGCTGCTTCGCGATGACCGAGAGCGGCCACGGCTCCAACGTGCAGGCCCTCGGCACCGTCGCGACGTACGACGTCGAGGCGCAGGAGTTCGTCATCACCACCCCCGACGACGCCAGCCGCAAGGACTACATCGGCAACGCCGCGGCGCACGCCGAGCTGGCCGTGGTGTTCGCCCAGCTCGAGGTGGGCGGCGAGCGGCACGGCGTGCACGCCTTCGTCGTGCGGGTCCGCGAGGGCGGCCGGGTCCTCGACGGCGTCCGGGTCGAGGACGACGGGCCCAAGATGGGCCTCGACGGCGTGGACAACGGGCGGCTGTGGTTCGACGGCGTCCGGGTGCCGCGCACCGCGCTGCTCGACCAGTTCGCCACGGTCACGCCCGAGGGCCGCTACCTCTCGCCGATCGACAACCCCAACCGGCGCTTCTTCACCATGCTCGGCACGCTCGTGCAGGGTCGCGTGTGCGTCGGGGGAGCCGGCATCAACGCGGCCAAGGTGGCCCTCACCATCGCCCTGCGCTACTCCGTGCGGCGCCGTCAGTTCGAGGCCGGCTCGCCCGACGAGGAGCAGGTGCTGCTCGACTACGGCATGCACCAGCGCCGGCTGCTGCCGCTGCTGGCGAGGACGTACGCCCTGCACTTCGCGCAGGAGGTCGTCGCCGGCCAGCTCCACGACGTCTTCTCCGGCCCCGGGCCGATCGAGGAGGGCAGCGACGAGCACGCGCGACGGATGCTGGAGTCGCGCGCGGCCGGCACCAAGGCGCTCGGCACCTGGCACGCCACGCGCACCATCCAGGAGTGCCGCGAGGCCTGTGGCGGCGCGGGCTACCTCAGCGAGAACCGCTTCGCCGCGCTGAAGGCCGACACCGACGTCTTCACCACCTTCGAGGGCGACAACCACGTGCTCCTGCAGCTCGTCGCCAAGGGCCTGCTCACCGACTACGCCGGCGAGTTCGAGGAGATGGACCAGCTCGGCATGGCGCGCTTCGTCGCCGGCCTCGCCGTCGAGACCGTCGTCGAGCGCACCGCGGTGCACAAGCTGGTGCAGTCGGTGCGCGACCTGCTGCCGGGCGGCGACTCGTGGGACCAGGAGGCCGGCCTGCTCGACACCCGCTACCAGCTGGCCATGCTCCGCTTCCGCGAGGAGCACATGATCGCCGGCGTCGCCCGCCGCCTCAAGCGCGGCGTCGACCAGGGCCAGGACGCCGGTGGGGTCTTCTCCCGGGTCCAGGACCACGTCATCGCGGCGGCCCGCGCCCACACCGAGCGGCTCGTGCTCGAGGCGTTCGTCGACAGGCTCGCGAGCGTCCCGGACGGCGACCTCAAGGACGCCCTCGCCCTGCTCTGCGACCTGCACGCGCTGTCTACCATCGAGGCCGACCGGGCCTGGTTCATGGAGCACGGCCGCCTGTCCAGCGCCCGCTCGAAGGCGATCAGCCGCGAGGTCAACGCGCTGTGCCGTCGGGTCCGCCCGATCGCGGTCGACCTCGTCGACGCCTTCGGCGTACCGACCGAGGTGCTCCGCAGTCCCGACCTGCTCGGCTGGACCGACACCGGGCCGGTCCGATGACCTTCGGGGGGCTGCCCAGCCGCTGGGAGCCCTCGGGACCGAGCCGCGGGGTCGCCCTGGTCGCCCCGGGGAGGTCCTACCCGCCCACGGCGCCGCTCCTCGACTTCGCCCGGGTGGCGCTGGTCCAGCACGGCTTCACCGTCCAGCAGATCTGGTGGGACAGCACGACGCGTGGCGGGGAGGAGTCCGAGCCGTGGGTACGCCGGCACGTCGCCGCCGCCCACGCCGCCGAGGAGGCCGACCACGTGCTGGTCGTGGGCAAGTCCCTCGGCACGCTCGCTGCGTCGTACGCCGCCGAGCGCGGGCTCGACGCCGTCTGGCTCACCCCGCTGCTCACCGACCCCTCGGTCGCCGAGGCCATCGACGCGAACCCGGGCCGCCAGCTGCTCGTCGGCGGGCTCGCCGACGAGCTCTGGGACCCGGCCGTCGCGCGCGAGCTGGGGGACAACGGCTGCCGGGTGCTCGAGGTGCCCGACGCCGACCACGGGATGGGCACCGGTGACGCGGTGCGCACCGCCGCGATCCACCTCGAGGTCGCCCGCGCCGTCGACGCGTTCCTCTCGGAGCTGTCGGGCCCGTCCGGGGAGGGCTGAGCCGTGCGCCTGTCCCGCACCGTCGGCGCGTGGAGCGAGGACCCGATCTGGGCCCGGATCTACCCGCGGCTGGTCGACCACCCGGTCCTCGGTTTCCCGTTCTGGCGTCTCGCGCTCGGCACGGACGTGACCCGGCTCGACGCCGCCGCGCGCGAGATCGGTGAGCTGCCCGACGGCTCGCGCGTCCTCGACGTGCCCGCCGGCAGCGGTGTCGCCCTGCGCGGACTGCGGCCGGGCGCCCACGTCGACCACGTCGCCGCCGACATCTCCCCGCGGATGCTCGAGCGCACCCGCGCCACCGCCGAGCGGCTGGGTGTCTCCGACCAGGTGACCACGACGCTGGCCGACGTGGGTCGCCTCCCCTTCGCCGACGACTCCTTCGACCTGGTCGTCTCACTCACCGGCCTGCACGTCTTCCCCGACCCGCGGGCCGCGATCGTCGAGATGGTGCGGGTGCTGCGCCCCGGGGCGACGATCAGCGGCAGCGCGCTGTTCGCCGACGACTTCCGGGGGCTCGAGCGCCGCTACCGCCTGGTCCACGCCGCCGGGCGCGCCGGTCAGGTGCTCGGCCCGATGTGCACCTCCGCCGAGGCGGCCGCGTGGCTGGCCGACGCGGGCGCCCGCGACGTCCACGTCGAGATGAGCGGCGGGATCGGCTGGTTCCGGGCGGTCAAGGGCCTCGCCTAGCCGCTCGGGTGCGGCGGACCCTCTGTCACAGACCCGCCGCGACCGGTGTCTCCATGTCGTACACCCACGACAGGAGACGACATGCCCAGCCAGTTCCGCATCCCGAAGGCCCGCATCGATGGTGCCTACGGCGCGATCATGACGCGCGTCGCGCGCCGCACCTGGGGCCAGGTCCCCGACAACGCCCACGTCCTGTGGCACAACAGGCCCGTGCTGAAGGCCGTCCTCGGCTTCGAGCAGAAGGTCGCGCGCTGGAAGGCGCTCGACCCGCACCTCAAGGCGTACGCCGAGATGGCAAGCGCCGGCGTGATCGGCTGCTCGTGGTGCCTCGACTTCGGCTACTTCCTCGCCCACACCAAGGGTCTCGACGAGGCGAAGGTGCGTGAGGTGCCGCGCTGGCGCGAGTCGGGGGTCTTCACCGACCTCGAGCGCGAGGTGATGGCGTACGCCGAGGCGATGACCGTGACGCCGCCGGAGGTCACCGACGAGATGGTCGCGAGCCTCGACGAGCAGCTCGGTCACGCGGCCGTCGTCGAGCTGACGATGATGGTCGCGGTGGAGAACGAGCGCTCGCGCTTCAACTCGGCGATGGGCCTGGCCTCGCAGGGCTTCAGCGACGTCTGTGAGCTGCCGCTGGCCGAGGCTGGGACGATCGGCCGGTGAGCGAGACCGACCCCTTCGTCACCCACCGCAGCCTGCTGTTCACCGTCGCCTACGAGATGCTCGGCTCGGCCGCCGACGCCGAGGACGTGCTGCAGGAGGCCTGGCTGCGGTGGGCCGGCGACGACCGCAGCGACGTCCGCGACCCCCGGGCGTACCTCGTGCGCACCACCACCCGGCTCGCCCTCAACCGGTTGCGCACCCTGGCCCGGCGGCGCGAGGACTACGTCGGCACCTGGCTGCCCGAGCCGCTGCTCACCGTGCCGGACGTCGCGCACGACGTCGAGCTCGCCGACAGCGTGTCGACGGCGATGCTGCTCGTGCTGGAGACGCTGCCGCCGACCGAGCGCGCGGTCTTCGTGCTCCGCGAGGTCTTCGACGTGCCGTACGCCGAGATCGCCGAGGCGGTCGAGAAGTCGGAGGCGGCGGTGCGCCAGATCGCCAGCCGGGCGCGCGGCCACGTCGCCGAGCGGCGCCCCCGGGCGTCGGTGAGCACGGCCGAGCGTGATGCCGTGATCGAGGGCTTCCGGGCCGCTGCGGAGGGCGGCGACCTGCAGGCCCTGATGGACCTGCTGGCCCCCGACGTGGTGCTGATGACCGACGGCGGCGGTCGGGTCAAGGCCGCGCTCAACCCCATCTTCGGGCGCGACAAGGTCTTCCGCTTCCTCACCGCCGTCGCCCCCGAGGCGCTGGAGCTCCAGCCCGTCTGGCTCAACGGGTCGCCGGCCATCCAGTTCGTCGTCGCCGGGCAGCGCGACGGGGTCGGCACGATGCTCGTCGAGGACGGCGTGATCACCCGCCTCTTCCTCGTCCGCAACCCCGACAAGCTCGGCGCTGTCGGGGCGCCGGTCGACCTCGCGCGCTGACGTCGGCCGGGGTGCCCACCGGGCGACTCGAGCGGACCATGGTCCGCTCGACGCACGCCATGGCGTGCGTCCAGCGTCAACGGCGGTCGACAAGTCCGCGTTCGCGGTGGGCGAACCCTGATCTGGCATCGAGCGGGGCGGGTCGGACGTTGGACCCGACATGACGCAGAACCTGGCCCTCCCCACCCAGCTCCCGCTGGTGCTCCTCCACGACACGGTCGTGCTTCCCGGCATGGTCGTGCCCATCGAGCTCGACGACTCCTCCCGCGCGGCCATCGACGCCGCGCGCCTGGCGCAGGACGGCGAGCCCACCCGCGTCCTGGTCGCCCCCCGCCTCGAGGACCGCTACGCCACCCACGGCGTCGTCGCCGTCGTCGACCGGGTCGGCCGCTTCGCGGGCGGTCGCCCGGCGGCCGTGCTGCGCGCCGAGCGCCGCGTCGCGATCGGCGCCGGCGTCACCGGTCCCGGCGCCGCCCTGTGGGTCGAGGTCGAGGCCGTCGCCGCCTCGCCGGTGACCGAGGAGGTCCGCGAGCTCGCCGAGGACTACCGCGGCCTGGTCGTGTCGGTCCTCGAGCGCCGTGAAGCCTGGCAGGTGATCGACAACGTCCGGCGCATCACCGACCCCGACGCCCTCGCCGACACCTCCGGCTACGCCCACTGGCTCTCCGAGGACCAGCGCCGGCAGGTGCTCGAGACGCCCGACGTCGCCGAGCGCCTGCGCCTGCTCGTGGAGTGGACCCGCGCCTACGACACCGAGGACGAGGTCACCGACAAGATCAGCCAGGACGTCCGCGAGGGCCTGGAGAAGAACCAGCGCGAGTTCCTGCTGCGCCAGCAGCTCGCCGCCATCCGCAAGGAGCTCGGCGAGGGGGAGCCCGACGGCTCCGACGACTACCGCACCCGCGTCGAGGCCGCCGACCTGCCCGAGCAGGTCCGCGAGGCCGCGCTGCGCGAGGTCGACAAGCTCGAGCGCTCCAGCGACCAGAACCCGGAGACCGGCTGGATCCGCACCTGGCTCGACACCGTGCTCGAACTGCCGTGGAACGAGCGCACCGAGGACTCCCACGACGTCGCGGCGGCGCGCGCCGTCCTCGACGCCGACCACCACGGCCTCGACGAGGTCAAGGACCGGATCACCGAGTACCTCGCGGTGCGGGCGCGGCGCGCCGAGCGCGGCCTGCAGGTCGTCGGCGGCCGCGGCTCCGGCGCCGTCGTGCTGCTGGCCGGCCCTCCCGGCGTCGGCAAGACCTCGCTGGGCGAGTCCGTGGCCCGCGCCCTCGGCAGGAAGTTCGTCCGTGTCGCCCTCGGCGGCGTGCGCGACGAGGCGGAGGTCCGCGGTCACCGCAGGACGTACGTCGGTGCCCTCCCCGGCCGCATCGTCCGCGCGATCAAGGAGGCCGGCTCGATGAACCCGGTCGTCCTGCTCGACGAGGTCGACAAGGTCGGTGCCGACCACCGCGGCGACCCCGCGGCGGCGCTGCTCGAGGTGCTCGACCCGGCGCAGAACCACACCTTCCGCGACCACTACCTCGAGCTCGACCTCGACCTGTCCGACGTGCTCTTCATCGCGACCGCCAACGTCGTCGAGCAGATCCCCTCGGCGCTGCTCGACCGGATGGAGCTGGTCACGATCGACGGCTACACCGAGGACGACAAGGTCGCCATCGCGCGCGACTTCCTCGTGCCGCGCCAGCTCGAGCGGGCGGCGCTGACGGCCGAGGAGGTCAGCGTCTCCGACGAGGCGCTCGGCGAGCTGGCGGCGAACTACACCCGCGAGGCCGGCGTACGCCAGCTGGAGCGGCTGCTGGCCAAGGCGTTCCGCAAGGCCGCCACGCGGCTGGCGACCGGCGAGGTCGAGCGGGTCGACGTCGACCTCGCGGGGCTGCAGGACCTGGTGGGGCGTCCGCGCTTCACCCCCGACAGCCACGAGCGCACCGACGTGCCCGGCGTGGCGACCGGTCTCGCCGTGACCGGCCTCGGCGGCGACGTGCTCTACGTCGAGACGTCCGTGGCCGACGGCACGGCGGGGCTCACCGTCACCGGCCAGCTCGGCGACGTGATGAAGGAGTCGGCCTCGATCGCGCTGTCGTGGGTGCGCGCCCACGCCGACGAGCTCGGCATCGAGGCCTCGGCGCTCGAGCGCTCGCTGCACGTGCACTTCCCAGCAGGTGCGATCCCGAAGGACGGCCCGTCCGCCGGCGTCACCATGGTGACCGCGCTGGTCTCGCTGCTCACCGGGCGACCCGTGCGCTCCGAGGTCGGCATGACCGGCGAGGTCTCGCTGTCGGGCCGCGTGCTGCCGATCGGCGGGGTCAAGCAGAAGCTGCTCGCCGCCCAGCGGGCCGGCCTGACGACCGTCTACGTCCCCGAGCGCAACCGCCCCGACCTCGACGACGTACCGGCCGAGCTGCTCGCCGCGCTCGACGTACGCCCGGTCAGCCGGGTCACCGACATCCTGGCCGAGGCGCTCGAGCCCGCCGCGTCGGCGGCGACGGAGGCGGAGGCCGCGGAGGTCACCGCCGCCTGACCGGCGGCCGGCCGGGCCCCAAACGCTGTAACGCCGGGTTAGCTGCTGTACCCACCCCCATGCACGGGGGTGGGTACAAGCGGTAACCCGGCGTTACAGCGGCGGCGGGCGCCGGAAGGTCAGGCGTCCTCGCCGAGGCTCTCGTCGGCCAGGTTCGCCACGTCGTCGCCGTGGCCCTGGGTCTTGAAGCGCTCGAAGGAGGCGTGGACCTCGGCCTCGGCCTCGGTGCGACCGACCCAGTCGGCGCCCTCGACGGACTTGCCGGGCTCGAGGTCCTTGTAGACCTCGAAGAAGTGCTGGATCTCGAGACGGTCGTACTTCGAGACGTGGTTGATGTCGCGCAGGTGCTCCAGGCGCGGGTCGTGGCTCGGCACGCACAGCACCTTGTCGTCGCCGCCGGCCTCGTCGGTCATGCGGAACATGCCGATCGCGCGGCACTCGATGAGGCAGCCGGGGAACGTCGGCTGCTGCAGGATCACCAGCGCGTCGAGCGGGTCGCCGTCCTGGCCGAGGGTGTTCTCGATGTAGCCGTAGTCGGCCGGGTAGGCGGTGGAGGTGAAGAGCATCCGGTCGAGGCGGATGCGCCCCGACTCGTGGTCGACCTCGTACTTGTTGCGCTCGCCCTTGGGGATCTCCACCAGCACGTCGAAGCTCAGCACGTCTTCCTCCACACTTCTCCGGACCCCGTCCGGACTCATCGTGCGTCCGGCAACGGGCCCGACGCGTGGGTCTGGGGGCAGTGTCGCGCACAATGGCCCCGATGCGCGAAGCGAGAGGGTCCCGAGGCCGCCGACGTGACGTACGCCACTCCCGGTGGGTGCCGATCGTCCTGGTGCTCGCGGTGCTGGCCGCCGGGGTCGGTGCCTACCGCTTCGAGTGGGGCCCGCGCTACCTCCCCGGCCTCGCCGCCGACCCGACCAGCGAGCCGCAGGCGGTGCTGCCGCCGGCCGGCCTCGACCTGCCCGCCTGGACCGCCCCGGCCGCCGTCGCGCCGCCCCTCGCGTCCGCCGCGCAGGTCGCGCCCGACCGGGTGGCCGCCGCGCTGCGCCGCCCGCTCGCCGACCCCGACCTCGGCCCCCACGTCGTCGCTGCCGTCTCCTCCCTGACGCCCGGGTCGCCCACCTGGACCTCCGCCGACGACACCTACGTCCCGGCGTCCACGACCAAGCTGCTGACCATGGCCGCCGGGCTTGCCACCCTCGGGCCCGACCACCGCTTCACCACGCGCGTCGTGCGTGGTGACCGGCCCCGCGAGGTCGTGCTGGTCGGCGGCGGCGACCCGCTCCTGGCCAGCCAGCCGCTCACGGTCGAGGAGGCCGCGGCGACGTACCCCGAGCGCGCCGACGTCGCCACCCTCGCCCTGGCCACCGCGGAGGCGCTCGGGGGCAGCGGGCGCGTGCGCGTGCGCTTCGACGACAGCCTCTTCAGCGGTCCGACCGACAACCCCGCCTGGCGGCGCGACTACGTCCCCGACGAGGTGGTCAGCCCGATCACCGCGCTGATGGTCGACAGCGGTCTCGAGCCCGACGGCCAGGGCCGCTCCGACGACCCGTCGCTGGATGCCGCGCGCGCCTTCGCCGACGCGCTGTCGGCCGCCGGCATGACCGTCGCCGGCGCCCCCGAGCGCTCGGTCGCCGCGGCGGGCGCCGAGGAGCTCGCCTCGGTCGAGGGCGCGCCGCTCGGCGAGGTCGCCGAGCGGATCCTCGACGTCAGCGACAACGAGGGCGCCGAGGTCGTCGGCCACCAGGTCGGCCTGGCCGTCTCCGGCGTCGGCTCCTTCGAGGCCGGTGCCGCCGGCGTGCTCAGCACGCTCCAGGGCCTCGGCGTCGACGTCGCGCGCGACCAGGTGTACGACGGCTCGGGCCTGTCGCGGCGCAACCGGGTGACCACCGGGTCCATGCTCGCGCTCCTCCAGCTCGCCGCCGGGCCCGGCGACGACGACCTCCGCAGCCTGGTCACCGGCCTGCCGGTCGCCGGCTGGTCCGGCTCGCTGACCTACCGCTTCTCCGAGGGCCCGGCCGCCGCCCGCGGCCTGGTGCGGGCCAAGACCGGCACGCTCACCGGGGTGCACGCCCTCGCCGGCATCGCCGTGGGTCGCGACGGCCTGCCGATGGCGTTCGTCCTCGGCGTCGACCGCGCCGCCGCGGAGGACGGCCTCACCGCGCAGGACGCCCTCGACCGCGCCGCCGGGGCCCTCGCCGCCTGCCGCTGCTCGGGCTGAGCCGAGCGCCGCCGGTCTGCCCGCCCCCCGGCTAGGGTCGGGGGATGGATCTCGTCGACTGGGACTTCGCCGTCACGGTGGGCTCGCGGCTCACCGGCCCGGGACCCCAGGTGGGGGCCGAGGAGGCCCACGCGGTGGTGGCCGAGCTGCGTGAGGCGGCCGACTGCTCGACGCCGCTGGTGCGCGGCTTCACCGGCCTGCACGCCGAGGGCGGCAGCGCGCCGGTCCTCGTGGTCGACCGCACCGGCTGGGTCCGGGCCAACGCCGACGGCTTCGCCCGCATCATGGCGCCGATCGCGCAGAAGGTCGTCGAGCGCAAGGGCCCGCCCTCGCCGTTCGCCGAGGCGATCGGCTCGCGGGTCACCGGGGCCGAGGTCGGGCTGATGCTCGGCTTCCTCAGCGGCAAGGTGCTCGGGCAGTTCGACCCCTTCGCCGAGCCCCACGGCCGGCTGCTGCTCGTGGCGCCCAACATCGTGCAGGTCGAGCGCGAGCTCGGCGTGGAGCCGCACGACTTCCGGCTCTGGGTGTGCCTGCACGAGGAGACCCACCGGGTGCAGTTCACCGCGAACCCGTGGCTGGGCCAGCACCTGCTCGACGAGATGCAGTCGGTCGCCGACAGCATCGAGCCGGCGGCCCTCGCCGAGGGGCTGCGCCGTGCGGCCGACCTCGTGCGCGGCAACGGCAGCATCATCGACCTCGTCGCCACCCCCGAGCAGCGCGAGGTCCTCGACCGCGTGACCGGGGTGATGTCGCTGCTCGAGGGCCACGCCGACGTCGTGATGGACGGCGTCGGCCCGACGGTCGTGAGGTCGGTCGAGGAGATCCGCACGAAGTTCGACGTGCGCCGCAAGGGCGTCGGCGGTCTCGACCGCGTGCTGCGCCGCCTGCTCGGCCTCGACGTGAAGATGGCCCAGTACCGCGACGGCGCCACCTTCGTGCGCCACGTGGTCGACAAGGTCGGCATGGAGGAGTTCAACGCGGTGTGGAGCGGACCGGAGACGCTGCCCTCCAAGGCCGAGATCGAGGACCCCGCCTCCTGGGTGGCCCGGGTCCTGTGAGCCTGCACCCGTCGGTCGCCGCCGTCCGGGTGCCGGTCCGGGCGCTGCTCGCCGGGCTCGACGCCGGTGCCGTGGTCGCGGTGGCGTGCAGCGGCGGCCCCGACTCCGTGGCGCTGGCCTCCGCCGCGGTCTTCGAGGGCCACAAGCGCGGCCTGCGGGTCGTGGGGGTCACCGTCGACCACGGCCTCCAGCCCGGCTCGGGCGAGCAGGCCGACCGCGTCGTCGCGCTCCTCGCGGCGATGGGCGTCGACGAGACCCTCACCGCACGCGTCGCCGTCGACGCAGGCTCCGGGCTCGGCCCCGAGGCGGCCGCGCGCGAGGCGAGGTACGCCGTGCTCGAGCAGGTCGCCGAGCACCTCGGCGCCGCCCTGGTGCTGCTCGGGCACACCCTCGACGACCAGGCCGAGACGGTGCTGCTCGGCCTCACCCGGGGATCGGGCGGGCGCTCGCTGCGCGGCATGCGGCCGGGGTTCGGCGTCTTCGCCCGCCCGCTGCTCGGCGTGCGCCGCGACGACACCGTGACCGCCTGCCAGGTCGAGGGCCTCGAGGTGTGGGACGACCCGCACAACGACGACCCCGCCTACACCCGCGTGCGCGTACGACGACGCGTGCTGCCGGTCCTCGAGGACGAGCTCGGGCCGGGGATCGCCGAGGCCCTCGCCCGCACGGCCGAGGCGCTGCGCGACGACACGGCGGTGCTCGAGCAGCTCGCCCACGACCTGCACGACCGGGCCCGCCGCGAGGACGGCCTGGACGTCGCCACGCTGGCCGCAGCACCGCCCGCGCTGCGCCACCGCGTCCTGCACCGCGCGGCCCTCGAGGCGGGCGCTCCGGCCGCGGAGCTGACCCGGGCGCACGTGCTCGAGGTCGACCGGCTGCTGGTCGACTGGCGCGGCCAGCGGTGGATCGACCTGCCCGGCCCGCGTCGGGCGGTGCGCCGCGACGGGCTGCTGGTGGTCGGAGGCGCCTGAGACCCTAGGCTGCAGCCCATGGACTCGTCCCACGTGGAGCACGACCTGGTCAACATCCTCTTCACCGAGGCGCAGATCCAGCAGCGACTGGGCGAGATGGCCGAGCAGATCACCGCCGACTACGACGGGCGCGACCTGCTGGTGGTCGGCGTGCTGCGCGGCGCGGTCATGGTCATGGCCGACCTGGCCCGCTCCATGCCGCGTCACCTCGAGATGGACTGGATGGCGGTCAGCTCCTACGGCTCGGGCACCAAGTCGAGCGGCGTGGTCCGGATCCTCAAGGACCTCGACACCGACATCAGCGGGCGCCACGTGCTGATCGTCGACGAGATCATCGACACCGGCCTGACCCTCAGCTGGCTGGTCAACAACCTCTCCAGCCGCAGCCCCGCCAGCGTCGAGATCGCCACCCTGCTGCGCAAGCCGGAGGCGCTCTCGATGCCCGTGGAGCCCAAGTACGTCGGCTGGGACATCCCCAACGAGTTCGTCGTCGGCTACGGCCTCGACTACCGCGAGCGGTACCGCAACCTGCGGGACATCGGGACCCTCGCCCCCCACGTCTACTCCTGACGCAGGAGCCGGCCGGGGGGCTGGCGGGTCGCCCCGCTTCACCCCGACTGGAACAATGTGGGTCCGTGCGGCGAGTAGTGTCGCCTCCTCAACTCCGAACCGGTGAAAGTTGCCTGTGAAGCGCATATTCAAGGGCCCTTGGCTGTGGATCGTCCTGTCCGCCTTCGCGGTGCTGCTGGCGATCCAGTTCCTCGCCCCCAACGACGGTTACGACGAGGTCCAGACCTCGACCATGACGAAGTACATCTCCTCCGGCGAGGTCGACAAGCTCGAGTTCAACGGCGCTGACTTCGAGATGCGCGCCACCCTCGACGAGGGCGTCCGCGACAGCGGCAACAAGGTCGTCGCGAAGTACGTCACCGGCAACGAGGAGACGTTGATCGCCTCGGTCCAGGAGCAGGTCGACAAGGGAACCATCGAGTCCTACCAGACCGAGACCCCGAGCCCGAGCTTCCTCGGCTCGCTGATCGCCACGCTCCTGCCGTTCGCGCTGATCATCCTGCTCTTCATCTTCTTGATGAACCAGGCCCAGGGCGGTGGCGGACGCGGTGTCATGCAGTTCGCCAAGTCCAAGGCCAAGCTGATCACCAAGGACATGCCGAAGACGACGTTCAGCGACGTCGCCGGCTGCCAGGAGGCGATCGAGGAGCTCGGCGAGATCAAGGAGTTCCTCACCGACCCGGCCAAGTTCCAGGCGGTCGGCGCCAAGATCCCCAAGGGCGTCCTGCTCTACGGCCCGCCCGGCACCGGCAAGACGCTGCTGGCCCGCGCGGTCGCCGGCGAGGCCGGCGTGCCGTTCTACTCCATCTCCGGCTCCGACTTCGTCGAGATGTTCGTCGGTGTCGGCGCCTCCCGCGTGCGCGACCTGTTCGAGCAGGCCAAGGAGAACCCGCCGGCCATCGTCTTCATCGACGAGATCGACGCCGTGGGTCGCCACCGCGGCGCCGGCATGGGCGGCGGCCACGACGAGCGCGAGCAGACCCTCAACCAGCTGCTGGTCGAGATGGACGGCTTCGACGTGCGCGGCGGCGTCATCCTCATCGCCGCGACCAACCGGCCCGACGTGCTCGACCCCGCGCTGCTGCGCCCGGGCCGCTTCGACCGCCAGATCGGCGTCGACGCCCCCGACCTCGACGGTCGCCACCAGATCCTCAAGGTGCACTCGCGCGGCAAGCCGATCGCGCCCGACATCGACCTGCTCGCCATCGCGCGCCGCACGCCCGGCTTCACCGGCGCCGACCTCGCCAACGTGCTCAACGAGGCCGCGCTGCTCACCGCGCGCGGCAACGCCAAGCTCATCACCGACGGCGCGCTCGACGAGGCGATCGACCGCGTGATCGCCGGTCCGCAGCGGCGTACGCGCCTGATGAGCGAGCGCGAGAAGCTCATCACCGCCTACCACGAGGGCGGCCACGCCCTCGTCGCCGCGGCGCTGCCCGGCACCGACCCGGTGCACAAGGTCACGATCCTGCCGCGTGGTCGCGCGCTCGGCTACACGATGGTGCTGCCCGACCGCGACAAGTACAGCCAGACCCGCAGCGAGATGCTCGACTCCCTGGCCTACATGCTCGGCGGCATGGCCGCGGAGGCGCTGATCTTCCACGACGTCACCTCGGGTGCCGGCAACGACATCGAGAAGGCCACCAACCTGGCCCGGGCGATGGTCACCCAGTACGGCATGACCGAGCGCCTCGGTGCGGTCAAGCTCGGCGACAGCACGTCCGAGCCCTTCCTGGGCCGCGACATGGGCCACACCCGCAACTACTCCGAGGAGACCGCGGCCGCGGTCGACGGGGAGGTCAAGGCGCTGCTGGGCCACGCCCACCAGGAGGCCTTCGAGATCCTGGAGAACAACCGCGACGTGCTCGACGCGCTCGTGCTGGCGCTGCTCGACAAGGAGACCCTCGACAAGGCGCAGATCGCGAAGATCTTCGAGCCCCTCAACCGGCGCCCGGCCCGTCCCGCCTGGACCGGCTCGCCGGAGCGGGTGCCCTCGTCGGTCCCGCCGGTCGACATCCCGCAGGAGATCCGCGACCGCGTGGCCGCCGACGCCCTCGCCCAGGAGAACCAGACCCGTGGCGGCGGGGACGTGCTGACCCCGCCCGGGGCCGGCGGCGACGTCCACGGCACGCCCGACATCGGATCCCAGACTCCGACCCCGCCCACCCCGGGGGCGTGATGACCGACCCGATCACGGTGCCGGAGCGCGCACCCGAGGACGTCCCGGCGTTCGACCACGCCCGGGCCGAGGCGGCCGTGCGCGAGCTCCTGTTCGCGATCGGGGAGGACCCCGACCGCGAGGGTCTCCACGACACGCCGGCCCGCGTCGCGCGCGCCTACGCCGAGCTCACCCAGGGTCTGCGCCAGAGCGCCGAGGACGTGCTCACCACCACCTTCGACCTCGGGCACCGGGAGATGGTGCTGGTGCGCGACATCGAGCTGTGGTCGATGTGCGAGCACCACCTGGTCCCCTTCACGGGCGTCGCGCACGTCGGCTACATCCCGGCCGCGAGCGGCAAGATCACCGGACTGTCCAAGCTGGCCCGGCTCGTCGACGTCTACTCCAAGCGCCCGCAGGTGCAGGAGCGGCTCACCACCCAGGTGGCCGACTCGCTCCTCGAGATCCTCGAGGCGCGCGGCGTCATCGTGGTGATCGAGGCCGAGCACCTCTGCATGACCATGCGCGGGGTCCGCAAGGCCGGCGCCCGCACGATCACCTCCGCGGTGCGCGGATCGTTCCTGAACGGACCCGGCCACGCGTGCCGAGGCGATGGCGCTGATCCGCTCAGGCACCAGGTGACCGGGGGGTCCCAGCCGCGCCGCCCCGGGACACCCTGGGTGATGGGGATCGTCAACGTCACCCCCGACTCCTTCTCCGACGGCGGCCGCTGGGACACCACGGAGTCCGCTGTCGCCCACGGGCGGCTGCTGCTCGACCAGGGCGCCGACCTCCTCGACATCGGCGGGGAGTCGACCCGTCCGGGCGCCACCCGTCCGCTCGTGGCCGAGGAGCTCGACCGGGTCGTCCCAGTCATCCAGGAGCTGGCCGCCGACGGGGCGGTCCTCTCCGTCGACACGATGCGCTCGGAGGTCGCCGAGGCGGCCCTGGCCGCGGGCGCACGGGTGGTCAACGACGTCTCCGGCGGGCTCGCCGACCCGCGGGTCCTCGACGTGGTCGCCGCCACCGGCGCGACCTACGTCGCGATGCACTGGCGCGCGCACGCCGACCGGATGCGTGACCACAGCGACTACTCGCCCGACGGCGTCGTCGCCTCGGTCCGCCGTGAGCTCGGCGAGCGCCTCGAGGCGATCCTCGCGGCCGGCGTCGCGATCGACCGGGTCGTCCTCGACCCGGGCCTGGGCTTCGCCAAGCGGCCCTCGCACAACTGGGAGCTGCTCGCCTCGCTCGACGTGGTTGAGCAGCTCGGCTGCCCGGTCCTGGTCGGCGCGAGCCGCAAGTCCTTCCTGGGCGCGCTGCTCGCCGAGGACGGCGTCGCGCGCGAGGTCGACCAGCGCGAGCACGCCCACGCCGCGCTCGTCGCGCTGCTCGCCGCCCGCGGGGTGGCCTGCCTGCGCGTGCACGACGTACGCGCGACCCGCGACGCCCTCGCGGTGGCGGCGGCGATGGGGATCCCTGCGGAACCGGTCACCCCCGGGTGGCCGTCGGACACGGTGCCGGGCGCACGCCCCGGCCAGGAGGAGGACCGGTGACGGACGAGCTGGCCGTGAGCGGCATCGAGTGCTTCGCGCACCACGGTGTCTTCGACTTCGAGAAGCGCGAGGGCCAGGTCTTCGTGGTCGACCTCGTGCTCGGCATGGACACCCGCGCCGCGGCCGCGTCCGACGACCTGGTCGACACCGTGAACTACGGCAGCCTGACCACCGACGTGAAGGCCGCCGTCGAGCGCGACCCCGTCGACCTGATAGAAACCGTCGCTCAACGCATCGCGGACGTGTGCCTGTTGGACAGTCGTGTTGAATGGGCGCGGGTCACGCTCCACAAACCTGATGCGCCCATCGACGCGACGTACTCGGACGTCGCGCTGACGATCACCAGAACGCGAGGTAGCTCATGACTGAGACCCCCAACCCCAACATCGTGGACGCCGACTCCCTTACCGGGGAGATGCACCCGATCCGCCGGGTCGTCGTCGCGCTCGGGTCCAACCTGGGGGAGCGGCTCTCCTCGCTCCAGGGAGCGGTCGACGCGCTCGCCGACACCCCCGACTTCTACGTCACGGGCGTCTCGCCGGTCTACGAGACCGAGCCGGTCGACTCCCCGGACGACTCCGGCCCCTACCTCAACGCCGTCGTGCTGGCCGACACCACGCTGCCCGCGGCCCGCCTGATGGAGCGCGCCCTGGCCATCGAGGACGCCTACGAGCGCGAGCGCAGCGAGGTCCGCAACGCGCCCCGCACCCTCGACGTGGACCTGATCGTCGTCGGCGACCGCCGCTCCAACGAGGACTTCCTGCGCCTGCCGCACCCCCGCGCCCACCAGCGCGCGTTCGTGCTGCAGCCGTGGTACGACCTCGAGCCCGACGCGGTCTTCCCCGAGCGTGGCCCGATCGCCGACCTCCTCGACGCTGTCGACGGCTCGGGCGTGAAGCGACGCGAGGACCTCTCCCTCGACCACCAGTGAGCGGTCCCGGTCCCGACTCCGACCCCGACGAGCAGGAGCCGCGGGGGACGCTGCGCCCGACCTCGGCGCGCGCGGTGACCTCCTGCCTCGTCGGCGGGCTCGTCCTCGGCTGGGTCGTGCACCCGCTGTGGACCGGGGTCGTCGGCCACCCGCCGGCGCTGTCGTGGGTCCCGGGCCTGGCCCTGGTGCTGGTCGCGGCGATCATGGGGTTCCTGGCGTGGCACACCTGGCAGACGGTCCAGGTGCGTCGTGAGCGCCTCGAGGTGCACCAGGCGGTCAACCGGCTGGTGCTGGCCCGTGCGAGCGCCCTGGCCGGGGCCCTCGTCGCGGCCGCCTACGTCGGCTACGCCGTGAGCTGGCTCGGCGACGACTCGGCCTTCGCCGACCGCTGGATCGCCCGCTCCCTCGTGGCGGCCGCCGGCGCCGCCGGGGTGATGCTCGCCTCCCTGGTCCTGGAGCGCGCGTGTCGCACCGACGGGGGCGCGCCCCGGCCCTAGTGTGGGCCCCATGTCTTCCCAGCAGTCACAGCAGTCACAGGCGTCGCGCACGCCGAGCCGTCGCCGCCAGCGCAGCACGCGCCTGGCCGTGGCCGTCGCCCTCCTCGTGGCCGCTGCTGTCCTGGTGGTCGTCGCGCTCGCCACGTCCTCCGGGCTGCTGACCACCGTCGCCGCGGTCGTCTCGCTGCTGGCCGGTGCCGCGGCCACCAAGATCACCCACTCCGAGCTGGTGCAGACCCGCCGCGAGGCCGCGCGCGACCGCGCCGCCCAGGCGCAGGAGTACCGCGCGATCACCGAGCGCCGCACCGCCGAGTCGATCGCCTTCGCCAGCGACATGTTGCGCAAGATCGCCGAGCGCGAGCACGCGATCGACGTCCTCGAGCACGCCTTGTCGTCGGCGCAGAAGAACGCCGCCGAGCAGACCCTCAAGCGCGGGCAGGAGGCGCGCCGCGCCGACCAGGCCGAGCAGCAGCGCGACGAGGCGCAGCGGTTCCAGGACGAGGCCGAGTCCCGCGCCGCCGAGGCCATCGTCCGCGTGGCCGAGATGGAGGCCGAGCTCGACGTCCTCAAGGCCGAGCTCGACACCCTGCGCGCCGCCGCCGCGCGCCGCTCGCACCGCAGCGCCTGACGTACGCTCCCGCTCTCGCGCGCTGGCCCAGCCACGTCCCCGACTCCGGGGATGTCGCTGGGCCGTCGTCGTTCCGGGGGCTGGGGTCGCGCGTGAGCGGTGAGTGAGGGGGATTCCGCGTGCCGGAAAGCCTCCTCACGCACCGCCGGGTGTCGTACGCGCCCGCGGGCGGTGAGTGAGGGGTGTTCTGCGCGCTTGGAATCCTCCTCACGCACCGCTCGGACGACGGCCGGGCGCGGATGCGGAAGGATGG
The DNA here is from genome assembly GCA_963726525.1 of uncultured Actinomycetota bacterium. GTDB lineage: Bacteria > Actinomycetota > Actinomycetes > Propionibacteriales > Nocardioidaceae > Nocardioides. The sequence goes on along the minus strand of CAVSCS010000004.1, from coordinate 164,201 downwards.
GGCGCGTGATTCCCGAGGACAACAGGTTCGAGAGCGACCCCTCCGACGTCCTGCCGGACGACCCCGGGCTCCCCGAGGGCTGGACCGCCGACGCCCCGGACGGCACCGACGCGGCGACCGTCGAGCGGCTCACCGCGCTGCTCCGCGCCCACGAGCGCGCGGGTCGTGGTTGGGCGGCCTCGGGGGAGGACGAGGTCCTGGTCGAGGTCTCCGAGCACGGCCTGGCGATGCGGGAGAACCTCGTCGTGCGCGACCCCGAGGGCCGGATCCGGGCCTGGGGTAGCGTCCACGACCGCGCCGAGGGACGGATGCTCTTCGTCCACATCGTCGACCGCGAGCTCGACGAGCGCCTGGCCGACCGGTGCAGCGACGTGCTGTTCGAGTGGGCCGAGGCGCAGGCGCGCGCGGTCGGCGCGGCGCGCGGACTCACCGTGCAGCAGATCGACACCGGCTCCTTCGCCGACGACGAGCGCCAGCACGCGTGGCTGGCCGACGCGGGCTTCGACCGGGTCCGGACGTGGTGGCAGATGAGCCGCTCGGTCGAGGCCGCCGAGGCCGAGCTGGTCCCCGACCCCGAGCGCTGGGAGCGCAAGGGCGTGGTCTTCCGGCTGGTCGGCCGCTCGGGTGACGGGATGCCCGACGTCGCCGACCTGCGCGCGGTGCACGAGGTCCTCGAGGGCGCGTTCACCGACCACTTCAACTCCGCGGAGGAGACCTTCCAGGAGTTCATCCACCGCCTCCGCGAGGACCCCGGCCACCGCTGGGACCACTGGTGGCTGGCCGAGATCGTCGACGGCGGTGGCGAGCCCGAGCCCGCCGGCGCCCTGGTCGGCACGGTGAGCGAGTCGGCCACCGGCCCCGCCGGGTCGTACGTGTCCTACCTCGGCGTGCTGGAGTCGGCCCGCGGGCGCGGCGTGGCGACCGGCCTGCTCCGCACGATCATCGCGGACGCCGCTGCGCGCGGGCGCGACCGCGTGGGCCTGGAGGTCGACGCGGACTCCCCGACCGGCGCCGACGGCCTCTACGTGGCGATGGGCTGGGGGACGAAGTACGTCACCGAGTCCTGGCATCGCGAGATCACGGTCGGCTGAGGTCTCAGCCGCGCGCCTCGCGCAGCGACTCCCGCAGCGCGCGGTGCACGCCGCCGGGGGTGAGCACGCCGACGAACTGCGCCCCGCTGCGCACGCCGATCATCGCCTTGTCGTCGCGGAGCATCGTGACCAGCGCCTCCTCGAGGGAGGAGTCGAGGTCGATGGCCGAGCCGAGGTCGCCGGTCGCGACGCCGTCGAGCGGCTCGAGGTGCTCCTCGCGCAGCCGGGTGACGGTCAGGGTGCGCAGGCCTCCCGCGCCGACGAAGTCGGCCACCTGCTCGTCGGCCGGAGCGGCGAGCAGCTCGGCCGGGGTGGCGTACTGGAGCAGGCGACCGCCCGTGGCGAAGACCGCCACCCGGTCGCCGAGCCGGATCGCCTCGTCGATGTCGTGGGTCACCAGCACGACGGTCTTGCCGAGCTCGGCCTGGAGGCGGCGGAACTCGTCCTGGAGGCGGTGACGCACGATCGGGTCGACGGCGCCGAAGGGCTCGTCCATCAGCAGGACGGGCGGGTTGGCCGCAAGCGCGCGGGCCACGCCGACGCGCTGACGCTGGCCGCCGGAGAGCTCGTGGGGATACTTGCGGGCGTACTGCTGGGGGTCGAGGCCGACGGTGTCGAGCAGCTCGTGGGCGCGCGTGCGGGCGGTGGAGCGCGACTCGCCGTAGAGCAGCGGCACGGTCATGACGTTCTGCTCGATGCGCTGGTGGGGGAACAGCCCGATCTGCTGGATGACGTAGCCGATGCCGCGCCGCAGCTCCACGGGGTCGGCGTCGGTGACGTCCTGGCCGTCGAGCCAGATCCGGCCGGCGGTCGGCTCGATCAGCCGGTTGATCATCTTGAGCGTCGTCGACTTGCCGCAGCCCGACGGACCCACGAGGCAGACCATCTCCCCGCGCGAGACGTCGAGGTCGAGCTCGTGGACGGCCACGGTCCCGTCCGGGTAGGTCTTGCCCACGCCCTCGAGCCGGATCATCGGCTCGTCGCTCCGTGTAGCGTCCATGCGGTGACCTTACTGGGGGCGGCCGACGACCCGAGCTGCTACAGCCGCCTCGTCAACGACTGGATCTGCGGCGACTACGTGGCCGACCGTCGCTCCGAGATCGTCGACGCGACCGTCCAGCACCTCGGCATCACCATCGTGTCGGTGCTCGTGGGCCTGGCCATCGCGTTCCCGCTCGCCCTGCTCGCCCGGCGGCTCCCGCGGCTGGAGTCGGCGATCCTGGCGGTCACGACCGGCATCTACACCGTGCCGTCGCTGGCGCTGTTCCCGCTGCTGGTGCCCTTCACCGGGCTGACCGCGACGACCGTCGTGATCGGCCTGGCGCTCTACGCCCTGACCATCCTGGTCCGCAGCCTGCTCGAGGGCCTGCGCTCGGTGCCCGACGAGGTGCGCGAGTCCGCGACGGGGCTGGGCTACAGCAGGGGAGGGCTGCTGCTGAAGGTGGAGCTGCCCCTGGCACTGCCGGTCGTGATGGCCGGCCTGCGCGTCGCGACGGTGTCGACCGTCGCCCTGACCACCGTGGGGTCGCTCGTGGCCTACGGCGGCCTCGGCAACCTGATCAAGGACGGCGTGCTGACCAACTTCCGCGCCGAGCTGTTCACCGCGTCCGTGCTGTGCATCGTCCTGGCGGTCGCGCTGGACGCGCTCCTGGTCGTGCTGCAACGGGCGCTCACGCCCTGGACGAGGGGAGCACGCGCATGAGGGTCTTCTCCGACATGTGGGCCTACCTCACCGACCCGGCGAGCTGGTCGGGCGAGGACGGCATCGCCGCGCTGCTGGGCCAGCAGCTGCTGCTCACGGTGACCGCCCTGCTGATGGCGATGGTCGTGGGACTCCCGATCGCCCTCTGGCTCGGCCACCTCGGGCGCGGCGGGTTCCTCGCCATCAACATCTCCAACGTCGGGCGCGCGATCCCGACCTTCGCCCTGCTCGGGCTGCTGGTCGTGGCGCCGTGGCCGGGCACCGACGGCCTCGGCCCCTACGGCCGGGCCGGCCTGGCGACCCTCATCGCCCTCACGCTCTTCGCCCTGCCGCCCATCATCACCAACGCCTTCGTCGCGATGCGCGAGGTGCCCGGCGAGGTCAAGGAGGCCGCCCGGGGGATGGGGATGACCGGGTTCCAGCAGTTCTGGCGCGTCGAGCTCCCGCTCGGCCTGCCGCTGGTCGTCTCCGGGCTGCGCCTGGCGCTGGTGCAGGTGTGGGCGACCGCCACCATCGCGGCGCTCGTCGCCGGACCGGGCCTCGGCCAGGTCATCACCGACGGCTTCTTCCGCTCCAACTACGGCAAGGGTATCGCGGGCGCGCTGGTCGTGGCGGCGGTGGCGCTGGTGCTCGAGCTCCTCGCGGCGCTGGCCCAGCGGGCCACGGACCCCACCCGGAGGGGTGCGCGCGGCGTCGGCACGAAGGACGCACTGTCGGTGGACACCGCTACCGTGGTGGAGCCCGCCGAATCCGTCGGCTGACGACGCACCTCCGGACACGCGCAGCCCCCGCTGCGGGACACAGAAGGATCACCATGCACCTCGCCCGTTCGCTCGCGGCCGTCCTCGCCGCCAGTGCCCTCGCCCTCTCCGGCTGCGCCGGCGACGACCTCGACAGCAGCTCCACCTCCGACGACTCCTCCTCCTCGGGCTCCGCCGACAAGGGCTCGCTCACCATCGCCGGGCAGAACTTCCCGGAGGCCACCCTCGTCGCCTCGATGTACGAGCAGCTCCTCGAGGACGCCGGGTACACCGTCGAGACCAAGCTCGTCGACTCCCGCGATGCCTACATGCCGACCTTCCCGGGTGACGTCGACGTCGTCCCCGAGTACGTCGGCGGCATCGTCAACTTCCTCAACACCCAGGCCAACGGCGACAAGGCCGAGCCGTTCGAGGCCGGCGACGGCCAGCAGCTCGCCGACGACGGCCAGCAGCTCCTCGACGACGCGGGCATCGAGCTGCTCGACGTCTCGCCGGCCACCGACACCAACGCCTTCTTCGTCACCCAGGACTACTCCGACTCCGAGGGCGTGACCACGCTGTCCGACCTCGAGGGCAAGAGCGTCGTGCTCGCGGCGGCCCCCGACTGCGAGGGTCGCCTCGACTGCGAGGGCGGGCTCTCCGACGACTACGGCATCGACGTCACCAAGGTGCTCGAGCTCGGCTACGCCTCCGACCAGACCTACCAGTCGGTGATCAGCGGGGAGTCCCAGCTGGGCGAGACCTCCACCACCGACGGCACCCTGGAGTCCCAGGGCCTCGTCGTGCTCGAGGACGACCAGGAGATCCAGCCGGCGCAGAACCTCGTGCCGGCGATCTCGGCGGACTTCCTCGCCGAGCACCCCGACGTGGCCGACGTGCTCAACCCGCTGATGGCCGCGCTCACCACGGAGAACCTCACCGAGATGAACGGCAAGATGGCCGTCGACCGGGCCAAGCCCGAGGACGTGGCCAAGGAGTTCCTCACCACCGAGGGCCTGCTGGGCTGATCCCCCCGACGACTCGTCAGACCTCGTGCCCCCGGAGCGCCAACGCCTCCGGGGGCACGGTCGTCTCGTCGAGCACCGACGGCGGGACCGCCAGCCGCCAGGTGCCGGTCGCGATGTCCTGCGCGCGAGGGGCAGGGCCCTCGAGCGTGTCGACCCACCGCACCAGCGCGTCGACGTCGGCACGGCGGTCCTGCTCGACCAGCCAACCGGCCAGCCGGTGCACGGGCGGCAGCCCGCTGTGCACCAGCGACCTCCCGCCCCAGAGGTCGAGCACCCCCGAGCGCAGCAGCCGCCACCACTCCGGCGTGCACCCGGGCACGAGCAGGAAGTAGCGCCACAGGTCGCCGGCCAGCACCCGGTCGACGAATACCTCCTCCACCTCCGGTGACCCGTGGGCGCGCACGGAGGCCAGCGCCATCCGCTTGGTCTCCCAGCGGTCGGCCAGGTCACGCACCGAGGAGTCCCGCGTCTGGGTGATCGAGCCCGCCCGGATCCGCCAGTGGTAGACCACCTCGTCGAGCACGTCGAAGGTCCCGGCGAGGAACGCGCGGGTCGTGGTCGGCTGGTCCTCGTAGCGCACGCCCTCGGGCCAGCTCAGGCCGGTCGCGTCCCACGCCGAGCGGCGCCACACCTTGTTCCAGGCGAAGACGTCGCCGAGGATCTCGGGCCGGTCCTCGACCCGCGCGCCCCGCAGCGGTCGGTGCAGCCGGCGCATCCAGGGCGGCTCGGTGAGGGCGCCGTCCTCCCAGCGCACGATCGACCCCGTCGCCAGGTCCGAGCCCGACCGCGCGAGAGAGCCCAGCAGGTCGGCGTACGCCGTGGGCGGGAGCACGTCGTCGGAGTCGAGGAAGGCGAGGTGGTCGCCGCGCACGTGCGCGACGCCGGTGTTGCGGGCCGCGCCGAGGCCGGCGTTGGCCTGGTGCACGACCGAGATCCGGTGGTCGCGGGCGGCCCAGGCGTCCGCGAGCTCGCCGGTGCGGTCGGTCGAGCCGTCGTCGACGATGACGGCCTCCCAGCGCGTGTGGGTCTGGGCCAGCAGCGAGCGCACGCAGTCGCCGAGGTAGTCCTCGACGCCGAAGGCGGGGACCACGACGCCGAGCAGCGGGGTCCGGGAGAACAGGCGCCTCATGGGCCTCGACCCTAGGGGACGGGCCGCGGGACGGGTCGCCGGTAGGCTGCCCGCCGTGACGGACCAGCCCAGAGCGATCGACGAGATGAACCCCGACGGCGTGTCCCGGAAGGTCCTGTTCGTCGCCGGCGCCGGACGCAGCGGCACCAGCACCCTGGCCGGCATCGTCTCGCGGCTGGGCATGCACGTGCCGCTGCCCGAGGTGCCGCCCGACGACTCCAACCCGCGCGGCTTCAGCGAGCCGCAGTGGGTGGTCGACGTGCACGACGAGTGGCTCGCCGAGTCGCTCGTCCAGGTCAGCGACGCCCGGCCGTCCGCCTGGTTCGACACCGGGCGCATCTGCAGCCGCGAGCCCGCCCGGATCCGGGTCAGCGAGTGGCTCGAGCCGCACTTCGCCGAGCACCCCGAGCTCGTGGTCAAGGACCCGCGGCTGAGCTGGTTCCTCGGCCTGTGGCGCGTAGCGGCGATCCGCACCGGGGCCACCCCGGTCTTCGCCACCATGCTGCGGCCGCCGGCCGAGGTGGTCGGCTCGAAGCAGAAGTACTACGCCAACAAGCTCGGCTCGGCGCACCTCGCGGCCAGCTGGGTCAACATGCTGCTCCACACCGAGCGCGCCACGCGCCCGGCCGAGGGCGACGGTGGCCGCGTCTTCGTCCGCTACGAGGACCTGCTCACCGACTGGGTGCGCACCACCACCGCGCTGGGCCACGCGCTCGACCTGCAGACGATCATCCACACCCGTAGCGACCAGATCCGCGAGGTCCACCGCTTCATCGACCCGACGCTGCGCCGGGTCACCTCCACCCTCGACGACCTCGGGCTGCCCCGGCGGCTGCACGAGCTGACCGCCGCGACGTGGGACGAGCTCAACAAGCTGGCCGTCGAGGGCGGCGACACCACCGGTGCGCACGCGACGTTCGACCAGCTGCGTGACGAGTACGTCGACCTCTACGACGAGGCGGCCGCGGTCAGCCGCTCGTCGGCCGTGCACGCACGCCTGCAGGGTCGCCGCCAGGCGCTCGCCGAGGCGGGCGACGGCCCCGGCCGCTCGATCGCGGACCGGGTGCCCCACGACGTGCGCGCCGCCATCCCGCCCTCGGTGCGCCGCGGGGTCCGCAAGGCGCTGGGTCGCGAGCGGGACGAGCAGTGAGCGTCCCGATCGGTGCCGGTCACGGCATCACCAACCTCGAGGGTCACGAGGACTTCGACATCGTCTGGCCGTGGAACCTCGAGGGCGGGCTGCGCCGGGGAGCCACGGCGGTGCTGCGGGTCAAGAACGAGGCGCCCGGGCTGCGCTTCGTCCTGCCGCCGCTGCTGCGCGCGTGCGACCACGTGCTGCTGGTCGACAACGGCTCCGACGACGGCACGGGCGAGGAGGCCCTGCGGGTCGCGGCCGAGCACGGGCTGGCCGACCGGTTCACCCTGAAGGAGTACCCCTTCGCGGTGGCGCGCGCCGGCGCCGAGCACCTCGCGGTCAACGAGCGCTCGGTGCACTCCCTGGCGTACTTCTACAACTGGTGCTTCTCCCACGTCCGCACCCGCTACTCCTGGAAGTGGGACGGCGACATGGTCCTCACGACCGAGGGCGAGGTCTCGATGTCCGACCTGTCGTGGCAGGTGGGCACGGCCGAGGCCGTGATCCGTTTCCCGCGGCACGGCCTCTACATCGAGTCCGAGCGTCGCGCCTTCCTCGACCTGGGCCTGCGCAACATCGAGGAGTGGGGCTTCCCGATGGGGCCCGACTTCGTCTACACCAAGGCGCCCGAGTGGGAGATCCGCACGACGCCCGAGCGGATCGAGATGTTCGCGCTGCCCCAGGGCCTCTGCGTGGAGCTGAAGTGGCTCGACGGTGACGAGTTCGCTCACTGGACCAACCCGGAGTCGTTCGCGACCTCGATCCGCAACCGTCGCAAGCGGCGCGAGTGGCTGGTCTGGAACGCCCTCCACGGCGGCGAGGTCCCCGAGGGCGTCGTCGAGATCGTCGCGCCCGAGGGCGTCCACGTCGTCGACCACGTGACCCACGCCTGGCTGCCGCGGGCTCCGCGCCCGTTCGTCGTCGACGACCCCGACCACGCCCGGTTGCACCTGCGCGCCTGACGTGGCCCTCGTGCAGTTCGGCCAGCTCGCCGGCAACACCGCGGCGCGGCGGATCCTGCGTCGCTGAGGCTCCTCAGAGGAGGAGCAGCGGCAAGGCCATCGCGACGGTCAGGACGGGGAACAGCCACGGCGTGAGCCGCTCGAGGACGCCGGCCGCCGGCGTCTGCCGCACCGTTCCCGCGCCTCCCGCCTGCTCCGGGCCGACGACGGGGTCCTCGAGGTCGGTGCGCCGCAGCGAGGCGACGGTGTGGGCGAGGATGACGGCGAGCCCCACCACGAGGACGGCGACCGCGGGGAGCTCGGCCAGCGTGCGGCGACCGGCGAGGAGCACCGCGGCGAACGCGGCGGCCGTGGCCGCACCGCCGACGGGCGCGACCCACCACCGTCGCACGACCGTGCGCAGCACCGTGTCGGCGTGGCGGGCCAGGAGCGCAGCGCCGGTCACGACGAGCGCCAGGACGCCGAGGACGCCCCAGGTGAGGTCGACGGGCGTCCCTGCCTGCAGCGAGCCCACCGCGGCGAGCGTGACCAGCATGCCGACCAGGCCCGATCCTGAGTGGAGGAGCTCGCGAGGCCAGTCGACGGCGACCGTGTCGTGCGGGTCGAGCGCGACGGCGTACGCCGTGGGGTCGCCGAACGCCTCGCCGGCGCTCTCCCCGCTCTCGCTGCAGTGCGCCTCGACCTCGGCCAGCGCGGCGCCGATGGCCGGCCCGCGCACGCCGCGCAGCCGCAGCTCGACCACGAACGCCTGCGCCCAGTCGGGCTCGACGTGCGGGGTGTGGGTGTCGATCCTCATGACGGGTCCTCCGTGGTCTGTCCCGTGGTGACGGGGCTGCTGATGAACGTGGTGGTGAGGTCGGCGAAGGCCCGCCAGCGCTCGGCCTGGAGCGCGTGCTCCTCGCGACCCGCGGCGGTCAGCGCGTAGAACTTGCGGCCCGGCCCGCCGTCGCCGGCACGCCACTCGACGGCGACCAGCCCGGCCTCCTCGAGGCGCCCGAGCAGCGGGTAGAGCGTGCCGCCCTTGATGGTGCCGAGGCCGGCCTCGGCGAGGGCGCTGGCGATGGCGTAGCCGTAGGTCGGTCCGTCGGCGATGACGTGGAGCACGCAGACGCCGATCGCGCCGCGGAGCCACTCGGTCGGCCAGCCGTCCTGGCCCGGGTAGGTTGTCGCCATGACTAGATGGTGTCACCGACTAGTCAGGGCGTCAACCTACTCGTCGCGCACCGGGTGGCGTGCGTCACCCCCGTGGCGGGTGTCCCGGCGGAATCCGCGCGCGTAGGCTCGGTGTTGATCGCAGTAGATCGGTACCCGCGAGGGACTGAAACGAAGAGGTCACACCATGACGTTCGACCCCACCTTCCGCGTGGGCGTGATCGGAGCCGGCCGCGTCGGCGCCGTCCTCGCCCGGACGCTGCGCGACGCCGGCCACGAGGTGGTCGCCGCCGCCGGCGAGTCCGACGCCTCGCGCGCCCGCATCGCCGACCTGCTGGCCGGGGTCCGCGTCGCCAAGCCCACCGAGGTCGCGCGGGCCAGCGACCTGCTGCTGCTCACGGTGCCCGACGACATGCTGGCCAACGTCGTGCGCGTGCTCAGCGACAGCGGTGCCATCCGGGAGGGCCAGGTCGTGGTCCACACGAGCGGTCGCCACGGCCTCGACGTCCTCGAGCCGGCACGACGAGCGGGTGCGCGCACCGTCGCGGTCCACCCCGCGATGACCTTCACCGGGACCTCCGTCGACCTCCCGCGGCTCGCCGGCTGCGTGTTCGGCGTGACGGCCGACGAGGCCGACCGTGCCCTCGCCGAGTCCCTGGTCGCCGACCTCGGCGGGCGCGCCATGTGGGTCCCCGAGGAGCGCCGGGCGCTCTACCACGCCGGCCTCGCGCACGGCGCCAACCACCTCGTCACCCTGGTCTCGGAGGCGATGGAGATCCTGTCCGCGGCCGGTGCCGACGACCCGGCCGCCACGCTGCGCCCGCTGCTGACCGCCGCGCTCGACAACGCGCTCGGCCACGGCGACGCCGCCCTCACCGGCCCCATCGTGCGCGGGGACGTCGAGACCGTCCGGGCCCACGTCGCCGGGCTGCTGGCCGACGCGCCCCAGACCCTCCCGTCGTACCTCGCCCTGGCCCGGGCCACGCTCGGCCGCGCGGTGACCGACGGCCGGCTGCTGCCGATCCGAGCCACCAAGATGCTCCAGGTGCTCGACGCCGCCGAGGCGTTCGTCCACGCAGGCTCCGACCCGCGATGACCTCTCGCCCTGCCCTCGCGAGCACCCGCGAGGAGCTCGCAGCCCTGCTCGTGCCCGCGCGGCGCTCCGGCGAGCAGGTCGCCTTCGTCCCGACGATGGGCGCGCTCCACGAGGGGCACGCGAGCCTGGTGCGGACCGCGCGCGGGCGCACGCCGGGCCCGGTGGTGGTCAGCATCTTCGTCAACCCGATGCAGTTCGCCCCGACCGAGGACCTCGACCGCTACCCCCGGACCCTCGACGCCGACCTCGAGGTGTGCGCCTCCGAGGGTGTCGACGTGGTCTTCGCGCCCTCCGTGGAGGAGATGTACCCCGGCGGCTTCAGCCACGACTCGGTCCACGACGGCGTGACCGTCGCGCCGGGGACCCTGGCCACGATCCTCGACGGCGAGTCGCGCCCGGGACACTTCGACGGCGTCCTCACCGTCGTCGCCAAGCTCTTCGGACTGGTGCGCCCCGACGTCGCCGTGTTCGGCCAGAAGGACTACCAGCAGCTCGCGCTCGTGCGCCGGATGGTCCGCGACCTCTGCCTGGGCATCGAGGTGGTCGGCGCCGAGACGGTGCGCGAGCCCGACGGCCTGGCCCTGTCGAGCCGCAACCGCTACCTCGACGCCGACCAGCGCCGTGCGGCCGTCGTGCTGAGCCGCGCCCTGCGTGCAGCGCAGGAGCGGGCGGCGTACGGCGTCCCGGCGGCGCGCTGGGCCGCGATGTCGGTGCTCAAGCAGGAGCCCGCGCTCGACCTCGACTACCTCGCGCTCACCTCGGTCGACCTGGGTCAGGCGCCCGAGATCGGCGAGGGGCGCATCCTCGTCGCGGCCCGTCTGGGCGCCACGCGGCTGATCGACAACATGGCGATCACCTTCGACCGCATCGCACCCGATGCGTCGGGCGGGGACCGCGCCAGCGGCCTCGACCACCACTGAGAGGAGCGGCACGACGATGCTGCGCACCATGATGACGTCCAAGATCCACCGGGCGACCGTCACCCAGGCCGACCTGCACTACGTCGGGTCCGTCACCGTCGACGAGGACGTCCTCGACGCCGCCGACCTGCTCCCCGGCGAGCTCGTGCACATCGTCGACGTCACCAACGGCGCCCGCCTCGAGACGTACACGATCGCCGGCGAGCGCGGCTCGGGGGTCATCGGGATCAACGGCGCCGCCGCCCGGCTGGTCCACCCCGGCGACACGGTGATCCTCATCGCCTACGGCCAGATGAGCACCGAGGAGGCCCGCGTGCACCGACCCCACGTCGTCTTCGTCGACGCCCTCAACAGGGTCGTGGGCACCGGCTCCGACCCCGCCGAGACCTTCGGCGCGGAGACCCTGCAGCGGGGCGACGCGGCCCGGTAGGTTGCCCGGATGAGCGAGAGCCTCCCCGGTCGCCTGCGTGCGCCGGAGCCCGGGTGGACGACCCGGGCCGACGTCGTCGTGGTGGGCTCCGGCATCGCCGGGCTCACCGCGGCGCTGCGCATCCACGCCGCTGATCCGGCACTGCGCCTGCTGGTCGTCACCAAGGACGTCCTGGCTGCCGGGTCGACGCAGTGGGCCCAGGGCGGCATCGCCGCCGCGCTCGGTCCGGGGGACACCCCCGAGCAGCACGAGCGCGACACGCTGGTGGCCGGTGCGGGCGCCTGCGACGTCGACGCGGTCCGCGTCCTCGTCACCGAGGGTCCCGACGCGGTGCGCGAGCTCATCGCGCTGGGCACGCAGTTCGACCACCACCCCGATGGCGAGCTGTCGCTGACCCGCGAGGGCGGGCACCACCGCGACCGGATCGCCCACGCCGGCGGCGACGCCACCGGTGCGGAGATCCAGCGGGCGCTGATCGCGGCGGTCGAGCGGGCGCCCGAGATCGAGGTGGTCCAGCACGCGCTGGCCGTCGACCTGCTCCGGTCGGCCGACGGCGCGGTCGCCGGGCTGACCCTCCACGTGCTCGGCGAGGGCCAGCACGACGGCGTCGGCGCCGTGCGGTGCCGGGCGGTCGTCCTCGCCTCGGGTGGCCTCGGCCAGGTGTTCGGCCAGTCGACCAACCCGAGCGTCTCCACCGGTGACGGCATGGCCGTCGCGATGCGCGCCGGTGCCCGGGTGCGCGACCTCGAGTTCGTGCAGTTCCACCCCACCGTGATGTGGCTCGGCCCCGACTCGCAGGGACAGCAGCCGCTGATCTCCGAGGCGGTGCGCGGCGAGGGCGCGTACCTCGTCGACTTTGAGGGCCGGCGGTTCATGCAGGGCCAGCACGAGCTCGCCGACCTCGCCCCGCGCGACGTGGTCGCCAAGGCGATCACCCGCCGGATGATCGAGACCGGCCGGCCGCACATGTGGCTCGACGCCCGCCACCTCGGTGCCGACTTCTGGGAGCGCAGGTTCCCCACGATCCTGCGCGTGTGCCGCGAGCACGGCGTCGACCCGGTCACCGAGCTCATCCCGGTCGCGCCCGCCCAGCACTACGCCTCCGGCGGCGTCGCCACCGACCTGTGGGGCCGGACGTCCGTGCCGGGTCTCTACGCCACCGGCGAGGTCGCCTGCTCCGGCGTGCACGGCGCGAACCGGCTGGCCTCCAACTCGCTCCTCGAGGGCCTCGTCTTCTCGCGCCGCATCGCCGACGTCCTCCCGGGCGAGCTCCGGCCGTGGGCCGAGCCCGCGCCCGACGAGCGGCGCGAGGGCCTGGTCTCGGGGGAGCGGCGGCGCGAGCTGCAGGACGTGATGACGGCGCGGGTCGGGGTGCTGCGCAACGCCGCCGGGCTCGCCGAGGCCGCCGCGGTCCTGGCCGGGCTCGAGCACGGCGACCCCGAGACCGGTCCGCCGGCCTGGGAGACCACCAACCTGGTCACCGTCAGCACCGCGCTCACCCACGCCGCGACGCTGCGCACCGAGACCCGCGGCTCGCACTGGCGCGAGGACTTCCCCGACCGCGACGACACCCGCGCCGGCCACGTCGACTCCTGGCTCGAGCCCGACGGCACGGTGCGCGTGGAGTGGACCCACGCGCCGTCCACCGACCCCACCACCGCCCCCACCACCGCCCCGAGCCCGGAGGTCCGGACATGACGAGCATCGACGACGTCCCGGCCGACGTCAGGGCCGACCTCGCGGCAGCGGGGCTCGACGAGGACCACGTCTGGGACCTCGTCGCCCGCGCGCTCGCCGAGGACCTGCCCGACGGCCCTCCCGACCCGACCAGCTGGGCGACGATCCCCGAGGACGCCACCGCCGAGGCGGTGCTCGCGGCCCGCCAGGGCGGCGTGGTGGCCGGTCTCGCGGTCGCCGCCGTCGTGTTCGCCGCGCTGGGCACCGAGGTGCTCGAGCGCCTGCCCGACGGCACGCGCGTCGAGCGCGGCGACGTGGCGATGCGGGTCGCCGGCCCCACCCGGCAGCTCCTCGTCGCCGAGCGCACTGCCCTCAACCTCGCCTGCCACCTCTCCGGCGTCGCCACGGCCACCGCCCGCTGGGTGGAGGCGCTCGCGGGCTCCCCGACCCGCGTGCTCGACACCCGCAAGACCCTGCCCGGCCTCCGCGCGCTGCAGAAGTACGCCGTGCGCTGTGGCGGCGGGGTCAACCACCGCGTCGGCCTGACCGACATGGCGATGGTCAAGGACAACCACGTGATCGCCGCGGGCGGGGTGCTGCCGGCGCTGGCCGCGATCCGCGCCGCGTACCCGGGCCTGCCGGTCGAGGTCGAGGTGACCACCCTCGACCAGCTCGACGAGCTGCTCGCCCTGCCGGAGCCGCCGGAGCGGGTGCTGCTCGACAACATGGACGACGCGACGATGACCGAGGCCGTGGGGCGCACGGCGGGCCGGGTGCCGCTGGAGGCCAGCGGCGGCATCACGCTGGAGCGCGCCGGGCGCATCGGCGCCACCGGCGTCGACTTCGTGTCCGTGGGAGCCTTGACCCACTCCGTCGTCGTCCTCGACCTCGGCATGGACCTGTCCACCCCGTGAAGGTGCTGTCATGAGCCTCCTGGCCGCCGACATCGGCAACAGCCACACCTTCCTCGGGCTGCTCGACGGCGAGGAGGTCCGGGCCCACTGGCGCGTGGCCACCGACGAGCGCCGCACGGCCGACGAGTGGGCGGTGCTGATCCGCGGGCTGCTCGGCGACGACGTCGAGCTCGTCGAGGGGGTCGCGGTCTGCGCGACGGTGCCGGCGGTGCTGCACGAGTGGCGCGAGATGCTCGAGACGCACTTCGGCGACGTCACCGCGATCGTCGTGGAGCCCGGGGTGCGCACCGGCATCTCGGTGCTGATGGACAACCCCCGCGAGGTCGGCTCCGACCGCATCGTGAACTCCCTGGCCGCGGCCACCCTGCACGGCGGGCCGGCGATCGTCGTCGACTTCGGCACCGCCACCACCTTCGACGTCGTCAACGCCCGCGGGCAGTACGTCGGCGGCGCGATCTCGCCCGGCATCGAGATCTCCCTCGAGGCGCTGGGGCGTCGCGGCGCCCAGCTGCGCAAGGTCGAGCTCGCGCGTCCGCGCTCGGTGATCGCGAAGAACACGGTCGAGGCGCTGCAGAGCGGCATGGTCTTCGGCGTCGCGGCCCAGGTGGAGGGCCTGGTGGCGCGGATGGTCGCCGAGCTGGGCGTGGCCGTCGACGACGTCACGGTGATCGCCACCGGTCACTGGGCGCCGCTCCTCGTCGATGAATGCCGGTGTTTCACCGTGCATTCTCCGTGGCTCACTCTGCAAGGTCTGCGATTGGTCTTCGAGCGCAATTGTTGAATGCATCTGTCAGGTAATTCCTGACTCCTTTTGGACCTGTCTTTGAATTCCTGCCACACTGCTTTTCGTCCCCTCTGGAGAAAAGCAAAGGAAATACCATGGCGCAGAAGGTCAACATCGTCCTCGTCGACGACCTCGACGGCACCGAGGCCACCGAGACCGTCACCTTCGGGCTCGACGGCAGCAGCTACGAGATCGACCTCAACGACGCCAACGCCGCCGCCCTGCGCGAGGCGCTGAGCGGCTACGTCGGCCACGCCCGGCGGGTCACCGGCGGCGGTCGCCGCGCCCGCAAGGCCACCGGCGGCGCCAGCTCGTCCAACACCAAGGACGTGCGCGAGTGGGCCAAGGAGCAGGGCATGGAGGTCTCCGAGCGCGGCCGCATCTCCGCCGACGTGCAGCAGGCCTACGACGCCGCCCACTGACCCCCGTGGGGGTCAGGCGGCGGGCCGCGATCCGGTCCTGGGGCCGGGCCCTCGTCGTCGAGCACACCGCGGCGGTCGCTGAGCTGATGGGGCTCGAGGCGCCGCTGCCGCGGGTGCGCGTGCACGTGCTGCGACGACTCGCGAACCCGGCCGTCACCTCGGGTCGCCGCATCGTCTTGTCCGAGCCCTGGTTCGCCGAGCACCCCGACGACGCCGGCGCGGTCGTGCACGAGCTCTCGCACGCGCTGCTGGACCTCAGGTCCGCGCCCGACGGCACGCTCTGGCTGCTGGAGGGCATCGCCGACCTCGCCCGCAACCACGTCGGGCTGCACGCGCCCTGGTCCGCGCCGCACCACGAGCCGGGCGGCGCGACGGCCGGCTACCAGACCACGGCCCACTTCCTCGCCTGGCTCGAGGAGCAGTCGCCCGGCACCGTCGCGGACCTCGTCGACCGGGTCCGCCACGGTGGCCTCGACGACCAGCGCTTCACCCGCGACGGGCGGGCGCTGGCCGACGTCGTGGCCGACTACGACGCCCGCCACGCCGGCTGAGGTGGCCCGCCGCGGGTCCCGGGCGCGGCGTGCTCAGGAGTCGGCGCGGATGGCGTGGCGCACCTCGGTGGTGAGCTCGACGTACTCCGGCAGGGAGCGGATCTCCTCGACCGGCACCCGGGCCCCGTCGCTGCCGAAGCGCGCGGGACGGTCGAGGACGACCCGCCCCGGGCGCGGACTCATCACCAGCACCCGTGAGCCGAGGTAGACCGCCTCCTCCACGCTGTGGGTGATGAACAGGACAGTCTTGCCGGTCTCGCGCCAGATCTGCAGCAGCTCGCCCTGCAGCCGCTCGCGCGTGAGCGCGTCCAGCGCACCGAACGGCTCGTCCATCAGCACGATGTCGGGGTCGCCGGCGAGCACCCGCGCGATCTGGCAGCGCTGCTGCATGCCGCCGGACAGCTCGTAGGGGCGGTGCCCGGCGAACCCGGCCAGGCCCACCATCTCGAGGTAGTGCTCCGCGCGTCGGCGGCGCTCGGGTGCCGGCACGCCCTGGAAGCGCGGGCCGAGCTCGACGTTGCGCCGCACGTCGAGCCAGGGGTAGAGCGTGGGCTGCTGGAAGACCACGCCGCGCTCGTGCCCCGGGCCGGAGACGGGGGCTCCGGCCACGGTCACCGAGCCCTCGGTCGGGGCGGTGAAGCCGGCCAGGATGCGCAGCAGCGTCGTCTTGCCGCAGCCCGAGGGCCCGGCGAGCGTGACGAACTCGCCCGGCGCGATGGTGAGGTCGGTGCGGGCGAGGGCGGGCACGGTCTCGCCCCCGACCTCGAAGTCCTTGGTCACGCCCGCGAGCACGATGTCGCGCTCGTGGCCGCTCGCCCGCACCGCCGGCGCCGGTGCCTGCTGGCTCACTGCGCCACCGAGGCGGCCGGGGCCGCGTCGACGTGCGCGGCGTAGTCCTGCTTCGAGCCGACGGCGTCGATCCCGCCCTGGTCGAGCAGGAAGCCCGCGGTGGTGTGGAGGTCGTCGGCGAGCTTGCCGCCGAGGTAGTCGGGCCCGGCCTGTTCCGCGGCGTCGAGGTAGGTCAACCCGGCGAACTGCTTCTCCGCGTCGGCCGGCTCGATGCCGAGCGCGACGGCGACCGACTCCGCCGCGGTGGCGGGGTCGTCCTGGATCATCGTCACGGCGTGGTCCTCGACCTTGGCCCACTGCTCGAGGAACTCGGGGTTCTGCTCGGCGAACGCCGCGTCGACCGTGCCGAGGTCGAAGGTCGGACGACCGGCCTCGGCGGTGTCGGCGCTGGAGAGGATGCGGGTGCCGCCGTCGGCGAGCAGCACGCTCTGGGTCGGGTCCCAGACCCAGGCGGCGTCGATCTGGTCGCCCTGCCAGGCGCCGGCCATCTTCTCGGGGTCGAGGTTGATCACCTCGACGTCCTTGTCCGGGTCGAGCCCGGCGTCGATGAGCGCCTGCAGCAGCGAGTAGTGCGCGGTGCTGCTGAAGGGCACCGCGATGGTGCCGCCCCTGAGGTCCTCCAGGGTCGTCACGGACGGGTCCTTGGCGATGAGCGACTCGGCCTCGCCGATGACGTCGTGGACCCAGATCACGTCGAGGTCGACGTCGGCGCTGGTCGGTGCGGACGAGGCGATGGTGGCCGGCGAGGAGCCCATCAGCCCGAGGTCGACCTCCCCGGCCGCGTAGTAGCCGACGACGTCGCCGCCGGAGGCCGCCTGGACCCAGCTGATGTCGGCGTTGGGCATGCACGCCTCGAGCAGGCCGAGGTCCTTGACCACGACGTCGGCGTTGGGGACCGCCTGCCAGGCGATGCGCGCGGTGGTGTCGATGGACTCGTCGGGCGTCCAGGGGCAGCCGGAGTCGCCCTCGGCGGGCTTGGCGGTGGACGAGCGGCCGGACTCCACGCAGCCGCTGAGGGCGAGGGCGAGGGTGGCGGTGACGGCAGCGGCGCCGACGAGGCGACGGTGGTGCGACGGGGTCTTCACGGGTTCTCCTGGGGTGAGGGGTGACGCGTCGGTGATCGGGGTGGTGGTCGGGGTGGTGATCGGGGTGGTCGTCGGGATGGGCAGGGAGGTGCGGACGGCGTACGGCGGTGGCGCTCAGGCCTTGCCGCGCCAGGGGACGAGGACGCGCTCGAGGCTGCGCAGGCCGAGGTCCAGCGCGATGGCGGCCAGTCCGATGACGGCGATGCAGGCGACGACGAGGTCGCTGCGCAGCTGCTCGCCGGAGAGGTAGGCCAGACCGCCGATGCCCGGGATGCCGTTGGCGATCTCGGCCGCGACGACCGTGGTCCAGGCGAACCCGGTGGCGACCCGGATCCCGGTGAGCACGTCGGGCAGGGTGGCCGGCAGGACCACGGCCCAGAGCGTCTGGGGACGGCGCGCGCCCAGGCTCAGCGCAGCGTTGACCTGGTCCTCGCGCACGCCGCGGACGCTGGCCATGGTCGCCATCGCGATCGGCGGGAAGGCGGCGAGGAAGAGCAGCCAGATCTTGGAGGTGTCGCCGATGCCGAACCACACGATGAGCAGGCCGATGTAGGCGAGCGGAGGCAGCGAGCGCAGGAAGCTGAGGTAGGGCTCGAGCAGCGTCCCGAGGAACGTGGTGCCCATGATGAGCCCGAGGGGCACGCCCAGCGCGATCCCGCCGCCGACGCCGGCGGCGATGCGCTGGAGGCTCGCCAGCAGGTGCTCCCAGAGGTAGTAGTTCTGCTCGCCGCGCACGACGCGGCTCGACCCGGCGCTGACGGGGTGGTCGGAGTTGGCGCGCCAGAAGGCGTCCCAGACCGCCCCGGGGGAGGGGAGGAAGAGGGGCCGCACGAGGCCGGCGTGGGTGACGGCCCACCAGGTCCCGAGGAACACCGTGAAGGTCGCGAGGTGGAGTGCCGTGCGCCGCAGCCGCAGGCGGCGCGTGGCACGTCGGCGCTGCTCGGCGACGACGCGGTCCGGCGCGCGCTCGGGTGCGAGCGGCGTCGCGGGGGTCGTGGTGGTGCTCACGGTGGGTCCTCCGGGGGTGGGTCGGAAATCCCGAGGTACATAACTGTACTGACTTACATGATTTTGGATCGGGTCCGACCCGCGAACGGCGTCCGGGCACCCCCGGGGACGGTCAGGGACGGCCCGCGCCCCGCCTGCGCCGTTCGCTGTCAGCGGACGGGCTCGTGTGCCGGGCGGGAACACGTAGGCTGAGGGAGGGCGTTGAGCCCAGTGTCCGCACGACCGCCCCCGGCGGGAGGCAGCGGACCCGCAGACGTAGAGGAGCGCACATGTTCGAGCGGTTCACCGACCGAGCCCGGCGAGTTGTCGTGCTGGCCCAGGAAGAGGCCCGCATGCTCTCCCACAACTACATCGGGACCGAGCACATCCTGCTCGGCCTCATCCACGAGGGCGAGGGCGTCGCAGCCAAGGCCCTCGAGTCCCTCGACATCTCCCTGGAGGCCGTGCGTGCCCAGGTCGAGGAGATCATCGGCCAGGGCCAGCAGGCCCCGTCCGGCCACATCCCGTTCACGCCCCGGGCCAAGAAGGTGCTCGAGCTCTCGCTCCGCGAGGCGCTGCAGCTCGGCCACTCCTACATCGGCACCGAGCACATCCTGCTCGGCCTGATCCGCGAGGGCGAGGGCGTCGCCGCCCAGGTGCTGCAGAAGCTCGGCGCCGACCTCAACCGCGTGCGCCAGCAGGTCATCCAGCTGCTCAGCGGCTTCCAGGGCAAGGAGTCGACGACCTCCGGCGCGCAGACCTCGGGTGCCGGCGGCGAGGCGCCGTCGAGCTCGCTGGTCCTCGACCAGTTCGGCCAGAACCTCACGCAGGCGGCTCGTGAGGGCAAGCTCGACCCGGTCATCGGGCGCGAGCAGGAGATCGAGCGCGTGATGCAGATCCTGTCGCGCCGCACGAAGAACAACCCCGTCCTCATCGGCGAGCCCGGTGTCGGCAAGACCACGATCGTGGCCGGCCTCGCGCAGGACATCGTCCGGGGCAACGTGCCCGAGACGCTGAAGGACAAGCAGATCTACACCCTCGACCTCGGCGCGCTCGTGGCGGGCTCCCGCTACCGCGGTGACTTCGAGGAGCGCCTGAAGAAGGTGCTCAAGGAGATCCGCACCCGCGGCGACATCGTGCTGTTCATCGACGAGATCCACACCCTCGTCGGTGCCGGCGCGGCCGAGGGCGCGATCGACGCCGCCAGCATCCTCAAGCCGATGCTGGCCCGCGGCGAGCTGCAGACCATCGGTGCGACCACGCTCGACGAGTACCGCAAGTACCTCGAGAAGGACGCCGCGCTCGAGCGCCGCTTCCAGCCCATTCAGGTGCAGGAGCCCTCGATCGCGCACACGATCGAGATGCTCAAGGGGCTGCGTGACCGCTACGAGGCCCACCACCGCGTCACCATCACCGACGAGGCGCTGGTCTCGGCTGCCACGCTGGCCGACCGCTACATCTCCGACCGGTTCCTGCCGGACAAGGCGATCGACCTCATCGACGAGGCGGGCTCGCGGTTGCGCATCCGCCGGATGACCGCGCCGCCGGACCTGCGCGAGTACGACGAGAAGATCGGCGACGTGCGCCAGCGCAAGGAGGCCGCGATCGACGGGCAGGACTTCGAGGCCGCGGCCCGCCTGCGCGACGAGGAGAAGCAGCTCGCCGCCAAGCGCGCCGAGCGCGAGAAGCAGTGGCGCGCCGGTGACCTCGACGAGATCGCCGAGGTCGACGAGGAGCTCATCGCCGAGGTCCTCGCCGTGGCCACGGGCATCCCGATCGTCAAGCTCTCCGAGGAGGAGTCGACCCGGCTGCTCAAGATGGAGGACGAGCTCCACAAGCGTGTCATCGGCCAGGACGAGGCCGTCAAGGCCCTCAGCCGCGCCATCCGACGCACGCGTGCGGGCCTCAAGGACCCGAAGCGTCCCGGCGGGTCGTTCATCTTCGCCGGGCCCTCGGGCGTCGGCAAGACGTGGCTGTCCAAGACGCTCGCGGAGTTCCTCTTCGGTGACGAGGACTCCCTCATCCAGCTCGACATGAGCGAGTTCTCCGAGAAGCACACCGTGTCGCGGCTCTTCGGCTCGCCCCCCGGCTACGTCGGCTACGAGGAGGGCGGCCAGCTCACCGAGAAGGTGCGCCGCAAGCCGTTCTCCGTGGTGCTCTTCGACGAGGTCGAGAAGGCCCACCCCGACATCTTCAACAGCCTGTTGCAGATCCTCGAGGAAGGTCGCCTGACCGACTCGCAGGGCCGGGTGGTGGACTTCAAGAACACCGTCATCATCATGACGACCAACCTCGGCTCCCGAGACATCGCCAAGAGCGTCAACCTCGGCTTCGGTGCCGTGGGCGCGGACCCGGCGGGCTCCTACGAGCGGATGAAGAGCAAGGTCTCGGAGGAGCTCAAGCAGCACTTCCGCCCCGAGTTCCTCAACCGTGTCGACGAGATCGTCGTGTTCCCGCCGCTGTCGCAGGAGCAGATCGTCGCGATGGTCGACAACATGATCGCCGCGGTTGAGCTGCGCCTGAAGGACCGCGACATGTCGCTCGAGCTGACCCAGCCCGCCAAGGCGCTGCTGGCCGAGCGCGGGTTCGACCCGGTGCTCGGTGCGCGGCCGCTGCGTCGCACGGTGCAGCGCGAGATCGAGGACGTCCTCGCCGAGAAGATGCTCTTCGGTGAGGTCGGCCCGGGCCAGATCATCCTGGTGGACGTCGAGGGCGAGGGCCCGTCGGCGAAGTTCACTTTCCAGGGCCAGAAGAACTCGGCCGTGCCCGACATGCCGCCGTTCGAGACCGCCGACCTGGCGATCGAGCCGCAGCGTGACGACGAGGGCAACCTCGAGGGCCCGGACGACTCCGAGGGTCCGGTCGACGTCCCGCGCGACCCCGCCTGACGCCAGGCAGTCACCAGATCACCCCGGGAGCGCCCAGCGCCCCGGGGTGATCTGCGTCAGGAGGCCGTCGTCGACGAGCGCGGCCAGGCACCGCTCACGCTGCTCGGTCCCCGGCCACGCCGCACGCGCCTGCTCCTCGCTCACCACGTCGCTCTCGCGTGCCAGCGCCATGATCCGGCCGCGGCACTGGCGGTCGGTGCCGGCCCACGCCTGCCCGCGGCGGGGCGGCCCGTCGTAGGCAGGGAAGCCGGCCGCGCGCCACGTGCACAGCCCTGCGACCGGGCAGGACCCGCAGTCGGGCTGGCGTGCGGTGCACACGAGGGCGCCGAGCTCCATCGTCGCGACCGCCCAGGTCGCCGCGGTCGCGTCGTCGTCGGGCAGCAGGGCGGTCGCGACGTCACGCTCGGCGCGGGTGACCGACGGGCCGGGGAGCTCCTGGCCCGACACCGCGCGCGCCAGCACCCGCCGGACGTTGGTGTCGAGCACGACGTGGCGCCGGCCGAAGGCGAAGCTGGCGATCGCCGCGGCGGTGTAGTCACCGACCCCCGGCAGCGCCAGCAGGTCGTCGTACGACGAGGGGACCTCGCCGCCGTGGCGCTCGACGATGGCGCTGGCGGCGGCGTGGAGGCGCAGGGCACGGCGGGGGTAGCCCAGCCGACCCCACATCCGCACGGCCTCGCCGGTGCTCTCGGCCGCCAGGTCGCCCGGCGTCGGCCAGCGCTCGAGCCACGCGGCGTGGACCGGGACCACCCGCGCCACCGGCGTCTGCTGCAGCATGAGCTCGCTGACCATCACCGACCACGGCGAGGCGTCGAGCCCCCGCCAGGGCAGCTCGCGGGCGTGGTCGTCGTACCAGTCGAGCACGGACTCGTGCAGGGCGGCGGTCGTGGCGGCGTCCATCGCGGTGATCGTAGGTGAGGCCGGTGCGCCTCCACCGGGTCGGGGCGCCGGCTCCCTACCCTGACCCCATGGCGACGACCGTGCGACCCCGGGGACCGCTGCCGGCGCGCACCTACTGGCGGCGGCGTCTCATCGTGCTGTCGGTCCCGCTGCTGCTGGTCGTCGTGCTCGCGCGCGTGCTCGGGGGCTCCTCCGACGGCCGGGACGACAAGTCCGGCACCGCCACCCAGGCCGGGGCCACGGTGCAGGGCGCTGAGCAGCCCGTCGCCGGCCCCACCGCAGTCGTGCCGACCGGCAAGAAGGGCAAGAAGGGCCAAAAGGGTCAGGGGGCGCAGGAGACGACGCCGCCCGCGCCGGTCCTCGCCGAGCCGAGCGGACCCTGCGAGGACTCCGACATCGTCGCGACGCCGACCCTGACGAGCGCCGCCGGCGGCGCCGACGTGCCGATCACGATCAACCTCCGCACCGTCACGACCGAGGCCTGCACCTGGCAGGCCTCGCCCCAGACGCTCACGGTCACCATCACCTCCGGCGACGACTTCATCTGGAGCACGCGCCAGTGCCCCGCGGCGATCGCCCCCCAGGACGTGGTGGTGCGCCAGGTGGTCGACGCGCCCGTCGTGGTGACGTGGAAGGGCGCCAAGCGCTCCGACGACACCTGCTCGGGACGCACCGACTGGGCCTACCCGGGCTTCTACCACGTCGAGGCGGCCGCCCTCGGCGGCGACGGCACCGACGTCCAGTTCGAGCTCGTGGCCCCGCAGCCCGCGGTCGTCACCGAGACCGCCCAGCCCCAGCAGGGCGGCAAGGGCAAGGGCAAGGGCGGCTCCGGACCGGACGTCCAGGGCAACCCCGAGGGCTGACGGCTATATGTAGCGCTCGGTGATGCTCGACTCGGCGAGGCGCGAGAGCCCCTCGCGCACCGAGCGGGCCCGCAGGTCGCCGACGCCGTCGACGACCTGGAGGTCGTCGACCCCGGCCGACAGCAGCTGCTGGAGGCCGCCGAAGTGCTCGACCAGGCGGTCGACGACGGCGGCGGGGAGGCGGGGGACCTTGGCCAGCAGGCGGTAGCCCCGCGGCGCCACGGCACCGTCGAGGTGCTCGGCGCCCCCGAGCCCGATGGCGCGGGCCACGGCCGCGGGATCGACCAGCTCGGTCGGGGAGAGCCCCTCGAGCTCGGCGAGGTGGGCCTCGGGGGTGGACGCGCGTCGGCGGCTGCCCGGCAGGTAGTCGCGGACCACGAGCTCGCGCTCGGCGTCGACGCCGGTGACCAGCTCCTCGAGCTGCAGCGACAGCAGTCGGCCGTCGGTGCCGAGCTCGAGGACGTAGTCCTCGATCTCGCGGGCGATGCGGATCACCATCTCCAGCCGCTGGGCGACCACGGCGACGTCGCGCACGGTGACGAGGTCCTCGATCTCGAGGGCCGACAGCGTCGCGGACACCTCGTCGAGGCGCATCTTGTAGCGCTCGAGGGTGGCGAGGGCCTGGTTGGCGCGCGAGAGGATCTTGCCGGAGTCCTCGAGGACGTGGCGGATGTCGCCGACGTAGGCGGCGATGATCTGCATCGACTGCGACACCGAGACCACCGGGTGCCCGGTCTGCTTGGCCACCCGCTCCGCGGTGCGGTGCCGGGTGCCGGTCTCCTCCGAGGGGATCGTGTGGTCGGGCATGAGGTGCACCGCTGCGCGGTGGATGCGGCTGAGGTCCTTGTCGACCACGATCGCGCCGTCCATCTTGGCCAGCTCGCGCAGCCCGGTGGCGGTGAAGGGCACGTCGAGGGTGAAGCCGCCGGTGGAGATCGAGTCGACGAGCTTGTCCTGGCCCAGGACGATCAGGGCGCCGGTGCGGCCACGCAGGATGCGCTCGAGTCCGTCACGCAGCGGCGTGCCGGGTGCGATCGAGGCCAGGGTCGCGCGCAGACGCAGCTGCTCGTCGATGCGCTCTGCCACCGGGTCCCTCCGCCTGCTGTGTCCGGGCGCCCCAGCGCCATCGGGTGAAGTGTAGGGGCGGTGGCGAGTGTTGTCAGAGCGGAGGCGTGAGTTCGAGGGTGAGCAGTGCCCCGACGATGTCGTCGACCTCGACCACGCGCAGGCCGTCGACCATCCGCCGGGTCGGGATGCCGCGCTCGCCGGAGAGCACGCGACCGCGCGGCACGACCGCGACCTTGAAGCCGAGGCGGGCGGCCTCGGCGAGGCGCTGCGGCAGGTCGCGCACCCGGCGCAGCTCGCCCGCCAGACCGATCTCGCCGATCGCGACAGCGCCGCGCGGTGCCGGCACGCCGAGGTGGGAGCTGGCGACCGCGACCGCGATCGCGAGGTCGGCGGCCGGGTCGTGGAGCTTGGCCCCGCCGACCGTCGAGACGAAGGTGTCGCTGCCGGCGATGCGGAGCCCCGCGTGGCGCTGGAGGACCGCGAGGGTGATGTCGACGCGGGAGGGCTCCACGCCCGAGACGGTGCGGCGGGGTCGCTCGAGCGGGGAGGGGGTCAGCAGCGCCTGCACCTCGGCGAGCAGCGGCCGGCGGCCCTCCATCGTGACTGCGACGCAGGTGCCGGAGACGTCCTGCGTGTGGTGCTCGACGAAGAGCCCGGTGGGGTCGGCGACGGCCGAGATGCCGTCGGAGGACAGGTCGAAGCAGCCCACCTCGTCGATCGGGCCGTAGCGGTTCTTCATCGCCCGGACCATGCGGAAGCGAGAGTTGCGGTCGCCCTCGAAGTGGAGGACCACGTCGACGAGGTGCTCGAGCACCCGCGGGCCGGCGATGGACCCGTCCTTGGTCACGTGGCCCACGATCACGGTCGTGATGTTGCGGGTCTTCGCCACCCGGATCAGTGCGGCCGCGACCTCCTTGACCTGGGTCACGCCTCCGGGGACGCCGTCGATGCCGGAGGCTCCGATGGTCTGGATGGAGTCGACGACCAGCAGCGTCGGGCGAACCTGCTCGATGTGGGTGAGCACCGCGCCCAGGTCGGTCTCGGCGGCCAGGAACAGCTCGTCGTGGACGCCGTTGGTGCGGTCGGCGCGCAGGCGCACCTGCGCCGCGGACTCCTCGCCGGTGACGTAGAGGGTGCGGTGGCGGATCCGCGCGGTCTGCGAGGCGACCTCGAGCAGCAGCGTGGACTTGCCGACCCCGGGCTCCCCGGCGAGGAGGATCGCGGCGCCGGGCACGAGCCCGCCGCCGAGCACCCGGTCGAGCTCGGGCACGCCGCTGGTGCGGGCGACCGACTCGGTGATCGGCACCTGTCCGATCGGCACGGCGGGCGTGGAGACCGGACCGGCGCTGGCGCGCAGCGTCGGGGCCCCGACCTCGGCGACCGAGCCCCAGGCCTGGCACTCGCCGCACCGCCCGACCCACTTGGCGGTCTCCCAGCCGCACTCGGAGCAGCGGTAGCTGGAGCGGGCCCGGGAGGAGCTCTTGGTCGCCATGGGCCACACGCTAGGCGAGCCCACCGACACCGCGGCGACCCCTCACCCGGCGAGCAGCGCCGCGATCTCGTCGTAGCCGCGCGCGCGGGCGTGCTCGAGCGCCGTGACGCCGTCGCGGTCGGGGATCGAGCGGTCCGCGCCGCGGGCCAGCAGGACCTCGACGACGCGCTGCCAGCGCGAGGTGCCCTCGCCCAGGACGACCGCCTCCAGCAGCGCGGTCCACCCGAGGTCGTTGACGTGGTCGACGTCGACGGCGGTGTGTTGCAGGGCCCAGCGCACGTAGGCGACGTGCCCCCGCTCGGAGGCCGGGATGATCGACACCCCGCCGTAGCGGTTGCGCAGCGTCACGTCGGGGTCCAGCGGCAGCAGCAGCTGCGCCATCGCGACCGACCCCGTGACCCCGGTGACCAGCCACGGGGTGTCCTGCTGCGCGTCGACCGCGTCGGGGTCGGCGCCGAGCCTCGTCAGCAGCGCGGCCACCTCGAGCCGGTCGCCGATCACCGCCAGCAGCAGCGGCGTACGCCGTCGCGCGTCGCGCACGTCGACGGGTGCGCCGGCGCGCAGGGCGAGGGCAGCGGTGTCGGCGTCGCCGCGCGAGGCCGCGGCGAGCAGCGTCGCACCCGGGTCCGGCACCGGGTCGTCGGCGCGCGCGAGCAGCCCCGCCAGCGCGTCGTGCCCGAGGTGGCGGGCGAGCTCCGCCGGCGTGCGGCCGTCGGCGTCCGTCGCGGCGAGGTGCGCGCCCCGGGCCAGCAGCAGCCGGGCGTCGGTCCGGCCCTCCGCGCCGCCCTCGGCGACCGCCTCGTGCAGCGGCGTGGCGGGGGTGTCGTGCACCCGGTCGCGAGGACGAGCAGCAGCAGGCTGCAGGTCAGGGCGGTGGGTCCTCGGCGCACACCGCGATCCTCGCAGCGGCGTCCACACGCGCGAGCGGCGGTTGTCCACAGGTAGTCCCCACAGCCTGTGGACAAGTGACCCCTCCTGTGGACGGAGGGACCTTCGGCTGGGAGGGGGCCGGGCGCGTCCGGCGGCAGGGGGGCCAGGGGGTCCCACCCGTCACGGGGGTCTGGCGCGAGCCGGCCGGGGCTTATGCTCACCTCGAGTTGGATCGATCAAGGGGGAGCTCCATGGCGCGCAGCGACCAGTGGGCCGGCAGCCAGGCGCCGGTCACGCCGACGACGCTCGCCGACGTCGCCGAGCGCGCGGGGGTCTCGCGGCAGACGGTCTCCAACGCGGTGAACAACCCCGACCTGCTGCGCCCCGACACCCTCGAGCGGGTGCGCCAGACGATCGCCGAGCTCGGCTACTCGCCCAACCGCGCCGCCCGCAACCTCCGTACCCGCACCTCCCAGCTCATCGGCCTGCGCTTCGCGCCGTCCCAGGAGGGCACGGCGAACGCCGCGATGGACCGCTTCGTCCACTCGCTGGTCGAGGCCAGCCAGGAGGCCGGCTACCACGTGCTGCTCTTCCCGGGTGACGACGACGACCCGGTCGGCGGCTACGACAACCTGCTGCGCTCCACCGCGGTCGACGCCTTCGTCGTCACCGACACCTACCTCGGCAACCCGCAGGCCGCCTGGCTGAGCACGCGCCGCGCGCCCTTCGTCGCCTTCGGCCGCCCGTGGGACGACGAGGCGTCGCGCCACGTGTGGGTCGACGTCGACGGTGCCGCCGGCATCCGCCTGGCCACCGAGCACCTCATCGCGCGCGGCCACACCCGGATCGCGTGGATCGGCTGGCGCAAGGACTCCCCGATCGGCGAGGACCGCCGCTCCGGCTGGCTGCAGACGATGCACGCCCACGGGCTGCCGACGACAGGGCTCGCCTCGCGCGTCGAGGACGTCGTGCACTCCGGGGCCGAGGCCGCGGCGGTGCTGCTCGACGAGTCGGCGCCCACCGCCTTCGTCTGTGCCTCCGACACGCTGGCGATGGGCGTGCTCCACACGCTCTGGATCCGCCAGCTCGCGCCGGGACAGGACATCGCGGTCGTGGGCTTCGACGACTCCCAGGTCGCCCAGGTCTTCCCGGTCGGCCTCACCTCGGTGCGCCAGCCCCTCGAGGACGTGGCGGTCGAGATCGTCAAGGCGCTGCGCTCGCTGCTCACCCACCAGCCGGTCGCGCAGCGCGGCGTCCTGCTCGAGCCGACCCTCGCGATTCGCGAGTCCAGCTGAGGACGGTCGGTGTCCCGTCGAACCCGGACACACGTGTCCGACTTCTCGCCCTCTGTCCCGCGGTCCGGGGGCCAGAACTCGGACAGGTGCAGCACCCGGCGCCGCGGCCGGCAGCCGTGCTGCCGCGGACGACCGGCGGAGGTGGCGCAGCAGCTCCGTGAGAGCGGCGGACATCCATGAGCGAAAACTCGCAGAACCTGCGAGCGGCTGCCGATCAGTGCAGTTGTGACCAGTGCTGCCGACTCCCCCTCCCGGACCCGCCCGAGGATGCGCTCCATCCGTGTCCGGCTCGTCCTGACCGTGCTCGCGGTGGTGACGGCCATCCTCGTCCCGCTGACGCTGGTCTCGACCGTCCGGACGTCGAACCTCGCCACTGAGGACGCGCAGGCGTACACCCGTGCCCTGGCGTCGGGGGAGGCCGGCGAGGTCGACCAGCAGATCACCTCGGCGTTGGACACGGTGCGGACGCTGGCCTCGACGTTCGAGTCCCTGCACGCCAGCGGGAACGCGACCCGGCCGGAGCTCACACGGGTCCTGCAAGCCACGCTGGAGCAGCACCCCGAGTACCTCGGCATCTCGACCGGCTGGGAGCCCAACGCCTTCGACGGCAAGGACGCTCGCTACGCCGACACCCCGGGGCACGACGCGAGCGGCCGCTTCATCCCCTACTGGTATCGCGACGACACCGGCCTGCACCTCACCCCGCTGACCGACTACGACACCCCGGGGGTCGGTGACTGGTACCTGGTGCCGAAGAAGACCGGCAAGGAGACCGTCGTCGACCCGTACTCCTACGAGATCAACGGCACGCCGGTCCTCATGACCACCGCCGTGGCTCCCGTCCTGATCGACGGTGAGTTCGCCGGCGTGGTGACGGTCGACTTCGGGCTCGACGCGCTCAGCGCGGGCATCGCCGAGGTGCGCCCCTACGACACCGGCTACGCCGCCCTGCTGAGCGGTTCCGGCGTGGTGGTGGCCCACCCCGACAGCGAGCAGGCAGGTACGACGGTCGAGGGCGCGACGCTTCAGCGCGTGCAGGAGGTGGCTTCCTCGAGCCGGAGCGTCCTGGTGACCCGGGACGACTCCTACCTCCACCGCAAGGCGATCACGGTCTACCAGCCTGTCGAGCTCGGCACCGAGTCGACGTGGGTGCTGGCCGTGTCGGCGCCCTCGGACAGCGTCCTGGAGGAGGCCCACTCCCTGCGCAGGCTGTTCCTCGTCCTCGGCCTGCTCGGACTTCTCATCGCCGCCGGCCTCGCCTGGCTCACCGCGCGGTCGGTGACCCGCCCGATCATCGGGCTGCGCGACCGGCTCGCCGAGATCGCCAGCGGCGACGGCGACCTCACCCAGCGCGTCGACGAGACGCGCGCCGACGAGATCGGCGAGCTCGGGGCCCAGTTCAACCGGTTCACCGACAAGATCGCCGAGCTCGTCGTCCGGATCCAGGAGCGCGCAGGCTCGCTCAGCGCCTCGGCCGGGCAGCTCTCGCAGGTGAGCGAGCGGTTGAGCGAGGGCGCGAAGCAGACGGCCGAGGAGACCGGCGTGGCGTCGGCGAGCGTCGGTGAGGTCTCCCACAGCGTCTCCGGCGTCGCCGCTGGAGCCGAGCAGATGGGTGCCTCGATCCGCGAGATCTCCGCCAGCGCCTCCGACGCGGCAGCCTTCGGCGGACGAGCCGTCGAGCAGGCCCGCCAGACGGAGCTGACCGTCACCCGCCTCGGCGACGCCTCGCAGCAGATCGGCGAGGTGGTCAAGGTGATCAGCTCGATCGCAGACCAGACCAACCTCCTCGCCCTCAACGCCACGATCGAGGCAGCGCGCGCCGGGGATGCCGGCAAGGGCTTCGCGGTCGTGGCCGGTGAGGTCAAGGACCTCGCCCAGGAGACCGCCCGGGCGACCGAGCGCATCGTCGGCATCGTCACCGACCTGCAGAGCGAGACCCACCAGGCGGTCGGCGCGATCGGCGACATCACGGCGACCATCGACCAGATCAACCAGTTCCAGACCACGATCGCGGCGGCGGTCGAGGAGCAGTCGGCGACCTCGAACGAGATGAGCCGGGGCGCCGCGCACGCCGCGAGCCGGGCCGGAGACATCGACCAGGTCGTCTCGCGGGTCGCTTCTGGCACGGAGGCGACCACCCGCAGCAGCGCCGAGACCGGGCAGGCCGCGCACGAGATCGCCGCGATGGCCGCGGACCTCAACGAGCTCGCCGGCACCTTCCGCGTCTCGACACACTGACCGCTGCGCGGTCGGCCTCGCCCGGGGCAGCACACCGAAGACCGACGCGCGGCGTCCACCACCGTCGGCGGGGCGACTAGAAGTGCCGCCACCACAGGTTGACGGCGTAGTCGACGGTGGTGCCCGTGTGCGTGGCGAGCGCCGCCTCGGCGGCCTCGGCGGGCAGCTCGATGCGGACGACGGCCTCGAGGTCCTCGCGGGTCGCGAACGACCAGCCCATCTCGATCGGGCGCCGCCGCCAGCCGTGCAGCGACCAGAACCGCTCGACGGCCACCGGGTCGACCGCGGGGAAGCCGCGGCGGAACCATGCGCCGAAGGTCGAGCGGGTGGGGTCGTTGTCGATGACGAACGCGGTCCCGCCGCGGCGTACGACCCGGGCCAGCTCGCGCAGTCCCGGCTCGGAGCCCGGACCGAAGAAAAAGGCCCAGCGCGCGTGCACGACGTCGACCGACGCGTCGGGCACCGGCAGGTCCTGGGCGAGCCCGTCGAGCACGCCCACGTGCGGGAGCCGGCGCACCCGGCGTCGGGCGAGCGCGGCCAGCGGCGGGTGTGGCTCGACGCCCACGACGCGCTCGGCGGTGGCCGCCCACACCGGGAGGTGGAAGCCGCTGCCGCAGCCGACGTCGAGCACCGTGCGCCCTGACCAGTCGCCGATCTCCTGCATGGCCGCGAGGATCCGGCCGTGGGGGTCGGCGGCCCGGTTCTCCAGCTCGTAGAGCTCCGGGGTGTTCCAGATGTTCGGGCTGGGGCGCGCTCTCATGGCCGGTGAGGTCTCGACGCGCCCGTCACGACCTCGTCCCTCGTCTCAGATACGGACGAGACCGTTCGGGGTCTGGATCTGGCCGGCGACGATGCCGGGGGTGCCGTTGGGGGCGACCCACTCGACCTTGACGTCCTCGAGGGGTGCCTCGACGGTCTCGCCGAGCCACTCGCTGACCCGCTGCGGGTCGCCGGCGATCTCCAGGCAGGCCAGCGAGTAGTCGCCGGTCGCGCCGCTGCTCGGGTGCAGGTCGGCGGGGGAGTCCCAGTGGATGAAGAACGGCAGCTGCGGGTCGGAGATCAGGCCGTGCACGCCGATCTGCTTCCACACCAGCTCGGTGCCGTCGGGACGGTGCCGGTTGCCCTTGGCGGCCTCGCGACCGAGGCGGGCCTCGACGGGGGAGAGGTCGGGGACCGAGACGACCCAGCCGAGCCAGCCGCCGCCGAGCGCCGAGCGCGCACGCACGGCCTGGCCGAAGGGAGCCTTGTCGCTGGCCGGGTGGTCCAGCACCTCGACGATCTCCATGTAGGTCCCGCCGCTGAGCGGCAGGATCATGTTGCGGGTGCCGAATCGGGGGTGAACCCCACCGTCGACGAACTCCGTGCCGAGCAGCCCCCCGATGCGCTGGGCGGTGCTGGCAAGTCCATCAGGTCCGGCGGCGAAGCTGACGTGGTCCAGGCGCATGTCCAGATTCTGGGTCGCCCGCAGGTGGGACCTGACACCGGGGTCGGAATCTCTTGACGTCGAGTGAAATCCGTCCGTGGATTCCGTGGCCGTCAGCGCGGATCGGCCGGGTGCAGGGCGAGGGCCGACCGCGACCTGACATGGGCCTCGCAGTGGCGCACCAGCTCGGCGTACGCCCCGCGCCCCATCAGCTCGACGAGCTCGGCCTCGTGGGTCACGAAGACCGGCTCGAGGGCGACGTGGGCCTCGGTGTTGCCCGAGCAGTACCAGTCGAGGTCGTGCCCGCCGGGGCCCCAGCCGCGACGGTCGTACTCGCCGATGGAGACCTCGGTGTACGTCGAGCCGTCCTGCTGCTCGACCTCGCGGAACTGGCGGCGGATCGGCAGCTGCCAGCACACGTCGGGCTTGGTCTCCAGCGGGTTGCGGCCCTGACGCAGCGCGAGGCCGTGCAGCGCGCACCCCGCACCGCCCCCGCCGCCGGCAGGGGCGAAGTCGGTGCGGTTGTGGAACACGCAGGCCTGCTGGTCGTCCACGACGACCGCGAGGGTCTTGCGCTCCCCGTCGTCGTCGGTGTCGACCCAGTCGGCACGCCGGACCGCGCGGCCGGGGTGGAGCTGCCAGTCGTCGGGGGTGAGCTGGGCGACGAAGCCGGCGACCCGCTTCTCGTCGTCCTTGTCGGCGAAGTGCGCGCCGAGCGTGCAGCACCCGACGTCGGGTGCGTCGGCGTAGATGCCCTGGCAGCCCTGCCCGAAGATGCAGGTGTAGGACGACGTCAGCCAGGTGAGGTCGCAGCGGAAGACCTGGGTGTCGTCCGCCGGGTCGGCGAACTCGACGAAGGCGCGGGGAAAGACGAGGTCCACTTCGGGCACTCGGCAACCCTAGTAGCGTGGCGGGCATGCGCCTGGGCGTCCTCGACATCGGTTCCAACACCGGCCACCTGCTGGTGGTCGACGCGCACGGCGGTGCCGCGCCGCTCCCGGCGTCCTCCCACAAGCAGCCGCTGCGACTGGCCGAGCACCTGGACGAGGACGGCGCCGTCACCCCAGCCGGGATCGCCGCGCTCACCGAGTTCTGCGCCTCCGCCACGCAGATCGCGGAGGACAAGGGCTGCGAGGAGATGCTCGGCTTCGCGACCTCCGCGGTGCGCGACGCGGTCAACTCCGACGCCGTCCTGGCCCACGTCGAGGAGCACAGCGGCGTGGCGCTGGAGGTGCTCTCCGGCGAGGACGAGGCGCGCCTGACCTTCCTCGCCGTACGCCGCTGGTTCGGGTGGTCGGCCGGACGCCTGGCCGTCTTCGACATCGGCGGCGGATCCCTGGAGATCGCCGGCGGCACCGACGAGGGCCCCGACGTGGCGTGGTCGCTGCCGCTCGGCGCGGCGCGGATGGCGCGGTCCTGGTTCGGCGGGGGCCGCCCGTCGGAGGAGGAGGTGCGCCGGCTGCGCAAGCAGGTGCGCGCCGAGATCGCCCGTGACGCCGGCAACCTGCTGCGCCCGGGGGTGCCGGACACGGCCGCGGCCACGTCGAAGACGTTCCGCTCGCTGGCACGCATCTGCGGTGCTCCGCCCAGCGGGGACGGTCCCCTCGTCCCCCGCTCGCTCGAGCTCGAGACGCTGTCGGGCTGGATCCCGAAGCTGATGGCGATGGACGACGACGAGCTGGCCGCGCTCCCGGGCGTCTCGCCCAGCCGCACCCACCAGATCGTGCCCGGCGCGCTGGTCGCCGAGGCCTGCATGGACATCTTCGACCTGCCCGCCCTGCAGATCTGCCCGTGGGCGCTGCGCGAGGGCGTCATCCTCGAGCGCCTCGACCAGATCTCGGTCGTCACGAGGCAGCGCTGACCTGATGAGCGACACGACCGTCCCGGGGCCTGCGGCCGCGCCCCTCGTCGCCCTCTCGACCGCCTCGGTCTACCCCGAGTCGACCGCGCACGGCTTCGGGTGGGCCGCGAGCCTGGGCTACGACGCCGTCGAGGTGATGGTCGGCATCGACTCGCTCAGCCAGCAGGTCGACGCCGTCCAGCGCCTCAGCGAGCACCACGAGGTCCCGGTCTGCGCGGTGCACGCGCCGTGCCTGCTCTTCACCCAGCGGGTCTGGGGCACCGACCCGTGGGGCAAGCTCGAGCGCTCGGCAGAGATGGCGCACGCGGTCGGGGCCGACGTGGTCGTCGTGCACCCACCCTTCCGCTGGCAGAAGGACTACGCCGCCGGCTTCGTGGAGGGCATCGCCTCCCTCGAGGCGCGCACCGGCCTGGCGTTCGCGGTCGAGAACATGTACCCGTGGCGCGCCTCCTCGCGGCGCGGGATGGAGATGTACCTCCCCGGCTGGGACCCCAGCGACGAGGACTACGCCCACACCACCATCGACCTGTCCCACGCGGCGATCGCGCGCAGCGACGTCGTCGCGATGGCCGAGCGGCTCGGCCGGCGGCTGCGCCACGTGCACCTCACCGACGGCAGCGGGTCGGCCAAGGACGAGCACCTGGTGCCCGGTCGCGGCGTGATGGGCGCCGAGGGCTTCCTGCGCCACCTCGCCGCCACCGGCTTCGACGGCCACGTCGTCCTCGAGATCAACACCCGCCGCTGCTCCGACCGCGCCGAGCGCGAGGCCGACCTCGCCGAGTCCCTGGAGTTCGCCCGCGCGCACCTCGCCGTGGGCACCCCGTGACACCCGGCCGCGCTGCCGGTCGTACGACAGCGGCCCGCGGACGTCGGCCCGGCGCGCCGGACACGCGCGCCGAGGTCCTCGCGGCGGCCCGCGCGTCGTTCGCCGGCAAGGGCTTCCGCGGCACGACCATCCGCGCCGTCGCCTCGGCCGCCGGCGTCGACCCCGCCCTGGTGCACCACTACTTCGGCTCCAAGGACGACCTCTTCCTCGCCGCGCTCGAGCTCCCCGTCGACCCGCGCGAGGTGCTCGCCCCGGTCGTGGCGCAGGGACCCGACGGCGCGGGCGAGCGCTTCCTCCGGGCCTTCTTGTCCGTGTGGGACGACCCCGACCTCCAGGTGCGGCTGCTCGCCGTCGTCCGGTCGGTGCTCGCCGAGGACGGCGGGAGCCTCCTCAAGGACGGCTTCATCCCCGTCGTCGTCGGTCCGGTCCTGGCCCAGCTCGTGTCCGACCGCCCCGAGGTGCGTGTCCCGCTGGTCGCCTCCCAGGTCGTCGGCCTGATCGTCACCCGCTACGTCCTCGCCGTGCCGCCGATGGCCGCGATGCCCGCCGACGACCTCGTCGCCCGGATGGCTCCGGTGCTCCAGCACTACCTCACCGGCGACCTCCCCTAGGCGTCGTACCTCCGCTGCGCCCGCCTCGCCCGGCCCGGTGGCGGTGAGTGAGGGGGATTCCTGCGCCCGGTAAGCCTCCTCGCGCACCGCTCGGGTGCGACTCGCCCGGTGGCGGTGAGTGAGGGGGATTCCTGCGCCCGGAAAGCCTCCTCACGCACCGCTCGGGTGCGACTCGCCCGGTGGCGGTGAGTGAGGGGGATCCCTGCGCCCGGAAAGCCTCCTCACGCACCGCTCGTACACCCGCGCGCACGCCGGCGACCCTTGACGGAGCCCGACGGCGCGCGCACAATTCAACACATGATGAAAAACGTCGTGGAGGTGCGTGACCTCGTCGTCGTACGAGGTGAGCGCGAGGTGCTGCCCGGCATCTCGCTCGACGTGGCCCCCGGGGTCACCGGGCTGCTCGGGCCGAGCGGGTGCGGGAAGACCACGCTGCTGCGCTGCCTCGTCGGCGCGCAGCGGGTGCGATCGGGCGAGGTCAGGGTGCTGGGGGAGCCGGCGGGCAGCGCGTCGCTGCGCACGCGCATCGGCTACGTCACCCAGGCCGCGAGCGTCTACGACGACCTGACGGTCGCGGAGAACCTCGCCTTCTTCGCCCGTGTCCTCGGCGTCGACCGGTCCGCGGTCGACGAGGCGGTCGACGCGGTCTCGCTGGGCGACCACCGCGACCAGGTCGTCGGTCGGCTCTCCGGCGGCCAGCGCAGCCGCGCCGGGCTCGCCGTGGCGCTGCTCGGGAGTCCCGACCTGCTGGTGCTCGACGAGCCGACCGTCGGCCTCGACCCGGTGCTGCGCCGCGACCTGTGGGCGCTGTTCCACCGCCTCGCCGAGGGCGGCGCCGCGGTCCTGGTCTCCAGCCACGTCATGGACGAGGCGGAGCGCTGCCACCGCCTGCTGCTCATGCGCGAGGGCCGGATCATCGCCGACGGGACGCCCGAGGACGTGCGCCGCAGCACCGGCGCGGCCGACGTGGAGGGCGCGTTCCTCCACCTGGTCGAGGGGCACGACGGGGGTGAGGCCGCATGAGCGCCCGGGTCACGCTCGCCGTCGCGGCCCGCGTCCTGCGCCAGGTGCGCCGCGACCGCCGCACCCTCGCGATGCTGATGGTCGTCCCGTGCGTGCTGATCAGCCTGCTCTGGTGGATGTTCGAGGACCTGGGGCGACCGGGCGCGATGTTCGACCGCTTCGGACCCGCGCTGCTGGCGATGTTCCCCTTCATCGTGATGTTCCTGGTGACCAGCGTGACCACGCTGCGCGAGCGCTCGTCCGGCACCCTCGAGCGGCTGCTCACGATGCCGATGGGCAGGCTCGACTTCCTCCTCGGCTACGCCCTCGCGTTCGGCCTGCTCGCGGCCGTGCAGTCCGCGCTGGCCGTCGCGGTCAGCGTCGGCCTGCTCGGTCTCGACGTCGAGGGCTCGGTGTGGCTCCTCGGCGCCGTCGCGGTCGCCGACGCGGTGCTCGGCACCGCGCTGGGCCTGCTGGTGAGCGCGTTCGCGACGACCGAGTTCCAGGCGGTCCAGTTCATGCCGGCCTTCGTGCTGCCCCAGGTGCTGCTCTGCGGGCTCTTCGTGCCGCGCACCGCGATGCCGGGGGTGCTCGAGGCCGTGAGCGACGTGCTGCCGATGTCGTACGCCGTCGACGCGATGCAGGAGCTGACCACCTCCGCCGACTCCGGCGCGGTGTGGCGCTCGCTCGGCGTCGTGGCCTGCTTCGCCGTCGCCGCGCTGGGCCTCGGCGCCGCCACCCTCAGGCGGCGGACCCCCTGAGGCCACGGCCCACGCGGGTGAAGAGCCGCGCGGCGAGGGCGAAGAGGAGGGCGTACATCGCCGTCAGCATCACCACGTCACCCACGGACGCGCTCGCGCGGTCGGTGACGACGAGACCGACCGACCACGCGCCCGCCAGCAGGGTCGCCAGCGCGGCGCAGGCCAGCGCGAGCGCCATCCCGCGCGGGCGGAACCGCGCCGCCACGGCCACGAGCAGGGCGGTCGCAGGGGCGGCGAGGTAGACCGCGTCGTGCTCGCCGTCGCCGACGATCCCGAGGGCGCCGATGCCGAGGAGGAGGAAGAGGACGGTGCCGATCGAGGCACCCAGGGCGAGGGCGTAGCGGGTGGTCGAGGACATGGGACCGACGCTAGGCGCGACGACGACCGAAGGGGTGGAGGAGGTGTGAAGGTCCGGTGAGGATCGGCGTAGCCTTCGGACCATGTCGTTGCTCCGCCAGCCGATCCTCATGCTCGCCCGCAGCCAGTCGGTGAAGAAGCTCGTCTCGACGATGCCCGTCTCCAGCGGGATCGTGACCAGCTACGTCCCCGGCGAGGCCACGACCGACGCCGTCTCGGCGACCTCCGGTCTCGTCGACGACGGGCTGCGCGTCACCCTCGACTACCTCGGCGAGGACACCACCGACGCGGCGCAGGCCGAGGCCACTGTCGCGGCCTACAAGGAGCTGCTCGCCGAGCTGGCCGCCAAGGGCCTGTCCGGCCACGCGGAGGTGTCGGTCAAGCTCAGCGCGATCGGGCAGTTCCTGCCCGACGACGGCCACCGGGTCGCGCTCGAGAACGCCCGCGACATCTGCCGTGCGGCCCGCAACGCCGGCACCACGGTCACCCTCGACATGGAGGACCACACCACCACCGACTCGACGCTGTCGATCCTGCGCGAGCTGCGCAAGGACTTCCCCGAGACCGGCGCCGTGCTCCAGGCGATGCTGCACCGCACCGAGGCCGACTGCCGCGCCCTGGCCTACGAGGGCTCGCGCGTGCGGCTGTGCAAGGGCGCCTACATGGAGCCCGAGTCGGTCGCGTTCCAGGAGCGCCTCGAGATCGACAAGTCCTACGTCCGCTGCCTCAAGGTCCTCCTCGGCGGCCAGGGCTACCCGATGATCGCCACCCACGACCCCCGGATGGTCCAGATCGCCTCGGCGCTGGCCAGCCGCTTCGGCCGCCAGGCCGGCACCTACGAGTTCCAGATGCTCTACGGCATCCGTCCCGACGAGCAGAAGCGCCTCGCCGCCGCCGGGGAGACGATGCGCGTCTACGTCCCCTACGGCACCGAGTGGTACGGCTACCTGATGCGCCGCCTGGCCGAGAAGCCGCAGAACCTCGCCTTCTTCGCCCGGTCCCTGATCAGCAAGAAGTGAGCCCACCGCGTCCGCGACGAAGGAGCGGTCGCGTCGTGGGCCAGATCGAGCAAGCACCGCGATCGAGGCACGAGATCGCGACGTGCGCGTCGAGATCGAGCCGATAGATTGCGGGCATGAGCACTGCGATCATCGGCGCCGGCGTGATGGGGGAGACCCTGCTCTCCGGACTGGTCCGGGCCGGGCGCCGCGTCGACCAGCTGATGGTCGGGGAGAAGCGCGCCGAGCGCGCCCGCGAGCTCGAGGAGCGCTACGGCGTCGCCGTGGTGTCCAACCGTGAGGCCGCGGCCAAGGCCGACACGGTCGCGCTGGTGGTCAAGCCGCAGGACATGGGCGACGTGCTCGCCGAGATCGCGCCCGAGCTGCGCCCCGGCCAGCTCGTCGTGTCCCTGGCCGCGGGCATCACCACCGCCTTCATCGAGTCGCGCGTGCCCGAGGGCGTCGCGGTCGTGCGGGTCATGCCCAACACCCCCGCGCTGGTCGACGAGGGGATGGCGGCCATCTCGCCCGGCTCCCACTGCAACGACTCCCACCTCGCCGAGGTCGAGCAGCTGATGGCCTCCACCGGCAAGGTGCTGCGGATCCCGGAGAAGCAGATGGACGCGGTCACCGCGATCTCCGGCTCCGGCCCGGCCTACATCTTCTTCGTCGTCGAGTCGATGATCGAGGCGGGCGTCCACCTGGGCCTCCCGCGCGCCACCGCCACCGACCTGGTCGTGCAGACCCTGGTCGGCTCGGCGACCATGCTGCGCGAGACCGGCTCCCACCCGGTCGTGCTGCGCGAGCAGGTCACCTCGCCCGGCGGCACCACCGCGGCCGCGCTGCGCGAGCTCGAGGTGCATCGCGTCCGCGCGGCGTTCCTCAGCGCGATGGAGGCCGCGCGCAACCGCTCGCGCGAGCTCGCCGAGGGTTCCTGACAACCCTCTCGCCGCCCCCGGAGTTCTGGTGGGTGTGACGAGAGACGTGACCCGATGATCGCCCGGGACGACCAGCCGGCCTTCGACGCGTTCGTGCACCGGTCCTCCGACCGGCTCCTCCGCACGGCGTACCTGCTGTGCGGCGACCGCGGGCACGCCGAGGACCTCGTGCAGACCGCCCTCCTGCGCACCGCGCGCCGGTGGTCGTCGGCACGGTCCGCACCCGAGGCGTACGCCCGCCGCGTGGTGGTGAACCTCGCCAAGGACCGGTGGCGCACCCAGCGCCGCCGCCCGGGCGAGGCGCCGCTCGAGGCCGACGTGCCGATCCCGGTGCGGGACGGGGTGGCCGACCGCGACGAGCTGCTGCGCGCGGCCCGGCAGCTGCCGGCCGGGCAGCGCGCGGTGCTGGTCCTGCGCTACTTCGACGACCTCAGCGTCGCCGACACCGCCGCCGCACTCGGGTGCTCGACGGGGACCGTCAAGTCACAGACCGCGCGCGCCCTGGGACGACTCAGGGCCGCACTGACCAGCGACAGGGAGATGACCCATGCTGACCGACGATGACCTGACCCGACAGCTCGGCGCCGCGTACCGCGAGGACGCCGCCGACCTGTCCTACGACCGGGCCACGCCCCGCGCCCGCACCCGCCCGGCCTGGGCCCGCCCCGGCCTGGTCGCCCTGCCGGCTGCGGCCGCCGTCGCCGCGGCGGTGCTCGTGGGCGGCTCCGTCGACGCACCCTCCACCACCGGCACGCCGGGCCCCACCGCGGCGCCGGTGCAGCCGTCGGCACCGACGTCGTCCGGCCGGGCCACCGTCACCGACGAGATCACGCTGGCCGGGATGACCTTCACCGTCGAGCGCGGCAGCGACGTCGTCGCGGTCGACGACCAGTTCCTCCGCGTCTACGACCCCGGGCAGCTGCCCGACTGGGCGGAGCCGGTCGCGCTGGAGGCCGGCGCGAGCGCGAAGGTGTGGGTGGGCACCGACCCGGGATCGGGCTCCACGGTCCTGCTCGTGCAGTCGCCCGAGCGCTGGGGAGGCGAGCTCACCGGGCTGGCGTCCCCGACGATCACCGTGGAGGAGATGCGGTCGATCGCCCGCACGGGCCGGCTGTCCTGACCCGACCGGCCGCGTGGGGCCCGGCCCACAAGGGCTCCGTCGGTGTCCACTGCGCGGACAGCAGGCGTCGTCCGGGTAACGTCCGCCACATGGAGTGCGCCGGGCCCACGTCAGTCGTGTTCGACCCGACGCTCACCGACTACAACTTCGGGCCGACGCACCCGATGTCGCCGGTGCGGGTCGACCTGACCATGCGGCTGGCCGAGGAGCTCGGGGTGCTCGAGCACCTCGTCCGCGTCGACGCGCCCGTGGCCACCGACGAGCAGATCGCCACCGTCCACGACGTGGGCCTGATCGAGGCCGTCACGCGGGCCGGCACGACACCGGGGTTCGAGGACGCCGGGCGCGGCCTGGGCACCGAGGACGACCCGGTCTTCGCCGACATGCACCTGGCCAGCGCGCACGTCGTGGGCGCGACGCTCGAGGCGGTCCGCCAGGTCTGGAGCGGGGAGTCGCTGCACTCGGTCAACATCTCCGGCGGGCTGCACCACGCCATGCCCGACCGGGCCAGCGGCTTCTGCATCTACAACGACGTCGCGGTCGGCATCACCCAGCTGCTCGCCGACGGCGCCGAGCGGGTGGCCTACGTCGACATCGACGTCCACCACGGCGACGGCGTGGAGAAGGTCTTCTACGACGACCCGCGGGTGCTGACGATCTCCCTGCACGAGACCGGGCAGATGCTCTTCCCCGGCACCGGGTTCCCCAGCGACAGCGGAGGCCCGGGCGCCGAGGGCACGGCCGTCAACGTGGCGCTCCCTCCCGGAACCGCCGACGCCGGGTGGCTGCGCGCCTTCCACGCGGTCGTGCCCCCGGTGCTGCGCGCGTTCGACCCGCAGGTGCTGGTGACCCAGCACGGCTGCGACTCCCACATGAACGACCCGCTGGCCCACATGATGCTCAGCATCGACGGCCAGCGCGCGGCGTACCTCGCGCTCCACGAGCTGGCCCACGAGGTCGCGGGCGGGCGCTGGGTCGTCACCGGCGGCGGGGGCTACTCGGTCGTCGACGTGGTGCCGCGGGCCTGGACCCACCTGCTCGCGATCGCGTCGGGCCACCCCGTCGACCCCGAGACGGTGACGCCGGCCGCCTGGCGGGCCCACGTCGAGGAGGTCCTCGGCGCGACGCCGCCCCACCGGATGACCGACGGCCGCACCCCGGCCTACCGGGACTGGTCGGGCGGCTACGACCCCGAGACGTGGCTCGACCGCGCCATCCACGCCACCCGCATGGAGGTCTTCCCCCTCCACGGTCTCGACCCGCTGCCCTGAGCCCCGTGGCCGGTCCGCGGCGGGGGCAAGTCGACACGCCGTAGTCCCACAAGTTTCTCTGGCATTCCTCTTCCCCACCCGTCACGCGAGCCCTATTCTCACCAAGAGCGGTACGCCTGTGACGCCGGTGGGGAAGCCGGCGCCGTCACCGCTCCAGAAGGATCGGTGCCCCATGGCTGACTACACCCCCGGCGACATGTCCGAGGCCCACTTCCTGACCATCGCCGAGGTCGCGTCGAAGATGCGGGTCTCGAAGATGACGGTCTACCGCCTCGTGCACGGTGGTGAGCTCCCCGCGGTCCGCGTGGGCCGCTCCTTCCGGGTGACCGAGGACGACGTCAACGAGTACCTCCGCAA
Organism: uncultured Actinomycetota bacterium; assembly: GCA_963726525.1. Classification (GTDB taxonomy): domain Bacteria; phylum Actinomycetota; class Actinomycetes; order Propionibacteriales; family Nocardioidaceae; genus Nocardioides. The sequence goes on along the minus strand of CAVSCS010000004.1, from coordinate 122,408 downwards.
GAGCTTCTACCACGCGGGCTGACCAGCTCCTGGACGCGCGCCCGGGCCTGCCCGCGGTGCTGGCGGGACGCGATTCCACCCTCCACACGCCTGCGAAGTAGGGTGTGCGGGTCCGGCCGACGAGCGTCGGCCAAAGGAAAGGTCTCACCGTGGGTTCTGTCATCAAGAAGCGGCGCAAGCGCATGGCCAAGAAGAAGCACCGCAAGCTGCTCAAGAAGACGCGCGTCCAGCGCCGCAAGCTCGGCAAGTAACACCCCTCGCCCATGGGACGGGTCGTGCTGGTCACCGGGATCTCCCGGGACATGGGACGACGCTTCGCGCGCGCCGCGGCCGGCGACCCGTCCATCGAGCGAGTCATCGGCGTCGACGTCGTCCCTCCGCGGGGTGACATCGGGGACGTCTCCTTCGTCCGCGCCGACATCCGCAGCCCCGTCATCGCGAAGGTGCTCGCCAAGGAGGACGTCGACACCGTCGTCCACATGAGCGTCATCGCGACCCCGGGGTCCGCGGGCGGGCGCGGGACGATGAAGGAGCTCAACGTCATCGGCTCCATGCAGCTGCTCGCTGCGTGCCAGAAGTCGGCGACCCTGCAGCGCCTGGTCGTGAAGTCGACGACCACCGTCTACGGCTCCGGCCCCCGCGACCCGGCGATGTTCACCGAGGAGATGGGGCCCAAGCGCCTGCCCTCCTCGGGCTACGCCAAGGACGTCTACGAGATCGAGGGCTACGTCCGCGGCTTCGCCCGCCGCCGGCCCGACGTCGACGTCACGATGGTCCGCGCGGCCAACGTGGTCGGCCCCCACGTCGCGAGCCCGCTGACCAACTACTTCCGGCTGCCCGTCATCCCACGGGTGCTCGGCTTCGACCCGCGCATGCAGTTCCTGCACGAGGACGACCTGATGCGGGTGCTCCGCCACGCGGTCACCACCGGTCCCCCCGGCACCTTCAACGTCGCCGGCGACGGGCTGCTCACGCTGAGCCAGGCCGTACGCCGTCTCGGCACGCCGTCGGTGTCGATGCCCGGCTTCGCCGTGGGCCGCCTCGGCGCCACCATGCGCCAGGCCCGCCTGTCGGACTTCTCGCCCGAGCAGCTGGGGTTCTTGACCTACGGTCGTGGTGTGGACACCACCCGGATGCGCACCGAGCTCGGCTTCGAGCCGCGGTTCACGACCGCGGAGGCCTTCGCCGACTTCTGCGACGCGGTCGCGCCCCACCGCCACCGCGAGGCCGTCGGTGGCTGAGGAGGCGCCGGACGGCGCCCGCGAGGACGCGGTGGTGATCCCGATCGGCACCGGCGGTCGGCCCGGTCGCGGCACCGGCCGCGCCCGCCCGTCGTCGGCCGCACGCGACCTGGCGCCGAAGCCTGCTCCCCGTGCCGCCCGGAAGCCGGCGGGCAAGCCCGCCCCCCAGGCCGCCCCGCAGTCCGTCCCGAAGCCTGTCGCGACGCCCGACCCGGCGGCCCGTCCGGCGGCCCGTCCGGCCGCGACGACCGAGGAGCGCCTGCCCGAGACCGGCATCCCGGTCGGCGAGTGGCTGGCCGCGCTGCAGGGTGGCGCGCACGAGGTGTTCGGCGACGACTGGGAGCGCCGCCTGGCCGAGCTGATGGCCTTCGTGCGCCGTCGCCTCGAGGGCGACTACGAGGTCGACGACTACGGCTTCGACCGCGAGCTCACCGAGCGCTTCTTCATGACCGCGCTGCGCCCGCTCGCGGAGAAGTGGTTCCGGCTCGAGGTGCGCGGGCTGGACAACATCCCCGCCAGCGGCGGCGCCCTGGTGGTCTCCAACCACTCCGGCACGGTCCCGGTCGACGGGCTGATGACGATGCTCACCGTCCACGACCACGCGGGTCGCTTCCTGCGCCCGCTGGGTGCCGACCTGGTCTTCCGGCTGCCGGTCGTCAGCTCGCTGGCGCGCAAGAGCGGGGCGACCCTCGCGTGCAACGAGGACGCCGAGCGGATGCTGTCGGGCGGCGAGCTCGTCGGCGTCTGGCCCGAGGGCTTCAAGGGCATCGGCAAGCCGTTCAGCGAGCGCTACAAGCTGCAGCGCTTCGGCCGCGGCGGCTTCGTCTCCGCCGCGCTGCGCACCGGCGTGCCCATCATCCCGCTGTCGGTCGTCGGGGCCGAGGAGATCTACCCCCTGGTGGGCAACGTGCCGTCCCTCGCGCGACTGCTGGGCGTCCCCTACATCCCGATCACGCCGTTCTTCCCCTGGCTGGGGCCGCTCGGGATGGTGCCGCTGCCGTCGAAGTGGATCCTGGAGTTCGGCGAGCCGATCCGCACCGACTCCTACGACGCCGCCGAGGCCGAGGACCCGATGCTGGTCTTCAACGTCACCGACCAGGTGCGCGAGACCATCCAGCACACGCTGTTCGACCTGCTCCGCGAGCGCGACGGCGTCTTCGGCTGACTCCTCGGGTCAGGGGAGCAGGTGGCCGGTCGCGTTGCCGACCAGGCCGCCGGTCAGCCCGTCGACGCCGCCGGTGACGTCGTTGATCAGCCCGCCCGTCGCGTCGTCGAGCGTGCCGGTCAGGCCGCCGATGGCGCCTCCGGTGACCTCGTCGAGGCCGTCGACCAGGTCGGACGTCGTGCCGGTGACCGTGGTCGTGACGTCGTCGGTCAGGTCGTCGGTGAGGTCGGTGAGCCCGGTGACCGGGTCCTTCGGCCCGCCGCCCTGGGTGGGCGTCGCGGTGGGCAGGGTGGGCAGCGTCGGCACCGGTGCGGACGGCGTGGGGCTGCCGGTCGGGGTCGAGCCGCCGGTCGGGGTGGGAGCGCCGCCACCGGTCTGCAGCTGCGGCGGGACCGTGATCCCGGTGAGGTCCTGGCCCGACACCGGCGCCGCCTCGAGCTGGACGTCGTCGACGTCGAGGCCCGACATGAGGTCGGACGGCGCCATGGACAGCAGGAACTCGGGCGTGGTGGTGATGCCGCCGTCACAGGTCGGGCAGACGTCGCCCGCCTCGAGGTCGAGGTCGGTGAGGGCGCGGCCGGCGGCGGCGAGCGCGTCGCGGGCGCTGGTGGGCAGCGAGGTCTGCAGGACCTCGAGCCGGGCGAGGCTGGTGGCCGCGAAGTCGCGGGCGTGCTGCACCTCGCCGCGGCTCCCGCCGGCGTCGTAGGCGGCCAGCAGGCTGCGCATGCCCTCGCTCGACTGGCTGGTGAAGGTGTCGAGGGTCTCCGGCACCAGGACCTCCGCGCGGTCCTCGACCGCGAGCTCGTCGAGCTCGTCGAGCCGGGTCGTGGCCTGGGCGAGCAGGGCCCGGCCCCGGGCGGCGTCGCCGTCGGCCAGGCGGACCTGGGCGGACTCGATGCCGCGCTTGACGCCGTAGAGCGACTCACCCGGCAGCGCGCCCTGCGAGGCGACCGCCATCGTGGCGGCGGAGCCCACCAGCGCGGCGCCGCCCAGCACGGCGGCCAGGCCCCGCACGCGCGGGCGCGACGTCGCCGGCATCGCGAGGCGCTGCGGGGTGGCGGGCCGGCGGACCAGCACGGTGTCGGCCTCGGCCATCAGCCGCTCGCGCAGGTCGGACACGAACTCGGGGCGGGCGCTCACCTCGGGCACGGCGCGCAGGTCGGCTACCACGGCGAGCAGCGTCGCGAAGCGCTCGGCCTCCTGCTCGTCGAGCGGTGCGCCGGGGCCTCGGGCGAGGAGGGCCTCGAACTCGTCGGCACGCCGTCGTGCCGAGAAGGCGGGTGTCATCGCGCTGGTCCTGTCTCAGTGCCGGTGGGTCCTCCCCACCGGACGAACGAGTCAGGGGAGGCCGGAGTTACGGCGTGTGTCACGCGTCTCTCATCCCCTCCGGCAGCAGCTTGGCGAGGTTGCGCACCCCGCGCAGCTGGAGCTGCTTGACGGCGCCGTCGCTGCGACCGAGCGCGAGCGCCGTCTCCGCGATCGACAGGCCCTGCAGGAAGCGCATGACCAGGCACTCGCGCTGCTCGGTCGGCAGCTCGGTGAGGGCCTGGAGCATTGCGGCGTTGGTGAGTCCCGCGATCACCTCGTCCTCGGGGCCGTCGGTCGCGTCGTCGTGCGGCGACATGTCCTCGGTGGCCATCTCCAGCCGGGTGCGCCCGGCCTTGAAGTGGTCGGTGGTCAGGTTGCGCGCGATGGTCATCAGCCAGGCGGCGAAGTCGCGGCCCTGCCAGCGGAAGCTGTCCATGCTGCGCAGGGCGCGGAAGAACGTCTCGGAGGTGAGGTCCTCGGCGAGCGTCTGCGAGCGGGTGCGGTGGTAGAGGAAGCGGTAGACCGAGGGCTGGTAGTGGTCGTAGAGCATGCCGAAGGCGTCCTTGTCGCCCGCCCGGGCGAGCTCGACGAGCGCGATCAGCCGCTCGCGGTCGGCGGCGTCGCCCTCGGAGGACGCGGCCTGGTCGGCGTCGCCGTAACCCCCGGGACCACCCGGCGTTCCGCCCGACGGACCGGACGCGCTGCCGCGGCCACCGGCCGGAGCCGCGGTGGCCATGAGCGCGACCTGGGGGGCGAGCACGGCTGCGACGGCACGGCGGAGCTCCTCGAGCCCCTCCTGGAGCGTGCGCTCGCGGTCGTGCCGTGCCATGGCTGGTCCCTCCCAGTGACTGATCCTCACCGTAATCGCACAGTCGCGCCCTGTGAACCCGCGGGTAACTACCGGTTACCCCTCAGGGCGTACGCCGGTGCAGCTCGCGCACGCCGACGCCGGCCGCGACCGCCCCGGACACCGCTCCGGCGAGCGCCGCGACCGTCAGGCCTGCGCGGGCGGCCTTGCGGCCGGTGCGGTAGTCGCGCACCCGCCAGCCCTGAGCGCGGGCGTGGGCGCGCAACCGCGCGTCGGGATTGATCGCGCACGGGTCGCCGACCATCGAGAGCATCGGCAGGTCGTTGTAGGAGTCGGAGTAGGCCGAGCAGGCCGACAGGTCGAGCCCCTCGCGCGCCGCGAGCGCCCTCACCGCCTCGGCCTTGGCGGGGCCGTGGAGCAGGTCGCCGACGAGCTGGCCGGTGTAGACGCCGTCGACGTGCTCGGCGACCGTGCCCATCGCGCCGGTCAGCCCGAGCCGGCGCGCGATGATGCTCGCGATCTCGATCGGGGCGGCCGTCACCAGCCACACCCGCTGTCCCTCGTCGAGGTGGAGCTGGGCCATCGCACGGGTGCCCGGCCAGATGCGGTGGGCCATCGCCTCGTCGAAGATCTCCTCGCCGAGCTCCTCGAGCTCGGTGGTGGTGTGACCGGCGATGAAGGAGAGCGCGGAGTGGCGCGCCTCGGCCACGTGCTCGGGGTCCTCCACGCCCACGATGCGGAAGTAGGCCTGCTTCCACGCGGCCGATGCGATCTCGCGGGTGGTGAAGAACTGGCGGCGGTGCAGGCCCCGGGCGAGGTGGAAGATGCTGGCGCCCTGCATGACCGTGTTGTCGACGTCGAAGAACGCCGCCGCGGTGGAGTCGCTGGGCGTGCTGAGGGCCGTCTCGACCTCCGCGGACGCCGCTGCGGCCTCGCCCGCGAGCCGCGAGCGCTGCATCAGGTCGAGCCGACGGGGACGCTCGGACGGGGTCACCCGAGCAGCGTAGCTGTGGAAGGATCGCGCCATGCCGCGCAACGACATCTCCGCCCTCGTGGCCGAGGCCGCGGCCGAGGCGCCGGGTCGCCAGGCGCTCGTGGAGACCTCCGGCAGGTCCCTGACGTGGGCCGCGCTGGAGGACGAGGTCGCCCGCATCGCCACCGGCCTGGGGCAGCACGGCGTGCGCGCCGGGCAGCGGGTGATGATCGCGGTCGGCAACCGCACCGAGTTCGTCACCACCTACCTCGGCGTGCTGCGGGCCCAGGTCGTGGCCGTCCCGGTCAACCCGCGGTCGGCCGCCGGCGAGGTCACCCGGATGATCATCGACTCCGGCTCCCGGATGGTCGTCGCGGACGCCGGGGCGCTCGACGTCGTGCGCGCCGCGCTGGTCGAGCTCGCCGGCCTCGGCGAGCCGGTCCCGCAGCTGGTCGTCGTCGGCGCCGGTGCCGCGCCGGGCGAGCTGTCCCACGACGACCTGCGCAGCGACGTCGTACGCCCGGTGCCGCCGTTGCCCGACCCGGAGAAGCTCGCCGCCCTCCTCTACACCAGCGGCACCTCCGGGCGCCCGCGCGCCGCGATGCTCAGCCACCGCGCGCTGCTGGCCAACATCGAGCAGGTCGCCGAGGTCGAGCCCCCGATGATGCACGGCGACGACGTCGTGCTCGGGGTGCTGCCGCTCTTCCACGTCTACGGCCTCAACGCCGTGCTCGGCGGCGTGCTGCGCCACCGGGCCCGGCTGGTGCTGGTCGAGCACTTCGAGCCACAGGCCGTGCTCGACATCATCGACGACGAGGCGTGCAGCGTGGTGCCCGTCGCGCCGCCGGCCTTCGGACACTGGCTTCCCGACGAGCACCTGCGCGAGCGGCTCGGGCCCGTCCGTCTGGTCCTGTCGGGGTCGGCGCCGCTCGAGCCGGAGGTGGTCGAGCAGTTCACCGCGCTGACCGACGTCCCGGTCCACCAGGGCTACGGCCTGACCGAGGCGTCGCCGGTCGTCACCAGCACGCTCTGCAGCCGCGCGCCGCGCCCGGGCTCGGTCGGCGCCGCGCTGCCCGGCATCGAGCTGCGGCTCGTCGACGACACGGGCCACGGGGTCGACCTCCAGGACCCCGGCCAGATCCAGGTCCGCGGTGCCAACCTCTTCAGCGGCTACTGGCCCGACGGCTCCGACGGCCCCGACGCCGACGGCTGGTACGCCACCGGCGACGTCGGGTTCCTCGACCCCAGCGGCGACCTCTTCCTGGTCGACCGGGTCAAGGAGCTGGTCATCGTCAGTGGCTTCAACGTCTACCCGACCGAGGTCGAGGAGGTGCTCCGCGAGGTCGACGGCGTCACCGAGGCCGCGGTCGTCGGCGTGCCCGACGACCGGACGGGCGAGGCCGTCGTGGCCTACGTCGTCGCGCCCGGAGCCGACCCGGTGGTCGTGGCGGAGGCGGTCCGGGCCCACTGCGGGGTGCGCCTCGCGCGCTTCAAGCAGCCGACGCGCGTCGAGGTGGTCGAGGAGCTCCCGCTCACCGTCACCGGCAAGGTGCGCAAGGGGATGCTGCGCGGCCTCGAGCGCCGTCGTCACCTCGGGATCCTGGAATGAGCGCCCGGGTCACCCTCTACACCCGCCCCGGCTGCCACCTCTGCGACGACGCCCGCCTCGTCGTCGCGCGGGTGTGCGACGAGCTGGGGGAGTCCTTCGACGAGGTCGACATCACGGCCGACGACGGCCTCGAGGACCGCTTCGGCGAGGAGGTCCCGGTGACCTTCGTCGACGGGCGCCAGCACGACTTCTGGCGCGTCGACGAGACGCGGCTGCGCGCGGCACTGGGCTGAGCGCCACACGGCGCACGGGATGCGTCCTCGAGCGCGGGGCGTTGGAGGGGGTGTGATGCTCTCCCTCCTCGATCGCTCCCGCACGCGCGCCGACAGCCCGGACGCCGAGGGGCTCGCGACGACCGTGGCGCGGGCGGTGCACGCGGAGGCGGTCGGCTACGAGCGGTTCTGGGTGGCCGAGCACCATGCGGTGCCCGGCATCGCCTCGGGCGCGCCGGCGGTGCTGCTGGCGGCCATCGCCGCGCGCACCACGCGCATCCGGATCGGCTCCGGTGGCGTGATGCTGCCGCTGCACCAGCCGCTGGTGGTCGCCGAGCAGTTCCGGGTGCTCGACGCCCTGCACCCCGCCCGTGTCGACCTCGGGATCGGGCGCTCGCTCGGCTTCACCGCCCCCGTGCGCAGCGCCCTGCGTCGCGACCACGACGCACCCGACACCTTCGAGGACGACCTGCGCGAGCTGCGCGGCTACCTCGAGGACTCCGCCGGCGTGACCGTGCGCCCCGTCACCGGCCGCCCGCTGCCGCTGCACCTGCTCGCGACCGGGCGCGGGCTCGCGGTCGCCGCCCGGCTCGGCCTGCCCGTGGTCGTCGGCGGGCCGGTGCTCGACTCCGACGAGCTGCCCGCGCTCCTGTCGGCGTACCGCCGCGACTTCCGCCCCCACCACGGCAGCGAGCCGCGGGTCACGGTGTCGCTGGACGCGCTCGTGGCCGACGACGACGCCACCGCGCGCGGGCTCGCGCTGCCCGAGGCGTGGGCGATGGCGCGCTCGCGCCAGACCGGGGAGTTCCCGCCGCTCGAGAGCGTCGCGGCGATCCTCGACCAGCCCTGGCCCGACCAGGTACGCCGTCGCGTCGACGCCGCGCTCGACCGGGCCGTCGCCGGCAGCCCGGCGACCGTCCGTCGCCGGCTGGAGGAGCTCGCCGAGCGCACCGGCGCCGCCGAGCTGATGGCCAGCACGTCCACCCACGACCACGACGCGCTCCTCGCCTCCGACCGGATGCTCCGCGACCTGGTGGCCTGAGGCCCCGGTGCTCCGACGCGCCGCTGTCGGAGGGTCGTGCTGTGATCGTCGCGTGGTCGAGGCGGAGGTCGAGGTCGAGGTCGTGACCGGTGCGCTGGTGCGCGGCGGGCGGGTGCTGCTGGTCCACCGCAGTCCGCTCAAGCGGGCGTTCCCCGGCGTCTGGGACCTCCCCGGTGGGGTCGTCGAGCCCGGGGAGTCGCTGGTCGAGGCGCTGGTGCGCGAGCTGCGCGAGGAGCTCGACGTCCGGGTGGACGCCGGCTCGTGCACGCCCTTGGCCGAGCTGTCCCTCTCACTGCGCGGCGACCTGCTCCGCATGACCGCGTACCGCGTCGGCGCCTGGCGCGGCACGCCGGTCAACGCGGCCCCTGACGAGCACGACGACCTCGCGTGGTTCGGCCTCGACGACCTCCCCGACCTGGCGCACGCGCCGGTGCGCTCGGCGCTCGTCGAGGTGCTGCGAGGCTGACCTGACCGACCGCCCTCACCCGTCACCCGGACGCGCACGGCCGCGGCGTACGACGGCACAGCGCGGCCCCTCCGGTCCGTCTGACGGACCACGGGGGCCGCACTGTCGGCGGGCGCGAGTGGACGACGGAAGATCGTGGAGACCTCGGGCCACCTGGTGGCTCGGAAGCTCCACGATCCTCGTCAGCGCCCGCAGGGCGGGGAGCCCGCGACAGGGCCCCCCGCGGGAGTCGGCCGGTCCTCGACGAGAGGGTGGCCGCATCGCGGGATAGACCCTCGGAGGCCCTCCGCGCAAGTCGGCGGCACCCCGCCTGAGGTGGGTCTTCTCACATGTGCTAGCCCCGCTCGTCGACGTTTTGTTCTCCCGTTCACAAAGTGCCTACAGTGGCGGAGCCAGGCGATCCCCGTCACCTGGCTGGAGAGAAGCTCGCTGTGACCGCACGGACCCCCGACTCCGCCCGGGACATCCCCGAGGCGACCGTCGCGCGGCTACCCGTGTACCTCCGTGCCCTGACCGGCCTCGCGGACGACGGCACGACGACCTGCTCGAGCGAGGAGCTCGCGGCCGCGGCCGGCGTCAACAGCGCCAAGCTGCGCAAGGACCTGTCCTACCTCGGCTCCTACGGCACCCGCGGCGTCGGCTACGACGTGGAGTACCTCCGCTACCAGATCGCCCGCGAGATCGGCCTGACGCAGGACTGGCCGGTCGTCATCGTCGGCATCGGCAACCTCGGGCACGCGCTGGCCAACTACTCCGGCTTCCGCAGCCGCGGCTTCCGCGTGGTCGCGCTGCTCGACGCCGACCCGGCCCGACACGAGGAGGTCGTCGCCGGCCTCGACGTGCGGTCCTTCGAGGACCTCGAGTCGATCGTGGGCGAGCACGCGGTGTCCATCGGCGTCATCGCGACGCCGGCGGTCGCCGCCCAGGCCGTCGCCGACCGGATGGTCGCGGCCGGCATCACCAGCATCTTGAACTTCGCGCCGACCGTGCTCGCGGTGCCCGAGGGCGTGGACGTGCGCAAGGTCGACCTGTCGATCGAGCTGCAGATCCTCGCCTACCACGAGCAGCGCAAGTCGGTGGTCCCTGCCGAGGAGGTGGTGAGGTGAGCGAGCGCAGCGAGCGAACCATCCAGTGCAGTGCGTCATGTGCCTCATGGGCGCACGGAGCGAAGCGAGTACGTCCATGAGCGTCCTGGTGGTGGGGATCTCCCACAAGTCCGCGCCCGTCGAGGTGCTCGAGCGTCTCGCGCTCGACGCCGACGGCACGACCAAGCTGCTGGCCGACGTGATCGGCGGCGACCACGTCGCCGAGGCCACCGCGATCGTGACCTGCAACCGGCTCGAGGTCTACGCCGAGGTCGACCGCTTCCACGGCAGCGTCGAGGACGTCTCGGGCCTGCTCGTCGCCCGTGCCGGCGAGTCCACCGAGGCGCTGCTCCCGCACCTCTACGTGCACTACGACGAGGGCGCGGTCTCCCACCTCTTCCAGGTCGCCTCCGGCCTCGACTCGATGGTCGTCGGCGAGGGGCAGATCCTCGGCCAGACCCGTGACGCGCTGCGGATCGGCCAGGAGCTCGGCACCGTGGGTCCCGCGCTCAACACCCTCTTCCAGCAGGCGCTGCGCGTCGGCAAGCGCGCCCACGCCGAGACCGACATCGACCGCGCCGCGCCGTCGCTGGTGACCGCGGCCCTCGACCGCAGCTCGCGCCCCGTCGCCGGTGCGCGTGCGGTGGTCGTCGGCGCCGGGGCGATGGCGTCCCTGGCCGTCGCCCACCTCTCGCGCGGTGGGGCCGAGCGGATCGCGGTCATCAACCGCACCGCCGCGAAGGCCGAGCGCCTCGCCGCCGACTACGCCGCCACCGCGGTGCCCTTCGAGCAGCTGCACGAGGAGCTGCGCACCGCAGACCTGGTGATCTCCTGCACCGGCGCGCGCGGCACCGTCGTACGCCTGGCCGAGGTGGCCGCCGTGCGCAGCGGCACCGACCGGCCGCTGACCCTCGTCGACCTGGCCCTGCCCCACGACGTCGACCCCGCCGTCGGCGAGCTGCCGGGCGTCGAGCTGATCAGCCTCTCCGGACTCGCCGCCGAGCTGCGCGGGCTGGAGGCCACCGCGGGCGTCGACGACGTGCGCGCCATCGTCGCGCAGGAGATCTCCGCGTTCCTCGCCGTGCGCCGCCAGGCCAGCGTCACGCCCACCGTGGTCGCCCTGCGCTCGATGGCCACCTCGGTGGTCGACGCCGAGATGGAGCGGCTCGCGGCCCGGCTGCCCGGCCTCGACGAGGCCACCCGGGCCGAGGTGCTGCACACCGTGCGCCGGGTCGCCGACAAGCTGCTCCACGAGCCCACCGTCCGGGTCAAGGAGCTCGCCGACGCGGAGCCCGCCACCTCCTACACCGCCGCGCTCGCCGAGCTCTTCCGGCTCTCGCCGGAGGCCGTCGACGCCATCTCGAGGGTGGAGGGCCAGCCATGACCGCACCACTGCGCCTCGGCACCCGTGCCTCCGCGCTCGCCACCACGCAGTCCGGGCACGTCGCCGACCTCGTGCGCGCGCTCGGCCGCGAGGTCGAGCTCGTCGAGGTCTCGACGGAGGGAGACCGCAGCGCGGCCCCCCTGGCCCAGATGGGCGGCACCGGCGTCTTCGTCAGCGCCCTGCGCGACGCGCTGCTCGACGGCCGCGTCGACCTCGCCGTGCACTCCCTCAAGGACCTCCCGACCTACTCCGCCGAGGGCATCGCCCTGCCCGCGGTCCCGCCGCGCGAGGACCCGCGCGACGTCGTCGTCGCCCGCGACGGCCTGACCCTGGGCGAGCTGCCGGTCGGCAGCCGCCTCGGCACCGGCTCGCCGCGCCGCGTGAGCCAGCTCGCCGCCCTGGGCCTGGGCCTGGAGCTGCAGGGCATCCGCGGCAACGTCGACACCCGCATCCGCAAGGTCCGCGACGGCGAGGTCGACGCGGTCGTCCTGGCCCGTGCGGGCCTGGCCCGCCTCGGCCGCCTCGACGAGGTGACCGAGGTCCTCGACCCGATCCAGATGCTCCCGGCCCCCGGGCAGGGCGCGCTGGCGATCGAGTGCCGGTCGGCCGACACCGACCTCGTCGAGCTGCTGGGCAGGCTCGACGACCCCGCCACCCGCGCCGCGGTCACCGCGGAGCGGGCGGTGCTCGCCACCCTCGAGGCCGGCTGCTCGGCCCCGCTGGGTGCCCTGGCCGAGGTCGTCGAGGGCGAGGACGGCGAGGAGCTGTGGCTGCGGGCCGTGGCGCTCTCGACCGACGGCGCCCTGACGGTGCGGATGAGCGCGACCGGTCCGGTCGCCGACGCCGCCGGACTCGGAACACGCCTCGCGGGCTCGATGCTCGACGAGGGAGCAGCAGACCTGATGACGGCACCCCAGCCGGGAACACCAGTGAGGAACACACAGGCATGACGCGAGCACAGACCCCGCAGGCCAGCACCACCGAGGCCAGGGCGACCCCGGGCTGGGTGTCGTTCGTCGGCAGCGGACCCGGAGACCCGGGTCTGCTGACGCTGCGTGCGGTGGAGCTGATCCAGACGGCCGACGTCGTCGTCACCGAGGCGCCCGAGCACATCGACCTGGTCCGCACCGTGCTCGGCCTGACCGAGGGCCCGGACGGCCAGTGGGGCGGCCCGGAGATCGTCGACGGCGGCTTCGGCGAGGACGGCCAGCCGCTGACCCACGCCGCCCGCGCCAAGGTGGTCGTGCGCCACGGCAAGAAGCAGCGCGTGGTCCGCCTGATGACCGGCGACCCGTTCCTCTACGCCTCCGGCCCCGAGGAGGCGCAGGCGTGCGTCAAGGCCGGCGTCGGCTTCGACGTCGTCCCCGGCGTCTCGTCGGTGAGCGCGGTCCCGGCCTACGCCGGCATCCCGCTGACGACCAAGCGCCACAAGGAGATGGCCGTGGTCACCTGCGGCGAGAAGATCGACTGGAGCGTCTACGCCGACGACCGCACGCTCGTGCTGCTGTCCGGCGTGGGGAGCATCGGCGAGACCGCCGCCGCGCTGATCGAGGCGGGCCGCCCGGCCACGACCCCGGTCGCGATGACCCGCGTCGGCACCACGACCGAGCAGCAGACGCTGATCTCGACCCTCGCCACGGTCGCCGCCGACGTCCGCGCCGCGCGGATCGCGCCGCCGGCGATCACCGTCATCGGCGACGTGGTCGACCTGCGCGAGACGCTGTCGTGGTTCGAGACCAAGCCGCTCTTCGGCTGGCGCGCGCTGGTGCCCCGCACCAAGGAGCAGGCCGGCTCGCTCTCGCGCCGCCTGCGCGACTACGGCGCGGTGCCCGAGGAGGTGCCGACCATCTCGGTCGAGCCCCCGCGCAACCCGCTCCAGATGGACAAGGCCGTCCGCGGCCTGGTCGAGGGCCGCTACGAGTGGATCGCCTTCACCTCGGTCAACGCGGTCAAGGCCGTGCGCGAGAAGTTCGAGGAGTACGGCCTCGACGCCCGGGCGTTCTCCGGCCTGAAGATCGCCGCGGTGGGCGACAAGACCGCCCAGGCGATCGCCGACTGGGGCCTGCGCGCCGACCTCGTGCCCTCCGGCGAGCAGTCCGCCGCCGGCCTGCTCGAGGACTGGCCGCCCTACGACGAGGTGCTCGACCCGATCAACCGGGTCTTCCTGCCGCGTGCCGACATCGCCACCGAGAACCTCGTGGCCGGCCTGGTCGACCTCGGCTGGGAGTGCGACGACGTCACCGCCTACCGCACCGTGCGCGCCACCCCGCCGCCGGCGCCGGTGCGCGACGCCATCAAGACCGGACGCTTCGACGCGGTCGTCTTCACCTCGTCCTCGACCGTGCGCAACCTCGTCGGCATCGCCGGCAAGCCGCACCCCTCGACGATCATCGCGGTGATCGGCCCGCAGACGGCCAAGACCGCCGAGGAGCACGGACTGCGGGTCGACGTGCTGGCCCCCACGCCCGACGTGGAGGTCCTCGTCGACGCGCTCGCCGACTTCGGTGCGGCCCGACGCCTGGCGATGCTGGAGAACGGCGAGCCCGTGACCCGGCCCAGCGAGCGCACCGCGTCGGGTCGTCGCAAGACCCGCGCCGCCAAGTGACGTCCGCCCCGACGTCGTACCCCAGCACGGAGAGGGAGCCCGCGTGAGCGAGGACCGGCAGATCGACGTCCCCCTGGTGCGGCCGCGACGGCTGCGTCGTACGCCGGCACTGCGCCGGATGGTCGCCGAGACCCATGTCGTCGCGAGCTCGCTGGTCCTCCCGGTGTTCGTCCGGGAGGGCCTCGACGAGCCGCGCGCGATCTCCTCGATGCCCGGCGTCGTGCAGCACTCGCGCGACTCCCTCAAGGCGGCCGTCACCGAGGCGGCCGAGCTCGGGCTCGGCGGCGTGATGCTCTTCGGGATCCCCGAGCACAAGGACGCCACCGGCTCCGGCGCGATCGACCCGGGCGGGGTGCTCAACCTCGCCATCACCGACGTGGTCGCCGAGGTCGGCGACCAGCTCACCGTGATGTCCGACCTGTGCCTCGACGAGTTCACCGACCACGGCCACTGCGGGGTGCTGACGCCCGACGGCGAGGTCGACAACGACCGCACCCTGCTGGCCTACGCCGACATGGCGCTGGCCCAGGCCGCCGCCGGCGTCGACATGGTCGGCCCCAGCGGCATGATGGACGGACAGGTCGCGGTGGTCCGTCAGGCCCTCGACGAGGCCGCCCACAGCCACGTCTCGATCCTGGCCTACTCCGCGAAGTACGCCTCGGCGTTCTTCGGCCCCTTCCGCGAGGCCGTCGACTCCTCGCTGCAGGGCGACCGCCGGACCTACCAGCAGGACCCCGGCAACGCCGTCGAGGGCGTGCGCGAGGTGCTGCTCGACATCGAGCAGGGCGCCGACATCGTCATGGTCAAGCCCGCCCTGGCCTACCTCGACGTGATCCGGCGCGTGCGCGACGCCGTCGACGTCCCGGTCGCGGCCTACAACATCTCCGGCGAGTACTCCATGGTCGAGGCCGCCGCCGCCCACGGCTGGATCGACCGCGAGGCCGCCATCCTGGAGACCCTCACCTCGATCCGCCGCGCCGGCGCCGACGTGATCCTCACCTACTGGGCCTCCGAGGCCGCCCGCCTCCTCCGCGCCTGACCCGCAGCCCCCCGCTGGTCGAGGAGGTCGCGCAGCGACCGTCACGAGACCCCTCAGCCCCCTGCTGGTCGAGGAGGTCGCGCAGCGACCGTCACGAGACCCCTCAGCCCCCTGCTGGTCGAGGAGGTCGCGCAGCGACCGTCACGAGACCCCTCAGCCCCCTGCTGGTCGAGGAGGTCGCGCAGCGACCGTCACGAGACCCCTCAGCCCCGGTCGCTGTCCGTTCGGCGCGCGCGGACGGCAGCCCAACCTCGGCTCGACAGCCCGGGCAGGTCGTCGGTGCGACCTTCGACGAGTGCCAGCCGCTTCGCCCGCGACCACCCCTGGATGCGTTTCTCCATCGCGTACGCCTCGTCGATCCGCTCGAAGTCCCCGGCCCACACGAGGACGACCGGACGACGTCTGCGCGTGTACGCCGCCCCGAGCCCGAGGGCGTGCTCGCTCAGACGACGTTCGAGGTCCCGCGTGCTGCCGACGTAGAAGCTGTCGTCGGCGCACCGGAGGATGTAGACGTGAGGCACACCGCCAGCGTGCGTCGCATCAGCGCGCGGTGGCCAGTGGGGTGACGGGATCTGTGGACGACCGGGGCTGAGAGGTCTCGTGACAGGACTTCGTCCTTCCTCGACCAGCAGGGGAGACCCTCGACCAGCGGGGGCGAGGCGGTCGGGGTCAGGGGTTCATCAGGTTGTTGATGCAGGCGTTGAGGGCGACGAGGTCGAGGGAGGAGACGCCGCTGGCCAGGCACTGGGCCTGGGCCTGGGCCCAGGTGAGGGTCTGGGCGATCGTCGGCACCGGGACGGTCGGCAGCGTCGGGAGGGTCGTCGGGACCGGCAGGGTCGGCGTCGAGGTCGGCGTGGGGGTCGACGTGGGCGTCGGGCTCGAGGTCGGGGTGGGGCTCGACGTCGGGGTCGGCGTCGAGGTCGGGGTGGGGGTCGACGTGGGCGTCGGGCTCGAGGTCGGGGACGGCTTGCCGCCCTTCCCGCCCTTGCCGCCGTCCTTGCCGCCGTCCTTCCCGCCGTCCGCCTTACCGTCGTCCTTGCCACCGCCGCGACCGCCCTGCCCGGCACCACCGCCGGTCTGGCCCTGGACGTCGGGGAGCAGCCCGCCGCCGGTGAGGGGGGCGGAGGGCACGGCGCTGAAGTCGCCGTCCATGTAGGCCTGCATGACCTGCAGGACGACGTCGACGTAGTCGTTGGAGTGGTTGTAGCGGTAGACCGCCGCGCGCTGGCCCTTCTCCTGCGACAGGTCGTCGTCGCCGGAGCAGAGGTAGACCGCGGTCGCGAGCGCCGCGTCGTCGATGTCCTGGGGGTTGCGGGTGCCGTCGTTGTCGCCGTCGACGCCGACCACCGACCACGTGGAGGGGATGAACTGCATGGGTCCGACGGCGCGGTCGTGGCGCGCGTCGTCGTCGTAGCGCCCGCCGTCGGTGTCGGCGATGTCCTGGGTGTCGTGCTTGCCGTCGAGCGCGATGCCGTAGATGCCGGGTCGGGCCACGCCGCGGTCGTCGAGGGCGCTGCCGGAGGCGCGCCCGTGGTCGCTCTCCACGCGGCCGATGGCGGCGATCAGCTCCCAGGGGAGGCGGCAGCCGCGGTCGGCCTGGTTGATGACGGCCTCGGCGCGCTGGTAGGCGGCGAGCGCGGGCTCGGGGATGCTGCTGGCCGTGGCGGGGGAGAGGCTCACGGCGCGGGTCGTGGAGTCGCCGACGCTGGCCGGCGCCTCGATCGCCGCGCTCGGCAGGACGGTCCCGTCGGGCAGCGTGCCCGAGCCGTCGGCGTCGGCGCTCGCCGTGCCGACCCCGACGCCGGACAGGCTGGCGGTCCAGGCGATCGACAGCACCGCGAGCGGCACGAGCGCCGTGGCGCGGTGCAGCCGTCCGAACTTCGACATGTGGTCCCCCCTGTGTGACGCCGCTCCCATGATGCCCCTCCCGGCTCGCGTACACCACCAACGAGGTCCGCGGGCGCAGGTTACGCGCGCGCCGCGTGTGGTCCAGTGCACATCCGGCAGCCTCCGACCCCCGCCGAATGCGGGACGCTTGCCCGCCTACGCGACAATGACGGGGTGACTCCCGCGACGACTCACCCCACGACCGCGGCCAGCGAGGCTCTCTTCGAGCGAGCGCGGGCCGTCACCCCGGGAGGCGTCAACTCCCCGGTGCGTGCGTTCACCGCCGTGGGCGGCTCGCCGCGCTTCATCACCTCCGCCTCCGGGGCCTGGCTGAGGGACGCGGACGGTCACGAGTACGTCGACCTGATCTGCTCGTGGGGACCGATGCTGCTCGGTCACGCCCACCCGGAGGTCCAGGCGGCCGTCGTCGAGGCGGTCTCGCGCGGCACCTCCTACGGCACGCCCACCCGGCCCGAGGTGGAGCTGGCCGAGGAGATCGTCGCCCGTACGCCGGTGGAGCGGGTGCGGTTCGTCTCGTCCGGCACCGAGGCGACCATGTCGGCGATCCGGCTCGCGCGCGGCGCGACCGGTCGCGACCTCGTCGTGAAGTTCGCCGGGTGCTACCACGGACACGTCGACACGCTGCTGGCCGAGGCCGGCTCGGGCGTCGCGACGCTCGCCGTCCCCGGCACGAGCGGCGTCCCCGCGAGCTCCGCGGCCGAGACCCTCGTGCTGCCCTACAACGACCGCGACGCGGTCCGGGCCGCCTTCGAGGCCCACGGCCCGCGCATCGCCTGCCTGATCACCGAGGCCACCCCCGGCAACATGGGCATCGTCCCCCCGGAGCCGGGCTTCAACGCGTTCCTGGCCGAGACTTGCCGTGCCCACGGAGCGCTGTTCATCAGCGACGAGGTGATGACCGGCTTCCGTGCGACCTCGCAGGGAGGGTGGGGCCTCGACGGCGCCACCGAGGGCTGGGTGCCCGACCTGATGACCTTCGGCAAGGTGATGGGCGGCGGCTTCCCGGCGGCTGCCTTCGGCGGCCGCGCCGACCTGATGGCCCACCTCGCGCCCGAGGGCCGGGTCTACCAGGCCGGCACGCTGTCGGGGAACCCGGTCGCGACCACCGCCGGTCTCGCCACCCTCCGCCTGGCCACCGCCGAGGTCTACGCCCACCTCGACGCCACCGCGCTCGCGATCCGCACGGCCGCGTCCGAGGCGCTGACCGCAGCCTCCGTGCCGCACACCGTGCAGACGGCGGGCTCGATGTTCTCGGTGTTCTTCCGCGACGGGCAGGTGCGCGACTTCGCCGGCGCCTCGCAGCAGGACACCACCGCGTACGCCGCGTTCTTCCACGCCATGCTCGACCAGGGGGTCTACCTCCCGCCGTCGGCGTACGAGTCGTGGTTCGTCTCCGCGGCCCACGACGAGCGGGCGGTCACCACCGTCCTCGACGCGCTGCCGTCGGCCGCGCGCGCTGCTGCGACTGCCGGAGGTCACTGACATGGGTGTGCAGACGATCGTCCACCTGCTGCGCCACGGAGAGGTCCACAACCCCGACGGCGTGCTCTACGGCCGCCTGGACGGGTTCCACCTCTCCGACCTCGGGCGGCAGATGGCCCAGAGGATCGCCGAGACGGTCGGTGACCGCGACATCGTCCACATGCGGACCTCGCCGCTCGAGCGCGCGCGGGAGACCGGCGCGCCGCTGGCCGCCGTGCGCGGCCTCGAGCCGGTCGTCGACCCGCGGGTGATCGAGTCGGGCAGCAGGTTCCAGGGCGTCGACTTCAGCGCCGGCGCCAAGACCTTCCTCAAGAACCCCGGCCTGCTGCGACACATGTACAACCCCCTGACGCCGTCGTGGGGCGAGCCCTACGACGAGATCGCCGGGCGGATGCTCGCGGCCGTCCACGACGCCCGCGACGCGGCGCTGGGGCACGAGGCGGTCGTGGTCTCCCACCAGCTGCCGATCTGGACCACGCGGCTGTTCCTGGAGAAGCGCAGCTACCTCCACCACCCCAAGAACCGCCAGTGCACCCTGTGCTCGCTGACCAGCGTCGTCTTCGACGACGAGCGCCTGGTGCAGGTGCGCTACTCCGAGCCGGCCGGCGACCTGATCCCGGTGGCCGACCGCTCCGCGCCGTTCTCGGCCGGTGGCGCCCGGCCCGAGGACAGGCCCTGATCGTCATGACCTCCTCGCGTCCCGCCGTACGCCTGCTCCTCGTCGCCGCCCTGCTGCTCGCGACGGGCTGCTCGAGCCTCTCCGGCACCGGCGACAAGGGCTACATCTCCGGGACCGGCGTGCCCACGGAGGTCAAGGCGGTCGACCGCGGCTCACCGATCGCGCTGACCGGCACCGACCTCGACGGCAAGACGATCGACCTGGCCGACCTGCGCGGCAAGCCCGTCGTGGTCAACGTGTGGTGGTCGCAGTGCCCGCCGTGCCGCGTCGAGCAGCCCGACCTCAACGAGGCCGCCACCGAGCTCGGTGACAAGGCGACCTTCATCGGGCTCAACATCCGCGACTCCTCGGTCGACGCCGCCCGCTCCTACGTCCGCGGCTTCGAGGTGGACTACCCCTCGATCTACTCCGCCGACGGCTCGGCGCTGCTCGCCTTCTCGGGCACGCTCAACCCCCGCTCGATCCCGAGCACGGTCGTCCTCGACGCCGAGGGCCGGATCGCGGCCTCGGTGCAGGGGCGCGTGCCGACCACCACCACGCTGGTCGACCTCGTCGAGGGGGCCGCGGGGTGAGCGACTGGTTCCAGCAGACCGCCCTGTCGGGCTCGCTGCTCCTCGCGCTCCCGGTGGCGCTGGTCGCCGGCCTGATCTCGTTCTTCAGCCCGTGCGTGATCCCGCTGCTGCCGGGCTACCTGTCCTACGCCACCGGGCTGTCCGGCGCCGACCTCGCCGACGCGCGCCGCGGCCGGATGGTCGCCGGCGCGGTGCTCTTCGTGCTCGGCTTCTCGGTCGTCTTCGTGCTCCTGGGCAGCCTGACCGGTGCGGCCGGCTCGTGGCTGTTCACCCACAAGGCCCAGCTCAACGTCGTGCTCGGCGTGATCACGATCCTGCTCGGCATCGCCTTCATGGGCGGGATCGGCTTCCTCCAGCGGGACTGGCGCATCCACAAGGTGCCCGCCGTCGGCCTGGCCGCAGCGCCGCTGCTCGGCTTCCTCTTCGGCGTCGGCTGGACGCCGTGCGTGGGCCCGACCCTCGGGGCGATCAACGTCCTCTCGGTCAACGAGGCCACCGCCGGCCGCGGTGCCGTGCTCTCGGCCGTCTTCGCCCTCGGCCTCGGGCTGCCCTTCGTGGCCGCGGCGGTCGCCTACCGCCGGATGATGGGCGCCTTCGCCGTCGTCCGCCGCCACCAGGTCCTGGTGATGCGCCTGGGCGGCGTGATGATGATCGTGGTCGGGCTGCTGCTCGTGACCGGCTGGTGGGACCGGCTCGCCGAGGGACTGCAGGGCATGGTCGTGGGATTCACGGTGCCGGTGTGACCGACCTCCAGGAACGCCCGCCGGCCGACCGGCCCTCCGACGCCCGCCAGGCGACCCCGATGCCGACGGACATGACCGCGCGCGAGCTGGCGCGCTGGTCGTGGCGCCAGCTCACCTCGATGCGCACCGCGCTGGTCCTGCTGCTCCTGCTCGCGCTGGCCGCGATCCCCGGCTCGGTGATCCCGCAGGAGGACATCGACTCCCTCAAGGTCTCGCAGTGGCGTGACGACCACCCGCGCCTGGCGCCGATCTGGGACCGGCTCGACCTGTTCTCGGTCTACGGCTCGCCGTGGTTCTCGGCCGTCTACATCCTGCTGATGGTCTCGCTCGTCGGCTGCATCGTGCCCCGGCTGCTCGTCTACGGCCGCGCCCTGCGCGCCAAGCCCCCGAAGGCACCGCGGAACCTCTCGCGCCTGCCCGAGTCGGCGTCGTACGAGACCGACGAGGACCCCGAGGTGGTGCTCGCCCGGGCCGCCAGGCTCGTGCGCCGCCGGCGCTACCGCGTCGAGTGGGTCGAGGGCGCCGACTCGGTCGCCGCCGAGCGCGGGCACCTGCGCGAGGCCGGCAACCTGGTCTTCCACCTCGCCGTGATCGTGGTCCTCGTGGGCGTCGCCGTCGGCAGCCTGTTCGGCTACAAGGGCGGCGTCATCATGTTCGTCGGCAAGGACCACGGCTTCTCCAACAACCTCACCCAGTACGACGACTTCGCGCCCGGCAGCCTGTTCGACGCCGCGGCGATGGAGCCGTTCTCCTTCACCATCGACAGCTTCGACGTCGACTGGATCACCGAGGGCCGCCGCGCGGGCATGGCGCGCAAGTTCGTCTCCCACCTCGACTACCGCACCGAGCCCGGCGCGCCGGAGCAGGAGTACGACCTCAAGGTCAACCACCCGCTCTCCATCGGCGGCACCGAGGTGTTCCTGATCGGCCACGGCTACGCCCCGGTCATCACGATCCGCGACGGCGACGGCAACGTCGCCCAGTCGGGCCCGTCGGTCTTCCTGCCCACCAACGCCCAGACCTTCGAGTCGTTCGGCGTGGTCAAGGCGCCCGACGCCGAGCCGACCCAGATCGGGCTGGAGGGCACCTTCTACCCGACGTTCTCGATGGGCCGCGACGCCGACGGCAAGCTGACCATGCCCGCCTCCGCCTTCGGCGACGCGGTCGACCCGCTCGTCTCGCTGTTCGTCTACACCGGTGACGTCGGCCTCGACGACGGCAGCGGCGCCTCGGTCTACGTCCTGGACAAGGCGAAGACCACGCAGGTGACGAAGGCCGACGGCCAGCCGTTCCGGATGGACCTGCGTCCCGGTGACACGGTCACCCTCCCCGACGGCCTCGGCAGCGTCACCTTCGACGGCCTGCAGCGGTGGAACAAGATCCAGATCAGCCGCACCCCCGGCAAGATGGTCGCGCTCGTCGGCGTCGTGGCGGCGCTGCTCGGCCTGCTCGCGTCGCTCTTCGTGCGACCGCGCCGGCTGTGGGTGCGCGCCCGCCGTCGCGACGACGGGAGCACACTGGTGGAGGTGGCCCGGCTCGACCGGTCCTCGGGAGGGGATCCGGAGAACGGCCGCGACGAGCTCACCACGATCGTGGCAGCACTGAGACAGCACGACGGACAGCACGAGGAGAGGGCACAGTGACCGACGCACAGTGGGAGACGCTCAGCAACCAGGGCGTGGCCGCCGCGGGGGTCGTCTACTTCCTCGCGCTGCTGGCCTACGCCGTGCAGTGGGCGGCGCTGCGCGACGTCCCCGTACGCCGACCGGCGAAGGTGGCCGTCGGCGCCGCGGGCGCGGCCGACCCCGTCGCGGACCGCGCCGAGGACCGGGTCGAGGAGGAGTCCGACCGCCCGGAGATGTTCGGCCGCCTCGGCGTCCTGCTCACCGGCATCGGCGCGCTGGCCCACCTCGTCGCCCTGGTGGGGCGCGGCGCCGCCGCGGAGCCCAACCGGGTGCCGTGGGGCAACATGTACGAGTTCACCCTCAGCGGCACCTTCGTCGTCGTGGTCCTCTTCCTCGCCACCACCCGCCGCTGGCGGCTGTCGTGGCTCGGGCCGATCGTCGTGGGCTTCACGCTCTGCGTGATGCTGGCCGACGTGCTCTGGCTCTACGAGCCCGTCGCTCCCCTCACCGAGGCGCTGGAGTCCTACTGGCTGGTGATCCACGTCGTCGCCGCCGTCATCGCCACCGGCGCGTTCACCCTCGGCGGAATCACCTCCGCGCTCTACCTGCTGAAGGCCCGCTCGAGCAAGGAGACGGGCTACCTCGCCCGCCTGCCCGAGCTGCCGGCCCTCGACCGGATCGCCTACCGCATGCACGCCTTCGGCTTCCCGGTGTGGACCTTCGGCGTGCTGATCTCGGGTCCGATCTGGGCGCACCAGGCGTGGTCGTCGTACTGGAACTGGGACCCCAAGGAGGTGTGGGCCTTCATCACCTGGGTGGTGTACGCCGCCTACCTCCACGCCCGCTCGACGGCCGGCTGGCGCGGGCGCAACGCCGCGATCCTGGCGCTGGTGGGCGTGGCGACGCTGTGGTTCAACTTCATCGGCATCAACTTCTTCAGCACCAGCAGCCAGCACTCCTACGCCAACGGGGCCGAGGTCGAGCGCTCAGTCGTCCTCAGGATCGCGCCGGCGCCGGTCGAGACCCCGTAGGAAGTCGGGGTCGTCGTCAGGCCCCATCACGCGCGGCGGGGCGCTCGGGGGGCCGTCGATGCGCCGCAGCGCGACGCGCACCAGGACCCAGACCGCCAGGGCGATGAGCGCCACCACGAGCAGGACCTTCAGCATTCCTCCAATGTAACCAGCCCCGCCTAGGCTGGAGGGCGTGAAGGAGTTCGTCGTCTACACCGCGCTGCGGATCGTGCTGTTCCTCGCCTCGTTCGGCGTCGTCGTCGGCGTGATGGCGCTGGTCCTCGACGGGAAGGTCCACCTGTTCTGGGCCGTCGTGGCGGCCTTCCTGATCTCCGGGATCGCGTCCTACTTCGTCCTCGACCGCCAGCGCGAGGCCTTCGCCCGCCGGGTCGAGACGCGCGCGGCCCGGGCGACCGCGGCGTTCGAGGAGCGCAGGGCCCGCGAGGACCAGGACTGAGGCTCCTGCTCAGAACCCGGTGAGGCAGTAGGGCGGCACGGCCAGGTCGGCCATGCCCGCCCAGCGCCCGACGGCGTCGTCGTCGCCGTGCACCCGCCCGGCGCGCCACAGCGTGCGGACGTCGACGCCGCCCAGGCAGAGCGCGCCGAGCGTCTCGGCGTCCAGCCGCACGTCGGCCCCGGCCTCCGTGCGGGTGATCGTCGCCCTGCCGTCGTGCGTGGTCACCGCGTAGCGCCCGGCGGCCCACCCCTGCGCGTCCTCGACCTCGAGGACGACCGTCCCGTCGTCGGTCCACGGGCGGGCGGCGAGCACGCGCGCCACGTCGAGGACCCGCAGCCAGAGGAAGTGGCGGCTGCCGGTGACCTTGAGGCGGTCGACGTCGGCGAGCGCCCAGCGCAGCGGGTCCTCGGGGTGCGCGAGGTTGAAGGTGACCTTCCGCACGCGGTCGACGTGGGCGAGGAAGTCCCACAGCCCGAGCTGGGCGTCGGGGGAGAGCGCGATCATCTCCTCGACGGTGAGGGAGTAGTCCTCGCCGTGCTTGAAGACCGCGAAGCCGTCGACCGTCCCGTCCGCGTCGAGGTGCAGCGCGGTGCGGATCTTGCGGTTCTCGCCGCCGCCGTTGAAGTCGAAGGCGCCGCTGTGGATGTCGTCGTACTGCGTCGGCCACTGCACCGAGCCGCGCTGGCGGGCGTGGAAGGCGTCGAAGACGGCTCTGACGTGCGGCCACGCGTCCGCCGGCTCCAGGACCTCCACGTGACCCCGGTCGGGGGACGAGCGCAGCGCGAAGCCGGCGGAGGTGTCGAGCTCGACCACGGTGTTGAAGGTCGCCGGACCGAAGCCCCAGCGGCCGTAGATCGTGGCCTCCGAGGCGGTCAGCGCCGCGACCGGGACGTCGTGGGCGACCGCGTCGGCGAGGTCGGCCTCGATCATCGCGCGCAGCAGCCCCCGGCGGCGGTGGCTCGGGCTGGAGGTGACGTCGGTGATCATCCGCAGCGGCAGCAGCCCGTGCCCGGCCTGGAGCGTCTTGTCGAGGCTGGCGTAGGTCGCGACCGGCATCGCCCCGGCGCCGAACGCATCCTCGGGGAGCCAGACGCCCCGCGCGGTGACGTCGTCGGCGCGGTAGTGGGTCACCCAGCGGTCGATCAGCTCGTCGCTGGGTCGGTCCTCGCGGAAGCCCCGCAGGACGGCGGTGATCCACCCCCGCCGGCGTGCGACGGCCGCCTCGGAGTCGTCGGCGAGGTCGAGGGTCGCGTGCTGGTAGTCCACGGCGTCACGCTAGCCAGTGCGCTCCGGCAGCGGCCACGGGTTATCCCGCGGCCCGGCGTCAGACCAGCAGCAGGGGAGCGGCCACGAGCAGGGCCCAGAGGAGCTCGCTCGCGCCGGTCGCGGCGAGGACGGGGATGAGGGCGGGCCCGGACGCGCCCTGCAGCACCGCGCGGGTGGGGGCGGCGGCGCGGGCGAGGAAGCCGAGACCGAGCAGCGCCCACCACGTCGTGGCTGCCGCGATGGCGACCACGGCGGCGGCCGCGACGAGGACCAGGAAGGCGTAGAGGTAGCGGGTGCGCTCGTCGCCGAGGCGGACCGCCAGCGTGCGCTTGCCCGCGACGGTGTCGGTCGGGATGTCGCGCAGGTTGTTGGCGACCAGGATGGCGCAGGCCAGCGCGCCGATGCCGATCCCGGCGTAGAGCGCCGCCCACTCCCACGCCTCGACCTGGACGTACGTCGTACCGATGACCGCGACCAGCCCGAAGAACACGAAGACCATCACCTCGCCGAGGCCGAGGTAGCCGTAGGGCTTGTCGCCGCCGGTGTAGAACCAGGCGGCCACCACGCAGACCGCGCCGACGGCCAGCAGCCACCAGGCGGTGGTGGCGGCGAGGACCAGGCCGGCGAGGGCCGCGACGCCGAACGCCGCGAAGGCGGCCGCCTTCACCGCGCCGGGGGCTGCCGCGCCGGAGCCGACCAGCCGCATCGGCCCGACCCGGTCGGCGTCGGTGCCGCGGATGCCGTCGGAGTAGTCGTTGGCGTAGTTGACCCCGACCTGCAGGGCCAGGCTCACGACGAGCGCCAGGACCGCCTTCCACCACACGGCAGCGTCGACATGGGCCGCCACGCCGGTGCCGGCGAGGACGGGGGCGACGGCGGCGGGGAGGGTGCGCGGACGGGCGCCGGCGATCCAGTCAGCGGAGGAGGTCACCGCTGGATTCTGGCAGCCCGTCCAGCGGCGCGCGCCGCCGGGCTCCGCGGGCGGCGTCGCCGGTGGGCGACCCACCGGCGCGTGCCGCGACCGGTCGGCCGCGGGCGTCGGCGAGCACGTCGGCCGGCACGTGCTGCACGAGGTACCGGCGGGCCATCGCCGGTCGCGGGCGTGCAGCGCCGCCGCAGCCACCACCATGATCGCCGCGATCACCAGCCAGCCGCACGAGCCCCACGCATGACCAGCAGCGTGTAGCCGGCGGGCGCCATGACGCGGCCGAGGGTGCCGCCGAGCTCGGCGGCCCCCTGGTACTCGCCGCGACGGCGGGGGTCCATCAGCTCGGCCTCGAAGGTCCAGCTCGCGGCCGAGAGGTAGAGCTCGGCGCCGGTCAGCGTCGACGTGGCCGAGGAAGAACAGCGCGATCGTCCACATCCCCACGGTCTGGTGGGTCGAGAGGGTGATGAGGCAGGTCAGACACGAAGAAGCTCGTCGACAGCCGGATCGCCCTGAGCGCGGTGGAGACGTCCTTGATCCCGCGGGAGGCCGCCATCGGGAGCACGATGCACATGACGGTGTTGGTGCCGAAGAGCAGCGAGAGCACGACCCAGGGCGCGTCCGTCTCGGTCGTCAGCCACAGCGGGATCACGACGTTGAGCACGACCTGGTTGGTCCACAGCACGCCGTTGAGGAAGCTGGACAGCAGCCAGCCGCGTTCCTCATCGGCCCAGGCCCGGCGATCGTGGCCCTGCGCTCCTCGTCGCTGCGCATGTCGTGGGGGGCGTCGGGCAGCCGAGTGATGTCGAACGCGTTGACCAGGAAGACGCACCGCGGTGAAGCACCGGCACCGCGCATCAGCAGCGTCGGGACTCCGGGCCCAGCGCGACGACCCCGAGCAAGGAGCCGAGGGTGAACCCGACGTTGAGCGCGGAGTACATGTAGGCCCGCGACTTCACCCGCTCCGCGGTGGCAGCACGTCGATCGTGTAGGCCCCGTGGGCGACCCCGCCCAGGGTCGCCGACGACCTCCATGCCACGGCCATCGCGATGTACTCCTGGAAGCTGTCGATGAACGGCCACACGGCGAACATCGCGCCTGACCGCTCGCGCTGATCGACCACATCGCTTCGCGCCGAGCCGGTCGACCAGCTTGCCCCATCGGCTACCGCGACGAAGAAGGACGCGATCCCCGCGATCGTGAGCCCGATGCCCGACCTGCCCTTGGTCAGCCCGACGACCTGGGTGAAGAACACCGCCGAGCCCGCCAGGAACGTGCCCGTCCCCGGAGCGCGAAGATGCAGCGACTGCGGTCGCGAGCCTGCCGGCCATCGGGGGGGACGGGGGTCGGCCGTGCTCTTCAGGGTCGACACGATGCTCATCGCCGACCATCCTCCCCCGCGGCACCGACACCCGTCCTCCGATTTACGGCGACGTCGGGAGCGTCACGCGGACGGACGGACCGAACGGGACGCCGACCGGCCGGCGCGCGCTCGCAGTCGCCGCCGATCGGGAGCCGTTGGGTCCGTCGGTCCGTACGCCGGAGAAGCGTCGGCGTTCAGGCGCGGTTGGCCGCGACGGCGGCGCGGACCAGCGCGACGAAGGCCTCGCGGTCGACCTCGTCGCCCTCGTGCACGTCGAGGGCGCGGCGGGTGCCGGCGTCGAGGCTGGCGTTGAAGACGCCGGACGGGTCGGGCAGCGAGGCGCCGCGGGCGAAGGTGGCCTTCACCTTGTCCTTGTACGTCTCGAGGGTGAGGAGGAGGCCGTCGCACGAGAACGTCGGCACCCCGTCGGGGTTCGACGCCTTGCGCCACTTCGCCTCCTCGACCGCGTCGGGCTCCGCCTCGAGCACGAGCGAGCGCAGCAGGTCGACGGTCCCGGCCCGCCAGTCGGCCACGGTCACTCCGCCCCGGGGACCACGCGCAGGTCGCGGTCGGCGCCGTCGCCGAGCGCGGCCAGCGCCGCCTGGTAGGCCTCGCTGTCGTGGGTGGCGACCGCGGCGTCGACGGAGGGGAACTCGATGACGACGGTGCGCGTGGGCTCGCCGTGCTCGAAGGTGCGCGCGGGGGTGCCGCGCACCAGGAACCGGCCGCCGCCGTCGCGGATGGCCGGCCCGGCCAGCTCGGCGTACGCCGCGACCTTCTCGGGGTCGTGCACGGCCTGGTAGACGCAGATCCAGTAGGCGCTCATGGTCGCGAGCCTACGACCGCTAGCGTGGACCGCGTGAGCTCCCTGCGCCCCTCGGACGACCCCGCGGTCGCCGTGGCCCAGCTGGCCGGGTGGCTCGCCGCGGACGAGGCGCCGCCGCTGCTGATCGAGACGTCCGGCTCGTCGGGCCGGCCCAAGCGCGTGCTGCTGCCCCGGGCGGCCGTCCTGGCCAGCGTCGCGGCCTCGGCCGCCCGCCTCGGCACGACCGGTCGCTGGCTGCTCGCGCTGCCGTCGTCCTACGTCGCCGGGGTGCAGGTCGTCGTGCGGTCCCTCGTCGCGGGCCACGAGCCCGTCGTCGTCGAGGGCCTCGACGTCGCGGCCGCGGCGCGGTCGGCGGGGGAGGGGCCGCTGTTCGCCTCCCTGGTGCCCACCCAGCTGCACCGCCTGCTCGCCGAGGACCGCCAGGCGGAGGCACTCGCCGGGCTGCACACCGTGCTGGTCGGCGGCGGCGGCCTCGACGCCGATCTCCGTGAGCGGGCCCGGGAGCGCGGCGTCCACGTCGTGACGACCTACGGCTCGTCGGAGACCGCCGGCGGGTGCGTCTACGACGGCGTCCCGCTCGACGGCGTGGGGGTGGTGCTCGACGCCACGG
The DNA here is from genome assembly GCA_963726525.1 of uncultured Actinomycetota bacterium. Lineage (GTDB taxonomy): Bacteria > Actinomycetota > Actinomycetes > Propionibacteriales > Nocardioidaceae > Nocardioides. The sequence goes on along the minus strand of CAVSCS010000004.1, from coordinate 94,005 downwards.
GCCGCATCCGGCTGGGCGGTCCCACGATCTTCGCCGGCTACGACGGCGACCCCGACCTGACCGCGGAGACCCTGGTCGACGGCTGGTACCTCACCCCCGACACCGGCCGGCTCGACCCCGACGGCCGCCTCCGGGTCACCGGTCGCCTCGACGACGTCGCGATCAGCGGCGGCGTGAAGGTGCCGCTGCTCGCCGTGGCCGAGCGCCTGCGCCAGCATCCCGAGGTCGCCGAGGCCGAGGTCGTCGCGGTGGCCGACGAGGAGTGGGGTGAGCGCGTCGTGGCCGTCGTCGTCGGCACCGCCGCCGACGCCGCCCTGCGCGACTGGGTCGCGGAGGTGCACCCGCGCTCGTGGGCGCCGCGCAGCGTCGTGCACCTCGACGCGCTGCCGCTGCTGCCCCGCGGCAAGGTCGACCGCCAGGCCGTCCGGGCCGCGGTCGGGGCAGCGGTGGGGTCGGAGCTGTGATGCACGTCTTCTCGATCCCGTTGCGCACCCGCTTCCGCGGCATCACGGTCCGCGAGGGCGTGCTGCTGGAGGGTGAGGCCGGGTGGGGCGAGTGGTCGCCGTTCCTGGAGTACGACGACGCGACCTCGCGCCCGTGGCTGGCCTGCGCCCGCGAGTCCGCCGACGTCGGCTGGCCCGAGCCGCTGCGCGACCGGGTCGCCGTCAACGTCACGGTGCCGGCCACCGACCCCGAGCGCGCGCACGCCATCGTCGTCGCCGGCGGCTGCCGCACGGCCAAGGTCAAGGTCGCCGAGCGCGGCCAGGTGCTGGCCGACGACGTCGCCCGCGTCGAGGCGGTGCGCGACGCGCTCGGCCCCGACGGGCTGGTGCGCATCGACGCCAACGGTGCCTGGGACGTCGACGAGGCGGTCCGTGCGATCGCCGTCCTCGACCGCGCCGCCGGTGGGCTGGAGTACGTCGAGCAGCCGGTCATGGACGTCGAGGACCTCGCGGTCGTGCGCCGACGCGTGCAGGTGCCGGTGGCGGCCGACGAGTCGATCCGGCGCGCCGAGGACCCCTACCGCGTGCGCGACCTCGAGGCCGCCGACATCGCCGTGCTCAAGGTGCAGCCGCTGGGCGGCGTCCGCGCGTGCCTGCGGATCGCGGAGGACATCGGGCTCCCCGTCGTCGTGTCCAGCGCCGTGGAGTCCAGCGTCGGGATCGCGGCGGGCGTCGCGCTCGCCGCCGCCCTGCCCGAGCTCCACCACGCCTGCGGCCTGGCCACCGTCCAGCTGCTCAGCGACGACGTCGCGCTCGACCCGCTGCTGCCGGTCGACGGGATGCTCCCCGTCACCCGGCCCGACGTCGACGAGGCCGCCCTCGCGCGGCTCGCCGCGTCCCCCGACCGGGTGCAGCACTGGCGCGACCGGCTCGCGTCCGTGGGGCAGGACCGGACGTCGTGAACCCGTCGACCCGGCTGGCCAGGGACGTGGTCACGTCGCTGCGCGGCGCGGGCGTGCGCGAGGTCGTCGTGGCCCCCGGGTCGCGCAACGCCCCGCTGTCCTTCGCGCTCTACGACGCCGCCCGGGCGGGCGCGCTGCGCCTGCACACCCGTCTCGACGAGCGCACCGCCGGCTTCCTGGCCCTCGGCCTGGCCAAGGTGGGCGGGCGCCCCGCGGCCGTGTCGTGCACCTCCGGCACCGCCGTCGCACACCTGCTCCCCGCCGTCATGGAGGCGGCCCACGCGGGCGTGCCGCTCGTCGTGGTCACGGCCGACCGTCCTGCGCGGTTGCGCGGCACCGGCGCCAACCAGACCACGCACCATGACGGGCTCTTCGGCGTCTTCGCCCCGACCCTCGACGTCGCGGCGGCCGACCTCGACGGCCTCGACGACCTCCTGTCCTTCCTGCGCACGCACGAGTGGCGTCGCCCGGTGCACCTCAACGTCCAGCTCGACGACCCGCTCCTGCCCGACGACGACGGCTGGGACATGGGGGAGGCCCCGGCGTGGCCGGCGCCGGCGGTGGGACGGACGGGCGACCCGCTCGAGCTCGAGCTCGGTCCGCGCACCGTCGTGGTGGCCGGCGACGACGCCGGGCCGCCGGCGCGCCAGCTCGCCGAGAGCGCCGGCTGGCCGCTGCTCGCCGAGCCCAGCAGCGGGTGCCGCACCGGCGACTCCGTCGTGCGCACCTACCGGCTGCTGCTCGACGGCGACCTCGGCCGCAGCATCGAGCGCGTGGTGGTCCTCGGCCACCCGACCCTGTCCCGCCCGGTGGCGCGGCTGCTGGCCCGCGACGACGTCGTTGTGGTCTCGGTCCGCGCCCGGGGACTCTGGCCCGCGCGGCCCTTCGCCACGGCGGTCGAGGTGGACCCCGCCGACGGCGTCCGGGTCGCGACCGCGGACGACCCGGGCTGGCTCGACGCCTGGCGCGACGCCGACCGCACGACCGGGCGTGCGCTCGACCGGCTGCTCGCCGCCGAACCCGGCCTCACCCCGCACGAGGTGGCCGGTGCGGTGAGCCGCGCGGTGCCGCCGGGGGGCCTGCTGGTGGTCGGTGCGTCCAACCCGGTGCGCGACCTCGACCTCATGGTCGCCCCCTACGCCGTCGGCGCCCGCCGCAAGGTGATCGCCAACCGCGGGCTGGCCGGCATCGACGGCACCGTGAGCACGGCCGTCGGGGCCTCGCTCGCGCGCCGCTCGACCCGCGCGCTGGCGCTGATGGGCGACGTGACGTTCCTGCACGACACGACCGGGCTGTTCCTCGGCCCGCGCGAGGAGCGCCCGGACCTGACGATCGTGGTGGTCAACGACGACGGCGGGTCGATCTTCGCCACGCTCGAGCAGGGAGCCCCGGCCCACGCGGACCGCTTCGACACCCTCTTCGCAACGCCGCACGGCGCCGACCTCGCCAGCCTGTGCGCCGCGGCCCGCGTGCCGCACCTGCGCGTCGACAGCCTGCCGGAGCTCGAGCAGGCACTCGCCTCGCCCAACGGCGGGATCGAGGTCGTCGAGGCCCGGGTGCGCCGCGACAACCGCAGGGAGCTGGACGAGAAGATCCGCGCGCTGGTCCTTCCCTGAGGAAGGTCCAGCGCGCGGACCGTGGTGGTGCTGTGCGTGTCAGTCGATCAGGACTGCGGGGTCTCCCACACGCGGACCCAGTCGACGTACATGTGCTGCGGGAGCTTCGAGTCGGGCATCTCGAGCGCCTCGTAGTCGGACGCGAGCAGGCTCAGGATGAGGTACTGCTGGGCCTTCGAGACGCGGGCAGACGTGCGCCAGGTCTCCTTGCCGTCGATGCGCATGATGATGGCCTTCGGGGTCCACTGGACCGAGAAGACGTGGTAGTTCTTCGACCAGCCGTCGGACTTGTTCTTGAGGAACGACTTCGAGTCCTTGATCCACGAACCGGTCTTGATCAGGCGCTGACCCTTGTACCAGTGGATGAAGCTGGTCAGGCCGCCCTGGGGGTGCTTGTCACCGAAGTACTCGATGACGTCGATCTCGTGGCCGTCGCTGCCGGGGTGGTTCTCACCCACGGGCTGCAGCCAGAAGCTGGCGTGCTGGCCCTGGAGCTTCTGCATCTTGATGCGGGCGGCCGCGACGCCGTACTTGAAGTTGAAGCCGTTCTGCGTGCCGATGTGGCCGTTGAGACGGTAGGAGATCTTCTTCTTGACCTTGCGCGAGGTCGCGAGGCACTTGCCCTTGGCGGACTTGTCCTTGATGACGCTCAGGCGCAGGGCACCGCCGCCGACCTTGACGGCCTTGGGGTCACCCTTGGAGCACTTGCGCTTGCTCGTGGGCTCGTAGTCCTGGCCGCGCATGCTCCACGCGGGGTCGAGCTTCGAGCCGGAGAACTCGTCGGAGAACGTCGGCGTCAGCCACTGCGCGGTGTCGGCGCTGGAGCTGGTGAACGACTTGAGGCCCTGGAACTTCTGGGCGGTGACGCGGTAGGTCAGCGCCTGGCCGCCCTTGGACACGGCGGCGGCGAACTGGGCGCGACCGGCCCTGTCCTGCTTGGCCTTGCCGACCTTCTTCCAGGAGGTGCCCTGGAGCTGCTCGAGGACGACCGGACGGCCGACCTTGACCGGCTTGATGGTCGCCGTGACGGCGGCCTTGGCCGAGCCTGCGCTGGCGGTGCCGCGACCCTGCTGGATGATCTGCGGGAGCACCTCCAGCGAGATCTTCTGGCCGGCCTTGGTGAACACCGAGGACGTCGCGGCAGGCGCGGCGTCCGATCCGGCGGCGGAGCCGGCGGTGGTGCTCATGAGCAGGGACGCGGGCAGGAGCAGCGCGGCGACGCTGCCTGCGAGCACGCGGCGTGCAGACATGTGAACTCTCTTTCGAGTCGGGTGCGGAACGAACTCCCCCGGGCACTCCACCCGCGGAGGCTCACTCACCCTAACCGCGCCCCGCGCATCGCACCGATTCTTCGGACGAACCGGTCGGTGTGACGGGTGTGACAGGTGGGTCGTCGACGCCGACCCGCGGCGAGGCGCGCGACCTAGGGTGGTGGGCATGCGGATCACCAAGCTCGGCCACGCCTGCGTACGCCTCGAGCACGAGGGCCGGGTCCTCGTCGTCGACCCCGGCGTGTTCACCGACGCGGGCGCGCTCGACGACGCCGACGCGGTCCTCATCACCCACGAGCACGCCGACCACGTCCATCCCGACCACCTGCGCGGCAGCGATGCACCGGTCTGGACGATCGGCGCCGTCGCCCGGATGCTGCGCGAGCAGGCACCCGACGTGGCCGAGCGCGTCACCGTCGTGCGTCCGGGCGACCGGCTGGAGGTGGCCGGGCTGGCCGTGGAGGTGGTGGGCGACAAGCACGCGGTGATCCACCCGGACTACGACCGCTTCGACAACTCCGGCTACCTCGTGGAGTCCGGCGACCGCAGCGTCTACCACCCCGGCGACTCGCTGACCGTGCCGCCACGTGCTGTCGACGTGCTCCTCGCGCCCGTGAGCGCGCCGTGGCTCAAGGTGTCCGAGGCGGTCGACTTCGCCCGGGAGGTGGCGGCGCCGGTCTCGCTCGGCATCCACGACCGCGTCTACAGCGACGTGGGGCTCGACATGGTCGCCGCCCACATGGGCGCCCTGCTGCCCGACGGGCAGGTCTTCGAGCGCCGCGAGGCCGGCCAGGACCTCTGAGGGGTCCGCGGGCGAGGCTCAGCCGGCCTCGAGCGCGTCGCGCACGGGGACGAACTTGGCCTGCGACTCCGCGAGCTCGGCCTCCGGGTCGGAGCTGGCGACGATGCCGCAGCCCGCGAAGAGGCGTACGCCGCCGTCGGTGAGCATCGCCGAGCGCAGCGCGATGCCCCACTCCCCGTCGCCCGAGGCGTCCATCCAGCCCACGGGTCCGGCGTAGCGGTCGCGGGCCATGCCCTCGATCTCGGAGATCAGCGCAGTGGCCGCCGGGGTGGGGGTGCCGCCCACGGCCGCCGACGGGTGCAGCGACTCGGCCAGCTGGAGCGAGGTCGCGAGGTCGTGGACCACGCCGTTCACGTCGGTGGCCAGGTGCATGACGTTGGGCAGGTGGAGCACGAACGGCGCCTCGGGCACGTTCATCGAGGAGCAGTGCGGCTCGAGGGCGTCGGCGACCGAGCGCACGGCGTACTCGTGCTCCTCGAGGTCCTTCGACGACCGGGCGAGGGTGGCGGCCAGCGCGAGATCGCGCTCGTCGTCGCCGGTGCGGCGGATCGTGCCGGCCAGGACCCGCGAGGTCACCAGGCCGCGCTCGCGCCGCACCAGCATCTCGGGCGTGGCCCCGAAGATGCCGTCGACGTGGAAGGTCCAGCACATCTCGTAGTCGTCGGCCAGGCGCCGCAGCGGCCAGCGCACGTCGAGCGGCTCGTCGGTGGAGGCGATGAGGTCGCGCGCCAGCACGACCTTCTCCAGCTCGCCGGCCGAGATCCGGGAGACGGCCTCGGCCACCACCGACATCCACTCCTCGCCGTTGAGCGCGCCGTCGGAGAAGGCGATGCCCGACGGTGGACGGGGCGGGTCGGTGGCGAGGAGGTCCGGGGTGGGCACGGAGACGGTGGTGAGCCAGGTGCGGTCACCCCGGCGCCCGACGACGACCTGCGGCACGACCACGACGGAGTCGCCGGGATCGTCGGCGAAGGCGAAGGCGCCGAAGCAGACCGGTCCCGTGCCGGGCTCGCCGACGCGGTCGTCGACCTCGGCGCGCGCGACCGTCTCGGACCACCACTTCACCGCGTCGCTGAAGCGGGTCGGGCCGGAGGTGTCGAGGCGGGCCGCGACGCCCCAGCCGACCAGTCCCTCGCCGCGACGGATCCAGCTGACGGGGTCCTGCTCGGGCAGCAGGTCCAGGAGCGGGAGATCCGCCAGGTCCACCGGGACGGTGCGCACGACGAGCGGTGCGGTGGAGGCGGACGCGGGGGTCGTCACGATGGTGGAGCCTACGCCGGGTGGTGCAGCCCGGTGACGGGAGATCGAGCAATCGGCGAACAGGAGGGGCTCGGCTGACCTAGGTTGCGGCACGGAACAAGTTGGAACGAGGAGACCCGTCGTGCCTGCACACCTCTCGCCGCTGGTGCGGCTCCAGCGCCACGCTCGCGAGCGCGCCCTCGAGGTCGCCGTCATCGAGCGCTCGGGCGAGCGCTGGGTGTCGCTGACCTGGAACGAGCTCTACCGCCGCGTCATCGACGGCGCCGCCGGGATGATCGAGGCCGGGGTCTCGCCGGGCCACGTCGTCGTCATCCGCGTCCCCACCGGCTCGCGCCAGCTCGAGCTCGAGCTCGCGGTGCGCGTCGCGGGCGGGGTGCCGCTGCTGCTGCCGGAGCACATGGACCCCGAGGAGGTCGGACGCCTCCTCGACGAGGTCGAGGTCCGGCTCGTGGTCGTCGACCACGAGAGCCGCCTGGCGCTCCTGCGTCGCGCCGGCCTGCTGGAGGCGCAGCTCTTCGAGTGCGACGACCGCTCGTGGGAGCGGCTGCGCGGCATGGGCCTCGAACGCCGCAAGCGCCAGCCCGACCTGCTCACGTGGGTCGACAGCGCCCGGTCCGACGCCGCCTCGGGAGCGGTGCTCGGCCTCCCCCGGGAGAAGGCCGAGGCGTGGCTCTTCCGCCCGGAGTCGTCGGGCACGCTGTCGGACCTGCGGGCCGACGACGTCGTCCTGCTGACCGGTGAGGCCACCGACCGCTTCACCACCGTGGTCCGCGACGCCCACCTCACGTCGGGCTGCCTGCTCGCGTGGGTGGAGGCGCCCGAGGACCTCGAGGCCGCCCTCGCGCACGTCTCGCCGACCCACGTCCTGCTCGACCACGTGACGTCGAAGGTGCTCGAGGACCTGGTCGAGCACGCCCAGGTCGACGGCGCCCCCTGGCACGCCGCGCCGCGCGACGTGCTGGACGCGGTGTCGGCCCGGGTCGCGGAGGCCCGGCTCACCTCCCGCGAGCGCAAGCTCGCCGACGAGGTGTCCGCGCTCGTCCCGTGGTGGGGCGGTCGCGTGCGGGTGCTCGCGATCGACGGCCGCGTCCACCGCACGGTCAGCGCGCTCGCGACGACGCTCGGCTTCCGCATCGGCCGCATCGCCCACCACCCGGCGGTGAGGCTCGACCTCAACGCCGAGCACACGGTCGTCCCGGTGCCGGCCCCGTCCGTCGTCGAGGTCGCGTCGACCACCTCGCTCCCGCACCGCGGACGCGGCGGGGTCCAGCTCGACCCGGCCTTCTCCCTCACACCCTGAGCGCTGTCGACGCGCACGAGCGCGAGCCCCGGCGGCCCGGGTCAGGAGCGGTAGACGATCACCGCGTCGCCGATCCTGACCCGGTCGAAGAGCCACTCCACCGCACCGCGGTCGCGCACGTTGACGCACCCGTGCGAGGCGCCGCTGTAGCCGTTGGCCGCGAAGTCGGGGGAGTAGTGGACGGCCTGGCCACCGGAGAAGAACATCGCGAACGGCATCGAGGTGCCGTAGAGGTTGGACACGTGGTCGCGCGACTTGCGGTAGACCGCGAACGCGCCCTCGCGGGTCGGCAGCTCGTCGGAGCCGAAGCGCACCTCGACCGTCCTGAGCACCACGCCGTCGACCACCCAGCGCAGCGAGCGCGAGGTCTTGTCGACGCACATCGCGCGCCCCGTCGTGCAGCGCGGGTCGAGCGGCGGGCCGGCCGGGACGATGTTGAACAGCTCGGCGCGGGTCGGCTCCCGGGTCAGCGCCTGCAGCCGGTCGAGCGTGCGCCGGTCGACCTGCCCGGTCACCGGGATCCGCTGCTTGCCCTGGAAGCCCTCGACCGCGGCGACGGTGCTCCGGGCGTAGCGGCCGGTGACGTCGCCGTCGTACCAGCCCACCTGCTCGAGCCGGGCCTGCACCTGGCGGACCCGGGCGCCGCGGTCGCCGCGCTGCAGCAGCGGCCGTCCGGGCGTGTAGACGTTGTGGAGCGCCTCGGTGGTGGGCTCGGTGGTGCGGGCGAGGAGCCTGGTCCAGGTGCGCTCGTCGACCACGCCGTCGGCGTCCCACCCGCGGCGTCGCTCGAAGGTGGCGACGCCCGCCTGCGTCTCGGCGTCGAAGCGGCTGGTGACGACCTCGGAGTGCAGGTCGAGCTGGTGCAGCCGGCTCTGCAGCTCGCGCACCCGCCAGCCGGTGTCGCCCGGTCGCATCGGCTCGAAGGCAGCCGCGAGCGCCGGCACGCTGACCAGCAGGGAGCAGGCCAGGGCGAGCAGGACCGCGGCGAGCGGCACCGTTGCGCGGTGCGTGCCGCGTCGAGGTGCGTCGTGGGCGTGGTGGCGTGGCATCAGGTGGTTCCTCCCCGTCGGTCCTGCGGTCCCCGAGCATAGGGACGTGCGCCGACGCCCCCGCGTTGCACGTCCCGTGGGCCGGACGCCTACGCTCGGCGCGTGGCCCGCGCTGACCTGGACAAGCAACCGACCGACGTCCGACGCATGTTCGACACGGTGGCGAGGCGCTACGACCTCACCAACGACCTGATGACCGCCGGCATCCAGCGCAGCTGGCGTCGCTCGATGGTCGAGGCGGTCGGGGCCCGTCGCGGCGACCTCGTGCTCGACCTGGCCGCCGGCACCGGCTGCTCCAGCGAGCCGTTCCAGGCCCGGGACGCCACGGCCGTGCCGTGCGACTTCTCCGTGGGGATGCTCCAGCAGGGGAAGAAGGACCGGCCCACGCTGCCGTTCGTGGCCGGCGACGGCACCCGCCTGCCGTTCCTCGACGACACCTTCGACGCCGTCACGATCTCCTACGGCCTGCGCAACTTCGTCGACCCGGTGGCCGGCCTGCGCGAGATGCTCCGCGTCACCCGACCGGGCGGACGCCTCGTGGTCTGCGAGTTCAGCACCCCCACCAACGGCGCGTTCCGCAGCCTCTACATGGACGGCTTCATGCGCGCCCTGCCCGTCGTCGCCTCGGTCACCGCCAGCGCGCGCGACGCCTACGTCTACCTCGCCGAGTCGATCCGCGCCTGGCCCGACCAGGCCGGCCTCGCCGCCATGGTGGCCGAGGCGGGCTGGCAGGCGCCCGAGTGGCGCGACCTCACGGGCGGCATCGTCGCCCTGCACCGCGCCACCGCCTGACGCAATTACCGCACGCGGATCTTGTGTAAATGCGCAGGTCAGGACACGTGAGCCAGGTCACGACCCCGACGTGACGCACGCCGCACGGGAGTCCTAGACTGTGGCGCGCGCCACTCGTGAAGTGATTCACAAGGTCACATGTCACCCGCACGGGCGCGCAGGTCACCGGAAGGGAAGCGATGCAGCTCTACACGCCGATCCTGGCGCTGGCACTCATCGCGACGGGTTTCGCAGTCTTCTCCGTCGCCATCAGCGCCTTCACCGGACCCAAGCGCTACAACCGGGCCAAGCTCGACTCCTACGAGTGCGGCATCGAGCCGACGCCGCAGCCCGTGGGCGGCGGCCGCTTCCCGGTGAAGTACTTCATCACCGCGATGCTCTTCATCGTCTTCGACATCGAGATCATCTTCCTCTACCCGTGGGCCGTCCACTTCGACGCGATGCGCCTGTTCGGCCTGGTCGAGATGGTCCTGTTCATCGCCACTGTCTTCGTCGCGTACGCCTATGTGTGGCGCCGCGGCGGGCTCGACTGGGACTGAGGGAAAACCCATGGGACTCGAAGAGAAGCTGCCGTCCGGCGTCCTGCTGACCACCGTCGAGGGGGTCGCCGGCTACATGCGCAAGGCCTCGTTCTGGCCCGCGACCTTCGGCCTGGCCTGCTGCGCCATCGAGATGATGACCACCGGCGGACCGAAGTACGACCTGGCCCGCTTCGGCATGGAGGTCTTCCGCGCCAGCCCCCGCCAGGCCGACCTGATGATCGTGGCGGGTCGCGTGAGCCAGAAGATGGCCCCCGTCCTGCGCCAGATCTACGACCAGATGCCCGAGCCGAAGTGGGTGCTGGCGATGGGCGTGTGCGCCTCGTCGGGCGGCATGTTCAACAACTACGCCGTCGTGCAGGGCGTCGACCACGTCGTCCCGGTCGACATGTACCTCCCCGGCTGCCCGCCGCGTCCGGAGATGCTCATCGACGCCATCCTCAAGCTGCACGACCAGGTCCAGCACACCAAGCTCGGCGCGCACCGCAAGGCCGAGATCCAGGAGCTCGAGACCGCGGCGCTGCGCGCCCTGCCGACCTCGCAGATGAAGGGCCTGCTGCGGTGAGCGACGACAAGACCGACGACAAGACCGACGACAAGACCGACAAGAACGAGTCGGCCCGCCCGGCCGAGGAGCGCAACCTCGAGAAGGCCAAGGCGGAGACCGCCACCGGCTCCGGCGTCGAGCAGCCGGCCCCCGAGCAGTCCCCGGAGAACGTCCCCGCCCCGACCGGGGAGGTGCGTGCGGTCGGCGAGCGCCGCGGCATGTTCGGCGTCTCCGGGTCGGGCGACACCTCCGGCTACGGCGGCCTGGTCAGCGCGAAGGTCTTCCCCGCGCCCACCCAGCGCCCCTACGGCGGCTGGTTCGACGAGGTCGCCGACGCGCTCGAGGCACGCCTGCACGCGACCGACCTGGCCCACGCCATCGAGTCCGTCGTGGTGCACCGGCGCGAGATCACCTTCCACGTCCGCCGCGAGGACCTGCCGTTCGTCGCCCAGATGCTGCGCGACGACGAGGCACTGCGCTTCGAGCTCTGCTCCGGCGTCAGCGGCGTCCACTACCCCGACGACGCGGGCCGCGAGCTCCACGCCGTCTACCACTTCACCTCGATGACCCACAACCGGCGCATCCGCGTCGAGGTCAGCGTCCCCGACGCCGACCCGCACGTGCCGAGCCTGGTCAGCATCTACCCGACGCTGGACTGGCACGAGCGCGAGACCTACGACATGTTCGGGCTGGTCTTCGACGGCCACCCCGCTCTGACCCGGGTGCTCATGCCGGACGACTGGCCGGGCCACCCGCAGCGCAAGGACTACCCCCTCGGCGGCATCCCCGTGGAGTACAAGGGTGGCTCCATCCCTCCGCCGGACCAGCGCAGGAGCTACAACTGACATGACCACCGAACAGGACTTCTACGCAGCGCCCGGCGACACGAGCCAGGGCAAGGTCTTCACCGTCACCGGGCAGGACTGGGACTCGGTCACGCAGAGCATCGGCGAGTCGGCCGAGGAGCGGGTCGTGGTCAACATGGGCCCGCAGCACCCCTCGACCCACGGCGTGCTCCGGCTGATCCTCGAGCTCGAGGGCGAGACGGTCACCGAGGCCCGCTGCGGCATCGGCTACCTCCACACCGGCATCGAGAAGAACATGGAGTACCGCAGCTGGGTGCAGGGCACGACCTTCTGCACCCGGATGGACTACCTCTCGCCGTTCTACAACGAGGCCACCTACGTCCTGGGCGTCGAGCGGCTGCTCGACATCGAGGACGACATCCCGGAGAAGGCGCAGGTCATGCGCGTGCTCCTGATGGAGCTCAACCGGATGTCCTCCCACCTGGTCGCCATCGCGACCGGCGGCATGGAGATCGGTGCGCTGACGGTCATGACGATCGGCTTCCGCGAGCGCGAGCTCGTGCTCGACCTGTTCGAGCTGATCACCGGCCTGCGGATGAACCACGCGTTCTTCCGCCCCGGTGGCGTCGCCCAGGACCTCCCGCCGGGCGCGCTCGACGAGATCCGCGACTTCATCGCGCTGATGAAGAAGCGCCTGCCCGAGTACGCCGCGCTGTGCAACGCGAACCCGATCTTCCGGGGTCGCCTCGACGGCGTGGGCCACCTCGACCTGGCCGGGTGCCTGGCGCTGGGCATCACCGGCCCGGTGCTGCGCTCCACCGGCTACGCCTGGGACCTGCGCAAGACCCAGCCCTACTGCGGCTACGAGGACTACGACTTCGACGTCCAGACCTGGGACACCAGCGACGCCTACGGCCGCTTCCGGATCCGGCTCAACGAGATGTGGGAGTCCCTGCGCATCGTCGAGCAGGCGGCCGACCGGCTCGCCGGGCTCGAGGGCGCCCCGGTCATGGTGGCCGACAAGAAGATCGCGTGGCCCAGCCAGCTGGCCATCGGCAGCGACGGCATGGGCAACAGCCTCGACCACATCCGCCACATCATGGGCGAGTCGATGGAGGCGCTGATCCACCACTTCAAGCTGGTGACCGAGGGCTTCCGGGTCCCGGCCGGCCAGGCCTACGTCCCGATCGAGTCGCCGCGCGGCGAGCTGGGGGCCCACGTGGTCTCCGACGGCGGCACCCGCCCGTTCCGCGCCCACTTCCGCGACCCGTCGTTCACCAACCTGCAGGCGACGAGCGTGATGAGCGAGGGCGGCATGGTCGCCGACGTCATCGTCGCGATCGCCTCCATCGACCCCGTGATGGGAGGAGTCGACCGATGAGTCTGGACCAGAGGACCCACGACGAGCTGCGCGAGATCGCGGCCCGCTACCCCGAGGCGCGCTCGGGCCTGCTCCCGATGCTGCACCTCGTGCAGTCGGTCGAGGGCAAGGTCACCCCCGAGGGCATCGAGGCGTGCGCGGAGATCCTCGGCATCAGCGCTGCCGAGGTCAACGGCGTGGCGACCTTCTACACGATGTACAAGCGCAAGCCGGTCGGCGACTACCACGTCGGGGTGTGCACCAACACGCTGTGCGCGGTGCTCGGCGGCGACCTCATCTTCGAGCGGCTCAAGGAGCACCTCGACGTCGGCAACGACGAGACCACCGCGGACGGCACGATCACGCTCGAGCACCTGGAGTGCAACGCGGCCTGCGACTACGCCCCGGTGATGATGGTCAACTGGGAGTTCATGGACAACCAGACCCCCGAGTCGGCCGTCCAGGTCGTCGACGACCTGCGCGCCGGCAACGAGGTCCACTCCACGCGCGGCCCGCGGCTGTGCACCTGGCGCGAGGCCGAGCGGGTCCTCGCCGGGTTCCCCGACGACCGTGCCGACGAGGGCCCGTCCGCCGGGCCCGCCTCGGTCGTCGGACTGAGGATCGCCCGCGAGAAGGGCTGGACGGCCCCGTCCGGCGCACCCGACGAGGGGGAGACCACGTGACCGTGTTTCGAGGCTCGCTGCGCTCGCACCTCAACAACCGAGAAGGGGCACTTCGTGGCTGACACATTGACCCCGGTCCTCACCGACAACTGGGACACCGAGCGCTCCTGGACCCTCGCGGCCTACGAGGAGCGCGGTGGCTACGCCGCCCTCGACGCGGCGTTCGCGATGGCACCGGCCGACGTCATCGAGACCGTCAAGGCCTCCGGCCTGCGCGGGCGCGGCGGCGCCGGGTTCCCCACCGGCATGAAGTGGGGCTTCATCCCGCAGGACAACCCGCGGCCCAAGTACCTCGTGGTCAACGCCGACGAGTCCGAGCCGGGCACGTGCAAGGACATCCCGCTGATGATGGCCACGCCCCACACGCTGGTCGAGGGCGTCATCGTCAGCTCCTACGCCATCCGGGCCAACACCGCCTTCATCTACGTCCGCGGCGAGGTCCTCCACGTCGTGCGCCGCCTGCAGCGCGCGGTCCAGGAGGCCTACCTCGCGGGCCACCTCGGCAAGAACATCCACGGGTCCGGCTACGACCTCGACCTGATCGTGCACGCCGGTGCCGGCGCGTACATCTGCGGCGAGGAGACCGCGCTGCTCGAGGGTCTGGAGGGACGTCGCGGACAGCCGCGCCTGCGCCCGCCGTTCCCCGCGGTCGCCGGGCTCTACGCCAGCCCGACGGTGATCAACAACGTCGAGTCCATCGCCTCGGTCCCCGCGCATCCTCACCCGCGGCGCCGAGTGGTTCGCCTCCATGGGCACCGAGAAGTCGCAGGGCCACGGCATCTTCAGCCTGTCCGGGCACGTGAAGAACCCCGGCCAGTACGAGGCGCCGCTCGGCATCACGCTGCGCCAGCTGATCGAGCTGGCGGGCGGCATGCGCGAGGGCCACGAGCTGAAGTTCTGGACGCCCGGCGGCTCCAGCACCCCGTTGCTGACCCCCGAGCACCTCGACGTGCCGCTCGACTTCGAGTCGGTCGGCGCGGCGGGCTCGATGCTCGGCACCCGCGCGCTGCAGCTCTTCGACGAGACCACGTGCGTGGTGCGCGCGGTGCTGCGCTGGACGGAGTTCTACAAGCACGAGTCCTGCGGCAAGTGCACCCCGTGCCGCGAGGGCACCTGGTGGCTGACCCAGACCCTGGCGCGCCTGGAGAAGGGGCAGGGGAGCGAGGACGACCTCGACCTGCTGCTCGACCAGTGCGACAACATCCTGGGCCGCTCGTTCTGCGCGCTCGGCGACGGTGCCACGAGCCCGATCTCGAGCTCGATCCAGCACTTCCGCGACGAGTACCTCGCCCACCTGTCCCACGGCGGCTGCCCGTTCGACCCGGCCGCCTCCACCGCCTTCCCGTCCAGCAGCCCCGTGGGAGCCGACGCATGACCACCACCCCCGAGCGCACCGAGGTCGACACGGTCACCCTGACCATCGACGGCGTCCAGGTCAGCGTGCCCAAGGACACCCTGGTCATCCGGGCCGCCGAGCAGGTCGGCGTCCAGATCCCGCGCTTCTGCGACCACCCGCTGCTCGAGCCGGTCGGCGCCTGCCGCCAGTGCCTGGTCGACATCCCCGACGCCGGCAACGGCCGCGGCTTCCCCAAGCCGCAGGCCTCCTGCACGCTGCCGGTCGCCGAGGGCATGGTGGTCAACACCCAGGCGACCAGCGAGGTGGCCGACAAGGCCCAGCAGGGCGTCATGGAGTTCCTGCTGATCAACCACCCCCTCGACTGCCCGGTCTGCGACAAGGGCGGCGAGTGCCCGCTGCAGAACCAGGCGATGAGCAACGGCCGCGGCGAGAGCCGGTTCTCGGGCAACGGCGGCGTCAAGCGCACCTTCCCCAAGCCGATCAACATCTCCGCGCAGGTGCTCCTCGACCGCGAGCGCTGCGTGCTGTGCGCGCGGTGCACGCGCTTCTCCGAGCAGGTCGCCGGCGACCCGTTCATCGCCCTCGCCGAGCGCGGCGCGCTCCAGCAGGTGGCGATCTACGAGCGCGAGCCCTTCGAGAGCTACTTCTCCGGCAACACCATCCAGATCTGCCCGGTCGGCGCGCTCACCTCCGCCGACTACCGCTTCCGCTCGCGCCCCTTCGACCTCGTCTCCACCCCGGGCGTGGCCGAGCACGACGCCTGCGGTTCCGCGATCCGCATCGACCACCGGCGCGGCAAGGTGATGCGCCGCCTCTCCGGCAACGACCCCGAGGTCAACGAGGAGTGGATCAGCGACAAGGACCGCTTCGCCTTCCGCTACGCCCAGGCCGACGACCGGATCACCTACCCGCAGGTCCGCGAGGACGGGGTGCTCCGGCCCGCGTCGTGGCCCGAGGCCTTCGCCGTCGCGGCGCGCGGCCTGCACGCGGCCGGCGCGTCCGCGGTGCTCACCGGTGGCCGGCTGACCGCCGAGGACGCCTACGCCTACGCCAAGTTCGCGCGCGTCTCGCTCGGCACCCACGACATCGACTTCCGCGCCCGCCCGCACAGCGCCGAGGAGGCCAGCTTCCTGGCCTCCCACGTCGCGCTGTCGGGCGAGGTCACCTACGCCGACCTCGAGGCGGCGCCCGTGGTCGTGCTCCTGGGCCTCGAGCCCGAGGACGAGGCCGCCACGATCTTCCTGCGGCTGCGCAAGGCGGCCCGCACGGGTCGTACGCAGGTCGTCTCGGTCGCCCCGTGGACCTCGCGCGGCCTGCGCAAGATGAAGGGCCGCCTGGTGCCCGCCGCCCCCGGCCGCGAGGCCGAGGTCATCGGGTCGCTCAAGGACGCCGAGCACGGTGTCACCAAGGACGCCGTCATCCTGGTCGGCGAGCGCCTCGCCGCGACCCACGGCGCCCTCTCCGCCGCCGCCGACCTGGCCGCCACGACCGGGGCCCGCCTGGCGTGGGTGCCGCGTCGCGCGGGTGACCGCGGAGCGGTCGAGGCCGGCGCGCTGCCCACCCTGCTGCCCGGCGGTCGCCCGGTGTCCGAGGCCTCGGCCCGCGTCGACCTCGCCGCCGCCTGGGGCGTGGCGTCGCTGCCCGCCACGGCCGGTCGCGACGGCAACGCCATCGTCGCCGCGCTCGCCAAGGGCGACCTCGGCGGTGTGGTCGTCGCCGGCGTCGACCCCGACGACACCGCCGACCCGGCCGCCTTCCGCGCCGCGCTCGACGCGGCCGGCTTCGTGGTCAGCCTCGAGCTGCGCGAGACCGACGTGACCCGGGTCGCCGACGTCGTGCTGCCGGTCGCTCCGGTGACCGACAAGGCCGGCACCTTCGTGACCTGGGACGGTCGCGCGCGGTCCTTCGACGCCGTCTTCACCAACCCCGCCTCCCTGCCCGACCTGCGCGTCCTGTCCGGCATCTCCGAGGAGCTGGCCGCGCTCGGCGCGGGCGCCGCCCTCGGGTTCCGGACGGTGAGCGAGGTGCGCGCGGAGATGGAGGCGCTGGGTCCCTGGGACGGCGCGCGGCCGCCCCTCGACGCCGGCAAGGCGCCTCGCGCGGCGAGGTCCAGGGCAGGCGCGTTCGCGCTGGCGACCTGGAAGCAGCTGCTCGACCTGGGCACGATGCAGGACAACGAGCTGCACCTGCGCGCCACCGCGCGCCGGCCGGTCGCCCGGGTCAACCAGGCCGCCTACGACGCGCTGTTCGGTCTGGTCGGCGACGTCGCCGGCGCCCCGGCGACGGCCACGCTCACCGGCGACCGCGGCAGCGTGACGCTGCCGGTCGAGGTCGCCGACCTCCCCGACGAGGTGGTCTGGGTCCCGGCCCGGTCCTTCGGCCGCGGCGTCTGGGCGGACCTCGCCTCACCCGGCAGCACGGTGACCCTGAAGGGAGCCTCGCAGTGATGACCATCCTGCCGCTCGCGGCCGACCTGCCCGACGCGGAGCTGGGCGCCTTCGGCCAGGACCCGTGGTGGGTGATCGCCGTCAAGGCGGTGCTCATCTTCGTGGTCCTGGTGCTGCTGACGCTCTTCAACATCTGGTTCGAGCGCCGGGTCGTGGCCCGCATGCAGCACCGGGTCGGCCCCAACGTGCACGGGCCCTTCGGCCTCCTGCAGTCGCTGGCCGACGGCGTCAAGCTGGCGCTGAAGGAGGACATCGTCCCCAAGGCGGCCGACAAGATCGTCTTCCTCGTCGCCCCGGTGATCGCCGTGGTGCCGGCCTTCGTCACCTGGGCGGTCATCCCGTTCGGGCCCGAGGTCAACTTCTTCGGCCACCGCACCCCGCTCCAGCTCACCGACATGCCGGTGGCCGTGCTCTTCGTGATGGCCATCGCCTCGATCGGCATCTACGGCATCGTGCTCGGCGGCTGGTCGTCCGGGTCGACGTACTCCCTGCTCGGCGGCCTGCGCTCGAGCGCGCAGATGATCTCCTACGAGGTCGCGATGGGCCTCGCGCTCGTCGCGGTCTTCCTCTACGCCGGCTCCATGTCGACCTCCGAGATCGTCGCGGCCCAGGACAAGCTGTGGTTCGGGCTGATCCTGCTGCCGTCGTTCGTCATCTACGTGATCGCGATGGTCGGTGAGACCAACCGCGCTCCCTTCGACCTCCCCGAGGCCGAGGGCGAGCTGGTCGGCGGCTTCCACACCGAGTACTCCAGCCTGAAGTTCGCGCTGTTCTTCCTCGCCGAGTACATCAACCTGGTCACCGTCTCCGCGATCGCCACCACGCTGTTCCTCGGCGGCTGGGCGGCCCCGTGGGGCATCGAGAACATCTGGGACGGCGCCAACTCCGGCTACTGGCCGCTCCTGTGGTTCTTCGGCAAGGTCTTCCTCTTCGTCTTCCTCTTCGTCTGGCTGCGCGGCTCGCTGCCGCGCATGCGCTACGACCAGTTCATGGCGCTGGGCTGGAAGGTCCTGATCCCGGTCTCGCTGGCCTGGATCGTCGCCGTGGCGACCATCCGGGTGATCTCGCTCGAGGGCAACATCAACCGCACCTACCTCGTGGCCGCGATCGCGGTCCTGCTCGTCCTCACCGTCGCCCTGCTCTTCGTGGGCGAGGGCAAGGGCGACGCCGGGGCCGTCGAGGCGGCCGACGAGCCGCACGACGCGTTCGCCGGCGGGTTCCCCGTCCCGCCCATGCCGACCGGTGGCGCCGTGCGCGGGGCCGCCGCGCCGCTGACGTTCGCCACGGGCCGCACCACCGTCACCGCCGCAGCGGAGGAGAGCCATGAGTGAGCCCACCCAGCCGTCCAAGGGCATCAAGGAGTCCCTCTGGGACCCGGTCGCCGGCTTCGGCGTCACCTTCCGGACCATGTTCAAGAAGGTCGTCACCGAGCAGTACCCCTTCGAGAAGATGCCGACCGCGCCGCGCTTCCACGGCCGCCACCAGCTCAACCGCTGGCCCGACGGCCTGGAGAAGTGCATCGGCTGCGAGCTGTGCGCCTGGGCGTGCCCGGCCGACGCCATCTACGTCGAGGGTGCCTCCAACTCCGACGCCGAGGACGCCGACGGCAACAGCCAGCGCTTCAGCCCCGGCGAGCGCTACGGCCGCGTCTACCAGATCAACTACCTGCGCTGCATCCTGTGCGGGCTGTGCATCGAGGCGTGCCCCACCCGCGCGCTCACGATGACCAACGAGTACGAGCTGGCCGACGACAACCGGGCCGACCTCATCTACGAGAAGTCCGACCTCCTCGCCCCGCTGCTGCCGGGCATGGAGCAGCCGCCCCACCCGATGCGCCTCGGCGACGACGAGGGCGACTACTACAGGGGGACGACCCGATGACGTTCTGGATCCTCGCCCCGATCATGGTCGCGGCGGCGCTCGGCATCCTGTTCGTCCGCAAGGCGGTGCACGCCGCGCTGCTGCTCGCGGTCGTCATGGTCAGCCTGGCGTTCCTCTACGCCGTGATGGAGGCGCCGTTCCTCTTCGCGGTGCAGATCATCGTCTACACCGGCGCGATCTTGATGCTGTTCCTGTTCGTGATGATGCTGATCGGCGTCGACGCCTCCGACTCGGTGGTGGAGACGATCCGCGGCCAGCGCGCCATGGCGGTCGGCCTCGGCCTGGTCTTCGGCGCCGTGCTCGTCGTCGGCATCGGCCAGGTCACGCTCGGCACCGTGGTGGGCCTCGAGGACGCCAACGCCGGCGGCAACGTCCCGGCGATCGCCAACATCCTGTTCTCCCGCTACGTCTTCGCCTTCGAGGCGACCAGCGCACTGCTCATCACCGCGGTGCTGGGCGCCATGGTGCTCGCGCACCGCGAGCGGCTCACCCCGCGCGCCACCCAGGCCGACCTGGCCGCGCAGCGCCTGCGCGACTACGCCGACCACGGCAAGCACCTGGGCCCGCTGCCCTCTCCCGGCGTCTACGCCCGCCACAACGCGGTGGACACCCCGGCGCTGCTGCCCGACGGCACCGCCGCGGAGTCGTCGGTGTCCCGGGTCCTCGCGGCCCGCGGCACGGTGCGCTCGGCCCCGGCGCTCGCCGACGACATCGACGAGGTGCGCCGCCAGATCGCCGGTCCCGAGGGACACAGCGACCCCGCGCGGGTGCCCGAGACGTCCGGCAAGGCCGGCACCCCCGCGACGACCACGGAGGACGAGAAGTGACCGAGTACGTCGTGCTCTCGGCGATCCTGTTCACCATCGGCTGCGTGGGCGTGCTGACCCGCCGCAACGCCATCGTGGTGTTCATGTGCGTGGAGCTGATGCTCAACGCCTCCAACCTCGCGTTCGTCGCCTTCGCCCGCCAGCACGGCAACCTCGACGGCCAGATCACTGCCTTCTTCGTGATGGTGGTGGCCGCGGCCGAGGTCGTCATCGGCCTGGCGATCATCATGACCATCTTCCGCACCCGACGCTCGGCCTCGGTCGACGACGCCAGCCTGCTGAAGTACTGAGGGAGCGCTCGTGAACCTGTTGTCCCACTCGGTGCTCCTCACCGGCCTGCCCATGGCCGGGGAAGGAGCGCACGCACCCGTGGTGGCGCCCGACATGGGCGCCGGGGGCGTCTTCGACCTGATCTGGCTGGTCATCGGCCTGCCGCTGCTCGGCGCGGTGGTCCTGCTCGGCGTGACGCCGTTCCTGCCCGAGTCGGTGCGTGCCGGCGTCGACCGTCGCGGCCACCTCCTCGGCACGGCCATGTCGGCGCTGTCCTTCGTGCTCAGCCTCGTGCTGTTCCTCTCCCTGCTCGGCCGTGACGCCGAGGAGCGCCAGGTCGGCCAGCACCTCTGGACCTGGTTCGAGACCGGCTCGCTGCGCGTCGGCATGGACCTCCTCTACGACCAGCTCGCGGCGCTCTTCCTGCTGCTGATCACCGGCGTCGGCTCGCTGATCCACGTCTACGCGATCGGCTACATGGAGCACGACGCGCGCCGACGCCGCTTCTTCGGCTACCTCAACCTCTTCGTGGCCGCGATGCTGACGCTGATCCTCTCGGCGAACTTCGTGGGCCTGTTCCTCGGCTGGGAGGGCGTGGGCCTGGCCTCCTACCTCCTCATCGGCTTCTGGCAGCACAAGCCCTCGGCGGCCGCCGCGGCCAAGAAGGCGTTCGTCATCAACCGTGTCGGCGACATCGGCCTGACCCTGGCGATCGCGCTGATGTTCGCCACCTTCGGCACCGTCGACTACGGCGCGGTCAGCGAGCTCGCCGGCGACGCCGACCAGTCCACGCTCAACGCCCTGGGCCTGCTGCTCCTGCTCGGTGCGTGCGGCAAGTCCGCCCAGGTCCCGCTGCAGGCCTGGCTGCTCGACGCGATGGAGGGCCCGACCCCGGTGTCGGCGCTCATCCACGCCGCGACCATGGTCACCGCCGGTGTCTACCTCGTGGTCCGGTCGAACTTCATCTACGAGCTGACCCCGGTCGCCCAGACCGCGGTGGTCGTGGTCGCCACGGTCACGCTGCTGTGGGGTGCGATCCTCGGCTGCGCCAAGGACGACATCAAGAAGGCGCTGGCCGGCTCCACGATGAGCCAGATCGGCTACATGATGCTCGCCGCCGGCCTCGGCCCGGTGGGCTACCCGTTCGCGATCTTCCACCTGCTCACGCACGGCTTCTTCAAGGCCAACATGTTCCTCGGCGCCGGCTCGGTCATGCACGGCATGGACGACGACGTCGACATGCGCCACTACGGCGCCCTGCGCACGGCGATGCCGGTGACGTTCCTGACCTTCGCGATGGGCTACCTCGCGATCATCGGGTTCCCCGGCTTCTCCGGGTTCTGGTCCAAGGACCGCATCATCGAGACCGCGCTGGCCGACAACCTGCTCGTCGGCGTCCTGGCCATCCTCGGCGCCGGCATCACCGCCTTCTACATGACCCGGCTCATGCTGATGACCTTCCTGACCCCGCAGCGCTGGGAGCCGGAGGTGCACCCGCACGAGTCGCCCAAGGTGATGACCGTGCCGCTGGTCGTGCTCGCGGCGCTCTCCGTCCTCGGCGGCGTGCTGCTGCTCGGCGACTGGATCGTGACCTGGCTGGAGCCGGTGACCGGCACCGCCGAGCACCACGAGCCGCCGCTGCCGGCGCTGGTGATCACGCTGATCATCGTCGCGGTGGTCGCGGTCGGTGTCGCCACCGCCTGGTTCCTGGTCGGGCGGCGCGAGGTCCCGCGCGAGGCCCCCCGCGAGGTGTCGTTCGCGACCCGTGCGGCGCGCGCCGACCTCTACGGCGACGCCATCAACGACGCCGTCGTCGTGCGACCCGGCGCCTCGCTGGTCAGCGGCCTGACCACCCTCGACCGCACCGGCATCGACGGTGTCGTCATGGGAGGCGCGGCGAGCATCGGCGGCATCTCCCGCACGCTGCGACGCGTCCAGAACGGCTTCGTCCGCTCCTACGCCCTGTCCCTCCTCGGTGGCGCCCTCCTGGTCGTCCTCGCTCTCCTGGCGGTGAACCTCGGATGATGCTGACCTTCCTGATCCTGCTGCCGCTCGTCGGCGCGCTCGTGGTCGCGTTCGCGCCGCACGCGCTGTCGCGGCCGATCGGCCTGGGCTTCGCGCTGGCCTCGCTGGTCTACGGCGTCGTGGTGGCCAGCCGCTACGACGTCAGCTCCGGCATGCAGCTCACCGAGACCCACGAGTGGATCGAGGCCCTGGGCGTCCACTACGCCCTCGGCGTCGACGGCCTCGGGCTGCTGATGGTCCTGCTGACGGTGGCCATCGTGCCCCCGGTGATGCTCGCCTCGTGGCGCGAGAGCGACGCACCGGGCAACAGCGGCGCCCGCGCGTACTTCGCCTGGGCCCTGGCCCTCGAGGCGATGTCGCTGGCGGTCTACACCGCCACCGACGTGTTCCTCTTCTACATCGTCTTCGAGGCCACCTTGATCCCGGCGTACTTCCTCATCGGAGGCTTCGGCCGTGAGGGCCGGGGCCGGGCGGCGACGAAGTTCCTCGTCTACCAGCTCGCCGGCGGACTGGTGCTGCTCGCGTCGGTGATCGGCCTCTACGTCGTCTCCGCCGACCAGGGCTCGCCGAGCTTCCTGCTCAGCGACCTCGCCGCCCTCGACATCGACCCGATCACCCAGCGGTGGCTGTTCGTCGGCTTCTTCGTCGCCTTCGCGATCAAGGCGCCGGTGTTCCCCTTCCACACCTGGCTGGCCGACACCAGCGAGAAGGCGACCCCGAGCACCTCGGTGCTGCTGGTCTGCGTGCTCGACAAGATCGGCACCTTCGGCATGCTGCGCTTCTGCCTCGGGCTGCTGCCCGACGCCTCGCAGTGGGCGACGCCGCTGGTCGTGGTGCTCGCGCTGATCTCGATCGTCTACGGCGCGCTGATCGCGATCGGCCAGGACGACGTCCTGCGCCTGATCGGCCTGACCTCGCTGTCGCACTTCGGCTTCATCGTGCTCGGGATCTTCGTCCTCAACGCCACCGGCGGCGCGGGCGCGATCCTCTACATGGTCAACCACGGCATCGCCACGGCGCTGATGTTCCTGGTGGCCGGCTTCCTGATCCGCCGCACGGGCACCACCTCGATCCGGGCGATGGGCGGGGTGGAGAAGCACGCCCCGCTGCTGGCGGGCTCGTTCCTCGTGGCCGGTCTCGCGGCGTGCGGCCTGCCCGGCCTCTCGCCGTTCGTGTCCGAGCTGATGGTCATCGTCGCGGCCTTCGACCACCACTGGCTGACCGGCTCGGTGGCGGTGCTCGCGATCGTGCTGGCCGCGTTCTACGCGCTGTGGATGTACCAGCGCACGATGACCGGCCCCGACCGCGTCGCGTCGGCGCCGATCGTCGACCTCGACCGTCGTGAGGTCGGGATCGTCGCGCCGCTGCTGCTCGCGCTCGTGCTGTTCGGCTTCTACCCGATGCCCCTGCTCGACGTCATCAACCCCTACGTCCACGACTCGCTCGTGAGCGTGGGCCTCGGCCAGGAGGGCGGCCCCCAGTGACCGAATTCGTGAAGCCCAGCGTCGAGTACTTCGAGCTCTGGCCGCTGCTGGTGGTCTTCGGGGTCGCGTGCCTGGGCGTGGTGGTCGAGGCCTTCGCGCCGCGCGCCGCGCGCTACACCGCCCAGGTCGTCCTCGCGCTCGCCGGCCTCGTCGCCGCCCTCGTCGGCGTGGTGCTGGTCGCGCGTGACGTGAAGTCCTACGACGACGGCGCTGCTCGCGGCGTCCTGGCGGTCGGCGGCACGGTCGCGGTCGACGGTCCGAGCCTGTTCATCTGGGGCCTGGTCCTCGCCCTGGCCATCGGCGGCGTGCTGCTCTTCGCCGAGCGCCACCTCGACGGCGGCGCCTCGGCCTTCGCCGGCCAGGCGGCCGCGGTGCCGGGCACCGACGCGGAGACCGCGGCCATCTCGGCGCACCGCGAGCACACCGAGGTCTACCCGCTGCTCATGTTCGCGGTCTTCGGCATGATGCTGTTCCCCGCCGCCAACGACCTGCTCACCATGTTCGTCGGCCTCGAGGTGCTCTCCCTGCCGCTCTACCTCCTCAGCGGCCTGGCGCGCCGTCGCCGCCTGCTGAGCCAGGAGGCGGCGCTGAAGTACTTCCTGCTCGGCGCGTTCTCCTCGGGCTTCTTCCTCTACGGCGCGGCGCTGATCTACGGCTTCGCCGGCTCACTGCAGTTCTCCGCCATCAACGAGGCGGTCCGCAACGACGTCGGCAGCTCCGCGCTGCTCCTCATCGGCACCGGCCTGCTGTCGGTCGGCCTGCTCTTCAAGGTCGGCGCGGTCCCGTTCCAGGCCTGGACCCCCGACGTCTACCAGGGCGCCCCGACCCCCGTGGTGGCCTTCATGGCCGCCGGCACCAAGATCGCGGCCTTCGGTGCGCTGCTGCGCCTGTTCTACGTCGCGCTC
This sequence comes from uncultured Actinomycetota bacterium, assembly GCA_963726525.1. GTDB lineage: Bacteria > Actinomycetota > Actinomycetes > Propionibacteriales > Nocardioidaceae > Nocardioides. The sequence continues at coordinate 69,379 of CAVSCS010000004.1, read as the reverse complement.
GGTGCGGACCGCTGGTCGTGGCAGCCGATGCTGTGGGTGATCGCGGTGCTCTCGATGTTCGTCGGGGCGGTGCTCGCCACCACGCAGACCGACATCAAGAGGCTGCTGGCCTACTCCTCGGTCGCGCACACCGGCTTCATCCTCACCGGCGTCGTCGGCCTGCAGGGCTCCGCCCAGCTCGCCGACGGGGAGCTGACCTCGCTCCAGGCCGTGCTGTTCTACCTCGCCACCTACGGCTTCGCCACCATCGGCGCGTTCGCCGTGGTGAGCCTGGTCCGCGACAGCGGCGGCGAGACCACCGCGCTCGACCGCTGGGCCGGGCTGGGCAAGGAGTCGCCCGTCGTGGCGGCGGTCTTCGCCTTCTTCCTGCTGGCGCTGGCGGGCATCCCGCTGACGGCCGGCTTCGTGGGCAAGCTCGCGGTGTTCTCCGTGGCGCTCGCCGCGGGTGCCTGGCCCGTCGTGGTCGCTGCCGTGCTGGCCAGCATCATCGCGGTCTTCCTCTACGTCCGGGTCATCAAGGTCATGTACTTCGACGAGCCGGTCGGTGACGGTCCCACCGTGGCGTACCCGTCCGTCCTGACCGCCACGACCATCGCCGTGGGGGCCGCCGTGACGCTCGTGCTGGGCATCCTGCCGGGGCCGGTGCTCGACCTCGCGGCGGTTGCGGGAGAATTCATCAGGTGACCGACTCGCCCCTCGCTCTCCCCGTCGTCGACGCTGATCTCGAGCGTCGTCTCGTCGAGCGCCTGGCGCGCGTCGAGGAGCTGCTGGCCGACCACTGCCAGGGGCGCACCCGCTACGTCTCCGAGGCCGCCACGCACCTCATGATGGCCGGGGGCAAGCGGTTCCGCCCGCTGCTGGTGCTGCTCGCCGCCGAGTCGGGGCCGCACCCGGAGGCCGAGGAGGTGCTCACCGCGGCCTGCGTGGTGGAGCTGACCCACGTCGCCTCGCTCTACCACGACGACGTGATGGACGAGGCCGCCCTGCGTCGCGGTGCCGACACGGCCAACGCGCGCTGGGACAACCTGGTCGCCATCCTCACCGGCGACTTCCTCTTCGGGCGCTCCTCGGAGCTGACCGCCGACCTGGGCCCCGACGCGGTGCGGATCCAGGCCCGCACCTTCACCCGCCTCGTCGAGGGCCAGATCCTCGAGACCGTGACGCCCGGCCCGGACGAGGACCCGCTCGAGCACTACCTCGAGGTCGTGGCCGGCAAGACCGGCTCCCTGATCGCCACCTCGGCGCGCTACGGCGCGATGTTCTCCGGTGCCCGCCCCGAGGTCGTCGAGGCGCTCTCGGCCTACGGCGAGATCGTCGGCTCGTCGTTCCAGCTCTCCGACGACATCCTCGACATCGCCTCCGAGTCCGCGACGTCCGGCAAGACCCCCGGCACCGACCTGCGCGAGGGCGTCCCCACGCTCCCGGTCCTGATGGCCCAGGCCTCCACCGACCCCGCCGACGCGCGCCTGCTCGAGCTCCTCGGTCGTCCCCTCACCGACGACGCCGAGCACGCCGAGGCCCTCGGCCTGCTCCGCGCGCACCCGGCCATGCAGGAGGCGCGCGAGTACGTCCTGGGCCAGGCCGTGCGCGCCAAGAAGCTCCTCGAGGTCCTCGACCCCGGCCCCGTCCGCACCGCCCTCGAGTCCTTCGCCGACACCGTCGCCACCCGCTCCTCCTGACCGTCCCCCGCAGCTGGGTCCGCGGCCCCTGTGGTCCGGCTGGTGGACCGAGGAGGCCGCGTTCCGTCCCCCGGCGGCCGCCGGCGGTCAGGCCGCGCGAGTCGCGGAAGCCGTCGCGCGCCGTGTGGCGGTCCCAGCCCGACGTGCGCCACGACGCGAGATCGGGTTGGCCGTCGAGGACCGGGTCGTACACCGCTGGCGGCGAGCAGGAGGACGACGCCAGCGCGCGGACTGGCGGACTGTCTCGGGCGGTGCGGGGCGTCCGGGCCGTGACAACAGGCCGCAGTGTCACGCTCGCGTGATGATGACGGGGGTGATCGCGCCGAGACCGTCGCCGCCCTCGCCACGAGAGAGCACGGACGTGCCGGTGGCCCCGTCACCCTGGTGGGTGGCGGGGTGTGGGGCGGGGTCATGGTCGGAACTCGGTGGTCGAGGAGGGACGACGTCCCGTCACGAGACCTGAGAGCGGGTCGGGTGGGTCGAGGGCGGTGGTGCCGTCACGGTCGCGGACGTAGTGGTGGCCGTGAGGGCTGGTCCACTCGAAGACGCCGGGCTGCACTTGGTGGTAGCGCCAGGCGGTGTGGGTCTTGAGGCGGTGGTGGGTGCGGCAGAGCGGCGCGAGGTTGGAGGAGGTCGTCGGGCCGGGTTGCGGTCGGCCTTCGACGGCGGCGTCGTGGTCGTACGGGATCACGTGGTCGATGTCGCAGGAGCGTGCGGGTCGGGTGCACCACGGGAACACGCAGGTGCGGTTGCGCAGGACGACCTGCTCGCGGATCCGGTCGGGGACGGCGTAGGCGTCGGTCGACAGCTCGGCGTTGAGGTCGATGACCGGGCGGATCGTGACCTTGGTCCGCGAGCCGGCACACCAGGTGCGGATCTGGTCGAGGAGCGCGAGGCGCTGGCCGTTCTCGAGGCGGCCGGTGGGCCCGAACACGGTCGTGGTGGCGCCGTGAGTGTCTGGGGCGAATGCGGCGTCGAGGTGGACGTGGAGGACGACCTGCCGGGCTGCGGGGAGCCCGTCCCCGGCCAGGCGGGCAGCGGCGCTCGGATCGGTGCTCCGCCCGCGGCCCGACGAGTCGTGAGCGGAGGCGTCGTCGACAGGTGCCTCAGAGTCGCGCGCGACGCCGTCCGACTGGCCATGTGACTGGTCGTCCGTCGAGGTGTTCTGGGTGTGGAGGTCGAGGGCGGTCTGGGTACGCGCCAGGTCGCCGAGGGCGGCGGCACGTCGGGCACCGAGAGGCGCCACCGACCCGAGCGCCTTCAGTGCTGCGGCGCCGTGCGCGACGGCGGCGTCGAGGTCGAGGGCGTCGGCGAGGTCGATCTCGGCCTCCATTCGCATGACACCGTCGTAGTGGACGTGGCGGGTGTCGAAGGTGACGTGGCGTGGGTCGGTGCCGAGGTGCTGGTCGGCGGCGAAGTCTTCGTGGTCCTCGCCGGCCTCGTCGTCGGGACCGGTCTCGGGGGCGAGGTCGTAGCGGCGGATGGCTTCGGCGACGAGACGGTCGAGCTGCGCGACGCCGACCTTCCCCGCGACGGCGGCGACCTGGGCGTCGACCCACCCGGCGGCCTCCCGGGTCAGCGCGGGTGTGGTGTGGATGGTGGTCTCGGCGACCAGCCGCGCCCGCCAGGCCGGGACGCGGCCGGCGTGGACCTGCGCCCACAGGCGGGGGAGGCGGTGGCGCAGCTCGAGGGACTGCCCGATGAGCTTCTTCGCCGCGGTCGTGGTCAGTCCGAGGACGGCGCCGAGCTCGGCGATGCAGAACTCCGCGACCAGCGGGCAGCCCTCGCCGGCGATGGGTTCCTCGTGCTCGGAACCTGACACCGTGAATGCGGCGGCGTCGTGGATCGACTCCGGCGGGTGGAGGTCGGCCCAGCGGGCGGCGAGGTCGAGCTGACGGGCGGCTGCAGCGTTCTCGGCCGCGCGCTCCGAACGGATGACGGCGAGCAGCGTCGAGGGGCTGAGGTCGGTGTCGACCTCCGCCTTCCGGTGCCCTGCCAGCGTCTCGATCATGTGTTCGATTATATGCGTGCCGCGCCGACACTTGGCCATGACACACGTGGGTCTGTGGACAGCTCGTCGCGAGAGTCTCAGGGTCTCGTGCCGGTCGCTCCGTGACCTTCTCGACCAGCGGCTGAGTGACCTTCTCGCCCCCGTCGCCAGTCCTTGGTCCTCGAGATCGTGGAGCCTGTGGTCCACCGGGTGGCTCAAGTACTCCGCGTTGATGCGGCCGGCGGGAAACCCGCCCAGCCAACCGAAGCGTGGGTCCCGTCCGGCAACGAATCAGCGCCGAGGAGGCAGCGCCGACGGGTCTCGGGACGGTTGCTGCGCGACCTCCTCGACCAGCGGTCGCTGCGCGACCTCCTCGACCAGCGGTCGATGCGCGACCTCCTCGACCAGCGGTCGCTGCGCGACCTCCTCGACCAGCGGTCGATGTGCGACTACCTCGAGTCAGACCACGCAGCGCGACCACCCGAGTCGGACCACGCAGCGCGCCGGCGGCCTCAGGCCGCGCTGGCCTGCGCGACCAGCCGCAGCTGACGGCGCCGGTGGTGGAGCGCCTCGACGGTGAAGACCACGAGCGCCACCCAGACGAGGGCGAAGCCGATCCAGCGGCTGGCGGGCATCGCCTCGTGGAAGACGAGGATGCCGAGGGCGAACTGGAGGGTGGGCGCGAGGTACTGCAGCAGCCCGAGGGACACCATCGAGACGCGGATCGCGGCGGCGCCGAAGAGGATCAGCGGGACGGCGGTGACGATGCCCGTCGTGGTCATCAGCACCGCGTGGCCGAGGCCGTGCGTGCCGAAGCTCGAGCGTCCCGAGACCACCAGCCAGGCGACGTACGCCGCCGCGACCGGCGCCATCACCAGCGTCTCGAGGGTGATGCTCTCGACCGCCTCGACCGCGGCCTGCTTCTTGAGCAGCCCGTAGGTGCCGAAGGAGAAGGCGAGCACGAGGGCCACCCAGGGCGGGCGGCCGTAGTCGACCGCGAGCAGCACCACGGCCACGAACGCGACCCCCATCGCGGCCCACTGCAGCCGGCGCAGCCGCTCGCCGAGGAACGCGACGCCCATCAGGACCGTCACCAGCGGGTTGATGAAGTAGCCGAGCGAGGTCTCCACGACGCGGCCGTTGTTGACGCCCCAGATGTAGCCGCCCCAGTTGACCGAGATGACGACCGCGGCAGCCGCCAGCAGGAGCACCTTGCGCCGCTCGCGCAGCAGCGCCCGGAGGGCCGGCACCCGCCTCGAGAGCACGAGCACGAGGAGCATCGTGCCGAGCGACCAGATGATCCGGTGGGCCAGCAGCTCGACGGCACCGGCAGGCTCGAGCAGGGTCCAGTAGAGGGGGAAGATGCCCCAGAGCGTGTAGGCCGAGGCCCCCAGGAGCAGGCCGCGGCGGGAGTCTGGCACTCGGGAAGTGTAGGTGGGTGGTGTCCCCTACGATGGGGATGTCCCGGGACTGGGATCCCGGGCCAGCATCGTCACCGTCTCTCGAGGGGGAGTTCCATCATGCGGATGTTCCGCACCGTCCTGGCCGCGCTCGTCGCCGCCGTTCTCGTCACCGGCGCGCTCAGCACCGGCGCCACCGCCGGGTCCGCGCCCAAGCGCATCATCGAGGAGAAGTCGCCCAAGGAGCACCAGGTCTCCTACAACGCCTTCAAGCTCAAGGGCACCGTCAGCGAGCCGCAGGCCGACGGCACCCTCCTGCCCTACGCCAACCAGAAGGTGAAGATCCTCAAGAAGGCGTGCGGGTCCTGCAAGTGGAAGACGGTCAAGAAGGTGAAGACCGACGACTCGGGCACCTTCAAGACCAAGATCTACGCCCCCCAGCGGGGCACGTGGCGCTGGCGCTCGAAGGTCGACCACTCCAACGGTTTCGGCAACACCAAGGGCAAGGTCTGGTACCTCTACTTCTGAGGCACGCCGCGCCCCCGGCCCGGGCGAGCGCCTGACCCGAGGGTCAGACGACCGTCCAGGTGTCGCCGCCGCCGATCAGCGCCGCCAGTCGTGCGGTGCGGTCGGCGGCGCTGCCGTTGTCGGACCCGCCGGTGGCCACCGCGACCTGCTCGCGCGCCGCGTCGTCGTACGTCGCGCGCTCGACCTGGCGGAAGATCCCGATCGGCGAGGTGTTGAGGTAGCCCGCGTCGGTCAGCCGCGAGATCGCGAACGCCGTCGACGGGTCCGGGTTGTGGGCGTCGTGGACCAGGATGTCGGCGGCGTCGACGTCGGCCGTCGCGACGACCCGCACACCGCCGGCGCTGTCGCGCACCAGCGCCTTGGCGCCGTCCACACCGAACGTCACCGGCTCGCCGTGGACGAGCGGGATGATCGCGTCGGCCTTCGTGTCCGGCGACTTGATCGCGTCGAACGCTCCGTCGTTGAAGATCGGGCAGTTCTGGTAGATCTCCACCAGCGAGGTGCCGCGGTGGGCCGCGGCGGCGGCCAGCACCGACGTGAGGTGCTTGCGGTCGGAGTCGATGGTGCGCGCCACGAAGGTGGCCTCGGCGCCCAGTGCCAGTGACACCGGGTTGAACGGGTGGTCCACCGAGCCCATCGGCGTGGACTTGGTGACCTTGCCGGTCTCCGAGGTGGGGGAGTACTGACCCTTGGTCAGGCCGTAGATCCGGTTGTTGAACAGCAGGATCGTCATGTTGACGTTGCGCCGCAGCGTGTGGATCAGGTGGTTGCCGCCGATCGACAGCGCGTCGCCGTCACCGGTGACCACCCACACCGACAGGTCCTCGCGGGCCGTGGCGATGCCGGTCGCGATCGTCGGCGCCCGGCCGTGGATCGAGTGCATGCCGTAGGTGTCGAGGTAGTACGGGAAGCGCGAGGAGCAGCCGATGCCGGAGACGAAGACGATGTTCTCGCGGCGCAGGCCGAGGTCGGGCAGGAAGGACTGCACGGCCTTGAGCACGGCGTAGTCGCCGCACCCCGGGCACCAGCGGACCTCCTGGTCGGAGGTGAACTCCTTGCCGGTCTGGCGCGGCGCGTCCTCCGCGAGCGTCGGGACGCCGTCGGTGCCGGAGCGGAGGGCGGGGAAGCCCAGGTCGGTGGTCTGGTCAGTCATCGGAGCCCTCCTCGGGCGCAGTGGCGGTGAGGTCGACGTCGATGCCCTCGGCGTCGGCCACCAGGCCGCCGATCACCTCGGCGAGCACGGCTGCCTTCAGGGGCAGCCCGCGGACCTCGTTGTAGCCGACCACGTCGACGAGGTACTCCGCGCGCAGCAGCAGGGACAGCTGGCCGAGGTTCATCTCGGGCACGAGGACCTTGTCGTAGCGGCGGAGCACGTCGCCGAGGTCCTTCGGGAACGGGTTGAGGTGGCGCAGGTGCGCCTGGGCGACGTGGAAGCCGGCGCGGCGCACCCGGCGTACGCCGGCACCGATCGGTCCGTAGGTCGAGCCCCAGCCGAGCACGAGGACCTTGGCCTCGCCGCTGGGGTCGTCGACCTCGAGCGGCGGGAGCGAGTCGGCGACGCGGTCGACCTTGGCCTGACGGGTGCGCACCATGAAGTCGTGGTTGGCCGGGTCGTAGGAGATGTTGCCGTGGCCGTCGCCCTTCTCGAGCCCGCCGATGCGGTGCTCGAGGCCGGGGGTGCCGGGGACCGCCCACGGACGCGCGAGGGTCGCCTCGTCACGGAGGTAGGGCCAGAACTCGGCGTCGTCGCCCGAGCCCTGGTTCTTCTCGGTGGCGAACGCGGGGTCGATCTCGGGCAGCTCGTCCACGCCGGGGATCCGCCACGGCTCGGAGCCGTTGGCGAGGTAGCCGTCGGAGAGCAGCATCACGGGCGTGCGGTAGGTGATCGCGATGCGCACCGCCTCGACCGCGGCGTCGAAGCAGTCGCCGGGGGAGCGCGGCGCGACGATCGGCAGCGGCGCCTCGCCGTTGCGCCCGAACATGGCCTGCAGCAGGTCGGCCTGCTCGGTCTTGGTGGGCAGGCCGGTGGAGGGCCCGCCGCGCTGGACGTCGACGACCACCAGCGGGAGCTCGGTCATCACGGCGAGGCCGATCGCCTCGGACTTCAGCGCGACACCGGGACCGGACGTCGTCGTCACCCCGAGCTGGCCGGCGAACGAGGCACCGATCGCGGCGCCCACGCCCGCGATCTCGTCCTCGGCCTGGAAGGTCGTGACGCCGAAGCCCTTGTGCTTGCTGAGCTCGTGGAGGATGTCGGAGGCCGGGGTGATCGGGTAGGACCCGAGGAACACCGGGAGCCCGGACTGCACGCCGCCGGCGATCAGGCCGTAGGCCAGCGCGAGGTTGCCGGTGATGTTGCGGTAGGTCCCGGGCGGCATCGGCGCCGGCTTGACCTCGTAGCGCACGACGAACGCCTCGGTGGTCTCGCCGAAGTTCCAGCCCGCCTTGAAGGCCGTGACGTTGGCGTCGCGGATGTCGGGGACCTTGGCGAAGCGCTTGGCGAGGAACTCGGTCGTGGTCTCGGTCGGGCGGCCGTACATCCACGACAGCAGGCCGAGGGCGAACATGTTCTTCGCGCGCGAGGCGTCCTTGCGCGAGAGGCCGAACTCCTTGACCGCCTCGATCGTCATCCCGGTGAGGTCGACGGTGTGGACGGCGAACTCGGCGAGGGTGTCGTTCTCGAGCGGGTTCTCGGTGTAGCCGGCCTTGGTGAGGTTGCGCGCGGTGAAGTCGTGGGTGTCGACGATGATCGTCGCGCCCTTCGACAGGTCGCCGAGGTTGGCCCTCAGCGCCGCCGGGTTCATCGCGACCAGCACGTCGGGGGAGTCGCCCGCGGTGAGGATGTCGTGGTCGGCGAAGTGGACCTGGAACGACGAGACCCCGGGGAGGGTGCCCTGGGGCGCCCGGATCTCGGCGGGGAAGTTGGGGAGGGTCACCAGGTCGTTGCCGAACGCGGCCGTCTCCTGGGTGAACCGGTCTCCGGTCAGCTGCATGCCGTCGCCGGAGTCGCCGGCGAACCGGATGATGACGCGGTCGAGCTGCTTGACCTGCTTCTCGGGGGCTACCACAAGCATCAACGATAGCCGCCGGTCCCGCGCCGACCGCCCGTTCCTGCCCTGTGGGACGGGGTCCCCGCAGGCGGTGTGACGAGGTTCATGCCGGCCGAGCGCGGCCCGGAGGAGCCACGGCGTCCACCATGCGAGACGCGGGGGCCGCGCGTGCCGTGAGGGCGGGAAGGGGACCGCGGGGCCGTGACCTGCGGATTTGTTAGCCCGATGTACGAATCACCTGCCGGGTAATTGGTAAGGACAACTCACTAACCTCTTGTGGCGTGCGTCACACGGTCCCTAGGTTCGACCACGCGGCGCACTCGCGCCCGTCGTCCACTCGGGAGGATCCATGTTGTCCACTCAGCTCCGACGTCTCGTCGGTCTGCTCGTCGCGGTGGTCGCCACCGCAGCGCTGCTGCCGCTCGCCGGCGGCTCCGGCACCCTGCCGGCAGCAGCGGCCGCCAGCTGCACCGCGCCCACCTGGAGCGCGAGTGCCGTCTACACCGCCGGCATGCAGGTGACCCACTCCGGCCGCACCTACCGCGCGAAGTGGTGGACCCAGAACGAGGTGCCCGGCACCACCGGCCAGTGGGGGGTCTGGGAGGACCTCGGCGCCTGCGGTGGCACCACGCCCACCACCCCGCCCACCACGCCGCCGACCACCCCGCCCCCGACGACGACACCCCCCACCACCCCGCCCCCGACGACCGCCCCGCCCGCCACGGGCGGCAAGAAGGTGATCGGCTACTTCACCAACTGGGGCACCTACGGCCGCAACTTCCACGCCAAGGACCTCGACACCTCCGGCTCGGCGGCGAAGCTGACCCACCTGCTCTACGCCTTCGGCAACGTCCAGAACGGGCGCTGCGCCATCGGTGACTCCTACGCCGACCACGACAAGGCCTACACCGCGGCGCAGAGCGTCGACGGCGTCGCCGACACCTGGGACCAGTCGCTGCGCGGCAACTTCAACCAGCTGCGCAAGCTCAAGGCGAAGTACCCCCACCTCAAGATCATCTGGTCCTTCGGCGGCTGGACCTGGTCCGGAGGCTTCGGCCAGGCCGCCCAGGACCCGCAGGCCTTCGCCCAGTCGTGCCGCGCGCTGGTCGAGGACCCGCGCTGGGCCGACGTGTTCGACGGCATCGACATCGACTGGGAGTACCCCAACGCCTGCGGGCTGTCCTGCGACACCAGCGGCACCCAGGCCTTCCCGCGGCTGATGCAGGCGTTGCGGGGCGCGTTCGGCACCGACCTGGTGACCGCTGCGATCACCGCCGACGGCACCGCCGGCGGCAAGATCGAGAAGGGCGGCTACGGCACGGCCGCGCCGTACGTCGACTGGTACATGCCGATGACCTACGACTACTTCGGCGCCTTCGCGGCCCAGGGTCCGACCGCCCCGCACTCGCCGCTGACGTCGTACGCCGGCATCCCGACGCAGGGCTTCGACGCGAGCACGGCGATCGCGAAGCTGAAGTCGCTGGGCGTCCCGTCCTCCAAGCTGCTCCTGGGCCTCGGGTTCTACGGTCGCGGCTGGTCCGGCGTCACCCAGTCCGCCCCCGGCGGGTCGGCCACCGGCCCGGCGCCCGGCACCTACGAGCAGGGCATCGAGGACTACAAGGTGCTCAAGCAGCGCTGCCCCGCCACGGGCACCGTCGGCGGCACGGCCTACGCCAAGTGCGGCGACCAGTGGTGGAGCTACGACACCCCGGCGACCATCGGGACCAAGATGGCGTGGGCCAAGCAGCAGGGCCTGGCCGGCGCGTTCTTCTGGGAGCTCTCGGGCGACACCGCCGACGGTGAGCTGATCACCGCCGTGCGCAACGGCCTGGCCGGCTGAGGCCACCTCCGCCCCTCGGGAGGGCGGGTCCGGCGCGAGCCGGGAGCGGACCTCCGCTCCCGGCTCGTGGCGCGTCCGGAGGCGGGTGTCGGGTGGGTGTGGCGCGCGACACGCGGGACTTGTCCAGACAATGTCACTGCGGTTCATAAAGTCATGTATCTTACTCGACATTGCTCACCGATCACGAAAGTCGAGTACCCCCCATGCAGATCCGTTCACGTGCCGCCGTAGCGGTCGCCCTCGCCGGAGCGTTTGTCCTCTCCTCCTGCTCCGCCGACGCGGACTCCGGGGACGGCGACGGTGGTGGGACCAACCTGTCCGTCGTGGGCTTCTCCGTCATGGAGACCCCCAACGACGCGGCGTTCTCCGCCTTCGAGAGGACCGACGCCGGCACGGACGTCACCTTCGACGGTCCGGCCTACGGCGCCTCCGGCGACATGAGCCGCGGCGTCGTCGACGGCCAGGACGCCGACCTCGTCCACTTCTCCCTCGAGCCCGACATGACCCGCCTGGTCGACGCCGGCATCGTCGCCGACGACTGGAAGGACAACGAGACCAACGGCATCTGCACCCAGTCCGTGGTCGTCATGGTCGTCCCGAAGGGCAACCCCAAGAACATCGACAGCTGGGACGACCTGGTCAAGGACGACATCAAGATCGTCACGCCGAACCCCGCGTCCTCCGGCTCCGCCAAGTGGAACCTGCTCGCCGCCTACGGCTCGGTGATCTCCGACGGTGGCAGCGAGGACGACGCCGCCGCCTACATGGGCGACTTCTTCGACCACGTCTCTGCGCTCCCGGACTCCGGCCGCGACGCGACCACCGCGTTCACCCAGGGCCAGGGCGACGTCCTGCTGTCCTACGAGAACGAGGCCATCCTGGCCCGCCAGAACGGTGAGGACTTCGACTACGTCGTGCCCGACACCACCCTGCTGATCGAGAACCCCTGCGCGGTGACCGAGGACGCTCCGTCGCAGGCCCAGGACTTCCTCGACTTCCAGCGCTCGGAGGAGGGCCAGAAGCTGTACTCGGGCTTCGGCTTCCGCCCCCTGGTCGACGTGGGCGACGTGCAGGTCGAGGGTGCCCTCGACCCGGCGAACGCGTTCCCCGAGCCCGCCACCGAGCTCACCATCGACGGTGACTTCAACGGCTGGGGCGAGACCAACGACACGTTCTTCGGCGACGGCGAGGACGGCAACACCCTCGGCATCATCACCGAGATCCAGTCCGAGTCCGGGGTGGGCAGCTGATCGTGGCCACCACGACCCTCACGGCCGGCCGGCCGGCGCGCAAGCGCCGGTCGGCCCGGCCGGGCGCGCTGAACACGAGCGCCAGTCTCGGCCTGGGGGTCGGGCTGCTCTGGTTCAGCCTCCTCGTCCTCATCCCCCTCTCCGCCGTGGTCGTCGAGGCCTCCGGCGGCGGGTGGGGCACCTACACGTCGGCCCTGACCAACAGCCAGACCGTCAACGCCCTGCAGCTGACCATCGGCAGCGCGGCCCTCGCCACCGCCATCAACATGGTGATGGGCACGCTCATCGCCTGGGTGCTGGTCCGTGACCGCTTCTTCGGCAAGCGCGTGCTCGACCTCGTCATCGACATCCCGTTCGCGATGCCCACGATCGTCGCCGGGCTGGTCCTGCTCGCCCTCTACGGCAGCCAGGGACCGCTCGGCCTGGAGCTCGAGAACACGCGCAAGGCGGTGTTCCTCGCGATCGCCTTCGTCACGCTGCCCTTCATCGTGCGCACCGTCCAGCCCGTGCTCGAGGAGATGGAGACCGACGTGGAGGACGCGGCGGCCTCGCTCGGCGCCAGCCGGTTCACCGTGCTGCGCCGGATCGTGATGCCGACGCTCGTGCCCGCGATCTTCGCCGGCGCGGCGCTGTCCTTCGCCCGCGGCATCAGCGAGTACGGCTCCCTGGTGCTGCTGTCGGGCAACCTGCCCAACCGCACCGAGGTGACGTCGTACCGCATGGCCTCGCTCCTCGAGGGCGGCAACCGGCCGGCGGCCGCGGCGCTCGCCACGATCATGCTCCTGGTCGCCCTCCTGGCGATCGTGGTGCTGGACGTCACCCAGCGAAGGCTGGCGCGCCGTGGCTAGCGCGAGCAGCGCGGTGGGGAACCGCTCCCGGACCACCACGTGGGTGCTGCGACTCGTCGTCGTGGCCTACCTCTTCCTGCTGGTCGCCTGGCCGACCGGCCTGATCGCCAAGAACACCTTCGCCGACGGCTTCGGCGGCATGCAGAGCGCGCTGTCGGACCCCGACGTCACCCACGCCCTGTGGCTGACGCTGCGGGTCTCGGTCATCGCGATGCTGATCAACCTCGTCTTCGGGGTCGGGATGTCGCTGCTGCTGGTGCGCTACGAGTTCCCCGGCAAGCGGGTCCTGTCGGCGTTGATCGACCTGCCGCTCTCGGTGTCGCCCGTCGTGGTCGGCCTGGCGCTCGTGCTGGTCTACAACCCGCGCTACGGCTGGCTGGGCGAGGGACTGCACGACCGCGGGATCGACGTCGTCTTCGCCACCCCCGGCATCGTCATGGCCACCTGCTTCGTGGTGCTGCCGCTGATCATCCGCGAGGTGGTCCCGGTGCTCGAGGAGATGGGCGACGAGCAGGAGCAGGCCGCGCGCAGCCTGGGGGCCAACGGCCCGCAGACCTTCTGGCGGATCACCCTGCCGGGCATCAAGTGGGCCATCGTCTACGGCGTCGTGCTGAGCCTGGCGCGCTCGCTCGGCGAGTTCGGCGCGGTCAAGATCGTCGCCGGTCGCAGCATCGGCGACATGGAGACCGCGACGCTGCTGGTGCAGCGCGAGTACCAGAACTTCCACGAGGACGTCGCCTACTCGGTGTCGCTCCTCCTCGTCGTGGCGTCGGTCCTGTGCCTGATCGTCGTCGCCATCCTGCGGCCCAGCGAGGGCTCGCACGCAGAACCCCTCAAGGAGAAGAAGTGAGCATCGAGGTCAAGAACCTGAACAAGCGGTTCGGTGACTTCGTCGCCCTCGACGACGTCAGCGTCTCGCTGCCGTCGGGACAGCTGACGGCCCTGCTCGGTCCGTCGGGCGGCGGCAAGTCCACCCTGCTGCGCATCATCGCCGGCCTCGACTCCGCCGACTCGGGCACGGTGTCGATCGAGGGCACCGAGGCCACCCACCTGCCGCCGCAGAAGCGCAACGTCGGCTTCGTCTTCCAGCACTACGCCGTCTTCAAGCACATGACGGTCGCGAAGAACGTCGCCTTCGGCCTGGAGATCCGCAAGCGCCCCAAGGCGCAGGTCGTCGAGCGCGTCGACGAGCTGCTCAAGCTCGTCCACCTCTCGCAGTTCGGGCACCGGATGCCGTCCCAGCTCTCGGGTGGCCAGCGCCAGCGCATGGCCCTGGCCCGCGCGCTCGCGGTCGAGCCGACCGTGCTGCTGCTCGACGAGCCCTTCGGTGCGCTGGACGCCAAGGTCCGCAAGGAGCTGCGCGACTGGCTGCGCCGCCTGCACGACGAGGTGCAGGTGACCACGGTGTTCGTCACCCACGACCAGGAGGAGGCCATGGAGGTCGCCGACGAGATCGTGGTGATCAACGAGGGCCGCGTGGAGCAGGTCGGCACGCCCGACGAGCTCTACGAGACGCCGGCCAACGACTTCGTGATGTCGTTCCTCGGTGACGTGACCCGGCTCGGCGGGGTGGCCCTGCGGCCCCACGACGTGGACGTGTCCACGGCGCCGGTGCTCGCCGGCTCCACCGAGGGCACCGTGTCGCGGCTGCTCAAGGTGGGCTTCGAGGTGCGCCTCAACGTGCTCACCGTCGCCGGTGACGACGTCGCCGTGGTGCTCTCGCGTGCCGAGGCCCGCTCGCTGGACCTCCGCGAGGGCAGCACGGTGTGGATCACCGCGGCGCCGGGTGCCGCGGTCGTCCCCTCGATGACGGCGGTCGGCTGATCCGCACTCCATCCTCAGGTGTGTGCCGCGCGTCCGCGGCGCGAACTACGGTACGTCCGTGACGACTCTCGCCAGCTCCACGGTCGCGGCCACCGAGCGACTGTGGGCGGCGGTCGAGTCCTACGACGGCGAGGTCGCCGACACCACGCTCGCCGACCTGCTCTGGGAGCGTCCGCTGGACGACGCCGTGATGACCGTCGTGCTGCCGTTCCTCGGCGAGCTCGGCGACCGGTGGGAGCAGGGCCGGCTCTCGGTCGCGCACGAGCACTTCATCAGCAACATGCTGCGCCGGTGGCTGCTGGCCTTCGCGGGCCGTCCCGCAGCCGACGACAAGGTCACCGACGGACCGATCGTGCTGCTCGCCTGCCCGCCGGGGGAGCGCCACGACCTGGTCCTGCTGTGCTTCTCGCTGCTGCTCGGCGAGAACGGCGCGCGTGCGCGCTACCTCGGCGCCGACACCCCGATGCCCGCCATCGTGGCCGCCGCCCGTGCGGCGCGCGCCGACGCCGTGGTCCTCGCGGCCACGCGGGACACGGCCTTCAGCGCCGAGAGCGCCGCCATCTCGCGCCTGTCCCGGGAGCACCCGGTGTTCATCGCCGGCCGGGGTGCCACCCAGTCGGTCGCCGAGGGCCTCTCGGCCCACCTCCTGCCCCACGACCCGGTCGCTGCGGTCGGGTTCCTGCGGACGGTCCTGCAGGCCTGAGGGCGCTGCAGGACACGTCGAGGCAGGTCAGCGGTAGTTGGTGAACTGCACCGCGAAGTCGTAGTCCTGCGACTTCACCAGCTGCTGCACCGCCTGGAGGTCGTCGCGCTTCTTCGACGACACGCGCAGCTCCTCGCCCTGCACCTGCGCCTTGACGCCCTTGGGGCCCTCGTCGCGGATCAGCTTGGAGATCTTCTTGGCGTCCTCGGAGGTGATGCCCTCCTTGAGCGCGATGTCGATCTTCGAGACCTGGCCGGACTGGCGCGGCTCGGAGGCGTCGAGGATCTTCAGGCTCTGGTCCCGCTTGATCAGCTTGTCCTGGAAGACGCTGAGCACCGCGCTGGCGCGGTCGTCGGCCGAGGCGGTGATCTCGATCGCGGTCTCGCCCTTCCACTCGATGCTGGCGCCCGTGCCCTTGAAGTCGAAGCGCGTCGCGATCTCGCGCGCGGCCTGGCTCAGGGCGTTGTCGACCTCCTGGCGGTCCAGCTTGCTCACGATGTCGAAGCTCGAGTCAGCCATGTCTGTGTCCCTCCTGGTGGGGCGCCCGCGGGCCGCCCCGGCGATTCGTGGTCAAGTGCGTGCCTTGCTATTCTTCCGCACGGCCCGGCAGGTTGCCCGAGCGGCCAAAGGGAGCTGACTGTAAATCAGCCGGCAACGCCTACAGAGGTTCGAATCCTCTACCTGCCACTGGAGATCATCCAGGCACCAGGACCCCCGTCGAGCGACGGGGGTCCTGCTGCGTCCGGGGTCCTGCTGCTTGACTGCGGGCATGAGCACCGCCCCTCCCGACGACGTGTGGCTCGACGCCGAGCTGCGCCGCCTGCTCTCCTTCGGCCGGCGGGTGGTGCACCCGCTCGGGGGCGCGGCCTGGCTCGACGACGACGGCTCGCCCGACCTGGACAGGCCGGTGCACACGTGGATCACCAGCCGCACCGTCCACGTGTTCGGGCTCGGCGCGATGCTGGGGATCGAGGGGTCCGCGGAGACCGCCTCCGGCGCGCTGCGGGGACTGGCCGGCGTGCTGCGCGACGACGAGCACGGCGGGTGGTTCGGCTCCGTGGGACCGGACGGCTCGCCGGCCGAGCCCGGCAAGGCCTGCTACGCCCACGCCTTCGTGATGCTCGCCGGGGCGACTGCGACGACCGCCGGGATCGACGGCGGCGAGGCGCTGCTCGCCGAGGCCACCGCGGTGTTCGAGGAGCGCTTCTGGGACGAGGCGACCGGCCGCGTCCTCGACGAGTGGGACCGCGCTTGGATCGCGCCGGCGCCCTACCGCGGGCTCAACGCAGCGATGCACTCGGTGGAGGCGATGCTGGCCGTCGGCGACGCCACCGGGGACCCCGTCTGGCACGAGCGGGCGGGCCGGCTCAGCCGGCTCGTCACCGACCTCGCGACGGCGTACGACGGACGCCTCCCCGAGCACTTCGACGCGGGCTGGGTGCCCGACCTGGAGCTCAACCGCGAGCGGCCCGACGACCCCTTCAAGCCGTTCGGTGCGACCGTCGGCCACGGGCTGGAGTGGGCGCGGCTGCTGCTGCACGTCGAGGCCACGCTCGGCACCGACGCACCCCCCGGCCTGCTGGCCACCTCGCGCCTGCTCCTGGACCGCGCGGTCGCCGACGGCTGGTCGGCCGACGGTGAGCCGGGCTTCGTCTACACCACCGACTGGGACGGCACGCCGGTCGTGCGCCAGCGGTTCCACTGGGTCGTCGCCGAGGCGATCGGGGCCGCCGCGGCGCTGCACCGGCGGACCGGGGAGGACGCCTACGCGGAGATGTACGCGCAGTGGTGGGACTACGTCGACGCCCACGTGCGCGACCTCGGGCGCGGCTCGTGGCACCACGAGCTCGACCCGCGCAACCGGCCCGCCGACACGGTGTGGCCGGGCAAGCCCGACCTCTACCACGCCGTGCAGGCCACGCTCCTGCCGCGACTGCCGCTGGCGCCCGGTCTCGCGGCGGCCACCGCCCGGTCCGTCCGCGGCTGAGCAGCGGCATGATGGCCCCATGACCGACGAGCAGCCCCGCATCCTCGTCGTCGGCGAGGCCCTCGTCGACGTGGTGCCCGACGACCAGGGGCGTCCGCGCGACCTGCCGGGCGGCAGTCCCGCCAACGTCGCGATCGCGCTGGGCCGGCTCGGGCGCGACGTACGCCTGGTGACCGTGCTCGGCGACGACGAGCGCGGCCGCCTGGTGCGCGCCTGGCTCGAGCGCAGCGACGTCGAGGTGCTCGCGCAGCCGCCGGCCGGCGGGTGGACCTCCAGCGCCACCGTCACCCTCGACGCCTCCGGCGCCGCCAGCTACGTCTTCGACCTCGAGTGGGACCTCGCCTCGGTGCCCGACGACCAGCACGACGTGCTCCACGTCGGCTCCATCGCCACGGTGCTCGCGCCCGGCGCGGACGTCGTCCTCGAGGCGGTCCGCTCGCACCGCGGGCGTGCCGTCGTCTCCCTCGACCCCAACGCCCGTCCCGTCCTCACGCCCGAGCGCGAGCCGGTGGTGGCGCGGGTCGAGGAGCTGGTCTCCCTGTCCGACGTCGTCAAGGTCAGCGACGAGGACCTCGCCTGGCTGCACCCGGGCGACGACCACGTCGCGGTCGCCACCCGCTGGGCCACCCGCGGCCCCGGCCTGGTGGTGGTCACCCGCGGCGGCGCCGGCGCGGTCGCCGTACGCCCCGACGGCACCGTCCTCGAGGTGCCGGGCGTCCCGGTCGAGGTCGCGGACACCGTCGGCGCGGGCGACACCTTCAGCGGCGTGCTGATCGACGCCCTCCTCGCCCTCGGCGTGCGCGGTGGCGTCGGGGCGTCGGTCCTGCGCGGGCTCTCCGACCGCGAGGTGCTCGGCGCCGTGATGGCGGCTGCCGTCGGTGCGGCGATCAACGTCTCGCGCCCGGGCGCGGACCCGCCGTCGCGCGCCGAGCTCGACGGCGGCCCTCGGCGGCCCGGGAGCGGACGGGGAGTGAGCACCGAGCAGGTCCACGACATCGGCAGGCGCCGGGCGTGGGTGATCTGGCTGGTCGCGCTCGCGGTCTACGTCCTCGCGGTCTTCCACCGCAGCTCGCTGGGCGTCGCGGGGATCATCGCGGCCGACCGCTTCGGCATCAACGCCACCAGCCTGGCGACCTTCACCGTGCTCCAGCTGGTGGTCTACGCCGGCATGCAGGTGCCGGTCGGCGTGCTGCTCGACCGCTTCGGCTCGCGCGTCATGCTCCTCGGCGGCCTCGTGCTGATGACCGCCGGCCAGCTCGGCTTCGCCTTCGCGCAGTCCTTCCCGGCCGCGGTCTGCGCCCGCGCGCTGGTCGGCGCGGGCGACGCGATGATCTTCGTCAGCGTCATCCGCCTGGTCACGGTGTGGTTCCTGGTCCGCCAGGCCCCGCTCGTCACCCAGCTGACCGGCCTGACCGGCCAGCTCGGCGCGATCGTCGCGGCCGGGCCGCTGTCGTTCCTGCTGCACCAGCTCGGGTGGACGCGCGCGTTCGCGGTCACCTCGAGCGTCGGCGTGGTGCTCCTGGTCGCGGTGCTGGCGCTGGTCAAGGACTCGCCCTACCGCCGTGACGAGGTGGTCGCGGTCAAGCTGCGCGCGCTCGCCGAGTCGGTGCGCACGGTCTGGGGCAACCCCGGCACCCGGCTGGGCATGTGGTCGCACTTCACCTCGCAGTTCGGGGCGACGGTGTTCACCCTGCTCTGGGGCTACCCGTTCCTCGTGCAGGGCCTCGGGTGGACGACCGGCGAGGCGAGCACGCTGCTGATGGCGATGACCGCCTGGGCCGTCGTCAGCGGGCTGGGGCTGGCCCGCCTGGTCTCCCGGCTGCCCTACTACCGCTCGTTCATCGTCATCGGCGTCGTCCTCGCGATGGTCGTGCCCTGGACCGCGGTGCTGCTGTGGCCGGGCGCCGCCCCGGTGTGGCTCGTCGTGGTGATGGCGTTCGCCACCGCCAGCGGCGGCCCCGCCTCCATGGTCGCCTTCGACCTCGCCCGCTCCTTCACGCCCGCCCACGCGATCGGCCGTGCCAACGGCCTGGTCAACGTCGGCGGCTTCACCGCCTCGCTGCTCACCATGGCGCTGATCGGCGTCGTGCTCGACCTGGTGCAGCCGGGCGGCATGGACGCCTACGGCCTCGAGGACTTCAAGGTCGCGCTCTCGGTGCAGTACCTCTTCTGGGCCTTCGGCATCTGGCAGATCCTGCGCTACCGCCGCCGCGGCCTGGCCCACCTCGACCGCGTCCACCCCGGCTCGATCGAGCAGATGCGCGCCGGGCAGCCCTTCGTCCACCCCGGCATCGGCACCGAGGGCGTCTGACCGCACCGTCGGCGCCAGCCGCCGCCCGCACTCTGAGCGGTGCGTGAGGGGGATTCCCGGGCCGCGGAATCCCCGTGGCTCACCGCCCGCCGGCGTGTCGCCGTACGCCACGGGCTGCGGCGGTGCGTGAGGCGGGTTCCCGGGCCGCAGAATCCGCCTCACACACCGCTTCGAGCGCGACCACGCGGACCGGGGCTAGCCGAGCTCCCCGTCGCCGTCGGGGTCGAGGTCGCCGGTGGGGTCCTCGGCGGCCGGGTCCTCGAGGAGGTGCCCGCCGACCGGGTGGCCCTGCCACGACACCATCTGCCAGCCGGCGTCCGGGTCGCCGTCGAGCACGATGAGCGCCGTGTTGTGCAGCGGATCGGTGGCCGGGGGAGCGTCGGGGTGCGCCGTCATCCGGGTGGTGACCCAGGTGCGGAGCGCCGCGCCGTGGCTGACGACCAGGGCCGCGGCGTGTCCGGCGTCGGCGATCCTGCGCACGGCCGCGTCGAAGCGGGCGAGGAACTCCTCGCCCGTCTCGCCGTCCGGCATCCGGTGCCCGAGGTCGCCCTCGATCCAGGCCGCGACCGCACCGATGTAGCCGGCGACGGCGTCGTGGTCCTTGCGCATCTCGAAGTCGCCGGCCGCGATCTCCTCGAGCCCGTCGAGCTGCACGGGCTCGAGGTCGTGGCCGCGGGCGGTGGGCGCGGCGGTCTGGTGGGTGCGTACGCGGCTGGAGACGTAGATCGCGTCGAGCGGCTCGTCGGCCAGCACCGTGGCGGCGGCCTCGGCCTGGGCGCGGCCCAGGTCGGTCAGCCCGAGCCCGGGGTGGGCGGTGTCGAGCTCGCCCGAGACGTTGGCGTGGGTCTGGCCGTGGCGCATGAGGAGCAGTCGCACTGCCGGGTCCTCCTAGGAGTTGAACTGCGAGGTCTTGGACGAGGCCAGCTCGACCGCCTGCTCGAGCGGGATGGTCTCCAGCGCCTCCGCGACGTCGGAGCCGATGTGGCTGACCTCGCGCCCCCGCTCGAGCGGGACCAGCGTGTGGACCAGCCGGTCGGCGTAGGCGTGGACCATCGTGAAGGACTGGGCGGCGTCGACCCCGGAGACGAAGCGGTCCACCGGTGCCGGGTCGCTGGTGTAGCAGCTGGCCGAGGCGACGGAGACCGGCACGCCCGCGAAGGTCGACCACGTCGACAGGTGCAGGTGGCCGGCGAGGATGCCGCGCACGTCGGTGCCCGAGACGACGTCGGCCAGCGCCTGCTGGTCGCGCAGCTCGATCAGCTCGGCCGCGCGCAGCATCGGCACCGGCAGCGGCGGGTGGTGCATCGCGAGCAGCGTGCCGTGCTTGGCCGGCGTGGCCAGCACGTCGGCGAGCCAGGACAGCTGGTCGGACGTCAGCTCGCCGTGGTGGTAGCCCGGGACGCTCGTGTCGAGGGCCACGATCCGCAGGCCGTCGACCTCGTGCACGCGGTCCTGGGGCCCGTCGTCGTCGGCGTCGAAGAGGCCGCGGGCGTAGGGCCCCCGCTCGTCGTGGTTGCCCATCGTCCACACGACGGTGGCGCCCATCGCCCGGGCCGCGGGCTCCACGACAGCGCGGAGGGTGGCGTACGCGTCGGGCTCGGCGCGGTCGGCCAGGTCGCCGGTGAAGACGAGCACCTGCGGCGGCGGGACGACGGCGGCCAGGCGGTCGAGGGCGCGCCGGAGGTTGGCGACGTTGTCGATCACGCCGTGGTGGCGGGCGTCCCCCGCGAGCAGGTGCGGGTCGGAGAGGTGCGCGACGACGTGGCGCGGGGCGGCGTGCTGGCCGAGCTGTCTCACGACCGCCAGCCTAGGGCCGCGCCGGCAGCACCCGCCCGGTGACCTCGCCGAGGGTGATCCGCCCGCCGAGCGCACCGGGCGCGGAGTAGCGCAGGGTCACCTCGTCGCCGTCCTCGAGGAAGGTGCGCTCGCGCCCGCCGGCGGTGAAGGGCTCCTTGCCGCCCCAGCTCAGCTCGAGCAGCGAGCCGCGCTGGTCGCGCTCGGTGCCGGAGACCGTGCCCGACCCCCACAGGTCGCCGGTGCGCAGGCTCGCACCGTTGACCGTGGTGTGGGCCAGCATCTGGGCCGGGGACCAGTACATCGTGCGGTAGGGCGGGCGGGAGACGACCTCGCCGTCGAGCACCACCTCGACGTCGATGTCGAGCCCGGCCGGGCCGTCGACGCGCAGGTAGTCGAGCACCGGCGGGTCGTCCTGGCCGGGCAGGTCGGTCCACGCCGCCGACAGTGCGGAGAGCGGGGTGACCCAGGCGCTGATCGAGGTCGCGAAGGACTTGCCCAGGAACGGGCCGAGCGGGACGTACTCCCACGCCTGGATGTCGCGGGCCGACCAGTCGTTGAGCCCGACGACGCCGAAGGTGTGCCGGGCGAAGTCGGCGGTCGCGACCTGCCCGCCCATCGGCGAGGGCACCCCCACGACGAAGCCGAGCTCGGCCTCGATGTCGAGGCGCTGCGAGGGGCCGTAGGTCGGCAGGTCGTCGGCGGGCGCCTTGCGCTGGCCGCACGGGCGCACCACGTCGGTGCCGGAGACCACGACGGTGCCGGAGCGGCCGTGGTAGCCGACGGGGAGGTTCTTCCAGTTGGGCAGCAGCGGCTCGGAGTCGGGGCGGAACATCCGCCCGACGTTGGAGGCGTGGTGCTCGGAGGCGTAGAAGTCGACGTAGTCGCCCACCTCGAACGGCATCAGCATCGTCACCGAGTCGACCGGGGCGAGCGCCGGCTCGACGAGGTCGCGCTCGGTCTGGTCGGTGAGCAGGCCGGTCACCCAGGCCCGGACCGAGTCCCACACGGCCGGACCGGCGGCCATGAACGGGTTCAGCGTGGGCTGGTCGAAGAGCGCGTGGGTGTCGACCATGTCGGCGGCCGCGACGATGCTGAGGTCGAGCACCTGGTCGCCGATCCGCACGGCCACGCGCGGGCGCTCGCCCGAGCGCGCGAAGACGCCGTAGGGGAGGTGGTCGACGTCGTAGCCGGAGCCGGAGGCTCCCTCGACCCAGCTCGGGCGCGGGGTGGGCGTGGCGGCGGTCATGGCTGCTCCGTGGGGTCGGTGAGGAGTCCGAGGGCGAGGAGGTCGTCGCGCGGCTCGAGGACCGAGCACGACCCGAAGGAGGTCATCCAGCGGCGGGCCGAGGACAGGTCGGTGGAGGCCAGGACGGCGCCGTCGCGCTGCTCGAGCACCTCGGTCGCCTCGGCGATCGACCCACCGTCCCAGAGCAGCTGGGTCGCGGCCAGCAGGTTGAGGAAGCCGTGGGCGCCGCCGCCCTCGGGGTCGTGGCGCACGGCGCGGTGCAGTCCGGCGGTGGCCTTGAACGGCGTCTCGCGGTCGAGCGCGGCGTCGACCCACGCAGCGACCGTGGCGGCGTCGGGGACGAGGCTGTGGTCGAGGTTGCCCAGGCGCAGCTTGAGCCGGTGGCCGAGGGCGGCCACCTCGTCGGCCGCGACGAGCCAGGCGGGGGTCGGCGGGCCGGGCACCTCGACGAAGAGCGGCACCTCGACGTCGGCGGCGCGGGCGGCGGCGTCGACGCGGCGCACGTTGGCGACGAGGTCGTCGGGGTCGCGCAGCGCGATCTCGACCGCGGCCACGCGCAGTCCCAGCCGGGCGGCCGCGCCCAGGGGGCCGGCGATCTGGCCGGCGCCCCCGGTCACCACGACGGACAGCGGGGCGTCCACGCCGCGGACCAGCGGGAGGTCGGTGTCGCGCAGGACGAACGTGCCGACCAGGTCGGCGTACCACTCCTGGCGACGCGCGGTGAAGGCGGCGGTGGCCTCGTGGAGCGGCGCGTCGCCGGGCGGGAAGATCGCGGCGTCGTCGACCAGGCCGCGCCACGGGTCGGACACGAGGGGTGCGGGGTCGGGGGTCACGGGGCTACTCTAGCCACCAGATAGCGGACGAACGTGTCCGATGATCGGACGGACGGAGCGGACGCATGGCCCACTACCGAGCACTCGGCCGGCTGCCGCGGCAGCGTCACACCCAGCTGCGCGACGACGACGGGCACCTCTTCCGCGAGGAGCTGATGGGCGAGGAGGGGTTCTCCTCCGACTCCTCGCTGCTCTACCGCCGTGGCGTCCCGAGCGCGATCGTCGACAGCCAGGTGTGGGAGCTCCCCGACCAGTCCCGCACGCCCAACCACCCGCTCAAGCCGCGCCACCTCAAGCTGCACGACCTCGACTTCCCTGCCGGGGGAGGCTCCTGCCCCGTCGAGGGCCGGCGCCTGGTGCTCGGCAACAACGACGTGCGCATCGCCTACGTCGTCACCGGCACCGAGGCCTCCCCGCTTTACCGCAACGCGATCGGTGACGAGTGCGTCTTCGTCGAGTCCGGCAGCGGCACGGTGGAGACCGTCTTCGGCGTCGTGCCCTACCGCACCGGCGACTACGTCGTCGTCCCGCGCGCGACCGACCACCGCTGGGTGCCGGCCGAGCCCTCGCGCCTCTACGCCATCGAGGCCAACTCCCACATCCACCCGCCCAAGCGCTACCTCTCGCGCTTCGGCCAGCTGCTCGAGCACGCCCCCTACTGCGAGCGTGACCTGCACGGACCGCGGGAGACCTTCGAGACGAGCGGCACCGACGTCGAGGTGCTGGTCAAGCACCGCACCAGCGCCGGGGTCGTGGGCACCCGCCTCACCTACGCCACGCACCCGTTCGACGTGGTCGGCTGGGACGGCTGCCTCTACCCCTACACGTTCAACGTCGAGGACTACATGCCGATCACCGGCAAGGTCCACCAGCCGCCGCCGGTGCACCAGGTCTTCGAGGGCTGGAACTTCGTGATCTGCAACTTCCTGCCCCGCAAGGTCGACTACCACGAGCTCGCGATCCCGGTGCCCTACTACCACTCCAACGTCGACTCCGACGAGGTGATGTTCTACGTCGGCGGCGACTACGAGGCGCGCAAGGGCTCGGGCATCGGCATCGGGTCGATCAGCCTGCACCCCGGCGGTCACGCCCATGGCCCGCAGCCGAGCGCGATCGAGGCGTCGCTGGGCGTGCAGTACTTCGAGGAGTCGGCCGTCATGGTCGACACCTTCGCCCCGCTCGAGCTCGGGGAGGGCGCCCGCGCCGTCGAGGACCCGGCCTACGCCTGGACCTGGGCAGGCCGCGGGCCGGACTCCGCGGGGCCCGACGGCGGCCCGGCCGTCTACAGCAACTCCTGAGTCCACCCGCACGGGCGGCTCCGCCCCTTCGGGTGGTCGCTAGCGTCGGGGGCATGACGACCTCCGGCGCGGCGCTCCCGCCGTACGTCCTGCTGCTCTTCGGTGCCCGTGGCGACCTCGCGGCCCGCAAGCTCTTCCCCGGCCTCTACCGCCTCGCGGCGGCCGGGCGCCTGCCCGAGGAGTACGCCGTCATCGGCAGCGGGCGGCACTCGCCCGGCACCGACGACGACTTCCGCGACGAGGTCCGCGACGGCCTGCGCGAGAGCGTCGACGACCTCGACGACGACCTGGTGCGCGACCTGCTCGGGCGCACGACGTTCCGCACCTCCGACGCCGACGACGGCGCCGACCTCGCCGCCCACGTGCGCGAGGTCGAGGAGGGCCTGGGCGACGACGTGCGCCGACTGGTCTACCTCTCGGTCCCGCCGACGGCGATGTCCGGCATGGTCGCGATGCTCGGTCGCGAGGGCCTCGCCGAGGGCGCCCGGCTGGTCATCGAGAAGCCGTTCGGCCTCGACCTGGAGTCCTTCGAGGAGCTCGACCACGACGTGCACGAGGTCTTCGAGGAGGAGCAGGTCTTCCGCATCGACCACTTCCTCGGCAAGGAGGCCGTGCAGAACCTGTTGGCGCTCCGCTTCGCCAACGCCCTCTTCGAGCCCGCCTGGGACCGTCGCAGCATCGCCTCGGTGCAGGTCGACGTGCCGGAGACGCTGGCGATGGAGGGTCGCGGGTCGTTCTACGAGTCCACCGGCGCGCTGCGCGACATGGTCTCCACCCACCTCTTCCAGATCCTCGGCGCCGTCGCGCTGGAGGACCCGGGCGAGTGGTCGGCGGACGCCGTGCGCAGTGCACGCGCCGCAGTCTTCCGCGACGTACGACCGCTCGACCCGGAGCGCGTGGTGCTCGGCCAGTACGACGGCTACCGCGACGAGGACGACGTCGAGGAGGACTCCGACGTCGAGACCTTCGTCGCGCTCGAGGCGTTCGTCGACAACGACCGTTGGCGCGACGTGCCGTTCCTGCTGCGCACCGGCAAGGCGATGGCCGAGACCCGCCGCACGGTCACCCTGCGCTTCCGCGAGCCCGACTCGTCGGTCTTCGGCACGGTGCCCGCCGTCGACGAGCTGGTGCTCGAGCTCACCGACGAGGCGACGGTCCACGTCGACCTGCTCGGCAAGCGGCCCGGACCGGAGATGGAGCTCGCACCGGCCACGATGCGCCTCGACCTGGGCGAGGAGCTGCCCGACGACACGCCGCTCGAGGCCTACGAGCGTCTCCTGCTCGACGTGATGGAGGGCGACCACACCCTCTTCGCGCACGCCGACGAGACCCGCCGGCTCTGGGAGGTCTGCCAGCCCGTCCTGGACGACCGGCCCGACCCCCTGCCCTACGACCAGGGCTCGTGGGGCCCCGACGCGGCGCTCGACCTGGCCCCCGGCGGCTGGCGCCTCGGTGGGGGCGGGGAGCCCGCGTGACGCACCCCGAGGGGGCGACGATCGCCGACCACGGCCTGATCGGCGACCTCCGCACCGCGGCGCTCGTGGCGACCGACGGCACGATCGACTGGTTCTGCCCGGGTCGCTTCGACGCCCCCAGCGTCTTCGCGAGCGTGCTCGACCCCGACGCCGGCCACTGGGCGCTCGGGCCCGACGACCCCGATGCGCGCAGCCAGCAGTACTACCACCCCGAGACCAACATCCTCGTCACCCGCTTCATGACCGAGCGGGGCGTGGTCGAGGTGCAGGACTTCATGCCGGTCCTGCGCGCGCACGACCCCGACCACCGCCAGCGGCTGGTGCGCCGGGTGGTCGGGCTGCGCGGGTCGGTCGACCTCACCATGCACATGGCGCCACGCCCGGACTACGGCGCCACCGAGCCCGGCCTCGACGTGGGTGACGACGTCGTGCGCTTCGCCGACGGCGACGTCCACCTCGCGCTCTCCAGCACCGTCGACCTCGAGGTCGACGACCACGCCGCGACCGCCCGCCTCGCGCTCGGCTCCGGCGAGGCGGCCCTCTTCGTGCTCGAGGTGCTGGTGCCGGGCGAGGAGCCGCAGGGCTGCTGCGAGGCCGACGTCGACGCGCTCTTCGACGCCACCGCACGCTTCTGGCGCGACTGGCTCTCCCGGAGCACCTACACCGGGCGCTGGCGCGAGTGGGTCGACCGCTCCGCGCTGACCCTCAAGATGCTGTGCCACGAGCCCACCGGCGGCATCGTCGCCGCCCCGACGACGAGCCTGCCGGAGACGATCGGCGGCTCGCGCAACTGGGACTACCGCTACGTCTGGGTGCGCGACGCCGCGTTCAGCGTCTACGCCCTGCTCCGCCTCGGCTTCACCGAGGAGGCCTCGGCGTTCGTCCGCTTCCTCTCCGAGCGGCTCGGCGAGGCCGCCGACGGGGGCGAGGAGGCGGAGCGGCTCGGCCCGCTGCGGGTGCTCTACGACCTCGACGGCGCCACCCCGCACGAGCGCGAGCTCGACCACCTCGCCGGCCACCGCGGCTCGGCGCCGGTGCGGGTGGGTAACCAGGCCGTCGACCAGCTGCAGCTCGACGTCTACGGCGAGCTCATCGACTCGGTCTACCTCTTCGACAAGCACAGCCGCGGCATCAGCCACGACGCGTGGACCGACCTGACGCGCATCGTGGCCTGGCTGATGGACAACTGGGAGCGCCCCGACGCCGGGATGTGGGAGATCCGCGGCGAGCCCCGCACCCACACCACGTCGCTGGTCATGTGCTGGGTCGCGGTCGAGCGGATGATGCGCATCGCGCGGCGCCGTGGCCTGCCCGGCGACCTCACCGAGCTGGCCGCCACCCGCGACGCCATCTACGAGCGCGTGATGACCGACTGCTGGAACGACGAGCTCGGCGCCTTCACCGCCTTCGCGGGCGGTGAGGTGCTCGACGCCGGCACGCTGCTGATGCCGATGGTGAAGATGCTCGCGCCCGACGACCCGCGCTTCCTGTCCACGCTCGCGCTGATCGAGGAACGCCTGGTCACCGACAGCCTGGTCCTGCGCTACGACGGTGAGGACTTCGACGACGGGGTCGACGCCGACGGCGCCGCCGAGGGCACGTTCTCGCTCTGCTCGTTCTGGTACGTCGAGGCGCTCACCCGGGCGGGCCGGTCGGCGGAGGCCCGGCTCGCGCTGGAGAAGATGTTCACCTACGCCAACCACCTCGGCCAGTACGCCGAGCAGGTCGGGCTCAACGGCGAGCAGCTCGGCAACTTCCCCCAGGCCTTCACCCACCTGAGCCTGGTCAGCGCCGTGATCAACCTGGACCGTAGCCTCACCGGGTGACCGCACCGACCACCCCGACCCGCACCGACGCCCGGACCCGATCGCTGCGGGTCGCCCTCGGCGTGCCGCTGGTGCTGGCGATGCTGTCGATGATCGGCCCGTTCAGCATCGACACGCCGTTCCCGGCGTTCACCGAGATGGGCCGCGAGCTCGACGCGTCCACCGAGCAGCTCCAGCTCGTGGTCACCGTCTACATGCTCGCCTTCGCCGCGATGAGCATCTTCCACGGTCCGCTCTCCGACGCGGTCGGCAGGCGCCCGGTCATCCTGGGCTCCCTGGCCGTGTACGCGGTCGCCTCGGTGGCCTGCGCGTTCGCGCCGACGCTGGAGCTGCTGCTCGTCGGGCGGGTGGTGCAGGGCCTGGCCGCGGGCGGCTCGACGATCGTGAGCCGCACGATCATCCGCGACCTCTTCGACGGCCCCGAGGCGCAGCGGATGATGAGCCAGGTCGCGGTGATCTTCGGGGTCGCCCCGGCGCTCGCGCCGGTCGTCGGGGGGCTGCTCGTGCAGGTCGGCCCCTGGGAGACCGTCTTCTGGTTCATGGCCGCGACGGCACTGGTGCTCATCGCCGCCTCGCTCGCCCTGCTCCCCGAGAGCCACCCGCGCGAGCGACGCACGCCGTTGCGCGTGGGCGAGATCGTCGGCGGGCTCACCGCGGTCGCACGGATGCCGGCGTTCCACCGGATGGCGTGGGCCGGCACGTTCGTGTTCGGCGCGCAGTTCCTCTACATCGGCGGTGCGTCGATCTTCGTCGTCGACCTGCTCGGCGAGGGCGAGCTCGACTTCTGGAAGCTCTTCGTGCCGATGATCGGCGCGATGGTCGTCGGGTCGGTCGGCAGCGGCCGCTACGGCCGGCTGGTCTCCAGCAGCCGCCTGGTCTCGATCGGCTACGCGGTCAGCACGGTGGGCGCCCTCGTCGGCGTGGGCGTCGCGCTGACCCCGGCCGGCCAGGTGCTCCCGTGGGCGGTCGTGGGCGTCTCGCTGATCGCCTTCGGCAACGGGCTGGCCTACCCCAACATCCAGCTGCTGATGCTCGACCTGGTGCCCACCCGCCGCGGGGCGATGATGTCGGCCGCGTCCTTCGTGACCCTGGTCTTCAACGCCGTGGGCGCCGCGCTCGTCGCGCCCTACGCCGGGAGGTCGGTGCTCGGCTTCGCCGTGACGGCCGCGGTCTGGGTGGTCCTCGGCTGGCTGTGCTGGCGCTGGCACCAGCACGCGGTCCGCACCGGCGAGCTCGGCGAGGTCGTCGCCTAGGAGGTCCAGGCGCGCCAGAGCGCGGCGTACTCCCCGTCGAGCTCGATCAGCTCGTCGTGGCTGCCGAGCTCGGCGATCCGGCCGTCGATGACGACCGCGATCCGGTCGGCGTCGTGCGCGGTGTGGAGGCGGTGCGCGATCGCGACGACCGTGCGTCCCTCGAGCAGGCTGTTCATCGAGCCCTCGAGCGTGCGGGCCGTGCGCGGGTCGATCAGCGAGGTGGCCTCGTCGAGCACGAGGGTGTGCGGGTCGGCGATGATCAGCCGCGCCAGCGCCACCTGCTGGGCCTGCGCGGGCGTCAGCGCCTGCCGCCCCGAGCCGATCGTGGTGTCGAGACCCTCGGGGAGGCGCTCGACCCAGGCCAGCGCGCCGACCGCGCGCAGCGCCGCGCGCACGTCGTCGTCGGAGGAGTCCTCGCGCGCGAGGACCACGTTGTCGCGCACCGTGCCGATGAAGACGTGGTGCTCCTGGGTCACCAGCGCCACCTCGGTGCGCAGCACCTCCAGCGGCAGGTCGACCAGGTCGACGCCACCCACCCGTGCCGAGCCGGTGCGCGGGCGGTTGATGCCCGACAGCAGCCGTCCGAGGGTCGACTTGCCCGACCCGCTGGGACCGACGACCGCGAGCCGCTCGCCGGTGCGCAGGTGCAGGTCGACGCCGTGCAGCACGTCGTGGCCCTCGCGGTAGGCGAACCGCAGGTCCGCCGCCACCAGCTCGGAGCCGGCGGGCAGGCGGTCGCCGGGCTCGCGGTCCGGCGGCACCTCGGCGATGCCGAGCAGCCGGCTGGTCGAGGCGGCGCCCACCTGGAGGCGGTCGACCTCGCCGATGACGGCGTCGAGCGGCTCGCTGAGCGCGACGACGTAGAGCATCGCGGCGGTGATCTGGCCCAGGTCGACCCAGCCGCGGCTGTAGCCCCACGCGCCGACGACGAGGGTGACCACCTGCGGCACCTGGAAGGCGCCGTTGAGGGCGGCGAAGAGCACGTTGCGCAGGGTCATCCCGTAGCGCTCGGCCTGCGCGGAGACCTCGATGTCGTCGCTGCCGGCCCGCACCCGCCCGGCGGAGAGGCCGAGCGCCTCGACGGTCCGCGCCCCCTCGACGGTCTCGGTGAGGGTGGTGTTGATCCGGGAGTACGTCGCCCCCTCGGTGATGTACGCCTTGGGCGCGCGCCGCAGGTAGGTGCGGACCGCCGGCGTGCACAGCGCGAAGACCACCAGCGCCGGCACCGCCAGCACCACCGAGTTGAGCAGCATCGCGACGACCGAGAGCACGACGGTCATCAGCGAGATGAGCAGGCGCGGCACGCCCCACTGCACGGAGCGGGCCATGGTGCCGACGTCGCGGGTCACGCGGGTGACCAGGTCGCCGGTGCTGGCGCCCTCGACGCGACCGACCGGCAGCCGCAGGATCGTGCCGACGACGTACTCGCGGGCCGAGGCCAGCAGGTCCTGGCCGAAGTGGGTGGAGGTGCGCTGGGCGCCGAAGGTGAACAGCGACTGGAGCACGACGACGCCCACCACGGTGAGGGCCAGGGCGTCGAGCCCCTCGACGACCGAGCCCTGCTCGACCCGGTTGACCAGGTCGCCGAGCAGCCGCGGCACGACGAGCGCCGAGCCGGCGGCGAGCGCGTTGAGCACGACCAGGAGGGTGAACGTGCCCTTGCGGCGTCGGACCAGGTCGGTGAAGAAGGTGAGGACCGCGCGGTTGCCCGACACGGGCCAGCCGCGGACCGGGTTGCGCGAGGCGGAGTAGACGTCCTCGGCACGCTGGCGCCGCAGGTCGTGGCGCTGCCACAGCGCGCGGTTGCGGTCGCGGAGCGAGCCGCCCGGCCGGGGTCGCAGCGCGTCGGGGATCACCGGCTCGTCGGCGGTGTGGTCGCGCCAGGTCTCGGCGGACGTCGCCAGCAGGTCGGTGCTCACCGGTTCGCCGCTGGTCGTCGAGCTGGTCGTCGAGCTGGTCGTCGAGCTGGTCGTCGAGCTGGTCGTCGAGCGCGCGGGCGACCACGCGGCGGTAGTCGTCGTCGCCGGCGAGCAGGTCGGCGTGGCGCCCCTCGGCCACGACCGTGCCGTCGTGCAGCAGCACGACGTGGTCGGCGTGGTGGAGCCAGAGCGGGGACACGGTGGCGACGACGGTCGTGCGGCCCCGCCGGGTCTGCTCGACCCGCTCGGCGATCCGCGCCTCGGTGTGCGCGTCGACGGCCGAGGTCGGCTCGACCAGGACGAGCACCGGCGGGTCGGCGGCGATCGCCCGGGCCAGCACGACGCGCTGGCGCTGGCCGCCGGACAGGCCGCGGCCGCGCTCGTCGAGCTGACCCTGCCAGCCCTCGGGGAGCGCGTCGTAGACGTCCTCGGCGCTGGCCACGCGCAGGGCGCGCTCGGCCTGCTCGCGGCTGAGCCGGCCGTGCGGGTCGACGGCGTCCTGGAGCGTACCGGCGAAGAGCTGGCTGGTGGTGTCGCTGACCAGCACCTGGCGGCGTACGTCGGTCAGGGCGGCCCGTGACAGGTCGATCCCGCCCAGCGTGACGCCCCACTCGCGCCCGGCGCGCTCCTCGTCGAGCGCGGCGATGCGGGCGCGCTCCTCGGCGCGCGCGGCACGCGCCCGGCGGGCGGCACGGCCCTTGAGGCCGTCCTCGTCGTCGGCAGCGACCGGGTCGGTGTCGGCGGGGAGGTAGCGCCCGAGACGGTCGGCGAGCGCCGAGCTCTGCTCCGGCACGGCGCTGACCACCACGGTCAGCAGACCCGGGGGCACGGCGAGCCCGCTCGCGTGGTCGTGCAGGGTCGAGGTGCCGTCGAGCACGACCGGCGTCTCGGCGTCACGCCACGGCGGGCGCTGCTCGAGGATCGCGACCGCCTTGCGGGCGCTCACCAGCGAGCGGGTGCTCTTCTGGGCGAGCTCGAAGAAGGTGCGGATCGGGCCGACCATGAACAGGCCGTAGCCGAGGAAGGTGATGAGCTCGCCGACGGTGAGCTCGCCCGACTCGACCTCGCGGGTGCCGAGCCAGACCAGGGCGACGAGGAAGATCCCCGACAGCAGCACGCCGACGGCCTCGACCACCGACTGCCAGATCCCGGCAGCGACTCCGGCCTGCTTGGCCGACTGCGACTGTCGGTCGTAGTTGGCGCCGAAGGTCTGCTCGCCGCCGATCCCGCGCAGGATGCGCAGCCCGGCCACGATGTCGGTGGCCAGCGAGGTGAGGTCGGAGGTGCGCGAGCGCTCGACCTGCTGACGACGGTGGAGGGGGCGCAGCAGCGGCAGCGCCGCGCCGACCAGCACCGGGGCCGCGACCAGCGTGAGCACGCCGAGCTGCCACGACATCGTCAGCACGATGGTCGCCACCGTGAGGTAGGAGGCGAGCTGGCCCAGCGAGCGCGCGACGATCTCGGTCAGCGCGCCGAACTCGTCGGAGTCGCTCGACGCGACGCTCAGCACCTCGCCGGTGGGGGAGCGACGGGGCAGGACGTGGCCCATCTGCGCGACCTTGCGGGTGACCATCTCGAGCGTGCCGTAGAGGCTGACCAGCCAGCTGCGGACCACGAGGGTGTGCGAGACGATGCCGAAGACCGCGCCGATCAGCACGACGAGGAGCAGCAGCGCGGCCCAGCCGACGAGGGCCGGCGTGGAGCCGCCCACGATGCCCTGGTCGACGGCGCGGCCGAAGATCCACGGCCCGAGCGTCATCGGCAGGAACCACAGGGCGTAGCACAGCGAGGAGAGCGCGATCAGCGTCTTCTGCTGGCCCAGCACCCATCGGAGGAAGGCTGCGGGCGACCGGGTGTCGGGGTCCGGGCTGGGCGCGTCGTCGGTGCCGGTGAAGAACGTCGCGACCCGGGGGGGATAGTCCTGCATGTCGAGGACGACCCTAGGTGCCCGCCCCCCACCGGCACGAACCGATTACCTCCGGTGTGGGGCGGGACACGCCAGGGGGCCGGATCAGGCCGCGCCGTGCTCGGGGTAGTCGGTGTAGCCCTCGGCGTCGCCGCCGTAGAACGACTCCGGCCGCTGCGGGTTGAGCGGCAGGTCCTCGGCCAGGCGGCGCGGGAGGTCCGGGTTGGCGATGAACGTGCGACCGAAGGCCGCGGCGTCGATGAGACCGGCGTCGAGGAGACGCTCGGCCTTGGCGCGGTCGTAGCCGCCGGCACCCACGATCGGGCCCGGGTGGGCCGCGCGCAGCGCCCGGCGGTAGTCGTCGTCCAGCTCGGGGCCGCCGGCCCAGTCGGGCTCGGAGAGGTGCAGGAAGGCCAGGTCGCGCCGACCGAGCTCGCCGGCGAGGAACAGGCCCGCCTCGACCCCCTCGGGGTCCTCGGTGCCGTTGAAGGAGCCGATGGGGGAGATCCGGATGCCGACGCGGTCCGCGGACCAGGCGTCGACGACGGCGTCGACGACCTCGAGCATCAGCCGGGCGCGGTGCGGCAGCGAGCCGCCGTACTCGTCGTCGCGCTGGTTGGCGTCGGCGGCGAGGAACTGGTGCAGCAGGTAGCCGTGCGCGCCGTGGATCTCGACGAGGTCGAAGCCGGCGTCGCGGGCGTTGACGGCGGCGCGGCGGTAGTCGTCGACGACCCGGGGGAGCTCGTCGAGCGCGAGGGCGCGCGGCGTGGGGCAGGCGACGCGGGTGGGCCGGCCGTCCTCGCCCCGCACGGTGGTGCGGTTGCGGTAGGGGAGGGCGCTCGCCGAGACGGTCGGGCGGCCGTCGTGCAGCGACTCGTGGGAGACGCGACCGGTGTGCCACAGCTGGGCGGCGACCAGCCCGCCGGCCTCGTGGACGGCGTCGGTGATCCTGCGCCACCCGGCGACCTGCTCGTCGCTGTGGATGCCGGGGGTGTCCATGTAGCCCTTGCCCTCGGGGCTGATCTGCGTGCCCTCCGAGATCAGCAACCCGGCGCTGGCGCGCTGGACGTAGTAGTCGCGCATCAGGTCGTTGGGCACGTCTCCCGGCGGCGTGGCACGCATCCGGGTGAGGGGCGCCATGAGAACGCGGTGGGGGAGGGTCACCGCACCGAGGTCGAGGGGTTCGAACAACGAAGGCATGCCCGGCGCCAACGTCGGGTGCGGGACCACTATTCCGGGTGGTTGCACGCATCACACCGTGAGGCACTATGGACAGGGTGACGCTCCGCTCCCAGCTCCGAGACGTTCCTGCCCGGCTCCGCAACGAGGCCCGCCAGGTGCCCACCCACGACATCGACGAGGACGAGGTCGAGGTCGACTCCTCGGCCCACGCCGCGGCCGGC
Organism: uncultured Actinomycetota bacterium; assembly: GCA_963726525.1. Classification (GTDB taxonomy): domain Bacteria; phylum Actinomycetota; class Actinomycetes; order Propionibacteriales; family Nocardioidaceae; genus Nocardioides. The sequence goes on along the minus strand of CAVSCS010000004.1, from coordinate 35,013 downwards.
GCCACGGCCGTCGCCGTCGCGATGAGGCGCGCGCTCGGCCAGATGGGCGTGCGCCGCACCGCCTCGAGCCTGACCAAGCTCAACCAGGTCGACGGGTTCGACTGCCAGGGATGTGCGTGGCCGGACCCCGCGCCGGGGCACCGACACGTCGCCGAGTTCTGCGAGAACGGCGCCAAGGCCGTGGCCGAGGAGAGCACCAAGCAGCGTCTCGACCGCGAGTTCTTCGCCACCCACTCGGTGGCCGACCTCGCCGAGCGGACCGAGTTCTGGCTCGGCAAGCAGGGCCGCATCACCGAGCCGATGGTGCTGCGCCCCGGTGCGACCCACTACGAGCCGATCACCTGGGACGATGCCTTCGCCACGATGGCGGGCCACCTGCAGCGCCTCGACAGCCCCGACCAGGCGACTTTCTACACGTCGGGCAAGACCTCCAACGAGGCTGCGTTCGTCTACCAGCTCTTCGTGCGTGCGTTCGGGACCAACAACCTCCCCGACTGCTCCAACATGTGCCACGAGTCCTCCGGGTCCGCGCTCGTGGACACGATCGGCATCGGCAAGGGATCGGTCAGCCTCGAGGACATCCACCAGGCCAAGCTCCTGCTGGTCGTCGGGCAGAACCCGGGCACCAACCACCCGCGCATGCTGTCTGCGCTGGAGGAGGCGAAGTCGCGCGGCGCGAAGATCATCTCGATCAACCCGCTGCAGGAGGCCGGGCTGGTCCGCTTCAAGAACCCGCAGAAGGCCAAGGGCCTCACCGTCGGCACCCCGGTGGCCGACCTGCACCTCCCGATCCGGCTCAACGGCGACCTCGCCTTCTTCCAGGCCGTCGGTTCCCTGCTGGTCGAGTGGGACGCCGTCGACCACGACTTCCTCGAGGAGTACACGACCGGCTTCGAGGACTACGTCGCCCACGTCGCCGACCTGGACTGGTCGAAGGTCGAGGCCTCCACGGGCCTGACCCGCGAGCAGATCACCGAGGCGGCGCGGATGATCGCCGACTCGCCCGCCACCATCACCTGCTGGGCGATGGGCATCACCCAGCACCACAACGCGGTCGGCACCATCAAGGAGATCGTCAACGTCGCCCTGCTGCGGGGCGACATCGGCAAGCCCGGCGCAGGTGTGTGCCCGGTGCGTGGCCACTCCAACGTCCAGGGCGACCGCACGATGGGCATCTGGGAGCGCGTGCCCGACCACTTCATCGACGCGATCCGCGACGAGTTCGGCTTCGAGCCGCCCCGCGAGCACGGCCTGGACACCGTCGGCTCCATCCAGGCGCTGCGCGACGGCAAGGTCAAGGTCTTCATGGGGCTCGGCGGCAACTTCGTCGGCGCCGCCCCCGACACGGAGGCCACCGAGGCAGCGATGCGCAAGGCGGCCCTGACCGTGCACGTCTCCACCAAGCTGAACCGCTCGCACGTCGTCCACGGCGCCGAGGCGCTCATCCTGCCCGTCCTGGGCCGCAGCGAGAAGGACCTCACCGGGGGCCGGGTGCAGCGGGTGACCGTCGAGGACTCCATGTCCGCCGTGCACTCCTCGCACGGGCCCCTCGAGCCCGCGTCCGAGCACCTGCGCTCCGAGGTCGACATCGTCTGCTCCCTGGCGCTGGCCACCCTCGGCGAGGACTCGCCGGTGCCGTGGGCGGCGTTCCGCGACGACTACACCGAGATCCGTCGCCGGATCGCCCGCGTCGTCCCCGGCTGTGCGTCGTACGACGAGAAGGTCCACCAGCCGGGCGGCTTCGTGCTGCCGCACCCGCCGCGCGACAACCGGGTCTTCGAGACGCCGAGCGGCAAGGCCGTCATCACCTCGACCCCCCTCGAGGTGCTCGAGGTCCCGATGGGCCGCTTCCTGCTGCAGACGATGCGCTCGCACGACCAGTTCAACACCACGATCTACGGCCTCGACGACCGCTACCGCGGGGTCAAGGGCGGCCGGCGGGTCGTGTTCGTGAACCCCGACGACCTGCGAGACCTCGGCTACGCCGAGGGCGACGTCGTCGACCTGGTCAGCGAGTGGCACGACGGTGTCGAGAGGGTGGCGCAGTCCTTCCGGATCGTCACCTACGACCAGCCGCGCGGGTGTGTGGCCGCCTACTACCCCGAGGCCAACGTGCTCGTCCCACTGGACTCCACCGCGGAGAACAGCAACCAGCCGGTCTACAAGTCCATCGTGGTCCGTCTCGATCGCCCCGGCGAGGCGGGCCAGGGGTCGGGCCCCGCGCACGGCTCGTCGGACCAGGGCTCCGGCTCGCTCCGCGACGACCACCCGCACCACCTGAGCTGACCTGGCTCGTCCGAGCCGCCCGAGTCCCGCGAGGACCTCCGACTTTGGTCGGAGGTCCTCCGGACTCCCGCGCACGTGTCACCGCACGCAGGTACCGTGGTCGTCGATGACGGCACAGATCGAGGTGCTCACCTCGCGCGAGGTCCCGCTGGGGGGTCCGCGCGCCATGCGCGTGCGCCGCACCCTCCCGCAGCGGCACCGCTCGCTCATCGGGGCCTGGTGCTTCGTGGACCACTACGGCCCGGACGAGGTCGAGCAGACCGGCGGCATGGTCGTCGCCCCGCACCCGCACACCGGCCTGCAGACGGTCAGCTGGCTCTTCGAGGGCGAGATCGAGCACCGCGACTCCGCCGGCAACCACGCCACAGTGCGCCCGGGTGAGCTCAACCTGATGACCTCGGGCCACGGGATCAGCCACACCGAGGTCTCCACCGACGCCACCCGCGTCCTGCACGGTGCCCAGCTCTGGGTGGCACTGCCCGCGGCCAGCCGGGACACCGACCCGGCCTTCCACCACTTCGCCCCGGCGCCCGTGCGCGGTCCGGGCTGGGAGGCCCGGGTGTTCCTCGGCGAGGTGCTCGGCGCGAGCTCCCCGGTGCCCACCCACACCCCGCTCCTCGGGGCCGAGCTCATGCTCGCACCCGGGCGCACCCTCGAGGTCGAGGTCGATGAGGGCTTCGAGCACGGCGTCCTGCTCGACGTCGGGATGATCGAGGTCGAGGGCACCGAGCTCAAGCCCAGCGACCTCGCCTACGTCCCGGCCGGCGCGCGCACCCTGACGGTCACCGCCCACGAGGAGGCCCGGCTGCTGCTGATCGGCGGCCCGCCCTTCGGCGAGGCGATCGTGATGTGGTGGAACTTCATCGGCCGCTCCCACGAGGAGGTCGCCGGCCACCGCGGCGAGTGGATGGAGCAGGTCGAGGGCGGCCTCACCGACGGTCGCTTCGGCCTCGTCGACATCGAGATGGAGCCGATCCCGGCCCCGGTCCTGCCCAACGTGCGGCTCAAGGAGCGGCGCTGACCCTCGTGCGCGAGGATGGTCCCGTGGACAGGGGCACTCCGGCGGTCGTGGGCGACGACGGGCTCGCCCGCTGCCCGTGGAGCACGGGTGACCCGGTCAACCGCGCCTACCACGACACCGAGTGGGGCCTGCGGGTCTCCGGGGAGTCGGCGCACCTCGAGCGGCTCACCCTCGAGGCCTTCCAGTCCGGGCTCTCCTGGCGCACGATCCTCGACAAGCGCCCGGCGTTCCGCGCGGCGTTCGCCGGCTTCGACGCCGACGTCGTCGCCGCACTACGGCCCCGACGACGTCGCCCGGCTGATGGCCGACGCCGGCATCGTGCGCAACCTGCGCAAGGTCGAGGCCGCCATCACCAACGCCCGCGCGACGGTCGCGCTGCGCGAGCACGGCGGTCTCGAGGAGCTGCTCTGGAGCCACGCGCCTGAGCCCGGCCCGGCGCCGCGCACGACCGCCGACGTGCCGACCACCTCGCCCGAGTCCGTGGCGCTGGCCAGGGCGCTGAAGAAGGCCGGGTTCGCCCACGTGGGCCCGACGACCATGTACGCCCTGATGGAGGCCGTCGGGCTCGTCGACGACCACCTGGAGGGGTGTCACCGGCGCGGCTCGGCGCACTAGCCTCGCGCCATGACGCGCGTGCACGCCTTCTCCACCGACGACGCCCTCTCCGACCTCGACGCGACGGGGCTGGTGGCGGCGATGCGGTCCGGGCAGGTGTCGGTCCCGGAGGTGGTCGAGGCGGCCATCGCGCGGACCGAGCAGGTCGACGCCGAGCTCGGCGCCGTCGCCCACGCGGCCTACGACCGGGCGCGCGCCGAGGCCCGCCACCCGCGCGGCGGCTGGTTCGCCGGGGTGCCGACGTTCGTCAAGGACAACTGCGACGTGGCCGGGATGCCGACCCAGCACGGCACCGACGCCTTCACCGCGCGGCCGGCGCCCACCGACGGCGACTTCGCCCGGATGTACCTCGCGACGGGCCTGGTCCCGCTCGGCAAGACCCAGCTCTCGGAGTTCGGCTTCTCCGGCGCCGCCGACCACGTGCGGCTCGGGCCGGTGCGCTCGCCGTGGAGCACCGACCACTACGCCGGCGCGTCCTCGGCCGGCTCCGCCGCCCTGGTCGCGGCGGGAGCGGTCCCGATCGCCCACGCCAACGACGGCGGCGGCTCGATCCGGATCCCTGCGGCCGTCAACGGCCTGGTCGGGCTCAAGCCCACCCGGGGCCGGCTCGCACAGGACAAGATGATGCGCGACATGCCCGTGCGGATCGTCTCCGACGGCGTGCTGACCCGCAGCGTGCGCGACACCGCGGCGTTCTACCGCGAGGCCGAGAAGGTCTGGCGCAACCCCCTGCTCGCGCCCGTCGGCGACGTCACGCGGCCCAGCAGGGCGCGGCTGCGCATCGGCGTGGTCACCACCGGCATCGGTCGCGAGTGCAGCCCGGAGGTGCGCGAGCTCACCCTCCGCACGGCGTCGCTGCTCGAGCAGCTGGGCCACCAGGTCGAGGAGATCGACAACCCGGTGCCCGCGAGCTTCCCCGACCACTTCGTGCGGTTCTGGTCGATGCTCGCCCTGGTCATCGTCCGGCGCGGGCAGAAGGACTTCGGGCCCACGTGGGACGCGGGCAGGCTGGACAACCTCACCCTCGGCCTCGCGCGCCACGCCGCGCGCAACCTCCACAAGCAGCCGTTCTCGATCGCGGTGCTGCGCGCCTCGACGCGCATCGCGGCGCGCCACCGGGCGTCGTACGACGTCACCCTGACGCCCACGCTCGCCACCGAGACGCCGCTGGTCGGCCACCTGCGCCCCGACCAGGACTACGACGAGGTGATGGGCCGGCTGATGGACTGGGTGGCGTTCACGCCGCTGCAGAACGCGACCGGCGAGCCGGCCGTCTCCCTGCCCCTCGCGACCACCGCCGCGGGGCTCCCGCAGGGCATGATGCTGGGCGCCGGGGCGGGTCGCGAGGCACGCCTCCTGGGCCTCGCCCTCGAGCTCGAGGAGGCCGTCGGATGGCCCCGGATCCAGGCGTCCTGACGGGGTTCTCAGACCCGATTTCGCTTCCCGTCGGGGCGTGTGTATCGTTCTCCGTCGTTGCCCCTTTAGCTCAGTCGGCAGAGCGTCTCCATGGTAAGGAGAAGGTCTACGGTTCGATTCCGTAAAGGGGCTCTGGGTCGGTCAGTCCTCCGGGATCGTCCGGCTCCCGCGGCGGGGTAGCTCAGGTGGTTAGAGCACACGGCTCATAATCGTGGTGTCGCGGGTTCGAGTCCCGCCCCCGCTACCACCAGTCCGACACCGCACCACCCGCAAACCCGAGGATCTCCCATGGCCAGCAAGTCTTCTGACGTTCGCCCCAAGATCACGCTCGCGTGCACCGAGTGCAAGGAGCGCAACTACATCACCAAGAAGAACCGGCGCAACGACCCCGACCGGATCGAGCTCAAGAAGTTCTGCCCGCGCGACCGTCGCCACACGATCCACCGCGAGACCCGCTGACGCTCTTCGTCACCAGCGACCCGCCCGAGGCTCTCGGGCGGGTCGCTGTGCGTACCGGGGTCCGCCGGTCCGGCGCGCCGGCGACGGTGTCCTAGGCTCGAGCCATGCCCGTCGACCCCACCCTGGTCGGGCGCGCGTTCCCCGCGCCCGCGTCCCTGACCGTCACCGCCGAGCGCGTCGCGGACTTCGCCGCGGCCGTCGGCCACCCGGGAGGGGAGCAGGGCGTCGTCGCGCCGACCTTCCCGATCGTGCTGGCCTTCGAGGCGATGCAGGCGTTCCTGTCCGCCGAGCAGATCGACCTGCACCGCATCGTGCACGGCGAGCAGCGCTTCGCCTACGTCCGCCCGATCGCGGTCGGCGACGAGCTCAGCGCCACGCTGACCGTCACCGGGCTGCGCCAGATCGGCGGCGCCGACATCATCGCGACCGCCTCCGAGATCACCGACGTCTCCGGCGCCGTGGTCTGCACCGGCAAGGCCACCCTCGTCCACGGAGGTGCCGCATGAGCGCCGTGCTCGCCGCCGGGGACCAGCTCGCCGAGAAGGTCTTCACCGTCACCCGCGCCGACCTCGTGGCCTACGCCGCCGCCAGCGGCGACCACAACCCGATCCACCAGGACGAGGAGGTCGCGCGCAGCGTCGGCCTGCCCGGCGTGATCGCGCACGGCATGTACACGCTGGCGCTCGTCGGCCGGGCCGTGGCGGAGTGGACCGACGGCGCCGAGGTCCTCGAGCTCGGCTCGAAGTTCACCAGCCCGGTCGTGGTGCCCGCCGACGGCGGCGCCGAGGTGCGGGTGGCCGGCAGCGTGAAGTCGGTCGCCGACGGGCTCGCCACCCTCGCGCTCGAGGTCACCTGCGACGGCCAGAAGGTCCTCGGCATGCCGAAGGCGGTCGTGCGTGCCTGACCCCGTCGCCGGTCCCGTGCCCGAGCTGCGCGACCACACGACGCTCCGTCTCGGCGGCCCCGGTCGCGAGTGGGTCCGGGCCACCACCGAGGACGAGCTGGTCGCGGCCGTGGCGGAGGCCGACGCGGCGGGCACGCCGGTGCTGGTGCTGGGCGGCGGGTCGAACCTCGTCGTCGCCGACGAGGGCTTCGCGGGCCGGGTCGTGGAGGTCGCGACCACGGGCGTCCGCGCCGACGTCGACGACTCGGGCGACCCCTCCTGCTCCGGGGCCACCGTCACGGTGGCCGCGGGCGAGTCCTGGGACGGCCTGGTCGCGCAGGCCGTCGACCGGGGCTGGATCGGCATCGAGGCGCTGTCGGGCATCCCGGGCTCCGTCGGGGCGACCCCGATCCAGAACGTCGGCGCCTACGGCCAGGACGTCGCGCAGACCATCGCCCGCGTGCGGGTCTGGGACCGCACGCTGGGCGGCGTGCGCTCCTTCGCCGCGTCCGAGTGCCGCTTCGGCTACCGCTCCAGCCGGTTCAAGGCCGAGCCCGGCCGCCACGTCGTCCTCGACGTCACCTTCCAGTTCCGCCAGGCGTCGCTGGCGTCGCCGGTGCAGTACGCCGAGCTCGCCCGCGTGCTCGGCGTCGCCGAGGGGCAGCGCGCGCCGGCCGCCGACGTCCGGGCCGCCGTGCTCGGGCTGCGCCGCGGCAAGGGCATGGTCCTCGACCCCGACGACCACGACACCTGGTCGGCCGGCTCGTTCTTCACCAACCCGTTCCTGACCCCGGAGCAGGCCGACGCCCTCCCGGACGACGCCCCCCGGTGGGAGCAGCCCGACGGCACGGTGAAGTCCAGCGCCGCCTGGCTCATCGAGCGCGCCGGCTTCACGCGGGGCCACACCAGCACCGCCGCCGGCGACCGGGTGGGGCTGTCGTCGAAGCACACGCTCGCGCTGACCAACCGTGGCGGCGCCACCACCGACGAGCTGCTCACCCTCGCCCGCGAGGTCCGCGACGGCGTGCGCGAGCGCTTCGGCGTCACGCTGGTCAACGAGCCGGTGACCGTCGGCTGCTCCCTCTGACGCCGTCTGGGGACGCCCGCAGTCTGGGGACCACCGGCATCTGAGGACGCCCTGCAGCCCGGAAGGGCCCTGCCGGCTGCACCACGTCCTCAGATGCCGGGCGGAGGGAAGCCCCCGGAGGTCAGGCCAGCCAGGACGCGATGTCGCGGCGGGCGGCGTCGACGACGTCCTGCGGAGCGCGGGAGGCCTCGAAGGACATCAGCGCCAGCCGGGCCAGGGTCGCGTCGTCGAGGTCGTGCGCGGCGCGCATGGTGGCGTACTGCCCGCCGAGCCGCGAGCCGAACAGCAACGGGTCGTCGGCGCCGAGCGCGACGGTGGCCCCGGCCGCCAGCAGCTGGGGGAGCGGCACCGAGGTGAGGTCGGAGTAGACGCCGAGGGCGACGTTGGAGACCGGGCACACCTCGAGGGCGACGCCGCGCTCGACGATCCGGTCGAGCAGCTCGGGGTCCTCCGCGCTCCGTACGCCGTGCCCGAGCCGGTGCGCGCCGAGCCGGTCGAGGCAGGCGCGGACGTGGTCGGGCCCGAGCAGCTCGCCGCCGTGCGGGACGAGCAGCAGCCCGGCGCGCTCGGCGATGCGGAAGGCACCCTCGAAGTCGGCGGTGGTGCCGCGCCGCTCGTCGTTGGAGAGCCCGAACCCGACGACGCCGCGCCCGGCGTACTGCGCGGCGAGCCGGGCCAGCGTGCGGGCGTCGAGCGGGTGGCGGGTGCGGTTGGCCGCCACGACGACCGCCATGCCCAGGCCGGTGCGCTCGGAGGCGTCGCGGACGCAGTCGAGGACGAGATCGGTGAACGCGGTGACGCCGCCGAAGCGGGCGGCGTACCCGCTGGGGTCGACCTGGATCTCCAGCCAGCGGCCGCCGTCGCGCACGTCGTCCTCCGCGGCCTCCAGCACCAGCCGGCGCACGTCCTCGGGGGTGCGCAGCACCGAGCGGGCCACGTCGTAGAGCCGCTGGAACCGGAACCAGCCCTTCTCGTCGGCCGCGCTGAGCTGCGGCGGCCAGTCCTCGACCAGCGAGTCGGGCAGCGCGATCCGGTCGCGCTCGGCGAGCTCGAGCAGGGTGGCGTGACGCATCGAGCCGGTGAAGTGCAGGTGCAGGTGCGCCTTCGGCAGGGCCGACACCTCACGCCGACGCGTGCCGTCCACGTCCGCACCCACCATGCGGGCATCGTAGGGGGAGGGGCCGGAGGGGCTCGGTTCGACTCGGCTGGTCCGGCCCCGTATGCTTCCCGATTGGTGGTTTCCCCACATGCTTCGGCCTGCCCGAGGACGCGTGGGGTCCGACCACCGGAGGGCACTAGCTCAACTGGCAGAGCATCGGTCTCCAAAACCGAAGGTTGGGGGTTCAAGTCCCTCGTGCCCTGCGAGGAAACACTGCACAGCAACCGACGAGAAGGTGGAAGACGTGGCCGACGGCAACGCGGTTCAGGACGCGCGACGCGACTCGCGCGGCGATGACCGTGGTCGCACCGGCCCGGCCACGTTCCTGCGTCAGGTCATCGCCGAGCTGCGCAAGGTCGTCTGGCCCACGCAGCAGCAGCTGATCACCTACTTCTTCGTCGTGCTGGTCTTCGTCACCGTGGTGATGGCACTGGTCTCGGTGCTCGACCTGGCTTTCGGAAAGCTGGTCTTCGAGCTGTTCACCGGCAGCAACACCCAGTGACGACCGGGGCAGTGGTTCCCCGCCCCCCAGCAACCATTACGGAGTGAGACGTGTCGGACAGCAATGACGTGGACCAGGTCGACGACCAGGTCGAGGACCTCGACGAGCTGACCGCGGACGACGTCGACGACGCCGCCGTGGAGGTCGAGGACGACGAGCAGGCCGGCGTCGAGACCGAGGAGTCCGTCGAGGACGAGGACGAGCAGGCCGACCAGGCCCCGTCCGACGAGGTCGACATCGAGGACGAGCAGGCCGACGAGGCCGCCTCCGACGAGGCCGGCACCGAGGCGGACGCCGCCGAGGAGACCGAGGACGACCCGCTCGAGGCGTTCCGCCGCGAGCTGTGGGCCAAGCCCGGCGACTGGTTCGTCGTGCACACCTACTCCGGCATGGAGAAGCGGGTCAAGCACAACCTCGAGAACCGCATCATCTCCTTGAACATGGAGGACTACATCCACGAGATCGTGGTCCCCACCGAGGAGGTCGCGGAGATCAAGAACGGCCAGCGCAAGATGGTCACCCGCACTGTCCTGCCCGGCTACGTCCTGGTCCGCATGGACCTCACCGACGAGTCCTGGTCCGCCGTGCGCCACACGCCGTCGGTCACCGGCTTCGTGGGCCACAGCCACCAGCCCGTGCCGCTGAGCATGAGCGAGGTCGAGGACATGCTCGCCCCGGCCGTCGTGGCCGTGGCCGAGGCCGAGGCCGCCGCCTCGGGCGAGAAGGGCTCCTCCACCACGCCGCGCAAGCCGGTCGAGGTCGCCGACTTCGACGTCTCCGACTCCGTCATGGTCGTCGACGGCCCCTTCGCCACGCTCCACGCGACGATCACCGAGATCAACGCCGAGTCGCAGCGCGTCAAGGCGCTCGTCGAGATCTTCGGCCGCGAGACCCCGGTCGAGCTGTCCTTCAGCCAGATCCAGCGGGTCTGAGGATTTCACCCCGTCCGCCGGTGAGGCGGACACTGCAGTAGCGACAACCCGTGGCAGGGGGCACCGTCCCTCGTCATGACCACATGAGAGAAAGAAGAGCAATGCCTCCCAAGAAGAAGATCGCCGCACTCGTCAAGGTGCAGCTGCAGGCCGGCTCCGCGACCCCGGCCCCGCCGGTCGGTACGGCCCTGGGCCCGCACGGCGTGAACATCATGGACTTCTGCAAGGCCTACAACGCCCAGACCGAGTCCATGCGCGGCAACGTCATCCCCGTCGAGATCACCATCTACGAGGACCGCACGTTCGACTTCATCACCAAGACCCCGCCGGCCGCCGAGCTGATCAAGAAGGCCGCCGGCCTGGCCAAGGGCTCGGGCGTCCCGCACAAGGACAAGGTCGGCAAGCTGACCAAGGACCAGATCCGCGAGATCGCGACCACCAAGCTGCCCGACCTCAACGCCAACGACCTCGACGCCGCGATGAAGATCGTGGAGGGCACCGCCCGCTCGATGGGCGTCACGACCGACTGACCCCGTGGGAGGGCCGCGCTGGCCCGCTGACCACATCCTTCGCACCACAGAAACGAGAAGACAATGCAGCGCAGCAAGACCTACCGCGCGGCCGCTGAGGCGTTCGACCAGGACGAGCTCTACGCCCCGCTTGCCGCCATCAAGATCGCCAAGGGCGGCTCCAAGAAGAAGTTCGACGAGACCCTCGACGTCGTCATGCGCCTGGGCGTCGACCCGCGCAAGGCCGACCAGATGGTCCGCGGCACCGTGAACCTCCCGCACGGCACCGGCAAGACCGCTCGCGTCCTGGTGTTCGCGAACGCCGAGAAGGCCGACGCCGCCCGTGAGGCCGGCGCCGAGTTCGTCGGTGGCGACGAGCTGATCGAGAAGGTCGCCGGCGGCTGGCTCGACTTCGACGCCGTCGTCGCGACGCCCGACATGATGGGCAAGGTCGGCCGCCTCGGTCGCGTCCTCGGCCCCCGCTCGCTCATGCCGAACCCGAAGACCGGCACGGTGACCCCCGACGTGGCCAAGGCCGTCACGGACATCAAGGGCGGCAAGATCGAGTTCCGCGTCGACCGCCACTCGAACCTGCACTTCATCATCGGCAAGGCCTCCTTCTCCGAGACCCAGCTCGCGGAGAACTACGCCGCCGCCCTCGAGGAGGTGCTGCGTCTCAAGCCGGCCAGCTCCAAGGGCCGCTACATCAAGAAGGTCACCGTCTCCACGACGATGGGCCCCGGCATCCAGGTCGACCCGAACCGCACCAAGAACGTCGCGTCCGAGGACGAGGCCGTCCAGGCCTGACCCCCGGTCGTCGTACGGCCCGGTCACCCTGCGTGGGTGGCCGGGCCGTGCTGCATTTGCGGGCGCGTCGTCTCGGTGTGGAAGCATCGGGTAGGAAGGCTGGTACGCAGCCTCGTACGCCCTAGGAGCCACACCCATGCGCCTCACGCCCCTCGCCCGACGTCTCGGCACCGCCGCCCTGGTGGTGACGCTGGGCACCGGCTTCACCGCGTGCAGCGGTGACTCCTCCTCGGACGGCTCGAGCTCGGCCACCGACACCTCGGCCGACGACACCTCCTCCGACGACACCGCCTCCGACGACGAGGGCCAGGACGCCGGCGACGACGCGAGCGAGGCGGCCGACGCCGCCCCGGCCGAGCTCTCGGCCGAGGAGTTCTACCCCGCGGTCATGGCGGCCATGCGCGAGGCGGAGACCTTCGACTTCACCACCACGACGGGTGCCGCCGGGCAGACCCAGGAGATGACCGGCCAGGCCAGCTTCGGCGACGACGGCATCGAGATGAAGGCCTCCAGCGAGGGTGCCCAGGCGATGGAGATCATCCTCGTCGACAAGATGATGTACCTGAAGTCCGCCGACCTCGGCACGGGCGAGAAGTGGCTCAAGATCGACCTGAGCGACCCCAACTCGCTGTTCGGGATGATCGGCAAGGCCGCCGACCCCGAGGTCATGTTCCAGGCCCTCGAGACGCCGAAGAAGCTCGAGCTCGTCGGGGCCGAGGACGTCGACGGGGTGGCGACCAACCACTACCGGATCACCCTCGACCCGGCCCAGTACCTCGCGGCCATGGACTTCCCGAAGGCGATGGCCGACCTGATGCCCAAGGAGCTCGTCACGGAGATGTGGGTCGACGCCGACGACCTGCCGCGCAAGTTCTCCCAGACCATCGAGGTCCCGGCGGTCGGCGGTGGCAAGCCCAGCTCGTCCACCAGCGAGGGGACCTACTCCGACTTCGGCACCGACGTCGAGATCGAGGCGCCCCCGGCCGACGAGGTCACCGAGGACATGTTCGGCGGCGCTGCCTGAGCAGGCCGGGTCACTCCCGGAAGACGCGGTCGTCGATGAGCTGCTCCTTGACCTCCGTGCCGTCGGTCTCGTAGCGGCCCTGGTCGAAGCGGGTGCGGAACTGCAGCACGACGCCGTCGCGGCCGAAGCGGTTCTTCTCCAGCGTCAGGACCGCCCACTCCTTGAACCGCTCGGCGTTGTTGAGGTCGTAGGTCAGGTGGTGGCGCGCGACGATGTCGAACTTGTTGGCCAGCACCATCACCACGTCGGCCTCGTAGGCCAGCGCGCTGGACCCGCGCAGGTCCGAGGCGCGCATGCGGGTGCCCGAGCGCAGCGCGGACTTGTCCGCGGCGGCGATGGCGAGGATGGGTGCGCCGATGTCGATGGCGAGGTCCTTGAGGCCCTCGACGACCTCGGTGGAGCGGGCCTCGTCGTCGATGTGCTGGGTCTTCACCTTCTGCAGGTAGTCGACCACCACCAGCGGCGTGCTCCCGGTGGCCTCGCGCACGGAGGCGATCGTCGCCTCGATGGCGGCCAGGTCGGTGCGGGTGCCGGTCGAGCGGTGGACGAAGAGCAGCTCGGCGTAGCGCTCCATCCGGGTCAGCGCCTCGACGCCCGCGGGCACCGACTCCAGGCGGCGCTCCAGCGAGCTGACCCAGAGGTCGTCGAAGATGGAGCGGATGTTGTTGACCCGGACCTGGTCGGACTCGTCGAGCTCGCCGGCCTCGAGGGAGAGCAGCTTCTGGCTGATGTCCTCGGCGTCGTGCTCGTAGGAGAAGTAGAGGACCGGTCGTCCGGTCGCGGCGTTGTTGCGGGCGATCTGCAGCGCGAACGTCGACTTGCCCATGCCCTGCGGTCCTGCGAGCAGCACCAGCGAGCCGGCGCGCATGCCGCCGCCGATGGCGGGGTCGAGACCGCCGAAGCCGGTCTTCCACACGCGACCGGCCGCGTTGCGGCCGGTGAGCATGCGCTCGTCGCTGCGGACGAGGGAGGCACCGATGGTCGTGAGCTGCGGATCCACCCGGACATGGAACCAGTCCGCGACCCCGCCCGGCAGGCGTTTGCCCGGTTTGGCCCGGGCGTCGGGGGCGCGCGCGGCCGGCGCGCGACCGCGATTTGGCCGCCCCGTGCCGACGGCGTACTGTTCACGACGAAACCAGAGACCGCAGGTTGTCACAGGCTCCTCGCCCGTGACCGAAGGTCCGCAGCAGCGGGCGGCCGGCGCAGGTGTCAGAGCAGCGGCCCCGCCGCCTTCACGCCCTGAGCCTGTGCTCAGGGCGTTCGTCGTCTGTGGTCCCGACGCCGGTGGTCAACCCCGGAAGGAGACCCATGGCGCGGCCAGAAAAGACTGCTGCCGTCGCAGAGATCGTTGACTCGTTCAACGGCTCCGCCGGCGCTGTGCTGACCGAGTACCGCGGGCTCACCGTGAAGCAGCTGCAGGACCTGCGGCGCTCCCTCGGCGAGAACGCCAACTACGCCGTGGTCAAGAACACGCTCGCCAAGATCGCCGCCACCGAGGTGGGGATCGACGGCTTCGACGACCTGCTCAACGGCCCGACCGCCATCGCCTTCATCAATGGAGACGTGGTCGAGGCCGCCAAGGGTCTGCGTGACTTTGCCAAGGCAAACCCCGCCCTCGTCATCAAGGGTGGGGTCCTGGACGGCAAGCCGCTCGACGCTGCCGAGATCGCCAAGCTGGCCGATCTCGAGTCGCGCGAGGTGCTCCTGGGCAAGATGGCGGGCGCCATGCTCGCCAGCCTCTCCCAGGCCGTCTACCTGCTCAACGCCCCGATCGCCCAGGCCGCCCGTCTCGCGGGTGCGCTCCAGGCCAAGGCCGAGCAGGACCCCTCGATCCTCGCAGGTGGTGCCGGAACGCCGGCCGCTGCCGAGGACGCTCCGGTCGAGGAGGCCGCCCCCGAGGCGACCGACGAGGCCGAGGCGACCGACGAGGCTGCCGCACCGGCCGCCGAGTCCACCGACGCCTGACCGGGCCGACGTACACCACCTGAAACCCGGCGCGCCGCACGACCGCGGCCGCGCCACACACGGAAGGAACCGCCACCATGGCGAAGCTCAGCACCGACGAGCTCCTTGACGCCTTCAAGGAGATGACCCTGATCGAGCTCTCCGAGTTCGTCAAGCAGTTCGAGGACACCTTCGGCGTGACCGCCGCCGCCCCCGTCGCCGTGGCCGCCGCCCCGGCCGCCGGTGGCGCCGCCGGTGGCGACGCCGCCGAGGAGAAGACCGACTTCGAGGTCGTCCTCGAGGCCGCCGGCGACAAGAAGATCAACGTCATCAAGGAGGTGCGCGCCCTGACCTCCCTCGGTCTGAAGGAGGCCAAGGACCTCGTCGAGGCCGCCCCCAAGACGATCCTCGAGGGCGTCGACAAGGCTGCTGCGGACAAGGCCAAGGAGGCGCTCGAGGGCGCCGGGGCCACCGTCACCGTCAAGTGACACCCTGCTGGCCCCTGGGCTAGCACCCGCTGTTGCGACAGCACCCGTCGAAGGGCGGTCACCCGTGGGGGTGGCCGCCCTTCGTCATTTCTCCCCCGGGTGGGGTGACGAGCGTCTCGGCCGGCCGTAACCTCTCCCGGGCTGCCGCGTTGACTACCCAGGAGTAGCGCGGACGGGAGCCGCGTGGCTCGTCAGGAGGCAGGAGGGTGCTCATGGGTGTCGAGATCAAGGTCGACGACCTCACCAAGTCGTTCGGCAAGCAGCTGATCTGGGGCGACGTCACCCTCACGATCCCCGCCGGCGAGATCTGCGTGATGCTCGGCCCCTCCGGCACCGGCAAGTCGGTCTTCCTCAAGACCCTCATCGGCCTGATCAAGCCCGACAAGGGCTCCATCGTCATCGAGGGCACCGACATCGCCAGCTGCTCCGAGCGCGACCTCTACGAGATCCGCAAGCTGTTCGGCGTGCTGTTCCAGGACGGCGCGATGTTCGGCTCGATGAACCTCTACGACAACGTCGCCTTCCCGCTGCGCGAGCACACGCGCAAGTCGGAGTCGGAGGTGCGCGAGGTGGTCATGGAGAAGATGGACCTCGTCGGGCTGCTCGGCTCCGAGGACAAGCTCCCCGGCGAGATCTCCGGCGGCATGCGCAAGCGCGCGGGCCTGGCCCGCGCCCTGGTGCTCGACCCCGAGATCGTGCTCTTCGACGAGCCCGACTCCGGCCTCGACCCGGTGCGCACGGCCTTCCTCAACCAGCTGATCGTCGACCTGAACGCCCAGATCGACGCGACGTTCCTCATCGTCACCCACGACATCAACACCGCGCGCACGGTGCCGGACAACATCGGCCTGCTCTACCACCGCCACCTCGCGATGTTCGGCCCGCGCGAGGAGCTGCTGAGCTCCGAGGAGCCCGTGGTGCGCCAGTTCCTCAACGCCCAGAAGGTCGGCCCGATCGGCATGTCCGAGGAGAAGGACGCCGACGAGCTCGCCGCGGAGGCGGGCCAGGAGCTGCCGCCGCTGCCGCCGATCCCACTCCAGCTCGACCCCTCCAGCGGGGTCCCGCGACGCAGCCAGCGCCCGGCGGGGGAGTGGTGCCGCGAGCACGGCGTCACGCCGCCGCCCGGGTCGTTCGAGTCGAGCAACGCCGGCCTGGCGCCGGGGGCCTGAGACCTCGTGGCCACCTCCCTGTCCCAGCGCGCCCTCGCACCGGTCGCGGTCGCCGGCAACCTCTTCGCCTTCGCCCTCGACGTGGCCCGGGCGCTGTTCCGCCGTCCCTTCCAGCTGCGCGAGTTCATCCAGCAGGCCTGGTTCATCGCCTCGGTCACCATCGTGCCGACCGCCCTGGTCGCGATCCCGTTCGGCGCGGTCATCGCGCTGCAGGTCGGTGGCCTGATCAAGCAGTTCGGCGCCCAGTCGTTCACCGGCTCGGCGTCGGTGCTCGCGGTGATCCAGCAGGCGGCGCCCATCGGCACCGCGCTCCTCATCGCCGGGGCGGGCGGCTCGGCGATCGCCGCCGACCTCGGCGCGCGCAAGATCCGCGAGGAGCTCGACGCGATGATGGTGCTGGGGATCGACCCGATCCAGCGCCTGGTGGTGCCGCGGGTCCTGGCGTGCATGCTCGTCGCGTTCTTCCTCAACGGGATGGTCAGCGTCGTGGGCGTGGTCGGCGGCTACGTCTTCAACGTCGTCCTCCAGGACGGGACCCCGGGTGCCTACCTCGCCAGCTTCACCGCCCTCGCGCAGCTGCCCGACCTGTGGATCGGGCTGTTCAAGGCGCTCGTCTTCGGTCTCATCGCCGCGGTCGTCTCGTCCTACAAGGGCATGAACGCCGACGGCGGGCCCAAGGGTGTGGGGGACGCTGTCAACGAGGCGGTCGTCATCACGTTCCTGCTGCTCTTCGTCGCCAACTTCGTCCTGAGCCTGGTCTACCTCCAGGTCGTCCCCCCGAAGGGCGGGTGAGGGCGTGGCGATCAGGGACGTCTACGCCAGGCCGCTGGCGTCGCTGGACAACCTCGGCGAGCAGCTGTCGTTCCACCTCGCGGTGCTGCGCGCGGTGCCGCGCTCGATCCGGCGCTACCCCCGCGAGATCATGCGGATCCTGGCCGAGGTCACCCTCGGGTCCGGTGCCCTCGCCGTCATCGGCGGCACGGTCGGCGTGATCATCGGGATGACCTTCTTCACCGGCGCGCAGGTCGGGCTCTCGGGCTACGCCGCGCTCGACCAGCTCGGCACGGCCGCCTTCTCCGGCTTCGTCTCGGCCTACTTCAACACCCGCGAGATCGCGCCCCTGGTCGCGGGCATCGCGCTCGCGGCGACCGTGGGCTGCGGGTTCACCGCCCAGCTCGGCGCCATGCGGATCTCCGAGGAGGTCGATGCCCTCGAGGTGATGGCGATCCCCTCGATGCCGTTCCTCGTCGCGACCCGCGTCGTGGGCGGCCTCATCGCCATCGTCCCGCTCTACGTCGTGGGCCTGCTGTCCTCCTACTTCGCCAGCCGGCTCGTGGTGACCCAGGTCTACGGCCAGTCCACCGGCACCTACGACCACTACTTCGACGCGTTCCTGCCGCCGGGCGACGTGCTCTGGTCCTTCGGCAAGGTGCTCGTCTTCGCCGTCACCGTCATCCTCATCCACTGCTACCACGGCTACACCGCGTCCGGCGGCCCCGCCGGCGTCGGCGTCGCGGTGGGCCGAGCGGTCCGCACCAGCATCGTGGCGATCAACGTGCTGGACCTCTTCCTGTCCATGGCGATCTGGGGCGCCTCCACGACCGTGCGGCTGGCGGGGTGAGGCGCGGATGAGGCGCAGGCTCCTCGGCACGGTGTTCCTGGTCCTGATGCTCACGGGCGTCTGGGCCACCTACGGCGTGTTCACCAAGAAGTTCAGCGACTACGACGAGGTGGTCGTCCACGCCTCGCGGATCGGGCTGCAGCTGCCGCACCGCGCGGACGTGAAGATCCGAGGCGTGATCGTCGGCGAGGTGCTCGACTTCCACCCCACCGACGAGGGTGCCGACATCACCCTCGGGCTGTTCAAGGACCGCACGGCCGCCATCCCCAGCGACGTCACCGCCTCGATCCTGCCCAAGACGCTGTTCGGCGAGAAGTACGTCTCCCTCATCGAGCCGCAGGGCGACTCCGCGGCCCGGCCGATCCGGGCCGGCGACGAGATCGACCGCACCCAGCTCTCCATCGAGGTCGAGAAGGTGCTCGGCGACCTCTACCCGCTGCTGCGCGCCGTCCAGCCCGCCGACCTCAACCTCACCCTCAACGCGGTCGCCACCGCGCTCGAGGGCCGCGGCGAGCAGCTCGGCGAGAGCATCGAGACGCTCGACGACTACCTGACGCGGCTCAACCCCGAGCTGCCCGGCCTCATCGACGACCTGCGCCTGACCGCGCAGGTGTCCGACACCTACGCCGACGTGCTGCCCGAGGTCGCCACCATCCTGCGCGGCACGATCACCACGACCGGCACGCTCGAGGGCCGCGAGGACAAGCTCAAGGCGCTGTTCAACGACGTGTCGCGGTTCTCCTCGGTGGCCGAGCGGTTCACCCGCGACAACGGCGACAACCTCGTCCGGCTCGGCGACCTCGCGTCCTCGCAGCTGGAGGTCCTCGCGCGCTACGCCCCCGGCTACCCCTGCCTGCTCGGGGGCATCGTCGGCGCCGGCAAGCTCCAGGCCGAGGCGTTCCGCGGCTTCACCCTGCACATCGTGCTCGAGACCATCCCGAACCAGCCGCGCGCCTACGGTCCCCAGGACGCGCCGGTCTACGGCGACAAGCGCGGCTACCACTGCGGCGCCCTGCCCAGCCCGCCGTACTCGCAGAGCAACCCGGTGACCCAGCAGCCCGACTTCGTCGACGGGATCGACGAGCCCACCGGCAAGGGCACCAGCCGGGTCGGGCCGGGCTGGTCCGGGACGGCCGCCGGCTTCGCCGGTGGTCGTGAGGAGTCCGAGCTGCTCAAGGCGCTGCTGGCACCGGGGCTCGGCGTGGGCACCGACGACGTCCCCGACCTCGGTGTGCTGCTGGTCGCGCCGATGGCGCGCGGCGCGGAGGTGAGCCTGCGATGAGTCCCGTCCTGGACCGACGTACGTCCGCCGACCTGGTCAAGCTCCTGGTCTTCGTGCTGGTCACCTCGCTCGCCACCGCGGTGCTCGTGGTCACCATCGGCAACCTCGGCTTCGGCTCCTCGCGCCACTACCGCGCGGAGTTCACCGACGCCACCGGCGTCACCAAGGGCGACGACGTCCGCGTGGCCGGCGTCCGCGTCGGCACCGTCGACGACGTCGAGATCGTCGACCGGTCGCGGGCGCTGGTCGCCTTCACCGTCGACGAGCGCACCAGCCTCGACGGCGGCACCCACGCCGCGATCCGCTACCGCAACCTCGTCGGTCAGCGCTACATCTCCCTGACCCAGGAGGTCGGGGCCACCGACCGCCTGCCCGAGGGTGCGACGATCCCGCTCTCGCGCACCCAGCCCGCGCTCGACCTCACCGTGCTCTTCAACGGCTTCAAGCCGCTGTTCCAGGCGCTCTCGCCCGAGGACGTCAACCAGCTCTCCTTCGAGCTCGTCCAGGTCTTCCAGGGGGAGGGCGGCACCCTCGAGGGGCTGCTCGCGCACACCGCCTCGGTGACCTCGACCCTCGCCGACCGCGACCAGGTCATCGGCGACCTGATCGACAACCTGTCGCTGGTCCTCGACCACGTCGCCGACCGCGACCAGCAGCTGACCCGCCTGATCACCTCCTTCCGCACCCTGGTGGGCGGGCTGAAGAAGGACCGCGCCGCGATCCTCGACTCCCTCGAGGACGTCTCGGCCCTCTCGGTCGAGACCGCCTCGCTGGTCGACGGCATCCGCGAGCCGTTCGTGGAGGACATCAGGCAGCTGCGGGCGGTCGCGGGCAACATCGACAAGAACAAGGCCGAGCTCGACCGGGCGCTGCAGGTCCTGCCGATCAAGCTGGACAAGATCGGCCGCACCGCGATCTACGGCTCGTTCTTCAACTTCTACCTCTGCGAGTTCCAGGGCCGGGTCAACCTGCCGGCCGGCGTCTCCCTGCCGGTGAAGTACCAGACCGGCTCCGACAGGTGTGATCTCGGATGAACTCACCCCACGCCGTTCTCCTCCTCCGCTGCGCTCCTCCGGACAACGCCGAGGGGACCCCGAGATGACTCCCTTCCGCGAGCGCAACCCCGTCGTCGTCGGCGCCGTCAGCCTGGTCGTCCTGGTGCTGGCGGTGGTCGCGGCGCTGCGTGCCGACGACCTGCCGGTCATCGGCGGCGGCGACACCTACCACGCGATGTTCGGCGAGGCCGGCGGCCTGAAGCCCGACGACGAGGTCCGCATCGCCGGGGTGCGGGTCGGCAAGGTCGACTCGATCGAGCTCGCCGGCGACCAGGTCGAGGTGACCTTCAAGGTGGACGACACCGCGGCGTTCGGCCGCGACACCCGCGCGGCGATCAAGGTCAAGACGATCCTCGGGTCGATGTTCCTCGCCCTCGAGCCCGCCGGCGGTGGCCAGCTGCCCGAGGGCACCACGATCCCGCAGGAGCGCACCTCCTCGCCCTTCGACGTGGTCGACGCCTTCGAGGGCCTGGCGTCGACGTCGGAGGAGATCGACACCGACCAGCTCGCCGCGTCGCTGACCACGCTCGCCGACCTCACCCGCAACACGCCCGAGGAGTTCCGGGGCGCCCTCGACGGGCTGAGCCGGCTCTCGTCCAACGTCGCGGCCAAGGACGAGCAGCTCAACACGCTGCTGCAGAACCTGGAGCGGGTCTCCACCGTGCTCGACGAGCGCGACGACGACATCATCGCGCTGATGAAGGACAGCGACGTGCTGTTCCGCGCGCTGGTCGCACGCCGCGACGCCGTCCACGAGCTGCTCGTCTCGAGCACCCGCCTGTCCAAGGAGCTCACCGCCCTCGTCCGTCAGTCGCGCGCCGACCTCGCGCCGGCCCTGGAGCACCTGCAGAACGTCGTCGCGGTGCTCAACAAGAACGAGGACAACCTGGACAGCAGCCTGCGCCTGATGGCGCCGTTCTACCGCGTGTTCACCAACACCCTGGGCACCGGCCCGTGGTTCGACACGTGGATCTCCAACTTCCCTCCCGTCCCGCAGGTGGGCTGAGCCATGGACCTCGTCAAGCGTCTCCTCGTCCCCCTCGTCGTCGTCGCCTTCGTGGTGGCCTCGGCCGTGAGCTTCCTCGGCGGCGACCCCAGCAAGACCGTGGTCGCGCACTTCCCGCGCGCCATCTCGGTCTACGAGGGCAGCGACGTGCGCGTCCTCGGCGTCCCGGTCGGCACCGTGACCCGGGTCGAGCCCACCGGCACCGACGTCACCGTCACCATCGCCTACGACCAGGACGTGCGCCTGCCCGCCGACGCGCGGGCGGTGATCATCGCCCCCTCGCTGGTGGGCGACCGCTACGTCCAGCTGACCCCGGCGTACTCCGGCCGCGGCGACGTCCTCTCCGACGGCGCGGAGCTCGGCGTCGACCAGACGGCCGAGCCGCTCGAGCTCGACCAGATCTACGACAGCCTCGACCGGCTCAACGTCGCGCTCGGACCACGCGGCGCGAACCGGACGGGCGCGCTCTCGGACCTGCTCTCGGTCACGGCCGACAACTTGGGCGGCCAGGGCACGACGTTCCGCCAGACGGTCAAGGACGTCTCCCGGCTGACCTCGACCCTGTCGAACAACAAGGAGGAGCTGTTCGGGTCGGTGACGGCGCTGGAGGGCTTCATGAAGACGCTCGCCGACAACGACCAGACGGTCCGCCAGTTCAACCAGTCGCTGGCCGACGTGTCCACCATGCTCGCCGGCGAGCGCCAGGAGCTGGTCGCGGCGACGCGCAACCTGTCGGTCGCGCTGGGCGCGGTCAAGGGCTTCGTCGAGGAGAACCGCGACTCCCTGACCCGCAACATCAGCGGTCTCAACCGGGTCTCGAAGGTGCTGGTGCGCCAGCGCGACGCCCTCGACGAGATCCTCCACACCGCGCCGGCCGCGCTCAACAACCTCTCGCTGACCTACAACCCGCAGGCCGGCACCCTCGACCAGCGCTCGAACTTCGGGGAGTCCATCAACCAGCTCAACGCCGACCCCGCGGCGTTCCTGTGCGGCTTCGTCGGGCAGGTCGAGCGGTCGGGACAGGTGTGCAACACCATCACCCAGCTCCTGGACCGCAAGCGCCCCGGCGCGCTCGGGCGCTCGACCAGGCTCCCGGCGCGCGAGGTGTTCGACCCGACGCTCGGCGGACTCGTGGAGGTGCGGCGATGAGGCGACTGGCAGTGCTCGTGCTCGGTGTGGTGCTGGCGACGGTCCTCTCGGCCTGCGACGTCAGCGTCTACAGCCTCCCGCTCCCCGGCGGCCCCGACGTCGGTGAGGACCCGATGACCATCGAGGTGGAGTTCGCCGACGTGCTCGACCTCGTGCCCCAGTCGACGGTGAAGGTCAACGACGTCAGCGTCGGCAAGGTCCGCGCCATCGACCTCGACGGCTACCAGGCGCGGGTCACGCTGGAGCTGCGCCGCGACGTCGAGCTGCCCGACAACGCGGTCGCCGAGCTGCGCCAGACCAGCCTGCTCGGGGAGAAGTTCGTCGAGCTCAGCGCTCCCGACGAGGGGGCCAGCTCGAACCTGCTCGCCGACGGCGACGTCATCCCGATCGAGCGGGCCGGACGCAACCCCGAGGTCGAGGAGGTGCTCGGCGCGCTCAGCCTGCTGCTCAACGGCGGCGGCGTGGCGCAGCTCAAGACGATCACCCAGGAGCTCAACCACGCGCTCGACGGGCGCGAGGACTCCGCCCGCTCGGTGCTGCGCCAGCTGCGCGAGTTCACCGGCCAGCTCGACGACAACAAGGCCGACATCGTCGACGCCATCGAGCAGCTCAACCGCCTCGCGGTCGCCGCCGAGAAGCAGCTGCCCACGATCGACAAGGCGCTCGAGGAGCTGCCCAGCGCGCTCGACTCCATCGACCGCCAGCGCGACGACCTGGTCGAGATGCTCACCGCCCTCGACCAGCTGTCCTCGGTCGCGGTCGACGTGATCGCGGAGTCCAAGGACGCCACCATCACCTCCCTCGAGCGCCTCGACCCGGTGCTCACCCAGCTCGCGGCGTCGGGCGACGACTTCACCAACGCCTTCAGCGTCTTCCTCACCTACCCGTTCGTCGACGAGGTGGTCGGCCGCGACCCGCAGGTCGCGCGCAACCTGCACATGGGCGACTACACCAACCTGTCCATCACCCTCGACGTCGACCTGACCGCCATCCCGACGACGCTCCCGACCACCCTGCCGACCGAGGCGTGCATCCCGCTCAGCCAGCTCCCGCAGGACGGGCCGCTGCCCGACACCAGCAAGCTGTGCAAGGACGCGCTCGACGCCATCAACCAGTGCCTCGAGGGCCTGCGCAACGGCGACGCCACCGCCTGCCTCGGCCTGCCCGGCTCGGTGATCTCGGTGGTCTGCCAGCAGTACCCGGTGCCCGGGCTGTGCAGCACCGGCGCCACCCCGACCCCGCTCCCGACGCTGCCGACCGAGCTGCCGTCCACCCTGCCGACGCTGCCGCCCCTGCCGCCGCTCCCGACGATCTCGATCCCCGGCCTGCCACGCCCGGGGACTGGTGGGTCCTCCTCGCCACCCGGCAGTGGACGCGGACCCACCGTCGCCCAGCTGTCCGAGGCCTACGACCCCGCGCTGGTGAGCCTGCTCGTCCCGGGGCTGGTGACGCGATGATCACCCGGCGGACCAAGCTCCAGCTGCTCGTCTTCGCGCTGATCACGGTGCTGGGCGTGAGCTTCGTCGGCGCGCGCTACGCCCGCCTCGACCGCCTGCTCGTCGACCAGAGCTACACGGTGGTGGCGCACTTCGCCGACTCCGGCGGCGCCTTCGCCGGAGCCGAGGTGTCCTACCGCGGCGTGCGCGTGGGCCAGGTCGAGCGCCTCGAGCTCACCGACGACGGGGTCGACCTGGTCCTCGACGTCGACGACGAGTTCGACGACATCCCCGCCGACGCGCTGGCGCTGGTCGGCAACCGCTCCGCGGTGGGGGAGCAGTACGTCGAGCTGCAGCCGCAGAGCGACCGGG
Organism: uncultured Actinomycetota bacterium; assembly: GCA_963726525.1. GTDB lineage: Bacteria > Actinomycetota > Actinomycetes > Propionibacteriales > Nocardioidaceae > Nocardioides. The sequence goes on along the minus strand of CAVSCS010000004.1, from coordinate 10,791 downwards.
GCCCGTACCTCGCCGACGGGTCCGAGATCGCCCGCGACCGCACCACCACGCCGATCCAGACCGACACCCTGCTCACCCACCTGGACGAGACCGTGGAGAGCGTCGACCAGGACGACCTGCGCACCGTCACCACCGAGCTCGGCGCCGCGCTCGGCGGCGCCGGCCAGGACCTCCAGACCATCATCGACAGCAGCAACGCCTTCCTCACCGCCGCCGACGAGAACTTCGGGGTCACCGTCGACCTGATCCGCGACAGCAACACCGTCCTGCAGGGTCAGGCGGACTCCGAGCGCGCGTTCCGGCGCTTCGCCCGCGACCTGTCGAGGTTCACCACCACGGTCGCCGGCCACGACGAGGACCTGCGCCGGCTCATCGACGACGGGTCGGCCGGCGCCGACGAGCTGCGCACCTTCCTCGAGCAGAACGAGGTCGACCTCGGCGAGCTGATCAACAACCTGGTCACCACCGGCGAGGTGGTGGTGAAGCACCTCGACGGCATCGAGCAGCTCCTGGTCGTCTACCCCTACGTCGTCGAGGGCGGCTTCACCGTGGTGTCGAAGTCACCGGGCTCGGGCCTCTACGACGCGCACTTCGGGCTCGTCCTGCAGCCGAACCCGCCCGTGTGCCTCCAGGGCTACGAGAGCACCGACCGGCGCTCGCCCCTCGACGGCAGCAACCGGCCGATGAACGAGCAGGCCGGCTGCACGGCGCCCGCCTCGCAGGCCAACGCGCGCGGCTCGCAGAACATCGCGGCGCCCCGGCCCGCCACCGCCTGGGGCCCGGCGGACTTCGCCTACGACCCGGCGTCGGGCCGGCTCACCACCGACCCCGCCACGATCCGGCGCCTCGAGGGCGTCGGTAGCGTGGCTCCCCCCAGTCTCGGAGAGGAGACGTGGAAGTGGCTCTACCTCCAGCCCCTGCTGGCACGCGACTGACCCCGCGCGTCCGCCTCCTGCTCGCCACGACCCTGACCCTCGTGGTCGTGGCGTGCGTCGGCCTGCTCGCGTGGCGCTCGCTGGCCACGCGCGCCGAGGCCGACGGCGGCCTCGACCACCCCGACGAGCGCGAGCAGGCCATGAGCCTGACCAGCCAGTTCGTCAAGCGGCTCGGCACCTACAGCCCCGACATGGTGGACGCGTCCGGGCAGATGCCCGACTACCGCGAGCAGGTGCGCGAGGTGATCACCCCCAAGTTCGCCGCCGACTTCGACAAGCAGGTCACCACCGCCGAGCAGCTCGTCGCCCAGGGCGGGATCACCCGCACCGCCGACGTGTTCGCCACCGCGGTCTCCTCCGTCGACGACGACTCCGCGCGCGTGCTCGTCGCGGGGGCCTTCACCGACAGCTACACCCGGGGCACCGGCGACAAGGCGCGCACGGTCGACCAGGAGCCGCTGCCGTTCCGGTTCACCGTCGACCTCGTCCGCACCGAGGGGGAGTGGCTCGTCGACGACTTCACCCCCGTCAGCAGTGCCGCGGACCAGGACGCCCCGTCGCCGGGCGACCCGACCGAGGGGAGCACCCCGTGAGCGACGCACCCACCTGGTACGACCTGCTCGACGTCCCCCGCGACGCCTCCACCGAGGAGGTGCGCGCGGCGTGGAAGTCGCAGATCGCCGACCTCGAGCCGGGTGACCGTCGCTTCGACGCCCTCAACCGCGCCGCCCGGGTGCTGCTCGACCCGGCCGCGCGAGCGGCGTACGACGCCGAGCACCCGCAGGTCGAGGAGCCCCCGGCGTACGCCGACGTCGAGGAGCCGGGCCCGGCGACCGGACCCGTGGAGACCTCCGTCGTGCAGCCCGTCGGGCGCGCGGGTGTGCCGGGCTGGCTGCTGGCCGGGCTCGGCGTCCTGGCCGCCCTCCTGGTGGCGGCGACCGTGTGGACCTGGGCCACGACCGACGAGGGCGAGGGCACCGACGCCGCGCGGGCCGCGCAGTCCGCGGCCGAGCGCGCGGTCGTGCCCGTGCTGTCCTACGACTACGAGCACCTCGAGGACGACCAGCGCGCGGCGCAGGCGCTGATGACCGGCAGCTACCGGCGGGAGTACGACAAGCTGTTCGCGGTGCTGGAGGAGAACGCCCCGCAGACCCGGACGGTGGTCAGCGCCGAGGTGGTCGCCTCGGGCATCGTGCGCGCCACCGACGACCGCGTGCAGGTGCTGGTCTTCGTCGACCGGCCCACCACCAACAAGCTCGACGCGGAGCCGGTGGTCTACAAGGACCAGGTGACCCTGTCGATGCAGCTCGTCGACGGCGAGTGGCTCGTCGACGACCTGGTCACCTCTCCGGTCCAGGGCTAGGGGCGTCGCGGCGACCCGACCGCGCCCGGCAACGGACCGTCCACAGGGGTGAGCCGATCGGCGCGTTCTGCTTGACCACGGGGGCTGCGGCGTTCATAGTCGTGGCCAACGCGTGGAGCCTCCCTCCCAGGAGTTTGACCCCGCGTTTGAGGCGTGCCCACATCTGCGCTATCGTTGGTCTTTGCGCCTGCCCTCAGATGCCCGACGCCTTCCGGAACGGCTGTCGTGGTGGTCGGCCGGCGCCGAGATCACTTGATCATTTGTGAGGACACCTCTTGGCCGCGCGCAGCTCCGCTGGTAACCACCGTCGCACCTCGTTCGCAAAGATCACCGAACCTCTCGAGGTTCCCCCTCTCATCTCGCTCCAGACGAGCAGCTTTGACTGGCTGGTCGGCGGAGAGCGTTGGGAGCAGGAGGTGGCAGCCCGCAGGGCCGCCGGTGAGGACGTCTCCGAGAAGACCGGTCTGCAGGAGATCTTCGAGGAGATCTCCCCGATCGAGGACTTCTCCGAGACGATGATGCTGTCGTTCGACAACCCCGTCTTCCTCGACGAGAAGTACACCGAGGAGGAGTGCAAGGAGAAGGACTTCACCTACTCCCGCCCGCTCTACGTCTCGGCCGAGTTCATGAACCACGAGACCGGCGAGATCAAGGGCCAGACGGTCTTCATGGGCGACTTCCCCATGATGACCCGCAAGGGCACCTTCATCATCAACGGCACCGAGCGCGTCGTGGTGTCCCAGCTGGTCCGCTCGCCGGGCGTCTACTTCGAGTCGACCCCGGACAAGACCTCCGACAAGGACATCTTCACCGCCAAGCTGATCCCCAGCCGTGGTGCCTGGCTCGAGTTCGAGATCGACAAGCGCGACCTGGTCGGCGTCCGCCTCGACCGCAAGCGCAAGCAGAACGTCACCGTGCTGCTCAAGGCCCTCGGCTGGACCACGGACCAGATCCGTGAGGAGTTCGGCCAGTACGAGTCGATGATGCTGACCCTCGAGAAGGACAGCGTGCGCTACGACGTCGTCCACGAGGAGCTGCAGAAGAAGGCGCGGGGCGAGGCCCCCACCGCCGAGCAGGTCAACGACGAGGTCACCCGCCTCGCGCTGCTCGACATCTACCGCAAGCTGCGCCCCGGCGAGCCGCCGACGGCCGAGGCCGCGCAGACGCTGTTGAACAACTACTACTTCAACGGCAAGCGCTACGACCTGGCCAAGGTCGGCCGCTACAAGATCAACAAGAAGCTCGGCCTGCGCGAGGCGTTCGACCAGCAGACGCTGACCATCGACGACATCGTGGCCGCGATCCGCTACGTCGTGCAGCTGCACGACGCCGGCATCCAGGCCGACTCGCCCGACCTGGTCGACGCCGAGGGCAACGTCGTCGAGGGTCCTGACGGTGCTCCCGTCAAGGTCCAGGCCGACGACATCGACCACTTCGGCAACCGCCGCATGCGCACGGTCGGCGAGCTGATCCAGAACCAGCTCCGCACGGGCCTGGCCCGCATGGAGCGCGTGGTCCGCGAGCGGATGACGACCCAGGACGTCGAGGCCATCACGCCGCAGTCCCTGATCAACATCCGTCCCGTGGTCGCGGCGCTGAAGGAGTTCTTCGGCACCTCGCAGCTCTCGCAGTTCATGGACCAGACCAACCCGATCGCGGGCCTGACGCACAAGCGTCGCCTCTCCGCGCTCGGCCCCGGTGGTCTCTCCCGTGACCGCGCCGGCATGGAGGTCCGTGACGTCCACCCGTCGCACTACGGCCGCATGTGCCCGATCGAGACGCCGGAAGGCCCGAACATCGGCCTGATCGGCTCGCTGGCCTCCTACGGCCGGATCAACCCGTTCGGCTTCGTGGAGACGCCCTACCGCAAGGTCGTCGACGGTGTCGTCACCGACCAGATCGACTACCTGACCGCCGACGACGAGGACCGCTACGTCATCGCCCAGGCCAACGCCCCGCTCGACGCAGGGATGAAGTTCGTCGAGGAGCGCGTCCTGGTCCGCCAGAAGGACGGCGAGGTCGACGCGATCCTGGCCGGCGAGGTCGACTACATGGACGTCTCGCCGCGCCAGATGGTGTCGGTCGCGACCGCCCTGATCCCGTTCCTCGAGCACGACGACGCCAACCGCGCGCTCATGGGCGCCAACATGCAGCGCCAGGCCGTGCCGCTGATCACCAGCGACAGCCCGCTGGTCGGCACCGGCATGGAGTACCGCGCCGCCGTCGACGCCGGTGACGTGGTCGTCGCCGACGCCGCCGGCGTGGTCAAGGAGGTGTCCGCCGACGCCATCGAGACGATGAACGACGACGGCACCTACCAGACCTACCGGATGGCCAAGTTCAAGCGCTCCAACCAGGGCACCTGCATCAACCAGCGCCCGCTGGTGAAGGTGGGCGACCGCCTCGAGGTCGGCTCGCCGATCGCCGACGGCCCCTGCACGGACAACGCCGAGATGGCGCTGGGCACCAACCTGCTCGTCGCCTTCATGCCCTGGCAGGGTCACAACTACGAGGACGCGATCATCCTCAGCCAGCGCCTGGTGCAGGAGGACGTCCTCACCTCGATCCACATCGAGGAGCACGAGGTCGACGCCCGCGACACCAAGCTCGGCCCCGAGGAGATCACCCGGGACATCCCGAACGTCTCCGAGGAGGGCCTGGCCGACCTCGACGAGCGCGGCATCATCCGCATCGGCGCCGAGGTCACCACCGGTGACATCCTGGTCGGCAAGGTCACGCCCAAGGGCGAGACCGAGCTCACCCCGGAGGAGCGCCTGCTCCGCGCGATCTTCGGCGAGAAGGCGCGCGAGGTGCGCGACACCTCGATGAAGGTCCCGCACGGTGAGTCCGGCACGGTCATCGGCGTGCGCGTCTTCGACCGCGAGGACGGCGACGACCTGCCTCCGGGCGTCAACCAGCTCGTCCGCGTCTACGTCGCGCAGAAGCGCAAGATCTCGGTCGGCGACAAGCTCGCCGGACGCCACGGCAACAAGGGCGTCATCGCCAAGATCCTGCCCGTCGAGGACATGCCCTTCATGGAGGACGGCACGCCGGTCGACGTCGTGCTCAACCCGCTGGGTGTGCCGCGTCGTATGAACATCGGCCAGATCCTCGAGCTCCACCTCGGCTGGCTGGCCAAGCAGGGCTGGGACATCGACCTGCACGCCGACCAGGGTTCCTCGGAGTGGAAGGACCGCCTCATCGCGATCCACGCCGAGAAGAACGAGCCCGGCACCAAGGTCGCGACCCCGGTGTTCGACGGTGCGCGCGAGGACGAGATCACCGGTCTGCTCGGGGCCACCCTGCCCAACCGAGACGGTGAGCGGATGGTCAAGGAGGACGGCAAGGCCAGCCTCTTCGACGGTCGCTCCGGCGAGCCGTTCCCGGAGCCGGTGGCGGTGGGCTACATGTACATCCTCAAGCTCCACCACCTCGTCGACGACAAGATCCACGCTCGCTCGACCGGCCCCTACTCGATGATCACGCAGCAGCCCCTGGGTGGTAAGGCCCAGTTCGGTGGCCAGCGGTTCGGCGAGATGGAGGTCTGGGCCATGGAGGCGTACGGCGCCGCCTACGCCCTGCAGGAGCTGCTGACGATCAAGTCCGACGACGTGCCGGGCCGCGTGAAGGTCTACGAGGCCATCGTCAAGGGCGAGAACATCCCCGACTCGGGCATCCCGGAGTCGTTCAAGGTGCTCGTCAAGGAGATGCAGTCGCTCTGCCTCAACGTGGAGGTGCTGTCGCAGGACGGCTCCGCCATCTCGCTCAAGGACGCGGAGGAAGACGTCTTCCGCGCGGCCGAGGAGCTCGGCATCGACCTGTCGCGGCGCGAGCCCAGCAGCGTCGAAGAAGTCTGAGGTCGAGTCCCGGGCGGCGCTGGCCGCCGCCCGGGCCCCTCAGTCACCAGCCACCTGACTTACACAGCAACCAAAGGAACACATCTTGCTGGACGTGAACTTCTTCGAGCAGATCCAGATCGGCCTGGCCACTGCGGACGACATCCGCACGTGGAGCCACGGCGAGGTCAAGAAGCCGGAGACCATCAACTACCGCACGCTCAAGCCCGAGCGCGACGGCCTCTTCTGCGAGAAGATCTTCGGTCCCACCCGGGACTGGGAGTGCTACTGCGGCAAGTACAAGCGCGTGCGCTTCAAGGGCATCATCTGCGAGCGCTGCGGCGTCGAGGTGACCCGGTCGAAGGTGCGCCGTGAGCGCATGGGCCACATCGAGCTCGCCGCTCCCGTGACCCACATCTGGTACTTCAAGGGCGTCCCCTCGCGCCTGGGCTACCTGCTCGACCTGGCGCCGAAGGACCTCGAGAAGGTCATCTACTTCGCCGCCTACATGATCACCTCGGTCGACGAGGACTCCCGCCACCGCGACATGGAGACCCTGGAGAACAAGGTCGGCCTGGAGCGCGAGCGCCTCGAGAAGCGTCGCGACACCTCCGTGGAGGACCGCGCCAAGAAGCTCGAGGAGGACCTCGCCACCCTCGAGGCCGAGGGCGCCAAGGCCGACGCCAAGCGCAAGGTGCGCGACGGTGCCGACCGCGAGATGAACCAGCTGCGTGACCGCGCCAACCGCGAGATCGCGCGCCTGGAGGAGGTCTGGGACACCTTCAAGAGCCTCAAGGTGCAGGACCTGCTCGGCGACGAGCTGCTCTACCGCGAGATGAAGACCTGGTTCGGCAAGTACTTCGAGGGCCACATGGGCGCCACGGCGATCCAGAAGCGCCTGCAGGACTTCGACATCGAGGCCGAGGTGGAGTCGCTGCGCGACACCATCGCCAACGGCAAGGGCCAGCGCAAGGTCCGCGCCCTCAAGCGCCTCAAGGTCGTCGACGCCTTCCGCCAGACCGGCAACCAGCCCATCGGCATGGTGCTCGACGCCGTCCCGGTGATCCCGCCGGACCTGCGCCCGATGGTCCAGCTCGACGGTGGCCGCTTCGCCACCTCCGACCTGAACGACCTCTACCGCCGCGTCATCAACCGCAACAACCGCCTCAAGCGCCTGCTCGACCTCGGTGCTCCCGAGATCATCGTGAACAACGAGAAGCGGATGCTGCAGGAGGCCGTGGACAGCCTCTTCGACAACGGTCGTCGTGGTCGTCCGGTCACCGGTCCGGGCAACCGGCCGCTGAAGTCGCTCTCCGACATGCTCAAGGGCAAGCAGGGTCGCTTCCGCCAGAACCTGCTCGGCAAGCGCGTCGACTACTCGGGTCGCTCGGTCATCGTGTCGGGCCCGCAGCTCAAGCTGCACCAGTGCGGTCTGCCCAAGCAGATGGCGCTGGAGCTCTTCAAGCCGTTCGTGATGAAGCGCCTGGTCGACCTGTCGCACGCGCAGAACATCAAGTCCGCCAAGCGGATGGTCGAGCGTGCGCGCCCGGTCGTGTGGGACGTCCTCGAAGAGGTCATCACCGAGCACCCCGTGCTGCTCAACCGTGCGCCCACCCTGCACCGCCTCGGCATCCAGGCCTTCGAGCCGCAGCTGATCGAGGGCAAGGCCATCCAGATCCACCCGCTCGTGTGCGGCGCGTTCAACGCCGACTTCGACGGTGACCAGATGGCCGTGCACCTCCCGCTGTCCGCGGAGGCGCAGGCCGAGGCCCGCATCCTGATGCTCTCGACCAACAACATCCTCAAGCCCTCGGACGGCCGTCCGGTGACCATGCCCTCGCAGGACATGATCATCGGCCTGTTCTGGCTCACCGCGGACCGCGACGGCGAGCCGGGCGAGGGTCGCGTCTTCTCCACGCCGGGCGAGGCCATCATGGCCTTCGACCGTCGCGAGATCACGCTGCAGAGCAAGGTGCGCATCCGCCTCAACGACATCGTGCCGCCGCTCGACCTCGAGGTCGGGGCCGACTGGGAGGAGCGGACCGCGGTCCTGCTCTCGACCACCCTGGGACGGGTCATCTTCAACGACACGCTCCCCGGCGACTACCCCTTCGTCAACGAGGAGGTCGGCAAGAAGCGCCTCGGCGCGATCGTGAACGACCTGGCCGAGCGCTACACCAAGGTCCAGGTCGCCGCCTCGCTCGACGCCCTCAAGGACGCCGGCTTCCACTGGGCGACCCGCTCGGGCGTCACGGTCTCGATCGACGACGTGACCACGCCCGACAGCAAGGCCGAGATCCTGGGCCGCTACGAGGCGCAGGCCGAGAAGGTCCAGAAGAACTACGAGCGCGGTGTGATGACCGACGACGAGCGTCGTCAGGAGCTCATCGAGCTGTGGACCCAGGCGGCGGCCGAGGTCGGTCGCGCGATGGAGACCAACTTCGACCGCAAGAACCCGATCTTCATGATGGTCGACTCGGGCGCCTCCGGAAACATGAACCAGATCCGGCAGGTCGCGGCCATGCGTGGTCTGGTGGCCAACCCGAAGGGCGAGATCATCCCGCGCCCGATCAAGGCCAACTTCCGCGAGGGCCTGTCGGTGCTCGAGTACTTCATCTCGACCCACGGTGCCCGCAAGGGCCTGGCCGACACCGCGCTGCGCACCGCCGACTCGGGCTACCTGACCCGTCGTCTGGTGGACGTCTCGCAGGACGTCATCATCCGTGAGGACGACTGCGGCACCGAGCGCGGCCTGCCCAAGCGCATCGACGACGAGCACGTGGAGACCTCGGCCTACGCCCGGGCCTCCGCCGTCGAGATCACCCACCCGGAGACCGGCGAGGTCCTCGCCGGCCCCGGTGAGGACCTGGGCGACGTCAAGATCGGCGAGCTCGTGGCCGCCGGCGTCAGCGAGGTCAAGGTCCGCTCGGTCCTGACCTGCGAGGCCCGCACCGGCACCTGTGCCAAGTGCTACGGCCGCTCGCTGGCCACCGGCCAGCTCGTCGACATCGGTGAGGCGGTCGGCATCATCGCCGCGCAGTCCATCGGTGAGCCCGGCACGCAGCTCACGATGCGTACCTTCCACACCGGTGGTGTGGCCTCCGCGGACGACATCACGCAGGGTCTGCCCCGTGTGGTCGAGCTCTTCGAGGCCCGCTCGCCCAAGGGCCGGACCCCGATCTCGGAGTCCGCCGGTCGCGTGAAGATCGAGGAGAGCGACAAGGCCCGCGTCGTCGTGGTCACCCCCGACGACGGCTCGGAGCCCCAGGAGATCCCGGTCTCCAAGCGCTCGCGCCTCAACGTCGAGGACGGCGACCACATCGAGGTGGGTCACCACATCACCTCCGGTACGCCCGACCCGCAGGACGTGCTGCGCATCCTCGGTGTCCGCAAGGCCCAGGAGCACCTCGTGGACGAGGTCCAGGAGGTCTACCGGTCCCAGGGCGTGTCGATCCACGACAAGCACATCGAGATCATCATCCGGCAGATGCTGCGCCGGGTGACGGTCATCGAGTCCGGTGACACCAACCTGCTCCCGTCCGACCTGGTCGACCGGGTCCGGTTCGAGGAGGAGAACCGTCGCGTGGTCTCCGAGGGCGGCAAGCCGGCCTCGGGTCGCCCGGTCCTCATGGGCATCACCAAGGCCTCGCTCGCGACCGAGTCGTGGCTCTCGGCGGCCTCCTTCCAGGAGACCACCCGCGTGCTCACCGACGCCGCGATCAACGGCCGCTCCGACAGCCTCCGCGGCCTGAAGGAGAACGTGATCATCGGCAAGCTCATCCCGGCCGGCACCGGCCTGGAGCGCTACCGCAACATCCGGGTCGAGCCGACCGAGGAGGCCCGCGCCGCGGCGTACTCGGTCACCGGCTACGACGCCTACGACTACGACTTCGGTCCGTCGTCGCAGGCCGTCGCGCTGGACGACTTCGACTTCGGTTCCTCGTCATGGTCACCCCCGACGACGGCTCCGAGGTCCAGGAGATCCCGGTGTCGAAGCGCTCGCGCCTCAACGTCGAGGACGGCCAGCACATCGAGGTCGGTCACCACATCACGTCCGGTACGCCGGACCCGCAGGACGTGCTGCGCGTCCTCGGTGTCCGCAAGGCCCAGGAGCACCTCGTGGACGAGGTCCAGGAGGTCTACCGGTTCCAGGGCGTGTCGATCCACGACAAGTACATCGAGATCATCATCCGGCAGATGCTGCGCCGCGTGACGGTCATCGAGTCCGGTGACACCAACCTGCTCCGTCCGACCTGGTCGACCGGGTGAGGTTCGAGGAGGAGAACCGTCGCGTGGTCTCCGAGGGCGGCAAGCCGGCCTCGGGTCGCCCGGTCCTCATGGGCATCACGAAGGCCTCGCTCGCGACCGAGTCGTGGCTCTCGGCGGCCTCCTTCCAGGAGACCACCCGGGTCCTCACCGACGCCGCGATCAACGGCCGCTCCGACAGCCTCCGTGGCCTGAAGGAGAACGTGATCATCGGAAAGCTCATCCCGGCCGGCACCGGCCTGGAGCGCTACCGCAACATCCGCGTGGAGCCGACCGAGGAGGCGCGTGCCGCGGCCTACTCGGTCACCGGCTACGACTCCTACGCTAGGACTTCAGTCCCCCGTGGCGCAGGCCGTCGCGCTGGACAACTTCGACTTTGGTTCCTACCAGA
>CAVSCS010000003.1:0-790233 GCA_963726525.1 uncultured Actinomycetota bacterium | reverse complement strand
CCGGGTCAGGTAGGCGTTGGCGCCTTCCTGCACGGCCTGGGCGATGGTCCTCATGTTGTCGGTGCCCTCGCCGGCGGCCATCACCTGCGACCTGAACATCGCCGCCATCCCGAGCGCACCGAGTGCGATCAGGGCGACGACGGCGACCAGGATGAGGTTCCCACCTTCGAGCTCCGGCTTCACGACCGCGGGCAAGATCCCCGTCATGCGTGTCCTCCTAGGACGTTGAAAGATCCGCGAACGCGCCGGAGTCTACGCAGGCGTGACCCAGATCACGGAGCAGGGTGATCCACGCCACACCGGCAGCCTGTCCTCGAGCGCGAAAAACCCCTCCGGACCCGTCCGGAGGGGTGTGCTGCGGCGTGCTCGGTCAGGCGCCGGGCGCCAGGCCGATCGAGTCGTGGATGACGAACACCTTGGCCAGGCCGGTGATCCGGAAGATCTTCAGCAGCCGCTCCTGCGTGCACACCAGGTCGAGCGACCCGTCGTGGGCGCGGACCTTCTTGAGGCCGCCGACCAGCACGCCGAGGCCCGTGGAGTCGAGGAACTCGACCGCCTCGAGGTCGACCACGATGTCGTAGGTGCCGGCGCCGACGAGCTCGGTGATGCAGTCGCGCAGCTTGGGCGCCGTGTAGACGTCGATCTCCCCGCCGACGGCGACGATGGCGCGTCCATCCACCTCGCGAGTGGCAAGGGTGAGATCCACGACTGCTCCCCCGGGAGTGTGATCGGACAGTGCGATGTGGGACACACCGCGTGCCCCTGTGTTCTACCGGGTCGTATCAAACCACGAGTCCCTCCTGTCGCGCAGGTGTCCCCAACAGTTCCCGCCGGGCGCGGGCCGAGGGGGTGTCGGAGGCGCCTGCCAGACTCGGGTCAGTGACCACCATGCGCTCCGGTGCCCCCCGCCGGGTCGACGACCTGGTGCGCCGGCTGTCGGCGGTCCCGGGTCGCGAGGACCGGCTGCGCCACCTCGAGGTGCTGCCCGCGCGCGAGGCGGTCCACGCGGACTGGCCGCTGTGGGTGCCCGACGACGTCCGGGACGCCTATGTCGCCCAGGGCGTGACGCAGCCCTGGCGGCACCAGGTCGTCGCGGCCGACGCCGCCCACGCCGGCGACCACGTCATCGTCGCGACCGGCACCGCCTCGGGGAAGTCGCTGGCCTACCAGCTGCCCGCCCTGTCGGCCGTGCGTGCGGCCCGCGGGCCCCGCGGGGAGCGCGGCGCGTCGGTGCTCTACCTCGCGCCGACCAAGGCGCTGGCCCACGACCAGCTCGCGTCGCTGGCCTCGCTAGGCCTCGACGTCCGGCTCTCCGCCCACGACGGCGACAGCTCGCGCGAGGAGCGCGACTGGACCCGCGACTTCGGCGAGTACGTCCTGACCAACCCCGACATGCTCCACCGCTCGCTGCTGCCCTCCCACCAGCGGTGGTCGCGGCTGCTGGGGTCGCTGCAGTACGTCGTCGTCGACGAGTGCCACCACTACCGCGGCGTCTTCGGCGCCCACGTCTCCCACGTGCTGCGCCGGCTGCGGCGGGTGTGCGCGATGTACGGCGCGCACCCCACCTTCGTGCTCGCCTCGGCGACCGTCGCGCAGCCGGAGGTGACCGCCGGGCGGCTCACCGGGCTCGACGTGGTGGCGCTGACCCGCGACGACTCCCCGCGCGGCGAGGTGTCGCTGCTGCTCTGGGAGCCGCCGTTCACCTCCCACGACGGCGAGAACGGCGCGCCGGTGCGACGGGCGGCCTCCTCCGAGGTCGCCGACCTGCTGGCCGACCTGGTCGCCGAGGACGTCCGCACCCTCGCGTTCATCCGCTCGCGCCGCGGCGCCGAGCAGGTGGCGGCGACCGCCTCCGAGCTGCTCGCCGAGGTCGACCCGTCGCTGCCCGACCGGGTGGCGGCCTACCGCGGCGGCTACCTCCCCGAGGAGCGTCGCGCGCTCGAGGCCGCCCTGCGCCGCGGCGACCTGATGGGGCTGGCGGCCACCAACGCGCTCGAGCTCGGCATCGACATCAGCGGGCTCGACGCCGTCCTGATCGCCGGCTTCCCCGGCACCCGCGCGGCCTTCTGGCAGCAGGTCGGGCGGGCCGGGCGCGGCGCGCAGGACGCGCTCGGCGTGCTGGTCGCCAAGGACGACCCGCTCGACACCTACCTCGTCACGCACCCCGAGACGCTCATCGGCGCACCGGTCGAGGCGTCGGTCTTCGACCCCGGCAACCCCCACGTCATGGGCCCGCACCTGTGCGCCGCGGCGCAGGAGCAGCCGCTGGTCGAGTCCGACCTGCCGCTCTTCGGACCGACCGCCCGCGAGGTGCTCGACCAGCTGACCGACCTCGGGCTGCTGCGCAAGCGGCCGCGCGGCTGGTTCTGGACCGACCGCGGGCGGGCGGCCGACCTCGCCGACATCCGCTCGGCCGGCGGGTCCGCGGTGCAGCTCATCGAGGCCGACACTGGCCGCGTGGTGGGCACGGTCGACGCCTCGGGTGCGCACAACCAGGCCCATCCCGGCGCGGTCTACGTCCACCAGGGCGAGAGCTGGCTGGTGGAGGACCTGGACCTCGAGCACCACGTCGCGGTCATGCGGCGCGACGAGCCGACCTACAGCACCACGGCACGCGAGGTCACCGACATCAGCATCGTCACCACCCGCGAGCGCCGCTCGTGGGCGGGCTGCGAGCTCGCGCTCGGCGAGGTCGACGTGTCCCACCAGGTCGTGTCGTTCCTCAAGCGCCGCCAGCCCGGCGGCGAGGTGCTGGCCGAGGAGCCGCTCGACCTCCCCGAGCGGACGCTGCGCACGAGCGCCGTGTGGTGGACGGTGCCCGACGACGTGGTCGCCGAGGCCGGGCTCGCGACCCTCGACGTGCCGGGCGCCGCGCACGCCGCCGAGCACTGCTCGATCGGCCTGCTCCCCCTCTTCGCCACCTGCGACCGCTGGGACATCGGCGGCGTCTCCACCGCGCGCCACGCCGACACCGGGCTGCTCACCGTCTTCGTCTACGACGGGCACCCCGGCGGCGCCGGCTTCGCCGAGCGGGGCTTCCACACGGCGGTGGCGTGGCTGTCGGCGACCCGCGAGGCGATCGCCGGCTGCGAGTGCATCTCGGGATGCCCCTCGTGCATCCAGTCGCCCAAGTGCGGCAACCAGAACAACCCGCTCGACAAGCAGGGCGCCATCCTGCTGCTCGACGCCCTCCTCTCGGGTGCGCCGCGGGAGTCGGCGACGCGCTAGATTCGCGCCATGGTGATCATCGGGCTCGTCCTCATCGTCCTCGGCGGGCTGGCCATCCTGTTCGCCTTCGCCTTCACCGACGCCGGCACCGGTGGCACCTACCTCGGGGTCGACGTCAACACACTGTCCGCCTTCCTCATCGGCGTCGCCGCCGGCGCGGCCATCCTATGGGGTCTCGCGATCCTCAAGTGGGGCACGAAGCGCAGCCTCGCCCACCGCAGGGAGCGCAAGGAGCTGAACGAGCTCAACGCCAAGCTCGAGCGGGTCGAGGCCGAGCGCCGCAACGACGACCCGGACCGCGGCACCGTCTGAGCCCTGCTCGCGGGTCCTGCTCTCGCCTCGGCGCCCACCCGGACCCGGCGCCACGGCACGTCTGGGCCCGCGACGGAGACCTCGAGCGTCACGACGCCGCCCACCTCCTCGCACCCTTCCAGCACGGCGCCGTGGGCCGCTGCGACACGGCCCGCGGCGGCGCAGCCCCCCACTCCGCTGGAGGCGCCCGCCAGGGCCGCGAGGTCGGCCGCCGACTGCGCCCTCCGCTGGGCGACGACGAGGCCACCCGTGGCGGCCAGGGCCGCCATGACGAGGACCAGCACGCCGGCCATCGCGACCACCAGCACCGTGGCTCCGCCCCGCTCAGTCCGTGTCGGCTCGCTCACGGGTCGACCACCCCGTCCTCGACCAGCGCGACGGCCTCCGCGGAGACGGTGACCCCGGGCAGGGACGACAGCAGCCCGCCGGGACCGGTCACCCGCGCCCGGGTGGTCACCGCGACCTCGCCGTCGCCCACCGCGACGTCGACGCGTCCTCCCTCCGGCGCGATCCGGAGCGCCACCGCCCGGGCCGCGGCGACGTCGTCGCCGCGCGCGACCGCGCGGGCGGCCTCGCGGGACGCATCGATCACCCGGACCTGTGCGGCGCCGACCGCCAGCATCCAGACCAGGCCGGCGGTCAGCGCCACGAGCAGCGGGATGCCGATCGCGAGCTCGGCGGTCGCGGCGCCGCGCTCCTGCCGAGCCCGCGCGGTCATCAGCCGATCCCCAGCAGGCCCATGACGTGGTCGAAGAGGCGACCGAGCAGCTGGTCGCCGAAGCTGCCGGTGAGCAGCTTGTAGAGCAGGGCGGCGAAGCCGGCACCGGCCGCGGTGCCGACGGCGTACTCGGCGGTCGTGATGCCGCGCTCGTCGTGGGCGATGCGCCTGGCCTCAGGCCGGGTGGTCCGTCTCGTGGTCATGATTCTCCCGTTCGTCGGCGAGTCCCCGATGGACCCGTGCCACTCCGAGCCTCGGTGCGCGCAGCGGGCGCCGCACCCGGCGGCCCGCGGTCCTGTGGAAGACGCATCCCGGAGCCGCCCTGTGGACACCTGGTGGACCGTCACGGCGCCATCTCCCCGAAGAGGGCGGCCACCGTCGGGACGACGCCGAGCAGCAGGAAGGCCGGCAGGAGGCAGACCCCGAGCGGCACGGCGGCGGCCACCCCGACGCGGCGCGCGGCGTCCTCCGCCCGCGCCGACGTCTCGCGCTCGAGCTCGTCGGCCAGGCGCTCCACGGCCGCGACCACCGAGGTGCCGGAGGACTGCGCGCGCACCATCGCCCGCGCCAGCGGGGCCAGCGCGTCGTCGGCGAGGACCGCCGACCACGCCTCGGCGCCCGCGGCGCCCCATCGTGCGTGCTCCACGACCGCGACCAGGCGGTCGGCAGCCGCGCCCGGCACGGCCCGGCAGACGACGGCCAGCCCGGCCACCGGGTCGGCACCACCGCGCAGGGTCGCGGCGAACAGGTCGACGAGGTGCGGCAGCGTGCCCTCGACCTCCTCCCGCTCGCGACGCACCGAGGCCGGTTCTGCGCGGGCGAGCACCCACCACGCCGCGGCCGCCCCGGCGGCACCGGCCGCCGGCCCGGCCGGACCACCGACGAACGCCCACGCGCCGACGCCCGCACCTCCGACGACCAGCGGTCGCCACGTCCACGTCCGGGGGGCGGGCGCCCGTCGGGGCGGCGGAGGGGCTGACGGCAGCCACAGCCACATTGCAGCGAGGGCGCACGCGACGCTCAGCCAGGTCACGGCGCGACCACCGCGTCGGCCAGCCGCTCGATCCACCACAGGCCGAGCGCGACCAGCCCTCCCCCGAGGCCGAGGCAGGCCCACCCCGCCGGCTCGGCCAGCAGGAACGACCACGGGTCGGACCCGGCGCCCGAGCCCATCGCCAGCACCGCCACGGGCAGGCACGCCACCAACCTGGCGGTGGCCCGCGCCGACGCGAGCTCGGAGTCGACCAGGCGGCGGGTGCGGCGACGCGCGCGCAGCCCGTCAGACGTGCCTTCCAGCGCTGCGGCCAACCCGTGGCCCGACTCCTGCGCCACCTGCCACGCACCTGCGACCCGGGCGAGGTCGTCCGCGCCCGGCCGGTCCCGCGCCAGCGCCCGCAGTGCCTCCGGCACGTCGGCGCCGAGCCGGCTCGCCTCCACGACGACCTCCAGTGGTGGCCACCGCTGGTGGGCCGCGGCCAGCGCGGAGCCGGGTGGGAGCCCGGCCGTGAGCTCCGCGGCCAGCACGTCGCACACCTCCAGCACGGCTGCCCGGTCGGCCGCGACCTGCCGGCGTGGAGCCCGCGTGCGGCGGCGCAGCCGGGACGAGGAGAGCTGGGCGCCCCGGACCACCGGCAGGCGGTGGGTCCCCGGCAGCAGCACGGCGACGCCCGCTCCCAGCAGGACGGCTGCCACCACAGCGCTCACCACGCGACGCTCCCGAGGCGCTCCGCGAGCGCCGACGCAGCAGGTCCTCGCACGAGCCGGTCGGGCTCGAGGCGCACGGCGGGCCGCATCACCACGAGCCCGGCCGGGTCGCGCTCGGGGACGGCGAGCTCGAGGACCCGTCGGCGCCCGTCGCGCCCGCGACCGAGGTGGACGACCACGTCGAGCGCGGCGGCCAGCTGGCTGTGGGCTGCCTCGCGGGGCAGGCCGGCGGCCAGCGCCAGGGCCTCGACCCGGGCGGGCACGTCGGCCGCGGAGTTGGCGTGGAGGGTGCCGCACCCGCCTCCGTGGCCGGTGTTGAGCGCGGCCAGCAGGTCGACGACCTCGGCCCCGCGCACCTCGCCGACCACCAGGCGGTCGGGGCGCATCCGCAGCGCCTGCCGCACCAGGGTCTGCAGGGAGATCTCCCCGGCTCCCTCGATGTTGGCGGGCCGGCCCTCCAGGGCGACGACGTGTGGATGGTCGGGTCGCAGCTCGCTGGCGTCCTCGACCAGGACGATGCGCTCCCCGCGGTCGACCAGCGAGAGCAACGCCGAGAGCACCGACGTCTTGCCGGTGCCGGTGCCGCCGGAGACCAGGAACGCACACCGGGCGGCGACGACCTCCTCGAGGAGCAGCGCGCCGTCGGGAGGCAGGGCGCCCTGCGCGACCAGCTCGGGCAGGGTCCACACGCGGCCCCGGGGCACGCGCAGGGACAGCGCGGTGCCGGAGCGCGCGACCGGGGCCAGGACGGCGTGCAGGCGCGTGCCGTCGGCCAGCCGCACGTCGGCGTGCGGGGAGGCGTCGTCGAGCCGCCGCCCCGCCGAGGCGGCCAGCCGCTGCGCGAGGCGCCGGACCGCGGCGTCGTCGGGGAAGGAGACGGCGACACGCTCGAGGCCGCAGCCCCGGTCGATCCAGACCTCGTCGGGACCGTTGACCAGGACGTCGGTGACGTCGGGGAGCCGCACCAGGTCCTCGAGGGGGCCCGCACCCAGCACGTCGCGCCGCAGCAGGTCGTGGACCGCGAGCACGGTCGTGTCGCCGACCGGCGCACCGGAGGCGCGCAGCGCCTCGGCCACGCGGTGCGGCGTCAGCTCGCCGGGTCCTGCGGCCAGGCGCCGGCGCACGTCGTCGACGACCGCCGGCGGCACCGCCGTCGGGGCGCTCATGCCGCCGCCACCGGGCGGTCGCCCAGCAGGTCGCGCGCCGCCCGCGCCAGCGGGCCCCGCTGCGCGAGTGGTCCCAACCCCCGGTCGACCGCGGCGACCACGCCGCGCTGGTCGCCGAGCACCGCGACGACCGGCAGCCCGGTCACCTGCTCGGCGTCGGCGTCGGACAGACCGCCGGGACGGACCACGAGCCCGGCCCGCCCGCGCGAGCCCAGCTCGGCGACCAGCCTGGCCGTCGCCGCCAGCCCCTGCACCGTGGCGGGGGTGACGACGAACAGCTCGTCGCACCGGTCGGCGAGCTCGAGCAGGCCGGGCGACTGGCGCGCGAGGTCGAGCACCACCAGCGCGTGGCCGCGGGTGGCCGACGGGAGCACCCGGCGCACCGTGGGGAGGTCGAGACGTCGCCGCAGGCCCGACCAGGTGAGCACCCCTAGGTCAGCGCGGCGCGGGACGCCCTCGCGCAGCTCCCGCGCGCCCAGTCGTCCGGCGGTGTCGACCAGGCCCTCCCACCGCACGCCGGGCACGTCCTCGATGCCGACCAGGCGGTCGAGGCCCGGCCCGATCGGGTCGGTGTCGACGAGCAGCGACGGGGCCCGGGCGGAGTGCCACTGGGCCAGCGCGCACGCCAGGGTCGTGCCCCCGCACCCGCCGGCGCCGCCGACGACCCCGACCAGCCGTCCGGGCGGGCCCTGCTCGCCCACGTCTGCCAGCAGCGCCGCGAGCCGCCCGTGGTCGGCGGCGAGGTCCACGACCGACGCGGCCCCGAGCAGCACGGCGGCGCGGAACGCGCCGTCGGGCGGCGCCGTGCCCACCACGTGCACCCCCTCGCGCCGCCCCGGTCCGAGCTCGGCGAGACCGGGCGCGAGGTCGTCGCCGACGAGCACGACCTCGGTCGTGCCCCACGCGGCGAGGGCCAGTGCGGGGTCGTGGCAGACCTGCACCTCGATGCCGGCGGCCGCGCACAGCGGGACGACGGCGTCGTGGACGGACGGGGAGGCGGTGAGGAGGAGGACGGCCATGCGCCGACCCTCGCCCGCAGCACCGACGACGGGCACCCGTGGCGAGCCCGTCCTGTGGAGGACGCCCCCGAACCGCCGCCTGTGGACACCCGACGGCCCGGGAACCGGTGCGGGTCGCCCCTACGATGGCGACATGACCCGCCCCACCGCGGCCTTCTTCGACCTCGACAAGACGATCATCGCCAAGTCGAGCACCCTGGCGTTCAGCCGCGAGTTCCAGGCGGGCGGGCTGATCTCACGGCGCGCGATGCTGCGATCGGCGTACGCCCAGTTCGTCTTCTTCACCGGCGGCGCCGACCACGACCAGATGGACAAGATGCGCGCGTTCATGTCGCAGCTGTGCGCCGGCTGGGACGTCGCGACGGTGCGCGAGATCGTGCACGAGACCCTCAACAACATCGTCGAGCCGCTCGTCTACGCCGAGGCCGTGACGCTCATGGAGGAGCACCGCGAGGCCGGGCGCGACATCGTCATCGTCTCGGCCAGCGGCGCCGAGGTCGTCGAGCCGATCGGCCAGATGCTGGGCGCCGACCGGGTCGTGGCGACGCGGATGGAGATCGTCGACGGGAAGTACACCGGCGAGATCGACTACTACGCCTACGCCGAGGAGAAGGCCCGCGCGATCGAGCACCTCGCCGAGACCGTGGGCTACGACCTCGCCGAGTCCTACGCCTACAGCGACTCGGTCACCGACGTGCACATGCTCGAAGGTCGTCGGGCACCCCTTCGCGGTCAACCCCGACCGCGAGCTGCGCCGCACCGCCACCGCCCAGGGATGGCCGGTCCTGAGCTTCGTGCGGCCCGTGGCGCTGCGCCGCGGCGTACCGCTGCCGCCCGTGCGGCCGACCCTCGCGGCCCTCGCGGTCGGGGGTGCCGTCGCGGCCGGCTCGATGGTGTGGTCCCACCACCGCAGGCGCGCCACCGGCGGCTGACCCGGACCGCTGCGGTCAGGCCAGCGCGTAGGGCGGGATCAGCAGCCCGGCGATCACGCACAGCCACCCGAGGAACAGCCACGGGTAGTGGCGGCCGGTCGACGGTCGGGGGCTCCTGATCTCGCGGAGCCGTCCTCGGTAGCCGACGGCAGCGAGCACGCTGCCGAGGAGCCCGAGCGGGACGCCGATCCAGAACTCGGTGAGGTCGCTCGAGCTCGCGAGGTAGGCGTAGAGCCCGGCCACGCCGATGCCGGCCGCGATGAGCGGCACCGCGCTGCGCAGCAGCTGCCAGCTCTCGAGGCGCTTCACCGTCTGGTCGAGCGGCGACGCGGTCGCGTCGTGCCGGCCTGCGGGTCCGGGGTCAGTCACGCCACTGTCCATTGCGGTCGCCGTCGCGTAGCCGGGCATGCGCACGGTACGTGCGGGCGAGCTCGGGATCCGACTCCTCGATGGCGTCGATCTCGGTCCGCGCGTCGGAGACGAGCTCGGACCGCACCTCGCGCGCGCTCCAGTGCTCGTCCGCACCGGAGATCACGTCGCGCCAGCTCGTCTCCTCGTCGTCGATGCGCCGCTGCAGCTCGCGCCGCGCGTCACCGGCCTCGCCGTCGCGAGCCTGCTCGGCGTACGCCGTCTCCGCCCGCTCGCGCTCGGCGCGCAGGCGGCCGCGCTCCTGGTCGACCTCGGCGAGGAACGTCGCGCTCTGGGCGCGCAGCCCGTCGGTGGCCTGCTGCAGCTCGGCCATCGCCTCGGCCATGGTGGCGCGGAACTGCGCGAGCTGGTCGGCGGAGATGCCCGGCCCGGTGGCGTCGGCCATGTCAGCGGCCACCGAATCCGGCCTCGGCGGTGTCGTCGACGTGCTGGGCGGCGTCGGCCTGCTGCCCGGCGGACATGGGGAGCATGAAGGCCATGTTGAGCGCCCGGAACATCGCGGCCATCACGCCGGCGGCCTTGAGCATGGGCGGGATCACGTTGTTGAGGCCCTTGATGAAGGTGATGGCCTTGTCGATGAGGGTGATCGCGCGGCGGATGCCCGACCCCATCGTGAGGATCTCCTTGGCCCACTTGGCCAGCGAGAAGGACAGGACCAGCTCCTCGAGGAGCGCGAGCACGCCGGCGACGAGCTTGCAGGCCTCGGTCACCGCGGACAGCATGTTCGCGATCTGGAGGGACATCAGGTGCGCGGCCTCGGCCTGCACGTGGTGGGCCTCGCCCATCTGCTCGATGCGCGCCCTGGCGGCGTCGGAGGAGTCGCCGATCCACACGTGCGGCAGGTTCGCGGCCATCGAGTCGTAGTTGCCCCCGATGGTGTCGAGGGCCTGGGAGATCGACTGCCAGTCCATCCGCATCCCGTCGACGGCCGAGAAGTCGCCGGCGATGGGGTCCATGATCGCGCCGATGAGGTCGTAGCCGATCTTGCGGGCCACCCAGTCGACGGCCTGCAGGATGAAGCCGCACTCGCTGCGCAGGGAGTCGATGAGGTCGCCCTCGGCGTGGGACGAGTGGGCGAAGAGCGAGCCCGAGGGGTCCGTGATCGAGACGGTGCTCATCGGCGGCCTCCGAGTCGTCGGTGCATGTGCTCGAACTCCTCGTAGGTCTCCTCGTCGTCCTGCGCCTGGCTGATGGACTGCCCGGCTGCGACCGTGTCGAGGGTCTGGGTGATGATCTCGATGCCGTCGGTCGGCAGCCCGCGGATGCCCGCGTCGTCGAGGGGCGGGGTGCGCCCCGGCAGGCCGTCGGCGACGTGCTGCGGCAGGTGGGGTGCCATGTCCTCGGCGTTGGCGAGCACGCCCGCGCCGGCGTTGCCGGTCTTGATGGGGGCGGGCATGCCCGGACCACCGCCGTTGGGGCCGCCCACGGTCGGGGTGTCCGCGCACTCGACCTCGAGCCGGACCCCGTCGAGGTCGTTGGTCACGCCCTCGTCGGTGCTGCGGAAGTCGGCGCGGGTGTCCGCGATGTTGTCGCCGAGCTGGCGCGCGCCGGTCGCCGAGCTGCGCAGCTGGGTCGCCACGGTGCGCTGAGCGTCCTCGTAGGCGCCGGCGAAGAGCGCCATGAACCCGGTGAACGCGCCGAAGTTGGCGCACGACCCGTTGACCAGGTCCTCCACCTTCTCCACGAAACGCTGCTGGTCACCGCACATGTCGACGTACTGCGACATGCCCTGGAACGACACGTGCACTTCCTGCGCCACCACGCCCCCCTTCGTCCGTCGTACGAGCGCTGCCCGCACGAGCCACCTGCCAGATGCCCCGTCGGGCGCGGCGGCAAACGTACGTCACGCGAAAGTCAAGGCTTGAAGGTGCGCCCGGACGGGAGTAGGACTGAGGCACAACTCCAGAGCCACACGTGTACCGGGTACCCACGCGGTGATCCACCCATCCGATGGGGTGCTTGCCATTCGGGATCTGCCCGAGGCAGCGATAGAGACAGCACGCTTGGTAGCCACGGTCTTCACGTGTCAGCGACGGCACCCGGTCCACGTGAACGGGTGCCGTTGCACGTCCGGCTCAGCCGCGCAGCGGCGAGGCCTCGGCGCCCGCGGAGAACGCCTCGGCGCCGTAGAGGGCCCAGGCGTGCACGCCCGAGGGGCCGCCGCTGCTGTAGGCGCGCAGGTTCGACTCGTACGCCGCCCGGTGGGCCAGGTGCCCGGCCTCGGGCACCACGAGCGACTTGGCGTCGACGCCGCGCGAGACCAGCACCAGCCGCTCGAGGGCGCGGGCGACGATGCCGTTGTGGGAGGCGAACGGCGCGGCCGTCGCGACGTCGGCGTGCGCGACGGCGGCGACGAGCAGGGCCGGCGCCTCGGTGCCCGAGAGCAGCAGCTCGGCGACGCCGCGCAGCCGGTCGGCCGACGCCGCGTCGCGGGGACGGCCGAGCTGGTCCTGCGGCAGCGAGCCCGACCCGGCCACGGCGTGAAGCCGCGCAATCGCCTGCAGCGGTGCGGTCTTGAGCAGCGGGGCGAGCGCCAGCATCGAGGCGGAGAGCCGCACGGCGTCGGTCGCGATCTCGTCGGCCTCCCCCGCCCTCACCTCCTCCAGGGTCGAGGCGGAGCCCTCCAGCACGGCACTGGCGTGTGCCCCGCGGAGCAGTGACTCGGCCGTCGTCTCCGGCGACGTGCGCCGCAGGCCGCGGTCGCGCAGCATCACGTCGATCCCGTCGCGGGTGCCGGCGTAGGCCGAGCGGACTCCCTCGAGGTCGGTGAGCCAGGCGAGCGGGTCGGTCATGGGGAGGACGGTAGTCGCGGCCGACAGATCAGTCGGCGGCGGGCAACAGCGAGATCTTCTGCCAGATCTTGCGCGACATGCCGGTCGTGAGCGTCTCGAGGTCGCTCACCGTGGTCAGCACGAGCGGGTCGCGCGACTCCTCCGCACACAGCGCGGCCACCTTGCCGACGAGCGAGAGCATCTCCGAGCAGTAGTCGAGGTAGTGCTCCATCTCGCTGCGGGTCAGGTCGGTGCGCACCGACGCGTCGGTCCCCACGAAGTCGGGGCGCAGCCGCTCCGGGTCCTTGGTGAGCTGGTGCATGTCGACGATGTGCGCCAGCGAGCGCAGCCGGTGGAGCAGGTCGAGCAGGTGGCCGCGCTCGAGCCGTTGCGGCAGGGCGTAGAGGAACCACAGCGCGAGCCCGGCGAAGACGAGGTCGTTGATGGTGGACTCGATCAATGGCACCCACTCGAAGGACCGGTCGGGCCCGGCCCGCACGGCGTCGCGGAAGGCGAGCACGAAGACGACCGCCGTCGCGAGCAGGACCAGCGCCGCGGTCGCGCGGGAGGCGAGCCGCACCCAGCGCAGCCGCGACCGGATGGCGCCGGCACCGGAGGCCACGTCGGTCGTCAGCACGCCGAGCTCGGGGGCCCAACGGCGACCAGGCGCGGGTGGGCGTGCTGGCCGAGGTGTCCTGGGCCGGGACACCCACCGCCACGAGCGTCCTGTCCAGTCTCCGGTACGGCGACCTCACCCTCGACGTGGCCCGGCGAGACCGGGTGCGCATCGACAACCTCCGACAGGAGATGACGTGGGACGGCACGTCCCACGCCCTGCGCGGCTTCACCAGCTTCACCGTGCACTCCCCCTCGAGCCCTCGCTCCTTCCGGTTCCGGGGCAACGACCGGGGCTACGAGTACCTGACCCTCGACCTCCCCCGCCCCCGCCGGCACCACGTCGACATGGGCGACGGCGCGAACGAGCTCACGGTGTCGGTCGCACGGACACTGGCGAAGGGGACGACGAACCTCGCGGGTCCGGACGCGACCACATCAGCGTCGAGCTTCCCCGGGGCGAGGTCTCGTGGACCTCGGCGCCGGCGTCTGTGGACCCGATTGGGGCGCGCCGCCACGCGGACCCGCATCGCAGGATTCGCGGTGGCCGCCGCGACAGCGCAGCGCGCCACCCTCGTGGGCAGCCCGCAGAAGGACACGCTCTACGTCGCTGCCTGCCGCGGGCGGGTCGAGGGACGTGCGGGTGCCGACTCCCTGGGCGCCCTGCAGCACGACCGGCGGCTGCGCTGCGACGGTCGCTCGTTCACGGCGGTGGGCGGCCGCGGCAACGACGACCTGTCGGGCTCGACGGGACCCGACGTCCTCCTCGGCGGGCCCGGGAGGGACCCGGCCGCGGTCGCGGGGTCACGACGGCGCCAGGCCGAGGTGCGCAGCTCGTGCGAGGTGCACCGCTGATCAGTCGGCGGCGGGGAGCTGCGCTGACGCGGGTGACGTGCCGACGTCGGTAACCTGAGCCCGATGAGCGACGAGCAGCCCGAGACCCCGGCCACCACCGACCGCGCGCGGTCGTTCGGTGCCGTCGCCGAGGCGTACGACCGGGGCCGGCCGTCCTACCCCGCCGAGGCGGCCGCGTGGCTGGTCGGCGGCGAGGCCAAGGTGGTCCTCGAGCTCGCCGCGGGCACCGGCAAGCTCACCCGCGGGCTGGTCGACCAGGGCCACGCGGTCTTCGCGACCGAGCCCGACGAGGACATGCTCGCGGTCCTGCGCGAGCGGGTGCCGGAGGTGAGCGCGAAGGCCGCGAGCGCCGAGGAGATCCCGGCCAACGACCGCTCGGTCGACGTCGTGGTCGTCGCGCAGGCCTTCCACTGGTTCGACCCCGAGCGCGCGCTCCCCGAGATCGCCCGCGTCCTCAAGCCCGGCGGACACCTCGCCCTGGTGTGGAACAGCCGCGACGAGCGGATCCCGTGGGTGCGGCGGATGGGCGGTCTCCTCGGCCGCCAGGACCTCGACACGTCCTCGGCCGAGCACCTCGTGCACAGCGACCTCTTCGGCTTCGTCGAGGAGGCCTCCTTCAAGCACTGGCAGGAGATCGACCGCGAGTCGATCATCGACATGGCCCGGTCCCGCTCGAGCTTCGCGGTCATGGACGACGCCGCACGCGAGGACCACCTCGCGCAGGTGCTGGCCTTCTACGACGACTTCGGCCGCGGCATGGACGGCATGCGGGTCCCCTACGTCACGCGCTGCTACCGCGCGGTCGTCATCGACCGCGACGGCCCCCCGCCCTCGGAGGACGACCCGGACGGCCCCGTCGTCAGCGACGGCACCGACACCGACATGCTGCTGATCGACTTCCGCTGACGTCGGTCGCAACCAACGGGTCGTCGCGCGCATCACACCTGCGCACACACCGACCGTTCTCGGGGGAGACACCATGCGTCGTACGACGTCACTGACCGCTGCCGGCCTGCTCGGCCTGGCCCTGCTCACACCCTTGACCAGCGCCTCGGCGGCCGGTGAGACCTGCCGCGGCGAGGCCGCGACCATCTCGGCACCGGCCCGACGCTCACCGGCACCGAGGGTCGCGACGTCGTCGTGACCGGCAGCGCCACCACCGTCATCACCCTCGGCGGCGACGACCTCGTCTGCGTCGCTGGCGCCGGCCAGCAGCTGCCGCAGTCGGTGTCGATCGACACCGGGGCCGGCGACGACGTCGTCGACGCCACCACCGCACCCGCGGGCTCCTTCGTCCGCACCGTCCTCGGCGACGGCGCCGACACCTACGACGGCGGCGAGGCCACCGACGTGGTCACCGCCACCGTCGACGTCGACCGCGCGCAGTACGACGACCCGTCGGTCGACACCGTGCGCACCGGCGCCGGCAGCGACACCGTCTTCCGGGCGGGCGGCGTGGACGTCGTCGACCTCGGCGCCGGAGACGACCGCCTCGAGGAGTTCGACTTCAACACCCGCCCCGGCAGCAGCCTCGTCGGCGGCGACGGCATCGACGTCCTCGCGACGTTCGTGGGCGCCAGCTACTTCTTCAACATGCTCCGCGGCTACTTCTCCACCACCAGCACGGGATACGACAGCCGGATGGAGTTCACCTCCTTCGAAGGCGTCGACGTGGACGCCGAGTACGCGCTCTTCTACTACTTGGGCACCGACGGGCCCGACCGGGTCACCATCGACGTCACGGGGCCGTACACCTCGGGCATCGACCTGGAGACGGGCGGTGGTGACGACGAGATCACCCTCGACCTCGATGGGCCCGTCGGGAGCGACGTGGGGGTCGATGCCGGCAGCGGCACGGACCACCTCGACGTCCGGTTCGAGGAGGGGCCGGTCGACCTCGACCTCGAGGGGGGTCGCCTCGCCGTGGGCCAGGACGACCTACCGCTCGCCGGGGTCGAGGACGCCTTCGTGTCAGCACACGACGTGTCGCTGCGGGGCGACGCCGCGGACAACGACCTCCAGGCCAGCGCCTGCTCCGCAGTTCTGCTGGGGGGCTCCGGCGACGACCGGCTCAGCCACGTCGCGGGCGACACCCGCTTCGAGGACACCGACCTCGCCTGCGACGCGCCCCGCACCACGATCCTGAAGGGCGGACGCGGCGCCGACCGGCTGTACGCCGGTGGCGGCGACGCCGACGTCGACGGCGGCGCCGGACCCGACCGGATCCGTACCGGCGGCGGCGACGACCGCGTCAAGGGTGGCGCGGGCCGCGACCGCATCGACACCTACGGCGGACGCGACCACGTCCGCGGCGACGGCGGCGCCGACGTCATCCGCGGCGGCACCGGGCGCGACGTCCTGCGCGGCGGCCGCGGCAACGACACCGTCGACGGCGGCAAGGGCCGCGACCACTGCGACGCCGAGCGCGAGAAGGGCTGCGAGCTGTGATGCCACGTACGACGACCATCACCGCAGCCGGCCTGCTCGGCCTGGCCCTGCTCACACCACTCACCAGCGCCTCGGCCGCTGGCGAGACCTGCCGGGGCGAGGCCGCGACCATCGTGGGCACCCCGGACGTCTCCCTCAAGGGCACCGAGGGCCGTGACGTGATCGTCTCGGCGGGCGCCCACGCCGTGAACGCGCTCGGGGGCGACGACCTCGTCTGCGTCACCGGCGGGACCGAGACCTACCTGACGGGCGACGCGGGCAACGACGTGGTCGATGCGACGCAGCCCGGGCCGGCGAAGCTGGTGGCCAGCCTCGGGGACGGGGACGACACGTTCGTGGGCGCCGCGCCGACCCTCGAGGTCTGGGGCAGCAGCTTCTTCTACGCCGACGCCGGTGTGGACGACATGCACGTCACCGCGCTCCCCGGCGCGGTCGTCCGGGTGGAGAGCGGCGCCCCCCTCCAGCCCAACAGCGACCGGGTGCGGGTCGACGGCTCCGGCAACGTGCGGTGGCAGGGCCTGCCGACCACGAGCAGCGTGCTGGCCGGGGGCAGCCAGGACAGCCGCCTCGACGCGGCGCTGCCCGACGGTGCGCTGACCGCCGACCTGCGCGTGGGCAGCGTCGTGGCGCGCCAGGGCGGACCGAACGGCGAGCTGCGGTGGTCGGGCTTCGACTCCTTCCGGTTCCGCGCCGGCGAGTACACGCGGGACACGGTCACCTCGCTCGACCTGACCGGGACGCCCGGCGACGACCGCGTCGACCTCGACCTCGGCGACCGCGCGATCCGCGTCCGGGCGGGCATGGGCAGGGGCGACGACACGCTCCAGACCGGCATCGTCGGGGCGCCCGGCAGCTCCTACGCGGGTGGAGGGGGACGTGACCTCCTCGGGGTCGCCGAGTACGGCAACGTCGAGCTCGACCTCGCCGCCGGTCGCCTGTGGGCGCGCGTGTCTCGCACGGCCTACCGCGCGTCCATCCGGTCGTTCCAGGACGCGCACGTCTACTCCCGCACCGCCCACGTGGTCGGTGACGCCGACCCCAACGGCCTGACCATCGGCGGCTGCAAGGGTGCCGTGGCCGAGGGGCGGGCCGGGGCCGACACGATCACCTACGACCCCGCAGGTCTCTGGGACACGTTCAGGTGCTCGCGCCGCGACCCCCAGCGCTACCTCGGCGGCCGGGGCAACGACGTGCTGGTCGCCGGCGAGGGTGACGACGTGCTGGTGGGTGGCGTGGGACGCGACCGGGCGGACGGCGGCGACGGCACCGACCGCTGCAGGGCCGAGCAGGCTGAGCGCTGCGAGGCCTGAGCGGGGCTACCCTCCCGCCATGACGTGGAGGTGGCGGCGTACGTCGCTGGGTGGCGAGGCCGACCGCGCCGCCTTCCGTGCCCTGCACAACGCGTCGCTGGCGAGCCCGGCCCTGCGCGAGGGGCTGACCAGCGCGAGCGCCGAGCGGTCCGTGCGCCACCTCCGCGCGCTGCTCGGCACCCCGGCGGCCGGTCTCGGCGACACCAGCGGGCTGCTCGCCTGGGACGGCCTCGGTGGCCACCACCGCAGCCAGCTCGCCGCGACGATCGAGCAGGTGGCGGAGACCGGTCGGACGATGATCCTCGACGAGCGGACGCTGGTCTGCGACGACGGCGGCTGCCAGGTGCGGCAGGCGATCGTGAGCCCGCTGGTCGTCGAGGACACGCTCGTCGGTGCCCTGGTCGTCGGGGCGCCGCACACCACCGGCGGCCTGGTGCGCGCCGCCGACGAGGTCGCCTCGTGGGTCAGCGGACAGCTCGAGCTCGCCGAGCTCGACGCGTCGCGCACCCGGCTGATGGAGGCCGAGGTGCGGGCGCTGCGGGCGCAGATCAGCCCGCACTTCATCTACAACTCGCTCGGTGCGATCGCCAGCTTCGTGCGTACCGATCCCGACCGGGCGCGCGAGCTGCTGCTGGAGTTCGCCGACTTCACCCGCTACTCCTTCCGCCGCCACGGCGACTACACGACGCTCGCGGAGGAGCTGCGCTCGGTGGAGCGCTACCTGCTCCTCGAGCAGGCGCGCTTCGGCGAGCGGCTCCAGGTGACCCTGCAGGTGGCGCCCGAGGTGCTGCCGGTCGCGGTGCCGTTCCTGTGCATCCAGCCGCTGGTCGAGAACGCCGTGCGCCACGGGCTGGAGGCCAGCGCCGAGAAGGACGACGGCACCGGCCGGCTCTCCATCACGGCCCGCGACGTCGGCCAGGAGTGCGTGATCGAGGTCGAGGACGACGGCACCGGCGAGGACCCCGAGCGGGTGCGACGGGCGCTGGCGGGCGACGCGTCGATGGACTCGGTCGGCCTGGGCAACGTCGATGCGAGGCTGCGCAACGCCTACGGCGACGACTACGGTCTGGTCGTCGAGACCGCACCCGGCGCCGGCACCAGGGTCGTCGTCCGGGTGCCGAAGTTCGCCCCCGGAGTCCAGGTATGAGTGCAGGCACGACCCAGTTCCCCCAGCTGAGGGTCCTCGTCATCGACGACGAGCGCCCGGCGCTCGACGAGCTCACCTTCCTGCTCGGGCGCGACCCCCGCATCGGGGAGGTGCGCGGCACCGACTCCGCGACCGAGGCGCTGCGCGTGCTCCAGGCCGAGGAGGTCGACGCGGTCTTCCTCGACATCCAGATGCCCGGGCTCACCGGGCTCGACCTCGCCCAGGTCCTCTCGCGCTTCCGCACCCCGCCGCCGATCGTCTTCGTCACCGCCCACGAGGAGCACGCGGTCGCCGCCTTCGAGCTGCGCGCGGTCGACTACGTCCTCAAGCCGGTCCGCGAGGAGCGCCTCGCCGAGGCCGTGCGCCGCGTGGTCGAGGCGGGAGGCCCCGCGCCGTCGAGCGACGTGCAGATCCCCGTCGAGCGCGGCGGCGTGACGCGCTTCGTCAACCGCTCCGACATCACCCACGTCGAGGCCCAGGGCGACTACGCCCGGCTGCACACCGCGGAGGGCTCCCACCTCGTGCGGACCCCGCTGACCTCGCTCGCCGAGCAGTGGGCCGACGCCGGCTTCGTCCGGATCCACCGCTCGGTGCTCGTCGCGCTCCCCCACGTCGAGGAGGTGCGCAGCGAGGCCGGACGGGTCAGCGTCGTCGTCGCCGGCGTCGAGCTGCTGGTGAGCCGGCGCCACACCCGCGACCTCCGCGCGGTGCTCACCCGGCGGGACCGGTGAGCGAGCCGCCCCCGCCCCGGGTGCGGGTCACGGGGCCGCCGCGGCGTCGCGCCCACGTCGTACGCAGCGGGCGGGCCTCGGAGATCGACGCGGAGACCGAGCTGGGCGAGGTGTTCATGCGCTCGCTGCTGCGTGAGCAGCTCGTGCTGGCCCTGCAGGTGCTCCTGGCGCTGGCCCTCACGCTGGGCTCGCTGCCGCTGCTGTTCCACCTGGTCCCCGCGCTCGACGAGGCGCGGGTCGGCCAGATGCCGCTGGCCTGGGTGCTGCTGGGGGTCCTGGCCTACCCGTGGCTGGTGGTGCTGGGCTGGTGGTACGTCCGGCGCTCGGAGTCCAACGAGCGCGACTTCGCCGAGCTGGTGGGCTCGGTGCAGACCGACGAGGACGAGGCGTGAGCACCGACGTCCTGCCCGGCGTCGTCGCCGTCGTGCTGGTCTCGCTCGCGACGCTGGCGATCGGCACGTGGGGGCTGCGGATCTCGCGGACCACCAGCGACTTCTTCGTCGCCTCGCGCACGGTCCGCCCGCGACTCAACGCCAGCGCCATCGGCGGGGAGTACCTCTCCGCCGCCTCCTTCCTGGGCGTCGCGGGCCTGCTGCTCACCTTCGGTGCGGAGATGCTCTGGTACCCCATCGGCTGGACCGCCGGCTACCTCGTGCTGCTCGTGCTGGTCGCCGCGCCCCTGCGCCGCTCGGGCGCCTACACGCTGCCCGACTTCGCCGAGGCGCGGCTGGGCTCGCGGACGGTCCGCACGCTCTGCTCCGTGCTGGTCGTCGGCATCGGCTGGCTCTACCTCCTCCCCCAGTTCCAGGGCGCCGGCGTCACGCTGCGCGCCACGATCGGCGCCCCGCCGTGGGTCGGGTCGCTGGTGGTCGCCCTCGTCGTCCTCGCGTCGGTCAGCCCGGGCGGGATGCGCTCGATCACCTTCGTGCAGGCCTTCCAGTTCTGGCTCAAGCTGACCGCCCTGCTCGTGCCGCTGTTCGTGCTGCTCGCGGTGTGGGCGGCCGACGGGGCCGCCGACCCGACCGCCGCCGCACCGACGTCGTGGTCGGTCCCGCTGGCCTCACCCGGGGGCGGCATCGGGCTCTACACGACGTACTCGCTCATCGTGGCGACCTTCCTCGGCACGATGGGCCTGCCCCACGTGGTCGTGCGGTTCTACACCAACCCCGACGGCCGGGCCGCGCGCCGCACGACGCTGGCGGTCCTCGGCCTGCTCGGGATCTTCTACGTCCTGCCGCCGGTGTACGCCGCCCTCGGCCGCGTCTACGCCCCCGACCTGGTGGCGGGGCGCTCCGACGTCCTCGTGCTCGAGCTCCCGGACCTGATGGTGGGCGGCGCGCTCGGCGCGGTGCTGACCGGCCTGGTGACGGCGGGGGCGTTCGCGGCGTTCCTCTCGACCAGCTCGGGCCTGACGATCGCGGTCGCGGGCGTGCTGTCCCAGGACGTGACCGGCCGCCGGTGGGGGTCGTTCCGCCTCGGCGGGGTCGCGGCCTTCCGCGTGGGCGCCGCGCTCGCCGTCGTCGTCCCGCTGGCGGTGTCGCTGCCCGCGCAGGACGTCGCGGTGGCGCGGACCGTCGGCCTCGCCTTCGCCGTCACCGCCTCCACCTTCGCCCCGCTGCTGATGCTCGGCATCTGGTGGCGCGGGCTCACGCCCACCGGTGCCGTGGCCGGCCTGCTGGTCGGCGGCATCGGCTCGGGGACCGCCGTCGCGTGGACCCTCGCCGCGCCGCCGTCGGACACCTGGCTCGCGGCCCTCCTCGGCCAGCCCGCCGCCTGGTCGGTGCCGGCGTCGTTCCTCGCGATGGTCGTCGTCTCCCGGGCCACCCGCAGCACCGTCCCCGCCCACGCCGGGCGGTTCATGGTGCGCCTCCACACCCCCGAGGCCGTCGACCTCCAGCGCTAGACCGGCCAGATCCGCACGGGATCCTGACTAGAGTGCGGCGCCATGGCTGCCCCCGTCGGAACCGGAGACCACCAGCCCGCGAACCAGGGACGCGCCGCGGACCTCGACGCCTGGGTGACGATGCCGCCATCGGTGACCGCGTTCGTCACCTTCGTCGCCGACGTGGATGGCCGGTTCCGGACGACGCCGCAGCGGGCGGTGGACGCAGCTGCCGACGCGCTCGCCGCATGGACGCAGCACGTCACGGGCATGACGCTCGTGTGGCGCGGCACGGACTACTTCATCGCTGCACCGGCCGATTCCGCGCACGAGCTGCGGGCCAGCGCCGCACTGGACGAGCAGCACGCGCTGTGGCAGCTCTCCGAGGACCCGCGACGGGCTCGCCTGGTCGATTTCGGGTTCAGGGCCAAGGGGTTCCTGCAGGTCATCGACGAGCATCGATCAGCCGAAGAGTGCCTGCCCGACCTGATGGCCGGCCTCCGCGTCCTGGCACCGTTCGTGGAGCTGGCCTGGGTGCGCCGGGCCACCACCGCCATGCCCCACGAGCGCGATGCCAAGGATGCCCTGGGGCGTCCGGTGACAGTCGTCGAGGACAGCGCCGCCGGTCTCGGCGCGCTGCACCTGCTGCACGACTACACCGTGGACGCCTTCGTCGCGCAGGTCCTCACGTCCGTCCACCTGGCTCGCGTGCGGACGTTGGACGACTTCGTGGTCGAGGACCTCGGCAACGACCGCCACCTGGTGGTCGCCCGCGAGCCCGACAGGTGGCTCACCGCGCTCAACCCCGACGAGGACGTGCTCGAGGGGGCGCGTCGAGGTTTCGGCGACGCCCTGCTGACCCCGGAGATCATCGCGGCAGACGAGGCGTCACGAGGTGGACCACGGCCGTCGAGGTGACCGAGACCGAGCACCGCGACGTGATGCTCGCGACGCCGCCTACGTCGCGCGCACCCGCACCTCGTTGCCGTCCGGGTCGGCCAGCTCGACCTCGTCGTCGTGGCGCCCGACGACCGTGGCGCCCAGGGTGACCAGCCGGTCGACGTCCGCGTCGAGGTCGTCGACCTCGATCTCGAGGTAGGTCCGGTCCGGGCGGTGCTTGTCGTTGAGCGGCTCGCCGCCCCAGGCGATCTTGAAGCCGCCGCCGGGCGGCTCGATCGCGGTCTCGCCGTCCTCGTCGTGGACCAGCGGCCACGCGAGCGCGCGGCTCCAGAAGATCCCGAGGTCGCGGGTCCCGTCGGCCGCGAGCTCGCCGAGGAAGCCGGTCCCGGCCAGCCACCGGTTGCCCTCCGGGATCACGCAGAGCTCGTCCCCACCCGGGTCCGCCAGCACGACGTGCGGCTCGTCCGGCAGCTGCCCGACGTCGAGGTGGGTCGCACCGAGCGCCAGCGCCCGCTCCACCGTCGCCGACTGCGACCGGTCGTTGCTGGTCAGGTGCAGGTGGAACGGGTTGGGCCCGCGACGCGGCTCGTCGGTCGCGACGAACCGCAGCCCGAGCGGCGCGTCGTCGCCCGGTGGCAGCCACGTGCCCTCGCGGTCCCGGCCGAGCAGGTCGGCCCAGAACCGGGCAGCCTCCTGGGGCGCGCACGTACGGACGACGAGGGCGTGCAGCCGGGCAGCCATGGGGTCAGGCTAGGCACCACGTCGCGCCGGCGTCATCCGGTTATCGCCCTCAGCGACGTTCCTCGGCGATGCTGTTGCCGCCGTCGACCACCAGGCACTGGCCGGTGACGTAGGAGGCGCCGGGGGTGCACAGGAAGGCGATCGCTGCGGCCACCTCCTCCGGCGAGGCGCTGCGGCCGAGCGGGGTACGCCGGCCCTGCCGCACCTCGTCGTCGGTCTGGCTCCCGGTGGCGATCCAGCCCGGTGCGACCGCGTTGGCGGTGATGCCGTGCGGCCCGTGGTCGAGCGCCGTCGCGCGGGCCAGCCCCACCATGCCGGCCTTCGCCGCGGCGTACGCCGCCTCGCCGCGCATCGCCATCAGCGGTCCGGTCACCGAGGAGACCATCACGACGCGCCCCCACCCGGCCTCCCGCATGCCCGGGAGCACGGCGCGCGTGGCGAGGAAGGCGGTGTCGAGGTTGCGCGCGAGCGAGGCGCGCCACTGCGCGTAGGACAGCTCCTCGGGCGTGCCGGACTCCTCCCCGCCGCCGGCGGCCACGTCGAGGGACGGGGCGCTGAGGCTCGTCATGCCGGCGTTGTTGACCAGGACGGTCGGCTCTCCGAGGGTGCGGACGACCTGCGCGTGCGCCTCGGCGACCTGCACCTCGTCGGTCAGGTCCGCCACCACGCCGACCGCGCTGACTCCCCGCGCCACGAGCTCGTCGGCTCGCTCGAGAGCGCGGTCGGTCGTGGCGCCGACGGCGACGGCCGCCCCGAGGTCGCCGAACAGCACGGCGGTGGCGAACCCGATCCCGTCCGGCGCACCCGCCCCGGTGACCCAGGCGACGCGACCGGTGAGGTCGAAGGGCGCGGGCGGCGGGGACGGGGACGGGGACGGGGACATGGGCGCACCCTCACGCGTCCGTCCGACCTCGGTCAAGCGCGACGGGCGGCCGCGATCACGCCAGGTGGAGGATCTCCGCCTCACCGGCGTCGTCGTCGAGACCGATCCGGGCGACCTCGGCGAAGCCGGCCCCGCCAGAGAAGGACGCTCGGAGGAGGGTGAGGTGCGGCGCCGACCACCAGGGGCCGACGTGGTCGACGGCGAGGCCGGCGACCGGCGGGGGAAGGGTCGCGCCGTCCGGCACGTCGAGCCGGCCGACCACGACCTGGGCGCGGAAGCTGCGGCGGTCGAGGTAGAAGCGGTGCATCGCGGCGACCTCGATGACGTTGCTGTAGATGTCGCGCAGCGCGTCGACGTCACCCTCGAGCTCGGCGGTGATGTCGTACGGCGCCTCCCCTGCGACCGTGATCCCTTTGACGCGGAGCACGGGTGCCCGCCAGTCGGCGGCCACGCCCTCGAGCGAGGACGTCAGGTCGGCCGCGACGTCGGCGGTGACGTTGCCGAACTTGGCGATCTTCACGAACACCGACTCCGGCGCCGCCGGGGCGAACGACGCCAGGGGCGCAGCAGGCTCGCTGGGACGACGGCGCCAGCGCGACAGCAGGCCGCGCCCGGTGTCCTCGGGCTCGGGCGGGACGGTCGCCGCCAGCAGTGCGGGGACCACCTCGAGCACGGTCGCTCGGACCGCGTCCTCGGGGACGGACACCACGGCGTGGAGCTGCATCGTGACCTCCTCCGGGTGCGTGGCGTCGACACATGACTCTGCGCCTGCCTCATCGGCCGGCGCAAGGCCGACCTGAGAGGTCAGCGACCCCGGACGCACGAGGGGCCCCGACCGCAGTGCGGTCGGGGCCCCTCGAGTGAGATCAGGAGACGCGGACGTTCTCGGCCTGGGGACCCTTGGGACCCTGGGTCACGTCGAACTCGACCTTCTGGTTCTCGTCGAGCGACTTGTAGCCGTTGGACTGGATCGCGGAGAAGTGGACGAACACGTCCTCGCCGCCGCCGTCCTGGGCGATGAAGCCGAAGCCCTTGTCAGCGTTGAACCACTTGACGGTGCCCTGAGCCATGATCTTTTTCCTTTGTTCGGTACCGGGGACGACGTGCCCACCGGCCGCTGAAGACATCTACCTGAGCTGATTGTCCAGCGAACCGAAAACCAGGAGCATGAAAGACGAGCCACGACTCGTGCGCGGCCAGGACGACCGGGGGTCGTCCCTTCAACACCGCCCACCGTACTGCATCGAGCCACGCGGGGCCTCCTCCGCGTCGCCGATCCGTGGCAGTCTGCCCGGATGAGCATCCTCGGGACCGGCAGCCACGGCGTCTTCCGACGCAAGAGCATCGACGCGATCGAGCCGGAGGACCCGGATGCCGAGGGCGGTCTCGACCGCGCGCTCGGCCTGTGGCAGCTCACCGCGCTCGGCGTCGGCGGCATCATCGGCGCGGGCGTCTTCTCGCTCGCGGGCGCGGTCGCCAAGGAGGACGCCGGACCGGGCGTGCTGTTCTCGTTCCTCATCGCCGGCATCGCGAGCGCGTGCGCGGCGCTGTCCTACGCCGAGTTCGCCGGGATGATCCCGAAGGCCGGCTCGGCCTACACCTACGGCTACGCCGTGCTCGGCGAGGGCGTGGGCTGGCTGATCGGCTGGGACCTGCTGCTGGAGTACACCGCGATCGTGGCGGTCGTCGGCATCGGCATCTCCGGGTACTTCGCGTTCCTCGTCGACAAGATCGGGATCACGCTGCCGGAGTGGATGCTCGGCGCGCCCGGCAGCGACCCGACGCAGCCCGACCGCGTGGTCGACCTGTTCGCCCTCGTGCTGTGCCTGCTGATCGCCTTCGCCCTGACCCGCGGGGTGCGCAACGCCGCCCGCATCGAGTCGTTCCTGGTTTCCTCAAGGTCGGCGTGGTCGCGCTGATCGTCGTCATCGGCGCGTTCTACGTGAACACCGACAACTACACGCCGTTCGTCCCCTTCGGCTGGAGCGGCGTGTTCTCCGGCGCCGCGGTCGTGTTCTTCGCCGTCTTCGGCTACGACGCGATGAGCACGGCCGCCGAGGAGTCGTCCGACGCCCGCAAGGCGCTGCCGAAGGCGATCCTCATCTCGCTGGCCATCTCCATGGTGCTCTACGTCTTCGCCTGCCTCGTCCTGACCGGCATGGTCGAGTACACCAAGGTCGACTCCGAGTCGGCGTTCGCCCAGGCCTTCGAGGACGTGGGGCTGCCCGGGCTCGCGACCCTGATCTCCGTCGGGGCGATCCTCGGCATCGCGACGGTCATGTTCACCTTCATGTTCGCCGTCACCCGCGTCTGGTTCTCGATGGCCCGCGACGGCCTGCTCCCGAAGTGGTTCGCCGCGGTCGACCGCAAGCACAAGGTCCCGACCCGCGTGACCTGGATCGTGGGCATCGGCTCGGCGCTGATCGCGGGCTTCACGCCGATCGCCGAGGCCGCCGAGCTGACCAACATCGGCATCCTGCTCGCCTTCGCGATCGTGTGCGGCTCGGTGGTGGTGCTGCGCTACCGCTCCCCCGAGATCGAGCGCGGATTCCGCTGCCCCGGCATGCCGGTGATCCCGCTGATCGGCGTGGTGGCCTCGCTCTGGCTCACGACCTACCTCGCCCAGCTGACCTGGGAGCGGTTCGCCGTCTGGTTCGTGATCGGCCTCGGGGTCTACGCCGCTCTACGGCTACCGCAACTCGCTGGAGAACCCCGACAGCCCGCGCCACTCCGACGCCGGGTCCTGACCCGCGGCGGCGCCGAGGCCCAGCTCCTCGAGCGCGGCGAGCTGGGCCCGCGTGACCCATGAGGGGTTGCTGCCCGCCGGCATCCGCAGGACCTCCAGCGACGCCAGGTCCGGGTGGCCCCGGAGCTCGCTCCTGGTCACCGGGTGCGCCAGCGCCGCCAGGCGCACCGGGAGGAGGTCGCCGACCACCGGCCCGGTCACCCGCCCGCTGGCGTGGATGCCGGCCGGGAGGTCGCGCTGCGCGCCGCTCACCCAGAGCAGGACGCGGTCCCCGGGACGCACGAGCTCCGTGCGGTAGGAGGGCCGCACGCACCGCGAGGCCACTGCGGCGAACCCCTCCGCGGCGTGCGCCCGCGTCTCCGGCGACGCGCCGCTCGCCTTGAGCAGCCAGGCGCCGAGGTCGGCCCGGGAGATCGCGCGCGGGCTCAGCGCAGCCCGGCCTCGAGCTCGGCGAGCGCGTCCTCGAGGGAGACCCGGGGGCTCCAGCCCCACCCACGGGCGCGGTCGGCCAGGATGCGGCCGGTCCAGGCCTCGCCGTCCTCCCACGTCGGCTCGACGCCGAGCGCGGAGGTCACGGTGCCGACGTAGTCGCGCTGGGTGGCCGGGCCGGCGGCGACGTTGACCGGCGTGCAGGCGCCGACGACCGGGCCGGCGGAGGCGTCTGCGGCAACCGTTGCGATCTGCCCGGTCGCGACGTCGGCGACGAGGCTGGCGAGGTCGTCGACGTGCACCCAGGCGAAGGACTTGTCGGCGACCGCGCGGCGCGCACGCTCGTCGTCGCGGATCCGGGCCGGCTGCACGGTGTTCCACACCGAGCTCTCGCCCGCGCCGAGGATCGCGGGAGGACGGACCAGCACCCGGGTCGCACCACCGAGGCGGGCGAGGGCGGCGTCGATGTCGCGCTTGACCACGCCGTAGTCGTCCGCGTCGTCCGGGACGAGGGCGCCCGACTCGTCGATGTCGCCGATCCCCGGGCTGCGGTCGTAGACGCCGGCGGTGGAGACGTGGACGATCAGCGGCACGCCCGCGTCGGTCGCGGCAGACGCGATGGTCACCGTGCCGTCGAGGCCGACCCGGCGCTGGTCGTCACGACCCGAGCCCAGGGGGTGCACGGTCGTGACGAGCGCGTCGGTCCCGATGACGACCTCGGCCGCGAAGGCGGGGTCGGCGAAGTCGCCGACGTGCTCCTCGACGCCGGGGAGGTCGGGCGCGGTACCGGTCCGGCGCACGACGGCGCGCACGGAGGCGCCCCGCTCGCTCAGCGCCCGCACCACGTGGCTGCCCACGAGTCCGTTGGCTCCGGTCACGACGACGGTGGAGGAGGTCATGTCCCCACTGTGCCAAAGGACCGCACGGGACGCCCGCCCCGAGGGGCGTGCCCTCCCCCGAACGGGGGGTCGGGACGGGGACGCGCGTCTACCATCGGACGTGTGGGGGTCTCGATCCGGTCCGAGGTGCTGCGCGAGAGCCGGTTGTGGCTCAGCGGGGTGGTGCTGCTCGGCGCCGTCACGGTGGTCGACGTCGGGCTCGGGCGCCAAGTAAACGGCGCCTACGGCGGCGCCGCGGTCCTCACCGCGATCTACGCCGACGCCCGTCGCACGACGGTGGTGGCCGTGCTCGCCCTGCTGCTGTCGGCCGCGTCCGGCGCGTGGAACGGCAACTTCGGGGAGCGCGGCTGGGCGATCCGCTTCGCGACCTGCGTCCTGGTCTGCGCGCTGGCGCTGGTGAGCTCGCGGGCCAACGAGCGCCGACAGCGACGACTCGAGCACACGACCACGCTCGCCCAGCGCGTCCTCGACTCCCTCGCCGTCGAGCTCACCGGCGCCCGCACGGTGAAGGAGGTTGCCGAGGGCTTCCTGGGCAACGCCATGGCGACGATGGGGGCGGCCTCGGCCATGATGATGTCCCTCGACGCCGACGGGGTCCTGCGCACGCTCGCCTGGCACGGCCGCCCGCGCGAAGGCGGCGAGCAGTACCGGGAGGTCCCCCTCTCCCGCGACGTGCCCATCGCGGCCGCCGTCCGAGAGGGGCGTGACATCCACTACCGGTCGACGCCCGAGATCGTGGCTGCGTTCCCCGACCTGGCCAACTACTACCCGGACGACCGCAGCCTCCACCTGCTGCCGCTGCAGCGCGGCGACCGGGCCCACGGCCTGCTCGCCCTCACCTTCCCACCCGATCTGTTCACCCCGCACGAGGACGGCTTCCTGCACTCGCTGGCAGGCGCCCTGACGGCTGCTGTCGAGCGGGCCGCCGAGCTGCAGCGGGCCGACGCCGCCCGGCAGCGCACGGTGCTGCTGGCCGAGATGTCGATGAGCTTGTCGCGGACCCTCGACACCGGCGCCACCGTCGCCGAGTGCGGACGGATCCTGGTGCCCCGCTTCGCCGACTGGTGCTCGGTCCGGCTCCTGCGCGACGGCGTCCCGGGGCCGGCGGCCGTCACACCCGGCGACACGGGTGCGCAGGGAGAGGCCCTGCTCCACGTCTTCCCCGCGGCACGGGTCCTGGCGTCGGGGCGCAGTGAGCTGCACCCCAACGTCCCGGCGGACCTCCTCGAGGCTGCGGCCATCGGGCCCGAGCACCTGGCCGCGCTCCGGGCGCTCGCCCCGACCAGCGCGATGGTCGTCCCACTGCGCGGGCGCGACGACGTGCTCGGGACACTGACCCTCGTGCAGGTCGGGTCCGCCCGCCACTACGGGAGCGCGGACGTGGCGTTCCTGGACGAGGTCGCTGACCGGGTGGCGGTGGCCCTCGAGACCGCGGCGACCTTCGAGCAGCAGTCCGAGCGCCTGGCCGGCGTCACGCTGGTCGCGGAGGCCGCGCAGCGCGCGATCCTCGCCCCGCCGCCCGCGCGGACCGGGGCCGTCGCGCTGTCGGCCCGCTACCGCTCGGCCACGTCGGAGGCCCAGGTCGGCGGAGACCTCTACGAGGTGGTGCGGGCGCCGGGATCGGTGCGCCTCCTGGTGGGCGACGTGCGCGGCAAGGGCCTCTCGGCCGTACGGACCGCGACTGTCGTGCTCGGCGAGTTCCGTGCCGCGGCCGCCGGACCCGAGGACGCGGCGCACGTGGCGCGCGAGATCGACCGGCGGATCCTGCCCTACCTCCCCGACGCCGAGGACTTCGTCACCGGCGTGCTGGTCGACATCCGGCACGACGGCACCTTCGACGTCGTCTCGTGCGGCCACCCCGCTCCCGTCGTGCTGCGCGCCTCCGGCGAGGTGGTCCCGCTCGAGCTCGACCACTCGCCC
This sequence comes from uncultured Actinomycetota bacterium, assembly GCA_963726525.1. GTDB lineage: Bacteria > Actinomycetota > Actinomycetes > Propionibacteriales > Nocardioidaceae > Nocardioides. Next base: position 760,448 of record CAVSCS010000003.1, on the reverse strand, counting down.
CCGCTCGGACTCGGCGTCGACCCCACGCCCAGCCACGGCGTGCTGGCACCGGGCGACCGGATGCTGCTGTTCACCGACGGGCTGATCGAGGCACGCACGCCCGACGGCGACTTCGTGGACCCCGCCCCGTTCGTCGCCGCGATGGCCGGGGCCGACCTCGACGACGCGCTCGACGGCCTGCTGCTGTCGCTGACGCAGGCCGCAGGGCACGCCCTCGACGACGACCTGGCGCTGGTGCTGGCCTGCTACGACCCGGTCGGCGACCCGGAGCCGGTGGCGGCCGGGTCGCGCGGCGCCGGGGGCTGACGGGCCTCGAGGGCACGCACCACCGCGATCACGTCGTCGGGTCCGTGGCCCAGCGCCTCGGCCTGCGCGAGCAGCTGGCGGCAGGCCTCGACGACCGGCGCCGCGGAGCCGGCCTCCCGGGCGGCCTCGGCGATCAGCACGCTGTTGTAGTGCACGTCGCGCACCGACGCCTGCGGCTGGTCGTCGCCGCGGAGGAGCTTGTCGAGCTTGACGCGCGAGACCGCGCTGGCCATCGGCCCGGCGTCGAGCACCGAGCGGAAGACCTCGAGGTCCAGGCCGAGGCGACCGGCGAGGTGGAACGCCTCGACCAGGCCGGTCATCTGGGTGATGAGGAAGAGGTTGACCGACAGCTTCATCTGCGTGGCAGACGGCACCGGTCCGCACCGCACGCTCGTGGCGCAGACGGGCGCGAGCAGCGCGGCCACCTCGTCGACCGCGGGCTCCGGACCGGCCACCATCCCGACGAGCTGCCCGGCCTCGGCCGGACCGCGCGACCCCGACACCGGGGCCTCGACGTAGGTGCCTCCCGCGGCCGTCACGTCCTCGCCGAGCCCGCGGGACCAGGACGGGGACGTCGTGCCCATGTGGACGACCGTCCGGCCGGCCACCAGCGCGGCGAAGTCCGGGGTGCCGCGCCGCAGCACCTCGTCGACGACGTCGCCGTTCCTCAGCATGAGGAAGACCGTCCGCGGCCGGTCGAACACGCCGGCAGGGCTGTCCGCGACGGTGGCCCCGGCCCGGGCGAGGACCTCCGTGGGACCGGGCGAGCGGTTCCACACCACCAGGGGCGTGCCGGCCCGCGCCATGTTGAGCGCCATGGGCAGGCCCATCGTGCCGAGCCCGATGAAGCCGACCTGCATCGTCCCTCCCTCCTCGGCCGGGGTCACCCGGCTCCTCGCGATGCCTCCTGGGCGCCGGTGCCGGCGTCGGTGTCCGCCTCGGTGACGGTGCTGCGGCCGATCGACCGGTCGGTGAGCAGCACGCGGGCCACGACCGCCAGCCAGATCGGCGCGAAGACCAGGCTGGTCAGCACGTCGGTCGGGTGGTGGGCGCCCTGGTAGAGCCGCGACGGCACGACCACCAGCGGCACGAGGAACAGCGGCCAGAGCCGGCTGCGCCAGCGCGGGGCGTACGCGCCGAGCAGCAGCGCGGTGCCGCCGTAGACGATGACCGCGGTCGCGACGTGGCCGGACGGGAAGCTGTGGTCGGGCACCAGGCCGGGGTCGAGGATCTTCACCGGCGGCCGGTCGCGCGGGACGAGCTGGGTGACGAGGAGGTAGAGCGCCAGGGTGCCGGCGACCAGGACGGCGTAGAAGACCGCGGGTCGCCACGAGCGCTGCCAGCGCGAGACCACGCCGGCGAGGACGGCCGCGAGCGCCAGGCCGATCACCGTGTCGGCGATCTTGCTCCCCACGTCGGCAGCGACGTCGAGCCCGGAGGTCCGCTGGTCGGCGAACCACCGGTTCACGTCGTTGTCCCACGGGTCGACGGTGCCGGCGAGCGGGTGGGTCAGCAGCCAGCCGACGGCGAGCACGCCGAGGGTCAGCAGCACCCACGCGATCGTCAGCGTCCGGGCGGCATCACGCCGGGGTGTCGTGTGGTCCACCGGCGCAGCCTCGCACCTCGCGGACCGGTCCGCACCACCTGGGCGGATGTCGCCTCCCCCGACCGCTCGTCGTGCCCGACCCACCGCTCGCCGCGCCGGCTGCTCCACCGGTCGACCCGGGCGGACCCACCCCTGCCCAACGCGCCGCGAGCGGTGCCACGGTGACGGCGGTCACACCTCGGTGACCCCGCCCGGAAGGACCCTGCCGTGACCGACAGCCACGACCAGGCCGCGCGCCACGATCCCGTGTACGACGACCTCGCGGCACGCCCCGAGTTCGCCGAGCTGCGATCGCGCTACCGCCGCTTCGTCATCCCCGCCACCGTGGCCTTCCTGGCCTGGTACGCGCTCTACGTCCTGATGTCGATGTTCGCCCACGACTTCATGAGCACCCAGGTCGTCGGCAACATCAACGTCGCCCTCGTCTTCGGGCTGCTGCAGTTCCTGACGACGTTCGCCCTGGCCTTCGTCTACAGCCGCTACAGCAACTCGCGCCTGGACCCGCTGGCCGCCCAGCTGGCCGACTCCTACTACGAGGGACGGGAGCGCTGACATGGAAGGCCACCAGGTCCTCACCACGGCGCTGTTCCTCAGCGTCGTCGCCCTCACGGTCGGCATCACCATCTGGGCCAGCCGCAACTCCTCCGGCGCGGCCGACCACTACGCCGGCGGCCGCGGCTTCTCCGGCTTCCAGAACGGTCTCGCCATCGGCGGCGACTACATGTCGGCGGCGTCGTTCCTCGGCATCTCCGGTGCCATCGCGCTGTCGGGCTACGACGGCTTCCTCTACTCCATCGGCTTCCTCGTCGCCTGGCTCGTTGCACTGCTCCTCGTCGCCGAGGTGCTGCGCAACTCCGGGCGCTACACGATGGCCGACCAGCTGGCCTACCGGATGAGGCAGAAGCCGGTCCGGATGGCGGCCGCGACGTCGACCGTCGTGGTCTCGATCTTCTACCTGCTCGCCCAGATGGTCGGCGCGGGCGCACTGGTCGCGCTGCTGCTGGGGGTCAGCAGCGAGGGCCTGAAGAACCTGACGATCTTCTTCGTCGGCGCCCTGATGATCTTCTACGTCACCGTCGGCGGCATGAAGGGCACCACGTGGGTGCAGATCGTCAAGGCGGTGCTGCTGATGGCCGGCTCGGCCCTCATCGTGGTCCTGGTGCTGGCGAAGTTCGGCTTCAACCTCTCCGAGCTCCTCGGCACCGCCGCGCAGAACAGCGGCAAGGGCGGCGCCTTCCTCGAGCCCGGCCTGAAGTACGGCGTGTCGACCACCTCGAAGATCGACTTCATCTCCCTCGGCATCGCCCTCGTGCTCGGCACGGCCGGCCTGCCGCACATCCTGATCCGCTTCTACACCACCCCGACCTCGCGCGACGCGCGCAAGTCGGTGCTGTGGGCCATCGGCCTGATCGGGGTGTTCTACCTCTTCACGCTGGTCCTCGGCTTCGGTGCCGCCGCGCTGCTCGACAAGGAGGCGTACGCCGAGGTGGCCGCGTCCGGCGGCAACCTGGCCTCCCCGCTGCTCGCGGAGGCCGTCGGGGGCGGGTCGGGCTCGACCGGGGGCGCGGTGCTGCTCGCGGTGATCGCGGCCGTGGCCTTCGCGACGATCCTCGCGGTGGTCGCCGGGCTGACGCTGACGTCGTCGGTGTCGGTGGCGCACGACCTCTACAACTCGGTCTACCGCAACGGCGAGGCCACCGAGGCCGAGGAGATCCGGGTCTCGCGGATCGCCGCCGGCGTCATCGGCCTGATCGCGATCGTGCTGGCCATCCCGGCGCAGAAGCTCAACATCGCGTTCCTCGTCGCGCTGGCCTTCGCGGTCGCCGCCTCGGCCAACCTGCCGGCGATCATCTACAACATGTTCTGGCGGCGCTTCAACACCCGCGGCGCGCTGTGGAGCATCTACGGCGGCCTCATCGCCTCGGTCGGCCTGGTGATCTTCAGCCCGATCGTCAGCGGCAAGGGCGTGGACCCGGTGTCGGGGAAGAACCTGTCCCTGCTGCCGACCAGCATCGACATCTCGTGGTTCCCGCTGGAGAACCCCGGCATCGTCTCGATCCCGCTCGGCTTCCTCCTGGGCTACCTCGGCACCATCACCTCGAAGGAGCCGTCGGCCCAGGAGCGCTACACCGAGCTCGAGGTCCGCGCCCTCACCGGCGCGGGAGCCGAGCAGGCCAGCAAGCACTGAGCACGACCTCGCTGGTCGAGGTGCGAGCGCAGCGAGCCTCGAAACCGCGCAGATCGGGTTTCGAGGCTCGTCGCTGGCGCTCCTCGCACCTCAACCAGCCACGCGAGTACGTTTGAACCCCCGCCGCACCCAGGAGAGAGCCTTGTCCGAGCAGACCCTGTCCAACCTGTCCCGCGAGGAACGCCGCTTCGAGCCGCCCGCCGAGCTGGCCGCCGGCGCCAACGTGACGGAGGAGGCCTACGCCCGCGCCGACGCCGACCGCGAGGCGTTCTGGGCCGAGGCCGCGGACCGGCTCGAGTGGGGCCAGAGGTGGGACCAGGTCCTCGACTGGTCGAACCCGCCCTTCGCGAAGTGGTTCGTCGGCGGCACCCTCAACGCCTCGGTCAACTGCGTCGACCGCCACGTCGCGGCCGGCAACGGCGACAAGGTCGCGATCCACTGGGTCGGCGAGCCGGACGACGACACCCGCGACATCACCTACTCCCAGCTCAAGGACGAGGTCTCGCGGGCCGCCAACGCGCTGACCGGGCTCGGCGTGCAGAAGGGCGACCGGGTCGCGATCTACATGCCGATGATCCCCGAGGTCGTCGTCGCGATGCTCGCCTGCGCCCGCCTCGGCGCCCCCCACACGGTCGTGTTTGGCGGGTTCTCCGCGGACGCGCTCGCCTCGCGCATCACCGACTGCGAGGCCCACGTCGTGATCACCTCCGACGGCGGCTTCCGCCGCGGCGCGCCCTCGGCCCTCAAGCCGGCCGTGGACGAGGCCGTGGAGAAGACCGGCGACCTGGTGCGCAACGTCCTCGTCGTGCGCCGCACCGGGCAGGACGTGGCGTGGGACGACGCGCGCGACGTGTGGTGGCACGACGTGGTCGACGCCGCGTCGGCCGACCACGAGCCCGAGATGCACGACTCCGAGCACCCGCTCTACGTCATGTACACCTCCGGCACGACCGGCAAGCCCAAGGGCATCCTGCACACGACCGGCGGCTACCTCACCGGCACGTCGTTCACGCACTGGGAGGTCTTCGACCTCAAGGCCGACACCGACGTCTACTGGTGCACCGCCGACGTCGGCTGGGTGACCGGCCACTCCTACATGGTGTACGGCCCGCTCGCCAACGGCGCGACCCAGGTGATGTACGAGGGGACGCCGGAGAAGGGCCGCTGGTGGCAGATCATCGAGGACCTCAAGGTCACGATCTTCTACACCGCGCCCACCGCGATCCGCACGTTCATGAAGCAGGGGCGCGAGATCCCCGACGGCTACGACCTGTCCTCGCTGCGCCTGCTCGGGTCGGTGGGTGAGTCGATCAACCCCGAGGCCTACGTCTGGTACCGCGAGGTCATCGGCGGCGAGCGCTGCCCGATCGTCGACACCTGGTGGCAGACCGAGACCGGCCAGATCATGATCAGCCCGCTTCCCGGCGTCACGGCCGGCAAGCCCGGCTCGGCGATGAAGGCGCTGCCCGGCATCGCGGCCGACGTCGTCGACGACGAGGCCCGCTCGGTCGGCCACGGCAACGGCGGCTACCTCGTCCTCACCGAGCCGTGGCCGGCGATGCTGCGCACGCTGTGGGGCGACGACCAGCGCTTCAAGGACACCTACTGGTCGCGCTGGGAGGGCCTCTACTTCGCCGGCGACGGCGCCAAGCTCGACGAGGACGGCGACATCTGGCTGCTCGGGCGCGTCGACGACGTCATGAACGTCTCGGGCCACCGGCTCTCCACCACCGAGATCGAGTCGGCGCTCGTCTCGCACCCCAAGGTCGCCGAGGCGGCCGTGGTGGGCGCGGCCGACGAGACCACCGGTCAGGCCGTGTGCGCGTTCGTCATCCTGCGCGACTCCGCGGGTGACGGCGGCGACGACATCGTGGAGGAGCTGCGGCGGCACGTGGCCAAGGAGATCGGCGCGATCGCCAAGCCCCGGCAGATCATGGTCGTGCCCGAGCTGCCCAAGACCCGCTCCGGCAAGATCATGCGGCGCCTGCTCAAGGACGTCGCCGAGCACCGCGAGGTCGGCGACGTGACCACGCTGGCCGACTCCACCGTGATGGACCTGATCAAGGACAAGGAGGGCTCCGCGCCCTCCGAGGACTGAGGCGTCGGGGGGTCGGCTAGGTTCGGGCGGGTGACCGACTCCCCCCACGCTGACGTCGCCGTGATCGGCGGCACCGGCTTCTACTCGTTCCTCACAGACGCGACCGAGCACGTGGTCGAGACGCCCTACGGCGACCCGTCGGGGCCCATCGCGATCGGCGAGGTGGGCGGTCGCCGGGTCGCGTTCGTCCCGCGGCACGGCCCCCACCACGACTACCCGCCGCACGCGATCCCCTACCGGGCGAACGCGTGGGCGCTGCGCTCGCTCGGCGTCCGCCAGGTGCTGGCGCCGTGCGCCGTCGGTGGGCTGCGCGACACCGTCGCGCCGGGCGACCTCGTCGTCCCGGACCAGCTCGTGGACCGCACCCACCGCCGGGTCGGGTCGTTCGTCGAGTCGGGCGCGGTGCACCTGCCCTTCGCCGATCCCTACTGCCCGGGCGTCTCCGCCGCGCTGGCCACGGCATCGGCCGACGTGCGCGTCGGTGGGACCATGGTCGTCGTCGAGGGCCCGCGCTTCTCCACCCGCGCCGAGTCGCGCCACTACGCCGCCCAGGGCTGGGACCTGGTCAACATGACCGGTGCACCCGAGGCCGCGCTCGCCCGGGAGATGGGCCAGTGCTACGCCGCCCTCGCCCTCGTCACCGACATGGACGCCGGCGCCGAGTCGGGCGAGGCGGTCGGCCAGGAGCAGGTGTTCGCCCTGTTCCGGCAGAACCTCGAGCGCCTCACCGGCCTGCTGCGCGCCACCGTCGCCGCACTCCCGGACCCGGACGGCTGCGCCTGCGGCACGTGGTCGGACGGCGTGGACCTGACCTACGACGTCCCGGGGACCGGGGGCTCCCGGTGAGGGTGCTGCTCACCGGTGCTGCCGGCTTCATCGGGTCCGCGATCGCCCGGCAGCTCCACACGGGTGGCCACGAGGTCGTCGGGGTCGACCTGATGCTCGCCCAGGCCCACGGCGGCGGGGCGGACGGCAGCGTCGAGCCACCTCCCGGCGTGCACCGGCTCGACGTCCGCGAGGCCGGCTCGCCGGAGTGGTCCGGTCTGCTCGGGGGCGTCGACGTGGTGTGCCACCAGGCGGCGCTCGTCGGGGCGGGGGTGCGCGTCGGCGACCTGCCGGCCTACGCCTCCCACAACGACGTCGGGACGACCGCGCTGCTGGCGGCGATGCACGAGGCCGGCGTCGACCGGCTCGTGCTCGCCTCCTCGATGGTCGTCTACGGCGAGGGCCGCTACGCCTGCGAGGAGCACGGGCTGCAGCAGCCGCCGCCGCGCGACGTCGCCACCCTGGAGGCCGGCGACTTCGAGAACCACTGCCCGCACTGCGGTCGCACGCTGGCCTGGGAGCTGGTGCCCGAGGACGCGCGCCTCGACCCGCGCAGCAGCTATGCCGCGAGCAAGCTGGCCCAGGAGCACTACGCCTCGTCGTGGGTGCGGCAGGCGGGTGCCGCGGCAGTGGCGCTGCGCTACCACAACGTCTACGGCCCGGGGATGCCGCGCGACACCCCCTACTCCGGGGTCGCCGCCATGTTCCGCTCCTCGCTCGAGCGCGGCGAGGCGCCCCAGGTCTACGAGGACGGCGGGCAGGTGCGCGACTTCGTCCACGTCGACGACGTGGCGCGGGCCAACGTGCTCGCCCTCGAGCAGGTGAGCGCGGGGCCGGCCCCGCGCTACGCGGCGTACAACGTGTGCTCCGGGCAGCCCGTCACGATCCTCGACGTGGCGAGGCGGGTCGCCGAGGGCACCGGGCGCGGCATCGCCCCCGAGGTCACCGGCGGGTTCCGCGCCGGCGACGTCCGCCACGTGGTCGCCTCGCCGGCGCTCGCGGCGAGCCAGCTCGGCTTCACCGCCGCGGTCACCCCCGACGAGGGGCTGCCCGCCTTCGCCACCGCTCCGCTGCGGGCCTGAGGGTCACCAGGTCGTGTAGAGCAGGTGCTGCACCAGCAGCGCCGTCACGACCTGGAGGCCCAGGCCCCAGCGACGCCAGCCGCCGGGCAGCAGCGCCAGCGTGAGCGTCATCCACGGCACGAACGGGAGCCAGATCCGCTCCACCTCCGCCTTCGACATCCGGCTGAGGTCGGCAGCGACGACCGCAGCCAGCGCCGCCAGGCCCAGCACCGACAGCGTGCGGGCCTCCCCGGTGTGGCGGCGAGCGGCGACGGCGACGCCGGCTGCCACGAGCGGACCCGCCGAGACGAGCAGCGCCCCCAGGTTCCCCCACACCCAGTACGCCGCCGGGCGGGTCGCGGCGATGCCGTCCCAGTAGCGGTCGACGAGCACGGGGTAGGCCTCCCACCACGCGAAGCCGAGCGCCGCGAACCCCAGCACGACCACGAGCGCGCTCGCCGCGGCGACCGGCAGCGGCCACCACGACCGGGCCAGCCAGAGCACCGCGAGGGCAGGCAGCCCGAGCAGCGGCAGGCCGTAGGAGCTCATCACGCACCACCCCAGGAGCAGCCCGGCCACCACTCCCCACCCGACCAGCCCGCGCCGGGTGGCGGTCGTCGCGGAGGCGGCCAGGGCGGCCAGGCCCCACGCGCCGACGGCGGCGAAGACCGCGTCGGCCGAGACCGCGAGGTAGACCGCCGCCGGGCTCAGCACGAGGAAGGGGGCCGCGAGGCGGGCGCCGCGGTCGACGCCGAGCACCCGCAGGGTCAGCAGCGTGGCCACCGGGATGCTGGCCGCGACCACGCAGACCGCCAGGCCCGCAGCGAGGTCGCCCCCGAGCCCGACGCGGACCAGCGCGACGAAGAACAGGACGGCGCCCGGGGGGTGGCCGGCGAGGTGGGTCGGCCAGTGGTCGGGGTTGCTGTTCGGGATGCGCGCGACGTAGTCCTGCAGCATCGCCGGCACGTCGGAGACGCCCCGCGCGGTGATGAGGTACTCGTGGCTGTTGGTCATCACGCGGGTCAGCCCGGACGGACCGTCCACCAGCGCGAGCGCGACCAGCCACACCAGCGCGACGACGTACGCCGTCGGCAGCAGGCGCCGCCACGACCACGCGAGCGCCCACGCCTCGGCCCGCCACAGGCCGAGACCGGCGACCAGGACCGCGGGCAGGGTGCCGAGGCCGACCTTGGCCTGCCAGTAGCCGTGCGTCGGCGGCGCGCCGAGCATGTCGCTGCGGGCGTCGACGTCCCACCCGAACAGCCGTGGCACGGCGAAGGACGCGACGACGATGCTGAGACCTACCGCGAGGCCCACCGCGGCACGGCGCACGCGCGTCGTCGGCTCGACCCCTGTCCCACTCACGCGTCCCACCCTAGGGACGCGACCACGCAGGTCACGCTCCCCGACCACACGTCACGACTTCGTAAGGAGCCAACCACGCCGTGTCCCCTCCATCGCGCACTACGGTCGACGACGTGCCCACCTGTGACCTCGTGCTCCCGTGCCGGGACGAGGCACCCGCGCTCCGGGCGCTCCTGCCACGGGTCCCCTCGACCTTCTCCGTGATCGTCGTCGACAACGGCTCACGCGACGACACCGCCGCGGTCGCCCGCGACCTCGGCGCCCGGGTCGTCAGCGAGCCGACGCCGGGCTACGGCTCGGCGGTCCACGCCGGCGTGCTCGCCGCCACGCACGACTACGTCGCGGTCATGGACGGCGACGGGTCCTTCGACCCCGACCAGCTGCTGCCGCTGCTCGCCGACGTGCAGTCCGGGCGGGCCGACATCGCGGTCGGCCGCCGCCGACCGGTCGCGCGGGGCGTGTGGCCGTGGCACGCCCGGGTCGGCAACGCCGTCATCGCCGCCTGGCTGCGGCGCCGGATCCAGATGGACGCCCACGACATCGCCCCGATGCGCGTGTGCCGTCGTCAGGCCCTGCTCGACCTCGACCTGCGCGACCGTCGCTTCGGCTACCCCGTCGAGCTGCTGCAGGCCATCACCCGCGAGGGCTGGCGCGTCTGCGAGCACGACGTCGACTACCACCCCCGCGCGGCGGGCACGAAGTCGAAGGTCTCCGGCTCCGTCACGGGCACGCTGCGCACCGCCCGCGACTTCGCCCGCGTGCTCCGCGAGCGGCCCGCCGCCACTGCTGCGGACACATCCGTTCACCAACCTGGATCGAAGACATCGACATGAAGGTCCTGATCGTCGCCAAGGCGCCGGTGGCCGGCGAGGTCAAGACCCGCCTGGGCGCCATCATCGGTGCGGAGCGTGCTGCAGAGCTGGCCGCCGCCGCGCTGCTCGACACCATCGAGGCGACCACGTCCGCGGGCGCCGCCGGGCACCTGTGCCTCGCCGGCGACCTGGACCAGGCGTTGCGCGGCCACGCGATCAGCGCCGCGCTCACCGGCTGGACCATCACCCACCAGCGCGGCGAGGGCTTCGCCGAGCGCCTGGTCAACGCCCACGCCGACGCCGGCGACGGGGTGGTCGTGCAGGTCGGGATGGACACCCCGCAGATCACGCCCGCCGCGCTCGAGGCCGTGGTCGAGAGCCTCGAGGGCCACGATGCCGCACTGGCGCCCGCCACCGACGGCGGCTGGTGGGCGCTCGCGCGCCGCGACGCCGACGTCGTTCGCCACCTGGTGGACGTGCAGATGTCGACTGACACCACCTACGCCGACACCCGGCGCGCCCTCGAGCGGGCCGGGTGCCACGTCGCGCACGGCGAACCGATGACCGACGTGGACACGGTGGCCGATGCCGACCACGTCGCCGCGCTCGCTCCCCAGACCCGGTTCGCCGGCGTCTGGCGCACCGTCCGAGAAGGGGCGACCCGATGACCGACCAATCCTTCAGCACCGTGTTCGCGAGTGCACTCAACGGCGCTCCGACGACGGTGGTGGGCCTCGGCGACGAGCGGTCCACCCTCCCCGTCCACCTGTGGAACCGGCCCGCGGACGACTCCGACCTGAGCCTGCTCGACCTCTGCGACGGGGCGACCCTCGACGTCGGCTGCGGACCGGGCCGGATGACCGAGGCCCTGGCCGCCCGCGGCCACGTGACCCTCGGGATCGACGTCGTCGAGGCCGCCGTCGAGCTCACCCTGCAGCGCGGCGTCTCGGCGCTGCGCCGCGACGTCTTCGACCGGGTGCCGGGAGAGGGCCGCTGGCACACCGCCCTGCTCGCCGACGGCAACATCGGCATCGGTGGCCACCCCGCCGCACTGCTCGACCGGATCCGTCACCTGCTCGTGCCCGGCGGCCGCATCGTCGTCGAGCTGACCGGCCCCGGCACCGGCGCGAGCGAGGGATGGGCGGTGCTGGAGGGCTCGGTCGGACGCAGCAAGCCCTTCCGGTGGGCGACCCTGGGCACCGATGACATCGACCGGATCGCCGCCGAGGCAGGGCTGATGGTCGCCTCGGTGCACCAGCTCGGCCACCGCTGGGCCGCGGTCCTCACCGAGACGATCTGATGTTGACGCCGACGCCGGACCTGTTCACCTCACGGCTGCGCAGTCCGGCGGTCGCGGCGCGCATCGGTCTCTGGCTCGGCATCGCCTTCGGCATCTGCTTCCTCACCGGACTGGTCAGCCACTACGCCCAGCTGCCCTCGCGACCGATCCCGTTCCCGACCAGCCCCAGCTGGGGCTACCGCCTCACCCAGGGCCTGCACGTGATCACCGGCATCGCCGCCATCCCGCTGCTGCTGGTCAAGCTCTGGTCGGTCCTGCCCAACCTGCTCCAGTCGCTGCCGAGCCTCGGCGACCCCCGGCGTGTGCTGCTGACCGTGCTGGAGCGCGGGTCGATCGCGGTCCTGGTGGCCGGCTCGGTGTTCCAGCTGGCCATCGGTCTGGCCAACTCCGCGCAGTGGTACCCGTGGTTCGTCTTCTCCTTCCGCACCGTGCACTACGCCGTGGCGTGGGTCGTGATCGGTGCCCTGCTGGTGCACATCGCGGTCAAGCTGCCGGTGATCCGCGCCGCGCTGACCAGCGACATCGACACCACCACCCACGACCGGCCCAGCGCCACCGAGCCGGGCGTGCTGTCGCGCCGCGCCCTCGTGCGCACGACGTTCGCTGCCGCGGGTGTCGCCGTCCTCGCGACCGCGGGCAACACCGTGCCGTGGCTGCGCACCCTCTCCGTCTTCGCCGTCCGCACCGGGGAGGGCCCCGGCGGCGTGCCGATCAACAAGTCCGCCGCGGCCGCCCGGGTCGAGGAGGCGGCGATGTCGCCCGGGTGGCGCCTCGAGATCGCCGTCGGCGACGTCATCACCTCGCTGTCCTACGACGACCTCCGGGCGATGCCGCAGCACACCGTCGACCTGCCCATCGCCTGCGTCGAGGGCTGGAGCGCCCAGGGCACGTGGGGTGGCGTGCGGGTGAGCGACCTCCTCGGCTCGGTGGCAGGTGCCGACCACGACGTGGTGGTCCGCTCGCTGCAGCCGTCCGGGCCCTACCGCACCACCGTCCTGCCGAAGAACTTCGCCGCCGACGAGCGCACCCTGCTCGCGCTCGACCTGTCCGGCGAGCCACTCTCCCTCGACCACGGCTATCCCTGCCGCCTGATCGCCCCCGACCGGCCCGGAGTCCTCCAGACCAAGTGGGTCACCCGGCTCGAGGTGTCGGCGTGAGGACCCGCGGCGTGCTCCTCGCCCTCGGCGGCGTCGTCATGCTCTACGGCGCCTGGCTGCTGCTGTCGCGGCAGGACCCGGGCCAGTGGCTCGAGGTCGCGATCTGGATGGGCGCGTCCGTGGCGGCGCACGACGCACTGCTCTCCGGCCTCGTCATCGGCGTGTGCCTCCTGGGGTCGCGGCTGCTGCCCGTGCCCTGGCGCGCGCCGGCGGTGGTCGCGCTGGTCGTGTGGGGCAGCCTGACGATCGTCTCGGTGCCGGTGCTGACCGGGCTCGGCGTACGCGCCGACAACCCGACCCTGCTCGACCGCCCCTACGTCGCGACGTGGTGGGCGATCAGTGCCATCGTGGTCCTGCTCGTCGCGGCGGCCGGGCTGCTGCGGGCACGACGCGCACACGACGAGGGGTGAGGGCGGTGGCACGGATCCTCGTCGTCGACGACGACGCCACGGTGCGCGAGGTCGTCGTCGACTACCTGCGCAACGCCGGGCACGACGTGCACCAGGCGCTCGACGGCGCCGACGCCCTCGACGCGATGGCCGCCGGCGGCACCGACCTGGTCGTGCTGGACGTGATGATGCCCGGCATCGACGGGCTGGAGGTGTGCCGCCGGCTCCGGGAGGTCTCGGACGTCCCGGTCGTGCTCCTCACCGCCCTCGGCCAGGAGCAGGACCGCGTCGTCGGCCTGGAGACCGGCGCCGACGACTACGTCACCAAGCCGTTCAGCCCGCGCGAGCTCGTCCTGCGGGTCGAGTCCATCCTGCGCCGCACCTCCGCGTCCGCGCAGGCGGACGTCCCCCCGGTGCTGGTCGACGGCGACCTGGTGGTCGACGGTCCCCGGCGCCGCGTGACGCTCGCGGGACGGGAGACGCCGCTGACCGGTCGCGAGTTCGACCTGCTGGCCTTCCTCGCCGCCCACCCCGGCATCGCCTACTCCCGCGACGACCTCCTGCAGCACGTCTGGGGCTGGTCCTTCGGCGACCAGTCGACCGTCACGGTGCACGTGCGGCGGCTCCGGGAGAAGGTGGAGACCGACCCGACCACCCCGACCCGCCTGCTCACCGTGTGGGGCGTCGGCTACCGCTGGGAGCCCCAGGGATGAGCGACCTCGCGGAGATCTGGCTCGTCGCCGCCGGCAGCGGCGTCGTCGTCGGCCTGCTGGGCCTGCTCGCCGGCTGGGCGCTGCGCGAGCGCTCCCTGCGCTGGCAGCTCGCGATCGTCGGCGTGGTCACCACCCTCACCGTGCTGCTCGGCGTCCAGGCGATCTCGCGGCGGATGCTCATCTCCGACCACGACCGCTCGGTGGTGCTGATCGTGACCACCGCCGCGGCCGCGGTGTCGCTCGCAGCCGCCCTCGTCCTGTCCGCCGCGCTCGTGCGCTGGTCGCGCTCGCTGCGCGACGACGTACGCCGGGTCGGTGACGGCGACGCGGTCGTCGCGGGCCCACGGGGCCCGGCGGAGTTCCGCGGGCTGGCCGCCGAGCTCACCGCCGCGCACCACCGCCTGGCCGAGGCGCGCGAGCGCGAGCAGCGCCTGGAGGAGTCGCGGCGCGAGCTCGTGTCGTGGGTCTCCCACGACCTGCGCACGCCCCTCGCCGGGATCCGGGTGATGGCCGAGGCCCTGGAGGACTCGATCGCCACCGACCCGGCTCGCTACCACCGCCAGATCCGCGGCGAGGTCGAGCGGATGGTGCGGATGGTCGACGACCTCTTCGAGCTCTCCCGCATCCACGCCGGCCAGCTGGTCGTGGACCCGCAGCCCCTCGTCGTGGGCGACCTGGTGAGCGAGGCGATCGCCGCCGCGGACCCGCTCGCCCGCGCACGCGGGGTGCGCCTCGGCGGGGAGGTGCCGCACGGGCTCCAGGTGGCCGCCGACCCCGCCGGGCTGAGCCGGGTCCTGGCCAACCTCATCGTCAACGGCATCCGCCACACCCCGGCCGACGGCACCGTGCACGTGAGCGCGCGAGCCGTCGACGGGGGGGTCGAGCTGGCCGTCACCGACGGGTGCGGAGGGATCGCGGAGGACGCGCGGGACCGGGTCTTCGACGTCGGCTACCGCGGCACCACCGCGCGCACGCCCGACGACCCGCTGCAGGACGTGCACACCTCGCGCGCCGGGCTGGGCCTGGCGATCGTGAAGGGCATCGTCGAGGCGCACCGGGGCGAGGTCGTGGTCGACAACGTCGGACCCGACGCCTCAGCCTCCCTCGGCTGCCAGTTCCGGGTCGTCCTCCCGGTCCTCTGAGGCCTGCGCCACGCCACCCGTCGTGAGCAGCAGCAGCACGACCCCGACGACGGCGGCGAGCAGCGAGGCCAGCAGGATCGCGATCTTCGCCTCCTCGGTGAGCAGGTCAGCACCCGGGAACGACAGCCCGGCGATGAAGATCGACACGGTGAAGCCGATACCGCCGACCGCCCCGAGGCCGAGCACCATCGGCCACGTGGTGTCCTCCGGCAAGCGGCCCAGCCCGGTGCGCACGGCCAGGAACGAGGCGCAGAAGATGCCGACCGGCTTGCCGAGCACCAGCCCGAGGATGATGCCGAGGCCGACCGGCTCGGTGAAGACCTTGCCGATCGCGCCGAGCTCGACACCGGCGTTGGCGAGGGCGAAGACCGGGAGCACGACGTAGGCCGAGACCGGGTGCAGCGTGCTCTGCAGGCGCTCGACGACCGAGACCGACTCCTTGAGCAGGAAGCGCAGCTTGGCGAGCTCGTCGGGGTCGAGCACGTTGTCGCGCAGCGCCCTGCGGGCGTGGCCGCGGGCGACCTCCTCGCGCAGCAGCGGGGTCGCCGGGGCGAGCAGGCCGATCGCCACGCCGGCCAGGGTGGCGTGCACGCCCGACTCCAGCAGCGCGAACCAGACGCCGACCCCCAGGACCGCGTAGACCACGATCGACCAGATCCGCAGCGCCCGGGCCACCGCCATCGCCGCGAGCAGGCCGATCGCGATCGCCAGCCAGCCGAGCGAGAGGTCGGCGGTGTAGAAGACCGCGATCACCAGGATCGCGCCGATGTCGTCGACGATCGCGAGGGTCAGCAGGAACAGCCGTGCCGACGACGGGATCCGCCGTCCGAGGATCCCGAGCACCCCGACCGCGAAGGCGATGTCGGTCGCCATCGAGATGCCCCAGCCGTCGGCACCCGCGCTCCCGGGCGGGTTGAGCGCGAGGTAGATGCCGGCCGGCACCGCCATGCCACCGATCGCCGCCACGATCGGCAGCGCCGCGGTGCGCGGGTCGCGCAGGTCGCCGTTGACCAGCTCGTACTTGATCTCCAGGCCCACGACGAAGAAGAAGACCACCATCAGGGCGTCGTTGACCCAGTGCTGCAGCGACTCGTCGAGGTGCAGCGGGCCGAGGTCGAGGGTCAGGTGGGTGTGCCAGAGCGTGTCGTACGACGACGCCCACGCGCTGTTGGCCCACACCAGGGCGACCGCGGCGGCCAGCAGCAGGAGCAGCGAGCCGGCCGCCTCGACCCGGAGGAACTCGCGTACCGGTCGGGCCACCAGGCGCGCGAGTGGCTTGTTGCTGGCGATGTAGGACGGCCCGGTCTCCCAGAGCTCGTCGATGCTGCCGGCGTCGTCGTCGTGCGGGTTGTGCGGGCGCGAGGCCATGGCGGTCTCACCTTCCGGGGTGGTCGGAGCAACATTCCGCAGCCACCGCCACGGGCCGACCAGACTTCCCGGCTCACCTGAGGCCCGAGTCTAGACGCTCACGTTGGTAGGGTCACGACGACAGCCGGCGATCACCACCGAAGGACTTCCCGATGGCTCACACACCGATCCAGTCCGGCCCGACGGTCGACGGCGATCCGACGATCGGCAAGCTCGTCATGGACGCGCAGCGCGACATCTCCTCGCTCATCACCAAGGAGATCCAGCTCGCCAAGTCGGAGCTGAAGGTCAGCGTCCGCCACGGCGGTCTCGGCGTCGGCCTCTTCGCCGGCGCCGCCTTCCTCGGCGTGCTCGCGGTGA
This sequence comes from uncultured Actinomycetota bacterium, assembly GCA_963726525.1. Lineage (GTDB taxonomy): Bacteria > Actinomycetota > Actinomycetes > Propionibacteriales > Nocardioidaceae > Nocardioides. The sequence continues at coordinate 743,758 of CAVSCS010000003.1, read as the reverse complement.
TCATGCTCTCGGTCTCGATCGCCTACTTCATCCACTGGGCCGGCCTCGGCCTGCACTGGGCCTTCCTGATCGTCTTCGGCGTCTACCTCCTGATCGCCGCCCTGCTCGCCTTCATCGGCATCAAGCAGGTCAAGCGGGTCAAGGCACCCGAGCGCGCGATCGAGCAGGGCAAGCAGATCCCTGCGGCGCTCAAGGGCCGCGGCTGAGGCTCGACCCCCCGGGTCAGCGCACGCAGGTGCCGGTGTCGACCGGCGACTGCGCGTCGATGCCCTCGGCGGCCGACTCCGCCACCTGGCTGGCGGTCAACGCGTAGCCGGTGTCGCGGTCGCTCACCGACGCGGCGAACACCATGCCGGCGACGTCGCCGGCCGAGGTCAGGACCGGGCCGCCGGAGTTGCCCGGGCGGATGAGCGCGCGCAGCGAGTAGACCTGGCGGATGACCGTCCCCTCGCCGTAGATGTCGGGCGAGCGCAGCCGCTGCTGCGAGCGGATCCGGCCCGAGCGGACGTCGTAGGGGCCGTCCTCGGGATAGCCCACGACGGCGATGTCGTCGTCGGGCTCGGCGGTGGTGTCGAGCTGGAGGCTCGGGACACCCGCGTCGGGCACCGAGAGCACCGCGATGTCGAGGTCGGGGTCGTAGAGCACGACGCTCGCCACCACGGTGGTGCCGCCGACCTCGACCTCCGGGCGGGTGACCCCGGCGACGACGTGGGCGTTGGTCATCAACCGGCCGGGGGCGAAGAAGAAGCCGCTGCCCTCGACGCCGCTGCCGCAGCCGTTGGCGCCGCGCACCTTGACCACGCTCGACTGCGCGGCGACCACGTCGGGGTCGGTGAGCATCCGCGGGTCGCCGGGCTTGACCGCGACGATGCGCTCGGGCGCGAAGGGCTCGAGGTAGCGCGGGAAGAAGGTGGTGCCGACGACGTTGTTGAAGGCCTGGAGCACCTTGCTGGCGTCGGGCGGCAGTGTCTGGTCGACCTTGGCCAGCACGGTGGAGTCGCGCACCAGCGGCGTGATCGCGCCGATGCGGGTGCCGGAGACCGCGACGCCGAGCGCCCAGGCCACGAGCAGCACGGCGACCGCGCTGAGCGCCGAGCCGCCGACCGCGTCGAGCGCGCGGACCGGCTGCCAGGTGATGCGGTCGCGGATCCGGGCGCCGGCGAACTGCAGCACCGCCTGGCCGAGCGAGGCGCAGATGATCACGATGAAGAGCGCGCCGAGCGACACCCACAGCGAGGGCGCGGCGTCGCCCAGCGCCAGCGGGGCCGCCCACACGCCGAGGAGGCCGCCGGCGAGGAGGCCGGCGGTCGCGAACGCCCCGGTGATGAAGCCCTGCCAGTAGCCGGACAGGGCGTAGATCCCCACGAGCGCCACCAGGCACCAGTCGAGGACGTTCATCGCCTACTCCTCGAGCTTGGTGTCGGGCGCCAGGTCGGTGCCGCTGGGGACACCTTGCAGCATGTGGTCCGGCAGGTCACGCACCCTCGCCCGGTCCCACGTCTCGGCCCACCCGAGGTAGCCGAAGAGACGCGCGATGATCCCGGCGGTGAAGCCCCACAGCACGACGTCCTTGTCCGGGCCGATCATGAAGCCGGGCCCGACCCAGCCGCTGGGGTGGCGCACGTTGATCCGGTGCTCGGGGTCGAGCAGGTCGGCGATGGCGACGCGGTGGATGGCGTGCACCTCGTCGGGGCTCGCGATGCGCACCTCGCCGGGCTCGCGCCAGTAGCCCAGCACGGGCGTCACCGCGAAGTTGCTCGGCGGCAGCCACAGCTCGGGCAGCTCCCCGAAGACCTGCACCTGGGCGGGCTGGAGCCCGATCTCCTCGAACGCCTCGCGCAGCGCGGCCTCGCGGACCGTCTCCCCCGCGTCGATCGACCCGCCGGGGAAGGACACCTGGCCGGGGTGCGAGCGCATGTGGTGGGCGCGCTCGGTCAGGATCAGCTCGCCGCGGTGGGCGAGGTCGTCGGGCCCGACCGGACCGTCCTGGCGGTCGGCGAAGACCATCAGCACGGCCCCGCGGCGCGGGTCGCCGTCCGCGGGCGGCACGAACTGGGTCAGCTGGTGGACGGTGATCGTCGAGGCGGCGTCCACGACCGGGGCGAGCCAGGCCGGGAGCGGGGCGTGGCTCACAGGTCGATCCCGAGCTGGTCGGCGACGAGCTGCTTGACCTCGTCGACGGAGTCGACGCCACCGGAGCTCTGACCCACGACCGTGCCGTCGGCGTCGACGAGGACGAAGGCCGGCATCCCGCGCCGGCCGATCGCGAACGCCTCCTCGGTCATCAGCTCACCGCCCGGGTCGGCCAGCGAGGGGTACGTCGCGCCCGTCCGCTCGGCCAGCGCCAGCGCGCCGTCGGGGTGGACGTCGTTGAAGTCGATGCCGAGGACGGCCACCTGGTCGCCGTACTGCTGGTGGAACTTCTCCAGCGCCGGCATCTCCTTCTCGCACGGACCGCAGTTGAACTGCCACAGGTTGATCAGCATCGGTCCGCGCAGCGCGGACAGGTCGACGTCGGGCCCGCCGCCCAGGCACGGCAGCGTGACGTCCGGCAGCCCGTCGGGGACCGCCTCGCCCTCACCCGGCACGCAGTCCTCCATGCCGATGCGGGCCTTGACCTCGCGCAGCGCCGGGGTGTCGACCTCGACGTCGGGAGGACGTACGTCGATGCCGCCCTGCGCGGTGCAGGCGCTGAGCGCGACGACCAGGGCCACCACGCCGACGAACCGCCTCACGCCGGACCCTGGGTGGTGACCAGCTTCTCCGCCTCCACCGGGTCGGTGGGGCCGGCGCCGAAGGAGGGGCACAGGCGGGCGAGCGGGCACGCGCCGCACGCGGGCTTCTTGGCGTGGCAGCGGCGACGGCCGTGCCAGATGAGGTGGTGGGACAGCATCGTCCAGTCGCGCTTGGGGAACAGCGCGCCGACCGCGTGCTCGACCTTGACCGGGTCGGTCTCCTCGGTCCAGCCGAACCGGCGCGCGAGCCGGCCGAAGTGGGTGTCGACGGTGATGCCGGGCAGGTCGAAGGCGTTGCCGAGCACGACGTTGGCGGTCTTGCGCCCGACCCCGGGGAGCTTGACCAGGTCGTCGAGGCGACCGGGGACCTGGCCGTCGTGGTGCTCGACCAGCGCCTGGCTCAGCTTGATCACCGAGTCGGTCTTGGCGCGGAAGAAGCCCAGCGGGCCGAGGAGCTGCTCGAGGTGCTCGCGCGGCGCCGCGGCCATCGCCTCGGGCGTCGGGTAGGCCGCGAACAGCGCCGGGCTGGCGGCGTTGACCCGCCGGTCGGTGGTCTGCGCGGAGACGACGGTGACGACCAGGCACTCGAAGGCGTTGGTGAAGTCGAGCTCGGCGCGGGCGTCGGGATAGGTCGCGGCGAGGATGCGGTCCATCTTGCGGGCCCGTCGCACGAGCGCGGTGTCGGGCTGGGGGACCTGGGTCGCGGCTGGCACGCGGCCAGCCTACGGTCCGGGTCCGACACCCACCGTCGCGGAGCCGGACCCGCACGGGTGGGTGCATTCGCGCTTGTGACACAGACCACGGCTAGGATCGTGCCCGACCCCGAGGGCCCGTGCATCGAGCCCGCACAGGACGTGGCAACGGGACGCACCGACTTGGAGGATTGACGTGGACAACGACGTGCTTCGGCAGGCACCGCTGTTCAGCTCGCTGGACGACGAGGCGGCGACGGCCCTGGGCGGTTCCATGGCGGAGACGACGCTGCGCCGCGGAGACGTGCTGTTCCACGAGGGCGACTCCGGCGACCGGCTCTACGTCGTCACCGAGGGCAAGGTCAAGCTCGGCCGCTCCTCCTCCGACGGCCGCGAGAACCTCCTCGCGATCATGGGCCCCGGCCAGATGTTCGGCGAGCTCTCGCTCTTCGACCCGGGCCCGCGCTCGGCGACCGTCACGGCCGTCACCGACGCCTCCTTCGCCTCGCTGTCCCACGACGACCTGCTGCGCTGGCTCGAGGGCCGCCCGCAGGTCGCGCGCGGCCTGCTCTCCCAGCTCGCCTCACGCCTGCGCAAGTCCAACGACGTCGTGGCCGACCTGGTCTTCTCCGACGTCCCGGGCCGCGTCGCCAAGGCGCTCCTCGACCTCGCCGAGCGCTTCGGCCGCACCGCCGACGACGGCGTCCACGTCCACCACGACCTCACCCAGGAGGAGCTCGCCCAGCTGGTCGGCGCCTCCCGCGAGACGGTCAACAAGGCGCTCGCCGACTTCGCCTCGCGCGGCTGGCTGCGCCTGGAGCCCCGCTCCGTGGTCATCATGGACATCGACCGCCTCGGTCGCCGCGCCCGCTGACCCTCCCGGCCCCCTCGCCGCGCCGGTTCGCGTAGACGCGCGGACAGAAGTCCGCGCGACGGCACCCGCCCCGCGTGGGTGTCGTACGCCGACCGGGGTCCTGTCCGCGCGTCTGCGACCGACCGACGGACCCAACGACGGGCCGAGGGCCCGCGCCACGCCTGACCGCGCCCGTCGACGGGCGGTTAGGTCCGTCGGTCCGTCGCCCGGCCACCGAGCCCGAGCGCCGGTAGTCCGTATCAAACGGCACCCTCAGGGACCACCGGGAGGTGCCGATCGATACGGACTACCGGGCGGTCGGGATCGGGAAGCGTCGGGCTCAGAGGTCCTCGAGGTAGGCCAGCTGCGCGCGGACCGAGAGCTCGGCGGCACCCCAGAGCACCGGGTCGACGTCGGCGTAGACGACCTCGACGACCGCGCGGGGCAGTGCGTCGGCGGCGACCGGGCCGTCCTCGCGCAGGTCGCAGGCCGCGCTGGCGCACCTGCTCGAGACGCTGCTTGCGGTGGGCGAGGTAGCGGTCGAGGGCGCCGAGGGCGTCGTCGATCACCGGGCCGTGGCCCGGCCAGACGGTGGTGATGCCCTCCGCGCCGCACAGCGCGTGGAGTCGCTGCAGGGACGAGAGGTAGGCGCCGAGCTGGCCGTCGGGATGGGCGACCACGGTCGTGCCGCGACCCAGGACGGTGTCGCCGGTGAGCACGGCGCGGTCCTGCGGGACGACGAAGGACAGCGAGTCGGCCGTGTGGCCCGGCGTCGCCACGACGTGCACCTCGAGCCCGCCGACGCTGACCACGTCGCCCTCGCCGAGACCCTCGCTCCCGAGGCGGTGGGCCGGGTCGAGGGCGCGTACGCCGCAGCCGTGGCGCTCGGCGTACTCGCGAGCAGCCTCGCTGTGGTCGGCGTGGTGGTGGGTGAGCAGCACCACCGACACGTCGCCCGCCACGGCGTCGATCGCGTCGAGGTGCGCGGCGATCGACGGCCCCGGGTCGACGACGACCGAGCGGGTGGAGCCGGGGTCGCGCAACACCCAGGTGTTGGTGCCGTCGAGGGTCATCGTGCTGGCGTTGGGGGCCAGCACGCAGGTGCCGGTCTCGCCGAAGGCGCCCCCCGCCCAGTCGCTCACCGCGCGGCCACCAGCGCGGAGTAGTAGGGCGGCGTGGAGAGGATGAACTCCTCGCCGTCGGCGACGACCTCGGGCGTGAACATGTCGACCGTGCGGTCGCGAGCCGCGACGAGGACGGCGTCGGGGTCGGGGTGCTGGGCGACGTCGAGGCAGGTCAGCCAGGTCGGGGGCAGCATCAGCATCTGCTCCTGCTCGACCTGCTCGACCGCCTGCGCGGCGGGCAGCCACGTCACCGACGACGACTCGGTCGACACGTCGCGGGTCACCTGGCCCTCGGGCAGCGCGGCGACGAAGAACCAGGTGCGGTAGCGGCGCGGCTCGAAGACCGGCGTCAGCCACCCCGACCAGGCGCCGAGGAGGTCGGTGCGCAGGACCAGCGCGCGGCGCTCGAGGAACGAGGTCAGCGACAGCTCGCGCGACTCCAGCGCGACCCGGTCGGCCTCCCAGTCGTCGCCGGTGGTGTCCGCGACGACCGCGTCGGGCCCGGCGCCGGCGAGCAGCACCCCGGACTCCTCGAAGGTCTCGCGGACGGCCGCGCACACCAGCGCGCGGGCCTGCGGCTCCTCGCACCCCAGGCGTGCGGCCCACTCCGACGGGGACGGCCCGGCCCAGAGACCCCGGTCGACCAGCTCGTCGTCGAAGTCGCGGGGGTCGACGCCGCCGCCGGGGAACACGCACATCCCCCCGGCGAAGGCCATCGAGGTCTGCCGGCGCAGCAGGTAGACCTCGGGCCCGGTCGAGCCGGCGCGCATCAGCACGACCGTGGCCGCGTCACGCGGCTCGGCCGGGGTCGCCGAGCCCTCGGCGTACGCCCGGGCCTGGGCCACGAGCGCGTCGGGCAGCGGGAGCCGCTCCACGAGGCCTCAGACCTCGACGACGATCTCGACCTCGACGGGCACGTCGAGCGGGAGCACGGTGACGCCCACGGCGGAGCGGGCGTGCTTGCCGGCCTCGCCGAAGACCTCGCCGAGCAGCTCGGAGGCGCCGTTGGCGACCTTGGGCTGGCCGGTGAAGTCGGGCGCCGACGCGACGAAGACGACGACCTTGACCACGCGCTTGACCGCGTCGAGCGAGCCGATCTCGGCCTTCACCGCGGCGAGCGCGTTGAGGGCGCACTGGCGGGCGCACTCGTAGCCCTGCTCCTCGGTGACCTCGCCGCCGAGCTTGCCGACGGCGATCATCTCGCCGTCACGCGCGGGCAGCTGGCCGGCGGTGAAGACGAGGTCGCCGGTGCGGGCGGTGGGCTGGTAGGCCGCGACGGGCGGGACCACCTCGGGGACGGTGATGCCCATCTCGACCAGGCGTGCCTCCGCACCCATGTCAGGCTCCCTGGGCGGGACGCTTGAGGAAGGCCACCAGGCCACCCTGGGCGTTGGTGTGGATGGCCACCAGCTCCCAGCCGTCGGTTCCGAAGTTGTTGAGCATGAGCGCCTCGTTGTGGAGCGGAATCGGCGCCACCTGGTATTCCCACTTGGTCATGGCTCGCACCCTACTCGGGGCCGACGGCGCGCAGCCGGGGTCCTCCTGCGGTCTGACGCGCCGGCGAGCCGGGACGTCTACCGTCTGTCCCGTGCCGACGACCGTGGACCAGCGACCGTGGCGGCTCGGTCCCCGCGGACGCGCGTGGTTCGACCGGCTGCTGGTCGCGGTCCTGGTGCTCCTGGCCGGCGGCCACGTCGTGTCCGGGGAGTCGGCCGCGCTGGTGTTCGGCGTGCTCGAGCCGCTCCCGCTGCTGCTGCGCCGCAGCCGCCCGTTCCCGGTGTTCCTCGCCGTCGCCGCGCTGTCGGTCCTCCAGGCCGTCGCGGTCGACACCCCCACGACCGGTCAGCTCGCCTTCCCGGTCGCGGTCTACTCCGCCGGCCGCTGGGCGCCGCGGTGGCAGGGCGTCACCGCCCTGCTGGTGGGGTACGCCGGTGCCGTGGTCGCCGCGGTCCGGTGGCTCTACGGCTTCGGCACCGACGACCTCACCGCGGGCGCGCTCGTGCCGTACACCGTCAGCATCGGCGCGATCGTCACCGCGGCGTGGGCGCTGGGGGCTGCGGCGCAGGAGCGCGAGAGGTACGTCGCCGCGCTGGTCGCCCGGGCCGAGCAGGCCGAGCGGACCGCGGAGCGCGAGGTCGAGCTCGCCGCGCGCGACGAGCGCTCGCGGATCGCGCGCGAGATGCACGACGTCGTCGCCCACGGCCTGTCGGTGATCGTCGTGCAGGCCGACGGGGCGCGCTACGCCGCGGCCAAGGACCCGGACGTCGCCGTCGACACCCTCGCCACCGTCGCCACCACCGGGCGCGAGGCGCTCACCGAGATGCGGCGGCTGCTGGGGCTGCTGCGCGACGGCGACACCGGGGTGGCGCCGCAGCCCGGGCTCGCCGACGTACGCCACCTCGTCGAGGAGGCCCGGCTGGCCGGCACGCCCGTCGAGGCCGACCTGCCGGACCCGGTGCCGGACGTGCCGGACGGGGTGGGCCTCGCGGCCTACCGGATCGTGCAGGAGGCGCTGACGAACGTGCGCAAGCACGCGGGACCGACCGCGACGGCGCACGTCCGGGTCGGCGTGGGCGACGAGGTCGCCGTCGACGTCCACGACGACGGGCGCGGGGCCGCGGCCACCGGTGACGGACGCGGGCTCGGCCTGGTCGGCATGCGCGAGCGTGCGGCGGTGCACGGCGGCACCGTGGAGGCCGGCCCGGCGCCGGGCGGCGGGTTCGGGGTGTCTGCGAGGCTTCCGCTGTGAGCGAGCCGGTCCGGGTCTTCCTCGTCGACGACCAGCAGATGGTGCGCGCCGGCTTCCGGATGCTCGTGGAGAGCCAGGACGACATGGTCGTGGTCGGCGAGGCCGGCGACGGCGGCGAGGCACTCGAGCAGCTCGCGGTCACCGCCGCCGACGTCGTGCTGATGGACGTGCGGATGCCGCGCCTCGACGGCGTCGAGACGACGCGACGGCTGCTTGCCACCGAGGACGCCCCGCGGGTGATCGTGCTGACCACCTTCGACCTCGACGAGTACGCCTTCGCCGCGATCCGCGCCGGTGCGTCGGCGTTCCTGCTCAAGGACGCCGCCCCGCCCGACCTGCTCGGCGCGATCCGCGCCGTCCGCGCCGGCGACGCCGTCGTCGCACCCAGCACCACCCGGCGCCTGCTCGACCACTTCGCCGCGCTGCCCGACCCCGCCTCCCCGGCCCCGGCCGACGACCGCCTGGCCGGCCTCACCGAGCGCGAGGTCGAGGTGCTGACCCTCATCAGCCGGGGCCTGACGAACGCCGAGATCGCCGCCGAGCTCGTCGTCGCCGAGACGACCGTCAAGACGCACGTCGGCCGGGTCCTGGCCAAGACCGGGTCGCGCGACCGCGTGCAGCTGGTCGTCCTGGGCTACGAGTCGGGGCTCGTGCGGCCCTGAGCCGGCCGCGGAGTCACCCGGCGACGACCCGGTCGAGCCACTCGGCGAGCAGCCGGCGCTCCGAGGTGCTGAGCGCGTCGAGCTCCGGCGCGAGCGCCCGGAGCGCGACCGCGGCGACGACCGTCGAGTCCTCCGCGGGACTCGCGTCCGCCGCCCCGGGGACGAGGATCGCGGTCAGCGCGGCCTCCATCATGGCCTCGGCCAGCCCGGGGTCGCGCGCGTCGGGCGGGGTCGACAGCAGTGCCTGGACGACACCGGTGCCGGCGGCGTGGACGAGGTCGACCGCGCGGGGCTCGGGGACCCGCAGGAGTCCCGCGACCGCGAGCCGGTGGACCCGGGCGACCAGGACGTCGCGACCCGACCGCACGGCCGCCGACGCGACGCCCCGGTCGACCATGATCCGGAAGACCGCCGGGTGGGCGAGGCCGAACTCGACCTGGTGGCGCCAGCTCGACCGGAGGTCCTCGAGCGGGTCGGCCCCGACCGCCTCGGCGGCCGCGAGCCCGGAGGCCTTGCCGGCGACGAAGGTCGCCACGACGTGCTCGGCGACCGCCTCGAGCAGGCCGTCCTTGTCACCGAAGAGCCGGTAGATCGTCGGGGCCTGGACGCCCGCGAGCTCGGCCACGGCGCGCGTGGTCATCGCCGACGCGCCTCCCTCGCGCAGCAGGCGGGCCGCCGCGTCGACGATCGCTCGCCGGGTGTCGGTGCGGGTCTCGGCGCGCTCGGTCACTGACCGAGAGTAACTGTTGCTTGTTATCAGCGATACGCCCGTCTAACGTTCGTTACCACTGCTAACACCAAGGACGTACCCATGATCATCGTCACTGGCGCCACCGGCGCCCTCAACGGCTCGACCGTCGACCGCCTCCTCCACCACGTCGCCCCGGACGAGGTCGTCGTGGTCGCCCGCGACGTGGCCCGCGCGGAGCGCTTCGCAAGCCTGGGCGTGCAGGTGCGGCGCGGCGACTACGCCGACGCCGCGTCCCTCCCCTCGGCCTACGAGGGGGCCGACCAGCTCCTGCTGGTGTCCTCCAACGACCCCCAGGCCGACACCGTCGCCCTGCACGGCGCGGCCATCGACGCGGCGCGCGCGGTCGGTGTCGGCCGGATCCTCTACACCAGCCACCAGGGCGCGGCGCCCGACAGTCCGTTCCGCCCCGCCACGGTGCACCACGCCACCGAGCAGCTCCTCGCCGACGCGGGCGTGGCGTGGACCTCGCTGCGCAACGGCTTCTACGCCCACAGCCTGCAGTGGCTCGCCGGACCGTGGCGCGAGACCGGCGTCATCGCGGTCCCCGGCGACGGGCCCGTCTCGTGGACCGCACGCGAGGACGCGGCCGAGGCGGCCGCCGCGATCCTGCTCTCCGACGGCGCCCACGACGGCCCGACCACGATCACGGCGCCGGCCGCACCGACGTTCGCCGAGCTGGCCGACGCCGCCTCGGAGGTGGCCGGCCGCACGGTGACCTGCGAGGTCGTGACGGAGGCCGCGTGGCTCGAGGCCCAGGCGGCCGCCGGCGCGTCCGAGACGATGTCCGGCTTCCTCCTCGGGTTCTACCGCGCCGCTCGCGACGGCTTCTTCGCCGGCACCGACCCGCTGCTCGGCGAGCTGCTGGGACGCGCCCCGCGCACGGCACGCGACGCGCTCGTCGCTGGCTGAGACGTCCTCCCACGGTCGTACGCCGACCCGCCGGGTCCGCCCGCGGGCGTACGCACGGTCCGTGCCGCGGGCCGACGACCGGCGGGCCGCGGACGACGAGCGTTGTCCCCATGACGACGCCACTCACCCAGACCCCGACGGCGGCCAGCACCCGCGGCCTCACGCGCACCTACGGCGACGGCGACGGGGCCGTGCACGCCCTGCGCGGCATCGACCTCGACCTGCCGGCCGGCCGGTTCACCGCGATCATGGGCCCGAGCGGCTCCGGCAAGTCGACCTTGATGCACTGCCTCGCCGGCCTCGACGTGGCCACCAGCGGCTCGGTGAGCGTCGCCGGGCGCGACCTCGCCGGCCTCGACGACACTGCGCTGACGCTGTTCCGCCGCGAGCACATCGGCTTCGTCTTCCAGGCCTTCAACCTGCTGCCGATGCTCACCGCCGGCCAGAACATCGTCCTGCCGCTCGAGCTCGCCGGGCGCGACGTCGACCGCCCGCGCTACGACGAGGTGGTCGGGGTGCTCGGCCTCGCCGACCGCCTCGGCCACCTCCCCAGCCAGCTCTCCGGAGGCCAGCAGCAGCGCGTCGCGATCGCCCGCGCGCTGGTCACCCAGCCCTCGATCGTCTTCGCCGACGAGCCCACGGGCAACCTCGACAGCGAGGCCAGCGCCGAGGTCCTGGGACACCTGCGCCGCTCGGTGCGCGAGCTCGGCATGACGGTCGTGATGGTGACCCACGAGCTCGACGCGGCGGCGTACGCCGACGACGTGGTGGTCATCCACGACGGGAGCGTCACCGCCCACCTCACCTCGCCCGGCCAGGACCAGCTGGTCGCCGCGCTGCGCGGGCGGAGCGCCTGATGCGCACGGTGCTCCTCGCCTCCCTGCGACACCACACCCGCCGCTACGTCGCCGCCGGCCTGGCGGTGGTGATCGGGGTGGCCTTCGTCGTCGTCACCGGCATGCTGACCGGCGCCACGCGGGAGGGACTCACCGCCGACGTCGGGGCCCCCGTCGCCGCGGTGGACCGCGTGGTCACCGTCGACGACGCCAAGGCGGCCGAGCGCCTGCTCGCCCGCGCGGCCGAGCGGGGCGTCCCCGCCCTCGCCCTGGGCTACGCCATGGAGCCGGTCACCCGTGACGGCGTCCAGCTGGCGGCCTCCGCGGACGTCGCCGAGGCCTCGCTCGACCCGGTCCTGCAGTGGCAGGACCTGGAGTCGGGACGCTTCCCGACCCGGCCCGGCGAGGCGGTGGCCGACGTCAACGCCGCGAAGAGCACGGGCGTCGAGGTCGGCGACGTGCTGCGCGTCGGCTCCGGCGCGGCCGCCACCGACGTCGAGGTCGTCGGCACCGTCGACAGCCCGCCCGCGCTGGGCGCCTCGCTCTACGTGCCGTGGGCGGACCTGCAGCGCTTCCGCCAGACGTTGTGGGTCGACGCCGTCGCGTGGGGTGGCACGGAGGCGGCCGCGAAGGCGATCGCCCCGCGCGCCACCGTGGAGCCGGCCGACGACTGGGTCGCCGCGCGCCAGGCGGAGATCACCCGCGGCGTCGACGTGCTCTCGGTCATGGCGCTGATGTTCGTCGCCATCGCGCTCTTCGTGGGCGTCATGGTCATCGCCAACACCTTCGCGATCCTCTTCGCCCAGCGCCAGCGCGACTTCGCGCTGCTGCGCTGCGTCGGGGTCACCCGGCGCCAGCTGCGGCGCGCGGTCCGGCTCGAGGCGCTCGTCCTCGGGCTGGTCGCCTCGGTGGTCGGCGTCGTCGTCGGAGCGGTCGTGGGTGCCGGGCTCGTGGCGCTGGTGCGCCACTGGTTCGCCGACATGGGCGCCGCCGCGCTCGACCCGACCTGGACCGGGGGCGGCTTCGTGGTGGGGGTCGTGGTGACGCTGCTCGCGGCCTGGCTGCCGACGCGCGCCGCGACCCGGGTCGCCCCGCTCGCCGCGCTGCGCCCCGACACAGGGGTCGACGTCCGCTCGGCCGCGGGACGGGTACGGATCGGGCTCGCGGCGCTGTTCCTGGTCGGCGGCACGGCCCTGCTCGCCCTCGCGGTGTCGTCGCACGCGCTGCCGGTGATGCTGGCCGGCGGGACCGTCACCTTCGTCGGCGTGCTGCTGCTCGGGCCGGTGCTCGTCCCCTGGCTGATCCGTGCGGTCGGTGCGCTTCCGGGCAGCGGGCCCGTGCGACGTCTCGCCACGGGCAACGCGGTGCGCAACCCGCGGCGTACGGCGACGACCGCCGCGTCCCTGCTGGTCGGGGTCACCCTCACCACCGCCGTGCTGACCGGGCTCGCGTCCTCGCGCACCGGGCTCGACCAGGAGATGGACCGCGACCACCCCCTCGACGCCACCGTGACCGCGGTCGACCGGCCGCTGGCGACCGACCTCGCGACGCGGGCCGAGGCGCTGCCCGGGGTGGCGTCCGTCGATGCCCTCGACGGCACGAGCGCCACCATCGGCGGCGTCGAGGTCCCTCTGGTCGGCACCGACGGCCGGCCCGGGACGGTCCGCGGCCCCGACGACCTCAGCCCCGCCGACGGCGTGGTGCTGCTGCCGTACGACGTCGTCGAGGAGCTCCCCGGCACGGTGGCCGACCGCGTCTGGGACGACCACGAGGTGGTCGTGACGGTCGCCGGTCGCGAGCGCACCCTCGAGGTGGAGCCGTCGAGCGGCTGGGGCCGGGCGGGCGTCGTCTCGGCGACGACGCTGGCCGCCCTCGACCCGGCGCCCCGGACGACGGCGGTCTGGGTGCGGGCCGAGGACGGCGCCGACGCCGAGGACCTGCGCGGCGACCTCGCCGCGCTGGCCGGGGCGAGCGGGGCCGGGCTGGAGAGCGGCTACACCGACCGCGCGTGGGTCGACCTCCAGGTCGACATCCTCACCGGCGCGGTCGTGGGCCTGCTGGCGATCGCGATCGTCATCGCGCTGGTCGGCATCGGCAACACCCTCGGCCTGTCGGTGCTCGAGCGCAGCCGCGAGAACGCGCTGCTCCGCGCGATGGGCCTGACGCGACAGCAGCTGCGCCGGGCGATGGCCACCGAGGGGCTCATGCTCTCGGCCGTCGCGACGGCGATGGGCGTGGCCCTGGGGCTGGCCTTCGCCTGGGTCGGCGTGCAGGTCCTGATCAGCGACGTGGTCGACGGCGTGGGGCTGACCGTCCCGGTGCTGCAGGTCGGCGCCGTCGCGGTGATCGCCGCGCTCGCGGGGCTCGGCGCCTGCGTCCTGCCCGCCCGCAAGGCGGCCCGCGTGGCGCCGGCGGCGGGGCTCGCGCTGGACTAGGACCCCGCTAGCCTCCGGACATGGAGCGCACCGACGCGGCCGAGAGCCGCGAGAACAAGGACGGTCTCGACCCGTTCGAGAAGTTCGTCGAGCTGTCCACCAAGGCGATCAGCCGGGCTCCGTTCTTCGCCGTCGTCGTCGCCGTCGTCGTCGTGTGGGCGGCCAGCTTCCCGCTGTGGAAGAGCACCACCAAGTGGGAGCTGGCCATCCACACGTTCGGCGGCGTGCTGTCGCTGCTGCTGCTCGTGCTCCTGGAGAACGCGGGTCGCCGCAGCGCCGAGGCGCAGCAGGAGAAGCTCAACGTGATCGCCGAGGCCCTCGCGGCCCTGATGGAGTCGCGCGCCGCCGACGACCCGACGCTGCGGGAGGCGGCGGACAACCTGCGCGAGGCCGTGGGGCTTGAGGAGCGCCACTGACCGACCGCCGGCCAGCCGCGAGGCGCCGCGTCAGGCGGCCAGCAGCCGCAGCGTCTCCTCGCGGGTCGGGGCGGCGGTCACGTCGGTGCCCGACCACGCGCCCGCCACGGGGTGCACCATCACCTCGTCGACGCCGTACGTCGTGGCCAGCTCGGCCAGCTGGCCCCGCGCCCGCTCCGGTGAGCCGACGACCCAGCGGGCGCTCATCGCCTCGCCGAAGGCGACCTGGTCGGGCGTCATCTCCACGGCCTCGGCCTCCTCGACCAGGCGCTGCGGGCGCAGCGGCGCGCCCGTGCGCAGGGCCAGCATCTGCTGCACGTTGGGCAGCGCGAGGCGGCGCGCCTCCTCGTCGGTCGAGGCCACGACGGCGTTGGCGGTGAGGAAGGTGCGCGGCTCCGGGTGCTCGGGCGAGGGTCGGTAGCTGGAGCGGTAGAGCTCGATCGCCTCGGCCGTGCCCTGACCGGCGAAGTGGTGCGCGAAGACGTAGGGCAGGCCCTTCTCCGCGGCGAGGCGCGCGGAGTAGTCCGACGAGCCCGAGCAGCCACACGGTGGCCAGGCTCCGGGCGCTCGGGGTGGCACGCAGCGGCTGGCGGCGCGGGCCGATCTGCAGCTCGACGCCGTCGGGCGACATCAGCGTGATGATGTCGTCGACGTACTCCGGGAAGCGGGTGACGGCCTCGTCGGTCGACTCGGCGCTGCTGCCGCGCAGGACGTAGCGGGTGAGCGGGTCGGTGCCCGGCGCCCGGCCGATGCCGAGGTCGATGCGGCCGGGGAACGCGGCCTCGAGCAGGGCGAACTGCTCGGCGACGACGAGCGGCGCGTGGTTGGGCAGCATCACACCGCCGGAGCCGACGCGGATCCGGTCGGTGGCAGCGGCGAGCATCGCGATCAGGACCGGCGGGTTGGTGGCCGCGACCGCCGGCATGTTGTGGTGCTCGGCGACCCAGTAGCGCTGGTAGCCGAGCTCGTCGGCGGTCTGCGCGAGCCGCTTCGAGGCGGCGATCGCGTCGCCGGTCGCCTGGTCGCTGCGGACCGGGACGAGGTCGAGGACGGACAGGGTCAGCGAGGACGGCGAGGCAGGTGGAGTCACTGTCTGCACAGCGTCCGGGGAGTGCGGGATATTCCGTTCCGGCGCCGGTTGACCGCAGCGGCACCCGAGGACCTAGCGTCGTCGCAGTGAGCACGTCCACGACGCCGCGCGAGCGGATCCTCTCCCCCACCTACGCCGCGACGACCGTCGCGATGTTCGGCCTGATCGCCTTCGTCGCCTTCGAGGCGATGGCCGTCGCGACGGTGATGCCGACCGTGGCCCGCGACCTCGCCGGCCTCGGCCTCTACGCCCTCGCGTTCGCCGCGCCGCTGGCCAGCGGGGTCGTCGGCATGGTGGCCGCCGGCGCCTGGAGCGACCGCAGCGGTCCCGTCGTCCCGCTGCTCGCCTCGCTCGCCCTGTTCAGCACCGGCCTGCTGGTGTGCGGCCTGGCGCCGTCGATGGACGTGCTGCTCGTCGGGCGGGTCCTCCAGGGGCTCGGCGGCGGGGCCCTGACCGTCGGGCTCTACGTCGTGGTCGGGCTGGTCTACCCCGCGCCGCTGCGGCCGGCGGTGTTCGCGTCCTTCGCGGCCGCGTGGGTCCTGCCGGCGCTGTTCGGCCCCGGGCTGGCGGCGTTCGTCGCCACCACCTGGAGCTGGCGCTGGGTGTTCCTCGGCGCGGTCGCCCTGGTGGTCGTCGCGCTCGCGCTCCTGGCGCCCGCGCTCCGCGGCCTCGAGCCGCACGCCGAGGCCACCGACACGCCGCGCAGCCGCCTGTGGTGGGCCGTCGCCGGGGCGGCGGCCGTCCTCGTCCTCGAGCTGCTCGGATCGGCCGCCGGGGCGACCGCGCTGGGTGCGGTCGTCGCGCTCGCCGTCGTGTGGGTCTCGCTCGGCCGGCTGCTGCCGGCGGGGAGCCGCCGCCTGGACCGGGGGCTGCCCGCGGTGATCGCGACCCGCGGGCTGCTGAGCGCGGTCTTCTTCTGCGCCGAGGCCTACATCGTCTACGTCCTGCAGGACCACTGGGACCTCAGCCCCGGCCGCGCGGGGCTCGCGCTCACGTGCGTCGGCCTGGTCTGGGCGGGCGCGAGCCAGGCCCAGTCGCGCCTCGGCGAGCGCGTCTCGCACACCCGCGCGATGGTGGTCGGCACCTCGGTGGTGCTGGTCGGGCTCGTCGCCCTGGCCCTGACCGTGCTGGCCCTCGATGCCGGGAGCCGCCCGTCCGCGGTGCTGCCGGCGGCGGCGTACGTCCTGGCGGGCGCGGGGATGGGCTTCGCCTACCCGCGCACCGGGGTCGCGATGCTGGAGGCCTCGACCGACCGCGACCGCGGCTTCAACTCGTCCGCGCTGTCGGTGGCCGACTCCCTCGGCGCGGCGCTGGCGCTGTCATCGGCCGGCGCGCTCTTCGCGGCGACCGACAGGGCGGAGCACGACCCCTTCCTCGCCGTCTTCACCGCCGCCGCCACGCTCGGCGTGGTCGGGGTGCTCGCCGCAGCCCGCACGCGTGGGCCCGGCGGTTCGGGGAGCTGACCCCCAGCAGAGACGTCCGGCCGGCCCCACGGGGGTCGGGGCCGGCCGGACGGTTCAGGTGGCTTCCCGGACGGTGCTCAGGAGGCCTGGTCGAGCGTGGGGTAGTCGGTGTACCCCTCCGCGCCGCCACCGTAGAAGGTGTCGGGGTTCGGCTCGTTCAGCTCCTCACCCGCACGCCAGCGCTCGGCCAGGTCGGGGTTGGCCAGGAACGGGCGGCCGACGACGACCGCGTCGGCAAGACCGGTCTCGAGCAGCTTCTCCACCGAGTCGAGGGTGGTGACGTCGCCGAAGCCGTCGTTGAGCAGCACGACGCCGTCGAAGCGCTCACGCAGGTCGCGGACCAGCGTCTCGAGCGGCTCGAGGGGGCTGGCCAGCAGGCTGAGGTAGGCCAGGCCCAGCGGCGAGACACCGTCGACGACC
Source organism: uncultured Actinomycetota bacterium (assembly GCA_963726525.1). Classification (GTDB taxonomy): domain Bacteria; phylum Actinomycetota; class Actinomycetes; order Propionibacteriales; family Nocardioidaceae; genus Nocardioides. The sequence continues at coordinate 726,623 of CAVSCS010000003.1, read as the reverse complement.
GCGCGGTAGGTCGCGACGAGGTCGTCGTTGATCTCCTCGCCGATGCCGTTGAACTGGTGGGCCGGGCTCAGGCGCAGGCCGACGCGCTCGGCGCCGATCGCCTCGGCGACGGCGGTCACGACCTCGATGACGAAGCGCGCCCGGTTCTCCGGCGAGCCGCCGTAGACGTCGTCGCGCAGGTTGACCGTCGGGTCGAGGAACTGGTGGCCGAGGTAGCCGTTGGCGGCGTGCACCTCGACACCGTCGAGCCCGGCGGCGACCGCGTTGCGGGCGGCGGCGACGTAGTCGGCCACCAGGCCGGCGACCTCGTCGGTCTCCACGGCGCGGGGGGTGTCGTGCGGCTTGCCGCCGTCGGCGGTCACCATCTCGCCCGGCGCCTGCACGGCGCTCGGCGCGACCGTCTCGACGCCGCCCTTGTTCTCGGCGTGCGCGATGCGGCCGGCGTGCATGAGCTGGGCCACGATCACGCCGTCACGCGCGTGCACGGCGTCGGCGACGGCGCGCCAGCCGGCGACCTGCTCGTCGGTGTAGAGGCCGGGGACGTTGAGGTAGCCCTGGCCGACGTGGCTGGGAGCGACGCCCTCGGTGATGATCAGGCCCGCACCGGCGCGCTGCGCGTAGTACTCGGCGTTGAGGCCGGTGGGGGCGTTGCCCTCACCTGCGCGGTTGCGGGTCAGCGGCGCCATCACGAAGCGCTGCGGCAGCTTCCAGGGGCCGACGGCGAGGGGCTCGAATGCACGGGACATGAGAAGACTGCCTCCAGGTGGTTGAGGACTGTACGACCTCCTCAGCGACCGGGCGGCCCGCGATGTTCCCCGACGAGACCCACCTCACACTCGGCGGCGCCTCAGCGGCGCCGCAGCGACGCGTCGGTGAGCGCGGGCGGGGCGTAGCCCTTGTCCGCCTCGTTGATCGTGGTTCCCGGGGGCACGATCTCGTCGATCCGGTCGAGCACGTCGGAGGACAGGACCACCTCCACCGCCCCGAGCTGCGACTCGAGCTGCTCCATCGTGCGCGGGCCGATGATGGCCGAGGAGATCGCCGGGTGGGCGAGCACGAAGCCCAGCGCGAGGTGGACCATCGAGAGCCCCGCGTCGTCGGCGAGCTCCTGGAGCTGGAACACCGCCTCCAGCTTGAGCTTGTTCTCCGGCGCGTCGGGCATCGTGCCGCGCAGGCTGGCGCTGCAGGCGGCTCGACGTGCCCTGCGGCTCCTCGCCGCGGCGGTAGCGTCCCGAGAGCCACCCACCGGCGAGCGGGCTCCACGGCAGCACCCCGAGCCCGTACTTCTGGGCCGTGGGCAGGATGTCGCGCTCGACCTCGCGGGCCAGGAGCGAGTACGGCGGCTGCTCGGTGACCGGGCGCTCGCGCTGGCGCTTCTCGGCCACCCACTGGGCCTCCACGACCTGTGACGGCAGGAACGTCGAGGTGCCGAGGTAGCGGATCTTGCCCTGCCGCACGAGGTCGGTGAGCGCGCCGAGGGTCTCGTCGACGTCGACCTCCGGGCTCGGCCGGTGGACCTGGTAGAGGTCGATGTGGTCGACCTGGAGGCGGCGCAGCGAGGCCTCGACCTCGCGCACGATCCAGCGCCGGGAGTTGCCCGCCTGGTTGGGGTCCTCGTCGTGCATGCCGCCGTGGAACTTCGTCGCCAGGAAGACGTCGTCGCGGTCGCCCCGTGCCTTGAGCGCCTTCCCGACGATCTCCTCGGACTCGCCGCGGGCGTAGACGTCGGCGGTGTCGATGACGTTGATCCCCGCGTCGAGGGCGCGGTGGATGATCGCGATCGACGCCTCGTGGTCGGGGTTGCCCCACGCGCCGAACATCATCGCGCCGAGGGTCAGCGGACTGACCCGGACGCCGGTGCGGCCGAGGGGGCGGTGGTGCTCGAAGCTGCTCATGCGGTCTTCCTCCTGGGGCTGTTCTGGGGCTGTGGTGGCGGGCTGCTCCCTGTGTACCCCGCCGGGGCCAGTCCACGGCGGCGTCATCCCCCTGCACGTACCCATCGAAGCAGATCGTGCGCCTGTTCGAAAACACTCTCCACAGACTCCATCGGAGCAGGTCAGGTGTCGGTGGTCGCGTCTAGGATGGTGGCATGTCCATCGACCTCGCAGACCTCGACGCAGACGGCGTGCTCGCTGCTGCGACCGAGTCCGAGCGCGAGAGCCGGCTGGCGGAGGTGCGGCGGCTGGAGGTGCTGTCCGCCTGGGCGGCGTTGCACTCCTCCGATCCGACCGACGGCCCGGACGGTCGCGCAGCTCGCCGGATGGGCAACGTGCTGCGGCAGGTCGGCGGGGACGGCACTCCCGGTGTGCAGGACTTCTGCCTCGGCGAGATCGCGCTGGCGCGCGGCGCGGGCGTGATGGCGACGCAGCACGCGATGGCCGACGTCCTCGACCTCGAGCACCGGCTCCCCCTGACGTGGGCGGTGTGCCGCCGCGGCGAGTGCGAGGTGTGGGTGGCGCGCCGGGTGGCGCGGCTCTCGCGCCACCTCTCGCGCGACCGGGTCGGGCTGGTCGACCGCGCGATCTCCCGGATGATCGCCTCCGAGGGCGCCGGCCGGGTGCTGGCGGTCGCCGAGGCGAAGGTGATCGAGGCTGACACCGAGCTCCACGAGGAGCGATGCGAGGCCGAGCGCCGCCGCCGCTACGTCGGGCTGGGCCGCACCGACGAGCACGGCCTGCGCACCCTCATCGCCCGGCTCGAGGCCGGCGACGCCGCGGCCGTCGACGCCATCGTCCACCGCGTCGCCGAGATCATCGCGCCCAGGCACCCCGAGGCCCACCCCGACGAGCTGCGCGCGATCGCCTTCGGCTGGCTGGCCCGACCCGCGGAGCTGTTCGCGCTGCTCCTCGCGCACGCCACGCCGCCGCCCGGCACCGATGCCGATGCCGGCACCGACGACGACGCTGGCACTGGCGCCGAGGCCCCCGCGGGCGCGGTCACCCGTGCGCTCGCCTTCCCGGCTGACCTGCTCGACGCCCTGCGCGACCTCGACCTCTCGCCCCTCACGCCGAAGGCCGTCCTGCACGTCCACCTCCACGAGGCCGCCCTGCGCGCCGGCGACGGCGTCGTCCGGGTCGAGGGCCTCGGCCCGATCACCCTCGCCAGGCTCGCCGAGCTCCTCCGGCGCCACGACGTGAGGGTCCAGCCGGTGAAGGACCTGTCCGACCGCGTTCGCCACACCGCCTACGAGCACCCCGAGTCGCTGCGCGACCAGGTCCACCTCGTCACCGGCGGCGACTACTGGCCCTTCGCCGGCTCCACCAGCCGCGCGGTCGACCTCGACCACCCCACGCCCTACGACCACGGCGACGACGGCCGAGATCCCCCGCCGGACCAGACCGGCTCCCACAACTCCGGCCCCCTCGGCCGACGACACCACCGCTGGAAGACCCACGCGGGCTACCGGTCACGCCAGTGCGGCGAAGGCCGCTACGTCTGGCTCACTCCGCACGGTCTCGGCTTCCTCGTGGACCACGCCGGATCCCACCGGATCCATCCCGAGGAGGCTCGGATGATCCTCGACGCGCCACCGGGGGTGGACCTCTACCTGGCGTAGGCGCGGGGTCCGGAGAACGGCGACCGGGCCTCCTCGATGCGCAGCAGCTTTACGACGCCGCGCGCTTCAGGGCGTCCCTCGAATCCATGTCCTCCTACGCACTGTCATGGGTGGTTGCGGGGCTGGTGAGCACGCTCAGTCCGCTGGGGTTTCACTGGGGTTGATGCCGATGACAACGGTCCGCGTCGTGGGACCGCCCACGTGCTGACGACCGAGCTCGACGGACCGGACGGTCAGGTAGATCACGATCGTCGCCTCGTCCGCTAGCTCGTCACGTCCTTGGTGATCCTTGAGTAGCGTGATCCCCCGTGAGTGACACAGCGAGCGGCGGCCCCAGAAGGTCGGGCAAGTACGGCGACTGGAGGGACTCGTTCAGCGGGAGCTCGACTGCGGGTCTCATCTGCCGCACGTGTCACGCCCTGGTGGCCCATAGAGGAAGCCATCCCCAGCAGCACCTCGCCTGGCACGAGCGGATCGAGGCGCGCGCGGACGAGGTGTCTCGCTGACACCGCGACTGTCCTCACTTCGTGCCATGTCGGCTCCAGTGCCTTCCCACGACGTGCTCCCGCGAGGACGGTGGAGCAGCGGCAGGTTCGAGCAGGCGCCCGCAAGGCGGCCTGTGCGGAGGTTGCGTCTGGCTCAGGGCAAGGTCCGGGTGGCCGACGGCGAAGCCGTACTCAGTCGCGTGAGGCTCACCCTCGGTGCAGAAGTGCCGGCCGCGGTTTTCGCGGGCGTGCTGCTGGCCGCGTTGTGTGGATGCACGGGCACAGCGGAGCCGACCGCCAACGCGTCCGACAGCGCGCAACCAGCGAGGCCCGCGAGCGGTGGGCCGGATCGACCGCAGGCGCTCCTGGCCCCCGGCGCTGCACCAACCCTGGAGAAGTTTGACGACTCCCGCTATCAAGTCACCGCCGGAGTGAGTCCCGAGGGCTGCGTGTCAGTCACTCTGGAGGACGGTCGGACCGTGCTGCTCTTCGCGCCCTACGGCTCCCACTTGGCAGCAGACTCTCCGCGCATCCGGCTGACCGGGGGCTACGGCTCCTTTGACGTAGGGGACTCAGTTGAGCTGTCGGGCTGGGTGGACGAGGTCTGGAAGGCGGTGGGCACGAGCGCGCCGACCGAGTGGCGCCGGTGCGCAGGTGGGCGGGGTGACCACGAGCCCATGCTGGTCGTCGCCACATACGCCGGCTGACGGCGAAGACAGCGGACAACGCCGCTCTGCCACAGGCCCGCGCTCGAATCGCGGCATGTGCGGGCGTTACCGGTCGACCTCGATCACTTCACGTCGAGCCAGCCAGACAGCCATGCGATGGATGAAGTCGGCCACGGTCAAGTCCGGCGACGTGGTGTACGACGGGTGATCCCTCGTCGTGGGTGAGTCAGGCCGTGATGGCCTGAAGAGCTGGTTCGTTCACCTCCTCGTCGGTGGTGGTGTCGACGGCCTGCGATCGGGCGAGGACGTCGAGTCCGAGGTAGCGGCGCCCTTCGGCCCATTCGTCGTGCTGCTCGGCCAGGACGGCGCCCACGAGCCGGATAACCGAAGCGCGGTCGGGGAAGATGCCGACGACGTCGGTGCGTCGGCGGATCTCGCGGTTGAGGCGCTCGTTGGGGTTGTTCGACCAGATCTGACGCCAGATCTCCTTCGGGAACGCGGTGAAGGCGAGGATGTCGTCGCGGGCGCCGTCGAGGTGGTCAGCCACAGCGGGGAGCTTCTCGCTCAGCGCGTCGACGACGCGGTCGAACTGGGCGTGGACCGCATCGGAGTCGGGCTGGTCGTAGATCGAGTGCAACAGCGCCTTGACCCACCCCCAGCTGGACTTCGGGGTCGCGGACATCAGGTTCGCTGCGTAGTGGGTCCGGCATCGCTGCCACGCGGCACCGGCCATCGTGGCGGCGATCGCCGCTGTCAGTCCGCGGTGGGCGTCGCTGGTGACGAGCCTGACCCCGCACAGACCGCGGGCGGTGAGGTCGCGGAAGAACGCCAGCCAGCCGGCGCCGTCTTCGCTGGTGGTGACCTGGACGCCGAGGATCTCGCGGTGCCCGTCGGCGTTGACGCCGGTCGCGACGAGTGCGTGGACCGGCACGACCCGGCCACCCTCGCGGACCTTGAGCACGAGCGCGTCGGCAGCCACGAACGTGAACGGTCCGGCCTCACTCAGGGAGCGGGTGCGGAACTCCTCGACGTGGCCGTCGAGCTCCTTGGCCATCTCTGAGACCTGGGACTTCGACAGGCTGGTGATGCCGAGTGAGGCCACGAGCTTGTCCATCCGACGCGTCGAGACCCCCAGCAGGTAGCAGGTCGCTACCACGCTGGTCAGCGCCCGTTCGGCGCGCTTCCTACGCTCGAGGAGCCACTCGGGGAAGTACGACCCCTGCCGAAGCTTCGGGATCGCGACGTCCAGAGTGCCGGCACGGGTGTCGAAGTCGCGGTGCCGGTAGCCGTTACGACGGTTGACCCGCTCGGGGGTGCTCGTGCCGTACTCGGCGCCGCAGACCGCGTCGGCCTCAGCGGACAGCAGCGTGTTGATGAACGTGCCGAGGAGCTCGCGCAACAGATCAGGGCTCGCCTGGGCGAGCTGTTCCTCGAGCAGCCGGGCAGGGTCGATACTGGGGGTGACGGTCATCGTCGTGTCCTTCTTCGAGTCGGTTGTAGGAGATCACTCGAAGGATCACGCGGTGGCCGTCACTGCTTCTACAGCGACACGCTCACCGGGAGCCGTACACCACTCTGCTGGACGTCACTTCGGCCACTGCTCCGGCTCGATCTGAGTGGGCGCGGACGTGTCGCTTTCCCGCGTCGTACCAACCCGTCTCAACGCCCTCGACATAGGCGCTTGGCGTCCACCGTTGGTCGCCGCTCCATAGGTCCCACAGCTCGATCAGAGTCGGCTCGACCCGCAGAGTCTCTGCTAGAGCGGGCTCGAACGCATCGTCACCGAAACTGGCGTCTGCCTCTCGGAGAAGGTCGATAAATGCCTCTTCACTTCGACGCTCCACGATCCGCGCCACGTCCTCTGGCGTCATGGCGGGAGGCTATCTGGCACGCCCATCATCGACAGATCCGCGCGCACCGCGGCAGATGCGGGCGGGCGTAGCCGCCCTCAACGCGGCGGATCCGGACGGATCTACACGCGTTCAATCAGCCTCTGCGCCAACGACCGAACGACCGCCCATCGCGGTGAGTTCAGACTGTCTGACCAAAGCGAGTCGTCTGCTGCCACCGAGAACTTCTCGTGCAGAGCCCCGAGTTCCGTCATCGTGTTGGCGTCAGCACGTAGGCGTCCGGCAGCGATGTGAGCGCCTCGTACGCGTAGGTGAAGTCGAGCGCAAGTTCGTCACGGACAACTGATCCGCGCAGCCGTTCCTCTTGCTCTGATGGGGCAGCGGCGAGGTTGGCCAGCGCCTTGCGGAGCGCCACGATGGGACCAGGGACCACGTAGCCGAGCATTGCATGCGCCGGTCGCTTGCGCCCGCTCATCGGTATGTGCGGACGCCTGGTCGCGGCAGGTCTCGGCGTGGCGCTCCTGGATGCCGATCGAAGAGGAAGCGGCCGCGATCGGTCTTCCCGGAGAGCTCGCGGGGATGTCCTGTGGCCCCGCGTGGACCAGCACAGGTAGGCCCAGCCTCCGACGATCACGGTTCGGCGGCCTTCACGCGAGCGCGGCAGTGGGCTCTCGCTGTGGATCGTAAGATACCTGCTCGCCAGCACGTCCACCTCGGACTCACCCGAGGGATCAACCTCGGGAGCGTCGGGGCGGTCGGCTAGCCAGTCACATGCTTGCTCACCCTCGGCAAGGACGTCGTCGGGGTGAGCACCCACCCAGTCGGCGTCGCGTCCGGGCCCTTCCGGGTCGGCGCTGCTGCTCCAGCTTCCGACGAACGTGGTGACGTAGCTCTGGAACGCTGGGACATCACGCGGATGGGCGATCCGCCCGGCGATGGAGGGTGCCGTGACCGCTCCCACCGCGAGTACGACCGCCGCAAGAGCAGCAAGGATCACTCGGCGGGCGCGCACGCAGCAGGGTTCGGATCATCTGGCTGCAGCCACGAGCAACGCACCCTGCTCGGCACGAGCGGACGTCCGGAGCGTCCCAGCCTGCCGGGAGCGTCAGTGCAGCTGGGGCCCGGTCTTCTCGCGGACCTCGTCCTCGCTCACGCCGGGGGCGAGCTCGACGAGCTTGAGGACGCGGTCGCCGAGGGTGCCCGAGGGGGCGACCTCGCCGGTCGCGGGGTCGATCACGTCGATGACGGCGAGGTCGGTGATGATCCGCTGCACGACGCGCTTGCCGGTGTAGGGCAGGTCGCACTCGTCGAGGATCTTCAGCGAGCCGTCCTTGGCGGTGTGCTCCATCAGCACGATCACCCGCTTGGCGCCGTGGACCAGGTCCATCGCGCCGCCCATGCCCTTGACCATCTTGCCGGGGATCATCCAGTTCGCGATGTCACCGTGGACCGAGACCTGCATCGCGCCGAGGATCGCGGCGTCGATCTTGCCGCCGCGGATCATCCCGAAGGACTGCGCGGAGTCGAAGAACGACGCCCCCTTGCGCAGGGTCACCGTCTCCTTGCCCGCGTTGATGAGGTCGGGGTCCTCCCCGCCCTCGAAGGGATAGGCACCCACGCCGAGGATGCCGTTCTCGCTCTGCAGCACCAGCTCGACGTCGTCGGCCGACGTAGTTGGGCACCAGCGTCGGCAGGCCGATGCCGAGGTTGACGTAGGAGCCGTCGACCAGCTCCGAGGCGGCCCGTGCCGCCATCTCCTCACGCGTCCAGCTCATCTCAGCCTCCCAGTCCGTGCGTCGCGGCGTCGTCCACGAGGGCGTCCGACGCCGAGTCCTGGCCGGTGTCGGGGCGCGGTCGCGTGGTGACCTTCTCGATCCGCTTGTCCGCAGCCTGCTCGGGCGTCAGGGCGACGACCCGCTGGACGAAGACGCCCGGGGTGTGGATCTCGTTGGGGTCGAGCTCGCCGGGCTCGACGAGGTGCTCGACCTCGGCGATCGTGACCCGGCCGCACATCGCGGCGAGCGGGTTGAAGTTGCGCGCGGAGTCGCGGAAGACGAGGTTGCCGTGACGGTCGCCCTTCCAGGCGCGCACCAGGCCGAAGTCGGCGACGATCGCCTCCTCGAGGACGTACTCCTTCTCCCCCTCCGCCGTGGCGAAGACCTTGGTCTCCTTCGGCGGCGAGGCGACCACGACGTTGCCCTCGGTGTCGTACCTCCACGGCAGGCCGCCCTCGGCGACCTGGGTGCCGACGCCGGTGGCGGTGTAGAAGCCCGGGATGCCCGAGCCGCCGGCGCGCATCCGCTCGGCGAGGGTGCCCTGCGGCGTGAGCTCGACCTCGAGCTCGCCGGAGAGGTACTGGCGCGCGAACTCCTTGTTCTCCCCGACGTAGGAGGAGATCATCCGGCGCAGGCGCTTGGCGAACAGCAGCCGCCCCAGCCCCCACTCGTCGACGCCGCAGTTGTTCGAGACCGCCTCGAGGTCGGTGGTGCCGGCCTCCAGCAGCGCCTCGATGAGGACCGACGGGATGCCGCACAGCCCGAAGCCTCCGACGGCGATGGTGGCGCCGTCCGGGATGTCGGCGACAGCACCGGCCGCCGAGGTGACCACTTTGTCCATGCCCGGAACCCTAACGGTCGTGTGACCGGCACCACTGTGTGCCCCGGGACCACAGTTCCGGGGCCCCGGTGTGGGTGGAGCCACCCCCTAGGCTGCACGTGTGAGCGACTGGCCGAAGGTGCGCCTGCACGTGGTGACGGGCAAGGGCGGCACGGGCAAGTCCACGGTGGCCGCGGCGCTGGCCATGGCGCTGGCCTCGTCGGGACGCAACGTGCTGCTGTGCGAGGTGGAGGGCCGTCAGGGCATCGCCCGGATGTTCGACGTCGACCCGCTGCCCTACGAGGAGCGCCGCATCGCCAAGGGCGCGCCCGACGACGCCGGACACGCGGGCCAGGTGCACGCGCTGCACATCGACCCGGAGTCGGCGCTGCTGGAGTACCTCTCGATGTACTACCGCCTCGGCCGCGCCGGCAAGGCGCTCGACCGCTTCGGCGTCATCGACTTCGCGACCACCGTGGCGCCCGGCGTGCGCGACGTGCTGCTGACCGGGAAGGTCTACGAGGCCGTGCAGCGGCCCCGCGGCGCGCGCACGAAGGGCCAGATCACCTACGACGCGGTCGTGCTCGACGCGCCGCCGACCGGCCGGATCGGTCAGTTCCTCGGGGTCAACTCCGAGGTCGCGGGGCTGGCCAAGGTGGGCCCGGTCAAGACCCAGGCCGACCGCGTGATGGAGCTGCTGCGCTCCCCGCGCACCGCGGTGCACCTCGTCACGATCCTGGAGGAGATGCCGGTGCAGGAGACGTCCGACGGCATCGCCGAGCTGCGCGCGGCGGGCCTGCCGGTGGGCGGCGTCGTGGTCAACCTCGTCCGCCCGCGCGACCTCAGCACCGGCGCGCTCGCGCAGGTGCGCGAGGACCGGGTCGACCCCACCGCGGTCACCGCCGACCTGGTCCGCGCCAAGGTCGACGTCGGCGCCGGGCTCGTGGAGTCCCTGGTCGAGGAGGCCCACGACCACGCCGTACGCCGCCGCCTCGAGGACGACCAGCGCGCGCTGGTCGCCGAGGAGGGCGTGCCGACCTACGAGCTGCCGCGACTGGCCGGCGGCATCGACCGCGGCGCGCTCGTCGAGCTCGCCCAGCTGCTCCGGAAGCAGGGACTGTCGTGACACCACCCCCCGACCTCGACGTCGACGCACTCATCGACGACCCCGGCACCGGCATCATCGTGTGCTGCGGCTCGGGCGGCGTCGGCAAGACGACCACGTCCGCGGCGCTCGCGCTGCGCGCGGCCGAGCGTGGTCGCAAGGTGGTCGTCCTCACCATCGACCCCGCGCGACGACTGGCGCAGGCGATGGGCATCGAGGAGCTCGACAACACGCCTCGCCCGGTGGGCGGCGTACGCGCGCAGCGGGGCCGGGCCGGCGGCTCCCTCGACGCGATGATGCTCGACATGAAGCGCACCTTCGACGAGGTGGTCGAGAGCCAGGCCAGCCCGGAGAAGGCCCAGCAGATCCTGGAGAACCCGTTCTACGTCGCGCTGTCGAGCTCGTTCTCCGGCACCCAGGAGTACATGGCGATGGAGAAGCTCGGCCAGCTCCACCGGCAGGCGCAGGCCGACGGGTCCTACGACCTCATCGTCGTCGACACGCCGCCGTCGAGGTCGGCGCTCGACTTCCTCGACGCCCCGGAGCGGCTCTCCGGCTTCCTCGACGGCCGGCTCATCAAGCTCCTCGTCGCGCCGGCGCGCGGCCCGGCCCGGTTGATGACGGCCGGGTTCTCGGTCATCACCGGCGCGCTCTCGAAGATCCTCGGCGGCCAGATGCTGCGCGACGTGCAGACCTTCGTGGCCGCGCTCGACACGCTGTTCGGCAGCTTCCGCCAGCGGGCGGAGAAGACCTTCGCGCTGCTCCAGACCGACGGCACGGCCTTCGTCGTGGTCGCCGCGCCCGAGCCGGACGCGCTGCGCGAGGCGGCGTACTTCGTCGACCGGCTCACCGACGAGTCGATGCCGCTGGCCGGCCTGGTCGTCAACCGGGTCACCCCGGCGACGCGCGCGACGCTGTCGGCCGAGGAGGCGATCACCGCGGCCGACCGGCTCTCGGCCGGCGACTCGGCCTCGCTCACGGCGGGGCTGCTGCGCCTGCACGCGGACCGCGTGCGGATCATCGAGCGCGAGCAGCACCTGCGCGAGCGGTTCGCCGCGTCGCACCCGGGGGTGGCGACGGTGGCGGTCCCGGCCCTGGCCGGCGACGTGCACGACCTCGAGGGCCTGCGCACGATCGGCCGGCGCCTGGCCCGTCAGTCCTGACGGGCGATCGGACGGGCTCGCAGGAGCCCGGTCCGGGTCAGACGGTGACGGAGGGACCCTCGACCTTGGTGCGGGCGGTCTCGAGGATCGTGCGCCAGGACGAGCCCGGGCGACGGCGGAGCAGCGCGCGGCGCTCCCGCTCGGTCATGCCGCCCCAGACACCCCACTCGATCTGGTTGTCCAGCGCCTCGGCGAGGCACTCGGTGCGCACGGGGCACCCGGCGCAGACCTGCTTGGCCTTGTTCTGCTCGGCGCCTCGCACGAAGAGTGCGTCCGGCGTCTCGCCCTTGCATGCGGCGTTTGCTGCCCAGTCCTCGACCCACATGATGATTCCCCACGATCTTGATGAGCCGACTGGCCGCCCCCATAGCGGCCATCCCTGACTCTTGAAGAAAAGTAAACGAATCCTGTGGGGTCCCGGCAGGGCCAGGTGGCTCAATTCGCATAGTCCGATGTGACTAGGTGCCAGCGCGCGCGGGATTCAGGTGGTATGACCCCGGCCCCGTACTCTGGGGCCCATGCCCTCCAGCCCTGAGCGCCGCCACGGCCGTCCCGAGACCGGCCGTATCGCCTCCCACCTCGCGGTGATGGCAGCCGTCGCCGTGGTCATGGGCGTCCTCACCGCCTGCCTGGCCATCCCGTTCGCCGGGCTGGTCGGCGTTGCGGCCAAGGACGTCTCGAAGGGCATGGTCGACCTGCCGGAGTCGCTCGAGGCCAAGGACCTCTCGCAGAAGACCCGCATCTACGACGTCAACGGCAACCTCATCGCCTCGCTCTACGACCAGAACCGCATCAACGTTCCGCTCAGCCAGATCTCGCGGCCCATGGTGAAGGCGATCGTCGCGATCGAGGACTACCGCTACTACGACCACGGCGCGCTCGACCTCAAGGGCACGCTGCGCGCCTTCATCACCAACCAGGCCAACGGCGGCTCGGTGCAGGGCGGCTCCTCGATCACCCAGCAGATGGTGAAGCAGACGCTGCTCTACCAGGCGGAGACCGACGAGGAGAAGGCGGCCGCGACCGAGGAGACCTACGCGCGCAAGATCCGCGAGCTCCGCTACGCCATCGCCTTCGAGAAGAACCACACCAAGGACTGGATCCTCGAGCGCTACCTCAACATCGCCTACTTCGGCGACGGCGCCTTCGGCGTGCAGTCGGCCGCGCGCCACTTCTTCTCCAAGAACGCCAAGGACCTCAACCTCCTCGAGGCGGCCACCCTCGCCGGACTGGTGAAGAACCCCGTCGGCTACGACCCGATCGACAACCCCGAGCGCGCCGAGAGCCGCCGCAACGTCGTCCTCGACCGGCTCGCCCAGCTCAGCGTGCTGACGGAGAAGAAGGCCGACCGGCTGAAGAAGCGTCCGATCGCCAAGACGCTGGACATCGAGACCGCTCCCAACGGCTGCCAGCAGTCGCAGGCCGCGTTCTTCTGCGACTACGTCGTCAACTGGCTGCTCAAGGACCCGATCCTGGGCGACACCGTCAAGGAGCGTCGCCGCACCCTCAACACCGGCGGCCTCACCATCAAGACGACGATCGACCTCGACATGCAGAAGGCAGCCGACGAGTCGGTGTCGTCCCACGTCTACCCGACCGACCAGGCCATCGGCGGCCTGGCCATGGTCGAGCCCGGCACCGGTGACGTCCGCGCCCTGGCCCAGTCGCGCCCCATGGGCAAGGACAGGTCCGCCGGCCAGACCTACCTCAACTACGTCGTGCCGAAGAAGTACGGCGACGCCAACGGCTTCCAGGCCGGGTCCACCTTCAAGGCCTTCGTGCTCGCCTCCGCCATCAACCAGGGCATCCCGCTGAGCACCAGCATCAACGCGCCGCAGACCATGCACTTCGACGACTCCGACTTCGAGACGTGCGACGGCCCGTACGCCGGTGACGGCAAGGGCTGGGACCCGCAGAACTCCACCGGGTTCGGCACCTACGACCTCTACAGCGGCACCCAGAACTCGGTGAACACCTTCTTCGCCCAGCTCGAGACCCGCACCGGCATGTGCGAGCCGCTGGCGCTGGCCAAGTCCATGGGTGTCACCGTCCCGCGGGCGCAGCAGGTGCCGTCCTGGATCCTCGGCGTCTCCGACGTCGACCCGTTGACGATGGCCCAGGCCTACGCCACGTTCGCCGCGCGCGGCCTGCACTGCGACCCGCGGCCGGTGACCGAGGTGCTGGACTCGAAGGGCCAGTCGCTCAAGCAGTTCTCCTCGCAGTGCGAGCAGGTCATGCCGGGCGCCTCGGCGGACGCGGTCAACGACATCCTGCGCGGGGTCATGGAGGGCGGCTTCGGCTCGGCGCTCCAGATCGACAAGCCCTCGGCCGGGAAGACCGGCACGACCAACGACGGCCGGTCCGTGTGGTTCGTCGGCTACACCCCCAAGCTCGCGGCCGCCGCGATGATCGCCGGCGCCAACGGGGAGGGCCAGTGGCTCGAGCTGGAGGGCCAGGTCATCGGCGGGGACTACATCTACTCCGCGTCCGGGTCCGGCTTCGCCGGCCCCATCTGGGGTGACGCGATGGCGGCCGTCTCGGCCAAGCTCCCCTACGAGGACTTCCAGGCCCCCGCCGGCGACGAGATCGCCGGCGTGCTGACCGGGGTCCCGGACGTCACCGGCCAGAGCGTCGAGGCCGCCACGTCCACGCTCGCAGCGGCGGGCTTCGCCGTCGCCGAAGGCGGCCAGGTCAGCTCCGAGCTCGACGAGGGCCTGGTGGTCTCCACCGCGCCCGAGCCGGGCACGTCGCTGAGCAGCGGCGACACCGTCACCCTCTACACCTCCACCGGCACGGTCCCGAAGGGCGGCAAGGGCGGCAAGGGCAAGGGCCCGGGCGGCAAGGGACGCGGCTGACGCGTCCTCGCTGGCCCGGCGTCAGCCGAGCTGCCTGCGGACCTCCGCGGCGACGGCGCCGCCGTCGGCACGACCCTTGACCTGGGGCGTGACGACACCCATCACCTTGCCCATGGCGCGCATCCCCTCGTCGGCCGCGCCGGTCTGGGCGACGGCCACGGCGACGAGCTCGGCGATCTCGGCCTCGGAGAGCGGGGCGGGGAGGTACTCGGCGATGACCTCGCCCTCGGCGGCCTCCTTGGCCGCCATCTCGGCGCGACCGCCGTCGGCGAAGGCGGTGGCCGCCTCCCGGCGGCGCTTGGCCTCCGACGAGAGCACCCCGAGGACGTCGTCGTCCGAGAGCTCGCGAGCCTCCTTGCCGGCGACCTCGGCGTTGGTGATCGACGTCAGCACCATCCGCAGCGTCGAGGAGCGCAGCTCGTCACGTGCCTTGATGGCGGTGGTGAGGTCGGCGCGCAGGCGGTCCTTGAGAGCACTCATGGGCCCATTGTGGCAGCCTTGCCGCATGGCCCTCATCCCAGTTCTCCGCCGCACGGCGACGCTGGGAGCCGCTGCCGGCGCCGGCCTGGCGACGTACGCCGCGTGGGAGGCCCGCCAGTACACCCTGCGCCGGGTCGAGGTGCCGCTGCTGCCGGCCGGGCACGCGCCGATGAGGGTGCTGCACCTCAGCGACATCCACATGGCCCCCGACCAGCGCGCGAAGCAGGAGTGGCTGCGCGGCCTGGCCGCCCTCGAGCCCGACCTCGTCGTCGACACGGGTGACAACCTCGCCCACATGCGGTCGGTGCCGGTCGTGGCCGACGCCCTCGGCAGCCTGCTCGACGTCCCGGGGGCCTACGTCCTGGGCTCCAACGACTACTACTCCCCCGGCATGCGCAACCCGCTGCGCTACCTCCTGCCCGACACCGGACGGCGCAACACCTCCACCCCGCAGCTCCCGTGGCCCGAGCTCAAGGAGCGCTTCGACGGCGCCGGGTGGCTCGACCTGACCAACGGCCACGGGTCGCTGACCGTCGGGGGCACCCGCATCGCCTTCGTCGGCGTCGACGACCCCCACCTGGAGTTCGACGACCTGACCCGCGTGGCCGGCCCGGCCGACGCCTCGGCCGACCTGCGCCTGGCCGTCACCCACGCGCCGTACCTCCGCGTCCTCGACCAGTTCGCCGCCGACGGCTACGACGCGATCATCGCCGGCCACACCCACGGCGGGCAGGTGTGCCTGCCCGGCGGTCGCGCCCTCACCACGAACTGCGACATCGAGCCCGAGCGGGCGCGCGGCCTGCACCGCCACCCCGCGCGCTCGGCGCCCGGCGACCCCGGCTCGGCGTGGCTGCACGTCTCCGCCGGGCTCGGCACCAACCCCTACGTCCGCTTCCGGGTCGCCTGCCGGCCCGAGGCGACGCTGCTGACGCTCACCGCCCTCCCCGCTGACACAGCCACCTGAGGAGCCCCATGCCGCTCGTCCGCGTCACCAACTTCGCGATCTCGCTCGACGGCTACTCGGCCGGCGAGCCGCAGTCGTTCGAGGCCCCGTTCGGGCATGCCGGGATGAAGCTCCACGAGTGGCGCTTCGCGACCTGGGAGCCGGGCGCCCCGAACGGCGTCGACGCGCTCTTCGCCCGCCAGTACGACGTCGGCTTCGGCGCCGAGATCATGGGAGCGCACAAGTTCGGCCCGCCCGGGTGGCAGGACGACCCCGACTGGCGCGGCTGGTGGGGCGAGGAGCCGCCGTTCCACACCCCGACCTACGTCCTGACCCACCGCCCGCGTGAGCCGCTGGAGATGGAGGGCGGCACCACCTTCCACTTCCTCAGCACCTCGCCCGCCGACGCGCTGGCGATCGCGCAGGAGGCGGCCGGCGACCTCGACGTGCGCATCGGCGGCGGCGCGACCACGGTCCGCGCGTTCGTCGCCGCCGGCCTCGTCGACCACCTCCACCTGGCCATGGTCCCGATCGTCCTGGGCCGCGGCACGCTGCTCTGGGAGGGGCTCGAGGGCCTCGAGGAGACCTTCCACGTCGAGTCCGTCGTGGCCCCCAGCGGCGTGGTCCACCTCAGCCTGTCGCGCCGGGCCTGAGCCGGGGGCAGGGGCGATTTCGGAGCGACCTGACCGCTCCGGTATGCTCGCGGAGTTGCCCATGATCGACCTGTCGACCATGGGCGGCGGGCTGTGGCGCAGCTTGGTAGCGCGCCTCGTTCGGGACGAGGAGGCCGCAGGTTCAAATCCTGTCAGCCCGACACATCGGAGCTCCCGGTCCCCCGCGTGGGGGCCGGGAGCTCCTGTCGTGTGGCACCCTGCCACCATGGCCGACCGCGAGCAGCCCGACGACGGGCCGTCCCTGCAGATGCCGTCGTTCTCCCTGCGCCGCCGGGCGTACGCCGTCCGCCTCCCGGGTGTCGTCGCGGCCCTCGTCGTGGGTCTCGTCGTGGGCCTCGGCGCGGTGCTGCTCGGCTGGGTCCTCGGAGCCGGCTGCGAGGCCGTGCGCGGCACGTCGGCGTGCGGCGGCACCATCGGGCTCCCCGCACTGCTGGCCGGCCTGGTGCTGCTCACCTGGGTCGGCGCCCTCCTCCTGCGCCTGATGGGCGTCGCGGACGCCGGGTCGACGAGCCTGCTCGCCGTCGGCATCGCGGCGGTCGTCGTGCTCGTGCTGCTGCTCGACGTCCTCGACCAGGGGTGGGCGGTCATCGCGCTGCCCCTCGTGGGCGCGGTGGCGTACGCCGTCTCGTGGTGGGTCACCGCGGTCGTCGCCGTCCCCGCAGGAGACCTCAGCGGGAGGCGGCGATGACCTCGGCGATCTGGACCGTGTTGAGCGCGGCGCCCTTGCGGAGGTTGTCGTTGCTGATGAACAGCGCGAGGCCGCGGTCGTCGGGGACGCCGGGGTCCTGGCGCAGCCGGCCGACGTAGGAGGGGTCCTTGCCGGCCGCCTTCAGCGGGGTGGGCACCTCGTCGAGCTCGACGCCGGCCGCGCCGGCGAGGATCTCGCGCGCACGCGCGGGGGTCATCGGCTGCTCGAACTCGGCGTTGACCGCGAGCGAGTGGCCGGTGAAGACGGGGACCCGCACGCAGATGCCGGAGACCAGGAGGTCGGGCAGGCCGAGGATCTTGCGCGACTCGTGGCGGAGCTTCTGCTCCTCGTCGGTCTCGTTGAGGCCGTCGTCGACGACCGAGCCGGCCATCGGCAGCACGTTGTAGGCGATCGGCGCGACGTAGGTCACCGGCTCGGGGAAGGTGATCGCGGCGCCGTCGTAGGCCAGCTCACGCGCCTTCTCGCCGGCACCGGCGACGCCGTGGGCGAGCTCGTCGACGCCGGCGACGCCGGAGCCCGAGACGGCCTGGTAGGTCGACACGATGAGCCGGCTCAGGCCCGCCGCGTCGTGCAGCGGCTTGAGCACCGGCATCGCCGCCATGGTGGTGCAGTTGGGGTTGGCGATGATGCCGCGCCCGGCCTCGATCACCCCGGCCATCGCCTCGGGGTTGACCTCGGAGACGACCAGCGGGATGTCCGGGTCCTTGCGGAAGGCGCTGGAGTTGTCGACGACGATGACCCCGGCGTCGACGAACCGCGGCACCAGGGCGCGCGAGGTGGTCGCACCCGCGGAGAACAGGGCGATGTCGAGCCCGGCCGGGTCGGCGGTCGAGGCGTCCTCGACGGTGATCTCGCGCTCGCCGAACGGCAGCACGGTGCCGGCGGAGCGGGCGGAGGCGAAGAAGCGGACCTCGTCGGCCGGGAAGCCGCGCTCCAGCAGGATCTGGCGCATCGCGACGCCGACCTGCCCGGTGGCGCCGACGATGCCGATGCTGACGCCCATCAGCGACCGGTCCCGCCGTAGACGACGGCCTCGACCTCGTCGGCGTCGAGGTCGAACGCCGTGTGCGTGGCGCGCACGGCGTCGCCGACAGCGCCCTCGTCGACGACGACCGAGATCCGGATCTCGGAGGTCGAGATCATGCCGATGTTCACGCCGGCGGCGGCGAGCGCGCCGAAGAACTTCGAGGTGATGCCCGGGTGCGAGCGCATGCCAGCACCGATCAGGGACACCTTGCCGATCTTGTCGTCGTAGAGCAGCTTGTCGTAGCCGACCTCGCCCTGGATCCGCGCGAGCGCGGTCATCGCGGTCTGCCCGTCGGTGCGCGGCAGGGTGAACGAGATGTCGGTCAGGCTGGTCGCGGCCGCCGAGATGTTCTGCACGATCATGTCGAGGTTGATCTGGGCGTCGGCCAGCGCCTCGAAGATGCGGGCGGCCTCGCCCACCTTGTCGGGCACGCCGACGACGGTGACCTTCGCCTCGCTGACGTCGTGGGCGACGCCGGCGATGATGGGCTGTTCCATGGTGTCTCCCTGGCTGGGGTCGCTGGGCTGGTCCGGGGTCGCGGCGGAGTCCACGACCCAGGTGCCCTCGAGCTGGCTGAAGGACGAGCGGACGTGGATCGGCACGTCGTAGCGACGGCCGTACTCCACGCAGCGCAGGTGGAGGATCTTCGAGCCGCACGCGGCGAGCTCGAGCATCTCCTCGTAGGAGACCTGGTCGAGCTTGCGCGCGCTCGGCACGATCCGCGGGTCGGCGGTGAAGATGCCGTCGACGTCGGTGTAGATCTCGCACACGTCGGCGCCCAGGGCGGCCGCCAACGCCACGGCGGTGGTGTCGCTGCCACCGCGCCCGAGGGTGGTGATCTCCTTGGTGTCGGCCGAGACGCCCTGGAACCCGGCGACGATCACGATGTGGCCCTCGCCGATCGCCTCGGTGATGCGCCCGGGCGTGACGTCGATGATCTTGGCCTTGCCGTGCACGGCGTCGGTGATCACCCCGGCCTGCGACCCGGTGAAGGAGCGCGCGGTGAAGCCGAGGTCGCTGATCGCCATCGCGACGAGCGCCATCGAGATCCGCTCGCCCGCCGTCAGCAGCATGTCCATCTCGCGCGCCGGCGGCAGCGGGGACACGCTCGTGGCCAGGTCCTCCAGGTCGTCCGTCGTGTCGCCCATGGCCGAGACCGCGACGACGACGTCGTGTCCTGCCTTCTTGATCTCCACGATGCGGCGCGCGACGCGCTTGATGGCGTCGGCGTCGGCGAGCGAGGAGCCGCCGTACTTCTGCACGACAATGCCCACGGTTGGTCCCTCGACAATCGGGTGCGTTCTGGAGGTGGTCACCCGCGGGCGCCGTTGCCGGCAGGTCCGCGGACGATTCTACGTGCGCGGGACCGGCTGCCCCTCGAGCATCTCATCGGCGACCGCGACGGCCTCGGCGTTGGCCTCGAAGTCGGTGTCGAAGCGGTCGTGGGCCACGACGGTCAGCAGCGCGTTGAGCGCAGCACCGGCGAGGTTGCCCCAGTTGTTGACGTAGGAGAACTGCCACCACCACAGCGCCTCGTCGACGTCGCCGGCACGGAAGTGCCGCAGGCCGTTCTCCAGGTCGATGGCGATGGACGCGAGGTCGTCGGAGAGGCGGCTCTCGACCAGCTCGGGGACGTAGGGGTCGAAGACGAAGCTGTAGGCGTCGACGCCCTCCAGCATCTCGGCCAGGCGCAGGCGGAGCTCGTCGATGTCGGCCTCGGGGCCCACGTCGGGCTGGTACTCCTCCCGGGGCGTGAAGTCGGTCTGCGCACCGAGGCGTGCGCCGGCGAGCAGCACCTGGCTGATCTCCAGGAGCAGCAGCGAGATGGCCTCCGACCCGTTGCCCTCCCGCGCGATCTCGCGCACGGCGAGGAGGAAGCTGGTCACCGAGTCGGCGATCTGCTCCTCGAACCTGATCGTGGCGTCAGTCATGGGCTGATCTCCTTCCGGCGAATGCTCGTCCGAGCGTCACCTCGTCTGCGTACTCGAGGTCGCCGCCCACTGGCAGTCCACTCGCCAGCCGGGTCACGCGCAACCCCATGGGGGCGAGCAGTCGTGTGAGGTACGTCGCGGTGGCCTCGCCCTCGAGGTTGGGGTCGGTGGCCAGGATGACCTCGGTGACCTCGCCGCTGGCCAGCCGCGGCATCAGCTCCTTGACGTGGAGCTGGTCGGGCCCGATGCCGTCGATCGGCGAGATCGCCCCGCCGAGCACGTGGTAGCGGCCGCGGAACTCGCGCGTGCGCTCGATGGCCACGACGTCCTTGTACTCCTCCACCACGCACAGCACCGTCGGGTCACGTCGCGTGTCACGGCAGATGCGGCACTGCTCGTCCTCGCTGACGTTGAAGCAGATCGAGCAGAACTTCACCCGCGCCTTGACCTCGATGAGCACGTCCGCGAGCCGGCGCACGTCGGTGGGCTCGGCCTGCAGCAGGTGGAAGGCGATGCGCTGCGCGCTCTTGGGACCCACGCCCGGCAGTCGACCGAGCTCGTCGATCAGGTCCTGGACGACACCCTCGTACAACGACGTGCCTCAGCCGAGGGACGGCGGCGTGAAGCCGAGACCGCCGGACGGACCCTCGCCACCGCCGGCGCCGAGGCCGCCGAGGCCGTCGGTCAGCGGGCCGAGCGAGTCACCGGCGAGGGCCTCGGACTTGGCCCGCGCGTCGCGGTAGGCGGCGACGATGAGGTCGGAGAGGTCGGACAGGTCGTCGGGGTCGGTGCCGTCGAACTCGCCGGTGCGGATGGTGACCCCCACCAGCTCGCCCACGCCGTTGGCCGTGACGGTGACCGCACCGCCGGCGACGGTGCCGTCGACGGTCTGGCGCGCGAGCTCGGCCTGCGCCTGCTCGAGCTGCTGCTGCATCTGCTGGGCCTGCTGGAGCAGGGCGTTCATGTCGAAGCCGCCGCCGAGGGCGTCGAAGGGGTTCTGGGTCATCGGGTCTCCCGGGTGTCGGGTGGATGGGTGGGTCGGGGCGTCAGGCCCCGGGTGGGGCGCCGACGGCTCAGTCGTTGCGGATCTCCTCGATCAACCTCGCGCCGAGCGTCTGGCTCAGCAGCGACTCGGTGTCGAGGGCGGCCGACTCGGCATCGGGGTCGTCGGGGTCGGCGTCGTCATCGGGCGAGCGCACCGCGCCGGCCGGCTCGGTCGCACCCGTGCCGGCGCGGGCCGCCTCGAGCGCCACGCGGGCGGGGGCGGCCGAGACGACGGGCTGGACGGGCGGGGCGGGCTGCGGCGGCGGGGCGGGCGGTGCCGCGGTGTCGGTGGGTGCCGCGGACTCACCGGTCACCCACGCGGGCGGAGCGCCCGGCGCCTCCTGACCGGGCTGGCCGGGAGGTCCCTCGGGCGCCGGAGCCGGCGGCGCGGCCTGGCTCGAGGCCGTGGAGGCGGTGGCCGCCTGGCGCACCACCGGCTCCTGCGCTGCCGCGCCGCTGGGGTCGACGATCGACTCCACGCGCCAGTCCATGCCGACGACGTCGATGGCCGCCTGGCGCAGGATCTCGTCGCAGCCCCCGTTGACGAAGGAGTCGCGGGCACCGGCGTTGGCGAAGCCCACGGTCAGGCGGGTGCCGTCGACGTCGACGACGTGGGCGTGCTGCGAGAGCACCATCCAAGCCAGGCGGCGGCGGTTCTTGGTCTGGTCGAGGATGTCGGGCCACAGGCGGCGTACGTCGACGAGGCTGAGGCCGCCACGCGGGCCTGCCGGCTGCTCGGCCACCGGCTGCTCCGCGGCCGGGCGGTCGCCGGTCGGTGCGGGGCTCGGCGCCGGGTCGGCGACCGGGAGGTCGGCAAGGACGTCGACGTCGGCGGGGACGCCGGCCGCGTGGTCGGGCGCGGAGGTCGGCATCGGTGGCGGCGGCGGGGGGCCGTCGTCGCGCACCGAGGAGGACGTCGGCACCGGCGGCGGGGGCGCGGGCTCGTCGTGGCGCGCGGGCGCCTCGGGCGGGCTTACGACCTGCGCGGCGGGCGCAGCCGGCGCGGCTGCGGGCTGGGCGGCCGGCTGGGCTGCCTGCGGGGCCGGCTGCTGGGTTGCCTGCATGGGCGCGCCGCCGGCGACCTCGAGGCGGCGCTCGAGGCGCTCGAGGCGCGCCATCACGCCGTCGGAGGTGTGGTCGGCACCGGGCAGCAGCACGCGGGCGCAGAGCAGCTCGAGCAGCAGGCGGGGTGCGGTCGCGCCGCGCATCTCGGTCAGCCCGGCCGCCACGATGTCGGCGGCTCGGCTGAGCTCGATGGCACCGAAGCGCGCGGCCTGGGCGACCAGCCGCTCGCCGGCGTCCTCGGAGACGTCGATGAGGCCGGTTGCGGGGGCGTCGGGGACGGCGGTGACGATGACCAGGTCGCGCAGGCGGCGCAGCAGGTCCTCGGTGAAGCGACGCGGGTCCTGCCCGGTCTCGACGACCTTGTCCACCACGGAGAAGACCGTGCCGCCGTCGCGCGAGGCGAACCCCTCGACGACCTCGTCGAGCAGGGAGTCGGGGGTGAAGCCGAGCAGGTCGGTGGCGAGCTTGTGGGTGACGCCCGCGGGGCCGGCACCGCCGAGCAGCTGGTCGAGGACCGAGAGGGTGTCGCGGGCCGACCCGGCGCCGGCGCGGACCACGAGCGGCAGCGCGGCCGACTCGATGGCCACGCCCTCCTCGGCGGCGAGCTGCGAGAGGTAGTCGCTGAGCAGGCGCGGCGGGATGAGGCGGAACGGGTAGTGGTGGGTGCGCGAGCGGATGGTCGGCAGCACCTTGTCGGGCTCGGTGGTGGCGAAGATGAAGCGCAGGTGGGGCGGGGGCTCCTCGACGAGCTTGAGCAGGGCGTTGAAGCCCTGCGTCGTCACCATGTGGGCCTCGTCGATGATGTAGACCTTGTAGCGGTCGCGCACCGGCGCGAAGAAGGCCTTCTCCCGCAGGTCGCGGGCATCGTCCACGCCACCGTGCGACGCCGCGTCGATCTCGATGACGTCGATCGACCCGGGGCCACCGCGCGCGAGGTCGCGGCAGCTGTCGCACTCGCCGCAGGGATCGGAGATCGGCGCCTTCGCGCAGTTGAGCGCGCGCGCCAGGATCCGCGCCGACGTCGTCTTGCCGCAGCCGCGGGGACCGGAGAAGAGATAGGCGTGGTTGACCCGGTTGGCGGCCAGCGCCGCCCGCAGCGGCTCGGTCACGTGGTCCTGCCCGATGACCTCCTCGAAGGTCTCGGGCCGGTAGCGGCGATAGAGCGCGAGCGGTGACTCCACGTCGTGAACCCTAACCGTGCGCACCCACAGCGACCACCGGGCGTACACCGCTGCCGTTCCTGGCAGACCTCAGGCATGGAGACGGGCATGAAAAGGCCCCCCACGCACCCGTCAGAGCTCACTTGCCCTTGCTGCCTTCCGGCCCTGGGGGATTGGGCGAGGTGACGCCGCGTGGGGGGTTGCCGGGGAGTCTAGGCGAGCCGGGACGGGCTCCCCAAACCCGGGACCCACCGGGCGATTTCACCGCTGCCGGGACCAGTCGGTAGGCTCCGCCGCGGAGGTATCGCCTAGTGGCCTATGGCGCTCGCTTGGAAAGCGGGTTGGGTTAACGCCCTCGGGGGTTCGAATCCCCCTACCTCCGCCGCACGACCGAGGCCCCGCCACCCTGATGGGTGCGGGGCCTTCGTCGTGCTCGGGGTCGTGCCCGGGGTCGGGCGCGTCAGCGCAGCGCGGCCTTGAGGCCGTAGCGCCACTCCTCGGAGATCAGCAGGCTGCCCTCGTCGAGGCGACGCTCGACGGCGTCGACCAGCATCGTGCTGGCGCCCTCGGGGTAGACCCGGTCCCAGGAGAGCTCGGCCCGGTGCTCGTAGACGTTGTGCACCACGCTCACCAGGAGCGCCTTGTCGACGGGCGGGGCGAGGAAGTTGCTGCCGGCCAGGAACGTCTCGGAGCGGTCGGAGCCGAAGCGCAGCGTCACGCACGGCACCTGCAGCACGTTGGCCTCCTCCACGATGGAGCCGGAGTCGGTGACGATGACCGCGCACATCGACATCGCCGCGACGACGTCGAGGTAGCTGTCCCACACGGGGGTGGAGATGAGGGCGTCGCCGTAGCGGGCCTCGAGGTCCTCCAGCCACTGGCGCCGACCGAAGTTGTCGATCGCGGCCTCGGTGCCGAGCAGGCGGATGAACAAGACGTGGTGGCCCTGCTCGAGCAGGTCCTCCATGGCGTCCATGAGCAGGTTGAACCGGTCGCGGTTGGTGGTGTTCTCGCGGCGGTGCACGCAGAAGCGCAGGAACGAGCCGTCGCCCATCTGCGGGAAGCGCTGCAGCACCTGGTTCTTGTCACTGCCGGCGACGGCCTGCTCGAGGGCGTCGACGACCGAGTTGCCCACGACGTCGATCGCGGCGGGCGCGAAGCCCTCGTCGAGGAGGAACTCGCGGTTGAGCTCGACGGGCGCCGCGTGCAGGTCGGACCCCGCGTCGCACACCCGGGTGTTGAACTGCTCGGGCGAGGGCTCGCGGCTGCCGCGCGACCAGCTCGCCCGGTCGACCGACTGGGCGCGGAACGAGGCCCAGTCGAGGTCGGCGCCCTGCTCCATCCACCCCCGCAGCACCTCCGGCTTCGGCGAGAGCGTGCGCAGGCCGGCCTCGACGTGCACCAGCGCCTGGCGCTCGCCGAAGGTGGCCAGCGAGCCGGCCATCGCGGTCGTGGTGTCGCCGTGGACGTAGGTGATCGGGAAGCCGCCGCGCTCGGCGAAGCCCCGCAGGTAGAGGGCGAGCTTGGCGGTGATGCCGGAGACCAGGTCGTTCACGCCGCCGCGGACCTCGAGGTTGATGTCCTCGCGCACGCCGAACTCGTCGAGCATGGACTGCGACAGGTTGTGGTCGTAGTGCTGGCCGGTGTGGCACAGCACGACGTCGTGGCCGCGGTTGCGCAGCTCGTGGTAGATCGGCGCCTGCTTGATGATGTCGGGCTTGGTGCCGACGACGACGATGTGCTGGGCGTTCTCGTGGGACATGGGTTCCTTCGCGGGAGGGACGCGGGTCGGGCGAGGGTCAGAGGAGATCCTCGCGGGTGCTGGCCGCGAGGAGCGAACGGAGGCGCTCGAGGGTGGGGGTGTCGAGGGCCTTGGCCTTGTCGAGGACGTAGACGGCGTCCTCGTGGGTGACCACGATCAGCCCGCGCGCGCCGAGCGTCACGACCGGGCGTCCGTCCATGCTCGCCACGAGCGTGTCCTCGGCGTCGAGCTGGAGCGCGGGGCCGATCGAGGTGACACGCTGGTCGTGCAGCACCCGCTCCAGGCGGGTCCACGTGCCGACGTCGGTCCACCCGAGCCGGCGCGGCACGACCAGGCACTGCATGCCGGCCCACATGAGCGGATAGATCTCGTGCCCGCCGATCGCGGCGCCACGGTAGCCCTGGCCGGGCTCGCCGGTCCTGGCGAAGCGCTCGATCGAGTCGAAGATCAGCGGCAGCGCCGTGCGGTAGGCATCGCTGGCCTGCCCCACCCGGACGCCGTAGCAGGCGGTGTTCCAGTAGAGGCTGCCGCTCTCGCCGAGCTCCTCGACCAGGTCGAGGTCGGGCTTCTCGTGGAACGACTCGATCACCTGGACGGGGTCGTCGCCGCCCTTGGTGTGGATGTAGCCCAGGCTCGGGTCGTAGCGGTCGGGCTCGGCGCCGAGGACCACCATCGACTCGGGCGTGCTCGCGAGCTGGTCGAGCATGTCGCGGGAGGCGGCGTTGAAGGCCTCCTCCTCGTTGATGAGGTGGTCGGAAGGCGCGATCAGCGCGGGCGCGTTGCCGTACTTGTGGGCGAGGGTCGCGATGCTGAGCGCGAACGCCGTCGCGGGCCCGGCGGGGTCCTCCTCGAGGATGAGGTTCTCCGCCGGGACGGGGCCGAGGGTGGCCCGGGCCGCGTCGGCGAAGCGGGCCCGGGTCGAGACGTGGATCCGCGAGGGGTCGACCAGCTGGCTGAGCCGCTCGATGGTGCCGGTGAGGAGCGGGCGGTCACGCACGACCGGCTGGAACTGCTTGGGCGCCCGGTCACGGCTGATCGGCCACAGCCGGGAACCCTGGCCCCCGGCCAGGATGACGGCAACGGGCTCGTCGCTGGTGTCGCTCATGCGCTGATTCCATCACGCCCGACCAGCCGCGCACGGGTGGACGCCGACTCCGGGCCGGCCGGTCCGGGCCTCAGCGCCGCCGCAGGAGCGGGCGCAGCATGGAGGCCAGCGCCAGCAGCGAGCCCGCGACCAGCCCCGACCACAGCAGCACCGCGCGCGGGGTGCCGAACAGGTCGACCTGCTCGGGCGGGGGCGGCGCCTGCGCGTCGGCGCGCACCGACTGGACGGTCGTGACGACCTTGCCCTGCCGGCCCGGCTTGAGCTGACGGGTCAGGGCGTCGTTGGCCTGCACGACCCCGGCGCCGGCCCAGGGGTCCCTCAGCTCCCCGTCGGCCGGCACTCCCCCGGCCTCGGTCGTCTGCTCCAGCCGCGCGACCAGCTGGGCCGCGGTCTCCCGCGGGAACCGCTGGCGCAGCAGCGCGAGCACCCCGCTGACCTCGGCGGCCGCCCACGACGTGGCGACGTCGACGGTGCCGCACCGCTGGCTGTTGGCGTTGACGGAGATCGCGCCGACGGTGGGCGTCGCGACGTCGGTGTCGGCGTTGGGCAGGACGTACTGGGCGGGCGAGTCACCCTCGGGCGGGACGGCGCTGACCGCGACGACGCCGGGGTAGTCGGCGGGGAACACGTCGGCGTCGTTGCCCTCGGTGCCCTCGAAGCCGGCGGCGCCCGACGAGGTGTCGACCGGCTTGTTGCCGGCGGCGGCGACGACCACGACGCCGGTCGCGACCAGGCGCGCCACCGCCGCCTCGAGGGCCGGGTCGGGCACCCGGACGGCGAGCGAGATGTTGACGATGTCGACGTCCTGGCCCGACGCGAGCAGCGCGTCGATGCCCGCGACGATGGCGCCGGAGCTCAGGCCCTTCTCGCCCTGGGAGGTGTCGGCGTCGTCCTTGTCGTAGACCTTCACGTCGACGACCTGCGCAGCCGGAGCGACGCCGTCGGGCCCGGTGATCAGCCCGGCGACGATCGTCCCGTGGCCCGAGAGGATCGCGCCGGACGCCCCGTCCACCGGCGGGAGGTGGGTGACCGCGAGCCCGGGGACGTCGGCCACGCCGCTGTCGATGACGGCCACCCGGACACCGCGGCCGCTCGCACGACGCTGGGCGTCGTCGACGTGCAGCCGGTCGTGGACGAGGTCGTCCTTGGTCCTGGTGTCCGCGAGCCGCTCGGCGCCCGGGATCTGGTCGGTCTGGCACGGCGCGCTCTCGTCGGCGTGGGCCGGCGCGGCCAGCCAGATCGTGGCGGGCAGCGTCGAGGCCGCGACGACGCCCGTCGCGAGCGCGGCGCGCAGCCGGGCGGTGCTCACGACTCGCCGTCCGCGGAGGCGTCCTCCGGGGGCGGCGCGTCCTCCGGCAACCGCCGCGCGGCGTTCGTCGACAGGGAGACGCCCGGCTCGAAGAAGCCCATCCAGGCACTCGGCACTAAGGGCGGCTCGACGGAGCCGTAGCCGATGGAGCCGGGCACCTCGGAGCCGATCAGGCGGTACTTCTCGCCCTTGGTGTCGATGACGAACGCCGTGCCGCCGTCGGCGGCCTCCCACGAGCCGGACAGCACGTAGGCGCCGGCGCTGGGCTCGACGTCGACGTCGTGCTCGCCGGCCGCCAGGTCGGGCACGGCGGGGCCGGTCGGGTTGGTGGCGAGGGTGACCTCGGGATCGGCGTCGACGCCCGGGTGGAGCTCGGCGCAGAGCGCGCCGCCGGTGACGGCCACCGGCTCCGCCGCGGGCCACTCGGCCGGCGTGTCGGGGTCGTCGAAGGTCGCGGACGGCGACTCGGCGATCTCCGTGGGCTCCTGGACGACGGCGCCGTAGACCAGGCCGGCGAAGGCGCTGAGCTGCTGGGGACCGTCGTCGCCGAGCAGGAAGTAGGCACCGGTGGGCGAGCGCAGCAGGTCGCCCACGCTGTAGCCCGACAGGTCCGTGCCCGAGCCGGTGTAGGTGACGGGCTGACCTCGACCGGCGACGCCGAACGAGCCCTCCTCCAGCGGGTCGCCGAGGGGGAACAGGTTGAGCCAGTCGGGCTCCACCTCGACCGGGGTCGGGCTGAAGCCGAGCCGCTGCCCCAGCGTCGAGGAGCGGGTGGGGTCCTTCGGCATCGGGAAGCGGTAGGCGCGGCCCTGGTCGGAGCCGAGGCTCGGCGAGGTCGCGATCAGCCAGCGCCTGCCACCGCTGGACACCAGGAACGCCGAGCCCACGAGGTCCTCGACGGACGGCCGGGGCTGCACGGCGAGCAGGATCCCGGCGTCTTCGGCGGTGCAGGCGGTCCACCCGTCGTCGACGAGCTGGTCGGCCGACGGCAGGCCGGCCGGCGCCCCCTCGATGCCGAGGTCCTCGCCGAGCTGCTGGCCGCGGATGTACTTGTCGCGCACGGTCGAGGGCGTGAGGTCGGCCTCCGCGAGCAGCAGCTGGGCGGAGACGTAGTTGGGGACGCGCTGGAGGATCGGGTCGTCGCCGCCGAGGAGGACGACGTACTGCTCACCGGTGTCCTTGGAGATCACGAAGCTGCCCTTGTCGAGCCACTCCGCCGGCGGACGACCGAGCAGGAAGCCGGCGATCGCGGCGCCCGCGAGCAGCAGCACCGAGAGCGCGACGCCGCCGATCAGCACCCGGCCCGGGCGCACCGGCTCGACCTCGCGGCCGCCCGGGGCGCCGGAGACGAAGGCCGTGACCAGGCGGCGCCGGCTGAAGGCGTGGGCCTCGACGAGGTCCTTCTTGGTGGCCATCGGGGTCAGCCCGCCACGGCGGAGACGAACCCGGCGGCCAGCACCATCAGCGGCAGCAGCGCGAGGAGCGTCATGGTCTCGACGACGTCGCCCATCCGGCCGCGACGCACCGAGGCGGAGGCGGGGACCAGCGTCAGGGCCAGCAGGACCGCGCCGACGCCGGCCAGGCCGATCGCGGCGCCCGCGCGCCACCCGTCGTGGATCAGCAGCATCGACAGGGCGACCGACACGAGGCCCAGGATGCCGGAGGCGAGGCCGGCGAAGACCTCGGAGCCCGTGCGGTACTGGCGGGTGCGGAACATGACGGCGAGGCAGCACACGGCGGCCAGGACCGTGCCGAACACGCCCCGGTCGACCGCGAACGGGGCCAGCAGCACCAGCAGGGTGCCGACGGTGGCGGAGACCGCCAGCAGGATCTCGTGGCCGACCCGGGCGTCGTCGGCGACCTCGTCGGCGTCGATGTCGTCGGGGTCGGCGGTGACGTCGTGCAGGGAGTAGAGCTGGTCGACCTTGGTGCCGGTGACGCCCAGCGCCAGCCACGGGAACACGCTGCCGGCGAGCACGACGAGGGTGAGCAGGACCGTCAGCACCGGCCCCGGCTCGACGTCGACCAGCCGGACGACGAGCGAGCTGGCGACCAGGACGGCGCCGACGACGATCGCGGGGATGACGAGGGCGCGACCCTCCTGGAGGCCGACGACGGCCACCACGCCTGCAGCAAGCATCCCGAGCCCGGCGAAGAGGAGCGCGTGGGTGAAGAACGCGTCGTCGAGGGGCCAGCTCCACGACGGCAGGTCGCCGGGGGCCAGCAGCAACCCGGCCACGGCGGCGTAGAGGGCCGCGAGCAGTGAGACCGCGACGCCTGCCTCCGGCTCCTCCTGGGCGCGCGCGAGGACGATGCCGCCCACGACCAGCAGGGCGGCGATCACGGCAGCGGCCACGCCGCCGAGCACGCTCTCGCCCTTGAGCAGCAGGGCGAGCGCGCCGAGCCCCAGCAGGATGCTGCCGGCGCCGAGTGCCGTACGACGTCCGGCGGCGGGCTCCCAGGGCTTGAGCTCGTTCTCCACGACGTCGGCCATCGCCTCGACCACGTCGTCGTAGACACGGGGGGCGGGCTCGTCGACGCCGGCGGTGACCGTCAGCAGGCCGCCGTCCTCGATGCCCTGCATGGTGAGCCCGGCGTTGTTGACCAGCACCCGGCCCTCCTGGGTCACCAGGCGGTAGCCGCCGTAGACGGTGGAGGCGTCGAGCAGGCCGACCGAGCGCGCCAGCTCGGGGACGAGCTCGGCGACCGGGATGGAGCCCGGGAGCACGAGGTCGACCCGCCTGGAGCCCGAGGCGATGGTCACCCGGACCAGGCCGGAGGCGACCGAGGAGCCCTGACTCATTGGTGTTTCCCCCTGAAAGTGCTTCCACTGCGTCCGTCCGAGAGGGCGGCGCGCCGAACGGGGAGCAGCCTAGGCGACCGGCTGCCCGAGATGCGCCGAGGCCGGCCGCCCCCGCAGGGACGACCGGCCTCGGTCGGACGGACGAGCTCAGAAGCGGTTGGCACCGCGAGCGTCGGCCGCCTTGTACTCGGCGTTGGACGCGTCGACGCCCTGGCTGGCCTGCTGCAGCAGGAGGGTCATCTCCTGCATGGCCTGGTCCCACTTGGCCTTGGCCTGGTCGTAGGCCATCTTGGCGTTACCGTTCCAGTCGCTCTTGAGCGGGTTGAGCTCGCTCTCGAGCTGGTCGAGGCGGGACTCGATGTCCTTGGCCGCCTTCATGACGTCGGCAGCACCGGCGTCGAGGGTGCCGTGCTGGACCTTGATTCCGTCGAAAGTCATCTCATAGCTCCTTGAAGTCAGTGTGGGCGTCGGCGTCAGCCGAGGCGGCCCTGGAGGTTGGCGTGGGCGGCGGACTGGCCCTCGTCGGTGGAGACGTTGTCGCGCTCGGTCTCCTTCATCGACGCCGACAGCTGGTCGAGAGCCTTGAGGATGGTCTCCTGCTTCTCGTTCCAGGCGATCATGAGGTTGTTGAACGCGGTGGCACCCTGGCCGCCCCATCCGCCCATCATGGTCTGGATGTTGCCGGACAGGACGCCGCACTTGTTCTTCACGTCGCCGCGGGCCTGGTCGACGAAGTCGGCGCCCTTGGAGAGGGCCTTCTCTGTCTGGCCGTACATGTCGCTCATGGAAGATCCTTCTCCCTCGGCGGTCGGACCGACCGAGTTCTCGTGGGTGTGTAGGTGGTGCACTGGTGGTGATCCCGTGCCCGGGGAGACGTCCCGACCCCCCGCGCTGACGAGGATCTACCCGGGTCGATCGGGCCTAAACATCACGACGTCAATTCCCACAGCCTGCGGAAGACCCCGGCCGCGACGACGGCCGCGGCGAAGGCCAGGCTGCCGCACAGCGACTCGGCCACCTCGGCCCGTCGCGACCACCAGACCGAGCGCCAGCCGCGGCCCGTGGCCACCGCCGCGGCCAGCGCGACGACCCCGAGGGCCAGCACCGACCAGAAGAACGGGTCGAGGTGGCCCGCACCGGGTCCGGCGACCATGAACGCCGCCAGCCACGCCAGCGCGGACAGCCCGGCGAGGCGCAGGAGGTGGCGCGCGGCGGCGTGCCGGTAGGAGCGGGCGGCCAGGAGCAGGGACAGGCCGGCGAAGAGGACCAGGCACCGGGCGCCGATGCGGTCGAGGTCGATGGTGGCGCTCTGGAGCAGCAGGGGGCTGGCCAGCGAGGTGACGAGCAGGACGCCGACCGCGGAGGCCGTGACGGTGCGCGAGGCGCGGCGCACCAGGCGCTCCATGGCGTCCCCGGCCACCACGATGCGCCCGCGCTTGCCGCCGCGCTGGGTGTCGCGGGCCGACCAGGCGGTCACGGCGAGC
Source organism: uncultured Actinomycetota bacterium (assembly GCA_963726525.1). Classification (GTDB taxonomy): domain Bacteria; phylum Actinomycetota; class Actinomycetes; order Propionibacteriales; family Nocardioidaceae; genus Nocardioides. The sequence goes on along the minus strand of CAVSCS010000003.1, from coordinate 694,850 downwards.
CGCTCGAGGTCGAGCAGCGCCTCGTCGGGGACGTCGACGGCCAGGGTCGGTGCGAAGCGGGCCGCCATCATCGCGAGGAAGACCAGCAGGGTCCACGTCACCCGCGCGTCCCAGCCGAGCAGCGCGGCGATCCCGCTGCAGGCGAAGACGGTGAGCCCGCCGGCGATCCACACCGTGGCGACCTCGTCGGCCCCCGAGCCGAGCGCGCGCCCGATGCCCGCGACCACGGCGGCGGCGATCGCGGCCGCGCCGATGATCGCGGGGAGGAGGTGGACACCGGGCTCGTAGAGGGCCGCGAAGGCCGCGGCACCGGCGAACGCGGGTGCGGCCGCGACCCGCTGGCGCAGGTGACGCCCCACGGGCAGCACCCCCAGCATCGAGCAGGCCAGCAGCACCCCGACGGCGACGGTGCGGACGTCGTCCTCGCCCGCGCGGGCGGCGTACCAGCCGGCGAGCACCGCGGCGCCCGCGGCGATCGCGGCGACCATCGAGGCCAGCTCGGGGGTCTCCGGGGCGTTCTTCGCCTTCTCCAGCAGCGTCACCTTGCGGGGGCGGTGCACCCCCGTGGTCGCGACCAGCACGTCGCCGGACTGCACGCCCGCGTCGCCGAGGGCCACCGCGGCGTTGAGCCGCTCGCCGAGCGAGGTCTGCAGGAGCGGGATGGCCGAGACCTCGCCGACCTCGGAGGCCTGCCGGGCGTACTCCCGGGCCACGTCGACCGAGGTCGCGCCCGCGGGCACGACCAGGTCGAGGACCCCGGCAGGTCCGTGGACGCTCACGGCGAGGGTCGCGTCAGCAGAGCTGGACATCGCGACGTCCGACACGATTCCCCCTTCGCGTGTCTCGGGCGGGCGCTTGTGCGGTGCAGGGTAGTCGCGGCGCGCGCGGAGCACACCTATCATCGTCGCGACTTCATCGGGCGCGGCACTGGGGGACGAGTGAGCACGACACTGCGAGGCGGCCAGCGGCTCGACGAGCCGGAGATGCCGGGCGGCCAGATCGTGCTGCAGCCTCCACCCGAGCTGCAGCAGAACGAGGGCGCGAGCGGCGTCCTGATGAACGCGATCCCCATGCTGGGCAGCCTCGGCTCCATCGTGCTGGTGGCCACGATGGGCGGCGGCGGCAACCGCACCCGCAGCTTCCTCGCGGCCGGCATGTTCCTCTTCGCCACGGTCGGCTTCATCATCGTGCAGATCGACCGGCAGCGTAAGCAGCGCGCGCAGCAGGTCACGGGCTCACGCACCGAGTACCTCCGCTACCTGAGCAACATCCGCAAGGTCGCCCGCGAGGCCGCCGACCAGCAGCGTCGCGCCCTCAACTGGCACCACCCCGAGCCCGACGCGCTCCCGTCGCTGGCCGAGGACCGGACCCGCCTGTGGGAGCACGCCACCTCCGACGACAACTTCCTCCACGTGCGCTACGGCCTCTGCGCGCAGCCGCTGTCGCTCGAGCTGGTGCCGCCGGAGAGCGCGCCGGTCGACCAGGTCGACCCCGCGGCCGCCTCCGCCCTTCACCGCCTGCTCGTGGTGCACCGCCTCCAGCCCAACCTGCCGGCCTCGATCGACCTGCGCGCCTTCGACCGCATCGAGCTGTGCGGCGACGCCGAGGAGGTGCGCTCCACCGCGCGGGCGATGATCTGCTCGGCCACCGCGTTCCAGAACCCCGACCAGCTGGTCGTGGCGGTGCTCAGCTCGGAGCAGAACCTCACGCACTGGGACTGGGTCAAGTGGCTGCCGCACGCCCAGAGCACCCGCGAGGCCGACGCCGTGGGCCCCATGCGCCTGGTCTCCACCTCGCTCGACGACCTCGGCGCGCTGCTCCCGCCCGACCTCAGCGACCGCCCGCGCTTCGGTGCCGACGAGCGCGCCGCGACGCCGCACATCCTGCTGGTCATCGACGGGGGCCACCTGCCGCCCGGCAACCACATCGTGCCGCCCGACGGCCTCCACGGCGTCACGCTGCTCGACCTCCCCAGCCGCTGGGACGAGCTCGAGGACTCCACCCGGCTGCGGCTGGAGTTCGTCGACGGGCCCGACGAGCTCGGCAAGCGCCCGGTCCGCGCGCTGCGCCTGCGCGGCGAGCCGGTCAAGGCCCTGGCCGACCAGTGCGACCTCGCCACCGCGGAGGCGTACGCCCGACGCATCGCGCCGCTGAAGACCGCCAGCGCGGAGGCCGCCTCGTCCGGCGGCACCGTCGACATCACCTCGACCACGCCCGACCACATGGAGCTCCTCGGGCTCGGCGACATCTTCGCCTACGACCCCGCCACCGCCTGGCGCCCGCGCCCCGCGCGCGACCGGCTGCGCGTGCCGATCGGCATCGGTGACACCGGCGCGATGGTGCACCTCGACATCAAGGAGTCCGCCCAGCAGGGCATGGGCCCCCATGGCCTGGTCATCGGCGCCACCGGCTCCGGCAAGTCGGAGTTCCTCCGCACGCTCGTGCTCGGCCTGGTGATGACCCACTCCTCCGAGCAGCTCAACCTCGTCCTCGTCGACTTCAAGGGTGGCGCGACCTTCGCGGGCATGGCCGACATGCCGCACGTGTCCGCCGTCATCACCAACCTCGCCAACGAGCTCACCCTCGTCGACCGCATGCAGGACGCCCTGTCGGGCGAGATGACGCGGCGCCAGGAGCTGCTGCGCGACGCCGGCAACTACGCCTCGGTCCGCGACTACGAGAAGGCCCGCGCCAACGGCGAGCCGCTCGAGCCGATGCCGTCGCTGTTCATCGTCGTCGACGAGTTCTCCGAGATGCTCTCGGCCAAGCCCGAGTTCATCGACCTCTTCGTCGCCATCGGCCGCCTCGGCCGCTCGCTCGGCCTGCACCTGCTCCTCGCCTCGCAGCGCCTCGAGGAGGGCCGCCTGCGCGGCCTGGAGTCGCACCTGTCCTACCGCGTCGGCCTGCGCACCTTCTCCGCGGGCGAGTCGCGCGCGGTCCTGGGCGTGCCCGACGCCTACGAGCTGCCGGCCGTCCCCGGCCTGGGCTACCTCAAGCCCGACCAGTCGACGCTGCTGCGGTTCAAGGCGGCGTACGTCTCGGGCCCGCCCTCCAACCGCGCCCGCGTCACCCGCGACGAGGGCGGCGCGATCCGCGGCATCCTGCCGTTCACCATCTCCGAGGTGCAGTCGCTCGAGCCGGTCACCGACGACGCCGGGGCCGCCGCGCCCGCCCAGGCCGTGCAGCAGCAGGGCGAGCAGCCCTCGCTGCTCGACATCGCCGTCGACCGGATGATCGGCAAGGGCCCCGAGGCCCACCAGGTCTGGCTGCCCCCGCTCGACGTCCCCGACACCCTCGACGAGCTCATGCCCGACCTGGCCGAGGTCCCCGAGCTGGGGCTCACCTCGCAGCAGTGGCGCAGCGTGCCGGGCCTGGTCATCCCGCTCGGCACCGTCGACCGCCCGCGCGAGCAGCGCCGCGACACGATGACGCTCAACCTCACCGGCGCGGCCGGTCACGTCGCCGTCGTGGGCGGTCCGCGCTCGGGAAAGAGCACGCTCCTGCGCTCGATCGTCACCAGCATGGCGCTGGTGACCACGCCGCTGGAGTCGCAGTTCTTCGTCCTCGACTTCGGCGGCGGCACCTTCTCCCCGCTGGCCCGGCTGCCGCACGTCTCGGGCGTGGCGACGCGCTCGGAGCCCGACGTCGTGCGCCGCGTGATGGCCGAGGTCGAGGGCATCGTGGACCGTCGCGAGGCCTACTTCCGCGAGAACGGCATCGACTCGATCGAGACCTACCGCTCGCGTCGCGGCCAGGGTCGCGCCGACGACGGCTGGGGCGACGTCTTCCTCGTCATCGACGGCTGGAGCACCCTGCGCGCGGAGTTCGACGACCTCGAGATGGAGATCCAGCAGCTCGCCGCGCGCGGCCTGACCTTCGGCCTCCACATCGTCACCGCCTCGACCCGCTGGGCCGACTACCGCGCCGCGATGCGCGACGTCTTCGGCTCCAAGCTCGAGCTGCGCCTCGGCGACCCGCTCGACTCCGAGGTCGACCGCAAGGTCGCCGCGCTGGTCCCGACCGGCCGGCCCGGTCGCGGCCTCGTGCCCTCGAAGCTGCACTTCCTCGGCGCCCTGCCCCGCATCGACGGCAAGGGCGACGCCGACAGCCTCGGCGACGGCGTCGACGACCTCATCGACAAGATGGCCGCCGCCTGGCGCGGCCCGCAGGGTCCCAAGCTGCGGCTGCTCCCCGAGAAGGTCACCCTCGAGGCGGTCCGCGAGGACGCCGTACGCCGCCAGCTGCCCGAGAAGCACGTCCTGCTCGGGATCAACGAGAAGGAGCTGGCCCCGATCGGCCTCGACGTCGACGCCGAGCCGCACATGCTCATCTTCGGCGACGGGCAGTCGGGCAAGAGCGCGCTGCTGCGTGCCTACGTCCACGAGATCATGCGCACGCGCACGCCGAAGGAGGCGCAGATCGTGCTCGTCGACTACCGCCGCTCCATGCTCGGCGAGGTCCCCGACGAGTACCTGCTCAACTACCTCACCTCCGCCACGCAGGCCACCCCGACGCTGAAGGACATCGCCAGCTACCTCGAGGGCCGCATCCCCGGGCCCGACGTGACGCCCGAGCAGCTGCGCAACCGGTCGTGGTGGACCGGCGCGGAGGTGTTCGTGGTGGTCGACGACTACGACCTCGTCGCCACCCAGCAGTCGTCACCGGTGTCCTCGCTGCAGCCGCTGATGGCGCAGGCCCGCGACGTCGGCCTGCACGTCGTGGTCGCCCGGCGCACCGGCGGTGCGTCACGCGCGCTCTACGAGCCCGTCATCCAGTCGCTGCGCGACCTCGCGATGCCCGGCGTCATGCTGTCGGGCCCCCGCGACGAGGGCGTGCTGATCGGCAACCTGCGCCCGCAGCCCGCCCCCGAGGGCCGGGCCCGCGTCGTCACCCGCGACGGCGGCACCCAGACCGCCCAGCTGGCCTGGCTCGACCCGACGATGTAGATGGCGCGAGCTCCGCTCGCGCGTGCTCGCCGTCCCTGAGACGTCGTCTTCCCTCCTCGCTCGACTGCGCTGCCTCGCTGCGCTCGTCACGCTTGCTCGCTCGTCAGTCCAGACGACGTCGGACGGCGAGCGCGTGGGCTGAGATCGCCATCAACGGAAGTCCCCGTGGGACGCAACGAGCAGGGCGAGGGGGCGCGGTCGTGAGATGGATGGCGGGTGTTTCGTCCGCGGCGCGCCCGGGAGTGCAGGAGGAGGGTCGCGGCCGGAGGAGCGAAGCGGGGGAGGGCGCGACGACGACGACGAACGAGCGGGCTTGCAGCGCCGCGGACACGCGAGCGGAGCGAGCCAACCAACACCTCACCCGAGCGCTCTTCACCTCCTCCCGCTCTTGAACATCCCGCGGGCGATCTCGCGGGCGGCGGTGCGCATGAAGTCCTTGAAGGCCGTCGACTTCACGACCGACTCGACCATGGAGTCCTTCGGCTTCTGGGCCTTGGTGGACTTCTCGGTGACGCGCTCGTTCTTCTGCTCGCGCGCCATCTCCTTCACGCGGGCGTCCTCGGCGGCCTTGCGGGCGCCCTCGTCGAGCTTCTTGGCCAGCAGCTCGCGAGCCGACTCCCGGTCGATGCCCTCGGCGTACTTCGGGGCGAGAGGGGAGGCGGCGACCGCGGCGGTCATGCCGTCGGCGGGGGCGGCGTCCATGAGCGACTCGGGGGCGCGCAGGCGGGTCCAGGCGACGGGGGTCGGGGCGCCGCGCTCGTTCATCACGGTCACGATCGCCTCGCCGATCCCGAGCGAGGTGATGACCTCGCCGAGGTCGTCGTAGGCGCTGTTGGGGTAGGTGTTGACGGTCGCGCGGAGCGCCTTGGCGTCGTTGGGCGTGTGGGCGCGGAGCTGGTGCTGGACGCGCGAGCCGAGCTGGGCCAGCACGTCGTCGGGCACGTCGGTGGGCGACTGGGTGACGAAGAAGACGCCGACGCCCTTGGAGCGGATCAGCCGCACGGTCTGGGCGATCTGGTCGAGGAAGGCGTCCGAGGCGTCGTTGAAGAGCAGGTGCGCCTCGTCGAAGAAGAACACCAGCTTGGGCTTGTCGAGGTCACCCTCCTCCGGCAGGTCGTGGAAGAGGTCGGCGAGCAGCCACATCAGGAAGGTCGAGAAGATCGCGGGACGGTCCTGCAGGTTCGGCAGCTCGAGCAGGCTGATCACGCCGCGGCCGTCGTCGGTCGTGCGCAGGAAGTCCTTCGTCTCGAACTCGGGCTCGCCGAAGAAGACGCCGGCGCCCTGGGCCTCGAAGGAGACCAGCTCGCGCAGGATCACCCCGGCCGTCTGCGGCGAGAGCCCGCCGATGGACTTCAGCTCGGCCCTCCCGGCCGCGTCGCCGGTGAGGTACTGCAGCACCGCGCGCAGGTCGGCCAGGTCGAGCAGCGGCAGGCCGTGGGAGTCGCAGTAGTAGAAGACCAGCCCGAGCGAGGACTCCTGCGTCTCGTTGAGGCCGAGCACCTTCGCGAGGAGGGTCGGGCCGAACGCGGTCATCGTCACCCGCACCGGCACGCCGGTCCCCTGCCCGCCGATCGCGTAGAACTCCGTCGGGAAACCGGTCGCCGTCCACGTCTGGCCGACGCTGGCGGTGCGCGCGGTGAGCTTGTCGCTCGGCTCGCCCGGCAGGCTCAGGCCCGACAGGTCGCCCTTCATGTCGGCGGCGAACACCGGTACGCCGTTCGCGCTGAGCTGCTCGGCCAGCAGCTGGAGGGTCTTGGTCTTGCCGGTGCCGGTCGCGCCGGCGACGAGGCCGTGGCGGTTGAGCATGCCGAGGGGGATCTTGATGTGGACGTCGCTGAGGTGGTCGGCGTCGAGCATCAGCCCGCCGAGCTCGAGGGCGGGTCCCTCGAACTCGTAGCCCGGCGCGACCGCCGCCGAGATCGGGTCCGTCGGCGCGGGCGGGGCGGGCGGCTCGGTGACCGTCCCGCCTGCCGCGGCGTCCGCGGGTGCGACCTCCGCAGGGGTGCCGTCGGTGGGCGTCGGCTCGGTGGGCGGGATCTCGCTCATGCCGGCGAGCCTAGTCAGCCCCGCGGTCGGCGACGAGGGGTCGCGCGGGACCGTCGTTATGATCACCGGCGTGATCTTCAAGCGGGTGGGCGTCGGCCGGCCCTACCCCGACCACGGGCTGACCTCCCGCGCCTGGGCCGACCTGCCCCCGCGCCAGGTCCGCCTCGACGAGCTGGTGACCACCAAGGACACCCTGCAGCTCGACGCGCTCCTCGACGAGGACTCGACGTTCTACGGCGACCTGTTCGCGCACGTGGTGTCCTGGCGCGGCGACCTCTACCTCGAGGACGGCCTGCACCGCGCGCTGCGCGCAGCGCTCCAGCAGCGCCACGTGCTCCACGCCCGGGTCCACCACGCCGACGCGGCCGACCCCGCTGCCCCGGCCGGTCCCGGGAGCGCCCGGTGAGCGGCGCCCTGAGGTCCGCCCTCACGCTGGCCGCGCTGGCGGTGCTCGTGGTGGTCGGCGCGGTGTGGGGCTGGGCGGCGCTGACCAAGCCGTTCCCGAAGGACGACCCGGTCGCGATCTGCGAGGACACCGCGGTCAGCGCCGGTGGCGAGGTGCGGCGCGACCAGGTGGTCGTGAGCGTCTTCAACGGCAGCCGGCGCAGCGGGCTGGCCAGCGCGACGAGCGCCCAGCTCGAGGAGCGCGGCTTCGTGCCGGGCGACGTGGGCGATGCCCCCGCGCAGACCGCCACGACCCAGATCTGGTCCTCCGACCCGACCGACCCTGCCGTCGACCTCGTGCGCCTGCAGTTCAAGAAGGCGAAGGTCGTGCCGGGCGACGCGCTCGGCCCGGGTGTCGTCGTGGTGGTCGGCGAGAAGTTCCAGGCGCTGCGTCCCAAGCAGGTCGAGTCGGTCGTCGCGAAGGCCGACGCGACGTACTGCCGCGCCACCGGCTCGGAGTGATCCGGGCGCTCAGTCCTCGGGCCTGGAGTGCTCCTCGCCCACCCAGCGGGCCAGCCGCCCGTTCTCCGAGACCTGCCGCAGCCGTGCCTCGGTGCCCTCGCGCTGGCGACGGGGCGTGACCACCACCAGGTCGTCGCCGGAGCGCAGGACCGTGCGCCGCTCGGGCACCAGCACCTCGCCGCCCCGGATCACCAGCGAGACCGACGCGCCCGGGGGCAGGCGCAGCTCGCCCACCTCCACGCCGTGCATCCGCGACGTGGGCGCGATGGTGACCTGCAGCAGGTCGGCCGCGACCCGCTCGAGCGGGGCGGCCTCCACGTCGAGGCCGCGCGGCTCGGAGCGGCGCGAGACCCCGAGCAGCCGGGCGACCAGCGGAAGCGTCGGCCCGGTCACGAGCGTGTAGACGACGACCATCACGAAGACGATGTCGAAGAGCTGGTCGGCGCCCGCCACGCCCTCGGCGAGGGGGATGGTGGCCAGCACGATCGGCACCGCGCCGCGCAGGCCGGCCCAGGAGATGAACGCGAGGTCGCGCACCCCCATCCGCTGCACCACGCTGCTCGCCACCACCGACAGCGGCCGGGCCACGAAGGTCAGGACGAGACCGGTGACGAGCGCCTGGACCACGGTGGCCAGGTCGATGCGACCGGGTGAGAGCAGCAGGCCGAGCATGACGAACAGCCCGATCTGGGCCAGCCACGCCACGCCCTCGGCGAAGGAGCGGGTGGCCGTGCGGTGGGGCAGCTCGCTGTTGCCGAGGATCAGCGCGGCGACGTAGATCGCGGCGAAGCCCGAGGCGTGCACGGCGGCCGCGGCGCCGTACGCCGTGAACGCCAGGCTCATCACGGCGAGCGGGTAGAGCCCCGACGACGGCAGCGCGACGCGGCGCATCAGCCACGCGCCGCCGACGCCGCACACGACCCCGATCAGGCCGCCGGCGAGCAGCTCGAAGACGATGGTGCCGGCGACCCCGAGCAGCCCGGACTCGCCGGCGGCGCCGGTGGAGATGACGCCGACCAGGACGACGGTGGGCGCGTCGTTGAGGCCCGACTCGGCCTCCAGCGCGCCGGTCAGCCGCTTGGGCAGCGGCACCACCCGCAGCACCGAGAACACCGCCGCGGCGTCGGTCGGCGAGCAGATCGCGCCCAGCAGGATGGCCAGCTCCCACGGGAGCCCGAGCAGGAGGTGGGCGCCGACCGCGACGACCGCGACCGACACGGCGACGCCGAGGGTCGCCAGCGAGACCCCGAGCCTGATGCTCGGGCGCATCTGTCGCCAGTCGGTCGTCAGGCCGCCCTCCGCCAGGATGACGGCCAGCGCGCCGAACCCGAGGGCGTGGGCGAGCTGGGCGTCGTCGAAGGGGATCGCGAAGGGACCGCCCTCGCCGAGGAACACCCCGATGAGCAGGTAGATCAGCAGCGAGGGGAGCCCCGCACCCGCCGAGACGCGCACGGCGAGGATCGCCGCCAGGGTCACGACAGCGCCGACCAGCAGGAACGTGTCGAGCTGGTGGACGTCGAACGTCACAGACACCTCGTGCCATCGGCGGTGGGCAGGTCGTCCCCCGATCCTATCGGCCGTGCCGGTGCCCGGACGTGCCCGTCCCGGCCCGCGGCACCGGCCCGCGCCCGGATGGCGCACCACCCTGGGAGTGCGGAAGAATCCCGAGCTCGGCGACACGTTTGGGCCCCGTCCCGAGCGGGTAGGCGTCGACCGACGAAAGGGTGTGATCGATGTACGGCGACACCGCGGTCGGGCGCAAGCGGGTCGCGCAGCTGCGCGAGCAGGGCGGCGACATCCGCGCCCTCGCCTCACGCCTGGTCGCGCAGGCCGAGGCGGTGCCGTGGCACGGCAAGGCCGCCGAGGCGATGCGCGAGCGGATCCGGGAGCGCGCCAACCACCTGCGCGCCGCGGCCGCCCAGCACGAGGTCGCCGCCGAGTCGCTCGCGCGCCACCTCGGGGAGGTCGACACCCGCAAGGAGGCGATCGACACCCGCGCCCGCAAGGCCTCCACCCTCGTGGAGGACGCCCGCACCCGCGCCTCCGAGGCCGCACCCCACGCCGACGGCACGCCCGCCACGCCCGACGGCGCCGAGGCGGCGCTGCTGGCCTTCGACCCGCCCCCGGCCGGCCACCAGGACTGGCTGACCGTCGAGCTCCCGGGACTTTGACATGGTGACCATCGACCTGACCACGCCCCCCGCCCCGGCGGCGAGCTTCCTCGACCAGATGGCGCGGCGGCTCGCGCTCACCCTGCCCGAGCTGCGGGTGGTCGCCGAGCTCGCCGGCAACGCACCCCTCCCCTTCGACCTGCCCGCCGACCCGGCCTCCGACGGCGCCGGCCTCGAGGCGGGGTCGCTGTCCGGGCGCCTGGGCCTGAGCCGCGGCTCGGTCGAGGACGCCGCCTACACCGAGGCCGTGTCCGGGCTGCACGACCCGCACGACACCCTGCGGCGTCGCGGCCTGGTCGGCGACGACGGCGCCGACGCCGGCCTGCTCGGCGCGGTCGGCCTGCTCGCCACTCCCCGCCTCGCCCTCGACGTCGACGTCGCCGCCGGATCGGCCCAGGTCAAGTCGTGGCACCGGCAGAGCGGTGGCGCCGTGGCCAGCCTGTCCACCTGCGACGGCATCGTCTTCGAGCTCGCGTGGTTCCCCGTCGACCAGTGGACCACCGAGCTGGCCCGCGTCACCGCCGTGCCCGAGGACCTCCCTCTCACGTCCTCGCAGGTGCCCACGCTCCTCGACGTCCCCTACGCCGTGGCCGACTCGGTCGGCGAGGCGCTGCGTGCCGGCCGCTCCGACCTGGTCCCGGTGCTGATGGGGCAGGCAGACGGCGACGTCCTCTCCGACGGCTCCCCGCTCGGCGAGGCGGAGGCCGCCGCCGTCGTCTCGGCCGTGCACACCGAGGGCCGGGGCCGCCTGCGGATCCTCGCCGCGGAGGTCGGCGACCGCGCCACGACGTCGGTCGGCGTCGTGTCGTGGGTGCTGCTGCGCGACGGCTGGCACTCCCTGACCCCGCACCACGACGACGGCGCGCGCGTCGCCGTACGCCTCGTGGACCCCGACGACCTCGCCACCGAGCTCGCACCCGTGCTGGCCCAGGTCACGCGATGACCCACCCCACGCCCTGACCCCACCCCTCCCTGTCCCTGTCCCCGACCCCCCTCCCTGTCCCCACCACCTGACCCCCCGCCCGCACCCCGATCCCCACGCGGCAGGTACCCCCACATGAGCGACCTCGAGATCCCCCGGCTGCACGACGGCCCCGACCCCAGCCCCGCTGACGCCTCGGCCTCGGTGGCGGCCGACAAGTACGAGCAGATGCTGGCCCTGGCCGACCTGTTCGACGCCACCGGCCACGAGATGCGCACCCGCGCGCGCCTCGGCGCGGAGATCCTCGCCGACGACGACGTCGCGGACTCCGGCGAGCTGTCCCGCGCCACCTGGGGCCAGGCCGAGGAGGACATCCGGGCCGCCACGACCGGCAAGCACGGCCTGCTGACCCGCTCGGTCGAGCTCGACGCCGACGCCCTGGTCGTCCGCGCCACCGTGCTGACCTACCGCTGGATCGACGAGCTCCAGCAGGCCGCCTACCAGACGCTCGGCTCCATCGCCGGGCGCGCCATCGGCTACCTCGCCCCCGAGGTGGCCCTCGGCGGAGCGATCGTCAGCGCCGGGCTGATCGAGACCGACGCGCTCGACCGCGAGGGCGTCACCGCCTACCTCAACGAGCTCGCCGAGAACAACCCCGACCTGATGGACCACCTCTCGGGCGGCGGCGGGCTCCTCGACGGCCTGCACATGCGCTCGCTGCTGACCGCGGGGGTGCTCTCGAGCGACCAGGGAGCCCACGCCGCACGCGGCGGGCTGCGCGCCATCGGTGTCGAGGCGTTCCCCACCGACGCCGTCTCCGCCTTCCGCGACTCCGCCGGCTCGTTCGTGGAGGTCGAGGAGCCCGAGGCCGAGGCGGCCGCGTCGGCCGCGGCCGCGCCGCGCTCGCTCGAGGAGCTCATGGCCACGCTGGTCGCCGAGGACCGGCGCATCAGCGTCCAGCGCGTCGGCACCGGCCGCTACATCGCCTACCTCCCCGGCACCTCCGGTCCCGACTCCGGGCGGCTCCGGCTCGTGGGCGCCGACCCGTCGACCTCGGCCGCGCAGGTCGTGCGCGCCATCGAGCGCGCCCTCACCCCGGGCGACGACGACGCCCGGGTGATGCTCGTGGGCGCGGCCTCCGGAGGCGCGCTGGCCGCCGAGATCGCGGCCGCGTCCGGCTCCGACCGCTTCACCGTCGACCAGGTCGTCACCGCCGGAGCGCCCTCGGCGCAGGTGCCCCGCATCCCCGAGACCACCCGGATGCTCTCCCTCGAGGACCGCTCCGACCCGGTCGCGATCCTCGGCTCGCTGATCAACGCCGGCATCCCCCACCGCCTGACCGTCGTCTTCGACGCCAGCGGCTCCCAGGACGACCACGCCTACGTCGCCGGCGCCCGCGCGGCCGACGGGGCCGAGCACCCGGAGCTGCGCGCCGAGATCACCCGCCTGCAGGAGCTCGGCTACCTCGCGGGCTGACTCGCGCGTTCGGGTCCCAGGGGCGCCGAGCATCGCGCGAGCGGAGCGAGCGCTAGACAATCTGGTGGACGAACTCGGCGAGCTGGGCGAGGTTGCGGCACTCGAGCATCGGCAGCAGCTCGCCGTAGCGGTCGGCCGCGCTGTCGCCGGTGCCCCAGTGGCGCGGGTGCTCGGGATTGAGCCACCACGCGTGGCGGGCGCGGCCGACGAGGTCGGCCAGGACGGGCAGCGCGAGGTCGCTGTGGTTGGAGCGGCCGTCGCCGAGCACCAGCAGCGAGGTGCGCGGGCCGATCGCGTCGGGGTGCTCCTCGGCGAAGCGGGTCAGCGCCCGGCCGTAGCTGGTCCGGCCCCACATCGAGGCGTGCGCGATGCTCGCCGCCAGCCCCTCCATCACCTCGACGACGTCGGCGCCGGGCCGGAACTGGTCGCTGACCTCCGTCACGTCGTCGACGAAGGTGAAGGCGCGCACGCCGCCGAACGCCTCGCGCAGCGCGTAGACCAGCAGCAGCGTGAACTGCGCGAAGCTCGCGACCGAGCCGCTGACGTCGCAGAGCACGACCAGCTCGGTGCGGTGCGGCCGCCGCGGACGGTGGTGGGTGGTCAGCGGCACGCCGCCGGTGGCGAGCGAGGCGCGCACGGTGCGGCGTACGTCGAGGGGGCCGCGGCGCCGGGCGTGCTGCTCCTTGGCGAGGCGTGCGGCCAGGCGCCGGGCCAGGGGGTACACCTCACGACGCATCTCCTCGAGGTCGGTGCGCCGCGCGGCGAGGAAGTCGAGGCGGTCGATGGTGGGGCGGACGGTCGTGCCGACGACGTGGGCCGGGCCCTTCTCCTCCGCGATCCGCCGCCGGGCGTCGCCCTCGACCTGGCGCGTGAACCCCCCGATCCGGCGCCCTGCGAGCAGCGCGGCCCGTTCGGCGTCGTGGCCCTGCTGCAGCAGCGCCTGCACGAGGCGCTCGGTCAGCTCGGCGGGCGCGACCCGCTGGAGCGAGGTGTAGGCCGACCAGCTCGACAGGCCGGGACCGCGCCCGGGCATCGCGCCGAAGCGCGCCACGGCGTCGACGGCGAGGTCGCGCAGCGCGTCGGCGTCACCGACCTCCAGGGCCTCGGCCAGCGCCTCGCGGAAGCGGGCCAGGTCCGGGCCGGTGTCGCGCGGCCCGGACGAGGGGTCCGCGTCGGCGCCGTCCTCCTGCCCGGCCGCGACGCCGCCGCCCACGAGCCGCGGGTAGTAGAGGTCGAAGATCGCGTCGAAGGTGACCCGCTGCGGCTGCCGCTTCACCAGCGTCGCGGCGTACGCCGCCCGCACCGTCTCGCGCTCGTGCCAGCTCACCTGCTCGAGCGCGGCGATCGCGTCGAGCCCCTCCGCCAGCGACACCGGCAGCCCGGCGGCGCGCAGCGCCTCGACGAAGCCGATGTGGGTGTCGAGCAGGCTCATCGCGGACTCACCGGGAGGCCAGCCGGAGCTCCCGCACCGCCCGCTGGTGGTCGGAGGCGTGCTTGAGCACCACGCCCAGCGTGCGCGCGACGGTGGCCTCGTCGAGGTCGCCGATCTCGAGGGCGACGAGCGTGCGCGCCCAGTCGACCGACTCCGCGATCGACGGCGCCTTCTTCAGCTCCAGCTCGCGCAGCCGCACGACCACGTCCACCAGCTGGGTGGCCACGCGCTCGTCGAGCCCCGGCACCTGGCTGGTGACGATCTCGCGCTCGCGCTCGGCGTCGGGGTAGTCGAGGTGCAGGAACAGGCAGCGGCGCTTGACCGCCTCGGAGAGCTCCCGGCTGGCGTTGGAGGTCAGCACCACGAAGGGGCGACGGGTCGCGGTGACCGTGCCGAGCTCGGGGATGGTGACCTGGAAGTCGCTGAGGACCTCCAGGAGCAGGCCCTCCACCTCGATGTCGGTCTTGTCGACCTCGTCGACGAGCAGCACGGTGGGCTCCTCACGTCGGATCGCGCCGAGGAGCGGACGGGTGAGCAGGAACTCCTCGGTGAAGATGTCGTCGTGGGTCTCGTCCCAGCTCGCGTCGTCGCCCTGCGAGGCCTGGATCCGCAGCAGCTGCTTCTTGTAGTTCCACTCATAGAGCGCGCGGGCCTCGTCAAGGCCCTCGTAGCACTGCAGCCGGACCAGCTCGGCCCCCGTCGCGCGCGCCACGGCCTTGGCGAGCTCGGTCTTCCCGACCCCCGCCGGCCCCTCGACCAGCAGCGGCTTCTCGAGCGCGCCCGCGAGGTACGCCGTCAGCGCCGTGGCGTCGTCGGTGAGGTACCCGACGGCCCGCAGGCGCGTCGTGGCGTCGGCGGCGGACTCGAACCAGGTCGTCACGTCGTCGAGGGTAGTCAGAACTTGCACGGGGCACCCGGGGGGTCAGCAGGGCCGATCCCACCCGGGCCCTCTCGGCCAGCGGCTCGCTGCGCTTCGCCTTGGCAGAGAGGGCGGGATTCGAACCCGCGGTAGGTCTCCCTACGACCGCTTTCAAGGCGGTTCCGATCGGCCGCTCCGGCACCTCTCCTCGCACGGCACCGCGGCGCCGTACACCGCCGGACTCTACCGGTCGCCGAGTGCCGGTGACCCGCACGCCGCTGCTGCGCCGCTCGCGTGGGAAAATCACTGCGTGCCCACCGACTCCCCGACCGTCCACCGCCTCGCCCCCGCCGTCGCCGCGCGTCTGCTGGGCGTCGTGCTGGTGATGGTCGCGGTGCTGATCCTCGCGTGCACGCTGGCGATCGCGGTGCTCGACCTGCACACCGCCGTCCTGCTCGTCCCGGTCGGCCTCACCGTCCTCGTCCTCGGCGCCTGCTGGTGGGTGTGGCGCGAGCGCGGCTGGGTCGTGCGGCTCACGGCCGAGGGCTACCGGATCCAGTGGGTACGCGGCGTCGGGACCGCGTCGGGTCGCTGGAAGGACGTCGAGGACGCCGTCACCACGACCGTCGCCGACGCGCCCGTCGTCGTGCTCCGGCTGCGCGACGGCCGGACGACCACGATCCCGGTGGAGATGCTCGCGGTCGACCGCGACGCCTTCGTCCGCGACATCCAGGAGCACCTCCAGCGCGGGCACGGCCTGCGCAAGATGTGACCTGATTCGGCACCTCGGCGTCGATCCTTGTACCCTTCACACCGCCCGGTGTGTCCGGGCATGGAGGCGTCGCCTAGTCCGGTCTATGGCGCCCGCCTGCTAAGCGGGTTTGGGGCTACAACCCCATCGAGGGTTCAAATCCCTCCGCCTCCGCCCCGTGATCGGCCCCCTGGCTCCAGGGGGCCGATCCGCGTGCGGCGTGCACTGAGTTGCAAGAACATGCATTGCACAGACCTGCACAGACAGGCGCGGGACGCGGCACCTCGCCGTGGGCGACACTTGGGTGACCATCCCCGTGAGTGTCATCGAGGTGAAATACGAATGTCCCCTGCTCGCCGCATCGCCGCCGCCCTGTTCGTGGCTGCGCTCGGTCTCGGAGTCGTCGGATCCACCGCGGCCCCGGCCGGCGCCCTCGACATCACCTGGGGAAAGGTCAAGGGTCACTGACCCCACTGGACGTGCCATGATGGGCACGCATGAAGAGCTGGGACACGGACCCCCTCAACCCCCCACGAGTCTGGTCCGGCTGGCCTCCCCCACAGGCCCGTCCCAGCATTCGAGGGCAGCAGCTCACTGAGCTGCTGCCCTCGATCCTTGTCCGGACCCCTTCGCCCGCCGTCCGCCTCGGCCAGCTGTCAGGGTGCGGGAGCGTCGTCCTCGCGCCCGGAGATGCCCCGCTTGCCCATCTCGTAGCCGAGCTGGAAGCGCGTCTCGACCTCGAACTCGTTCTTGAGGTCCGCCACGTAGCCGGCGTACGTGCGGGGGCTGACGCCGAGCCGCTTCGCGCCCGCCGGGTCGGCGCGGCCCTCGAGGAGCATCCGGATCGTCATCGCCCGCTGCTCGGCGGCGATGTCGCGCATCAGCGAGGTCTCGCTGCTGGTGAAGGGCCGCGCCCGCTCCCAGTGGCGCTCGAACATGTCGACGAGGTAGACCACCGTCGAGGGCTCGCTGATCACCATCGCGACGTCGAGGCCCTCGTGGCTGGGGATGACCGCGATGCGGCGGTCGAACATGATGAGCCGGTTGAAGAACTCGTCGAGCGTGCGGACCTCGGCGCCGGCCGCGGTCACGGACGCGACGTAGCGACGGGTGTCGGCGCCGCGGCGCGCCGCGTGCTGGTAGAGGGTGCGCACGCGGACGCCGCGCTTGAGCGCCTCGATCTCGTGGGCACCGGCCTGGCTGAGCTGCTTGATGCCACGGCGGTACTGCGGCTGCGCGGTGAGCAGCTCCTCGCGGGCGTCGCTGGCGAGCGCGGCGAGGTAGTTGCCGATCGTCGCGAGTCCGCGGATCTCCGCGAACGGGGCACCCACGGCGCTCGGCGAGCGGCGCCAGGTCTGGGAGAGGGCGTTGAACGTCTGCGCCCAGTGGGCCGACTCCGCGATCAGGTCGGCGCCCTGCTGGCCGAGCGGGGCGACCACCCGCGCCTGGACCGCGGCCGGGTCCACGGCACGCCACGTGGTCTCGTCGTCGCTGCGGACCACGAGCCCGACCTCGACGAGCAGCTCGAAGGCCTCGTGCAGCTCACCGTGGCGCCCGATGCGCTTGTCGGTGGCGCTGAGACCCCCTGAGCCCACGATCTCCTCGTAGAGCGGCGCGGACCTCTCGTCGAAGACCGCGCGCTCGTGCTGCCCCAAGGGCATGACCCACCTCCGCTCCCCGCGTCAGACCCCGTGTGAGGATCGTGCCACACCCGTCCCACCCGGCTCCGGTGGAAGGCGACGACCCGCCCCCGGGGGGATCCGGGGGCGGGTCGGCGGCGTACGTGCGGCGCTCAGGCGTCCAGGCGTGCCTTGAGCGTGTCGAGCTCGCTCCACAGCACGGCGGGGAGGTCGTCGCCGAACTTGGCGAACCACTCCTCGATCTGCGGGATCTCGGCCCTCCACTCCTCGGCGTCGACCGCCAGCGCCTCGGCGAGCTGCTCCTCGGTGACGTCGAGCCCGTCGATGTCGAGCGAGCCCGGCGCCGGCACGTGGCCGATCGGGGTCTCGACCGCGGCGGCCTGGCCGTCGATGCGCTCGATGACCCACTTCAGGACCCGGCTGTTCTCGCCGAAGCCCGGCCAGAGGAAGTCGCCGTCCTCGCCGCGACGGAACCAGTTGACGTAGAAGATCTTCGGCAGCTTGGCGGCGTCGTTGTCCTTGCCGAAGGCGATCCAGTGGCCGAAGTAGTCACCGGCGTTGTAGCCGATGAACGGGAGCATCGCCATCGGGTCGCGGCGCACCACGCCCACGGCGCCCACGGCGGCCGCGGTGGTCTCCGAGGACAGCGTGGCGCCCATGAAGGTGCCGTGGTTCCAGTCGCGCGCCTCGGTGACCAGCGGGATCGTCGTCTTGCGGCGACCGCCGAAGAGGATCGCGTCGATCGGCACGCCGCGCGGGTCGTCGTACTCGTCGGCGAGGATCGAGCACTGCTTGATCGGCGTGCAGTAGCGGCTGTTGGCGTGGCTGGAGAGCTCGCCGGACTCGGGGGTCCAGGGCTCGCCCTTCCAGCTGGTGGCCTCGGCGGGCGTGTTCTCCAGGCCCTCCCACCACACGTTGCCGTCGGGGGTGAGCGCGACGTTGGTGAACACCGAGTTGCCCTTGCGGATGGTCTCCATCGCGTAGGGGTTGGTGTGCTCGTTGGTGCCGGGCGCGACGCCGAAGAAGCCGTACTCCGGGTTGACCGCCCACAGGCGGCCGTCCTCACCGATGCGCATCCACGCGATGTCGTCGCCGATGGCCTCGACGTCCCAGCCCGGGATGGTCGGCTTGAGCATCGCCAGGTTGGTCTTGCCGCACGCGCTCGGGAAGGCCGCGGCGACGTACTTGGTCACGCCCTGCGGGGAGGTGAGCTTGAGGATGAGCATGTGCTCGGCCAGCCAGCCCTCGTCGCGCGCCATCACCGAGGCGATGCGCAGCGCGTAGCACTTCTTGCCCAGCAGCGCGTTGCCGCCGTAGCCCGAGCCGAAGCTCCAGATCATCCGCTCCTCGGGGAACTGGACGATGTACTTGGTGTCGTTGCAGGGCCAGGCGACGTCGGCCTGGCCGGGCTCGAGCGGCATGCCGACCGAGTGCAGCGCGGGGACCCACTGCGGGTCCTGGCCGGCCTCGGCGAGCTCCTCGATGCGGCGCAGCACCGCGGTGCCCATGCGGGCCATGACCCGCATCGAGACGGTGACGTAGGCCGAGTCGGTGACCTCGACCCCGAACATCGGCTTCTCGGCCTCGAGGTGGCCCATCACGAACGGGATGACGTACATCGTGCGGCCCCGCATGCAGCCGGCGTAGAGCCCGCGCATCAGGTCCTTCATCTTCTCCGGCGCCATCCAGTTGTTGGTGGGGCCGGCGTCGCGCTCGTCGACGGAGCAGATGTAGGTGCGGTCCTCGACGCGTGCCACGTCGGTGGGGTCGGACGCCGCGTGGAACGAGTTCGGCATCACGGCGGGGTCGAGACGGGTGAACGTGCCGGTGCCCTCGAGCGCGGCCGTCAGCTGCGCCCACTCCTCGTCGGAGCCGGTGCACCAGTGGATCTGGTCGGGCTGGGTGAGCTCGGCGACCTCGGCGACCCACGCGAGGATGCCCTCGTGGGTGGTCGGCGGAGTCGTCTGCGTGTCGATCGTTGCGGTCATGACCGGTTCCTTCAGCGTTCGTCGCGGGTGGTTCGCGCGGCCTCGTTGTCGGCGACTTGCGCCGGACGCTAGCCCGTGCTCGAAGGGGCACCTATTGGATCGATCACAGACATGTGACCTGCGTCTCCACCCCCCGAAAAGCCCGCAAACTTGGGCTTTTCCGAGGCTCAAGTGGGCGTCGGAAGGGCCTTCGAGCGGCCCTTCGAAGACCTTTTCGGCGGCTCGCGCGAGGGGTCGCGGAGGGCCTCAGACCGCTCGGTCGGCCGGGGGCGGCACCATGAACTCGGCGACGAAGGAGTCGTACGGCGCCGGCTTCCCGACGAGGTAGCCCTGCGCGAGGTCGACGCCCTCCTCCTGGCACACCCGCAGGATCGCGGGGTCGGAGACGAACTCGGCCACGGTGCGCTTGCCGAGGTCGCGGGCGATGCCCACGATCGACCTCATGATCGTGCGGTCGACCGCGGACTCGTGGACGTGCGCCACGAACTCCCCGTCGATCTTCACGTAGTCGAACAGCAGGTGCTTGAGGTAGTAGAAGGAGCCGAAGCCGGCCCCGAAGTCGTCGAGGGCGAACGCGCACCCGAGCTCGGTCATCCGGTCCGCGAAGTCGCGCGCGAGCGCCACGTCGGCGACCGCGGCGGTCTCGGTGATCTCCAGGATCAGCGCCGAGGGGTCGACCTGGTGGCGCTCGAGGGCCGCGCAGATGCCGCGCTCGATCTCCGGGTTGCCGATCGAGTGGCCGGACAGGTTGACCTCGAGGCGGAAGTCGGGGTCGTGCTCGCGGCGCAGCCGGGCCAGCAGCTCGAGGCTGTGGTCGACCACCCAGGCGTCGACCTGCGGCATCAGCCCGGCGCGCTCGGCGATGTAGACGAAGCGCGAGGGCGGCACCAGCTCGCCCTCGTCGCGCAGGCGCAGGAGCACCTCGGCCGAGGTGATCCGGCCGCTGGCGATCTCCATGATGGGCTGGAGGTGCAGCTCGAAGCGGTCGTGCTCGAGCGCCTCCTCGATGCGGTTCTGCCAGTGCAGGCGGGTCGCGGCGCGCGGGCCGCGCGTGTCGCCCTCGGGCAGCACGGTGACCTGGTTGCGGCCCGCCTCCTTGGCGTCGTACATCGTCATGTCGGCCAGGGCCAGGATGTCGGAGGAGTGCTCGGTGGCCGCGCGGAAGGTGACGGCACCGACGCTGGCGGTGACCCGGCGCGCGACGCCGTCGAGGGTGGAGGCGTGGATGCCGATGCGCTCGACGACGAGCTCGGCCACGCGGCGCGCACCCTCCTGGTCGGCGTCGGTGAGCAGGATGGCGAACTCGTCTCCGCCGAGGCGGGCCACGACGTCGGTGCTGCGGATGGAGCGCCGGAGCAGGCCGGCGATGGTGATGAGGAGCTGGTCGCCGGCGTTGTGGCCCAGCGAGTCGTTGACCTGCTTGAAGTTGTCGAGGTCGAGGAGCAGCAAGGCCCCGGTGGGGCCGTGGCGCTGGCACCGGTCGACGTGGCGCTCGAGCTCGTTCTCGAAGCGGCGGCGGTTGGCCAGCCCGGTGAGCACGTCGTGGTCGGCGAGGTGGGCGAGCCGGTCGAGGTAGCGCCGACGGTCGGACATGTCGACGACGTTGACCATGGTGATCCGGCCGAGGTCGGGGTCGCCGACGACCGAGCAGCTCAGCGCGACGTGCACGTCGTTGCCGCCGGAGTCGCGCAGGCGGCACTCGGTGTCGAGGGACTCGCCGCGACCCAGCGTGGGCACGCGGTCGAGGTGGTCGCTGATGCGGCCCTCGCCCGGCGTCTCGAAGGCGCCGAGGTGGTGGCCGACCATGTCCGGGGGGTCGAGGCCGACGATCACGGCCATCGCGACGTTGACCCGCACGACCGTGCCGGCCTCGTCGAGCAGCGCGACGCCGTGCGGCGCGTCGTCGAAGAGGCGCTCGACGCGCGCCGTCGCGGTGCGCGCCCGACGGGTCTGGCGCGCGAGGTCGCGCACGATGCGCTGCAGGACCGGTGCCACGATCATCGCGATCGCACCCCACATCGCCACCAGGCGCCAGTCGCCCCAGACGTAGTCGGGGGGGCCGACGAGGAGCACCGGCACGGCCAGCGTCGCCACGGCGAGCCCGCTGCCGATCCACAGCTGCCGGGGCGTGCAGGAGATCGCGAGCCACAGGATGGGGAGCAGCAGGAGGACCGGCAGCCCCGACGAGGCACCGCCGTTCCCCGCGCCGGCCGCGTCGTTGACCAGGCCGACGAAGGGGAAGAGGAGGTAGGCGGCCAGGGGCTCGAGCCGCGTGAGGTCGGGGCGGACCCGGCTCACGACGAAGGTGAGCGCGGCGGCGGCCAGGAACAGCGCCGCCAGGCCCGCCACCCACCACGGCCGCCCGTAGGGCGGCAGCAGCACGGTGGCCAGGCCCAGGACCGCCACGGCACCGAAGGGCACCGCGAGCGCGGACGTGCCCCGCGTCAGGTCGACACGGTTCTTCCTCGCATGGTCCTCGGACTGGTGACGTCGCACCACAACAGGGTAATGACGCCACCGCGGGCGTGGAGGAGAATCAGGACTCTCGTGCGAGGTCGGAGGCGACCCGCCGGTGTGCCTCCCAGATCTCCTCCGGCAGCCGCTCGAACTGCGCGAGGTGCTCCTCGCGGAAGCCCATCTCCTGCTGCCAGCGCTCGGTGTCGACGGTGAGGATCCGCTCGAGGTCCGCCGCCGGGACGTCCATCCCGGTCAGGTCGAGCTCCTCCTGGGTCGGCAGGATGCCCACGGGCGTGCGCCGCCCCTCGACCTCGCCGTTGCGGAGCTGGAGCAGCCACAGCAGCGGGCGCAGGTTGTCGCGGTAGCCCGGCCACAGGAAGTGGCCGTCGTCGGCGTCGCGCTGGAACCAGTTGACGTGGGCGAAGATCGGCTGGTCCTTCGCCGCCCCGACGACGTCGAGGTAGTGGCGCGCGTAGTCGCCCTCGCCGTAGGCCATGAAGGGGCGGTTCGACATCGGGTCGTAGCGCAGGATCCCCTCCTTGCCCTCCGCTGCCGACGTCGCCTCGGCACCCAGGGTCAGGCCGTCGTACACGCCCTCGGCCAGGTCGGTGATCGCCCGGATCAGCGGCTCGCGGTCGCGGGTGCGGCCACCGAAGATGATCGCGTCGATCGGCACGCCCATGGGTGCGTCGTAGTCCTGCGCGATGTTGGGGACGTTGGCCAGGGTCGTGGTGAAGCGGCTGTTGGGGTGGGCCCACGGGGCGGTGTCGTCGTCCTTGCGATCGGCGATCGGCGATCCCGTCCAGTCCAGCCAGCCACGCCGGGCCGGCTTCTCCTTGGTGCGCCCCTCCCACCACACCTCGCCGGTGGTCGGGTTGTAGGCGACGTTGGTGAAGATGCAGTCGGTGCCGGGGCCGACCGAGGCGAGGGCGTTGGGGTTGGTCGTCTCGTTGGTGTCCTTGGCGACGCCGAACACGCCGTACTCGGGGTTCATCCCGTAGAGCCGGCCGGACTCCTCCTCGACCCACAGCCACGCGATGTCGTCGCCGTAGAACGACACGTGGTAGCGGTCGCCCAGCGCGTCGGGGGCGGCCATCATCGCCAGGTTGGTCTTGCCGGAGGCGCTCGGGAAGCCACCGCAGATGTGGTAGTCCTTCCCGGTCTCCTTGTCGTGGATGCCGATGAGCATGTACTGCTCGGCGAGGAACTTCCTGCTCGCCCAGCCGTCGTAGGCGCCCTGCCGGAGGCCGTGCGCGATCTTCCCGAGCAGCGCGTTGCCGCCGTAGGACGAGCCGAAGTGGAGGATCGTGCGCTCGTCGGCCACCGTCACGAAGTAGCGCTTGTCGCCGTCGGTGCCCTGACCGAGGTTCTCCAGGTCGCCGGTGACGTGGACCGCGCGCACGAAGTGGCCGGGGTCCTCGAGGTCGTTGACGAACTGCACGCCGACGCGCGCCATCCGGATCATGTGGAGCACGACGGTGCGGGTGTCGGTGATCTCGACGCCAGCGGCCCAGGGAGCGAGCGCGTTGCCGGCGGGCGCCATCAGGTAGGGGACGACGTACATCGTCTTGCCCACGCTGGCGCCGCGCATCAGGTCGTGGAGCTGGGGCTTCATCTCCGAGGAGGGGCGCCAGTTGTTGTAGACGCCCCTGTCCTTCTCGTCGGCCGTCGCGACGATCGTGCGCTCCTCCGAGCGGGCCGTGTCCTTGTGGTAGCTGCGGGAGTAGTAGCGCCCCTCGCCGGCCTTCTCCAGCTCGCCGGTCGCGACGGCCTCCTCCAGGAGGCGCGCGTCGTCGGAGGCGTTGACGACCTCGATGCGCTCGGCGCCGGTGAGCTCGGCGTACTCCTTCACGAACTCGCGGACGCGGGGGTTGGTGAGCCCGGCCTCGTCCATGACTGCCTCGAGATCTGCCATCGCGCTGCCTCTCCTTCGTGCGGCGGAGTGCCTCGCCGCTGTGCGGGTGCTAGGCACCCTAGGGCACCGTCCGGACGGCGGGACCGACTGACGGGGTGGGGCTGATTTCGCTCGTCCGGCCGGTGTCGGCTATCCTCGTCCAGTCCTCGCACCGCGTCAGCGGAGCACGGGACGGGCGCCTGTAGCTCAACGGATAGAGCATCTGACTACGGATCAGAAGGTTTGGGGTTCGAATCCCTACAGGCGCGCAGGACACGAACCGCAGGTCAGCCCGGCTGACCTGCGGTTCCTGCGTATGTGGCCGGGGCGACGGGTGCCGACCGGTGGCTGCTTCCTGCAGATCCACCGGAGGGTCAGCGCGCACCCCGAGAGGCGTTCAGCACGTCCCCAGGTCTCGCAGCAGCATGGTGGCGTGCTCGTAGTGCTCCTGCAGGACGGGCAGGGACGCGGCAGCCGCCTGCGTCACGGTCGGGTCACCGTCGAGGTGCGACCAGGCGCGGGCGAGTCGTCGCTGGTCGCGCGAGGGACGCGTCGGCAACGTCACGCCCACGGCGGTCGCGACCGCCTCGAGGGCGCGGTACTGCTGGCGGTGGTCGCGGACCATGTCGCGGCCGTAGGTGCGCACCGTCCGGCTGTCAGCGTGTCGCTTCGCGAGCTCGCCGAGAGCGACCTCGGCGAGGTTCGCGCGGGCCGCGAAGACGAGGTAGGTCAGTCCTGGGCGCTGGGTGCCGCGGCGGCCTTGGTCGGCGCCGCGACGGCCTGGGGAGCGGTCGCCCCTCGAGCGAGCGGCGCACACGACGTCAGGGCACCCCGTCGCCCGTCGGGGTGGCGGCATCCGCCCGGGTCTGGTCGACCTCGCCGGCCGGGTCCGACCTGGCGGGTCTGGTCAGGGCGGCACGGATCTGCTCGACCGGCGCCTTGGGGCGGCGGTCCGCCGTGAGGAGGCCGTTGTCCTCCTGCTCGGTGTCGGTGAGCTGGGTGTAGCAGAACCCGGCCACGGCGGGGCTGTCCACCAGCGCGTCGACGAGCTCCGCGAGCTTGGCCACGAGTCCCTCGGCGCTGGTGACGGTGGAGTAGCCGAACCAGTCCTGCCCCGCGTCGGGCGCGAACGCCAGTCCGCCGAACTCGGTGATGACGACCGGTTGGCCGCGGTCCGTGCCTTCCTCCAGCAGCACGCGGCGCCGGCCCGGCCGGCCTTCGCGCAGGCTCCGGTCCACGGCGTCCCGGGTGCCGTAGCGCTCGCGCAGGCCTTGTCCGCTGGGGCCGTAGTCGTGGACACCCCAGATGTCGGAGTCGGTGTGCTCCCAGCCGTCGTTGCTGATGGCGGGGCGGGTCGGGTCGACCGACCGCGTGAGGTGGTAGAGCGCGGAGGCGAAGTGCCGCTGGGCAGGGTCGTGCTCGACCATCTGCAGGCCCCAGCTCTCGTTGAGCGGCACCCAGGTGACGATGCAAGGGTGGCTGCGGTCGCGCCTGATCACCTCGAGCCACTCGCGGGTGAGTCGCTCGACGGTGGTAGCCGAGTACGAGTAGGGGCTGGGCATCTCGCCCCACACCACCAGTCCGAGCCGGTCGCACCAGTAGAGGAACCGGGGGTCCTCGACCTTCTGGTGGATCCGCACACCGTTGAAGCCGAGCTCCTTGATCAGCTCCACCTCACGCCGCAGCGCCGCCGGCGAGGGGGCGGCCAGGTGCGACTCCGGCCAGTAGCCCTGGCCGAGCACCAGACGCAGGAAGTACGGCTGGTTGTTGAGCAGGAAGTGCCCGTCGGCGTACCCCACCCGGCGGAAGCCGGTGTAGCTCGTCACCTCGTCGACCGGCTCGCCGTCACGCAGGAGCGTGAGGTCGAGATCGAGGAGGTTCGGCCACTCGGGACGCCACGTGATCCGGTGCACCTCCTGGTAGTTGCGCGCGAACGGCAGCTCCACGGACAGGCGCACCTCGGGGTCGACGACGCTCACCGTGGTCTCCGCGAGCACCTCCCCCTCGAACCGCACCCGGCAGCGGAGCGACAGCCCGGGACCCGCCGGTCGCGGCACGCGGGCCTCGACGTCGATCCGGCCGCGGACCACGTCGGGTGCGACGTGGAGGTCGGCGAGGTGCGCGGCGGGGACCCGCTCCCACCACACGGGCTGCCAGATCCCGGTGGTGCGGTGGTACCAGATGGTGTGCGGCTTCTCCGCCCAGTCCTGCTTGCCGCGGGGCTGCGAGACGTCGTCGTGCTGGTCCTCCGCGCGGACCACCACGACCTGGTCGACGTCATCCGGGTCGAGGGCGTGCGTGACGTCGAGGGTGAACGAGGAGTGCCCGCCCTCGTGGTCGCCGACGCGGTGGCCGTTGACCCACACGGTGCAGCGGTAGTCCACGGCGCCGAAGGTGAGCAGGATCCGGTCACCGTCGTCGGGGCGGGGGCACGGCACGACCCGGCGGTACCAGACCACCGGGTGGTAGCCGGGGTCATGGATGCCGGAGAGCCGTGACTCCGGCGGGAAGGGCACCACGATCTCGCGGTCGAAGACCTCCTCGCGGCTCCACCACGACTCCTCGACGCCCGCGTCCGTGTCGTCGTAGGCGAAGAGCCAGGGCCCGTCGAGCTCGGTCCACTCGGCGCGGGCGAACTGCGGCCGGGGGTGGAGGAGCTCGTCGTCCGGCGTCGTCCCGCCGGCACCGGCCGGGGTCTCGGCAGGGGTCTCGGCAGGGGTCTCGGGAGACTCGGTCACGGGCTCTCCTGGAGGTCGTGGACGACGCGGTCGACGAGCGCGCGACGTGGTGGGGGACGGCCTGGTTGCCCATGGTCACACCGTCCGCGACACGCGGCAACCCGCTCCACGCACCGCTCCACCCACGGCGTGCGTGGCCCGGGATCCGGGTCGCCCGTGGGGGTGGTCCGCGCCCGGCGACCCGCGTAGTAGACCCGGAGGAGCCGCACGATCCCGGCCCGCGGGCGGAGGAGCTCAGCGATGGACCTGACCAGACGACAGCTGCTCGCGATCGCGGGCGGAGCAGCCCTGACCAGCGTCGCGAGCGGCTGCGGTGGCGCTGCCAGCCCCGCCATCGACACGGGATCGACCCTCGGCGCCTCGTACGACGGCCCGCCGGTGACCATCAGCTACTGGAACGGCTTCACCGGAGGTGACGGACCGGCGATGCGCGACCTGGTGGCCCGCTTCAACTCCAGCCAGGACCTCATCACCGTCGAGCAGAACACGATCAACTGGGCGCAGTACTACCAGCGCGTGGTCGCGGCGGTGCACGCCGGCCGGGGCCCGGACGTCGGCGCCATGCACCTCGAGCAGCTCGCCACCCAGGCCGCGCGCCAGACGGTCAACCCCCTCGACGACGTGCTCGACGAGCTCGGGGTCAGCGCGGAGCAGTACCCCGACGAGGTCTGGAAGGCCGGGCTGGTCGACGGCGTCCGCTACGGCATCCCGCTCGACGTGCACTGCCTGGCCAGCTACAGCAACAAGGCGCTCCTCCAGCGCGCCGACGTGTCGGCGCCGGCCACGGGCGAGGAGCTCCGCACGGCGCTCGAGGCGTTGACCGAGGCGGGCGTGGAGACGCCGTTCTGGATGCCGAACCGGTGGCCCGCCCACCTGATGTTCCTCTCCCTGCTGTGGCAGTTCGGTGGCGAGCCCTATGCCGAGGACGGCAGCGAGGCGCTGTTCGGGAGCGACGCCGGCGTCGAGGCGCTGTCATGGATGCGGCGCCAGGTCCAGGACAAGGTCAGCCCCGGCAACGTCGCGGTCGACACGCAGTACACCGCGTTCAAGAACGGCCAGGGTGCCTTCACGTGGGACGGCATCTGGCAGATCAACGACCTCCAGGCCGCCGGCAAGGAGCTCGACTGGGGCATCGCGCCGATCCCGACGATCGGCCAGGAGCCCGCCGTCTGGGCCAACTCCCACCACCTCGTGCTGTTCCGTGACCGCGATCCCGACGACGACCGCCTGCAGGCCGGCAAGGCGTTCATCCGCTACCTCACCGAGCAGTCCGCCGCGTGGTCGGGGGCCGGCCTGATCCCCGCGCGCAACGCCTCGCGCGACAGCAAGGAGTTCACGGGCTCCCCGCAGGCGGCGCTGGAGGCGGCCATCCCCTCGATGCGCTTCCTGCCGAGCGTGCCCGGCGTCCCCGACGTGCAGACCCAGACCCTGGAGACGGCGGTCAGCGAGGCGGTCCTGGGCAGGCTGTCGCCCGAGGTCGCCCTGCACGACGCCGCCGACCGCGCGACGCAGCTCCTGCGGGCCAACCTCGAGAAGTTCGGGCGGTGACACGATGACGACGACCCAGCCGGTGGCCGACGCGAGCCGGGACGTCCGGCCCGATCCACCGACGCCGCCGACCAGCAGACGCGGAGAGCACGAGACTCGTGACGCCTACCTCTTCCTCGCCCCCTACCTCCTGCTGTTCCTCGCGTTCGTCATCGCGCCGTTCGCCTACGGGCTGTGGATCAGCCTCCACCAGTACGACTACTCGCTGCCGGAGAAGCCCTGGGTCGGCCTGGAGAACTACACCGGGCTGATCGACGGCACCTCGCCCTACGCCGAGGCCTTCTGGGACTCGATGAAGGCGACGTGGATCTTCACCGTGGTGTCCGTCCCGCTGCTGCTGGTGCTGCCGCTGCTGGTCGCCATGGTGATGAACCAGAAGTTCCGCGGCCGCAACCTGTTCCGCGCCATGTACTTCGCCCCCTACGTGCTCGGCGTGGCGGTGGTCGCCGTGCTGTGGCGCTACCTCCTCGACTCCAACATCGGCCTGGTCAACCACTACCTCGGCGCGCTCGGGCTGCCGTCGGACACCGCCTGGCTGACCTCGCAGCCCTGGGCGTGGATCTCCCTCGTCGGCGTGACCGTGTGGTGGACGCTGGGGTTCAACGCCATCATCTACCTCGCCGCCCTGGGCGAGATCTCCCCCGACCTCTACGAGGCGGCCCGGATGGACGGCGCCGGCGGCTGGCAACGGTTCGTGCACGTGACGCTGCCGGGTCTGCGCCCGGTCCTGCTCTTCGTGACCAGCGTGACCATCATCGCCTCGGTCAACATGTTCGGTCAGTCGTTCCTGATGACCCAGGGAGGCCCCGGCACCGAGACCCGGACCGCGATCTACCAGATCGCCGACA
Organism: uncultured Actinomycetota bacterium; assembly: GCA_963726525.1. Classification (GTDB taxonomy): domain Bacteria; phylum Actinomycetota; class Actinomycetes; order Propionibacteriales; family Nocardioidaceae; genus Nocardioides. The sequence goes on along the minus strand of CAVSCS010000003.1, from coordinate 666,228 downwards.
CCGGCCTGACGAACTTCAACTCCGGGGACTCGACCGCGATGTCGATGATCTTCTCGTTCTTCCTGATGCTCGTCAGCGTCCTGGTCTTCTTCCTGTTCCGCGACCGTGAGCCGGAGGGCAGCCGACGATGAGCACCGCCACCCCCACCCGCCGGCCCGACACCGATCGCCACGAGGACACCCGCGCGTCAGGCAGTCCCGCCAAGCTGCGACGGATCCTGCAGTACGGCGTCCTCGGGGTCCTGACGCTGCTGTTCATCAGCCCGCTGGTCTACATGCTGTCGACGGCCTTCAAGACCACCGGCGACGCGGCCTCGCCGGACCCGCAGTGGATCCCGGACGACCCGACGACCCAGGCCTTCGGAGAGATCCTCGGCAACGACGGCACCCCCGTCGTGCGGTGGCTCATCAACTCGCTGGCCGCCGCCGGGCTGCAGTCCCTGCTCATCGTGGCCACCGCCGCGCTGGCGGGCTACGCCCTCGCCCGGATGGACTTCGCCGGCAAGCGGTGGGTCTTCGCGACCATCATCGGCACGCTGTTCATCCCGCCGGTGATCCTGCTGATCCCCAACTACCTGATCACCAGCCGGCTCGGGTGGCTCGACACCCTGGCCGCGGTGATCGTCCCGGGGGCCGCCGGCGCCTTCGGCGTGTTCTTCATGCGCCAGTTCTTCCTCGGCATCCCGCCGGAGCTGGAGGAGGCGGCCGCGATGGACGGCGCCGGGAGGTTCCGCACGTTCCTCACCGTTGTGCTGCCGCTCTCGAGGCCGGCACTCGTGACGCTCGGGATGCTGTCGTTCCTCACCAACTGGAACGACTTCCTCTGGCCGGTCTACGTGCTGTTCTCGCCCGAGAGCCAGACCCTGCCGGCCGGCCTGGCGACGCTGCAGAACGCCAACGCGGTGCGCTACGACCTGCTGATGGCGGGTGCCGTCATCGCCTCCGTGCCCGTGCTCGTGCTCTACGCCGCCGCTCAGCGGTTCGTCGTCGAAGGGGTCTCGCGCGCCGGGCTGAAGGGCTGAGCCGACGGGCTCGCGCCCGTAGGCTCGTCGCCGTGCCGCCCATCGACGACTCCTCCCGCCCGCGCGTGGCCGGGTCGGTCGACCTGACACCGCGCCAACGCCTCGCCGGCGACCACCTGCGGATGATCCACGACCACTTCCGCGAGCAGCTCGCGGCGCTCACCCGCGCGGTCGAGTCGCTGCGCGAGGGCACCGGCGACACCGGCGCCGTCCGCACGGAGGTCCACGCCCTCGCCCCGGCGCTGTCCGCGCAGCAGGTGGCGGGGATGTGCGGCCAGGTGTGCCGCTTCCTCACCGCGCACCACGGCATCGAGGACGCTCACCTCTTCCCCGCGGTCGCGATGCTGCAGGAGTACGCCCCGGTGGCCGCCCGGCTCGCCGAGGAGCACCTGGTCGTCCACGCGCACCTCGAGCTGGTCGACGACCTGGCGGTGGCGGTGGCGACCGACCCCTCGCTGGTCGACGAGCTCGCCCGGGCCGTCGTCGACCTCCGCGCCGACCTCGAGTCGCACTTCGCCTACGAGGAGGTCGAGATGACCGAGCCGCTCGGCCTGCTCGGCCTCGGGGTCTGAGCGGCGTTCTGCCCTGAGCGGAACGGCTGGGCGGGGCGCGCCCGCGTGGCTAGCGTCGGGACATGGGCCAGATCCTGCCGTTCCCCGACCACGCCTCCCCCGCCCCTGCCCCGGCGCCCGAGCCTCTCTGGCGCGAGCTGGTCGGGCGCGAGCTGCACCGCGAGCGGCTCCGGCGCGGCGAGCGCCTGGTCGACGTCGCCGGCCGCGCGGGCCTGTCGGTGCAGTACCTCTCGGAGGTCGAGCGCGGCCTGAAGGACCCCTCCTCCGAGATGCTCCAGGCCGTCGCCGGGGCGCTCGACCTGGGCACCCGCGAGCTGGCCACGCGCGCCGCGCGCCCCGAGGCGCTGGCGCTCGCAGCCTGAGCCGTCGCTCAGGCCAGCACGGGCTGGTCGTGCAGGACGACGTCGACCACGCCGTACTCCACCGCGGCGGCGCCCGGCAGGACGAGCGTGCGGTCGGTGTCGTGGCGCACCTGCTCGGGCGTGCGCCCGGTGTGGCGGGCCAGCACCTCCTCGAGCAGCTGCCGCACCCGCGCCACCTCGTCGGCCTCGAGGATCAGGTCGGGGACGGTGCCGCGGCCCTGCGTCGCGGGCTGGTGCAGCACCACGCGCCCGTGCGGCAGGATCGCCCGCTTGCCCGGCGCACCGCCGGCGAGCAGGACCGCGGCGGTCCACGTCGCCTGCCCGACGCAGACGGTCTCGACGTCGGGGCGCACGAACTGCATCGCGTCGTAGATCGCGAGCATGGCCGAGATCGAGCCACCGGGTGAGTTGATGTAGAGGCTGATCGGCAGCTCGTGGTTCTCCGAGGCCAGGTGCAGCAGCTGGGCGATCACCGCGTTGGCGACGCCGTCGTCGATCTCCGTCCCGAGGTAGACGATGCGCTCGGACAGCAGCCGGGACCAGAGGTCGAGGGTGCGCTCGCCGCGCGGCGTCTGCTGGACGACGTACGGGATGGTGTAGCTGCTCATCGCGCACCCGCCAGCCCGACGGCCGGCCGACGGCCGGGCGTGACGTCGTCGACGGCGGTGACGATCCGGTCGACGAAGCCGTAGTCGAGCGCCTGCTCCGCGGAGAACCAGCGGTCGCGCAGCGAGTCGCGCTCGACGGTGTCGCGGTCCTGGCCTGTGTGCGCGGCGATCAGGCCGAGCACGGTGTCGCGGGTGTGGCGCAGGTCGTCGGCCTGGATCTCGATGTCGACGGCCGTGCCGCCGATGCCGGCCGAGCCCTGGTGGAGCAGGACGCGGGCGTGGGGCAGGGCGTAGCGCTTGCCGGGCGTGCCGGCCGAGAGCAGGAACTGCCCGGCGCTCGCAGCCATGCCCAGCGCGACGGTGCTGACGTCGTTGGGGATGAGCTGCATGACGTCGTGGATGGCGAGCATGGCCGAGACGGAGCCGCCCGGCGAGCTGATCCAGAGGCTGATGTCGGCGCGGGGGTCGTCGGCGGAGAGCAGCAGCAGCTGGTGGACCAGTCGGTTGCCGTTGTGCTCCTGCAGCTCCTCGCCGAGGACCACGATGCGCTGGTGCATGAGCCGTCGGACGAGCTCGTCCTCGATGCGTTCGGTGGTGGGGTTCATGCCTCCAGCGTGGGTCGCGGCACGCCCGCGCCACAGGGTGTTCTGCCCGGGGCGGATCCGCTCTCGGTGGAACGGCCGGGTCGTGGGCCCGCCCTCACACCGCCGGGTCGCCGCGGACGAGGAGCAGGTAGACCGCCGCCGTCCAGGTGTAGGCGCGGTCGCGCAGGCCCGTGCCGTCGACCGCGTCGAAGTTCTCCGCAAAGCCCGACCGCTCGCACAGGGCGATGAACCTCCGCGCGACGTCGTCGGCGAGGTCGTGCTCCCCGCACCGCCGCAGTCCCGCGACGACCAGCGCGGTGGACGGGGCCCAGATCGGGCCGCGCCAGCAGCCGTCCGGCTCGTAGGCCGGGGAGGTCACCGGCTCGGTGGCCAGGCCGTGGGGCGTGAGGTGCTCGCGGACCTTGGCCACCATCGTGCGGCCCACCTCGTCCGGGAGCCGCTCGCCGAGGAGGAGGGGCAGGAGGGTCAGCAGGCTGGAGGTGCCGCTCGGCCGTCCCGAGAGCGCACCGACGGCGACGAAGCCGTCCGGCGTCCAGAGCGTCGTGAGCAGCGCGGCGAGAATCTCGCGCGACTCGCGCTCCCACTCCTCGTGGGGTCGGTCGAGCTCGCGGCTCAGCGAGGCGAGCACGTCGAGCTGCACCACCAGGAAGGCCGCGAGGTCCGGCGCCTCGACCACGCGATCGAGGTCGAAGACCGTCGCGTTGTCCCAGCCGCTGTCGTTGCCGTGCTGGTAGTGCGCCAGGACGTGCCCGGGGACCCGCCGGTGGTCGAGCCAGTACGACGTCCAGCGGGCGAGCCGGTCGTGGACGAGCTCGAGCTCGGGCCGCGTCAGCTCACGGGCCAGGCCGGCCCGCAGCGCACTGAACGCCCACCCGTGGATCGGCGGCTTGACGTAGTTGTGGAGGACCTCGGAGTGGGTGACGGAGTCGGGCAGCGCGCCCGCGTCGTCCTGGTGGTCGAACGGCGCGTGCCACTGGTCGAGCGCCAGGTCGGGCCGGGCCGGTGCCAGGGCCAGCGCGTTGAAGCAGTGGTCCCACGACCACAGCTTGTCCATCCAGTGCAGGGACATCAGGACCGAGTCGCGCGTGACCAGGCCGTCGGGCGCGACCGTCGAGGCCCAGATCGTGTAGGCCGCCAGCCGCGCACCGGCCCGGTGCTCGCCGCTGTGCGGCGCGAGGGCGTCGGCGTACGCCTCGAGCTCCGCGCGGCGCGTCGCGACCACGTCGTCGAAGGACCCACCGGCGCCGCCGCCCGGCGCGCTGCTGGTGGACTCGACCAGGACGGCCTCCCAGTCGGACCCGTCGTCGCCGAGGACCAGCGAGCGCTCGGCCCGCCCGAGCGACTCCACCCCCGACGCGACGAGGGCGCCCTCGGTCATCCGCACGCGGTAGCGCCGGCCCGTCTCGTAGGACGTCAGGACGTGTGCGCCGTCCACCGGGTCGTGGAAGAGGTACGCGCCGGTGAACGGCGTGAGCTCGCCCGCCGCCTCGGTGAGGCGCATCGCCAGGCCCCGGCCCCGCAGGCGGATCCGTCGCGGCCCGTCGAACACGGCGCGGACCTCACCGCCTCCGGGCGCGGACCAGGCGAGGACGGAGGGGCTCGCGTGCCACGTGGTCGCGACGGCCCGCCCGTCGAGCACGGGCTGCATCGCCAGCACGGCGTGCATGCCGTTGACGTGCGAGACGAGGTGCACCTGCTCGGACGTGGCGTGGAGGCCCACCACGGGCGACAGGTCGAGCCACGACCCCGCCGTGGAGAAGGGGACCTGCCGGAGGTCGAACGAGTCCGGCAGGTCGCCGGCCTGGGCGGTCATGGGCCGATGCTAGGGCTCACCAGCCGCCGAGGGCGGCGAAGCGCTCGCCGATCAGCCGGTGGGTCTCGGCGTCGGGGTGGAGGTTGTCGGGGAGCGGGAGCCGCTCGGCGTCCGCCGGTCCGTAGAGGTCGAGGCCGTCGACGTGGGACAGGTGCGGGTCGCCGCGTCGCTCGACCACCTCGGCGAGCACCTCGCGCACCACCTCGAGGCTCAGCGCCCCGGTCGCGACCGCGGCCGGGTCGCCGCCCGCGACGAAGGCCACCCGGCCCTCGGCCATCGCCGCCAGGTCGGGCGCCGTCGGTCCGGGGGTGGCCTCGTGGATCGCGCAGTGGATCGGCGACACCAGGCGGATCGGGGTCTCGGGGTGACCGTCGCGGATCGTGTCGAGCCAGCCGTGGACGGCCGGGCCGAGGACGCGGCGGCGCATCACGTCGCCGTTGACCAGGTTGATGCCGAGCTTGATGCTGATCCGCTCGGCCGGGGTGTCGCGGATGGTGCGGGCGACGAAGGGGTCGAGCATCGCGCTGCCGCCGAACCCCAGGTTGAGCAGGTCGAGGCCGAGCAGTCGCGCCGCCACGACCGGCCACGTGCCGGTGGGGTGGGTGGCGTTGGAGCCGTGGCTGATGGAGCTGCCGTGGTGCACCCAGCGCGGCCGGTCGTCGACCAGCGGCGCGAGCACGGCGTCGGCGCGCACCGCGACGACCTCGGTCTGCTCGTCGTGCGGCAGCCACACCTCGACGCCCTTCTCCCCGGCCGGCAGGTCGACGGCGAGGGTGGTCGGCGCCCCGGCCTCGAAGGTGTGCGAGCCGGTCATCATGTCGACGGTGAGGACGTTGCCCCCGCTGGCCGTGAGCTGCTCGACGAGGACCCCGTCGACGACCACGTCGTAGCGACCGTCGGGGCGCGCCGGCGCGCCGGCGTACTGCCGCTTGGTGGGCAGCACGTCGATCTCGAGCCGGGTCGCGCTCGTGCGTGCGGCGAGGCGTACGCCGGAGGGCTGGGCCTCGACGAGGCGCAGCTGCGGGTCGTCGGTCTGCGCGCGTGCCCACGCCGGCAGGCGGTGGGGAAGCAGCCCGGTGGCGGTGGGCTCGAGCTCGACGGCGCCGCGCAGCAGGCCGGGGACGTCGGGAACGGGGGTCAGGGTGGTCATGGCTCAGGTCTCCCAGGATCGGATGAGGGTGTCGAGGCCGTCCAGCACGTGCTGCCAGGTCTCGTCGGACGTGGGGGCGCCGGGCACGTGGCCGAAGGCGCCGGCCGCGTCGAGCGCGGCATAGCCGTGGAAGGTGGCGCCGAGCAGCCGCACGGCGTGGGTGGCGGCGTCGTCGGTGAGGGCGTAGCCGCGCAGCACCGCCCGCACGAGCTCCGCGTGGCGGGGACCGGCGCTCGCCATCGCGGCCTCCCGGTCGAGCGGCAGGCGGGTTGCGGCGTAGCGACCCGGGTGCACGCGGGCGTAGGTCCGCCACACGCCGCCCAGCGCCGCGAGGGCGTCGCGGCCGCTCACCCCGGCCAGCGCCGCCGAGGCGAGCTCGGCCGTCTCCTCGAGCGCGAGCAGCGCGACCCGCGTCCGCACGTCGGCGGCGCTGCGCACGTGGGCGTAGAGGCTCGGGACGGCGACGCCGAACTGTCGGGCCAGCGCGGCGAGGGTGACGGCGTCCAGGCCGACCTCGTCGGCGAGGTCGGCCGCCGCCCGGGTGACGGTGTCCGCGCTCAGACCTGCTCGGGGCACGACGCCTCCTTCGTGAATGAGCCCACAACCTAATGCATTTAGGTTGAACCCGTCCACACCCCGCCCGTTGACATTAGTTCGAGTCTCGTACTTAATAGGCACGTGACCCTCGTGCTCGGCATCGACTCCTCCACCCAGTCGACCAAGGCCGTCCTCGTCGACGCCGCCGACGGGCGCGTCGTCGACACGCGCACCGCGCCCCACCCGCCCGGCACCGAGGTCGACCCCGCCGCCTGGCTGGAGGCGGTCGACGCGGCCACCGAGGGCCTGCTCGAGCAGGCGGCCGCCGTCGCGGTCGGTGGTCAGCAGCACGGGATGGTCGCCCTCGACGGCGACGGCGTCCCGGTGCGCGACGCCCTGCTGTGGAACGACACCCGCTCGGCCGGCGCCGCGCGCGACCTCATCGAGGAGATGGGCGGGCCGCAGGCCTGCGCCGACGCCATCGGCAGCGTGCTGGTCGCCTCCTTCACCGCCACCAAGCTGCGCTGGCTGCGCGACCACGAGCCCGACGCCGCCGCCCGGGTGCGCTCGGTGCTGCTGCCCCACGACCACGTGTCGCGCCACCTGAGCGCGCCCGGCACGGAGGCGTTCACCGACCGCGGCGACGCCTCCGGCACCGGCTACTTCGCGACCGCCCGCGGCGAGTGGCGCCCCGACCTGGCCGCCGCGGCCCTCGGCCACGAGGTCGCGCTCCCCCGCCTGGTCGCCCCCGGCGCCGTCGCCGCGCAGACCGCCTCCGGCGCGGTCGTCGCCGGTGGCACGGGCGACAACATGGGCGCCGCGCTCGGCATGGCGCTCGAGCCCGGCGACGTGCTGGTCTCGATCGGCACCTCGGGCGTCGCCTCGGCGATCAGCACCACCCCGGTCGCCGACGGCACCGGCACCGTGACCGGCTTCGCCGACGCGAGCGGCGCCTTCCTGCCGATGGTCACCACGATGAACGCCGCCGGCATCCTCGACCTCCAGGCACGCTGGCTCGGCGTCGACCACGACGGGCTCGCCGACCTCGCGCTCACCGCGGCACCCGGCGCGGGCGGCGTCGCGCTCCTGCCCTACTACGGCGGCGAGCGCACGCCCGACCGTCCGACCGCCGTCGGCACCTGGACCGGGCTGACCCCCGCCACCACGCGCGCCGACCTCGCCCGCGCGGCCTACGAGGCACTGCTGTGCTCGCTCGCCGACGCCGTCGACCGGCTCGTCGAGGCGACCGGCGAGCAGCCGCGCCGCGTGCTCATGGTGGGCGGCGCCACGCGCAGCGCCGCGGTGCGCGCGCTCGCGCCCGCCGTCCTGGGTCGGCCGGTCACCCTGCCGCCTCCCGGTGAGTACGTCGCCCTCGGCGCGGCGCGCCAGGCCGCCTGGGCGCTGGCCGGCACCGACTCCCCGCCGGCGTGGTCGCCCGGCGAGACCACGGTCCTCGAGGCCGACCCGACCCCCCACGTCCGCGAGGCGTACGCCGACCTGCGCGCGCGCACCGCTGCCTGGACGCCCGACGCGTCCGCCTGAACCTCCTCCCTCCACACCCGCACACCCGCACACCCGCACACCCGCACCACGACGGAAGGCACACCCATGAGCATCGACATCCCCACCCCCACCCCCGAGGACAAGTTCTCCTTCGGCCTCTGGACCGTCGGCTGGCAGGGCGTCGACCCGTTCGGCGGCGCGACCCGGCCGCCCATGGACACCGTCCACGCGCTGGAGAAGCTGGCCGGGCTCGGCGCCTACGGCGTGAACTTCCACGACGACGACGTCATCCCGTTCGGCAGCGACGACGCCACCCGCGACAAGATCATCGCCCGCTTCAAGCAGGGCCTCGAGGACACCGGCCTGGTCGTCACGACCTCGACCACGAACCTCTTCAGCCACCCGGTCTTCAAGGCCGGCGGCTTCACCAACAACAACCGCGAGATCCGCCGCTTCGCGCTGCGCAAGGTGATGCGCAACATCGACCTGGCCGCCGAGCTCGGCGCCAAGGTCTACGTCGCGTGGGGCGGCCGCGAGGGCGCGGAGTACGGCGCCTCGCAGGACACCGCGGTCGCGCTCGACCGGATGAAGGAGGCCTTCGACCTGCTCGGCGACTACGTCACCGAGAAGGGCTACGACATGCGCTTCGCCATCGAGCCCAAGCCCAACGAGCCCCGCGGCGACATCCTGCTCCCCACGATCGGCCACGCGCTGGCCTTCATCAACCAGCTCGAGCGTCCCGAGCTCGTCGGGGTGAACCCCGAGATCGGGCACGAGGAGATGGCCGGCATGAACGCGGCGGCCGGCTACGCCCAGGCGCTGTGGCAGGGCAAGCTCTACCACATCGACCTCAACGGCCAGAACGGCCCGAAGTACGACCAGGACCTGCGCTTCGGCGCCGGCAACGTGCGCGGCGCCTTCTGGATCGTCGACGTGCTGCTCGCGGGCGGCTACGACGGCCCCGTGCACTTCGACTACAAGCCCTCGCGCATCGAGGACGAGGACGGCGTCTGGGTCAGCGCGGCCGCCAACATGCGCAACTACCTGATCCTGCGCGAGAAGGTGAAGGCGTTCCGCGCCGACCCCGAGGTGCAGGAGGCGCTCGCCGCCGCGCGCCTGCCCGAGCTGGCCCAGCCCACGCTCGGCGAGGGCGAGGACTGGAAGCAGCTGCTCGAGTGGCAGCTGCCCGACCCGGAGGCGCTGGCACAGATCGGTGCGGCCACCGAGCACCTCGACCAGCTGGCGCTCGAGCACCTCTACGGCGTCCGCTGAGCATCCAGCGCCCCGGCGCGGGGACCGAGGGGCTGCGGCGGGCCAACACCGCCGCGGTCCTGCGGGCCCTGCGCCGCTCCGGCCCGTCGTCGCGGGCCGGGCTCGCCCAGCTCACCGGCCTGGCCAAGGCCACGGTCGGCGTGATCGTCGCCGACCTCGAGGCGGCGGGCGCGGTCGCGGAGGAGGACCCCCAGGACCTCCGCGCCGGTGCGCGCGGACGTCCCGGCCGCCCGGTCGCGCTGCGCGGCGACCGCTTCGTGACCCTCGGCCTCGAGCTCAACGTGGACTACCTCTCGGCGGTCGTGCTCGACCTCACCGGAGCCCCCCGGCTCGCCGAGACCCGCCCGGCCACCGGGCCGACCGACGTCGACGGCCTGGTCGACCTCGCCCGCGCGGCGCTGGAGGACGCGGCCGGCGGGTGCACCGTCGTCGGTGCCGGGGTGGCGGTCCCCGCGCTGGTCCGTGGCGACGACCGGACCGTCGCGTGGGCGCCCAACCTGCACACCGACGGCTCCGAGCTCGCCGAGGCGCTGGAGGCGCTCGTCGGCCACGGGGTGCCCGTCGCGGTCAGCAACGACGCCAACTGCGCGGCGTACGCCGAGGCGCACCACGGTGCCGCGGCGGGCGTGGGCCACGCGCTCTACCTCACCGGCACCGTCGGGATCGGCGCCGGCATCGTGCAGGACGGCGAGGTGATGCGCGGCGGCGCGGGCTTCGCCGGCGAGGTGGGCCACATGCCCATCGGCGACTCCACCGCCGTGTGCGGGTGCGGGCGCCTCGGCTGCTGGGAGGCGTCGGTCGGGCTGCACGCGATGCTCGCAGCGGTCGCGATGCCCGAGCTCGACACCCCGCTGCTCACCGCGGAGGCCGTGGCCGAGCGCGCCGCCACGGACCCCGGCGTGCGTGCCGGGCTCGAGCGGATCGGGCGCGACCTGGGCCTCGGGATCGCGATGCTCACCAGCGTGCTGGACCCCGAGGTGGTCGTGCTCGGCGGCTACTTCGCACCACTGGGCGACCTCGTCCTCGCGCCGGCCCGCCGCACGCTCGACGAGCGGCTCGCCTCGGCGGCGCAGGTGCGCCCCGAGCTGCGCCTGAGCACGCTCGGCACCGGGGCCGCGTCGCTGGGGGCGGCCGAGCTCGCGCTCGGCCCGGTCTTCGCCGGCGACCTCGACCTCGCCGCGCACGACCAGGACGCCTGACCCGGCCTGTCCCGGCCTGTCTGGGCCGACCTCAGCCGGCGAGGCGGGCGCGGACGTCGACGAGCGCGGAGCCGAGGGCGGCCACCGGGTCGACGAAGAGCGGCTCGAGGGCGATCTCCGCGGCGCCGAGGAGCGGGGAGTCGGAGCCGAGCATCGGCAGCGTGAGCGTCACCGACTCCAGCGGCGCGGGCAGGCCACGGTCGGTGAGCCCGGCGGAGATCTCCGCGCCGACCAGGCGGTAGAGGGAGCGGAAGTAGCCGCCGAGCACGACCACCAGGCGGGGGTTGAAGGTGTTCACGATGCTCGCCAGGCCGTGGCCCAGCGCGGTGCCGGTCTCGCGCAGCTCGCGCGAGGGGGCGCCGAAGCCGTCGAGCACCTCGTCGAGCTGGGCGACCTTGTCGGCCGGGCAGTGGATCGCCTCGGCGATCGCGTGCGCGCCGACCTCGGTCTCCCAGCAGCCGCGGTTGCCGCAGTGGCACGGCCGGCCGTCGGGGTTGAAGCGCAGGTGACCGACCTCGCCGGCGTAGCCGCCGGCACCCTCGAGGCGGTGCCCGCCGGCGATGACGCCGGCACCGACGCCGACGTTGCCGGAGACGTAGATCAGGTCGTCGACACCGACGCCCGCACCGCGGATGTGCTCGGCGAGGGCGCCGAGGTCGGCGTCGTTGGCCAGCGAGACGGGGACGTCGAGGCCCAGGGCGGCGAGCACGATGCCGCCGAAGGACACGTCGTGCCACTCCAGGTTGGGCGCGAGCCGGATCAGCCCGTCGCTGCGCCGCACCAGGCCGGGGACGCTGATGCCGATGCCGACCAGCGGCGCGGCCGCCGGGGCGTCCTCGACCACGCGACGGATCAGCGCGGCGACCGAGGCACCGACCTGCCAGGCCTCGCCGTCGCTCTGCACCACCGCGTGGGCGCGCTGCAGGATCTGCCCGCCGAGGCCGATCCGGGCCACCACGGCCCGGTCGACCCCGAGGTCGACGGCGATCACGAACGGACCCTCGGCGGCGATCGCCACCTCGGCCGACGGGCGCCCGGCGCCCTGCCGGACGCCCCCGACCGGGGTGGCGCGCTCGGAGATCCCGAGCGCCTCGAGCTCACCGACCAGGGCGGCGATGGTGCTGCGGTTGAGCCCCATCACGCTGGTCAGCTCGGCCCGGGAGATCTGGCCGGCGCCGTGGACGTGCCGGAGCAGCGTCCCGAGGTTGTGGCGCCGTACGGCCTCCTGGTTGGTGCCGAGACCGGAGCGCCGCTGCTGCGGGCTCATGATCGCGACCTAGACGCCAGCCGAGGAGCGGCGGCGACGCGAGATGGCGTCGACGCTCGCGGCGAGCAGCAGGACGCCACCGGTGACCACGAAGTTGATGTACGCCGCCTGGTTCAGCAGGCCCAGGCCGTTGGAGATGGTCGCGATGACCAGGCCGCCGATGACGGCATCCAGGGCCCGGCCCCGGCCACCGAAGAGGCTGGTGCCGCCGATGACCGCCGCCGCGACGGCGTACAGCAGGACGTTGTTGCCGCCCGAGCCCGGTGAGACCTTGCCGGTGTAGGAGGCGGACAGCAGGCCCGCGAGCGCCGCCATCGAGGAGCAGATGACGAAGGCGGAGATGCGCACGCGGCGCACGTTGATGCCGGCGCGGCGGGCCGCCTCGGCGTTGCCGCCGACGGCGTAGAGGTGGCGACCGAAGCGGGTCTTGGTCAGCACGTAGGTCCAGAAGAGCAGCAGCGCGATGACCACCGGGGCGGCCCACGGGATGCCGCTGATGTCGAAGATCGGGTTGGGCGAGCGGTTGGCGTTGAGCAGGGCGGTGACGCCGAGCACGATGACGCCGAGCACCGCGATGCGGATCGCGACGAGCGCGATCGGGGGGTGCACGAGGCCCCTCGCCGACAGCGACCGGTAGCGGTAGAGCGAGAGGGCGGCGAAGCCCAGGACGATCACGATCGCGGCGATCCACCCGGCGGTCGCCGGCACGTTCTTGATCGACAGCCCACGCAGCACCGGGTCGTCGAACCGGAGCGAGCCGCCCGAGCCGATGAGCTTCAGCGGCACGGCCTGGAGGCCGAGGAGGAACGCCAGGGTCACCACGAACGACGGGATGCCGAGCAACGAGACCAGCGCGCCGATGACCAGGCCGATCACCGCACCGAACGCGACGCCCGCGAGCGTGGCGAGCAGCCAGTTCCAGTCGTGGTCGATGAGCATGAGGGCGGTGATCGTCGCGCACGCGCCGCCCGCGACGCCCGCGGAGAGGTCGATCTCCCCGAGCAGCAGCACGAAGACGATGCCCATCGCGAGCACCATGATCGAGCTGGCCTGCACGACCAGGTTGGCCAGGTTGTAGGTCGTGAGGAAGCGGTCGTTGAGCGAGGCGAAGATGACGACGAGGACGACCAGCCCGAGGATGGCGGGCAGCGAGCCCATGTCGCCGCCGCGCAGGCGGTTCACGTAGTCGCGAGCGGCGTCGCCGAGGCCGCCGGCCTGACGGTTGTCGTTGTCGAAGCCGCCCGCCGCCGGGGCGGACGCGGTGTCGGTGGAAGCAGTCATGGGGAGTCTCCGGTCCTTCTCAGACGGTCGCGGTCGCGGGGTCGGCGATGCCGAGGTCCCCGGAGCGTCCGGCGGTGATGAGCTCGACGATCTGGCCGTGGGTGACGTCCTTGGCCGGGACGTCGGCGGCGACCTGTCCGAGGTAGAGGGCGGTGATGCGGTCGGCGACCTCGAGCACGTCGCCCATGTTGTGCGAGATCAGCACGACGCCGAGGCCGCGGTCGGCCAGCCGGCGGACCAGGTCGAGCACCTGGCGCGTCTGGGCCACGCCGAGGGCGGCGGTCGGCTCGTCGAGGAGGACGACCTTGGAGTTCCAGAGGACGGCCTTGGCGATGGCGACGGTCTGGCGCTGGCCGCCGGACAGGCTGGCCACGCTCTGGCGCACGGACTTCACCGTGCGCACCGACAGCGAGGCGAGCGTCTCGCGTGCCCGGGTCTCCATGGTGACCTCGTCGAGCCCGAAGCGGGTGGTCTCCTCGCGGCCGAGGAACATGTTCTCGACGATGTCGAGGTTGTCGCAGAGCGCGAGGTCCTGGTAGACGACCTCGACGCCGAGGGCCGCCACGTCGCGCGGTCCGTGGACCTCGACCGGCTTGCCGTCGAAGGTGTACTCGCCGCTGTCGCGGCCGTAGATGCCGGCGATGATCTTCACCAGCGTCGACTTGCCGGCGCCGTTGTCACCGACGAGGGCGGTGACCTGTCCGGGGTAGACGGCGAAGTCGACGTCGTGCAGCACGTGCACCACGCCGAAGCTCTTGTTGACACCGCGCAGCTCCAGCAGCGGTTGAACCATTGTTGCCACTTCCGATCAGCAGAATTTGTTGTGCGAGAGGACGGAGAACGACGCCCGGGCCGAGTGGTCCGGCCCGGGCGTCGTGCTTCCGCGAGGGGTCAGGCTGTCCTGGTCAGGATCAGGAGATGCCGGCCTTGGTGCACAGGTCGGCGAACTTGCCGGTGCACACGTCCTCAGCCTTCTGGCCGCCATCGTCGATCACGTCGCCGACGTTGTCCTTGGTGATGGACTGCGGGTCGAGCAGGATCGAGGGGACCTCGCTGTCGTCCGAGGAGTCGACCGTCGTGCCGGTGGTCTCGGCCTCGTCACCGTTGGCGAGCGCGATCGCGACCTCGGCGAGCGCACCGGCCTCCTGCGTGGCGGACTTGTAGACCGTCATGCACTGCGTGCCGGCGAGGACGTTCTGCAGGCCCTCGACCGTGGCGTCCTGGCCGGTGACCGGGACCTTGCCGGCCTGGCCGGCACCCTCGAGGATGCTGATCGCGGCGCCGCCGAGCCCGTCGTTGGCCGCGAGGACGCCGTCGACCTTGCCGTCGGCCGCGGTGTAGAGCTGCTGGAAGATCGTGGCAGCCTGCTCGTTGTCCCAGTCCGGGACGGCCTGCTCGCCGACGACCTTGTAGCTGCTCATCTCGTCGAGGACGCTGTGCGCGCCCTCGGCGAACAGCGTCGCGTTGTTGTCGGTGGGCGAGCCGTTGAGGTAGACGATGTTGGCGTCCTTCTCACCGAGGCAGTCCGCGAGGCCCTGGCCCTGCAGCTCGCCGACCTTGGTGTTGTCGAAGGAGACGTAGTACTCCGCCGAGCCACCGAGGGTGAGGCGGTCGTAGTCGATGGTGGCCACGCCCTGCGCCTTGGCCTTCTCCTGGATCGCGGTGCCCGACTCGGAGTCGAGGTTGACGATGGCCAGGACGGTGACGCCGCTGCCGATCATGCTGTCGGCGATGGTGGTCATCTTCTCCGCGTCGCCCTCGGCGTTCTGGATCTCGTACTCGACACCCGCCTCCTTGAACGCGGACTCGAGGGCCGGGCGGTCCGCGCTCTCCCAGCGCACCGAGGACTCGGTGTCGGGGAGGATGACGCCGATCTTGCCAGCCTTCGAGCCGCTGTCGCTGCCCGAGTCGCTGCCAGAGTCGCCGCTGTCGTCGCCGCCGCAAGCCGTCAGGCTCATGGCCGCACCGAGCAGGGTGACGAGGACCAGATTGTGCTTCCGCTTCACGCGAACCGCCTCCTAGCGATGTCAATCGCACGTCGGCCGGTCATGGGCGCCAAGCCGTCGTACATATGTTGTTCGGCACAACATATGGAGTGACCGTAGTCACGTAAAGGCCCGCGCGCGGACGTTGCCAGTTCGTTATCTGGCGTGACGGTCGCCACGCGTGGCTGCGGCTCGAGCGGACTGGACCAGTGGCCGTGCGGACGCAGCCGAGCCCGGGCCGGAGAGGTCTCCGGCCCGGGCTCGCGGGTGCAGGTGGTGCTGCTGCTCAGCGCTCGGCGGTGGCCGCCGCACCGGTCGTGGCCTGCGCGGACGCGACCTCGCCGTCGGCGCCGTCGGACACGAGCGCCCCGCTGGTCCCCTGGAGGTGGGCGCGGACGAACCACTGGAACTGCTCGAGGTCGGCGGTCTGACCGATCAGGATGTCCTCGGTGACCGGATCCTCGCCCACCGCCTCGATGGCCTTGCGGTGGTCCTCGATGACGCCGGTGTAGACGACCTCGAGGGCCGCGAGGTGCGCGGCGGTGTCGGCACGGTGGAGCGAGTAGTCGTCCCACGTGCGGGCCTGGACGAGCGCGCCCGGGAGGCCGTTGGGCGGCACGCCGAGCGTCGACATCCGCTCGGCGAGGACGTCGACCATGTCGCGCACGCCGTCGATCTGCGGGTCGAGCATCTCGTGGACGCCGATGAAGTGGGGACCGACGACGTTCCAGTGCGCGTGCTTGAGCGTGAGCTGGAGGTCGTTGAGGGCGTGGACGCGCATCTGCAGGGCGTCCGCGACCGCGTGACCGGTCGTGGTGCTGAGTCCGGGGACCGTCAGGGGGGCGTCGGAGCCGCTGGTGACGGTGCTGGTGCTGCGGTTCGTGTCTGCCATGCAGCCAACATAGGTCGGACCTCCGACCAACTCACGCGGTCGGTGCGGGTCCTCGCCCGTGCGGAGGGCGCTCACCCGGTCGACGGGTCGCTCGTCGCCCGGGTCGGCAGCACCACCAGCAGGCCCACGAGCACCGCGGCCGCGACCACGGCGGCGACCACCCCGGCCACGAGGTCGTAGACGACGTCGACGACGAGGAACGTGATGCCGGCCAGGAGCAGCCCGATCAGCCACAGCGCCACCTGGGTCAACCGGTGCCCCGCCTGCACGAGCTCGGGCTTGACGTCGTCCTGGAAGACCCGGCGGTGGATGGCGACCGGCGCCAGGGTCACGCCGACGGTGGTGAAGGCCAGCGCGAGCAGCCCGACGTACCAGGCACGCTCGAGGGCGTCGAGCTCGCCGAAGCGCGACTGGAACGGCAACGTGGCCAGGAACCCAGCGAGCAGCTGCACCCCGGTCTGGCTCACCCGCAGCTCCTGGAGCAGCTCCAGCCAGTTGCGGTCCGCACGCTCCTGCGGGGTCTCGTCCTCACGTCCTGCCGTCATGGCGGGACGCTACCGCCGACGCGGGTGGCACACACCCCCGGACGGGTGGTGCGTGCCGCCCACCCCGGTGGCACGGTGGAGTAATGGCACAGCAGCGGAAGGACCCCGGACCCTCCGTCAAGGACGCGGGCGTCTACGAGGCGCTGCGTGACGACGGTGCGAGCAAGGAGAAGGCCGCCCGCATCGCCAACGCATCGGCGGCCCAGGGCCGCTCGCAGGTCGGCGAGCGGGGCGGCGAGGCCTCGGCCTACGAGGACCGCACGGTCGAGGAGCTGCGCCGTCGCGCGGCCGAGCTCGACATCGACGGCCGCTCCTCGATGACCAAGGACGAGCTGATCGACGCGCTGCGCCACCACTGATCCGATCCACCCCTGCACCAACGACGCACGAAGGAGCACACGATGGGCCTGGACGACAAGCTCGACAACAAGGGCGACGAGCTCAAGGGCAAGGCCAAGGAGACCACTGGTCGCGCCACCGGCGACGAGCAGATGGAGGCCGAGGGCAAGGGCGACCAGATGGGCGCCAACGTCAAGCAGGCCGGCGAGAAGATCAAGGACGCCTTCAAGGGCTGACACGGGGGCCTCGACCGCACGCGGTCGGGAACGGGCCGGCACTGCACGTCACGCACATGCAGGCCGGCCCTTTCCGTGCGCCCGGACGGCCTCGGGTCAGCCCTCGGGGTCGAGGAGCGCCAGCGCGCGCAGCCACATCCGGTCGGAGTCGACCGCCGACGCCGCCGGCTGCGGGAGGTGCTCGTCGAGCATCCGCTCCACCTGGGGCGGCGTCCGTGCCCCCGCCGCGACGGCGACGCCCGTCAGCGCCCGGGCGGCGGCGAGGACCACCGGCCGGTGGGTGCTGACCACGGCCTCGAAGGTCCGGGCGTCGCCACCTCGCGAGGGGACCTCCCACGCCGAGAGCACCGCCCCGCGCGCCGGTGTCAGCGTGACCACCGTCCACTCGCGCCGCATGGGTGAGTCGAGCGGGAGCTGGCAGCGGGCCGGCGAGGCGTCGGGGTCGGCCGCGGGGCCGGTCGGCTGGCCGTCGAAGTCGGCGAGCACGGCCGCCCACGACGCCGTGCGGGCCAGCTCGTCCCAGCGGTGGCGCGACCTGTCGTAGTTGTGCCCGCGCTGGAAGGCGCCAAGCACCACCGGTCGGTCGGCGCGGGCCAGCGCCTCGTCCTCGATGGCGTACGACGCCGCGACCAGCGCGTGCCGCCCGAAGCGCTGCGGCCGGAGGTCGGGGAACTGCGCGACGAGCGCGGCGTGGACCGAGTCGACGCCACCGTGGTCGCGACGCCGCGAGACCGACTCGATCGCGGCCTGCAGCGGCACTCCGGAGGAGCGGACCTCCAGGACCTCGCGCACCAGCTCGACGTCGGCGTCGGAGAAGCGCCGGTGCCCGGAGGCCGAGCGCTGCCCGGCGGGGAAGCCGTAGCGGTTCTCCCAGGTGCGGAGCTGGGTGGGCGTCACCCCGGTGCGGGACGCGAGCACCCCGATGCTGAAGCCGTCGTCCGCGACCGACATCCGCCGTTCCTCCTCGTCCCCACCCCTTGTCAGGAGTGCGGAAATAACTTATACATGATTGTAGAGGTTTTCGCCTCAGCCCAACACCGGGAGGTCCTCATGGGCAGCATGATCTTCATCAGCACCATGGCCATCATCGTCGCGATCGTGGGGTGCGCCGTCATCTGGCGCCTGGACGCGCAGCGCGCCGACGAGATCGAGCGCCCCGCGGCCGCCCCCGTGCCGCCCGCGCTCGACCAGGGCGGCGACGCCGCCCCCGCTCCGCGCCCCCTGCCGCGGAGCTGAGTCGACCCCCGCCGCGCCGCGTCTGCCCCCCTCCTGCGCGGCGGGGGTCCACCCCGGTGCCCGGCACCGGGTGCATGAGCGGGCCCGGGACGGGTACGGCACGGGCATGGCGCCCCACCCCGATCCCGACGACATCGACCCCACCGACCAGCACGGACGTGGCTTGATGGTCGCCGGTGCGCTGGTCGGGATCTTCCTCGCCCTCGGCGCGATGCTGGTGGTCTTCACCCTCCTGCGCTGACCGCTCCGGCCCACCTGTCGGTCGCCGCTCATAGGGTGGCGGCGTGACCCTCCACCTCCACATCGCCGAGCGCACCGACGCGCTCGCCGAGGGGCTGGCCGGCCTGCTGGCCGAGCCCCTCGCCGACGCGTTCGCGCGCGAGGTCGTGGTGGTGCCGGCCCGGGGCGTGGAGCGCTGGCTCACCCAGCGCCTGTCCCACCGTCTCGGGGTGGGGCCGCGAGGCGGTGACGGCGTCTGCGCGGGCGTCGACTTCCTCTCGCCCCACTCCCTCGTCGCGATGCTGCTCGGGCGCGACGCCGACGACCCGTGGAGCCCCGACAGCCTGGCGTGGCCCCTGCTCGGCGTCATCGACGACGTGATGGGCGCACCCGGATTCGCCGACCTCTCCCGGCACCTCGGCCAGGGCGACCCGGGCGACGAGCGCTCGGCGAGGCGCTACGCGGTGTCGCGACGGCTCGCGGGGCTTTTCGCCTCCTACGCCACGCAGCGCCCGCAGCTCGTGCGCGACTGGGCCGCGGGCCACGACACCGACGGCGCGGGCGGCGCCCTCGCCGCCGACCTGCGGTGGCAGGCAGAGCTGTGGCGCCGCCTCGTCGACCGGGTCGAGGCCCCCGCCCCCGACGTGCGCCACGCGACGACCCTCGAGCGCCTGCGCGCCGGCGGCGAGGGGCTCGAGCTGCCCGGGCGGCTGTCGCTCTTCGGGCACACGCGCCTGCCGGTCACCGAGGTCGAGCTGCTGCGAGCGCTGGGAGAGCACCGCGAGGTCCACCTCTGGCTCCCCCAGCCCTCGACGACGCTGTGGGAGGAGCTCGCGCCGACGGCGTCCACCGGGCCGGTGCCGCGCGCCGACGACGACTCGGCCGCCCTCGTGCACCACCCGCTCCTCGCGTCGCTGGGTCGCGACGCACGCGAGCTGCGCCGCACCCTCGGCGGCCTCGACGCGCGCCACGAGCACGCCCCCGGCCCGGCGCCCCACACGCTGCTGGGCTGGCTGCAGTCCGACCTGCGCGCCGACCGCGTCGCCGACGCGGCGACGCTCGCCTCCCGGGTGCGCGGCACCGGCGACCGCTCCGTGCAGGTGCACGCCTGCCACGGCACCGCCCGCCAGGTCGACGTGCTGCGCGAGGTGCTGGTCGGCCTGCTCGAGGACGACCCGAGTCTCGAGCCCCGCGACATCCTCGTCATGTGTCCCGACATCGAGACCTACGCCCCGCTGATCTCGGCGGGCTTCGGCCTCGCCGACGTCGCCGACGAGGCCGCCGGCCACCCCGCGCACCGCCTGCGCGTCCGCCTGGCCGACCGCTCCCCCGGCGCGACCAACCCGCTGCTCGGCGTGGCGGCCGACCTGGTCGAGCTCGCCGCCGGACGGATGAGCGCCACCGCCGTCCTCGACCTGGCCGCGTCCGAGCCCGTGCGGGTGCGCTTCGGCTTCACCGACGACCACCTCGAGCGGATGACCCGCTGGGTCGACCAGGCGGCGATCCGCTGGGGCTACGACCGCGAGCACCGCGCGTCGTTCGGCCTCGACCTCGACGCCAACACCTGGCTCGGCGGCCTGCAGCGGGTCCTGCTCGGCGCCGCCATGTCCGGCGAGGGCCACCGCTCGGTCCGCGCGACGCTCCCGCTCGACGACGTCGGCGACGGCCACCTCGAGCTCGTCGGCAGCTTCGTGGAGATGGTCGACCGGCTGCACTCCTTCGTCCGCGCCGCGGGGGAGGCCGGGTCGGTCGCCGACTGGACGCGCGCCCTCGGTGCCGCGGTCCACGGCCTCACCGCCAGCAGCTCCGACGACGCCTGGCGGGTCGCGCAGTTCGACCGCGAGCTGGCCCGCATCAGCGCCGGCGTCGGCGACCACGAGACCCGCCTGCGCCACGCCGACGTGCGCGCGCTGCTGCGCCACCGCCTGCGCGGGCGCCCCACGCGCAGCAACTTCCGCACCGGCACGCTGACCGTGTGCACGATGGTGCCGATGCGCTCGGTCCCCCACCGCGTGGTGTGCCTGGTCGGGCTCGACGACGGGGTCTTCCCGCGCCTGGAGTCGGTCGACGGCGACGACGTCCTGGCCCGCCGGCCGATGACCGGTGAGCGCGACATCCGCTCCGAGGACCGGCAGCTGCTGCTCGACGCGATCGGCGCGGCGACCGAGACCCTCGTGGTGACCTACGCCGGCCGGGGCGAGCACACCAACGACGACCGCCCGCCCGCGGTCCCGCTCGGCGAGCTGCTCGACGCCCTCGACCGCACGAGCAGCGCCCCGGTGCGTGACGACGTCGTCGTCCACCACCCGCTCCAGCCCTTCGACGAGGCCAACCTCGTGGCCGGCGCCCTGGTTCGCGACGACCCTCGCCCCTTCTCCTTCGACCGCAGCGCCCTGGCGGGCGCCCGGTCCGCGCGGTCGCCGCAGCAGGCGCCGCGGTCGCTGGTGCCGGGCCCGCTGCCGACGCCGGAGCTCGCGACGGAGGTGTCGCTGGGCGACCTCCACGACTTCTTCGCCCACCCGGTGCGCGGGTTCCTGCGCCACCGGCTCCGCGTGAGCACCCCCTACGACGTCGAGGAGACCAAGGACGCCGTCCCGATCACCCTCGACGGGCTGGAGCGCTGGGACGTCGGCGACCGCCTGGTCCGCGACGTCCTCGCCGGGGGTGACCCCCAGGCCGCGATGCTCGCCGAGCAGCTGCGTGGCCTCCTGCCGCCGGAGGACCTCGGCGCGGCGATGCTCACCGACATCGTCGGCAAGGTGCGCCCGCTGGTCGAGGCCGCGCTGCCCCTGCGCACCGGCCCGGCGCGCACGCTCGACGTCGACATCGACCTCGGCGACCGCCGGCTCACCGGCACCGTGGGCGGGGTGTTCGGCAACAACCTGCTCTCCGTCTCCTACTCCACGCTCGCCGCCAAGCACCGGCTCGCGGCCTGGCTCGACGCGCTCGCGCTCGCGGCGGGCCACCCCGACGAGAACTGGACCGCGCACACCATCGGCCGGTGGGGACGCTCGGGCCGGCGTGCGCTCGTCTCGCCGATGCCCGACGACCAGGCCCGCGCCCACCTGCGCGACCTCGTCGAGGTGATGGAGCGCGGGCAGCGCGAGCCGTTGCCGCTCCCGGTCCGCACCAGCCTGGCGTTCGCCGAGGAGCACCGGATCGGCGAGCGCGCCGGCGGCGGCGGCCAGACCGACCCCGACGCCAAGGCCCGCGCCGAGTGGGTGACGCCCCGCTTCGACGACTCGGGCTTCCCCAAGGAGGACGTCGACCAGTGGCACGTCCGCGCGTGGGGCGAGGCCGCCCCCTACGACCTGCTGGCCGCGCCGCTGCTGCCCGGCGAGGAGGGCCCGGCGCCCCACCGCCTGGGCCACTACGCCCTGCGCGTGTGGACCCCGCTGCTCGACCTCGAGCTGGTGCGGGGGATCTGAGGTGACACCGATGGAGACCTTCGACGTGCGCGGCCCGCTGCCGACCGGCACGACCCTGCTCGAGGCCAGCGCCGGCACCGGCAAGACCTGGACGATCGCGGCGCTGGTGACCCGCTACCTCGCCGAGGGCGCCGCCACCCTCGACGAGCTGCTGGTCGTCACCTTCACCCGCGCCGCCAGCCAGGAGCTGCGCGACCGGGTGCGCCGCCAGCTCGACGACGCCGCCGCCGTGCTCGCCGACCCGGCCCAGGCCGACCCCGACGACCAGCTGCACGGGTGGCTCCTCGACGCCGACGAGGAGGTGCGCGCGGCCCGGCGGGCGCGGCTGACCGTGGCGCTGACGTCGTTCGACGCCGCGACGATCGCCACCATCCACCAGTTCTGCCAGCTCGTCCTGCGCAGCCTCGGCGTCGCCGGCGACACCGACACCGGCGCGACCCTCGTCGAGGACCTCGAGCAGCTCACCGACGAGGTCACCGACGACCTCTACCTCAAGGCCTTCGCCCGGCTCCCCCGCGCGCCGTGGTCGCGGGAGGAGGCGGGCCAGATCGCCCGCGCCGTGGTCGGCGACCCGCGAGCCCGGGTCGCGCCGCAGGAGGCGCTCACCGACGACCCCGACGGCGACGCAGCGACTCGGGTGCGCTTCGCGTGCGACGTGCTGGCCGAGGTCGAGCGCCGCAAGCGTCGCCTCGGCGTGCTGTCCTACGACGACCTGCTGGGACAGCTCGCCGACGCCCTCGAGCCTGCCGACTCGCCCGCCCGCACCCGGATGCAGCAGCGCTGGAAGGTCGCGCTGATCGACGAGTTCCAGGACACCGACCCCGTGCAGTGGCAGGTCTTCGAGCGGGCCTTCCACGGCGTCGCCACCCTGGTGCTCATCGGCGACCCCAAGCAGGCCATCTACGCCTTCCGCGGTGGCGACATCGTGACCTACCTCGAGGCCGCCGAGCAGGCCACTACCCGCCAGACGCTGGGCGTGAGCTGGCGCGCCGACCAGCCGCTGCTCGACTCCCTCCAGGTGCTGCTCGGCGACGCCGCGCTCGGCGACGAGCGGATCACCGTCCACCACGTCACCGCCCACCACGCCGGTTCGCGGCTCGAGGGCGCCGGGCCGCCGTTCCGGCTGCGGGTGGTGCGCCACGAGGAGCTCGGGCGCCGCAAGCCCCGCATCGCCGACTGGCGCGCGCACGTCCTCACCGACCTCGCGGCCGACGTGAAGCGGCTGCTCACCAGCGGTGCGGAGGTCGGCCCCGAGGGTGCACGCCGACCGGTCGAGCCCCGCGACGTCGCCGTGCTGGCCGCCCGGCGCGCCGACCTGCTGGCCGCACAGGAGGCCCTCGCCGCCGTCGGCGTGCCGGCCGTGCTCAACGCCGGGGGGTCCGTCTTCCGCACCGCGGCCGCCACCCAGTGGCTGACCCTGCTCGAGGCGCTCGAGCAGCCCCACCGCGCGGACCGCGTGCGGGCCGCGGCGCTGACCGACTTCTTCGGCCGCACGGCCGAGGAGCTGCAGGGCCCGCACGACCCGACCGACGAGCTCAGCGAGCAGGTGCGTCGCCTCGCCGACGTCTTCGCCGCCCGCGGCGTCGCCGCGGTGCTCGAGATCGCCGTCCTCGGCGGCCTCACCGCGCGGGTGCTCGGACGCGTCGGTGGTGAGCGCACCCTCACCGACCTGCGCCACATCGGCGAGGCCCTGCACCGGGTGACCGTCGACGAGCGGCTCGGCGTGGTCGGGCTGCTGGGCTGGCTGCGCATGCAGGTCGCCGACGACAAGGTCGAGGTCGCCTCCGAGCGGACCCGCCGCCTCGACTCCGACGCGGCCGCCGTGCAGCTGGTGACCATCCACGGGAGCAAGGGCCTCGAGTACCCCGTCGTCTACCTCCCGACGCTGTGGGACCGCTGGGTGCGCGACGAGGACGTCCCGCTGTTCCACGACGCCGACGGCGAGCGCTGCCGCGACGTCGGCGGTCGCAGCCGCTGGCGCGACGCGGCCGTCGCAGCCAGCCGTCACGAGGACGCCGGCGAGTCGCTGCGGCTGCTCTACGTCGCGCTGACCCGCGCCCGGTCGCAGGTCGTCGCCTGGTACTGCCCGACCGCCAACAACACCAACCCCGCACCTCTGCACCGCATGCTGTTCGGCCGGGCGCCGGGACACCCCCGCGTCCACGACGACCAGCCGGTCCCGGGCGACGAGGAGGTGGTGGAGATCCTCGGGCGCTGGCGGACCGCCGGCGGTCCCCAGCCCGAGCTGGCCGTCCCGGGCCAGGTCGACACGACCCCGATCGACCGCGACCTGCCGCCCATGGCCGCGCGCACCTTCACCCGCGGCGTCGACACGAGCTGGCGACGTACGTCCTACTCCTCGCTCTCCGCGGCCGGGGCTCCGCACGCGGGCGCTCCCGACCGGGTGCTCTCCGAGCCCGACGACGCGCCCGACCTCGACGACGCCGAGCCCACCGCGTGGGGCGAGGACCTCCCGGTCCCCGAGGCCGACGTGGCCCTGACGGCCGTCCCCTCCCCCATGGCCGACCTTCCCGTCGGCGCCGCCTTCGGCTCCCTCGTCCACGAGGTGCTCGAGCACGCCGACCCGGCCGCGCCCGACCTGCGTGCCGAGCTGCTCGCCCTGATCGAGGAGCACCGGGCGTGGTGGGCGGTCGAGGTCGACGCAGAGGCGCTGGCCGACGCGCTGGTCGCGGTCTGCGACTCCCCGCTCGGACCGCTGTCCGGCGGGTCGACCCTGCGCGAGGTGCACCTGGCCGACCGGCTCCGCGAGCTCGACTTCGAGATCCCCCTCGCCGGCGGCGACCTGGCCGGGCGCGAGGCCGCCGAGGTCGTGCTCGGCGACCTGGCACCGCTGCTGCGCTCGCACCTGCCCGACGGCGACCCGCTGCTGGCCTACGCCGACACCCTCGACGCCGATCCCGACCTGGCCGCGCAGCGTCTGCTGGGCTACCTCACCGGCTCGATCGACGTCGTGGTCCGCGTGCCGGTCGCCGGACGGACCCGGTTCCTCACCATCGACTACAAGACCAACTGGCTCGGCGACCGCGCGCTGCCCGCCACGGCCTGGGACTACCGACCGGAGGTGCTCGACGAGGCGATGGGCCACTCCGACTACCCCCTCCAGGCACTGCTCTACACGGTCGTCCTGCACCGCTACCTCCGCTGGCGCCTGCCGGACTACGACCCCCGCGAGCACCTCGGCGGCGTGCTCTACCTCTACCTCCGCGGCATGTGCGGTCCCGCGACGCCGGTGGTCGGCGACCGGCCGTGCGGCGTCTTCTCCTGGCAGCCGCCGGTCGCGCTGGTGACCGCGCTGTCCGACCTGCTCGACGGTGTGGCCCGCCCGGCGGAGGTGGCCCGGTGAGCGACGTCTTCGAGCCGGTCGACGCCACCGACGCGCGGCTGGCGCTCGGCGCGACGGGGCTGCTGCGCGAGCTCAACCTCGCCGGCGTGCTGACCAGCGCCGACGTCCACGTGGCGGGCGCGCTCGGTCGGCTCGGTGGCGAGGCCGACGAGCGCGTGCTGCTCGCGGTCGCCCTGGCGGTGCGGGCGGTGCGCGGCGGATCGGTGTGCCTCGACCTGTCGACGGTCGCCGACCCCGCGGACCTGCCCTGGCCCGAGGCGGGTGCGTGGGCCGAGGCCGTGGCGGCCAGTCCGCTGGTGGCCCAGGGCCTGGTCCGCTGGGACAACGACCTGCTCTACCTCGACCGCTACCACGAGCAGGAGACGCAGGTCGTCGACGACCTGCTCGCGCGGGCGGCCGCCGACCCTCCCCACGACGCCGACCTGATGGCCGCGTCCATGCGGCGGGTGGTGGCGGCGATGCAGCAGGCGAGGCCCGGCACGACGTACGACGAGCAGGTGGCCGCCTGCTCGTCGGCCGCGAGCCGCTGGACGACCGTGCTCACCGGCGGGCCCGGCACCGGCAAGACCACCACGGTGGCCAGCCTGCTGGTGGGGCTCCTCGACCAGCACCCCGACGGGCTGCGGATCGCGCTCGCGGCCCCGACGGGCAAGGCCGCCGCCCGCCTCCAGCAGTCGGTCCACCAGGAGGCCGAGGCCTTCGACGAGGCCGACCGGGCGCGGCTGACCGGCGTCACCGCGTCCACCCTCCACCGCCTGCTGCGTCCCGACCCGGGCAACTCCACCCGCTTCCGCCACCACCGCGGGAACCGGCTGCCCCACGACGTGGTGGTGGTCGACGAGTCCTCGATGATGTCGCTGACCCAGACCGCCCGGCTGCTCGAGGCGGTGCGGCCCGACGCCCGGCTGGTCCTGGTGGGCGACCCCCATCAGCTGTCGTCGGTCGAGGCCGGCGCGGTGCTCAGCGACGTGGTGCGCGGGTTCGCCGGGCGCCCCGACTCCCCCGTCGCCGAGCTGCGCACCACCCACCGCTTCGGCGAGCAGATCGGCACGCTGGCCGAGTGCCTGCGCACCGGTGACGCCGACGGGGCGATGGCGGTGCTCACGGCCGGCCACGACGCCGTCGAGTGGGTCGACGAGCCCGACCCGGCACCCCGCATCCGCACGACCGCGCTCGCCGCGGCGCTGGCGGTGCGCGACGCCGCGGAGCGGGGCGACGTCGCCGGTGCGCTGCGCGCCCTCGACCACCACCGGCTCCTGTGCGCGCACCGCGACGGCCCCTACGGCGTACGCCACTGGAACCGGCGCATCGAGCACTGGCTGACGACCGAGACCGGCGACCCGCTCCACGAGCGCGCCTACGTCGGCCGTCCCCTCCTCGTCACGGCCAACGACCACCAGCTCGGCGTCTACAACGGCGACAGCGGCGTCGTCGTCGCCACCCCGGCCGGACCGCGCGCGGTGATCGCGGCCAGCGACGGGCCCCGCGACCTGGCCCCCTCACGGCTCGGCGACGTGGAG
This sequence comes from uncultured Actinomycetota bacterium, assembly GCA_963726525.1. Taxonomy (GTDB): domain Bacteria; phylum Actinomycetota; class Actinomycetes; order Propionibacteriales; family Nocardioidaceae; genus Nocardioides. The sequence goes on along the minus strand of CAVSCS010000003.1, from coordinate 639,274 downwards.
ACGATGCACGCGCTGACGATTCACAAGTCGCAGGGCTCGCAGGCCGACGTGGTGACCGTCCTGCTGCCCGACGAGGACTCCCGGCTGCTCTCGCGCGAGCTGTTCTACACCGCGGTCACCCGGGCCCGGTCCCGCGTGCGGGTGGTCGGGTCCGAGGCCGCCGTCCGGGCCGCGATCGGGCGACGCGTGCAGCGCGCGAGCGGGCTCGCCGTCCGCCTCGCAGCCGCGCCCTGAGCGGTGCGTCCCGCCGCGCCGCGGCGAAACGTCGGTGACACACGGAGCCGATAGCCTCCTTCCATGCCGTACCTGATGCGTGTCGAGCTGCCCGATGTCCCCGGGTCGCTGGGCCGCGTCGCGAGCGCGATCGGTGAGGCCGGCGGCGACATCGAGGCCATCGAGATCGTGGAGAAGCGCGACGGGTTCGCCGTCGACGACGTGCTCCTGGAGATCCCGAGCTCGACGATGCCCGACTCGGTCGTCTCCGCGTGCAGCACCCTCGACGGGGTCAGCGTGCTGTGGATCAACCGCTACGCCGCCGGCGGCAACCTGTTCCTCGACCTCGAGGTCGTCGAGGCCCTCACCGAGGACCCGGCGACCGCGCGCGACCGGCTGGTCGACCTGCTGCCGATCGCCTTCCGCGTCGACTGGGCCGCGCGGGTGCGCCCCGGAGCCGACGGTGCGACGGTCGTGCACGCGACCGACGCGGCCCCCGACTCCTTCGACATCGGCAGCGTCCGCACCCCCGTCCGCCTCCCGGGCGACGACACCTACGTCGAGTGCGCCGCGCCCCTCGGCGACGACGTCGTGCTGATGGGCCGCCGCGGAGGGCCCGAGTTCCTCGACTCCGAGCTCGCCCGCCTCGAGCACCTCCTCGGGCTCGCGGTCACCATCAGCCACGCCTGACCGCCGCCGCGGCGTACGCCCAGAGCGGTGCGTGAGGAGGATTCCCGGCACGTCGAATCCCCCTCACACACCGCCACCCGCCCGCCGGCGTACGCCACGCCCACCAGCGGTGCGTGAGGCGGATTCCCAGCACCTCGAACCCCCCTCACACACCGCCCCACGCGCGCGCGGCCGGCGCCGCCCCATCGGCCGCCGGGCTGCTGGTTGAATGTGCGGGATGGTGTTCTCGGGTGCTCCGGAGCTGCGGAGGGGCGACCTCCTGGCGGTGGTCTCGGTGCTCGACGTCGAGACGGTCCTGGAGCGGGCGTCCGCGATCGGTGCGGAGCGCACGGGCGCGGGTGCCGTGGTCGTCGCGGTCGTCGACGAGCACCCGGCCGGCGAGCGGCTCGACGTCGGCGGCGGTGACGACGAGCCGCGCCTGAGCGTGCGCGGCACGGACCGGGCGGCTGCGCGCGAGCTGCGCGAGCGCCTGGGCGACGCCGGGCTTCAGGGTGCGCCGGGCGAGCGCCCCGAGCACGACGTGGCGCGGCTGCGCGACCCGGCGGACGGCGCGGAGGTGCTGCGCGTCCCGGTGGTGGTCGGGGGACGGCTCTTCGCCGACCTGCTCCTGCTCGAGCCGCCGGAGGGCGCGTTCGCCGACGACGCCGTGGAGAGCATCTCCGTGCTCGGCACGGTCACCGGCGTGGCGGTGCGCAACGCCCTGAGCTACCACCTCAACGAGCGCCGACGGGAGGCCGCGGAGCTCTCCGCTGCCGTCGACCAGTCGGTGCGCCCGCCCTTCCTGCTCCACGAGACCATCGCCCACGTCGCCGAGGGAGCCCTGCGGATCGCGCGGGCACGGACCGCGGTGGTCCTCACTGCCACGTCGCAGGGCGTGGACGTCTCCGCCGCTGCCGGCGACGTCGACGACGGCCTCGACGCCCTGCTCGCCGACCTCGCCGACCCGGTGCGCCGCGCGCAGGACGACGGACGCGAGTTCGTCGTCCGGCTGGACGGGCGGCCGGCGTGGGGCATCCCGCTGAGCGCCGACCACGCCGTCGCCGCGGTGGTGGTCCTGCTGCTCGACCCCGCGCGCGGCCGTCCGACGCCGGACGAGCGCGACCTGCTCGTCTCCTTCGTGCGCCACGGGGCGCTGGTGATCGACCACGGCGCCCTGCAGCAGGGGCGCCAGCACGCGGTGCTCGCCGCCGACCGCGACCGGATCGCGCGCGACCTGCACGACGTGGTCATCCAGCGCCTCTACGCCACCGCCCTCCGGCTGCGCGCCGGCGCCCGCGCCGCGCGGCAGGGGACGGGCGACGGCGAGCACGTCGACGAGGCGATCCGCGAGATCGGCGACTCGATCCGCGAGATCCGGGGCACCATCTTCGAGCTCGAGCGCGGACGGTCGGCGTCGCTGCGCAGCGACGTGCTGGCCCTGGCGCGGGAGTACGAGTCGGCGCTGGGCTTCTCGCCGGTCGTCCGGTCCTGGGGCGCGGTCGACTCGCTGGTCGGGCAGGACCTCTCCGACCCGGCGACCGTCGTGCTGCGCGAGCTGCTGTCGAACTGTGCCCGGCACGCCGGCGCGGGACGCTGCGAGGTCGACGTCTCGGTGGAGGCGGGGTGGTTCACCCTGCAGGTCGTCGACGACGGCCGCGGGATGCCGGAGGGCGAGGTCGCCCTCAGCGGGCTGCGCAACGCCCGCTCGCGCGCCGAGGAGCTCGGCGGTGAGCTGGTCGTCACGCCGGCGGAGCCGCGCGGCACCGTCCTGCGGTGGCGGGTCCCGCTGGAGGCTCAGGGCGCCGGGGGCCGGTCCGCGGAGTCGTCCTCGACCGTGAGGGCCACCGGCGCGCCCTGAACCGCCGCCGCGTCGTCCGTGGCGGGCGACCACAGCCAGTCCGAGGCGAAGGTCAGCAGCAGCCAGCACACCCCCGCGACCACCAGGTAGCGCACCAGCGCCACCTCGACCGGTACCGACCCCATGACGGCACCGGCCAGGGCCGGCGAGGTGAGCGCTGCTGCGACGGCGAGCATGACGCCGGACACGGGCCTCATGCCGACACCGCGATCCGGGCGCCGCTGACGGTGCCGACGGAGCGGACCGATCCCGCACCGGAGAGCTCGGTGTAGGACAGCACGGGTGTGGTGGTGAGGACGGGGGCCACCATCCGGCGCACGGCGGCGCGCAGCTGGGGCGCGCACACCACGACCGGGCGCAGCCCGCGCTCCTCGGCGGCGGTCCGCAGGTCGGAGAGCTCACCGATGACGCTCTGGCCGGTGAGCGGGTCGAGGGCCACGACGTTGCCCTGGTCGCCCGCCCGCACGGCCTCGAGCATCCGCTGCTCGAGCATCGGCTCGAAGCTGATGACGTGGACCGCGCCGTCGACGAGGTGGGGCGCCACGATGGCCGGCCCGAGGGAGGCCCGCGCCGCCTCGACGAGGGTGTCGGGGTCCTTGGTGACCTGGGCCTTGAGCGAGAGCGCCTCGAAGATCCGGACGAGGTCGCGCACCGCGACGCCTTCCACGAGCAGGCCCTGCAGCACCCGCTGCACCTCGCCCAGGCTGAGCTGGGCGGGGGTGAGCTCCTCGACCACGACGGGGTGGCTGCGGCGGACCAGCTCGGTGAGCATCTTGACGTCCTCGCGACCCAGCAGCCGGGCGGCGTGCTGGCCGACGACCTCGGCGAGGTGGGTCGTGATCACCGAGGAGCGGTCCACGACGGTCGCGCCGTTGAGCTCGGCCTGCACGCGCAGCTCGGCGGGGATCCAGGAGGCCTCGAGGCCGAAGACGGGCTCGCGCGTCGGCTGGCCCGGGATCGCGGTGAGGTTGTCGCCGATGGCGAGCGCGGTGCCGCGCGGGGCCTCGCCGCGGGCGACCTCGATGCCGAAGAGCTTGATGGCGTAGGTGCCGGTCGGCAGGTCGATGTTGTCGCGGGTGCGGACCGGCGGAACGATGATGCCGAGCTCGCCGGCGATCTTGCGCCGCAGCGCCTTGACCCGGTCGAGCAGGTCGCCGCCGCTGGAGGTGTCGACGAGGTCGATGATGTCGGGCGAGAGCTCGAGGCCGAGCGGGTCGACCTGGATCTCCGCTGCGAGCAGCTCCGGGGTGTCGGGCGGCGCGGCCAGCGCCTGCTCCAGGATCGGGCCGGGACCGTCGTCGACCGGCACCCGCACCCGGCTCGAGGCGAGCAGCATGATCCCGCCGGCGGTGATGAAGGGGATCTTGGGCAGGCCGGGGATCAGGCAGATCGCCAGCGCCCCGAACCCGGCGATCTGCAGCGGCAGCTTGTTGCTGGTGAGCTGGCGGATGATGTCGGAGCCCATGTCGGAGTCACCGGTGTTGCGGGTGACGATGAGGCCCGTCGCGGTCGAGAGCAGGAGCGCGGGGATCTGGGAGACCAGGCCGTCGCCGACCGACAGCAGGCTGTAGGTCGTGACGGCGTCGCCGAAGGACAGCCCACGCTGCGCCATGCCGACCGCGAAGCCACCGATGAGGTTGACCATCGTGATGATGATGGCGGCGATCGCGTCGCCCTTGACGAACTTCGAGGCACCGTCCATCGCGCCGTAGAAGTCGGCCTCGGCGTGCACGTCGTGGCGGCGCTGGCGGGCCTCGTCCTCGTCGATGAGCCCCGAGTTGAGGTCGGCGTCGATCGCCATCTGCTTGCCGGGCATCGCGTCGAGGGTGAAGCGGGCGCCGACCTCGGCGACCCGCTCGGCGCCCTTGGTGATCACCACGAACTGGATGACGAGCAGGATCGCGAAGACGATGAGGCCCACGATGAGCGAGCCGCCGACCACGAAGTGGCCGAAGGTGTCGATGACCTTGCCGGCGAAGCCGTCGAGGAGCACCAGACGCGTGGCGCTGACGTTGAGCGCGAGCCGGAAGAGGGTGAGCACGAGCACGACGGCCGGGAAGGCGGCGAAGTCGAGGGGCCGGTGCACGAACATCGCGACCAGCAGCACGAGCAGCGCGCTGGTGATGTTGAAGGCGATGAGCATGTCGAGCACGACCGCCGGCAGCGGCACGACGAGCATCACGACGATGAGCACGATGCCGGCCGGGACTCCCAGCTGGATCAGTCGCTTCGGGGCCACGTGGTGCCTTTCGGAGGGGTTGCCGGACGGTCGCCGGACAGGGGCGCCCTCCGTGGCACCGGGAGACGCCATCCTGGCGTCAGGCTCCTGATCGGCTCGCGACGAGCACACCTGAGGAGTTCACGGCGGGCTGTGCCGGCGTACGCCGTCGGCGACCCGCGACGGGCACCGGCGGCAGCTCGCTCTCGCTGCGCGGGCTGCGGTGCTCGCCGCCCACGCCACCGTGGCTGCGGCGCGAGATGACGAACGCCAGGACCTGCGCGACGGCGGCGAACAGCTCGGCCGGGATCTCCTGCCCGACGACGGTCGAGCTGTGCAGGGCACGCGCCAGCGGGACGTCGCGCACGAGCGGGACGCCGTGCTCGCTGGCCTGCTCGCGGATCTTCTGCGCGACCACACCGGCGCCGCGGGCCACGACCCGAGGGGCACCGCGCTCGGCGTCGTAGCGCAGGGCCACCGCGATGTGGGTCGGGTTGACCAGCACCACGTCGGCGGTCGGCACGTCGGACATCATCCGGTTGCGTGCCGCGGCGAGCTGGCGCGAGCGGATCGCACCCTTGAGCTGCGGGTCGCCCTCGCTCTGCTTGTGCTCCTGCTTGACCTCGTGCTTGCTCATCCGGGTCTGCTTGCCCATGCGGCGGCGCACCATCACGTAGTCGAACCCGGCCATCACCAGGCCGGCGAGCGCGACGTTGCGCACCAGCGCCAGCACCTGGTCGCGGACCACCTCGAGCACCGCGGAGATGGGCACCAGGCCACCGATGAGCGGCATCAGCGCCGTGACCGCGCCGTAGGCGACGAAGCCGACCACCGAGCTCTTGATGAGCATCTTGGCCCCCTCCCACAGCGCGTGCGCACCGAAGGCGCGCTTGAAGCCCTGCAGCAGGTTGAGCTTCTTGAGCGACGGCTTGACGCTCTTGGTGGCCAGGAAGAAGCCGCCCTGGGCCAGCGCCGACGCCACGCCGACGATCATCACGGCGGTGCCGAGGACGACCAGGGTGACCACGACGTGGCGCGCGCCGCGGCCGAGCAGGAGCATCGCGTCCGCGACCTCGACCTGGCCCTGCATGCTGAAGCACTGGCGCATCAGCTCGGCCAGCGCGGTCAGCTCACGCCCGAGCAGGGGCGGCAGGACCATCCCGAGCAGCAGGAGGGTGGCCCACCCGCCCAGCTCCTGGGTGCGCGGGACCTGGCCCTCCTTGCGCGACTCCCTGCGCTTCTTGGCTGTGGGTTTCTCGGTCTTCTCGTCGGACACCGGGGATCACCCCCCGCCCAGGAGCGAGGCCTGCGCCTCGTTGGCCAGCTCGACGAGGTGGCTGACCGCCTCGGGGAGCACCGGGAACGACATGCCGAGCAGCATCAGGACCAGGCCGATCTTGGCCGGGAACATCACGTTGATGGCGTTGAGGTGCGGGGCGACCTTGGTCAGCAGGGCAAGGGCGAGGTCGGCGACGAAGAGCACTGCGATCAGCGGCAGCGCGATCTGCACGGCCGTCACGAAGAACATCCCGAACGCGGTGACGAGCACGTGGGAGGCCCCGTCCAGCTCCGGGGTCTCGCCGATCGGCAGCAGGGCGAAGGTGCGCAGCAGCCCGCCGAGCACCATCAGGTGGCCGCCCGTGGCGAAGAGGATCATCACCGCGAGCATCTGGTGCATCTTGCCGAAGACGGTGTTCATGTTCATCGACAGCGGGTCGAAGCCCTGGGCCAGCTGGAAGCCGCCGAAGGTGTCGATGAGCGAGCCGGCCGTCGCGACGGCGGCGAGCAGGATGTAGGTCACCAGGCCGAGGGCCGTGCCCACGACGACCTGGGTCAGCACGACGAGCAGCAGCTCGACGGTGCCGGTGGGGATGCTGCCGCCGCGCACCGACGGGACCACCGCGAAGGCCAGGCCGAGCGAGAGGACCACCTTGGCGGCGGTCGGCACGGAGCGGCCGGCGAACGGCGGCACCACGGCGAGCCAGGCGATGATGCGCACCGACGCCAGCAGGTAGGCCAGCAGCGGCTCACCCGCCACGGTCAGGGTCATGCCGCGGCCCGTCTCAGCCGAGCAGGGTGGGGATCATCGCGAACAGGTCGCGGGTGAAGTCGATGAGGGTCTGCAGCATCCAGCTGCCGGAGACCAGCAGGGCCACGCCCACGCCGACCAGCTTGGGGACGAACGCGAGGGTGAACTCCTGGATCTGGGTCATCGACTGGAACAGCGAGATCGTGAAGCCGATGACCAGGGAGGTCACCAGGATGGGCGCGGACAGCTTGAGCGCGACCAGCATGGTCTGGAGGGCGATGTTGATGACGGTGGTGTCGGTCATGGCGCCTACTGGTAGCTCGAGACGACGGATGTGATGACCAGCCCCCAGCCGTCCACGAGGACGAACAGCAGGAGCTTGAAGGGCAGCGACACCATCACCGGCGGCATCATCATCATGCCGAGCGCCATCAGGGCGCCGCTGACGACGATGTCGATGACCAGGAAGGGGATGAAGATGATGAAGCCGATGATGAAGGCCTGCTTGAGCTCGCTGAGCACGAACGACGGGACCAGCGTGGCCATCGACACCTCCTCCCGGTTCTTGGGCAGGTCGCGGCCCGCGACGTCGGTCAGCAGCCGCAGCTCGTCGTCGCCGGTCTGGTCGAGCATGAAGTCGCGCAGCGGCGCGACGCCGTCGCCGTAGGCCATCGAGGCGGTCTTGTCGCCGTCGAGGTAGGGCTGCAGGCCGGTGTCGTTCATCTCGCTGAGCACCGGCGCCATGATGAACAGCGACAGGAACAGGGCCAGGCCGGCGAGCACCTGGTTAGGCGGGATCTGCTGCAGGCCGAGGGCGTTGCGGGTCAGGCCGAGGACCACCAGGATCTTGGTGAAGCTGGTGCAGGTGAGCAGGATCGCCGGCAGCAGCGAGAGCAGCGACATCGCGATGATGACGGTGACCGGCGTGCTGGGCTTGTCGGTGATGCCCTGCAGGTCGATGGTCACCGAGCTGTCGCCCGGGCCCTCGGGACCGGTCGGGGCCGTCGGGCCGTTGGGACCCTTGGGGCCGTCGGGTGCCATCGGCAGCACGGAGGCGGGACCGTGGGCGACGGGGCCGGTGGCCACGGGGCCGGCGGGCGCCGCGCCGGCGGGGACCACCAGGCCGAGGACCAGCACGAAGCCGACGAAGGTCGCCGCGAGGAGGCCTGCCAGCAGGCGCCTCGCGCGGTCGAGCCGGGTCACGAGGCCTTGCCCGTCGCTGCTGCGAGGGCCTGTCGCCAGGTCTGGGGGGAGAGCACGGAGCCGGAGAGGGCGCCGGCGTCGGCGTCGGGACGACGCGTCGCGGGCGTACGCCGGGCGGCGGGCGCCGCGCGGTGCGAGCCGCCGGTCGACGGACCGGTGACGACCGAGGCGAGGGCGGTCAGGCTGCGGGCGGAGACAGGGGCCGGGGCGGGAGCGGCGGCGAAGGGGGCGGTCGGCACGGCCGGGACCAGCGTCGGGGGGAGGGTGAGCAGGTCACCGTCGTCGTCGGCGCCACCGCGGGCGTCGAGGTCGGCGTCGAGGCCGGCGTCGAGGTCGGCGATCTCCTCGGGGTCGATCTCGGTCAGCAGGCTGACCTGGTGGTCGGTGGTGCCGACCACGAGCACGCGCGAGCCCACGGTGATCACCGCGACCGACGCGCTGCGCGAGAGCTGCTGGCGGTGCAGCACCTGCACCGGAGCGCCAGCACGCGCGCCGTACCGCTTGCCCACCATCTTGGCGAGCAGCAGCATGAGTCCCACGACGACCGCCAGGGAGGCGACCAGTCGCACCGTCAGCTCGAGCACGTCAGCCTGCGGTCGTCTGGTCGACGATCTCGGTGACGCGCAGGCCGAAGTCCTCGTCGACCACGACGACCTCGCCGCGGGCGATCAGGCGGCCGTTGACCAGCAGGTCGGCCGGGCTGCCGGCGGCACGGTCGAGCTCGAGCACCTCGCCGGGCGAGAGCGCCAGCAGGTCGCGGACCGTCATCCGGGCGCGACCGAGCTCGACGGTGACCTCCATGTCGACGCCGTGCAGCATCTCGATGCCGCGCACGGCGCCGGCGCTCACAGTGGCGGGCGCGCCGCCGACCTGGGCGGTGCGGACCGCGTCGACCGCGGCGGCGGCCGCGTCGGAGACGAGCAGCGCGCCGGCGGGGACGCCGCCGCCGAGGAGCGGGACGACGGCGAAGGGACCGGACAGGTCGCCCTCCACCAGGTCGAGGGCCACCTCGCGCGCCGCACCGCACCCGGCACCGAGCGCCGCGGCGGCGGCGTCGAGCGCGGGCTGGGTGGCCGCAGCCAGGTCGAGGCCACCGAGGGGGCTGCTGGCGAGGGCCTCGACGAGGTCGGCGCCCACGAGGACGGCGATGCGCGGGGCGCCCGGCAGGTGCAGCTCGGCGATCGCGGCACCGGCGAAGCCGGCCGCGGACCCGGGGCCGCCCGGGACGGGGGTGCCGGCGACGAGGGGCGTCGCGGCGGGCAGCACCTCGGCGGCCGCGGTGGCGGCCGACAGGGCGTGGGTCCCGAGGTCGGTGGTCGGGTCGGTCAGGGCGGTCATGCGTTCTCCTTGGTCGTGCCGACGACCAGCGCCGCGAGGCGGGCGCCGTGGGTGCCCGCGGTGGCGTGGGCGAAGGTGGCCTCGCCGACCACCACGTCGAGGGGGGCGGACGCGCGGTGCGAGAGGCGCACCACGTCGCCGACGGCGAGGTTGCTGAGGGTGCCCGGGTCGAGCCGGGTCGGGGTGAAGCGGACGACGGCGTCGACCGGCACGTCCTGGAAGCGGCGGTCGACGAGCTCGGCGGCGCGGGTGCGCTGCACGCGCTCCCGCTCGGACACCGGCGCCGGGGCGGCGGCACGCGCGAGGTGGGGCTGCAGGCCCGTGAAGGGCAGGCACAGCGACGCCTGGTGGGCGACGTCCTTGACCGTCAGCTCGAGGGTCGCCACGACCATGACGTCTCCGGCGCCGGCGGCCTGGGCGAGCTTGGGGTTGTACTCGATGCCGGCCAGCGTCGGGGTCATCTCGACGATGCCGCCCATGCTGTAGGCCAGCTCGCCGAGCAGGCGGGTGACCAGGCCCTGCACGACGGCTCCCTCGATCTCGCTGAGGGGACGCAGCGGCTGCTCCTGCGTGCCGGGGCCGCCGAGCATGAGGTCGAGGGCGCTCATCACCGCGCTCAGCGGCAGGTCGAGCAGGACCAGGCCGGGCAGCGGGTCGGCGTCGATCTTGATGCCGTAGGTGACCTCGCCGAGGGTGTCGACGTGCTCGCCGTAGGTCGTCTGCGAGATGGACGTCACCTGCGCGCCGCACACGGTGCGCAACGCGGAGGTGAACACGGTCCCCACCTGGCGGGCGAAGCCGTCGAGGCCGACCTGGAGCAGGCGGGTGTGCTCGCGCGAGAGCTTGACCGGACGGCGGAAGTCGTACGCCGTCGGCTGCGCGCCGCTGCGGGCGCGCCGACGTCCCCGGGTACCGGAGTACGCGGGTCCGTTGGTCGGCTGCAGGCTCGTCACGACCTCCCCATCGGTCCGGGCCGACCGGACCTGAGGGATCCGTGCCGACGAGCCTGTGCGGCCCGGACGGAGAGGCGTCACACGCCCCGGACTACTGGGTGACGAACTCGGTGAAGAACACCTCCATCACGTCGCCGTGGTAGTCGTGGTCGAGCGTCTCGCCCAGCTTCTCCTTCAGCTCCTGGCGCTTGCCGGCCTTGGCCAGCTCGCCCTGGCTGACGCCGCTGAAGAGGTCGATGGTGGCGTCGAGCGCCTTGCTCCCGTCGGCCTCGTGGGCGTCGGCGGTGAGCTGGAGCGCGATGCCGATGCGCAGGTAGTGGCCGTCCTCGAGGTTGACCTGGATCGGCTCCAGCGTCATCACCTCGCCCGGCTCGGGCTCCTTCGGGGCGCTGGGCTTGAGGAAGAACCAGTAGCCCGCCGCCGCGGCGACCAGCAGGACGACGACGATGAGGATGAGCTTCTTCTTGCCTCCCTTGGCCTTCTCGCCCGCGGGTGCCTCCGCGGACTTGTCGAGCGTGGCGGTGCTCATGAGGTTCCTCCGGTGGTCGTGGGGATCGAGGTGGTGCCCGCGGCCGCGACGTCGTCGAGGAGCGCGCGGGAGGCGGCGGGGAGCGAGGAGAGCACGACGATGTCCACCCGCTTGTTGATGTCCTGCGAGCCGGGCTCGGACGGGGGCACCAGCGGCACCTCGTGCCCGAAGGCCGCGGCGCTGAGCCGCTCGCCGGGGATCCGGCCGGTCTCGTTGAGGTAGCGCAGGACGGTGACGGCCCGCGCCGCGGACAGGTCCCAGTCGGTGGCGAAGTAGCGCGGCTTCACCGGGACCTGGTTGGTGTGGCCGTCGATGCGCAGGTCCTCGGTGGCCCGGCGCAGCACCGGGGCCACGGCGTCAAGCACCCGCTGGCCGCGGACGCTCAGCTCCGCGCGGTCGGGCTCGAAGACGACGTGCCGTGAGGTCAGGCTCAGCACCAGGCCTCGGTCGTCGAGCTTGCGGGTCACGTCGCTGCCGAGCCCGGCCCTCTTGAGGGCGGCGGCGAGCTCCTTGCCCAGGCCGTCGAGACGCGCGGCCTCGAGCTCGGCCTCGGTGCGCTCGCGGTCCTGCTGCTGCAGGGCCTGCTCGGCGCGCTGCACCGCGGGGGTCGCGGCGCCGGCGAAGTTGCCGGGCTCGACGGGCGCGATGGCGCCGACCCCGGGCTGCTCCATGGTCGACTCCGAGCCCGTCATCACCGAGGTGGACTCACCGAACCCGGCGGCCAGGCCGGCCTTGAGCTCGTTGAACTTCTTCTGGTCCACCGAGCTCATCGCGAACATCACGATGAACAGCACCATCAGCAGCGTCACCATGTCGGCGTACGTCACCAGCCAGCGCTCGTGGTTCTCGTGCTCCTCGTGCTCCTCGGCACGCTTCCTGCGGCCCCCGGTGCTCACGTCAGGCCGCCTTCGCCTCGGAGGGCTGGTCGCCCGCCGGGAGCAGCGACGTCAGCTTCTGGGCGATGATGCGCGGGTTGGCGCCGGCCTGGATCGCCGCGACTCCCTCGATGATCAGCTCCATGCGGGCCGCCTCGAGCTCGGTGAGCCGCTTGAGGCGGTTGCCGAGGGGCAGCCAGATCACGTTGGCCGACATGACGCCCCACAGGGTCGCGATGAAGGCGCCGGCGATGAGGTGGCCGAGCTCCTCCGGGGCAGCGAGGTTCTCCAGGACGTGCACCAGGCCCATGACGGTGCCGATGATGCCGATGGTCGGGGCGTAGGCGCCGGCGTCGGCGAAGAACTTGGCCGAGTGCTTGCCCTGGGCCTTGGTGGCGTGCACCTCGGCCTCGAGGATCTCGCGCACCTCCTCGGGGTCGGTGCCGTCGATGGCGAGGGTGACGCCCTTGATGAGGAACGGGTCGTCGACCTTCTTCAGCTCGTCCTCCAGCGCCAGCAGGCCCTCGCGTCGGGCCCGCTCGGCGAGCCCCACGATCATCGGGACCACCTCGGCGGCCGGGCGCACCTTGGCGGTGAAGGCGTTCTTCAGCGCGCCCATGGCGTGCTTGGCGTCGGGGATCGTGCCACCGGCGATCGTCACGCACATGGTCGTGCCGAAGACGAGGAGCATCGGAGCCACCAGGAGGAGGCTCATCGGGTTGCCGCCCTCCATCACGTTGGCGGCGACGATGATGATCAGGCCGAGGACCACACCGATCAGGGTTGCCGGATCCATCAGACGTCCCCTTCCAGCGTCGGGTGGCTCGACACGGCGGCGAGGTGGACGCGCTGGTGCGTGGCGTGGGGGTCGACGCCGGTGATCGGGGCGGACCCCGCGGCGATGATGCTCCCGCGCCAGGAACGCACCTGGTCCACGACCTCCACGAGGCCCTCGGCGACGACGTACTTCTTGCCGTCGACCAGCGTGACCACCGTGTCCGGGGTGCTGTCGAGGCGCTCGATCAGGTCGGCGTTCAGGACGAACGCGGAGCCCGAGAGTCGGGTCAGCAGAATCATGACGGTGCACCATCCCTGTGCGTGTTCACGAGGCCCGTCCGTGGGCCTCCCCTGTCTCTTCGGCCACCGGGTGCCCGACCTGAGGGGAACCGGCGATGTCGCCCGCGGTGCCGAGGCCGCCCCACGGCGGCCTCGGCACCCGGTCGACGGGCGCTGGATCAGCGCTTGATGTTGACGAGCTCCTCGAGCACCTGGTCCGAGGTCGTGATGACCCGCGAGCTGGCCTGGAAGCCGCGCTGGGCGAGGATCAGGTTCGTGAACTCGGCGGCGAGGTCGACGTTCGACATCTCCAGCGTGCCGACCATCAGGTCGCCGCGGCTGCCCTGCCCGGCGACGCCGAGCTCGGGGGTGCCGGAGTTGGAGGTCGCGCGGAACGACGTCTCGCCGATGCGCTCGAGGCCGGCCGGGTTGGTGAAGTTGGCCACCGCCACGATGCCCACGTCGCGCTGCACGTCGTCGGAGAAGGTGCCGCGCAGGACGCCGTCGGCGCCGATGCTGTACGACGTCATCTCCACGCCCGCGGGCAGCGAGGCCGACAGCGAGTTGAGGTTGATGTCGATGAGGTTGCCGCCCGCGTCGCCGGGGGCGTAGCCCTGCACCTTCTTGCCGGAGGGGGCGACCAGGTTGCCGCCCTCGTCCCAGGTGAAGGCGCCGGCGCGGGTGTAGGTGCGCTCGGTGCCGGAGCCGAGGACGAACATGCCGTCGCCCTGGATCATCAGGTCGGTGGCCGCGCCCGTGCTCTGGGCCGAGCCCTGGGTGAAGTTGCCGCGGGTGGCCGCGACCTGGACGCCGAGCCCGACCTGCAACGGGTTGGTGCCGCCGTTGCCGCCGTTGGCCGCGCCGGCCCCGCGCATGACCTGGCTGAGGGTGTCCTGGAAGACCGTGGTGGACGACTTGAAGCCGACCGTGTTGGCGTTGGCGATGTTGTTGCCGGTGACGTCGAGCATCGTCTGGTTGGCGCGGAGGCCGCTGATGCCGGAGAAGAGCGAACGGAGCATGGTGGTTGCCTTTCGGGAGGACGGGTCAGACCGCGGCGCGCGGAGCGGCCGGGTCGGTGGTGTCGGTGGAGGCGCCGGAGTCGTCGGAGCCAGAGGTGGTGGGTGCGGGCGGCGTGGTGGTGCCGACCGAGAGGAGCTGCGCGAGCGGCACCTGCGTGCCGTCGATGTCGAAGACCGGGCCCTCGGCGCCGAAGGTGACGCCGGAGATGGTGCCGGCGTGCGTGGTCTCGCCGTCGAGGTCGATCCAGGAGACCTTCTGCCCGACCATGGCGCCGGCGCCGAAGGCCATCTGGGACCCCAGCAGCGCGCCGACCCGGTCGGAGACGTCCTGCATCTTCTCCAGGGAGGTGAACTGCGCCGACTGGGCGAGGAACTCACCGGAGTCGGCCGGGTTGAGCGGGTCCTGGTAGCGCAGCTGGGCCACCATCAGCTGCAGGAACATCTGCTTGTCCTCCGAGGTCGACTGGGTCGTCGAGATCCCGGAGGGGAAAGCGGTCGTGCTGGTCACCGCCTCGGTCGCGGAGATCGTCACGGTCACTCCTCACATGGTCAGGTCGACGCCCCGCGGGGCGCCCCCGACCGGTTCGGGACGGAGCACGGCGGCTCCGTCGGTGAGGCCGTCCCTGGCTCCTGCTCCACCACGCGTCCGTGCGTGCTGGTCCTGCTGGCCGCCGTCCCGTCCGGGGGCGGAGGCGTCACCGCCGGCGCCCTGGGCGCCGTACGGCTGGTCGGTGGTCCCGGGCTGCTGCCCGGGGTGCTGGCCCTGCTGGCCGGCGTGCTGGCCGAGGTGCCCCGGCTGGTGGCCCGCGGTCGCGGTCTGGCCGGCGAGGTCGCGCACGACGACGCGGGCATCGGCGCCGGCGAGCTCGAGCACCCGGCGCAGCTCGGGCGCGCCCTCGGCGAGGGCCCGCGCGGCGTCGTCGCCGCCGGTGAGCTGCACCTGCACGGCGCCGTCCCGCACGGTCAGGGTCACCCGGACCTCGCCGAGCGCCTCGGGCTGGAGCCTCATGGTGAGGCGGTGGACGCCGTCGCCGCGCGAGACGAGGCGGGTGACCTCGGGCACGACCTGGCCCATCACCGGCAGGGGCCCGGCGGCGGCGTCGGCCACCGGGGCGCTCGGGGCCGTGGGAACGGTCGCGACCGGCGCTCCGACGCCCGTCGGGGCGCTGGGCTGGCTGACCGGCTGGCTGAGGGGCTGGCTGACCGGCTGGCTGACCGGCTGGTCGGTCGCGACCGCGGGCGCCGGGACCGCGGTGAGCCCGGTGGTCGCCACGCCGCCGGTGGTGGACGAGGGGCCTTCGGACCCGTGGTCGGACCCGGTGGTCGGGCGCTCGTCGGCCCCGCTCCCCGAGCCGCTGCCGGTGCCGGTGCCGGTGCCCGGGTGCGCGGCGCCGTCGGGGACGCGGGTGTCGGCGGGCGCCGCGGTGTCGGCAGCGCTCGTCGTGCTGGAGGCGGCCGGGGCGGTGTCGGCCGGGGCGGTGTCGGCCGCGGCGGCGCCGTCGGTCGGGGGCACGCTGTCGGTGTGGACCGCAGCCGGTGCGGCCGCCACGGGGACGACGACCGGGGCAGCCGGGGCAGCCGGGGCGGCCGGGGCAGCCGGGCCAGCCGGGCCAGCCACGGCGGTCGGGGCCGCCGGGGCGGCCGGGGCTGCCGGGGCTGCCGGGGCTGCCGGGGCGGTGGCTGCGGTGAGGGCGTCGGTCGCCTGGTCGGCCGCGGCCGGTGCGCTCGCCACGGGTGCGGGAGTGAGGGGCACGACGGGCGCCCACGGCGCGACGGTGCCGGCGAGGGCGACTCCCGCGAGCGCCTCGGCGCCGGCGTCCGTGTCGGCCGGCTCGCTGTCGCCGGGCTCCTCGGAGTCCGCGTCGACGGCGCCGGTGGGCGCGACGGGCGCCTCGGGGGCAGCGCCACCGGCCAGCAGGCCGGCGACCAGGGCGGCGAACGACCCGGGGACGGCCGCGGCGTCCCCACCGGCCGGCGCGGAGCCGGCGGGCTGGGTCGTGGCGGACGGCACCGGAAGGCCGGTCGTCAGGGGTGCGATGGTCATGCTGCCTCCTGCCAGCTCGACATGATCGAGCTGACGTAGTTCTGGGTCTCGGGGTAGGGCGGCACGCCGTCGTAGCGCTGCACCGCGCCGGGACCGGCGTTGTAGGCGGCGAGCGCCAGCTCGACCTGCCCGAAGCGGACGAGGAGCTGGTCGAGCAGCTTGGCCGCGCCCTCGACCGCCTGGGCGGGGTCGAAGGGGTCGGTGACGCCGAGGCTCTTCGCGGTCGCGGGCATCAGCTGCATCAGGCCCTGCGCACCCGCCGGGCTGGTCGCCGAGGGGTCGAAGCCCGACTCCTGCTTGGCGACCGCGGCGAGCAGCGCCGGGTCGAGGTGGTGGGCGGCGCCGGCCTTGGCGAAGAGGTCGGCGTACGGCGTCCCCGCGGGCAGGCCGCTGGAGGTGGGCGCCGTGCTCGGCAGGGAGTACGTCGGGGCGACCGGCGCGGTCTCGGGCAGGACCCGGCGGATGTAGTCGGGCGGGGTGGTGACCGGGACGACCTGCACCTGGCCGCCGGGACGCGGCGCCTCGATCATCTGGCCGTTGCCGATGTAGATGGCGATGTGGTCGGCGCCGACGTTGCGGCTGGAGTTGTCCCACGCGATCAGGTCGCCCGGCTTGGCGTCGGCCATGCTCGCCACCGGCGTGCCGGCGCGGGCCTGGTCGGCGGAGAGGCGCGGCAGCTCGATGCCGAAGGAGGAGTAGACCGACTGCACGAGGCCGGAGCAGTCCACGCCCGACTGCGGGTCGGTGCCGCCCCAGACGTAGGGCAGGCCGATCATCTCGCGGGCCTTGGCCACGACCTGGTCGCCGGTGACGCCGGCACCCACGCCGGTGCCGGCACCACCGAGGGCGGTGCGCGACATGACGCTGGAGAACGCGGCGCCGCTCACGGCGGACGACGAGCTCGGCAGCAGGGCGAGCTGCGCCTGGATCTGGGAGATGCGCGCGGTGACGTCGGTGATGCTCATGCCAGGACACCTCCGTCGAGGTCGCGGGCGCGCAGCCAGCGCGCGGAGACGAGGTCGTCGACCTCGACCCGCTCGCGACGCACGCGCTCCTCGCGGCGCCGCTCCTGGCGGCGCTCGAGCAGCAGCTCCACCGCGGCGAGCCGGGTGCGGTCGCGCTGCCAGTGCTCGCGGGCGGCGGTGGTGAAGGTGACCGCGGTGTCGAGCGCGGCGCGCAGCGCGATCACCTCGGCCGCGGTGCCGGCGGCCACGACGCGGGCCGTGGCGAAGACCGCGGGGTCCACGCCCACCGGATCGGTGGCCGCGGCGAGGCGCTCGGAGGCGGCCGCGAGGCGGTCGACGGCGACGCGCTCCTCGGCTGCGGCGTGGGCGACGCCGAGGCGGCTGTCCTGCTCGCGCACGCCACGCACCCGCGCGACGGCACGCATGCCGGCGTCCGGGTCCTGGTCAGCGGTGCGGGCCATCACGCCACCAGCTCGCTGAGACGCTGCCACGTCTCGGCCGTCGGGGTGCTGTCGTCCATGTCCTGCTGGAGGAAGGCGTCGATGGCGGGCATCCGGGCCAGCGCGACGTCCGCGTCGGCGTCGGCGCCGGCGACGTAGGCGCCGATCTCGACGAGCTCGCGCACGTTGCGGTGGGCGGCGAGCAGGCGGCGCAGGCGGGTGGCCGACGCGCGCTGCTCGGGGCCGGTCACGGCACCGGTGACACGCGAGATCGACTCCAGCACGTCGATGCTGGGGAAGTGCCCGGCGGTCGCGAGGCGACGCGACAGCACGACGTGGCCGTCGAGGATCGAGCGGGCGGTGTCGCCGATCGGGTCCTGCATGTCGTCGCCCTCGACCAGGACGGTGTAGAGGCCGGTGATGCTGCCCGACGGCGAGGTGCCGGCGCGCTCCAGCAGCTGGGGCAGCAGCGTGAAGACGCTCGGCGGGTAGCCGCGGGTCGCGGGGGGCTCGCCGGCGGACAGGCCGATCTCGCGCTGCGCCATGGCGACGCGGGTCAGGCTGTCCATCATGAGCACGACGTGCTTGCCGCTGTCGCGGAAGTGCTCGGCGATGCGGGTCGCGACGCTGGCCGCGCGCAGCCGCTCGACCGGGGGCGCGTCGGAGGTCGCGACGACGACGACCGAGCGGGCCAGGCCCTCGGGTCCGAGGTCGTTCTCGATGAACTCGCGCACCTCGCGGCCGCGCTCGCCGATCAGGGCGATGACCGAGACCTCGGCCTCGGTGCCGCGGGCGACCATCGAGAGCAGGCTCGACTTGCCGACGCCGGAGCCGGCCATGATGCCGATGCGCTGGCCGCGACCGCAGGGGGTGAGCGCGTCGAGGGCGCGCACGCCGAGGCCGAGCTGCTGGTCGATGCGCGGGCGGCTCAGGGCGGCCGGGGCGTTCTGGCCGACGCCGACCAGGGGCAGGTGGTCGAGCGCGGGGCCGCCGTCGACCGGGCGGCCGAGGCCGTCCAGCACGCGTCCGCGCAGCTCGTCGCCGACGGGGATCCGCAGCGGTCCGCCGGTGTGGCGCACGACGTCGCCGACGCGCAGGCCGGTGGTGTCGCCGAGCGGCAGGCAGGTGAGCCCGGCGGGGCCGCTCGCGGCCACCTCGGCCAGGACGGTGACCCGACCCTCGACCGAGACCAGGTCGCCGACGGCGGCGGGCAGGCCGGTCACCCGGACCTGGAGGCCGAGCAGCTCGGCGACCTGGCCGAGCTGGAGGGGCGCGACCGCGCTGAGGGCGCGGGCCCGCAGCGCGTGGCTGAGCGTGCTCATCGCAGCACCTCCGCGAGCCGGGCGACGGCCTCGGCGACCCGGAGGTCGACGACGTGGTCCACGGTGTGCGCGATCGCGTCACCGACACCCATGGCGGGGTCTGCGACGACCGCGATGCCCTGGTCGCGCAGGTCGCCGGCGATGACAGCGACGGCGGGGTTGAGGTGCACCGAGACGACCTCGTGGTGCGGCAGCAGGCCGATCACGCGGTCGAGCAGGTGGACCGGGTCGACACCGAGGGTGCCGACCAGCTCGCGGGTCAGCTCCAGGGCGAGGATGCTCGCCTGGTCGTCGACGCGGTGGCAGACCTCGGCCATCGCGCTGCGGGCGGCGACGGCGGCCTCGCGCAGCGCGGCGACGGCAGCAGCGTGCTCGGCCTCGCGACGTGCCTCCGCGGCCGCGGTCGAGGCGAAGAGCTGCTCGGTCTCGGCGCGGACCGAGGCCTCGGCCTCGCGGCGGCCCTGCGCCCAGCCGACGGCGTACCCCTGGGCACGCGCGGAGTCGCGGGTCGCCTCGACCGTGCGCAGCTCCGGCATCCGCAGCCCGGGCAGGGCCTGGGCCCCGGCCTCGGGGCGGGTGAGGTCAGTCGACGAACTCATCGTCGCCTCCCCGCCTGACCACGATCTCGCCGCGCTCCTCGAGCGAGCGGATGGTGCGGATGACGGCCTGCTGGGCCTCCTCGACCTGGGTGAGGCGGACGGGGCCGAGCATCTCGACCTCCTCCAGCACGTTCTCCGCGGCACGCTCGGAGAGGTTGCGGGTGATCTTGTCGCGCACGGCGTCGGAGACGCCCTTGAGCGCGACGGCCAGCTCGGCACCGTCGACCTGGCGCAGCACCTGCTGGATGTCGCGGTCGGAGAGGCCGGTGATGTCCTCGAACATGAACATCCGGCTGCGGACCTCCTCGGCCAGCTTGGCGTCGAGGGACTCCAGTCCCTCGACGATCTGGCGCTCGGTGGAGCGGTCGGCGCGGTTGATGATGTTGACCAGGGGGCCGAGGCCACCGACGCGCGAGGTCGCGCTCGGGGCGAGCACCGAGGAGAGCCGGCGCTCGAGGACCGACTCGACGACTCGGACGGCCTCGGGGTTGGCGCGGTCCATCACCGCGATGCGGTGCGCCACCTCGGCCTGCAGCTCGGAGGAGAGCCCGGACAGGACCACGGAGGCCTTCTCGGCCGACATGTGCGCGAGCACCAGCGCGATGACCTGCGGGTGCTCCTCGCGGATGAAGGAGCGCAGCTGCACGGGGTCGGCGCGGCCGATGAGCTGGAACGGCAGCTGGATGGCCCGCGCGTTGAGCCGCTGGAGCGCCTCCTCCGCCTTGTCCTCGCCCAGCGAGCGCTGGAGCAGGTCGCGGGCCAGGTCCATGCCGCCCTGCAGCATGTGCTGGCGGGCGGTCAGCAGGGTGGAGAACTCCCCCATCACCGCCTGGGTCTCGGTGGGGTCGACGGCGTTGAGCTGGGCGATCTCGGCGGAGACCGCCTCGACCTCCTCCTCGCTCATGTGGGACAGCACCTCGGCGGCGGCGTCCTTGCCCAGGCGCACCAGCACGATCGCCGCCTTGCGGGCTCCGGGCCCGGCCATGACGCTCATCAGGGACGCTCCACGAGCCAGCCGCGCAGCAGCGAGGCGACCTCGTCGGGCTGGCGCTCGACCAGGGCGACGAGCTCCTCACGCATGCCGTCCGAGGAGTCGACCGGGGCCAGGGCGAGCGCGGTCTGCGCGTCGGCCTGGGCGGCCTGGGCGGCGAGCGCGGCGCGGGCGGCCTGCTCGGCCTTGAGCTGCTC
Source organism: uncultured Actinomycetota bacterium (assembly GCA_963726525.1). Classification (GTDB taxonomy): domain Bacteria; phylum Actinomycetota; class Actinomycetes; order Propionibacteriales; family Nocardioidaceae; genus Nocardioides. The sequence goes on along the minus strand of CAVSCS010000003.1, from coordinate 618,756 downwards.
GACGACGTAGGACGTGGCGTCCTCGCGGGCCCGGCTGTGCTTGCGCGAGCGGCGCCAGGCCAGGAAGACCAGGAGCAGCACCACGCCGCCGAGCACGCCGTTGCGGATCATGGTGTTGCGGCCGGCGGCGGCCTCGGCGGCCTTGGCCTCCTTGAGGGCGGCGGCGTTCGCGTCGGCGACGGAGGTGTCGAAGGGCACCGAGGAGGTCTCGATGGTGTCGCCACGCTTGGCGTCGATGCCGATGGCCGAGGAGACCAGGGCGTCGATCTGGGCGGGGTCCACCGCGACCTGGGAGTTGGTGTCGATCACGACGGCGGCGTGCAGCGAGCGCACCGAGCCCGGCGCGGTCTCGTTCTGCTCCACGACCTTGTCGATGCCGTTCTCGCGCACCGTCGAGGAGTTGTCGTAGCTGCCGTCGCCGCTCGCGGCGCCGGTCTCCTGCTGGGTGTCGGGGCCGACGACGCCGGTGGCGGTCGCGGGCGCCGCACCGCCGGAGTAGGTCTCGCTCTGCACCGACTCCGAGAGCACCGGGACCTTCTCGTCCTTGCCGTAGGTGGTGGTCTCGGTGACCTTCTTGTCGAAGTCGAGCACCGCGGTGACCTGGACCGAGGCGTTGCCGGGGCCGAAGACGCGGTCGAGCATCGCCTGCGCCTTGGCGGCGAGCTGGTCCTGGTAGTCCTGCTGCTGGCGGTTCTGGGTGGCGGCCATCCCGCTCCCGGAGCCGCTGCCGTCGGAGAGCACGCGACCGGTGGAGTCCGCGACGGTGACCTTGCTCGGGTCGAGGCCGTCGATGCTGGAGGCGACGAGGTGGACCATGGCCTGCACCTGGTCGGGGTTGAGATCGGTGCCGGCGCGGGTGTCCACGAGGACCGACGCGGTCGCGGGGTCCTGCTCCTCGGCGAAGACCTGCTTGGGCGGCAGGGCGAGGTGGACGACGGCGGTGTCGACGCCGTCGATGGCCTCGATGGTCGTGGCGAGCTCGCCCTCCATCGCCCGCTTGAAGTCGGTCTGCTCCTTGAACTGCGAGGTGGAGATGTCCTGGCCGTCGAGCAGCGAGTAGCCGCCGTCGGTGGCGCCGGAGGGGATGCCCTCGCCGCTGAGCGAGATCCGCTGGGCGTAGACCTGGTCCTTGGGCACCGAGATGGTGCCGCCGCCGCCGGTGATCTCGTACTTCACGCCGTTGGCGTCGAGCTGCTCGACGACCGCGGAGGCGTCCTCGGGCGAGAGGTTGCTGAACAGCGGCGAGTACGCCGGGGCCGAGGCCCACCGGAAGACCATGAACGCGGCGAGCAGCAGCGCGCCGGTGCCGACGATCGCAACGACCTTCTGGCCGGAGCTGAACAGGGCGAAGGAGCGACGGTAGCGCTCCAGCGCCTGGGTGATCCCGTTCTTCATCCGACCTGCATCCTCATGATCTCGCTGAACGCCTCGATCGCCTTGTTGCGCACGGCGACCGTGAGCTTGGTGGCCGTCTCGGCCTCGGTGGCGGCGAGCGTGTAGTCGTGGATGTTGGGCAGGGTGCCGGTGGCCGCGCGGACCGCGAGCCCGTCAGCCTTGTCCTGGATGCCCTCGAGACGGTCGATGCCGTCGAGGACCATGCTGCCGAAGTCGACGCCCTGGGTGCCCGAGGCGGCCGAGGGTGCGGTCGGCGCGGGGGCCGCGACGACGGGGGCTGCGAGCGGGGTGAACCCGATCGACTCGATACCACCGATGCTCATCAGCGCTGTCCGATCTGGAGGGCGGCGTTGTAGGTGTCCTGGGCCGTCTTGGTCACCTGGACCGAGGCCTGGAAGCCGCGTTGGGCCTGCACGAGGGAGGTCATCTGGACCGACATGTCCATCGACGGCGCGCGGACGTTGCCGTCCGCGTCAGCCAGCGGGTTGTCGGGCGCGTACTGGAGGATGCCGGTGGCGTCGCCGAGCTCGATGCCGCTGACGTCCACGCCGCCGTCGGGACGGGCGCTGGCCACGACCATCTGCTCCTGGAAGGCGTCCTCGCTGGTGGCCTTGATGGTGTTGGCGTTCGCGATGTTGTGGGCGAGCGCGTCGAGCCAGGTCTGGTGCATGCCCAGGCTGCTGTTGGCGATGCGCAGCATGTCGAAGGCGCCCATCAGCCGAGGCCCGCCGCGGTCGTGATGAGCGAGAAGTGGCTCGAGGCCGCCCGCGTCATCATCTGGTACTGGAACTGCGTCTGCATCGCCGACAGCGACTCCTGGCGCAGGTCGACGTTGTTGCCGTTGATCCCCACCGGCGCGTTGGTCGGCGTCGTCGAGACACCCACCCCGTCGGCCGGCATCTCGCCACGCTGCAGGGCAGCGGCGAGGTTCGACTCGAAGTCGACCGCGCGGGCGCGGAAGCCCGGGGTGTCGACGTTCGCGATGTTGTCGGCGATGACGCTCTGGCGGGTCGCGAGGCCGTCGAGGGCCGTGGCGAGCACCGACGAGACGGCATCAGGCATGCCGAGGGACACAGGTCCTCCTGGAGGAGGTCTGCCGATCCTTCGGCGTGGGGAGAGGGCGAGCAATCCGTGCTCACGTGTGGATTCGGTCCCGGACGGGCCCGACTGAGAGGTTCTGAGGACTTGTTCTCCGCAGACCCACAGAACGGTCCCGACGGCCTAGGCGGGCACCACCCGTTCGGGCCATGCCGGCACCACCCGGGGCGCCGCCCGGCTGGTCACGGGCGGTGCGTCGGGGGAGGTCCGACGCGGGACGCGTCAGGCCGAGATGTCGACGTACGCCGCGCTGAGCACGCCGCCGCTCGCCCCGGCGCGCAGCTGCGCCAGGTCCGCGCGGCTCTGCTCGAGCGCGCGACCGAGTCCCTCGCGGACGGCCGACTGGCGCCGCACGAGGTCGCGGGCGCGGGCCACGAGCCCGCGGGGCACGGGGCCACCGAGCACCGGCGGCTCCCAGCCGGAGCCGGCCGCCGCGGCCGGGACGGCGTCGAGGGGGCCCGCCAGCATCCGCTCGGCCACGACGACGTCGCGCTCGAGGGTGGTCAGTGCCTGGTCCCACGCCTGCACGAGCTCGTCGCCGTCCTCGCCGGGGAGCCGTCCGATCATGCGGACATCGCCTGCTCCATCGCGGCCTGGCGCCAGGCCTCGCCGAGGCCGGAGACCAGCTCGAGGCAGTGCGCGGTCTTGGTCGCGTCGTGCTCGACGTTGGCCTTGACCAGCTGCACGGTCAGGTAGGAGTACAGGCTGTTGAGGGCCGGGCCGCCCTCCCACACGTCGGGGCGCAGCGACGACTGGAGCTCGGCGACGATGGCCTGCGCGTGGAGCAGCTGCTCGTGGGCGGCGGCGTGGTCGCCGGCCTCCTGCGCCGTGATCGCGCGCTGGCAGTCCAGGGCGAGCCGGTCGTAGAGCATGATGAGCAGCCGCGCGGGGCTGGCGGTCTCGACGGACGCCTGGAGGTAGGCGGCGGGAGTGGGAGTGGGGTAGGCCATGAGGGTGCTGTCCTTAGCTTCCCGAGGGCAGGGATGAGATCTGACCGGCCAGCCACGAGGACTGGCTGTTCATCTGGTTGAGCGCCGTGTCCAGCGCGGAGAACTGCCGGGTGAGCGCGGTCCGTCGCAGCTCGAGCCGGAGGTCCCACGCCTCGATGTCGTCACCGAGGCGCTTGATGGAGTCGTTGCGGCCCGTGATGGCGGTGGTCAGCGTCCCGCTGACGGAGTTGCTGGCGCTCTTGGCCGCGGCCTGGACCCTGTCCACGAAGCCGGAGCCGGTCGCGGTGAGCCGGGTCTGCACCCCGCTGGGGTCGGCGGCGTACGCCTTCGTGAAGCTCGCCTCGTTGAGCACGAGCTTGCCGTAGCGGTCGGTCTGGATGCCCAGGTCCGACAGGCTGGTGCCGTTGCCGGGGAACACGCTGCCGAGCAGCTGGTCGCGCACGAGGCGGACGTTGGTGTCGCCCGCGAGCGGTCCCTTGCCGGTGGAGCTGGCCTTCGCCTGGGTGTCGATGTCGGAGATCACCGAGTTGACGGCGTCGACCAGGCCCTTGAGCAGCGCGGTGGCGGCGGCCGGGTCACGGTTGAGGGCCACCTGGGAGGTCGTGCCGACGGGGGTGTCGGCGGCCAGGGTGAGGCTCACGCCCGGGACGAGGTCGGTGAAGGTGTTGCTGGCCGAGGTGGCCACCACGGTGTCACCTACGGTGATCCGGGCGTCGCGTCCGGCGCGGACGGTGGCACCGCCGAGCAGCGGCGAGCCGTCGGTCGCCTCGAGGGTGAAGTCCTCGGCGGCACCGGAGGCCGCGGACTCCACGACCAGCCGGTAGGCGTCGGTGCCGACCTTGACGGCCGTGGCCCGCAGGCCGGTGGCGTTGACCGGGTCGTTGATCGCCGCGACCAGGCCCTTGAGGGTCCCGTCGGTGGTCAGGTCGACCGCGGCAGAGCCGTCGAGCCGGTCCATGCGGACCGAGGTCGGGACCGAGCCGGCGGTGGTGAGGCCCACGGTCGAGGCGAGCTCGAGGCGGTGGGTGGCGGCGGTCTGCTCGACCCGGACGGAGAAGGCGCCGGGGCCGGCAGTCGAGGTCGCGGTGATGGCGAGCTTGCTCTCCGAGCTCGTGGCAGTAACGGCGTTCCACGCAGAGGGCTTGACGAGGTCGCCGGCCTTCGTGGTGAGGGCGGCGAGCTTGGTGTTGATGGCCTGGAGCGCGGAGGCGACCGTCTTCTCGGTGCTCTGCCGCGTCTTGAGGCGGGTCTGCGACGCTGCCTCCAGCTGCATGAACTGGTCGATGATCGAGGCCGTGTCCAGGCCGCTGCCGAGCCCGCTGATGCTGGCCGATGACGCCATGGTCGTCCCTCCTCGTCGGGTCCGCCGGTGGATGCGGGAGCCGGGCCGGTCGTCCTACGACGACCGGCCCGGCCACCCAGCTGGAGCAGTCCTGTCAGCCGCGGTCAGCGGAGCAGGGAGAGGACGCCCTGCGAGGCCTGGTTGGCCTGCGAGAGCATCGCCGTGCCGGCCTGGGAGAGGATCTGCGAGCGGGTGAAGCTCATCATCTCCTGGGCCATGTCGGTGTCGCGGATCCGCGACTCCGACGCCGAGAGGTTCTCGACCGCGACGTTCACGTTGTTGATGGTGTGCTCGAAGCGGTTCTGCGTCGCACCGAGGGCGGCACGCTGCTGCGACACCGAGGTGATCGCGTCCTGGACGGTGTTGCTGTCCGCGATGTCCAGGGCACCGAACGCGGTGCTGGCGGTGAAGTCGGCCAGCGCGGCGGTCTCGGGGTCCGGGGTGGTGCCCGTGCCCGTGGTGCCGTCGACGACGATCGTGTCGCTGCTGTCGAAGCCGACCTGGAACGTCTTGTCGGCACCGGCGAAGAGGACGTCACCGTTGAACTTGGTGTTGTCCTTGATGCGGGTCATCTCGTCCGAGAGGGCGGTGAACTCCGACTGCAGAGCAGCCTTCGACTCGGTGCTGCCGGCGTCGGAGTTGTACTGGACGGAGAGGTCGTTCATGCGCTGCAGCATGGAGTGGACCTCGGTCAGCGCGCCTTCAGCGGTCTGGACGAGCGAGACGCCGTCCTGGGCGTTGCGGGCGCCCACCTTGAGGCCACCGACCTGCGAGCGCAGGCCCTCGGAGATGGCCAGGCCGGCCGCGTCGTCGGCGGCACGGTTGATGCGGAAGCCGGAGGACAGCTTCTCGAGCGACTTCGACATCTGGCCCTGCGTGACCGACAGGTTGCGGTACGAGTTGGCGGCATCGATGTTCTGGTTGATACGAAGACCCATGATGGATTCCTTCCGTGGTTTCTGGATCGAAAGCTGGAGTCCGTCCGTGGACTCCGTCGAGTTCCTGTTCGGCGGGCCGGCGGCCCACCTGAGGTTTTGGGGAAGTTTTCGAGGAAAACTTTTTCTGCGGTGACCGGTGCCGGATCAGGCGCTGGTCGCCACGCGCGGCAGGTAGGAGGTGGCCGCGGCGGCGTGACGGTCGGCTACGGCGGCGAAGTAGGCCTCGCGACGCCGTGCGGCCACGCCCTCGGGACGGCTGTGCCGCTGCACCAGGGCCGGGTCGAGCTGGGAGTTGATGCCGTCGCGCAGCAGCACCATGGCCTCGGCGCGCAGCTGGGAGATGCGGGACTCGGTCACGCCGAGCTCGGCGGCCAGCTCGGCCATCGGCTGCTCGTCGAGGAAGTAGCCCTCGACGACGCGGCGCAGCCGCTCGGGGAGCTCGCAGACCGCCTCGGAGAGATAGGTGAGGAGCTCGGAGTGCTCGATCGCCTGCTCCGGCGTCGGCGTGGCCGACGGCATCGAGGTGGCGTAGGAGCCGTACTCGTCGCCGGCCTCCAGCGACATCACCTGGGCGCGGGCGAGGTCCTCCCGGTTGGAGAGGACCTCCTCCACCGGGACGCCCTGCGCCGCGGCGAGCTCGGCGTCCGAGGGGACCCGGCCCAGGCTCTGGGTGAGCCGCATGCGGGTGTGGTCGAGGTCGCGGGCCGTGCGCCGCACGGCGCGGGTCGCCCAGTCGGCACCGCGCAGCTCGTCGAGCAGCGCCCCGCGGATGCGGGTCGAGGCGTAGCGGGCGAACGGCACCCCGCGCTCGACGTCGAAGCCCTGCGCCGCCTGCACCAGGGCGGTGAGCCCGGCGGAGGTCAGGTCGTCGCGGTCGACGTGGCCGGGGACGCGGGAGAGGACCTCGCGCACCAGGTGGCCGACGAGCGGGATGTGGGTGGTCACGAGGTCGTCCTGGCTGGGGGTCTCCACCGGGATGGAGACAGCGCCCGTGGACGAGGTGACGGGGGAAGAGGGGTTCGCGTGACTGATCACGAGCAGAAGCGTTGACGACCTGAAGGCGTGTCGTTACCGAAAACGGCCGAAGGGGTCCCTCTGGCAACAGAACTGGCCCACAGGTCCCTCGGTCCCATGGCCCGAACGGACTACGGCCACGCCACCCACACCGCGGATCAACGTAGGTACACACGCCGGCGGGCGTGGGCAACAGTCCGTGCAAGGTTCGTCAAACCCCTCAGGTGACGAGCCCCCAGGACGATGGGTCAGTCGTGAACCTCACCGACCAGGCCCGCTTCGTGCAGGGAGCCTCGACCACCGCCACGATGGAGCGACTCTCCCTCGTGCTGTGGCGTGAGCGCGAGCTGCTCTCCGAGCTCCACTACCGCCTCGAGGTCGAGCAGCTCGTGCTGGCGAGCGGCCGCAGCCGCTGGCTGGCCAACGCCACCCGGGACATCGACGCGCTCCTCGGCACCATCCGCGAGACCGAGATGCTGCGCGCCGTGGCCGCCGACGACGCCGCCGCGGCCGCCGGCATGGCCGCCAACCCCAGCCTCGCCGCGCTCGCGGAGGCCGCGGGCGCGCCCTGGACGATGATCCTCACCGAGCACCGTGAGGCCTTCGTGACCCTCACCGCCGACATCGTCACCCTGGCCGACTCCAACAAGCACCTCATCTCCTCGGGCTACCGCTCGGCGCGCGAGACGCTGCTCAGCCTCGGCGAGTCGGTCGACGGCTACGCCGCCGACGGCAGCGCGACGGCCGACTCCTCGCGCACGCCGATCTTCGACGGGAGCCTGTGAGATGGCCGGCACCTTCGGGATGGTCAACACCTCGGCCAGCGCCCTGCGCTACCACCAGGCCGTCATGGAGGTCGCGAGCGGCAACATCGCCAACGTCTCGACCGACGGCTACGCCCGCCGTCGCGTGGTCGGCCAGTCGGTCGGCGCACCCGCGCAGCCGGCGATGTGGAGCCGCTACGACGGCAACGGGGACGGCGTCCGGGTCGGCTCGGTCGACCGGATGGTCGACCCCCTGCTCGACTCCCGCGCGCGCCGCGAGCACGGCACCCAGTCCTACCTCGACACCCGCTCGGGCGCCCTCGGGCGCGTCGAGGCCTCCCTCGGCGAGCCGGCCGGCAAGGGCATCTCCAACGCCCTCGCCCAGGTGCGCAAGGCGTGGCAGGACCTCGCCAACAACCCCGACTCCAGCGCGGCGCGCGGCCAGGTGCTGACCACCTCGCGCACCCTCGCCGACGCGGTCGCCGGCCAGCGCCGCAACATCGAGGCCGAGGAGGGTGACCAGCGCGCGTCGCTGGTCGCCGACGTCGGCGAGACCAACACCCTCGCCCGTGACCTGGCCGCCGCCAACGAGGCGATCAGCGCCGCCCGGCTCTCCGGCAACGACCCCTCGGGCCTGCTCGACCGTCGCGACCAGATGGCGCTGCGGCTCTCCGAGCTCACCGGCGGCACGGCGGTGGAGAACGGCCAGGGCGGCCTCGACGTCACCGTCGGCGGCGTCGCGCTGGTCACCGGCAACAAGTTCGGCGCCCTGTCGATCACCGCCGGCGTCAACCCCGACGGCACGTCCGACGGCCAGCCCCTCGACCTCGCCGTGACCCCGCCCGGTGGCTCCGCCACCGCGGTCACCGCCCTCCGCGGGGAGGTCGGCGGGACCGCCGAGCTGCTCCGCACGACCCTGCCCGCGCTGAAGCAGAGCCTGCAGGACGTCGCGCAGGACCTCGCCGACGCGGTCAACACCGCGCACCAGGCGGGCTTCGACCCGACCGGTGCCCCCGGCGGCGCGTTCTTCGCCGTCGACCCCAGCGACCCCAACGGTCCGCTCGTGCTGCTCGTCTCGGACCCGGCCCTGGTGGCCGCGTCCGGCATCGGCGGCGGCCCCAACCGCGACGGTGGCAACGCCACCGCCATCTCGGCCGCCCTCGGCGGTCCGGAGCAGTCCTACCAGCAGTTCGTCACCGGTCTGGGCAACGAGGTCGCCTCGGTGCGCCGGCTGGCCGACACCCAGCAGAACCTCACCGACCAGGTGGACGGCGCCCGCGAGCAGCTCTCGGGCGTCAACCTCGACGAGGAGACGATCACCATGATGCAGTCCCAGCGCGCCTACGAGGCCGCGGCGAGGGTGATGACCACCCTCGACTCGGTGCTCGACACGCTCATCAACCGGACCGGGCTGGTGCGCTGATGATCAGCAGGGTGACCCAGTCGATGCTGACGGAGCGGTCGATGACCCGGCTCCAGTCCAGCCTGTCGCGCATGGCCGACATCCAGGAGCACCTGTCCACCGGGCGGGTGCTCAACCGGGCGTCGGACAACCCCGGCGACGCGGCGACCGCGATGCGCCTGCGCGCGTCGGTCAACGCCCAGCAGCAGTACGCACGCAACGCCCAGGACGGGCAGGGCTGGCTCGACTCGCTCGACTCCACCCTCGGCTCCTCCAACGACATCGTCCGCCTGGCCCGCGAGCTCGGCACCCAGGGCGTCAGCGGTGCCATGAACCAGCAGTCCCGCGAGGCCCTGGCCATCCAGGTCGACGAGCTGCGCGCCAACCTCCTCGGCGCGGCCAACACCTCCTACGTCGGTCGCCCGGTGTTCGGCGGCACGACCGCCGGCACGAAGGCCTTCACCGAGACCGCCGGCGTGGTCACCTTCGCCGGGGACACCAACCCGGTCAACCGCACGGTCGCCGACGGCGTGACGATCGACGTGTCCTCCGGCGGCCCAGTGACCTTCGGGCCCGACGGCGACAACGTCTTCGACCACCTCTCCGCGCTCTCGACCGCGCTGCGCGCGGGCGACGTCACCGGCATCCAGGCCGGCATCGGCTCGCTGGCCACGGACGGCGACCGGCTCGTGTCCGCCCGTGCCTCCGTCGGCGCGCGCGCCAACAGCATCGAGGCCGCGACCGTCAAGGCAGGTGACACCGAGCTCACCTTGTCCAACGCGCTGGCCGAGATCGAGAACGCCGACCTGCCGCAGACCCTGATCGACCTCAAGATGCAGGAGGTCGCCTACCAGGCGGCCCTTGCCGCGACCAGCCGCGTGCTGCAGCCGAGCCTGGTGGACTTCCTGCGATGATCGCCACGATGGAGAACACGACCATGAGCGTCCCGACCGACGTGCCCGAGATCCCGGTCATCGAGCTGGTGCAGCCGATGCCCGGCTTCCCCGGGCTGGCCCGCTTCGCCCTCGTGCAGGTCGACGACGACGGTGTGCTGTGCAGCCTCACCTCGCTCGAGGAGCCGGGACTGCGGTTCCTGGTCGTCCCCCCGACGCCGTTCTTCCCCGACTACTCCCCCGAGGTCGAGGAGGAGGTGCTCGGCGAGCTCGGCTCGACCTCGGTCGAGGACCTCATCGTGCTGTGCGTGCTGACCGCCGGTACGTCGCTGGCGAGCACCACGGCGAACCTCGCTGCGCCGGTCGTCCTCGACACCAGCACCCACCGTGCGCTGCAGGTCGTCCTGGACGACCCGAGCCTCTCGGTCGCCACGCCGCTGATCGCCTGACGGCTCCCCGCCCACCCTCGGGTAGCGTGGACACATGCTGGTCGTGAGCCGTCGTGCGGGAGAGAGCATCGTCATCGGTGACAACGTCACCGTCTCGGTGCTCGAGGTGCGTGGCGACGTCGTGCGCATCGGCATCGACGCCCCCCGCTCGATCGCCGTCCACCGCCAGGAGCTGCTGGCCCAGCTGGCGCAGTCCAACCAGGAGGCCGCCTCGCCCAGCGACAACGCGGTCGACTCGCTGCTGAACGCGATGCGCGACCGTCCCAAGGACGCCTGAACCCAGGACGTCCGGGCCCCAGGACGTCCGGGCCGCAGGGCTCAGCGCCGCGGCTTGCGGCCCAGCTGCGAGGCGATGACCGCGGCCTGCGTGCGGCGCTGCACGCCGAGCTTGGCGAGCAGGCTCGTGACGTGGTTCTTCACGGTCTTCTCGGCGATGTAGAGCCGGTCGCCGATCTGCTTGTTGGTCATGCCCTCGGTGATCAGGTCGAGGATGTCGGACTCGACCTCGGTGAGCGCCGAGAGGCCCTCGAGGGTGTCGCTCCCGCGCGAGCGCATCCGGTCGATCACCCGCACCGCGACGGCGGGGTCGATGAGGGACTGTCCCTGGTGGACCGCCCGGATGCTGTTGACCAGCGCGGTCTCGTCGACCTGCTTGAGGACGTAGCCGCCTGCGCCGGCGAGGATCGCGTTGAAGAGCGCCTCGTCGTCGTCGTAGCTGGTGAGGATCAGCGCCTTCACGTCCGGGTTCGCCGAGCGGACCTGGCGGCAGACCTCGATGCCGTCACCGTCGGGCAGCCGACCGTCGAGCACGGCCACGTCGGGTGCGAGCTCGAGGATCTCCACGACGCCCTCCGCGACGGTGCCGGCCTCGCCGACGACCTCGATGTCGTCCTCGAGCTCGAGGACGGTCCGCAGGCCGCGGCGCACCACGGCGTGGTCGTCGAGGACGTACACGCGGATCGCGGGCACGTCCGTCATCTGGGCCTCTCCTCGTCCCGGGTCCTGCAGCCCGGACGCTCAGGCACGCTCGAGCAGGAACAGCGGGATCTCGCGGTCGGTGCGGGTCTGGTAGTCGGCGTACGTCGGCCAGGTGGTGACCGCGTGCTCCCACCAGTCGGCCCGCTCGGCGCCCTCGAGGACCCGCACGGAGTAGACGTGCTTCTCGGCCCCGTCCTGCAGCTCGACCTCCGGGTGGGCCACGAAGTTGTGGTACCACTCCGGGTTCTCCGGCGCGCCGCCCTTGGAGGCCACTGCGAGGTAGGCGCCGTCGCGCTCGACCTTCATCACGGGGTTCTTGCGCAGGTTGCCCGACTTCGCGCCCACCGAGGTGATGACCACGATCGGGTAGTCGGTGCCCGGCAGGGTCGAGGCCTCGCGGCCGTCGGAGGCCTCGTAGGCCTCCACCTGCTCGCGGACCCAGTCGGACGTGCTCGGGACGTAGGTTCCAGTCAGTGCCATGCCTCCCAGAACATCACGGTCGAGCGCGATCTTCCACACCCCGACATCTGAGGACGTGGCGCACGGATGTGCCGCCCCGATCCGTGCACCACGTCCTCAGACATTGACGGTCGGTCGATAGCGTGCGTCCCATGAGTGAGCGCAGCGAGCGAATCATCCAGTGCCGCGTGCGAGGTGCCTCATGCGCGCGCGGAGCGAAGCGAGCACGTGCATGAGTGCGATCAAGGGCGTCAGCGAGATCTTCGACCCGGAGGCGTGGGACGACGTCCCCGGCTTCGAGGACCTGACCGACCTGACCTACCACCGCGCACGCGAGCACGGCACCGTACGCATCGCCTTCGACCGTCCCGACGTGCTCAACGCGTTCCGTCCCCACACGGTCGACGAGCTGCTGCGGACCCTCGAGCACGCGCGGACCTCCGCGGACGTGGGCTGCGTCATCCTCACCGGCAACGGGCCCAGCGCGAAGAACGGCAAGTGGGCCTTCTGCACCGGGGGCGACCAGCGGATCCGCGGGCGCGCCGGCTACCAGTACGAGACCGACGGGCACACCGACGCCGGCGCCGAGCCGAACCCGATCGACCGCGCGAAGCTCGCCCGGCTCCACATCCTGGAGTGCCAGCGGCTGATCCGCTTCATGCCGAAGGTCGTCCTCTGCGTCGTCCCCGGCTGGGCGGCCGGCGGCGGCCACAGCCTGCACGTCGTCGCCGACCTCACCCTGGCCAGCCGCGAGCACGCCCGCTTCAAGCAGACCGACGCCGACGTCGGCTCCTTCGACGGCGGCTACGGCTCGGCCTACCTCGCCCGCCAGGTCGGCCAGAAGCTCGCGCGCGAGATCTTCTTCCTCGGCGACGAGTACGACGCCGAGACCATGCAGCGCATGGGTGCGGTCAACCGCGTCGTCGACCACGCCGACCTCGAGCGCGAGGCGCTGGAGTGGGGTCGCAAGATCAACGGCAAGTCCCCCACCGCCCAGCGGATGCTGAAGTACTCCTTCAACCTCCTCGACGACGGCCTCGTCGGCCAGCAGCTCTTCGCCGGCGAGACCACCCGGTTGGCCTACATGACCGACGAGGCGCAGGAGGGCCGCGACCAGTTCCTCGAGAAGCGTGAGCCCGACTGGTCGCCGTACCCCTGGTACTACTGATCTGGTGCGTTTGCGCAGGTCAGAGGCCCAATAGGTGCCCATGCGTGGCAGATGCGTGGCAAGAATCGTGGTCGAGTACCTCGCACAGCGGCCTTCGACTGGCGACGTTCCGCGGGCCTACCGGTGATTGACTCTCCGTATGGAGCCCGCGTCGAAGCCGCGACTGAGGCTCGGCGTGCGTGGCGAGATCCGAGTAGGAGCGCTCCCCGGCACGCAGTTGCTCGTCGATAGCGTCGGTCCGACACCCGTCGATCCGCTAGTCGTTATCGTCTCGCCGGATCTCGACGTGCAAGGTCGCGCGGACGAAGAGGTTCTGCGCATCTGGCCCGCCGATATCGAGGAGCTTCTGGCTGCCTGGGACGTCGAGTGGACGAGCATCAACGACGATCAGGCTCAGCGGTTCGTCTGAGATTGACGGACGCTCTGCCACGATGGATCCATGCGATGGAGACAAGGGCCGAGCCCGACGGATCGAACGCATGACGACAACTGGCACGGCAGCTATTACGAGTTGGCCATCAAATTGGGGCCGGCGGACGACTCCCGTCTGGGAGCCGCGTTGACCACTCTTTGGGACGAGGCGCGGCTCGGCGAGCCATTCCGGCGAGATGGCACCGGGGACGCCTCGGTTTCTGCGGCGGCGTTGCTCGACGGGCACCTCAACTCGGTGGCAAACATCCCTGGACTCGGGTCGACTCTTGCCTCGGTCATCGTCGTTCGAGAAGAGGTCGACGATGCGGGACGCGTGATCCTCGGTAATGACTGGCTGGACCTGTGTCTCCCGCTCGGGGCGCTCGGCAACCTCGACAAGCGCGTCGGCGCGTATCCGTTCGATGACGGCTCAGACTCCAAGGCATGGCGTGAGCCGATAGAGAACTGGTTTGCAGCGATCGCTTCGGCCGTCTTCGGGGAAGTCCCTTTCGTCCATGCGATCACGGGCGAGGAGGTGTCGGGTGTCGAGCCGTCCGAGCAGACGAAGGGACGTGTCGGTCTGTTCCAGCCCGGTGCAGACGGAAGCCTGGAGGTCGATCCCGTGAGCGCCTGGTCCTGGTGACGATGGCCGACGAGGAGGGGGACGCGTTGGTTGGTTGGATCGACTCGATCGACTTCCCGGAGCCGTGGATCGACCTGCGTCAGGTGAAGGACCGCTTGGCGCGGCGAGACTTGGTTGTTCGGCATCGAAACGAGCTGTCCCGGGAGATCGCACCTGGCCACGTTCTCCATGGTCGCGTCTGGGAGATCGTTGGGCTCGGGATTCCCGCGCGGGACGACGCGCTCCTCCAGTTGGACGACGGGGCAGTGGCGTTGGTGCACCTGACTTGGCGTGGTGCACCCGAACCGCCGTCGTGGCCGATGACGGTGTTCGTGACGTCGATCGATGAACTCCGGGCCGAGTTGGAGGATCGCGGCTATGGGCTGGAGTGTTGAAGCTCGTGGCAGATCTAAGCGTCTGGGCTATCGGATCGAGTCAGGACCGGATGGCTTTGACGCGTGGGCGCGCTCTGCGCCATCGATCCCTTCGACGATGACGGTCTGCGCGTCCCAATCGACGCGGTATCGCTCGCCGACCCGGATGAAGATCGGCTCCTGGAGGTCAAGCCACCCGACGCGGGAGACGAGGGTCAGTCGATCGGCCCTCACGAACTCTCCCCGGCGCAGCTCAGCGTCCGGATCGTCGTCGGCGGGCTCGAGGTTGGGGATCGGCGTGCCGTTCTCCCAGAACTCGTGGACTGCGACCCAATAGCGCTGTGACAGCGGGCCGAACCAGGGGCGAAACGATTCAGGATCGACACCTCGCGAGGTAATCGTTGCCGTCTGCAAACCTTCGAGATAGCCGATGACACCGAGTTCCGAGACGTACGGGTCGCCGTCCCTGACGAGGTGCTCGACGAGAGCGAACGCTGCGTCGAACTCGCTCGTGTCGCCAGCCGCGAGCCGATCAGCCAGATGCCGCAAGACCCACGCCGCATCCAGGTAGCCGAGCCGCCCGCCGACCCCCTCGGGATCGGCGTTCTCTGCCTCGATCTCGTCCCACTCCTCACGGAGGGTTGGGAGGGCGGCGAGGATCAGGGTTGGGACCATCTCGGCTGTGATTGCACCCTCGCTCGATTCCACGAGCCCAGCGTAGGGGAACTGCGCGACCCCCCAGTTCGATCATGTCGGGCTTTGCGCCAGGTCGAGATCCGGCAGGATGTCGCTATGCGCGTCGAGGGCGATCAGATGTGGGTTCTGCTGAGGTCGCTCGACGATCCCGACCACCTCGAATGGCCCGGTGACTACGACCATGCCGCGACGAGGCAGCTATTCGACGAACTCGTGGAACGCCTGGATGTCGAGTTCTCTTGCCGCTGCGAGGCAGATCGGCATGTCGAGGACGCGAGCCTGCACGCCCGCGTGGACATCCCAGCGGCCGTTACCGAATCGGGCGAGCGGCTCGTGATCAGCATCAGCAACTTTGGGCAGCTCGCGACGGTCTCGGTGACCAATCCCGGCGTGTGGTCCGAGACTGAGTTCGAGGGTCTACTTGCGCCCTCTGATGCGTCGCGGATCTATCCCGCGCTCGATGCGCTCGGCTACCAGGTGGTGCCCGAAGAGCCGCTGTGGAGTGACTACGACGGCCCGAGCGCGCTGGCTGCTATTGATGCGCGCTACGGCGCAACCTGGTGGACGCGGTTCTTCGACTACCTCTGAGCACCAGTTGTCTCCTCGCGATCACCAGCGGAGGCCACTACCTCGGCCGCCATCGCCGCGGCCGCCGCGCGCGTCTTGTCCTCCGCGGTCGGCCATAGGTGTGCGTATGTGCTCAGCGTTGTCGTGGCAGACGCGTGGCCCATGGCGCGCTGGACGGTGACCACGTCGCATCCGGCGGCGATGAGGCCGCTGGCGAAGTAGTGCCGAAGCTCGTGCAGCTTGTGCGTGACCCCGGCATCGGAGCGAGTGGAGCGCCAGCGATAGTCGACGAGGTTGTCGTGCCAGGGCTTGCCTTCCTCGTCGAAGAGCCACCGCGAGGGATCGCCGTCCGGCGTGTGCACGCGGACGTGCTCGGAGAGGATCGTGATGACCTCGTCGGGCAGGTAGATCGTCCGCTCGGACTCGAACTTGGGCGGCCGGACAACGACGGTGATCCCACCCGCCGCCTCGACGAGGTTCTTGCCCGCAGCGACGTCGGTGGCCTTCGCCCGTTGGAGCTGTCGCGTGACCCGCAGCGTGCGGCCCAGGAAGTCGATGTCTCCGACCTGCACGCCAAGTGCCTCGCCTCGGCGCAGGCCGGCGAAGGCGCACAGGGCGACGTACGCAGTGAATCCCGGCCGCGACCTCGGCCGCCGTTCCGGCTCGGCAGCGCGAATCACCTTTGCCACATCGGCGTTTGTGGGGATGGCCATGGAGGCCTCGGCCTTCCGCTTTCGAGGCAGCACGACGCCAATGGTCGGGTCGCTGGCGATCAGGCGATCCGCGACGGCTGCCCGGAACACGCCACGCACGATCGTGAAGCGGGTGTCGATCGTCGTCGGCGCGAGCCGCGCCGACATGGCCTTCACCCATTCCTCGACGTGCGAGCGTCGTACCGACCTCAGCGGCATGCTGCCGAACGTCACCCCGGCTGTCGCCAGGTCGGCGTTCTCGCGCGTCGACGAGAGCCAGACCTGCCGCGGCGCCCAGTCGGCGTAGAAGGCCGCGAACGTCACCTTCCCAGCGGCGGGGTCGATCCAGTCACCGCGGACGACCTTCGACTCCTCGGTGGCGACCCACCGCTTCGCGTCGACCTGCCGCTTGAACGACTTGGTGTGCTGCTTGCCAGCTTCGTCGCGGTACGACCCGCGCCAGGATTGGCGTTCCTTCCAGACCCAGCCCATGGCTGTCTCCTTCCGAGAGATGTTCATGATGCGCCCGTCCACCGACGGGCGCCGAGCGGTTCAGTGGTGCTGTGGGCGGTTCATCTGCTCGGTGAGCCAGAGAACGACGTCGGCCTTCCAGTAGCGGACGTGGCGGCCGACCTTGAAGCTCCTCGGGCCGGCGCCGGTCACGCGCCAGTAGCGCAGGGTGTTCTCGGGGACGCGGAGCAGCGCGGCGGTTTCGTCAAGCGTGAGCATCTCGTCGCCGAGGTTCTTGCGCGGCTCGGGGGTGGAGGGCTGTGCGGTCATGGCGGTTCTCCTCAACGGGATTCGACCCGGGTGGGTCGCGAGGCGGCGTTTCCACCTCACCCATGAGGTGTGCATGGCATTCCAATCGATGATCAGCGATCATCGAGAGATGTCCCCCAGGACAGTCATCGAGGCAGCCCGCCGCGCGGCGGGCCTCTCCCAGCGCCGTCTGGCCGAACTCGCGGGACCCAGCAGTCGTCGGTGTCGGAGTACGAGCGACGTCGCAAGTCGCCGACTTTGGACGTGGTCGAGCGACTCCTCGACGCCGCCGACCACGAGCTGACGGTCAAGCCGATGGTCCTCTGGGACCTCGTCGAGGATCCGGA
Source organism: uncultured Actinomycetota bacterium (assembly GCA_963726525.1). Lineage (GTDB taxonomy): Bacteria > Actinomycetota > Actinomycetes > Propionibacteriales > Nocardioidaceae > Nocardioides. The sequence goes on along the minus strand of CAVSCS010000003.1, from coordinate 601,438 downwards.
GGCCGGGTCGTTCTGGGTGCCGGACCGGTTGTGGGCCGTGCCGGTCCCGAAGTGCTTCGCCAAGGTGCAGGCGTTCAAGTACGTCTTCCCGGCCGAGGTCACCCAGGACTGGACCGAATACCTGAGGACGTGGGACCTGTCCGAGACGAGTCAGCGGATCGACTACTACCAGCTCGTCGTGCAACACGGCATGGACAAGATGGTCGAGGACTCGGTCGATGGGCTCCTGCTGATCCAGGCCTGGCCGGAGATGACCTTGCCCTCGCCAGTGCGTCGCGCGTGGCAACCACTCATTGACGGGGCAACGAAGCACGACGGACCGGCTCTCGATCCCGGCGGTGTGAGCGAGTGGATTGCCGGGGAGGTCAAGCTCGGATGGCCACTACCGAAACGGTGGCGAGGCGCTGTGCGGCGTTCGTAGTCCTTCACAACGTGAGTCCGTGATCGTGGGTCGGGGTGGCAGGAACGCGCGGTGGAGGTAGCGGAGTCGAGTGGCGTCGGGCGTTGGGGCCGTAGCGGTCGATCGCCTCGATTGCCTGCCGACGTGCATGCGCCGGCCCGAGGTCGGCGCGGTCTCGGCTGAAGGTGTCGATCCACTGCTGCCGAGCGTCCTCGATGGACTCGGCGACGAGGTGGGCGGTGTTGTTCTCGCGGCCACGCGTCATGGCGACGTACGCCGCCGCAGCGCCTGTCGTATCGCTGAGCGCGACGTGGGCGCGGTCAACGGTGTCGCCCTGGGCGCCGTGCACCGTGGTCGCATAAGCGAGCTCGACGAACTGCTTGGCGTACTCGGCGGGGAGTTGGCGATCTCGACCGCGGCCGCGAAGTGTGATGCTGCCGTCATCGCCGATACCGCTCACGGTCCATGTCTGGCGGTTGGCGACCTGGAGAGCGGGATCGTTGCGGCGTGTGGCGACGCGATCGCCGATGCCCAGTCGTTCGCCGCTTGAGGTCGTGATGGTTCGCCCGTCACCGTCACCGTCGTTGGTCCGGCGTTGGTCGCGGATTGCCGCGTTCAGATCGGCCACCTGCTCCCGACGGTCAGCGATGACGAGGTCACCAGCGACGCCGACTTCGGCGAGCGCCGCGGTGCGCTCGACCTCGGAGGCGTGAATAACGATCTGGCCGCGACGGTGGAGCGCATCGAACACTCCTGCCGGGTCGTCGCCCTTCCGCATCCGCAGACTCAACGCCGCGTAGTCCGGGTCGGCGAACCGGTGCACCTTCTCCAACGAGACGACGGCCGTAGGGTGCGCCCAGACGATGGCGTGATCGAGTACGCCGCCGCGGCCGACAGCGGGGAGCTGGTGCCGGTCTCCGACGAACGCGACGCGAGCCCCGGACTCGTCGGCAACCGTCAGGAGTGCGCGGGCGGTGTCCTGATCGAGCATGCCGGCCTCGTCGACGAGCAGCAGGTCACCAGGACGGAGTTGGGCAGACCCTTCGGGTATTGCGTCCTGCCGCCTTGTCCAGTGGCCGTCGGCGTCCCAACGCCAGCCGTGTTGGTGGATTAGCCACGAAGCTGAGCGTCCAACGGCACCCGTCTCGGCGGCTGCGACTTCGGCAGCCTTGAGCGTGGGTGTGACGACCACCAGTCGGTGCCCTCGTCGCGCGAGGACCGCTTGGGTCGTGCGCAGTGCGGACGTCTTCCCGGAGCCAGCTGCTCCTTCGACGACGACGAGCTGGCCGTCGCCTGCCAACGCACCGACGACCGCGGCCTGGGCCGGGTCGATGCGGTCCAGACCTCGAGTACCCAGGCGCACCCGGCGGGCGGGCCGAGTCGCCCGCCCTGACAGTCGGGCGATGAGGTCAGCCTCGACATCGAGTGCGTACGGCGACGACAGCGACCGGATGTGCTCCGGTACGTCCTCTCCTGTCAGCAGTCGGGTGCACCGCTCGGCGGCTCGAGCGGTGATGTCTTCGGCGAGCTCGATCCGGACCGCCGAGTCGGCGACGAGGCACGTCTGTGCGAGCAGCACTTCGGTCTTGCCGCGGATGTCGGCCTGGTTCCAGGCCGACGCCTTCGCGCCGAGCATGGAGACGATCAGGTCTGCAGCGGCGTCGCGGTCGATCCATCCGGGCTGCGTGCCTCGGAGCGCAACAGCCTCGCCCGGATCGCGATAGCCGAGATCGCGCAGTTCCTGGTTCCACCGCTCCACGAGCTGGCGACCGTCGCGCGGGACCACCTTGTCGGGTCGTGCTTCGGCCCAGGCGCGTCGGTCCCACGCTTCTCGGAGTCGCGGCCCGGGCTCCTCGCCGCGATGCTCGCTTCGCCACTCGGCCTCGTAGCGGTCGACGTTGCGCCGGATCTGTGAGGTCCTCGCACTGAACGCACCGGCGTACGGGGCGAGCTCACGGATCTCGCTCGTCTCGGGGTCGAGGGTGAACCCTCGTGCAGCGAGCGCGGCCCGGAACTCCGGGTCGGTGGCGACGGCAGCGTGGCCGATGCCGTTGATGGCCTCGATCGAGTCCCGGAAGCCGACCGAGTGGATCCCGCGCCAGCCGCCGGCGGCGTAGACGCGGGCGTTGATCTGGAGGTGGAGATGGCGGTGCGGGTCGCCGGCGCGAGACGTGTAGTGCCGGATGACCGCAGCCTCGATCCTCTCGACCGTCACCTGCAACTGACGTCCGCGCGGCCCGACGCGCGTGGTCGCGTGCGACGCGACCCAACCGATGATCTCGTTCGCCGCCTTGTCCTGGGCAGCATCCAACGCGGCCGAGATCTCGGGGTGCAGCGCGGCTGCGAGCGACCAGGTCTTGGGCCCGTTGACGGTGACCTCGACGAACCGCAGCGCATGCTCGTCCTTGAGCAGCCGACCCTTCCTAACACCGGTGTCGATGTCGATCCCGGCGACCCACCGCTCGTACGTGTCGCCCGTCATTGAGCCCGCGTGCTCGACGCCCTCGGGTGTGGCCGTCAAGCGCTCGGCGACACCGGTGCCCTCGCTGAGGTAGTAGTCATCGGCCCGGGATCGATCACGCTCGACGTAGGCGCGGGCAGCCTTCGCCGCGCCACGGTAGAACTTCACGCCGCCGTGCACCCGAATCACCCCGATCAAGCGTTCGTCGACTACCGTCGACAACCACATATCCGCAGGTCACAGGCCGTTTTCGGTCCTGATTCCTACGATCCTTCGTAGCATGCGTGCCGACTGAAAAGGGGGTGTGGAAAGGGAGGAAAAGTGTGTGGTTGAAGGGGAGGTGATGGTGGTTGGTGGAAAGGGATGGAGGCTTGAAAGAGGTGGAGGGATGGAGGTCAGGGAGGAGGACGTGGCAACGGAAAGTCGATCGGCATCAGACCCTGACGTGGGCGAGAATGCGCGCATGGAAACGGTCACGCTCTGGCGCCCCACGGGCCCCGAGGAGCTCGCGCTCGTGGAGGCCTCTGGCTGGCGCGCGTGGCCGCCCAGGCTGGCGGATCAGCCGATCTTCTATCCGGTCCTGAACGAGGACTACGCCGTTCGGATCGCCCGCGACTGGAACGTCAAGGCGAGCGGCGTCGGCTACGTGACCCGCTTCGAGGTCGAGAAGGAGTACCTCGACCAGTACGACGTTCAGCAGGCCGGCGGGCAGACGATCCTGGAGTACTGGATCCCTGCCGAGGACCTCGACGAGTTCAACCGGCACATTGTCGGCCTGATCGAAGTCGTTCGCGAGTTCCGATGACCGATCACGACGTGACACCGGAGCAGGCGTCACACGGCCGGGTCATCCCGGACCGCGATCTGCCGATGGTCGCTGCGCAGTGGTTGGTCGATGGCTACCACTCGCCACTTCTTCGGGAACTGGCCTCGCTCACATCCAGGCAGGCGCTCGAAGGCGAGGTCAGGCTCGCCGACGTCCTGGCCGAGCTCGGCTATCCGATTCGAGGTGTCGATTCTCCGTACGAACAGCTTCCGTGGCGCGGCGAGTGGGAGGGCATCTGGTGGGCCGCCGATCGGATGGATCGCACCCATCGGCCCTATGCGTCCGCGCAGTACGTCCTCGAGATCATCGGCGACTACGAAGGCCTCTGGGAGCCTGGCGGCGGCGAGGCCTTGATGGCGATGCTCCGGGCCTGGGACGAGAATCCGGACCTGCGGCCCGCGATCGACGAGCAGATCCGTGGGCATCTCCGCGGGCTTCGCGAAGACGATGTGCCGCCCCTCGGGCTGCCGGAGGGGTGGGACGAATGACGAGCCCTTGGCGGCGTCCAATCGAGCGGCTTTGGGCTGAGCATCTTGCTCGGCCGTTCCCGCCTGACCTTCGGGGGGTGGATGTCGGGGGCGTCGAAGTTGTCCTTCTTGATTCGGACATCGCCGGGTACGTATCGACCTGGCTCTCGAGCGGCAGGCTCGACGGTGGAGCGCATCCGATCCTTGCTCAGTGCATGGACGAGGCGTACCGCGTCGCGAGGCTGCTGGTCGATTCGACTGATGCAGCGTACTTCGAGGGTCTGGGGAACCTCGCGGACGCAGTCCTTGCCGCAGACGAGGTCCGGGAGGAGTTCGCGGCGCCGCGAAATTATCTGGCCTGCAGGTGGAGCCACTCAACCAGCGACGAGCCGACAGTGATCCTCTCCGAGCTCGACGCGGCGCGCTACGAGGTTCGCAAGATCCACCAGTTCGCCGATGGCCGCCTGGAGCGCGCGGACCGAATCACAGAGGCGAGCACTTCGCTGAGCTGGGAGCCAACGCCGAGCGCGGCGGAGATCGCGGCGAACGATGAGTTCGAACTCGTCGATCTCGATGCGGACACGTTCGAGGAGAACTGGCGACAGGCGGTTCCAGTCGGGCTTCCTGTGCTTGTCATCGACGGCGATCGGTTCGACGACCTCGAAGGCTTCGTGGGGCGCTTCTCGGCGCTCCTGGCGGACTTCGAGTGGAACGGCAGCCTAGACGCGTTCAACGACATCCTGCGGGGTGGGTGCGGAACTCCGGACGGCGGTTTCGAGTTGCGTTGGTTGAACTCGTCGCGTTCGCGTGAGGCGCTCGGCTGGCCCGCGACTGTGCGGTGGCTTGAGGGCACACTCGCCCGCTGCCACCCGTCCAACGTGCCAGCGGTGACCGCCCAACTGGAAGCGGCCAGGCGGGGCGAGGGCACGACGCTCTTCGACTGGATCGTAGAGATCGTCGAAGCCCACGGCGTCGGCGGAAGGGAGGCGGAGGACAGCGTTGTGCTGCGACTGCTTTGAGCGAGCGCGCGTCGATGGAACTACTTCCTCATCTCCCGGCGTCGTTCGGCGACGCCATGGCAGTACTCGTCCCACTCCTTGCCGAAGTCCTGAGGTTTCGCTACGCCCCGCACCGAGGCGACGACACCGGCCCACGGGCGGGTGAAATGTGTGCTTGTTCGACCGTCGCGGGTGCGGACGAGTGCTGACGCGCAAACGCTGTCCTTGCCATCGAGGCTCAGTGAGAACTCGAAAAGACGCTGTGAACAGAGCTCCGAGTTGGCGAGCAGGGTCTGTTGGTCGACCTCGGTGGACCGGACCTGCCATGAGAGGCCGTGAGCCTCGCCCTGATCGACGACATTGACCAATGGGAGCGTGCTTCCCGGATGGTCCGTCCCGACAGTGAACGGATCAGACGGGGACACCGTGTCGACCCAGATGCCCTGCGCGATGGCTTCCACGAACTCGTCGTGAAAGCGGAACAGGTAGTGCTGGTGCGTCTCCAACAGCGGGGTTTCGTAGTTGCTCCACTCGTAGGCGTGTCGCTCCGCGAGCCAGGTCGAGTCGAGGACGTTGTACACCCAACTGGAGAAGTCGTGACCGTCGTCGTACGGCGCGACCTCGCCCCGGCTTGCGCGTATAGCGTCCAGGCCCTCGAAGGTCACCCGCCCCAGGCTGCCTTCAGCGGTCTCAAAGAAGAGTGCGTTGTCGGCGGGGCTCCTCGTCTGTTCATCGGCGCCCGCCACGGAGAGGTACCCGAACGTCAACCGACAGGGCCCGACGGCGTCGGCCTTCAACGGGACTGACATGGGGACGGCACGGCTCACACCCCCAGCAAACCGCATGTCCTGACTTCCCCTCCGCTTCTTCACGATCTACCTTCCTCGGCGTCGCAGTCGCGCGCGCCAGGTCGGTCGGCCTGCCGCGGTGTTATGGGCAGAGGCTTGGGCGGGCGGCTCTAGCGAGTTGAGTCGAGAAACGGGGCGGCCGGCGAGGAAGTCGCGAGCGGCCTTGCGCGTCACCAGTTCGAGGTATGGAAGGTCCTGACCCAAGGACTCCCAGTCGTCGTAGATGTCGTCGAGGAGCACGAACGGCTGTAGGACGTCCTCGCCTTCGTGGCCGATGCTTTGGTGCGCCCATGCCGAGAGTGCGCGCAGGCTCAGCTCGCCATCCAAGAACTGCTCAAGCCTCGCCGTGAGCCCGGCGCGTTCCGGGCTTCCATCGAGTAGACCGTCCACATCCAATTGTTCGAGGGCGCGCCTAAGCACGGGCTCGACGTCGTAGTAGGAGGCCCGCGCGGTCAGGCCGGCAAGCTCCCGAAGGGCAGGAGTGTCGTAGCCCAACACGAGGAGGTCTGTCGCCGCGTCGATCAGTGCACGGCTTCCGGCCGGGCCCGCAGTTCGCCACAGCCCAACCGCCCGGCTCAGGATGGCGCGGGTGGTCGACGTCCGACGCGACTGCTGACTTGGCACGAAGCGCCATGTGGTGCCGACTGCGAGCTGGCCGTCCAGCAAGACGTGGATCTGGCCGAGGATGAAGAGCGTCGTCCAGGCTGCCCCATAGTCGGATCGCTCTGGTCGGTAACCGACCTCGATCTCCTTCCGTGCCCAGTCCAGCCCGCGCTGGAGGGAGTCGAGATCAAGCTCCCGGACGCGGTTGTTGACCGCTACTCGTGCAGCGGCGACAGCCTTGGCGGCCTCTGCGTGCGTGAGGAGGTCCTCGGACACACGGCGGTCGAGCCACGTCGCGAGGGCGTACTGCGCACCGGTTCGCTCGTCACCGTGCCACCGAGGCGGGTGCCACGGCGTGACCCCGTGTGGATGGGGCGCTCGCATGCCTGCACGCTTCAGCGACCTTTGGACCGCGGCATACCGGGTCTCGACCTCCTGACGAGCGCGCCGCTGCCGTTCCACAAGGTCGAGGGCGACATCGAGGAACTCAGGCTCCTCGCGCCGGTGTCCGGTGGCCGCCTCGAGATACGCAAATGTGCCCTCGTACCCCAGAGGCGACTCGTACTCGACGCAGTACTTGAAGGCATGGAATCGGTGATCCAGGGGCGTCGAGACGTCGCGCACACGACGCGCCTCGAGTCCGAATCCCATGGCCGCAAATCTACGGCGGACTGCGGAACCTCCTCGCCTGATTTCCTGTGGATCGACGACTTTCCGCGAGCGCGAGCGGCCATGATGACGGGGTGGCGACCGCGTACTTCCCCGATTCGGCAACGGTGCGTGCCGTCGCCCTCGGTGCCAGCCTGCGTAATCCGCATCCATCGGCGCGCACGTGGCTCCTTGAGAAGATCGACCGGCCGCCGACGGACTGGGATGAGCGCGCCGTCCTCACGGTCCCGGGAGTCGTGTGGACCGTGAGCAGCGATACCTGCGCAACAGGGAGACTGAGCGCCCCCGACAACGTGGCGTACGACCACTATTACCGCGAGTTCGTCTTCCGGCAGCCGCGCGCCGCGGCGGAATTGGGTGCGGTCATGAGCGCCGACTCAGAGGAGGTGTTCGCGTGCTACCGCTTCGACGGATTGGAACGGTGGACGTCGCGAAGCGTCGCAGCATGGCATGAGGACGTCGAAGTCGTTCTCGGGTACGCCCGTCATGAGCTTGCCGAGACCGTTGATCCCGAACTCCAGCGATGTCTCGACGACTACGCCTCCTATCTTGAGAGCGAGGAGTTCGGGAAGTACATCGATGCGCTGCGCGCGCATCTGGATACGCTGGGACGATCAGGAAGTGCGACGCTCCGCAGAGGCTGACCGCTCGCCCCTGTCGCTCGCCGAATTGGAGGGCCGCTGGTCACGATGGTGACAGCGGCCCCACGGACGTAAACTTCTAGTCATGAGCGAAGCGGAGGCTTACGAGGCGGGGATGTCCCTGCCAGCCGACGCGCGGCGGCGGCTGGCGCTTCGGTTGCTCGAATCGGTGGACCCCGACGAGGCGTTCGACGCCGCGGCGGAGTCGTGGCTTCGCACCGAAGCCGCCGCGGCGTATGACGCTCTCAAAGCGGATCCTTCGCGAGCGATCCCGGCCGAGGACGTCCGCGCGCGCTTCGAAGCCAAGTGGGCCGCCCGTTCATGACGGGTCGGATCAACCTCACTCCCGAAGCCGAACGGCAGCTCAACGAGATCGACGATTGGATCGCCAAGAAGGCGACTGTTGAGATCGCTCGACGCTTCGTCTCGGCGATCCTCGATCACATCGAGGGCATCCCGACCTTCCCGTTCGCCGGGCGAGCCCATGACGACGTACGCCCGGGCATGCGGACGACGACGTACAAGAAGCGGACGCTCGTCGCCTATGAGGTCGACGAGACGTCGGGCGAGCTCGTGATCAACATCCTTGGTGTATTCCACGGCGGCCAGAACTGGGAGGCCGCACTCAGTGCCGACGAGGACTCGGATGAGTCCTGACCGAGTGGCTCCGTGCGTGGCAAAAACGTGGCAGCAGAGTCGTCGGAGCCCGTCGACCACCAACGTCGACAATCACGTTTCCGCAGGTCAACGGCACATTGCCGTCGATGACCATCAACACCCGCTGAGCGTGCCGCGCTTCCCCTGGTACTACTGAGCCGCCGGCGGGCACCCGCTCATGCAGACCGTCACCCTGTGGCGCCCCACAGGCCCGGAGGAGCTCGCGCTGGTGGAGGCGTCCGGCTGGCGCACGTGGCCTCCGAGGCTGCCGGATCAGCCGATCTTCTACCCGGTCCTGAACGAGGACTACGCCACCCGGATCGCCCGCGACTGGAACGTGAAGGCAAGCGGTGTCGGCTACGTGACGCGGTTCGAGGTCGAGAAGACCTTCCTCGACCACTACGAGGTCCACCAGGCCGGGGGTCGGACGATCCTGGAGTACTGGATCCCTGCCGAGGACCTCGACGAGCTGAACCGGCACATCGTCGGTCTGATCGACGTCGTCCACGAGTTCCGGTGACCGACGCCGACGTGACGCCCGAGCAGGCGTCCCACGGCCGGGTGATCCCCCGACCGCGACCTGCCGATGGTCGCTGCACAGTGGTTGGTCGCCGGCTACGACTCGCCGCTGATCCCTCGAATGTCCCGAGGGTCGTTGCTGAGTTGGAAGCCGCCAGGCGAGGGGAAGGGACGACGCTCTTCGACTGGATCGTCGAGATCATCGAACGCCACGGCCCCGGCGGTTCGGAGGCCGAGGACAACGTGGTCCTGCGGCTGCTCTGACGGCACTTGTCGCCCGGCGGGCGTAGAATCCACGCATGTCCGAGAGCGAGTCGGAGGCCTACGAGGCGGGGATGTCCCTCCCCGCTGACGCGCGACGGCGCTTGGCGATCAGGTTGCTCGATTCGGTGGACCCGGACGGGGCCTTCGACCAGGCAGGCGAGGCTTGGCTGCGAACCGAAGCAGCCGCGGCGTACGACGCACTCAAGGCTGACCCGTCCCGAGCGACTTCAGCTGAGGATGTTCGGGCTCGCTTCGAGGCCAAGTGGGCCGCCCGTCCATGACGGGCAGGATCCACTACGCCCCCGAAGCCGAGCGCCAGCTCGAGGAGATCGACGACTGGATCGCCGAGAACGCGACCGCCGACACCGCTCGTCGCTTCGTCTCCGCGATCCTCGAGCACATCGACGGGATTCTCCTGTTCCCACTCGCTGGCAGGAATCGCGACGACGTACGTCCAGGCATGCGTACGGCGACGTACAGGACGCGAACCCTCGTCGCCTACGAGGTCGACGAGTCGTCCGGTGAGCTCGTCGTGAACATCCTCGGTGTCTTCCATGGCCGCCAGGACTGGGAGACCGCGCTCCGCGACGACGCCTGATGACTCAGAGTCCGCCAGGGTACGTCGACAGCCCAGTCAGCGCACGAGCCGGAGGACCGTCCCGGCGCGGCCGATCCGGACGGTCTGGCCCCAGGTCAGGGTGAGGGCGTCGGACTCGACGCCGTCGCCGAAGGCGACGAGGCGGTCGGAGGCGACGGTGAGCGTGAGCTCGCCGTCGACCAGGTCGCCCTCGGTGAGGCCGGCTCCGGTCGCGGGCGAGGGCCAGGCCTCGCGCACGAACCAGGCCAGGCGCTGCTCGCCCGGCGCCGGCAGCGCGAGCTCGCTGTGGCGCTCGAGCGAGACCGAGCGGCACCAGCCGGTCGCCCCGGTGCCGGTCGCGACGAGCACGCCCGAGGAGGCCTGCGCCTCCTCGGCGCCGTTGGCCGTGCGCAGGGTGTAGCGGGCGGTCTGGTGGCTGGGGTGGCCGACGAACACCTCGTTGAGCGCCACCAGCCGCTGGCCGTCGTCGAGGCGGGCCTCGACCATCGTCCGCTCCTCGACCCGGTCTGTCGCGCGGAGCAGCGCACCGACCTCGCTCGCGGCGTGCCTGACCAGGACCCCGGCGTTGCGACCGGGCTCGGGGTCGACTCCGATCACCGGCTGGCCGGCGAGGTACTTGGCGACGTTGGCGACCAGGCCGTCCTGACCGACCACCAGCACGACGTCCTCGGGCGCGAAGAGGAAGCGGGACACGTCCTCGCGCTCCACGCTCCCCCGCCGCCAGTCCAGCGGGATCGCCGCGGTCGCCTGCTCGACGGCCTGCTGGGTGCGGTGGTGCCGCTCCTCGAGCTCGGCGATGTCGCGCCCGCGGGTGCTGAGGAAGAACGCCGCCTGCCCGCGGGTGCCGTGGGTGGCCAGCAGCTCGGCGTACTCCGTGCGGCGGGTCACCACGACCACCCGCGGGGTCAGGCTCACGACTCCTTCTCGGCGGCCGCGGTGGCGGCGGTCCCGGCGGTGCCGCTCCCACCGGTGCCGAGCTGGACCAGGGCCCGGGTGAGGAGGTCGGGGCTCAGGACCAGCGACTCGACGTGGGGCAGGTTGGCGGCGAGCTCGCGCAGGGCGAGGGCCATCAGCACGCTCTGCGACACGTCGGCGTACGCCGCCACGCGGGCCGCCTCGGCGTCACCCTCGGCCGCGCCGGCCAGCCGGGTGCCGGCCGCGTGGGCCTCGGCCAGCGCCACGGTGCGCCGGGCCTCCGACTCGGTCGCGACGGCGTCGGCGGCCGCGTGCTCCTCGGCCTGGCGCCGGGCGTTCGCGCCGCGCTGGGCGACGAGCTGCTCCTCGCGGCGGGCGAGCTCGATCTGGGTCTGCAGCTCGTTCTCGCCGATCGCGCGCTCGCGCTCGACGGCCACCGCGCGCCGCTCGAAGGTCGCCTTGTCGGCGTCCTGCTGCACCTGCTCGCGCGTCGGGGTGCGCAGTGCCTTCTCGACCTCGGGCTCGGGGCGCAGCGCCACGACGCGGACGCCGACGACCTCGATACCGGTCTGCTCGAGCCGGGCGTCGCCCGCGAGTCCCTCGGCGATGACGTCGCGGAGGGGGCCGACACCGCCGGCCAGCGCCTGGGTCAGGGTCATGGTGGCCAGGAGGTCGAGGACGTACTGCTGGGCCGACTCGGTCAGCAGGGCGGCGACCTGGTCGAGCGGCGTGCCGCGCCACTGGCCGTGGTCGGGGTCGATCGAGAAGTCGATGCGCGCGGCCGCGGTGGCCGGGCTGGCCACGCGGTAGGTGATCGTCGCCTGGACGGTGACGTCCTGGAAGTCGGCGGTCCGGGCGTGGAAGAGCATCGGGAGCTCCCGGTCGTCGACCGGGACCTCGTTGAGCATCGCGCTCAGCGGCCGGAACCAGAACGAGGCCCCCACACCCGAGCGCACCGTGCGCCCGTTGCGGATCTGCTCGACGTGGGTGGTGCCGGAGCCACGCAGGTGCCGGACCAGCGGGTAGCGGGCGATGTCAGCCATGACGGTCTCCTTGTTCCTGGACTTGTTCTCGTCACAACGACGATAACTGTCCATCGGGCTAATCGTCAACCTGACGACAAGGGGGGGTACGATGCACTGGTGGTCGACCGTCCCGCTCCGCACCCGCCCGTCGCGGTGACGGTGGACCTCGTGGTCCTGACGGTGCGCGAGCACCAGCTGCAGGCGCTCCTCGTGCGCCGCGGCGAGGAGCCCCACCTCGGCGCCTGGGCGCTGCCCGGCGGGTTCCTGCGGCCCGACGAGGACCTCGAGCAGGCGGCCGCGCGCGAGCTGCGCGAGGAGACCTCCCTGCGCCTCGAGCAGGTGCACCTCGAGCAGCTCGGCTCCTACGGCGCGCCCGGCCGCGACCCCCGGATGCGCACCGTCACCGTCGCCTACATCGCGCTGGCCCCCGACCTGCCCGCCCCCACCGCCGGCACCGACGCGGCCGAGGCCCGCTGGCACCCGGTCGAGGAGGTGCTGGCCGCCGACGGGCTCGCCTTCGACCACGACACGATCCTGCGCGACGGCCTCGAGCGGGCGCGCGCCAAGCTGGAGTACACCCCGGTCGCGGCCGCCTTCTGTCCCCCGGAGTTCACGATCAGCGAGCTGCGGCGGGTCTACGAGGTGGTGTGGGGCACCCGGCTCGACGCCCGCAACTTCCACCGCAAGGCGACCAGGACCGACGGGTTCGTGGAGGAGACCTCCGCGACCACGACCCGCGACGGCGGTCGCCCCGCCCGCCTCTACCGCGCCGGCAGCGCCCGCACGCTCCACCCGCCGCTGCTGCGCTGACGGCCCGGCCGCCCGGGTGCACAATGGCCGGCGTGAAGATCGACCTGACCGTCGCGGCCATCCCGGCCTTCGTCGCCGCGATGGGCGCGGAGTACGCCTGGCAGCGCACGCACCCGGTCGAGCCCGGCACCCGCGCCGGTGACTACCAGCTCGCCGACACCGTCGCGAGCCTGACCATGGGGGTCGGCAGCCTCGCAGCGCCCTGGGTCGCGAAGACGCTCCTGGACCCGCTCACGCCCGGGGTCGGGCGCCACGGCCGCACCCTGCTCGCGATCGGCGCCGCGGCCGCCGCCCTCACCACGGTGGGCGACGTCGTACGACGTCGGCTGCGCGACGGCGCCCTGCCCGACCCGCAGACGGTGCCGGCCGCCGTGCGCGAGGTGCAGGACGAGCTCGCGGAGGTCCGCCAGGGCCCGGCGGTGACGCCGGCCGACCGCACGCCCCCGGCCCTGCGACGCGCCCACGGGGCGCTCGCGGTGAGCGCGGTCGCCTCCACCGCCCTGGTCACCTCCACGACGTGGGCGGCCATGACGTCCGGGCGACGGCTCTTCGAGCGCTCTCCCCTCGACCTCGGCACCGGGCCCTGGGCGGCGATCGCCGCGGTCCTCGGGTGGGACCTCGTCTACTACTGGAACCACCGGTTCAGCCACGAGAGCCGCTGGCTGTGGGCGGTGCACGTGGTGCACCACTCCAGCGAGCGCTACAACCTCTCGACCGCGCTGCGCCAGCCCGTCGCCGAGGGCGTCACCCTCACTGTCCCCTACGGCCTGCTCGCGCTGCTCGGCGTCCGGCCGGCGCTGATCGAGCAGGCCCGCGGGATCAACCTGATCTACCAGTTCTGGATCCACACCGAAGCCATCCAGCGCCTCGGGTGGGTGGAGCGGGTCTTCAACACCCCGTCCCACCACCGGGTCCACCACGGCTCCAACCGCGACTACCTCGACCGCAACCACGGCAGCATCCTCATCCTGTGGGACCGCCTCTTCGGCACCTTCGAGGAGGAGGACGAGCCGGTCGTCTACGGCCTCACGTCCAACGTCGACTCCTACTCCCCCGCCCGCATCGCCACCCACGAGTGGGCCGACATCGCAGCCGACGTCGCCGCGGCCCGGACCTGGCACGACCGCTGGTCCTTCCTCGTGCGGCGGCCCGGCTGGGCCTACGCCCGACGGCCCGCGGCAGGCGTGGCGTGAGCGGCCCGCGCATCGTCGTCCTCACCGGCGCCGGGATCTCCGCCGAGAGCGGCCTGGCGACCTTCCGCGACTCCGGCGGGCTGTGGGAGGGCCACGACCCGATGCAGGTCGCGACGCCCGAGGCGTACGCCGACGACCCCGGGCTGGTGCAGCGCTTCTACGACGAGCGCCGCGCGGCGCTCGAGCGCGTCGACCCCAACCCGGCCCACCACGCCCTGGCACGTCTCGAGGAGGCGCTGGGCGACGACCTGCTCGTGGTGACCCAGAACGTCGACGACCTGCACGAGCGGGCGGGCTCGCGCCGGGTGCACCACATCCACGGCAGCCTGCACTCCGCGTGGTGCACCGCGTGCGACGCACGGCACCCGTGGGACAGCCCGCTCGCGCACCGCCCGCCGTGCCCGTCGTGCGGTGCCCCCGCGCTCCGCCCCGACATCGTGTGGTTCGGCGAGGTCCCCCACGGCCTCGACCTGGTCGAGGACGCGCTCGCGGACTGCGACCTGTTCGTCTCGATCGGCACGTCCGGGACGGTCTACCCCGCCGCCGCCTTCGTCCACTGGGCGGGCGGGGCCACCCTGGAGCTCAACCTCGAGCCCAGCGCAGGAGCCACCGACTTCGACCGGTCGCGGCGAGGACCGGCGAGCGTGCTCGTCCCGGAGTGGGTGGCCGGCCTGCTCGGTTGAGCCGACTCCCGGCGCGACACCCCGTCGCCGTGGTGGGATGGGCGCTCGGACCACGAGGCAGGACGAAGGACGAGATGGTGCACGCGCTGCGGGCCGTGGTGGTCGCCGTCCTGGTGACCACGACCGGGGGCTGCGCGGCGTACGAGAACCTGACGACGTCCGACTTCGCCCAGCAGGAGCCGGGGCAGGTCGTCGGGGCCGCGAGTGCGGCGATGTCGGGCCTGACGAGCCTGCGGGTCACCGGACAGGTGCGCCGCGACGGCGTGGAGATGTTCGTCGACCTCGCGATGGACGACGAGGGTCGGTGCACCGGGACCCTGCGGACGGCCGACGGTCGGGTCTCCCTGCGCCAGGTCGGGCGGCGCGCCTGGTTCACGGGCGAGCAGGCCTTCTTCCGCCGGATCGGCGGCGCGTCCGTCCCGCCGGGCCGGCTCACCCACCTGTCGACCTCGTGGGTCGCCCTCGACCCCGGGCCCGCGGCCGGACTGTGCGACCTCGGGCGCTACGAGGGCGGTCTCGCGGTCCCCCGGGACGGCGGCGCGGGCGCCACGAAGGGCGAGGGGAAGGGCGAGGGGAAGACCGGCACGAAGACCGGCGACCTCGACGGCACCCGGGCCGGCCTCGACCTGGTCGAGGACGAGGAGCTCGGCGACGGCGTCCTGGCGGTGCACTTCTCCCCCCGGCCCGACCGGACCGTCTGGGTCCTCAGCCAGGCCCCGCACCACGTCGTGCGCATGGAGCAGGATGGTCGCGACGGCGGCGAGATCGCCTTCTCCGACTTCGGCGTGCCCGTCGACGTCGAGGCACCGTCACCCGACGAGGTGGACCGGGGCTGACCCGGGTGCCGGCTCAGGTGGTCGGCGGCGGGGGGAAGGACAGGCGCACCGTGGTGCCCCGGCCGAGCTCCGACTCCACCTCGACGCGGCCGCCGTGGCGCTGCATGATCTCGCGCACGATGCCGAGCCCGAGCCCGGTGCCGGGGCGGCGGAGGGCCGCGTCGTTGGTCGAGCGGAACATCGGGGTGAAGATGATCGACCTGTCCGCCTCGGAGATGCCGATCCCCTCGTCGCGGCACGCGAACGTGACGGTCCCGTCGGGGTCGACGTCGAAGGAGAGCCAGATCTCGTCGCCCGCGTCGGAGTACTTCACGGCGTTGTCGAGGAGGTTGCTCACCGCGCCCGTGATCTCCCGCGGGTCACCGAGCACCCCGGCCGGGAGCCCGGACGCCGGCGGGTGCAGGACCACGCCCGCCCGCTCGGCGACGGCGGCCATCGAGGTCGCGGCGTCGTGGACGACCTGCCGCAGGTCGATGCGCATCCGTGCCGGCGGGTGCTGGGGGTCGCTGACCCGCGAGAGCAGCGCGAGTCCCTCGAGCAGCCCGCCGAGGCGCTCCGAGCCGCGCACGATCGCCTGGGCGCGACGGCGGTCGCGCTCGTCGGAGAACTCGCTCTGGCTGAGGAACTCGGCGTTGGCCGCGATGACGGTCATCGGGTTGTTGATCTCGTGGGTGAGCACTCTGAGGAACTTGCGCCGGGTCTCCTCCAGCTCGCGCAGCTCCTCGAGCAGGCGACGCTCGCGCTGGGTCGCGTGGGCGTTGGCGATCGCACGGCCCAGGTCGTGCCCGAGCTCGAGGGCGGCGACGCCCTCGCCGTCGGTCCAGCGGCGCGCGCCCGTGCGGCGGGCCGCCATCAGCATCCCGAGCACCGCGTCGTCGACGCCGACGGGAGCGACCACGACCGCCTGGAAGTCGGCCTCGCGCAGGGCGTCGGTGAACCACGGGGAGCACGCGGCGGCGAGCTGGGCGTCGCCCCAGACGTGCTCGGGCTCGATGATGATGACGCGCTGGCCCGCCCACGCCCGCGCCGCCGCCTCGTCGAGCGCGCGCCGCACGTCGGGCGCCATGCCCAGGCCGAGGCTGTCGGGGCTCTGGGAGTCGTCGAGGAAGAGGTGGATCTCCAGCTCGTCGACCGAGAGGGCGCCGAGCAGGGTGGTGCGTGCCTCGCGCACGAGGTGCCCCACGTCGTGCCGGGCCGGGTTGCTGCGCGCCAGGCGCCGGGTCGCCCGGATGACCCGCATGTGGTCGGCGTACTCCTCGCGCTCGATCACGGTGACGATCGAGCGCAGCGTCATCGAGATCTCGTCGGACATCTCGAAGAGGCGCTGCTTGTCGGGTCGCTTGAGGTCGAGCGGGACGTCGAGGTAGAGCAGGGCGCGGAGGTCGCCGCGCTCGTCGCTCACACGGGCGACGAGCATGTCCATCGGTCGCCACGCGTCGGGGTCGTCGGAGACCGGCAGGTCGGGCACGACGACGAGCCCGTCGAGGCCGGTCAGGGCCTCCGCGGAGAGCCGCTCCTCCGGGATCCAGACGAAGTGGCCGATGGTGTCGCCGTCGGTGAACGCCATCTCCATCTCGGCCAGCCCGGACGCGGTGCCGAGTCGTTCCTCGGCGTGCTCGGTGTCGCCGTGGATGGCCACGAACTCCAGCAGGCCCTGGGGCCGGACCACCTCGATCGCACAGACGGCGTAGTCGGTGCGGGTCGCAGCGTCGCGTGCCAGGGCGTGCATCAGCGCACGCGCACGCGCGCCACCCCAGCTGAGGTCGCGCGTGCGGCGCTCACCTGCCCGCACCTCGTCCATGGCGCCCGTCCCTCCTCGCCAGTGGGGATCGTAGGCGTGACACGGCCCAGACCGGAAGCCTTCTGCTCAGTCACCCTCGCGGGACGCGGCCCGCGTCGGCAGCCACACCGTGAAGGTGGTGCCCTCACCGTGGACCGAGGCGACGTCGACGTGGCCCTCGTGCAGCCGGGCGACGCGATCGACCACCGCGAGACCCAGGCCGGTGCCGGGGCGTCGGCGCGCCGACGGGTCCTGGGAGCGGAAGAAGGCGTCGAACACCTGGGACAGCTCGTCGGCGCTGATGCCGATGCCGGTGTCGGCGACGGTGAGGCAGGCTCCGGCAACCCCCTCGCGCTCCGCCTCCTGCAGCGCGACGCTCACCGTGCCGCCCTCCGGCGTGTACTTGAAGGCGTTGGAGAGCAGGTTCGTCACCAGGCGCTGCAGGCCGCCCGACTCGCCCTCGACGACCACGTCGTCGGCGACGTCCATGTCCAGCCCGACGCCCTCCAGCGCCCCGCTCGGGGACAGGAAGGCGGCGGCGTCCCGCACGATCTCCGAGAGCCGGACGTCGACCGCCGGCTGGGCGTTCGGCTCGTCGGCGCGACCGAGGGCCATGAGGTCCTCGAGCATGTCCTCGATCCGGCTGGCCGCGCGCTCGATCGCTTCGAGCGGGCGCCGCATCTCATCCGGCGGGCCGTCCTCCTGGATGACCTCGAGGTTGGTCCACAGCACGCTGACCGGGTTGCGCAGCTCGTGCGCCAGGGTGATGACCATGTCGTGGCGGTAGTCGCTGAGCGTGCGCAGCTGGGCGTTGAGCTCGCGCTCCCGCTCGACGACCTTCGCGTCGAGCACCATGCGGGCGAGGTCGGCGGCGACCACGGTCGCGGCGTTGATCTCCGAGGCGGTCCAGCGGTCGCTGTCGGCCGACCTGCCCAGGCCGAGGGTGCCGAGGAACTCCTCGCCCATGCCGATCGGGACCAGCAGCCAGGACTCGAGCCCGCGCTGGTCCATCTCCTCGACCAGCGCCGGGGTCGTGGGCACCGCGCCCTCGAGGGCTCCCCACGTGTGACCGCGCTCCACCATGAGGTGGCCGCGTCGGCGCCACACCCGCTCCGTCACCCCCTCGAGCCGCTCGAGGTGCGGCGCGAGCAGCGGGAGGGCGTCACCGCGCAGCACGACGTCGGCGCTGTCGACGTCCAGCCGCTCGGCCATCGCCGCGGTCAGCGCGGCGAGGAGGTCGTCGAGGGCCAGGCCGGGCTCGAGGTCGCGCATGGCGCGGCGGGCCTGGTTGACCATCCGGACCTGCTCGGCGTAGAGCTCGCGCTCCACGATGCTGATGACGGCCTCGAAGAGCACCCCCGCCTCGGCGTTGATCGCAGCGACGGTCTCCGGGGTGGGGCGTCGCCCGGAGAACGGCTCGTCGAGGTAGAGCAGCCCGCGCAGCTCGCCGTCGGCGTCCTCGAGCAGGCGGACCAGCTGGTCGTCGGGGTCCCAGCCGTCGGGCAGGTCGGAGGCCGGCACGTCGGGCCGGTGGCCGTACTGGTCGAGCCAGGCGCGGGTCTTGTCGTCGAGCGCCTCGTGGGGGACGTGCCACCACCCGTCCATCTCGCGGCCGAGCGCGTGGATGTGGCTGAGCTCCAGCGGCGAGGCGTGACCCATCATCTTCGCGCTCGCGGCGTCGTCACCGGCGATGGCCACGAACTCCAGGAAGCCGTCCGAGCGCAGGACCTCGAGCGCCGCGACCTTGTGCTGGGACCGCTTCGCGATGTCCTCCACGACCGCGTGCAGGACCGCGCGCTGGGCATCGTTGCCCCACGCGAGCTCACGTGGTCTGACCCACGTCGACGGTTCCTCTGTCACGGCTGGTCGCCCTCTCAGCGCCGGTTCCTGCGAGGTTACGACGCCCGGACGTCTCGCGCGCACGGTTTCGGCGGAGATGGCCCGGGCAGGTGACCCGCGGGTAACATAGTGGCATGCAGCGCGACATCTACGACGAGGACCACGAGGCCTTCCGCGCCTCGGTCAAGCAGTTCCTGGACCGCGAGGTCACCCCTCACCTGGAGACCTACGCCGAGCGGCACGGGCTGGACCGCGACTTCTGGATCGCGGCGGGCAAGCAGGGCTTCCTCGGCCTGGAGATCCCCGAGGAGTTCGGCGGCTCGGAGGCCGGCGACTACCGCTTCAACGCGGTGCTCACCGAGGAGCTGGCCAAGGTCAACATGACCCTGCCGAGCTGCGTGGGCATCCACGCCGACATCACGGTCCCCTACCTGGTGCACCTGACCACCGACGAGCAGCGGGCCCGCTGGCTGCCGCGGGCGGCCTCCGGCGAGCTGGTCACCGCGATCGGCATGACCGAGCCCGGCGGCGGCTCGGACCTCGCGAACCTCAGGACCACGGCCGTGCGCGACGGCGACGACTGGGTGATCAACGGGTCGAAGACCTTCATCACCAACGGCGGCTCGGCCGACCTGGTGCTCGTCGCGGCACGCACCAGCCCGGAGAAGAAGGCCAAGGGCATCTCGCTGTTCGCGGTCGACACCACGCTCGACGGCTTCAGCGTCGGGCGCGTGCTCGACAAGGTCGGTCAGGACGAGTCCGACACCGCCGAGCTGTCCTTCAAGGACGTCCGGGTGAGCGGCGACGACCTCGTCGGCCCGCTCGACACCGGCTTCATCTCGATGATGCAGTTCCTGCCGCAGGAGCGGCTGGGCTCGGCCATCACCAACCTCGCGCACGCCAAGCAGATCCTCGAGGAGACCGTCCAGTACGCCAAGGACCGCCAGGCCTTCGGCCAGCCCATCGGCGCCTTCCAGAACACCCAGTTCCTCCTCGCCGACCTGGTCACCCGCGTCGACGTGACGCAGGCGTTCGTCGACCAGTGCGTGGTCGCGCACACCCGCAAGGAGCTCACGCCCGTCGACGCGGCCAAGGCGAAGTGGTGGACCTCGCAGGTCCAGAACGACGTGCTCGACCACTGCGTGCAGGTGCACGGCGGCTACGGCTACATGAACGAGTACCGCGTCGCGCGTGCCTGGCGCGACGCCCGCGTCACCAAGATCTGGGCCGGCTCCAACGAGATCATGAAGATGCTGATCGGGCGCGACCTGGGCCTGTGAGCGCCCGCTGAGCCCAGCCTCACCTTCGTTGCGGCGGCTCCTCGCCGGGGGGACGATCGCCCCATGAGCCTCGAGATCGGGACCGACGAGCAGCCGCAGCACTTCCACGACGAGCTCGGCGACCACGTCGGCTCCCGGCTCAACTGGCTGCGCGCCGCCGTGCTCGGCGCCAACGACGGGATCGTCTCCACGGCGGGCGTCGTCATGGGCGTCGCCGGCGCGACCGACGACAGCGGCGCCATCGTCATCGCCGGCATCGCCGCGCTCGTCGCGGGCGCGCTGAGCATGGGCGCCGGGGAGTACGTCTCGGTGAGCACCCAGCGGGACTCCGAGAAGTCGCTGCTGACCCTGGAGGCGCTGGAGCTGGAGCGGATGCCGGAGACCGAGGAGCGCGAGCTCGCCCGGATGTACGAGGACAAGGGCCTCTCGCCCGCGACCGCCGAGCGAGTGGCGCGCGAGCTCACCGAGCACGACGCACTGCGCGCCCACGCCGACATCGAGTTCGGCATCGACCCCGACAACCTCACCAACCCGTGGCAGGCCGCCGCAGCCTCGATGGTGGCCTTCACCATCGGCGCCCTGCTGCCGCTGCTGATCGTGGCCTTCGTCCCCGCCGGCCTCCGGCTGGTCGTCACGGTGGCGAGCGTGGCGGTGGCGCTGGCCCTCACCGGCTTCGTCAGCGCCCGCATCGGCTACAGCCCGCGGGTGCCGGCGGTGGTCCGCAACGTGGCGGGCGGCCTTCTCGCGATGGGGGTCACCTACCTGATCGGCATGCTCGCGGGCACTAGTCTCGGCTGACCCCCCACCCGAGGAGCTCGCATGTTCGACACCATCGCCGGCCTGCCCGTCCACGCACTGGTCGTGCACGCGGTCGTGGTCCTCGGCCCGCTCGCGGCGCTCATGCTCCTGACCTACGCCGTGCGCCCGACCTGGCGCACCGGCCTGCGGTGGCCGACGGTGGTGCTCGCGCTCCTCACCGCGGGCGCGGCGTTCGTGGCCACGCAGAGCGGCGAGGCCCTCGAGCACCGCGTCGGCGACCCGGGCTACGACCACGCCGAGAAGGGCGACCTCGCCGCGATCTCGATGTACGTCCTCGCCGGCGCCACGATCGTGGTCGTCTTCCTCCTCGCCCGGGCCGGGCGCGCCGCGAGGTCGTCGGCGGTGGCCACCGTCGTGGCCCTCGCCGCGACGGCGTTCGCGGTCTTCGCGGTCGTTGACGCCGGCCACTCCGGCGCCTCGTCGGTCTGGAAGGACATCGTCGCCAACACCACGCCCGACAGCGGCGAGGGCGGCGACGACTGAGGTCGTCGGACTCGGTGAGGGGCCGCCGTCAGCGGCGGTCGCCGACCGCGACGAGGGCCAGGCACCAGTCGAGGTGGCGGCCGGGGTGCCCGGCCAGGCAGCTCGCGGTGACCAGGCCGTAGGCGGCGCGGTAGAGGTCGAGGACCGCGGGGTCGTGGCCCAGCCGGCGCACGGACATCGCGTCGAGCGCGGCGGTGGCCGCCGCGGCACCGGGGCCGAACATGTCCTGCAGGCACGCCGCGACCGCCGCGTCGAACGCCGGGTCCCCCAGCGTCGAGACGTAGCCGAAGTCGAGCAGCCCGACCGGCGTGGCGCCCTCGAGCAGCACGTGCACCGGACCCAGGTCGCCGTGGACCAGGCGCGGCGGCACCGGCTCGACCGCGCGCAGCGCCTCGGCCATCCGGTCGACCACCCCCGCGGCGAGCGCGTCGCCGAGCAGCACGGCCCGCCGCTCCACCAGCGCGGCGAGCGACTCGCCGAAGGGCACCGTCGGATCGAGCGCGGGCTCCCCGTCCGGGACGGGCAGGACCGCCATGTCGGGGTGCGGCTCCACCGCGGACAGGGCGGCCAGGACCTCGACGACGGGCTCGGGCCGTGCCGCCGCGGCCGGTCGGCCGGGGAGCAGTGGGTGCACGGTGAGGACGCGCCCGTCCACCTCGCCGACCTCAAGGATCCGGGGCACGGCGATCGCGACGCCGGCCTCCTCCAGCCCGGAGGCGACGGCGTCGTAGAAGACCCGCAGCCGGTCGACCTCGGTGCGCGGGCGCCGGTCCCAGACCTTCACCACGCGCCCGTCGTCGAGCGCCGCGACGACGCCCTCCATCCCGCGGCCCACCTCGTGGGTCACGGGCAGGCCCGCGGCTCGGAGCCGCTCGAGGACGTCGGTGCTCACCGGACCAGGTGCACCGAGGCACCGGGCGTGCCGGGGAGGAGGAGCTCGCTCCCGGCCACCGTGGCCGGGGCGCCGGCCAGCGTCTCCAGGACGAGGTCGGGGCCCAGCGCGTGCGCGGGCAGCGACACCGGGCCCGCGGGGCGGCGCACGGCGTGGACCAGCAGGGTCTCGTCGTCGTGCTCGCGCAGGAAGGTCATCGAGTCGGTGCCGGCGTCGAGCCAGCGCAGGCCGCCGCGGCGCAGCGCGACGTGCCCGCGCCGCAGCGCGATCCACCGCTGGTAGGCCGCGAAGGTCTCGCCGTCCCAGCCGTCGGGGCGGTCCCACGGGTAGGGCGTACGGGCGTGCTCGCCGTCGACGGCGGTCAGGCCGAGCTCGTCGCCCATGAAGACGACCGGGACGCCGGGCATCGTCATCTGCAGCGCGAGGCCCACCAGGTGGAGGTCCCGACCGCGGCCGTCGAGGTCGACCCCGCCGTCGGTGCCGCCGCCCGTGACGGTGCGGAAGCGGGGCGTGTCGTGGGAGTCGAGGTGCATGGTCGAGCCCTGCCACGAGGTCCACGGCATCGACCCGTGCACCTCCCGCATGGTCGCGACCGCGGCGGTCGCCGGCAGGACCGGGATGTCGACGGGCAGGCCGAGGTAGTCCAGCCCGTGCGGGAGCCCGGGGCCGTCGGGCGCGCCGCCGTTGAGCCAGCACCACAGGGGGCGGGTGAAGCCGGAGTAGTCCATCGTCCCGTGCCAGCCCGGGCCGGTGAGGTCGGCGGCGGCGTCGTGGCCGTGCTCGGCGAGCAGCCAGGCATCGGGTGCGACCTCGTCCATGGTGTCGCGGATGCGGGTGGCCACCGCGTGCGCGAGGTCGTCGCCCCCCAGGCGGCCCGTCATGTTGGCCACGTCGACGCGCCAGCCGTCGAGCCCGCGCCGCAGCCAGTGGGCCACGACGGAGTCGGGACCCGCGTAGAGCCGGCGCACCATCTCGACCGAGGCGTGGTCGAGCTTGGGCAGGCTCGCGATGTCGAGCCAGGCGGCGTAGCCCTGCTCGTAGGCGTCGGAGAAGCGGTAGAAGCCCCGCTCGGGCGAGTCGGGGTCGGCGAGCGCGCGCAGGAACCAGTCGTGGTGGTCGCCGGTGTGGTTGGTGGTCAGGTCGCCGACGAGCAGCAGCCCACGCTCGTGGACCGCCGCCGCCAGCCGCTCGAGAGCCTCGTCGCCGCCGAGCAGCGGGTCGACCCGGTCGAAGGAGACGGCGTCGTAGCGGTGGGTGGACCGGGCCTCGAACACGGGGGTGAGGTAGAGCAGCGTCGCGCCGAGGACGTCGAGCTGGTCGAGGTGGTCGACGACGCCGTCGAGCGTGCCGCCGTACCACTGGAAGGGCACGTCCGGCCCCTTGTGCACGACCGGCTGGTCCCAGTCGCACGCGATGGCCCAGTCGGGCACGGGAGCCTCCGTCCGGGTCCGGCCGAACCGGTCGGGGAAGACCTGGTAGCCGACCTGGTCGGCGACCCAGTCGGGCAGCCGGTGGTCGGTGCTGATCCGGAAGTCGCCGCCGTCGGAGACGTCGCGACCGTGCACGCCGGTGGCGGTGAGCCAGCGGAAGTCGTCGGGGCCGCGCGAGACCAGGAAGCGGTAGGACGTCAGCCGGTTGACCAGTCGGAGGGTGACCTCCCACCACGCGCCGGCGGAGTCGCGCGAGACCTGCTCGGCCGCGCGCACGGCGGGCTCACCGTCGCGGACCGCGCGCAGCACCACCCGTACCGCGCCCGGGGTGCCGTCGGCGTCGTGCGGCACCCGCACGCGCAGGGTCACCTCGCCGCCGGGCACGGCCGCGCCGCGCACGTGGAACGGCGAGCCGTCGTGGTGGGGGTCGAGCGGACGCGGGGCCGGGGCCATCGAGCGCTCAGCCCTTCACTCCGCCGGCGGTGATGCCGCCGACGATGAACTTCTGGAGGTAGAGGAAGAGCAGCACCACCGGGATGGCGGTGAGGATCGAGCCCGCCGCGAAGACGCCGAGGTTGTTGGACCGGTCGCCGTCGATGAGCCCGTAGAGGCCGGTCGCCAGCGTCTTGTTGCCCTCGTCGCGCAAGAAGATGGAGGCCATCAGGAACTCGCCGATGACGCCGACGAAGACCAGCAGCCCGCACACCGCGAGGATCGGGCGCACCAGCGGCAGGATGATGCGGAAGAACACCTGGACGTGGCTGGCGCCGTCGAGCATCGCCGCCTCGTCGAGGGACAGCGGGATCGAGTCGAAGAAGCCCTTGATCAGCCAGACCTGGCCGAGCGACCCGCCGCACATCATCAGGATGTAGCCCGGCAGCGTGTCGAGCCCGACCGCCGGGATCACCTCGCCGATGTCGGTGAACATCAGGTAGAGCGCCACCGCAGCGAGGAACTGCGGGAACATCTGCACCAGCAGCAGCGCGAGCAGCCCACCGCGGCGGCCGGTGAAGCGGAAGCGGCTGAAGGCGAAGGCCGCGAGGGCGCTGAAGAGCAGCTGCACGAAGACCACGCACACGCACACGACCAGGCTGTTGCGCGCCCAGGTGCCGAACGGCTGCTCGTCGAGGAGCTGGGTGAAGTTGGCCGTGCTGAAGGACCGCGGGACGAGCGTGGAGGTGACGACGTTGCCGAGCGGGTTGAGCGAGGCGGAGAGCAGGTAGGACACCGGGAACAGGGCCCACACCACTGCCAGGACGCCGACCACGTGGCGCCACCCGATCTCGCGGAACCATCGCCCGAAGGGCATCGACGGGCGCGGGGCGGGGTCGCGCCGGCGCCGCCCGGCGCCGGCGTCGGCGACCGGGGCGTCCTCGACGACCGTGGTGCCCGGCGGCGGTCCCTGGACCTGGGTCATGTCAGTTCACATCCTCGAGGGAACGGGTGGCTCGGAACTGCAGCGCCGCGAGGACGCCGGTCACGACGAAGAGGACGACCGAGACCGCGGAGGCGAAGCCGATCTGCACACCGCCGGCGCCGAAGGCGAGGCGGTAGAGATAGCTGATCAGGATGTCGGTGCCCCCGGCGGTGGGGTTGTCCGGGCTGAAGGGACCGCCTCCGGTCAGCAGGAAGATCGCGCCGAAGTTGTTGAAGTTGAAGGCGAACGTCGCCACCAGCAGGGGCGCCACCGTCACGAGCAGCAGCGGGAAGGTGATCCGCCGGAAGCCGGCGAGGCCGCCCGCGCCGTCGATCGTGGCCGCCTCGCGCAGGTCCTCCGGGATCGCCTGCAGGGCCCCGGTGGTCACCAGGAACATGTAGGGGAAGCCCATCCAGAGGTTCGTGATCAGCACCGCGACCTTGGCCGTCGTGGCCCCGCCGAACCAGTTGACGTCGAGCCCGGTCAGGTCGTTGATCAGGCCGAAGTCGCGGTTGTAGAAGCTCGACCAGAGCAGCAGCGAGATGAAGCCGGGGATGGCGTAGGGGAGGATCAGCAGCGCGCGGTAGATCTTCTGGCCCCGCAGGCGCGGGTCGTTGAGCGCGACGGCGAAGAGCAGGCCGAGCAGGAAGGTGCCGATCACCGACGCCGTGGCGAAGACCAGGTTCCAGACGAAGATCTTGGCGAAGTCGGTGCGGATGCTGGAGTCGGTGACGATCCGCTCGTAGTTGCGCAGGCCGACGTTGGCCGTCCACGACTGGTCGGAGATCCGCGTGCCCGCGTCGTCGACGAAGTACTCGTTGTTGCCCTGCTTCTGCACCGTGTAGACCGTGTCGCTGGTCGTGTCGGTGATGGTGTCGGCGTCCGCGTCGTAGCTCAGCGTGGGGGCGCCCTCGAACGCCTCGCTCGTGCCGTCGCGGACGATGAACGTGCCCCCGTCGGTCGGGACCGCGATCTCGTCGAGGGCCTCCGAGGCGGCGCTGATCTGCTTGATGTCGAGGATCGTGTACCCGTCGGCCGCGGTGACCCGCCCGTCCTCGATGCTCACGCCGTCGGGGGCGTCCTCCAGGCCGTCGGGCGTGCCCTCGAAGGCCGTCCCCGGGTCGTCCTGCGGCACCAGGAAGTAGGTGTAGGGACCCGAGGCGGGATCACCGTCCGTGGCGACGGTGAGGTTGTACTGCGGCGAGTCGTCCGCGCGCGTCACCGACGAGCCGATGATCTGGTCGACGGTCGTCTGCTTGTCGTTGCGCGTGCCGTCGCCGTAGTTGGTGAACGACGTCCTCGCGGTCAGCACGATGGGGTAGACGACGAACAGGGCGAGCACCAGCGTGCCGGGCACGAGGTACTTCGCCGGCAGGGCGCGCCCGGTGGCGTAGGTCGCGACGAGCACCCCGGCGATCACCCAGATCGCCACCAGGAAGGCCCACGACTCCTGGCCGACGAGGGTCGGGGTGAGGGCGATCGCGGTGCCGATGACGAGGCCGAGGAACAGCACCTTGACCAGGAGCGCGGGGACGCCGTCGCGCCCGGGCTGGGTGAACCGGCTGCGCCGGCCCTCGTCGGCCCGGCTGCCGGTGGAGGGGTGGAGGTCCGCCATGTCAGTTCACCTTCACGGGTCCGAGCGGGCTGGGCGCTGGAGCGGGGCTGGTCGGGCGCGCGCGGGGCGGACCCGACGGGCGGCGTGCGCCGCCCGTCGGGTGCCTGCCCCAGGCTCATCCGGCGTCGGCGATGGCCTTGTTGATGGTGTCCCCGGCGGACGTGATCGTGGCCACCGGGTCCTTGCCGCTCACGATGGCGGCGTACGCCTTGCCGAGCGGCTCCCAGACCGAGGCCATCGCGGGGATGGCGGGCATCGGGGCGGCGGCGTTGGCGGCGTCGGTGAACACGCTCAGGTCGGGGTCGTCGACCTGGTCCTGGACCGCGGTCATCGCGGGCGGGAGCTGGGTGCCCTCGTAGAGCGACATCATGGCGTCCTCGCTGTTGACGCCGTTGTTCACGAACTCCTGCGCGATGTCCTTGTTCTTGCCGTGCGCGGCGACCATGAACGCCTGGGCGCCCATGAACGGCGCGGCCGCCTCCTGGCCCTCGAAGCCCGGGACGGGCTGGATGGCGTAGTCGAAGCCGGCCTTCTTCACGTCGGCCAGGGCCCACGGGCCCGAGACCAGGAAGGCGGACTTGCCGCTGGTGAAGAGGGCGATGGAGTTGTCACCGCTGATCGAGGTGCGCAGCACCTTGTCCTTGGCCAGGCGCGAGATCTCCTCGGCGGCCTTGATCGAGCCCTCCTTGCCGATGCCGACGTCCTGGGCGTCGTAGCCGGTGGCGTCGTCGTAGGAGAAGATGTAGCCGCCGAACGAGGTCAGGATCGGCTCCATGTGGTAGGCGTCGCCGAGCTCGCCGACGGGCAGGTTGAGCGCGGAGTCGACCTTCCCGGCCTTGACGGCCGCCTCGCCCGCGGCGATGGCGTCGTCCATCGTCGCCGGCTCGTCGGGCACCACCTCGGTGTTGCGGTAGAGCCCGAGCGCCTCGACGCCGTAGGGCACGCCGTAGAGCTTCCCGTCGTAGGTCGTGGCCTGCACGGCCTTCTCGGAGTAGCCCGAGAGCTCGTCGGGCGTGAGGTTGAGCGGGTCGATGGCGCCGTTCTGGACCAGGTTGCCGATCCAGTCGTGCGCGCCGACGACGACGTCGGGGCCGTTGCCGGCCGAGTCCGCGGTGACGAAGCTGCCCTGCAGGTCCTCGGAGATGGCCTGGACCTTGACGTTGATCCCGTTGGCGGCGCCGAAGTCCTCCGCGACCTGCTTGACCGCGTCGATCTTGAGCGAGTCGGTCCACACGAGCAGGTCGGCGTCGCCGCCGCCGCCACCACCGGCGTCGGCGGACGGGCTCGAGCTCGAGGTGCTGTCGGAGCCGGACGAGTCGCTGCTCGAGCCGGACCCGCCGCCGCAGCCGGCGGCGGTGAGGGCGAGCACCGCGACGGCCACGGGGCCGAGGGTGCGGGACAGTCTGCGCATGGGTCCTCCGAGGGGGCGGCAGGTGTGAGGGTCG
The DNA here is from genome assembly GCA_963726525.1 of uncultured Actinomycetota bacterium. Taxonomy (GTDB): domain Bacteria; phylum Actinomycetota; class Actinomycetes; order Propionibacteriales; family Nocardioidaceae; genus Nocardioides. The sequence goes on along the minus strand of CAVSCS010000003.1, from coordinate 573,025 downwards.
CCACAACCTAGCAGCGGTTTTCAGGACTGGGAAGAGCCTGCAAATTTTTCCAAGGCGATCCGAGCCGCCGCGCGGGGTACGTCACTAAGGTGTCCCGCGTGAGGATCAGGTTGAGCGAGATCGCCGAGCGTTCCGGGGTCAGCATCAGCACCGTCAGCCGCGTCCTCAACGAGCAGCCGGGGGTCAGCCCGCACACCCGGCGCCAGGTGCTGACCGCGATCGACGTGCTGGGCTACGACCGGCCGGTGCGGCTGCGGCCGCGCTCGGGCGGCCTCGTGGGCCTGGTGATGCCGGAGCTGGAGAACCCGTTCTTCCCCCGCCTGGCCCACCACCTCGAGCTCCACCTGTCGCGGGTCGGCCTCTCGACCGTGCTCTGCAGCCAGACCCTCGGCGGCGCGCACGAGGACGACCACGTCGCCAACCTGCTCGAGCACTCCGTGGCCGGCATCGTCTTCGTCTCCGGCGTGCACGCGCTGGTCGGCAGCGACCCCGCCCGCTACCGCCGCCTGCTCGACCTGGGCCTGCCCATCGTGCTGGTCAACGGCGCGCTCGACGGGCTCGACGCGCCCTGCGTCTCCACCGACGACGTCGCGGCCGTCGAGCTCTCCGTGCAGCACCTCGAGCACATGGGGCACCGGCGCATCGGCGCCGCGCTCGGCCAGCTGCGCTACGTGCCGTCCCAGCGCAAGGCCGACGCGTTCCTCGAGACCGTCGTGCGGCGCGGACTGGTCCCCGACGACCTCGACGCCGCGCACCTCGTGGAGAGCACGACGTACTCCGTGGAGGGTGGTCGCCGCGCGGCCTCGACCCTGCTGGACCGCGGCGTGACCGGCATCGTCTGCGGCTCCGACGTGATGGCGCTCGGTGTCGTCCAGGCCGTGCGCGCGCGGGGGCTGCGCGTGCCGGAGGACGTGTCGGTCGTCGGCAGCGACGACAGCCAGATGATGGAGTTCTGCGACCCCCCGCTCACCACGGTCCGCCAGCCGGCCGAGGCGCTCGCGCAGGCCGCCAGCCAGGAGATCGCCGAGCAGATCACCGGCTCCCGGCCGCACGCGGGCGAGGTGCTCTACCGCCCCGAGCTGGTCGTCCGCGGCTCCACGGGCAGCGCGCCCGCCTGAGCCCTCGCCCCGGGACCCTCTCAGCCCAGGGCGGCGACGATCTCGTTGACCTTGTCCTTGGCGTCGCCGAAGAGCATCTGGGTGTTGTCCTTGAAGAACAGCGGGTTCTGCACGCCGGCGTAGCCGGTGGCCATCGACCGCTTGAAGACCACGACGTCGCGCGCCTTCCACACCTCCAGGACCGGCATCCCGGCGATCGGTGAGCCGGGCTCCTCCATCGCCGCGGGGTTGACGGTGTCGTTGGCGCCGATCACCAGCACGACGTCGGTGTCGGCGAGGTCGTCGTTGACCTCGTCCATCTCCAGGACGATGTCGTAGGGCACCTTGGCCTCGGCGAGCAGCACGTTCATGTGACCGGGCAGCCGGCCGGCGACGGGGTGGATGCCGAAGCGCACGTCGACGCCCTTCTCGCGCAGCCTCCGCGTCAGCTCCGCGACGGGGTACTGGGCCTGCGCGACGGCCATCCCGTAGCCCGGGGTGATGACCACCGACGAGGCGTGGGCGAGCAGGTCGGCGACCGCCGCGGCCTGGATCTCGCGGTGCTCGCCGTAGTCACGGGCCTCGCCGCTGACCACGCCGTCGGAGCCGAAGCCCCCGGCGATCACGCTGACGAACGAGCGGTTCATCGCCCGGCACATGATGTAGCTGAGGATCGCACCCGAGGAGCCCACCAGCGCGCCGGTGATGATGAGCAGGTCGTTGCCGAGCATGAACCCGGCCGCGGCCGCGGCCCAGCCGGAGTAGCTGTTGAGCATCGAGACGACCACCGGCATGTCGCCGCCGCCGATGGCGGCGACGAGGTGGAAGCCGAGGACCAGCGCCAGCACCGTCATGATCGCCAGCGGCACCAGCCCGGCCCACCCGTCGGCCTCCACGAACCAGACCATCAGCAGCGCGGAGGCGACCAGGATCGCGAGGTTCAGCAGGTGGCGACCGGGCAGCGTCAGCGGTGCCGACGACATCCTCGCGCTGAGCTTGAGGTTGGCCACGACCGATCCGGTGAAGGTCACCGCGCCGATGAACACCCCGAGGAACACCTCGGCGTCGTGCACCCCGTCGCTCAGCCCGGGCAGGTCGGCCCCCTCGATGAAGGTGTTGTAGCCGACCAGCACCGCGGCCAGGCCGACGAAGCTGTGCATCATCGCGATGAGCTCGGGCATGCCGGTCATCTCGACCCGGCGTGCCAGCCGGAGCCCGATCACCGCGCCGACCGAGCCCGCGACGAGGATGATCACCAGCCCCACCACGACCGGGCCGCGGTCGCGGAAGTCGTCGCCGAGCGCGTCGAGGACGAGCAGCAGCGTCGCGACCAGCGCGAGCCCCATGCCGGCCATGCCGAGCTGGTTGCCGCGCCGCGCGGTCTCGTGCCTGCTGAGGCCGGCGAGCGCGAGGATGAACAGGAGCGCCGCGAGGATGTAGGCGCCCGACACGAACGAGTCCACGGGCTCAGTCCTTCGAGAACATGTTGAGCATCCGCCGGGTGACCGTGAAGCCACCGAAGACGTTGATGCTGGCGAGCAGGACGGCGACCCCGGCGAGCAGCTGCACCGCGACGTGGTCGGTCGGCGCCTGCAGGATCGCGCCCACCACGATGATCCCGCTGATGGCGTTGGTGACGCTCATGAGCGGGGTGTGCAGCGCGTGGTGGACGTTGCCGATGACGTAGAAGCCGATGACCACGGCGAGCACGAAGACCGTCAGGCTCGGCAGGAAGCTGGCCGGCGCGGCGGTCGCGAGCGCCAGGAACAGCACGGCGGCCAGGCCGGCGGCGTAGAGGCGCCGGCGCGGGTCGGGTGGCGCCTTCTCGACCGGGGCGACGACCTCCGCGGGGGCCGCGGACGGGGCTGCCGAGACCTGGACTGGCGGCGGTGGCCACATCGTCTCGCCGTCACGGGTCACGGTGATGCCGCGCTGGACGACGTCGTCCATGTCGAGGGTCAGCACGCCGTCCTTGCCGGGCGTCAGCAGCGTGAGCAGGTTGACGATGTTGGTGCCGTAGAGCTGGCAGGTCTGCGCGGCCAGCCGGCCGGCGAGGTCGGTGTAGCCGAGGACCGTGACGCCGTTGCCGGTCACCACCCGCTCGTCCGTCACCGTCGCGGCCACGTTGCCGCCGTTGGCGGCGGCCATGTCGACGACCACCGAGCCCGGCCTCATGGCCGCGACCGTCTCCGCGGTCAGCAGCAGCGGGGCGGGGCGGCCGGGGATGAGGGCGGTGGTGATGACGATGTCGGCCGCGCGCGCCTCCTCGTCGTACATCGCCGCGGTGGCGGCCTCCTGGGCGGCGGTCATCTCCTTGGCGTAGCCGTCGGAGGAGACCTCCTGCTCCATCTCGACCGTGACGAACTGCGCGCCCATCGACTCGACCTGCTCGGCCACCTCGGGCCGGACGTCGAAGGCGCGTACGATCGCACCGAGCGACCCGGCGGCGCCGATGGCGGCCAGGCCCGCCACCCCGGCACCGACGACGAAGACACGTGCCGGCGGGACCTTGCCGGCCGCGGTCACCTGACCGGTGAAGAGCCGGCCGAACTCGTGGGCGGCCTCGATCACCGCGCGGTAGCCGGCGACGTTGGCCATCGACGACAGCACGTCCATCGACTGCGCGCGTGAGATGCGTGGGACGGCGTCCATCGCCAGCGCCGTCACGCCGGCGGCGGCCAGCCGCTCGACCAGCTCCGGGCTGCGGGCCGGTGCCATGAGGCCGACCACCGTGGTACCGGGGCGCACCCGCGCCAGCTCCGCCTCGGTCGGGGCGTTGACCTTCAGCACCACGTCGCTGGACCACACGTCGTCGGCCGTGCCGAGCGCGACGCCGGCCTCGGCGTAGGCCGTGTCGGGCTGGTCGGCGGCCTGCCCCGCACCCTGCTCGACGACCACGTCGTAGCCGAGGGCGGCGAGCTGGCGGGCCGTGGTCGCGGTGGCCGCGACCAGGGTCTCGCCGGGACGGGACTCGCGGGGGATGCCGATGCGCACGTGCCGCCTCCTGGGTGGGGCAAGGGGTGTCTGGCCGGGCTCAACGTACCGAAGCCCGACCCCCTGTCACCCCTGTCTCAGGTGACCGTCGTCACGCGGGTCCCGCCCTGACCGACCGTGGATCGACGTTGGATCGATCCAGCCGGGCGTGCGTCAGTGAGCGACGCCGTAGAGCCGGTCGCCGGCGTCGCCGAGCCCGGGGACGATGTAGCCCTTCTCGTTGAGCCTCTCGTCCTGCGCGGCGGTCACGACGGTGACCGGGACGTCGAGGTCGGCCAGGCCGGCCTCGAGGTTGGCCACGCCCTCGGGCGCGACGAGCAGGCAGATCGCGGTGATGTCGTCGGCGCCGCGGTAGGTGAGGAACCGGATCGCCGCGGCGAGGGTGCCGCCGGTGGCGAGCATCGGGTCCAGGACGTAGCACTGGCGACCGGAGAGGTCCTCGGGCAGCCGCTCGGCGTAGGTCGAGGCCTCGAGGGTCTCCTCGTTGCGGACCATGCCGAGGAAGCCGACCTCGGCCGTGGGCAGCAGGCGCATCATCCCGTCGAGCATGCCGAGACCGGCACGCAGGATCGGGACGACCATCGGCTTGGGCTGGGCGAGGTAGACGCCGGTCGTCGGGGCCACTGGGGTGGTGATGCCCATCGGCTCGACCCGCACCTCACGGGTGGCCTCGTAGGCCAGCAGGGTGACCAGCTCGTCGGTCAGCCTCCGGAAGGTCGGCGAGTCGGTCTCCTGGTCCCGGAGGACGGTGAGCTTGTGGGAGACGAGGGGGTGGTTCACCACGTGCAGGCGCATGGCGCACACCCTAGTGGTGCGCGCCGGCACCGGGTCGGGAGCGCGAGCCGGACGGGGTTGGCGGACCCCCGGCTTTCTGCGACGCTGGTCGATGAGGACGACCCCTGGGGAGGTGGGCACGTGTCCGAGCAGACCGAGGACGTCGACTACGCGTTGGCCGCCTTCCGGCAGGACGGCGCCTGGCAGCTGCAGGACATCGCCTCCCCCGCCTTCGACTCCGTCGACGCGCTCAGCCATGCCCTGCGCCGGCTGCCCGGTGACGCCGGCGCGGTCGCGATGGTCGCGGTCGACGAGGACTTCTTCGTGCTGGTGCGCGTCGACGGTCCGCTCACCCGGGTGCTGCTCTCCGACGTGACGGCCGCCGACGAGTGGGAGCTGGCGCAGTCGGCGATCGAGTTCCTCGGCCTGCCGCCCCCGGAGGACGACGACGTCGAGGTGCCCGCCGGCGACCTCGACCTGCTCGCCGACCTCGGCCTGCACGCGGTGGAGATGGGCGCGCTGCTCGACGACGTCGAGCTCTACCCTGACGAGGTGCTCTCCGACATCGCCGACCGCCTGGGCTTCGGCGCGCTCTTCGACGACACCGTCGGCCTGACGACGACGTGAACCACGACGACGCGATGCGCCTGGCCCTCGCCGAGGCGCAGGGCGCGCTCGACGGTCAGGACGTCCCGATCGGCGCCGTCGTCCTCGACGAGTCCGGCGCGGTCATCGGCACCGGCCGCAACGTCCGCGAGGCCGAGAGCGACCCGACCGGCCACGCGGAGGTCGTCGCGCTGCGCTCCGCCGCCACCGCGCGCGGCGGGTGGCGCCTGTCGGGCTGCACGCTGGTCGTGACGCTCGAGCCGTGCACGATGTGCGCCGGTGCGCTCGTCCTGGCGCGCGTCGACCGCCTCGTCTTCGGGGCCTACGACGACCGGTTCGGCGCCGTCGGCTCGCTCTGGGACGTCGTGCGCGACCGCCGCCTCAACCACCGTCCCGAGGTGGTGGCCGGCGTGCTGGCCGAGGAGTCCTCCGCGCTCCTCGACCGCTTCTTCGCCGGCCGCCGCTGAGCTATCCCGCGAGGGCGGCGGCCTCCCTGGCCCGGCGCTCGACCTCGGCCCAGTCACCGCGACCGACGACGTCGGCCGGGGTCAGCCACGAGCCGCCGACGCAGCCGACGTTGGGGAGGGCGAGGTACGCCGGGGCCGAGGCGGCGGTGATGCCGCCGGTCGGGCAGAAGCGGGCGTCCGGGACGGGCGCGGCGACCGACTTCAGCCACGGCGCGCCGCCGGCGGCCTCGGCGGGGAAGAACTTCATGTCGGTGAATCCGGCCTCGAGGACGGCGAGCACCTCCGAGACGGTGGACGTCCCGGGCAGGAACCTCAGCCCGGTGTCGGCCATAGCGGCCAGCAGCGCGGGCGTCGCGCCGGGCGAGACGAGGAACTGAGCGCCGGCGTCGACGGCGAGCTTGGCCTGGCCGGGGGTGACGATCGTGCCGGCGCCCACGAGGATCTCGGGCACCTCGGCGGCGATGGCGGCGATCGCGTCGAGTGCGACCGGCGTGCGCAGGGTCAGCTCGATGGCGGGCAGCCCGCCGGCGACCAGCGCGCGGGCGATCGGCACCGCGTGCGCGAGCTCCTCGACCACGACCACCGGCATCACCGGGACGACGTCGAGCACGGACTGCAGCGAGCCGTGGGACTCAGGCGAGCTGGGCAACGGGCACCTCCGGGGTGGGCAGGTCGAACGCGGGGAACACGGACGCGCCGGCGTCGGCCGGGCCGACGGTCGCGCGGAAGGCGGCGAACAGCTCGCGACCGGTGCCGGCGAACTCCTCGCCGACCGGGGCGCGGCCGGTCGCCGGGCGCTCGCGCAGGACGTCCTCGTCCTCGACCGTGAGCCGACCCGTCAGCGCGTCGACGGTGATCACGTCGCCGTCGGCGATCCGGGACAGCGGGCCGCCGAGCGCCGCCTCGGGCGTCACGTGGATGGCCGCCGGGACCTTGCCGGAGGCACCCGACATCCGGCCGTCGGTGACGATCGCGACCTGGTGGCCGCGGTCCTGCAGGACGCCGAGCGCCGGCGTGAGCTTGTGCAGCTCGGGCATGCCGTTGGCGGCCGGGCCCTGGTAGCGGATGACCGCGACCAGGTCGCGGCCGTCGAGGCGGCCCTCGGCGAAGGCGGTGAGGAAGTGGGCCTGGTCGTCGAAGACCAGGGCCGGCGCCGTGACGACGCGGTGCTCGGGCTTCACGGCCGAGGTCTTGATGACGGCCGTGCCGAGCGGGCCGGTGAGCACCTTCAGGCCGCCGTCGGCGGAGAAGGGGTCCTCGGCGGGGCGCAGCACGTCGTGGTCGAAGCTGGCCTTCGGGCCCTCCTCCCACGTCAGGTCGTCCCCGCGGAGCACCGGCTCGCGCGTGTAGTGCGAGAGCCCGCGCCCGGCGATGGTCTGCACGTCCTCGTGGAGCAGGCCCGCGCGCAGCAGGGTGTGGACGAGGTACGCGATCCCTCCGGCGGCGTGGAAGTGGTTCACGTCAGCCTGGCCGTTGGGGTAGATCCGGCACAGCAGCGGCACGACCGCCGACAGGTCCGAGAGGTCCTGCCAGGTCAGCGCAATGCCTGCGGCGCGGGCGATCGCGACGAGGTGCAGGGTGTGGTTGGTCGAGCCGCCGCTGGCCAGCAGCGCGACGCACGCGTTGACGATCGTGCGCTCGTCGACGAGCTCGCCGACGGGCGTCGGCTCGCCGCCCTGGCGGGTGATGGCGACCGCGCGGGCGGCGGCGGCGCGGGTGAGCGCCTCGCGCAGCGGCGTACCGGGGTTCACGAACGACGAGCCCGGCAGGTGCAGGCCCATGACCTCCATGAGCAGCTGGTTGGAGTTGGCGGTGCCGTAGAACGTGCACGTGCCGGCCGAGTGGTAGGACGCCGCCTCGGCCTCGAGCAGCTCCTCGCGGCTGGCCTTGCCCTCCGCGTGCAGCTGGCGGATGCGGGCCTTCTCGCCGTTGGGCAGGCCCGAGGGCATCGGACCGGCCGGCACGAAGACGGTCGGCAGGTGGCCGAAGGACAGCGCCCCGATCAGCAGGCCGGGCACGATCTTGTCGCAGACGCCGAGCAGCAGCGCGCCGTCGAACATGTCGTGGCTGAGCGCGATCGCGGTCGACATCGCGATGACGTCGCGGCTGTAGAGCGAGAGCTGCATGCCGTCGCGGCCCTGGGTGATGCCGTCGCACATGGCGGGGACGCCGCCGGCGACCTGGGCCAGGCCGCCCGCACGCACGGCCGCCTTCTTGAGCACCGGCGGGTAGTCCACGAACGGCTGGTGCGCGGAGAGCATGTCGTTGTAGCTGGTGACGATCGCCAGGTTGGGCTTGGTGCGCCCGCGCAGGACGGCCTTCTCGGTCGGCTCGCTCGCCGCGAAGCCGTGCGCGAGGTTGGCGCAGCCGAGGTCGGTGCGCGCGGCCGGCCCGGTGCCGGCGGCGGCGCGGACCCGGGCCAGGTAGGTCGCTCGGCCCTGCGCGCTGCGCTCGACGATGCGCGCGGTGACCTCCGCGACGACGGGGTGCATCTGCTGGGTGCTCATTCGATCTCCTGCCAGGCCCGGCCCTCGCGCTCGAGGAGCATGGCCGCTGCGGTGGGGCCGGACGTGCCGGCGGGATAGCGCTTCGGGGCGACGCCGGCGGCCTGCCAGCGCCGCAGGACCGGCTCCACCCAGGTCCACGCGGCCTCGACCTCGTCGCGGCGCATGAAGAGGGTGGGGTTGCCCTTGATGACGTCCATGAGCAGGCGCTCGTAGGCGTCGGGCGAGCGCTCGGAGAACGCGGTGGCGTAGCTGAGGTCGAGCGAGACCGGGTGCAGCCGGATGCCGCCCGGGCCGGGCTCCTTCGCGGTCATGTGCAGCCGCATGCCCTCCTCGGGCTGGAGCTGGATGTGGAGGCGGTTGCCGAGCACGGCGCCCTCGGAGTGGGGGAACATCGCGTGCGGCGGCTCCTTGAAGACCACCACGATCTCGGAGAGTCGGCGGCCCATCCGCTTGCCGGTGCGCAGGAAGAACGGCACGCCCGCCCACCGCCAGTTCTGCACCTCCGCGCGCAGGGCCACGAAGGTCTCCGTGCCGCTGCTCGGGGTGCCGGGCGCGACGCCGAGGTCCTCGTCGTAGGAGGCCACGACCGCGCCGTCGACGACGCCCTGGCCGTAGCGGCCGCGGACGGTGTCGCGGTCGACGTCCTCGGGGCTCATCGGCTTGAGGGCCTGGAGGACCTTGAGCTTCTCGTCGCGCACGGTCTCGCGACCGACGTAGGTCGGCGGCTCCATCGCGACCAGGCACAGCAGCTGGAGGAGGTGGTTCTGCACCATGTCGCGCAGCGCGCCGGAGGTGTCGTAGTACGCCCCGCGCTCGCCGACCCCGAGGGTCTCGGCGACGGTGATCTGCACGTGGTCGACCCAGCGGGAGTTCCACAGCGGCTCGAGGAACGTGTTGGCGAAGCGCGTGACGAGGAGGTTCTGCACGCTCTCCTTGCCGAGGTAGTGGTCGATGCGGAAGACCTGGTGCTCCTCGAAGACCCGCCCGACCGCGTCGTTGACGAGGCGGGCGGAGGCCAGGTCGGTGCCGATCGGCTTCTCCATCACCACCCGCGAGGTCGGCTCGACGACGCCGATCTCGTCGAGGCGGTCGCAGATCGGGCCGAACAGCGCGGGGGCGACCGCGAGGTAGAAGACCCGCACCTGGCCGCGGTCGTGCTCCTTGAGCAGGCCGTGCAGCAGGTGCCAGCCGTCGGGGTCGGAGGCGTCGACGGTGAGGTGGTGGATCCGGTCGAGCATCCGGTCGACGGCGACCGGCTCGAGCTCGGCGGCGGGGACGTGGCGCCCGAGCGCCTCGCGGGCGAGGGCGCGGTAGCCGTCGTCGTCGAGGTCGCTGCGCGAGGCGCCGACGATGCGGAAGTCGTGGGGCAGCTGGTGCTCGCGCTCGCGGTGGTAGAGCGCCGGGAGCAGCTTGCGCAGCGCCAGGTCGCCGGTGCCCCCGAACACGACGAAGTCGCACGCGGGGAGCTCGGTCGCGAGCTCGGTGGTCGGGAGGGTCACCCGACCACCGTAGGGGACGTTCGGTCCTTTGTAACCACTTCTTCGGTCTTTTCTGTGCATAAGTACCCGGGGCTTAGGATCACCGCGATGAACGAGACCGCCGGCGACCTGCTCGCCCTGCTGCGCAGCGGGCGCGCCCACACCCGCTCCGACCTGCGCCGACTCACCGGCATGTCGCGCACCGCCGTCGTCGCCCGGGTCACCGCGCTCGCCGACGCCGGCCTCGTCCTGCTCGGCGAGGAGCTCGCCAGCACCGGCGGCCGACCGCCGGGCAGCCTGGTCTTCGACGTCGAGGCCGGCGTCGTGCTCGCGGTCGCGATCGGACGCTCGCGCACCCAGCTGGCCACCTTCGACCTCGGCGGCACCCAGCTGGGCTCGGCCTCGGTCGAGCACACCGTCGGCGCCGGCCCCGACGAGGTGCTGCCGCCGGTCGCCGAGGAGCTCGCCGGCCTGGTCCACGACGCCGGTCGCCCCGTCCTCGGGGTCGGCCTGAGCCTGCCCGGCACCGTCGACCCGGTCCGCGGCGTCAGCCTCGACTCCCCCGTCATGGCCGGGTGGGACGGCGTCGACCTCGCGCCGTACCTCGCCACCGCCACCGACGCACCCCTCCACGTCGGCAACGACGCCGACGTGCTCGCGCTGTCCGAGCGCCTGGGCCACGCCGCGACCTACGACGACCTGCTGGTGCTCAAGGCCTCGACCGGCCTCGGGCTCGGCATCATCGCCGACGGGCGCGTCGTCAGCGGCCACCTCGGCGGTGCCGGCGAGATCGGTCACGTGCGCGTGGACTCCGCCGCCGGCCGCTCGTGCCGCTGCGGCGGCGAGGGCTGCCTGGAGACGCTGGCCGGCGGTTGGTCGCTGGTCTCGCAGTTCACCGACCAGGGCCGCGAGGTCAGTCACGTGCGCGACCTGACCGCCCTCGCCCTCGGCGGCGACCCCGACGCGAAGGCGATGCTGCGCGAGAGCGGACGCCTGGTCGGCGAGGTCGTCGCGGCGGCGATCACGCTGCTCAACCCGCACGCGCTGGTCGTCGGCGGCGACATGTCCGCGGCCTTCGACGTCTACGCCGCCGGGCTGCGCGAGAGCATCTACGCCCGCTCCACCGCCCTCGCCACCCGCGACCTGCAGGTGCTGCCCTCGACCTACGGCGACCGTGCCGGCCTCGTCGGCTGCGCGGTCCTCGCCCTCGACCGGGCCCTCGCGCCGGCCGCGGTCGACGCGATGCTGCTCGAGGGCGTCCGGCTCGGGTCACGCGTCGACGGCTGACCCCGGGCGTACGCTCGCCGCATGACCGTGGTCCGCCGCGCGGGCGTCGACGACGCCGAGGTGCTCGCCCGGCTGCTGTGGGACTTCAACACCGAGTTCGACACCGAGACCGACGACTCCGACGTGCTGGCCGCCCGCTTCGCCCGGATCCTGGCGCGCGACGGCGTGCTCGCGGTGCTGGCCGAGGACGACGGCGCGGTCGGGTTCGCCCTCGTGACCCTCCGCCCGGCGATCTGGTTCGACGGACCCGTGGCCCAGCTCGAGGAGCTCTACGTCGTACCTCCCCGCCGCTCGGCCGGCATCGGCACCGAGGTGCTCGCGCTGTGCCGGGCGCTGGTGCGCGAGGCCGGGGCGCCGGAGATGCACATCAACGTCGACGAGGTCGACGCCGACACCCGCCGCTTCTACGAGCGCCACGGCTTCGTCAACGTCGAGGCCGGCACCGACTGGCGGATGCTCTGCTACGTCGGTCCCACCTGAGACGTGCCCTGCCCGTGCCGACCCACCGCTGGTCGAGGAGGGCGCGCCGCGACTGGCTGGTCCAGGAGGGCGCGCAGGCGGCGCGGCGACCGCTGGTCGAGGAGGTCGCGCAGCGACCGTCACGAGACCCGGAGCGCGCGCAGGCGGCGCGGCGACCGTCACGAGACCGGGAGCGCGCGCAGGCGGCGCGGCGACCGCTGGTCGAGGAGGTCGCGCAGCGACCGTCACGAGACCCGGAGCGCGAACCCGTGGTCGGCTGGCCACGTCAGTGCGGAGTCCTTGAGCCACCAGGTGGACCAGATGCTCCACCATGTCGGCGACTGCTGGTCGAGGAGGTCGCGCAGCGACCGTCACGAGACCCGGAGCGCGAACCCGTCGTCGGCCGCTGGTCGAGGAGGTCGCGCAGCGACCGTCACGAGACCCGGAACGCGAACCCGTCGTCGGCCGGCCACGTCAGTGCGGAGTCCTTGAGCCACCAGATGGACCAGATGCTCCACGATCCCGGCGACCGCTGGTCGAGGAGGTCGCCTAGCGACGTCACGAGACCCGGAACGCGAACCCGTCGTCTCCCGGTCACGTCAGCGCGGAGTCCTTGAGCCCCCAGGTGGATTAGATGCTCCACGATCCCGGCGTACGTGCGCTGGCAGAGGCGTCCGTCCACCACTGTCGAGACGGTCGTCATCGATCGTCGCCGGGCCCGCCAGAAAGGTGTTGGCTCGTCCACAGACCGCTCTCCGCTATGGCCGACTATCGGTGCCAAGACGTAGAATCGAACACATGATCGAGATGCTGGCAGGGCACCGGAAGGCGGAGGTCGACAGCGACCTCAGCCCATCGGCGCTGCTCGCCGTGATCCGTTCGGAGCGCGCGGCGGAAAACGCCGCAGCCGCCCGACAGCTCGACCTTGCCGCCCGCTGGGCCGACCTCCACCCGCCCGAGTCGATCCACGACGCGGCTGCGTTCACGGTGTCGGGCTCTGAGCACGAGGAGCCCATCGCCGGCGACGGCTGCCCACTGGTCGCAGAGTTCTGCATCCCTGAGCTCGGCGCCGTCCTCGGAATGACCACGACCGCGGCGAAGAAGCTCATCGGCCAGTCCCTCGAGCTGCGCCACCGCCTCCCCCGGTTGTGGGCGCAGGTCCACGCAGGCACGGTGCCCGCCTGGCGGGCGCGGCTCGTTGCCGAGACCACCATCCACACCACACCCGCGCTGACCCGTGAGGCCGCCGGGTGGGTCGACGCCCAGGTCGCCGCCGTCGCGGGGAAGGTCGGCGTCGCGCAGCTCGACCGTCTCGTCGCCGAAGCCATCCGCCGCTACGACCTCGCCCCCGCGACTGGTCCGGACGACGAGGCCGGGGAGGACCACGAGGACTTCGCCGCCGACCAGCACCTCGGCACCGACCCCCGTCATGTCACCTTCGACTCCCGTCACGTCCACTACGACGGTGTCATGCGGATGGAGGCCGAGCTCGACCTCGCCGACGCCTTCGACCTCGACGCCGCGGTCGCGCACGGCGCCGCAGCGTTGAAGGCCCTGGGGTCGGTCGCACCTCTCGGTGCCCGACGTGCTGCCGCCCTCGGCGACCTGGCGCGTACTCAGACCGCCCTGGACCTTCACATCCACAACGGCGCGGCCGCAACCGCGTCATCGACCGACACCAGCCCGGGCGCGGACGCCAGCACCGAGTCCGGTTCGCGCCGAGCTGGCGACGGACTGCCCGCCGCCCGCGAGGTCGTCCTCCACGTCCACCTCGACGCCGCGTTCACCACCGACGCGGACGCCGTCACCACGACGGTGTTCGGCCCGACCGGCCGCCTCGAGAACGGTCAACGCCTCGCGCTCCTCGACCAGGTCCGCACCTGGTGCTCGTCCTCGCGGACCAAGGTGACCATCCGCCCCGTCATCGACCTCAACGCCGAGCTCACCACCGACGCGTACCCCGTCCCCGACCGGATCCGCGAGCAGATCGTCCTGCGCGACACCACCTGCGTGTTCCCGTGGTGCACCCGACCCGCCCGCGCCTGCGACATCGACCACATCACCCCGTACGACCACGACGCCGCCGCCGAAGGCCGACCACAACCAGGACCCACGACCTCCTCCAACCTCGCCAGTCCTTAGTACGTCCTGCGGAGGGTGCAGCACAGTGGGCTTGACGACTGATCTGCACGGGCGGCACGCAGGCGGGCAACCCGACCAATCGTCAAGACACCCCCTCCCCAACGGCTCGAGTTCATGATCTAGTTTCGCCATGACGACGGGGGACGTTCCGGACAGTGTGACGCGCGGTTTCGTGAGTTACAGACGCGACGACAACGCTGCGTTTGGGCAGGTGGTCGACCGCGTACGTAGTGATCTGACGAACACCTACGAGGCGCTAACCGGTAAGCAACTGAATCTGTTCTTAGACCGCGAAAGTATCGGCTGGGGAGAGGACTGGCGTCAGAAGATCCACGAATCCGTCGACGCTGCAAGCGTGTTTATCCCGGTCGTCACAATGCGCTATTTCAGTAGCCAGATGTGCATGGAAGAGTTACTAACGTTTCACGCCGCCGCCGACCGTTTGGGTGTTACGGAACTGATTCTTCCCGTGGTGTTGTTCGGTGCGGACAACATCAGAACCGACGACCCCCGCCCCGAAGTTCAGTTAATCGCACGGTTGAACTTCAAAGACTTCGAGAAAGCGTGGACCGCGGGATACGACTCGGCGGATTGGCGCGTTCTGGTGCTGGAGTGTGTGCGAGGACTGGACGCCGCAATCCAGCGAGCTGAGGGTGTGCTGGCCGAGGATGAGAGGTCAGGCGCAGGCAGGTCGGGACTCGTCGTCTCGTCGCGCGGCGAGTCGGACGCCTTGGCTAGCGGTGACGACGGAGTCACGATCGACGTTGACGGAATGACCGAACGCATTTCCCAAGTGCAGGACCTCCTCAACTCCGCCCTTGGCCAGGTGGAGGTCATCGGCGATCTAATGAGTGACTTCGATGCCGAAGGTGTCCCGCAGTCGGTCGCTAGGGCACGGCTGCTTGGAGTGGCAAACGCCATGGCCGCACCTGCAAAGGAGATACAGAGCACCGGCGAGGAATTGGAAGCCCTGATGTTTACCCTCGATTCGGAAGTTCGGGCTCTTGTCTCGGAGCTCGACTCCATCGAGTTGCCTGAAGCTCAGGAGCAACTAGCGGGTCTGCTCGCATCATTCGAAGGCGGCACGGACTTGGAGGATGTCGAGCGGACGATCCAGCAGGCCATCGAAACGGTTCGTTTGATCTCGTTGATGAATGTGTCGCTCAAGAAGGCGCTGCAGCCCGCTGCGCGGGGGTTTCGCTCAATCAAGAACGCAACTGGTGTGTTCCGCGGCTGGCAGGTGCTTCGAGCCGATCTAGGGGAAGCTCGCTAGCCGCGGCCAGGGGTCGCCGGGCCGCAAGGCCCGGCCCCTTGACTTGAAATAGCAACATAACTCGGGGTTGGCCTGAGGGGTGTCGCGGGTCGGGTCGGGTGGGGTGCTTCTCGGGTCGCGAGGGGCCCCGGGGCGCGTGAGGTACGAGCGCGGTCTGGGGTGCGGCGCACCCCTCCCGGCCCGCGACACACCGGCACAAACTGCTACCGGTGTTGGCCGTGGGTCTGCATACTGGGCGGGTCGCGGAGTCGCCTGCCTAGCCGGGGTGGCCACCGGGCCCCGCATTGAGGTCCCCGATGGACCCTTAATGAGACGAGATGAGCGGCTAGGCGGCAGAGCCCTGTTGCCGAGGGGCCTAAACCACTAATGAGCGCGGGTTCAGTTCTCCCGAAAGTGGTTTGCGCTCGTGGTCTCGTCTGCATCGGCTTCGCTGCTGCGTTCTCCGGACGCTGGTTGGTCTCTCTCGCTGTATCCGTCTGCTGGCGAGGCGGGTGGTTCGTTTGCTGCGTCGTGGCGTCCTCGCCGTACTGGGTGGGTCGCCGGGTGCTCCGGCTGCTGATCCTGAGCGGTCCCGTTTGGAGGCTGCTCGACGTGCTCGGGCGAAGGTTCGGCGCTACTGCACCGCGCACGGCCTCAATCGTCTCGGCACTCTGACCTACGCCGGACAGGGGTGCCACGACGCGGCACGACTACGTGCTGACGTGGGTGAGTTCTTCCGCTCGCTTCGCTCGTCGCTGGGCGGGAAGGCGTTCCCGTATGTGTGGGTGCCGGAGTGGCACAAGTCCGATCACGGGATGCACGTGCATTTCGCGGTGGGTCAGTTCATCGCCCGTGGTCGGATTGATGCGGCGTGGGGTCGCGGGTTCGTGCACATCAAGCGTCTTGTCGGATCTTCCGGTGGGCTCGACCCGCATTGCTGAGGCGCGCCGGGCTGCGGGTTATCTGTCGAAGTACGTCACGAAGTCGTTCGCTGATGATGAGTCGTCCCGGGCGCTGCGTCTGCATCGCTATGAGGTGGCGCAGGGGTTCCAGCCGCCGGTGGTGCGACTGACGGGTGTCTCTGCGGACGATGTGCTGGATCAGGCGGTGCAGCGGATGCAGGGGCTGCTGCCGGCGCAGTCGTGGAACTCGTCGCAGGTCGAGGGGTGGCAGGGTCCGCCGGCGGTGTGGTTCGCATGGGACTGAGCCATCTGTCTGCCGATGAGGTCGCTGCGTGGGTTGCTGCGTCGTGTGCTTCGCAGGGGGTCCCGGTCCGGGTCTCTGATCCGCTGGTGGTCCGCCAGGTGGGGGTGCTGCTGGGCGCGGCCCCGGCGGGCTCGCGCGCGCACCCACGCAGTGGGAGCACGCGACCCGGTGGGGTGCGTTCAGTGGCGCCAGATGACGGACACTCGGGCAGGGTCCAGGGTGGTGACTCCGGGGGTGCCTGGGGCGATGTCGATGTGGTCGATGATCGCTTTCACGATGGCGTGCTGTCGGGAGAGTGTGAGGTCGGACCAGGTGCGGCTTAGGTGCTGGCCGTTGCCCACGAGCCCAGTCAGGGCGCTGGTGTGGGTGAGGCGTCCGAGCTGACGTTGCAGGTGGTCGCGCTGTTCTTCTAGCGGCTTGCGGGCGAGTGCCCAGTCTCGGCGGCTGATCTCTCCTGCGGCGAACGCTGCGGGCAGGTCATCGAGCCGCTCCTGCACGGTGGCAAGTCGGCTGGATAGGTCGGTGATGCGCTCGTCGGCGCTACTGCGTCCTGCGAGGGCGTCGGCTAGTTCGGGGGTGTCGAGTCGGTAGAGCACGGCGTCGGCAATGAGACGTTCGAGGGGGTCGGCGGTGACGGTCAGGCGTCCGCATCCCCCGTGGTCAGGTCCGCTCGCGCAGACGTAACGGCGCGTGTGGACACGCGCGCTCGAGTAGAGGCGGGTGCCGCACTTGCCGCATCGCAGCATCCCGGACAGCAGGTAGCGCTGGGGAACGCGGCGACCGCTCACCTTGGCTTCGGCGTACTTCGCCAGGATCCGGCGGTGCTGGTCTTCGGTGATGATGGCGTCCCACACCGCTGGGCCGACAACTGTTCCTCTGTGGCTGCGAAGACCTGCGTAGCGAGGATTGGTCAGCATGTACTTCACCGTGGTGGTGATCCACGGGCGTCCGGTCACGGTTCGGACCTCTTGCTCGTTGAGCCACGTGGTGAGCGACCTGGTGGACTCACCGGCCAGGAACCGGTCGCTTAGGAGGCGGAAGATCGTCGGCCTCGTCGGGGAGCACGGTGATCTTGTCGTCGGCGTATCCGAACGGCCGGTTGCGTCCGCCATGGGGTCGGCCTTCGGCTGCCACCTGTTCCATCTTGCGTGAGACGCGACGACCGATGTTCGCGGACTCCTTCGCCGCGAACGCTCCGAGGATCCGCGCCATCATGAGCCCGTCGACGGTCGAGATGTCGGTGTCTCCAGTGACGAACCGGACCTGCGTCACCTTCGCGGCAGTGACGGCTTCATAGAAGTGCTCCAACTCTGCTGGCCGCCGGGTCAGCCGGTCGATGTTGTAGACGATGACCGCGTCGACCAGCCCGTCAGCAAGATCCGCGAGCATCCGCTGGTACTCCGGGCGACGCTTGCCGGAGTATGCCGAGATGTCGTTGTCGACGTACTCGTCAGCAACGGTCCAGCCCGACGACTCGGCCAGGGTGTGGCAGTCGGCCAACTGACGGTCTACCCCCGCCCGCGTGCCGTCGGAGTCGCTAGAGATCCGAGCGTAGATCGCAGCCCGTGCGGGCGTGGTCGTCATGGGGTCAGATTAACGACCAACGGACAACCTCGCGGCGCTGTGCCGCACCCACCACCGCCTCAAGACCCACACCGCCTGGCGCTACCACCAGACCCAGCCCGGCATCTTCGAGTGGACCAGCCCCCACGGCCACCACTACCTCCGAGACCGCGACGGCACCACCGCCCTCGACCCACCCGACCCACTCTCAGGTCCGTGACGGGACGTCGTCCCTCCTCGACCACCGAGATCCGACCATGACCCCGCCCCACACCCCGCCACCCACCAGGAGGCGGGGTCACAGGCACGTCCGGACCGACGCCGAGGCGGCGGCACCTCGGTAAGTCAGAGACCACCGTTCACCGACGCTCCTGGGTCCGACCCGGTCGTCGCGTTCGGCACGACCCCATCCCGGTCCGCCCCGCCACCCGCGGTCCAGCGAGAACCCACATCCGTTGCCGCGACCCGCCGACCCGTGGCAGGGTGAGCCGACCGGACCGCACGCCGTGTCGGCCTAGGGTCGACCCGTGCCCGAGTTCAGCTGGCGTCCGGCCAACGAGGCGTCCGCGGAGGACACCGAAGCGGTGTTCGAGGCGGGTGGTGCGCACAAGTGCCGCTGCCAGGGCCTCAAGGTGCCCGGCTGGATCTGGCGCGACACCACCCAGGAGCAGCGCGACACCGCGCAGGTCGAGCAGACCGCGTGCGGGACCGCGGGACCGACGTCGGGGCTGATCGGCTACGTCGACGGCGAGCCCGCCGGCTGGGTAGCGGTCGAGCCGCGGGAGAACTACCCGCGGATCTGGAGCCGGAGGCAGCCGTGGATGCGGATGGACCCCGACCTGCCGGGCGTCTGGTCGGTCACCTGCTTCGTCGTGCGCAAGGGCCACCGCCGTGCGGGCCTGATGTACGAGCTCGCTGCCGCCACCGTCGCCTACGGCGAGCAGGTGGGGGCTCGCGTCCTGGAGGGCTACCCGACCGAGCCGGCCGACGGCAAGACCGTGATCTGGGACGAGGCGTCGGTGGGCCTGCTCCAGGTCTTCCTCGACGCCGGCTACGAGGTGGTCGCCACGCCGACCCTGCGCCGCCGGGTCGTGCGCAAGCAGCTCGCCGGCAGCGCCTGAGACCTCACGCCCCGGCCGCCAGCATCTCCTCGACCGCCTCGGCGAGGCAGGCGCGCAGCTCCTCGACGTCGCCGACCGCGCTGGCGTCGACGTTGACGCCGAGGCAGGCGGAGTCGCCGAGGGTCACCAGGCAGGCGGTGAGGGCCGACCCGGGCAGCGGGCCCAGGACGTAGGTGCCCTGCACCTCGGCGCCCGCCATGTAACGCCGGCGCGGCGGTCCGGGGAGCGTGAGCACGAAGGCGTCCGGCGGCGACGCGGCCTGCAGGGCGGCGGCGGCGACGAGGGACGGGACGCGGTTGAGCAGCGGCGCGGCGGCGTCGAGCACCTCCAGCGCCCGCTCGGTGTGCAGGGACAGCACCTCGCCGCGCACGGCGGCGACCCGGTCGACCGGGTCGTCGATCGACATCGGGCCGGAGATCACCGCCCCGGCGAACCGGTTGCCGAGGTCGTCGGCGCGGCTCAGCGAGACGCGTACGCCGACGGGCACCTCGCGCAGGTCGCTGCCGCGGCGCTCGTGCAGGCGGCGCAGCCCCCCGAGCACCAGCGCGACCGCGACGTCGTCGAGGGTCCCGCCACCGCGCCCGGCGACCGTGCGCAGCGGCTCGAGCGGCGCGTCGAGGGTCAGGAACGTCCAGGCGCGACCGGTCCGCGGCTGCAGCTCCGGCGAGGGGGGCGCCGTGCGGCTCACCAGGCGGCGCACCGACGCGCCGTACCTCAGCGCGGACCCGACCACGGTCGAGGGACGCGCCCCCAGCACCGAGCGCACGGCGTCGCGGGCCGAGCCCGGCAGCGCCGCGGCGTCGGCGCGCAGCCCCGCGACGGCCAGCTCGACCGGATCCACCTCGGCCGCCTCGACGGGGTCCTCCCCGAGCGGTTTGCGCCGGGTGTGCGCGCGCCGGCCGGACTGCAGCATCGTGAGGAGCTGGACGGTGCCGAGCGGGTCGGCGAGCGCGTGGTGGAGCTTCAGGACGTACGCAGCGCCCTGCGGCAGTCCGTCGAACAGCACGCCCTCCCACAGCGGGCGGGTGCGGTCGAAGGGGCGCAGCGCGATCTGGGCGGCCCCGGCCAGCACCTCCTCGCGGGAGGCCACGCGCTCGCGGCGCAGGTGGTAGCGCAGGTCGAAGGTGGGGTCGTCGGCCCACACCGGTGCGGCGGTCGGCACGACGGGGTCCACGAGGCGCTGGCGCAGGCGGCGCACGAGCCGCGTCCCCCACTCGGTGGCCGCCACGAAGCGCTCCCAGTCGGGCGCCCGGTCGAGGTCGATGAGCACCGTCGTCGTCGAGGACTGCACCGGGTGCCGCTCGGCCCGCCACAGCAGGGTCTGCATCGGCGTCAGGGTCGGCGAGCCGGCCCAGGCCGCGGCCGCAGCCCAGCGCTCGAGGTCCTCGGAGCCGGCGGGTGCACTCACGAGGGCCACCTCGCGAGCGTCTCCTCGAACCGCGCGTGCAGCGCGGCGATCCGCTCGTCCATGTCGTCGGCGCTCCAGTCGGTCTCGGGCTCGAGGACGCAGACGTCGACGACGCCCGGGTTGAGGACCAGCGAGCTGCGGCCCATCAGCTCGCCGGTGTTGCGCAGCACCACCGGGACGATCGGCACGCCCGCCTGCGCAGCGAGGTGGAAGGCGCCCTTGCGGAACGGGCCGAGCACCGGCGTCGGGGAGCGGGTGCCCTCGGGGAAGATCATCAGCGACGTCCCGGCGCGGACCCGCTCGACGACGCCGTCGAGGGTGGCGCGCGCCGACGCGGAGTCGGAGCGGTCGATCCAGGCGGGGTCGATGACGACCGACCCGACGAAGGTGCGCGGGTCCCACCGCGCCTCCTTCTTGGCCACGATGGTGAAGTCGCGCTCGAGCAGCCCGCCCAGGACCGGGATGTCGAGCGAGCTCTGGTGGTTGGCCACGAAGATCGCCGGGCGGTGGGTCCACAGCCGCTCCTGGTGCTGCACGTCGGTCGTGACCCCGGCGATCGCCAACGGCAGGCTGGTTGCCAGCCGCACCGCGGCGTTGCGCCCCTCCGCGCGGTCGCCCCGCAGCAGCCCGTAGGCCAGGCCCGCGCCCACGCCGGCGTTCATCCCGGCCAGCGCGGCGAGCGTGCGCCCCGCGGCGAGCAGCGAGCCGCCGACCGGGTCGGCGAGGTCGAGCACGGGCCACCCGAGCCGCGCGGCGGCGGCGCGCAGGTCGCGGTGGGGGTTGAGGGCCGTCGGGTGGCCGACGGAGGAGAGGAAGGCGACGTCCTCGTAGCCGTTGCCGTAGGCGTAGGACTCCGCCAGGTCGACGCCGTGCTCGCGCGCGAACGCCCGCACCCCGCGGGCCTTGTGGCGTCCCCACAGCATCGGGCCGTCGGTCGCGCCGGTGAACTGGCCGTCCTCGACGACCAGTCGCGTGCAGACCAGGTGCTCCACGCCGAGGTCACGGGCGACCGGCGCGACCTGGTACGCCGTCGCGGCCGAGGCGACCGCGACGGTGTGGCCGGCGCGCTGGTGGGCCGCCACCAGGGCGCGCGACTCGCGCCGGACGGTGCCGGCGATCCTGGCCCGGAAAAGCCGCTCGCCGAGGTCGGCGAACGCCTCCTCCGACTGCCCGCGCATCGCGGCGAAGGCGACGTGCGCGATCCGCGTCGGGTCGCCGCCGAGCTCGCCGTCGACGGCGGTGACGACCGTGCGGAGGAACTCCGCCGGCGAGACCTCGCGGCCCCGGAGCCGGTCGCCGTAGAACGTGGCGGCGGTGTAGCCCGCGACGAGGGTGCCGTCGAGGTCGAAGAACGCGCCCACCTGCGGGCCCTGGGGTCCGGCCTCGACCGCCTCGATCGCGGCGCGGGCCTCGGCCGAGATCCCGCTCACGCGTGCTCCTGGGCCGCCCGCTGCGGCTGGCGGACCGGAGGGGTGGGCGGCGTGCCGGGCGCGGGGACGACGTGCGCCGGCTCGCCGGCGATCTCGCCGATGATGGTGACCCGGCGGACGGTGTCGCGCAGCTCGGCCGCGAAGGCCTCCCGGGCCGAGCCCACCCCGTCGGCCTCGTCGAGCAGGCCCTTGTGGCGCGCGAGCGCCAGTGCGGTGCGGAAGAGCTCGAGCGAGATCGACTCGGCGCTGGCCACCCGCCGCTGCAGCGCCCACTGCTGCCCGACGGCGAGCGAGTCGGCCAGCAGGGCGTCCTCGTCGACGGGACCGTCGCCGTGCTCGGCGAGGCGGTCGGCGACGACGAGGTAGGCGTCGAGGAAGGGCCGCAGCACCAGGTGCGCGAGGTGCGGCCGGGCGTTCACCAGCAGCTCGCGGGCCCGGACTGGCGTGAGCTCGCCGAGGTCGGCGCCGTCACCGACGAGGAGCAGCAGCTCGGCGCGCAGGTCCTCCTCGAACTCGGCGCGGCGGGGGAAGAAGAACTCGAACTTGAGGAGGTCGCGCATCCGCTTGGCCTCCTCCCAGCCCACCTGCAGCTCCCCGCCCGCGGGCAGCTCGGCGCCGGGCTCGAGCTCGCTGACGGTGAGCAGCGCGAGCTCGCCGATGGCGCGCTCGACGAGGATGTGGATCACGGTGTTGCGGTAGAACGCCGCCACGAGGTGCTGGTCGTCG
The DNA here is from genome assembly GCA_963726525.1 of uncultured Actinomycetota bacterium. GTDB lineage: Bacteria > Actinomycetota > Actinomycetes > Propionibacteriales > Nocardioidaceae > Nocardioides. Next base: position 550,508 of record CAVSCS010000003.1, on the reverse strand, counting down.
CCGATCTTCCAGACCGGCTCGGTGCCCTGGTCGTACGCCGTCAGCACCCCGCTGCGCGCCAGCTCCGACAGCGCCCGGCGGATCGTGGAGCGGTCGCGCAGGTCGGCGGCGCCGGCGACGGGCCAGTGACGCGCCTCGACGTAGGTCGCGAGCGGCTCGACGGTCTCGAGCACCTCGTCGACGGTGAGCGCGCGGTCGGCGCCGAGCAGCGCCAGGCTCACGATGGCGGTCACGGTGACCGGGGTGGCGCGGTTGAGCCGGTGGGAGATGTCGAGCGCGATCCGCTCGACGGCCTGGTGGCCGCTCACGCCCTCGGCGGCGAGCTCGTCCATCCGCTCGCGCAGCGAGAACGGCTCGCCCACCGTGAGGTACGCCCGCCCGAGCCGGCGCCGCTGGAGCCGCGCGAAGCGCACCAGCCAGCGCCAGTCCTCGGGCGTCTTGCTCGCGCCGCGCGCCTCGTCGGTCATCAGCGCGACCTCGTGGAGCTGGTCGTAGACCACCGAGACCGGCACGACCTGCACGTCGGGTGCCTGGTCGTCGCCGCCCTCGCCCTGCACGGTGTCGGTGAGGTACTTCAGGATGCCGTGGACGGGCGGGCGCAGCTTGCCGGTGCGGGTGCGGCCGCCCTCGATCGACCACGCCAGGTTGCGCCGGTTGGTCACCATCTGGCGGATGTAGGAGCGCAGCGCGAGCCGGTAGACCGGGATCTCCTGGGTCGAGCGGCGGATGAAGATCATGCCGGTGCGCTTGGCCACGGTGCCGATGACCGGCAGGTTGAGGTTGGCCCCGCCGAAGGTGTAGGTCGGGGAGAATCGGCGTGCCATCAGCACGTTGGGGATCACCATGCCGTCGAGGTAGGACCGGTGGCTGAAGGCCAGCGCGAGGCTGTGCTGCCGGTCGACCTTGCGCAGCCGCTGCATCTGGTCCTCGTCGACGAGCACGTCGTAGGCGCGCAGGAACCAGTCGCCCATCCGCGCCCAGCCCTGCGAGGTGCGGTCGTCGTGGTCGGCGGCCATCTCGTGGAGGTACTCGGTGACCTCGTCCCAGACCGCGGGCTCGTCGAGCGCGTTGTCGTGGGCGAAGGCCCCGACCGCCGCCTGGAACCGCGTGTCGTGGAGGAGCTCGGTGACCTCCTGGGGCGGGGCCGCGGGCAGCCGCTCGCCCACGCTGCGCGGCAGGCCGGCCCGGGCGAGGTCACGGACGCGTCGGACGGTGGCCACGGTCCCTCCTTCTGCCGGCGCGCCGGGCGTGGGCACGCGCGTGCGCCGAAACGTACCGCCGCGGCACCGCTGTGACCATGGGTCGGCTGGGCCGACGGCTCAGTTTCATCCTCGGGAGGACCCTCCGGTACTGTTCCGCGCGGTGGCGTGTCCGAGCGGCCGAAGGTGCAACACTCGAAATGTTGTGTGGGGTCAAACCCACCGTGGGTTCAAATCCCACCGCCACCGCCAGCGGGCTACGGAATGTAATCCGGAGCCAAGCAGACGAAAGTCTGTGGAACACCCCCTCGGGGCCTGAAATCGGGTCCGGAGGGGGTGTTTTCCGCTTCTCAGGGCTGATCTGGACACCGCCCGAGCCGCATCAGAGGCCTTCGGGTCGTCGCGTGGGGCCTGGAATGCCGAAGCCCCCTGAATCGGGGTAGGCCGATTCAGGGGGCTGGGTTGCTGGTGTGGTGACCTCTGCTGGTCAGGCGGCTCCTTCGTCGAGGGCGGTCTCGACGTTTTCGTCGTAGGCGGGGTCGCCGCGGGTGCCCTTCGTGCCGGGCGGCAGATGGGTGGGCGCGTGGTCGTCGGTGCGCTTGTTGCGGGTGACGTAGAGGTCGCCGTTGGCGTCCTCGACGGCGCGCTCGATGAACGAGCGGACCTTGCGGATGCCTGCGGCGGCGAGGAGGACTGCGGCGAAGAGGGACTGGGCGGCGTACCCGCGGGTGCGGCGCTTGCCTGAGGAGCCGAGGGCTTCCTTGCCTTCGTCCTTGGCGAAGCCGTGGAGACCTTCCTGCGACTGGCGCAGCGCGTTGTAGGTGTCGGTGTGCTCGTCGGTGCCGAAGGGCAGGTCCTGGACGTACTTGGCCAGGTCGACGCCGGAGGGGTTCTCGGGGCGCAGGTCGATGGTGACGGACTCCTGTCGGCAGGGTTTGGGCCAGACGCCGTTGGTCTGCGTGTCGGGGTTGGGGGTGACTCGTTCCTTGAGGCGGTAGCCCAGGACGGGGCCGCCGATGAACTTCTTGGGCGGCTTTACCAGTGTCCCGTCTTCGTTCTTCTCCTTGTGGAGGTCCTTGACCGCGCAGAGCACCGCTGGGTTTGTGCCGGACGCCGGGCAGCCCCAGCGCTGGGTGCCGGAGGCGTTGATGCCCTTGTTGCGTGCGCGGTAGGTCTCGCGGGCGGCGATGCGCTGGAGGTAGGTGTCGCGGTTGATGGTTCCGGCGCGGAAGTCCTTGGTGGCGTTGATGAGGATGCTCGGGATGCTGGGGCAGTACCACTCGCCTTCGATGAGGATGAGCCCGTCGGCGCTGCCCTGTACGCCGGTGTGGTTGTCGAGGATGGGGAGGACGAGTTTCCAGCCGAGTGAGCGGGCGGGGAGGTGGAAGGTCTCGGCCTTGGCGTTGGCGTAGAGGCCGTCCCCGGCGAGGTAGTTGGGCTGGTGGACGTGGGTGGCGAGGTCGGCCATGACGCGGCGGGCTGCTCCGGCGGCGTCGACGCCGGGTGCGTCGAGGTACATGGCCAACGGCAGGGCTGGCAGGTACTGGTTGTCGCCGAGCCAGTCGCAGGCAGCGACCATCAGGTTGATGTCGTAGCCGTAGAACGCCTTGCGGACTCCGTCGCCGTGGTCGGCGTGGTCGCCGGTGCGCACGTAGAACCCGGCGTTGGGGTCGGTGGAGGCGAGGGTGTTGTCCACGCCGCGGCCCTTCGTGTGGAGACGCAGCGGGGTGGCGTCGATGCAGGCCGAGCCGCGGTACTTGGTGCGGACCTTCGCGGGCAGGAGCGTGTAGGGGATACGCAGGACGCGGTTGCAGACCAGCGTGAGGGCGTCGTGGTTGTCGAGAATCTCCTCGGCGGTCAGCGGACGGTCCATCTCGCGGAGGCTTACCCAGGGAATCTCCTTGCCGGTGGGGTGGATGGAGGGGTCGAGGGTGATGAGGAACCGGCGCAGCGCCGCGCGGACGTGGCGTTCCACGCGCCACAACTCGCGCCGGGCCTCGGCCGGGCTGGCCGACGGGGGCAGCGGCGTGATGTCGAGCAGCCGCATGGAGGCGGGGTGGAGCCGGAAGTAGAGGGTGCGGGCAATCTCTGAGCACAGGCAGCCCTTGCCGTCCATCGCCGTCAACATCATCGCGACGAGCAGCGCCCGGTAGCCTGGGCCGCGGGCTCCGACTGCCATTCGGGGAGCGCACCGGGAACCCCATGCTCGACACCGTCGAGGTGCTCTCCCACAACTCCTTCGCCGCGCTGCTCAAGCGCGCCAAGGCCCTGCTGGAGGAGACTCTCGGCGACCGCGTCGAGGAAGCATCCGTCGTGGTGAACCCGCGCGCCGGAGTCCGGCAGGCAGGTACCCCGCTGACCAAGCAGGGCGAACTCCCAGTGGACTTTTCCTTCCCCGCCTCCGGGGAAGTGCAGATCCAGTTGCCCGGGCCCGCCGCCACCGATCCCGAGCAGGGAGGGCTGTTCGAACTCGACGAGGACGACTGGGCGGCCGCTCGTCAGACGCCTCAGCAGCACGTCGGACTCAGCCTTGCCACCCTCGACTCCCGTGTCGCCACCGCCGCGGCGTCCACGGAGATCCTGACGCGCACGCTCAAGCCCCGAATGCCGGGCGGCCTCAGCATCCCTCTGTTCCTGCCGCAGGTGACCACGAAGTGGCAGCGCGACCCGTTCAGCCTCTCCTCGATCCATCTGACAGACGTCGAGGCGCTCGGTCGCCAGTTCGCCAACGACGACGCACCGGTCCTGTTGCAGAAGATGATCGACGCAGAGCGGACCGAGGACGGGCTCGCCCACGTTCGCATCCACGACGCCACCTACACGGTCCGCGCCTCACAGACCGCCATGCCGTTCGGCGACATCGAGACCGACCTCGAACCAGTTGGTCGGGCTGGGTCGAGTACCTGTCCACCGTCCTCGCATCCAGCCCGCCGGGGTTCCGGTTCGCCTACCACTACGCACCGGAGCGTCCGTGGTCGACAGTATGGATCGACGTCCGAACGATCGGAAGTACGAGGCACACCGGCCGTGCGGATCCTGAAACAGGCCACACATGTCCAACTGGCACGGCACACTCAGGGACGTCACATCCCGGAAGGAACACGCGTGAAGCCCCGTCCCAACACACTCCTGGCCACCGCCGCACTCCTACTGGCGGCCACCGTGGTCGCAGGACCCGCGGACGCCGACTCATCTACGCCGGGAGGCGGTTACACCGCCCCCGCCCCCACGAAGGTGGACCGGGCTGGGACCGATCAGGACGAGTACTGCATCCCGGACGAGGGGCTCGGCGACCTCTACACGGTCTACCTGGTCGACGGGCAATACGCTCCGCCACTCAAGTGCCACCCCACAAACGGAGCAACCCAGGTCCACATCACCACCGAGCAGGACCACGGGACGTGGACCTTCGACTACTCCACCGACACTGGTCCTGCCCCCGCCGCGGACTCGTTCGCGGTGAACTTCGGCGAGTGCTTCCACGACCCGGTCGACCAGGCGGACACCCACCGACTTGCCACGCTGACGATGACGAACACAGGTGACGCGGGCATGCGCTACATCCGCGCGCTTGCGGCCTCGGTCGCGACCGACTATTCCGGCGCCGCTATCAGCAAGTCATACGTGACCAGACTTGAAGACGGTGCTTCGTTCACGGTCGAGTTGTTCAAGCGCGAACTCGACGGCAGCCCGGACCTCAACTCCGGCCTCAAGTCCGACACTGTCTGGACGTTCACGGTGTCTCGCAGCGACCTGCGCGACACCATCTGGGACAGCGGCGCACGCCCCTACGTCGTGTTCGAGCAGGACATCCTCGTGCCGTCCTGCCGCATGACGCGCGTCAAGCGCGGCTACAGCAAGACACAGATCACGATCACCGCACAGGACTATTGGAACGCACCAGACGACCGACGCTTCCGCATCCGGCTCGTGAACAGGCGAGGCAAGACCGTGTACCGCCAGCCCGTCACCATGCGAACCGGTGAGACGCGCACGATCACCCTGAAGAAGTCAGCCCTATCCAAGCGAGCACTAGCCAAGGGCATCCCGGACCTTCGCGTCGAGCATTACGACGCCCACGCGACGTACCACAACGGCCACGAGCCGCCAACGCACTGGGGGATCGACTACGGCGGCGTCGGCAACCCAACCGCCGCATGGAAGACCCGCAAGCGCTAGGCGCCCCGACCGCGCCGCGGGGAAACTCCTGGAACGCCGCGGGGAAACTCTTCGGGCACCGCTGCAGTCAAAGCGCTGACCTGCGAGAACGACTTTCTTCCGTAGCCCGCCAGCCGATCGGGCCGGTCCCTCGTGGGACCGGCCCGATCGTCGTTCCCGACCGGCCCGGCCCGGTTCAGGCGGGGTCGGTGACGTCCGCGACCTGCGCCCCGGTGTGGCGGACGAGGTCGTCGGCGGCCAGCGTCGCGGCGACGCCGTGGGCCCCGGCGCCGATCGAGACCGTGCGACCGAGGATCCGTTCGTCGGCCACGACCGGGAGCGGGGTCCGGGTGCCGAAGGGCGTGATGGTGCCGCGCTCGAAGCCGGTGACGTCGCGCGCCGCGTCGGCGCCAGGCATCGAGATCCGGTTGACGCCGAGCAGCGCGCGCAGCCGGGGCCACGAGATCTGCCGGTCGCCCGGCACGAGCACCAGCAGGTGGTCGTCCTCGGCGCGGCGCACGACCATCGTCTTCACGATCGCCGACGGCTCGACGCCGCGCACGGCGGCGGCCTCGGCGAGCGAGCCGACCCGGCCGTGGCGCGTCACGGTGTGCGCGATGCCGGACTCCGCGAGGGCGCGCAGCGCCGGGTTGTCCTCGTCGAGGTGCTCGTCCTGATCCTCGTCCACACCTCGACCCTACGACCGCCCTCGACGCCCGCGGTCCTGCGAGGATCGGTCCCGTGCGCGCAGTGGTGTTCGACGAGGTCAGGTCCCGGCCCGAGGTGCGGGAGGTCGCCGAGCCGGCGGCACCGCCGGGCGGGGTCGTCGTACGCGTGGGGGCGACGGGCCTGTGCCGCAGCGACTGGCACGCGTGGGCCGGGCACGACGACGTCGCGCTGCCGCACGTGCCGGGGCACGAGCTCGCCGGACACGTCACCGAGGTGGGCGAGGGCGTCACGCGCTGGCAGGTCGGCGACCGGGTGACGGTGCCCTTCGTCTGTGGGTGCGGACGCTGCGAGTGGTGTCGCCGGGGCGACGCCCAGGTCTGCCTCGACCAGCAGCAGCCGGGCTTCACCCACTGGGGCTCCTTCGCCGAGCTGGTCGCCCTCCACGCCGCCGACACCAACCTCGTCGCGGTGCCGCCGTCCGTCGACCTGGCGACCGCAGCGGGCCTCGGCTGCCGCTTCGCCACGGCCTACCGCGCCCTGGTCGGGCGCGCCCGGCTGCAGTCCGGCGAGTGGCTCGCCGTCGTCGGCGCGGGTGGCGTCGGGCTGAGCGCGGTGATGATCGCGCGTGCTCTGGGCGCCCGCGTGGTCGCCGTCGACCGCAACGCGGCGGCGCTCTCGGTGGCCGCCGATCTCGGAGCCGAGCACACCGTCCTGGCAGCCGGTCGCGACGTGGCCGAGGCGGTCACCGACCTGACCGGCGGCTGCCACGTCGCTGTCGACGCCGTGGGCAGCGAGCAGACCTGCGCCGACGCGATCGGCTCGCTGCGCCGGCGCGGACGCCTCGCGCAGGTCGGCCTGCTGCCGCCGGTCGACGGCCATCCGCGCGTGCCGATGTCGCGGGTCATCGCCTGGGAGCTCGACGTCCTCGGCAGCCACGGCATGGCCGCCGCCGACTACCCCGAGATGCTCGCCCTGGTGGAGTCCGGCGCCCTCCAGCCGCAGCGCCTCGTCGAGCGCACCATCGGCCTCGAGGAGGCGGCGGCCCTGCTGCCGGTCTTCGACACCGCGACCGTCGCCGGGATGACGATCATCGACCCCGCGCGCTGAGGGGTGCTCACGCCGCCTGCGCCAGGCCCAGCACGATGCCGGCGAGCGCGCAGGCACCCAGCACTCGCAGCACCGGCCATCCCCGCCAGAACACCAGCGCGGCACCGAGCACCGCGACCGCGACGGCGTCCCACTGCACCGACGACAGCAGCGGGTACGCCACGTCGAGCGGGCCGGCACGCAGCCTGCGATCCTCGCCGAAGAGGGTGTGCAGCGCGAAGAAGACCGCCAGGCTCGCGATGACCCCGACCACCGCAGCCGTGATGCCGGACAGCGCGGCGGCCAGGTCGCGGTTGCCGCGCAGGCGCTCGACGTAGGGCGCGCCGAGCAGGATGAACAGGAAGCACGGCACGAACGTCACCCAGGTGGTCAGCAGCGCCGCCAGCACCGCCGCCACCCACGGGTCGAGCGGTCCCGGGGCCCGGTAGGCGCCGACGAAGGCGACGAACTGCACCACCATCACCAGCGGACCGGGCGTCGTCTCGGCCAGCGCCAGGCCGCGCACCATCTCACCGGGCGCGAGCCAGTGGAAGACCTCGACGGCCTGCTGGGCGACGTAGGCCAGGACGGCGTAGGCGCCGCCGAAGGTGACGACCGCGGCGCCGGAGAAGAACAGGCCCTGGTCGACGAAGATGCTGCCGCGCCCGAAGGCGAGCGCCGCGAGGGCCACGGGAGCGGCCCAGAGCACGAGGCCGACCGCCAGGACGGTCGAGCGTGCGCCGCCCCGACGGGCGCTCGGTGTGCAGCGCGTCGTCGGGGACGAGCGGCGGCGGGCCGTCGTTGACGGCCGCCCGGGGCGGAGCGGTGAGCGTCGGGATCCGGCGCCCGAGCACCCAGCCGGCGAGCGCCGCGACCGCGACGACGGCGGGGAACGGGACCGCGAAGAAGGTCAGCGCCACGAAAGACGCGACCGCCAGGACGACCAGCGCGGGGTGCCCAAGACCCTTGCGGCCGACCCGCACCACCGCCTGCAGCACGATCGCGACGACGGCCGGGGCCAGCCCGAGGAAGAGCGACTCGACGAGGGTGGTGTCGCCGAAGGAGACGTAGATCCCCGACAGCGCGAGCAGCGCGACCACGCCGGGCAGGATGAACAGGATGCCCGCGACGAGCGCCCCGCGGACGCCGTTGAGCAGCCACCCGACGTAGGTGGCGAGCTGCTGGGCCTCCGGGCCGGGCAGCAGCGTGCAGTAGGACAGCGCGAAGAGGAACCGCTGCTGCCCGATCCAGCGCTGCTCGTCCACGAGCGTGCGCTGCATCACCGCGATCTGGCCGGCCGGGCCGCCGAAGGTCTGCAGCGAGATCGCGAACCACGTCCGCGCGGCCGTCCGGAGGGGCCCCCCTGCAGGCCGACGTCGACGACGACAGCAGCACCGTCGCGTCCCTCGTCACGGACCTGCGCGGTCTCGACCTCGACCCCGACGACGAACGTCGCATCGACGAGGTGGACGCCGCGTTCGCCGACTACATCGACGCGATCGCCGGGTTCGTCGCGGCCGGGTCCGGAGACCGGGCGTCCCGCGCCGCCACCGTGGACGACATCCAGGCCGCGAACGACGCCATGGACTCCGTCCTGGGCGACACCCTGGACAGCATCAGCGCCGACGCGACGAGCGCCACGGCGGACCTGATCGCCACGGCGGGCCGGATGCGGACCATCGTGCTCCTCGTCACGCTCGTCGGCCTCGTCGCGCTCAGCGCGCTGGCCTGGGCCATCACCCGCAGCCTGGTCGGCCCGATGCGGGCCGCGATCGCGGCGCTGCAGGAGTTCGCCAAGGGCGACCTCACCCAGCACCTCCCCGAGACCGCCACCGGGTGCACCGGCAACCTCCAGGTCGCGGTCAACCAGTCCATCGCGTCGGTGAAGGGGATCGTCGTCACGGTCAACGGGTCCGCCACCGCCGTGGCGGCCGCCACCGAGCAGCTGTCGTCGGCCAGCCACCAGATCGCTGCGGGCGCCGAGGAGACCAGCGTGCAGGCCGGGGTCGTGTCGGGCGCGGCCAACGAGGTCTCCCGCAACGTGGCCACCGTCGCCGCCGGGTCCGACGAGATGGGATCGGCGATCCGCGAGATCGCCCACTCGGCCAACGAGGCCGCCCGTGTCGCTGCCCAGGCCGTCACCATGGTGCACACGACCAACGAGACGATCTCCAAGCTGGGCACCTCGAGCCAGGAGATCGGCGCCGTCGTCAAGGCCATCACCTCGATCGCCGAGCAGACCAACCTGCTCGCCCTCAACGCCACCATCGAGGCCGCCCGTGCCGGCGAGGCCGGCAAGGGCTTCGCCGTGGTCGCCAACGAGGTCAAGGAGCTCGCCCAGGAGACGGCGCGGGCCACCGACGACATCGCGCAGCGGGTCCAGGCCATCCAGGCCGACACCTCGGGCGCCGTCGTCGCGATCCGCGAGATCGGCGACATCGTCACCGCCATCAACGACCACCAGAACACCATCGCCGCCGCCGTCGAGCAGCAGACCGCCACCACGCACGAGATGAGCCGCAACGTCGGCGAGGCCTCGACCGGGACGGGCGAGATCGCCACGAACATCTCGGGCGTCGCCGCCGCGGCCGACACCACCACGGCCGCGGTCAACCAGACCCTCGCCGCGATCGGCGAGCTCGTCACCATGGCCTCGAGCCTCACCACCGAGGTGGGCCGGTTCCGCACCGCCTGACCTCGGGCCGCACCGCCGGATTTGCACTGAGTGCAACACTGGGGCGGTGACCCCGACCAGCCCGCGCGACGAGCGCCGCCGCGCGATCCTCGACGCGACGCGCACCCTCGCCACCGAGCACGGTGCCGACGGGTTCACCGTCGACCAGGTCGCCGCCCTCGCAGGGGTCTCGCGCCGCACCGTGTTCAACCACGTCGCCGGCATCGACCAGCTGCTGGTGGCGGTCTGCGAGCAGATCCTCGCCGAGGTCACCGCCGAGCTGCTCGAGGCGGTCGACCGCGAGACCGTCGACCTGCCGCCCGGCGACGCCGGGTCGCGGGCCGCGCTCACCGCGGTCTGCGAGGCCGCGCGCGGGGTCGACCTGCCCACGGCCATCGCCACCATCAGCCGCGTGCTCGGCGGGCCCGGCGCGGCCGACGAGCGCACCGACGCCATCTCGCGCACCGCGCTCGAGCACGTCGGCGAGCGCCTGAGCGAGCGGCTCCACGACCGGGCACCCGCGCTCGACCCGTTCGACCTCGACCTGACGCTCGTCCTGCTCACCAACGGCATCGCCGCCCTCGCGGCGCGCTGGGTCTGTGACCACCCCGACCTCGCCCCCGACGTGTCCCCGGGCGCCCGCGCCGACTGGGTCCGGCTGCTCGAGCGACTGCTGGACCGGCTGCTGCACGGCCTCGCCGGCTGACCCCCGACCTCCTCCCCCGCACCCCACCGAAAGGCCCTCCCATGGCCGAGCTCCTCTACCGCCTCGGACGCCTCGCCGCGCGTCGCCACTGGATCGTCGTCGGCGCCTGGCTGGCGGTGCTGGCCGTCACCGCCGCGACGTACGTCGCCTTCGCCGGGACGCTGTCCAGCTCGATCACGCTGCCCGACACCCCGACGACGCGGGTCTCCGCGCAGCTCGAGCGCGACTTCGAGGGCACCGGCGGCGGCAACGGCGCGATCGTCGTGGAGAGCACCGACGGGTCGGCCCTCACCGCCGACCAGCGCCGCGAGGTCGGCGACCTCCTCGAGCAGGTGGGGAAGGTCGACGAGGTCACGGAGGTGAGCAACCCGTTCACCACCCAGGACCAGCTCGACGACTCGGCCCGCCAGGTGGCGGAGGGCAGGAAGAAGCTCGACCGGGGCATCAGCGAGCTGAGCGCCGCGCAGGGGCAGGTCGACGCCGGCCGCGCCGCCCTCGCCGACCAGCGGCGCCAGGCCCGGCGGGACGGCACCCTGCCCGCCGTCAGGGACGCCCTCGCCGAGGCCGAGCAGCAGCTCGACGCCGGACAGGCGCGCATCGACCGCAACCGCGCGAAGATCGAGGAGCAGGCGCCCGCCCTGCAGCAGGGGCTCACCCTCTCGCAGCTGTCGTCGGGCTTCCGCACGGTCTCCGAGGACGGCAGCGCCGCGGTGGCCAACGTGACCTTCGACGTGGCGATCAACGAGGTCGGCCTCGACGTGAAGGCCGAGATCGAGGACCTCGTCGCGGACGCCGACATCGACGGCGTCGCGCTCTACCCCTCGCAGGACATCGCGCAGACCGTGCCGTCGATCCTCGGCCCGGGCGAGGTCGCCGGCGTCGTGGTCGCGGCGATCATCCTGTTCGTCATGCTCGGGACGCTGCTCGGCGCCGCTCTGCCGCTGGTCACCGCACTGCTCGGCGTGGGCGTGGCGTCCCTGGCCTCGCTGTCGTTCTCCGGGCTGGTCGACTTCGTCTCGGTCACCCCGGTCCTCGGGGTGATGCTCGGCCTCGCGGTCGGCATCGACTACTCCCTCTTCATCATCAACCGCCACCGGCGCCAGCTGAAGCAGGGCGCCGACCTGCACGAGTCGATCGGCCTGGCCAACGGCACGTCCGGCAACGCCGTCGTCTTCGCCGGGGTGACGGTGATCGTCGCGCTGCTGGCGCTCAACGTCACCGGCGTCCCCTTCCTCGGCCTGATGGGCACCGTCGGCGGCGTCGCGGTGCTGGTCGCCATCGCGATGGCGATCACGCTCACCCCCGCCGTGCTGTCGCTCGTCGGGATGCGGATCCTCGGTCGCCGCGAGCGCGCGCGCCTGGCCGCCGGCGAGCACGGGAACGACCCGGCCGCCATCACCGCCCGCGACACCCCGATGTCGACCCGCCGCGCCGTGACCGTGCTGGGCGTGGGGATCGTCGCGCTGCTGGCCGTCGCCGCCCCGGCGACCCAGATGCGCCTGGGCCTGCCCGACGGCTCCACGCAGCCGCCGGACTCCGCGGCGTACCAGGCCTACGAGGTGCAGGCCGACAAGCTCGGCGAGGGCTCCAACGGCCCGCTCCTCGTGGTCGCCGATCTGCCCGCACCGATCGGGCAGGACGACGTCGTGCCCGAGCAGGCCACCATCGCCGAGCAGGTCGGCCAGACCTGGAGCGTCGAGGCGGTCGTGCCGATCGGCGTCTCGAAGGACCGGACGGCGCTCGCCTTCCAGGTGGTGCCGGCGGGCTCCCCGTCGAGCGAGTCGACCGCCGAGCTGGTGCAGAACCTGCGCACCCTCGAGCCGACGACCACGTCGGGCGAAAGGGTCACCCTCGGCGTCGCCGGCAATGCCAGCGCCGGCATCGACATCTCCGACAAGCTGGCCTCGGTCCTGCCGCTCTACCTCGTGCTGGTCGTCGGGCTGTCGCTGCTGATCCTGGTGCTGGTGTTCCGCTCGATCCTGGTCCCGCTGACCGCGACGCTCGGGTTCGTGCTCTCGCTGCTCGCGGCCTTCGGCGGCATCACCGCGATCTTCCAGCTCGGCTTCCTCGCCGACCTGTTCGGCGTGCACGCCCCCGGCCCGGTGCTGAGCTTCCTGCCCATCATCGCCACCGGCATCCTCTTCGGCCTCGCGATGGACTACCAGCTGTTCCTGGTCTCGGGGATGCGGGAGGCGTACGCCCACGGGGCACCCGCGCGCGTGGCGGTGCAGCACGGCCTGCACGCCGGTCGCTCGGTCGTGACCGCGGCGGCGATCATCATGATCTCGGTCTTCGCGGGCTTCGTGTTCTCCCACGACGCCACCATCAAGCCGATCGGCTTCGGCCTGGCCTTCGGCGTGCTCGTCGACGCCTTCGTGGTGCGGATGCTGCTGATCCCGGCTGCCATGCACCTGCTGGGGGAGGCCGCGTGGTGGCTGCCGAAGTGGCTCGACCGGATCCTGCCCGACGTCGACGTCGAGGGTGCCGGGCTCGAGCGCACCCACGCCCTGCCCGAGGGCCGGCACGCCGCGGACTGAGCGCCGACGGTGAGACCGGGGCTGCCGCTGCCGCCGGGTCGGGGTGGGACGATGTCCACGTGAGCGAACCGCGACCCGTCCGCACCTGGCTGACCGACATGGACGGCGTCCTCGTCCGCGAGGAGGAACCGATCCCCGGCGCGAAGGAGTTCATCGCCGCGCTGCGCGAGGGCGACGTCCCGTTCCTGGTGCTCACCAACAACTCGATCTTCACCCCGCGCGACCTGCGGGTGCGGCTGCTGCGCAGCAGCGGCATCGACGTGCCGGAGGAGTCGATCTGGACCTCGGCGCTGGCGACGGCGCAGTTCCTCGACGACCAGCGCCCGGGCGGGTCGGCGTACGTCGTCGGCGAGGCGGGGCTGACCGCGGCGGTGCACGACATCGGCTACGTCATGACCGACCAGGACCCCGACTACGTCGTGCTCGGCGAGACCCGGACCTACTCGTTCGAGGCGATCACCAGGGCGATCCGGCTGATCAACGACGGCGCCCGCTTCATCGCCACCAACCCCGACCCGAGCGGACCGAGCGCGCAGGGCATGCTGCCGGCGACCGGCTCGGTGGCGGCGCTGATCAGCACCGCGACGGGGCGCCAGCCCTACTTCATCGGCAAGCCCAATCCGCTGATGATGCGCAGCGCGCTCAACCAGATCGAGGCGCACTCCGAGACCACGGTCATGATCGGCGACCGGATGGACACCGACATCATCAGCGGTCTCGAGGCCGGCATGCGCACGATCCTCGTCGCCACCGGGGCGACCGAGCGCCACCAGGTCCAGGAGTTCCCCTACCGGCCCACGCGGGTCGTCGACTCCATCGCCGACGTGGTCGCCATGGTCACCGACATGCACCTGCCGGAGGACGACGCGATCTGACGCGGGTCAGGCGGCGTGGCCGGGGACCAGCCGGCGCACCAGTGTGCGCAGTGCGCTCTGCGGGCGCTGGCGCTGCAGCGGCAGCAGGTGGGTGAGGCCCTCGCGCTCGGCCATCAGCCGGATCGCGTCGTCCTCGTAGGACTGGGCCAGGTCGTTCGCGCCGGCGGCGTCGTCGCGGGCGACGGCCTCGTCGATGCGTCCGGCGTAGTGGTCGTGCAGCTCGTTGAGCTCGTCGATCAGCCTCATGGCGTTCTCTCCTCGGGTGGGTTCACCTCCAGTGTGACGACTCGATTGGAACGATCCAATACGACGACGCTGTGATCCTGGACAACCCCGCACCCGGACATGACACCGCCGCCCCCCTCCTCGACCTGGTGGTCGGGGCGGGGGCGGCGGAGTCAGGCGCGGCGCGTCAGACGTGAGCCTTGTTGCGGCCGGTCAGCGACTCCGCGACGCCGATCAGCAGCACGGCGGCGACGATCGCGACGACGGCGCCGAGGACGTTGAGCTCGAAGATGTCGCCGGTGCCGAGCGCGCTGGCGACGATGCCGCCGATCAGCGAGCCGACCACGCCGAGGCCGAGGGTGGCCAGGATGCTGAGGTTCTGCTTGCCGGGCTTGATGAGCCGGGCGAGGGCTCCGACGACGAGCCCGAAGACGAGGAATCCGATGATGGCCATGATGACTCTCCTGTGGCTCGAGTGATGAGCGGACGATCCCGCACCTCACGAGAGTAGCCCGGCGGCGACCCCCCACGCGGAATCCGCACCCCCGCAGGGGCGGGGGACGTGGCGAGCCTCACCACGAGGCGGCGTGGCACTCCCGCGCCTTGCTCGCCTCCACCTGCAGCGTCGCGTGGTCGATGCCGTGGCCCTCGCGCAGCGCGGCCTGGGTGCCGGCCAGGACGGCCTGCGCGTCGGCGCCGACGCAGATCACGACGTGCGCGGTGGCGACGTTCATCCCCGAGGTGAGGGTCCAGGCGTGCAGGTCGTGGACCTCCGCGACCCCCGGCACCGCCTCCAGGTCGCGGACCACGGCCTCGAGGTCGAGGCCCTGCGGCGCGTGCTGGCCGAGCACCGCCAGCACCTCGCGGCCCAGCACGACCGCCCGGACCGCCACGAAGACGCCGATCGCGACCGCCACCGCGGTGTCCCAGAGCGGGGCGCCGGTGAGGTGCACCAGCACGCCGGCCACCAGCACGCCCACGCTGCCGGCGGCGTCGGCGACCACCTCGAGGTAGGCGCCCTTGACGTTGATCGACTCCTGGGCGCCGCCGCGCAGCAGGAGCAGGCAGACCAGGTTGACCAGGAGCCCGACGGCCCCGACGACCAGCATCGGCCCTGCTGACACCTCGACCGCGTCGCCCGCGCGGCGCACCGCCTCGACGACGACGTAGGCCGAGACACCGAGCATGACGAGCACGGTGAAGCCCGAGGCGAAGACCTCGGCACGGTAGGAGCCGTAGGTCCGACGGCCGGTGTCGTCGGGCCGGGTGGCGATCTTGGTGGCGAGCAGCGCGGCGCCGAGCGCCACGACGTCGGCGGCCATGTGCCCGGCGTCGGAGATCAGCGCGAGCGAGCCGCTCGCCAGGCCGACCACCAGCTCGACGAGGAAGAACGCCGCGACCAGGCCGAAGGAGACCGCGAGCCGCCAGCGGTGGCGACCGCCTGCGTGGCCGTGCCCGTGACCTGCGCCCATCAGGACCTCCTCGTCGGCGACAGCGTCAGGACCGACGGTGCCGCCGCCGCGCACCCGCACCCGTCGCCGCAGGCGCAGGCGTCCTCACCGGCGTGCGCGTGGGCGCCGATGGAGCCGCAGCACCCCTCGCCGCGCCACGCGTCGCGACCCTCCCGGACCGCGAGCGCGGCGATGACGAGGCCGGCGACGGGGTCGGCCCAGTACCAGCCGAGGGTGGCGTTGAGCACGAGGCCGACGAGCAGGACGGCGGAGAGGTAGGTGCAGAGCAGCGTCTGCGTCGAGTCCGCCACGACGGCGTTCGAGCCCAGCGCCCGTCCCGTGCGCCGCTGCGCCCACGACAGGAACGGCATGACCGCGAGCGAGGCGAGCGCCAGGCCGATGCCCACGGGTGAGGGGTCGGGCGCCTGGCCGCCGACCAGCGCACGCACCGACTCGACCCCGACGTAGGCGGCGAGGGCGAAGAAGGAGAACGCCATCAGGCGCAGGGCCGTGCGCTCGCGCGACTCCGGCAGGGGGTGGCGGAACTGCCACAGGATCACCAGGCCGCTCGACACCTCGACCACCGAGTCGAGGCCGAAGCCCACCAGCGCCACGGAACCGGCGACGAGGCCCGCGGAGATCGCGACCACCGCCTCGACCACGTTGTAGGCGACGGAGGCGGCGGCCAGCAGCTGGGCCCGTCGGCCGAGCGCGGCGCGGTCGGCGCCCATCACGCCTGCTCGTGGAGCGAGGAGATGCCCGAGGTCGGGCAGAGGGTGACCGCGTCGCCGGTGAGCCCGAGCAGGCGCTCCGCGGCCCCCAGGAGGTCGACCACCGCCGCCGTGTGGCGCAGGGACCACATCGAGGCCCGGCCCTCCGGGCGCGACGCCACCAGCCCGCAGTCGCGCAGGCAGGCGAGGTGCTTCGACACGGTGCTCTGCGCGAGGCCGAGGTGGGCGGTGAGGTCGACGACGCGGTGCTCACCGAGCATGAGGTGGCGCAGGATCGACAGGCGCGAGGGGTCGGAGAGCCCGTGGAAGAGGCAGGCCGCCGCGGTGAGGTCGACCGGCTCGGCGCCGGGACCGGCCTCGACGGGCGTCGCTGTCATCGTCATGCGGCGATGATAGACCCCTCGGTCGGGCGGCGGGCCCGCCACGGGGGATGAGCGGACCCGCCTGCGGCCAGTGTGCACCGGCGGACCTGCCAGCCACCTGACTGCGCGCTACCTCCGTGGCAGCCGCACCACGAACGCGGCGCCACCCGGCTCGTCGGCCAGCACGACCTCGCCGCCGAAGGACCGGGCCATCCGCTGGGCGATGCCCAGGCCGAGGCCGGCGCCGCCCTCGCGGTGCGAGACGCCCGGCTCGAAGAGGGTCTCGCGCACGGCCTGCTCCACCCCGTCCCCGTCGTCGCGGACCACCAGCTCGACCCGGTCGTGGTGGTCGATCGCCTCCAGCACGACCTGCGCGCGGCCGTGGCGGCACGCGTTGTCGACGAGGGGCGAGACGGCGCGCACGACGAGGCCGGCGGGAGCAGCGACCGTCGCGGTGGACCCGCCCGTCCGGTCGACCACGGCCAGCCGGCCGGCCGCGGCCGCCACCAGGGCGGGGACCAGGTCGGCGACCCGGCACTGCTCGCGGCCCGACGTGGTGCCGTCGCGGGAGATGTCGAGCAGCGTCGAGATGACCGTGCCCATCTCGCGCGCGGAGGCCGAGATCTGGCGCAGGTCCTCGCGCACGGCAGGGTCCTCGACCCCGCGCAGGAGGGCGAGGTCGGCGGAGCCCTGGATGCCGGTCAGCGGCGTGCGGAGCTCGTGGGCGAGCTCGGAGGTGAGCCGCTGCTCGGACCGGATCACCGACGCGACCCGGTCGAGGAGGCCGTCGAGGGTCCCGCCGAGGGCGGCGAGCTCGTCGGTCGGCGGACCGAGCGCGAAGCGGTGGGTGAGGTCGTGCTCGCTCCAGTCGGACGCCCGCTCGGCCATCCGCGCCACGGGGCGCAACGCCTGGCTGGTCACCCGCAGCGCCATGACGGCCGTGGCGGCGACGACGAGCACGCCCAGCACGATCGCGGCGAGGAGGGCGTAGAGCTCCGAGCGCTCGTAGGGAGCGGTCTCCTGGCTCACCACCAGCACTCCGCGCTCGCCGCTCGGAGTGGTGAACGGCGTCGCCAGGAGGCGGTCGTCGTCCTCCTCGTTGCCGACCGTGCGGACCTCGTCGGTCGTGGCGACGGCGTCGGCCTCGTCCCGCACGTCGCTCGCCACCGAGCCTGCGACCCGGCGTCCCGCGCCGTCGTAGACCACCATCCCCGGCTGCAGGGCCTCCTCGTCCACCGTCAGGCGCTCGGTCGAGGACTGCTGCACCACGCGGACCACGGCGCTCGACCGGTCGTCGAGGACCTGCCGGATGTCGCGCTGCGCGGTCGCGCCGAGGACGACCTGGATGCCGAGCACGACGATCACCATCGCGACGGTCATCAACCCGACGGTGGAGGCGACGATGCGCGCGCGGAACGACCGGGGCGCGAGGCGGCTCAGGCCGTGCGCGATCGGGGGCCCTGGCTCGTCCATCACCTCAGTGTGTAGCCCACGCCGCGGACCGTCGTGAGCTCGAGGGGCGAGTCGACCTCGCGGAGCTTGACCCGGATCCGGCGGACGTAGGAGTCGACGGTGTTCTCGCTGACGATGCTGCCCTGCGGCCAGGCGGCCGCGACGACCGCGCGACGGCGTACGACCTCGCCGGGACGCGACGTGATCGCGGCCAGCATCCGGAACTCCGTCGGGGTCAGCAGCACCTCCGTGCCGCGGCAGGCCACCGAGTGCCGCGCGGGGTCGAGCACCAGGTCGCCCGGCGAGGACGCGACCACGAGGCGGCCGCGGCGGGCCAGCGCCTCGACGCGGGCGATGAGCTCGAGGACGTCGAAGGGCTTGGGCAGGTAGTCGTCGGCGCCGGCATTGAAGCCGGCGAGCCGCTCGTGGACCGCACCGAGCGCGGTGAGGAACAGCACCGGGGCCGACTGACCGGCCGAGCGGAGCGCCTGGCACACGTCGCGCCCGTCGGCGTCGGGGAGGCCGATGTCGAGGATCACCACGTCGAGCGAGTCGTCCTCGGAGAAGAGCCGCAGCGCCTCGCCCCCGTCGTGGGCGGCCACGACCTCGTGACCGACGATCCGCATCGCATCGCCCACCACGCGCCGGATCGCGGCGTCGTCCTCGCACAGCCCTACCCGAGCCACGTCGTCGTCCTCCTCGTGCGCCTCACCCCGCCAGCATGCCGCCCCGCGCCTGCACGCGACCTGACTGCCGGCCCTCTCACAGTCAGGTGAGCGGCAGGTCCGCGGCCCTAGCGTCGCGGACATGTTCGATCTCATCAACGGCCTGCCCGTCCACCCGCTGGTCGTCCACGCCGTGGTCGTCCTGCTCCCCCTCGCCACCCTCGGCACGCTCGCGATCGCCGTACGCCCTGCGTGGCGGCGGCCCTACGGCGCGCTGGTCGTGGCGTGCACCGCGGTCGCGACCGCCCTGATCCCCGTCGCGACCTCCAGCGGCGAGGCTCTCGAGAAGCACGTCGGCGACCCCGGTGAGCACGCCGAGCTCGGCGACCAGCTCATCTGGTTCGCGATCCCCATGCTGCTGCTCGCGGCTGCGCTGTGGTGGCTCGACCGCCGCGCCACGACCGCCGACGGCGCGTCCACCGCCCGTGCCGCCAGCGCCGGGGTCGTGCGCACCGTCGCCGTGCTCGCGGTCGTCGCGGCGCTCGCCACCAGCGTGCAGGTCTACCGCGTCGGCGACTCCGGCGCCCGCGCCGCCTGGGGTGACCAGGTCTCCGCGAAGTAGTCCACGGGCGCCCCTGCCGTTGGGGTGCGCGGTGCGGGTGACCTAGCCTGCGTCACGTGGAGAGGCGGCTGCTGGCGGACACCCGTCCGCTCGCGAACCCCCACTTCCGCCGGCTCTGGCTGGCGAACATCGTCACGGTCGTCGGCGCGCAGCTGACCGTCGTCGCGGTGCCGGCCCAGATCTACGCGATGACCGGCTCCTCGGCCTACGTCGGCCTCACCGGCGTCTTCGGCCTGGTCCCGCTCGTCGTCTTCGGGCTCTGGGGCGGCGCGCTGGCCGACGTCTTCGACCGCCGCACGCTGCTGATGATCACCACCGTCGGGCTGATCCTGACCAGCGCCGGCTTCTGGCTGCAGGCGGCGCTCGGTGCCGAGGACGTGTGGCTGCTGCTCGGCCTCTTCTCGGTGCAGCAGGCGTTCTTCGCGGTCAACCAGCCGACCCGGTCCGCGCTGCTCCCCCGGCTGCTGCCTGCGGACCTGCTGCCCTCGGCGAACTCCCTCAACATGACCGTGATGCAGGCCGGCGGCATCGCCGGACCGCTGGTGGGGGGCGCGCTGATCCCGCTGGTCGGCTTCTCCTGGCTCTACCTGCTCGACACCGTCACGCTCTTCGCCACCCTCTTCGCCGTCGTCGGGCTCCCGGCCCTGCCGGTGATCGGCGCCACCGTCACGCCCGGGATCGGCGCGGTGATCGACGGCTTCCGCTACCTGCGTACGCAGCCGGTGCTGCTGATGTCGTTCGTCGTCGACATCATCGCGATGGTCTTCGGGATGCCTCGCGCACTCTTCCCCGAGATGGCCCACGTCGAGTTCGGCGGCCCCAGCGAAGGCGGCCTGGCCTTCGCGCTGCTCTTCGCCGCGATCCCCGCCGGCGCCGTCGTCGGTGGCGTGCTCTCCGGCTGGGTCTCCCGCGTCGAGCGCCAGGGCGTCGCGGTGATCGCCGCGATCATCGTCTGGGGCCTGGCGATGGTCGGCTTCGGCACCGCCGCCATGCTCGCGCCGCACCTGCCCGGCATGCTCGGTGTGGCCGTCGTGATGCTCGCCATCGGCGGCGCGGCCGACATGGCCTCCGCCGCCTTCCGCACCTCCATGCTGCAGGCCGCTGCCGACGACTCGGTCCGCGGCCGGCTCCAGGGCATCTTCATCGTCGTCGTCGCCGGCGGCCCCCGCGTCGCCGACGTCGCGCACGGCGCCACGGCTGCCGCCACCGGCGCCGCCGCAGCCGCGGCCGGCGGCGGCGTGCTGGTGGTCGTCTTCACCGTCCTCGCCGCCCTCGCCGTCCCCGCCTTCGTCCGCTACCGGGTCACCCGCGTCACCGCCTGAGCGGCGTACGACCCCGCTTGACCGGCGTACGACGCGGAGTGCGGCCCCTGCGGTCCGTCTGACGGACCACGGGGGCCGCGCTGTCCACGGGCGCGGGTGGAAATCGGAAGAACGTGGAATCCCCGAGCCACCTGGTGGCTCGGAAGCTCCACGATCCGCGTCGGCGCCCAGTCTCTGCGAGTCAGCCATGACCGACGGTGCGTGAGGAGGGTTCCGGTCGCCCGGAATCCCCCTCACGCACCGCTCACCCGACGGGCGGGACCGGCGGGGAGACGCGTCAGACCGCGCGGCCCTCGGGCACCTGGGTCAGCTTCGGGTCGCGGACCACGACCGAGCCGATGGCGTCGTCGATGCGCTTCATCACGTCGTCGTCGAGCGTGACGCCGGCGGCCTTGACGTTGTCGGCGACCTGCTCGGGGCGCGAGGCGCCGACGATGGCGGAGGCGACGTTGTCGTTCTGCAGGACCCAGGCGACGGCGAGCTGCGCCATGGTGAGGCCGGCGTCGGAGGCGATGGGCCCGAGGTCCTGGACCGCGGCGAGGACGTCGTCCTTCATCCAGCGCGAGATCATGTCGGACCCGCCCTTGGCGTCGGTCGCGCGCGACCCGGCCGGCGGCTCGGCGCCCGGCTTGTACTTGCCGGTGAGCACGCCCTGCGCGATCGGGCTCCACACGATCTGGGAGACGCCGGCCTCGCGGGAGGCGGGGACGACCTCGTCCTCGATGACGCGCCAGAGCATGGAGTACTGCGGCTGGCTCGAGATCAGCTGGAAGCCGAGCTCCTTGGCCATCGCGGCACCGTCGCGGATCTGGTCGGCGGTCCACTCGCTGACGCCGATGTAGAGGGCCTTGCCCTGGCGCACGACGTCGGCGAAGGCCTGCATGGTCTCCTCCAGCGGCGTCTCCACGTCGTAGCGGTGAGCCTGGTAGAGGTCGACGTAGTCGGTCTGCAGCCGCTGGAGCGAGCCGTTGATCGACTCCATGATGTGCTTGCGGGACAGGCCGGTGTCGTTCTTGCCCTTGGGGCCGGTGGGCCAGTAGACCTTGGTGAAGATCTCGAGCGACTCGCGACGCTCGCCCTTGAGGGCCTCACCGAGGACGGTCTCCGCCGCCGTGTTCGCGTAGACGTCCGCGGTGTCGAAGGTGGAGATCCCCTCGTCGAGCGCGGCGCGCACGCACTGCGTGGCGACGTCGTTCTCGACCTGGGAACCGTGGGTGAGCCAGTTGCCGTAGGTGATCTCGGAGATCTTCAGTCCGCTGTTGCCGAGGTATCTGAATTCCATTCCCCCGACACTAGCGAGGGGTCGGTGGGAGCCGCCTGTCGAGCCACCGGTAGGTCGCGAAGAGCGCCAGGAACAGGGCCGTGACGCCGATGCTGACCACGACCACAGATCCCCAGCCCTCCTCGTCGGCGTCGAGGAACGGGTAGGGCACCCACCCGTCCACCTGCCCCACGACGAGCGTCCACGCCAGCCACACGACCGGCCAGAGGAGTCCGTACGCCGCCTCGCGCCACGTCGTGCGCGGACGAGGTCCGACCCACGCCCAGGCCGCGACCGCGAGGACCGGCACGACCATGTGCAGGAGCTTGTCCGCGACCCAGTCGGCGCCGTCGAGGTCGAGCAGGGGGCGCAGCAGGAAGAAGTGCACCAGGCCGGTCACCGTGATGCCGACGACCCCGGCCAGCCGTACGACCCGCCAGCCCCGGCGGTCGAGCCCCGGGTCGCGGGCCAGGGCCGTCGAGGTGATCGCGACGAGGAGGTTGCTCTGGATGGTGAAGTAGGCGAAGAACCGGTAGACGCGCTCGCCCATCCCCGGCGGGTCGTCCTCGACCAGCACGGCCGAGCCCTGCAGCACCAGGACGAGCTGGAAGACCACGGCGAACCACGCCACCGCCGCCACCACGAGGTGCACGGTCCGGGCGCGCGCGGGAGTCATGGGCCGAGCGTAGGGCCACGTCGCCGCGGCGGGGAGCCTCAGTCGAGGACGACCAGGACGTCGCCGTCCTGCACCACGTCGCCGACGGTCACCTTGATGGCGGTGACGGTCCCGGCGCGCTCGGCGAGCATCGGGATCTCCATCTTCATCGACTCCAGCAGCACGACGGTGTCGCCGGCCTCGACGGAGTCGCCCTCGGCGACCTCGATGGTCAGCACGTTGGCGACCAGCTCGGACACGATCTCGAGCGACTTGCTGCGGGCCATGGCCCCGACGCTAGCGGTTACCCGGGCGTACCCCGGGATCCGGGCTCACAGCTCGGCGAAGCGTCGCGGCTCGGGCCGGTGCGGCCCGGCCTCCTCCGCACGTCGCCCGCCGCGCCCCCGGGGGCCGGTGAGCGCGAGGTCGGCGCGCACGACGAGGTAGCCGACCAGCAGGCCGAGCACGAGCGAGTACGCCACCCGCAGGGCCGCCTCGAGGAAGGAGCCGTCGGGCGCCACGAGGGCCGAGGCCATCGGCACGGTCGCGGCCACGCCGAAGGCGCACACCCACCAGCCCTGCCGGCGCCGGGCCCGCAGGTGCGTGCCCCACACGATGGCCGGGATGCCGAGGAGCACGACCAGCGGACGGGGGAAGGCCCCGATCCGCTCGGCCGTGGCGTCGGAGAAGTCGAGCACGGAGGAGACGAACGACTGCGCGCCGTAGCGCCGCAGCAGCTCGGCGTAGAGCAGCGTGACGACGAGGACGGCGAGGCCGATCGCGACCACGATCACGCCGCGGCGCCCGAGGCCGTGGAGGCCGGCGCCGAGGCGGTAGACGATCGTGAAGAGCAGTGCCAGCGCCAGCACCAGGGCCGCGAACTCGAAGCGCTCGGTGCCGACGGTCGGCTCGAAGCCCACGACGGCGAGCGCCGTCGCGACCGAGACGAGCGTCGCGACGAGGACCTCGCGCACGGCCTTCCACCAGGTCACGGCCGGGATGGTGGCCATCACGGCGTAGACGCTGCCGACCACGCAGGTCATCACCGCCGCGCCCGTGGGGAGCACCCGACCGCCGACGAGCACGCTGGCCGTACCGAGGGCGAGGGCGAGGCCCGCGCAGACCAGGGCGCGACCGGCGGTGCGGGTCGCCAGCAGCCACGACAGGGCGGTCGCCACGGCCACCGAGCCGACCCCGTCGAGCCACGTGGGCGCGGAGGTCAGCGGGCCGTCGTCGACGCCCGTCGCGAGGGCTCCGCTGGTCGCGGACCACAGCAGCGCGAGCGTGCCCACGGCGAGCAGAGCGACCCAGAGGGCGACCAGCCGGCCGGGCGGGCCGTCGTCGGGGATGACCGGGCCGCCGATGATCGGCGCCGGGATCGGCTCGGGGACGGGGTCGGGCGCCGGGGCCGGGGCCGGCGCCGACGTCGGGGCGGAGGCGGGAGCTGGTGCCGGCTCGGCAGCCGGCGTGGGGGCCGGCTCGGGCACCGTCCGGGCGCGCCGCCACCGCGAGGGTGGGCGCTCGGCCGCGCGCTTGCCGCGGGACGAGCCGCGCGAGCCGCCGGAGGTGGGGGAAGACACGACGGACGAGGTTACAGCCGGCGGTTGGCCAGCGACGGATTGGTGCGACGGGCCTCGACGAGGTCCGCGCGGTCGAGCGTGGCCTCCAGCACCGCCTCCGCGCCCTCGGCCGCGGCGAGCTCCTGGCCGAGCGGACCGAGGACGGCCGAGTGGCCGACGTAGCGCGGCTCGGGCTGCCCCACGCCGACCACGAAGCAGGTGTTCTCGATCGCCCGGGCCGCGAGCAGCGTGCGCCAGTGGGCGACCTTCCGCTCGCCGGGCAGCCAGGCCGACGGGACGACGAGCACCTCGGCGCCGGCGTCGACGAGGCGGCGGGCCAGCTCGGGGAACCGGAGGTCGTAGCAGGTCATCAATCCCACCTGCCACCCCGCGACCTCGACCACGACCGGGTCGACGGCGCCGCCGGTGAGGCGGTCGGACTCGCGGTAGCCGAACGAGTCGTAGAGGTGGATCTTGCGGTAGGACGCCGACGTCGCTCCGCCCGCCACGAGCGTGTTGTAGGGCCGCGCGGGGTCGGAGGACACCTCGAACATCCCGGCGACGACCGTGCAGGACGCGGCCTCCCCGGCGCGGGCGACCTCGGACGCGAAGGGACCGTCGAGCGGCTCGGCGAAGGCGCTGACGTCGGAGCCGGCCTCGCCGAAGTCGCGGGCGAACGCCTCCGGCAGCACGACGAGGTCGGCCCCGGGGTCGATCCCGCCCAGCCGCGCGCGGTTGGCGTCGGGGTCCAGGCCGGCGGCCCACTGGAGGACGCGCACGCGCAGCTGCTCGCTCATGGACCCAGCGTGCCAGTCCTCCGGGCAGGATGGGGGCATGGATGCGGGGACGGACGGGGGGACGGGCGGGGGGATGCACCACGACCGGCCGGCGGGCGGCTTCAGCGGCGTCGTGCTCGCCGGGGGCACCGGGGCGCGGATGGGCGGGATCGACAAGGCGGCCGTCGAGCTCGGCGGCCGCACCCTGCTCGAGCACGCGGTCGAGGCGTTCCTCGACGCCGACGAGGTCGTCGTCGTTGCCCCCGCCAGCGTGCCCACCACCCGACGGGTCACCTTCGTCTGCGAGGACCCGCCGCGCGGCGGACCGGTGGCCGGCCTGCTCACCGGCCTCGACGCGATGCTGCGCCGGCCCGGCCTGGTCGGCGTGCTGGCCGTCGACATGCCGCGCGCGACGGCGACCACCTTCCGGCGGCTGCGGCAGGCCGCCGCCGGGCACGACGGCGCCTTCCTGCACGACCCCGGCGGGCGCCGCCAGCTCGCGGGCGTCCTCGACGTCGCGCGGCTCTCGCAGGTGCGTCCCGACCTCGAGGGACAGCACTCGATGGCGCTGCACCGCCTGCTCTCCCCGCTGCACCTCGCGGCCGTCGCGGCGCACGACGACGAGGCGGTCGACATCGACTCGTGGGCCGACCTGCGCGACCTCGCGGAGTAGCCGACGGCTCCCGGCGGGGTCCCTTGCCGGGCGCCGACCCGGTGGGGAAGATGGGGCCTGTGAACCTCCACGACTGGATCGACGAGCTCAGCGATGCGCTCGACGTCGACACCGAGGTGGACGAGGGCTTGGTCCTCGACCTCGCGCGCACGGCGTCGCAGAACGTGCAGAAGACCGCGGCCCCCATCACGGCGTACCTCCTGGGCTTCGCCGCCGGTGCCGCCGACGCCGCCCCCGACCAGGTGGAGCGCTTCGCCGCGCGCGCCCAGGCGCTCGCCGAGAGCTGGGACAAGCCCGCCGACGCGAGCGACCCCGACGACGTGGAGGACGACGTGCCCGACGACTCGACGGTCGACCACACCGACGACGAGTACGAGGACTGAGCCGGTGCGTGCTGTCGTCTCCGCCGGCTCCGGCGGCCCCGAGGTCCTGTCCGTCGGCGAGGTCCCCGACCCCGTCCCCGGCGCCGGTGAGGTGGTGGTCGACGTCGTCGCCACGGCCGTCAACCGCGCCGACACCCTGCAGCGGCAGGGTTTCTACCCCCCGCCGCCCGGCGCGTCCGAGGTCATCGGCCTCGAGTGCAGCGGCCGGATCTCCGCGCTCGGCGAGGGCGTGGAGGGCTGGTCGGTCGGCGACGAGGTGTGCGCGCTGCTCGCCGGTGGCGGGTACGCCGAGCGCGTCGCGGTCCCCGTCGGCCAGGTCATGCCGGTGCCCACCGGCGTCTCCCTCGTCGAGGCCGCCGCGCTGCCCGAGGTCGCCGCGACCGTGTGGTCCAACGTCTTCATGACCGCCCACTTGGGCAAGGGCGAGCGCTTCCTCGTCCACGGCGGCGCCGGCGGCATCGGCACGATGGCGATCCAGGTGGCCGCCGCGCGCGGTGCCGAGGTCTACGCCACCGGCGGCTCGCCGGAGAAGCTCGAGCTGTGCCGCTCCCTCGGCGCGACCCGCGCGATCAGCTATCGCGACGAGGACTTCGTCGACGTGCTCTCCGAGGTCGGCGGGGCCGACGTGGTCCTCGACAACATGGGCGCGAAGTACCTCGGCCGCAACGTGTCCGCCCTCGCCACCGGCGGCCGCCTGGTCATCATCGGCATGCAGGGTGGAGCCAAGGGCGAGCTCGACATCAACGCCCTGCTGCGCAAGCGCGCCTCGGTGACCGCGACCTCGCTGCGGGCCCGACCGCTGGACGAGAAGGCAGCGATCTGCTGCGGCGTCGTGGAGAACGTGTGGCCGCTCGTGGCCTCGGGCGCGGTCCGGCCGATCGTGGAGAACACGATGCGGCTGGAGGACGTCGCGAAGGCCCATGCGCTGATGGACGAGGGCGGGCACAGCGGCAAGATCGTGCTGACCCTCTGACGTCGGGTGCGTGGCGGCCCGTCCTAGGGTGGGCGCCATGAGCCAGCAGCCTTCTGCCCCCGCCGCCGGAGACGGAGAGGACCAGGTCGTGGTCCTCGGACCCGACGGCCAGCCCATCGGCACGATCCCGGCCAGCGCCCTGCCCGCGATGGCGCAGGCCGCCGAGCAGGGCGAGGACGGCGAGCGCGGGGAGCGCCACGTCACCGAGCTGGTCGAGCAGCCCGCGAAGGTGATGCGGATCGGCAGCATGATCCGCCAGCTGCTCGAGGAGGTGAAGGCGGCTCCCCTCGACGAGGCCAGCCGTCAGCGCCTCAAGGAGATCCACGCCGCCTCGATCAAGGAGCTCGAGTCGGGCCTGGCCCCGGAGCTCGTCGAGGAGCTCGAGCGCCTCTCGCTGCCCTTCACCGAGGAGGGCACGCCGTCCGACGGCGAGCTGCGCATCGCGCAGGCCCAGCTCGTCGGCTGGCTCGAGGGGCTCTTCCACGGCATCCAGACCGCGATCTACGCCCAGCAGATGGCCTCGCGTGCCCAGCTCGAGCAGATGCGCCGCGCCCTGCCGGCGGGCGCCGGCCACGCCCCGCACCAGCCCGTCGGGATGCCCACCATGCCCGGCGACCAGGGTGCCGACGAGGGCGACGGCACCGGCGGCACCGGGGGCATGTACCTCTAGCGGCGCGCCAGGCGGCGTACGACGGCGAGGCCGAGGAGGCCGACGAGCGCGGCAGCGGCGCCGGGCGCGGCCATCCGGGCGAAGCGCGGCGGCGCGGAGTCCTCGACCCGGGTCAGGACGGCCTCCGGCGGGGGCGGCGGCTCGACGGCGGTGCCCTGGCCGAGCAGGTCCTCGACCTTCTGCACCCGGGTCGGGTTCGCGACGCTCGTGCCGCCGCAGCTGTCGGCCTGGTACGGCGAGGCGGTGCCGGTGGCGAGCCAGAGGTAGGTCTGGCCGACCTGCAGGGCGCCGAGGCCGCACGCGCTGGCGCCGCCGGCCGACTCCACGCGCGTCGACCTCTCAGGAGAGCCCTGGTAGGCGCGGGAGGCGGTGATCGTGTAGGTGTGGCCGCCGCCGGCCGTGGTGCCGACCGCCTCGATCGTGCCGATGAACACGACGTCGGCCTTCGTCACCTGCTGGGACAGCTGGCCCTGCTTGCAGGTGCAGGCGGCCGAGGCGGGCGCGGCCACCGTCAGCACCAGCCCGGTGCAGGCGAGGAGCAGCGCAGCGACGACGCGGACGGCTCGGGACATGGCGCTCACCCTAACGAGAGAGCCCGAAGAGCTCGGTCAGCACCACGGCGACGCCGTCCTCGGCGTGGTGGGGGGCGACGTGGTCGGCCAGCTCGACCACCGACGGGTGGGCGTTGGCCATGGCGTACGCCGTGCCCGCCCACTCCAGCATGGGCAGGTCGTTGGGCATGTCGCCGAAGGCGACGACGTCGCGGGCCTCGATCCCCATCTCGGCGGCGAGGGCGGCGAGCGTGGAGGCCTTGGTGACCCCCGCCGCGCTGATCTCGACCAGCGCGAAGGACGAGGACCACGTCGTGACCACACGGTCACCGACGGCAGCCTCGACGCGCGCCCAGAACTCCTCGGGGTCGAGGTCGGGGTGCACCGCGAGCACCTTGACCACGTCGTCGCGGTAGATGTCGTCCCACGTGCCCTGCGTGCGGGTCGCCAGGTCGTCGGCGTGGCGGGGGAAGCCGGTCTCGCTCGACCAGCCGCCGGTGTGCTCGAGGGCGAAGGTCGTGCCGGGCACCGCGGCCCGGACCACCTCGGCGAGGCCGAGCCCGACCTCGCGCGCGACCGCCTGGTGCTCACGGACCTCGCGGCGGGCGACGTCGTAGACCACGGCGCCGTTGCTGCAGATCGCCAGCCCGTGACCGCCGACGGCGTCCCAGAGCTCCTCCATCCACCGCACCGGGCGGCCGGTCGTGAACACCACCGGCACGCCGAGCGCGTCGAGCTCGTCGAGCACCGCACGCGTGCGGTCGCTCACCCGCCCGTCGGCACCCAGCAGCGTGCCGTCGAGGTCGGTGGCGACCAGGCGGGGTGTGGCCCGGCGGTCCACGTCAGGCTCCCGCGGGCGGGAACCAGCGCGAGATCTCGACGGCGGCACCGTGGTCGGCGACCGGGTCGGTGACGTGGTCGGCGACGGCCTTGACCTCGTCGACGGCCTGGCCCATGGCGACGCCACGGCCGGCCCAGGTGAGCATCTCGATGTCGTTGCGACCGTCGCCGATCGCGAGGACGTCGGCGGCGGAGAGGCCGAGCGCGGCACAGACGTGCTCGAGCCCGGACGCCTTCGACACCCCGACCGGCGACAGGTCGAGCCACGCGGTCCAGCCGACGACGTAGTCGGTGCCGTGCAGCCCCAGGCGGGCGCCGAGCTCGACGAAGTCCTCGGCCGTCGCCTCGGGGTCGCGGATGATCACCCGGCTGACGGGCTCGCCGACGATGTCGTGGACCTCCGTGATGATCTGCTCGCCGGAGATCTCGCCCTCGGGGAAGACGCGGTTGACCCGGTAGCCGCCGACCTCGCGCTCCTCGACCGCGACCAGGGCGTTCGGGTGGTGCTCGAGGACGGCCGCGACCGCCGGTGCGGCGTCGAAGGTCTCCTCGTGCACGACCTCCATCGGCGGGTAGCGGAAGACGACCGCGCCGTTGGACGCCACGACCCAGAGCCGGTCGGCGCCGTCACGCGGGATGTCGAGCATGTCGGCGATCCGCGTCATGCCGTGCGGCGAGCGGCCGCTGGCCAGCACGACGTGAGCGCCCGCGTCGAGCGCGCGGTGCACGGCGTCGTACACCGGCGCGGTGATGGTCTCGTAGTCCTCGGTCTGCCCGTCGACCCAC
Source organism: uncultured Actinomycetota bacterium (assembly GCA_963726525.1). Taxonomy (GTDB): domain Bacteria; phylum Actinomycetota; class Actinomycetes; order Propionibacteriales; family Nocardioidaceae; genus Nocardioides. Next base: position 520,647 of record CAVSCS010000003.1, on the reverse strand, counting down.
GCGAGCAGCGTGCCGTCGATGTCGAGCGCGACGACCTTCGGCGTCCAGTCAGACAACGGGCTTCAGCACCTCGAGCCCGCCCATGTAGGGGCGCAGCGCCTGCGGAACCGTGACCGAGCCGTCCTCGTTCTGGTGGGTCTCGAGGATCGCGACGATCGCGCGGGTGACCGCGGTCAGCGTGCCGTTGAGGGTGGCGACCGGGGTGGTCTGGCCCTCGACGCGGGTGCGGATGTCGAGGCGGCGGGCCTGGAACTCGGTGCAGTTGGAGGTCGAGGTCAGCTCCCCCCAGCCCTGGCGGGTCGGGATCCACGCCTCGCAGTCGAACTTGCGCGTCGCGCTCAGGCCGAGGTCGCCGGCGGCGGTGTCGATGACGCGGTAGCAGAGCTCGAGCTTGTCGAGGAACTCCTTCTCCCACGCCAGCAGCCGCTGGTGCTCGGCGTAGGACTCCTCGAGCGTGGTGTAGACGAACATCTCGACCTTGTCGAACCAGTGCACCCGCCAGATCCCGCGGGTGTCCTTGCCGTGGCTGCCGGCCTCCTTGCGGAAGCACGGGCTGAACGCGGCGTAGCGCAGCGGCAGCGCCGCGGCGTCGAGGATCTCGTCGGAGTGGAAGGCCGCCATCGGCACCTCGGAGGTGCCGACGAGGTAGAGGTCCTCGCCCTCGATGCGGTAGACGTCGTCGGCGGCCTGGCCGAGGAAGCCGGTGCCCTCCATCGCGCGGGGGCGGACCAGCGACGGCGCGGCGGTCTGGATGAAGCCGGCGGCGCGTGCCTGGTCCATCGCCATGGTGACCAGCGCGAGCTGGAGCTGCGCCCCGACGCCGGTGAGGAAGTAGAAGCGCGACCCGCTGACCTTGGCGCCGCGCTCGAGGTCGAAGGCGCCGAGCAGCTGGCCGAGCTCGACGTGGTCGCGGGGCTCGAAGTCGAACTCGCGGGGCGTGCCGACCTGCTCGATGACGGTGTAGTCGTCCTCGAGACCGGCGGGCGCCGCGTCGTCGGCGATGTTGGGGATCGCCTTGATCGCCTCGTCCCACGCGGCCTCGGCGGCGCCGCGGGCGGCCTCGGCCTCCTTCACCCCGGCGGCGAGCTCCTTGACCTGCGCGAGCAGGGCCTGCTTCTCCTCGCCCTGGGCGCGCGCGACGAGGGCGCCGCTGGCCTTCTGCTCGGCCCGCCGGGACTCGAAGTCGGCGATGGCCTGGCGGCGCGCGGAGTCCGCGGCCAGGGCCCGGTCCACCACGTCGTCGGACAGCCGGCGCTTGGCCTGGGCGGCACGCACGCGGTCGGGGTCGTCACGGAGCAGGCGCGGATCGATCACGGTGGCAGGCTATCCGCACGGGCGTGGGGGCAGCGATTCGGTTTGGGCATACTTCGCAGGTGACCTCCGCCTCCCGGTACCGCTCCCTGGCCTCGGCCGTGGTCTGCCTGCTCCTGTTCTCCGTCCTGGGCTACGCGGTCACCGGCGACCGGGCGCCCCTCGACGCCGTCGACGTGGAGGGTCGCAACCTCGAGGACTGGGCCGACGGGTCGTCGGTCCTCCTCGACGTGCTCCAGCTCATCGAGCACGCCTTCGGCACCATCGGCATGACGGTCCTGACCGTGGTCCTGGCCGGCGGGCTCCTCCTCAAGCGCCAGCGGTGGGCGTCCCTGCTCGTGGTCGTCGTCATGGTGGTGACCTCGCTGGCCACCACCGCGCTCAAGGTGTGGCTGGGCCGCGACCGGCCCGAGTGGCAGGGCACCGACTTCAGCCCGCTGAGCTCCTTCAGCTTCCCGTCCGGGCACGCCTCGTCGACCGCGGCGTACGCCTGCCTGCTGGTGACCCTGCTCGTCCTCTTCGTGCGCCGGGCCAGCCTGCGCCGCCTCGGGATCACCCTCGCCGTCGCGTGGTGGCTCGTGGTCTGCCTGGACCGCCTCCTGCTGGGACGCCACTACCCGACCGACGTGATCGCCGGCTCCCTGGTGGGCATCGGCGTCTTCGCCCTGGCGCTCGCGCTCATCGACCCGCGCCCGCGCTCCACCGCCGCGCACGCCGAGCCGCTCCCCGAGGTCTACGCCTCCGAGCGGCGGGTCGCGGTGATCCTCAACCCGATCAAGGTCGAGGACGTCGGCCAGTTCCGCACGATCGTGGGCTCCATGGCCCGCGAGTCGGGCTGGTCGGAGCCGACCTGGCAGTACACGACGGTCGAGGACCCCGGCACCGGCATGGCCGAGAAGGCCGCGGTCTCCGGGGCCGACCTGGTCATCGTGTGCGGGGGCGACGGCACCGTGCGCGAGGTCTGCGCCGAGCTCGCGGGCACCGGCATCCCGGTCGGGATCATCCCCGCCGGCACCGGCAACCTGCTGGCCCGCAACCTCGACGTCCCGCTCTACCTCCGCTCGGCCATCGACGTCGCGCTCAACGGCCAGGACCGCGCCATCGACCTGGTCAAGGTCGCCGGCGACGGCCTCGAGGACACCCACTTCATGGTCATGGCCGGGATGGGCTTCGACGCCGCGATCATGGAGGGCGTCAACGAGGACATCAAGAAGAGGATCGGCTGGGTCGCCTACGTCGTCTCCGGCCTCAAGTCGCTGATGTTCCCCGCGATCAAGGTCGAGATCCAGATCGACGACGAGGAGCCGACCACCCACCGCGCGCGCACCGTCGTGGTCGGCAACGTCGGCTTCCTGCAGGCCGGGATGCCGCTGCTGCCCGACGCCGCGATCGACGACGGCGTCCTCGACGTCGTGATCATCCACCCGCGCCAGTTCCTGTCCTGGATCACCGTGGCGATGCGCGTCATGCGCAAGAGCCCGATCGTCGACGAGACGCTCGACCGCCGCACCGGCGCCCGCGTGCGGGTCACCGCCGCCGCCGACACGCCCCGCCAGCTCGACGGCGACTCCGTCGGCGAGGGCCGCGAGCTGCGCATGGAGTGCGTCCACGGCCGGCTGCTGGTCCGCGTCCCCCGCTGACCTGACGCATCTGCACACCGCGCGAGCGCCGCGCTGACGCATCTGCACGCCTGCCCGTGTGCAGATGCGTCAGCTCGGCACCGGTCGGCGGCGCGCGCGTGCCGCTGTAACGCCGTGTCCGTCCACCTACCCACCCCCATGCAAGGGGGTGGGTACAGCGATCAACCCGGCGTTACAGCGCCGCGGAGGTCACGCGCGCCGCGGCGGTAGCGCCGGCGGTACGGCCGCGCGGCGCCTCAGGGGCGGGCGTGCTCGATGGCTTCCTGCTCCTCGGGCGAGAGCTGCTGCTCGCACGACCACGCCGAGATCGACTTGGCGTAGGTGCGCGCCTCGCTGCGCCCGTGGATGGAGGTGAGGACGACACCGTGGCCGGCGTCGTCGAGCAGGGCCAGGCTCCAGCTGAGGTGGCCGCCGACGTCGCCGAAGGCGTCGTAGCGCACGACCGAGAGGTGGCGCAGCGCGTCGGCGTTCTCCGCCTTGAGCGCCGCGACCTCCTGGCGCAGGCCGTGGACGTCCTCGGGCAGGGCGTCGACGCCGTCGACGGCGGGTCGCGCGGACGTACGGCGCAGGGCGAGGCCGGCGAGCACGCAGGCGACGGCGGCGAGGATGACGGCGACGACGGGAAGCACCCCCAGACCCTATGTTCGGGGTGCGGTCACGGCCCGCCGGACACGGCCGGAGGTGACACACTCGCCGGCGTGACCGATCGACGCATCGCCTACCAGGGAGAGCCGGGCGCCAACTCGCACCTCGTGTGCCAGCAGGCCTACCCCGACTGGGAGCCGCTGGCGTGCGCGTCGTTCGAGGACGCCTTCGCCGCGGTGGAGAACGGCGAGGCCGACCTCGCGATGATCCCGATCGACAACTCGATCGCCGGCCGCGTCGCCGACATCCACCACTTCCTGCCGACCTCGTCGCTGCACATCGTGGGCGAGCGGTTCCTGCGCATCCAGTTCTCCCTGATGGCGCTGCCGGAGGCGAGCATCGACTCGCTGCGCACGGTGCACAGCCACGTCCACGCCCTCGGCCAGTGCCGCGGCGTGGTCCGCGAGCTGGGGCTGACCCCGGTCGTCGCGGGCGACACCGCCGGGGCGGCGCGCGAGGTGGCCGAGTCCGGCGACCCGAGCCAGGCCGCGATCGCCCCTCCGCTGGCCGCCTCGATCTACGGGCTGCAGGTCCTGCGCGAGGAGATCGAGGACGAGGACCACAACACCACCCGCTTCGTCGTGCTCTCCCGCGACTTCGAGCAGGCGCCGTCCGGGCAGGGCCCGGTCGTGACGACGTTCATCTTCAACGTCCGCAACCTGCCCGCCGCCCTCTACAAGGCGCTCGGCGGCTTCGCGACCAACGGCGTCAACATGACCAAGCTCGAGTCCTACATGGTCGGCGGGCAGTTCACCGCCACCCAGTTCCTCGCCGAGGTCGACGGCCACCCCGACGATCCGGGCGTGCGCAACGCGCTGGAGGAGCTGGCGTTCTTCACCACGGAGGTCAAGGTGCTCGGCGTCTACCCAGCCGACTCCTTCCGCGACGCGTAGGACAGAATCTGGTCAGTGATCGACCTGCTGGTCGTGGCCCTCGCCTTCGGTGCCATCTTCGTCGTCGAGCTGCCCGACAAGACCTTCATCGCCACCCTCGTGATGTCCACGAAGATGCGCCCGCTCTTCGTGTGGATCGGCGTCGCCCTGGCCTTCCTGGTGCAGACCGGCGTCGCGGTCGGCGTCGGCAAGGCCGCCTCGTTCCTGCCCGAGCAGCTCATCCACGCGGTCGCGGCGCTGATGTTCGTCATCGGCGCGGTCATCCTGTTCCGCGAGGCGCGCTCGGCCGACGCGGAGGAGGCCGACCAGGAGGAGGAGTACGCCGCCCGGTCCGACTCCACGGCTCACGGCCTCAAGGTCGTCGTCACCTCGTTCCTCGTGCTCTTCGCCGCCGAGTGGGGCGACCTGTCGCAGCTGCTGACGATCTCGCTCGTCGCGAAGTACGACGACCCGGTGTCGGTCTTCATCGGCGCCTGGGGCGCGCTGCTGGCGGTGTCGGGCCTCGCCGTCATCGTCGGGCGCCTGCTGCTCCAGCGGATCCGCCTCGCGGTGCTCCACTACGTCGGTGCGACCGTGTGCGTGCTCATGGCAGTGTTGACCGTGTGGGAGATGACACGCTGATCGAGGCGGTCCGCCGGCGCCACCGCGAGGTCCACGGCGACCACCCGATGACCGCCCGCGACGACGCCCACGCCCGCGAGCACCTGGTCCCGGCGACGGTCACCGCGATGGAGCACGTGCTGGCCGGGCGCCTGCCGCTGCCGTCGTACGTCCTCTCCGACGGCACGCCGATGGTCCCCGCGGACCACGCCGGCCTGGCCGCGGTCGCGGGAGGCGCCGAGCGGCTGCACGACTGGTTCGTGGCGTTCTGGGACGACGCCGAGGCCGGCGAGGCGGCCTGGGAGCACTACCTCGCGGGCGACTACGCCTGCCTGCGCGAGGTCACGCCCGTCCGGATCAAGCAGCTGGCCGCCCGCGTCGCCGAGGCCGAGGACGCCGTCGGGCGGCTGCGCCGCGACCCCCACGACCCGGTCGCGCGCGGGATGCTCGGGGAGGCCGTCGACGGCGTCATCGCGGTGCCCGGCCTCGACACCCTGCTCCTGCCCACGACGCCCCACGACCGCTTGCGCGCCGGCGGGCCGACGCTGCGCGACCGGTGGGTCGACGCGCCCCGCGAGGCGTTCCTGACCCCGGTGCCCCCGGCGTGGCCACTGCGCACCGAGCGCCTGGTGCTGCGCCCCTTCCGCCCCGGCGACGAGGAGGGGCTCCTCGAGGCCTGGGCCTCGGAGGAGTGGACCAGCCTCCTGCTCACCGGGCCGCAGAACCGCGCGGAGGTCACCGACACGGTGCGCCGCCGCTCCGACCCCGGCGACGGGACGTTCGTCGGTCTGGTCGTCGAGCACGACGGGACCGTCGTGGGCGACGTGATGCTGGTCCTCCAGGGCACCGGCCTCACCACCGCCGAGATCGGCTGGACCATGGTGCCCGCGCACTCCGGCCACGGCTACGGCACCGAGGCCGCCCGTGAGCTGCTGCGCGTGGCCTTCGAGCACTACGGCCTGCGCCGCGTCGTGGCGAACCTCGACGCCCGCAACGACCGCTCCGCCGCGATGTGCGAGCGCCTCGGCATGCGCCGCGAGGCCCACCGCCTCGGCGACTTCTGGTCCAAGGGCCGGTGGACCGACTCCTACGAGTACGCCCTCCTCGCCGACGAGTGGCGCGCCGCCCGCGCCTGAGGCGGCGTACACGTGTCCGGCTTCCTGCCCGTGTGTGCCGCGCGCGGCGGGCGATAGAGTCCGCGCATGGTCACCACCCCCCATGGCGCTGACAGCGAGGTCGGCCGGCTGGCCACCGTGATGCTCCACCGCCCCGGCAACGAGCTCAAGCGCCTCACGCCGCGCAACAACGACCGCCTGCTGTTCGACGGCATCCCGTGGGTCAGCCGCGCGCAGGAGGAGCACGACGCCTTCGCCGAGACGCTGCGCCACCGCGGCGTCGAGGTCCTCTACCTCACCGAGCTGCTCACCGAGACCCTCGAGAGCGAGCTCGCGCGCAACCACGCGATCACCAGCGCGCTCTCCGGGCTCCACCTCGGCGACACGATGCGCCGCTACCTCGCGACCGCGCTGCGCGACCTGGCCCCTGCCGAGCTCACCGACGTGCTGACCGCCGGCATCCGCAACGACGAGGTCCGCGGCGGCCACGGGCTGGTCACCAGCCTGCTCGACCCGCACGACTTCCTCATCGACCCGCTGCCCAACCTCCTCTTCACCCGCGACTCCAGCGTCTGGGTGCGCGACCGCGTCGCCGTCACCAGCCTGGCGATGCCCGCGCGCAAGCGCGAGACCCAGCTGACCGAGCTGATCTACACCGAGCACCCGCGCTTCGCCGGCACCCGCAAGATCCACGGCTGGCACAACGAGCACGTCGAGGGCGGCGACGTCCTGCTGCTCGCGCCCGGCGTGATCGCGGTCGGCGTCGGGGAGCGTACGACTCCCGCGGGCGTCGAGCGGCTGGCCCGCCAGGTCTTCCACGCGGGCCTGGCCCACACCGTCCTGGCCGTGCCGATCGCGCAGGAGCGCGCGACGATGCACCTCGACACCGTGTGCACGATGGTCGACGTCGACAAGGTCGTGATGTACCCCAACGTCGCCGACAACCTGCGCGCCGTGACCGTGACGCTGGCCGACCAGGGCTCCGACGAGTCCGACCTGACCCTCCAGGTCAGCGACTCCGAGCCGTTCCTCGTCGCGGCCGCCAAGGCGATGCAGATCGACACGCTCCACCAGATCGACACCGGTCTCGACCCGGTCACCGCCGAGCGCGAGCAGTGGGACGACGGCAACAACACCCTGGCCCTCGCGCCGCGGGTGGCGGTCGCCTACGAGCGCAACGACGAGACCAACGACCGGCTCGAGGCCTCCGGCATCGAGGTGGTCCGCATCGCCGGCTCCGAGCTCGGCTCGGGCCGGGGTGGTCCGCGCTGCATGAGCTGCCCGATCTCGCGCGAGCCGCTCGCCGTCGACTGAGGCCGCGCACGACTCCGGTGCACACCCGGTGACCGGAGGGGCATCACGTTCGGCGCGCTGCCTCGTTGAGGTGGCATGACCGACTCGATCCTCGACGCCCTCGACCCGGCCGACCGCCGGCGGGTCCTGGCGGCGGGCACCGCGCTCACCGTCCCGCAGGGCTGGTCGCCCATCGCCGAGAGCACGCCGGCCGACAAGGCCTACCTGATCACCGAGGGCGAGGTCTCGGTCCGCCGCGGCGGGACCGAGATCGCCACGCTCGGGGCAGGTGCGGTCGTGGGCGAGGCCGCCATCGTCCACCGCACGCTGCGTTCGGCGAGCGTGGTCGCCCTGACCCCGCTGCGGGTGGTGCACTTCACCAGCGAGCGGCTCTCGGCGCTCGCCGAGGAGGTCCCGGCCTTCGGGGCGGCGCTGCGCGCTGCCGCCGCCGGGCGGATCTCCGGCGGGTGAGGCGGTGACCGGCGCCGACCTCCCCACCGGCACCGCGGGCGCGATGGAGTCCTTCCTGCTCGGGCAGGAGCCCACGCTGACCCGGGTGCAGGTCGCCGAACGCGCCGGCGTACCGCTCGACCTGGCGGTGACGCTGTGGCACCAGCTCGGCTTCCCGCACCGTGGCGACGACGACGTGGCCTTCGCCGAGAGCGACGTCGAGGCGCTGCGGCTCAGCGCCGACCTGGTGGAGCTCGGCATCCTGCCGCCGGACTCGCAGGCCGCGCTGGTCCGGACCTGGGGCCGCAGCTATGCCCGGCTCGCCGAGTGGCAGACCGGGCTGCTGGCCGGGCTCGCGCTCGACGGGCCCGACGGCGACCGCGACCCGGCCGAGCAGCTGAGGACCCTCACCGCCGACGTGCTGCCGCGCGTCGAGGCGCTGCAGACCTACGTCTGGCGCCGTCACCTCGCCAGCGCCGCCGAGCACCTGCTCGAGGACGCCGGCGCGCTCGCGCAGGGCGAGACCTCCCTGTCGGTGTGCTTCGTCGACATCGTGGGCTACACGACGCGCAGCCGCTCGCTCGACGGCGCAGAGCTGGTGGCGTGGGTCGACCGCTTCGAGCAGGACACCACGACGCTCGTCGTCGACCACGGCGGGCAGGTCATCAAGACCATCGGCGACGAGGTGCTCTTCACCGTCGCCGACCCGGCCGCCGCCGTGTCCGTCGCGCTCGCGCTGGCCGACCGCGGTGCGGACGAGGAGGACCCGTTCCCCGCCGTGCGGGCCGGCGTCGCCCACGGCGCGGTCGTACGCCGTCTCGGCGACGTGTTCGGCTCTACCGTCAACGCCGCCGCCCGGCTGACCTCGGCCGCGCGCCCCGGCTCGGTGCTGGTCGACGTGGGCGTCCACGACGCGCTGGTCGGGGACGACGCGGAGGGCCCGTGGCGCCTGCGCCGCGTGCGTCGGATCTCCGCGAAGGGGTTCTCCCACCTCGAGGCCTGGCGGGTGCGACCGCGGCCGGAGGACGAAGCGTCCTAGCCTGACGGCAGGCCCCCGGGCCAGGCGGGAAATTGGGCACCTACGGCGAAAACTCGTTGATCCGCGTGATCAGGGCCGCTCGGGCCACCGCCAATAACGCCGGTGTGGACTTCTAGTAACGGCAGGCGCGCAGCAGCGGTGCCTGACTGGAGGGCACGCGCGGCCGTTAGGCGGTTGCCCGCACGACCTCAGCGATCGCAGGTAGGACCAGTTTGTAGGCCTTCCGCTCAAGTGGAGCCCATCGCTTACGAAGGCACCGGCTCCGAGTGGCGCGATCACGCGCTCTGTGTCTACGACGCGAGCGCCCGCATGCTGACAGACAGCGACGGCGGCGTCCCTGTACTCGTCAAGCAACGCGTTCGTGCGATCACCTTGGCCTGCCAAGCGAGCCTCATCGACACCGGGAGGAGTGAGGTAGAACCATCGTCGAGCAGGCACGGACTGCATGCAGTGCGACAGTGCCTGAGCGAACTCGGTCACGGAGACCTGCCTCCAAGGTGCGGCGTCGTTGGTGCCAACGGAGACGACAACCAGATCATCCTCCTGGATCGTCGCCTCGGCGGCCTGCGTGAGGAGATCGATCGAAGATGCGCCACCTTCTGCCGCATTGGTGACGTGCGAGCCAACCAAGGAGAGGTCTCGGTGGACCCTCGCTAGGTGGCTGTCTCCTAGTAGCACGATGCGCACGACGTCACGCTAACGAGACGGTGTCCGGCGTTCGTCGTGCAAGGCCGCGTCTCCTCGGCATAGATGCCAACCTCATACGTTCGGCGCGCCGAGGTCCCCCAGCCGCCGCCGGGCGTCGCTAAGCCCCTTCTCGTTCTCGCTGGCGTCGATGCCGCCGGTGAGGTCGTTGGTGGCAAGCCTCTGCGCGAAGTAGGCGCCTTGGACAACTTCGCGGAAGCGGCTGAACTCGCCGAGGTGGGCCATCTCTTCTTGTGGGAGGGGACCTTCCGACTCGTAGGTGGAGAGGAAGGTTGAGGCGTGCTCGCGGCCGCCGAGGTACACCACTGCCGACGCCACGTCGTATAGGACTGGTCCGCGTCGTGCGCCTGCCCAGTCGATCAGGCCAGTCACTCCGGTGCGGTCATCGTGGATGAAGGCGCCTGGAACGGGGTCTGTGTGCAGGAGTGACCACGTGAGCGACAGGCCGCTGGTCTCCTCACGAACTGCTTTGATCGCTGAGACCAGCCACGGGTGATCCGACACGCCCGGTGCCGCAAGCGACAGCCACTCCACCCCGAAGGCACTCGTACTCGGGCCGATGGCGGGGTCGCTGGCCGCATGCACGGCTGCCAGCGTCTGCGCGATCCAACGCTGATCGTTCTCGGATTCACCCTCTAGTTCGCGGCCGGGCACGTGCTCCAGCAGCGCCAGCCCAGCATCGCGCGCCAGAAGGTCGCCGTCCCGCGTAGGGATGGGCCGTCCGGTGACCAAACCTGCCGCCGCGAGAGCGGTCGCCGCTTCGGCACCCGCTACAAGGTCCGCGACCGCGTCGGACGCCACGGACTTCGCGACGTACGTGACGCCCGCATGCTGGACCAGCCACGTCTCGGAGTTCATGCCGCCGCCGAGCGGGGTCACCGACGGCGCCTCCAGCCCCCAGTGCTCGGTCAGCGCGTCTGTCGTATTCAGCACACACGCACCCTTCCACGGAGCCACGGCATCGTCGCCTCATTTCCTCATCGGTTCGGTCGTCGGCAACGGTAGGCGGTCAACCAGACAGGTCTCGGCGACGCCTGCGGTGGGGCCGGACGTGTCCCGCTGCGCGGATACGCTCACGCAATGCGCGATGCACAGATCGAGATCGGCAAGGCCGACGCGGCACTCGACCAGCGGCTCAATGACGAACTGACCCGGTTCAACACTGCCGCGACTCCCGGCATTGCTGCAGCCGAGGAACTGACGGTCAAGGTGGAGCACGACGGCGAGTTGGTCGCCGGAGTCTCCGGTTGGACGTGGGGCCAAGCCGCTGGCATCGGCATGACCTGGGTCCATGAGAGCCAGCGCGGGACCGGACTCGGCGCCAGCCTGTTGGCTGCGTTCGAGAGTGCGGCCGTCGAGCGCGGCTGCACTCACGTGTTCGTCACGTCCTTCACGTTCCAAGCGCCCGCGTTCTACGAGCGACAGGGTTACGAAGAGATCTTTCGCTGGGAATCAGTCCCAACACCGGGTTCGGACGACGTACACATGCGCAAGCGACTCTGACGTGCCGCCGTAGAGTGCGATGCCCCTGAGCGCTCCATCGGTCCCGGAAGGTCAGTTGGCCCAGCCCTCGCGGAGCGTGCGCAGGTGGTCGGCCGCGAAGATGTCGTCAGCAATGCCCTCGCTGGCGTGGATGGCGGCGAGGCGGGCCACCGCATCCACTGCGTCGGGCGTGTCCATGTGCAGATGGTAGATCGAGTCACGTAGCGCCTTCCCTGGTCGTGGCGTCCGATCCATACTGTCGACACGGTGGGCGTTCCGGTCCGTTGTGTCAGGCAGACCGGGCTGCCCATCGGCTGGTTGCGAGGACCGGCGGCAGGGCTCTCGCGGGTGGCCGTAGGCGCGGTGGGCGGTTGCAGGTTCACCGGGCCGACCTTGGTGGCCCGAGCCGTTGTGAACAGCGGCTCGGGCCACCGTCGGTCCCGCGCGTTCGGATCGGCTGCCGTTTCGCGCTTCAGGCCGGTAGGGTCGAGCACACTCGTCAAGAGCCCCAGTCGAGGGCCGATAGACAACGTGTGACGCAACATCTGAGCGTGGACAGAGAAGGGGGCGAGCCGTGGCTGACACTGTCGGGATGACCCGGTTCGACGCCGCTGATCTGGGAGCACGCTCTTGCCGGTGACCTCACCTCCCTGACCGCCGTCGTGGACGCAGCCCGCGGCAAGCCCCAAGAGCACATCGTGTTCGAGACGGTCATCGTGGAGGACTCGAACCCGATCGAGGCTCTCCGCCCGGCCGCACTCCCTGGAACTGCCACAGAGACCGACGTGCGGACTGCCGGTGCAGTCACAGTGCTTCGCGTGGAGCACGACCACGGCCCGTTCACCGTCGAGCGCCTGGCCCACTGCCTACGCCGGGGTCTTCCACCTCGTCGGTGGCGTCCCCGCCGCCGACCGCCGCTGGAACAAGGTGGAGCGGTGGATCAGCAACGCCGCCCGCACGAACGGTCCGCTGCTTCCTCGACCACGACGACTTCATCGACATCGGCACCGCCCTGTCCGAGCACGCTGAGGTCGAGGTCCAGCGGCTCACCGGCCGCATGCGCAGCGGGCACTCCTCCTACGGCCGCTCCTTCCCTGCGCTGGCTGGGAACGACCTGCGCCCCGACCACCACGAGATCGTCGGCGAAGCGGAGCGGCACGGCGCCGCCGTCCGCACCATGCACCTGCACGTTGGCTCTGTCGTTGACGTCGCCATCCGCCGCCAAGCCGGTGCCACCTTCGTGCACGGCGACTTCGAGGTCTTCCGAGTCCAGCGTCCTCAATCGGCTCGCGCTGGCAGCCCACAACCGCCGCGAACTCATGTCGAACCGGGCAGCGGGTCGGTCAACGAGGCACCCAAGCGGCCCATCCAGATCCAGTTGGCCGACGCCGGTGTTCGTCGACGCCCGAAGCAACCGGTGAAGTGCTCGCGGAACTCGACCGTCGCCGCCAACCACGTCTCCTACGCGGTCATGCACCGCAACCCGTACCTGCACGTGGCGCTCACCGACGACACCGACGGCTCGAACTACGACCTCTTCGTCACCCGACCCGACACCATCGAACTGCACCCCGGCTTCCGAGCCAGCCTCGGCTCGCTGACCCGTCTCTCCCAGCAGTTCGGCGACCGGTTCGAAGCCGTCGCGCTCGGCGAGGAGCCCGCGCAGGCGCCCGATGTCGTTCTACGACCTCATCGACGTCGTTCGCCGACTGACCGCGGACAAGGGGCGACGGGGGTGGCCAAGCAACATCGAGGATGCGCGCGCTGTCGTGCAGCACCTGATGCGTGAGTACGACATCTACGACCAAGCCGTCGATGTCGTCTCCGCCTTCGAGTTCCTGTTCACCGATCCCGCCCGACATGGCAACCACAGTCGCGTCACTTCGAACGGTTCCCCAGGATCCCTTCACCGCCACGAGACGGCCGACCCAGACACCCCCGACTTCACCGTCCTGTTCACCGACGGGACCGCGCTCGTCGGCGAGATCGCCCGCCTCTCCCTGCAATCCAAGAGCGTCGACTCCGCCTGCGCCCAACTGGCGCGCTACGACGCACTTCACCCACGTCCCTGACGCCGCCGGTCGCCTGACGGAGGTCCACGACGTATCGACGTCATGCAGATCGTGCCCCTCGACATCGGCCCCGACGCTGTCGACCGCATCATCCACAACCGGATGCTCAATTCCAGACCACCCGTACCAGCCTTCGACAGGCACCCTGCATCGTCCAGTTCGCACGAGACCCCGACCGCTACATGTTCCAGCGCATCAACGACGTCAGCGAACGGCACCATCAACGGCCACCAGCGCGACCCTCACCTCGGAGCCCGGATCCGGAAGATCAACGTTCCTGCCTCCTCCTTCGCCACATCAAGGCCACGAAGAAGTTCATGAACGACCCCATCCCCGCGCTCTACCTCTCCGTCATCCTCTACACCCAGGTGTGGCCCACAGACTTCCAAGGCCAAGCCGAGATCCTCATCACCCCCGCAGACACCGCCCAGGCTTCTCGCAAGCCCGATACGGGGCCGGCACCGCCAACGATGTCCGCAACGCCATGACGCTGCTCATCTCAGCCGGGCTTGCCGCCGACAACAAGAACGGCACGTACACCGTCGCCAAACGGCCACGCGCAAGAGAAGAGCACGACTTGGCGCGCAGCATCGCCCAGCGCTCCGCCGATCAGGTGAAGCCCCTCGTCAAGGCGCAACGGACGGGACCGGCTGCCCCGACGAACCAACTCAGCCTCTTCGATTGAAAGGCTTGCGGCGGGCGGGACTCGGGTCCGATGCCCGCTCGGAGAGTGTCAAGGTGATGTCGAGCCCCAGATGCGCGGCCATCCTGTTCATCGTCCACAACGGGATCGGTGCTTCTCCCCGCAGGTAGCGGCCGACAGTGTTCTCCTTGACGCCGAGTTCGCGTGCCAGGTCGGCGTCGGTGACACCTGACGCGGCCTTCGCTGATCGGACTGCTCTGGCAACGACATGACAGTGACGCGCGGTCGCACGGGCCGCGAGGGAGTCGTGCTTCTCGGCGGGTAGCCAACCGTCCTCACCGGGGTCCCACGAGAAGGTCGCAGGGTTCTTCAGCCACTCCCGTGGTTCGAGCCGTCGGGCTTCCGGGGCTTGGGTGCGCTTCCGCGGCTTCTTCTGTTCGCCCGACCCGTTCGCAGCGGTGTCGTCGTGAGCGGTGTCCTCGGCAGAGATGGCAGCGACCCGCTTCACCTTCGGATCCGGACCCTGACACGAGACGGCACGGTAGGCGTCCAACCGCCGTCCGGACCGGCTGGACGTCGTTCCCAGAGCCAGAACCCACCAACCATTGGTAGGTCTCGTAACAATGGTTGTAGACCCCCGATCCGAATGCCGTCCGAGCGCTCCGAGACCGCCACCATGCTTCAACCTCCTCCTGCTCCTCTAGCCGAATACTTGTTCGACTAGTGACAGTCCTGCGTGGTAGGACGTCGACATGCATCTACTCCTCAGTCGCCACAGAGCGTGCGCCGGAAGCCCCGGCACACCGTGGTTCGGCCCTGAAGTGCCTGTGCCCTAACACGAGGCGTTCCTGGGTCGGTGTCATCCAGGAGAAGACGTGTCTCAAGCGAGCCCGAAACAGCGCGGGCGTTACCGACTCCACCCGGCTGCGGGGGTGGAGGTCGATGACGCGCCGCCGTGTCGGAGATGCCAACCCGCGCGGGCGGATGGAACGCCTGCAGGGACCGTTCCGGCTGCGTGCCGACCTCATCCGCACCGGGCGCGATGGCGCTGGCGAGTGCGCTCACGCTGGTCATCGCAGACTGGGAGCGACAGGTCGCGAACGGAACCATCGGCGACACCAACACCACCAAGTATGCCGTGCATGCTGCGCGGGTTCCTCGCCGTGCTGTCCCGTCGAGGCGTCACCCTCGTCGAGCAGGTGACGGCCAACCACGTGCTCGCGTGGTGCCGGATGCGGTCGCCTCAGGCAAACGGCGAGCCGAACGAGAACACGATGCGGGCACGGCGCTCAGCCGCACGCGCGTTCTTCGAGACTTGCGCCTGCCTGGGCATCACCGACCTCAACCCCGCGAAGACGGTCGAGTTCCCCGGCCGTTCCGGACGTCACGTGTCGGCCTTCACCGACAACGACATCCGCCAACTGCAGCGCATCTCAGGCTCCGTGCTCGGAGACACCCGCACCCCATGCGCGCTGGCTCTCGTGATGTCGGGTGCCTCGACTCAGGAGATGGTGCGGCATCACCGTCGCCGACGTCGACCTCACAGGCTGGCCAGTTCTGGGCGCACGGTGGTGGCTACCGCTCCCGAGACCGATGGATCCCGTTCCAGGACCAGTGGTGCGCCGACGCCATCAGGGCTCGCGTCGCTGAACTGCGTGACGCCTACAGTGACGACGCAGATGGCGTCTGGCTCATCTACAAGCCGCACCCCTCCCAACCCACGCCGACCCGTCAGGCCTCTGCCGGTGTCGCCCTCATCACCCGACTGCTGAAGAAGGCTCGCGTCCACAACCCCGGCCTCACGCGCGCGGAGTCCATCCGCGAGTGGCTCGCTGCGCAGGTCTTCGCAGCAGACCGGCAGTGTGGAGCAGGTTGCCGAACCGCATCGGCTACGCCAGCCTCGACGCCGCTGCTCACCTGGTCGGGTACGACTGGGTGGCAGCCCACCGCGTCAGCGGTCCCGCACCGGCACACCGTCAGGCGTGGTGACGACCAGTGACCGCCACACGCCAGGCGCTCGCCGAGGCCAAGCGGTTCATCCAGACCCTCAGCGACGACGACTTCGCCAACGCACTCCTCAACGAGGACCCGAACGAGCACCCCAAGTTCAAGGACCGCCTACGACTCGACCGCGACAGGCGAAGACACCCAAGGAATCGCCGCCAGCATCCAGATGCGCGCCATCTACTGCCTCAGACTGGTTCTGGGACCTGGCCGAGGTCTGCCCCAACAATCGACTGTGGTGGGGCGGCAAGGAGACCGACCTCGACAAGCGCCGTGAGGGCGCCCCCATCCACTACCCCGACTACCTCATGCTCTTCATCATCGCGTGCGCCGGTATCGCAGGCATCGGCACCATCCGCAAGGCCATCACCACCCTGCGCGACCCACGAGCCTGGCGCGACCTCGTCCTCCACATCGACCAGTACGTCCCCGACGGCTGGACCCGCCTCTCCGACCTCCCCGACCGCAACCCCAACAAGAAGCCCCCCACCCCCACCGAGAAGTCCCGCAAGAAGGCCACCGCCAAGGCACGTCGGCTACTTAGTGCCCCCGAGCCCAAGCCCCGCCAGCGGCGCCGCGGCAACGTTGTCCCTCTCCAGCCCCGTGTGCCCGCGCCACCGTCACCCTCCACCATCGACTACTGGATGCGTCGCTGGCGCGGACAGGACAACACCAAGGCCAAGTCGCCCCTGCCGCCCGAGCACGAGTACTACAACCTGCGCGGCAAGGTCATGGCCGAGTTCGAGCGTCTCGCCATCGACCAGTTGCAGCAGATGGGCATGCTCGACAAGACCCAAGACTTCGTCTTCGGCAACCCCGACCGCAACCAGGCCGTCGGGTTCGACGGAGTCGTCTTCGCCGCCCCACACAAGGGCTCCAAGCCCAGCGTCGACAAGTACAAGACCGGTGAAGGCTTCACCGTTCAGGGCACCAAGTTCGGCATCACCTCCGGACGCGGCGACGGCCAGCGCCGCTCCCGAGTGATCACCGGGATCGACCACATCCACAAGCACCACCCCGGCTCCTACTCGTCCGAGCAGGCAGTGGTGCGCGACGTCATCCCGCGTCAGAGGGACATCAGCGAGGGTGGCATCAAGATGCTCCTCGTTGACTCCATCGAACGCGGCAACGACGTCATCGACCTCCAACGACGGGGCATCACAGTCATCAACTACCCCCACGCCGCCTCGAACCCGATGGCGGGTCGGGCAACCGCCTCAATGACACCCGCAAGGAGAAGAACCACCTGCGCCGAGTCGCCACCCACGTCGACGACGAGGGACTCACCTGCGAACACTTCATCTTCGCCGTTGGCGGCGAACTGGTGCAGGTCATCACGAACAGCATGGGCGACCAGCAACTGGAGCAACTGGAGTACGTCGGCTACCAGCAGCGCCTCAACGCAGACGGCACCCGCCGCGAATACCACCGCGTTAAGGTCACCTGCGACCAAGGCCAAGACTTCATCGAGCGCGTTCCCCTCTTCCACACCAGCCCGACCTCCAACGACCCCGACGCCAACTGGGGCGAGTACGTCCGCGTGTACCCACCCGGCGGGGCCGCCTTCAAGTACCTCTACGGTGCCCGCAACGACACCGAGGCGCGCCACCACGACCTCAAGGCCCGCGTCAAGCACCTCCCCGAAGACGTAGCCGGACAACAACTACGCCTCCTCGGCGCAGCCATCGCCAACAACGCCCTGTCATGGCAAGCGCACCTTCGCGAACACGCGAAGAGCAACGTCATCGACGACACGGCATAGCCCGACCGCACCACCCGACGACCGCCTCGGCCACCAGCGCCCTTCGGCGGTCATCGGCATGCCCGAAAGCCGGGAACCGGCCCTCGGCAACCCCTCAAACGGGCCGCAGCCGTGACAACCGGCGGCGAACCACCGTCAGGGGTGGCGAGAACCGCTGCGTTCGAGTCCCGCGAGAGTTTTCTGAAGCGAATCCGCCGTAGGCGAAATTGGGAAGCCCGGCCGTTGTTGACGGGGGAAACAACAACGACCGGGCGAGTAGCAATCTACTCCCGCGGCGACGGCACGCACAACATCCGCAGACCTTGTGTTCGCCGCGTGGAGATCGTGGACCGGACCTTACCGGATCGTGACCTGCCGGTTGGCGAGCCCGGCGCGGGCGGAGCGCTCGGCCGCGGTGAGGTCACCGCCCTCCAGCGCCTGGGCGAGGTCGGCGGCGAAGCGGGCGGCCGGCTCCTCCAGGACGTCGGCGCCGGTCCCGACCGGGAGGTCCCACACGGGGGTCAGCAGGCCGTGGGCGCGGAACATCCCGACGAAGCGCGAGCCGTCGGCGACCGAGTCCTGACCGGCGGCGTGCAGGCGGGCCAGGGCGTCGAGCAGCCGGTCCTCGTCGTGCGGCATGACCCAGCGCAGGTGCTCCTTGGTGCCGACGTTGGTCCAGTACGCCGCCTCGACCGAGGAGAGCCGCGAGGTGGGCATGACGCCGCTGTTGGCCTGCTCGAGCGCCGCCTCCATGCTGGCGTCGCGCTCGGGGATGTCGTCGATCCAGTAGTCGAAGCCGTCGTGGACGGTGATGTCGAGGGTGTCGCCCTCGACCAGGTCCTGCAGGCTGGGACCGTCGCCGGGGGCGCTCATCAGCCCGATGACGCCGGGCTCCTCGGTGGCCAGGGCCAGCTCGAGGACCGCCCCGAGGTCGCGGGCGGGGTTGCCGTAGGAGTGCTGCACCTGCAGGCCGAGCCACACGTCGCCGGACTCGCGCACCATCGCGGGCGCGGCGCCGGGCAGCAGGGTGGCGAGGCGGACCGCGCGCGACCCCTCCTTGAGCGTGAGCGGGGCGGTGGCCGCGGGGACCAGCTCGCGCAGCGCGATCACGTCGCACTCGCTCGGCATGCCGGCGAAGGGACGCGCGACGAACGTCGGGGCGGCGCCACCGGCCGCGCCGTGACAGGCCTTGTAGCGCTTGCCGGAGCCGCAGGGGCAGGGCTGGCGGGGGCCGACCTCGCCGGGGGCGGCGGCTGCGGGCTGGGTGCGGGTGCGCGACTTCTTGGCCATGCCGCGAGCCTAGTTGTCCCGCCCCGTCCGCGCGGAACCAGCGACCCCGGTCGGGGGAGCCCTCAGCAGCCGAGCAGCTCCAGGATGTGCGCGGGACGGTCGGAGATCACCGCGGTCACGCCCAGGTCGAGGCAGATCTGGAGGTCGTCGGCGGTGTTGACGGTCCACACGTGGATCTCGCGACCGGCCTTGACCAGGTGGCGGCCCAGGCCGGGGTGGTCGCGCAGCTCCTCGATGCCGGGGCCGATGATCCAGTCGTCGCCGACCACCGGACGCAGCACCGGCCAGAGGGGGGCGTGCTCCACGAGCATGACCACGTCCAGTCCGGGAGCGAGCCGCTTGACGCGGTTCAGCGCGTTGAGGGAAAAGCTCATCACCCGCGCCGGCGAACCCGCGCGGTCCCAGCCGAAGTCGCCCAGCGTGTCGACCAGCCGGCGCTCGACCAGGCCGCCGTAGCGCGTCGGGTGCTTGGTCTCGATCGCCATCTCGACGCGCCGGTCGTAGTCGGCGACGGTCTCCAGGAGCTTGCGCAGCGTCAGCACGCGGCCGCGCTCGGGGTCGGTGTCCGGCGCCTCGTCGTCCATCTCGGCCCACGGGTTCTTCCACGACGCGAAGTCGAGCTCGTCGAGCTCGGCGAGGTTCATTGTCGAGACCAGCCCGGGCGTCGACGCCGTACGCCGCAGGTCACGGTCGTGGACGCAGACCAGGTGGCCGTCGGCGGTGAGCCGCACGTCGCACTCGAGGGCCTCGGCGCCCTCGTCGAGCGCCTTCACGTAGGCGGCGAGGGTGTGCTCCGGCGTGTCGTGGCTGCTCCCGCGGTGGGCCACCACCTGCGGGTGCGGCCGGGACGGGCTGGCGCGGGAGATGCGCGGCGTACGTCGCATGGGTCGAGCATGGCACGAGCGCGCCGGTGCTCAGTGCACGTGGTCGCGCCAGTCGTCCGGCACCCGGCCGGCCGGTCCGGGGACGGGCTGGTCGGCCGGGTGCGCCTGCGGGTCGGCGAGCCGCGGCCCGTCCATCCCGACCTCGCGGGCGAAGTCCCAGAACCAGTCCTCACCCGGCTCGAAGCTGTGCATCACCGGGTGGCCGGTGCCACGGAAGTGGGCGGTGGCGTGCTGCGACGGGCTGCTGTCGCAGCACCCGACGTGACCGCACTGCGCGCAGCGCCGCAGGTGGACCCACCAGCCGCCGGACGCGTCGCACTCGACGCACCCGGGTCCGGACGGCGGGACGGTGGGGTCGATGCCCTCGGACACGGTGTCGGCCATGGGTCCAGCCTGCCCGCTCCACCGCTCAGTGACCAGACCCCGCGTGGCCGGGTCCGGCGAGGAACCCCGGCAGCCAGTGCGCCTCCCACGCCGGGATCTCCTGGTGCTGGTGCGGCAGCCGCTCGGGGGCGCCGGACGCCGTGCGGTAGCGACCGTCCGCGCGCTCGAGGTAGTGGTAGTTGACCAGCTCGCGCCGCAGGTAGGCCACGTCCTCGTGCACCGCCCGGAGCACCTCGTTGACCTCCGGCTCGGTGTAGGTGCGTCCCGGCTCGAACCGGCTCAGCACCTCGAGCAGCAGGGCCGCGCGCACCTTGCGCTTCGCCGGGACCCGGTCGATCCGGCCCTCGCTGAAGAGCCGCCCCACGAGTCGTTCCTGCTCCGCCCGGGCGGCGGCGTACGCCTCCTGGCGCGGGTCCGGCGTGCTCAGCACCGCCGCACGTGCGGCGGTGTAGGTCTCACCGGTCTGAGCCATCCGGGCGCGGACGACCTGCTTGAGGTCGCTGTCCTTCGTCATCGTCGATCACCTTCGGCTGCGTCGCGCCCCCGGTGCGCCGATGCAGCAGGCGTCGTCAGATCACATGGATGGACCGCCCGAGGATCTGCTCCCCTTCGCCACCTCGCTCGTACCGGGGCCGACGCGTGGGCTGGGCGCTGGACGGCGCCCTCACGGGTGAGTCTCCCAGAGACTCACGTGGGCCGCGACCCGATTTGCGGCGCGGGTCGCACGCAGCCCGGGGGTTGACCGGGCGGGGGCCGATCGGTTCGAGTGGGGGCAGGGGCGAGCCCATCGGGGGTCTCGCCACGACGTCTGGAGCAACGCATGCGCCACCACGCCCCCCACGCCCGCCACGCGACCCGTGCCGCCCTGGCCCTCGCCGGATCCCTCGCCGCGGTCGCCGGCCTGGCCGGCCCGTCCTTCGCGGTCACCAAGCTCACCGACGCGCAGGCGGCCAGCCAGCTCTCCGCCGCCGGGATCTCCCGGGTCTCCAGCGGCGGCTGCACCAACCGCAACGTCGCCACCTGCACCTCCTACGACCAGATCAACCAGGAGACGGTGAGCGGGATCAGGACCTTCCGGTCGATCAGCGGCTGCGCCATCACGATCACCGGCGGCACCGAGACCGGCCACGCGTCCGGCACCTACAGCCACTGGAACGGCTACAAGGTCGACGTCAGCCCCACCAGCTGCGTCACGGGCTACATCACCGGCCACTACTCCTACTCCGGGACCCGCAGCGACGGCGCGGCGCTCTACACCGCGCCGTCCGGCAACGTCTACGCCCGCGAGAGCAACCACTGGGACATCACCTACTACTCCTGCGGCTGCTGACGTCGCGTCCTCGCCGGTCGAGGCGCGAGGAGCCCACCGGAACGGGATAGCGATCACGCCTGCGTGCCCCACACTGGGGTCATGCCGTCATCGAGCCAGTGGGTCGCGTTCCTCGTCGCCTCCGTCCTCTTCATCCAGGTGCCGGGGCCGAGCCTGCTGTTCACGATCGGGCGCGCGCTGACCGTCGGTCGGCGCGAGGCGCTGCTGTCGGTCGTCGGCAACGCGCTGGGCCTGGTCACGCAGGTCGTGCTGGTGGCCGTCGGGCTGGGCGCGATCGTGGCGGCCAGCGCGACGGCCTACACCGTGGTCAAGCTGCTGGGCGCGGCCTACGTCATCTGGCTCGGCGTCCAGGCCATCCGGCACCGGGCCGACGCGCGGGTCGCGATGGCGACCGCGACGCCGGTGCGCCGGGGCCACCCGGTGCGGATCGGCTTCACGGTCGGCGCGACCAACCCCAAGACGATCGTCTTCTTCGTGGCCTTCCTGCCGCAGTTCACCGACCCGACCGGCGCGGTGGCCGCCCAGACCATGCTGCTCGGGCTGGTCTTCGGGGTGCTCGCGATGGCCTCCGACAGCCTCTGGGCGATCGCCGCCGGCGCCGCCCGCACGTGGTTCGCCCGGCGCCCCACCCGCCTCGACACGCTCAGCGCCACCGGCGGCACGATGATGATCGGCCTCGGCGCGACCATGCTGACGGTCGACTGACGCCGTGCGCCGCCTCCTCACCGCACTGCTCACCGCACTCCTCGCCGCAGTCCTCGCCGGACTGCTCGTCGTCCCGGCCGCGGTCGGTACGGACGCCGCCGAGCCGACGGCCCTGCCCACCGGCACCGACGTCGACTACCAGCTCGGCGGCCCGGCGTACGTCCCCGACAACGTCGGCATCGTGGTGCGCGACCGCACCGAGACGCCCGCCCCGGGCGCCTACAACGTCTGCTACGTCAACGGCTTCCAGACCCAGCCCGACGCGAGGCGCTTCTGGACCGCGCGCCGGGGCCTGCTCCTGCAGGACGCCCGCGGACGTCTCGTGGAGGACGAGGCGTGGGGAGAGTGGCTGCTCGACATCCGCACCGCCGCCAAACGGGAGCGGCTCGCGCGGATCGTCGGCCGGTGGACCGCCGGCTGCGCACGTGACGGCTTCGACGCGGTCGAGTACGACAACCTCGACTCCTTCACCCGCAGCCACGGCCTGCTGCGCGCACGGCACGCAACGGCGTACGCACGGCTCCTGACGGCTGCCGCCCACGACGCGGGCCTGGCCGCCGGCCAGAAGAACCGGGCCGGCTGGGACGGCACCCGCGTCGGCTTCGACTTCGCGGTGGCCGAGGAGTGCGGGCGCTACGACGAGTGCGACGCCTACACCGACGTCTACGGCGACCAGGTGATCCTCGTGGAGTACCGCGCCCGCGACTTCGCGCGCACCTGCACCGAGGTCGGCGACCTGCTCGCGGTCGTGCTGCGCGACCGCGACCTCACGCCCGACGGCGTACGCCGCTGGTGCTGACGTACGCCGTCGGTGACGCGAGCGGCGTCAGTGCGTGCCGACGCTCTCGTCGACCTCGTCGGGGCGGGCCGCCCTGGTGCGCTTGTTGGCCACCAGGCTGGTCGTGACGGTGATCGCGAGGATGCCGATGATGACGAACAGCGACATCAGCGTCGGCACGTCGGGGACCGACGGCCACACCAGGTGGGCCCAGTGCAGGACCAGCTTGGCGCCGATGAAGCCGAGGATCGCGGCCAGCCCGTAGGACAGGTGCTCCAGCGCCCCGAGCGCGCCCTCGAGCACGAAGTAGAGCGCGCGCAGGCCGAGCAGGGCGAAGGCGTTGGTGACGAAGACGAGGTAGGGGTCGCCGGTGATGCCGTAGACGGCCGGAACGGAGTCGACGGCGAAGACCACGTCGGTGGCGAAGACCGCGACGGTGACGAGCGCGAACGGGGTGAGCGCGCGGGCGCCGTTCTTCACGACCGTCAGCCTCGCGCCGTCGTAGTCCTCGCTGACCGGCATGACGCGCCGCATCAGCTTGACCACGCGCATGTCGGCGACCTCGACCTCGTGCTCGTCGCCCCTGATCGCGTCGCGCAGCAGCTTGACGCCGGTGGCCAGCAGGACCAGGCCGAAAACCAGGAAGACCCAGTCGAAGCGCGAGAGCGCGGCGGCGCCGAGCACGATGAAGATGCCGCGCAGGACCAGCGCGCCGACGATGCCGTAGAGCAGCACCCGCTGCTTGAGCACCTCGGGCACCGCGAAGGCCGCGAGCAGCAGCATGAAGACGAAGAGGTTGTCGACGCTGAGCGTCTTCTCGACGAGGTAGCCGGTGTAGTACTCCAGCCCGCGGTCACCGCCGTGGGCGGACCAGACGTAGAGGCCGAAGGCCAGGGGCAGGGCGACGTAGAACGCCGACCACGCGACGGCCTCCTTCATCGACACCTCGTGCGGCTTGCGCGTGGCGATGAAGTCGACGACGAGCAGGGCGATGACCACGCCGATGGTGATGAACCACAGGGTGGGTGACGCGATGGACGACATGGGTCTCCTCAGGATGGGCTTCCTGAGGTCTCCCCCACCGCAGCGAACGCGGTCTCCGTCGGGGTGCCTGTCGAGGCACCGTACTGACCGACGGATGTTGGATGGGGTACTCCCCTCGCTATGAATTTTAGTTGAACCGGCAAGGGACGTCCAGCCCACGGCGCCGTAGGGTCGGGCCATGGACCAGACCAGGGAGTACGACGTCGTCGTCATCGGCGGCGGCCCGGCGGGCGAGAACGCCGCCCAGTACGCCGTCGAGGGCACCGGCATGACCGCGGCGATCGTCGAGGGCGAGCTGCTCGGCGGCGAGTGCAGCTACTGGGCGTGCATGCCCAGCAAGGCGCTGCTGCGCCCCGTCGCGGTCGCCGACATCACCGGCGACCTGCCGGGCGTCGCGACCGCCCACGTCGACGCGAAGGAGCTGCTGCAGCGACGCGACACCTGGGTGTCGCACTACGACGACTCCGGCCAGGCCTCGTGGGCCGAGGGCGCCGGGCTCGCCGTGCTGCGCGGCCACGGCCGGCTGGTCGGCGAGCGCACCGTCGAGGTGGTCTCCTCCGAGGGCACGACCCGCGTCCACGCCCGTCAGGCCGTCGTGCTGGCGACCGGCAGCGTGGCCCGCGTGCCCGACCTCTACGCCGACGTGCAGGCGTGGGACTCCCGCGACGCCACCGGCGTCGTCGAGGTGCCCGACCGGCTCGTGATCGTCGGCGGCGGCGTCGTCGCCTGTGAAGCGGCGCTCTGGATGACCGCCCTCGGCTCACAGGTCACCCTCGTGGTCCGCGACCGTCGGCTGCTGGGCCGCGTCGAGCCCTTCGCCGGCCAGGCGGTGCTCGAGGGCCTGCGCGAGCGCGGCGTGACCGTGCAGCTCGGCGTCGAGGTCACCGGCGTACGCCGCGAGGCCGCGGAGGCGACCGGCACCGGCCGTCTCCACGGCGGCACCGTCACCCTGACCACCTCCACCGGCGACCTCGAGGCCGACGAGCTGCTCCTCGCCATCGGTCGTTCCCCGCGCCTCGACGACGTCGGGCTCGACGCGGTCGACCTCACGCCCGACGACGTGACGGGCGGGCGGCTGCCGGAGTGGCTGCACACCGTCGGCGACGCCAGCGGCGGTCCGCCGCTCACCCACTGGGGCAAGCACCAGGCGCGGGTCGTCGGCGCGCGGATCGCGGCCGCCGCCGCGGGCGAGGTGGCGTGGGAACCCGACCGCGAGGCGCCCGTGCCGCAAGTGGTGTTCACCGAGCCCGAGGTCGCCGCGGTCGGGATGACCGAGGCCGAGGCGCGCCACGCCGGCCACGACGTGGTGGTCTCGAAGGTCCCGACGTCGTCGGCCGCCGGCACCGGCCTGCTCCGCGACCACGTCGTCGGCGACGCCCAGATCGTCGTCGACGCGCAGTCCCGGCTGCTGCTCGGCGCCACCTTCGTCGGCGTCGAGGCCGGCGAGCTGGTCCACGCAGCGACCGTCGCGATCGTCGGCGACGTCCCGGTCCACGTGCTGCGCCACGCCGTGGCGTCGTACCCCACCGCCGCCGAGCTCTGGCTGCGGCTGCTCGAGGAGCTGCCGCGCGAGTTCCGCGTCCCGCCCGCCTGAATCCGGGCCGCACGGCCCTGGAGTGATCCCCGGCCGACCGGCTGCCTCGCCGGTCGAGGTGTGAGGAGCGCCAGCGACGAGCCTCGAGACCCCACCAGGGCGTGGGTTTCGAGGCTCGCTGCGCTCGCACCTCAACCACCGGGAGCATCCGCTCGTAGCCCTCCTCCTGCACTCCCTAACCGCGGTCGCGGAGGTACCGGCCGAAGTGGGGGACGGTGAAGGCGATCCGACCGCGCTCGCCGGAGTAGACCAGGCCCTTCTTCAGCAGCGAGTCGCGCGCGGGCGAGAGCGACTGCGGCTTCTTGCCGAGCCGGGCGGCGACGTCGGCGCTGAGGACCGCGCCGCCGTCGACGTCGGCGCCCCCCTCGGCGCCCTCGGCCTGGGACGCGGCCACGTCGGCCATCGCCATCAGGTAGTCGCGCTCGCCGGGGGTGGCGCGCTCGTAGCGGGAGCCGAAGAAGCCGACCGCGAGCTCCGACTCGGCCTCCGGCGCGGCGACCGCCACGTCGTCGACGGTGATCGGCGTGCGCGGGGCGAGGTCCCAGACCGCCTTGCCGTAGGCCTGGATGAAGTAGGGGTAGCCGCCGGTGGCGGCGTACATCGCGGCGAGCGCGTCGGGCTCGAAGCCGGCGTCCTCCTCGGCCGCCGGCGCCTCCAGCGCGCGGTCGGCGGCGTCGCGGGTGAGCCGGTCGATGCGCTGGTAGCGGAAGAGCCGCTCGCTGTAGGACTTGCTGGCGCTGAGCACGGCCGGCAGGTGCGGCAGGCCGGCACCGACCACGATGACCGGCAGCCCCGACTGGCTGAGCTCGTGGCAGGCCGCGCAGAGCGCGGAGACGTCGTCGGGACCGAGGTCCTGCATCTCGTCGATGAAGACCGCCACCCCCTTGCCCACGTCGGCGGCGAGCCCGCCGAGGTCGGTGAAGAGCTCGACGAGGTCGATCTCGATGTCGCCGGAGTCGGCGCGCCCGCGCACGGGCGGGGCGTCGATGCCGGGGCTCCACTGGTCCTTGAGCCTCGCGCCGGTCCCGGCGTCGCGGTGGGCGAACGACTTCAGCACGCCGAGGACGTGGTCGACCGACTCCTCGTCGCGGTGGCCGAGCTCGCGCACCGCCTGGTGGAGCGCGCTGCTGAGCGGACGCCGCAGGCCTTGGCCCGGCCGGGCCTCGAGCTTGCCGGTCCCCCAGCCCTTGCGGACCGCGGTGCCGCGCAGCGCGTTGAGCAGCACCGTCTTGCCGACGCCGCGCAGGCCGGTGAGCACGAGGCTGCGCTCGGGGCGGCCCTTGGCTACGCGCTCGAGGACGACGTCGAACGCCGCGAGCTGCTCGTCGCGTCCGGCGAGCTCGGGCGGGCGCTGGCCCGCGCCGGGGGCGTACGGGTTCCGGATCGGGTCCATGATCGGACGCTATCGGGGAATCTACGGAGTTCCCTAGACGTCGTGATACTCGGCGAGTCACCGGATCGGTGCCACGATCGAGCCGTGACCGATCCGTCCCTGCCACCTCCGCCCCAGACGATCTCCTACCCCGCCGAGGCACGTTCCTCCTCGCGCTACGCGCAGGAGCGGGTCGACCCGCACGTGATCGTGCTCTTCGGTGCCACCGGCGACCTCGCGCGCCGCAAGCTGCTGCCCGGCATGGCCCACCTGGTCCTCTCCGACCTCGCGCCCGACATCCGCATCGTCGGCACCTCGCTGGAGGAGATGGACGACGCCCAGTTCCGCGAGTTCGCGTGCGAGGCCGTCGAGCAGTTCGGCCTGCACGAGCTCACGCCGGAGCAGTGGGACACCTTCGACGACAACTTGTCCTACGTCCCGCAGTCCGCCGGACCCGAGGCGTTGGCGGCCGCGGTCCGTCGCGCCGAGGAGGGGCTCGGCGAGGGCGTGCGTCGTCTGCACTACCTGTCGGTGCCGCCGAAGGCCGCGCTCCCGGTGATCACCATGCTGCGCGACGCCGACCTGGTCAGCCGCTCGCGCGTGGTGATGGAGAAGCCCTTCGGCACCGACCTGGCGAGTGCGATCGACCTCAACGCGAAGGTGCACGAGACGTTCGACGAGTCGCAGGTCTTCCGCATCGACCACTTCCTCGGCAAGGAGGCCGCGCAGAACATCCTCGCCTTCCGATTCGCCAACGGGCTCTTCGAGCCGATCTGGAACCGCAACTTCATCGACCACGTGCAGATCGACATCCCCGAGACGCTGGGCCTCGACCAACGCGCGAACTTCTACGAGTCGACCGGTGCCTACAAGGACATGGTCGTCACGCACCTGTTCCAGGTGCTCGCCTTCGTCGCCATGGAGCCGCCGACGGCCCTCGAGCCGCGCGCGATCTCGGAGGAGAAGAACAAGGTGTTCCGCTCCCTCCTCCCGATCGAGCCGCGCCACGTGGTCCGCGGCCAGTTCACCGGCTACACCTCGCTGCCCGGAGTCTCCCCCGACTCCGACACCGAGACCTTCATCGCGCTCGAGGCCCGGCTCGACAACTGGCGCTGGGCCGGCGTGCCGTTCTACCTGCGCACCGGCAAGGAGATGGCCGAGGGCCAGCGCATCATCTCGATCGCGTTCCGCGAGGCGCCCCGCTCGATGTTCCCCGCCAACTCCGGCGTCGGCTCCGCCGGCCCTGACCACCTGACGTTCGACCTCGCCGACGAGTCCAAGGTGTCGCTGTCGTTCTACGGCAAGCGCCCGGGCCCCGGCATGCGCCTCCAGAAGCTCTCGATGCAGTTCTCCACCGGCGAGACCGAGGCCGCCGGCGACGTGCTCGAGGCCTACGAGCGGCTGATCCTCGACGCGATGCGCGGTGACCACACGCTCTTCACCACCGCCGAGGGCATCGAGTCGCTGTGGGACCGCTCGCGCGCGCTGCTCGAGGACCCGCCGCCGGTGAAGCCGTACGCCCCCGGCACCTGGGGGCCCAACGCCATCCACCAGCTCGTCGCGCCGCACGCCTGGCGGCTTCCGTTCGAGCGGGAGTGGCGCGCCAGGAAGTAGGCGGCGTCAGCCGGCCTCGGGGGCGTGGACGCGCGCGACCCGCTCGCGGGCGGTGTCGTAGGCCTCGTCGAGGCCGCGGCGCAGCAGGGCGATCAGGTCGGGCACCTCGTCGGCGTCGAGGCGGAACGTGCCGGCGCAGACGTTGTCGCGCCACAGCGAGAGCACCACGAGCTGCGACTCCTGGTGCCAGGTCACCCGGAGCGAGCGGTCCTCACCGCGGGGGTCGAGGAAGACCGCCCCGGTGCGAGGAGTGCGCTGCTGGGCCATGTTCCATTGTGACCCCGCCCACAAGGTCTTGCCTAGACTCTCCTCTGTGCCCGAGCTGCCCGAGGTCGAAGCCCTCGCCCAGGACCTGCGCGGCCGCCTCGTCGGCCGCGCGATCAGCCGCATCGACCTGGCCGCGTTCAGCGCGCTGAAGACGTTCGACCCACCGCTGCAGGCGCTGCACGGCACGCTGGTCGATGCCGTCACCCGCCACGGCAAGTTCCTCGACATCGACGCCAGCGGCGTGCACCTGGTGATCCACCTGGCGCGCGCGGGCTGGATCCGCTGGCGCGAGGAGGTGCCGGCGCTGCCGCCGCGACCCGGCGGCAAGAACCCCCTGGCCGCGCGGGTGGTCATCGACGACCCCGACCTCGACGTGCACCCCGGCCTCGACATCACCGAGGCGGGCACCAAGAAGGGCCTGGCGATCTACGTCGTGCGCGACCCGCAGGAGGTCGAGGGCATCGCCCGCCTGGGACCCGACCCGCTCTCCGACGACTTCACCCTGGAGACCCTGCGGGGGATCCTGCAGGCCGAGGGCCGCAAGCAGATCAAGGGCGTCATGCGGATGCAGTCGATCATCGCCGGCATCGGCAATGCCTACTCCGACGAGATCCTGCACGCGGCGCGGATGTCGCCGTTCAAGCCGGCCAGCAGCCTCGAGGACGACGACCTGCAGACGCTGTTCGACGCGATCCGCACCACCCTGGGCGACGCGGTCGCGCGCTCGAGCGGGCTCGCGGCCAGCGAGCTCAAGGGCGAGAAGAAGAGCAACCTCGCGGTGCACGGCCGCACCGGGCAGACCTGCCCGGTCTGCGGGGACGTGGTGCGCGAGGTGTCGTTCGCGGACTCGAGCCTGCAGTACTGCGCGACGTGCCAGACCGGCGGGAAGCCGCTGGCCGACCGGCGGATGTCGCGGCTGCTGAAGTAGGGGGACCGGGCCCGGACATGGAAGTTGGTCGGGCTCACCCCCGTGACAGCCCGACCAACTCGCGTCAAGCGTACCTTGACACGAGCCGTCGGGTCACGCGGATACGGTCTTTCGGGCCGGCTTCTTGGTGAAGCGCTCCCAGGCCGCCTGGCGCGAGACGCCCAGCACGCGGCCGACCTCGGCCCAGGTGACGCCGCGCCCGCGCAGCATGTCGACCCATTCCTGGGCGAAGGAGGCGTTCTGCTCGGCCGAGGCGAGGATCTGCGGCAGCGTCGCCAGCAGCGCGGTCTCGTCCATCGTCTCCCACGGCATCGCGCGCCGCGAGGCGGCCACGCGGGCCGGGTCGTGTGCCATCTCGTGGAAGTGCTCGACGCAGGGGACGCAGATCTGGGCTCCCAGACCGCCGACGAGCGGCAGGTCGGTGCCGGGACCGCCCGGGGTCGCGCAGAACGAGCAGATCCTGCCTTCGCGAGTGATCGGCATGGCCACCCTCCCCCTGTCAGTCGACCGTGACTCCGATCGTACCCGCGGAGCCACGGTCGGGCTGCACCTTGGCGCGACTGCCCCGGCGGGGGTCAGCCCGCCTCGGGGACCTCCGGGGTCTCGAGGTCGCCGAACATCGAGCCGCAGGTGTCGCTGACGTAGGTCGAGAAGGCCTCGACCTGCTTCTTCGCCTCGTCCGACATGTCGGCCTCGAGGGAGTCGAGGTCGGGGGACTTCAGGTCCTCCTCGGAGACGTCGTTCGCGGCCTTGACGGTCTCCTCGAACCCCTTGCGCGCGTCGTCGGAGATGCCCTCGGGCGTGCCGACCTCCTCCAGCTTGTCGGCCCACGTGTGCATCGCCTCGGCCAGCTTCTTCTCCGACGGCAGGCCGCCCTGCGGGTCGCTGACGTCGATGTCGAGGCTGGTGAACAGGCTGGTCTGGGCCGAGCAGAAGTCGTCCTTCGACGCGGACTCGGGGGCGCCGCTGGCTCCCCCGCCGCAGGCGGCGGTCGCCGCGCCGACGAGGAGCACCACACCGGCGGTGGTCAGGCGGGTACGGGCGGTCATGGGGTTCCCCCTTGTTCGCGGGACGCGCGGTCGCGCCTCCGTGTCGCAGGGTGCCTACCCTGTCGTGGCGCGCCTCAATCGTCCATTCGCAGGGCCGCCGGCAGCGGGAGGTCGAGGGAGCGCTCGAGCGCCTCGAGGTACTCCTCGCGCGAGCGGCGCACCACCCCGAGCGAGGCCAGGTGGGGCGTCTGCCACTGCACGTCGAGGACGCGCTGCTCGGCGTGCTCGTCGCTGAGCAGCTCGACCAGGGCCAGCAGCGCGACCTTCGAGGCGTCGCGCTCGCGGTGGAACATCGACTCCCCGGCGAACAGCCCTCCGATGCTGACGCCGTAGAGGCCGCCCAGCAGCCGGTCCTCGCGCCAGGCCTCCACCGAGTGCGCCCACCCCAGGCGGTGCAGGCGCCCGTAGGCCCGGGCGAAGGCGGGCGTGATCCACCCGTCGGCCCGGTCCGGGCTCCCGCAGAGGGCCACCACCTCGTCGAAGGCGGTGTCGACCCTGATCTCGAAGGTGCGCGCCGAGCGCCTCAGCGAGCGAGAGACCCGCATCTCCCCCAGCGGCAGCACCCCGCGCTCGACCGGGGAGAACCACCCGAGCTCCTCGCGCTCCAGCGTCACCGGCATGGGGAACAGCCCGAGGGAGTACGCGGTCAGCAGGGTGCCCGCCTCGAGGTCGGCGCCCAGCGCGACCAGGTCGTCCTCGGGGTCCCACGTGAAGTGGTGCGGGAAGCCCCACGGCGTCGGGTCGGGGGCGATGGGCACGATTCGCACGGTAGCGAACAACCAATCGCGGCGGCACGGCGTCTCCTCCTCGACCGACCGGGAGCCACCCGGCCCACACCGGAGGACACCGTGCGACGAACCACGACCCTGACCACGCTGGCCCTGACGGGCGCGCTGACGCTCCTCCCGATGGGCGTCGCCGCTCCGGCCGGTGCGGTGGAGGCGACGTGCGACGGCCGGGCCGCGACCGTCACCGTCGTCCTGCCGCCGGGCTCAACGACCTCGGCGCCGGTGGTGGGGACCCCCGGCGACGACGTCATCGTCGGCACCGAGGGCGACGACACCATCGACGGAGGCGGCGGCGACGACGTGGTCTGCGGGCTCGGCGGCGCCGACACGCTGGTCGGCGGCGACGGTGACGACCGGCTCTTCGGCGGAGCGGACGCCCCATACGCAGCCGACGAGGGCTACTACGGCGACCTGCTCGTGCCGGGCGCCGGTGACGACCACGTCGACCTGGGCGACGGCGAGGACCACATCTGGTTCTGGGAGACCCCGCTGCAGGTCGACCAGGTGTCCTTCGCCGACGCGCCGACCGGGGTCCACGTGGACCTCGATGCCGGCACCGCGACGGGCGACGGCACCGACACGATCGTCACCGGGACTCCCGGCCGGCCGATCGGCGTGATCGGCTCCCCGCACGACGACGTGCTGCTCGGCACGTCCGGGCGCGACGTGGTCGAGGCCGGCGCCGGGGACGACACCGTGCGGACCGGCGAGGGTGCCGACGTGGTGGCCCCCGACAGCCCCGGACGGACGACGTCGGGCTGGCGCCGCGGCGTGCCGGACCCCGACCCGGTGCCCCAGCCCGGTGACGACACGGTGTCCACGGGCGCCGGCAGCGACGGCGTGTGGGTGCAGCGCGGGGCCGACGTGGTGCGCGGCGGCGGCGACGTGGACCGGCTCAGGGCCAGCTCCCCCGAGGCGGGGTCGCGGCTGCTCGGTCAGGGCGGCAAGGACCGGCTCGACAGCGACCCGGGCACGACGGTCGAGGGAGGACCCGGCGACGACCGGATCTCCGTCGTCGCCGTGCCCGGTCGCGGACGGTCCTCCTGGGTCGGCGGGTCCGGCGAGGACACGCTGACGATCACCACGGCGCGCGGACGCGCCGTGCGCACGCTCGTGGTGGACGTCCCGCGGGGACGCGTCGACCGCGACGGGGCCCGCCTCGCCTCGACGAGCGGCATCGAGCGGTGGCAGGCCCTCGGGACGATCGTGCGCGCCGTCTTCCGCGGCGGCCGGGGGGACGACGGGTTCGCCTCCTCGGCGCGGCGCGTGGTGGCCCGCGGTGGCGCCGGCGACGACGTGCTCACCGGCGGGCGTCGGCCCGACCTGCTCGTCGGCGGCCCCGGGCTCGACCGTCTCGACGGGTCCGGCGGTCGCGACCGCTGCCTGTCGGGCGAGCGGCTGCGCGGCTGCGAGGCCTCGGACTAGGGAGCCAGGGGCTTCGCCCACCAGATGGTGCGGTGGCTCCAGTCCCCAGGGCCGCGGCGGACCCCGGAGCAGACCAGGATCGCCAGGCGCGGTGCGCCGGTGGTGTCGTAGTAGCCGGCCAGGGAGTCCGTGGCACGGACCTGCTGGCGGCGGGTGACCTGGTAGCAGAGCCGTGTCCCGCCCGCGCCCTCGACCGCGAGCACGGCGCCGCTGCCCAGACCGGCGAGCAGCAGGTTGCCGAGCGCGGGCGCACCGGCATCCTCGCGGGCAGGGTCCTGCGGGTAGGTGTGAGCAGTCAGGCGGACGACTCCGCTGGTGTCACCGGGGCTCACCCCCGCGGCCTTGTCCCAGGCGAGCTGCCACTTGCCCCGGTCGGTGAGCGGCGGCGGCTGAGGCACGCCGTACCGGTCCTCGCCGCGGGCGAGGACCTTGGTCGGCCGAAGGAGGCCGTCGATGGTCAGGGACCTCGGCGCGAAGCCACCCTCGGTCGGAGCACAGCCGGTCCTCGCCCGGGTGGCGTCCGCGTGGGCGGACGCGACCCACGGGGCCGCGCCGAACGCCGCAAGAGCGACGCCCAGCACGACCCCGTGGACGAGGACGGCGCGGAGGTTCCCGCAGAGCCGTCCCAGGTGTGTCACGCCATCACGCTCCCGGTGCCCGGAGGCGGAAGCCCGTCGACGGCAGCTGTGCCGGGACGACCGTGATGGCTGCGGTGCCCTTGTTGTTCGAGCGGGCACGCTCGCCGGCGACGCGGACGTTCGCGACGTTGACGACGCGACCGGTCCCGGAGGCCGTGGTCCTGGCGACCACGATCACGGGGGCAGCCTTCTTGCCTGCGCCGAGGCCGTTCTTCAGCACGCAGGTCACGGTGTCGCGACCCAGCTTGACCTGGCACTTCCAACCCTTGCCCTTGGCGGAGACCAGCTCGAGTCCCTTCGGGAGCGGGTCCTTCAGGGTGACCGGGCCGCGCGCAGCGTCGGTGCCCTTGTTGCGGACCGTCAACTGGTAGCGCACCGTCGCACCGACCTTGACCTGCGAACTGCCGAGCGCGCGCTTGTCGAGCACGAGGTCGACGTCGTCAGCCGGCGCCGGCAGGACCGGTGCTTCCGGGCCGACCGTGATGGTGAGCGTGGACTTCACGGTGCCGCCGTTGCGGTCGGTGACCTGGTAGCCCACCGGAGTGGCCTGCCCGGTGAAACCGGCCTCGGGGTCGAAGGTGACGACGCCGGTGACCGGGTCGATCGTGTAGACGCCCTCGCCGGGCACCGTCAGCGTCCTGCCGCCGTTGGTGGCGTTGGGCGAGGTGAAGACCACCGAGGTCGGGTCCCAGCTGCCCGGCGTCCCGTCGGCGTTCTGGCCGGGGGTGTCGTTGGGCAGGAGGGGCACGGTGACGGTGGTGTCGTGGGGGGTGGTGGCGACGTCGGGCTGGGCCGTCGGTCCGGGTCGGACCGTCACCGTGAGGAGCGCGGTGTCGGTGGCGCCGTTGACGTCGGTGATCCGGTACTCCACGGCAGGCGTGGTGCCGGTGTAGCCGGCGGCCGGGGTGAAGGTGACCGTGCCGTTGCTGTTGACCTGCCAGGTGCCCTCGGGCGTCACGAGCGTCTTGCCACCGTTGGTGGCGTTCGGGCTGGTGAGGACGGTGGCACCGGGGACCAGCGGCGCCGAAGCGCTGCCCGCGGCGTCATCGGCCACGGCGGGCAGCGTCACCGGGGTGTCGAACGGCGTGTTGGCCGCGTCGTCGTTGGCGACGGGCACGATCGGCGCGACGGTGATGGTGATCGTGGAGCGTGCGTCGTTGCCGTTGCTGTCGGTGACCTCGTAGGTCACCGGCGTCGCGACACCGGTGAACTGCGGCTCCGGGTCGAAGGTGACCTCACCGGTGACCGGGTCGATCGTGTACACGCCCTCGCCGGGCACGGTCAGCGTCTTGCCGCTGTTGGACACCGTGCCGGGGTTGGGACCGGCCGGGAAGACGACCGAGGTCTCGTCCCAGCTTCCCGCGGATCCGTCGGCCAGGACGCTGGGGGTGTCGCCGGTGAGCGGGTCCAGGGTGACGTCGGTGTTCTGCGGCGTGGTCTCGGTGTCGGGTGCTGCCACGGGTCCCGGACGCACGGTGACGACCAGGTCGGCGGTGTCGGTGCCGCCTGCGGCGTCGGTGATGCGGTACTCGACCGGCGGGGTGGTGCCGGTGTAGCCGGGTGCGGGCGTGAACGTCACGGAGCCGTTCGGGTTGACCTGCCAGGTCCCTTCCGTCGTGACGAGGGTCTTGCCCCCGTTGATGGCGTCCGGGTCGGTGAAGACCGTCTGGGCGGGCAGCACCGGGGTGCCGGGGTCGCTCGGGCTGTCGTTGCCGGCACCCGGCAGGGTCACCGGGGTGTCGAACGGCGTGTTGCGGCTGTCGTCGGTGGCGACCGGCGGACCAGCCGTGACGACGACACCGGCGTCGTCGGTGTTGTTGCCGGCGGGGCCACGGTCGGTGACCGTGACGACGTTGTCGATGCTCGTCCCGCCGGGCGTGCCGACCGGGATGGCCTGGGTGTAGGTGATGGTGACGGTCTCACCGGGGTCGATGCCGCGGTTGCCGAAGTCGAGCGAGCTCGCGACGGTGTCGGCGTAGGGACGCGAGCACGTCACGGTCGCGGGCATGGGGTCACCGGCGACAAGGCCGCAGCTGACCGCTGCGCGGGCGAGGCCGCGGTTGTTGCTGCCGCCGCTCACGGCCACCGAGGTGACGGTCTTGGCGCCGGGGCCGGGGAGGGTGTCGCCGATGGTGAGGATGTCGCCACGCGTCATGGGATCGGCGCCGCTGTTCGTCACCGAGATCGTCCACGTCACCGTGTCGCCCGGTGCCGGGGTGGGGTCGTCGACGCTCTTGGTGACGGCCAGGTCGTAGCCGCACGGCACCCAGTCGAGGGAGACGTCGCCGTCCTGGCCGTTGCCCGCGGTGGCGCGCTTGCCCACCGCGGCCGAGCTGAGGCCGGAGACGGCGAAGCCGGAGAGTCCGGGGCTGGTCGGGGCGACGTAGCTCGAGCCACCACCGCCGCCGGCGCCCGTGACGCCGCCGTCGGAGAGGCCTCCGGATCCGTTGCCCTGGGTGGAGGCAGCGCCGCCACCGCCGAACCAGCCGCCGCCTCCGCCACCGCCGGTGTCGGGAGTGTCGTCCGGTCCGGCGTCGCCACCGGTGCGGGCCGTGCCGCCGGTCCCGTTGCGGACGGCGTCAGCGCTGTTGGTGCCGCCGGCGCCGGGCGCGGCGGTGCCGCCGCCCTGGCCGCTGGTGACGATGTTGGTGTCCGGGTTGTCGCGGCCGTCGACCCCGGCCGACCCGGCCGTGACTCCGGCGGCGCCGGGCAGACCGGCGTTGCCGCCGGCGCCTTCGCCGAGGGAGTGGCCGCCGCCGGAGCCGCCACCGCCGCCTGCGACGATGACGTCGACGCCGTCGAGCTGCAGCGAGGTCCAGCCGCCGCCGCCTGCGCCGGGGTGGATCCTGTTGGTACCGGTGAGTGCGCCACCGTTGCCACCGCCGTTGACACCGGCGGTCTGGGCCTGGGCGCCGCCGCCGCCGACGAAGCCGGAGAAGGACTCACCGGGGACCACGGCGTAGCGGGCGCTGATGCGCGCTGCCGCGCCGTTGGCGTCGGGCTGGCTGATGCCGCTACCGACCATGTTGTGCCCGCCCGCGCCGCCGGTGGCGCGCACGTCGACGAAGCAGGCCCCGTCAGGCACGGAGTCGGAGTAGCCGCCGACACCCGCGGTGAAGGTGGCGGGGTCGGGCGCGGGCGCCGCCGAAGCGGGCGAGAGGCCAGCAAGACCGGTGAGGCCGGTGAGGCCGGTGGCCACGAGGGTGGTGGCCACGACGGCCCCACCGAGCTTGGCCGCACCCGTGGGTGCGGACCGCCGAGAAGGTGACACGAAGCGCATGCGTCTTCTTTCGCTAGAGGGATGGTCCCAAGGCGCGGGCGACGTGGACGCATCCCCCGCGGAGCAGTCACACGCTAGGGCGTGCGGCCGGGTGCCACGGCGGAACAACACGAAGAGCAGGTGACGATGTACCAAAGGATGAGAGGCGCCGGTCCCGCTGCCTGTCCGGGAGCGCGTGCGCCTCCCGCGCGGGGCGGCGCTGGCCCACGGCGCGAGCGCCGCTGGCGCACGGCCGTACGATCGGGGCCATGGGCCTGAAGCAGACGGTGGGGCGCCAGCTGGCACCCCGGATCGCCGAGCTCACGCCCGGTCTGAGCACCGGGTTCGTGCGTGAGGCGCTGCACCGTGCCATCGACGGCATCGGTCCGCTGGCGCCTGCGGCCGTGGCCGCGGAGAAGCAGCTGCGCGAGCAGCACGGCGACGTCGAGCGCGCGATCCACGAGGTCATCGAGAACAACGTCCGGATCGCCGGCGCCCAGGGCTTCGCCACCAACGTCGGTGGCCTGGTGACCGCCGCGCTGGCGATCCCGGCCAACGTCACGGGGCTGGCGATCATCCAGTGCCGGATGGCGGCCGGCATCGCGCACCTGCGGGGGCACGACCTCAGCGACCCGCGGGTGCGCAACGCGGTCCTCGCGCTGCTCCTCGGCGAGGACACCGTCACCGAGCTGGTGATGGCCCGCAAGCTGCCCGCGACGCCGCTGGCCCTGGCCACGGCGCCGGTGCACGACCCCGCGCTCGACACCACCATCGCCTCGGTCGTCGCCTCCGACATCGTCACCCGCGTCGTCGGCAAGCGGCTGGCCACCACGGTGGGGCGCCGGGTCCCGGTCGTGGGCGGTGTGGTCGGCGCGGGTGCCGACGGCTTCGCGACCTGGAAGGTCGGGCGCTACGCCGACCGCGAGCTGCTCGCCCGACGGCGCTGACCCAGGACCGTTCGAGTCCTGCCGCACTGCCTCAGGCCGGGCGGCCGTCCCACTCCTCGGCGAGGAGCGCGTAGCCCACCTCGTCGACCCAGCCGAGCTCGTCGTGCCACAGGCGCCGGCGCGAGAGGCGCTCGCGGTGCATGCCGGCCGACTCCAGGACGCGCACCGACGCCGGGTTGTCGGCGTACGCCGCCGCGGTGACCCGGCGCAGGCCGAGCCGGTCGAAGCAGGCGCGCAGCAGCTCGCGGGCCGTGGTGCTCGCGATGCCCTGCCCGGCGTGCCGTGGGTCGACGATGTAGCCGATGAGGCCGTCGGTGCCCGTCGGCGCGCCCGGCTGGCCGGGTCCGTCGACCACGTCGAGGAACCCGATCGCGACCACGGCGCCGTCGCGCTCGACCACGCAGGTGAACTCGGTCGGGCTGGTCGGCATCGCGAGGACCTCGCGGCGCAGGTCGTCGGGGTCGACATGGGTGTGGACCATGAACCGGTTGACGCCGGGGTCGTTGCGGAGGGCGAGCAGCGCCTCGACGTCGGACTCCACCGGGTCGCGCAGCAGCAGGTCGCCGACGCGGACGGGCCAGGGGCTGGGGTGCACGCCTCAGCCGCGCCTGCGCAGGCGGCGGTAGACCTCGAGCGTGCCGCGTCCGGCCGCGCTGTCCTCGAGCGAGGTCACGACCTTGCGGCGAGCCCGGAAGGACGGGGTGAGGCGGGCGCGGTCGAGCTCCTCGCGGGCCTCGCGCAGCTCGGCGTGGAGCTGCTCCTCGACCGCCCGCAGCCGGGCGCCCTCGACCAGCAGCGCGCCGATCGCGTCGAGCGCGGGCGGCAGCAGCTCCTCGGCGCCGGTCGTGTCGGGGTCGGCGAAGTCGCCGGGGGCGAGCCCGTGGAGGTCGTCGAGGTCACCGGCGACGTCGTAGCCCCGCTCGGCGAGGGTCTCCACCCAGCGCGCCGACAGCGCGCGCACCCAGGCGTGGTCGTCGGGCGAGAGGCCCAGGCGGGCCGACGACACGCCCCGCGACAGCGTCTGGTGGGCGAGCAGCTCGCGGACCAGCGGGCGGTAGTCGGGCGGGGCGAGGATCGAGGTGACGCGCTCGTTGATGGTGCGCAGCAGCGCGGTCTCCGGGACGCCGAGCGAGGGGTTCTCCCGCTCGGCGGAGAGGTCGAGCGGCAGGTCGTCGAGGCCGAACGTGTGCGAGAACCGCCGCCACAGCTCGCCCCGGTCGGACCCGGGCGGCGGCACGGTCACCAGGTGCACGTGCTCGGGCGGCAGCGTGGCGGCCCAGCGGTCGAGGATGTCGGGCACCTCCTGCACCGCCCAGAACCACGACCCGATCCGGGAGTCGCGGGCGGGGTCGCGGATCGTCTGCAGGAACGAGGCGTAGGTGATGTGGCTGCGGTGCTTGACGTTCTCCTGCCACTCCGCCGGGACCTGGCGGACCAGGTCGCGCGCCGAGACCACGACGTGTACCTCGGCGTCGCCGAGCGAGGCCAGGGCGCGCCGCACCTGGAGAGGCGTCGCGCGCGCGAAGATCTCGTGGCTGATGATCGCGGTGCCGTCCCACGCGCGCACCTGCTCGGCGAGCGAGTCCCACGCGCCGACGGCCTCGGTCTCCAGCCCGCCCCACGGCAGCGTCATCAGGTCGAGGGCGGCGAGGAAGTGGGCGTCGAAGCGGTCGGCGGGGTAGAGGATGCCGTGCTCGCGCAGCACGGCCTGGTTGCGGAAGAGGACGTCCTGGAGGTAGGACGTGCCGGTCTTCGGGCAGCCCACGTGCAGCAGCACCCGCCTGCTCACCGATCCACCTGCCTCTCTGCCGGGCGCGTGCGCCACGTCGTGTCGGCGACCATCCGGATCGCCAGGTCCAGCACCTGCTGGTCGGACGCACCGCCGCGGACGGGGTGCGGCCCGCTGGTGGGCGCGAGGTCGGCGAGGTCGCCGACGACAGGGTAGCCAGCGCGGGTCAGGGTGCGGGTGGAGCGCGCCGCCGCGGCCGCGACCCACTCCTGCTCGCCCTCGGGGACGGCGACGGGGGCGCTGCCACCGCCCGGCATCCGCAGCTGGAGGGTGCGCATCAGGGGCGGACGCTCCGGGGCCGGGACCATGAGCCCCACCACGGCGGCGACGCGGCGGGCGAGCTCGGCCTGGTCGGCGCCGGGGACGAGGACCTGCGGCAGGTGGGAGACCCCGAGCTGGCCGGGCAGCCGGTCGCGGTCGGTGACGATGCGGACCGAGCGACGGCGCGTGGGCCACCGCTCGACCGACGCCGGCAGGTCGGCACGCGCCGGCAGCTGGTCGCGCTCGCGCCAGAAGCGCAGCCACTCCGCCCACGGCTGGGTGCCGGTCTCGAAGCAGCGCTGGGTCCAGGTGTGGGCGAGCAGCTCGTCGAGCGGAGCGCCCACGACGACGAGGACCGGACGCCGCCCGCCCTCGGGGCGACCGCGGGCGGCGAGGTCGCGGCGGTGGCCGGCGACGACGAGCGGGTCGCCCACGAGCCGGAGCCGACGTCGCCACGGGCGGGGCCACGCCGTCGGCGTCGGGTCGGTCCCGAGCCGCACCAGGTCCTCGGCCAGCAGCACGCTCGCCACGCGGAGCAGCTCGCGCGGGCCCAGCGACGCCGGGTCGACCGGGCGGGGACCCCACGCCGCGGCGTCGACGCCGACGAGCGACAGGTCGGCCTTGCCGCGACCCGCGGCGGGCGTGCCGAGGACCCGGTCGGCGAGCCCGGGGCGGGGACGCCCCTGCGCGGCGGCGTTGACCCGGCGCAGCAGCTCGAGCTGCTGGGCGCCGGGCAGCGGACCGGTGGGGTCGGCCGGTGCGGTCCACCCCAGCCAGGGCGTCGTACCGCCCGCGCGGAGGTGGGCGACCCAGCCGTGCGCGCGCCCCTGCGACACCTCGCCGGTCAACGGTCGCGCAGTCGACGCGCCGTGGTGCGCAGCCGGCCGCCCAGCGAGCTGGAGGCGCGGGAGTCGGCGGCCTCGCGGGTCATCACGGTGAGCGCGTCGAGCGCGGCGCCGAGCTCCAGCTTGGCGCGGACGCGGTCGGGGTTGCGCCACTCCGCCTCCGGGTCGGGGCGGCGCGGGCGCAGGTCGTCGACGTCGCCGACCACGTCGACGCCGCTGGCCCTGATCCACTCGATCCACCGCTCGCCCTGCTCCTCGGCGAAGTCGTAGCGGTCCGGGGGCAGCTGCACGGCGAAGGCCTTGCGGGAGACCAGCACCTCCTGGGCGAGCAGCTCGCGGATGAGTGCGTCGTAGACCGGGTCGCGCCACACGCCGAGCTCGAGGCGCCGGTTGAGCTTGCGCAGCAACGACGTCTCCGCGATGCCCAGCGAGCGGTTGTCGCGCTCGGAGTCGAGCGGCGCCCAGGCGGGGTCGATGCGCAGGGCGCGGCAGAACCGCAGCCACAGCTCGTCGCCGTTGGGGCCGCGGTCGTGCGGCACCGTGACGACGTGGACCCGCTCGGGCGGCAGCTTGGCCCCCCACGCGGTCAGCACGTCCGGGAGGTCGAGGGCCTGGCGGAAGAAGAACGACTTGCCGGCCTCGTAGCGGTCGAGGAAGCGGCGGAACTGCCACTTGCGACCCTGCTTGATCGACTCCTGCCAAGCGGCCGGCAGCTGGCGCCCGAGGTCGCGTGCGGAGTAGACGACGTGCACCTCGTGGTCGGCGAGGTCGTTGAGCGCCCGGGCGATCTTGTCGGGGGCGGCGCCGGCGAGGATCTCGTGGCTGATGACGACGTTGTCCTCGGCGCGCCCGACCCGGCGGACCATCGCGTCCCACGCCCCGCGCGCGTGCCCGGGCGTGCCGCCCCAGTCCTGGTCGAGCAGGTCGAGCGCGGCGCGGAAGTGGAACATGTCGGACTGGCCGGGACGGGTGGAGGGGATCGTCACGCCGTGCCGCGCCAGGGCGTGGGTGTTGAGCCGCAACCGGTCCTGGAGGTACGTCGTGCCGGTCTTGGGCGCACCGATGTGCAGGTGGACGACACGACTCATGGCGCAGATTGTGCCAGTCACCCAGCCAGTGCGCGCACGACGGCACTGGGGCTGGGGCGCCCCAGGTGGGCGGCCATCCACGTGCTGGTGGCGACCGTGGCGTCGAGGTCGACGCCGTGCTCGATCCCGAGGCCCGTGAGCATCCAGACGAGGTCCTCGGTGGCGAGGTTGCCCGTGGCCGACTTCGCGTAGGGGCAGCCGCCGAGCCCGCCGGCGCTGGCGTCGAAGGTGGTGATGCCCTCCTGCAGCGCGGCGTGGGTGTTGGCCAGCGCCTGGCCGTAGGTGTCGTGGAAGTGCATCGCGAGGCGGTCGGTGCCCACCCCGGCCTCGGCGAAGGCCGCCACCAGCGCCTTCACGTGCCCGGCCGTCGCGACGCCGATGGTGTCGCCGAGGCTCAGCTGCGAGGCCCCGAGGTCGAGCAGGCGGGTGCCGGCGGTGACGACCTGCTCGACGGGCACCGCGCCCTCCCACGGGTCGCCGAAGCACATCGAGACGTAGGCGCGCACGTCCATGCCGGCCTCGCGGGCGCGGGCGACGGTGGGCTCGAACATCGCGAACTGCTCGTCGAAGGTGCGGTTGAGGTTCTTGGTCGCGAAGGTCTCCGTGGCGCTGCCGAAGATCGCGATGTGCTCCAGGCCCAGCTCGAGCGCGCGGTCGAGCCCGCGCTCGTTGGGCACCAGCACCGGCAGGTGACGCCCCGCCTCGCCCAGCTCGGCCATGAGCTCCGCGGCGTCGGCCAGCTGCGGGACCCACCGCGGGTGCACGAAGGAGGTGGCCTCGACGACCGGCAGGCCGGCCGCGACCAGGCGGCGCACGAACTCGGCCTTCACCTCGACCGGCACGATCGCCTTCTCGTTCTGCAGGCCGTCGCGGGGACCGACCTCGTAGATCGTGACCGCGGACGGCAGGCCGTCGGCGCGGACCGTCATCGGCAGCCCCGGGGTGCGCTCAGCCATCGGAGGCCTCCGGCTCGACGACGAACAGGGTCGCGCCGAGCGTGACCAGGTCGCCCGCCGCAGCGCCGACCGTGGTGACCGTGCCGGCGAAGGGCGCCTTGAGCGCGAGCTCCATCTTCATCGCCTCCATCACGCCCAGCGTCTCACCCTCCTCCACGGCCGTGCCCTCGTCGACGTGGACCGCGAGCACCGTGCCGGGCATCGGCGCGAGCAGCGTGCCGTCGCCGGCCGTCGCGGCGTGGTCGCCGAACGGGTCGGGCCGGTCGAAGAGGAAGCGCTGTCCGCGGTGCACGACCTCGACGGCGCCCGTGGTCACCCGGACGTACCCGGTGCGGGGGTCCTGCCCGGGGCGTACGTCGACGAGCTCGGTGCCCACGACGACCCGCACCGGTGCGGGATCGGCACCGAGGCGCCAGCCGTCGGCCCGCCACGGCCCCGTCGTGGTCGGCGGGACCAGCGCGGCGGCGGCCAGCTGGCGGGCCTCCGCATCGTCGGGGGCCGGCACCTCGTGGTGGTCGAGCCACGCCGTGTCGATGGTGCAGTCGCGGAACTCCTCGGAGTCGGCCAGGACCCGCAGGAAGCCGGTGTTGGTGGTGAGCCCGGCGACCACGGTGCGGTCGAGGGCGTCGACGAGCCGGCGTCGCGCCTGCTCGCGGTCCGCGCCGGACGCGATCACCTTGCCCAGCATCGGGTCGTAGGAGGTGCTGACCTCCTGCCCGGACTCCAGCGCGTGGTCGACGCGGACGCCGTCGCCGGTCGTCCAGGCGACGTGGGTCGCGACGCCGGCCTGCGGGAGGAAGCCGTGGAAGGAGTCCTCGGCGTAGACGCGGGCCTCGATGGCGTGGCCCTCGAGCGTGACGTCGTCCTGCGCGATGCCGATCGGCTCGCCCGTCGCGACGCGGAGCTGGAGCTCGACGAGGTCGACGCGCGCGCCGGCCACCCGGGTGACCTCCTCGGTGACCGGGTGCTCGACCTGGAGGCGGGTGTTCATCTCGAGGAAGTAGAACTCGCCGGTCGCGTTGTCGAGCAGGAACTCCACCGTGCCGGCACCGGTGTAGCCGCACTGCTGGGCGAGGGCGACGGCCGAGGCGGTGATGGCCGAGCGCTGCTCGGCGCTGATCGTCGGCGCGGGCGCCTCCTCGAGCACCTTCTGGTGGCGGCGCTGGGTGGAGCAGTCGCGCTCGAAGAAGTGAAGGACGGTGCCGTGGGTGTCGCCCATGACCTGCACCTCGATGTGGCGCCCGGACTCGACGTACTTCTCGATCAGCAGGGTGTTGTCCCCGAACGACGAGGCGGCCTCGCGCGCCGCGGCCGCCCGCGCCTCGGGGAGCTCGGCG
Organism: uncultured Actinomycetota bacterium; assembly: GCA_963726525.1. Lineage (GTDB taxonomy): Bacteria > Actinomycetota > Actinomycetes > Propionibacteriales > Nocardioidaceae > Nocardioides. Next base: position 476,442 of record CAVSCS010000003.1, on the reverse strand, counting down.
GCGCTGCGCACCACCCGCATCCCCTTGCCGCCGCCTCCGGCGGCCGCCTTGACCAGCACCGGGTAGGCGAGGGTCGCGGGGTCGTCGTCGAGGCCGTAGGACGGCACCACCGGGACCCCGGCAGCCGTCGCGACCTCACGCGCGGCGTCCTTGCGGCCCATCGCGTCCATCACCTCACCCGTCGGGCCGACCAGCGTGATGCCGGCCTCGGCCAGGGCCCGCGCGAAGGGCGCGCGCTCGGAGAGGAAGCCGTAGCCGGGGTGGACGAAGCCCGCACCCGACTCCCGCGCCGCCGCGACCACCTCGTCGACGTCGAGGTAGGAGCCGACGCGCACCGCGACGTCGGCGGCCCGCACGTGGGGCGCGTGCGCGTCGAGGTCGGTGTGGATCGCGACGGTGCGCCACCCCAGGCGGCGGGCGGTGCGCATCACGCGCAGCGCGATCTCGCCGCGGTTGGCGATCAGCAGTGTGTTCATCAAGTCAGTTCCTTCGATCGGTTTCGACGCGCCCGTCGCGACCTCGTCCCTCGGTCGCGGGGCTTGCTCAACCTGGCCACGCGCACGCGACGCGCTCGTCCCTCGCTCGTCACTGCGTGTCTCACATCCGGAAGATCCCGTACCTCGGCTCGGGGATCGGGGTGTACGACGTCGCGCCGAGCGCCATGCCGAGCACGCGGCGGGTGTCGGCGGGGTCGATGATGCCGTCGTCCCACAGGCGGGCGCTGGCGTAGTAGGGCGAGCCCTGGGTCTCGTACTGGTCGCGGATGGGGGCCTTGAAGGACTCCTCGTCCTGCGCCGACCACTCCTCGCCGCGTGCCTCGATCCCGTCGCGGCGCACGGTCGCGAGCACGCCCGCGGCCTGCTCGCCGCCCATCACCGAGATCCGGGCGTTGGGCCACATCCAGAGGAAGCGGGGGTCGTAGGCGCGCCCGCACATGCCGTAGTTGCCGGCGCCGAAGGAGCCGCCGATGACGACGGTGAACTTCGGGACCACGCTGCACGCGACCGCGGTGACGAGCTTGGCGCCGTCGCGGGCGATGCCCTTGTTCTCGTACTCGCGCCCGACCATGAAGCCGGTGATGTTCTGCAGGAACACGAGCGGGATGCCGCGCTGGTTGCACAGCTCGATGAAGTGCGCGCCCTTGAGGGCCGACTCGCTGAACAGGATGCCGTTGTTGGCGACGATGCCGACCTCGTAGCCGTGGATGCGGGCGAAGCCGCACACCAGGGTGTCGCCGTAGAGCTTCTTGAACTCGTGGAACCGGCTGCCGTCGACCACGCGCCGGATCACCTCGCGCACGTCGTAGGGGGTGCGGGTGTCGGTGGGCACGACGTCGTAGATCGACTCGGGCGCCTCGTGCGGCTCCTCGACCTCGGCCGCCGGCGCCCGCGCCGGGACGGCCGGGGGGAGGGTGTCGACGATGGAGCGGACGATGGCGAGCGCGTGCGCGTCGTCCTCGGCGAGGTGGTCGACCACGCCGGAGGTGCGCGCGTGGACGTCGCCGCCGCCGAGGTCCTCGGCCGTGACGACCTCGCCGGTCGCGGCCTTCACCAGCGGCGGGCCCCCGAGGAAGATCGTGCCCTGCCCGCGCACGATGACGGTCTCGTCGGACATCGCCGGGACGTAGGCCCCGCCCGCGGTGCAGGAGCCCATCACGCTGGCGATCTGCGGGATCCCGCGTGCGGACATGGTGGCCTGGTTGAAGAAGATCCGGCCGAAGTGCTCGCGGTCGGGGAACACCTCGTCCTGCAGCGGCAGGAACGCACCGCCGGAGTCGACGAGGTAGAGGCACGGCAGGTGGTTCTCCGCCGCGATCGCCTGCGCGCGCAGGTGCTTCTTCACCGTCATCGGGTAGTAGGTGCCGCCCTTGACGGTCGCGTCGTTGGCCACGACGACGCACTCGCGACCCGACACCCGGCCGATCCCGGCGACGACGCCCGCCGACGGGACGGCGTGGTCGTCGCCCTCGCCCGAGCCGTACATGCCGTGGGCGGCGAGCGGCGCGATCTCGAGGAACGGGCTCCCGGGGTCGAGCAGCCGGTCGACGCGGTCGCGGACCAGCAGCTTGCCTCGGTCGGTGTGCTTGCGCCGCGCGCTCTCCGAGCCGCCCTGGCGGACCCGGGCGAGCCGGTCACGCAGGTCGTCGACGAGCTCGCGCATGGTCGGTGGGGTCTGGGGCTCGGGCACGGCCTCAGGTTAGCGATCGTTAACCCTGAGCGTCCAGTGGCGGGAACTCCCCGGTCAGCCGCGTGCCGCGTCCCGGAGCCGTCTCGATCCGGAGCCGGCCACCCACGGCCTCGATGCGCGCCTCCATCCCGACCAGCCCGCCGCGGGTCACCGCGGCCGGGTCGAAGCCGCGACCGGTGTCGGAGACGGTGAAGGTGAGGTGGGGCCGGCCGCGCAGCTCGACGAGGAGCTCCGCGGCGCCCGAGTGCTTCGCCGCGTTGGTCATCGCCTCGAGGATGCAGAAGTACGCCGCCGCCTCCACCTGCTGGCTGTGCCGCTCGACCTGGGCGACGTCGAGCGTCACCGGCACGGCTGAGCGTCGCGCGGTCGCCTGGAGCGCGGCCACCAGCCCGCGCTCGGCGAGCAGGGGCGGGTAGATCCCCCGGGCCAGCTCGCGCAGCTCGACCAGCACGTCGCGGTTGTCGCCCGCGAGCCGCTCGATCAGCGCCGCAGCCCCCTCCGTGCGCCCGGCCTGGAGCTCCTTGCGGGCCCGCTCGATGGTCACGCTCATCGCGAGCAGGTGCTGCTGGGCACCGTCGTGCAGGTCGCGCTCGAGACCGCGGCGCGCGGCGTCGGCGACCTCGACCATGCGCGTGCGCGAACCGGCCAGCTCGTCGGCCTGGTCGCGCAGACGGACGTAGGCGTCGCGCACCAGGTAGACCACGACCAGCACGCCGGCGGGCAACGAGGAGGCGATCACGACGGCGTTGACCCACCACGCGTCGTCGAGGTTGTCGACGCGGCGCCACTCCCCCAGCGCGGCCACCCCGGCGCTGCCGATCACCGCGACCGCCATCAGGGCGCCGATCCACCGCCGCGAGAGGTAGGGGAAGCCGACCAGCAGCGGCACCATCGTCACCAGCGCCGTCAACGGGGTCAGGTTGGGCGTCGCCCACGTGCCGCCGACCGCGAAGAGCACCGCGGAGACGGTGAGCCCGACGATCGCGGCGGTCGGTCCCCAGCGTCGGCAGAGCGGCGGCGTGACCAGGATGACCACGATGGACAGGGCCATCACCGCCAGGTCGATCTGGACGGCGGTGTGCCGGAACCCCAGGAAGTACGCCGCCCCGAGCAGGGTCGTGGCCGTGGTGAGGGCGATCAGGTTGATGCGCAGCAGCCACTGCAGCGCCGGGTCCAGGCCGTCCCAGCCGGCCAGCAGCCGACTCATCGGCGCGGCGACACCCCGCCGCCGACACCGGCCTCGCTGAGGAACACCAGGGTCGCCGCGACCCGCCGGTGCACGGGCGCGTCGGCCGGGAGGTCGAGCTTGGTGAGGATCGAGTTGATGTGCTTCTCCACCGCCCGGTCGGTGACGACGAGGTCGCCGGCGATCGCGCCGTTGGTCATCCCGCGGGCCACCATCGCGAGCACCTCGAGCTCGCGCGGGGTGAGCCGGTCGAGCAGCGAGTCGTGCCTGCGGGCGTTGGTCGCGACGAGCGCGTCGACCACGATCTGGTCGATCACCGAGCCGCCGGCCGCGACCGTGCGCAGCGCGGCGACGAGCTCGTCGACGTCGGCGACGCGCTCCTTGAGCAGGTAGCCCCGCCCGTCGCTGCCCTCGCGCACCAGGTCGAGGGCGTACTCCACGTCGGTGTACTGCGTCAGCGCCACCACCCCGACCTCCGGGTGCGTGCGTCGCATCAGCGCTGCCGCGCGGATCCCCTCGTCGGTGAAGTCGGGCGGCATCCGGATGTCGGTGAGCAGGACGTCGGGGAGGTGCTCCTCGACCGCGGCGAGGAGCTCGGGGAGGCTGGTGGCGGTCGCCACGACGTCGATGTCGTCGTAGCCGGCCAGGAGGGCGAGCACACCGGCACGGAGCAGGTCGCCGTCCTCGGCGAGGACCACGCGGATGGCAGGCATGGCCGCAGCGTAGCCACGCGGAGCCCTCCGCGTCGGTGGGGCGGACACCACACCCCGGACGGTCCGTCGGTCCTCCGGCGCGGCGCGTCCGGCGCCCACAGTGGTGCTGGCACCACTGACACGAGGGGTCCGGGCTCGACAGACTGCTGCGCGCCGGCACGGACCGTGGGGGTCGGGTGGCCGCTGGGGGGAGCGGCCACACGTGCCCGGCTCCCGGGGAGGACATCGTGATTCCGCTCGCCGTCTGGCAGGCGACACCGCGCCGCGCCGCGTCCACGCTGCGGCGCGTGCCGCCGCGCGGGTTAACCACCACTAACCTCGACCTCGTGACCCCGCGACGTCAGCAGATCCTCGGCATCGCCGCCGAGCTCTTCGCCGCCCGCGGCTTCCACGGTGTCTCGGTCGCCGAGCTCGGTGCCGCCTGCGGCATCTCCGGGCCGGCGCTCTACAAGCACTTCGAGTCCAAGGACGCGATGCTCGCCGAGATGCTGGTGTCGATCAGCGAGACGCTGCTGGAGCAGGGGCGCCGCCGGGTGGCCGGCGCCGACGGCCCTCGCGCGGCCCTCGAGGCGCTGGTGGAGTGGCACATCGAGTTCGCGATCGCCCACCGTGCGCTCATCGTGGTCCAGGACCGCGACTGGAGCAGCCTGCCCGACGAGGCCCGCGAGCGGGTCCGCACCCTCCAGCGCGCCTACGTCGACGTCTGGGCCGACCAGGTCCGCCTGCTCGACGCCTCGATCACCTCCGAGGCGTCGCGCACCCGCGCCCACGTCCTCTTCGGGCTGCTCAACTCCACCCCGCACAGCGGCCGGCTCCCCGACCCCCAGCTCCACGAGGTGCTGCGCGAGATGGCCCACGGCGCGCTCGCGCTCTGAGGGCGCCCGCCCCCGACGCCGTCGGGTCACCAGGTGTCGGCGGTGACGCCCTGCTCGATCAGGCGCGCCGCGCGGGCGGCGGCCTCCTCGGCGACCGCGAGGTCGTCCACCTCGTCCGGGCCACCGGAGCCACCGGAGCCACCGGCGCCGTCCTGACCGTCAGACCCGGCCCCCGACCCGCGGTCCGACCCTGGGTCGTGGCGCGGCCGGGTGATCCGGTGCAGCTCGCGCAGCACCACCTCGCGCGGCAGCCCGCGCAGGTGGGTGAGCACGAACGGGTCGACCTGGATCAGCCACGCGAGCTGGGTCCAGACCGCGAGCGCGTGGGGACAGGGGTCGAGCCAGGACTCGCACGAGCAGGCCGACCCCAGCTCCCCGCCGTAGGGCAGCAGCTCGACGCCGGTCTCCTCGACCGCCTCGACGAAGGAGTGCGGGAGCTGGCCGGCGAGGAGCGCGGCGACCCGCCCGGACTCCGCCGCGACCAGCTCGGTGACGACCGCCGCCCCCGGCTCGTCGAGCACCGGCAGGGTCACCTCCACGGTGAAGGCGTCGTCGCCGTCGCTGACGGCCGCGACCGCGGAGCCCTCGGCGACGGTGATCGCCCCGACGGCGCCCGCCCGGGCCAGCGTGCGCCCGCGGCGCAGCTCCTTCTCGCCGAACGCCGCCTCCTCCACCGCTCGCAGCACCGCCTTGCTCCACCACGTGCCGGTGCCCCCGCCTCGACGGGGCGGCAGGCGGGGATGGGTGAGGGCCTGAGCACCGTCCGCGGGCGGGGTCATCGCCGCGCCCCGGTGCTCCGCAGCTCGACGAGGTCGCGCAGCTCGGTGTCGGAGAGCTCGGTGAGCGCGGTCTCGCCGCGGGCCAGCACGGAGTCGGCCAGCGAGCGCTTGCGGGCCAGCAGCTCGGCGATGCGCTCCTCGATGGTGCCCTGGGTGATGAAGCGGTGGACCTGCACGGGACGGGTCTGGCCGATCCGGTGGGCGCGGTCGGTGGCCTGGTCCTCGACGGCGGGGTTCCACCAGCGGTCGAAGTGGATGACGTGGTCGGCGCGGGTGAGGTTGAGGCCGGTGCCGCCGGCCTTCAGCGAGAGCAGGAACACCGGCACCTCGCCGGCCTGGAACCGCGCCACCATCGCCTCGCGCTCACGCACCGGGGTGCCGCCGTGCAGCAGCTGGTGGGGCACGCCGGTCGTGGCGAGGTGGCGCTCGACGAGCCGCGCCATGGCGACGTACTGGGTGAAGAGCAGGATCGCGCCGTCCTCGGCGACGACGGTGCCGACCAGCTCGTCGAGCAGGTCGAGCTTCTCCGAGCGCCCGCGGAGCTTGGGGTTGGTCTGGCGCAGGAAGTGGGCGGGGTGGTTGCAGATCTGCTTGAGCCCGGTGAGCAGCGCGAGCACGAGCCCGCGCCGGGTCTCCTCGTCGGCCTCCTCGATGCGCCGCATCGACTCCCGCACGAGCGTCTCGTAGAGCACGACCTGCTCGCGGGTGAGGCCCAGGACGTGGTCGGTCTCGGTCTTCGCCGGCAGCTCCGGCGCGATGCCGGGGTCGGACTTGCGCCGGCGCAGCAGGAACGGGCCGATCAGGTCGGCGAACTGGCGCGCCTTGGTCGGCTCGAGGCCCGACTCGATCGGACCGGCCCAGACCTTGCGGAAGGCGTTGCGGCTGCCGAGCAGGCCGGGGATCGCCCAGTCGAGGATCGCCCAGAGCTCGGTCAGGTCGTTCTCGACGGGCGTGCCGGTGAGCGCCACCCGCGCCGCGCTCGGGACGGTGCGCAGGGCACGGGCGGCCGAGGAGCGCGCGTTCTTCACGTGCTGGGCCTCGTCAGCGACCACGAGGTCCCACGGCACCTCCGCGAGCAGCGCGGCGTCGTTGCGCATCGTGCCGTAGGTCGTGAGCACGAAGCCCGGGCCCACGTCGTCGAGGTCGCGGGCGCTGCCGTGGTGGCGGCGTACGGGGACGCCGGGGGCGAAGCGACGGATCTCGGCCTCCCAGTTGCCCAGCAGCGACGCCGGGCAGACCACCAGCGTCGGACCGGTGGCGCCGTGCTCGTGGCGGTGGAGGTGGAGCGCGATCAGGGTGACGGTCTTGCCCAGCCCCATGTCGTCGGCCAGGCAGGCGCCCAGCCCGAGCGAGGTGAGCTCGGCCAGCCAGGACAGGCCGCGGCGCTGGTAGTCGCGCAGCTCGGCCCGCAGCCCCGCCGGCACCTCGACGAGCGCTCCGGTGGTGGCGGCGGCCAGGCGCTCGCGGACCTTCAGCAGGCTCGCGCCGACGACGGCCTCGTAGGGGACGTCCTCGATGTCGACGACCCCGGTCAGGGTCGCCGCGATCGCCTGCACCGGGGTGACGGTGCGGATCAGACGCTTGCGCGCGCGCTTGATGACGCCCGAGTCGACCGCGACCCAGTTGTCGCGCAGCTTGATGATCGGCGTCGTGGCACGGGCGAGCTCGTCCATCTCGTCCTCGGTGAGCTCCTCGCCGTGCAGCGAGAGCTGCCACTCGAAGCCGAAGAGGGCCTGGGGACCGAAGAGCCCGTCGTGCAGCGCCTCCTCGCGCGGGGCCGCCGCCTGCCGGCGCCCGAGCTCGACGCGCTGGGTGACGTCGCGGTCGAGGTACTTCGGCCACATCACCTGGTGGCCGGCCTCGGTCAGCGCGGCGACGCCGTCGTCGAGCAGCGAGAGGATCTCGTCGGAGTCGAGGGTGATCTCGTCGGGCACCCGCAGGTCGAGGAGCCGGTCGAGCACCGGCCACGCGTCGGCGGCCGAGCGCAGCGCGATGGCAGCGTGGGTGCGCGCCCGCTCGCCGAACCCGTGGGCGGCGTCGGGCCCGGCGTCCTCCCACAGCTCGACGGCGTCGCACACGTGGGCGGCGTTGTCGACCGCGTGCACCTGCACCACGAGGCGTACGGCGCCGGCGACCAGCTCCTCCTCGTCGGCCTCGACCCGGAAGGACACCGAGACGAGGTGGGGGCGGTCGTCGCGCCCGCGCGAGCGGATCCGGGCGATGCGCTGCTGGAGCCGCTCGCTGAAGTCGTCGGGGCTCACCGGGGCCGGCGGGGGCGTCGCGGACCGGGCGCGGTGGCGCGAGCTGCCCGGCGAGGTGCGGGGCACGGCGTCGGCGATCGCGTCGAGCATCGCGCGCACCGTGCCCTCGGCGGTGGCGGTGTCGAAGCCGTCGTGGGCGCGGGCGCGCACCAGGTCGGCGATGCGTCGCTCGTCGTCGGCGTCGAGGCCGGCGACCTGCCAGTGGCGACCGCCGGGCTCGGGGGCGAAGCGACCCGCCGCCACCAGCTGCAGGCCCATCAGTGCGGCCCCGGCCAGCAGCGCGACCGACGGGTGCAGGTCGTCGCGGTCGCGGACCTTGCCCAGCACGGGCAGCGCGCCGCGGACCGGCATCACGATGGTGCGGCGCTCGTCGGTGAACTCGACCGAGCCCTCCCGGGGCGGCTCCCCCACCAGCAGCCTGGCGGGACCGGTGACCGGGACGAAGCTCATGCACCTTCTCGCTTCCTGTCCCCGCAGTGCGCGGGCACGAGGACCGTAACGCCCCGGACCGACACGGAGTTCCCCGCGCGGCGCCGGACGGGCCGTTACCGTCGCGGGCATGGACGTCTCCGCGCTGCTGGCCGCCCACCCCGTCGTCGACGGGCACAACGACCTGCTGTGGGAGGCACGGGTGCAGACCGGCTACGACTTCGCCCGGCTCGACGTCGGCGCGGGCGGCACCCCCACCCACACCGACCTCCCGCGGATGCGCGCCGGCGGGATGGGGGCGCAGTTCTGGTCGGTCTACGTCCCGACGAGCCTCACCGGCGACGCCGCGGTGAGCGCGACCCTCGAGCAGGTCGACGCGGCGCGCCACCTGACCCGGACCTTCGCCGACCAGCTCGCGTGGGCGACGAGCGCCGACGAGGTCGAGCAGGCCTGGGCCTCCGACCGGATGGCCTCGCTCGCCGGCGCGGAGGGCGGGCACTCGATCGGCTGCTCGCTCGGCACGCTGCGACAGCTGCACCGCCTCGGCGTGCGCTACCTGACGCTGACCCACAACGCGAACACCCCGTGGGCCGACTCTGCCACCGACCGTCCGGTCGCCGGCGGGCTCACCGCCTTCGGGCGCGAGGTGGTCCGCGAGATGAACCGGATCGGCATGATGGTCGACCTGTCGCACGTGTCCGCCGACACGATGCGCGCCGCCCTCGACGTGACCGAGGCACCGGTGATCTTCAGCCACAGCTCGGCGCGCGCGGTGACCGACAGCCCGCGCAACGCGCCCGACGACGTCCTCGAGCTGACGGCCCGCGGCGGTGGCGTGTGCATGGTGACGTTCGTGCCGAAGTTCGTGAACGCCGCCTGCGCCGACGCGCACCGCGAGCTGGTCGCCGCGGCTGCTGCGGAGGGCATCGCGGAGGCCGACGGCCCGCGCTTCGGCGCCTTCGAGCAGGTGTGGGGCGCCGAGCACCCGCCGCCGACCGCGACGCTGGCCGACGTCGTCGCGCACGTCGAGCACGTCCGCGAGGTCGCCGGCATCGACCACGTCGGTCTCGGCGGCGACTACGACGGCGTCGAGGCCCTGCCGGCGGGCCTCGAGGACGTGTCGACCTATCCCGCGCTGCTGACCGCGCTGGCCGAGCGGGGATGGTCGGGCGACGACCTGGCGCGGCTGACCTGCCGCAACACCCTGCGCGTGATGCGCGACGTCGAGGACGTGGCCCGCGACCTGCAGGGCGTACGAGGTGCGAGCCTGGCGCGCATCGAGGACCTCGACGGCGCCTGACCGCTCGACGGTGACGCACGCCAGCGCGGAAACGATTGGCTGGTTGTCATCGTCAACCAATATCCTCGGACGGTGACCAGCACCCAGACCTCTCCCGGCGGGATCCAGCCGGACAGCTCCGACAAGCTCGACAAGGGCGTCCTGATGGTGGCGGGGGTCGTCGTCCTCGGTGCCATCATGTCGATCCTCGACATCACCGTCGTCTCCGTCGCCCTCAACACCTTCCAGCAGGAGTTCGACGCCACGGCGGCCGAGGTCGCCTGGACGATGACCGGCTACACCCTCGCCCTCGCCAGCGTCATCCCGCTGACGGGCTGGGCCGCCGACCGCTTCGGCACCAAGCGCCTCTACCTGCTCGCCGTCGGCCTGTTCACCGCCGGCTCCGTGCTCTGCGCGGCCGCGAACTCGCTCGAGCTGCTGGTCTTCTTCCGCATCCTCCAGGGCCTCGGCGGCGGCATGCTGATGCCCCTCGGCATGACGATCCTGACCCGGGCCGCCGGTCCCGAGCGCGTGGGCCGCGTGATGGCCGTGCTCGGCATCCCGATGCTGCTCGGCCCGATCTTCGGCCCGATCCTCGGCGGCGCGCTCATCGAGAGCGCCTCGTGGCACTGGATCTTCCTCATCAACCTGCCGATCGGCATCGCGGCGTTCGTCTACGCCTCGGTCGTGCTGCCCAAGGACGACGTCGAGCCGTCGGAGACCTTCGACTGGGTCGGCATGCTCCTGCTGTCGCCCGGCCTCGCCCTCTTCCTCTTCGGTGTCAGCTCCATCCCCGAGGAGGGCACCGCGATGGCGGCCCGCGTGCTCATCCCGGCGATCGTCGGTCTGGGCCTCATCATCGCCTTCGTGCCGTGGGCCCTGGCCAAGCGCAACATCCACCCGCTGGTCGAGCTGCGCCTGTTCCAGAACAAGAACCTGACGGTCGCGATCATCGCGATGACCCTCTTCGCGATCGCCTTCTTCGGCGCCTCGCTGCTCTTCCCGCTCTACTTCATCCAGGTCCGCGGCGAGGGCACCCTCGACACCGGCTGGCTGCTGGCCCCGCAGGGCGTCGGCGCGATGATCACCATGCCGATCGCGGGGATCCTGGCCGACAAGATCGGCCCCGGCAAGATCGTGCTCGTCGGCGTCACCGTGATCACCGTCGGCATGGCGATGTTCACCCAGATCGGTGCCGACACCTCCTACACCTACATCCTGGGCGCCCTGTTCATCATGGGCCTCGGCATGGGGTCGACGATGATGCCGATCATGACCGCCGCGCTCGCGACGCTGACCGCGCACAACGTGGCCCGCGGCTCGACGCTGCTCAACATCACCCAGCAGGTCGCGGCCTCGATCGGCACCGCGCTCTTCTCGGTGATCCTGACCAACCAGCTCACGGGCTCGAAGTTCGTCGCTGCCGGCCAGGCGCTCGCCGAGGTCGGCGACGACCAGGCCGCCCAGGGTGCGGTGCTCGAGCGCTTCGGCATCAGCCCCGACCAGCTGGCCAACCTCAAGGACCTCGTGACCAGCGACATGGCCGACGCCTTCGCGACCGTCTTCATCGTCGCGACGATCCTCGTCGCCTGCTGCCTGATCCCGGCCGCCTTCCTGCCCCGCAAGAAGGTCGCCCCGGTCGACCCCACGGTGATGGTCGGTCACTGACCCACCGGAGTACGCGACCGGCGTACGACGTCTGCGGCCCGTCCTCCCTCCGGAGGGCGGGCCGCTGTCATGTCGCCGCCCGATACCTGAGGACGTGACGGGAGGATCCGACGACCGTGACCTCCCACCACGTCCTCAGATATCGCGGGGAGGGACGGGAGGGGTACGCCGGAACGGCTGGCGTCGGGGCTCAGCCCTGGGAGGCGAGGGCGAGCGGGAGGACGGCCCGGGCGCCGGCGGAGCGGATCGCCGCGGCGGCGACGGTGAGGGTCCAGCCCGACGCGACCTGGTCGTCGACCAGCAGGACCGTCGAGCCGGGCGGGACGTCGGCGTCGAGGCCGCCGCGGCGACGCACGGCGGCCACGCGCTGGGCGGAGTTGGACTGACCGGCGCGCGGGGGCACCGTCTCGTCGCGGATCGCCCAGGTGCCGACGATCGGGACCTGCATCACGCGGGCGAGGCCGTCGGCCAGGTCACGGCTCAGCGTCGGTCGGGTGGCGGACTCGACGACCACGATGGCGTCCGGCCGCGACGACCACTCGGCCGACCAGTCCTTCATCACGTCCATCACCGCGCGGGCCAGCGCCGGGGGGACGGGCCCGTCGGGGGTGTCCTCGCGGAAGAGCGCGCGCAGCGCCTGGCCGTGACCGAGGTCGGTCAGGCGGGCCACGACCCGCCCCGGCTCGGCGGCCTCGGAGATCTTGCCCTTGAGGTCGAGGCCGAGGTTGGCCAGCGCGGTGGGCCACATCTTGCGCGGCTCCAGCACGACACCGGGGCGGGAGAGGCGCTCGCCGGCCTCCGCGACGGCGGTGTCGCTGACCGACGTCGACAGCGTCAGGCCGCCGCAGTTGTCGCACCGGCCGCAGTCGGTGGCCTCGGGGTCGTCGAGCTGCTCGCGGAGGTAGCGCATGCGGCACTCGTCGGTGCGGAGGTAGCCCAGCATCGCCTGCTGCTCGCGCTCGCGCGCCTCGGCGACGCGGGCGTAGCGCTCGGCGTCGTAGTGCCAGGGCTGCCCGGTGGCGACCCACCCGCCCTGCACCCGCTGGACGGCGCCGTCGACGTCGAGGACCTTGAGCATCGACTCGAGCCGGTTGCGGCCGAGCTCGACGCGCGACTCGAGGGTGGCGGTCGACATCGGCCGGCCGGACTCCGCGAGCGCGGCCAGCGTCTCGCGCACCTGCTCCTCGCGCGGGAAGCCGAGGGAGGCGAAGTAGGCCCAGATGTCGCGGTCCTCGACCTGGGGCAGCAGCACGACGGTCGCCTCGTCGGTGCCGCGGCCGGCGCGGCCGACCTGCTGGTAGTAGGACACCGGGGACGAGGGGGCGCCGAGGTTGATCACGAAGCCGAGCGCGGCGTCGAAGCCCATCCCGAGGGCGCTGGTGGCCACGAGCGCCTTGACCCGTCCCTCGACCAGCGCCTGCTCGAGCGCGTGGCGCTCGTCGGCCTCGGTCTGGCCGGAGTACGCCGCGACCTCGAGGCCGCGGGCCCGGAGGTATCCCGCGACCTCCTGGGTGGCGGCGACGGTGAGGCAGTAGACGATGCCGGAGCCGGGCTGCTCGGCGAGGTGGTCGGCCAGCCACGCCAGCCGCATCTCGGGGGTCTTCAGCTGCACCACCCCGAGCCGCAGCGACTCGCGGTCGAGCGTGCCGCGCTGCACGAGGACCTCCGAGCCCGCTGTGCCGTCGGCGTGGACGCCGAGCTGCTCGGCGACGTCGGAGGTCACCCGGGCGTTGGCCGTGGCGGTCGTCGCGAGCACCGGGATCCCGGTGGGCAGCTCGGCGAGCAGGGTGCGCAGGCGGCGGTAGTCGGGTCGGAAGTCGTGGCCCCAGTCGGAGATGCAGTGGGCCTCGTCGACGACGAGCAGGCCGCACGTGGCGGCCAGACGCGGCAGCACGTCGTCACGGAACCCGGGGTTGTTGAGCCGCTCGGGGCTCACGAGCAGCACGTCGACCTCACCGGCGTGGATCTGGTCGTGGATCGGCTGCCACTGGTCGATGTTGGTCGAGTTGATCGTCACCGCGCGGATCCCGGCACGCTCGGCGGCCGCCATCTGGTTGCGCATCAGGGCCAGCAACGGGCTGACGATGACCGTCGGACCGGCGCCCGCCTCGCGCAGCAGCTTGGTGGCCACGAAGTAGACGGCCGACTTCCCCCACCCGGTGCGCTGGACGACGAGCGCGCGGCGCTGGTCGACCGCGAGCGCCTCGATGGCGGACCACTGGTCCTCGCGCAGGGACACGTCGTCGCGCCCGACGAGCGCCTTCAGGTGGCGCTCGGCGGACTCGCGCGCTGCCGCGCGCACCTGGTCGGTGGCGGCGGGGCCGGTCGCGGTCGTCATGGGACCTGTCTACCAAGCGCCACCGACGCCCCGCCCGGGTGGGCGGGGCGCCTTGTGGAGAACCGGCGTCTGGTCAGCGGGTGGTGCGCTCGACGAAGCGGTCGATGTCGATGCCGGCCTTGCGTGCGGCCCGCCGCACCTCGGGCGTGGTGAGGTCGGGTGCGACGACGGGCTCGGGCTCGATGGCGGCGTCGGCCGCGGCGTACTGGCCCTGCAGCGCGGCTTGGTCGCCGGCCGAGGCGTCGGAGGCGGCGACCACGGCCGGGGTCACCGCGAGCACGGCACCCACGGCGCCGCTGACGACCGGGGTGTAGCCGCCGGCGTGGCCCAGGACGTTGGGGTGGTAGCTCTCCGAGATCGGGCTGGACAGCCCGTTGAGCCACTCGGGCGAGTCGCACACGGCGTGGCCGACGAAGGCGCCGGCAGGGTTGGCGAAGGAGAATCCAGCCGCTGCGGCGGCCGCCTGGGTGCGGGTGTTGATCAGGTCGGCCATCTGGTTGAGCCGGGCCTCCTCGGCCGGGGAGAACCAGGTCAGCGCGTTGCAGTCCTCGCCCTGGAAGATCCGCGGATAGCCGACGACGACGACCTTGGCGTAGGGGGCGCGGGACCGGATCGAGGAGTAGAGGGTGGCGAGCTGCCCGGGGAGCGAGCCGTTGACGTAGGCCTGGGCGCCGTCGATCGCACCGTTGCAGTTGCTGGCCCAGCTCGGCAGCGCGCACTGGGTGAGCACGTCGGCGAAGCCCGCGTCGTTGCCGCCGACCGAGATGGAGACGAGGCTGGTGGAGCTGGTCAGCGCGCTGAGCTGGGTGGCGGTGACGTCGGGGATCCGGGCCCCGGAGCAGGCGCGGAAGTTGAGCGCGTAGCCGCGGGCGGCGGCGATCAGGCTGGGGTAGGCCTTCGTCGAGCGCTGGCACGACGTGCCGTCGGCGATGTAGGAGCGGGTGCCTGTGCCGGAGGCGTAGGAGTCGCCGAGGGCGACGTAGACCGGGGCCGCGGCCTGGGCCGGCTGGAGGAGGAGCGGGGCGAGCAGCCCCGCCAGGGCGGCGCCGAGGACGGCGAGCCGCGAGGACGTGCGTGCGGGACGGTGCATGGTCAGGAGACCTCCGAGAGACGTCGCCACCCGAGTGTGGCTGAGGTCACACTAGGCAGTCGCTCCGACAGTGCACCAGACCCGATCAGGCCCCGTCGTCGCCCACCCGGCGCAGGCGGGGCGCCGGCGCGGCGTCGAGGACCGCGGCGTCGAGGAAGGACTCCCCCCGGAGCACGGGCACCACCTCGCTGACGTCGTGCTGTGCGGCGATCTCGACGTCGGCGGCGAAGCCGGCGACGGCCAGCTCGCGACCGCTCGCGCACCCGAGCAGGTCGTCGGGCACGACCGCGCCGCGCCACGCCGCGGCCGCCATCCGCGCCTCGGGGCTCGCCTCGACCGACTCGCCGAGCTGGCGCCCGAGGGCGTCGAGCACGGCACCGGCACCCCACAGGTCCTCGACCGCCGGGCGGAGCGTGTCGTCGTGCCACCGCTCCCCCGCGGGTACGACGACCACGCTGGCGCCGGCGGCCACCTGGGGGGCCAGCCAGCGCGCGACCGCCGAGGCGTTGCGCAGGCACGCCCCGACCACCCGTGCCCCGGAGTCGGCGAGCGCGAAGGCGATCGTCGAGCCGTTGGGCGAGGGCAGCACGAGCCGCTGCACGCCCTCGACCTCGGCGAGGCTCGCCGGCGAGAGCGACACGTGGCGCGCGTCGCCGCGCGAGAGCGCCTCGAAGCGCCCGACCGCGAGGGTGGCGCCGTGGCGCATCGCGTGCTCGGCGGCGCGGGCGTCCTTCCAGCGGTAGGGGAAGACCTCGATGCCGCGCTCGACGGCGACGGTGAGCGTGGTGGTGAAGGACAAGACGTCGACCACGACCGCGACGTCGGCCGGCACGGCGTCCGCGCCCGTCGGGCCCCACTCCAGGCGCAGGCGGTAGGTCGACTGGTCGTGGCCCGGGATCGTCACGGCCTCATTCAACCCCAGCCGCGCGCGACGCGGGTCGACGGCGGGCGCGCCCGGACGGGGCCGGCACGCCGTCCGAGCGGCGAGGTCGGCGGCCGGACACCGGCGTTCCTTGGTAACAGGACATCCACGTACGTACACTGGACGTCTACACGTCACGGCGTGCACCCGACACGGTGCGTCGTGTCCCCCGCCCGTCCCCACCGGGCGGATGACGCAGGACGGGCCCGCCCCGGCCCGTCCTGCGGCGACGTCGTCGCTACCGGAGGATCACCAGATCCGGACCCGGTCGGCGGGCTCGAGCCACAGGCCGTCGCCGGGCACGGTCTCGAAGACCTCGTGGAACTCGTCGAGGTTGCGCACGATGTTGGCGCGGAACTCCGCCGGGCTGTGCGGGTCGATGGTGAGGTACTGGAGCTCCTGCTCCTTGCGCCGCTTGGTCCGCCACACGTGGGCCCAGTTGAGGAACAGCGTGCGGCGCTCCTCGAGGGACGCCTCGCCGCCGCGGCTGATGACGTAGGCCTTGTGGGCGATGGTCAGGCCCCCGAGGTCGCCGATGTTCTCGCCGACCGTCAGCGAGCCGTTGACGTGCTCACCGGGCAGGGTGCGGGGCTCGAAGGCGTCGTACTGCGCGACCAGGGCCTGCGACTTCTCCTCGAAGGCGGCCTTGTCCTCGCCGGTCCACCAGTCGTGGAGGTTGCCGTCGCCGTCGTACTGCGCGCCCTGGTCGTCGAAGCCGTGGCCGATCTCGTGGCCGATGACGGCGCCGATGCCGCCGTAGTTCTCGGCCTCGTCGGCGTCGGGGCTGAAGAACGGCGGCTGGAGGATGGCGGCCGGGAAGCAGATCTCGTTGGTGCCGGGGTGGTAGTAGGCGTTGACCGTCTGCGGCAGCATCAGCCACTCGTCGCGGTCGACCGGCTGGCCGACCTTCTCCAGCTGGCGGTCGGTCTCGAACGCCGAGGCGGAGGCGACGTTGCCCATCAGGTCGTCGGCGCTGATGGTGAGCTCGGAGTAGTCACGGAACTGCGTCGGGTAGCCGATCTTGGGGTAGAAGCGGTCGAGCTTGTCGTAGGCCTTCTGCTTGGTGTCCTCCCCCATCCAGTCGAGCGTCTCGATCGAGCGGCGGTAGGCCGTGACGAGGTTGGCGACCAGCTCGTCCATCATCTGCTTCGAGCTGGGCGGGAAGTGGCGCGAGACGTAGACCTTGCCGACGGCCTCGCCGATCGCGCCCTCGACGAAGTCCACGCCGCGCTTCCAGCGCGCGCGCAGCTCGGGGGTGCCGTTGAGGGTGCGGCCGTAGAAGTCGAAGTTGGCCTCGACGAAGGCCTCAGGGAGGTAGGGGGCCGAGCTGCGCACGACGCGGACGTGGAGCACGTCGCGCCAGGTCTCGATCGGCGTCTCCTCCAGCACCACCGACAGGTGGGCGAAGAAGTCGGGCTGCATCACGATCGTGCGGCGCAGCGTCTCCTCGGTGCCACCGAGGGCCGTCACGAAGGTGACCCAGTCGAAGGCCGGGCAGAGCTCGCGCAGCTCCTCGAGCGACTTGTGGTTGGTGGTCTTCTGGACGTCGCGGGTCTGCGCGGCCTCCCAGTGCCCCTCGGCCAGGCGCGCCTCGTAGGCCAGCACGCGGGCGGCGGCACCCTCGGGGTCCTCGTGCCCGCTCAGGCGCAGCAGCGTGGTGAGGTACTCGGCGTACGTCGCCCGGATCTCGGCGAACTTGTCGTCGCGGTAGTAGGACTCGTCGGGGAGGCCCAGGCCGCCCTGCGCGAGGTAGACGATGTTGCGCGAGGCGTCGCCCCGGTCGGGCGTGATGTAGGAGCCGAACAGGCCCGGACCGCCGATGCGCTCGAACATCCCGACGAAGGCGGCCAGCTCGGTCAGGTCGGCGACCGCGTGGGCGCGGTCGAGCAGGCCCTGCACCGGCGCGAGGCCCTTGGCCTCGATGGCCTCGGTGTCCATGAAGGAGGCGTAGAGGTCGCCGATCTTGCGCTCCTCGGCGTCGAGGTCGGCAGCCGGGCGGTCGGCGAGCTCGGTGATGATGTCGCGCACCTGCTGCTCGGCGTCGTCGGCCAGGGCGATGAAGGCGCCCCAGCTCGACTTGTCGGAGGGGATGTCCGTCTCGTCCAGCCACCGGCCGTTGACGTGGCCGAAGAGGTCGTCCTGGGGGCGGATGTCGGGGTTCATGCCGTCGCGGGCGGCGTCGAGGATCGTCACCCGCCCGACCCTAGCGCCGGACCCCAGCCCGGGGCGGCGTCAGCGCACCCGCACGACCGACTTGCCCAGGGTGCGGCGCTCGTCCATGTCGACCAGCGCCGTGCCGAAGTCGGCCAGGTCGTAGGTCGTGCCGACCGGCGGGCGCACGATGCCCGACTCCACCATCGGCGCGAGGCGGTGCCACTGCTTCTGCATGTAGCCGGGGCGCGCCATCGCGTAGGCGCCCCAGCCGACGCCGCGCACGTCGGTGTTGCCCAGCAGGAGCCGGTTGACCTTCACCTCGGGGATGCCCTGGCCGGACGCGAAGCCGACCACCAGCACGCGGCCCTGCTCGGCCAGGCAGCGCAGCGAGTCGGTGAACGCCTCGCCGCCGACGACGTCGAGGACCACGTCGACCCCCTTGCCGCCGGTCAGCTCCTTCACCTCGTCGCGGAAGCCCGGCCCGACGACGACCTCGTCGGCACCGGCCGCGCGGGCGAAGGCGGCCTTCTCCTCGGTGCTGACCACGGCGATGGTGCGCGCGCCGAGACCCTTGGCCACCTGGAGGGTCGCCGTGCCGACGCCACCGGCCGCCCCGTGGACCAGGACCGTCTCCCGGTCGCGGAGGCCGCCACGCTCCTCGAGCGCGAACAGCGCGGTGAGGTAGTTCATCGGCATCGCCGCGCCCTCGTCGAAGGACAGCGAGTCGGGGAGCGCGAAGGTGAAGACGGCCGGGTTGGCCACCTGCTCGGCCGCGCCGCCGTGGAGGTTCACGCCCGCGACGCGCTGGCCCACGGTGAATCCGCTCGACTCCGGTGACCCCGGGTCGAGGACCACGCCGGCGAAGTCGACGCCGAGGGTGAAGGGCGGCTCGGGCTTGAACTGGTACTCGCCGCGGCTCAGCAGCAGGTCGGGGAACGAGATCCCGACGCTGTGCACCTCGACCAGCACGTCGTGCGGTCCGGGCGAGGGCGCGGGCACCTCCCGCACCTGCACGTCGGCGGGACCGGTGAGCGTGACGACCTGGACTGCCTTCATGGGGCCGACCCTAGCCAGCCCGGCACCCGTGCTGCTCAGCCGACGCGCTTGACCTCGCTGAGCTCGAAGTGCATCGGGTCGGTGTACTTCCAGTCGCCGCCCCAGGCGAAGCCCCAGGTCTTGAAGATGGCCACCACGTCGCGGTCGATGTCGCCCACCGTGCCGCGCTGGTTGCCCGGCACGTTGAGGTCGAGGGCGAGGCCGAAGGAGTGGTTGGACAGCGTGGTCGTGCCGGCGATGAAGCGCGGGTAGTAGCACCCGGCGTACTCGCCGGGGTGGATCGCGTCGGCGAGCCCGCGCTGCTGGACCTCGAGCAGGGCCGCGCGCAGCTGCGGGAAGAGGTCCTCGTGGCAGGTGACGCTGCCGAGGAGGGGCACCACCTCGGTGCGGATGTGCGCGGCGACCCAGGCCGGGTCGGGTGTGATCCGCCCGCCTCCGGCGACCTGGTAGCGGTAGGTGCCCACGAGGTCGCCGAGCGTCCCGCCGGTGGGGATCGCGGTGAGCCGCGCGTCGGGGTCGAGCCCGAGGCGCGAGGCGACGTCGAGCATCTGGACCGCGGCGTCCCTGCCCACGATCCGCTGGAGCGGCCCGCGGATGGTCGCGGGCGTGATCGCGTCGGTGGAGATCAACAGGCCGTTGTCGGTGTCCATCCCGATGTCGCCGGCCCAGGCGGTGTTGACGACCAGGTCGACTGTCGGCACCTGCGGCGCGTACGCCCCCACGTGCAGGCGCGGGGCGGAGTCGTCGGAGCCCAGCCGGATCGTCTCCGCGGCGTCGGCCAGCCGCGTCGCGACGGCCCGGTCGGTCGCGAGCTCGCCCCCGGCGACGCGGTCCCAGGCCTCCTGGAGGTCGGCGACGTCGGCCCGCGTGAAGAGGCGGTAGGCGGCCGGGTCGACCGCGGCCACGGTGAGCACCCGGTTCTCCAGGCTGACCTGGCCCAGGCCGATGCGCTCGGTGTGCGCGACCCCCGGCAGCCTCTCGATCCGCCGGACGGTGGCGTCGTCGAGGGGCTCGTCGCCCTGCACGAGCACGTCCGCGCTCCACAGCCGGTCGGCGCGGGGACCGGGCGGGTCGACGGCGTGGGCCGGGTCGGCGACCGGCACCGACGGCTCCGCGGACGACCCCCCGGAGGTGCCGGGCGGTGCGGGTGCCGGGTCGGGGACCGGAGCCACCCGCTCGCTGCAGCCGCCGAGCAGCAGCGCCAGGGCGCTCGCAGCGACCAGCCCCGCCCCTGCTCCTGGTCGTGCACGCATGGGCAGAGCCTAGGCAGGCTCCGGCCGCAGCCGCCGGGGGATGGTGAACCAGGAGACCAGCCCGCCGAGCAGCAGCAGCGCGGCGCAGGCGAGCATGGCCGAGCCGTAGGCCGCGTCGAACGTCGCCGGGTCGCGGTAGTCGTCGCCCGCCAGGCCGACCGACACGGGGAGCGCGGCGACGGCGAGCAGCGACCCCGCCCGGGCCACCGCGTTGTTGATCCCGCTCGCGGTGCCCGCGACCTCGTCGGGCGCCGCCGCCAGCACCGTGGCGGTCAGCGGCGCCACCATCAGGGCGAGGCCGACGCCGAACACGGTGAGGCCGGGGGCGACGTCGAGCCAGTACACGGTGTCGGGCCCGGCCCGCAGGAGCAGCAGCGTCCCTCCGGCCATCACCACCGGACCGAAGGTCATCGGGATCCGCGGGCCGATCCGCTCCCCCAGCGCGCCCCCTCGCGCGGCGAGCAGGAGCATGCACAGCGTCATCGGCAGGGTCGCCAGACCGGCCTGCGAGCGCGCCGTAGCCCGCCACGGTCTGGAGCTGGAGGACGAGGAAGAAGAGGATGGCGCCGAGCGCGGCGTAGACGACCAGCGTCATCGCGTTGGCGGCGCTGAAGGTGCGGTCGGCGAAGAGCTCGAGGCGCACCATCGGCTCCCGCACCCGCCGCTCGACCGCGACGAAGGCGACGGCCGCGACGACCCCGACCCCCGACGCCCACCACGTGACCGGGCCGCCGCCGGCGGTGAGGGCCCAGGTCGTCCCGGCGAGCGCGAGCGAGGCGAGCGCGGCCCCCAGCACGTCGAAGCGGCCGTGGGCGCGCGGGTCGCGGGTCTCGGGGACCCACCGCTGCGCCAGCCAGACGGTGAGGGCCGCGAGCGGCAGGTTGATCAGGAAGATCCACCGCCAGGAGGCGTGGTCGATGAGCAGCCCGCCGACGAGCGGGCCGAGCGCGGCGGCGATGCCGCCGAGGCCCGACCAGGCCCCGATCGCGCGGCTGCGGTCCTCGGCGCGGAACGCCCCCTGGATCATCGCCAGGCTGCCGGGGGTGAGCAGCGCGCCGCCGACCCCCTGCAGGACCCGCGCGACGATCAGCACCTCGGCGGTCGGCGCCACGCCGCACAGCAGCGAGGCCAGCGCGAACCAGACGGTGCCGACGATGAAGACCCGTCTCCGGCCGAGCCGGTCGCCGAGCGCGCCGCCGAGCAGGATCAGCGAGGCCAGGGAGAGGAAGTAGCCGTTGGTGATCCACTGCAGCTGTGCCAGCGAGGCGTCCAGGTCGTCGCCCACCGTGCGCAGCGCGACGTTGACGACCGTGCCGTCCAGCAGCGTCAGCCCCGACCCGAGCGTGGCCGCGGCGACGACGCCGCGCCCCGTCGGCGTACCCCAGGCGACGCCGCTCACGCTGCGGCCCCGGGCCTCATCGAGCGGCCAGGACGCACCCGACGAGCCAGGCCAGGTCGGCCCCGGTCTGCTCGGGCGAGGAGGAGGGCTGCATGACGTGGCTCAGCACGACCCGCACCACCATGTCGATGGTCGGCTCGAGCCGGGCGGGGTCGATGTCGGGGGTGTACGGCGCGACGCGGGCGCCGACGACCTGCTTGGCGGTGCCGAGCAGGGAGCCGGCGTTGGTGGTCAGCAGCGGCAGGAGCTCGGTGTCGGCGCCGTGGGTCGCGCTGACGACGGCGTGGAGCAGCGTGTTGGCGCGGGCGTAGGTCAGCACGTCGGCCACCGCGCGGGCGATCGCGCGGGTGAGGTCGTCGGACTCGGCGTCGAACGCGCCCTCCACGACGCCGAGGAACCGGGCCAGCTCCTCGAGCACCATCACCTCCGCGAGCGCGGGCTTGGAGCCGACCTCGTTGTAGACCGTCTGCCGGCTCACGCCGGCGGCGTCGGCGAGCCGGGCCATGGTGACCGCGGCCCAGCCCTGCGAGGTGGTCATCTCGACGGCCGCCGCGAGGATCCGCTCGCGGGTGGGGGTGGCGGCCATGGCCCGAGTGTAGGCAGCCCCCGCGCCGGACCTACGTGGCGCGCTCCGGCTCGCACGGCACGAAGTCCACCTTGTCCCGCACCCCGCAGTCGGGGCAGCACCAGTCGGCGGGCACGTCGGCCCACGCCGTCCCGGCGGCGAAGCCCTCGTGCTCGTCGCCGACGGCGACCTCGTAGACGTACTCGCATCCCGGGCAGCGCGCGGCGAGCACCTCCTCCGGCGCCGCGGCGGCCGTCGCCGCGGCGACACGGGCGGCCTCGGCGCGGGCGGCGTGCCCGGCGGCGTCGTAGCGCCGGAGGTAGGCCTCGCGCCGGTGGGGGCTGATGTTGGCCAGCGACACGTCGCCGCCGAGGTGGTCGACGACGCGCTGGTCCATCACCCGGCGCCACAGCGGCGGCACCATCGCCAGCACGATCATCCCGGCGTAGCCGGTCGGCAGGGCCGGGCTCTCCTCGAAGTCGCGCAGCGTCTGGTAGCGCCGGGTCGGGTTCGCGTGGTGGTCGCTGTGGCGCTGCAGGTGGTAGAGCAGCACGTTGGTCGCGATGTTGTTGGAGTTCCAGCTGTGGCTGGGCAGCACCCGCTCGTAGCGACGGCGCTCGCCCTCACCGACCTCCTGGCGCAGCATCCCGTAGTGCTCCATGTAGTTGACGACCTCGAGCAGCGAGAAGCCGACGACGGCCTGGACGAGGAGGTACGGCAGCACCTCGACGCCGAGGCCCGCGACCACCGCCCCCCACAGCACCAGCGTCATCAGCCACGCGTTGAGGACGTCGTTGTCCAGGCGCCACGGCGACTGCTTGCGGCGCGCCAGACGCCGCTTCTCCAGCCGCCACGCCGACCGCACGGAGCCGCCGACCGTGCGCGGCCAGAACCGGTAGAGGCTCTCCCCCAGGCGCGCGCTGGCCGGGTCCTCCGGGGTGGCGACGCGGACGTGGTGGCCGCGGTTGTGCTCGATGTAGAAGTGGCCGTAGCAGACCTGGGCGAGCGCGATCTTCGACAGCCAGCGCTCGTGCGACTCCTTCTTGTGGCCGAGCTCGTGGGCGGTGTTGATGCCGATCCCGCCGATGCAGCCGATCGAGATCGCCAGGCCGACCCGGTCGAGGGTCGACAGCGGCTGGTCGGCCAGCGCGCCGAGCAGGTCCCACCCGCCGATGACCGCCATCGCGCCGACGAAGCCGACGTACTGGATCGGCAGGAAGAGGTAGGTGATCCAGCGGTAGTAGCGGTCGGCCTCCAGCGCCTCGATCACGTCGTCGGGCGGGTTCGAGCGGTCGAGCCCGGCCAGCAGGTCGATCGCCGGGACGATGCCGAGGACGACGATCGGCCCCAGCCAGAGCCACACGCTCGCGCCGGTGGCGGCGTACCCGCCGACGCCGACGAACGCCAGGCTCGGCACCACCAGCCCGATCAGCCACAGGTGGCGCTTGCGGTCCCGCCACAGCTCCGTCGTGCCCGCGGGCACCGTGCCGCTCGGGGCGAGCCTGCCGCGGTCCTGCGTGGGGTAGCCGGCCATGTCGGGCCTCCTGCCGTCGGGTGTACAGAACCGTACGATCTGTACACCTAGTTTGACAAGGGGCCGCGCTTTGTCAAGTCGCACCATTCCTGGCGAAGTCCCCGCACATGCGGGGACTTTGCCTCCTTGTGGGCGTTGCAACACCCACAACGTGAAGGACTCCCCGCACGTGCGGGGAGTCCACCACCGGGTTCGCCGCCCGCCCAGCTCAGGTGCACGGAAGCGGCCACGGTCCGGATGGTGGCGGCGTCGCGGCGCGGCCCCGATAGGGTCGTGCCCATGCAGCATCCCTTCGGCATCGACTTCGGCGGGACAGGCATCAAGGGTGCCCCCGTCGACCTCGAGCACGGCGACTTCTCGCACGACCGCGTCCGCATCGACACCCCGCGCCCGGCGACGCCGGACGCGGTGGCGAAGGTGTTCCGCACGATCGTCGACAGCTTCCCGTCCTCCAGCAGCCCCGTGGGCGTCACCGTCCCCGGGATCGTGAGCCGTGGCGTGGTCCACTCCGCGGCCAACATCGACCCGTCGTGGGTGGGCAAGGACGCCGACGCGATCTTCACCGAGGCGCTCGGTCGCGAGGTCCACGTCGTCAACGACGCCGACGCCGCGGGCCTGGCGGAGGCCGAGTACGGCGCGGCGCGGGGGCGGCGCGGCCAGGTCCTCGTGATCACCCTCGGCACCGGCATCGGATCGGCGATGATCTGGAACGGCGAGCTCGTGCCCAACACCGAGCTGGGCCACCTCGAGCTCAACGGCGCCGTCGCCGAGGTCACCTCCGCGACCAGCGCGCGCGAGCGCGAGGGACTGAGCTGGGCGGACTGGTCGGTGCGCCTGACGGCGTACTTCCGGCACCTCGAGCGGCTCTTCACCCCCGACCTCTTCGTCGTGGGCGGCGGGGTGAGCAAGTCGTGGGAGAAGTTCGGCCACCTGATCGAGATCGACACCGAGATCATCCCCGCGAGCCTGCAGAACCGCGCCGGCATCGTGGGTGCGGCGCTCGTCGCGCACCGCAAGGCCGGCACCGAGGACTGATCCCGGTCGGTCCCCGGGTGGGTCAGCCGGACGCGTCGCCGCCGCGCGGCAGCGGGCCGCTGACCTGCTCGAAGGCGGCCGCGGCACCGCGGAGGTAGCGCTCGACCACGGCCTTCTCCTCCTCGGTGAACGACGCGTCGTGCCGGTCGAGCGCGGCGAACATCGGCATCAGGTGGCCGACGATCTCGCCGCGCCCGGAGTCGGTGATGTGGAGCTCGGTACGCCGTCGGTCGACCGCGTCCGGGCGCCGCTCGACGTGGCCGCGCGAGACGAGCCGGTCGACGATGCCCGTCGCCGCCGCGGTCGAGACCTCGAGCCGGCGTGCCACCTCGGCCGGGCCGATCTGCTCGCGGCTGAGGTGCTCGAGGGTCACCAGCTCGGTCTGGCTCAGGCCCGAGCGCCGCGAGACGGCGTGGGTGACCCGGCTGCCGGCGTTGACGAGGTCGCGGAGCGCCTGGAGCGTCGGCGGCTGCTGCCACTCGCGGTCGCGGCCCACCCACGCAGGACCCGACGGCTGGACCGGGTCCGTCATGACGCACCTCGCACTTCGGTGACCTGCGCTCTCGCCTCGGGGATGGCCTGGAGGCGTCGTCGTCTTGCCTCGGCGACCAGCATACCGCTAACTTGATAAGTAACTTGCTTAGCAACCAGCCTGACTAGCGACTTGTCGAGGAGCCCTCGTGTCCCCCCACCGCACCCCCGCACCGGCCCGGGTGATCGCCGGACGTCGTACGGCCTGGGCCGTCGCGCTGGTGCCCATCCTCATCGCGCTCGCCGTGCTCGCGTTCGTCCCTGAGGGCCAGCGCGAGACCACCAGCACCGACTCCGCCCCTGTCGGGGCCGACAGCACGCTCGCCGCGCAGCTGCTCGACGACCTGCCCGAGGACGAGGGGCAGGTGGCGATCGTGCTGTGGACCGCCGACGAGGGAGAGCTGTCGAGCGACGTGCAGGGCCGGCTCACCCAGCAGGCGGTCACGCTGCTGTCCGACGCGGGCGGCGCCGGGGACCAGGGCGGCCAGGGCGGCCCGCCGCCCGGCACGGGCGGCCAGGGCGGCGCCGGTGACCAGCAGTCCCCGCTCGTGGTGGCCGAGGACGGTACCGCTGCGTTCGTCGCGGTGCCCGTGACCTCCTCGTCGGCCACCGACAACATCGACCAGGTCGAGGACCTGCGCACCACGCTGCGCGACGAGGCACCCGACGGCGTGACGGTGGAGGTGACCGGCCCGGCCGGCATCCAGGCCGACATCGGCCAGGTGTTCGACGGCGCCGACGTCCGCCTGCTCGGCGCCACCGCGGCGGTGGTGGCGCTCCTGCTGATCATCACCTACCGCAGCCCCGTCCTCTGGCTGGTCCCGCTGACCGTCGTCGGCATCGCCGACCGGCTGGCCTCGATCGCGGCCACCAACGTCCTCGAGCTCACGGGCGTCGCGTGGGACGAGTCGACGGTCGGCATCCTGAGCGTGCTCGTCTTCGGCGCCGGCACCGACTACGCCCTGCTGCTGATCTCGCGCTACCGCGACGAGCTCAAGACCACCGAGAACCGCTTCGAGGCGATGGCGCACGCCCTCTCGCGCACCGTCGAGGCGGTCGTCTCCAGCGCGACGACCGTCGTGCTCGGCCTGCTGACCCTGCTGCTCTCCAGCATCCCCACCACCCGTGGCCTCGGCCTCGCGTGCGCGGTCGGCGTGGTGGTCGCGGCGACCTTCGCCCTGGTCGTGCTCCCGGCAGCCCTCGTCGTCTTCGGACGGTGGGTGTTCTGGCCGCGGGTGCCGCGGGTCGGCGACACCGTCCTGGTGGACTCCAACTCCCTGTGGCACCGCGTCGGCGAGGCGGTCTCGCGCCGTCCGCGCACCTTCGTGGTCGGCACCGTCGCGGCCCTCGCGGTCCTCGCGAGCGGCACGCTGTCGATCACGACCGGGCTGCGGCCCTCCGACCAGTTCCTCGAGCGTCCCGAGGCGATCTCGGCCGCCGAGCGGCTCGGCGAGTCCTTCCCCGCCGGCACCAGCGACCCGATCCAGGTCGTGACCCGCGACGACGCCGACCAGGTGCTCGGTGCCGTGGAGGACGTCGACGGCATCACCTCCGCCCGGCTCACCACCAGCGCCGACGGGATCTCGCAGATCGACGCGGTGCCCGACGCCGAGCCCGGGAGCCAGGCAGCCCGGGCGCTGGTCACCGACGTCCGTGCGGCCGTCGGGGACTTCGACGACACCCACGTCGGTGGCGGCGACGCCGAGGCGGTCGACGCCAAGGACTACGCCGCGCAGGACCGCCTGCTGATCCTGCCGCTGATCCTGCTGCTCGTCCTGGGCGCGCTCGTGCTGCTGCTGCGCTCGGTCGTCGCGCCGCTGCTCCTCGTGGCGACGGTCGTGGGGACGTACGCCGCGGCGATGGGCGCCTCGTGGTGGCTCTTCCGCACCGTGTTCGACTTCGCCGCGATGGACACCGGGGTGCCGCTGCTGGCCTTCCTGTTCCTGGTGGCCCTCGGCGTCGACTACAACATCTTCCTCGTCACGCGGGCGCGGGAGGAGGCGCGCGAGCACGGGACGCGCACGGGCATGCTGCGCGCCCTGACCGCCACCGGCGGCGTGATCACCAGCGCCGGCATCCTGCTGGCGGCCGTCTTCGCGGTCCTCGGCGTGCTGCCGCTCGTCGTGCTCGCCCAGCTCGGCGCGATCATCTTCGTCGGCGTCCTGCTCGACACCCTGGTCGTGCGCACCGTCCTGGTGCCCGCCCTCGCGATGACGCTCGGCGAGAAGTTCTGGTGGCCGCGCAAGGTGACCGGCTGACCGATCCGGTTCCGGCCCCCACCCCGGTGGTGGACTCCCCGCTCGTGCGGGGAGTCCACCACCTCGTGGCCGTCACCACACCCACAGGGAGCAGGACTCACCCACGGAGTACGCCGTCACGCTCGCTCCCGACCTCGTCCGGACCGACTGACGAGCGGACGGATGACGAGCGCAGCGAGGCAGCCATGCTCGCCGCCCGGCGTCGTCCAGACCGACAGACGGACGGACGGATGACGAGCGCAGCGACGTCAGCCGACGCGCTCGCCGCCCGGCGTCGTCTGGACCGACGAGCGAGCAAGCGTGACGAGCGCAGCGAGGCAGCGCCGCCGAGCGAGGAGGGAAGACGACGCCTCAGGGGCGGCGAGCACGCGCGAGCGGAGCGAGCGCCATGAGCCAGCGGCGAGCACGCGCGAGCGGAGCGAGCGCCATCAGCCAGCGGCGAGCACGCGCGAGCGGAGCGAGCGCCATCAGCCCAGCCCGCTGATCGCTGCGGCGACGCGCTTGGTGACGTCGGGGTGGAAGACGCTGGGGATGATGAAGGCCGGGTGCAGCTCGTCGGGGCTGACGGTGTCGGCGATCGCCTGGGCCGCGCGCAGCAGCATGTCGGTGGTGACCTCCGAGGCGCCGGCGTCGAGCAGGCCGCGGAAGACGCCGGGGAACGCCAGCACGTTGTTGATCTGGTTGGGGTAGTCCGAGCGGCCGGAGGCGACGACCGCGGCGTAGCGGTCGGCCTCGGCGGGGTCGACCTCCGGGTCGGGGTTGGCGAGGGCGAAGACGACGGGCTTGGCGGCCATCGTCGGGATCCACTCGGGGTCGAGGATGCCGGGGGCGGAGACGCCGATGAAGACGTCGGCGTCGGCCAGCACCTCCTGCAGCGAGCCGGTGGCGCGGCGCGGGTTGGTCGCCGCGGCGAGCTCGACGTGGGCGGGCGAGAGCGTGTCGTCGTCGGCCGACAGCGCGCCGAAGCGGTCGACCACGACCACGTCGCGGGCGCCGGCGGCCAGCAGCAGGGTGACGATCGCGGTGCCCGCGGCGCCGGCGCCGGAGACCACGATCCGCACGGCGGGCAGCTCCTTGTCGACGCAGCGCAGGGCGTTGGTGAGCGCGGCGAGGACGACGATGGCGGTGCCGTGCTGGTCGTCGTGGAAGACCGGGATGTCGAGCGACTCGCGCAGGCGCGCCTCGATCTCGAAGCAGCGCGGCGCGGCGATGTCCTCGAGGTTGATGCCGCCGAAGCCGGGCGCGATCATCTCCACGGCCCTGACGATCTCGTCGGTGTCCTGGCTGGCCAGGCAGATCGGCCACGCGTCGATGTCGGCGAAGCGCTTGAACAGCGCGGCCTTGCCCTCCATCACCGGCATCGCGGCGCCGGGCCCGATGTTGCCGAGCCCGAGCACGGCGGAGCCGTCGGTCACCACGGCGACCGAGTTGCCCTTGATGGTGAGCTTGCGGACGTCCTCGGGGTTGTCGTGGATGGCCATCGACACGCGCCCGACGCCGGGGGTGTAGGCCATCGACAGGTCGTCGCGGGTGCGCAGCGGCACCTTGGAGGTGACCTCGATCTTGCCGCCGAGGTGCAGCAGGAAGGTCCGGTCGCTGACCTTGTGGACGGTCACGTCGGCCACCGCGTCGACGGCCGCGACCAACTCCTGGGAGTGCGTGGCGTCGGAGGCCGAGCAGGTGACGTCGACGGTCAGCCGGTCGTGGCGCGACTCCGTCACGTCGATCGCGGTCACGACGCCACCGTTGCGGGCGATCGTGGTCGCGACGGCGCCGACGACGCCGTGGTCGGGGGCGGTGTACAACCGCATGGTGATCGAGTACGACGACGCGGTTGCTGCCATGGGTGCGAGCCTCCCCTCTGCCGAGGGTTACGGGCAAGTCACCACGTCGCCGTCGGGGGTTGTGGTCGTAGTGTTCTCACGATGACGACCACGCCGCGCCGCCGCATGCGGTCCACGAGCATCGCGTTGGGGATCACCGCCGTCATGGCCTCGAACCTCACCGGGTGCGCCTCCAGCGCCGACTACGCCGCGGTCTGCGTCGACCCGCAGACCCAGCAGCGCGTCGACGACGACCAGTGCGACGACGACTCCGACTACAACGGGAGCGGCACGGGCTTCTTCTGGTACTACCTCGCCGCCCGCTCTGTCGTGCCCGGCATCGGGTCGACCGTGGGCGGCGGGACCTACCGCGGCAGCACCCTGGGTGGCACCGTGCAGCGCGGCGGGCTGCCCTCGACCGGCGGCTCGACGGTCCGCTCCTCCACCACCAAGGGCGGCTTCGGCGGCAGCTCGCGCGGCTTCGGCTGAGCCGCGCGGCGCCCCACCGCACCGGACACCTTCTCGCCCCCTGCTCCCAGGAGACCTTGTGACCGACCTGATCGACGCCCTCCTCCACGCCGTCGCGTACGCCCTCGTCGGCGGCGCCATGCTGGTGGCGGCCTACTACGTCCTCGACCTCGCCACCCCGGGCCACCTCGGCACCCACCTGCGCGGGGTCGACGAGAACGGCGACGAGTCCGTGCACGCCCACTCCCGCTCGGCCGGCGTGGTCACCTCGGCGTGGCTGGTCTCCAACGCGGCCGTGCTCTTCACCGCGATCTGGACCAACGGCGAGACCTCGCTCGGCTGGGCGCTCGGCTGGACGGTCTCCTTCGGGATCGTCGGCATCCTCCTCAACACCGTGATGTTCTTCGCCGTCGAGGTGATGACGCCCGGCGACCTGCGCCGCATCGTCACCGAGCCCGGCCCGGTGCGCCCGCTGGCCTACGTCGCCGCGGCCGCCGCGCTGTCGGTGGGCGCCATCGTCTGCGCCAGCATCGCCTGAGCGGCAGGACGCGACGATGTGGAGGCACCGCTCGCGGCCCCGTGCGGGCTGGCGCGAGACCGTGGTCGAGCAGGGGCTGGTCTTCCCGACCACGAAGATGCCCGACGGCTCCGAGCTCCCCTACTGGAACGAGGAGGCCTGGTACGAGGTCACCATGGAGGAGGTGGAGGCCCTCGAGGCCGCCACCGAGGAGCTGTGGGCGATGTGCCTGCAGGCCGTCACCCACATGGCCACGACGATGAGCGACGAGCGGCTCGGCCTGCCGCCCGGCTCGCTCGAGGTCGTCCGCCGCTCCGTCGCGGCCGGTGACCCGGCGCTCTACGCCCGCTTCGACCTCGTCTACGGCGCCGACGGCTCGATCAAGATGCTCGAGATCAACGGCGACACCCCCACC
The DNA here is from genome assembly GCA_963726525.1 of uncultured Actinomycetota bacterium. Taxonomy (GTDB): domain Bacteria; phylum Actinomycetota; class Actinomycetes; order Propionibacteriales; family Nocardioidaceae; genus Nocardioides. Next base: position 445,707 of record CAVSCS010000003.1, on the reverse strand, counting down.
GGCCTGGTGGAGACCGGCATCGTCCAGTGGAAGTGGATGGAGGACGTGATGCCGGAGATGGACCAGTGGAACTCCCTCCACGACCGCCTCGTCGCCGGCTGGCGCTCCCTGCGTCGCTCGGGCCACTTCGACGGCGACCGGATGCACTTCCTCTACGACCTCGGCGAGGAGGACTCCTACGACGGCGGCGAGATGGAGATGACCTGCCACTACCTCATGGACACCGCTGTGCAGGCGGGCTGGACCGCCCTCGCGCACCCGGTCGCGGAGGTCGGCTGGAACCCCGACACCCGTGACTTCCGCGACGTCCACGACGAGCCGCTGCGCAACGCCTTCAAGCTCTACGCCTGGGAGGAGATGCTGGCCGAGCCCTTCGGCCGGATGGTGGTCGAGCAGCGGGAGGCGCGGCCGACGCGGTGGGTGGAGCCGGCGTGGAAGCTGCTGCTGAGCACCAAGGCGCTGCTGCCCGTGCTGTGGGAGCTCTTCCCGCGCCACCGGCTGCTGCTGCCGGCGTACTTCGACGAGCCGCGCGACCTGGAGCGCTGGGTGGCCAAGCCGCTGCACGGCCGGGAGGGCGACAACATCCGCATCCACCTCGACGACATGCTCGAGGACGTCGTGATGCCCGGCGGCTACGGCAGCGAGGGCTGGGTCTACCAGGCCTACACCGAGCTGCCGAGCTTCGAGGGCAACCGCGTGGTGCTCGGCTCGTGGATCGTGGACGGCGAGGCGGCCGGCATGATCGTGCGGGAGTCCGACTCGATGGTCACCGACTACTTCTCGCGGGTCGCGCCGCACGTCATCAGCGACGGGCTCGCACCCACCGAGGCGCAGGTGGCCCAGTGGCTGGCCGAGCGCGTCGGGCCCGACGCGCCCACGCTGCCCGCGGGCTAGGCTCGCGGTCGTGGACACCACGTTCTCCGACTCCCCCGAGCGCAGCCGCTTCGAGCTGCACGCCGGCGACGAGCTGCTCGGCTTCGTCGACTACCTGCTGCGCGACACCACGATCGTGCTGGTGCACACCGAGGTCGACCCGGCCCACAGCGGTCAGGGGCACGCCGCGACGCTGGCGCGCGGGGCGCTCGACGCGGCCCGCGAGCGCGGCCTCACGGTGCGGCCCACCTGCCCCTACATCGCGGCCTGGATCGGCAAGCACCCGGACTACGCCGACCTGGTGGCCGGCTGACCGGGACGCTGACCCGGACGCTGACCCGGACGCCCCATTCGCCGGTCGAGGTGCGAGCGCCAGCGAGCCTCGAGACCCCTCAGCGCACCACCGAGTCGGTGATCGTCCGGCTCGCGCCGAGGAAGAAGATGCCGGGCAGGGTCTCGAACCCGAGGCTCGGGTTGTCCTCGAGCCGGGAGCGGCGGATCCTCAGCGTGCCCGTGCGGTCGTTGGAGACGAAGAAGATCGCGCCGCCGCCCTCGCGGGCCTGGTTGCCGGTCAGGGTCGAGCCCTCGAGGTCGAGGTGGATGTCGTTGCCGTCGAGGTAGATCGCGCCGCCGGAGCCACCTCCGGGCGTCTGGTCACGCGCGGGGTTGGCGCCGCGGCCCAGCGCCCGGTTGTCGGTGAAGGTCGAGCCGCTGATCCGCCAGGAGACGCCGATCGAGCTGAGCGCCGAGCCGTTGCTGCAGCGCCCGCCGGAGAACGTGGAGCCGCGCACCACCACGGGTTGGTCGCGGTGCTGGTCGAAGACCCGTACCGCGCCCCCGCCGACGTCGGGGCCCGTGCGCCGGCACCGGTTGTCCTCGAAGACCGAGTCGATGATCCGCAGCCGGCCGCCGCGCACGTAGATCGCGCCACCGCCCTCGTCCTCCTCGACCGCGCTGCCGTCGACGAACCGCATGCCCCGGACCACCAGCCGGGGCGTGGCCTGGTCGTCGCAGTGCGACGAGGTCCAGACCTGCCGGCGGTCGCAGGTGTCCTGGTAGAGGATGCGGCGCCGTCCCTGGCCGCTCAGGGTGACCAGCCCGCCGCCGTCGAGCACGACCCGCGAGGAGGTGTTGACGACCTTCGCGGTCCGGCGCATCGCGATGGTGACCGGGTCGGGGCCGCAGTCGAAGGAGATCGACCCGCCCGCGGCGACCGCGCGCACCACGGCGCGCGAGGTGCACGAGGCGGGCGTGCCGGTGCCGACGACGGTCCCCGACGCGCGCTCCGTCGCCGCCGCTGGTCGAGGAGGGCGCTCTGCGCCCGCCGGGCCGGCCGACGCCACCAGCGCGACGAGGACCGCCGCGACCAGGGCGCCGGCGCGGCTCACAGCGCCTTCTCGATGTCCTTCGAGAGCTTCTCCGGCTCGGTGGTCGGCGCGTAGCGGTCGATCACCTGGCCGTCGCGCCCGACGAGGAACTTGGTGAAGTTCCACTTGATCTTGCTGCCGAGGAGCCCGCCCTTGGAGTCCTTGAGCCAGTCGAAGAGGGGGTGGGCGCCGTGGCCGTTGACTTCCACCTTGGAGAACAGCGGGAAGCTCACGCCGAAGTTGCGCTCGCAGAACTCCGAGATCTCCGCCTCGTTGCCCGGCTCCTGGTTGCCGAACTGGTCGCAGGGGAAGCCCAGGACGACCAGGCCCTGGTCGGCGTAGGTGTCCTGGAGCTGCTGGAGGCCCTTGTACTGGCCGGTGAAGCCGCACTGGGAGGCGGTGTTGACGACGAGGACGACCTTGCCGTCGTAGGAGGACAGGTCCGTGTCGGTGCCGTCGATGGCCTTCGCGGAGAAGTCGGAGAGAGAGGTCATGACCCCGAGTCTGCCAGCCGGTCCGGCACCCCTCCCTCGCCGTATCGGCCGGTGAAGGCCCACTCCCCCAGGGGTCGGCGCGTGCGGTCGCGGTGGTCGCGCGCGGCGGTGCGCTCGTCGACCTCCGCCGGGTCGCCGGGCGCGCCCACGGCGATGCCGGTCAGCAGGCGGTGGGTCGGCGGGACGCCGAGCGACTCGGCGAGCGCGTCGTGGTCGAAGCCGGCGAACTGGTGGGTGTGCAGCCCCATCGCCCGAGCCTGGAGGGTGAGGTGCGCGGCGGCCTGCCCGACGTCGTGGAGGGCGTAGTCGCTGTAGGCCGGCGCGTCCGGCTCGGCGCCGGTCAGCACGTGCGCGGCGGCCAGCAGCACCAGCGAGGCCCGAGGCACCCAGCCGGAGTTGCCCCGGCTCAGCGTCGCGACCAGGCGCGCGTGGTTGGCGCTGCCGCGCACGCACACGAAGAAGACCCACGGCTGGCTGTTGCCGGCGCTGGGCGCCCACTGCGCGGCCCGGAGCAGGGTCTCGAGCTCGCGCTCGCTCAACCGGTGGCGGTCGTCGTAGACGCTCGGGCTCCAGCGCGACCGCATCGGCTCGGCGAGGAGGTCGGCGCCCGGTCGGGGCGCCTGGGGACGGTCGGGGTCGCTCACCGGGGCGAGTATGCCCGGAGGTGGGGACCGGTCAGGAGTCGAGCCCGTCGAGCTCGGCGAGGGCCGACTCCCAGCGCTCGCGCCGCTCGGCGTCGGTCTGCTCCCACCACGGCGTGCCCCGCTCGCCCAGGCCGACCTTGGCCAGGTGCGTACGCCGGCGCGTGGCGGCCAGCGCGGCGTCGTCGCCGGCGGTCCGCACCCCGGAGCGACCGCGCCCCAGGTGGGACTTCAGGCGGGCCAGTGCGTCGTCGGGGACCGCGGGGTCCGTACGCCGCCAGCGGCGCCCGTCGACGACCAGCCACCTCTCCTCGTCGGTCGAGGAGTCCTCCGCTCGGGCCATGCCCCGAGCATGCCAGCCGCGCGGGAGCGGTCAGTAGGTGAACTGGTCGACCAGGGACCGCATCTGCGCGGCCATCCGGGCGAGCTCCTCGGCGGCCTGGCTGGTGCTGGTCGCCGCGGCCTGGGTGTCCGAGGCGCTGCGGGCGACCCCGACGACGTTGTGGGCGATGTCGCTGGAGCCGGTGGCCGCCTGCGCCACGTTGCGGCTCATCTCGTTGGTCGTGGCCGTCTGCTCCTCGACCGCCGAGGCGATCGTGGTCTGGGTGTCGTTGATCTGGCCGATGATCTCGGCGATCTCGGCGATCGCAGCCACGACGGCCCCGGTGTCGTCCTGGATCGCCTGGATCCGGCGGCTGATGTCCTCGGTCGCGTTGCTGGTCTCCTGGGCCAGCTCCTTGACCTCGTTGGCCACCACCGCGAAGCCCTTGCCGGCCTCACCGGCGCGGGCCGCCTCGATGGTCGCGTTGAGCGCCAGCAGGTTGGTCTGGTGGGCGATGGTCCTGATCACCTTGACCACCTGGCCGACCTCCGCAGAGGAGTCGCCCAGCTTGGCCACGGTCAGATTCGTGGACTCCGCGACGAGCACGGCCTGGGCGGCCACCGCGGCGGCGTTGCTCGCGTTGTGCGCGATCTCGCGGATCGAGGCCGACATCTCCTCGGTGCCCGTGGCCACCGTCTGCACGTTGCGCGAGACCTGCTCGGCCGCCGCCGAGACCAGCCCGGCCTGCGACGAGGACTCCGACGCCGAGCCGCTCATCTCGCCCGACACCGCCGAGAGCTCCTCCGACGCCGACGCCAGGGACTGGGCGTTCTGGTCCATCTGGCCCATCGTCGAGGACAGCCGCACGAGGGCGGCGTTGAGCGCCACGCCCATGCGGCCCACCTCGTCGGCCGAGCCCACCTCCAGACGACGGTCCAGGCTTCCGTCCGCCACGCCCTCCAGCACGTCGACGGTCCGCTCGAGCGGACGCGACACCATCCGGCCGATGACCACGGCGAGGCCGACGGCGAGAAGCACGGCGAGCACCACGAGGGCGACGATCATCGTGCGGGCGTTGCGGTAGGAGGCCCTGGCGTCGGCGATCGCGTCCTGCGCCGCCTGCTCCTCGATGCCCTTCAGGTCCTCGAGCGCCGCGATCGACGCCTCCTGGGTGCGCTTGAGGTCGGTGTTCATGGCGGCGACGCCCTGCGCCACGTCGCCGGAGGCGAGCAGCGGCAGCACCTTCTCGTCGCGGACGTCGCGATAGCTCGCGATGGCGACGTCGAAGGCGTCACGCGCGTCCTCGCGTCCCGTCGCGTCGGCCGAGGTGTAGAGCCGCCACGACGCGTCCATCAGCGAGTCCTCGCGCATCACCACGCCCGACACGTCGCTCACCGACCGCGCGGTGGGGTTGAGGGCGAAGTCGTCGAGCGTGCGCGTGATGGCCGAGAGGTGGTCGCCGGTCTCGGAGAGCCGCAGCGTGGTCTGGAGGCTGTCGCTGTACATCGCCTCGAGGTCGCCCTGGGCCGCCGCGAGGCGGGCGATGCCCAGCGCACCGACCCCGATCATCATGACGACGACCGCGAGGTAGCCGATGAGCAGCTTGCGGGCCGTGCGCAGGTCGCGGAAGCGGGCGAGCGGACCACGGCGCGGGGCGCGGGGCCGGGGCTCCTCGGCGCCGTCCGCGTCCCCGTCGGGACCTTCCGGGTCCGGCGGCGGCGCAGCGACGGGAGGCGCCGGGTCCGTGATGGTCAGCGTCGTCATGGTGTCCTCCGTGGTCGCACCACCCAGGGCCCCGGACGTGCGGCGAGGCGTGCGCGCACAGGAGGGGTGTCACCGTGAGTTCGGCGGGCGTGCCCCACACCTGAGGGATATGGCTCAGGTGTGGGGTGCCGCGGAAGCCTCGTGCGCCCACGGCCACCGGGTGCCGGGTGGGATCAGTAGGTGAACTGGCCGACGAGGGACCGCACCTGCGCAGCCATCCGGGCGAGCTCGTCCGCGGCCTGGCTCGTGCTGTTCGCCGCCGCCTGCGTGTCCGAGGCACTGCGCGCCACACCCGTCACGTTCATCGCGATGTCCGCCGAGCCGGTGGCCGCCTCCGCGACGTTGCGGCTCATCTCGTTCGTCGTCGCGGTCTGCTCCTCGACCGCCGAGGCGATCGTGGACTGCGTGTCGTTGATCTGACCGATGATCTCGGCGATCTCAGCGATCGCCGTCACGGCGGCCTGGGTGTCGACCTGGATCGCCTCGATCCGACGACCGATGTCCTCGGTCGCCTTGCCGGTCTCCTGGGCCAGCTCCTTGACCTCGTTGGCCACCACCGCGAAGCCCTTGCCCGCCTCGCCGGCACGAGCCGCCTCGATCGTGGCGTTCAGCGCCAGCAGGTTCGTCTGCTCGGCGATCGAGTTGATCACCTTGATCACGTTGCCCACCTCGGCCGAGGAGTCACCCAGCTTCGCGACCGTCGCGGTCGTGGACTCCGCGACCACCACCGCCTGCGCCGCCACACCCGCCGCGTTCGAGGCGTTGTGCGCGATCTCGCGGATCGAGGCCGACATCTCCTCCGTACCCGTCGCCACCGTCTGCACGTTGCGCGAGACCTGCTCGGCAGCCGCCGAGACCAGACCCGCCTGCGACGAGGACTCCGACGCCGACCCGCTCATCTCACCCGACACCGCCGACAGCTCCTCCGACGCCGACGCCAACGACTGCGCGTTGTGGTCCATCTGACCCATCGTCGACGACAGCCGGCCCAGCGCCGCGTTCAACGCCACACCCATCCGACCCACCTCGTCCGAGGAGTCCACCTCCAGACGACGGTCCAGCCGACCCTGCGCGACGTCCTCCAGCACCTCCACCGTGCGCTGCAGCGGACGCGCCACCATCCGGCCGATGCCCAGCGCCAGCCCGATCCCCAGCGCGGCAGCCCCCACGACGAGGCCCAGGATGAGGGCGCGCGCCGAGGCGTAGGCGTCCTTGGACTTCGCGATGGCATCTTGGGCGATGGACTTCTCGACGTCGATGACGGCGTTGATGTCGGACATGAGCTGGTCGCGCAAGGGGTCGAGCTGCTCGCGCTTGACCACGCCGGCCTGCTCGAGCTCCTCATCGGCGATGAGCGGGAGCACCTGGTCGTCGCGCACCGAGCGAAACTCGGCGAGGGTGTCCTGGAACGCGGCGATCTGCTTCTCTCGTCCGCGTGTGTCACCGGTCAGATAGGTGTCGAAGCTGTCGTTGACCGCGGCAGCCAGGGAGTCGAGCTGGTCCTGCAGCTCGGGTGTCATGCCACCCGTGGCAGCCTGCTCGAGCACGACGGAGACCAAGGCCTCATCGGTACGCACCTCGGTGAGCATCAAGGATGCCTCCAGGCTGTCGTCGTACAACTTTTCGATCCGGTCCTGAGAAGCTGCGAGCTGGCGGAGCCCGATCGCGCCCACGACCGCCATCAGGACGACCAGGACCACGTAGCCGGCGAGCAGCTTGCGCCCGGTCTGCAGGTCACGGAAGCGGGCGGCCGGCCCACGTCGGCCGCGCGGGCGGGACGGGCCCTCGGAGGGGTGCGGAACGCGCTCCACCACGGCGGGTGGGGCGGGCGGCTGCGACGCGAGCTCGATCGGGGCGGTGAGTGTGGTGGTCATGGGTTCCTCCGGTGTTCACGACCCGCGGCGCAGGCAGCGGCGCGGGGGTCGCCCTGCTCTTCGGCACGAGGTCGGCCCCGCCTGAGCGACTGGGGGGAGGAAGTGACGCCCGACGGCAGAGTGGGGTCCAAGGTCCCGGGACGGGTGGCCCACCCGGGTGGTGCGCGACCCCACCGATCGGGTGGTCGACCGCGGGGACCAACGGCGAGGGGCCGGTCCCTCCCGAGGGAGGAGACCGGCCCCATCGCATGCGCGCCGCGAGCGACGCGCGCGTCAGCGCACGCCGACGACGGAGAGACGTCCCTTGCCGTAGAGCGGGATCGTGACGGTGAGGTCGAGCCGGCGCCCGGTGGTCGCCGCGTCGTGCACGACCTGCGAGTGCGGCCACGAGTCGACGTGGTGCACGGTGAGCAGGCGGGTGTGCGGTCGCCCGGCGGCGTTGAGCAGCGCGGCCATCACGTTGAGGACCTCGAAGAGGTTCTCCTTCAGCATCGGCGACAGCTCGTGCTCGTCGATCGCGTCGCTGGCCCCACCGGCGGGCATCAGGCCCACCGCGGCGCCGGCCCACGCCGACAGCGCGAAGTCCATGATCGCCACGACGCGCGTGGTGTCCTGGTCGTCGACGTAGACCGCGAAGGTCGAGCCCATCGCGGAGTCGCCGGAGAACGGGTCGGCGGGCGCGACCTCGACGTCACGACCGAGCAGGTCGGTGAGCAGCTCGCGCACCTCCAGGGCGTTGGGGGTGCGCGCCATCTCGGCGAGCAGGTCGGTGCTCATGCGACCACCGCGTCCAGCTCGTCGCGGAAGGAGTCGGCGGTGAACGGCTTGGCGATGAGGAAGAGGGCGCCGGACGACTTGGCGCGCTCGACCATCTCGGGCGTCCCCTCGGAGGTGACGAAGCCGAAGGGGACCTGGTCGCCGCTGGCACGCAGCGCGCGGAGCAGGTCGATGCCGTTCATCTCCGGCATGTTCCAGTCCGACAGGACGAGGTCGGGCGACTCGCTGCGGACGAGCTCGAGCGCGACGGCGCCGTTCTCGGCCTCGACGATGTCGTGGCCGGAGTAGCCGGCCTGACGGAGGGTGCGGATGACGATCTGGCGCATGACGCGGCTGTCGTCGGCGATGAGGATCTTCACGGGTGGCTCCTGGAGAGGTGATCGGGGTCGGCGCCCCAGACTCGGACGTGGACGGGGTGGTCTGCCCACCAGAGCTCGGTCTGGCAGATCTCGGTACGGGGGGTGTCGTCGAGGTCGGCGTCGGTGACCTCGGGGAGGCCGAGGACGCTCCCCTCGACGAGCAGGCTCTTGACGTTGCCGCCGAGGACGTTGACGAGCTCGCCGACGGCGTCGCGGACGTCCTCCTCGCTGACGTCCTCGACGTGCAGCATCCGGCGGGTCAGGTCGTGGGCGGCGCCGCGGCTCACCTCGAGGGTGATCCAGCCGTTCCACTCGCCCCGCACCGACACCGAGGCGCGGAGGGGGGAGCCGGAGACGGCCTCGCGGAGGCCGCCCGGCGCGCCGCCCCCGAGGAAGGCGGTCAGGACGTCGTCGCCGAGGAGCCGGAGGTCCTCGGGGGTCACGGGCAGCTCCTGCACGGACGCGGTCATGCGACACCTCGCTGGGGGTTGAGGCCGAGGTAGTCGATCTTGTCGACGAACGCCTCGACCGAGAACGGCTTGATCAGGTACTCGTGGGCACCCGCGGCGAGGGCGCGCACGATCTGGCCCTGCTCGGCCTCCGTGGTCACCATCATCAGCGTGAGGTCGCGCATCCCGGCGTCCTTGCGGACCGCCTGGACGAACTCGAGGCCGTTCATCACCGGCATGTTCCAGTCCACGGTCGCCAGGACCGGCGGCGCGGCGCGGTGCTCGTCGAGCACGTCGAGGGCCTGCTGCCCGTCACCGGCCTGCAGCACGTCGTAGCCCAGCTGCTGGAGCTGTCGCGCCAGCATGAGCCGCATCGTGCGGGAGTCGTCGATCACGAGTGCGTGCATGTCAGATCGCTTCCTGTCGGCTCGGCAGGCTGAAGGCCGATGCGGGACGGGTCGGGGTCACGGCAGGTCCTGCCGGAGGTCGGGGACGGTTGAGGGTGAGCCGGCCGACGGGCTGGCGGTGCCAGGTCTCGTCGACGCCGAGCGTGGTCTCGGCGCCACCCAGGAGCAGGTAGCCGTCGGGGGACATGACCTGACGCACGCGCTGGAGCACCGAGCGCTTGGTCGAGGGGTCGAAGTAGATGAGCACGTTGCGCAGGAACACCAGGTCGAAGACCGGCATGGGCGGGAACGGCGTGGCCAGGTTCATCACCTGGGCACGCACCATCGAGCGCAGCTGGTCCGAGACCTGCCACTGCGTGCCGGCCCGCTGGAAGTGCTTGACCATGAGGGGCGCCGGCAGGCCGCGGCCGATCTCCAGCTGGCTGTAGCGGCCCTCCTTGGTGCGCTCCACCATGCTCGGGGCGATGTCGGTCGCGACGATCTCGACCTGCCAGCCGCGCGGCACGACGTGCTCGGAGAGCAGCATCGCGATCGTGTAGGCCTCCTGCCCGCTGGAGCAGGCCGCGGACCACACCGTGATCTTGCGGCGCGCCGCGTTGCGGGCCAGGAGGTCGGGGATGACCTCCGAGACCAGGACGTCGAAGGGCTCGCGGTCGCGGAACCACGACGTCTCGTTGGTGGTCAGCGCCTCGACCACCGCGGCTCGCGAGGTGAAGCCCGCCGGTGACTGCAGGTGCGTGACGTAGGCGTCGAGGTCGGACGCGCCGGCCGCGCGGGCGAGCGGCTGCAGGCGCGCCTCGACGAGGTACTCCTTGCCGGGCTCGAGCACGATGGCCGCCTCGCGACGCACCAGCTCGGACACGTAGGTGAACGAGCGGGGGGACAGGGTCATGCGTGGACTGCCTCTCGGGAGCTGTGGGGGTCACGTCGGCCGCGTCGCACGCGCTCGACGATGGCGGGACCGATCCGGTCCAGGGGGAGGACCTGGGCCGCGACGCCGGACTCGACGACGGCGCGGGGCATGCCCCACACGACCGAGGTCGCCTCGTCCTGCACGAGCGCGGATCCGCCGGCGGCGATGACCGCGGCGGTGCTGCTGGCGCCGTCGGACCCCATCCCGGTCAGGACGACGGCCAGGACGTTGCCGCCCCACGTCTCCACGACCGAGCGGAACATCACGTCGACGGCCGGGCGGCAGTAGTTCTCGGGGGTGCCCTGGTCGAGGGTGGCGGTGGCCGGACCGCCGAGGGTGCGGGCGCGCCGGAAGCGCAGGTGGTGGTCACCGGGGGCGATCAGCACCCGGCCCGCGAGGACCGCGTCGCCCGCGACCGCCTCCGACACCCGCAGCGGCACCTTGCCGTCGAGGCGGCCGGCGAACTGCTTGGTGAAGACCGGCGGCATGTGCTGCACGACCACGACCGGGACGGGGAGGTCCGCGGGCAGCGCGGCCAGCACCACCGACAACGCGTCGGGGCCGCCGGTCGAGGAGCCGATGGCCACGACGTCGACCCGCTGGGTGGGCGTCGCGGGACCGACCGGGGTCGCCGGACGCAGCGGCACCGACGGCGTACGCACGACGGCGGGCGCCGCGGGGGGCCGGACGGCCGCCGCGCAGAGGCTGTGGATGCGCGGCAGCAGCTGGCTGCGGACGGCCTCCATCGACGCGGTCACGCTGCCGACGTTGGCCGGCTTGGTGACGTAGTCGCTGGCACCGAGCTCGAGCGCGTCGAGGGTGGCCCGGGCGCCGCGCTCGGTCAGCGTGGAGAACATGATCACCGGCAGCCGGGGGTGGAGCTTGCGCAGCTCGCGCAGGGTCTCCAGGCCGTCCATGACCGGCATCTCGATGTCGAGGGTGACCAGGTCGGGGTTGACCTGGTCGATCTTGGCCAGCGCGACCCGCCCGTTGGCGGCCGTGCCCACGACGTCGATCGCGGGGTCGGCCGCCAGCGCGTCGCTGACCAGCCGGCGCACGACGACGGAGTCGTCGACCACCAGCACGCGGATGCGTCTGCTCATGACGGTGTCTTCCCGGGCCGGATCAGTAGGTGAACTGGCCGACGAGGGACCGCACCTGCGCAGCCATCCGGGCGAGCTCGTCCGCGGCCTGGCTCGTGCTGTTCGCCGCCGCCTGCGTGTCCGAGGCACTGCGCGCCACACCCGTCACGTTCATCGCGATGTCCGCCGAGCCGGTGGCCGCCTCCGCGACGTTGCGGCTCATCTCGTTCGTCGTCGCGGTCTGCTCCTCCACCGCCGAGGCGATCGTGGACTGCGTGTCGTTGATCTGACCGATGATCTCGGCGATCTCAGCGATCGCCGTCACGGCGGCCTGGGTGTCGACCTGGATCGCCTCGATCCGACGACCGATGTCCTCGGTCGCCTTGCCGGTCTCCTGGGCCAGCTCCTTGACCTCGTTGGCCACCACCGCGAAGCCCTTGCCCGCCTCGCCGGCACGAGCCGCCTCGATCGTGGCGTTCAGCGCCAGCAGGTTCGTCTGCTCGGCGATCGAGTTGATCACCTTGATCACGTTGCCCACCTCCGCGGAGGAGTCACCCAGCTTCGCGACCGTCGCGGTCGTGGACTCCGCGACCACCACCGCCTGCGCCGCCACACCCGCCGCGTTCGAGGCGTTGTGCGCGATCTCGCGGATCGAGGCCGACATCTCCTCCGTACCCGTCGCCACCGTCTGCACGTTGCGCGAGACCTGCTCGGCAGCCGCCGAGACCAGACCCGCCTGCGACGAGGACTCCGACGCCGACCCGCTCATCTCACCCGACACCGCCGACAGCTCCTCCGACGCCGACGCCAACGACTGCGCGTTGTGGTCCATCTGACCCATCGTCGACGACAGCCGGCCCAGCGCCGCGTTCAACGCCACACCCATCCGACCCACCTCGTCCGAGGAGTCCACCTCCAGACGACGGTCCAGGTTGCCGTCCGCGACGTGCTCGAGGATGTCCACGGTCGCCTGGAGCCGGCGCACCATCGCGCGGGCGATCCAGGTGGCGATCGCGACACCGAGCGCGAGGCCGAGCAGGGTGACCACGATCATCAGCAGGTTGGCGCGCTTCTGGGCCGCCTCCAGGTCCTGGTCGAGCGTGGCGAGCTGGTCGTCGGCCACCGCGCGGAGGTCCTCCAGCGTGTTGTCGAGCGTGTGGTTGGCGTTGATGACCGTCTGCTCGGTGAGGGCCGGGCCCTCCCCGTCGGTCGCGTCTGCGACGAAGGAGTCGACCGCGTCGTAGTAGGTCGCCGCGACGCCGTCGAGGTCGTCGATCGGGCCCTCCATCTCGCTGGGCAGGTCGATCGCCTGCAGCGTGGCGAGGACGTCGGTGGCGCTGGTGATGTCGTCGGCGAGGTCGGTGACCGCGACGTTGGCACCGTCGCCGGGGATCAGGGAGCGGAACGCGTCGGCCTTGATCTCGCTGTTGCGGGTGTCGAGGTGGAAGAGCTCGGCCGAGGCGAGCTGCACCGACTCGTAGACCTGGGCCTGGTCGTTGGCCGCGGCGGTCGAGCGCGTGGAGACCCCGAAGAGCGCCACCGACGGCAGCAGGCACACCACGGTCAGCAGGCCGAGCTTGCGCGCGGTCGACAGGTCCGAGGTCATCGCGCGGAACCGGCCGGCCTTGGGCTGCGGCACCGGGGTGTACCCCGTGCCGCCCGCGGCTGCGGGCGCCGCGGGGGCCAGGTCGGCGGAGGGCTGGGGAGCGAGCAGGGTCATGGGATCTCCGGAGGAGGCAGCCGCGGAGTCGGTCTCCGAAGCGGGTGGATGAGGGTGTGCTGAGGTCGCCCCGGTCGGGGCGGGTGGGCCGGTCAGGCCGCGGACACCTCGACGGCACGGGCCGCGTCGAGGAGGAGCATCAGGGAGCCGTCGAGCTTGCAGACCCGCGTGACGAGGGCACGGATCGAGGCCGGGACGGTGTCGGGCGGCACCTCGAAGGCGTCGCGGGACGGCTCGAGCACGTCGCCGATCTCGTCGACGACCAGGCTGACCGCCCCGCCGTCGGCGGTCTTGACGACCACGTTGACCGCGGGAGCGCCCGGCTCACGGGGCGGCAGGCCCAGGCGGGCGCGCAGCTCGAGGGAGGTGACGATCTGCCCGCGGAGGTTGAGCAGCCCGGCGATCTCACCGGGTGCCAGCGGCACGGCGGTGAGGTCCTGGGCCCGGAGGACCTCCTGCACGGAGGAGACCGGGACGCCGAAGAGATGGCCGTCGAGGGAGAAGGTGCAGTACTGGGACATGGGTGGGCCTCCTACGCCGACCAGGCCAGGCGGTCGGCCGGGAGACCGGCGAAGACCTGGGCGATGTCGACGAGCTCGGTGACGTGGCCCGACACGACCGCCGAGCCGGCGCCGCCGGTGGAGTCGAGCGGGGTGCGGGTGTCGAGGGCGGTCTCGACGATGTCGAGGATCTCGGAGACGACGACCCCGGCGCGCTGCTCGCCCTGGCGGCAGACCACCACCTGCAGGGTCGAGAGCCCGGGGTGCCCGCCGTCGCCGTGCAGGACGTGGTCCAGGCGCACGAGCGGCAGGATCTGGCCGCGGTACTGCACGACCTCGTGGTGACCGGCGCGCTCGACGCGGCCGCGCTCGATCTCCTCGAGACGGTCGACCGCGGTGACCGGGATCGCCGCACGGCGTCCGTCGCCGAGCTCCACGACCAGCACCGAGGCGATGTCGTCCTCGGTCTCGCCGTGACCGGCGCCCGCACCGCCCAGCTCGGACTCCGGCGTCATGCCGGCACGGCGCGCGAGGGCGGTCGCGTCGAGGATGAGCGCCACGGCGCCGTCGCCCATGATGGTGGCGCCGGCGTAGAGCGGCAGGTGGCGCAGCTGGTGTCCCAGCGGCTTCACCACGATCTCCTCGGTGTCGAGGATGTCGTCGACCACGAGGCCGTACTGCTGGTTGTCGGCCTTGAGCACCACGACGTACGTCGTCTCGCGCTCGACCGTGGGCAGGTCGAGCTGCTCGCGCAGGTCGACCAGCGGCAGCAGGCGGCCGCGGAGCCGGTAGACCGGGGAGCCGTGGACGGTCTCGATGGCGGTCGCGGCCTGCGCGGCGTCGAGACGGACCAGCTCCAGCAGGTTGACCTGCGGGATGGCGAAGCGGCTGCCGGCGGCGGTGACGACCAGGGCCGGGATGATGGCGAGGGTCAGCGGGATCCGGATCCGGACCGTCGTGCCCTCCCCCACCTCGCTGCTGAGGTCGATGGCGCCACCGATCTTCTCGATGTTGGTGCGCACCACGTCCATGCCGACGCCGCGGCCGGAGACGTTGGTGACGCCCTCGGCGGTCGAGAAGCCGGGGGTGAAGATCAGGTTGACGGCCTCGTGGTCGTTGAGCCGGGCCGCGGTCTCGCGATCGAGCAGGCCCTTGCTGACCGCCTTCTCGCGCAGCTTGGCCGGGTCGATGCCGGCGCCGTCGTCACGGATCTCGATGTTGACCTGGCCGCCCTCGTGGAAGGCGCGCATCGACAGGGTGCCCTGGGCGGGCTTGCCCCGCAGGGCGCGGACCTCGGGGGTCTCGATGCCGTGGTCGATGCTGTTGCGCACGAGGTGGGTCAGCGGGTCGCGGACGGCCTCGAGGATGGTCTTGTCGAGCTCGGTCTCGCGACCGCGCATCTCCAGCTCGACCGACTTGCCGAGCTGCACCGACAGGTCACGCACGACGCGGGGCAGCTTGCTCCACAGCGTGTCGATCTGCTGCAGGCGCATCTTCATGACGCTCTCCTGCAGCTCACCGGCCACCAGGTTGAGGCGGTGGGTGGTGCGCGCGAGCTCGACGTCCTCGCGGGACGCGACGCGCTGCAGCATCTGGTTGCGGGTCAGCACCAGCTCGCCGACGAGGTTCATCAGCGAGTCGAGGAGCGAGACGTCGACGCGGATGGTGCTGTCGGCGACCGACTTGCGGATCTCGCCCGGCTCCTCGGCGGCGGGCTCGGCGGACGCGACGGAGGGGACGACGGAGGGGACGACGGTCGGCGGGGGCACGACCTCGAGCGCGGCGTGGACGGCGGCGGCCTCGATCACCTCGGCGACCTCGGCGACCTCGGCGACCTCGGCGACCTCGGCGAGCACGCTGCCGGCGACGTCGGCCGGCTGGGCCTCGTCGACCTCGGCGGTGGGCTCGGCGGTGGGCTCGGCGGTGACGTCGGCGGCGGGCTCGGCGGCGGGCTCGGCGGCGGGCTCGGCGGCGGTGACCACGGCGGCGGGCGCGTCCTCGGGCAGCTGGCCGTCGAGGACGGCGGAGAGGCGCGCGACCAGGTCGTCGTAGGTCTCGGTGCCCTCACCGTTGGTGTGCTCGATGTTGGTCAGCAGCGCACGCACCGCGTCGACCACCTCGAGCAGCAGGCTGGTGAGACCGGGGGTGAGGGTCAGCTCGCCGTCGCGGAGACGGGCCAGCAGGCTCTCGCCCACGTGGGTCACCGACTCCAGGATCGAGAAGGCGAGGAAGCCGCTCGTGCCCTTGATCGTGTGGATCGTGCGGAAGACGCTGGCGAGCAGCGCCGTCGACGAGGGGTCGCGCTCGAGCGCGATGAGGTCACTGTCGAGCTGGTCGAGGTTCTCGTGGCTCTCGACCAGGAACTCACCGATGATCTCGTCGAGGCCGTCCATGGCATCCAACGTGGGCTCCGTCCCTACGGGTATGGCTTGTCCCCCGTCGAATCGGCCCCGTTGGCACCGTGCTGAGGTCCCGGGTCCGATACCACCCGTTCGGGCCACCCCGCATGGCCCGGTCAGGCCATGCGGTGGCGCAGCCGACGGATCCGGGACGCGCTCCAGCCGACCGCGAGCAGCCACGAGGACACCGCGACCCATCCGGCGAGGACGAGCATCCCGACCAGCCCAGGGCCCAGCTGCCGGAGCGCCCAGGCGTCCGCCTCGGGGCCGCACCGTCCGCCGTCCTTCTCGAAGCAGAGCTCCGTGCCTGTCGCCGGAGCCGTGCCGGTGCCGACCCCGCCCGACCCTTCCGCGTCCGACTGGGCCGCGTCCTCGTCGGCACTCCTGTCCCCGGCCGGCTCCAGTGCCGCCAAGCCGGTCAGCACCGTGCCGTCGGTGTCCGTGCGGGTCTGGGCGCTCAGCCAGCCGGTGAAGGCCGCCGCCAGGGCGGCGTGCCCGCGCTCGTTGGGGTGGAGGCTGTTGTGGATCCAGTTGCCGGGGTTGGACCGGTCCAGGGTGCCACCGCCGACACCGCGCAGGTCGAGGAAGTTGAGCCCCGGTGTCCCCGAGGGGTCGCAGAGGGCGAGCTTGGAGCCGACCAGGGCCGTGCGCATGTCGCTGACGTAGTAGACGCCCGTCTCGGTGGCGACGTCCTCGATGATCGCGTCCAGGCGCCCGGTGAAGTCCCGGACGAAGTCGATGTCGCCGGGCTCGACGGGCGCTCGCACGCAGCCGTCTTCCCCCGCGAAGGCGTCCGGGTAGGGCATCACGGCGACGGGCGAGCCGGGGAACGTCTCGGTCACCTGGAGATAGGTGCTGCGCAGGGCCTCCTCCACGGCGGGGAGGTTCTCGTCGAAGAGCTCGGACAGCTCGGTGTCCTCGCAGCTGCCCAGCGAGAGGCAGGACGACCCGATCTGACGGAAGCCCGCGTCGTTGCCGCCGATGCTCAGCAGGACGAGCGAGGGGTCGAGGCTCGCGTTGCGTGCGCGGAGGTCCGCGACGGCCTTCACCACCTGGATGCCCTCCCCGGCGTACTGCTCGTCGTCCGGTGCCGTGCCCACGACGTTGCGGGCGCGTGCCCCCGAGCAGGCGCGGAACACCAGCCGGTCCGCGTCGACGGCCTCGGCGACCAGCACCGGCCACGCCGTTGCCGCGCGACGGCACTGGTTGCCGCCGGCGACGTTGGTCTCGTCGAGGTAGCGCGCAGCGCCCTCGCCCGAGCTGTAGGAGTCGCCCAGGGAGACCACGACCGACTCCTGCCCCGCCGACGGCGGGGCCGTGAGGATGACTGGCTTGACCTCCTGGGAGCCCGGCGTGACGCCCATCAGGGCCAGGGCTGCAAGCACCGCCGCAATGTCGGCGAGGCTCCCGGCGGCGAACGCCCAGGTCAGCACTGCCGTCAGCACCACCAGGACCAGCACGTAGCGGTTCGTGTCCACATAGATCACGCCGACGACCCAGCCGAGGGACAGGGCGAATGCTCCACCCCCGATCCACCGGTGCCGCCGTGCCTCCTCCTCCTGGCCCGACAACCTGACGACCGCACGCTCGGAGAGGACGTGGACGAGTGCCGGGACGGGCACCAGCAGGACGACCACGAGGACGAGGGCCGCCGCGGGCGGGATGCGCCCGAGGAGCCAGATCGCTCCGTAGGCGAGCACGACGACAGCAGCCAGCACCCGCGGGCGGCAGACCTTCGTGACGAACCACCCCGAGAGCCGGTCGGCAAGCGGACCGTGGACTCCGACCGGGTCCGGGTGGTTGATCACCCACCACCGCAGCCTGCGCACACCCAGACCGGCGGCGATGTAGACGGTGATCAGACCGCCGAGCACGAGGGTGGAGACCCAGCCTCCGCGGACGATCCCGACCAGGATGGTCACGAGCACCGGCACCACGAGCGCGGCGACGAACACGACCCGGCTCCGGTAGTCAGGTCTCCCGACGACCCAGTTGGCGTCCAGCGCGCGCACCCACAGCGTCGCCGCCACCACGAAGAAGGTGAACGCGACGTACATGACCGGTTGCGACTGTCCCTGCCGGGCCAGGAAGAACAGGAGCATGACGCTGGAGACGAAGACCATCAGGCGCAGCGCGTCCGCGCGGCGGGACTCCTCGACGGGTCGTCCGGGCGCCGTGCTCGATGTGCTCGTGACAGCTGGCGTCCCGGACATCTCGACCTCCCTGGCAGGTCCCTCTACGACTGAGGAGGCCGCGGGGCGCGCCGTGATACGCCTGCAGCGCGACGGGCCGGGTGGGCTGGTCCGGGAACGACGAAGGCCCCGGACCAGGGGTCCGGGGCCTTCGGCTCGTGTGTGCGCGAGGGGGGATTTGAACCCCCACGCCCTTTCGGACACTGCGACCTGAACGCAGCGCGTCTGCCGTTCCGCCACTCGCGCTTGAAGCGGCCTCAGGCTACCCCACGCACGACGCGCCCTACCAATCGGCTGTGCGCCCCCCTCGCCGGGGTGAGGAACGCGCGGCCCGACGGGGCGGCTGAGTGGCGACGGGGCGCTCGGCCGGTACGCTCGGCCGCACCGGCCGGGCGGTCCCACGACGCCTGCCCACCACACGATGCGACCCGAGCGCGAGGAGAGGAGGCCCGCCGATGAACGCCCTGCAGCGCTTCGAGCAGCGGCTCGAGCAGCTCATCTCCGGGGCCTTCGCCCGCGCCTTCCGCAGCGCCGTGCAGCCCGTCGAGATCGCTGCGGCGCTCCAGCGCGAGTGCGACAACAACGCCCAGGTGCTCAGCCGCCAGCGCCGCCTGGTGCCCAACGACTTCCACGTCGAGCTCTCCGCCACCGACCTCGAGCGCATCGTCGGCCTGGGCCGCGCGCTCGAGCAGGACCTCGTCGAGCAGCTGCAGGACCACGCCGACGCCCAGGGCTACGTCTTCACCGGCCCGGTGACCATCGGCTTCGAGGAGGCCGACGACCTCACCACCGGACGATTCCGGATCCGCAGCCGCGCGCAGGCCAGCGTCACCGACAACGACCAGCGCACCCGCACCCGCGCCTCGCACGCCACGCTCGAGGTCAACGGCACCCGCCACCCGCTGCGCCCGCCGGGCCTGGTCGTGGGCCGCGGCACCGAGGCCGACCTGCGCATCAACGACCCGGGCGTGAGCCGTCGCCACCTCGAGCTCGAGGTGTCGCTCGACGGCGTCGAGGCGGTCGACCTCGGCTCGACGAACGGGATCCTGGTCGACGGCACCAAGGTCTCCCGGGCGCTCCTGCGCGACGGGTCGACGATCCGCATCGGGCACACCGACATGACGGTCCGCATCGACGGGGGCCGCGACGAGGCCGGGGGATGGAATGTCTGAGCTGACCCTCTTCCTGATCCGCGTGGCGTTCCTCGCGGTGCTGTGGATCTTCGTGCTGTCCGCGATCTCGGTGATCCGGTCCGACATGTTCGGCGCCCGCGTCCCCGAGACCGCGCGCGGCGGCGCACCCGCGGCCAGCGGCCGCAAGCAGGCCAAGGCGCGCAAGCCCCGCCGCGGCGCACCGACCCACCTGCTGGTCGTCGAGGGCGAGAACCCCGGCACCCGCGCCGAGCTGGCCGACGCCCCGCTCCTCATCGGACGCGGCAGCGACGCCGCCATCAAGCTCGACGACGACTACGTCTCGACGCGCCACGCCCGCGTGGCCTCCAGCGGCGACGAGTGGTTCGTGGAGGACCTCGGCTCCACCAACGGCACCTACGTCGGCCCCGTCCGGATCACCCAGCCCACCACGATCGGCCCCGGCGTGCAGGTGCGCGTCGGCAAGACGATCCTGGAGCTGCGCAAGTGATGTACCTCCACTACTCCGCGATCTCCGACGTCGGCCGCGTCCGGCGCGAGAACCAGGACAGCGGGTACGCCGGCCCCTGGCTGCTCACGGTGTGCGACGGGGTGGGCGGCGCCGTGCGCGGCGACCTCGCCTCCAGCACGGCCGTGCAGGCGCTGCGCAAGCTCGACCAGCAGCCCGACGAGGACCTCGTGGGCCAGGTGGGCGGCGCGCTCCACCGCGCCGACGACCGCATCGCCGACCTGGTCGAGGAGGACCCCGACCTCAACGGCACCTCCACCACCGCGACGGTCGCCCTCTTCGACGGCACGCGCTTCGCGGTCGGTCACATCGGCGACAGCCGGGCCTACCTCCTGCGCCGCGGACAGCTGCGCCAGCTCACCCACGACCACACCTTCGTGCAGTCGCTGATCGACGAGGGCCGCATCACCGAGGAGCAGTCGCGGACCCACCCGCACCGCAACCTCATCCTCAAGGCCCTCGACGGCATCCGCCACGAGGAGCCCGACCTCTTCGAGTTCCCGGCCGAGCCCGGCGACCGGGTGCTGGTGTGCAGCGACGGCGCCTGCGGCACCCTCACCGACGACCGGATCGCCGACATCCTCGGCAGCGGCAACCCCGACTTCGCCGCGGTCGAGCTGGTGCGCGCCAGCCTCGAGGCCGGCAGCACCGACAACGTCACCTGCGTGGTCGCCGAGGTCAGCGAGGAGCCGCCGGGCGAGGACCTGGTCCCGCTCCTCGTGGGCGCCGCGGCCGACCTGCCCCGCCGGATGCCGCTCGGCGGTGGCGTGGCCGGCGCCGTCGGCGGCCTGTTCCGCGGCCACCGCACCGGAGACACCGGCGAGATCCCGCCCGTGCCCGGCGACGCCCCGGCCGGCGCGTTCGCCGGCGACCCGATCGACCACGAGACCGCCCGCTACGCCCCGCGCCCCCCGCACCGCCACGCCGGGCTGCGGCGTGTGCTGGCCGCGGCCGTCGTCCTGGGCCTGGCGTGGATCGTGCTCGCGGCCGGCTGGTCGTGGAGCCAGCACCAGTTCTACGTCGCCGAGGAGGACGGGAAGGTCGCGATCTTCCGCGGCGTCGACGCCAGCCTGCCCGGCATCTCCCTCTCCCACCCCTACGAGGTCTCCGACGTCGATCTCGACCGGCTCAGCGACAACGACGCCGAGACCGTGCGCGAGGGCTTCGAGGTCACCTCGCTCGACGAGGCGCGCCAGACGGTGGACAACTACGCCGCGCGCCAGGACGTCAGCTGAGAGTGACGGAACGGACCACGATGAGCCAGACCGGGACCCTGATGGGCTTCGTGCACCGGCGCCGCCGGGGCGCGGAGCTGTTCCTGCTCGTCCTCGCGCTCGCGGTCGGCATCGGCGGCTACGCCGCGGTCGGTCTCGGGGTGGAGGGCACGGTGCCCGCCGACCTCGTCGGCTACGGCGGGTGGCTGGCCGGGCTGATCGTCGTGGCCCACCTCACCGTGCGGATCGTCGCCCCCTACGCCGACCCCGTGCTGCTGCCCCTGGTCGCCGCGCTCAACGGCCTGGGGCTGGCCGTGCTGCACCGTCTCGACCTGACCTACGAGGCCAACGGTCTCGACCAGCACACCTTCGCGCGCCAGCAGCTGACCTGGATGACGCTGGGCGTCGTGCTGTTCGTGCTGGCCCTGGTCCTGCTGCGCGACCACCGCGCGCTCCAGCGCTTCACCTACACCTCCGGCCTGGCGGGCATCGTGCTGCTGGTGCTGCCCTTCCTGCCCGTGATCGGCAGCGCCAAGAACGGCGCCAAGATCTGGATCTACGTCGCCGGCTTCAGCTTCCAGCCCGGCGAGGTGGCCAAGGTGCTGCTCGTCGTCGCGTTCTCGGGCTACCTCGTCCTGCACCGCGACGCGCTGGCCCTGGCCGGGCGCCGGGTGGTCTTCGTCGACCTCCCCCGCGGCCGCGACCTCGGCCCGATCCTGGCCATGTTCGGCATCTCGATGATGATCCTGGTGCTGCAGAACGACCTCGGGTCCTCGCTGCTGTTCTTCGGGCTCTTCCTCGTGATGCTCTACGTCGCGACCGAGCGGCCCGGCTGGCTGGTCGTGGGCGGGCTGCTCTTCGCCGCCGGTGCGCTGGCGGCGTACACCCTCGTCGGCAACGTGCAGAACCGCTTCAACTTCTGGCTGCACCCCTTCGACTACTACGACCAGTCCCCCGGCAGCGGCCAGCTCGTGGAGGCGCTGTTCGGCATGGGCTGGGGCGGCCTGATCGGCCGCGGCCTGGGCAACGGCTTCCCCGAGCGGGTGCCGTTCGCCTACTCCGACTTCATCCTGTCCACCGTCGGCGAGGAGCTCGGGCTCACGGCCGTGATGGCGATCGTGCTCTGCTACGGCCTCATCGTCGAGCGCGCGCTGCGCATCGCGCTCATCTCGCGCGACGGCTTCGGCAAGCTGATGGCCGTCGGCCTGGCCGCGATCTTCGCGCTCCAGGTCTTCGTCGTCGTCGGCGGCGTGACCGGCCTCATCCCGCTGACCGGCCTCACCACGCCGTTCCTCTCCTACGGCGGCTCCTCCCTCGTCGCCAACTGGGTCGTGATCGCCCTGCTGCTCCGCATCTCCGACCAGGCCCGCCGGCCCGCGCCCCGCCTCGACCCGGTCGACGACACGGCCGCCGACAGCGAGCACACGCAGGTGGTGAAGCTCCGATGAACAAGCCCATCCGCGTGGTCTCGGTGTTCTGCCTGGTCCTCTTCATGGCGCTGCTCGTCAACGCCACGTACCTGATGTACGTCCGCGCCGACAGCCTCGACAAGGACCCGCGCAACCGTCGCGTCATCACCGCGACGTACTCCCGCGAGCGGGGCGCGATCCTCGTCGGCAAGGAGGCGATCGCGCGCAGCGTGCCCTCCGACGACCAGTACAAGTTCCAGCGCACCTACACCGAGCCGTTCAAGTACGCCCCCGTCACCGGCTACTTCGCCTTCTTCAGCCAGACGGGCGTCGAGCGCTCGCAGAACTCCGTGCTGTCCGGCGACGACTCGCGGCTGTTCGTGACCCGCCTGGTCGACCTGCTCAGCAACAGCGACCCCAAGGGCGGCAACGTCCAGCTGACGCTCAACGCCGCCGCGCAGGACGCTGCGTGGGCCGGCCTGGAGAACCTGCCCGGCGACGCGCAGGGCGCGGTCGTGGCCCTCGAGCCGACCACCGGTCGCGTCCTGGCGATGGCCTCCACGCCCACCTACGACCCCAACAACTTCGCCTCCCACGACTTCGGTGCCGTCGCCGACCTGTCGAAGAAGCTCAACGACGACCCGCGCCAGCCGCTGATCAACCGCACCATCGGCACCACCCTGCCGCCCGGCTCGACGTTCAAGCTGGTGACCGCGGCCGCAGCGATCGAGTCGGGCAACTACGACGCCGACTCGATGGTGCCCGGCGGGTCCGGCTTCAAGCTGCCCCAGTCGTCCACCGTCATCGGCAACCACGACGGCGGCGACTGCGGCGGGCGGCGGATCACCATGACGCAGGCCATGCAGGTCTCGTGCAACGTCAGCTTCCTCAGCCTGGCCAACGAGCTCGGCAACGACGCGATGGCCGAGCAGGCCGAGAAGTTCGGCTTCAACGACACCTCGCTGGAGGACCTCGGCGGGCAGGCGGCCTCGCTCTACCCCCGTGACATGGACCCGCCGCAGACCGCGATGTCGGGCATCGGCCAGTCCAGCGTCACCGCGACGCCGCTGCAGATGGCGATGGTGGCCGCCGCGATCGCCAACGACGGCGACGTCATGCGCCCCTACGTCGTCGACGAGGTCCGCGCCCCCAACCTGTCGGTGCTCGACCGCACCGATCCCCAGACGATCAGCAAGGCGATCTCCAGCACCACCGCCGAGGAGCTCACCAAGATGCTCGTCGCGACCGTCGACTCCGGCACCGCGACGCCCGCGCAGATCCCCGGCGTGCAGGTGGCCGGCAAGACCGGCACGGCGCAGTCCACCGCCGACCGCCCGCCCTACGCCTGGTTCGTCTCCTTCGCGCCCGCCGACGACCCGAAGGTCGCCGTCGCGGTCCTCGTGCAGTCCAGCGACACCGCGCGCGAGGAGATCGCGGGCGGCCTCCTCGGCGGCCCCATCGCCAAGGCCATCACCGAGGCGGTGATCGGCCAGTGACCGCGCTCGCGCCGGGCGTGGCCGTCGACGACGCCGGTCGCTACGTCCTGGAGTCGCGCATCGCCACCGGCGGGATGGGCGAGGTCTGGTCGGGCCGCGACACCGTGCTCGGCCGCGCGGTCGCGATCAAGGTCCTGCTCACCCAGTACGCCGACGACGCGACGTTCCGCCAGCGCTTCGAGACCGAGGCGCGCCACGCCGCCGCCCTCCACCACCCGGGCATCGCCTCGGTCTTCGACCTCGGCGAGCGGACCCCCGAGGACGGCTCGCCCGCGCCCCGCCCCTACCTCGTCATGGAGCTCGTCGAGGGGCAGCCGCTGTCGGCGCTGCTGCGACCGCAGGCGCCGCTCGACCCGCCTGTCGTCGCCGACCTGCTCGCGCAGGCCGCCGACGCGCTCGGCGCCGCGCACGCCGCCGGCATCGTGCACCGCGACGTGAAGCCGGCCAACCTCCTTGTCACCCCCGACCGCCGGGTCAAGGTGACCGACTTCGGCATCGCGCGTGCCACCGAGGGGATGTCGCTCACCGAGACCGGCCAGGTCCTCGGCACCCCCGCCTACATCTCCCCCGAGCAGGCCGAGGGCCGCACGGCCACCCCGGCCTCCGACGTCTACGCCCTCGGCGTGGTGGCCTTCGAGTGCCTCGTCGGCCGCAAGCCCTACGTCGCCGACACCCCGGTCGCGACCGCGATCGCCCACCTGCGCGAGCCGGTCCCCGAGCTGCCCGACCGGGTGCCGGGCGACCTCGCGGCGGTCGTGCGCCGCGCGCTGTCCAAGTCACCCGACGACCGCTTCGCCGACGGGACGGCCTTCGCCCGTGCGCTGCGCGACCCCTCCTCCGTCACCGGTGGTGCCACGACCGTCGTCGCGCCTGCCGCGGCACCGGTGGCCGCCGACGCGGAGTCGACCCGGACGATGGCGGCGGTGCCGCCGCGCGACCCGGACCCCACGCCCGTCCCGGCTCCTGCGCCCGCCCCGGTGCCGGCCCCGGTGCCCACGGCGCGCGACCCGCGCGGGCGGCGTACGCCCTGGGCGCTCCTCGTCGGCCTGCTGGCCGTCGCCCTCGCGCTGGTGGTCGCCTTCTGGCTCGGCAGCCGCGGCGACGGCACCGACGAGACGCCCTCGTCGACCGACCGCACCACGGGGCAGTCGCAGGAGCCGTCGTCGAGCCCCAGCCAGACGCCCAGCGACACGCCGTCGGAGACCCCGAGCGACACCCCCAGCGACACCCCGAGCGAGACGCCCAGCGAGACGCCGTCGGAGACGCCCAGCGAGGAGCCGACGACCATCGAGCTCGACCCCGCGCTCTACGTCGGGCGCGACCACAAGGACGTCGAGAAGGACCTGCGCGACCTCGGGCTCTCCCCCGTCCCGGCCGAGGTGGAGAACCCCGGCGACCAGCCCGACGGCATCGTGACGTCCGTCGAGCCCAGCGGCACCCTCGAGGAGGGTGACGAGGTCACGGTGACCTACTGGGGCAAGGTCGCGCCGGGGCAGTCGTCCGACGCCCCCGGGCAGCAGAAGAACGAGGAAGGTGGCACCCAGCGATGACGCAGCCGGAGCCGACGCTGATCGGCGGCCGCTACGAGCTCGGCGAGCTGTTGGGCCGGGGCGGGATGGCCGAGGTCCGCAAGGGCCGCGACCTGCGCCTGGGCCGGACCGTGGCGGTCAAGCGCCTGCGCACCGACCTGGCCAGCGACGCGACGTTCCAGGCGCGCTTCCGCCGCGAGGCGCAGTCGTCGGCCTCGCTCAACCACCCCTCGATCGTGTCGACCTACGACACGGGCGAGGAGATGGCCAGCGACGGCTCGGGCGTGGCCCAGCCCTACATCGTCATGGAGTGCATCGAGGGTCGGACCCTGCGCGACATCCTGCGCGAGGGTCGCAAGATCCTGCCCGAGCGGGCCCTCGAGATCACCGCCGGCGTGCTGTCGGCCCTGGACTACAGCCACCGCGCCGGGATCATCCACCGCGACATCAAGCCGGGCAACGTGATGCTCACCCCGTCCGGCGACGTCAAGGTGATGGACTTCGGCATCGCGCGGGCGATCTCCGACGCCTCCTCCACGATGACCCAGACCGCGGCCGTGGTCGGCACCGCCCAGTACCTCTCCCCCGAGCAGGCGCGGGGCGAGACCGTCGACTCGCGCTCCGACGTCTACTCCACCGGCTGCCTGATGTACGAGCTGCTCACCGGGCGCCCGCCGTTCGTCGGCGACAGCCCCGTCGCGGTCGCCTACCAGCACGTCCGTGAGCCGGCCTCGCCGCCGTCCGACCATGACGACCAGCTCGACCCCGAGATCGACGCGATCGTGATGAAGTCGCTCGCCAAGCGCGTCGAGGACCGCTACCAGAGCGCCGCCGCGATGCGCGCCGACATCGAGCGCTACCTCTCCGGTCACCCCATCCAGGCCCCCGCCGTCTCGCCGGCCCCGGCCGAGACGGCGTACGTCCCGCCGGTCCCGCCGCGCGAGGCGACCACCACGATGGCCGCGGCCGGCGCCGCCGCCCCGCTCGACCCGGGGCCGCAGGAGCCGCGTCGCCGCAACCGCGCCGGCCTCTGGCTGGTCGGCCTGCTCGTGCTCGCGCTGCTCGCCGGCGGTGCCTACGTCCTCAACGGCATGCTCTTCGACGACGCGCCCGAGCGCGAGCCCGTGCCCAACCTGGTGGGGCTCACCGAGGACGATGCCCGGCTCGCGATCGCCGACGCCGGGTTCACCGTCGGCCAGGTCGGCCACGACCCGTCCGACACCGTCGAGGTCGACCACGTGATCAGCCAGGACCCCGCGCGCGACGTCTACCGCGACCCCGGCGACGCCGTCGACTTCGTGGTGTCCGTCGGCAAGCCCGAGGTCGAGGTGCCCTACGTCGTGGGCAACCTGCGCACGGACGCCCGCGCCCGGATGCTCGAGGCCAAGCTCAAGGTGCGCTTCGAGGAGGAGGACTCCGACGAGGACAAGTTCCAGGTGCTGCGCACCGAGCCGGCCGCCGGGACGCAGGTCGCGGAGGGTGCCACCGTCACGATCTTCTTCTCCGACGGCCCCGAGCAGGTCCCCGACGTGCGCGGGCTGACCCAGAAGGCGGCGGAGAAGGCGATCCGCGAGGCCGGCTTCGTGCCCGACGTGCGCGTCGACGCCGCCTCCACCGAGCCCAAGGGCACGGTGACCGACCAGATCCCGGTCGGCGGCACGGCCGACCAGAACAGCACGGTGACGATCTTCGTCTCGGCCTACGAGGAGCCGCCGCCGCCCGAGACCCCCACCGAGACGCCGACCGAGACGCCGACGGAGACCCCGACCACCCCGGTCCCGACGACGCCGGTGCCGACGACCCCGACCGAGTCCCCGACGACGCCGACGGGCTAGGTCAGGCGCTCACCGGGACAGCTCACTGGGCATCTCTCTGGGGCACCTCACTGGGGCATCGGCGTCGCGTAGGTGAGGTCGAGCAGGCCGGAGTACGCCGGCGCGGTGGCCGAGGCGAGCGGGGTCATGTCCCACGACACCCCGCCGCCCGGCTCGTCGGTGTAGTCGCGGTAGATCGCCAGGATCGGGTCGATGGTGAGCTCGGTCTGCAGCCGCGTCGGGTCCCCGATGCCGACGATGACGTAGGGCGGGGAGTAGGACAGGCCGTTGAGCTTGACCACGTTGCCCTCGCACTTGATGCCGGTCGTGGAGATCACCCGCTGGCCCTGGATCGTGACCGCCACCGCGCCGGCGTTCCACATCGCGTTGGCGACGGCCTGGATGTCCTGCTGGTGCACGACGAGGTCGTTGGGGTCGCCCTCGTAGGCGAACCGTGCGTCGAGCGAGGCGTCGTCCAGGGTCACCTGGACGGCCGGGCCGGTCTTCTCGGTCAGGCCTGCGGGGTCCACGAGCGTGGCGATCTCGTCCTGCGCGCGCCCGACCGAGCGGTCGCCGAGCTCGGTGCTCAGCGTGTCGACCTGGGTGGTCAGGTCGGCGACCTGGGCGGTGAGGTCGCCGGCCTCGTCGCGCTCGGCGCGCACCACGGAGCCGAGGTCGGTGAGGCGGCCGCCGCGCAGGTCCGTGCCGTCGCTCTGCTTGGCGCTCACGGCGAAGAGGACGCCGCTGAGCAGCACCACCACCGGGGTCGCCACCCGCCAGACGCGGTGGCGACCGGGGGACGAGTGGGGCTCGGGCGGCATGGCGACTACGCTAACCCCCCGTCGGGCGGCGAGCCGCCCGTGGCCGGCGTACGCCACGTCGGAGAACCGCACGCCTACGTCGCACGCCGACCCCCAGGAGCACCCGTGTCGAAGTCCACCCAGCTCGTCTCCGCGGAGCAGAGCCGGCTCTTCACCGTCCGGTTCGTGATCAGCCTGGTGCTGGTCGTGGCGGGCATCGCCTGGCTGGTCTTCTACTACACCCAGGTGCGCGGCAACCCGCTGGCGTTCCCGCCGGTCGAGGGCTCGCCCAAGGCGCTGGCCGACCTCGGTCGCTGGAACTACGCGATCGGCTTCGGCGCCCTCATGCTCGGCCTGATGGTCGGCGCCCACCCCTCCACCCCGCTGGGCC
Organism: uncultured Actinomycetota bacterium; assembly: GCA_963726525.1. Taxonomy (GTDB): domain Bacteria; phylum Actinomycetota; class Actinomycetes; order Propionibacteriales; family Nocardioidaceae; genus Nocardioides. The sequence continues at coordinate 417,262 of CAVSCS010000003.1, read as the reverse complement.
GCGGTCGCGGCGTCGTGGTCGGCATGCTGGGCTGCTTCCTCGTCGGCCTGCTGTGGATCTGCACCTTCTACATCTTCTCCGACGACCTCTCGAAGCTCTGGGTCTTCAACGACCTCGGCCAGTGGAACCTGGTCGTCGGGATCGCTTTCATGGCGGTCGGCTTCAGCTTCGCGACCAAGTGGGAGTAGGTTCTTCCACGACCGGTCGCTGACCGGTCCCGCGCCTCGAGCGGTGAGTGAGGCGCCTTCCTGGGGAAGGGAAGGCGTCTCTCTCACCGCTCGAGTCGATTTCGGCCGCAGCGGCCGTGCGACTGCCGGTTTCACACCGGTTTTTCCACAGGCTGGGGAACGGCTGCGCCGCGGGGATCGGGGTCCGCAGACGCCCGTCGGCTATCCACACTGTGGATAACTCCTGTGGAGAATTACACCGGTGTAGTTGTCCACAGATGTGGACACACCTGGGGAAATGCAGGAGCCCCCCGCCACCCGGCGAGGAGCCGGGGACGGGGGCTGCACGACGCGCGGCCTGAGGGCCACGACCGTCAGGTCAGCGAGGCCACCCGGACCAGGGTGAGGATCGCCAGTGCGAGGGCGAGCATCGCGAGCCCGCCCCACTGGAAGGCCTCCCGGTTGCGCTTCGGTGCGTATGCGATCAGGGCCGCCGCCACGCCGCCGGCGACGAGGCCGCCGAGGTGGCCCTGCCAGGAGATGTAGCTCCACCCGACGACGGTGATCAGCACGCCGAGGGCGAGGTTCTGCACGATCCACTGGGTGTTCATCCGGGCCTTGGTCAGCGTGACCAGCAGGGCGCCGAGGAGGCCGAAGATCGCGCCCGAGGCGCCGACGGTCGACGTGGTGGGGGACGCCAGCAGCATCACGGCCACGGACCCGCCCACCGCGCTCGCGAGGTAGACCGCGAGGAACCGCGCGCGGCCCAGGATCTGCTCGGCCGCGGGGCCGAGGACGAAGAGCGCGAGCATGTTCATCGCGAGGTGCCAGACCTCGACGTGGGTGAAGGCCGAGGTGACCATCTGCCACCACGCACCGCTCGCCACGCCGTCGACCCAGCGCCCGTCGCCACCCGTGGCGCCCGCGCAGACCGCCTGGTCGCTGACCGAGGGGTACCACTGGCTGGGTGCGCTGCGCGAGAGGCAGCGTCCGCCGGGCATCAGGGCCAGCAGGTCGCCGAGGCGGCTGCCGCGACCGCCCGTGGCGGCGATCGAGAGCCACACCAGCGCGTTGATGGCGATCAGCACCATCGACGTCAGCCGCGGGTCGCCGCTGCGCGTCCCGCCGTAGAGCGCGCGGTTCTGCCGCGAGCCTCGCTGGCCCTCCGCGATGCAGTGGGGGCACTGGAAGCCCACAGCGGCGTCGCGCATGCAGTCGGGGCAGATCGGGCGCTCGCAGCGCTGGCAGCGGATCCAGGTCTCACGACCGGGGTGCCGGTAGCAGGTGGGCACCCCGGTCGTGGGCTGGCCGTCGGGCGGCTGGGTCATCGTGCGGGGTGGATCAGCGCTCGATGGTGACGGACTCGATCACCACGGCGTCGACCGGGCGGTCCATCGGACCGGTGGCGGTGGTGCCGATGGCGTCGACCACGTCGCGGCTGGCCTGGTCGGCCACCTCGCCGAAGATCGTGTGCTTGCGGTTGAGCCACGGGGTGGCGCCCAGGGTGATGAAGAACTGCGAGCCGTTGGTGCCCGGGCCGGCGTTGGCCATGGCGAGCAGGTAGGGCTTGTCGAAGACGAGCTCGGGGTGGATCTCGTCCTTGAACGTGTAGCCCGGGCCGCCGGTGCCGGTGCCGAGGGGGCACCCGCCCTGGATCATGAAGCCGTCGATCACGCGGTGGAAGCCGAGTCCGTCGTAGTACTTCTCGCCGCTGCGGCCGGCGTCGTCGCGGTAGTCCTTGGTGCCCTCGGCGAGGCCGACGAAGTTCTCGACGGTCTCGGGAGCGTGGTTCGGGAACAGGTCGATGACGATGTCGCCCCGGTTGGTCTTCAGGGTCGCCTTCAGGTCGGCCATGGATGTGCCTCTCGTGTGAGCTGTGGTTGCGTCGATGATCCTCCCACGCGGCACCCACCCCGGACGCCCGCAGGGCGCGCCGGCCGCTGCGGGGGCGGCTGCTGACCCGCTCCCGCGCGGCTCCCCGGCGGCCCCCGGCGCCCTTCACCCGGACGGGGCTGGTCGGCCCTTCGGCGGCATGGTGAGATGGAGCCACACTGACTCAGGAGGTCAACGCATGCCTTTCGGCCGCAAGAAGTCCCTGAAGGACCGGGCCCAGGACTACGTCGAGCAGCTCACGGACACCGTGCTGCCCCCGCTGGAGCACGCGTGGGAGCAGGCCGTCGACAAGGCCGGCCCGGCACTCTCCGACGCCCGTGACAAGGCCGCCCCCGTCCTCGCCGACGCTCGCGCGAGCGCCGCCGAGAAGGCGTCGATCGGTGCCGCCGTGGCAGCCGTGAAGGTCGCCGAGGCCCGGGAGAAGGCCGGTCCCGTGCTGGCCGCCAAGGCGTCCGACGCCCGCGACAAGGCCGCGCCCATCCTCGCCGACGCGCGCGACCGGGCCGTCCCGCTCCTCGCGGAGGCCCGGGCCACCGCGGCGGAGAAGGCGTCGGTCGGTGCGGCGCTCGCCGCCGAGCGCGCCGCCGCCAGCCGCGACCTGGCCACCGCCAAGGTCAACGAGCTGCGCGGCATCGAGCCGGAGCCCCAGGGCGGCCGGCTCAAGAAGGTGCTGCTGCTCGGAGGACTGCTGGCCCTCGGTGGCTTCCTCTTCAAGAAGCTCAAGGGCTCGCAGGACCAGAGTGCCAACTGGCAGTCCACCTACGTCCCGCCCGCCCCGCCGAAGCCCGCCACTCCGGCGACTCCGGCCAGCCCGGCTACTCCGGCGACGCCCGCCAGCCCGGCCGCCCCGGCTTCCGGCGCGGACCCGCTGACCGACCCGCTCCCCGAGGAGCCCACCGTCGACGACGTCGTCACCGCCGAGCCCCCGGCCACCGACGACATCGGTGGCGGCGCCCCCGGTGAGGCGATCAGCGACTCGGTCGAGGAGGCCCACCCGGCCACCACGCCCGACGAGCCGGCCGAGGTCATCGACATCGACGACGTGCCCAAGAAGTAGCTCCACCACCACGGCTCGTCCCTCGAGCGGTGGTCCACCTCGTCTCCGGCGTACGGAGCGTGGCTGGGCCACCGCTCGAGCCGTCTCTGGGCGGTGACTCAGCGTTCCCCCGAGCGGTGAGTGAGGAGGATTCTCGAGCTGAGAAATCCCCCTCATGCACCGCCACCGGGCGCGTCGGGCCGCGCCACGCCGACCGGCGGTGCGTCAGGGGGATTCGACCCGCTGGAGATCCCCCTCACTCACCGCTGCGGCGAGGAACGCCGGCGTACGGGCGGGTCAGCGCAGCTCGGGGTGCTCCGCGCGCACGCGCTGAGTGGCGCGGTGCTCGGCCCAGAAGGACAGCAGCGGCACCGTGCCGCAGAGCAGCGTCACGAGGGTGAAGGGGATGTCCCAGCGGGCGCGACGCGAGAGCATGAAGGCGCTGAGCAGGAAGATCATGTAGAGCCACCCGTGGGCCACGCCGAGGTACGTCGTGATGAGCTCGCCGGCGTGCTGGACGTCGGACCCGGTGGTCACCCAGGTCGGGGTGCTGTCGAAGACGCCCCACATGGCGCTGCCGTCGAAGTTGGCCAGGGGCACGCCGATGAGGATCAGCACGACGAGCAGGACACCGACGATGGTGGCCATCACGCGGTAGGCGGTGAGGTTGCGTTGCACGGCTGCCAACCTAGCCGTCGACCGGTTGCTCGACCGGCTCCCGGTCGGCGGGGACGTCGTCGTCCGTGACCGGGGTCTCCTCGGCCTGGACGACGTCGCGGCGCCAGCGCCACCAGATGAACGCGGCGAAGGCGCCGAAGACCCACCACTCCACGGCGTAGAGCAGGTTGCGCACGCCCGTGAAGGTCCCCGGGTCCGGCAGCGAGGCGAGCTCGGCGGCCTCGAGGCCCGGCCCGGCCGCCTGGTCGACGACGTAGGCGGAGAACAGGTCGACGTCGACGCGCTGCACGGCGTCGGCCACCCGGATCTCCGGGAAGACGTCGTCGCCGGGGTCGTCGTCGGTGGCCAGGCTGCCGTCGGGCGGCTGGAGCCAGCCCACGACGTCCTGCGGGCCGTCGACGGCGAGCAGCGACGCGTCGGGCTCGGCGGCCCAGCCGCGCACGACGAGGACCGCTGCGTCGCCCACCTGGAGCGGGTTGACCGCCCAGTAGCCGTCGCGGCCGTCGTAGGCCCGGTCGGAGACCCAGAAGCCGCCGTCGAGCCACTGACCGTCGACCTCGACCGGGCGGCCGATGTCGGGCGCCGGGAAGGGGTCGTCGTTGCCCATCACGTCGTCGAGCGGGACCGGTGCGAGCGACGTCAGGTCGCGGGCCTCGGCGGTGCGGTGGGCCTTCCAGGCGTCGAGCTGCCACAGGCCGAGGCGGCCGGCGAGGGCGACGAGCACGAGCGCCAGGACCGCGGCACCGAGGTCGGTGAGCAGGGGAGGCCGGCGCGCTGGGGTCACGACCCCGATTGTCCCAGCCCCCCGGTCATCACGGCCCGGCGCCCGCGAGCTCGTCGCGCCGGCGTGAGAGGTGGGCCACCTCGGCGCTGTTCCGGGCCAGCGCGATGGCCCGGTCGTACGCCGTCCGCGCCTCGTCGCTGCGTCCCAGCCGGCGCAGCAGCTCGGCGCGGGTCACGTGCAGCGGGTGGTAGCCCTCGAGCGGTGCCGCGACCCGCTCGACGAGGGCCAGCGCCACCTGGGGTCCGTCGAGCTCGGCGACCGCGACCGCCCGGTTGAGCGCGACGACAGGCGACGGGTCGAGGACCACGAGCTGGTCGTAGAGCGCGACCACCTGCGACCAGTCGGTGTCCCGTGCATCGGCGGCGTCGGTGTGGACGGCGTTGATCGCGGCGAGCAGCTGGTAGCGCCCCGGCGCTCGGCCGGAGGCGAGCCGCTCGCGCACGAGCGCGTGGCCCTCGGCGACCAGGTCGTGGTCCCACCCCGAGCGGTCCTGCCGGTCGAGCGTCACCAGCTCGCCCTGCCGCGAGACCCTCGACCCGCGCCGCGCCTCGATGAGCAGCATCAGCGCGAGCAGGCCGGCGACCTCGCCGTCGTCGGGCAGCAGGTCGCGCACGAGCCGGGCCAGCCGGATCGCCTCGGCGGTGAGGTCGGCGCGCACGGGGTCGGTGCCGGGGCCGGACGCGAGGTAGCCCTCGTTGAAGACGAGGTAGAGCACGGTGAGCACGCCGTCCACGCGGGCCGGCAGGTCGGCGGCGGCCGGCACGCGGTAGGGGATCCGCGCGGCGGCGATCTTCGCCTTCGCGCGGGTGATCCGCTGCGCCATCGTCGTCTCCTGCACGAGGAAGGCGCGCGCGATCTCGGCGACGGTCAGCCCGCCGACGAGGCGCAGGGTGAGCGCGACGCGCGCCTCGGTCGCGAGGGCCGGGTGGGCGCAGGTGAACAGCAGCCGGAGCCGGTCGTCGTCGACCGCCCCCAGGGGCTCGGAGGGGTGGTCGGTGACCATGAGCGCCTGCCTGTGCTTGTCCCCGCGCCGGGCCTCGCGGCGTACGCGGTCGAGTGCCTTGTTGCCGGCGGTCGTGGTGAGCCACGCCCCCGGACGGGGAGGTACGCCGTCGGCGCGCCACCGCTCGACCGCCACCGCGAACGCCTCCGCCGTGGCCTCCTCGGCCAGGTCGAGGTCGCCGAAGCGACGCGCGAGGGTCGCCACCACCCGGGCCCACTCGTCGTGGTGGGCCCGGGCGAGGACCGCGTCGACGTCGTCGTCGGCCACGGGTCAGGCGACGCCGCCGAAGGGACGGACCTCGATGCGACGGTGGCAGGCGCGCGAGGCGTCCACCGACAGCGCGAGCGCCTCGTCGAGGTCGTCGGCGGTCAGCACCCAGAACCCGGCGAGGAACTCCTTGGACTCCACGAAGGGCCCGTCGCTGAAGACCGGCTCGCCGTCGCGGCCGTCGGTGACCGTGGCGTCGGTGGGCTCGGTGAGGCCGCCGGCGAACACCCAGCGTCCCTCGGCCTTCATCCGGTCGTTGAAGGCGTCCACCGCGCCCGGTGCGGAGTCGTCGACGGGGTGGTCGGTGTCGCCGATGACGGTGAGGAGGTAGTGCATGTCGGTGCTCCTGCGGTCGCGGCCGCCCCTGGCGGGCGACCTCTCACCTTCCCTACGAACGTGGCTGCCCCGATACGACACCACCGGCTCGGACTTTTTCCAGCCGCGTCCCGCAGCCGGCCTCAGGCCGAGGCGAGCGCCAGCTTGACCGCGAAGCCCGACGAAGACCGCGCCGACGGCCGAGGTGGCCCCGGCGGACAGCGCCCGGCGGCGCCGGAACGCCTCGGCGAGGTGGGTGCCGCTGACGATGAGCACGCTGAGGTACGCCGCGCTGGCGAGCGTCGCGAGGCTGCCGAGCACCAGGAACGAGACCGCGGGGCGCGGGTAGGCGGGGTCGACGAACTGCACGAAGAAGGCGACGAAGAAGAGGATCGCCTTCGGGTTGAGCAGGCTGATCACCAGCGCCCGGCGGTAGGGCCGCTCACCGCGCGCCCGCGCCTCGACCCCGGCCTCGGCGGTCGCGTCGGCGAGCTGCGCGGCCACGCTGCGCCGCGAGCGCCACATGCCCGCCGCCGCGCGCATCATCCCGATCGCCAGCCACAGCAGGTAGGACGCCCCGACCCACTTCACGACGCCGAACGCCGTCGGGTTGGCCTGGAGCAGCGAGGCCACCCCGGCCGCGGACAGCGTCATCAGCACCGCGTCGCCCGTCCACACCCCCGCCGCCGCGGCGTACCCGCTGCGCACCCCGCGCCGCGCGGCGACGGAGAGGACGTAGAGCGAGTTCGGACCCGGCAGCAGGATGATCAGGACGAGGCCCACGAGGTAGGTCGGGAGGTCGGTGATGCCCAGCACGGCACCAGTCTGGGGCCGGGGGACGGGCGCCGGTCGCCATTTCCGAGGGATGGGCCGTACGTCACCTCGACGCCGACTATGTGGGCGAGTCCGGCTCTTCGCGGCCGTGGCAACGGCCACCACGTGGCGAAGTCCCCGCACGAGCGGGGAGTCCGCCGGCGCCACAGGCTGACCTGGGGTTTTGCTGGTGGAGCCTAGGGGACTCGAACCCCTAACCCCCTGCTTGCAAAGCAGGTGCGCTACCAATTGCGCCAAGGCCCCTGGATCGGGAGGTTCAGGCCCGGCCGACGGTGTCGGTGGCCTCGGCCCAGAGGGCCTGCTCGTTCTTGCCCGCAGCGAGCTTCTTCTTCGCGAGGGCCGCGCCGGCAGCGGCGAGGACGACCAGCAGGAGCTTCTTCACGGAGTCTCACCTCAGCAGTCGTTAGGGGTGTGCGGTGGGCCTAGGAGGACTTGAACCTCCGACCTCTTCCTTATCAGGGAAGCGCTCTAACCGTCTGAGCTATAGGCCCGCATCCGTCGCAAGCGACGACGCCGAAGATTACCTGACCGTGGTCAGGCCGCACCAATCGGGGTGATCAGCGCTCGTCCTCGGCGAGGGTGACCTCGATCCCGCCCAGGAGGGCGGCCGCGAGGTTGTAGAGGAACGCGGTCAGCGTCGCGATCGCGGTCAGCAGGACGACGTCGACCACCGAGACCAGGAGCGTGAAGCCCAGGACGCGGGACATGCCGACGTAGTCGGTGATGTCGAAGGTCGAGTTGCCGCTGTCGCCCTCGACGATGCTCGCCACCGCGGAGTTGATCGAGTCCCACACGCCCGCGGCGCCGAGGACCGACCAGACCATGAAGATCGCCACGAACGTCACGACGCCGAAGGCGACCGAGAGCAGGAACGAGGTCTTCATCACCGACCACGGGTCGATCCGGGTCAGCCGCAGCCGCGCCCGGCGGGGCTGGCGCGAGGAGGCCGGCGCGCGCCGTCCCTTGGGGGTCGTGGCGTTCGCGCGGTGCTCCTCGGCCGCTCCGGCCAGCGTGTCCTGCAGCTTGCCGGCGAACGAGCGGCGCGTGGGCTCACTGTCCGACGGACGACGCGGCGTCGCGGTGCGGTCCGACATGGATCACTCCTCGGTGTTCTCGTCGGGGGTGTCGGCAGTGGTCTCTGCAGACGCCTCGACGGCGTCCTGACCATCGATTGTTGCATCGTCGACCACGTCGGGCGAAACGGCTGCGGCCTCCCGCGCCCCGGCCTCGACGGCGGCCGCGGTCTCCTCGGAGGCCTCCTCGGCCTCCTCGACGACCTTGGCCTCGACCGAGCGGGCCACCACGGCGACGGTGTCGCCCTTCTTGGGCGTCAGGAACTTCACGCCCATCGTGGAGCGGCCGGTGGGCCGGAAGTTGGCGTCGATGGGGCTGCGCACGACCTGGCCGCTGCTGGTGATCGAGAGGACCTCGTCCTCCTCCTCGACGATGAACGCACCCACGAGCCCGCCGCGGTCCTCGTTGGACAGCGACATCGCCTTGATGCCGATGCCGCCGCGCGACTGCAGGCGGTACTCCGAGATCCGGCTGCGCTTGGCGAAGCCGCCGTCGGTGATGGTGAAGACGTACTGCTCCTTCACCTCGTCGGAGTCGGCGGCGTCACCCTCGACTGCCTCCTCGGCCGCGACCTGGGCGGCGCGGATCACCGACAGCGAGAGCAGCGAGTCGCCGTCGCGGAACTTCATCCCGCGTACGCCACCGGTGGCGCGCCCCATCGGGCGCAGCTGCTCGTCGTCGGCGCGGAAGCGCACGGCCTGGCCCTTGCGGGAGACCAGCAGGATGTGGTCGTCGCCGTTGACCAGCTCGGCGCCGATCAGCTCGTCGTCGTCCTCGCGGAAGTTGATCGCGATGACGCCGGCCTGGCGCGGGGAGTTGTAGTCGCCCAGCTTGGTCTTCTTGACCAGGCCGGTGCGGGTGGCGAGCACCAGGTAGGGGGCCTGGTCGTAGTCGCGGATCGCCAGCACCTGCGCGATGTCCTCGTCGGGCTGGAAGCTCAGCAGGCCGGCGACGTGGCCGCCCTTCGCGTCGCGCGCGGCCTCGGGGAGGTTGTAGGCCTTGGTGCGGTAGACCCGCCCGGCCGTGGTGAAGAACAGCAGCCAGTGGTGGTTCGTGGTCGCGATGAAGTGCTGGACCACGTCGTCACCGCGCAGCGTCGCGCCGCGCACGCCCTTGCCGCCGCGCTTCTGCAGGCGGTACTGGTCGGCGCGGGTGCGCTTGGCGTACCCGCCGCGGGTGATCGAGACGACGAGCTCCTCGTCGGGGATCAGGTCCTCCATCGACAGGTCACCGTCGGCGGCGATGATCTGCGTGCGGCGCTCGTTGCCGTGCTTCTCGACGATCTCGGTGAGCTCGTCGGAGACGATCTGGCGCTGGCGCGGCTCGTTGGCGAGGATGTCCTCGAGGTCGGCGATCACGCGCTCGAGCTCGGTCAGGCGGTCCATGATCTTCTGGCGCTCGAGGGCGGCCAGGCGACGCAGCTGCATCTCGAGGATGGCGTTGGCCTGCACCTCGTCGATCTCGAGCAGGCTCATCAGCCCGCCGCGCGCCTCCTCGACGTCGGGGCTGCGCCGGATCAGGGCGATGACCTCGTCGAGGGCGTCGAGGGCCTTGGCCAGGCCGCGGTAGATGTGCGCCTGGCGCTCGGCCTCGGCGAGGCGGAAGCGCGTACGCCGCTGGATGACCTCGATCTGGTGGGTGACCCAGTTCGAGATGAACTGGTCGATCGGCAGGGTGCGCGGCACCCCGTCGACCAGCGCCAGCATGTTGGCGGAGAAGTTCGACTGCAGCTCGGTGTGCTTGAACAGGTTGTTGAGCACCACGCGGGCGACGGCGTCGCGCTTGAGGATGATGACCAGGCGCTGGCCGGTGCGCGAGCTGGTGTCGTCGCGGACGTCGGAGATGCCCTGGATGCGGCCGGAGTCGGCGAGCTCCGCGATCTTCAGCGCGAGGTTGTCGGGGTTGACCATGTAGGGGAGCTCGCTGATGACCAGCATCACCCGGCCCTTGGCGTCCTCGTCGATCTCCACGACCGCGCGCTGGGTGATGGAGCCGCGACCGGTGCGGTAGGCCTGCTCGATGCCCTGGCGGCCCACGATCATCGCGCCGTTGGGGAAGTCGGGGCCCTTGATCCGCTCGACCAGCGCGTCCTGGAGCTCCTCCTTGGTCGCGTCGGGGTGCTCGAGCGCCCACACCGCGCCCTCGGCGACCTCGCGCAGGTTGTGCGGCGGGATGTTGGTCGCCATGCCGACCGCGATGCCGGCCGACCCGTTGACCAGCAGGTTGGGGAAGCGCGAGGGCAGGATGGTCGGCTCCTGCGAGCGACCGTCGTAGTTGGGGCGGAAGTCGACGGTGTCCTCGTCGATGTCGCGCACCATCTCCATCGCCAGCGGCGCCATCCGGCACTCGGTGTACCGCATGGCGGCGGCGGAGTCGTTGCCCGGCGAGCCGAAGTTGCCCTGGCCGTTGATGAGCGGCGAGCGCAGCACCCACGGCTGCGCGAGGCGGACCATGGTGTCGTAGATCGCGGTGTCGCCGTGGGGGTGGTACTGACCCATCACGTCGCCGACGACGCGCGAGCACTTGCTGAAGCCGCGGTCGGGGCGGTAGCCGCCGTCGTACATCGCGTAGAGGATGCGGCGGTGCACCGGCTTGAGGCCGTCGCGCACGTCGGGCAGCGCGCGCCCGACGATGACCGTCATCGCGTAGTCGATGTAGGACTGCTGCATCAGGGTCTGCAGCTCGATCGGCTGGATGCGGTCGTCGCCGAAGCCGAAGCCGCCGGCCCCGTCGCCGGTGCCCGTGGGGGTCTCAGTCATGTCTGTGCCCTCTTGTCGTGTCTAAGACGTGTCTAGATTCCGGATGATCTCATGGGGTCTCGAGGCTCGCTTCGCTCGCGCCTCGACCACCGAGCGGGCTAGATGTCCAGGAACCTGACGTCCTTGGCGTTGCGCTGGATGAAGGAGCGGCGCTGCTCGACGTCCTCGCCCATGAGGATCGAGAAGATCTCGTCGGCCTGCGCGGCGTCCTCGAGCGTGACCTGCTTCATCAGGCGCGCGTCGGGGTCCATCGTGGTCTCCCACAGCTCGTCGGCGTTCATCTCGCCGAGACCCTTGTAGCGCTGCACCGGGTTCTCCTTGGGCAGCTTCTTGCCCTGGGCGAGGCCGTCGGCCTGCAGCGCGTCGCGCTCGGCGTCGGAGTAGACGAACTCGTGCTCGGCCGGCTTGTTCCACCGCAGGCGGTAGAGCGGGGGCTGGGCCATGTAGACGTAGCCGTGCTCGATCAGCGGCTTCATGAAGCGGAAGAGCAGCGTCAGCAGCAGGGTGTTGATGTGGTGGCCGTCGACGTCGGCGTCGGCCATCATCACGACCTTGTGGTAGCGCAGCTTGTCGAGGTTGAACTCCTCGTGGATGCCGGTGCCGAGGGCGGAGATGATCGCCTGGACCTCGGTGTTGGCGAGCACCTTGTCGATGCGGGCCTTCTCGACGTTGAGGATCTTGCCGCGGATCGGGAGGATCGCCTGGATGCGCGGGTCGCGGCCCTGGCGCGCGGAGCCGCCGGCCGAGTCGCCCTCGACGATGAAGACCTCGCACTCGACCGGGTTGGTCGACTGGCAGTCGCTGAGCTTGCCGGGCAGGCCGCCGCCGCCGAGGAGGCCCTTGCGGTTGCGGGCCAGCTCGCGGGCCTTGCGGGCGGCGATGCGCGCGTTGGCCGCGGCCTGCGACTTGCGCACGATCTCCTTGCCCTCGGCCGGGTTCTCCTCGAACCAGGCGCCGAGCTGGTCGTTCATGATGCGCTGGGTGAAGCCCTTGGCCTCGGTGTTGCCGAGCTTGGTCTTGGTCTGGCCCTCGAACTGCGGCTCGCCGAGCTTGATCGAGATGATGGCGGTCAGGCCCTCGCGGATGTCGTCACCCGAGACCCGGTCCTCCTTCTTCTTGATCAGCCCCCACTCCTCGCCCCAGTTGTTGACCAGCGAGGTCAGCGAGGCCCGGAAGCCCTCCTCGTGGGTGCCGCCCTCGTGGGTGTTGATGTTGTTGGCGAAGGTGTGGACCGACTCGGTGTAGGAGGTGTTCCACTGCATCGCGACCTCGAGGCTCATGTGCTGGCTCGAGGCCGTCGCGGCGGTCTCGGCCTCGAAGGCGATGACGGTCGCGTTGGCGATGGTCTTGCGGCGGTTGAGGTGCTCGACGTAGTCGACCAGGCCGCGGTCGTACTTGAAGACCTGCTCGAGGCCGCCGGTCTCGGCGCGCTTGATGGCGTCGTGGCCGGCGCTGTCGACCTCGTTGTCGATGGTGTCGTCCTCGACGGCGTCGACGCGGGACTCGGCGTCGGCCCGCTCGTCGCGCACGACGAACTCCACGCCCTTGTTGAGGAACGCCATCTCGCGGATGCGCGAGGTGATGGTCTCGAGGTTGTAGTGGGTGTGCTCGAAGATGTCGGGGCTGGCGTACCAGGTCACCGTGGTGCCGGTCTGCTCGCCGTCCTCCATCGGGCGCACCTGCTCGAGGTCGGCGTCGGGGACGCCGAGCTGGAACGACTGGCGCCACAGGTGGCCGCGGTTCTTGACCTCGGCGATCAGGTGGGTGGAGAGCGCGTTGACGACCGAGACGCCGACACCGTGGAGCCCGCCGGAGACCTTGTAGCCGCCGCCGCCGAACTTGCCGCCGGCGTGGAGCATGGTCAGCGCCATCGTGAGCGCGGGCATCTCCTGCCCGGGCGCGGTGTCGGTCGGGATGCCGCGGCCGTTGTCCTCGACCCGGACGCCGCCGTCCTCCTGCAGCGTCAGCACGATGCGGGTGGCGTAGCCGGCGAGCGCCTCGTCGACGCCGTTGTCCACGATCTCCCAGATCAGGTGGTGCAGGCCGCGCTCGCCCGTGGAGCCGATGTACATGCCGGGGCGCTTGCGCACCGCCTCGAGGCCCTCGAGGACCTGGATCGCGGAGGCGTCGTACTCGGTGCTCGCGTCGACGGCCGAGATGGACCGCTTCTCCGCGACCTCCGCGACGGCCTCCTGCACCGACCCGGCGAGCGCCTCGGCACGCTCGGCCTCGCTGGGGGCGTCGGCCGGGGGGTCGGCCTGGGAATCGGCGGGAGAGGGATCAGGAGCGGAGTCGGAGGCCTGATCCGGGATGGACTCGGTGTACTCGTCGTTCTCTTCGCTCAAGGCACGGCCTTCTTCTCTTCGCCCGGGGGCGCTCGACATGAGTCGAGTCGCGGCGGTTTGCAGAGGCAACCCAGCGTGCGACTCGTACGGCCCATACTACCCGTCTGAGGCCCTCGGACCCAGCACCAACCCGTCGCCGGGGGACGACGGTGGGCAAAAACGCCCCTCAGGCGGTCCGGGAGGCCGGATCTCGCGGCCGAACAGGGGGGTCGGTGGGTCCCCCTACCGGTCGGCGGCTCCCAGATCGGCTCACCGGGCCTCGGGCGTGCGGAGGCGCTGCGGTCCCCATCCCGGTCCCGGCCGCCGCGGGACCCGCGTCAGCCGTAGGTGTCGCGCGGACCACGGCCGTCGCGGCTGGAGAGCCGGCCCTTGGTCCAGGTGGGCAGGTGCGGCCCGAGCACCTCGATGACCGTGACCGTGCCGTGCCCGAGGTCCTCGTTGAGGCGGCGTACGACGGCGGGGGCGAGCAGCTTGAGCTGGGTGGCCCACGCGGTGGAGTCGGTGCGCACCACGAGCCGGCCCTCGTCGAAGGACTCGGGGGTGCAGTGCGCGGCCACCTCGTCGCCGACCAGCTCGGCCCAGCGGCCGAAGACGCCCTGCACCTTGAGGTCGACCTCCCACCCGTGGTTGGCGATCAGCCGGCCGATGGCCTGCTCGAGCAGCTGGGGGTCGCGGTCGTCGGGGCGCGCGCCGGAGGCCTTCGCCGTCGTACGCCGTCGCACCTGCCCGCCGCGGCGGCGTGCGGGCGGCGTGCCCGGGCTGGCCGCGGCCGCGCGGGCGGCGGCCCGGGCCAGGTCGAGGCCGTCGGGCCGGTGCTCGGGGACAGCCTCCGCGCCGGCGGCGGCCTCGTCCTCGGCGGGGACCTCGCCCGTCGCGTCGTCGCCGTCAGTCGTCACGGGTGACCTGCCCGTCGGCGACGAGGAACCGGGTCCCGCGCAGCGCCTCGGGCACGTCGGCGGCGACGGCGGCGGTGACCAGAACCTGCTCGGCGCCGGCCACCAGCTGGGCGAGCTGCTGGCGTCGCTCGACGTCGAGCTCGGCGAAGACGTCGTCGAGCACCAGAATCGGGTCGTCGCCGTCGGCGCGGAGCAGGTCGTAGGACGCCAGGCGCAGCGCCAGCGCGTAGGACCAGGACTCCCCGTGCGAGGCGTAGCCCTTCACCGGCAGGCGCAGGTCGCCCGGGTCGGGCCCGGTGCCGAGGGTGAGCAGCAGCTCGTCGCGGTGCGGGCCGACCAGCGAGACGCCGCGGTCGAGCTCGTCCTTGCGGCGCTCGGCGATCGCGTCGAGGAGCGCCGCCTGGAGGTCGACGGGCTCCTCGACCACCGAGCTGAGGTCGATGCTCGGCCGGTACTCCAGGTCGGCGTCGTCGCGGCTCGCGCCGCGCGCCACCGCCTCGTAGGCCTTGCCGAGGTAGGGGCGCAGCGCCTCCACCAGTGCGAGCCGCGCCCCGAGCAGCTCGGCGCCGACGCGGGCCAGGTTGTCGTCCCAGATCTCCAGCGTCGACAGTGCCGCGTCGCGCGAGCCGCCGCGGGCGACACCGGCGGACTTCAGCAGGCTGTTGCGCTGGCGCAGGATGCGGTCGTAGTCGCTCCGCACGCCGGCCAGGCGCGGGGTGCGGAGCACCAGCAGGTCGTCGAGGAACTTGCGTCGGTCGGACGGGTCGCCCTTGACCAGGGTGAGGTCGTCGGGGGCGAAGACCACGGTGCGGACCAGCCCGATGATCTCGCGCGGTCGGGCCAGCGGCGAGCGGTTGATCCGCGCGCGGTTGGCGCGGCCCGGGTTGAGCTCGACCTCGAGCAGCGCGGTGCGCCCCTCCTTGACCACCGAGGCGCGCACGATCGCCTGGTCGGCGCCGGCGCGCACCAGGGGCGTGTCGGTGGCGACGCGGTGCGAGGACAGGCGGGAGAGGTAGTCGATCGCCTCGACCAGGTTGGTCTTGCCCTGGCCGTTGCGTCCGATGAACGCCGTCGCCCCCGGCTCCAGCGCGACGTCGAGGTCGGCGTAGGAGCGGAAGTCGTGCAGGGTGAGGTGGGCGACGTGCAACGGGTCCTAGCTCTCCGCGGGCTCGGCGCCGTCCCCTGCGCCGGCCTTCTTCGACGTCTCCGACTGCTCGGCTCCGGTCGATCCCTCGGCGTCGCCGCCCTTGGGGGCCGTCGACCGCACCGCGTGGCCGCCGAACTGGTTGCGCATCGCGGCGACGGCCTTCATGGTCGGCGAGTCGTCCTGCTGGGAGACGAAGCGCGCGTAGAGCGCGGCCGTGATGGCCGGGGTCGCGACTCCGTGCTCGATCCCGGCCTCGACGGTCCACCGGCCCTCGCCGGAGTCCGCGGCGTAGCCGGAGATCTTGCTGAGGCCGGGGTCCTCGTCGAGCGCGTTGACCATCAGGTCGAGCAGCCAGGAGCGGATGACCGTGCCCTCGCGCCAGGAGCGGAACACCTCGGTCACGTTGTCGGTGAGCTCGGCCTTGTCGAGCAGCTCCCAGCCCTCGGCGTAGGCCTGCATGATCGCGTACTCGATGCCGTTGTGGACCATCTTGGAGAAGTGGCCGGCGCCGACCTTGCCCGCGTGGACCGAGCCGAACTCGCCCTCGGGCTTGAGGGCGTCGAAGGCGTCCTGGACCTTGGCGATGTCGTCGGCCTCGCCGCCGTACATCAGCGCGTAGCCGTTCTCCAGGCCCCACACGCCACCGGAGACGCCGCAGTCGACGTAGCCGATCTTCTTCTGCGCGAGGGTCTCGGCGTTGGCGATGTCGTCGGTCCAGCGCGAGTTGCCGCCGTCGACCACCACGTCGCCCTCGCCGAGCAGCTCGCCGAGCTCCTTGACCGTGGCGCGGGTGGCGTCGCCGGCCGGCACCATCACCCACACGACCTTCGGGCTGGGCAGCGCCTCGACGAGCTCGGCCAGCGACCCGACGTCGCTGACGTCCGGGTTGCGGTCGTAGCCCACCACGGTGAGCCCCGCGCGGCGCATGCGCTCGCGCATGTTGCCGCCCATCTTGCCGAGACCGATCAGTCCGATGTCCATACCGCGGAGCCTAGCCCTGCCCCGCACGGCACGGCACCGGCCCCGCGGGTGGGGTGGAGCGGGTGGTGTGCGGGCAGGGCCAGGACGGGTCGTACGTCAGCCGAGCAGGCGGCGCGGCATCAGCAGGTAGCGGAACGAGCTGGTGTCGTCGTCGGCGTCGGTGCCGGAGATCACCACCGGCTTGGTGGCCTGAGTGAACGCCAGGTCGACGAACTCCCCGTCGATGGCGGTGAGGCCGTCGAGGAGGAACTGCGGGTTGAAGCCCGTGGTGAGGTCGTCGCCGGTGATGTCGGCGTCGACGGCCTCGGTGGCCATCGCCTCGTCGCCGGAGCCGGCGTCGAGGACGATCTGGTTCTCGGAGAACTTCATCTGCACGGCGGTGTTGCGCTCCGCGACCAGCGCGACGCGCTTGACGGTCTCGATGAGCTCGGCCTTGCTGACCTTGGCGACGGTGAGGTGCTCGGCCGGGAAGAGCGAGCGGACCTTGGGGAACTCGCCGTCGAGCAGGCGCGTGGTCGTGCGGCGCACGCCACCGAGCCCGGTGCCCTCGAAGCCGATCAGGCCCTCGCCGGTGCCGCCGGAGCTGAGCGCGATGGTGACCTCGGCGCCCGAGGTGAGGGACTTGGCGGTGTCGCCGAGGACCTTGGCCGGCACCAGTGCGGCGACCGACTCGTCGGGCGACTGGGGGTTCCAGGTGAGCTCGCGGTGCGAGAGCCGGAAGCGGTCGGTGGCCAGCAGCGCCATCGTCGAGCCGTCGATCTCGATCCGCACACCGGTGAGGACCGGCAGCATGTCGTCGCGGCCGGCCGCGGTGACGGCCTGGGCGACGGCGTGGGCGAAGTCGGCGCTCGACACGGTGCCGGTGGCCGACGGCATCTCGGGCAGCGTGGGGTAGTCGGAGACGGGCATCGTCTGGAGGCTGAAGCGCGCCGAGCCGCAGGTGAGCGACACGCGGGGTCCCTCGAGGGTGAGCTCGACGGGCTTGGCCGGCAGGCTGCGGCAGATGTCGGCGAGGAGGCGGCCGCTGACCAGGGCCCTGCCCTCGTCGTTGACCTCGGCGGAGAGGGTCGCACGAGCGGAGGTCTCGTAGTCGAAGGAGGAGAGCACCAGTCCTGCGTCGCTGGCTTCGATCAGCAGGCCGGCCAGGACCGGCGAGCTGGGACGCACCGGCAGGCTGCGGGCAGCCCAGGCAACGGCATCGGCGAACACGTCGCGTTCGACGCGGAACTTCACAAGGGTCTCCTCGGGGAGAGGTGGGGCGAACGACAAGTCCGGCCGACAGGCAGGAACGGCCGACGCGCGTGTGCGCGTGGGAAGTGCATCCTGCCACGCGTGTCGACGGCGGCGGGAGTGGTTGTCCCCAGAGGGGGCGTGGATCGGTGTTGGTGGGTGATCTGGCCAGTCTTGAGGTTCACAGTCGTCGTAGGGTCCGTGGAAACTGTGGACAACCTCGATCGGTGCTGGTCAGGGGCCGTTCGGGCTGTGGACGACGGGTGTGCACGACGTTGGCCCCACTGCCGGGCGGTGTGGACGGGCCGGGGGTTCCTGTGGTTCGCCCCGGTCTCTCCACAGGGGGTGGGGACGACACGACGGGTCCGAACCACAAGTTCTCCACACGAGCGCGGGGTCGGGGCCTCAGCCCTGGCGGGCCTGCATCTTGACCCGGTTGGTCAGCTCGCTGACCTGGTTGAAGACCGCGCGTCGCTCGGCGAGCAGCTGGCGGATCTTGCGGTCGGCGTACATCACCGTGGTGTGGTCGCGGCCACCGAACTCGCGTCCGATCTGGGGCAGCGACATCGACGTCAGCTCGCGGCACAGGTACATGCCGATCTGGCGCGCCATCACCAGGTGGCGCCCGCGCGAGGGTCCGGTGAGGTCCTCGAGCGAGACGCCGAAGTAGGCGGCCGTCTGGGCGATGATCAGCGCGTGGGTGATCTCCGGCTCGCCGCCCTCGGGGATCAGGTCCTTGAGGACGATCTCGGCCAGGGTCATGTCGACCTCCTGGCGGTTGAGGTTGGCGAACGCCGTGACCCGGATCAGCGCGCCCTCGAGCTCGCGGATGTTGGTCTGGATCTTGGAGGCGATGAACTCCAGCACGTCGGGCGGCGCGGTGAGCCGGTCCATCGCGGCCTTCTTGCGCAGGATCGCGATGCGGGTCTCGAGGTCGGGCGGCTGCACGTCGGTGATCAGGCCCCACTCGAACCGGTTGCGCAGCCGGTCCTCGAGCGCCTCGAGGCGCTTGGGCGCACGGTCGGAGGTCAGCACGATCTGCTTGTTGGCGTTGTGGAGGGTGTTGAACGTGTGGAAGAACTCCTCCTGCGTCTGGGTCTTGCCCTCCAGGAACTGGATGTCGTCGATGAGCAGCACGTCGACGTCGCGGTAGCGCCGCTTGAAGCGGTCCTGGCGGTCGTCGCGGATCGCGTTGATGAACTCGTTGGTGAACTCCTCGCTCGAGACGTAGCGCACCTTGGCGTTGCTGTAGAGCGATCGCACGTAGTGGCCGATGGCGTGGAGCAGGTGGGTCTTGCCCAGGCCGGACTCGCCGTAGACGAGCAGCGGGTTGTAGGCCTTGCCCGGTGCCTCGGCGACCGCGACGGCCGCCGCGTGGGGGAACCTGTTGGACGAGCCGATGACGAAGGTCTCGAAGGTGTACTTGGGGTTCAGCCGGGTCTCGAGCGCCGAGGGGCGGCGCTCGGCCGACGACGAGGACATCGGCTCGGGGTAATCCGGCGGCGCCGCGGGCGCGGCGGCGGGTGCTGGGGTGTTTGTCGACAAAGCGACAAGTGGATCTGTCGTTTCGTCCAAAGCGACGGGGGAGTCCTCGAGCGCCGGGTTCACCGTGACCAGCATCCGGATCTCGCGGCCGAAGCCCTCGGTGAGGGCGGCCTCGATGTGGTTGCGCAGCCGGCCCTCGAGCTGGTTGCGGGTGAAGTCGTTGGGCACGGCGATGATCGCGGTGTTCTCGTGCAGGGTCATCGGCACGCTGGGCCGCAGCCAGGCGCGCTGGTTGGGCTGGAGGTCCTCGACGATCTGCTGCCAGGCCGTCTGGAGATCTACCTGCTGGTCGTCCACCGGACCGCCTTCGTTCGTCACCGTCGTCGTGCCGCCCGGGCGGGTGCCCGATGCTGGGTCCACAGACTTTTCCACAAGCTGTGAACGGTTCTGCCGCCTCGGGGCGGCGAGTTTCTCCACAGCCGGTGAACCGGCGCCACGGCTGACGTTCGTGCAGGTCAGCGGTGGTGTCGGGGTCGGCGGACGCAGGCACACCCTACGGTGCGACGCGCCGGACGACCCCGAAATCCACAGGCCGCGGAGGCCGCGAACGTAACAACGTGGTCGTCCCCGGGGCAAGCCGTCATCCACAGGGGCGGTGGAGGGGGTCGCGCGCGGGTTTGACCCCCTCTTTCCCCACCGCGTACCGTTGGCCGGTCGCTCCGTGTCGACGGGTGCCGCATGTCCACGTTCCGCCACCAGGCGGCCACGTGGGTGGGCGGTGCCGGCCGAAGCACATCTTGACCGGGCCTCAGCACCGACCGCGCTGTGGAGTGGACATCCCTCGAAACCTTCGGAGAAATAGCCGTGAGCAAGCGTACCTACCAGCCGAACAACCGCCGCCGTCACAAGGTGCACGGCTTCCGTCTGCGCATGCGGACCCGCGCCGGCCGCTCCATCCTGTCGAGCCGTCGCCGCAAGGGCCGCAAGAGCCTGGCCGTCTGACGGCCCCGGCCCACGGCCGACCGCCGTGCTCCCCGCCGGCAACCGCCTGAGAGACAGCGACGGCTTCCGACTGGCCGTGCGCAGCGGTCGCCGCGCCGGTTCCACGACCCTGGTGGCCCACCTCTGGGTGGATCCGCAGGTTGTGGACGGTGCGCCGCAGGTGGGTTTCACGGTGAGCAAGGCCGTGGGTGATGCCGCCACACGCAACCGCGTGAAGAGACGACTCCGTCACTTGACCCGGGAGCACCTCCCCTCGCTGGAGGAGCTCCCGGGTCGTGCTGCACTCGTGGTCCGGGCCCTGCCGGCCGCGGCCGGTGCGTCCTACGACGACCTGGCCGCGGACCTGGCCCGTACGCTCGAACGGGTGAGCCGCGCATGAAGCACGTCCTGATCGGCCTGATCAAGGGCTGGCGGTTCGCCATCAGCCCGCTCTACGGCCAGGTGTGCCGCTACCACCCGACCTGCTCGGCGTACGCCCTCACGGCGGTCACCGAGCACGGGGCGGTCCGCGGCACCTGGCTCTCCGCACGCCGGATCCTCCGCTGCCACCCATGGGCCGCCGGGGGCTACGACCCCGTTCCTTCCCGCGCCACCCCGGACGCGGCCTCTTCCCCGCCACCCGCAACTCGAGGAGCTTGAGTGCTCGACTTCTTCGGATCCATCGGCCACGCGATCATGGTGCCGCTCTACTACGCGGTGTCCTTCGTGCTGGTGGGCTTCCACCGGGCGCTGTCGACCTTCATGGACCCCGCGGGCGGCCTGACCTGGGTGCTGTCGATCATCGGTCTGACGCTCACGATCCGCGCGGCGCTCATCCCGCTGTTCGTCAAGCAGATCAAGTCCAGCCGCAACATGCAGCTGATCCAGCCCAAGGTGCGCGAGCTGCAGAAGAAGTACGGGCACGACCGTGAGCGTCTCGCACAGGAGACGATGAAGCTGTACAAGGAGTCGGGCACCAACCCGTTCGCCTCGTGCCTGCCGATCCTGCTGCAGATGCCGATCTTCCTCGCCCTCTTCCGCATGCTCGACCAGGCGTCGAAGAAGGACAAGGCCCACGGCTTCCTCGACGAGCGGCTGGCCAAGCAGTTCGGCGACTCGAAGATCTTCGACATCATCCCGGTGTCGGGCACGTTCTTGAAGACCGGCGGCGTCACCGAGGTGATGGTGCTGGCCGCCATCCTGGTCGTCGGCATGACGGCGACCACCTTCTTGACCCAGCGCCAGCTGATGAGCAAGAACATGCCGGCCGATGCGCTCTCGGGCCCTTACGCCCAGCAGCAGAAGCTGCTGCTCTACGTCCTCCCCGTCGTCTTCGCCGTCGGTGGCATCGCGTTCCCCATCGGTGTGCTCTTCTACTGGACCGTGTCGAACCTCTGGACCATGTGCCAGCAGTTCTACGTGATCCGCAACAACCCGGCCCCCGGGACGCCTGCCGCGGCGGCCAAGGAGGAGCGCGACCGCGAGAAGGCGGCCCGCAAGGGCCTCAAGACGCCGGCGCAGCTCGAGGAGGAGCGTCTGGCCGCCGAGGCCGACGCCAAGCGCGCCGAGAAGTCGCAGACCCGTGCGCAGCCGCAGCGCCAGACCAAGGCGCAGCGCACCACCAAGAAGAAGCGCTGACCCCACGACCACGGCGCCTCGCCCCGGCGAGGACCGGCCCTGACCCGACAAGCAGGAGACACACGTGACTGAGCAGATCACCGACACCGACGGCGTCTCGAGCGACGCCGAGCTGGACACCAGCGTGGACCTCGACCAGGAGTCCGGCGACGAGGCCGGCGACTCCGCTGCGGCTCGGCCCTCGAAGGTGCAGCGCCTCGAGCACGAGGGCGACGTGGCGGCCGACTACCTCGAGGAGCTGCTCGACATCGCCGACCTCGACGGCGACATCGACATGGACGTCGAGGGTGACCGCGCGAGCGTGCAGATCGGCGGCGCCGACCTGAGCCAGCTCGTGGGGCGCAACGGCGAGGTCCTGGAGGCGCTGCAGGAGCTCACCCGCCTCGCGGTGTACCGCGAGACCGGCGAGCGCTCCCGCCTGATGCTCGACGTCGGTGGGCACCGCGCGGAGCAGCGCACCCGGCTGGTGGCGCTGGCCGAGACCTCGATCGCGCAGGTGAAGGAGTCCGGTGAGTCCCTGTCCCTGGAGCCGATGAGCGCCTTCGAGCGCAAGGTCGTCCATGACGTCGTGGCCGCCGCCGGCCTCACCTCGGAGTCCGAGGGTGCCGAGCCCCAGCGCCACGTGGTGATCCTCCCCGCGTGAGCGACGACGTTTCACGTGGAACAACACCCTCCGCGCCTCCCGAGGCGCGGAGGGTGTTCGCGTCCGAGCGGCTGCCCCTGGCCGAGCGCTACACCGAGCTGCTCGCCACCGAGGGGGTTGTTCGTGGCCTCATCGGCCCCCGCGAGTCGCCCCGCCTGTGGGACCGTCACGTCCTCAACTCCGCAGTCCTCCAGGAGGTCCTGCCGGAGGGTGCCCGGGTCTGCGACATCGGTACGGGCGCGGGTCTGCCGGGGCTGGTCCTGGCCATCGCCCGACCCGACCTGACGGTCACGCTGGTCGAGCCCCTCCTGCGGCGCACGACGTTCCTCGAGGAGGTGGTGTCCGAGCTGGGGCTGGACCACGTGCGCGTGGTCCGCGGCCGGGCCGAGGCTCTGCACGGCACGGACACGTTCGACGTCGTGACGTCACGCGCCGTGGCGCCGCTCGAGCGGCTGCTGCAGTGGTCGATGCCGCTCGTGGCCCCCCACGGGGCGCTGGTCGCGATGAAGGGCCGCTCGATCGTCGACGAGGTGCACGCAGCTCGACCGGTCCTCACGCGGCTGCGCTGCGCCGAGCCCGAGGTGCTGGAGGTGGGCGTCGGGGTCGTGGAGCCGACGACGACCTTGGTCCGGGTGTCCTGGGCGGATCCGTCCCGGATAGGTTGGCCCCTGGCAGTCGACGAGCGTCGGGGTTCGCAGCGCCGGGTACGGCGCACAACCCAGCGAAAGGTGAAGTGACGTGACCGAGGGATCGACCGAGGACGGACGCTCCTCGACCACGGACCACGAGGGTCACCGAGAGTTTTCCACCGGTGCACACCGGGGTGCTGAGCGGGAGTCTCCACAGGTTGGGCCAGTTCATCCACAGGCTGACACTCCCCGCGACGTTTCACGTGAAACAGCCGAGACCGCTGTTTCACGTGAAACACGGCCCGCGTGGCAGGTGCGCACGGCGGCCGACCTCGCCGCAGGAGACCACGACTTCGAGCACCACAACACCCCCCTGGCGCAGGCCGCGCAGCACTCGGTGCTCGCACGCAGCGGCGGCCTCCGCAAGCAGGGTGCTCCGCGACCCGACGCAACCCGGGTGTTCGTCGTGGCGAACCAGAAGGGGGGCGTCGGCAAGACCACGTCCACCGTCAACGTCGCCGCGGGACTGGCCCAGCTCGGCCAGAAGGTGCTGGTCATCGACCTGGACCCGCAGGGGAACGCGTCGACCGCACTGAGCATCGACCACCACCGGGGGGTGCCGTCCACCTACGACATGCTGGTCGAGGGCGAGCCGCTGGCGGACGTGATGTCGGAGTGTGCCGACCTGCCCGGACTGTGGGTCGTGCCGGCCACGATCGACCTCGCCGGCGCCGAGATCGAGCTGGTCAGCGTCGTGGCTCGCGAGCAGCGCCTGGCCCGTGCCATCGCAGGGCACCCGCTCGTCGGGTCGGCGGCGGAGGTGGGCGAGGACCGCTTCGACTACGTCTTCGTGGACTGCCCCCCGTCGCTGGGACTGCTCACGCTCAACGCGCTCGTGGCCGGGCGCGAGATGTTCATCCCGATCCAGGCGGAGTACTACGCACTGGAGGGGCTCGGTCAGCTGCTCGAGACGGTGGAGATGGTGCGTCAGCACCTCAACCCCCAGCTCGTGGTGTCGACCATCCTGCTGACGATGTACGACGCCCGCACGCGTCTGGCGGCCGGGGTCGCGCAGGAGGTGCGCAGCCACTTCGGTGACCAGGTCCTCAAGACCGCGGTCCCCCGCTCGGTGCGCGTGTCCGAGGCGCCGTCCTACGGCCAGACCGTGATGACCTACGATCCTGCGTCGGCGGGTGCGCTGTCCTACCTCGAGGCGGCCCGCGAGATCGCCAGCAAGGGAGCCCCGGCATGAGCAGCACACCTCCGCGTCGAGGACTCGGACGCGGCCTGGGGTCGCTCATCCCGACCGGACCTGCCCCGTCGTCGGCGCAGGCCCCCTCCCCCTCCCCCGGCGCTGCCGGTCCCGCGGTCCCTGCCGCGTCGGCCGCGAACGGGTCCGCGCCTGCCCCGGTCGCGGGAGCGTACTTCGCCGAGCTCCCGATCGGGCACGTCCGTCCGAACGCCCGGCAGCCACGCCAGGTCTTCGAGGAGGAGGCGCTCGCCGAGCTCGTCCACTCGATCCGCGAGGTCGGCCTGCTCCAGCCCGTCGTCGTACGCCGCAGCGGGGACGACTCCTACGAGCTCATCATGGGCGAGCGCCGGTGGCGTGCCTCCCAGGAGGCCGGCCGCACCACGATCCCCGCGATCGTGCGCGAGACCGACGACGACGACATGCTGCGCGACGCGCTGCTGGAGAACCTCCACCGCTCCCAGCTCAACCCGCTCGAGGAGGCAGCCGCCTACGGCCAGCTCCTCGAGGACTTCGGCTGCACCCACGAGGAGCTCGCCCAGCGCATCGGCCGCTCGCGCCCGCAGATCTCCAACACGCTCCGTCTGCTGAAGCTCTCCCCCGCGGTGCAGCGCCGGGTCGCCGCCGGCGTGCTGTCCGCCGGTCACGCCCGAGCGCTGCTCAGCGTGGACGACGACGCGATGCAGGACAGGCTCGCGGCGCGCGTCACCGCGGAGGGCATCTCCGTGCGCGGCCTCGAGGAGATCGTCTCGATGGGCGGCGAGGACGAGCCGGCGCCTCGCGTCGTGCGCCGGAAGCCGGTCGCGCCGGGTCTCGACGACCTCGCCGAGCGGCTGTCCGACCGTCTCGAGACGCGCGTCAAGGTCGACCTCGGCAAGGCCAAGGGGAAGATCACCGTCGAGTTCGCCAGCCTCGACGACCTGCGGCGCATCGTCGACGTGATGGACCCCCGCAACCGCGACGACCGGCCCATCTGAGCCTTCTCCAGGCGTCACCGAGGCGCTCCGAGCTGCCCATTGGTGGCTCCGAAGGGACGCGCACGACGCTGAGGATCGTTCCTGGAGAACTTTCCAGGCCCTCTTTCGGACCCTGCACGCCCCGATCCACCCGCTCGGAGCCGATATCTGAGGACGTGGTGCACGTCTGGACGCCTCTGGGGCGTGCAGGGCGTCCTCAGATGGCAGCCCGCGACCGCGGACCCCGCGACCGCTGACCACGCCTGCGGGCGTGTGCAGCCCGGCGATGGAGGCGCTACCGACGCTTTGTCGACAAACCGACAGATCGATCTGTCAATGAAACGACAGGTCTACTTGTTGCCTTGTCGCTTCGCGCGCTGCTCGGCGCGCTTGCGGGCGCGCTCGCGCTTCTCCTCGGCGTCGAGCTGCAGCGCCTCCTCGGCCGTGGGTGCCGAGCCGCCCATCGAGGCGGGCACCCACCACGAGCCGGGAGGCTGCTCCTGCGCGGGGTAGGCCGCGACGACGTCCTCGAGCATGCGGGCCATCCGGTCGCGCAGCTGCGTGGTCTCGGCGGCCGGGTCGGCGCCGGTGGGGTGCATCGGCTCGCCGACGCTGATGGCGATGGTCTTGCCGCGGGAGAAGTCGCGCGGGTGGCCCTTGGTCATCATCCGCTGGGTGCCCCACAGGATCACCGGGACGAGGGGTACGCCGGCCTCCGCCGCGATGCGGACCGCACCGGTCTTGAACTCCTTGAGCTCCATCGAGCGCGAGATCGTGGCCTCGGGGAAGATGCCGACCGCCTCTCCCTGGCGCAGGTGCTCCACGGCGGTGTGGAAGCTCGCGACCCCTTCGCCGCGGTCGACCTCGATGTGGTGGAGCGAGCGCATCAGCGGTCCGACCCAGCGGTGGTCGAACAGCTCGCGCTTGGCCATGAAGCGCACCAGGCGGTCGGAGGGGTTGGCGGCGAAGCCGCCGTAGATGAAGTCGACGTAGCTGATGTGGTTGTACGCCAGCAGCACGCCGCCCTCTCGCGGGACGTGCTCGGTGCCGGTCATCTGGAACCGCTGGCCCAGGGCGCGGAACGCCGTCTTGGCGGTGACGATGATCGGGGGGTAGGTCACGTCGCGCATGCCGGTGAGCCTAGGGTCCGCGGGCAGCGCGCCGCGACCCTTCGTGATCAGCGTCGCGTGGCCAGGAAGTCGGCGATGCGGCCGATCGCCTCCTCCAGCACGCTCGCCTCCGGGAGCGTGACCAGTCGGAAGTGGTCGGGATCGGGCCAGTTGAAGCCGGTGCCGTGCGTGACCAGGATCTTCTTGGCGCGCAGCAGGTCGATGACGAACTCCTGGTCGTCCTCGATCGGGTAGACCTCGGGGTCCAGCCGCGGGAAGCAGTAGAGCGCGCCGCGCGGCTTGACGTTGGAGACGCCGGGGATCTCGTTCAGCAGCCGGTGCGCCAGCATCGACTGCTCGTAGAAGCGTCCGCCGGGGCCGATCAGCTCCTCGATCGACTGGTAGCCACCGAGCGCGGTCTGGATCGCGTGCTGTGCGGGCACGTTGGCGCACATGCGCATGTTGGCGATGAGCGTCAGGCCCTCGAGGAAGTCGGTGGCGACCTCCTTGGGGCCGGAGATCATCACCCAGCCCGCGCGGTAGCCGCAGACACGGTAGGCCTTCGAGAGCCCGGAGAACGTCAGCGTGAGGACGTCGTTGCCGCCGTAGGTCGCGACGTGGTGGTGCACGGCGTCCTCGAAGAGGATCTTCTCGTAGATCTCGTCGGCCATGACCACGAGCTGGTGGCGCCGGGCGATGTCGACGAGGCCCTTGACGGTCTCCTCGCTGTAGACCGCACCGGTCGGGTTGTTCGGGTTGATGATGACCAGCGCGTGGGTGTTCTCGGTGATCCGCGCCTCGATGTCGGCGAGGTCGGGGTTCCAGCCGTCGGACTCGTCGCAGCGGTAGTGCACCGGGATGCCGCCGGCCAGGGTCACCGCACCGGTCCACAGCGGGTAGTCCGGGGCGGGCACGAGGATCTCGTTGCCGTCGTCGACGAAGGCCTGGAGGACCATCGAGATCAGCTCGGAGACGCCGTTGCCGATGAAGATGTCCTCGACGCCCACGTCGCGCAGCCCGCGGGCCTGGTAGTAGTGCATGACCGCGGTGCGCGCGGACCAGATGCCTTGCGAGTCGGCGTACCCCTGCGCCTGCGGCAGGTGGTGGATCATGTCGGCGAGGATCTGCTCGGGGGCCTCGAAGCCGAACGGCGCGGTGTTGCCGATGTTGAGCTTGAGGATGCGGTGGCCCTCGGCCTCGAGCCGCTGGGCCTCGACGAGGATCGGTCCGCGCACGTCGTAGCGGACTCCCTGAAGCTTCTTGCTCTGTCGGATCGGGCGCACGCTGCATCCTCTCAGGCGCGTGACCGCGCTAGCATCGACCTCGTGTCCCGCAAGACCGCGCGCCTGACGGTCGACCACCTCGCGGAGCTGGCCGAGCCGGTGCGCTCGTGCCTGTTCTGGGAGCTGGGGCCGGTCGACCGGGCCCGTCTCGACGCGGCCGAGCGCACCTCCCAGAAGGAGCAGTGGCTCTCCGAGGTGCTGCGCGAGTGGGGGTCGTGCGGGCGGGTGGTCCGCCTCGACGGCCGCACGGTCGGGCACATCGTCTACGCCCCGCCCGCGTGGCTGCCCGGCGTCGCGGCGCTGCCCACCGCCCCGACCTCCCCGGACGCGGTCGTGGCAGCGACCGCCTGGGTCGACCCGGCCTGGCGACGCGGCGGACTGGGCCGCGTGCTGGTGCAGGCGATGGCGGCCGACCTCGTCGGGCGCGGGCACACCGCCATCGAGGCGTTCGGCGACACCCGCGGTCGGCCTGACGGGTGCGTCCTGCCGGCGGAGTTCTGGGGAAGCGTGGGGTTCGGGACCCAGCGCGCCCACCCGACGACGCCGCGGATGCGGATGGAGCTGCGCACGGCCCTGAGCTGGAAGGACGAGGTGGAGGCGGCGCTGGAGCGGATCTGGGGCGTCGTGCGCCCCACGCAGAAGGCGACCCGCCCGATCGGATCGGTGCGGGCCGCCTCCGGCGACTAGCGGGTGAGCTGCGGGCTCAGATGATGCCCTCGAGCTCCTTGAGGAGCGCAGCCTTGGGCTTGGCGCCCACGATGGACTTCACGACCTCGCCGCCCTGGTAGACGTTGATGGTCGGGATGCCGGTGACCCGGTAGGACGAGGGGGTGACGGGGTTCTCGTCGACGTTCATCTTCAGGAAGGTGAGCTTCTCACCGTGCTCCTTGCTGAGCTCGTCGAGGATCGGGGCGACCTGGCGGCACGGGCCGCACCACTCCGCCCAGAAGTCCACCAGGACGGGCTTGTCGGACTTGAGGACCTGCGCCTCGAACTCGGCGTCGGTCACGGCGGCGATGTCGGCCACTGCTTTGCCCCTTTCATCGGAAGTCTGGTTGCCGGGAAGCGGCAACACTGCATTCAACACTGCCCCACCGACGGTTGTTCCCCGTCGCTGCCAGGGGCCCAGCGGTCAGCCGGCGGCCTGCACCTGCTCCTCGATGGTCTCGACCGTCGCGGCGGCCTCGCCGGCCGTGGACGCCTCGTGGTCGAGCGCGGCGATGAAGCGCTCGGCGTCGAGCGCGGCGGCGCAGCCGGTGCCGGCGGCGGTGATGGCCTGGCGGTAGTGGTGGTCGACCAGGTCGCCGGCGGCGAAGACGCCCGGGACGTTGGTCTTGGTGGACGGGTGGTCGACGAGGACGTAGCCGTCGTCGTCGAGGTCGACCTGGCCGGTCAGCAGCTCCGAGCGGGGGTCGTGGCCGATGGCGATGAACAGGCCGGTGACGTCGAGCCCGCGCTCCTCGCCGGTCACGGTGTCGCGCAGGGTGATCGACTCGAGCTTGTCGGCGCCGTTGATCTCGGCGACCTCGGAGTTCCACACCATCTCGAGCTTGGGGTCGGCGAAGGCGCGCTCCTGCATGATCTTCGACGCACGCAGCTCGCCGCGACGGTGGATCAGGTAGACCTTCGAGGCGAAGCGGGTCAAGAAGGTGGCCTCCTCGATGGCGGAGTCACCACCACCGACCACGGCGATGGCCTGCTCGCGGAAGAAGAAGCCGTCGCAGGTCGCGCACCACGAGACGCCGCGACCGGACAGCTCGTCCTCGCGGGGCAGGCCGAGCTTGCGGTAGCCCGAGCCGGTGGACAGGATCACCGAGCGCGCGGTGTAGGTGTCGGTGGCGGTCCGCACGACCTTGATGTCGCCGGTCAGGTCGACCTCGACGACGTCGTCGGAGACCAGCTCGGCGCCGAACCGCTCGGCCTGGGCGCGCATCTCGTCCATCAGGGCCGGGCCCATGATGCCGTCGCGGAAGCCGGGGAAGTTCTCGACCTCGGTGGTGTTCATCAGCGCGCCGCCGGCGGTCACCGAGCCCTCGAAGACGAGCGGCTGGAGCGCGGCGCGAGCGGCGTAGACGGCGGCGGTGTAGCCCGAGGGGCCCGAGCCGATGATGATGACGTTGCGCGGTGCCGATTCGGTCTGGGCGGTCGAGGTGCTCATGCGGCTCAGCTGCTCCTGGAGGTGCTGGGGTGTGGGAAGTCGTACGACGTCCTCAACAGATCGTAGGCCAGCGTTCTTCCCCCGGGAGCACCGCGCTCAGGGCGCGGGGAGGGTGATGCTGCGCACGGGCTCGGCGGTGCCGCAGACGTAGACCGCGACGGTCTGGTCCCCGGAGGAGGGCGGCTGGTAGACCACGACCCCGGGCCGGCCGTCGACCTCGGCCTGCGCCCGGCGACCGGGTCCGGCGTCGGGCGGGCTGCAGGAGGTGCGGGCGTCGAAGGTGCGCATCCCGCGCGCCCGCGACACGGCGCTGGGGCGGAGGGCGAGCAGCTCGTCGGCCAGCGCGACGTCGGCCGTCGAGAGCGAGGGGAGCGCCGCCTCGGGGGCCGCCTGCTCGCTCTTGGCCTGGGGCGAGGCGAGCTGGGCGTCCAGGGAGGGGTCCTGCGCCGCGGAGCCGCCGGAGTCCTGGTCCTGGAACGCCTCGCCCGCGCCGGCGCTGTCCGACGCCGAGGAGTCGCTCCCGCCCGAGGTGATGGGGAGGCCCTGGCCGATCGCGACACCGGCGACGACCACGGCCGCGGCCGCGAGCAGGCCTGCGCCCGCGCGACGCCGCCGCCGGGCAGCGAGGTCGAGGACCGGCGCGGGCGCAGCGGTGTCGGGGGTGTCGGGGGTGTCGGCAGCCGGCCCGGGGAGGGCGGAGGAGCCCCGCTCGGCGACGAGGCCGGCGAGCGCGTCGTCGAGCCGGGCGACGACCTCGGGAGGCGTCGTCCCGCGGTGGCGCGCCTCGGCCAGCAGGCGGCGTACGGCGTCGTCCTGGGGGGTCAG
Organism: uncultured Actinomycetota bacterium; assembly: GCA_963726525.1. Taxonomy (GTDB): domain Bacteria; phylum Actinomycetota; class Actinomycetes; order Propionibacteriales; family Nocardioidaceae; genus Nocardioides. The sequence goes on along the minus strand of CAVSCS010000003.1, from coordinate 386,897 downwards.
GTCGTCGGTCACGCAGGTCACCTCCTCGGGGGCTCGGCGGTCGTGGGTGGGGGTCGGGCTGGGACGGTGCGGGGCGCGCTCACGATCAGGTCGCGGGCGGTCCCCGGGGCCGGACAGTGTCTTGGACGGTGCCCTCGGGGGTCGGGTTCCCGTGAGGCGGGTCACCGACCGGTCGGTGCAGGTCGAGCAGCAGCGGCGCGAGCCGGGCCCGCCCGCGCGAGCACCGCGACTTCACCGTGCCCTCGGCGCAGCCGAGCATCACCGCCACCTCGGCGACGGGGTAGCCCTCCATGTCGACCAGCACCAGGGCGGCGCGCTGGTCGGGCGGGAGGGTGGCCAGGGCGTCGAGGACGCGCCGACGTCGCTCGGCCGTCTCCGCGGCGGCCTCGGGCTCGTCGTCGTGCTCGGCGCTCGCCACGAGCGTGCCGCGGTCCTCGACGTCGTCGGGCATGGCCTCGAGGCGGCGGATCTTCGAGGCGCGCATGCGGTCGAGGCAGGCGTTGACCACGACGCGGTGCAGCCAGGTCGTGACCGCGGCCTCGCCGCGGAAGGAGCCGGCGCGCCGGAAGGCCGCGATCATGCCGTCCTGGAGGCCGTCGGCGGCGTCCTCGGGGTTGCCCATGGTGCGCAGCGCCACCGCCCACAGCCGGTCGCGGTGACGGGCGAACAGCTCGCCGAACGCCGCGGCGTCGCCGTCGACGTGGGCGCGCAGCAGCTCGGCGTCCGAGCGCCCCCCGGCCTCCTCGCTCACCCCAGCACCTGCACCTCGGAGATCGTGCCGCGGAACCCGTCGGCCGTGGACGGCAGCAGGGTGAGCCACACGGTGACGTAGCGCCCGGACACCGCCTCGGGCAGGTCGACGGCGAGGTCGCCGGTGCCGGACGCGGTCCCGACCGGGCTCAGCTCGCCAACGCCGGTGGGCGGAGTCGAGGTGACGTAGGCCGCGAGCGAGGTCTGCCCGCCCTCGGTCGAGACCACGACGCGGCGCACGCCCTTGGTGGCGCCGAGGTCGATGACCAGGCCGACGCCGGTCTTGAGGCCGCCGGGACCGAAGTTCTGCCGGTAGGTCGAGGTGCTCCAGGTGGTGGCCGGGTCTCCGTCGACGACGTTGGGCACCTGGTCGGGGTTCTCCTCGCGCGGCTCGGCGCCCTGCGGGTCGAAGTCGTCGGCGACCAGGCCGGTGAGCGGGGTGGGCGCGGCGGCAGCGGGGGAGGGCGAGGTGGTCGGCTCGTCGGTGGAGCCGGTGGACGGCGGGCGCAGCCCGAGCTGGTAGGCGGCCACGGCCGCGACGACGACCAGCGCCAGGACGCCGACGGCGATCGCCAGGCGGAACCAGCTGCGCCCGGGCACCTCGCCGGTGTCGTCGAGCCCCTCGCCGGTGCCCCAGCGGTCCTCGCTCCAGGACCCGGACGCCCACGCTCCGGTGTCGCGGGAGAGCGGGCGCACGCCCGAGTCGCGGGCGGGGTCCTGACCGGCGTGCGAGGTCTCCCACGGCCAGTAGTCGCCGTTGCCGGTCGCGGCGCGGCTGCCGGGCCGGGGCCGGCGCACCGGCTGCCCCTCGGGCGGGTCGGGTGCGAAGAGGGGCTTGGGCGCGGGCTCGACGAGCGGCGGGGGCGGCGCGGGGCGGTCGGCGCGGGCGCGCAGCCAGTCGACCTCGTCGTCGTCGTGGAACACCGGCATGCCGGCCTGCGTCGGCAGGTCGGTGGACACCGAGGAGACGTCCCCGGTCGCCTCGAGCGGCGCCGGCGCCGGCCGGACCCCGGTGGCGTCGGGCTCGGCCGGCTGCCCGTCGCCCTCCGCGTCCGCTGCGGATGCGTCCGCCCCGAGTGCCGTCCGCCTCGTGCCTCCGCCTCGCGTGCCTCCGCCTCGAGTGCCGCGGCCTCGACTGCCTCCGCGTCGAGCGCCTCCTCGTCGGGCTTCGTGCGGGGCCCGGTGAACGGCTGGGTGGACGGGGGCGTCGGGCGTACGCCGGCGGCCGGAGCGTGGGTGCCGGTCAGGTCGCCGATGTGGTCGAGGAGCAGGTCGCGGACCACGCGGGCACTGTGGTCGACCGGGGTCCCGGCCGACTGCTGCGGGTTGAGCACCTGGTCGCAGAGGGCGTCGAGGGGGCGGGGGATCCCGGCCCGGACCCGCCGCGGTCGCAGCACGACGCCGTGCGCCTCCGGCGCGGACGGCAGCGCGGACTGCGAGACGCCGGGCCAGCGGCCGGTGAGGGCGGCGTAGAGCAGGGCGACCAGGTCGATCTCGTCGACGCCGGTGCGCCCCGGGGGCAGCCCGCGCAGGGCGGCGTCGCACCCGAAGCCGATGATCCTCACCTGGCCGTGCTGGTCGACCAGGACGTTCTCGGGCGCGAGCCGGCCGTGGGCCAGGCCGAGGGCGTGCGCCTCGGCGATCGTGTCGGCCACCTCCGCGACCAGCCACGCGGCGCGCCGCGGCGGGAGGGGCCCCTCACGGGTGAGCAGGATGTCGAGGGAGTCGCCCTGGCCCCACTCGTGGACGACGTAGCAGCGACCGTCGGCCACCTCGGCGTCGAGCACGCGCAGCAGCCGTCGGTCGATCACGGGGCCCGCCGTGCGGGCGGCCTCGAGGAGCGCCGTGGCGCGCTCGTCGTCGGCGGCGAGCACGTGCACGGCCACCGCGCGGTGCAGCACCTGGTCGTGGGCGCGCCAGAACCGTCCCGTGCCGTCCTCGGCGAGCAGGTCGTCGAGACGGTAGCGGTCGGCGAGCACGTCACCGGCCTGCATCGACCTCACCATCGCTCACCTCGCTCCACTCGGTCCCGGGCCTCCGGGTCATCGTAGGGAACCTCAGCGACGACGCACCCTCGCCGCGACGGTGTCGAGGAGACTCGTCACCTCGCGCACGTGCAGCAGGCGGGCTCCGCCGAGGACCACGAGCATGCCGACGGCGGCGCTCAGCCCGCCGCGGACCAGCGACAGCGCGGGCCCCGGGTAGCGGCCGAACCCGGACAGCCCGCGCTCGACGAGCCAGGCGGCGAGCCCGGCCGCCAGCAGGACGAGCGCCATCCGGACCAGGAACCGCACCAGCTGCCGGGTCTGGAGCCCGCCGACGGTGCGACGCAGGAGCGCGAAGCTGACCGCCGCACCCACCACGTAGGACGCGAGGTAGGCCACGACGAGCAGCGGCGCGGTGTCGTCGGCGGAGCCCAGCGGCACCAGGACGCTCGCCACCACCACGTTGGTGGCCGACACCGCGACCTGGACGAGGAACACCAGCCGGGTCCGCTCCATCGCGTAGAAGCCGCGCAGCATGAAGTAGTGGACGGTGAAGAAGACGAGGGCCGGCCCGAACACCGCGAGCGCCGGCGCGAACCGCGCGGCCTGCTCCCGGTCGACCCAGCTGAACGCGACGCTCGCGACGTCGACCGCCGTGATCGGCAGCAGCACCGCGAAGGGCAGGACCAGGGCGAGCGAGGTGCGCAGGGTGGACCCGACGGTGGCGCCGAGGTCGGCGAGGCGGCCCTCGTGGGCGTACGACGAGAGCCGCGGGAGGATCGCGGTCGCCAGCGAGACCGTGATGATCGCGTGCGGCACCATCATGATCAGCAGGCTGTTGGAGTAGACGAGGTAGCCGGTGCCGCCGTCGGCGCTGCCGCCGGAGGCCAGCCGCACGACGACGAGGTAGGCGCTCTGGGTCACCACGACGAAGAGCACCGTCCACTTCCCGAGGCTCAGCGTGTGGCGCAGCTCGGGGTCGCGGAAGTCGAAGCGGGGACGGTAGAGGAAGCCCGACGAGCGCAGGTAGGGCACGAGCACGGCGAGCTGGGCGACGATGCCGAGCGTGGAGCCGAGACCGAGCAGCACCTCGGCGCCGGTGCCGAGCGCGTCCTCGGTGGCGCCGTCGCGGCTCGGGCCGAGCGCCACCAGGTAGACGACCAGGACGACGACCGAGATCAGGTTGTTGGCGATCGGCGCCCACATCATCGGTCCGAAGCGTCCGCGGGCGTTGAGGACCTGCCCGACCAGGACGTACATCCCGTAGAAGAAGACCTGCGGCAGGCACCACCGGGTCAGGTCGATGATCGACTCGCGCTGCGCGGCGAGGCCCGGGTCGTAGTAGGTGCTGTCGAGGTAGAGCCGCAGCACCAGCGGAGCCGCCAGGACCAGCACGAGCGTGACGACGCCCAGGAACAGCGCGGACAGGGTGATCACCCGGCTCGCATAGGCGTCCCCTCCGTCGGCGTCCTCCTTGATCCGACGCACCAGCTGGGGCACCAGGACGGCGTTGAAGATGCCGCCGGCGAGCAGGATGTAGACCATGTTCGGCAGCGTGTTGGCGATCGCGAAGAGGTCGCCGCGCACGCCGGAGCCGAGCGCGACGACGAGCAGTGCGGCGCGGACGTAGCCCGAGGCCCGTGACACGACCGTCCCGGCGGCCATCACGGCCGAGGAGGTGAGGACCTTCTGGTCGGTCACGGCGTCGCCGCCTCCGGATCGGGGTCGGCGTCGGGCCCGGTCCCGAGCCGCGCAGCTCGGCCCGGCGCGCGCGGATCTGGCCGGGGAGGCGGTAGCCGATCATCCCGAAGAGCACGAGGGCGCCGGCGACCATCACCGCCCAGATCAGCGTGCTGACCTGCGCGGCCCGGATCGGGACCTCGTCGGAGGACCCGAGCGCGACGCCGTCGGCGCTGGTGACGCTCAGCCGGACGCGGTGGATGCCGGCCTCGGTGGTGGAGGCCTTGAAGCGCACCACGCTGCGGGCCCGTGGCCCGAGGGTGCGCACGCTGTCACCGGTGAGGGTGACCTCGCCGTCGGTGGCGACCCCGATCGCGACCGTCACCGGCTGGTCGAGGCCGTTGACCAGGGTCGCGCCGAGGGGTCCGGAGTCGCTGGAGAGCGTGACGCCCGGAGGCGCCTCGATGGAGATCTTGCCGAGGTCGTCGCGGACGGCGTCACCGGCGCGCTCGGCGGCGATCCGCGCCGCCCTCGGCCGGGCGCGGTGGTCCTCCGACAGCGTCACCAGGCTCTCGTCGCCGACCTGCACCTCGATCGTGGTCTGCAGGGTCAGCACGTCCTCGAGGAGTGCTGCGGCGTCGGTGGTGCGCCGTGCCGCGTCGAAGCTGAGCGCCGGCAGCTCGGCGGCGACGTCGGTGTCGGAGTAGACGAGGTTGGTGGCGTTGACGGCCGCAGCCGGCCGGGGCTCCAGCGAGGTCACCGGCACGGGCTCGAGCCAGGGCTGGTCGAGACCGTCGAAGAACGAGGCGGCCTCCTCGCCGCGCCACGTGGTCGGCAGCACCATGACCAGCGGCGCCGCGTCGCGCCCGATCAGCCGCAGGGCCGCCTCGCTCAGCACCCGCTGCCGCACCGCCAGCGGGTCGGTCGCCGGGGTGGGCGCCGGACCGCCGGACTCGGCACCGGTGCTGCTCACCACGACCTTGTGGCCCAGCAGCCGCACGACCGACGACGAGCTGGTCGGCGGCACGGCGAACGCGTTGTCGCCGAGCATGAGGAAGGTGTCCTGGGGGGTGGCCGAGATCGCCTCGGGACTCAGCAGGTCACCGGTCGGGGCGACGGCCGGCCGGGAGGCGGGGAAGCCGAGGTCGCCCATCACCTTCGCGCTGCGGGCCTGCGCCTCGGGGTAGCGCTCCGGCGCGTGGCGGACCGCCGCGGAGACGTCGAGGTCGCCGAAGGGGAGCGTGAGGAGCTGGTCGGTCCCGGCCAGGCCGCGGAAGCGCTCCAGCCACGCGCCGGCCGCCTCGGCGAGCGCCGCGGTGTCGGCGTCGTCGGAGGTGGCGACGGTGGACACCGCGCTGCCCAGGGAGGCGGCGGCCGGGGTCTCGGACTCGGACGGGGTGTCGGTCGGGCTGGGCTCCTGCCCGGGCACGTCGGGGTCGGGGTCGAGGTTGCGGGCGGGGTTGCCCACCGAGAGCCGGGCGACGGCGACCAGCACGGCCGGGTCGACCAGCCAGGTGTACGGCGTGGTGCCGGCGGCCTCCGCGGTGTCGAGCACCCCGTCGAGCATGCCGCCCTCGGCGAGCCGGCGCGCCCACCGGTCGGCGCCGCCGATGCGGCCGTCCTCGTCGTACCAGACCCGTCCGCGCAGCGGCAGCACGAGCGAGAGCTCCTGGGTCTCGAGCCGCGAGAGCTCCTGCGACTCGTCGTCGGGGGGCAGCACGGGGACGAAGGTCCGGGCCCGGCCGTCGGCGATGGTGTCGCGCGGGACCGCGCCGTCACCGAGGGCGTGCACGCCGATCCAGTAGACGCCGGCCTGGTCGGGCACGCCGAGCAGGCGGCGCGGGATGGAGTCGGAGAACGTCTTGGTCTCTCCGGGTGCGAGCGAGTCGATCGTGTCGAACGTGCCGGGCACGGTCACCCTCTCGCCGACGTAGGCCGAGGGCGGGACGGTCGTTGCGGAGCTGGCCAGGAGCACCGAGGCCAGGATCGGGCTCTGGGAGGCGAAGGCGTGCGTGTTGACCCGGGTGAAGGTGTCGTCGCTGGTGTTGGTCACGGTGCCGGTGATCTCGACCCGCCCGGAGCGGGGCAGCACCGGGTCGATGGTGTCGATGTGGACCAGCAGGGGGTCGGGCTCCTCCGCCGGCGCGGCGGTGGCCGGGACGGGCGTCGTCACCAGCACGGCCACCAGCGCCGCCAGTCCCGCCAGGACGGCACGGACGGTGGACGGGCGGGGCACGGACGAACTCTAGAGGACCGGTGGCGAGGTGCCCGCGCACCGATGCGGGTGGCAGGCGAAGTCCCCCTAGAATGGATCGCCGTGTCCGACACCGTCTCGCCCCCGCTCACGATCGTCGAGATCCAGAGCCGCGTCGGCGCCGAGCTGACCCGCATCGGATCGGTGATCGACGAGCTCGGTGCCCTCTTCGCCGAGGCCGGTGAGGAGCTCGCGCTCGTCGGCGGACCGGTGCGCGACGCGATGCTCGGACGGCTGCAGAACGACCTCGACTTCACCACCTCCGCCCGCCCCGACGTCACCGAGCGGCTGGTGTCCGGCTGGGCCGACGCCGTGTGGGACATGGGTCGCGCCTTCGGCACCATCGGCTGCCGCAAGGGCGCCTGGCAGGTCGAGATCACGACCTACCGGTCCGAGACCTACGACCCGTCCTCGCGCAAGCCCGACGTCGACTTCGGCGACTCCCTGGAGGGCGACCTGGGCCGCCGCGACTTCAGCGTGAACTCGATGGCGGTGCGGGTGCCGGGCCGCGAGTTCGTCGACCCGTCCGGCGGCGTCCTCGACCTGGCCGCGCGGGTGCTCCGCACCCCCGGCACCCCGGAGGACTCCTTCTCCGACGACCCGCTGCGGATGATGCGCGCGGCCCGCTTCGCCGCCCAGCTCGGCTTCTCGGTGGCGCCCGAGGTCGTCGAGGCGATGACCGCGATGGCCGGGCGGATCGAGATCATCTCCGCCGAGCGGGTGCGCGACGAGCTGGTCAAGCTGGTCTGCGCGCCCCACCCGCGCCTGGGCCTGAGCCTGCTGGTGCAGACCGGCCTGGCCGACCACGTCCTGCCCGAGCTGCCCGCCCTCGCCCTCGAGCGCGACGAGCACCACCGGCACAAGGACGTCTACGAGCACACCCTCACCGTGCTGGAGCAGTCGATCGACCTCGAGCACCGCCTGGGTCGGGGTCCCGACTTCGTCTCGCGCTTCGCCGCGCTCATGCACGACGTCGGCAAGCCGCGCACGCGCCGCTTCGAGAGCGGCGGCGTGGTGACCTTCCACCACCACGACGTGGTGGGCGCCAAGCTCACCCGCAAGCGGATGCAGGCGCTGCGCTTCTCCAACCAGGAGACCGACGCGGTGGCCCGCCTCGTCGAGCTGCACCTGCGCTTCCACGGCTACGGCTCGGGCGAGTGGACCGACAGCGCCGTGCGCCGCTACGTCCGCGACGCCGGCGACCAGCTCGAGCGCCTCCACATCCTCACCCGCGCGGACTGCACCACCCGCAACCAGCGCAAGGCCGAGCGGCTGCGCCGGACCTACGACTCCCTCGAGGAGCGGATCGCGCGGCTCTCCGAGGAGGAGGAGATCGCCGCGGTGCGGCCCGACCTCGACGGCAACCAGATCATGGCGCTGCTCGGCATCGGTCCCGGCCGTGAGGTGGGCCAGGCCTACGCCCACCTCCTCGAGCTCCGCCTCGACGAGGGACCCAAGACGCCCGAGGAGGCCGAGGCCGCGCTGCGGGCGTGGTGGGCGGCGCGGCAGGACTGAGCGCGCTCAGGCCGACCGGGTGGCCAGGCGCTCGTCGAGCCACGCCGGGAAGGCCGTGAGGTCGTCGAGCACGACGTCGGTGCCTGCCTCCTCGAGCTCGGCGCGGGTGCAGCCACCGGTCAGCACCGACACGCTCGTCACCCCGGCGGCGCGGGCGCCCTCCACGTCGTGGACGTGGTCCCCGACGTAGGCCGTCGCACCCTCGCGGCGCAGCGCGTCGGCCTTGCCGGCACCCCACACCCAGCCCTCCAGCACGTCGGCCTCGAGACCGAGGTGGTCGAGGTGCAGCTGGGCGTTGGGGGCGTACTTCCCGGTCACGACGAGCACCCGTCCGCCGTGCGCGCGCACGGCGGCGAAGGCCTCGTGCGCGCCGGGGAGGGTGGGCACGCCGGTGATCGCGTGGTCGGGGTAGAGCGCGCGGAAGCGGTCGCCGGCAGGGCCGACCTGCTCGGGCGGCAGGTGCGGTCCGAGCAGGTGGTCGAGCGGCGGGCCCAGCCTCGCGGTCATCTCCTCGACGGGGAAGCTGACGCCCAGCTCGGCGCCGAGCGCGGACAGCACCGCCCGGAAGCCGGGCGCGGTGTCGATGAGGGTGAGGTCGAGGTCGAAGCCCACGACGAGGGGCTGGCGGGCGGTCACGCCCGCGAGCGTACGTCCGTGCGGCTCAGCCCTTGGTGCCGGTGGTGGCCACGCCCTCGATGATGTGACGCTGGCCGAGGAAGAAGACGATGATCATCGGCACGGTCGTGATCACGCTCGCGGTCACCACCAGCTCCCAGTGCCACTCCCCGCCGAAGCCGAACTGGTCGAGCATCGACTTCAGCCCGCGCGGGACGGTGAAGTCCTCGCGGTCGCGCAGGTAGATCAGTCCCCGCATCAGGTCGGTCCACGCCGCCTGGAACTCGAACAGCGCGACGACCACCAACGCCGGCCGGGTCAGCGGCAGCGCGACGTGCCAGAACACCTGCCACTGGTTCGCCCCGTCGAGCTCCGCGGCGTCGAACAGCGCGGTCGGCAGGCCGAGGAAGAACTGGCGGAGCAGGAAGACGTAGAACGCGGAGGCGAACAGGTTGCCGGCCCACAGCGGCGTCAGGGTGCCGACCATGCCGAGGGAGTCCCAGATGAGGTAGGTCGGGATCATCGTCGCCGCCCCCGGCACCATCATCGAGGCCAGCACCAGCCCGAAGAGCAGGTTGCGCCCGCGGAAGCGGTAGCGCGCGAAGCCCCAGGCGACCAGCGAGCTGGAGATCGTGACGGTCGCCGTGGCCATCACGGTCACGAAGGCGGTGTTCATCAGCCACGCCCCCATCGGGGCGGCGTTCCAGACCTGGACGTAGTTGTCGAGGGTGAACGTCTCGGGGATGAGCCGGTTGTCGAAGACGTCGCTGCGCGGCTTGAACGAGGCGCTGACCAGCCACACGAACGGGTAGACGAACGCGATCGTGACCAGGACGAGGGCCGCGAGCACGACCACGCGGCGCAGGCGCCCGTGGTCGCGGGTCGCCCGCGGCCGCTCGACCGGTCGCTCGTGCACCGGTGCAGCGTCCTCGGCGACCGGCAGGTCGTCGTGGCGGGTCGGGCGGTCGAGGGTGCTCATCGCGGGTCCGCGGTGTAGTGGACCAGCCGGCGGCTCAGCACGACCTGGATCGCGGTCACGACCATGACGATCGCGAACAGCAGCACCGCCAGCGCCGAGGCGTACCCCATGTGCAGGAACTCGAAGGCCTGCTGGAACAGGTAGATGGAGTAGAAGAGCGCCGCGTCGTTGCTGTACGTCGTGTTGCCGGCGCCGAAGAACGCGGTGTAGGCCTCGGTGAAGGACTGGAGGGCCGCGATCGTGTCGACCACGACGAGGAAGTACAGGGCCGGACTGATGATCGGCAGCACCACGTGCCACAGCCGGCGCCACCCGCCGGCGCCGTCGACGCGAGCCGCGTCGAGCAGCTCCTCGGGGACCTGCTGCAGCGCCGCGAGGAGGATGATCACCGAGGACCCCACGGTCCACAGCGACATCACCACGAGCCCCGGCTTGACCCACGCAGGGTCCGTGGTCCAGTTCGGCCCGTCGATCCCGACCCACCCGAGCACCTCGTTGAGCAGCCCGCTCTGCCCGTTGAGCAGCAGGAGCAGCAGCACGCCGACGGCCACGGGGGGCGTCATCTTCGGCAGGAAGAACGCGGTGCGGAAGAAGCCCGCCGCCCGGCCGGCGCGCTGCAGGAGCAGCGCGAGCGCGAGCGACACGAGCAGCTGCGCGGGCACCGACATCACGGTCCACACCAGCGTGTTGCCCAGCGCGAGGCGGACCTTGTCGTCCTCGACGAGGGTGCGGTAGTTGTCGAGCCCGACGAAGGTCGGGTCGTTGATGACGTCGTAGTCGGTCAGCGACAGGTAGGCGGTGTAGAGCACCGGGTAGGCCATGAAGACGAGGAACCCGACGAGCCAGGGGCTGATGAACAGCAGCGCCGTGCGTCCCTCGCGCCGGGACCCGCGCCCGGACCCGTTCCCCGACCTGCGCCCGGACCGGCGTGCCGGCCGGGCGGACGTCGCGACGCTCACTTCTCGTCCCAGGTCGACCAGGCCTCGTCCAGGGCCTCCTGGGCCGCCTGCTGGGCGTCGGCCAGCGCCTGCGCGGGCTCCTTGTCGCCGTTGAGCACCTTGTTGACCTCGTCCTGCCAGGCCTGCTCGAACTCGTCGCCCGCGGGGTTGGCCGGCATGGCGAACGTGTGGTCGTTGGCCTCGTACATCGCCGAGACCGCCTGCGACCAGACCGACCCGTCGTCGGTGCTCGCCATCTCGCGGATCGCGTCGTCGGCCTCCTCGTTGGCGGTGAGCACCCCGGTGAACAGGCCGCCCTCCTTCTTCCGCATCGAGGCCCGCTCCTCGGCCGCGGCGGTCCACGAGTCGGTCTCGGTCATCACCCGAGCCATCCGGCAGGCGGCCTCCGGGTCCGGGCTGCCCTTCGGGATGGCCCAGGCCGACCCCGACGCCCAGGCGATCGGCTGGCCGTCGACGTCACGCACGGTGTCGAACGCCATCGGCGCGTCGGGCGAGACGTCGTTGAGCACGTTGACGTACCACTGCTCCATCGGCATCGCGCCCAGCGTGCCGCTGGCGAACTGGTTGCCGTCACCGAAGAAGTCGGCCGAGTCGCGCAGCGCCTTGACCTCGCCGAAGCCACCCTGGGCGTCGTAGATCGACACCGCCCAGGAGAGGGCCTGCTCGACCTCGGGAGAGTCGAGCTGGGCCGTGCGTCCGTCCTCGGAGATCAGGTCGGCGCCGTTGGCCTTGGCCCACAGGGGCAGGAACTCGGGCATCTTGCTGTCGAAGCCGATCGTCCTCAGGTCGCCCCCGTCGGTCCGCATCATGTCCTTGTCGGCGGCCAGCACGGCGTCCCAGTCGGACCCGTTGACGTCGTCGATGGTGTGCCCGGACTGTGCGAGCAGGTCGGCGTTGGCCTGGGTGATCTGCACGACGCTGAACTCGGGGATGCCGTAGACCTCGTCGTCGAAGGTCACCTCGTCGAGCGCCGAGGCCCGGAAGACGGAGGTGTCGATGCCCTCGCCGTCGATGCAGTCGGTCAGCGGCACGACCGCGCCGCGCGAGGCGAAGGTCCCGATCTGGCTGCGCTCGGCGTAGACCAGCGACGGCGGCTCGCCCGAGGCGACCGAGGACAGGAACTGCTGGATGTCGAGGTCGCCCTCGACCAGCTCGACCTTGGCACCGCCGAGCTCCTCCTTGGCCCGGTCGAGTCGCACGGTGGCGATCTCGTCGCCGGCCCCGAAGCCCATCACCTCGACGGTGCCCGACAGGTCGGCGTCGCGGTCGAAGGAGGCCGTGCTCGTGGTGTCGGAGCCGCCGGACCCCTGGGCGCAGCCGGCGAGCAGGCACCCGACCGCCAGCCCCGCCAACGTCGTGGTCGTCCTCGTGATCGTCCTCATCGCTGCCTCCTCGCCACCGGACCGCCCGGCGCTCCTCTCGGGACGGACCCGGGAGAAGCGCTTCTATCCGTGGGACGCACACGACCCCCCGTCCGGGTCGCGGACGGGGGGTCGTGGTGCAGCGGGTGGCGTCAGGGACGCCGGGGGGTCACTCGCCCCGGATGAACTTCTCGAGCTCGGCGCGGCCGAGGTCGTCGGGCATCTGCACCGGCGGGGACTTCATCAGGTAGGTCGAGGCGGGGATGATCGGGCCGCCGACCTTGCGGTCCATGGCGATCTTCGCGGCGCGGACGGCGTCGATGATGATGCCGGCGGAGTTCGGGGAGTCCCAGACCTCGAGCTTGTACTCCAGGTTGAGGGGGACGTCACCGAAGGCGCGACCCTCGAGGCGGACGTAGGCCCACTTGCGGTCGTCGAGCCACGCGACGTAGTCGGACGGGCCGATGTGCACGTTGCGGCTGTCGATCTTGTCGGCGAGCTCGCCGGTCAGGTTCGACGTCACGGCCTGGGTCTTGGAGACCTTCTTGGACTCCAGGCGCTCGCGCTCGAGCATGTTCTTGAAGTCCATGTTGCCGCCGACGTTGAGCTGGTAGGTGCGGTCCAGCGCGACGCCGCGGTCCTCGAACAGCTTGGCCATCACGCGGTGGGTGATGGTGGCGCCGACCTGGCTCTTGATGTCGTCACCGACGATCGGGACGCCGGCGTCCTCGAACTTCTTGGCCCACTCGGGGTCGGAGGCGATGAAGACGGGCAGGGCGTTGACGAAGCCGACACCGGCGTCGATCGCGCACTGGGCGTAGAACTTGGCGGCCTGCTCGGAGCCCACCGGCAGGTAGCACACGAGGACGTCGACCTCGGCGTCCTTGAGCGCCTGGACCACGTCGACCGGCTCGGCGGCCGACTCCTCGATGGTCTGGCGGTAGTACTTGCCGAGGCCGTCGAGCGTCGGGCCGCGCTTGACCTCGACACCGAGGGTGGGGACGTCGGCGATCTTGATGGTGTTGTTCTCGGAGGCGTTGATGGCCTCGGAGAGGTCCTTGCCGACCTTCTTGTCGTCGACGTCGAAGGCGACGACGAACTGGACGTCCTTGACGTGGTAGTCACCGAACTTGACGTGCATGAGCCCGGGGACGGTGCCGGACGGGTCCGCGTCCTTGTAGTACTCCACGCCCTGGACGAGGGAGGTGGCGCAGTTGCCGACTCCGACGATCCCTACTCGTACCGAACCCATGGGGCTCTCCTTCTCATTGCGGTGTCTGTGCTTGGTGGTGGGCTGAACTGCTGGCTTGCTGGGTGCTGCTCCGGTCGGCCGGGGCCGCCAGGGTGGCGGGTGGTGCGACCGCGACGTCGTCACCGCGCTCGGCGCGGATCAGGTCCGAGAGCCACCGCACCTCCCGCTCGACCGACTCCACCCCGTGGCGCTGGAGCTCGCCGGCGTACCGGTCGACCTCGGCCTGGGTGCGCTCGAGCTCGGCCTGGACCCGGGCCAGGCGCTCCTGGAGGCGCGAGCGACGTCCCTCGAGGACGCGCAGGCGGATCTCCATGTCGGTGGAGGAGAAGAACGCGAAGCGGATGTCGAAGTTGTCGTCCTCCCACGCCGTGGGCCCGACCTCCGACATCAGGTGGTGGAACTGCTCGTGCCCGGCCTCGGTGACCTCGTAGACGATCCGCGGCCGGCGGCTCGTCGGGGTCGTGGTGGTGGCGACCTCGGTGATGAGAGCCGCACGCAGCATCTTCTTCAGGGCGGGGTAGAGGGAGCCGTAGGACAGCACCCGGCCCCAGCCCAGCATCAGGTTGAGCCGCTTGCGCAGCTCGTAGCCGTGCATGGGTCCCTCGTGCAGCAGTCCGAGGACTGCGAGCTCGATGGTGTCTCCACGGCGTGCCATGCGACCTATCGTACCGATATATCCGCTGGTGACGAATCAGGGATCGCCGAGCGCCACCCGTACCCTTTCCGGGTGAGTGCGAAGAAGAGGCGGGCGGACGGTCCGGCGCAGAAGCGCCGACCCAAGGCGAAGAAGACGCCCCGTCAGCGGATGGCCAAGGTGGCGAAGGTCCTCGGCGTGATCGCCGCCGTCGGAGCCCTCGTGCTCGCCGGCGTCGTGGTCGTGCTCTACCAGGCGATCTCGATCCCCACGCCGAACTCCGCCTTCCAGGCCCAGACCACCTTCGTGTACTACCAGGACGGCAAGCAGCAGCTCGGCACCTACTACGAGGACCAGAACCGCGAGTCGATCCCGCTCACGGAGATGCCGGACTCGATCAAGGACGCCGTCGTCGCCGCGGAGAACCAGACGTTCTGGTCCGACAAGGGCATCGACCCCAAGGGCATCCTGCGCGCGCTGTTCTCCAACGCGCGCGGCAACAACCGCCAGGGTGCGTCCACGATCACCCAGCAGTACGTCAAGATCCTCTACCTCACCAGCGAGCAGAGCTACAAGCGCAAGATCAAGGAAGCCGTCGTCTCGCTGAAGATCCAGCAGCAGCTCAGCAAGAAGGAGGTGCTGGAGGGCTACCTCAACACCATCTACTTCGGGCGTGGCGCCTACGGCATCCAGGCGGCCGCGAAGGCCTACTTCGGCCACCCCGCCTCCGAGCTGAGCCTGCGCGAGTCCGCCGTCCTGGCCACCGTGCTCAACAACCCGACGCAGTTCGACCCGCGCAACGGCAAGGAGGCCAAGGCCGACCTCAAGGGGCGCTACGAGTACGTCCTGGACAACATGGCCGACCTCGACTACATCACCGCCGACGAGCGCGACAAGGCCGAGAAGCGGCTGCCGAAGTTCCCCAAGATCGCCACCCAGAGCCAGTTCGGGGGCCAGAAGGGCCACATGCTGGCGCTGGTCAAGCAGGAGCTGCTCGCCAAGGGGATCGCCTCCGAGGAGGAGATCGACGGCGGTGGGCTGCGGATCACCACGACGTTCGACCCGCAGGTGATGGCCGACGTCCAGGCCGGCATCGAGGAGCAGAAGCCCGAGGGCTTCGGCGACAAGGAGCTCCACATCGGCGCCGCCACCCTCGAGGTCGGCACCGGCGCGGTGCGCGGCTTCTACGGCGGCCAGGACTACCTCCAGTCGCAGATCAACTGGGCCGCGACCGGCGGCATGGCCGGCTCGACGATCAAGCCGCTGACGGTCGCCGCGGCGCTCAAGCAGGGCTTCTCCATCGAGGACACCTTCGAGGGCAACTCCCCCTACGAGTTCCCCGACGGCACCGAGGTGCGCAACGAGGGCACCGGGTCCGACGGCCTCGGCAACGACTACGGCTCCTCGGTGAGCCTGGTCAGCGCCGGTGAGGAGTCGATCAACACCGCCTTCGTCGACATGTCCGACTCGATGGACGACGGCCCGCAGTCGATCTACGACATGGCCCGCGCGCTCGGCATCCCCGGTGAGACGCCGTCCAGCAAGTACCCCGGCATCCCCGACAAGTCGGTCGACTTCAGCCCGTCCGACACCCTGATCACCCTCGGCAAGGGCCGCATCAGCCCGATCAACATGGCCAACGCCTACGCCACGATCGCCAACGGCGGCATGCGCGCCGACGCCCACGTCGTGCAGAAGGTCGTCGACAAGTCCGGCAACACCATCTACGAGTGGAAGCCCTCCACCCGTCGCGCCGTCGACGAGGACATCGCCGCCGACACCTCCTACGTCATGCAGCAGATCGTCCAGAACGGCACCGGCCGCGCCGCGCTCGCCCTCGGCCGTCCGGCCGCGGGCAAGACCGGCACCGCGACCGGCGGCGTCGACGAGCACGTCTCCTCGAGCTGGTTCGCCGGCTACACCCCGCAGATGGCCACCGCCGTGATGTACGTCCGTGGCGACGGCGACGACCAGATCGACGGGTGGCTGCCGTCCTACTTCGGTGCCGACTACCCCGCGTCCACCTGGACCGGCATCATGCAGAAGGTGATGGACGGCAGGGAGGTCGAGGAGTTCCCCGAGCCCGCCTACGTGGACGGCGACGCGCCCGAGGACGGCCACGAGTACACCCCGCCGCCGCCCCCGCCGCCGCAGCCACAGCCGACCCGGACGCCGACCAAGGGCCCCACGCTCGCGCCGCAGACCCCGACCGAGTCGCCCACCGAGACGCCGACGGAGACCCCGACGACGCCCGTGCCCACCACGCCGGTGCCCACCGAGCCGGTCCCGACGACGCCGGTGCCGACCGAGCCGGTCCCCACGACGCCCGTTCCCTCGGAGACGCCCACCGCCCCGGTCACGCCTGCGGCCCGCTCGCAGCGCCACGTCACCGACATCCGGCCCTGACCGAGCGCCGACCCGACCGTGAGCCGCTGATGACCCGCCAGGTGCCCACCCGGACCGACGGGGTCGCCGCCGCGACGTCGGCGGTCGTCGGCGGACCCGACGGCGACCACTCGGCCGGCCACCCGTGGTGGGGGCCGGCGCGGGTGCTGCTCGGGGCCACCGCGGTGGTCCTCGCGGCCGGCATGGTCGAGCGGTCCTCGTGCGCGGCGTCCGACTGGACCGGCGAGCACCGACCCTTCACCCAGCTGTGCTGGACCGAGCTGGCCGACCGGCCCGTGCAGGCCGCGACCCCGCCCGGGGTCACCGACTGGCTCGTGCGCCTGGCGGGGCTCCTGCCCGGCAGCGGGACGCTCGCCACGACCGCCGCGCTGGCCGTGCTGCTGGCCCCGCTGGCGTTCTGGGCCACCTTCCTGCTCGTCCGGGCCGACCGTCACCGGCCGTGGGCCGCCGCGGGATGGGCGATCAGCCCGGTCCTGCTCGTCCACTGGCTCTCGTGGGAGCTGGTGGCCGCGGTGGGCGTCGCGGTGCTGCTGTGGGGCTGGGCGTCCGGCCGACCGTGGCTGGCCGGTGTCGGTGCGGGCGTGGCGACCGCCTTCGCGCTCCCGGCCGCGCTCGCGTTCGTGGGGGTGCTCGCGGTCGGCGGAGGCGGGCGCGCGCGCCTGCGCGACCGGGTCGACGCCGTCGTGGCCGCCGCGGCGGCCTACGTCGTCATCACCCTGCCCGGCCGCGCCGGCACCCAGTCCGCCGACATCGGCTCGCTGTGGCTGGTGGTCCAGCAGAAGTGGGGCGCGCCCTCCGGCGCCACCCGCACCGCGGTGACCGTCCTGGTGCTCGCCGTGGCCGCCGTCGGCGTGTGGTGGCTGGTCGGGCGCGCGGCGCGACCCACCGTCCGCACCGCGGCGGCCGCTGGACTGCTGCTGCTGGTCGCCGCGATGCTCGTCGCGGGCTCGGTGCCGCCGGAGCTCGGGCTGGTCGTCCTGCCGCTGGCGGCCCTCGCCGTGCGCCGCTGGCGCGACCTGCTGATCTGGCAGGGCTGCGAGCTGGTGAGCTGGGCGGTCACCGGCTGGTACGTCGGTGGCGCGCTCGACCCGACGGTCGTCGACGACGGACGGGCCTACTGGATCGCGGTGCTGGTGCGCTCGGCCGGCCTGGTGTGGCTCGCGGCGTCGGTGCTGCTCGAGGCGTCAGTCGACGACGACGTGGTCGACGTCGGTCGTGGTGAACCTGACCCGGACGTCGACCTGCTCCCCGACGCGGGGCACGCGCGCGCCTGAGGGCAGGAACAGCATCGAGGCCTGCATGTGCGGGGGCTCGGCGAAGAGCCGCTGCTTGCCGTCGATGCTGAACGGCGAGCGCACGAAGCCCGCCGCGTCGAGGCCGCCGCGGGCCAGGGTCGCCGCACGGGCCTTCAGCGACTGGTCGCCGGTGGGGGCCTCCAGGCCGATGCCGTGGGCGGTGCCGCCGCTCACGATGATGATGTGCCCGGACTTGGGAGCCGTGCGGCCGCGGTAGCCGAAGACGTCGCCGCGCTCGACGGGGTGCACGTCGAGGACCGTCGCGGTGACCCGGAGCGCGCCGCGGTCGCCGAGCCACAGGCCGGTGCCGATGCGCGGGCGGAAGGTGAAGTCGGGATAGCTCGTCGCGAGCCGGCCGAGCTCGTCGTGGGTGAGGTGCGAGACGTAGATGGTGCGCGTCGGCACGCCGGCGGCCACGACCTCGTTGACGAGCCGGGTGACCTCCCCGAGGTGGGAGGACGTGCCCAGCGGCAGGTGGAGCGCGATGCCGCGCAGGCCGCTGCGGCCGCTGCCCAGCTCCTCCGCCGCCGCCTCGAGCTCGCGGCGGGTCATGCCGTGGCGGCGCATGGAGGTCAGCTGCTCCAGGACGAAGCGCGCCGCCGGGTCGTGCGCGCGCAGCGCGGCGAGGTCCTCGGGACGACTGACGGTGTGCACCACCCGGGCGGCGGTGCGGGCGTCGAGGGTGGTCGCGGTGCCGAAGGGACGCCACGGGGTCATCACCAGGACGTCGCCGGCGTAGCGCGAGGTCACCTGGTCGACCTCGTCGTAGGTGCCGATCGCCAGCAGGTCGAGCGGCGCGCCCGTCTCCGCGGCGTGCTCGGCCAGCCATTGCGCGCGGCGCGCCAGGCGGCCGAGGGAGAGGCCGTAGCCGTTGCCCTTGGCGACCGGGACGATCCCCGGGAAGCGGGTGGCGGTGGCGAGCAGGTGCGCGCGCCAGCGCTCGCCGTCGACGGTGAGGGTGAGACTCACGACGTCATCCCCTCCTCGACAGGTAGAGCTGGAACGCCTTGTAGATGGCGCGGTTGAGGGGCAGGTCCCACTCGCCGGCGTGCTCGACGGCCTGACCGCCCGTGCCGACCTTGAACTGGATCAGCCCCACGTGGGGGTCGTCGGAGTCGAGGGTCTCGGTGATGCCGCGCAGGTCGTACACCGTGGCGCCGGCCTCGAGCGCGTGGCGCATCATCGCCCACTGCACCGCGTTGGAGCCGCGCACGTCGCGCTTCTCGGTGGAGGAGGCGCCGTAGGAGTACCAGGCGTGGGTGCCGACGCGGATGGCGATCGTGGCGGCGACCAGGTCGCCCTCGTGACGCGCCAGCCACAGCTGGATCCGGTCGGGGTCCTCGGCGCCGAGGGCCTCGACCATGGTGCGGAAGTAGGAGAGCGGGCGCGGGGTGAAGTGGTCGCGCTCGGCGGTGTGGACGTAGAGGGCGTGGAAGGCCTCGAGGTCCTCAGGACCGCCGCGGCTCACCTCGACGCCCGCCTTGTCGGCCTTCTTGATGTTGCGCCGCCACAGCTGGTTCATCCCGGCCAGCACGTCGGCCTCCGTGCGCGCGGTGCCGTCGTCGGCGAGCAGCGGGACCTGGAAGTTGAACTGGGGCTGGCCCGCGGCGAAGCCGCCCTCGGCGCCCTGCTGCTGCCAGCCGAGCTCGTGCAGCTGGGCGATCACCCGGGCGCCCTCCTGCGAGCGCTCCAGGGGAGGTACGTCGCCCAAGCGCCGCACCGCGGGGTCGGCGATGCCGGCCTTGACCTGGTCGGCGCTCCAGCGCCGGGTCACCACCGGCGGACCCATCCGCACCGCGAACGAGCCCTGGCCCTTGAGGTGCGCGACCAGCGGGGACAGCCAGGCGTCGAGGTCGCCGTCGGTCCAGTCGATGACCGGACCCTCGGGCAGGTAGGCCAGGTAGCGCCTGACCTTGGGCAGCTGGCGGTAGAGCACCAGCGCGGCGCCGACCACCTGGCCGTCGCGCTCCCAGCCCACCGACTCCGAGCGCCAGTCGGCCTTCACCCGCGCCCACGCCGGCGTCTGGAGGAAGCTGGCCGACGACCGGCCGGCGATGAAGGCGCGGTGCTCCTCGGTGGAGATGGGGCGGAGCGTCAGGCGGGTCGTCACCCCGAAGAGGCTACAAGGGACCAGACACGACCCCCGTACGTGTCTGGTCCCTTCACCGGTACTGACGCGCCGCTTGGCGATTTGGTTGCACCCGTGTCAGAACTTTCCTGACAGACCGAACGGTGTCGCGTCGACGGGGGCCGGGCGACGCGGCCGGTCAGCGGTCCGTCGCGAGCCGTACGCCGCCACCGGCGCGCCCTCGACGCCGACGTCGACGCAGAAGACGGCACCCGCCGCGGGGTCCTCGGACTCGCCCAGGCCCTGCCGGGACGTGGTGATGTAGAGGTGGGTGTCGCCCGGGCCGCCGAACGCGCAGGAGGACACCTGGGCCGCGTCGACCTCGACGACCTGGGTGAGGGTGCCGTCCATGGAGTAGCGGTGCACGGCCGAGCCGCCCCACAGGGCGACCCAGAGTCCGTCGTGCGCGTCCTGCGCCATGCCGTCGGGATCGCCTCCGGACACCCGCGCCACCGGTCGCCGGTGCTCCAGGGCACCGGTGGCGCCGTCGTGGTCCCAGACGTCGACCGAGCCGCGCGGGGTGTCCACGTGGAACGCCCGACCCCCGACCACGGGGAAGACCAGCCCGTTGGGGATCGTCAGGTCCGTGAGGGCCGAGGAGACCGTGCGGTCCGGGTCCAGCCTCCACAGGGTGCCCTGTCCCGGTGACGCGTCGTCGCCCATCGAGCCGCAGTAGAACCGCCCCTGCCGGTCGCACCCGCCGTCGTTCATGCGCCGGCCCGGCCCGAACAGCGAGGGCGAGGTCCACTCGACGACGCCGTCGGGGTCGAGCAGGAGGAAACGGTCGTCCGCGGCGACCACGACCCCGCCGTTCGTGCGGGGACGCCACGCGCCCACGACCGATCCCACGTCGAGGCGCGACTCGAGGAGCCCGCCGTCGAGGGTCAGGAGGTCGCCGGCGAAGACGTCGACCAGCCGGATCCGGGCCAGGGCGGGGTCCCAGCCGATGCCCTCTCCGTGGTGGGTGACGACGTCGGTCAGCTGGTCGGCGCGGATGGCGTCCTCCTGGGGCGGGGCGTACGAGCGGGGTGTCGGGAATACCGCGATCGTAGGCAGCGGACTGCAGAAATGGAATCGGTTGCACAGCGAACTCCCGCGCCTTCCACGGATGCTGAGCGCGACCCTTGACGGACTGTGTGATGTCGGTCATAGTCATGCGGCAGCAGCGGTGGAATCGAT
The DNA here is from genome assembly GCA_963726525.1 of uncultured Actinomycetota bacterium. Classification (GTDB taxonomy): domain Bacteria; phylum Actinomycetota; class Actinomycetes; order Propionibacteriales; family Nocardioidaceae; genus Nocardioides. The sequence continues at coordinate 365,905 of CAVSCS010000003.1, read as the reverse complement.
TCCACCATCGGTTCGATCGCAAGGAGACACACCACATGAGCCACTCCACCACTCGACGAAGGGCGGCCGTCGGTCTCGTCCTGGCACTCGCGGCCGGCACCACGGCCGCCTGCGGCGGCGACGACGACTCCGACGCGGCCCAGGCCTCGCTCGGCAAGGACGACGTCCTCACCATCACGACGTTCAGCGACTTCGGTTACGACGCGCTGATCGAGCAGTGGAACGCAGACCCCGACCGGCCGTTCTCGGTCAAGATGACCAAGATCGCCGACTGGGACCCCTGGAAGCAGACGATGACCCAGGCCCTGCAGGCCGGTGACGGCCTCACCGACGTCGTCGCGGTCGAGGGCGACGCGATGCCGATGTTCACCGCCGAGGGTGCCTCCGAGCAGTTCGCCGACATCTCCGACCCCTCGCTCGACGACCGGTGGGTGGAGTACGCCTACCAGCAGGGGCAGACGGCCGACGGCAAGCAGATCGGCTACCCGACCGACGCCGGCCCGGAGTCGTTCTGCTACCGCGCCGACCTCTTCGAGAAGGCGGGCCTGCCCTCGGACCGCGAAGAGGTCGAGGCCATCTTCGAGACCTGGGACTCCTACTTCGCCGCCGGCGAGCAGCTCACCAAGAAGCTGCCGGACACGAAGTGGTACGACTCCAGCGGCTCGATCGCCCAGGCGATGCTGAACCAGGCCGAGTTCCCCTTCCAGACCGCCGACAACACGATCGACGTGGACAACGACGAGCTGGCGCTGGTCTGGGACACCGTCACCGGCTACGCCCCCTCCCTCTCGCCGCGGGTCGTGCAGTGGAAGGAGGACTGGACCGCCAACTTCACCAACGACGGCTTCGCGACCATGCCGTGCCCGGGCTGGATGTTCTCCAACGTGAAGTCGAACGCCCCGGACGTCACGGGCTGGGACGTCGTCAACGCCTTCCCCGGCGGCGGCGGCAACTGGGGCGGGTCCTACCTCGCCGTGCCGATGCAGTCCGAGCACCAGGAGGAGGCCAAGCAGCTCGTCAGCTGGCTGACCGACGCGGACCAGGAGCTCGCGGCCTTCGAGGCGGCCGGCAACTACCCCGCCAACGTCGAGGCACAGGCGGCGCTCGCCGACGAGGGTGCCACCGACCCGTACTTCAACGACGCCCCGACCGCCGTGATCCTCGCCGACCGCGCCGCCGCGGTGGAGCCGGGTCATCCCTACAAGGGTGACAAGTACTCCGACATCCTCGGCCTGTTCCAGACCGCGATCCAGCGCGTCGACGAGGGCGTCTCGCCCGACGAGTCGTGGACGACGTTCCAGCAGGCCGTCCAGAGCCTGTCCTGACCGACGTCCCGTCCCGCCCGGCCACCCCCGCCGGGGAGGTCATGTCGACCTCCCCGGCGCGGGGGCACCGGGCACGACCCACGAGAGGAGCAGCCATGACGACCGTCGAGGCGCTCAGGGCCGAGGAGCCCCAGCAGCAGACCCGTCCGCCGACGCCGCGGCTGACGTGGCGCCAGAAGCTGTCCCGGTGGGACAACCGCGTGTCCCCCTACCTCTACGTGCTGCCGTTCTTCCTGGCGTTCCTGCTGGTCGGGGTCTACCCGATGGTCTACTCGGGGTACCTCTCCTTCTTCTCGTGGCCCCGCTACGGAGCCGACCACGGTCCCGGCGTCGGCTTCGCCAACTACACCCACGTGCTCACCGACCCGGTGTTCCACAAGGCCTTCTGGAACACGATGGGGATCTTCCTGCTCTCGTCGGTGCCCCAGGTGCTCGTCGCCTCGGTCATCGCCGCGATGCTCGACACGCCCCTGCGGGGACGGACGTGGTGGCGGATGAGCGTGCTGCTGCCGTTCGTCGTCGCCCCGGCCGCGACCGCGCTGATCTTCGGCAGCCTCTTCGCCGACAAGACCGGCCTGGTCAACGAGATCATCCGCGCGGTGGGCCTGCCCGGTGTCAGCTGGCACTCCGACCGGTTCGCGAGCTGGACCGCGATCGCCACGATGGTGAACTACCGCTGGACCGGCTACAACACGCTCATCATCCTGGCCGCGATGCAGGCGGTGCCGCGCCAGCTCTACGAGGCGGCGTCGATCGACGGTGCCAGCCGCGTGCAGCAGTTCCTCCACGTCACGCTGCCGTCGATCCGGCCGACGATGCTCTTCGTCGTCATCACCGCGACCATCGGCGGGATGCAGATCTTCACCGAGCCCCGGCTCTTCGACACCAACCTGCAGTTCCAGGGCGGCGCGGACTACCAGTACCAGACGCTGACGATGTACGTGTTCAACACCTCCAACAGCGGCACCGACCCCTACCCGCGGGCCGCCGCGGCGACGTGGCTGATCGTGCTGCTCATCATCGGCATCGCCCTGCTCCAGTTCCTCGTGACCCGTCACCTGCAGAGGAGGTCCGAGCGATGAGCCGGCGTCCCGGGTTCCTCGTCTACGGCCTGCTCGGTGCCTTCGTGGCCGGCTCGGCGTTCCCCCTCTACTGGTCCCTCGTCGTCGGCTCGGTGACGAAGGAGCGGGCGATCCAGAGCCCGCCGCCGCTCTTCCCGGGCGGCCACTTCCTCGACAACGCGCGCCGTGTCTTCGACCAGATCGACTTCTGGTCGGCGCTGGGCAGCTCGGTGGTCATCTCCAGCGTCTCGGCGGCCTCGGTGGTGTTCTTCTCCACCCTCGCCGGCTACTCGCTCGCCAAGCTGAGGTTCCGGGGCAGCAACCTGGCCATGGGCTTCGTCGTGGCGACCCTGGCGGTGCCGACCCAGCTCGCGTTCGTGCCACTGCTCAAGGAGTTCAGCAACCTCGGGCTGGCCGGGACCCGCACCGCGGTCGTGCTGCCGTTCCTGGTCACCGCGTTCGGCGTCTTCTTCATGCGCCAGTACCTCGTCGACGCGATCCCCGACGAGCTGATCGAGGCGGCGAGGATGGACGGCTGCACCCAGCTGCGCACCTTCTGGACCGTCGCGGTGCCGGCGGCCCGCCCGGCGATGGCGATCCTCGCCCTCTTCACCTTCATGCACACCTGGACCGAGTTCATGTGGCCCCTGCTGATCCTTCAGGGCTCCGACGTCCAGACCCTCCAGACCGCGCTCGACCAGCTCAAGATCGCGCCCGCGGGCGGCATCGCCGACATCGCGCTGCTGCAGGCAGGCACCCTGCTCGCGACGATCCCGCTGCTACTCCTGTTCGTCGCGACCGGCCGCCAGCTCGTGGCCGGCATCATGCAAGGAGCCGTCAAGGGATGACGACCATCCGAGAGTTCCCCCCGACTTCCTCTGGGGCGCCGCCGCCGCGTCCTACCAGATCGAGGGCGCCGTCGAGGCCGACGGGCGCACGCCGTCCATCTGGGACACCTTCGTCGAGGAGCCGGGCGCGATCCTCCACGGCGACACCGGCGACGTCGCGTGCGAGCACTACGACCGGATGCCGCAGGACGTCGCGCTGATGAAGCAGCTCCGCCTGGCGTCCTACCGCTTCTCGGTCGCCTGGCCGCGCGTGTGCCCGGACGGGGGTCCGGTCAACGCGGCGGGACTGGACTTCTACAGCAGGCTGACCGACGAGCTGCTGACGGCCGGCATCACCCCCTTCCTGACCCTCTACCACTGGGACCTCCCGCAGGCCCTCGAGGACGCAGGCGGCTGGACCAACCGCGACACCGCACACCGGTTCCTCGACTACGCCATGGCCGTGCACGACGTCCTCGGCGACCGCGTCGACAGCTGGACGACCCACAACGAGCCCTGGTGCGCGGCGTTCATGGGCTACACCAGCGGAGGCCACGCGCCCGGTCGTCGCGAGGGCGTCGCCGGTGTCGTCGCCGCCCACCACCTGCTCCTGGGGCACGGGCTGTTCGTCGAGGAGTTCCGCCGTCGCGGCGGCACGCCCGCCCACGGCAAGGCCGTGGGCATCACCCTCAACCCGACGGTGGTCGACCCGTTCGACCCGACCCGCGAGGCGGACGTCGACGCGGCGCGCCGCATCGACGGCTTCCACAACCGGGTCTTCCTCGACCCGCTCCTCCTCGGCAAGTACGCCGACGACCTGTCCCGCGACACCGAGGGCATGCGCTTCGAGGGCAAGCGCTGGGAGGACTTCGTCCTCGACGGCGACCTCGAGCTGATCAGCGCGCCCACCGACTTCCTGGGCGTGAACTTCTACCACGGCGAGCTGCCCGCGGCCCTCCCGTACGACGCGGCGCCGGAGGAGCTCCTCGGCAGCCGGATCGCGCACTCGTCGCGCCCGCGCGAGTCGCCGTACCCCGGTGGCGGCGTCGTCTTCCCCCGGACGGGGCGCCCGACCACCGACCGTGACTGGGAGATCGACCCCGACGCCCTGACGCGCCTGCTGGTGCGGCTCAGGGACACCTACGGCGCACCGCCGATCTACATCACCGAGAACGGCGCGATGGCCGACGACGTGGTGGAGGACGGCGCGATCCACGACACCGGCCGGCAGCAGTTCATCGAGCAGCACCTGCACGCCGTGCTGGACGCGATGGAGCAGGGCGTCGAGGTGAAGGGCTACTTCGTGTGGTCGCTGATGGACAACTTCGAGTGGAGCTACGGCTACGCGCACCGCTTCGGCATCGTCCACGTCGACTTCGACACCCAGGTCCGCACGCCCAAGGACAGCGCCCTGTGGTTCTCGCGCGTGGCCCTCGACAACCGCCTTCCACCAGTAGTCTGACTCCGTGGTTCTGAACCGGCACACCTCCACGCTGGACGAGGTGGCCGAGCTCGCAGGTGTCAGCAAGGCGACGGCGTCGCGGGCGATCAACGGCAGGTCCAAGGTGAGCGCGAAGGCGCAGGCCGCGGTCCTCGACGCCGTACGACAGCTCGGCTACACGCCGAACGGTGCGGCCCGATCCCTGGTCATGAAGCGCACCGGGTCGGTGGCGGTGATCCTCCCCGAGTCCGACGAGCGGGTCTTCGCCGACCCGTTCTTCGCCCGGATGCTGCACGCGGTGTCCCGGTCGCTGCGCGAGCACGACCTGCAGCTCGTGCTCCTGCTCGCGCAGCCGGGCGACGAGGACCGCATGCTGCTCTACCTGCGGGGCCGCTACGTCGACGGCGCCATCGTGGCCTCGCACCACCGTGACGACCGGCTGGCCGAGCACCTCTCCGACCTCGGCCTGCCGTGCGTGTTCATCGGTGCCCCCTGGATCGGCGCCGACCGGGTCCCCGTCGTCGACAGCGACAACGCCGGTGCGGCCGCCCAGGCCGTGCGCGTGCTGGTCGAGGCGGGGCGGCGCACGATCGCCACCATCGCGGGACCGCGCGACATGCGTGCGGGTCACGACCGGCTCGAGGGCTGGCGCCGCGAGCTCGACGCGGCGGGGCTCGACAGCAGCCTCGTCGCCCACGGCGACTTCACCGAGCACAGCGGCACCCAGGCGTGCGCCGAGCTGTTCGACGCCCGGGGCGACATCGACGGCATCTTCGCCGCCTCCGACCTGATGGCGCTCGGGGCGATGCGCGAGCTCGAGGCCCGCGGCATCCGCGTCCCCGAGGACGTCGCCATCGTCGGCTACGACGACCTCGGGGTCGCCGAGCGCACCCAGCCACCCCTGACCACCCTGCGCAACCCGATCGACCAGATGGTCGCCGAGGCGGTCCGGCTCCTCACCGAGGCCATCGGCCACGGCGGACGTGGGCCTGCGCGTCGTGTCGTCTTCGGTCCCGAGCTGGTGCGTCGTGACACCGTCTGAGCCCCGCCCCGCCGCGGGGGTCGCCGTCGTGACGGGCGCGTCGCGCGGGCTCGGCGCGGCCATCGCCGTGCGGCTCGCGGCGGCCGGACGGCCGGTGGCGGTCAACTACCTGCGCGGCCGCGAGGGCGCCGAGTCGGTCGTCGCGCGGATCCGGGACGCCGGGGGAGTGGCCGAGGCGTTCGGCGCCGACGTCGTCGACGAGGACGGCGTGGCCGGCCTGTTCGAGCAGGTCACCACCACCCTCGGCCCGGTCACCGCGGTCGTCGCGAACGCCACCGGTCCCCAGCCCGAGGTCGGCGTGGACGAGCTGTCCTGGCGTGCCCACCTCGACCAGCTGGAGTTCTTCGTCAAGAGCCCGACCCTGCTCGTGCAGGCGGCGCTGGCGAGCATGCGGTCGGCCGGCGACGGGCGGGTCGTCCTCATCGGCTCGGACATGGCCGACCGGGCCACGCCCGGCATGTCGGCGTACGTCGCGGCCAAGAACGCGCAGGTCGGGCTCACCCGGACCTGGGCCAAGGAGCTCGGCCCGGACGGCATCACGGTCAACCTGGTGCAGCCCGGGTGGATCCCCGTCGAGCGCCACGCCGGCATCAGCACCGACTCCTACGTGGCCGACGTGCCGCTGCGACGGATGGGCACGCCCGACGACGTCGCCGCGATGGTGGCCCACCTGCTCTCGGACGCCGGCGGCTTCGTGACGGGTCAACGCATCACGGTCAACGGCGGGCACACGATCTGACCCTGGGCCGCTGGGTCCCGTCCGGGCCGCGGGGCACGGCGAGTCAGAGGCGCTCGCGCAGCCAGGCGAAGTCGGCGAGGTGCTCGCTCGCGCCGCCCGGGGTCTCGCAGATGACCGGGGCACCGGCCTCGCGCACGACCCCGGCGAACTCGTCGGGGGGCAGGTGACCCGAGCCGAAGTTGGTGTGGCGGTCGGCGCCGGAGTCGAAGGCGTCGCGCGAGTCGTTGGCGTGGACCAGGTCGATGCGACCGGTGATGGCCCGGATGCGCTCGACCGCGTCGCCGAGCGCGATGCCACCGGCCCAGGCGTGGCAGGTGTCGAGGCAGAAGCCGACGTCCTCGGCGCCCTCGGCCGACGAGATCGCGTCCCACACGCCCGCGATCCGGTCGAGGTGGCGCGCCATGGCGTTGTCGCCACCGGCGGTGTTCTCGATGAGCAGCGGGATCTTGAGGTCGGTCGCGTCGATCGCCTTGCGCCAGTTGTCGAAGCCGACGGCCGGGTCGTCGTCCTTGTTGACGTGGCCGCCGTGCACGACGAGGCCCTTGGCCCCGATCTCGGCGGCGGCGTCCATGTGCTGCTGGAGCAGCTTGCGGCTCGGGATGCGGATCCGGTTGTTCGTCGTGGCGACGTTGACGATGTAGGGGGCGTGGACGTAGAGGTCGACACCGGCCTCCTCCGCGGACGCGCGCAGCGCCGCCGCGCCCCCCTCGAAGCGGACCTCCGGCCCCTTGTAGCTCTGGGGGTCGCCGAGGAAGAACTGCACCAGCGACGTCTCGCGCGCGATCGCCTCCGCGACCGGGTTGCTCTGCTCGACGTGGGCCCCGACGGGCAGGACGGAGGGGGAGACGCTCATGACCACCAGCCTAGGAGCACCCACAGACACCCGGCGACCACGCCGAGCAGCAGCCCGACGGCCGCCCAGCCCACCCCGTCGACCCCGTCGACCCCGTCGCCCCTGCCGTCCCCGCGGCCGCGCCACCGCCGCGGCCGGTGACCGGGCGGCGCCGAGCCGAGCCGGTCCGGCAGCGCCGGGCACTGCGGCGGGGGCACGGACAGCCGGCGCAGCAGCCGCAGCGCCGCCTCGGCGGAGACCAGGCGCTGCTCCGGGTCGGTCACGAGCAGCCGCTCGAGCAGCGGCCGCAGCGGGTGGGACGGGATCGGGCCCTGCTGCGAGGGCGGGAGCCCGGTGACGAGCTCGAGGCCCACCCGGCCGACCGACCAGAGGTCCTGGGTGGGGTCGGGGGCGGCGCCGCGGGCCTGCTCGGGCGCCATGTAGCCGTCGGTGCCGATGGCCCCTGGGACGGTGGTGAAGCGTCGGTCGGCGATCGGCGCGGCGACGCCGAAGTCACCCAGGCGCAGGTGGGGTCCGGCGTCACCGGTGGCCTCGAGCAGCAGGTTGGCCGGCTTCACGTCGCGGTGGACCAGGCCCGCGGCGTGGACCGCGGCGAGGCCGAGCAGCAGCTGCTCGACCAGCACGGCGGCCGTGCCGGGGTCGAGCGGGCCGTGCTCGCGCAGCAGGTCGGCCACCGACCCGCCGCGCACCAGCTCCATCGCCAGCACCACCAGGTCGTCCTCGGCCGCCCACCCGTGCGGGGCGACGACGTGGGGGTGGCGCACCCGCACGGCCTGCTCGCGCACGAAGCGGGCCAGCAGCGCCGAGCTGTGCCGGCCCAGCACCTTGAGCGCCACCTCCTGCCCGGTGCGCTGGTCGCGGGCGCGCCAGACCGAGCCCATCGCGCCGGCACCGACCTGGTCGAGCAGCGCGTAGCGGCCCGCCACGACGGTGTCGGCGTGTGCGGGGACGGTGCTGGCCACCCGGCGACGCTAGCCCCGCCCGCCGCAGGCGCGTGCCCGTCGTCCACAGGCGCCGTGCGCCCCGACGCGGGTCGCAGGTCCAGACCAGTGGTGCCAGCACGTTTGCCCACCTCGACCCCGGTGCAGGATCCTCGCGCTGACCGGCCCCGCCGCGGGGCCCTGATGGGGGAGACGTACCCGATGTCCGACACCACGCCCGGCTCCGAGCCGACCCCGGACCCGACCCCGGGGACCACCCCCGACCCGGCTCCGCTCGCCTCGCAGCCCGACCCGCACCCGGCCCCCGCCTCCCCAGCCCGCCTCGCAGGGCGGCTGGTCGTCCGCGAACGCCTCGCAGCAGGCCAACGACGCCGTCGCGACGCTGAAGCAGGGCAACCCCCTCGACCTCGCCACTGTCGGCGCCGGTCTCCTGGTCTTCCTCGGCTCGCTGCTGCCCTACTACACCGTCTCCGTCAGCGGCTTCGGCACCGATGCGAGCTCGTCGGCCAACGCCTGGCACGGCTTCTTCGGCTGGTTCGGCGCGCTCCTCGCGCTCGCCGCCGCCGTCGTGCTGGTGGTCCACCTGCTCGGTCGCCCGATCCCCGTGCCGGTGCCGCTGCGCACCCTGGTGCTCGGCCTGTTCGCCGCTGCCACCGTCTGCACCGTCCTGGCGCTCTTCGTCTTCCCCGGCGGCGGCTGCGACGACAGCTTCCTCGGCGGCTCGATCTGCAAGATGGTCGACCAGGGCCACGGCTTCGGCTACTGGCTGGCGCTCCTGGCCGCCATCGCCGGCACGGCCCTCGCCGCGCTGCGCCGCTCGGCCCCCTGACCCGGGAACCGCAGCCTGCGGTTCGCAGAATCCCCGGATGTCCGGGGAACCTGCCGGTTCGCGGTCGAAGCTTCCACCGCGAGGCGGAGGTTCCGGACCCGAAGTCCCTGCCCCGAGAGCCCCCGGACACCCCGGGGGCTCTCGTGCTGTCCGGGGCGGGCCGTCCACAGCACGGCGCACGACGATTCCGGTGCCCGGCCCGCGCGCTGGTAGCCTCGTCCGGTTGCCTTCGGGCGACCGACCGCGGTGCGACCCATGTCGTACGCCGCGAACGCACAGCCCTCCTGCCACGGAAAGCCCGTGGCCGCTCTAGCCCAGAGGAGGTGGAGACCGCTATGCGTGCTTATGAAGTGATGGTCATCCTCGACCCGAGTCTCGACGAGCGCACCATCGAGCCGTCGCTCGACAAGTACCTCAACGTGATCCGCAAGGACGGCGGCTCTGTCGAGTCCGTCGACGTGTGGGGTCGTCGCCGGATGGCGTACGAGATCAAGAAGAACGCCGAGGGCATCTACGCCGTCGTCAACCTGACGGCCGAGCCCGCGACGGTCAAGGAGTTCGACCGCCAGCTCACGCTGAACGAGTCGATCCTGCGCACGAAGGTCATGCGTCCCGACGCCCACTGATCGCCCTCGCGGCATCTGTGGATAGACCCTTCACGCTGTCGGTCCGTGCCTGTTTGATGGGCACGACACCGGGAGCACCCCGGATCAACAGGGACATCTAGAGGAGACCTGACATGGCAGGCGAGACCACGATCACCGTCGTCGGCAACCTGGTCGACGACCCGGAGCTGCGGTTCACCCCCTCGGGGGCTCCCGTGGCCAACTTCCGGATCGCGTCGACCCCGCGCACCTTCGACCGCCAGAGCAACGAGTGGAAGGACGGCGACACGCTGTTCCTCTCCTGCGCTGTGTGGCGCCAGGCCGCGGAGAACGTCGCCGAGACCCTTCAGCGGGGCATGCGCGTGATCGTCCAGGGTCGCCTCAAGTCGCGTCAGTACGAGACCCGCGAGGGTGAGAAGCGCACCGTCTTCGAGATCGACGTCGAGGAGGTCGGCCCGTCGCTGCGCAGTGCATCGGCGAAGGTCACCAAGACGCAGCGGTCCGGCGGCGGTGGCGGCTACTCCGGCGGGTCCGGCGGCGGCGCCGGCTACTCGGGCGGCGGCGGTGGCGGACAGCAGTCCGCTCCGGCCGACGACCCGTGGGCCAGCCCGGCGCCCTCCCAGGGTGGCGGCGGCAGCTGGGGCGGTCAGTCCCAGGGCGGCTCGTCCCAGGGTGCTCCGTCCGCGCCGGCCAACGACCCGTGGGCCACGCCCGGGGTCTCCGGCGGCAACGACGAGCCCCCGTTCTGATCCCGTCGAACGACCAGACATCCATTCCATTCCGTCCCTGATTGCCTTCAGGGCCGGGCTCACTGAAAGGGAGCACCACAATGGCCAAGGCAATTCTGCGCAAGCCCAAGAAGAAGGTTTGCCAGTTCTGCAAGGAGAAGGCGACCGGTGTCGACTACAAGGACACCACGCTCCTCCGCAAGTTCATCTCCGACCGCGGCAAGATCCGCGCCCGCCGCGTGACCGGCAACTGCGTCCAGCACCAGCGCGACGTGGCCATCGCCGTCAAGAACGCGCGTGAGCTCGCCCTGCTGCCCTACACGTCCACCGGTCGCTGAGAGGAGCACGGAACATGAAGCTCATCCTGACCCAGGAGGTCGACGGTCTCGGCGCCCCCGGTGACGTGGTCGAGGTCAAGGACGGCTACGGCCGCAACTACCTCGTCCCCCGTGGCCTCGGCATCCGCTGGACCCGTGGCGGCGAGAAGACCGTCGAGTCGATCAAGGCCGCCCGCTCCGCGCGCGCGGTCCGCGACGCCGACCACGCCAAGGCCGTGAAGTCCACGCTCGAGGCGAGCGCGGTCAACGTGAAGGTCCGCGCCGGCGAGGGCGGCCGCCTCTTCGGCGCCGTCACCACCACGGAGATCGCCGACGCGATCACCGAGGTCTCGGGCGAGAAGGTCGACCGCCGCACGATCGTGGTCACCAACCCGATCAAGTCGCTCGGCGCCCACGAGGTGTCGGTCAAGCTGCACGACGAGGTGTCGGCCACGGTCGCCCTCAACGTCGTCCCGGCCTGATCACGCACCTGATCGCTGCCTGACACGACACACCCGACGACCCGCCCCTCCTCCGGGAGGTGGCGGGTCGTCGTGCGTCCGGGCGCGAGAGGTCCGGGCTCAGCGCCCGTCGACGGCCCGCTGGGCGCCGGCGGGAAAGCGGTTCGGGCGCGCGACGACGCCGTCGACCAGCACCTTCCCGCCCCCCAGCGCCTCGATGACGATCCGCCCGGTGCGGACGCCGGAGTAGCGGTCGATGACGACGTACTGGCGCAGCGCGGAGCGCGGCCCGGAGAGGTCGACGACGTGCCAGTCGCGCCGGCCCACGCGCAGGCGCACCTTGCCCAGTCTCGGGCCGGACGGCGCCACCAGGCGCAGCTCGCCCACGGTGGTGCGGGGCAGCACCAGGCGTGCGCCGCGGCGGGTGGCCCGCAGCGCGTGGCCACCGAGGTATCCCGTCGCGGCGACGTCCTTCCACCCGCGCGCGCGGCGCAGGTCGGTCGGCACGAAGAACTCGACCGGGTCGGCCCAGGCGCTGCTGTTGCCCGCCTTGTCGATCACCCGGGCGGTGAAGACGTGCCGGCCCGCGGCGGGGTCGGGCAGCTCCCAGCGGCCACCGGAGCAGGCGACGGGCTGGTCGTTGTCGGTGCACTCGAAGACCGAGCCGGGCTCGCTGCTGTCGAGCCGCAGCGCCACGGTCGGGCTGGTCACGACCGGCTGCGTCGGCGTCTGCTCGTCGTAGGCGCTGCGGGTGACGAAGACGAACGGGACCTTGGTGTCCTGGCCCCACGCGAGCCCGGCCCGGGTCGGGTCCTCGTCGGGGGTGTCCACGACCTGGCCGACGCCGAGCAGCGTGTCGGGGGTGCGGGCCCGGTCCCCGAGGTCGACCGCGCGCACCTGGAAGGAGTACGCCTCCGCGCCGGCGTCGCCGAGTCCGGAGAGCACGACCGGGCTGGTGCACGGCTGCCATGTGGGCGTGGGCGCGGCGGGGCTCGCCTGCGCGCACTCGAAGCCGAAGGGGCCGGCGTCGCCGTCGGACACCGTGCTGGAGAAGGTGAAGCTCATCGTGGAGGTGCTCACGAAGCCGGCCGCGTTGGGCGTGCTGGAGGAGGTGAGCACGGTCTCGGGGGGCGTGGAGTCGTCGCAGCCGTCGGTGAGGACGTTCGGCGGCGTCTCGTCGGTGCAGCCGGGTGTCGCTCCCGCCGGCGCGGCCCCGGTCGCGACCAGTGCCGACGCGGCGAGCACGAGCGCGGTGGCGCCGGCCCAGCGGCGTACGAGGTGCGTGGTCATGTGCCCTCCTCCGGTGCGCGCGGCCGGGTGCCGGCGCTGCCTCCACCGGGCTCAACGTGCGGGCGCGGCTCCGGTTACGAGCCAGGCCTCGCCCCGCGCCCGCCACGACAGCAGCACGCCGCGCGCGCCCATGAACACCACGGTCATCGCGACCCAGACCATCACCAGTCCGTGCGGGAGCGTGGCGGCGACGAGCGCGGCGGGGGCGTACGCCGCCAGCACGACGAGGCCCGCCCAGGCCAGGTAGGTGCCGTCACCGGCACCGATCAGGACCCCGTCGAGCACGAAGACGAGCCCGGCGAGCGGCTGGCCGACGGCCGCGACGAGCAGCACCGGCACCAGCGCCTCACGCACCGCGGGGTCGGCGGTGAACAGCGCGCCCACGAACGGCGAGCTCGCCGCGAGGGCGAGGCCGGCGACGACCCCGCTGCCGAGCCCCCACTGCACCATCCGGCGGGTCAGCCGGCGCGTGCCCTCGACGTCGCCCTCGCCGAGCGAGCGGCCGGTGAGCGCCTGCGCGGCAATGGCGATGGCGTCGAGCGCGAAGGCGAGGAAGGACCAGAGCGTGATCGCCACCTGGTGGGTGGCGACGTTGACGTCGGTGGCCTGGCCGCCGGCGCGGGTGACGGCGTAGGTGCCGACGAGCAGGCAGGCGCGCAGCGCGAGGGTGCGCACCACGAGGGCCACGGCGGCGTGCGCGGAGGCCAGGATCCCGGCACGGTCCGGTGACAGCGGCGCGTCGTGCGCGCGGGCGGCGCGCACGACGACCACCACGAGCCACGCCGCGGACAGCAGCTGGGCGACGACCGAGCCGATCGCGGACCCGGCGATCCCGAGGTCGACGCCGTAGACCAGGACGAGGTTGAGCACCACGTTGAGCCCGTTGCCCGCGACCGCGACGACGAGGGGCGTCCGGGTGTCCTGGAGGCCGCGCAGCACGCCCGTGGTGGCGAGCATGACCAGCAGCGGCGTGGTGCCGAGGAAGGCGAGGGAGAGGTACGTGGTGGCGTGGTCGGCGACCTCGGGGCCGGGGCTGAAGGCGCCGACGAGGGTGGGGGTGAGCACGACGCCGAGGACCGTGGCGAGCGTCCCGATGAGCACCGCGAGCCAGATCCCGTCGATGCCCTGAGCGAGCGCGGCGCGCAGGTCGCCGGCACCGAGGTGGCGGGCCACGCTCGCGGTGGTGCCGTAGGCGAGGAAGACGCAGAGCCCGACCACGGTCTGCAGCACGACCGCGGCCACGCCGAGTCCGGCCAGCTCGGGTGTGCCGAGGTGGCCGACGATGGCGGCGTCGGAGAGCAGGAACAGCGGCTCGGCGACGAGTGCGAGGAACGCTGGAACGGCCAGGCGCAGGATCTCGCGGTCGACGGCCAACACCCGCCCAGCCTAGGAAACCGGGCTCGCGGGCCCGGACGCCGCCCACCCGGCGCGCGTCTAGCGAAGACCGCGGCGCGGAGGAATAGCCCGATCTGACTACCTGTGAATGGCGGTGTGGATGAGTGACACGGTGCCGCCCCGTCCCCGCGCTCCGGACACACCGGCGGGCGACTCCCAGATGTCGGACAGATGAACGCGTCCACCGCCCAAAAGTTTTCCCTCCACAACCCGCCGATCACGTTTCCGCAGTTCAGAGGGCTTCTCGGGACGGTGTTCCGCAATTCGTCCACAGGTCTCTCCACGGTGGCTGAGCGGTACGCGGCGTGTCGTCCACGGTCGTACCCAGCTTGTCCACAGACCCTGTGGATAACTCGCGCCCGCTGGCTTCCCACCGCCCCCCGCCAGCACGTACGGTCACGCGCGGACCAGGACTCGAACCAGGCCTGGACCGGACTCGGCCAGGGCACGAGCCCGGTGGCGGTGTCGATGTCGGAGGTCGGCCCTACCGTCGTGTCAGCGAGAGGGAGGAGCAGCGGTGAGCATCGCGTTCGAGGGCGACACGGACGAGGCGTGGGGCGACGGCCCGGCGGCCTACGAGCCGGGGGCGTCGCCGCGCTCCCCGGGTGACCGCACCCCTCCGCAGGACAACGCGGCCGAGCAGAGCGTGCTCGGGTCGATGCTGCTGTCGAAGGACGCCATCGCCGACGTGGTCGACGTGATCAAGGCCGTCGACTACTACCGCCCCGCCCACGAGGTCATCCACGACGCGATCATCGACCTCTACGGTCGCGGCGAGCCGGCCGACCCGATCACCGTGGCGGCCGAGCTGCAAAAGCGCGGCGAGCTGCAGCGCATCGGCGGCGCCCCCTACCTCCACACCCTCTCGGCCAACGTGCCGATCGCGGCCAACGCGGGCTACTACGCCGAGATCGTGCGCGACAAGGCGATCCTGCGCCGCCTGGTCGAGGCCGGCACCCGCATCGCCCAGCTCGGCTACGCCGGTGAGGGCCAGATCGACGACGTGGTCGACTCCGCGCAGGCCGAGGTCTACAAGGTCACCGACCGCCGCGCCGCGGTCGACTACGCGCCGCTGGGCGACATCATGAGCGGCGTCCTCGACGAGATCGAGGCGATCGGCAACCGGGAGGCCGGTCTCTACGGCGTCCCGACCGGCTTCGCCGACCTCGACGACCTCACCAACGGCCTCCACTCCGGCCAGATGATCATCGTCGCGGCCCGACCCGCGATGGGGAAGTCGACCCTCGCGCTCGACTTCTGCCGTGCGGCCTCGATCCACAACAACCTCACCAGCGTCTTCTTCAGCCTGGAGATGACGCGCTCGGAGATCATGATGCGCCTGCTCTCCGCGGAGGCGAAGGTGCCGCTCAACCACATCCGCAACGGCACGATGCGCGACGACGACTGGGAGAAGCTGGCCCGCAAGATGGGCCAGGTGTCCGGGGCGCCGATGTTCATCGACGACAGCCCCAACATGACGATGATGGAGATCCGGGCCAAGGCGCGCCGGCTCAAGCAGCGCCACGACCTCAAGCTCATCGTCATCGACTACATGCAGCTGATGAGCTCGGGCAAGAAGGTCGAGTCCCGTCAGCTCGAGGTCTCGGAGTTCTCCCGCAACATCAAGCTCCTCGCCAAGGAGCTCGAGTGCCCGATCATCGCGCTGTCCCAGCTCAACCGTGGCCCCGAGCAGCGCGGCGACAAGCGCCCGATGATGAGCGACCTGCGTGAGTCCGGCTCACTGGAGCAGGACGCCGACATGGTGATCCTGCTGCACCGCGACGACGTCTACGAGAAGGAGTCGACCCGCCCCGGCGAGGCCGACCTGCTCGTGGTCAAGCACCGCAACGGCCCCACCCGCGACCTCACGGTCGCCTTCCAGGGCCACTACTCCCGCTTCGTCGACATGGCGGCGGGCTGACGGCGGGCTGAGTCAGGCCGCGTACTGGTCCGAGACCTCGTCGAAGCGCTCGCAGGCCGTCTCCACGATGGCGTGGTAGTCGAGGGCGTCGAGTCGCAGGATGTCCAGCAGCGGCGTGACGGAGCGCCGTCGGGCGGCCCGGCTCGCCAGCTCGGCCTCGTCCGGCTCGCGGGCGGTGATCTCGAACGACATCGCGCACGCCAGCCCCACCGCTGCGCTCACCGGCGACAGGCCCTCGTGCGCCTCGTGGTGGTCGCGGATGCCGTCGACGATCGTCAGCGGCAGGCCCCACGCCTCGGCCACCGCTCCGCCGATGTCGGCGTGGGTGAGCCCGAAGACCACCCGCTCGGTCTCGATGATGTCCGTGCCGTCGGTCGCGGCGGCCAAGGCCAGCGTCTCCAGGACCTGCTTGCCGAAGTGCTTGGCCAGCACGAGCATGCCGAAGTCGTGCAGCAGTGCGGCGGTCCCTACCTCGGGCGGCACCGGGACGCCCGCGCGTCCGCGGATCGCCTCGGCTGCGATCGACGCGGCGACCGAGCGCTCCCAGAGCGCCCCGGGCGCGAGGCCGTACGCTGGCAGCGCCGACATCATCCTGCTGCCGACGCCCGAGGCGAGGGTCAGCGAGAGCAGCATGTTGGGTCCGAGCCGGACGACCGCGTCGTGCACGGAGGTGATCGTGGCGCGGTGGCCGAGGGCGGCCGCGTTGGCCCTGCGCAGCACGTCCGCGGTCAGCGAGACGTCCAGCGACACCG
Organism: uncultured Actinomycetota bacterium; assembly: GCA_963726525.1. Classification (GTDB taxonomy): domain Bacteria; phylum Actinomycetota; class Actinomycetes; order Propionibacteriales; family Nocardioidaceae; genus Nocardioides. The sequence continues at coordinate 349,378 of CAVSCS010000003.1, read as the reverse complement.
TGTCCGTGATGTCACGGATGTCGAAGTCTGGGTCGGCGACCATCGTGGCGAGACGGGCGATGGTGTGCGGCAGGGGTTCGACGGACTCGGCGGCAGCCAGCAGGTCCGCAGCGTCGACGAGGGGTGTCGGTGTCACCTAGGAGTGATCGGCAGCCTGGGACGGAACCTGAGGAACCGGGGCCGACGAGGCGAGCTCGGGCTGGTCGGCCGCACGGTCGTCGACCGCGACGAGCGCGCAGGAGCCGACTACCCCGGCGATCCCGCGGCGTCGACATAGACGGTGCCGCCGAGCTCGAGGAACTCCGCCGACTTCTCCGCGAAGCGGTCGCGGACGTCCTGGCTGATCCGCATGGAGCAGAACTTCGGGCCGCACATGGAGCAGAAGTGGGCGGTCTTCGCACCCTCGGCGGGCAGGGTCTCGTCGTGGAACGACTGGGCCGTGTGGGGGTCGAGGGCGAGCGCGAACTGGTCGTGCCAGCGGAACTCGAAGCGCGCGCGGGACAGCGCGTCGTCCCAGTCGCGAGCGCCGGGGTGGCCCTTGGCGACGTCGGCGGCGTGTGCCGCGATCTTGTAGGTGATGACGCCGGTCTTCACGTCGTCACGATCGGGGAGCCCGAGGTGCTCCTTCGGCGTGACGTAGCAGAGCATCGCGGTGCCGTGCATGGCGATGGCAGCCGCACCGATGGCGCTGGTGATGTGGTCGTAGCCCGGAGCGACGTCGGTGACGAGCGGGCCGAGGGTGTAGAACGGCGCGCCGTGGCACCACTCCTGCTGAAGCCGCACGTTGTCCTCGACGAGGTGGAGCGGCACGTGCCCGGGGCCCTCCACCATCACCTGCACGTCGTGCTCCCACGCGCGCAGCGTCAGGTCGGCGAGGGTGCGCAGCTCCGCCAGCTGGGCCGCGTCGTTGGCGTCGGCGACGCTTCCGGGGCGCAGCCCGTCGCCGAGGGAGAACGAGACGTCGTAGGCCGCGAAGATCTCGCACAGCTCGTCGAAGTGGGTGAAGAGGAAGTTCTCCTCGTGGTGGGCCAGGCACCAGCCGGCCATGATCGCTCCGCCGCGCGAGACGATCCCGGTGACGCGGTCGGCGGTCAGCGGGACGTGCCGCAGCAGCACGCCGGCGTGGATCGTCATGTAGTCGACGCCCTGCTCGCACTGCTCGACCACGGTGTCGCGGAAGACCTCCCACGTCAGGCGGCTCGCGTCACCGTCCACCTTCTCCAGCGCCTGGTAGAGAGGGACGGTGCCGATCGGCACCGGTGAGCTGCGCACCACCCACTCACGCGTGGTGTGGATGTCCTCGCCGGTGGAGAGGTCCATGACGGTGTCGGCGCCCCAGGTCGTGGCCCAGGTGAGCTTGTCGACCTCCTCGGCGATCGACCCGGTGACCGCGGACGTGCCGATGTTGGCGTTGACCTTCACCAGGAACCGCCGGCCGATGACCATCGGCTCGGACTCCGGGTGGTTGACGTTGGCCGGGATGATCGCCCGCCCGGCGGCGACCTCGCTGCGCACCAGCTCGGGGTCGCAGCCCTCTCGCTGCGCGGCGTAGCGCATCTCCTCGGTCGTCACGCCGCGTCGCGCGAGGTGGAGCTGGGTGACCGTGCGGCCGGGCAGCGCGCGCCGGGGCACGTACCGCTCCCCGGGCCACTCCGCACGCCGGGCGCCGCGACGGACGGCGGAGCGACCGTCGTCGAGCAGCGACGGTTCGCGGCCGGCGTACTCCTCGGTGTCGCCGCGCGCCGCGATCCACCCGGCACGGAGGGGCGGCAGCCCTTCGCCGGGCACCGCGGGCGGGCCGGACGTGGAGTAGCAGTCGAACGTCTCGCCGTTCGTGAGGTGGACGCGGGTCACCGGTGTACCGAGCGGTCCGGTGAGCACGCGTTCGTGGGCGGGGTGGGTGGTCATGTCGAGTCCTCCTGGACGGGTGGGGCGATGAGTGGATCGGTGGTGGGTGGTCGGATGGCGAGGTCGCAGAGGGGCGCGAGGTGCGAGACCGGCCCGCGGCCGCGGCCCAGGGACCAGCGGCTGCTGTCGATGAGCCGCGCCGAGACGTACCGCGACGCCGCGCGCGCGGCGTCCACCAGCGGGTGGCCGTGGGCCAGGCCCGCTGCAAGCGCGCTGGCGTGGGTGCACCCCGAGCCGTGGTCCGCGGTGGTCCGCACCGCCGGGTGGGTGAGCGCGACAGGGGTCGTCCCGGGCTCGCACAGCCAGTCGGTGCAGGTTGCGACGCCCTCGCCACGGCACCACTGCGGCCCGCCGGTGAGCACCACGGCACAGCCGTGCTCGGCGAGCCGGGCAGCGAGGTCGCACGCGGGCTCGGGCTCGTTCCGTCCGAGCAGCGCGAGGGCCTCGTCGCGGTTGGGGGTGAGGACCCTCGTCACGGGCAGGAGGTGGTCGCGGTAGGCGGTGCGGACCTCCGCATCGCCGAGCACTGCGCCACTGGTCGCCACGAGCACCGGGTCGACGACCAGCGGCAGGTGGGTCAGCCGCTCGGCGACGAGCCGCACGACCTTCGCCGAGCCCAGCATGCCGGTCTTCACGACGGCGACCGGCAGGTCGGTGAGCACCGCGGTCAGCTGGTCGGCGACGGCGTGGGCGGGCAGCGCGTGGACGGCGTGCACGCCGGTGGTGTCCTGCGCGGTCACGGCCGTCACCGCGCAGGCCGCATGGCAGCCGAGGTGGCCGAGCGTGGCGAGGTCGGCGGCCAGCCCGGCCGCACCCCCGCTGTCGGTGCCGGCGATCGCGAGCACGACGGGTGGCGCGCTCACGGCTCCACCTCGGCGAGGAGCGCGGCGACCACGGCGGCCGGCGCGGCGGCGCGCATGACCGCACCCATCACCGCCACACCGTGGGCCCCCGCGGTCCGGGCCGCTGCCGCGTTGCCCGGGTCGACCCCGGCGAGGGCGAGCACGGGGACCGGGTGCCCGGCGAAGGCTCCGGCGGGGAGCGGGCGACGCCCGCCCGGCTTGCTGGTGCTCGCGGCCCACGGCGAGAGCGTCACCCACGACGCGCCATCGGCCGCGGCGGCCGCGACGTCGGCGCTCGAGTGGCACGAGCGCCCCCACGGCCCCGTGGTCGGCGGCCGCTGCCACGCGGCCAGGTGCAGACCGGCCGCGGACGGGTCGGGCACCCGAGAGGACAGCACGGTGAGCCCGGGCACCGAGGCCAGCGCGCCGACGAGGGCCCGGCGGGCCGCCGGTCCGAGGTCGTGCTCGCGCACCACCACCGCCTCCAGGCCGGCGTCGACGCACTCGCGCACGGTGCGCACCAGGCCACGGCCCAGCCGCAGCTGGGCGCGATCGGTCAGCAGGACCAGGCGCGGGATCATCCGACCCTCCCCCCGAGCGGGCCGGCCGACCGGGCGGTGGTGCGCCGCGGCACCCGACCGGCCTCGTGCGCGGCGCGGCCGGCATCGACGGCCAGCCTGAGGGCACGAGCCATCGTCACCGGGTCGGCGGCGCGGGTGATCGCGGTCGCGGCCAGCACGGCCTCGCACCCCAGCTCCATCGCCAGCGCGGCGTCGGAGGCGGTGCCGATGCCGGCGTCGAGGACGACCGGCACGTCGACGGCCTCCACGACCGACGCGATCGCGTGGGGGTCGAGGATGCCGAGGCCGGAGCCGATGGGGGAGCCGAGCGGCATCACCGCCGCACAGCCCACGTCGGCGAGCCGGCGCGCGAGCACCGGGTCCGGAGTGGCGTAGGGCAGCACGGTGAAGCCGCGGGCCACCAGCTGCGTCGCGGCCTCGACGAGCCCGACGGCGTCCGGCAGCAGGCTCGCCTCGTCGCCGATCACCTCCAGCTTCACCCAGTCGGTGCCCAGCGCCTCGCGGGCCAGCTCGGCGGTGAGCACGGCCTCGCGGGGCGAGAGGCATCCCGCGGTGTTGGGCAGGACCGGTACGCCGAGCTCGTGCAGCAGGTCGAGCAGACCGCCGGGCGCGGTGCTGGAGGTGCGGCGCACGCTCACCGTCACCAGTCCCGGCTGAGCAGCGGCGAGCACGGGGCGGGCGAGGTCCGGGCGCGGGAGCCCACCCGTGCCCACCAGCAGCCGGGACGCGAGCCGGCGGCCCGCGATCAACGGACCGCTCATCCCCCCGCCACCGCCTCCACGACGTCGACGACGTCGCCCTCGGCGAGCGCCAGGTCGGCGTGCTCCCCGCGGGGGACTACCTCGCCGCCGACCGCGACGGCGCGGCCGCCGGGCAGCGGGCCGAGGAGATCGGCGAGGGTCGCTGCGTCGGTCTCGCGGACGACTCCGTTGAGGATCACGTGCATGGCTGGGCTCCTTCAGGAGGTCGGGTCAGCCGCCGGGGGTCGACGGCGGGGTCGGGGTCGGCTCCGTCGACGGCGTCGGCCAGGAGGTGGGCGGTGAGCGGGGCCAGCAGCACGCCGTGGCGGAAGTGCCCGGCGGCGAGGAAGGTGCGCGGGACGTCGGTCGGGCCGACGGCGGGCAGGTGGTCGCGGGTCGCGGGCCGGTCGCGGGCCTCGCAGGCGAGCAGCTCCGCGTGGTCGAGCGCCGGCACCAGGGTCCGGGCCGCGCGCAGCAGCCGCAGGACACCGCCGCCTGTGGGGACGGGCGGACCGGCATGCTCCTCGAGCGTCGCGCCGACGACGACCTCGCCGCCGGCGCGTGGCACGAGGTAGACCGGGTCGCCGGCCACCCATCCACGCACCACGTGTCGTGGCGGGTCGTCGGTGCGCAGCCGCACCACCTCGCCACGGACCCCCCGCACGAGCGAGGACCACGGGCAAGGCAGGGCCGCACCGGCGGCGACCACGGTGGCGTCCGGCTCCTCCGGCGGCTGCTCGGCGACCACGCGGTCCCCGAGGCGCCGCAGGAGCGCGGCGACCACCGCCCGCGGGTCGACCGACCGGTCCGCCAGCAGGAGCCCTCGCGTCACCCTCCCCAGCGCCGGCTCGAGCCGCGCGACCTGATCGGGAGCGAGGAGGCGCACCTCCACCCCGAGCGCGCCCAGCACCTCGCCCTGGCGGACGACGTCGTGGCCGTCGCGGGCGTCGTGGCCCACGACCAGGGTGCCGTGGTCGTGCAGGGGCACCCCGAGCCGGACGGCGTACTCGGGCCACAGCAGAGCGCTGGCCAGACCCAGCCGGTGCAGGTCGGGCTCGCCGAACCACGCCTCACCGCCGGGGGACAGCATCCCCGCGGCGACCGCGGACGCGCCGCTGCCGGGGGCCGGGTCGACGACCGTGACGTGGTGGCCGCGGGTGAGCAACTCGTCGGCGCAGGCCAGCCCGACGATGCCGCCCCCGAGGATGTGCACGCGCATCAGCCGAGCTCCCGCACCAGCTCCTCCGCCACGTGGAGGGGATCTGGTTCGCGCCACAAGGCGCCGAGCACCGCGACGCCGTGCGCCCCGGCCTCGATCACCGGTGCGACCCGGCCGGGGCCGATGCCGCCGATGGCGACCAGCGGCAGCACGCCCGCGGCAGCGCGGACCCCCGTCGGCCCGAGGGGGGCGGGCAGGCCGGCCTTGGTCGCGGTGGCGAAGACCGGCCCGACCCCGGCGTAGGTCGCCCCGGCGGCCGCCGCGCGCGCCACGTCGGCCCGGTCTCGGCAGGTGGCGCCGACGTGCAGGCCGGGGGCCAGCGCGGCGGCACGGTCGACGGGGAGGTCGTGGGCGCCGAGGTGCACGCCGTCGGCACCGGTCGCCAGCGCGACGTCGAGGCGGTCGTCGACGACGACCACGCACCCGGCCGGCCGCACCGAGCCGATCACGACGCGCGCCAGCTCCACGAGCTCGCGGGTGGTCGCCTCCTTGTCTCGGACCTGGAACCCGTCGATGCCGGCGCCTGCGAGCGCGGGCAGCAGCGACACGTCGTCGTGGGACGACACCAGGCAGAACAGGCGTGGCAGGGGTGGCACGAGGGATCGCACGGAACTCACTTCCTTCGCCGGCATGACCCGGATCAGGTACGACGGTCGGAGCGGTCGCAGCTCCCTCTCAGCCCGCTGCCGCGGACTCCCGTGTGGACGTCGCCGACCGTAGCAGAGGGTCGCCGGGGCGTGAACCGGGCCCGAGCGCCACCATGGACCCATGACCGCGCCCACGAACGCCCCGCTGTCGATCGGCTACAAGGCCTCCGCCGAGCAGTTCGGCCCCCGTGACCTCGTCGAGCTCGGGGTGCGCGCCGAGGAGGTCGGGCTCGACAGCGTGTGGGTCAGCGACCACCTCCAGCCGTGGCGCCACGAGGGCGGGCACGCCCCCAACGCGCTCGCCGCGCTGACCGCGATGGGCGAGCGCACGCAGCGGGTCGTGCTCGGCACGAGCGTGCTCACCCCGACCTTCCGCTACAACCCGGCGGTCCTCGCCCAGCAGTTCGCCACCCTGGCCCTGCTCAACCCCGGTCGCGTGGTGCTCGGCATCGGCAGCGGCGAGGCGCTCAACGAGATCTCGGTCGGGCTGCGCGAGTGGCCGGAGTTCAAGGAGCGCTGGGCGCGGATGCGCGAGGCGGTGCGGCTGATGCGCGAGCTGTGGGACGGCGAGCGGGTGACCTTCGAGGGCGACTACTACCGCACCGTCGACGCCACGATCTACGACCGGCCCGAGGGCGGCGTGCCGATCTGGGTGGCCGCCGGCGGACCGCAGATGGCGAAGTACGCCGGACGCGTGGGCGACGGCTTCATCTGCACCAGCGGCAAGGGCATGGACCTCTACACCGACACGCTCCTGCCGGCGGTCGAGGAGGGTCTCGAGGCGGCCGGACGCGCGCCCGGCGACATCGCGCGGATGATCGAGATCAAGCTGTCCTACGCCCCGACCGAGGCCGAGGCACGGGAGAACTGCCGGTTCTGGGCGCCGCTGTCGCTGAGCGCGGAGGACAAGCACGGCCTCGACGACCCGATCGCGATGGCGGCCGCCGCCGACCGGCTGCCGATCGAGCAGGTCGCCTCCCGGTGGATCGTCGCGACCACGCCGGAGCAGGTCGTCGACGCCGTACGCCCCTACGTCCGGGCCGGCTTCGACCACCTCGTCGTGCACGCGCCGGGCCACGACCAGGAGCAGTTCCTGTCGTCCTTCGGCGCCGACGTGCTGCCGCTGCTGCGCGGGCTGGCGACCGAGGGGTCGTGAGCGCCGGCCTCCCGGCGGCGCGCGAGGCGCGGGTCGCCGTGCGCGCCGCCCCGGGTGACCCCCTCGGCGACGCTCTCGCTGACTGCCTGGCCGCGGCCGGCCTCGGGTCCGGCGTCGCCGACGGGCCCGCGGGGGTGTCGGGTGCCGACGTGGTCTGGGCCTGCCTGCCCTGGCGCAAGCTGCGCGACGAGGCGGCCGACCTGGCCGCCGCCGCACCCGACGCGGTGCTCGTGGCCTGCACCACCGGGCTGCAGCACGACGCCGACGGCTGGTGGGTCGAGGACGTGCCGCACGGCAGCGTCGTGGCGATGCTGTCGACGCTCCTTCCCGGGCGCCGCGTGGTCGGGGCGCTGCAGCTGCTCTGCGCCCGGCAGCTCCGGGACGCCGTGGCCGGCGCCTTCGCCTCCGACGTCCCGGTCACCGGCGACGACGAGGAGGCGCTCGCTCTGGTGGGCGCGCTCGTCGACCTGCTGCCCGGGCTCGACGCCGTACGCCTCGGCGGGACGCGCACCGCCGGGGCCGTCGAGGGGCTGGCGGCCGTCGTGCGCGAGGTCGGTGCCCAGCCGGGGCGCACCGGGTCCTTCCGGCTCGGCGGGTCGGTCCCGACCGGCCTGCGGTTCGACTGAGACGGGTCCCACCGCGACGGCGCCGGACCGGCACCGGTCCGACCGGCACCGGTCCCGCAGGGTGAGGCGACGACCTCCTCGCCCGTCCTAGCGTGGCCACCTCGACGGAGGAGGACGCGATGGGTCACCAGCCCCCACAGGGAGTCCAGGAGGCCGCCCAGCGCGCGGTCGGCTGGATCGAGGACGGCAAGGCAGGCAAGGGCTTCACCGACACCGGACGCCACCGGGCCTCCCAGCTCGCCGCCGGCGAGGAGGTGAGCGACGACGTCGTGCGCAAGATGCAGGCGTACTTCGCCCGTCACGCCGTCGACAAGGGCGCCGACGGCTTCACCCGCGGCGGGGACGGCTTCCCGTCGCCGGGTCGCGTCGCGTGGGACGCGTGGGGCGGGGACGCCGGCGAGCGCTGGGTCGGCACCATCGACCTCGACGACTGATCGCGCCCGTCCCGGACGCGGGTCACCGGGCGGCCGGGCCGGCTCCACCCCCGGGGCTGTGGTCGCGCGTGCCCGGACGTGCCTACCGTGGTCGTCCCATGAGTGCGATGACCATCGAGACCGAGGCCCACCACGAGGGCGCGGTGCTCACCTTGACCTACACCAGCGCCGCCACCGACCTGCTCAGCGTGCAGGAGCTGGTGGAGCTCATCGACCAGATCCGGCCGAAGAACGAGGCGCTGGGCGTCACCGGCCTGCTGCTCTACAGCGGCGGCAACGTCATCCAGACCCTCGAGGGCTCCGAGGCCGACGTGATGACGGTCTTCGACGCGATCTGCGCCGACGAGCGCCACCGCAGGATCGAAGTGCTCGACCGCCGCACGGTCGCCGCGCGCGCCTTCGCCACCTGGTCGATGGGTTTTCGCAACGTCACCAGCCGCGAGGTCGCCGACACCGTCGGCTACTCCGCCTTCGTCAAGCACTCCGTGGGCCGCGACCTCAGCACCCACGCCGAGCCGGCCTTCGAGCTGCTCGAGCGCTTCCGCCGCACCGCCGTGTGACCAACCCCTCGCCCGCTCGATTGGCCAGCCGTCGACGCTGCCACCTAGCGTGAGGGGCGAAAGGGAGTAGTCCCCAACAGCTGTGTCGACACGCTGACCCCCGGGTCCGGTGCAGCCGGCCACCGTCACGGTGGCGGACGAGACTTTCGACCAGATCCACGACTGTTGACGGACGTGCCTGGTCGAAGGCGCGTCCAGGCCCCCTCGGGATCGTGGATCACCTCCGGCCCGGGCCGGAGAGGACCACCCCATGGACGCGCTGCTGCTGAGCACCGCCGTCATCTTCGTCGCCGAGCTCGGCGACAAGTCCCAGCTGATGGCGATGACCTTCGCTGCTCGCTACCGCGTCCGCGACGTGCTCATCGGCATCACCGTGGCCACCACCGTCGTGCACCTCGCCTCGGTCGGCATCGGGGCCGCGATCGGCTCCGCCTTCGGCGACTACCAGGCGACGATCAACGTCGTCGCCGGCATCGCCTTCCTCGCCTTCGCCCTCTGGACCCTGCGCGGCGACGAGCTCACCGACGAGGAGGCCGACAAGGCGCGCAGCAGCCAGGGCGCCGCGATCTGGGCCGTCAGCATCGCCTTCTTCCTCGCCGAGCTCGGCGACAAGACGATGCTCGCCACCATCACCCTCGCCACCCACGAGGGCTGGCTCGGCACCTGGATCGGCTCGACCATCGGCATGGTGGCCGCCGACGCGCTCGCCATCGTGGTCGGGGCGGTGCTCGGTCGCCGGCTGCCCGAGAGGGCGATCCGCTACGGCGCCACCGCGGCGTTCGTCGTCTTCGGCGTGCTGCTGCTGGTGCAGGGCCTGACCGCCTGACCGCCGTCCGCCCGCTCCCGGCCGGGGTACTAGCACCATCGGACAGGTCGCCGGAGCGCCCCGGGTCACGGGAGGCTGGAGCCTCGACAGAGGAGGAGCCCCGATGACCGCCACCCCCCGCCCGTACGCCCGCCTCGCCGCGGGCGTCCTCGTGGGCTGCGCCCTGCTCGGGCCCGTGGTGTCGGCCGCGCCCGCTGCGGCCGACCACGGCTCCGACGACCCCGGCATCGACGACTCGGGCTCCAGCGCTGCGAGCACGTCGGGCTCCCGCGGCTCGGGTGGTGACGACGACCGCGTCGAGCTGCGGGGGTCGTGCTCCGGGCGCGCGGAGTGGAAGGTCAAGGTGAGGTCCGACGACGGGCGCCTGGAGGTGGAGGCCGAGGTCGACAGTGGCCGGACCGGGCAGGGCTGGCGCTGGAAGCTGCGGCACAACGGGTCCGTCACGGCCCGGGGCCGCGGGTGGACCTCGGGCCCCAGCGGCTCCTTCGACGTCGAGCGCACCATCGTCGACCTCACCGGCACCGACGACGTGTCCTTCCGCGCGACGTACGCCGGACAGGTCTGTCGAGGTGTGGTCCACTACTGACCACACAGGAGGATCGATGCGCTGGTTGACCCACCCGGTGGTGCAGTTCCTCGCCGCCGGTCTCGTCGTCCTGGTGCTCGTCGGCGTCGCCACCAGCTGGCTGAGCCGCGACGCCGCCGACGAGGAGGCGATCGACGACGCGCGCACGCTGACGCAGGTGCTGGGCCGCTCGGTCGCGCAGCCCGCGGTCCCGCGAGGCCTCGTCGACGGCGACCCGGCGGCCATCGACCGGCTCGACCGCCAGGTGCTCGACCGGCTGCTGGTCGGCGACGTGCGCCGGATCAAGATCTGGCGCGCCGACGGGACGATCCTCTACAGCGACCGCACCGACCTGATCGGGTCGGTCTACCCGCTCGACGAGGACGAGCTCGAGGCGCTGCGCGAGGGCCGCACCGACGCCGAGCTGTCCGACCTGGCCAAGCCCGAGAACCGCTTCGAGCGCGACCTCGGACCCGACCTGCTCGAGGTCTACACCCAGATCTCCTCGCCCGAGGGCGAGCCGCTGCTCTTCGAGGCCTACTTCACCGCCGGGCAGATCAGCCGGCAGCGCGAGGCGGTGCTGGCGCGGTTCCTCCCGATCACGCTGGGCTCGCTCCTGGTCCTGCTCGTGCTGACCACGCCGCTCGTGCTGCTGCTGACCCGCCGGGTCGCGCGCGGGGCGCGGGCGCGCGAGGAGCTGCTGCAGACGGCCGTGCGCTCCTCCGACGCCGAACGGCTCCGGATCGCCCGCGACCTCCACGACGGCGTCGTGCAGGACCTGGCCGGCTCGTCGTTCACGCTCTCGACCGTGGCGGCCTCGCCGGACGTCGACGCCCGGGTGCGCGGCGAGCTCGCGGAGGTCAGCAGCGCGCTGCGCACCAGCATGCGGTCGCTGCGCTCCCTGCTCGTCGAGATCTACCCGCCCGACCTGCAGACCGGTGGCCTGGCTGCGGCCCTGCACGACCTCGCGGCCCCGCTCACCGCCGCCGGCACGTCCGTCGACGTCGACGTGTCGGGCGAGGAGGGCGTCGACGCGCCGGTGGTCGCGCTGACGTGGCGGGTGGCGCAGGAGGCGGTGCGCAACGTCGTGCACCACGCCGGCGCCGAGCGCGTCTCGGTCACCGTGCGTCGCGAGGGCCACCTGCTCGTGCTCGAGGTCGTCGACGACGGCCGCGGCTTCGACGCCAGCGCCGCGGCCGCCCCCGAGGGACACTTCGGGCTGCGCAACCTCGACGGGCTGGTCCGCGAGTCGGGTGGGAGGCTGGAGGTCGAGTCGGTCCCGGGCGACGGGACGACCGTGAGGATGGAGGTGCCGGTCCGATGATCCGGGTGGTGGTGGCCGACGACCACCACGTCGTACGACGTGGACTGACCGGCCTGATCGACTCCGCGGACGACCTCGAGGTCGTCGGCGTCGCGACCAACGGCGCGGAGGCGGTCGCGCTGGTGCGCGAGCTGCGCCCCGACGTCGCGTTGATGGACCTGCAGATGCCGGAGGTCGACGGCGTCGAGGCGACCCGCACGATCCTGGCCGAGGAGCTCGGCACCGAGGTGCTCGTGCTGACGTCGTTCTCCGACCAGGCCCGCATCCACGCTGCCATCGACGCGGGCGCCGTGGGCTACCTCCTCAAGGACGCCGAGCCCGACGCGCTGCTCGACGGCATCCGCGCCGTCGCCCGGGGCGAGTCGCCGATCGACCCGCGCGCCGCGCGCCGGCTGCTCGCCGCCCGCGCCGACGCCGCACCCGACCCGGGTGCCGGGCTCTCGCCGCGCGAGACCGAGGTGCTGCGGCTGGTCGTGCAGGGCCTGCTCAACAAGCAGATCGCCCAGCGCCTCGGCGTCACCGAGCGCACGGTCAAGGCCCACCTCACCTCGGCGTACCAGCGCATCGGCGTCGCCGACCGCACCCAGGCGGCGCTCTGGGCCCAGCGCAACGGGTTGGTCGACCCCTCGTAGTCTCGAGGACATGCAGACACGCACCCTCGGAACCCAGCAGGTCGGCGCGATCGGCCTGGGCCTGATGACCTTCGACCAGACCGGCTCGCAGCCGCGCCAGCAGCTGCTCGACACCGTCACCGCCGCGCTCGACGCCGGCGTCACCCTCTTCGACACCGCCGACGCCTACGGCCCGGGCGACGAGAAGGGCCAGGACGCCCAGGGCGAGAACGAGCGCCTCATCGCCTCCATCCTCGACGAGCTCGGCGTGCGCGACCGCGTCCTGCTCGCCACCAAGGGCGGCCACGTCCGCACCGACGGTGGCGGGTGGGACACCGACAGCTCCGCCGACCACCTGCGCAGCGCCGTCGACGCGAGCCTGCAGCGCCTCGGCGTGGAGCAGATCGCCCTGTGGCAGCACCACCGCCCCGACCCGGAGGTCGGCTACGACGAGGTGATCGCCACGCTCAAGGAGATCGCCGACAGCGGCAAGGTCGCCGCCGTGGGGCTCTCCAACGCCGACCCCGAGCAGATCCGCGCCGCGCACGCCGTCCTCGGCGACGCGCTGGTCAGCGTGCAGAACCAGTTCAGCCCCAAGTTCCGCTCGAGCAAGCCGGAGATCGACGTGTGCGACGAGCTCGGGCTCGCGTTCTTGCCGTGGAGCCCCCTCGGCGGGCTCTCGGACGCCAAGGAGCTGGCCGAGAAGCACCCGGCGTTCGCCGAGGTCGCGACCGAGCGAGGCGTCAGCGCCCAGCAGGTCGCCCTGGCCTGGGAGCTGGCGCAGTCGCCGGTCGTGATCCCGATCCCGGGCGCCAAGCGGCCCTCGTCGATCACCGACTCGGCCGCGGCCGCGTCCATCGAGCTGACCGCCGACGAGGTCGCGCGCCTCGACGCGAGCTGACCCGGTGCCCCCTCCGGCCGGCCGGCCGCTCCTGACCCGTGCCGTCGACACGGTCCTGGACCGCTCGCTGGTCCTCGGCTACACGACCATCGGCCTCCGGGTCCGCAGGGCGCTGCCCGGCTGGCCGGCCGACCCGGAGCCGGGCGCGCTGGCCGGCCGGCACGTGCTCGTCACCGGCGCGAGCTCCGGGCTGGGCATCGCGACGGCCGCCGGCCTCGCCGGGTTCGGGGCGACGGTGCACCTCGTGGTCCGCGACGAGGCCAAGGGGGAGCGGGCGGCCGACCGGATCTCCTCGGAGCAGCCCGGTGCGCAGCTGCGGCTGTGGCGCTGCGACGTCGGCGACCTCGACGACGTACGCCGCTTCGCAGCGGACCTCGCCGCCGAGGTGCCCGCGCTGCACGCGGTCGTGCACAACGCCGGCGTGATGCCGCCCGAGCGCACCGAGTCGGCGCAGGGCCACGAGCTCAGCATGGCCGTGCACGTCGTCGGGCCGGTCGTCATGACCGAGGCGCTGCGCGGCCCGCTCGCGGGCGGGCGCGTGGTGCTGGTGAGCAGCGGTGGGATGTACGCCCAGTCGCTGCGCGCCGACGACCCCGCCTACGTGACCGGCGACTACTCGCCGACCACGGCCTACGCCCGCTCCAAGCGGATGCAGGTCGAGATGGCGCCGCTGCTCGCCGAGCGGTGGACCGGGCTCACCGTCGCGGTCATGCACCCCGGCTGGGCCGACACCCCCGGCGTGCAGGAGTCGCTGCCGACCTTCCAGCGGCTCACGCGTCCGGTGCTGCGCGACGACGTCCAGGGTGCCGACACGAGCGTGTGGCTGGCCGCCGTCGAGCCCGCCCCGCCCACCGGCCGCTTCTGGCACGACCGCGTCGAGCGGCCCACCAGCCTGCTCCCCACCGCGCGTCCCTCCGCGGACGCGCGCGCCCGCGCCTGGGCGTGGCTGCAGGACGCCGCCGGGCTCGCCTGACGGCGTACGGATCGGGGTTCCGGGGTGGGGTTCCGGGGTGGGGGTGCGGCACCCGCCGTGGGGTAGTCCAGTGAGGGATGGCTGCGGGACGGCACTCCGGACAGCCGAACGCCACTGGACTATCCCCAAGCCCACCCGAGAAACTTGACTGGTTCAAGAAAGCCCGGCAGGGTGGTGCCGATGCACCACGACACCACCGAGGCTGACTTCGAGCAGCTGCTGCGCGGCGCCGACCTGCGCGTCACCCGGCCGCGCCTGGCCGTCCTGCGAGCCGTGCGCCGGCACCCGCACGCCGACACCGGCAGCGTGCTGACCGCGGTGCGCACCGAGGAGCCGACCGTGTCGCACCAGGCGGTCTACGACGTCCTCGGCGCGCTCAGCGACGCCGGGATCGTCCGGCGCATCCAGCCGGCCGGGTCGGTCGCGCGCTACGAGCTGCGCGTCGGCGACAACCACCACCACGTGGTGTGCCGCTCCTGCGGCGCGGTCGCCGACGTCGACTGCACCGTCGGCCACCGGCCGTGCCTGACCGCCTCCGACGACCACGGCTTCGTCATCGACGAGGCCGAGGTCACCTACTGGGGCCTGTGCCCCGCGTGCGCGCCCGCCTGACCACGAGACCCACCGTGACCGCACCCCATCCGAGAGGAACGACATGAGCGACAGCCAGGACAGCACGACCCCCGAGAGCCCCCAGGGGGTGGACCGCAAGGCCGAGGCCGGCTGCCCGGTGATGCACGACTCCGCCACCGCGCAGGGCAGCGAGAGCGAGAACCCGGTCATCGACTCGCCCGACCCGCAGGGTCACCGCCCCCGCACCAACCAGGACTGGTGGCCCAACCAGCTCGACCTGTCGGTGCTGCACGCGCACTCGCCGAAGGGCAACCCGCTGGGTGCCGACTTCAGCTACCGCGACGAGTTCGCGCACCTCGACGTGGAGGCGCTCAAGTCCGACATCGCGCAGACCCTGCGCAGCTCCCAGGACTGGTGGCCCGCGGACTTCGGCCACTACGGCGGCCTGATGATCCGGATGAGCTGGCACTCCGCGGGCACCTACCGCGTGCAGGACGGCCGCGGCGGCGCCGGCGACGGCGGCCAGCGCTTCGCCCCGCTCAACTCGTGGCCCGACAACGCGAACCTCGACAAGGCCCGCCGCCTGCTGTGGCCGGTCAAGCAGAAGTACGGCCAGAAGATCTCGTGGGCCGACCTGCTGGTGCTCGCCGGCAACGTGGCGCTGGAGGACATGGGCTTCGAGACCTTCGGCTTCGCGTTCGGCCGCGAGGACGTGTGGGAGCCCGAGGAGATCATCTGGGGCCCCGAGGACACCTGGCTCGGCGACGAGCGCTACTCCGGTGAGCGCGAGCTGGGCGAGAACCTCGGTGCGGTGCAGATGGGCCTCATCTACGTGAACCCCGAGGGCCCGAACGGCAACCCCGACCCCGTGGCGTCCGCGCGCGACATCCGCGAGACCTTCGCGCGGATGGCGATGAACGACGAGGAGACCGTCGCCCTCATCGCCGGCGGCCACACCTTCGGCAAGACCCACGGCAACGGCGACGCCGACCTCATCGGCCCCGAGCCGGAGGGCGCCCCGATCGAGAACCAGGGCCTGGGCTGGATCAGCTCCTACGGCTCCGGCAAGGGCGGCGACACCATCACCTCGGGCCTCGAGGTCACCTGGACCGACGTCCCGACGCAGTGGAGCAACCGCTACTTCGAGATCCTCTTCGGCTACGAGTGGGAGCTGACCGAGAGCCCGGCCGGGGCGAAGCAGTGGGTCGCCAAGACCGACGACGCGATCATCCCCGATGCCCACGACCCGTCCAAGAAGCACCGTCCGACGATGCTGACCTCCGACCTCGCGCTGCGCTTCGACCCGGCGTACGAGAAGATCTCGCGCCGGTTCCTGGAGAACCCCGACGAGTTCGCGACCGCCTTCGCGAAGGCCTGGTACAAGCTGCTGCACCGCGACATGGGCCCGGTCGGCCCGCACCTGCTCGGCCCCTGGGTGCCCGAGGCGCAGCTGTGGCAGGACCCGGTCCCGCCGGTCGAGGGCGAGCTGGTCGGCGACGCCGACGTCGCCACCCTCAAGGAGAAGCTGCTCGGCTCCGGCCTCTCGGTCGCCCAGCTGGTCGGCCTCGCCTGGGCCTCCGCCGCCACCTACCGCCACACCGACCGTCGCGGCGGCGCCAACGGCGCCCGCATCCGCCTCGAGCCGCAGCGCGGCTGGGCCGTCCACGCCGACCTCGACCTCGACGCCTCGCTCGCGGCCCTCGAGGCCGTGCAGCAGGAGTTCAACGCAGCCGGTGGCGCGCAGGTGTCGCTGGCCGACCTGATCGTCCTCGGTGGCGCGGCCGCGATCGAGAAGGCGGCCAAGGACGCGGGCCACGACGTCACCGTGCCCTTCACCCCGGGCCGCACCGACGCCACGCAGGAGCAGACCGACGTCGACTCGATGCGCTGGCTCGAGCCGCGCGCGGACGGCTTCCGCAACTGGGCCCGCCCCGGCGAGAAGCTGCAGCCGGAGAAGCTGCTGGTCGACAAGGCCTACATGCTGGGCCTCTCGGCCCCGCAGATGACGGTCCTGCTCGGCGGGCTGCGCGCGCTCGGTGCCAACGCCGGTGGGACCTCCCACGGCGTCCTCACCGACCGGCCCGGCCAGCTGACCAACGACTTCTTCGCCAACCTGCTGTCCCCGGGCACGCAGTGGAAGGCGTCGCAGTCCGAGGAGGGCGTCTACGAGATCCGCGACGCCGCGTCCGGTGACCTGAGGTGGACCGCCACCGCCGTCGACCTGGTGCTGGGCTCGAACTCCCAGCTCCGCGCGCTGTCGGAGGTCTACGCCAGCGAGGACGCGCACGAGAAGTTCGTCGCCGACTTCGTCGCGGCCTGGGCCCAGGTCATGGACAACGACCGGTTCGACCTGCGCTGAGCGCACCCGACGGCCCGGGTCCCCGCGGGGGCCCGGGCCGTCGCACGCCCGTACGCCCTGCGACGAGGCCCTACCGTGGTGGGCATGGCCGACCACGCCACCCCCACCCTGCCCGCGCGCGACCTCGCCGCGACGGCCGCCTTCTACGCCGGCCTCGGGTTCGTCACGTCGTACCGCGACAGCGCCTGGATGATCCTGGAGCGCGGTGGCCTGGTGCTGGAGTTCTTCCCCGACGCCGACGTCGACCCGGCGACCACCGCGGCCGGGTGCTGCCTGCGGGTCGACGACCTCGACGCGCTGTACGCCGCGTTCACCCGCGCCGGCGTGCCCGAGCGCCGCACCGGCTGGCCCCGCCTGCACCCGCCGCGCATGGAGGACTCCGGGATGCGGATCGGCCACCTCGTCGACCTCGACGGGACCCTGCTGCGCCTGGTCCAGAACCCCTGACCCCCGCTCGGTAGTCCGTATCAAGTGGCACCTCCCGGGCGCGGCCGGAGGTGCCGTTTGACACGGACTAGGCCCAGGTGGCCTCGTCGCCCACCGTGATCGTGCCGGAGGTGAGCAGCCGGAAGACGGTGCCGCCGCGCGGTGACTTCAGCGCCTGCATCGCACCGGGCCCGAGCCAGTCGTCGAGGAGGCGGCAGGGGGCGGCGATCCGGACGACCTCGAGCTCGACGTCGCCGATCTGCAGGCGTTCCCCCGGGCGGGTCGGGATCGGGCCGGCGTCGAGGGTGAGGTTGCGGCGGGTCAGGCCCGGGTCGACCGGTCGGCCCAGCACCTCGGCCGCGGCCTCGAGGTCGTCGAGCGCCTGCACGGTCACGTGGCGGTGCCGACTGCCGTGGTAGCGGTCGCCGACCAGCCCGACCCCCGCCTCGGCCTCGACCTGCTGCACCGCCTTCGTCGGCAGCCGGCGCCCGGGGGCGAGGTGGATCGAGTGGACGCGGGGGCTCACGCCGACGACCGTATAGGGGAGGACCGCGCGGGCCGGCGCAGGGCAGGATGAGGACGGTGACCGATCCGAGGGACCCCAAGGCCGTGCTGCAGCGCTACCTCCAGCAGACGCGCGACGCGCTGGTGTGGAAGCTGGAGGGACTCGGTGAGCGCGACGTCCGGCTGCCGCGGACCCCCACCGGCACCAACCTGCTGGGCCTCGTGCGCCACTGCGCCTACGTCGAGATCGCCTACTTCGGCCCGACGTTCGGCCGCGAGTGGCCCGATCCGGCGGTGCCGGGGTACGTCACCGACGAGCAGGGCGACGCCGACCCCCAGGCCGACTGGTGGGTGCCGGCCGAGATCTCCACCGGCGAGCTCCTCGACTTCTACCGCTCGGTGTGGGAGTTCGCCGACGCGACCATCGACGCGCTGCCCCTCGACGCCGAGGGCCGGGTCCCGTGGTGGCCCGAGGAGCGGGCGACCGTGACGCTCCAGCTCGTGATCGTCCACGTCATCGCCGACCTGGCCCGCCACGCCGGCCACGCCGACGTGCTGCGCGAGGGGATCGACGGAGCCGCCGGGCTGCGCACGGACGTCAGCAACCTCCCCGAGGGCCAGGACTGGACGGCGTACGTCGCCCACCTGACGCAGGTCGCCGAGCGCTTCCCCGCCACCTGAGCCGGCGCCGGTCATACTCCCACCGTGACCACATCGACCCCCACGAGCGCGCCCGCCCGGCCCACGACCGCCGCCCGCACGGCGTACGCCGTCAACGCCGGCGTCGCGTGGTTCGGCATCGCGGCGACGCTGGTGATCTCGGCGCTCGACGGCTACGTGCGCGCGCCGGTGGAGCCCGGCCTCTACGGCGACACGGCCGCCGGCGCCTCGGGCGCGGTGGCGCGGGTGGTCGACACGCTGAGCTACTTCACGATCTGGTCCAACGTCGTGGTCGCGGTCTCGGTGACGCTGCTGCTCGCGCGGCCGCTGCGCGCGACCCGGGTGGTCCGGGTGCTGCGGCTCTCGGGCCTGCTGATGATCACGGTGACCGCCATCGTCTACCAGGTGCTGCTGGCGCCGGCCGTCGACGTCGAGGGCTGGTCGCTGCTCACCGACCCGGTCCTCCACGTCGTCACGCCGCTGCTGACCGTCGCGGTCTGGTGGGGGTGGGGCCCGCGCGGCTGGGTCGCCGGGCGCGAGGTGCCGCTGGCGCTGGTCGTCCCGCTGGTCTGGATCGGGTGGATGCTGGCGCGCGGGGCGGTCGTGCACGCCTATCCCTACGGCTTCGCCAACGTCGAGGACCTGGGCTACGGCTCGGTCGCGGTGACCCTGCTGGGCATCCTCGTCTTCGGACTGCTGCTCGCTGCCCTCTTTTGGGGGATCGACCGAGTGCTGGCCCGGCGCGCCGCGCGGGCGGCCGCCGACTGAGCAGGGTCCGACGAGCTCGCCGCATGTGTCACCTGTGTGGCAATCTCGCGTCAAGGGTTGAGGGGTCCGGGCGACCACTGGTTCCATCGTTGGCCTCGTCTTCCCGACACGGCAGGTCAGGTGACACCGATGGCAACCGACGCGCAGTGGCAGTGGCTCTCGAGCACCGAGGACGCGATCAACTCGGCGTTCGACCCGATCGCCAGTGGGGTGACATCGGTGATCTTCTACGCGCCGACGATCGGCGGGGTGTCCTTCCCCCTCATCGTCCTGTGGCTGGTGGTGGCGGCGATCGTCTTCACCATCTACTTCAGGGGCATCCAGTTCGTCTCCTGGAGGACGAGCCTGGACCTGGTGCGCGGCAAGTTCTCGCGGGCCAGCGACCCGGGCGAGGTCACGCACTTCCAGGCGCTCTCGTCGGCCGTCTCCGGGACCGTCGGCCTGGGCAACATCGCGGGCGTCGGCGCCGCGGTCACGATCGGCGGTCCGGGAGCGACCTTCTGGATGATCATCGCGGGGCTCTTCGGCATGTGCACCAAGTTCGTGGAGTGCACCCTGGGCGTGAAGTATCGAGAGGTGCACGACGACGGCACCGTCACGGGCGGGCCGTTCCGCTATCTCCCCGTCGCGTTCGAGCGCTTCGGCAACGGCGTCTCGCGCGTGCTGACCCTCGTCTTCGCCGTCGCGCTGTTCCTCTTCGGGGCAGTCGGGGGCAACATGTTCCAGGCCAACCAGACCTTCGCCCAGGCACGCGAGGTGACCGGCGGTGACGAGGGGTTCCTCGGCTCCTCGGGCTCCGCGCTGATCTTCGGTCTGGTGCTGGCGTTCCTCGTCGGCGCGGTCATCATCGGCGGCATCTCCTCCATCGCTCAGGTGACCTCGCGGCTCGTCCCGGCGATGGGACTGCTCTACCTGGGCACCTGCCTGCTGGTGATCGGCGGCAACGTCGACAACGTTCCGGGCGCCCTCGGCGAGATCGTCTCGGGCGCCTTCGACCCGCAGGGGGTCGCCGGCGGCGCCGTCGGCGTGCTGGTCATCGGGTTCCAGCGGGCGGCGTTCTCCAACGAGGCCGGCGTCGGCTCCGCCCCGATCGCGCACTCCGCGGTGAAGACCAGGCACCCGGTGAGCGAGGGGTTCGTGGCCCTGCTCGAGCCGTTCATCGACACCGTCGTCATCTGCTCCCTGACCGCGCTGACGATCGTCATCGCGGACGCCCCGTACTACGCCGAGCAGCGCGAGGTGGTGGCGGCAGGCGGGCCCACACCCGACGGCGTGGTGGTCACCTCGCGGGCCTTCGAGACGTTCCTGCCGCAGTTCCCCGTGATCCTCGCGGTCGCGGTGGCGCTCTTCGCCTTCTCGACGCTCATCACCTGGTCCTATTACACGATGAAGGCGTGGACCGAGATCTTCGGTCGCTCCGCGCGCAGCGAGGCGATCTTCAAGGTCGTCTTCTGCTCCTTCACCGTGATCGGCAGCGTCATCACCTTCACCTCGGTGCTCGACTTCGCCGACTCGATGCTCTTCGTCTGTGCGATCGTCAACCTCCTCGCCTGCTACATCCTGCTCCCGAAGGTCCGCGAGGAGCTGCGGTCCTTCCGCGATGGCCGGCGAACGGGTGCGATCACGGAGGTCCCGGTCGAGGAGCGCGCCACGACCTGAGTCCGCGCGTCACTCCCTGCGGGGCGGGCGTTGCGGGTGTGCCGTTCGCCATCGGTGCGGACAGCTGGGCGTACGACGTCACGGCCAGCGCGGTCACGAGCGCGACACCGCCGAGCACGACGCCCGCGTCGAGCAGGCCCGACCACCCCCGGTCGGGCCGCACCCCGGCTGCCAGGAGCCCGGCGGTCGCCAGCCCGACGCCCGTGACGGCGAAGATGCGGTGCTGCCGGCCGGCGCTCGTGCCCGGCATGCCACCTCGCAGCAGGCTCCACCCGGTCAGGACCGCGGTGCCCCAGGCCAGGCACACGAGGATCGCGCCGACGATGTCGGCGGGGCGGTGCCAGCTCGCGACGAGGGTCGCAGCAGCGGTGACCGTGATGGCCGCGGAGCCGACGAGCGAGACGGTCGTGCGACCCGGCGACGGCACCACGAGCAGCGCCGCCATCACCAGCGACACCACCACGGTCGCGTGACCGCTCGGGAAGCTGGTCACGGTGAGGTGGCCGAAGTCCGAGCGCTCGGAGAGCGCCTTGACCGCCTGGGTGGTGAGGTTGGCGCCCAGCACGAGGACCCCCGCGGCCGCGGCTGCGGCGGTCCGCCGGCGCAGCCACGCCACCACGACCACGACGGTCACGGCGACGGCCACCGACCCGAGCGACACGTTGCCGAGGACTCCGACAAGCCGTCGGGTCGCGGACTGGTCACCGACCACGACGTCCATCCCGACCTGGTCGAGGTCCTGGCCCAGGCGGGTGTGCTGGCTGCGGTCGGCGAGCCAGACGAGCGCGGTCGTGCTCAGCAACCCGGTGCCGAAGCACGCGGCGGTGCTGCGCCAGCGGTGCCAGCCACCTCGCAGCCGACGTGCCGGCGACGTGCCGCGGGCCTCGTCCATCCAGCCATGGTGGCACGGCGTCGCTGGCCACCGATCCCGGCCCAGGGCGCCAGCACCCTGTTCAACGTCGGACCTCGCGCCTAGGGTCTGTCACGGCAGGTGGTTTCTCGGGGGCGATCCGCCCGGCTTCCTGCCTCTCGGAAAGGAAGACTCGTGAGATCCACGACCCTCGGGCTGTCACTCGCCCTCATCACCGGAGTCGGCGGCCTCGGCCTCGCTCCGTCCATCGCCGCTCCCGCGGCCCCGCAGCGCACGGTCGGCGAGGCGCAGGGCGCCACGAGCGAGCACGTGCTGCCCAACCCGGAGGCCGAGAAGCAGGCGGCCCTGCGCCAGCAGGCCTGGGCCGACGTGCTCAGCGGCGAGGCCACGCCGCAGACGATCAACGGCAGCTCGGTCCTCAAGGTCGGCCGCGAGCCGCGGGCCACCCGCAAGGGCAACGCCCGCTCCGCGAGGGCGACGCAGGACCAGTACGTCGAGCTCGGCAACGAGCGCACCGACAAGGTGTTCGTCTTCCTCGTCGACTTCGGCAACCAGCGCCACCCGAGCTACCCCGACCGCGACACCGACCCGGCCACCCCCGGTCCGACGACGTTCGAGGGTCCCGGGTTCAACGAGATCCCGAAGCCCGGCCCCGACGACAACTCGACCCAGTGGCGCCCGAAGTACACCAAGAAGTACTACAAGGACCTCTACTTCGGTGACGGCGAGCTCGCCGACTCCCTCAAGAGCTACTACGAGCGCCAGTCCTCGGGTCGCTACAGCGTCGACGGCATGGTCACCGACTTCACGACGGTGCCCTACAACGAGGCCCGCTACGGCCGCAGCAACGGCTACCCGTGCGCCGGCAACGTCTGCAGCAACACCTGGAACCTCGTCTCCGACGGCATGACCCAGTGGGTCGCGGACCAGAAGGCCGCCGGCAAGACCGACGCCCAGATCAAGCGCACGGTGTCGCAGTACGACATCCGCGACCGCTACGACTTCGACGGCGACGGCAACTTCGACGAGCCCGACGGCTACATCGACCGCTTCCAGATCATCCACTCCGGCGGCGACCAGGCCGACGGCGACCCGATCTTCGGCGAGGACGCCATCTGGAGCCACCGCTGGAAGGCCTTCCAGGGCACCGGCCAGGGCCCGACGGTCGCCGGCGTCGCCAACCCCGACGGCGGAACCCAGATCGGCAACACCGGCATCTGGGTCGCCGACTACACCGTGCAGCCCGAGAACGGCGGGATCTCCGTCGTGGCCCACGAGTACGGTCACGACCTCGGCCTGCCCGACCACTACGACACCGCCGCGTCGGGCGACAACCCGGTCAGCTGGTGGACGCTGATGGCGCAGAGCCGCGTCTCGGCCGCGGGCGACCAGGGCATCGGCACCCGTGCCGCCGACCTGGGCGTCTGGGACAAGCTCCAGCTCGGCTGGCTCGACTACGAGACCGTGGTCGCCGGCCAGGACCGCACCATCGACCTCGGCCCCCACGAGTACAACTCCGACAAGGCCCAGGGCGTCGCGGTCGTGCTGCCGGACAAGCAGATCTCGACCACCCTGCCCACGCCCGCCGAGGGCACGAAGCAGTGGTACTCCGGCGCCGGCGACGACTACGAGGCGACGATGACTCGCACCGACCTGGCCGTCCCTGCCGGGACCACCACGCTGTCGCTGAAGGCGGCGTGGAACATCGAGGAGGACTACGACTACGGCTACTTCGAGGTCCAGTCCCCGGCTGGGAGCGGGGAGTGGACCCCGCTCGCCACGACGGCGCTCGACCCGGACACCGACGGTGACACCAACCCGGCCAACGACCCGGTGGTGGACGTGGGGATCGACGGCGTGAGCAACGGCTACGTCCCCGCGACGTTCGACCTGTCGCCCTACGCCGGCAAGACCATCGGCTTCCGTGCCCGCTACGTCACCGACGGTGCCGCGCAGGGTCAGGACGCCAGCCTGCCGTGGTCGGGCCTGTTCGTGGACGACATCAAGGTGACCAACGGGGCGACCACCGTCTTCGCCGACGGGGCGGAGACCTCACCCAACGGCTGGACCCTCGACGGGTTCAGCTCGGTGGGCGCCACGTCCACCAGGGCCTTCGACCAGTTCTACCTGGCCAGCAACCGCACCTACACCTCCTACGACAAGTACCTCCAGACCGGCCCGTACAACTTCAGCTTCGCGGACCGACCCGACTTCGTGGAGAAGTTCCCCTACCAGGACGGCCTGCTGGTCAACTACTGGGACTCGTCGTTCTCCGACAACAACACCAGCCAGCACCCCGGTGGCGGCCTGGTGCTGCCCGTCGACGCCAACCCGTTCGTGCACTACAACCTGCAGGGCACCGCGTGGCGTGGTCGGATCCAGAACTACGACGCCCCGTTCGGCCTGCAGAAGAGCGACTCGTTCTACCTCACCGCCGGCGGCCAGCGCTCCTACATCCGGGGCCGGGCGGCCAACCCGCTGTTCGACGACAGCGACCCCAACCGCTACTTCCAGCCCTTCGTCGACGCGGGCCTGCCCCGTGTCGGTGTGAAGGTCGCCGGGGTCGGGGTGAAGATCCAGGTGCTCTCGCAGAGCGGCACCTCCATGCAGGTCCGCGTGCAGTGACGCAGGAGCACTGACCGCGTCGTGTGACGCACCACCGGCGGGGCCGGGAGCCACGAGCTCCCGGCCCCGCCGTCATGGGGACGTCGTGCCGGCCCTCACGCGGGCATGCGTGCGCGCAGGAAGCCCACCGTGCGGTCCATGGCCGCCACGAAGGACGGCCCGAAGGCGTGCGCGTCGTCGTACCACTCCAGCTGGGAGTCGACGCCGGCGCGCTGCAGGGCGCGGTGGGTGGCGCGGGCCCACGACGGCGGGCAGGTGTCGTCGTAGCGGCCGTGCACCAGCAGCACCGGCTCGCTCAGCTCGCCGAGCGCCGGTCGCGAGGAGATCCCGCGCCAGAAGGCGGGGTCCTCGGCCGGCAGCCCGTGACGCCCCCGGAAGCCGGCACGCAGCTCGGCCAGCGGTGCGTCGGGTCGCTGGAAGCGCACGAAGTTCTCCGCCTCCAGGCTCGACACGGAGGCCCAGCCGACCCCGGCGGCGAAGAGTCCCGGCTCGACCGCCAGGGCCTTGAGCATCACGCCCCCGCCCATCGAGCGTCCGAAGAGGGCGATCCGGTTCGCGTCGACCCGGACCTCGCGCGAGGCCTCGAGCGCCCGGGCGGCGGCGACCACGTCGGCCGCGTAGCCCAGGCGCACGGCGGTCTCCACCCGCGGGTCGTCGTCGGACCCGGCGTGGTTGCGGTAGTCGACGTGGAGCGCGACGAAGCCGCGCTCGGCGAGGAAGCCCCGCTCGCGGGTCATCCCCTGGCCCTGGACATAGACAGCGGGGTCGATGTAGCCGTGCGCGAGGACGACGGCGGGGAACGGCCCGGGGCCCGTCGGGACGTTGAGCACGCCGCTGATCCGCAGCGGCGGCGTGCCCGCGCCCGCGGTCGTCGAGGCGAAGGTGACGTCGTAGGAGGTGTACGCGGTGGTCTGCTCGCGCACCGCCCCGAGCCGGAGCCCGCCTCCGGTGAGGTCGGCGTCTGCCAGCGCCGCGAGCGAGATCGGGTCGGGTCGCTCCTGCGGCCCGTCGTCCTCGGGTGCCGTCGCCGACGGGGCGGGCGTCGGGGTCGGCGTCGGGGTCGGCGTCGCGGACGGGACGACGGACGAGCGGTCGGGTGTCGCGGGGTCGTCGTCGCTCCCGGTGGTGCAGCCGGCGAGCAGCACGAGGGCGGTCGCGGCAGCGGCGAGCGGACCCGCCTCGCGCGCTCGGAGCACCGTCATCCGACCAGTGTGCGCGACCGGTCCCAGCGCCCGGTCCCAGCACCCTCCCCTACCCCGGTCACGTCCGCCGGTCACATCCGGGTGGGGCCGTTCGTCGTAGGGGTGGAGGATGCCGACGAGAGGTGGGGGAATGGACATGACCGAGAGCTTCGAGGCCGAGCGGCCGCGGCTGCTGGGCATCGCGACGCGGGTGCTCGGCGACCACGCCGAGGCCGAGGACGTCGTGCAGCAGGCGTGGCTGCGGCTCGACCGCGCCACCGGCCGCGGCGACGAGATCGACCAGCTGGCGGCCTGGCTGACCACGGTCACGACCCGGCTGTGCCTGGACCGGCTGCGCTCGCGCACGCCGGTCCCGGTCGAGGACGAGGAGCTCGCGCACGCCGCGGCGGCCACGTCGCCGGACCCCGCGGACGACGTGGCGCTGGCCGACACCGTCGCCATCGCGCTGCAGGCGGTCATTGACCGGCTGAGCCCCCGGGAGCGGGTGGCCTTCGTGCTGCACGACACCTTCGCCTTCGAGTTCGCCACGATCGCCTCGCTGCTCGACACCACTCCGGCGGCGGCACGCAAGCTGGCCTCGCGGGCCCGGGCCAAGGTGGCCCAGCCGCGCGCCGAGGACGCCCTCGCCGACTGGGAGGTGGTCGACGCGTTCATGGCCGCCGCCCGCGGGGGCGACCTCGAGCGGCTGCTGCAGCTGCTGGCCCCCGACGCCGTCGTGGGCGCCGACGCCGACGCCGTGCTCGCCGGCACCCCGGCCCGCATCGACGGCCGCGAGGAGGTCGCGGCGTTCTTCAACGGCAGTGCCCAGTCGGCGCTGGCCGTGCTGGTCGACGACCGGCCTGCGTCCGCGTGGTTCCACCGCGGCGAGGCCAGGGTGGTCTTCGACTTCGAGGTCTCGGGGGGCCGGGTCCGCGCGATCACCTTCCGGGCCGCCCCGGACCTGCTGGCACGCGTCGTACGCCGCGAGGGCGACCACGCCCGGGCCTGACCCGGCACGACACCACCCATCACCACGACCACGAGGAGACCTCATGAAGACCATGACCTGCCGCCAGCTCGGCGGACCATGCGACGAGCCCCACCGCGGTGAGACGCACGACGACGTGATCAACGCCCAGGACCGTCACTTGAAGCAGGCCGAGCAGGACGGCGACGCCGCCCACCTCCCGGCGCGCAAGGAGATGAAGGGCCGCTGGCGCCACCCGAAGAAGTCGCTCGGCTGGTACCGCGAGATGCAGGCGGCCTTCGCGGCCCTCCCCGAGGACTGAGGAGGACGCGCGGGTCCTCAGGCGCGGCGGTCGGCCAGCACGTACGCCGCGCCGGCGACCGCCGCGGTGACTCCGAGCACGGACGGCCAGGTTCCGACCTTCTTCGCCAGCGGGTGGGAGACGCCCATCGCGGCCCAGTACGCGGCGCTCAGCCCGACCACGAGCGGCGGGCCGCCGGCGGCGTACCACTGCCGCGCGGCGAGGACGTTGGCGCCGAGCATCGCGGCGCCGCCGAGGGGGCGTACGCCGGTGCGCTGCGCGAGGGTGAACCCGCCGACGAGGCCGGCGGCGAGCAGGGGAGCGGTGGGAACGCGGTCGAGGTCGGGCACGTGGCGAGACTAACCAGCGGTGCGTCGGGCTCCAGCGAGCACTGGCGTCACCACACCGTAAGGCGCATCTGCGCCACGTGGACCTAGCGTGGAACGCAGGAGGTGAACGCCATGATGGACATGGTCAGTTCCGGTGTCGCGATGGTGCTGTTGGTGGTCGTGCTGGTGGTAGCAGCTGTGGCCTTCGTCGTGTTGCGGGTGATGGGTGCACGCCAGACCGAGGGGGACCACCCCGGCGAGGAGGGCTACCGGCCCGCCGACCGGCGCGATGCCGCCTGAGCCCCCGCGTCCGCGTGAGGGCATGGCCAGGAGAGCGGTCGGCAGCGCACACTGGGGCCCCACCCAGCAAAGGAACCCCCACCGTGAGTGATCTCCAGGTCGTCGCGACTATCCCCGTCAAGCCCGAGGCCGTGGAGCAGGTGCGCGCCGCCCTGGGCGACCTGGTCACCGCGACCCGCGCGGAGGAGGGGTGCCTGGCCTACGACCTGTTCGAGTCGGCCGCGGCCCCCGGCACCTTCGTGACCCTCGAGCGGTGGACCGACCAGGCCGCGCTCGATGCCCACATGACGCAGCCGCACGTCGCGGCCGCGTTCGCGGCGGCCGACGGGGCGCTCAGCGGCGAGGTGGCGATCCACCCGCTGCGCCCGGTCGACTGACCGCTCGCTCGCGCGTGGTGTCGCGCAGCGCGCAGGTCTGGGCCAGGCCCAGCGCCCAGCACGTCGGGCACCCGCGCAGCAGCACCGCCGCCGGGACGACGAGCAGCAGTGCGAGCGGGCCCCACCACGGCACCAGCACGAACGCCGCGACCATCAGCGGCAGGCCGAGCGCCCCGCGGACGAGGTGCCGCGGGACGCTCCGGCTGGCGAAGAAGGTGTCGCTCACGCAGGGGGTTCGGTGACGAGCCCCCTGCGGATGGGCTCAGCCGCGGCCGACCCGGCCCTCGCTGCCCGCGGCCCAGCAGACCTTCGCGACGCAGTCGACGACGTGGTAGCCGGAGTCGCTGACCCGGCTCCACGTGCGGCCGCCGTCGGTGGTCAGGCTCGAGCCGACCGAGCCCTGGTAGTCGCCGGTCGCGAGGGCGACCTTCCAGCCGCGCAGGTAGGTGACGTCCTCACCGACGTGGGTGAGGGTGATGCCGCCGTTCCAGGTGCGGCCATCGCGGGTCCAGGCGACGTTGTCCTGCAGCACGGGCTTCTTGCCGAAGTCGCCGCCGACCACGATCCCGTGGCGCGGTGAGGCGAAGGCGCCGGCGAAGCCGCCCGCGGCGGGACCGGCCGGGATGCCGGACTCGACGGCCGTCCAGGTCAGCCCCCGGTCGTCGGAGCGGAGCACGCGCGACTGGGCGCCGCCGGTGACGATGAACGCCGCCTTGCCGGCCGTGACGAGGCAGTCCCCGCTGGCGGCGAAGCCGAACTCGTCAGCCGTCTCGGGCATCCCCTCGGAGGCCACGACCTCCCAGCTGCGTCCGCGGTCGCTGGTGGACAGGATCCGGAGCTTGCCGTCGACCGGGTCGCTGACCGCGAGGCCCTTGCGACCGCCGGGGTAGAAGGCCATGCAGTCGTAGAAGGCGTTCTCGTCGGTGTTGCGGAAGGCCTCGGTCCAGCTCGCGCCGCCGTCGGTGGAGCGGTAGATGCGCGAGGCCTCGCCCGGACCGATGGCCAGCACGTGGGCCACGTCACCGTGCACCTCGACGTCGCGGAACGACAGACCTTCGGAGTCCTCGGGGCTCACGTCGTCCCAGGTCCGGCCGCCGTCGGTGGTGCGGAAGACGGTGGCGGCGCCGCCGTCGGTGAGGCTCTCGCCGGTGACCCAGGCCTCCTTCTTCGACACCGCCGCGAGCCCGCGGAAGTTCTGGTCGGCGTCGAGGACCTGCTCGGACCACCCGTGACGGAACGGGTCGGCGTTGCGCGGGCCGTGGTCGCCCTTGCCGCCGTTGCCGTGGCCGTTGCCGTTGCCGTTGCCGGGGGCACCGGTGGCGGGCAGGGCCAGCGCGAGCGCGGGTAGGAGGGCGGTGAGGAGGAGGGCAGGGGTACGGAGGTGTCCGAGTCGTCGCATCGGGTCAGCCTGCTGCGTGGGCCGGGCCCGTGTCCAGAGTCGCGAGCGGAAGCCGATCGTCCGCAACCGGGTGCACCATGGGTCGATGACCGACGAGCAGCCCGACCAGCCCGACGCCCCGTGGGTCCCGCCGCCGTGGGAGCCGCCGATCGACGGGACCGAGGCCGAGCACCTCACCGGTGCGCTTGGGTCGGATGCGCGCCACGCTGCGGTGGAAGGCCGACGGGCTCGACGAGGCCGGGCTGCGCCAGCGGATCGCGTCGTCGTCGCTGTCGCTGGGAGGCCTGCTGCTGCACCTCGCGCTGGCCGAGGACTACTACCTCACCACCAAGCTCCGCGGCGAGGAGCTGGTCGAGCCGTGGCGCTCGCTGGGCCACGACGGCACCGACGAGTGGGAGTTCGAGGCCGGCGCCCTGAGCATGACCGCGGCCCAGACGTACGCCGTCTTCGACGAGGCCGTCGTGCGCAACACGCGCCGCATCGAGGAGGCGCTCGCCGAGGGCGGGCTGGAGGTCCTCGCCCACGTCGACGACGGCAACGGCCACCACCCGCGGCTGCGCCGGCTGCTGTGCGACCTGCTGGAGGAGTACGCCCGGCACACCGGTCACGCCGACCTGCTCCGCGAGGCCGTCGACGGGCGCGTCGGCGAGGACCCGTCGGAGGACTGGACGCCGCCCTGGCTGGGGTGAGCGGCGTGAATGGCGTGGCGGACGGCCGGCGCATCGTCGTACGGTGCCGCCGTGCCTGCAGCGGAGGGTTTCGACCACGTCGTGCGCGGTGACGAGGTGGTGATCACCCACCACGGTCGCCGCGCCACGGTGCTGCGCGGGACGGCCGCGGCGCGCTTCCTCGCCGACCTCGAGGACGGGGCCGACGAGCAGGAGCTGGCCGCGCGGCTCACCGGCAACTACCGTCGCGGCAACGAGCGCACCGCGCGCGACCACCCCCGCAACCGGGGCCGCTGACCGAGCGGTGGCTCACACACGTTTCATGCGCCCAGAACGTGCGTAGCTCACCGCTGGCTGGCCCGTCGGCGTACGCCGCGCCCGGGAGCGGTGGGTGAGGGGCGTTCTGGACCCCGGGAATCCTCCTCACCCACCGCCGGCTGGCGTGTCGGCGTACGCCGCGCCGGGGAGCGGTGGGTGAGGGGTGCTCTGGACCCCGGGAATCCTCCTCACTCACCGCCCGGCAGGACGCCCGGCCAGGACGCCCGGCCAGGACGCCCGGCCCGGGAGCGCGCGACCGGGAGCGCTGACCTGCTACTTCGAGGGCTCGGGGACGTCGATCTTGGCGCAGTCGGTCTTCGGGTTGACGCCGGTGTAGTTGAGCGGTCCGGCGACCACGTTGAGCGCGATGTCGCTGGCCTCCGAGCAGTTCTTGTCGCCGTCGTCGAAGTAGCCGCGCTGGTAGGCGGCGAACGCGCCGATCACGAGCCACACGACGAGCAGGATGCCGATCAGTCGTCCCACGGGGACCTCCCTCGAGCCTCACGACCGGGTGGCCGTGGCGCCACTGTGCTCTGACGCCCTGACGCGGCGCCACCCACGCAGAGGTGGGGCGCCCTAGGTGTTGTGTCCGGAGAGGTTGGGCACGCGGTCGGCGGGTGAGTGGCCTTTGAGTGCGGTGTGGCCGCGGTGGTGATTGTAGTGATGGAGCCAGTCGGGGTACGCGGCTGCGCGTTCGGCTTCTGAGCGGTACTCGTGGGCGTAGGCCCATTCCTCGAGCAGGGTCCGGTTGAACCGTTCGACCTTGCCGTTGGTCTGGGGCCGATAGGGGCGGGTTCGGCGGTGCTTGACCTCCTTGCCCAGCGCCTTGGCCCACAGCCTGGACCGGTACGCGTTGCCGTTGTCGGTCAGCACGGCCCGGATCGTGATCTCGTGGCGGGCGAACCACTCTCGGGCACGTTGCCAGAACGCGACCGCGGTCTCCTTCTTCTCATCGGCATGGATCTCGGAGTAGACGAGTCTCGAGTGGTCATCGACCGCGTGATGCAAGAACGCGTACCCAGCTGGTGTGCGCTGCTTGTTCTGTCGACCGACTTGGTGTCCCCGAAACCGCCAGCCGCCGCCGTCGGGGATCCGGCCGAGCTTCTTCACGTCGATGTGGACCAGATCGCCTGGGGCTGCGTGTTCGTAGCTGTGCTTGTCGGCGCGGGAGGTTTCGATCCGGGTCCCGGTGGCCGGGTCGGTCCACTTCAGCCTCGGGCAGCGGTAGCGCTGCAGCACCTTGTGCACCGTGGAGGGGTTCAGACCGAGGTGGTAGGCGATCCGGGCCGGACCCCACCGCCGGGTCACCCGCAACCCGATGATGCGCCGCTCACAGCGCCGCGACAGCTGACGTGGGCAACGCTGCGGACGTGAGGAGCGGTCGACCATGCCCGCTTCGCCCTCGTCGCGGTAGCGGCCGGCCCAGCGGCGTGCGGTCGAGGCGGACACCGAGAAGCGCTCCGCGGCTCGCTCGTAGGTCCAGCCTCGCTCGACGACGAGCTTGGCCAGGCGTAGCCGCCCGGTCGGGGTCAAAGTGGCGTTAGCGTGGGACATGAAGGCCTCCGGTCGGTGAGATGCGTCGCTGCTTCACACCTCATCCGGAGGCCTTCACCTGTGTCTAGCCCCGTACCGCCGTGCTCAACGTCCGTGGTTAGAACACCTAGGCTGCGCCCATGACGATCTTCACGGTGGGCTTCTCGTTGCTGGCCGGCCTGCTCCACGTCTACATCTGGGTCCTGGAGTCCTTCCGGTGGACCGAGCCCGCCACCCGCAAGACCTTCGGGGTCTCGGAGGCCGACGTCGAGGTCACCCGCCCGATGGCCTACAACCAAGGGTTCTACAACCTCTTCCTGGCCATCATCACCTTCGTCGGGCTCGCGCTGATGAAGTCCGAGCACGGCATCGGGTCGGCCCTCGCGCTCGCCGGCACGGGGTCGATGCTCGCGGCCGCCCTCGTGCTGGTGACCCACGACCGCTCGATGGCGCGCGCCGCCCTCACCCAAGGCACCCTGCCGGCGCTCGCGGTGCTGTTCCTCCTGCTGGAGCTCTGAGGGCCCGGCCCCGCCTCACGCCAGCCAGGCGTGCACGGCCGAGACCACCGAGGCGCCCTCGCCGGTCGCGGAGGCCACCCGCTTCATGGATCCGGCCCGGATGTCACCCGCCGCGAAGACGCCGGGCAGGGTCGTGCCGAGCTCGCTGGGCGGCAGGTCGTCGACCCACTGCTCGCGCGGGATGTCGCGGCCGGTGAGCACGAAGCCGCGCTCGTCGCGCAGCACGTGGGCGGGCAGCCAGCCGCACTCGGGAGCGGCGCCGAGCAGGAGGTAGAGGCCGCGCGCCTCGACGCGGTCGCGCGCTCCGCTGACCTGGTCCTCGACCTCGATCCACGCCAGGTGGCCGACCTCGTCGGGGCCACCGTCGACGACGGCCGCCGACCCGCGCACCTCGATGCGGGGGTTCCACTCGATCTCGTCGATGAGGTAGGACGACATGGTCGCCGCCAGCCCCGGCCGCCTGACCAGGATCGTCACCCTGCTGGCGAAGCGGGAGGCGTGGATCGCGGCCTGGCCGGCGGAGTTGCCGCCGCCGACGATGACGACGTGGTCGCCGGCGAGCTCGCGTGCGGCCGCCATCGCGGCGCCGTAGAACACCCCGCGCCCGACCATCTCCTCGATCGCGTCGACGCCGAGGCGGCGGTAGTCGACGCCGGTGGAGACCAGGACCGACCGGGTGTGCACGTCACCGCCCTCGGTGTGCACGACGTGGTGGCCGCCGTCCTCGCACGGCGAGATCCCGGTGGCCGGCCAGCCGGTGAAGAAGCGGGTCCCGAAGCGCAGCGCCTGGCCCCGGGCGCGCTGGGCCAGCCGCATGCCCGAGATGCCGCGGGGGAATCCGAGGTAGTTGCGGATCATCGAGCTCGTGCCCGCCTGCCCGCCGATGGCCTCGGCCTCCAGGCAGACCGTCGAGAGGCCCTCGCTCGAGGCGTACACGCTGGCCGCCAGGCCCGCAGGTCCGGCACCCACGATGACCAGGTCGACGACCTCGTCCACGTCGATCTGGTCCGGACGCCCGTAGAGCTGGTTGGCCAGCGAGCGCACGTCGGGGCAGTGGCCGCACCAGCCGGCGAGCGAGGAGACGACCGGCCAGCGTCCCTCGTCCTCCGGGCACTGGGCCAGCACGGCCCGGCCGACCTCGCTGTCGGGGTGGTGGACCCCGGCGGGCAGCCCGACCCGGCCGCAGTAGTCGAGCAGGTCGCGGGTCAGCGCGTCCTTCTCCGGCGTGATGATCCGGACGTTCTCCACCACCGGCGTCGCGACGGTCGCGTTCCACTCGTTGAGCAGCTCGCCGACCGCACCGTGGAACTCCTCGTCGCGCGGGCCCTGCGGGAGCAGCAGCAGCGCGTCCACCTTGCCGGCGGCGACCGCGTGGCGGAAGGTCTGGTTGTCGGCGCGGAAGCGGCTGATGTGCGAGACGAGCAGGCGCCGGGCGCTCGGGACCGCCTTGCGGGTGCCGGCGACCAGGCCGTACAGCTTCTCCTGCCCGCCGTCGGCCCCGTGGTCGGTGTCGATGACGAACAGCGCGACCTGGTGGTCGCTGGCCAGCAGCTCCTTGGCGGTGTGCCTGGCGCTGGCCTCGTCGTGCACGAGGCGGACGTCGTACTCCCGCTCGTAGCGGGCGAAGGCCTCACCGAGCGCGTCGCCGTGCAGCGCCGACGCGATGACGATCGCGGGTGCTCCCATGTGCTCCAGCCTAGTGGTGGACGGGCGGGTCAGCCCGTGAGGTTGTGGACGTAGCACCAGCGCCAGGCCTCGTCGGGCTCGGCCGACTGCATGACGGGGTGCAGGGTGTCGTGGAAGTGGGCGGTGGCGTGCTTGCCGACCGAGGAGTCGCAGCAGCCGACGTGGCCGCAGGTCAGGCACTGGCGCAGCGACACCCAGCGGGTGCCGTCGGCCAGGCAGGTCGCGCAGGCGGGGTCGGCGACGGTCTCGATGGCGGGGAACGCGGTGAGGTCGTCGCACTCGCGACCGCCGCTGAAGGCCATCGAGGTGTTGCGCGTGATCGCCTGCGCCTCACGACCGGCGTCGAGCATCGACTCCTCGATGTCGAGCATGCCGAGCACCTCGCTGACCACCTCGGAGGCCAGCCTGCCCTTGCTGCGGACCAGCAGCACCTTGGTGCGCTCGGCGGCGATCATCTCGCGGCGCACGCGCGTGTAGAGCTCGGACGGCGTCTCCTCGCCCTCGGTGGTCGAGAGCTGCTCCCACGCGGCGAAGGTGCGCTGGTCGAGGCGCGCGCGGACCTGCGCGTCGACGCCGTGGTGGTCGTCGAAGTCCATCTCCTCCAGGCGCTCGAGCCCGGCGTCGGCGGCCTGCTGCAGCAGCCCGGCCCGCGAGAGGGCGTCCTCGGCGGGGTCGGGCGCGGGGACCTTCAGCAGCCGGGTGAGCAGGGGCAGGCTCAGGCCCTGGATGAAGAGGGTGCCGGCCACGGTGGTGAAGGCGACCAGCAGCAGCACCTCGCGGTGCGGGGCGTCCTCGGGGATGACGAAGGCCGCGGCCAGGGTGACCACGCCGCGCATGCCGGCCCAGCCGATGAGGAAGGTCCACGACGCCGGCAGCGGGTCGTGGCCCATCCGCCGGAAGACCAGCGTGCCGAACACCCAGGCCAGGCGTACGCCGACCACGGTCACCAGCGTCGCCGCGCAGACCAGCGCGATCCGGGCGCCGCTCAGGGTGGAGTCGGCGACGTCGGCGAGGATCCAGTCGAGCTGGAGCCCGATGAGCAGGAAGACGGTGTTCTCCAGGACGAAGGCCACCGTGCGCCAGGTGATGCGCTCGGTGATGCGCGACTGGGCGGTCTGGATGATCGGCGCCTTGTGGCCGAGCAGGAGCCCGGCGACGACGACCGAGATGACGCCGGAGGCGTGGATCTCCTCCGCGGCCACGAACGCGGCGAACGGGGTGAGGAAGGACAGCGCGGTGTCCATCAGCGGGTCGGTGAGCCGCTTGCGCAGCCACGCCACGACGGCGAAGAACGCCACGCCGATCGCGGTCCCGCCGCCGGCCGCGACGAGGAAGTCGAGCCCGACGTCGCCCAGCGCGACGCCGCCGGACAGCGCGGCGATGGCAGTGCGCAGCGCCACGAGGGCCGTGGCGTCGTTGAGCAGCGACTCGCCCTCGAGGATCGTCACCACGCGTCGTGGCAGCCCGATGCGCCGCGCCACCGCGGTCGCGGCGACCGCGTCGGGAGGGGCCACGACGGCGCCGATCGCGATCGCGGCGGCCCACCCGATGCCCGGCACGAGCGCGTGGACGACCACCCCGACCACGAGCGAGGTGAGCACGACCAGCACCACCGAGAGCCGCAGGATCGAGCCGCGGTTGGCGTTGAAGTCGACCAGCGAGGTCTGGATCGCCGCGGCGTAGAGCAGCGGGGGCAGCAGCCCCAGCAGCACGACCTCCGACTCGAGGTGGATGGTCGGCACGCCCGGGACGTACGACGCCGCCGCTCCGACGAGGATCAGGAGCAGCGGCGCCGGGACGTGCAGGCGGTCGCTGACGGCGGTCGCGGCCAGGACGACGGCCGCCATCGAGACGAGCAGCAGGGCGAGTTCCACCGGGCGAGTGTGGCGGGTCGTGCGCCCTTCACGCGAGGCCGTTCGCGATCAGCGGACGACCTGGAGGACCTGCAGGGTGATGCCGTTGGGGTAGGCCGCGTGCTCGGTGAGCCGCAGCGAGGTCTTCTCGCCCTCGCCGAAGAGCCGCTTGCCGGAGCCGAGCAGGAGCGGGAAGACGAGCAGGTGGTAGCGGTCGACGAGCCCGGCGCGGGCCAGCTCCTGGGCGAGGTGGGCGCTGCCGTGCACGTGGATCTCGCCGCCCTCGGTCTCCTTGAGGGCCGCCACGTCGTCGAGCGAGCGGAGCACGGAGACCTCGCCGTCGCCCCACGGGGCCGTGTCGCCCTCGAGCGTGGTGGACACGACGTACTTGGGCAGCGCGTTGTAGGTCGCGAACTCCTCCATCGAGGGCCACACCGGGGCGAACTCGTCGTAGGAGCGGCGCCCGAGCAGCAGCGCGCCGGCCTGCTGCATCTCGCGGCCCTTGATGTCGTAGGCGGCCGCGTCGAAGGCGACGTCCTTGAAGGTCCAGCCGGCGTGGGGGTGCTCGCCCCCGCCGGGGGCCTCCATGACGCCGTCGAGGGTGAGGAACGAGGTGATGACGAGGGGTCGCACGGTGGGTCCTTTGCGAAGGATGTGGTGGGTGTGGGCCGGGTGGGGTGGTTGCTCAGGCGACCAGGTCGTCGATCTGGTTGATGGCCGCGGTCGAGCCCTCGACGACGCCCATGTCGAGCACCTTCTGCAGGTCGTCGGCGCTGGCGTAGGACGTCACGAAGGTGGCGCGGGTGCCGCCGTCGGTGGCGGTGAAGGTGTAGTCGGCGCGCGACACCGGCAGCGCGGTGTTCTCGGCGAAGGTCTCGTCGACGGCGAACCCGTCGTCGAAGGTGAAGCCGTCGGGCGCCGAGACGCCCGTGACGTCCCAGTAGGCGTAGAAGCGCTGTCCCTCCGGGCTGGTCATGTAGTAGTTCATCCGCCCGCCGGGAACCAGGTCGTGGTCGACGAAGGTGGCGGGGTAGCCCGGAGGGCCCCAGACCCGCTCGAGCTGGCGGGGGTCGGCGTAGACCTCCCACACGCGCTCGGGGGAGGCGGCGAAGTCGGCGGTGATGGTCAGTTTGAGGGCGTCGAGGTCGTGGTGGACGTCGGTGACAGGCATGGTGGTGGTCCGTTCTCGTGGGTGGGTGGAGGTCGGTGGGCGGGTGCCGGGTCAGTCGTCGGCGGCGAAGAGCTCGTCCATGCGCTGGATGCGACCGCGCCAGAGGGCCTCGAGCTCGGTGAGCATCCGGCCCACCTCGCGCACCGCCTCGACGTCGCCGCTGGCCAGCGCCTCACGGCCCTGGCGACGCTTGGTCAGCAGACCGGCGCGCTCCAGCACCGCGACGTGCTTCTGCACGGCCGCGAAGCTCATGTCGTAGTGCTTCGCCAGAGCCGAGACCGAGTGCTCACCGGCCAAGACGCGGCGCAGGATGTCGCGCCGGGTGCGGTCGGCGAGCGCGTGGAACCAGGCGTCGGCCCTGGCCTCCTGGTCCTCGTGCTCGCTCATGGGAACAACTTACAACCAATCGGTTGTAGGTTGTCAAGGGTCATCTGGGGACGGCCTGCAGCCGGGACCGCCCCTCGGGGCTGCAGGGCGTCCTCAGGCGACCGGGGTGGCGCTCGCCGCGGGCCCGGCCTCAGCGGCGCGCGGCCTCGTCGATCACCCGCGCCAGGGCGGCCGGCTGCGTGAACATCGGCCAGTGGCCGGAGTCGAGGTCGACCAGCTCGAGCGCGGTGGCCGCACCCAGCTCGGGGACGTCGCCGGAGTCGATCCACTCGCGCGCCTGGTCGCAGGTGAACTCCGGGCAGACGAGGGTCAGCGGCACGCCGTGGCGGCGCTCGTCGGTCCAGTGCACGATCCCGCGCGTGACGCCGACCGGGACCGCGTGGGCGCCTGCGGCGACCGATGCCTTGAGGTCGGCCGACATGTCGTCGGAGTCGGGTCCCTCGAAGGGCTCCCAGCCGGGGAAGGCCATCAGCCCGTCGACCGGCTCGAAGAAGTCGGCGTAGGCGTCGCCCTCCGTCGTGGGGAAGCCGCCGACGAGCGCGACGCCCGTGACGGCGTCGGGCCGGCGGTCCGCCGCGGCCCACGCGAGCGTGCAGGCGGCCGAGTGCCCGACCACGAACGGCCGGTCGGCGGCGTCCACGGCCGCGAGCACGGCCTCGACCTGCTCGTCGTACGTCGCCTCGGTGCGGCCGTCGCCCTGGCCGGGCAGCGTCACCGCGATCCCCCGGTGACCGAGCGCCTCGAGCTCGGGCAGCACGTCATCCCAGGCCGAGCCGTCGAGCCACATCCCGGCGATCAGCACGATGTCCATCAGTTCTCCCTCGTTCGGTGGATGAGGTGCGAGCCTGCCCCTCGGTGGTCGAGGTGCGAGCGGAGCGAGCCTCGAGACCACCACCGTAGGAGCAGTTCCGGACGCTCGGCGACCGGTTCGGCTGGCACACTCGCCGGATGAGCGAGACCAGCCCCACCGCGCGGGCGCTGCGGGCCCTCGACCTGCTGCAGTCCCGACCGGGCATCACCGCCGGCGAGCTCGCCGAGCGCCTGGGCGTCACCGAGCGCGCCGCGCGGCGCTACGTCGCGATCCTGCGCGAGGCCGACATCCCGGTGGAGTCGACCCGCGGCCCCTACGGCGGCTACACGCTCGGGCGCGGCATCCGGCTGCCACCGCTCGTCTTCTCCGCGACCGAGGCGCTCGGCCTGGTGATGGCGGCGCTGGACTCCCAGCACCGGGTCGCCGACCCCGCCGACCCGGTCGGCTCGGCGCTCGGCAAGCTCCTGCGCGTGCTGCCGACCAACGTCGCGCGGCAGGCGGTCGCGGTGCGCGAGACCGCCCGCACGATCCCCGAGCGCTTCCCCGCCAAGCCGGACGCGGGCGTCACCAGCGAGCTCGTCGAGGCGGTCGCCGCCCAGCGGCAGGTGCGCATCGGCTACCGGACGGCCGCCGGCAACCCGCGCACGTTCGAGGTCGACCCGTGGTCGGTCGTCGTGCGCTACGGCCGGTGGTACCTGCTGTGCCACTCCCACCACGCCGACGCGCTGCGCACGTTCCGCATCGACCGCATCACCGGCGTCGAGCTCCTCGACGCGACGTTCACCGTGCCGGCCGACCTCGACCCGGCGGCCGAGCTCGAGGCCAACCTCGGCCAGGGCTGGGAGCACGCGACCCACGTCGTCTTCGACCTGCCGCTCGACCAGGTGCGCCCGTGGATCCGGCCCACGCTCGGCGAGCTGCGCGAGCGACCCGGGGGCGGGTGCGAGCTGGTGGGCACGACGAGCAACCCGCAGGCGTACGCCGGTGAGTGGCTGGCCGGCGTGCCGTTCGCCTTCACCGTGGTCGGCGGTCCGGAGCTGCGTACGGCCGTCGCCGAGGTGGCCGAGCGGTTGCGGGCCTCGCTGGAGGACCGGCCGGGCGCGGTCAGCGGCTGACCGCGACCTCCTTGCCGAGGTCCCAGCCCTCGGAGATGGGGAGGTAGTCACCGCTCCAGAACTTGCCGGGGTCGTACCAGGTGGCGCGCCGGTCGTCGCTGAGGATGCCCATCTCCATGTAGCAGGTGGCCACGATCTCCGCGCAGAACGCCGCCTCGGGCGTGACCCGGCGGCCGCGCTTCTTGCGCGGGACGTAGGCGTCGCGCCCGCGCAGCCAGCGCGAGGCGAGCCGGGTCATGCTCGGGAACGAGACGCCGTCGAGGCGTGCGACCGCGCGCAGCATGCCGTCCTCCTCGTGGCGCCCGATCTCGGGCTCGAGCTGGCGCAGCCAGGCGTCCTGCTTGTACTCGACCTGCCAACGCCCGACCGCCTCGCGCAGGTCGTGCAGCTGCACCCCGCGGTGGTGACCGCCGGTCCACATGTCCACCTGTCGCTTGCCCAGCTCGGCGTGGAAGATCAGCGGCGGCAGGTCGTCGACCACGACGGCCATCCCGACGTGGTTGACCGGGGAGTTGGTGACCGCCCGGATCGCGCGGTCGGGCGCGCGACGACCGCGGAAGAGCCAGATGTCTCCGCTGCGGGTGAGGTCCACCGCCGCGTCGAGGGTCAGGGCCGATGCCATGGCGCGCAGTCTGCCGCACCGGCGTCGCGGTGCGCAGGGCTACGCTGCCGCCATGCGCGCGTGGAAGCTCCTCGGCCTGGCCGGCGTCCTGGCCGGCGTGGCCACCGGCGCCGCCGTCGCCCGCGACGAGCGCGTACGCCGCCACTACGACGCCGGCGAGATCCGCGAGCGCCTCCACCGCCGCCACGACGAGGCCCTCGCCCGCGAGGCCGCGGCCCCCTCCGACCCCCTGTAACGCCGGGTTGGTGCTTGTAGCCACTGGCATGCATGGGGGTGGGTACAGGAAGTAACCCGGCGTTACAGCGGCCGCGGCGCGCCAGCAGGCCCGGCTCAGGCGCCGAGCGCGAGCCGGAGGGCGATCGCCAGCATCACGAGCCCGACGCCGACGTCGAGCAGCTGCCAGGCGCGGGGGCTGGCCAGGCGCGGGGCGGCGAGGCGGGCGCCGTACCCCAGCCCGGCGAACCACAGCGCGCTGGCCACGCAGGCGCCGAGCGCGAACCACCAGCGACCGGGGTCGCCGTGGGTGCCGGCGACCGAGCCGAGGAGCAGGACGGTGTCGAGGTAGACGTGCGGGTTGAGCCAGGTCAGCGCGACCGCGCGGGCGAGCACCCCGCGCCGGGCCTCGACGAGGCCGTCGCCGACGGTGAGGGCGCCGGGGTGGCGGGCCCGGCGCAGCGACATCAGGCCGTACGCCGCCAGGAACGCGACGCCGAGCCAGCGCACCACCTCGATCGCCCAGGGGGCGCGGTCGACCACGACGCCGATGCCGGTCACGCCGGCGAGGATCAGCGCCACGTCGGACAGCGCACAGACCGCGACGACCAGCCCGACGTGGCTGCGGCGCACGCCCTGGCGCAGCACGAACGCGTTCTGCGCGCCGATCGCGACGATCAGCGACAGCCCGGTCAGCAGCCCGGCGACGACGTCTCCCACGCGCGACAACCTAGGGCCCCGACCCCTGACACATGTCAGGGGTGACTCGGGGAGATATCCCATGGCAGCGG
Organism: uncultured Actinomycetota bacterium; assembly: GCA_963726525.1. GTDB lineage: Bacteria > Actinomycetota > Actinomycetes > Propionibacteriales > Nocardioidaceae > Nocardioides. The sequence goes on along the minus strand of CAVSCS010000003.1, from coordinate 308,480 downwards.
TGTCCGCGCGGCTGGGAGACTTCCCCCATGACTGACGAGGCCCTGGGGGGTACGGCGACCGAGGTCGCCGCGAGCGCGCGTGACCTGGTGAAGACCTACGGCAAGGGCGAGGCCGAGGTCCGCGCCCTCGACGGGGTCAGCGTCGACCTGATGCGCGGCGAGTTCACGGCCGTGATGGGCCCCTCGGGCTCCGGCAAGTCGACCCTGATGCACTGCCTGGCCGCGCTCGACACCCCGAGCGGCGGCGAGGCCGTCGTCGACGGGACCGAGCTGGGCCGGCTCAAGGACAAGGACCTCACCACGCTGCGCCGCGAGCGGGTGGGCTTCGTCTTCCAGTCCTTCAACCTGGTGCCGACGCTGAGCGCGGAGGAGAACATCCTGCTGCCGCTCAGCCTGGCCGGGCGCAAGCCGGACCGCGCGTGGTTCGACCAGGTGGTCGACGCCGTCGGCCTCCGCCCCCGCCTGGGCCACCGCCCCAGCGAGATGTCGGGCGGGCAGCAGCAGCGCGTCGCGTGCGCCCGCGCGCTGGTCAGCAAGCCGTCGATCGTCTTCGCCGACGAGCCGACCGGCAACCTCGACTCGACCAGCTCCGCCGAGGTCCTGGGCTTCCTGCGCCGCAGCGTCGACGAGTTCGGCCAGACGGTCGTCATGGTGACCCACGACCCCGTCGCCGCGTCGTACACCGACCGGATCGTCTTCCTCGCCGACGGCAAGATCGTCGACGAGCTCCGCTCGCCCGACCGCGACCAGATCCTCGAGAAGATGGCCAGCCTGCAGGACGTCGCGGCGCGGAAGGCGGCCGGCTGATGTTCCGCCTGACCTGGCGCAACCTGCTCGCCCGCAAGGTACGCCTGCTGATGAGCACGCTCGCCATCGTGCTCGGCATCGGCTTCCTCGCCGGCGTGATGACGTTCAGCACCGGCCTCAACTCCACCTTCGACAACATCGTCGAGGGCTCCACGCCCGACGCCCAGGTGCGGCCCGCCGGTGACGTGCAGGGCGCCAACGCCGGCGTCGGCACGACCGCGCTGATCACGCCCGCCGACGTCGAGAAGCTCGCCGCCCTGCCCGAGGTCGCCGACGCCGCGGGGTCGGTCGACGGTCTCGGCTCCTTCCTGCTCGGCAAGGACGACAAGCTGGTCGGCGGGCAGGGCGCGCCGACCCTCGCCTTCAACTACGCGCCCAGCGAGAACATCCAGGGCGAGCAGGTCCTCCAGCTCGTGAAGGGCCGGTGGCCCGAGAAGCCCGGCGAGGTCACCCTCGACGACTCCTCCGCCGAGCGCGGCGGCTACTCGCTCGGCGACACGGTCACCATGATCACGCCGACCGCGCAGCCGCGGCGCACCTTCACCCTCGTCGGCACCGCCGAGTTCAACGGCGGCGGCACCGCCGGCGCGACGCTGGTCCTGCTGGACACCGAGGAGTCGCAGGAGATCTTCCTCGGCGGCAAGGACGCCTTCACCAGCGTCTCGCTGACCGCCGCCGACGGCGTGTCGCGCACCGAGCTGGCCGACGCAGCGAAGGCGGTCGTCCCCGACGGCTTCACCGCCGTCACCGGCGACAAGGTCATCAAGGAGCAGCAGAAGCAGATCGGCCAGTTCCTCGACGTCATCTCGATCTTCCTGACGACCTTCGCGGTCATCGCGATCGTGGTCGGCGCCTTCATCATCTTCAACACCTTCTCGATCCTCGTCTCCCAGCGGGTGCGCGAGTCCGCGCTGCTGCGCGCCCTCGGGGCGAGCAAGAAGCAGGTCACCCGCTCGGTGCTGATCGAGGCGTTCTTGATGTCGGTGGTCGGCGCGACGCTCGGCCTGCTGCTCGGACTCGGGCTCGCGCGCGCCCTCGCCGGCCTCTTCCGCACCTTCGGCCTCGACATCGCCGGTGACGTGCTGACCCTGACGACCTTCACGGTCGTCTCGGGCTACGTCGTCGGGATCCTGGTCACGATGGTCGCGGCCTTCGTGCCGGCGCGTCGTGCGGCCAAGGTGCCGCCGGTCGCGGCGATGCGCGACGACCTCGTCGTGCAGGAGAAGGGCATGGGCCGCCGGCTCGTGCTCGGCACGATCGCGATCGTCGTCGGCACCGCGCTGGTGGCGGCCGGCCTGGTCGGCGCCCCCGGCACCGACGCGATCTGGATCGGCGCGGGTGCGGTGATCTGGGTCGTGACGACCGCGGTCCTGGCCCCGGTGGTCGGCAAGCCGGTCCTGCTGCTGTGCCGCAGCGTCTTCGGCCGCCTCTTCGGCACCGCGGGACGCCTGGCAGGCGAGAACGCGCTGCGCAGCCCCCGGCGCACGGGCGCCACCGCCTCCGCGCTGATGATCGGCCTGGCCGTGGTCTCCGCGGTCGGCGTGCTCGCCTCCTCGCTCAGCGCCACCCAGGACAAGGTCGTCGACGACCAGTTCACCAGCGACTTCCTGGTCCAGCTGCCGACGTTCCAGGGCTTCCCGACGCAGTACGGCGACCAGATGGAGCAGGTCGACGGCGTGGGGGTGGTCTCGCGCCAGCAGGGCGTCCCGGTCAGCGTCGACGTGGACGGCAAGCCCGACCAGACGTTCGCCAACGGCGTCGACGCGGCCTTCACCGAGGTCTACACCCTCACCATGGTCTCCGGCACGGAGAAGATCTCCGGTGACCAGGCGCTGCTCAGCCAGGGCCGGTCGGAGGACCTGAAGGCCACGACCGGGGACACCATCGACGTGGAGTTCCCGGGCGGGAAGACGATCCCGTTGGAGGTGGCCGGCGTCTTCGAGGACACCCCGGTGACCAGCGGGCTGACGGTGCCGCTCACGGTCCTGGGCGAGGCCGGCATCACGCGCAGCGACTCCTCCATCAGCATCAACGTCGCCGACGGCGCCGACCGCCGCCTGGTCAAGCGCGACCTCGAGGACGTGGTGAAGGACCTGCCGATCCTGTCGGTGCAGGACAAGGAGGAGTTCAAGGAGCTCATCAGCGGTCAGGTCAACCAGCTGCTCTACGTCATCTACGGCCTGCTCGCGCTCGCCGTCGTGATCGCGGTCATCGGCATCATCAACACGCTCGGCCTCAGCGTGCTCGAGCGCACCCGGGAGATCGGGCTGCTGCGCGCGGTCGGACTCTCGCGACGCAAGCTGCGGGTGATGATCACGCTGGAGTCGGTGACGATCGCGCTGCTCGGAGCGGTGCTCGGGATGGTGCTCGGCCTGGTCATCGGAGTGGTGCTGCGCCAGTCGCTGAAGGACGACCTCACCGAGCTGTCGCTGCCGATCACCAGCCTGCTGGTCTTCCTCGTCGTCGCGGTGATCTTCGGGGTGCTGGCCGCCATCGTCCCGGCTATCCGCGCCTCGCGGATGAAGGTGCTGGACGCGATCGCCAGCGAGTGAGGACGCGTGTGGGGCGTGCGTCGGCCGGCGGGTGAGCCGGGCCACACCCCGACCCCCCGGGTGGTGACACACCCCGGGGGACGGTGGCACCGTGGGCCGGTGAGCCAGACACCAGACACGGCGCAGGCGCAGCCCGCGCGCAGCGAGTCCGACACCCGATTCTTCGGCCAGCCCGGTGTGCTGGCCAACCTGTTCGGCGTGGAGCTTTGGGAGCGGTTCAGCTTCTACGGCATGCAGGGCATCCTGCTCATCTACCTGTACTACACGGCCTCCCAGGGCGGCCTCGGCATCGACGAGGGCACGGCCACCGGCATCGTCGGGGCCTACGGCGGCGCGGTCTACCTCTCCACGATCCTCGGGGCGTGGCTGGCCGACCGGCTGATCGGGCCGGAGCGGACGCTGTTCTACGCCGCGGTCTGCGTGATGCTCGGCCACATCGCGCTCTCGCTGCTGCCCGGCCTGACCGGTGTCGGCGTCGGCCTGGTGCTGATCGCGCTGGGCTCGGGGGGCGTCAAGGCCAACGCCACCTCGCTGGTCGGCTCGCTCTACGACGAGCACGACACCCGGCGCGACGCCGGCTTCTCGCTGTTCTACATGGGCATCAACATCGGCGCGCTGATCGGACCGCTGCTGACCGGCCTGCTGCAGAAGGAGGCCGGGTTCCACTGGGGCTTCGGCGCCGCCGCGGTCGGCATGGCGCTCGGCCTGACCCAGTACGCCCTCTTCCGCAAGAACCTGCCCGCTGAGACCAACCGCGTCGCGAACCCGCTGCCCCGGGGCCGGCTCACGGCGTACGTCGCCGGCGCCGTGGTCGTGCTCGTCGTGATCGGCGTGCTGACCTGGGTCGGCGTCATCACCGCCGACCGGCTGGCCAACATCGTGATCGGCATCAGCCTGGTGGCCGCGATCGCCTACTTCGCGCTCATCCTCAGCGACCGCGAGGTCACCGGCCCCGAGCGCAGTCGGATCTTCGCCTTCGTGCCGCTGTTCCTGTGCAACGTCGTCTTCTGGTCGCTCTACCAGCAGCAGTTCACCGTGGTGACGATCTACGCCGACAAGCGCCTGGACCGCAACCTGTTCGGGTGGGAGATGCCGGTCTCGTGGGTGCAGTCCATCAACCCGGTCTTCATCATCGTCCTGGCCGGCGTCTTCGCCGCGCTGTGGACCAAGCTGGGCGACCGGCAGCCTGTCACGCCGTTCAAGTTCGGCGCCGGCACGACGCTGATGGGCATCGCGTTCTTCTGCTTCCTGCCGATGCCCGGCGGCGAGAACACCGCCCCTCTCCTGGGCCTGGCGGGGATCCTGCTGGTCTTCACGCTGGCCGAGCTGCTGATCTCTCCGGTCGGCCTCAGCGCCACCACCAAGCTCGCGCCGAAGAAGTACACGACGCAGATGGTGGCGCTGTACTTCCTCTCGATCGCGCTCGGCACCGCGCTGGCCGGCGTGCTCGCCGGCTACTACGACGAGACCGACGAGAACCCGTTCTTCATCTGGGTCGGCCTCGCCTCCGTCGTCACCGGCGTCGTGGTGATGCTCGCCTCGAAGCCGATCCACAGGCTCATGGCGGGGGTCGACTGACGTGCTCGCCTCACTGGGGTGGGGAGCGCTGGCCGCCAGCTCGCTGGTGGTCGGTGCCCTCCTCGCACTGGTGCGGTCGTGGTCGGACCGGGTCGTGGGCCTGGTGCTCGGCTTCGGCGCGGGCGCCCTCATCGCGAGCGTGTCCTTCGAGCTCGCCGAGGAGGGCCTGCGGATCGGCAGTGCGTACGCCGTTGCGATCGGGCTCGCCGTCGGCGGGCTGACCTACTTCGCGGCCGACCGCGCGGTCGAGCGCTGGGGCGCGCGCTCCGGCGGCTCGGCCGCCGGCGCCCCGCTCGCGGTCGGTGCCTTCCTCGACGGCATCCCCGAGCAGGCGGTGCTCGGCATCGGCCTCGCCGCGGGCGACGGCGTCAGTGCGGCGCTGGTGGTGGCGATCTTCGCCTCCAACCTCCCCGAGGCGATCGGCTCGGCCGCCGACATGCGCTCCGGGGGCCGCTCGGCCCGCTCCGTCGTCGGCATCTGGGTCCTGGTCGCCGCGTGCTGCGCCGCCGCCACCGTCGCCGGGACCGCCGTCGCGGATGCCGTGTCGAGCGACGGACAGGCGCTGGTCGACGGCTTCGCCGCCGGCGCGCTCCTGACGATGCTGATCGACTCGATGGTCCCCGAGGCCAAGGACAAGGCCAAGGACCTCGCCGGTCTCGCCACGGTCGCCGGCTTCGCCCTGGCCGCCGGGCTCTCGCTGCTCGGCGGCTGAGGGCTCGAGCCGGCCCCGGCGATCGGGACCCCGTCCCGCGATGACCGAAAGTTTTCGGTCATCGCCGAGCGCCCTCAGCAGCGGCCCTCAGTAGCCGCCGTCGGGCGGCACCATCTCCCCGCGGACCCCGAGCAACCTCACCGGCCGGTCGTCGCCGAGGGCGAGGAACAGGTCGAACGCGGTCGCGGTGATGACGTCGACGTCGACGGTGGGCTCGGGGAGCTTGCGCACCTTGGTGAAGGTGAAGAACGGCGCGAACCGCACCTTGAGGTGCACCCGCTGGACCGCGCGCTCCTCGCGTCCCACGTCGTCGACGACGCGGACGGCAAGCTCGCGCAGCGCGGCGCGCACGTCGTCGTGGGTGGTCAGGTCGGACTGGTAGGTCGTCTCGCGGCCGTGGGCGCGGGCCACCCACGGGGTGTCGTCGGGCCACGCGCGTCCGCCGCCGCGACCGAGGCGGCCGAGGTGGGCGCCGCTGGCCGGGCCGAACGCCGCGACCAGGGCGTCGGGGTCGGCCGCCGCGAGGTCGGCCACCGTGCGGATCCCGATCGCCTCGAGCCGCGCCCCGATCTTCGTGCCGACGCCCCACAGCGCGGTGGTGGGGCGCTCGCCCATGACCTCCATCCACGTCTCGCGGGTGAGGCGGAAGGTCCCCTGCGGCTTGCCGAAGTCGGTGGCGATCTTGGCCCGGACGAGGGTGTCGCCGATGCCGACCGAGCAGTGCAGCCCGGTCGCCTCCAGCACCGCGGCCCGGACGGCCTGCGCGGTCGCGAGCGGGTCGTCGGTCTCCACGCCGACGAAGGCCTCGTCCCAGCCGAGCACCTCCACCACCGCGCCCGGCACCGCCCGCAGCGTCTCCATCACCCGGGCCGAGGCCTCCTCGTAGACCGGGAAGTCGACCGGCAGGAACACCGCGTCGGGGCACCGCTTCTTCGCCAGCCGCAGCGCCAGCCCGCTGCGCACGCCGAACGCGCGGGCCTCGTAGGACGCCGTCGACACCACCGCCCGCTCGGTCGGGTCGCCACGCCCGCCCACCACGACCGGGAGCCCGACGAGCTCGGGTCGGCGCAGCAGCTCGACCGCGACCAGGAACTGGTCCATGTCGACGTGCAGCACCCAGCGGCCCATGCGGCCATGGTGCCCCAGCCCACCGACAGCGCGCGCCGAAAAACCAGGTGCGCCCGCCGCGCCGCCCCACCTACCCTCGTCGAGCGGCGGGATCAGCGGCAGGCCCGGAGTTCCGGGCCCGGGTCCCGCGTGTCGTACCCCGTCGCACGCCGTCCGCGGCACAGGTATCGGAGCTGTTCACTCCTGTGAGTTCGACTCTCACCTCTCACGGGTGGTGGTCGGTGACGAGTCGCACCGTCGCGCCCTGAGGCCGGCCCGGTCAGCTCGACGGGTCGGGTCCCCGCACGCCGGTGCGGTCGCCGACCACCACCCCAGCCCGACCCATCCACCAGCACCGCCACCAGCACCATCCACGAGAGCGTCCGAAGGAGGATCGCCATGTCCACCACGTACTTCATCCGACCCGACCGGATCGTCACCAGCCGCTCGCTGCGCCACGGAATGCGGCCCACCTTCGCGGTGCAGCCGTGGCAGGTCGTCCTCGAGCGCCGCGACGGTGAGCCCACCCGCGTCCTGGCCGCGGGCCGCCACGTGCGCCGACCCCGCGCGGCCTACGAGGTGGTCGACCTGCGCGAGCGCCTCGACGTCGTGCCCGCGCAGGGGGTGCTCACCGCCGACGGCGTCACGGTGAAGGTCTCGGCGATGTGGGCCTGGCGCATCGACGACCCGGTCGTGCACACCGAGCGCGTGCACGACCCGGTGCACACGGTGTACGTCGCCGTGCAGCTCGCGCTGCGCGACGCGCTGTCCGGGCTCGAGGCCGAGGCGCTGGTGCGCTCGCCCCGCACGGGGCTGGCGCCCGGTGCCCGGGACGCGGTCGCCGAGGTCGCGGCCACGGTCGGCATCCGGCTGCTCGACGTGGTCGTCAAGGACGTCGTGCTGCCTGCCGACCTGCGCTCGGCCTACGCCGAGCTCGTCGTCGGGCGGCACCGGGCGCAGGCGCAGCTCGAGGCGGCGCGCGCCGAGACCGCGGCCCTGCGGTCGCTGGCCAACGGGGCCAAGCTGCTCGACGACCACCCGGCGCTCGCGCAGCTCCGGCTGGTGCAGGCGCTGCCGCCCGGCTCGCGGGTCGAGGTCGTCGCCCCGGGGCGTACGTCGTCCCGGGCTGACGACTGAACCGCACCGCAGGTGGCGGGCCGTCCCCGTACGGTCCGCCACCCCTGGGGGCGGGTCGCCCGTCGCCGGTGCGGCGTAGCGTCGATTGCATGAGCAGCGACCAGCCCGAGCCCGACGCGTACGCCGAGCACCCCGAGGAGTCGGCCTTCCCGGGCGCCGGTGACCGGGTCGACGACGCCGACCTCCAGCGGGCGCTGGACGCCGAGCCCGGTGGCAATGCGACCGTCGGCGACACGGTCGACACCGACGACGTCGACTCGCAGGCCGAGGAGGGCACCTCCGGCCAGGAGGTCGCCGAGCAGGCGCGCGGGGCCTACCGCCCCGACTGACCCCGCAGGTCGAGGTAGCGGCGGTGGGCCTGCCACGCGAGCAGCGCCCAGCCGGCGGCGAGCACCGGCCCCCAGACCGCACCCCACAGCGCCGGCAGCAGCCACATCACCGCGAGCGCCGCGTGGAGGATGGCCGACCTGCGCTGCCGCTCGGCGAGGTCAGGCAGGAACGTCGCGGCGTAGGCCTCCGGCGTGCCGAACTCCTCCTCGACCGCCCGCCCGGCGTCGGCCGCCAGCGCGTGGGCGTCCCCGACGACCCGGTGGACCCGCGCGTCGGGCATCGCGTAGCGGGTGCGCAGGATGGCGGCGAGCTCGCGTGACCAGTCGTCGGGGTCGGCGAGGACCGTCTCGGTGCGCGCGGGCCGCGCCTCACACCAGCGACGCCACCCGGTCGCCAGCACGGCGCACGCCCCGGCGAGCGGGACGTACCACCAGACGGTGGCCGTGCCGAACGGGTGCCGCTGCGCCAGCTCGTTGACCGTCGCGACGACCGCCGCCAGGAGGACGAGGGCGGCCGCGCTCACCGCCGCCGCCACGACCGGCCCACGTCTCGCGAGCTGCGCGTGCCAGGTGGCCGCCACCACGGCCTGGGCTGCACCGAGTCCCAGGGGGATGACGATCATGCCGGCCGTCCAGTCCAGGGCCGGCTCGCCGCGGACGAGGAGGAGGGCGAAGAAGGCGAGCGAGAAGAAGGACGACCACGCCAGGCCCGAGGAGGGGACCTGGCCCCAGGTCGTCCTCGACGCGTCCGAGAGGTGGAGTCGACCCTCCTGCGCCCAGCACTCGTAGAGCGCGTCGGCGTGCTCGTCCGGCGTGCCGTAGAGACCGACGGGCGACTCCTGGGTCTGGCGGACGAGCGCGAGCGCTTCCTGCAGCCCCTCGTGGACCAGGCTCGGCTCGACGTCGCGACGCAGCAGCCGCCAGGTCACGCCCCACGACCAGGTGCCGTCGGCGTCGTCGCCGCGAGCCTGCGCGAACTGGTCGTGGATCGCCCCCAGCGGCGTGGTCTGCTCAGTCATCGCTCGTCGTCCCCCCACGCATCGTCGTCAACGACCGGCCGAGCGCCTGCCACTCCCCGAGGTCCCGGGCGAGCCGCGTACGCCCGGAGCTGGTCAGGGCATACTCTTTGCGCCCCGGGCCGCCGTGGCCCTCGACCCAGGTGGCGGCGATGTCGCCGGCCTCCTCGAGGCGGTTGAGCGCCGGGTAGAGCGAACCGCCCTTGAGCAGCCCGAAGCCGTGCTTGGCCAGCACCTGGGCGATGGCGTACCCGTGGCGCGGGCTGCCGTCGAGCGTGGCGAGCACCCCCAGGTCGAGCGCTGCCCGCACCCACGGCGCGGGCCAGCGCGGGAAGTCGGTCACGTATCTAAGTACAGCACATATCTAGTGACGCGGGATACCCGGTGCGTCCCTGCCCTCAGCGCTGCGAGGGTGCCGTCATGACGGTCCACACATCCGACGTGGAGGACGCCTTGCCGCGCATGCAGGCACTGGCGTCGCGACTGTGGTCGCGCGAGGCGCGCCACCACCCCGGCCAGCTGGCGTGGTCGGCGGCCTACGGCGAGCCCGAGGTCCTCGAGCTCGGCCCGGTGTTCGAGACGACCGAGGCAGGCGGAGCCTGGGCGTGGCTGGAGTCGCGGGACTGGCTGGAGGTCTGCGGGACCGATCGCGATGCCGTGGCGGCCGTGGTCGCGGCGGCGCTGGCCGAGGCCGACGCCGAGGTCACGACCAGCACCCTGGAGACGGAGACCGCGGTCCTCGACGTGCTGGCCGGCGCGGGCTGCGTGGAGGTCGAGATGCCGTGGTTCACCCACCACCACCTCGACCTCGCCGGCCTGCCGCCCGTCGTCCTGCCCGAGGGGTACGCCGTCCGCGCGGTCCGGCCTGACGAGGCGGAGCCGCGGGCAGCCGTGCACCGGGCGGCGTGGTCGGCCACGTCCCGCGTCACCGGCACGGCGTACCGGCGCCTGATGCGGACCGCGCCCTACCGCCCGGAGACCGACCACGTCGTCCTCGCTCCCGACGGCACGTGGGTGGCCTCGTGCTGTGTCTGGATGGACGACGTGACCGGTGTCGCGCTGGTCGAGCCGGTCGGCTGCGTGCCCGAGCACCGTGGCCGCGGGCTCGCGGCGGCGGCGTCGGTCTCGGCGCTGACGGCGGCCCGCGCGCTCGGCGCCTCCGAGGGCCTGGTGTGCCCGCGCGGCGACGACGACTACCCGCTGCCGGCCCGGGTCTACCGCGGGATCGGGTTCGTCCCCGGGGCCCGCACCCGCACCTTCCGCCTCAGCCGTTGAAGGGACTTGTCGACCCTCGTGGTCGCTGGACGCCCGGCATGCCGGGCGTCGAGCGGACCATGGTCCGCTCGAGCAGGGCTACGGACGGCGCCCGGCCCGGCCTCCGGCCCCGCGCCGGCCCCGGCCCCGGCCCCGCCCCCCGCCCCGTCAGCCGAAGAACGCCGTCAGCCCCTCGAGCAACCGGTCGACCTCGGCGTCGTCGTTGTAGGCCGCGAGCCCGATGCGGAGGCCGGAGTCGACGGGGAGGCCGAGGGCGCGGAAGGTCTCGACGGCGTAGAACGTGCCGGGCGGCACCATCACGTCGCGCTCGGCGAGGAAGGCGTGCGCGTCGAGCGGGTCGCGGTCGCGGAGGGTGAGGAAGAGCGTCGAGGTGCGGTCGGCGGCGCGGGAGTGGAGGGTCAGGTGCTCGTCGAGGTCGGCGAGGCCGTCCTCGATGTGCTGCCGCAGGCGCAGCTCGTGCTCGGCGATCGAGGCAGCGGCGGAGACGAGCCGCGAGCGGCGGGTGTCGCCCGTGCCGTGGGAGGCGATGAACTCGACGGCGGCGGTCACGCCGGCGAGCAGCTCGTAGGGCAGCGTGCCGAGCTCGAAGCGCTCGGGCACCGCGTCGGAGGAGGGCACCAGCTTGTCCGGGCGCAGCGTCTCGAGCAGGGCGGGGTCGGCGACGAGCGCGCCGCAGTGGGGCCCGAAGAACTTGTAGGGCGAGCAGACCAGGAGGTCGGCCCCCATCGCGGCGATGTCCGGCGCCGCGTGCGCGGTGTGGTGCACGGCGTCGACATGGAGCAGCGCGCCGACCTCGTGCGCGCGGGCGGCGACGGTCGCGACCGGCGGCCGGGTGCCGATGAGGTTGGAGGCCGCGGTCATCGCGACGAGGCGCGTCCGGTCGGTGATCGCGTCGAGCGACGACAGGTCGAGCTCGCCGGTCGCCGGGTCGAGCCGCAGCCACCGCACCGTGACGCCCGCGCGCTCGGCGGCCTGCATCCACGGCCGCACGTTGGAGTCGTGGTCGAGCTCGCACACGACCACCTCGTCGCCGGGCCGCCAGGTCCTGGCCAGCGTGCGGGAGACGTCGTACGTCAGCGCCGTCGCGCTGCGGCCGTGCACCACGCCACCGGGGACCCCGCCGACGAGGTCGGCGATCGCGGCGCGGAAGCCGGCGACGGACTCCTCGGCGTTGCGCTGGCTCACCAGCAGCGAGCCGCGCTGGGACAGCGGACCGGTCAGCGTGCGGGCGATCGCCTCACCGACGACGGCCGGGGTCTGGGTGCCGCCGGGGTTGTCGAAGTGCGCGATGCCGGAGGCGAGGGACGGGAAGCCGGAGCGGAAGGCTGCCACGTCGAGAGGGAGAGCGTCGAACGACATGGCACGAGCCAACCAGACGCCTACTCGGCGATGTGCACCACGGCGTCACCGGAATTGACGAGCGGCGCCTCGGTGCGGCCGATCACGATGCCGTCGCGGTTGGCGTAGACGGCGCGCAGCGTCTTGCCGAAGGAGTCGAAGAGCGTGCCGAGCCGCTCGCCGTCGCTCACCTTCTGCCCGAGCCGGACGTCGAGGTGCAGGATGCCCGTGCGCCGCGCCCGCACCCACCCGCTGGCCCGGCACTCCATGCTCGGCTCCACCGGCGGCTCGTCGACCGGCTCGGTCATGCCGAGCGCGGCCAGCACCCGGCGTACGCCGACCACGCCGGCGTCGACGGCGTACGCGTCGAAGCGGAGGTTCTCGCCGGCCTCGTAGAGCAGCACCTTCGCGCCCTGCTCGCGGGCCGCGTGGCGCAGCGAGCCGTCGCGGATCTTGGCGTGCAGCATCACCGGGGCGCCGAAGGCCTGGGCGAGCTCGCGGGTGCGCTCGTCGTCGAGGTCGGCGCGGACCTGCGGCAGGTTGCTGCGGCGGTCGGAGCCGGTGTGGAGGTCGATGCCGACCTCGCAGCCGGACACGATCTCGCGCATGAAGAGGTGGGCGATCCGGCCGGCCAGCGAGCCGCGCGCGGAGCCGGGGAAGGAGCGGTTGAGGTCGCGGCGGTCGGGGAGGTAGCGGTCGCCGGTCATGAAGCCGAGCACGTTGACGATCGGCACCGCGACGAGCGTGCCGCGGAACGTCTTGGGGTCCAGGCCCGCCATCACCTGGCGCACCACCTCGACGCCGGCGACCTCGTCGCCGTGGATGGCCGCGTCGATCCACACCGCGGGACCGTCCTCGCGCCCGTGCACCACCCGCACCGGGAGGGTGACGTCGGCGCCGGTGACCAGGCGGGTGATCGGCAGCTCGAGCGCCCGGGCCGAGCCCGAGCGGATCCGCACGCCGCCGATGGCGAACGACTCCCGCGCCACTAGGAGGCGCCCGTCCGGACGTCGGGGTGGGCGCAGGTCGTCACGCGCTCAGGGTAGTCGGGACGAGACCCGCCCCGGCGCCTCCGGGGGGATCGGAGGAGCGCCGGGGCGGGCCGGTCGGGGTGGTCAGCTGTTCTGCGAGCTCGAGTCGGTGCCGGACGTCGAGCCGCTGTCGGTCCCGGAGCCGGTCCCGGAGCCGCTGTCGGTGTCGGGCTGGCCGTCGCCGTCGAAGTCGGGCTCCTGCCCGGTCGTCCCACCGGTGTCGCCGCCGCTGCCGGTCGTGCCGCCCATCTGGCCCATCGGCGGGCGGCCGCCGTCAACGTCGCGATCGCCCATCGGGCCGCCGGGGAAGCCCTGCTGGCCGGTCAGCCCGGCCTGGTCGGTGCCGGTCGTGCCGGAGCCGTCGTGGCCGACGGCGTACCCGACGCCGAAGCCGGCGCCGCCGACCGCGAGCCCGGCGACGACCGCGCCGGCGGCGACGAGCCGGCGGCCCTTGCTGGCGCGCCACGAGCGGCGTGCCCGGGGAGCGACCTCGGCATCGGGACCCACGGCCGGCTGGACGGGGTTGTGGCCGACCGTGTGGTCGGGGGTGGGCTGGGGGGTGCTGCTGGTCATGGGTGGTGCCTTTCGTGGAGGTGGAGGTGGCAGGGAGGAAGGGACGGCTCAGCCGCCCATCGGGCCGCCGGGCCCGCCGCTGCCCGCAGGGGCCTCGCCGGCGGTGACGGTGGTCGAGGAGCCGCCGACGGTGACGACGTACGTCGCGCCCTGCTCGAGGTCGACGGAGGAAAGAACGATCGAGGCGTAGTCCTTCTCGGGGGTGTACGACGCCACCTCGGTGCCGTCCTCGTCGCTCACCACGACCTCGGTCCCGGCGGCGGCCGTGGTGTCGAGCGCGGCGGCGATCCAGGCCTGGTCGGAGTCCGACGACGGGGCGACCAACATCCCGGCACTGCCGGTGGCGACGAGGGTGCCGCCGGAGACGTCGAAGGTGCCGTTGACGTCGAGCGCGCCGTTGCCCTCGGTGGTGGGGCCGTAGACCGTGATGTCGCCGCCGGTGATCGTGGCGTCGCCGTTGGAGTCGAGGCCGTCGCCGCTGGCCCACACTTCGAGGGTGCCGCCGTTGACGTAGAGGTGCAGTGAGGAGTCGGCCTCCATCCCGCCGCCACCCATCCCGCCGCCCGTCTGACCGGCCTGGCCGTCGGTGGACGCGGAGTCGTCGGAGGTGGCGACGTTGACGCCGTCGTCGGCGGAGTGCAGCTCGAGGTCGCCGCCGTCGATGACGATCAGCGAGCCCTCCATCGCCTCGTTCGAGCCGGAGACGAGGACGGTGCCGCCAGCGACGAGCACCTGGACGCCCTTGATGCCGTCGTCCTGGGAGGAGACGGTGAGGTCGCCGCCCCGGAGGAGCACGAACCCGGTGCCGGCGTCGTCGGTGTTGTCGGACTTCACGCCGTCGTCGACCGCGTCGACGGTGACGGTGCCGTCGGTCAGGACGAGGTAGTCCTTGCCGATGATCCCGTCGTCGACCGAGGTCACGTCGATCGTGCCGCCGGTGATGACCAGGCCGTCCTTGCCGACGATGCCGTTGTTGCTGTTGCCCGTGACCGTCAGCGCGCCGCTGCCGCCGATGGTGAGGTCGGCGCTCGACCAGAGCGCGCCGGTGGGCGCGTCGTCCCCCGTGTCGGCGTACGTCGTGGCGTCGGTCAGCGCGTTGTCGCTGCCGTCGGCCAGCACGACCACGACCGACTCCGCGTCGGTCACCGCGATCGCGGCGGAGGTCTCGGAGGTGATGGTCGCGCCGTCGAGCACGAGGCGTACGACGCCGTCGCCGGCGCTGTCGACGACCACCTGGCCGGTGAGCTCGCCGGTGAGCACGTAGGTCCCGGCGGTGGAGATCGTCACCGTGCCGTCCGCGGAGGTCACGGAGTCGGAGTCGGGGTCCTCCGCGGCCGCCGTGCCGTCGAGGGTGACCGTCGTCGCGTCGGCCTCGTCGTAGGCGGTGTCGCCGGTCTCGACCTCGACGTCGTCGGCGAGCACCTCCTCGACCGTGGTGCCGTCGCTGGTCGCGACCGCGCTGGTGGCGGTGCTCGTCGAGCCCGACGCGGTGGTCGAGTCGGAGGCGACGGTGGAGCCGCAACCGGCCAGCAGGACGGTGGCGGCGATGCCGGCGACGGCGTGGCGGAGCCGGGGCCGGCGGGAGGGGAGGTGGCGCATGGGGCGGCCTTTCGGTGGAGTCGGTGGAGTCGGGGGAGTCAGGAGGGGCCGCGTCAGCGACCGGATGCCTCGATCGTGTGCGCCGCGCCTGTCGCGGACGTGGGCTCGTCCTGTCCGTCTCCTGTGAGCCCGCGGTGGGGGGCGAAGACGAAGGCGCGCTGGGCCGCGAAGCTCGACGAGACCAGCGCCAGCTCGGTCAGCAGCTTGGCCGGGAGCAGGGCGAGGCCGGCGGCGGTGAGGGTGCTGAGCAGCAGGAAGTTGGCGCCGAGCAGGGTCGTGGCGAGGGCGGCGTACCTCAGCGCCGCGGTGCGGGCGCGGACGCGCCGCCCGCCCTCGAAGACCAGGCGGCGGTTGACGGTGAAGTTGACCCCGGCGCTGGTCAGTCGGGCGCCGACGACGGCCAGCAGCAGGTCTCCGGTGAGCGCCTGCAGGGCGAGCAGCGCGACGGTGTCGAGCACGAAGGCCGACAGCGCGGAGGCCAGGAAGGCCAGCAGGGGAGCGTAGACCCGCAGGGAGTCGGCGACCGGGCGGAAGTGCGAGGAGGAGTTGTCGTCGAGGTAGATCGTCGCGATCGGCACGGGGTCGAGCGCGATCCCGGCGCGGGCGGCGCGCAGCAGGACCTGCAGCTCGTACTCGTAGCGCTCGCCCGGCACCGCGCAGGCCCACGCCAGGACCCCGGCGGGCAGGCCGCGCAGGCCGGTCTGGGTGTCGGTGACGCGGGTGCGGGTCGCGGCGGTGAACAGCCACCGGGTGACGGTGTTGCCGACGCGGCTGCGCAGCGGCACCTGTCCGTCGAAGGTGCGGGTCCCGAGCACGACGCGACGCGCGCCGGGGTCGGCGAGCAACCGGTCGCCGACCGCCACGACGTCGTCGAGCCCGTGCTGCCCGTCGGCGTCGGCGCACACGACCGCGCCGCCGGGCCGGGTGGCGGCGACGTGGGCGAGGCCGGTCTTCAGCGCCACCCCCTTGCCGCGGTTGTCCGCGAGGGTGAGCACCTCGGCGCCGAGGTCGCGTGCCCGGCGGAAGAGGTCGGCGTACGCCGCTCCCGAGCCGTCGTCGACGACGAGCAGGTGCCACGTCGGCCGGGCGCCGCGGAGGTCGGCGAGCGTGTCGAGGAGGGCCGGTCCGGGGCGGTGGGCGGGGACCAGCAGCGTGGGGGACGGCACCGCTCAGCCCTTGACGTAGAAGATGTCGGAGGTGCCGCGCTCGCCGCCGTTGCTCGGGCGGTTGACGACCTCGCCGTCGAAGAACATCGTCGAGGAGCCGCCACCGTCGATGTTGTAGGCGGTCACCGCGCCGAGGCCCTTCATCAGCGTGGCCAGCTCGGTCATCGAGGCGCCCGCGCTGTAGCCGGGGTCGCGGCCGTCGACGACGACGAGCAGCAGGTGGTTGTCCGCCACGACGCCGATCGCCGTGCGCGGCTGGTCGCCCTGGATCGAGTGGTTGCCGAAGTTGGTGTCGACCTCGACGTCGTCGATGCCGTCGAGCACCTCGCCGTCGGCGACGAGCGCCGGCCCGAAGGACAGCGTGTTCCACACGCCCGCGTCGACGCGCGCCTGCGCCGTGGTGGCGGTCTCGTCGTAGAGCTCGACGTGGCCGTCGCGGTAGAACGCCAGTCCCTCGCGTGCGCCGGCGTCGCGCCAGGCCACGCCGTTGCGCACGACGATGCCGGTCTCGCGGAAGCCGTAGTAGTCGCCGTTGATGGCGAGGACAGCGCCGTTCTGCTCGGCGATGTCGGAGGTCTCGTCGACGATGTTGGTGCCGAAGGAGTCCTGGGCGAAGGCCGAGCGGAGCACGGTCGCGTCGCTGAGGTGGAGCTCGGCGACGAAGTAGGTCACCGTCGCCTCACCCGTCCCGGTGGTGACCTTCCTGACCGTGATCCTCGTGCCGTCCGCGCTCCAACCGTCGTCGGTCACGACGGCGTTGGAGGTGTCGAGCTCGGTGCCGTCGCTGCCTTGGCTGGCCTCGTACGCCGACGCGTCCGCGACCTCGACGTGGTCGACGACGTAGCGGTCGAGCGCCCACGCGCCGCCTCCGGTCGTCAGGGTGAGCGTGGTGAGGCCGCCGATCAGGACGGCGCGGCGCGAGGGTGCAGGCATGGGGGGCTCCAGTCGTCGGGGATCTCTCCGACGATCGGAGGCAGGCCTGTCGGTGCCCTGTGGTGCAACCAGCCATCAGGTGTGACAACTTCGAGGTGCCGGCCCGCGTCACACCCGGCGAACCGACACCCCGACGGAAGAGACCCCATGCGCGCACTGCCCCTCCTCGCGATCGGCCTGGTGGCCGCCGGCCTCGGCATCGCCCCCGTCGCCCCGGCGGGCGCCGCCGGTGAGACCTGCCAGGGGCAGGCCGCCACGGTCGTCGGGTCCTACCTCCAGCAGGGTCTGATGGGCACCGAGGGCCCCGACGTCGTGGTGACCAACGGCGCCATGGGCGTCGACACCCTCGGGGGCGCCGACCTGGTCTGCGTCACCGACGGCCAGGCCGCACTCAGCCTGACGCTGCGCACCGGCGACGGCGACGACGTCGTCGACGCATCGCAGTCCCGCGCGCGGATCGACGCGGTCCTCGGCGCGGGGGCCGACCGCTACACCGCCTCGGCCGGGGTCGACTCCGTGACGACCGGGGTGAACCAGGGCCTGGCCCGCACCGACGCGGACGTCGACGTAATCACCTCGACGACCGGCGGCAGCGCCAGCCAGCCCGGCGATACGGTCTCCTCCGGTGCGCCCGGGGTGGTCAACTCCGACGTCGTCCAGCTCGCCGGCGCTGGCAACCGGTTGATCTGGTCGGGCTTCCTCGGCGCGGGTGCGCAGGTCGCCGTGGGGGACAGCGCCGAGCTGGTCCCGGTGCTCGGCGGCGGTGACATCGCGATCGACGCCGCCGCCCGGACCTGGACAGAGGACGGCGTGCCGGTGCTCTCGTGGACCGGCGACCTCACCCGCTTCACGCTCAGCGGCACCGCCCCCCGCTCGCTGTCGCTGACCGGGAGCGAGCGCGACGAGTACGTCTACAGCTCGTTCGGCAAGGGCGTCCTGGACCGGCCGCAGGTCTACGCCCTCGGCGGTGGCGACGACACGCTGCTCTCTCCGGAGAGCATCGGCGGCAAGGCCAGCCGGTACGACGGCGGCCTCGGCGAGGACAGCATCGACCTCTTCGGCGGCAGGCGGCTCGACGTCGAGATGAACGCCGACCGGATGACCTACCGCCAGGACGGGAACGAAGTAGGCGCGTTCTTCGACGGCTTCGAGGCCCCGCGCCTCGGCGCGAAGCACCTCTACGTCGGCGGCACCGCCCACGCCGACGACATCCGGTTCTACGCCTGCACCGCCACCGTCCGCGGCCGCCGGGGTGACGACACGCTCGCGGTCTACCGGACCGGAGACGCAAGCGACGTCCTCGACTGCGACGCCCGGAGGTCGAGGATCCGCATCTTCGGCGAGGACGGCAAGGACACCATCACCGGCTCCCGCGGACGCGACCTGCTCGTCGGCGGCCGCGGTCGCGACACCATCCAGGGCAAGGCCAACCGCGACCGGTGCTCGGGCGAGGAGCTGAGGAGCTGCGAGGTCCGGCTGCCGGCCGGCCTGCCGATCAAGGTGCGCTGAGGGGCTACCTGCCCCAGTTCTTGCGGCGTACGACCCGCTTCGGCCTGCCGCCGACGTAGGACAGCGAGGAATCGACGAGGAAGCCGCGCTCGAGGGCCTCGCGGCCGACCAGCATCCGGAAGCCCATCTCGTCGCGGTTGCTGAGCGTCATCTCGGTCGTGATGGTGCGCCCGGCGAGGGTGACGTCCATGGCGACGGCGTAGCGCTGCTCGACCTGGCCGTTGCTCGAGCGGACCTCGCGGCGGTCGAGGACCGGCAGGCTGAGCTCGACGTGGTCCTCGTCGGACCTCTGCCACGGGTGGATCGAGAAGCGCACCCACTCGGCGCCGTCGCGCTCAAATGGCCTCGAGGTCGAAGGCGTGGATCGAGGACGAGCGCGCCCCGGTGTCGATCTTGGCCTTCATCCACTCCACGCCGGCCTGCGGCAGGCCCACCCACTCGCGCCAGCCGACGACCACCTGGGCGGCGGTCCCGTGCGCGCTGGCGTCGTCCGGGGAGGCGGGCGGCTGGGGCGAGGACACCCGTCCATCCTGTCAGGAGGGTGGGGTGCGGCTCGGGGCGAGGTGGTTGTATGACCCACCATGAAGCTCGCCATCCTCTCCCGGGCACCGCGGTCCTACAGCACGCAGCGCCTGCGCACCGCGGCCGCCGAGCGCGGGCACGAGGTCAAGGTGCTCAACACGCTGCGCTTCGGGATCGACCTGACCGGCGAGGAGCCCGACCTGCTCTTCCGCGGCAAGCAGCTCTCGACGTACGACGCCGTGCTGCCGCGCATCGGCAACTCGATCACCTACTTCGGCACCGCCGTCGTGCGGCAGTTCGAGCAGATGGACGTCTACACGCCCAACACGAGCTACGGCATCGCCAACAGCCGCGACAAGCTGCGCGCCACGCAGATCCTCTCGCGCCACAAGATCCCGATGCCGGCGACGACCTTCGTGCAGGACCGTGCCGACGTGATCCCCGCGATCGAGCGTGTCGGCGGTGCGCCCGTCGTGATCAAGCTGCTCGAGGGCACCCAGGGCATCGGCGTGATCCTCGCCCCCACCATCAAGGTGGCCGAGGCGATCATCGAGACGCTGCAGAGCACCCGGCAGAACGTGCTGATCCAGCGCTTCGTCAAGGAGAGCAAGGGCCGCGACATCCGCGCCCTCGTCGTCGGCGACCGCGTGGTCGCCGCCATGCGCCGCGTCGCCCAGGGCGACGAGTTCCGCTCCAACGTCCACCGCGGCGGCAGCGTCGAGCCCGTCGAGCTCGACGAGGAGTTCGAGCGCGTCGCCGTCCGCTCGGCGCAGATCATGGGCCTGCGCGTCGCGGGCGTCGACATGCTCGAGGGCCGCCGCGGCCCCCAGGTGATGGAGGTCAACTCCTCCCCGGGCCTCGAGGGCATCGAGCGCGCCACCAAGCTCGACGTCGCCGGCGCGATCGTCGACTACATGGCCAACCAGGTCGCCTTCCCCGACATCGACGTACGCCAGCGCCTCACCGTCTCCACCGGCTACGGCGTCGCCGAGATCGTCGTGCACGCCGGCTCCGACATGGTCGGCAAGAAGCTCGGCGACTCCGGGCTCGACGAGCGCGACATCACCGTCCTCACGCTCCACCGCGGACCCCAGGTCATCCCGAACCCGCGCAACAAGACCGTGCTCGAGGGCGAGGACCGGCTGCTCTGCTTCGGCAAGCTCGAGGAGATGCGCTCGATGATCCCCGACCGCAAGCAGAAGCGTGTCCGCCGGCTGCTCAAGAAGGACATGCCGCCGGAGAGCCTCTGACCAAGACAGTCGCATCGATCCAGCGACGTCGCGGAGTTCGGTGGGCGGGGTACGGACAGCGATGACGGCAGGAACGCCGGCGCGGTCGACGCGCGTCCGCGGGCGCCGAGTGGGCTTCACGCCGGGCGCATCGTGGCCACGAACACCTGGCGACCGCCAGGCTCCTGGTGCGACTCGACCAGCAGCTCGACGGCCATCTCGGTGCCGTCGCTGCGCAGCACCGGCACGACGACCGGCCGTCCCAGCAGTGGATCGCGCCCGTTGCTGAGGTGGAGCGTGAACCCCGCGAGATGGGCCTGGTGGTAGCGGGCTGGGATGATGGCCACGAGCCGCCGCCCCAGCAGCTGGCCCGGATCGGGGTAGCCGAGCAGGTCACAGGCCCGCCTGCTGACGACCACGATCCGGTTGGCGTCGTCCGCGGCGATGACGGCGTGCTCCTCCAGGTCTGCCATCTCCGCGGTCAGCGACACCGGTGGCAGCGGGACGGCATGTGCCACGTCCGGGCTGCTGGACCACGCGGTCGGGGGGTCGCCGTCGACCTGGCGAGCGACCTGCCTGCACAACCATCGGCGCAGCTCGCGCATCTCGCGCTGGATCGGGGGAGTCAGGAAGGCTCCGGAGTCCGCCAGGACGAGCGCCGCGTCCATCGCCTGGTCGAGGATCTCGAAGTGAGGGACAGAGGCACTCGGGATCCGAACGACCTCGTACCGCGACGAGACCCCGGGCTCGACAGCGTGCGCCATGAGCTCCCCGGGGCTCTGGCCCAGACGGGGCTGAGGGATGTGCTGGTGCAGCAGGGACATCGCGTCACTCGCGGCCGCGTGCACCGCCAGCGGGTGCGACGGGTCGTCTGAGTCGAGAGTGGCCAGCAGGTATTCACGCAACAGCGACTCGGCGTGCTCCTGCCAGGCGGTGTGCAGCAGGAGCGGCACGTTCAGCAGCACCAGGTCGATCTCGTCGCCGCTCGGCTCACCACGAGCGGGGTCGGCTCGAGCAGCAGACGGTTCGCGCGACGAGGGCGTCTCGCTCGAGTCGTCTGCCGAGCCCAGGTCGAACCACACGGCCTTGCCGTCGGGGCGAGTGTCGGTTCCCCAGCGGTCGGCGAGCTCCTCCAGCAGGAGGACTCCACGCCCAGTGCCGGCCGCCGCGGCATAGTTGCGCAGACGGGGCGCCTGGGTGCTCCCGTCACCCACCTCGACATGCAGACCGTCGCGATCGACCGAGGCGCTGAGGTCGATGGGTGTGCCTGCATGCACCAGCGCGTTGGTCACCAGCTCACTGACCAGCAGCTGCGCCGTCTCCACCAGGTCGTCGCGCGACGCGCGTGACAGGACGTCCCTGACCAGCCTGCGGGCAGTGCCGGCGCTCGACGGGTGTGCCGGCAGCACAGCAGCACCGGTGTCCGCCCGACGATGGTCGCGATCGGCGCGAGGCAGGTCACGGCCGCCCATCACGCCGCCGTCACCACGAACGGGGCCGGACCCGGATTCAGTGCTCCCACACCAGGACAACGACGCCCACGCCCAACGGCTATCCCACCGAGGCCAACCGGGGCCGATGGGGAGGTGCTGTCAGCCATCGAGCTGCCGTCGCCGGCTCGACGCTGAGCCGCGGTCAGGGTCGGTAGGGCCGTCCTCGCGGCGCGGGTCCTTGCTCGGGCAGCCCGCCCGGGCGGCTCGAGGAGGACCTGTCGCCGGAGAGTGCGTGACGAGCGGTGGTCGCAACGATCCGGTCCGTCGTCGCTCCGCCGCCGGCGGTCTATCAGGCCACCTTCTCGAAGACCATCGTCGCCTGGATCCGGTCGCCGCCGCCGAAGCCGCTGCTCTTGGCCGAGGCGGTGGTGATCGTGTGCAGGCGGTATCCCTTCGACGCCTGCCTGTTGAGCTCGCCCTCGAGCTCGGAGAGGTTTCCCGACCCGGTGCCGAGGAACTTCTCCTTCAGCGTCACCTGGATGACCACGTACTCCATCGTTCTCCCCGCTCGTGTTGCCGCGTGCAGCACCGTGCTGCACGGCTGCAATGTTCTACAGCCACTGGGAGCGATGCCGCAGGCGTTTCGATGCGCGACCTCATGAGACGACTTCTGCGCGATTCCGAGGACGGCCACCGCTTGTCAGTGTGATCCTGACATCCTCAGCGTGCGGATGGGTCCGCACTCACAGTCAGCACCACGGGGGACATCGCCATGCCTACGAACACGCCCGCACCTGGATGGTTCCCGGATCAGACGAACAACGCACAGCTGCGGTGGTGGGACGGCCAGAGCTGGACGGACCAGACCATGCCGATGCCGTCCGCCGGACCCGCCGCCGGTCCAGCCGCGGCATCGTTCGGCGCTCCGGACGGTCGTGGCAGTGGAGGTACGGCGAAGACCAAGAAGCCCTGGTACTTCCGCTGGTGGGCCATCGCCGCTGCCGTGGTCGTCGCTCTTGCGGTCATCGGGAGCTTCGCGCCGGACGAGGAGCCTGCGGATGCTGCCGACAAGAAGCCTGCAGCGACCGCCTCGGCCTCGCCCACGACGTCGGCCGACCAGGAGGCGGAGGTCGAGCCCGCCACCGAGACCGAGCCGGTGGACACTGACGGCGACGGCGTGACGGACGACGAGGACTACGCGCCCGAGGACAAGAAGGTCCAGACCGAGGACGACGTGGACACCGACAAGGACGGCGTCCCCGACTACCAGGACGACTTTCCGAAGAACGCGGAGTACAGCAGGGACGCGGACGGAGACGGCGTCGCCGACGCAGTCGACGACTTCCCGAAGGACGAGCGCTACAGCAAGGACTCCGACGGGGACAAGGTCGCCGACTCCGAGGACGTGTTCCCGGCCGACCCGACGCGCTCGAAGATCACGCCTGCCATGTCGAACGCGCTTGACGCCGCAGCGAACTACCTCGACTACACCGCGTTCTCTCGCTCCGGTCTGATCGACCAGCTGGAGTTCGAGGACTACGCGACCGCGGATGCGACATTCGCTGTCGACTACCTCAAGGTCAACTGGAACGAGCAGGCGGTGAAGTCGGCGAAGAACTACCTCGACTACACGAGCTTCTCGCTGCAGGGCCTCATCGATCAGCTGGTCTTCGAGGGGTTCACCTACGAGCAGGCCTCGTACGGTGCGAACCAGGCGTACTGAGGCCCAGTAGGACTGATCGATCGATGAAGCGTCTCAAGAGAATGTTCGCCGCGTCGCTGCTTTGCGCGCTCGTCGTCAGCTCGTACGTTGCCTGGTCGGGCTTCACGGGGCGCGAGCCCGTGCCCATCCCGGGGGTGCTGGGCGGCGGACCGAGCAGCGTCACAGGGACGGACTCGGGGTTCGACGACCTGGAGGTGTCGCAGACGGACGATGGGCGGTTCGCCGGCACCATCAGCGTCGAGAACCCGACGAGCGCCTTCCAGGACGTGTTCGTGACGGTCGATCTGTTCGAGGGCGACCAGAACGTCGGGGAGCTGGTCGGTTCCGTGACGGTGAAGCCCGGTACGTCATCCTCGGTCAACCTGATGTCGCCCACGTCCTTCGCGGAGTGGAGCGACGCACACGTCGACCTGCTCCGCTCGCCCTGAGAATGCGGATCTCGGGTCGGCACGTGTGAAGGGCGGGCGCTGGGACGTGCTCCGAGGCATAGACGATGGCCGTCGTCGGCGTCAGCCGGCGTGGGGAGCCCAGTTGCCGTGGAAGCCGGTGGGCACCCGGCCGGGGAGGTGCACGGCGGCGACGTCCTCGAGCGTCTGTGCGTCCAGCAGGACGAGGTCGCTGCGATCGGTGGCCCGGTCGTGGACGTAGCCCATGAGCACGCCGTGGTCCTCGCCGTCGGAGCCCGGGTCGGGGACGAAGCAGAACTCGCCGGCCTCGCGGCCGGCACCGAGGCGGCGGCTCTGGGTCGTCCCGGCGACCACGTCGTGCTTGAGCACGGTGTCGCCGAACCCGGCACCGACCATGCCGACGGTGTAGCCGTAGCGGTGCGGCTTCCCGGTCAGCCGCTCGTCGTAGCGGGGGAACTCCTGGGCGTGCTCGTCGAAGCGGTGCTCCCGGGCCCTGCCCGTGCTGAGGTCCAGGGTGAAGCGCACCAGTGACGCGAGGCCCTCGTGGGGTCCGGTGTAGTCGGTGGCGAACATCCGCGGGTGGCGCACCACGTCGAGGACGACCTCCGGGCTGCCCGGCGTACCGCTCTCGAAGGCGTTGAGGGTGTGGAAGACGAAGCACGGGTCGATCTCGAACCAGCGCACGTCGGACCCGTCACCGTCGCGCCGCACCAGGCCGATCCGCGCCACGTGGTCGGGGTCCCAGGAGTAGGGGAGCGGCGCCGCGAGGTTCGTGACGGACTCGCCACGGGCCACCGCGTCGACGATCCACTCGGGCATGGGGTTGCCGCCCAACGCCGCGCGCTGCTGTCCGGGCGTGAGGCGAGCCAGGCGCGGGACGCCGTCGGTCACCATGCCCATGTCGAAGGTGACCGGCAGGTCGTAGACCACCACGTAGTGCTCGGTCAGGGCGCAGTCGTGGATCATCGGCATCCCGCCGGTCTCGATCTCCGCGTGCTTGACGACGGTGCCGTCGGCGCCGACGACGGTGTAGTCGACCTTGGTGCCCCGCACCCAGTTGTACGAGATGGCGTGCAGGTCGCCGGTGAGGGGGTCGGCGTGCGGATGGGCGGTGTAGCCCTGCGACCCGCCGACGTCGAGGGTGCCGCCGAAGTCGCAGCGACCGACGCTGTCGAGCTCGAAGGTCAGCTCGTACGGCGTGGGTCCGGACTCGACGATCGCCAGCGTCTTGCCGGCGTGCTGGACCACGTTGGTGTTCGGCCCGTGGTCCTCGCCCGAGGGCTTGACCCACCTGTTGCGGTACCACTCGGCGCGTCCGCCTGCCATGCGGACGCCGTGCACCATGCCCTGGCCCAGGAACCAGTGGTGCTGGGGGCCGGGATCTCCTGCCGGGTTCGGCCCGTTGCGCAGGTAGCGGCCGTCGAGGTGCTCGGGCAGGTGTCCGGTGACGGGCAGGTCGAAGGCCGTCAGCTCGGTGTGCACCGGAGCGAAGTTGTCGGTGAGGTATCGGTTCGGCATGGCGCTGCACGTCCCATCCATAACGCCGTTATATTCGGACCATAACCCCGTGGTAGGAGGCTGGCAAGGGTGGCAGGACGAGTGGACCAGACAGGCGCAGGCGGGCGCCCCGCGTCGGCGGAGGTGCGCAGACGGCTGCTCGAGGTCGCCGCCCACCTGGTCCGCGAGGAGGGTGCCTCGGCGCTGTCCGCACGGAGGTTGGCCGCCGCCGCCGGCACGTCCACCATGGCGCTCTACACGCACTTCGGCGGCATGCCCGGCCTGGTCCGCGCGATGGTGGCCGAGGGCTTCGACCGCCTCTACGCGCGAGTGGCGGAGGTGCCCATCACCGAGGACCCGCTGCACGACCTGCGCCGCGCGGCCGCCGCCTATGTCGCGCACGCCCGGGCGGATCCCGACCTCTACGCGGTGATGTTCGGCTCGGCCACGCTCGGCGCCCACCGCCTCCACCACGACGACCGGGTCGTCGGGCTGGACGCGTTCGTCCAGATCACGCAGTTCATGGAGCGGGGCATGGCGGCGGGAGTGCTGCGGGAGGCAGACCCTGCGGCGGTGGCCGCACAGTGGTGGACCGCCCTGCACGGCTTCGTGATGCTCGAGCTGAGCAAGTTCATCGACGTCGTCGTCGACGCCGAGGACGCGGTGCTGTGGCCCCTCATGGAGCATCTGCTCAGCTCGCTCGTGGTGACGCCCGAGCCGGGTGGGAAGGACGTCTAGCGCCCGGCGACGGTGTCCTCCCGGCCGCGATCAGGCGTGGCCCGTCTCCCCCTGGTCACGAGCGACGGCGAGGTGGTGCGTCATGGCCTCGCTGAGCGAGACGGAGTCCACGGACACGGTCACGATGGTCGCTCCCTCGGCCGCATACCGAGCGGCGTCGTCCCCGTTGTAGGCGTGGACACCGAGAGGCATGTCGGCGGCGACGGCCCGGGCGATGATCGACGACAGGGTCTGGCGCAGCTCCTCCGAGCGATCCGCGCCTGCGAGCCCGAGGGACAGGGAGAGGTCGCCGGGGCCGACGTAGATCCCGTCCAGGCCCTCCACCTCCAGGATGGCGTCGAGGTCGTCGAGCGCCGTCCTGGTCTCCACCATCACGATGACCAGCGGGTGGTCGGCGCCACCGGACAGGCGGCCGATGGACCGCCCGCCCGCGGGCGCGTAGCGGGTGGCGGCGACGACCTCGCGGGCGTGGTCGGCGTCGCGCACGTTCGGCACGATGACGCCGCCGGCACCGAGGTCGAGGGGGCGCCCGACGTCGGCGAAGAGCGGGCTCCGTGTCCGCACCAGCGGGACCGAGCCTGCTGCCCTGATGGCCGCGGCGACCCCGGGAAGCTCGGCCTCCGCCGCAGCGCCGTGCTGCAGGTCCACCACGACGAAGTCGGGGCCGGTCCGGGCGAGGACCTCTGCGGTCACCACGCCCGGCAGGAGGCTCCAGAGCCCGTGGCAGGGCTGTCCCTCGGACCACCGCCGCCGTACGTCGTCCTCGTTCATGACCATGCCGACATCTTGCCGCGGTTCCGGGCGACCGCCCTCCATCCCCGGCTCGGGGCCTCGTGTGTCGTTCCGCTCTTCATTACGCACGGCAACGGCAGGGTCCACATTCGTGCTTGTCTCCATCTGTCAGACAATTCGGAACTCACCCCTTCTATCCCTGAGCAGGTCGAGCAGAAGCTACTGCTCGCGCTGCGAGAAAGGGGATCGCGGGAGTCGCGCGGAAGTACTTCGACTCCCTAGACGACGCGTTTGAGGCGTTCGGGCACCTCATGGACGCGGCGAAGAGGCTCATCGAAGAGCGATCGTCGGTATCGAGCACAACTCGATCTGGATTCCGGCAAGTGAGTCCTACGTCGCTCTCGGGCTGAACGGCCTAGGAACAGTTTGGATCGGCAAGGGCTACGTCGACTTCAGGGACCGCGAGTACGTCGAACCCCGTTGGTTCGCTCCGCATGACGGTGGCGGTATTCAGCGTCTCGACGAGTGGGGCGATCTCTGCCAGGTGCACTTCATCGAGCGATCAGTGTCCGGAGTCTGCGAGCTCTGCGAGCAATTGGCTATCTCGCGCGCGACCTACCCCGTTGGGCCGCCTGTCGGCGCTTGACCAGTATCGGGCCGAAGCAGGTCGGTAGGTGCGGCCATGGCGAGCCGCAGGAGCATGGCACCTGCCTTGATCAGCGAAAGGTTGGGTGGTCGTAAACCCGGCGCAGGTGAGAAGCTGCGCGGAGGCTTCTGGTGGTGAATGTGGCATCCCCAACGCGGATCGTTGGCCGCCCAAGGGAAACCTGGACCCTGAGTGATTCTGGAAGCTCCTGGCCCTCACACTCTGCACTCTCTTCCTCAAACCACCGCAATTGGTCGTCGCCGTTATCGGTCGTTAGGACCAGCCACCCAGTGCTCGAGGAGCTCACGCCAAGTCGGGTGCATGACACCGCTGCGCGCCAACGCGGCCACTGGTCCCGATGCGCAGCCAAGAGTTGCAGTTGCTTGACCTGCTTATGTGCCGTATAGCGCTGCCGAGCGTGCCAACTGGTCGCGAGAGCTTGATAGACGACGAGGAAGAGGAGGACGACAACCCCGATGCCGATCAGGGTGGCCACCGCCGTTGACGTGACGGGCTCGACGTCATCCCCCAAGACCCCAGCCAGAGCTCCGTACTTGTTTGCCGTCCACCTTCCAATGCCTGGGAGTGAGGTGAGGGCCCAGACCACGGTAGAAAGCGAGAGAACGGCAAACACGGCTCGGTTTCCTGCGAGCACCCATGTCCACTCGAATCGACGCGACCGCTCTTGCTGGGTCCAGAAACGTGGAACACCAAGCGATGTGCCGCGCCCCGCCATCACGTTGATGACAATCGGCAGAAACTCTGACCAATTGTCCCAATAAGAGGTGTGGTCGTAGACCGCGGAACGGAGGTTGTGCACCACGAGGTCGATTCGGCCAGTGGGTGAAACCGTCGATGATGACGCTACTGGATCAGAGGTCGACCGCACGTCGATCCAGCAAGAAGCCATTGCAGGCACGCTCAAGATCTCATCGTTCCTAGCGTCGACCATGAGGTTCTTCGCCAGCCCCGCGGCGACGAGAGTCAGGACCAGGCCCATCGGGCCGAGGCTGGGTGAGGTCAAAACAAGGACACCAAACGTCACGGCTGGAGCGCCTCCCAGTAGCGCGTACTTGCCGACGGTCCATCCGCGCTTGACTAGTCCCAGCGGTCGCAGGAGGGCGGCGTACCAGGCGACGGCGGTCAGGCCCACGCACAGTGCCGTCACCCCCACCATGGTCAAAGCAAGGGTCTCGGGTTTGTCTACACCTCGCGTAATGACTTCGACGACGGCAAGGCTGCTGAACGCCGCCGCGGCCGTGCCTACGAGCCCAACCGCCGCGGCCAGAAGGCTGGACAAAGTCTGTCGTCGTGTCGAATCCCTCAGGGCGGTGAGCTTGTCCAGTCCTGACCCGTAGGTCAGGAGCTCCACTGTCAGTTGGTCGCAGCCACAAGCGTCAGCCTCGGCATCGCCGAGCGGACATTCCCACTGGTCCAGTGCCTCGAACGTCACTGCTGCGCCTTGGCTGTGGGCAGCCACGACGACGCGGTCTACGCCTTGTGCGCGCATCCACTCGATGTCACGGCGCACCTGTTGCACGATCGCCGCGCGTCCAGCGCCACCAGAAACGAATACGTAACTGTCGCCGATAGTTCCGGACAGCAGTGACTGTATGCGGGTCACCTGGTCGCGCAAAGGCGGGAAGAGCCTGAGCATAGAAGTCGCCGTTAGAGCTACCAGGGTGACAGGAAGGGCGGCGAGCACCACTAGTCCCTTGACGTAGCGAAATGCGCGGGTGGTGCGGTACGGACGCGCAGGTGCCAGTAGGTCCCCGTTGTCGTCGGGCTCGGTAGTCCAGTCCGGGCCAAGTAGATAGCCGGCTTCGAGGCGCGCGGCGCATAGCACTGAGTTCAGCGTCCAGCCCATGATGCGCTCGAAAGATGGTGCGATGAAGCTTTCTGCCCATCGCGATTCTGCAATCACCCAGTTGCCATCAGGGAAACGCAATTGGGTGGAGGGAGGCCCTTGGCTTGCATCCTCACCGAGGCGCAGTGAGGTCAAACCGAACGTCACAGCCTCATCTCCGTAGCGGTGACGGAGCCACGTCACCAAGGCATCACATGTCGGTGTAATCACAGAGGCTCGCGACTGACTTCCGATGCCGTGAACGAGAAGCAGTCCAGTACCCGCCATGAGTGCTCCCCGGGTCGCCGATAGGCGCTGACAGTAGCCCTCAAGCCAGACGGACGACGTCGAGGCAACCGCTCTCACCTGAATCAGGTAGTCCGTTGACGCTGCGTGTCGTTCCGCCGCGTAGGGGGCGTGCCCACAGACCACCTGAGGGAGTCGCAGCGACCCGATCGGGACTGACGAGGTGGGTCCCAGGGTGTGGACGGTCGGGTCTCACTCGACGTCCGTTGTCGGTGGCGACGCCTAGGATCAGAGCATTCGAGCGAGCGAGCTCGGGTCCTCCCTTGAGCCACACATCCGGCTGAATCCTCCTCCAGACACTGACCCACGACCGTAGTTGTCGACGCGCCCACGGGGGTGCGGAAGGGCCAGTGATGTGAGCGCCGTACGTGCAGAGCCACCCCACGACGGTGGGTGGCAAGCCCCGGGCACGCGACCGCAGGAGTCACCGGTGGTGCGCCAGGTGCTGGCACGCGTGGACGCGACCCTGACCGAGCTGGCTGCGCTGGGCGAGGTGTCACTCGGCGCACTCGGTGATGCGGACGTCGTACGGGTGCTCGACGAGCTGACCGGCGCGTCGAGCCGCCTGACCCGCGAGCTGTGCCGCGCAGCGGCCGAGGCCGATCGCCGACGGCTCGGGGACACCACCGGCGCACGGCACACCCACCAGTGGTGGGCCGCGCGCAGCCGGCACACCCACGCCGACGCGGCGCGGCTCACCAGGCTGGGGCTCGCATTCGAGGACGACCTGCACGCCCCGACCGGGCGGGCGCTGGCGGACGGCCGGCTGCGGGTGGAGCAGGCCCGGGTGATTGTCCAAGCCGTCGATGCGATCCCCACCACGGTCCGGACCGCCGACGGCGCGACGCGGATCATCGATCCCAGCGCCCGAGCGCAGGCCCGTGACCACCTCCTCGCCGCCGCGGCCGAGCACGACTCCAAGGCCCTGCGCCGTCTCGGCCGCCGCATCCTCGACGTCGTGGCGCCCGAGCTCGGCGAGGCGCAGGAGGCCGCCACCCTGGCGAGGGAGGAGGCGCGCGCCGACGCCGGCGTCGAGCTCGTCCTGACCGACGACGGCTCCGGTCGCTGCCACGGCCGGTTCACCATCCCGTCCCACGTCGGCGCGATGCTCCGCCGCCACATCCTCGCCCTCGCCAACCCCGCCCGGCACACCGACGCCGAGCTGCGCGACGAGGCCGGCGCCTGGAAGCCGCTGCACCGGCGCATGGGCGAGGCGTTCGTCGAGTACGTCGAGCGCTACCCCGTCGACACGACGCCGCAGACCGCTGGGGTCAACGCCACCGTCGTCATCACCATGACCCTCGACCAGCTGCTCGGCGAGCAGGCCACCGCACTGCTCGACGACGGCACCCGGATGTCCGCCGGCCAGGCGCGCCGGCTCGCGTGCGAGGCCGGGATCATCCCGGTCGTCCTCGGCACCACGTCCCAGCCGCTCGACCTCGGGCGCACGGCCCGCCTCTTCACCAAGGCGCAACGCATCGCGCTCGGCCTGCGCGACGGCGGCTGCACCGCCCGCGGCTGCGAGACGACCGCTTCGGGCTGCCACGCCCACCACGACGACCCGTGGTCACGCCACGGCCCGACCGACCTCACCAACGGACGCCTCCTCTGCCCGCGCCACCACCGGCTCGCCCACGACCCCCGCTACGCCATGACCTCCCACGCGGACAACAAGGTCACCTTCGCCAGGCTGACGTAGGACCGGGGCGTGCTGCCACACTGGCGCGATGGAGGTCTACCGCACCCCGGACAGCGCGTTCGACGACGTCCCCGACTTCCCGTGGGGGCCGAGCTACGCCGAGGTCGCGGACCCCGACGGCGGCACGCTGCGGATGGCGTACGTCGACGCGGGACCGGTCGGCGGGCCGGTGGCGCTGCTGCTCCACGGCGAGCCGTCGTGGTCGTTCCTCTACCGGCACGTGATCGAGGCGCTGACCAGCCGGGGGATCCGGTGCGTGGTGCCGGACCTCATCGGCTTCGGACGCTCCGACAAGCCGGTCCGGACCGAGGACTACTCGTTCGCCCGCCTGGTCGGGTGGACGCGCGAGCTGGTCGTCGACCACCTCGACCTGCGCGACGTCACCCTCGTCGGTCAGGACTGGGGCGGGTTGGTCGGGCTGCGCCTGGTCGCCGAGCACCAGGACCGGTTCGCCCGCGTGGTGGCGGCGAACACCGGGCTGCCGACGGGCGACTTCGACATGCCGGCGATCTGGTGGCAGTTCCGCCGCGCCGTCGAGAGCGCCGAGACCCTCGACGTCGGCCGGCTGGTCGCAGCGGGTTGCGCGCGGCCGATGAGAGACGACGTCCGGGCGGCCTACGACGCGCCGTTCCCCGACGAGCGGGCCAAGGCCGGCGTGCGCGCCCTGCCGACGCTCGTACCGACCCGACCCGACGACCCCGCGACCGAGGCCAACCGGGCCGCGTGGGAGGTGCTGTCGGCGAGCGCGCTGCCGTTCCTCGTCGCCTTCAGCGACAGCGACCCGATCACGGGCGCGATGGCGCCGATCCTGCGCAAGCTCGTCCCGGGCACGCGCGGGCTCGACCACCCGACCATCCGCGGTGCCGGTCACTTCCTCCAGGAGGACGCCGGCGCCGAGCTCGGCCAGGTCGTCGCCGACTTCGTGCTCAGCCCGGGTCAGGGCTCGTAGGGGTCGTCCTCGCTGCGCGGGTCCTTGCTGGGGTAGCCCGCCTTGGGCGCCAGCCCGTCCGGGTTCGGCTCCTCGCCGCCCTCGCTCTGCTCCGGAGGTTGGTCGTCCGAGTCGGCCACCGGGCTGGTGTCGCGCAGGCCGTCCGTGCCCACCTGCCCGGGACCCGCGTGGCCGACCCACTCGCTGCTCGACCCCATCCCGCCGGCGGCGCCTTCGGGACCGTCGGAGTTCGGAGTCCCGCGTCGCTCCTCGGTCGCGGGCTTGTCCGTCGTCTCGTCCGGGTTGCTCATGGGTCGTCCCCTCGCAGGTGGATGGTGGTGTCCCGTTCCCCGGTGGTCCCCGACCATGCGGCGCCGACGGACCGGGTCATGGTGCCGCCGGGTTGAATGTCCCCGTGCTCCCCACCTCCCGCGCCGACGGCGTACGCCGCTGATGGCCCTTCTCGACAGCGACGCCGGCGTGCTGGTGACCGCCGCGCCCGGCACCGCCAGCACCGCGCTGCGTGAGGCGCTTCTCGCTCGCCCGAGCGTCACCGAGGTCCCGGCCGGCGGCGCGGTCCGGGCGGCCGGGATCGACGTCAAGCACGCCACCGTCACCGAGCTCGTCGCCACGGGCTTCGTGGCACCCGACCACGGCCTGCGCATCGTGACCACGACCCGCAACCCGTTCGACTTCTACGTCGCCGAGTACGAGCGCACGCGCCGCCGGTGGGTCCACGACCTGCGCGACCCCGACTCGTGGGTCCACCAGACGCCGGGTGCCGTCGACCGGATCGTCGACGCGGTGACGTCGGAGTTCGGCGAGTGGCTCGCCAAGGTCCTGGCCGAGCCGGGCCCGCGACGGATCAACCGCGGCCACGTCGCCGAGGCCGACGTCGTGCTGCGCATGGAGCACCTCGAGACCGACCTGCGCGAGCTGGTGGGTCTCGACGTCACGGTTGCGCCCACCAACGTCACCGACCGCGGGCGTGCGTACTGGCAGTCCTACGACGTCGCCAGCCGCAGGCTCGTCGAGACCGCGCACGCCGACGACCTGGCGCTGTTCGGCTACGCGTTCTGAGGCGGCAGGCCCCGGCGACGGAGCCGACGAGGACGCCTCAGCCGTACGACGGCGCCTCGACGTCGGCCATCGACGGGTCCAGCTTCACGCCCTCGGCCAGGTGCTCCTCGGCCTCGTCGGTCTCGCCCAGGTGCAGCAGCGCGAACCCCAGGCGCATGTGGGCCGCAGCGAGCTTCGGGTCGAGGTCGAGCGCCTGCCGGTACAGCTCGACGGAGGTGTCGAGGTCGGTCGGCTCGAGGGCGATGCCCTTGTTGTAGAGGGCGGAGGTGAAGTCGGGCTCGGTCTCGAGTGCGGCGTCGTACTCCTCCACAGCAGCCGCGTCGTCGCCGGCGTCCTGGGCGATCAGCCCGAGGTTGTAGTGGGCGTAGACGTTGCCCGGGTCGAGCTCGAGCACGTTCTCGAAGGTGGCCCGCGCCGTCGCGCTGTCGCCGGCGGCCAGCTGCTCCAGCCCCGAGGAGACCAACGTGTCCGCGGCGCTCGCGCTGGTGGACGCGGCCGACGTCGGCGACGGCCCGTCGTCGCCGTCCCCGCCGCTGCATCCCGCGAGGAGGACGAGGCTCGCCAGGGCGAGCGTGGCGGGGAGGAGGCGGGGCACGGCGCTCAGTCTAGGTCGAGGCGCTCGCGCGCGAAGGCGAGGTTGCGCTCGACCCGGGGGCGGTCGTCGGCGGGGAGATCGGGGTCCGCGAGCACGGCCTCGGCGAGCGCGGCGGACTCGGCGTACCGCCCGACCCAGTAGCTCGAGATCGACAGCTCGTCGCGGGCGCGCCAGCCGTAGCAGGCGGGAAGCACGAAGAGGATGTCGTCGGTCGGCGCGAGCTGCACCGCGCGGGTCGCGAAGACGTGGGCGAGCTCGTGGCGGCCGCGCTCGCGCAGGTGGCGGGCCAGCTCGACGAGCGTCTCGGCCCGTCCGGGCCGGCGCTCGAAGGCGGCGACGTACGCCGTGAGCACGTCGCGGTCGTCGTCGCCGAGGCGCTCGCGCAGCACCGCGACCTGCAGCAGCGCGTACCAGACCTCCTCCTCCCAGCCGCCGAGGGACGCGCGGTGCTCGTACGCGGCCACCGCCTCGCGGTCGCGGCCGAGGTCGCGCAGCGTCTGCGCCCGGTAGAAGACGTAGCGGGCGTGGTCGGGCTCGTCGGCGAGCCCGCGGTCGAGCAGCGCGAGGTCGCGCTCGAACTTGTGCTCGCGGCTGGAGCCCTCGGCGTGGTCGCGGAACCACACCCCCGTGAGCGCGGCGCGAGGAGCGTCGCCGGCGTCGAGGTGCTCGTGGGTCACCCCGACGTAGTGCGCGGGCACGTCGGCACGCACGAGCCGGACGTTGGCGTAGCGCATCCCGTCGGAGTGCTGGTCGACGAGGTGGACGTCGGCGTCGAGCGACTCCCGGAAGGACGGGTCCTCCACGACGAGCTCCATGTCGGCGTCGCAGAGCAGCAGGTGGTCGGTCCCGTGCTCCGCGGCGACCTCACGGGCCGCGGCCAGGGAGTCGTTGCGCGCCTGCGCGAAGTCCTCGAACCGGCCGTGCGTCACGCGGCCGGGCACGCCGCGGCGCTCGAAGAAGGAGCGGACGAGGTCGGGGGTGCCGTCGCCGGACCCGGTGTCGTGGATCGCGTAGGCGTCGATCCAGGGAGCGGCGGCGGCCAGGCAGCGCTCGACGATGGCGGCCTCGTCCTTGACGATCATCGTCAGGCACAGGCGCGCCCGGGCGTCAGCCACGGCCGCGCGGTCGCGTGCGCCAGAGCCACGCGAGCCCGACGAACGGCAGCACCAGCGGCAGCCAGCCGTAGCCGGCGCCGTAGTCGGACCACACGGTCTGGTCGGGGAACAGCTCGGGGTCGAGCAGCGTGAGCGTGCCGACGGTGAGCACGCCGACGAGCTCGAAGCCGACGGCGGCGATCGCCAGGCGGCGGGGGGAGGGGCCGATCTCGGCGAGGCCGAGGGTCGCCGCGATGTAGACCAGGCCCGCGATCGCGGAGAGCGTGTACGCCAGGGGTGCCTCGGAGGCCTTGGTGCCGAGCTGCACCAGCGAGCGCGCGGTCGCGGCGAGGGCGAAGACGGCGTACACCGCGACGAGCG
This sequence comes from uncultured Actinomycetota bacterium, assembly GCA_963726525.1. Taxonomy (GTDB): domain Bacteria; phylum Actinomycetota; class Actinomycetes; order Propionibacteriales; family Nocardioidaceae; genus Nocardioides. The sequence continues at coordinate 272,962 of CAVSCS010000003.1, read as the reverse complement.
CGCGTCCGGCGCCGGACTTCGTGGACGGCCGGGGGGCTGGGGTCGGGTCGCTCGTCACGGCCACACCTGCAGCGAGCGGACGACGACGAAGGCCTGGGTGAGGCCGGCGACGGCGAGGACCGCGGTGGCGCCGCGGCTGCGCTCGGCCAGCGACCAGACGAAGCCGATCGGGAGGAGGACGAGGGCGGCGAGGAGGTAGCCGAAGAGCGTGACGACCCGCCCGCCCGCGAGGTCGGCGTCGCCGACCTGGGTCGCGGCGAGGACCAGCAGGACCAGCGAGGCGACCTCGATCACGCTCGCGAAGCCGAGCAGGCCCCAGTCGGGGGTGCGGGCGAGGGCGACGTAGACCAGCACGACCGCGGCGAACGCGAGCGAGGCGTAGATGAGTGCGAGAGGCAGGGGTCCGTCCACGAAGGTCGATTCTCGCAGAGGGGTGGTCTCACAGAGGCGGCACAGGTCGGGTGCAGGTGCGCGACAGGTCCGGGCGCGAGCCTCGGGGGACACCGACCCGAAGGACCTCCGCTGATGAACCCCACCTACCTGCTCGCCGCCGTCGACCTCGTCGCCGTGCTGGTGCTCGCGCTCGCCGTCTACTACCCGCGCCACCGCCGCGCCGACCTCGTCACCGCCTTCGTCGCTGTCAACATGGGCGTGCTGGCGGTGACGATCGTGCTGTCCAGCAGCGCCGCCACGGTCGGGCTGGGGCTGGGGCTCTTCGGCGTGCTGTCGATCATCCGGCTGCGCTCCGACGAGCTCGGCCAGCACGAGATCGCCTACTACTTCGCCGCGCTCGCGATCGGGCTGCTCGGCGGGCTCGGCACGCCCGACCCGGCGATGTCGGTCACCCTCATGGTCGCGCTCGTCGGCGTCCTCGCGGTCGCCGACAGCAAGCTGCTCCACGGCACCGGCCTGCGGCAGCTGGTCGTGCTCGACTCCGCGATCACCGACGAGCCGACCCTCGTCGAGCGCCTCGAGCTGCTGCTCGACGCCCGCGTCACCCGCGTGACGCCGATCCGTGTCGACCTGGTCAACGACACCACCACCGTCGAGGTGCACTACGCCCCCACGCCCGCGCCGGTGATGCCGAGCGCCGAGCGCCACGACACCGCGGTCCTCACCCGATGAGCGAGGTAGACGACCTGCCCACGGTCACGCTGGCCGAGCTCGACGCGCAGGCCGCGCTCCTCACCCGCGTCGACCGCAAGTACGTCGTCCCGGCCCCCGACCTCGACGTGCTGCTGACCGGCATCCCCGGGCTGCGCGTGCTGGAGGTGGAGGGGCGCCGCGAGTCGCAGTACCGCTCGACGTACCTCGACACCGTCGGCCTCGACAGCTGGACCTCGGCCGCCCACCGCCGGCGGCGCCGCTGGAAGGTCCGCACCCGGGTCTACGTCGACACCGGCGCGTGCTGGCTGGAGGTGAAGACGCGCGGACGCCGCGGCGAGACTGTCAAGGAGCGGCTGCCGCACCCGGGTGGCGACCGGCTCTCGGTGCCCGAGCAGTGCGGCCCCTGGGTGCGCGAGCGCCTCCGCTCGGCACGGGTCACCGGCGTCGACCCGCACGGGCTCGTCCCGACGCTGCACACCTCCTACGCCCGCACCACCCTGCTGCTGCCCGGCGGCGCCGGCCGCGCCACCGTTGACCGCGACCTGCGCTGGGTCTCCGGGCACGGCACCGCCGAGGTCACCGACCTGCTCGTCGTGGAGACCAAGTCGGCCACCGCCGCCCCCGGCCCGCTCGACCGCCGTCTCTGGGAGCTCGGCCACCGCCCGGCGCGGATCTCGAAGTACGGCACCGGGCTGGCCCTGCTCACCCCCGGCCTCCCCGGCAACTGCTGGCACCGCGTCACCTCCCGCCACCTCGCCGGGCACCTCGTGCTCGACCCCGCAGCGGTGTTGGGCGCCTTCGGTGGTTGAGGTGCGAGGGCTGCTTCCTTCGGTGGTTGAGGTGCGAGGGCCTGCTTCCTTCGGTGGTTGAGGTGCGAGGGCCTGCTCTCCTTCGGTGGTTGAGGTGCGAGCGCCCGCTTCCTTCGGTGGTTGAGGTGCGAGCGCAGCGAGCCTCGAAACCACGCGACGGGGGGTTTCGAGGCTCGTCGCTGGCGCTCCTCGCACCTCAACCACCGAGGGGCGGGAACTCCTTCATCGCCTGGTCGGCGATCTTCTTCATCATGAAGCCGTCGATGCCACCGCCGACCACCCCGCCGGCGAGGGGGACGCCGCGGCCGAGGCGCGCGAGGAGCTTCTCGCTCACGCCGCGCATCAGCCGGAAGCCGACCGCCTTGTTGATCACCATCAGCGCGGCGGGCGGCAGGCCGCGGAGGGCGTACGTCGTCGCGCGGCTACCGGCCGAGGCCATCCCGGCCTTCTTGAGGACCTCGTCGGAGTCTGAGCCGACGAGGGTGAGGAGGACGGCCGTACGCACGCGCGGCTCGTCGATGTCGTACCCGCGCAGCGTCGCGATGGAGCCGACCATGCGGGTGGCGAGGAGGTAGAACTCGGCGATGTTGACCGGCAGCGAGACCGGCATCGTCACGAAGCCGCCGAGGCCGGTGAGGAACCCGCCGGCCGCGCCGCTGGTCGTGGCGCGCCGGGCGACCGCGGCGATCGCCTTCTCGGCGTCACCGTCGGCCTTCGCGAGCGCCTTCCGGGCGGCCTCGTCGGCCGGGCGCAGCGGACCGCGACCCTGCAGGCCCGTCTCGACGAGCATCGTCACCAGCCGGTCGATGGCCCCGGGGTCGGCGTCCTGGTCCTGCGCGGCGTCGAGGGCGGCGCGGGTCTTCCTGGACTCCTTGGAGCCCGGCGTGATGAGGTCCTTGAGTCCCATGGGCACACCCTAGGAGCCCGGGCGTGACGACCGTCCCGCCCGCAGCGGTGGGTGAGGAGGATTCCGGGGCCGTCGGATCCCCCTCATGCACCGCCTTCGACCTGTAAGTCCCGGGCCGAGCGGGCGACTCAGGACACCGACGAGCGGAAGCCGCGCAGCCGCAGGCTGTTGGTGACCACGAAGACGCTGGAGAACGCCATCGCGGCGCCCGCGAGCATGGGGTTGAGCAGGCCGGCGGCGGCGAGGGGGAGGGCGGCGACGTTGTAGGCGAAGGCCCAGAACAGGTTGCCCTTGATCACCGCAAGGGTCCGCCGGGAGAGCCGGATCGCATCGACCGCGACCAGCAGGTCACCGCGTACGAGGGTGAGGTCGCTGGCCTCGATGGCGACGTCGGTGCCGGTACCCATCGCGAGCCCGAGGTCTGCCTGGGCCAGGGCGGCGGCGTCGTTGACCCCGTCGCCGACCATCGCGACCACCTTGCCGGCGGCCTGGAGGCGGGTGACCTCGGCGACCTTGTCGGCGGGCAGGACGTCGGCGACGACCTCGTCGATGCCGACCTGCGCCGCGACGTGGCGTGCGGCGCGCTCGTTGTCCCCGGTCAGCAGCACGGGGGTCAGGCCGAGCGCGCGCAGCCGGGCGACCGCCTCGGCCGAGGTCGGCTTCACGGTGTCGCCGACCACGACCACGCCGCGGGCGCGGCCGTCCCAGCCGACCGCGACGGCGGTCAGGCCCTCGGCCTGCGCGCGGTCCACGGCTGCCGACAGCGTCTCGGGGAGGTGCTGCGACCAGTCGGCCAGCAGGCTCGGGCGGCCGACCACGACCGCGTGGCCCTCGATGACGCCCTCGACACCGAGGCCCTCGCGGTTGGTGAAGCCCTCCACGGCCGGTACCTGAGGACGTGGCGGGAGTGCCGCCGGCCCGGATCGTCCCACCACGTCCTCAGGTGTCGCGGGGGAGGAGGACGGGGCGTACGCCGCGATCGCGCGGCCGATCGGGTGCTCGGAGGCCGACTCGAGGGCGGCGGCGAGACGGCGTACGTCGTCGACGGACTCGCCGTCGGCGGCCACGACCTCGTGGACGGTCATCTCGCCGGTCGTCACGGTGCCCGTCTTGTCGAGCACGACCGTGTCGACGCGGCGGGTCGACTCGAGGACCTCGGGGCCCTTGATCAGGATGCCGAGCTGGGCGCCGCGGCCGGTGCCGACCATGAGGGCGGTCGGCGTGGCCAGGCCCAGCGCGCAGGGGCAGGCGATGATGAGCACCGCGACGGCCGCGGTGAAGGCGGTGGTCGCGGACCCGCCGGCGCCGAGCCAGAAGCCGAGCGTGGCCACCGCGAGGCCGATCACGACCGGCACGAAGACGCCGGAGACGCGGTCGGCGAGGCGCTGCACCTCGGCCTTGCCGTTCTGCGCGTCCTCGACGAGGCGGGCCATCTGCGCGAGCTGGGTGTCGGCGCCCACGCGGGTCGCGCGGACCAGCAGCCGCCCGCCGGCGTTGACGGTCGCGCCGATGACGGTGTCGCCGACCCCGACCTCGACCGGCACGGACTCGCCGGTCAGCATCGAGGCGTCGACCGCCGAGGTCCCCTCGACCACGGTGCCGTCGGTGGCGACCTTCTCGCCGGGGCGCACGACGAACTCGTCGCCGACCACGAGCTGGTCCACCGGGATGCGCGTCTCGACCCCGCCGCGAACGACCGCGACGTCGCGTGCGCCGAGCTCGAGCAGCGCCCGCAGCGCGGCCCCGGCCTGCCGCTTGGAGCGGTGCTCCAGCCAGCGGCCGGCGAGCAGGAACGTCGTCACGCCCGCGGCGGCCTCGAGGTAGATGTTGCCGGCGCCGTCGGTGCGCTCGACCGAGATCCGGAACGGGTGGGTCATCCCGGGCTCGCCCGCCGTGCCGAGGAAGAGCGCCCACAGCGACCAGCCGAAGGCGGCCAGCACGCCCACCGACACGAGGGTGTCCATCGTGGTCGCGCCGTGGCGCAGGTTGGTCCAGGCGGCGCGGTGGAAGGGCAGCGCGCCCCACACCACGACCGGGGCGGCCAGCGCGAGCGAGGCCCACTGCCAGTGGTCGAACTGCCACGCCGGCACCATCGCCAGCAGCACGACCGGCACGCTGAGCAGCGCGCTGACGACCAGACGCTGGAGGAGCGGGTCGCGCTCGGGGACCTCGCCGTCCACCTCGGCCGACGGCGGCGTCGGGAGCGCAGCGGCGTAGCCGGCGGCCTCGACGGTGCGCAGCAGGTCGTCGGTGGAGACCGAGCCGGGGTAGGTGACCTTGGCCTTCTCGGTGGCGTAGTTGACCGTGGCGGTGACGCCGTCGAGCTTGTTGAGCTTGCGCTCGATGCGGTTCGCGCACGAGGCGCACGTCATGCCGGTGATGGCGAGCTCGACGTCGGTCGAGGTGTCGGTGCTCGTGTCAGTGCTCGTCTCAGTGCTCATGGTCGCCTCCCTCGGCGTGGTCGTCGGCGGGCGTCCCGCCGGCCTCGACGGTGAACGCGGCGGTGTGCACCTGGCCGCGGTGCTGGAAGTCGAGGAACAGCCGGTAGGTCCCGGCGGTCGGGAACGCCGTCGCGAAGTCGATCTCCGGTCCGGCGGGCCCCTCCTCGGGGTGGACGTGGAGGTAGCCCAGGTCGCCGGAGCGGATCGCCACGAGGTGGCCGAAGGCGCCGAGGTAGGGCTCGAGGTCGGTGACGGGCTCGCCGTCGAGCTCGACGGTCGTGGTCAGCACCGTGCTCGCGCCGGGTGCGGTGTCACCGTCCAGCCTCACCTCGTAGGTGCCCTCGTCCGTCCGGACCCGTGCGGTGCGGTCGTCGGCCGGGAGCGGTGCGGGACGGTAGTCGCCGGCCACCGAGACGTCGTCGGCGAGCACGATGCCGTCCCAGCCCTCGGGCGTGAGGTCGGCGACCACGCGCCACACGCCGGGCGTCAGGCGCACGTCGACCGACCACGTGCCGCTCGTCGGGTCGAGGGTCGGGTGGACGTGCTGGAACCCGGTCAGGTCACGGCGTACGACGATCAGGTGCAGGTCCTTGTCGTGGACCCGCGCGTAGTCGAGCAGCGGCCGGCCTCCCGAGGTGAGCACCTGGAAGGACAGGCGCGTGCGGCCCGCCGGCAGCGTCCGGTCGGCCAGCGCGAGGGTGTAGCCGTCGTCGCGCGCGGTCAGCCCGGTCGCGTCGGCGACCGCGGAGCCGTGGCTCGCGTGGGCGTCGCCGCCCTCCTCGTCGTGGCCGCTCATCTGGTCGTGGGCGGCCGGCGCGGGCTCCGCCTCGACCGGCCCGACCACGCGCCCGGCCCCCCACGCCACCGCGAAGGCGGCGACGAGGGCGGTGACGAAGGCGGCGACGCGCGTCGGGGTGCTCATGTCAGTGCGTACCCGGCTTCCTCGACGGCGGCGCGGACGGCCGACTCGTCGAGGGGCGCGGCGCTGGTGACGGTGACCGCGCCGGTCTCGACGACGACGTCGACGGACTCCACGCCGGTGATCTCCGAGATCTCCTCGGTGACCGAGGCGGCGCAGTGGCCGCAGGTCATGCCGGTGACGGTGTAGGTGGTGGACTCGCTCATGTCGGTGTTCCCTTCATCGGTGGTCGAGGCGCGAGCGCAGCGAGCCTCGGGACTCAGGACCTCACGAGGCGGGCGATCGCCTCGGAGGCCTCCTTCAGCTTCTGCTCCTGCGCGGCTCCGCCCTGGCGGGCGGCGTCGACGAGGCAGTGGGCCATGTGGTCGTCGAGCAGCGACAACGCGAGGGCCTGCAGGGCCTTGGTGGCCGCGGACACCTGGGTGAGGACGTCGATGCAGTACTTCTCCTCCTCCACCATCCGCTGGATCCCGCGGACCTGCCCCTCGATGCGGCGCAGCCGCTTGAGGTGGGCGGCCTTGGCCTCGTCGTTGCCCTCGAGGTGACCGTGCTGCTCGCTCATGCCTCCACGATACCCCCAGGGGGTATCAGTTTCAAGGTGAGGGCAGCGGCTACAGGTGCAGGGGGCTCGGGGCGGTGGACGGAGCAGGTCGGGCCCACTGGCCGCGCGAGACCAGCACCTCGCGCAGCAGGTCGGGGCGGTCGGTGATGATCCCGTCCACGCCGGCGTCGAGGAGCGAGCGCATGGTGGCGGGCTCGTCGACGGTCCACACGACCACCCGGATGCCGAGGTCGTGGGCGCGCGCGATGACCCGCTCGGAGTGCACGGGCAGCCGGCCCAGGCGCAGCGGCACGTGCGCGAACGCCCCGCCCGACCGCACGCCCACGGGACGTACGCCGCCGCGCGCGCACGCGATCAGCGACGTCAGCGAGCGCCACCCCAGCGCCGTGGTCACGCCCGGGGCCTCGTCCTGGAGCCGGCGCAGCCAGCGGTTCCACGCCCCCGCGACGAGGACCCGGTCGGCCCAGCCCGGCCGGGTGCGCAGGAGTCGGGCCATCGGCGCGATGACCGCCTCGTTCTTGAGGTCGACGGCGAAGCGGGCGGCCGGGAACGACGCCATCGCCTCGGCGAGGGTCGGCACCTGCTCGGTCCCCGCCACCCGCAGCCGCCGGAGCTCGGCGAGGGTGAGGTCTCCGACCCGGGCGGGGTGGCCGGTGACCCGCGCCAGCGTGGTGTCGTGGAAGCACACGACGTGACCGTCCCGGGTGACCTGGACGTCGGTCTCGAGGTGGGTCAGCCCGAGGGCGGTGGAGCGCCCGAAGGCCGCGAGGGTGTTCTCCGGCGCGAGGGCGGCGCCCCCGCGGTGGGCGATCGCGAGCGGTCCGCCCTGATCTCCGTAGCGAACGTCGCCGTGGCTGGTCACGCACCCAGCATCAGCGCCCGGCCCGCCCGCTGTCGCGCCGGAACGGCGCCCGCGCACGAGTGTTCACCGAGCCGACGGACTAGGACACCTTCGTGGACGCTGGACGCATGCCATGGCGGGCGTCGAGCGGACACTGGTCCGCTCGACCCCCGCCGTGGACGGCGGCTGGACAGCCGGACTACAGCCGGACTGCGTGCTCCGAGCCCGCCGCAAGGCCCCTTGAGGGCGGGTGACAGCGGGCCCGGCGGGTCCTAGTGTCGAGGGACGTTGCTGATCTCGAGGAGCCCGTCATGAACGTCCGTCACAGATCCGTCCTGGTCGCCCGCCACGCAGCCGCGCTGCTCGGCGCCGCCGCGCTCGCCGCGGCCCTGCTCGCCGCGCCGCCCGGGGCCGTGGCGGAGGGTGGTGCGTCGGCCTCGGGCTCCTCGGCCCAGGGCGACCCGCCGGAGCCGGGCGCCGAGCCCGGGTCGGTGCCCGCGGTCGCGTGGCAGGCGTGCGGGTCGGACGTCCGCGGCAGCAAGGACCTCGAGTGCGCCACCTACGACGTCCCGCTGGACTACGAGCACCCGCAGGCCGGGACCGCGACGATCGCGCTGGACCGGCTGCCCGCCACGGGCTCCGACCGCATCGGGACCCTGTTCCTCAACCCCGGGGGTCCGGGCGGCTCGGGCGTCGACTTCACCGCCGCCGTCGGGACCTCGCCGATCTTCGCGGGGCTGCGTGAGCACTTCGACCTGGTCGGCTTCGACCCCCGCGGCACCAACCGCAGCACTCCCACCATCGCCTGCGAGTCCCCCCAGCGCACGGTGCGACGGCTCGACCGCGCGAAGGGCGACCCGGCCGTCACGCGGGCGGCCGTCAAGCGGGCGCTCCGCACCGGTGCGGCGTACGCAGCGAGCTGTCGCCGGGCCAGCGGCGACCTGGTCGACCTCACCGGCACCGAGTACGCCGCGCGCGACCTCGACCTGCTGCGCGCCGCGGTCGGCGACGAGCAGCTGAGCTACCTCGGCTTCTCCTACGGCACCTTCCTCGGCACGGTGTACGCCGACCTCTACCCGACGCGCGTGCGAGCGCTCACGCTCGACGGCTCGGTGAACCCGCGGCAGTACGGCGGCCGCTTCCTCGACCTGCTCCGCCTCAACGCCCGGGCCTCCGAGCGCTCCGTCGACGCCTTCCTGTCCTGGTGCTCGGGCCACGCCGCGGCGTGCTCCTTCGGGGACGGCGACGCCCAGGGTGCCGTCGACGCCCTGATCGACCGGCTCGACGCCACGCCGCTGGTGAAGGGCAAGGGTGCGAAGCGCGCGGTGACCAACGGCTACACGGTGGCCGAGCTCCTCTACCTCCAGACCGGCTCGGGCCGCGCGGCCTGGAAGGACACGGGTCGGCTGCTGGCGGCGATCGACGCCGGCACGCCGGCGATCAGCAACGCCGACCTGATCGGCGCGGGCGGCGCCACCAACATCGCCATCGAGTGCACCGACTCGGCCGGCACCGTGTCGCGCGCCGACTTCCGGCGCTACGCCCTGAGCAGCGCCCGGATCGCGCCCCGGCTGGGCCCGGGCCTGGTGCTCGGCCCGCCGATCTACGACGGCGCCAACGGCGCGACCTGCAGCTCGTGGCCCACGACCGACCCGCCGAGCGACTGGGACGGCGACTACCACGCCCAGGGCGCGGCGCCGGTGCTGGTCGTCGGCTCGCAGGGCGACCCGTCCACCCCCTACCCGGGTGCGGTCGCCCTGGCCCGCCAGCTCGACAGCGGCCGGCTGCTCACCGAGCGGAGCGGCCCGAGCTCGACGCACACGTCGTACTTCTACAACGCGTGCATCCGTCGCCACGTCGACCGCTACCTGGTCGGCCTGACGCTGCCCGAGGTCGGCGCCAGCTGCGCCGAGGAGGACTAGGACACCCTCGTGGTCGCTCGACGCCCGGCATGCCGGGCGTCGAGCGGACCATGGTCCGCTCGACCCCCGCCGTGGACGGCGCGGAGGCCGCCCGCGCTGATGTTCGACGACCGGGTCTACGAGCGTCGTGCGCTCACGCTGATCGCGGCGACGTAGCCGTCGGGGGCGACCAGGTCGTGCCACCGCTCGTCGGCCAGCACGACCTCGGTCATCGGGGTCGACAGACCCGTGCCGCGCTGCTTGAGCACGGCCTCCTTGCGCACCCAGGCACGCGCCCGGTCCACGTCGGTGGCCGGGTCCTCGCCGGGGGCGAGGACCAGGCCGGCGTCCCAGCGGCGCGCCACGTCGGCGACCGACTCGACGTCGATGCCGACGGGCGCATCCGCCAGGACGGTGACCAGATGTCCACCGGAGCTCGACAGCGACACGTGGTGGGTGACCCCGTAGGCCCGCAGCCACGGCCGCCCGTGCCGCGACGACCCGCACTGCGCACAGAGCCGCCCGCTGTTCACGACGTCCGCCGTCACCCCGAGGTGGGCGGCGGCATGGAGCTCGAGCGCTCGCTTGCTGGTGGTGCCGGCGGCGTGCCAGCGGACGTCGTACGGCGCCGGGGTCCTGGGGCTCAGGATCGGTACCCGCCCAGCAGCTCGGCCAGCCGCAGGTGCGGCTGGGCCTCGTCCTTGCGGCCCTGGCGCTGGAGCGCGCGGCCCAGCAGCAGGTGGGCGTAGGGCTCGTTCGGGTCGTGGTCGAGCAGCTCGGTCGCGACCCGGATGGTGCCGTCGAGCTGGGCGGAGTGGAAGAGGGAGCGCGCGAGCAGCAGGCGGACGTCGGTGAGCTCGTGCACCACCTCGCCCGGGTCGTCGAGCAGCTCGGTCAGCAGGGCCGCGGCCTCGCGGTAGGAGCGCTCCTCGAAGAGCGCCTGCGCGCGCAGCCAGCGGTCGTGGGTGGAGTCCTCGAGCAGTCCGGCGTGCCCGCGGAGCAGCTCCTCGAACGGGGTGAAGTCGGTCATCGTCGCTCCTCTCGCGACTGGGTCCTCCGAGCGTGCGCCCGGACGGTGGCCCAACGTCGTACGCCCTCCGGCGATTCCGCGGAATACTTGTCCTGCCCACCTCGTTGGAGGTCGTAGAAAGTTCAACCACTACGCACGTTCTGGGAAGAGGACACCATGCAGTTCGGCATCTTCAGCGTCGGCGACGTCACCACGGACCCGACCACCGGGCGCACGCCGTCCGAGGCCGAGCGCATCAGCTCGATGACGCAGCTCGCGCTCAAGGCCGAGGAGGTCGGGCTCGACGTCTTCGCCACCGGCGAGCACCACAACCCGCCCTTCGTCGTCTCCTCGCCCACCACCCACCTGGGCTACATCGCGGCGAAGACCGAGAAGCTGCTGCTCTCGACGAGCACAACCCTGATCACCACCAACGACCCGGTGAAGATCGCGGAGGACTACGCCTTCCTGCAGCACCTCTCCGGCGGCCGCGTCGACCTGATGATGGGCCGCGGCAACACCGGCCCGGTCTACCCCTGGTTCGGCAAGGACATCCGCGACGGCATCAAGCTCGCGATCGAGAACTACCACCTCCTGCGCACCCTGTGGCGCGAGCCGGTCGTGAACTGGCAGGGCCAGTTCCGCACGCCCCTGCAGGGCTACACCTCGACGCCCGCGCCGCTCGACGGCACGCCGCCGTTCGTGTGGCACGGCTCGATCCGCAGCACGGAGATCGCCGAGCAGGCCGCCTACTACGGTGACGGCTTCTTCCACAACCACATCTTCTGGAACAAGGAGCACACCGAGCAGATGGTGCGCCTCTACCGCGAGCGCTTCGAGCACTACGGCCACGGCGCCGCCGACCAGGCCTACGTCGGCCTCGGCGGGCAGGTCTTCATGGCCGGCTCCGAGGCGGAGGCCAAGCGGGTGTTCCGGCCCTACTTCGACAACGCCCCGGTCTACGGCCACGGCCCGTCGCTGGAGGACTTCACCGAGATGACCCCGCTGACCGTCGGCACCCCCGAGCAGGTCATCGAGCGCACGCTCGGCTTCGCCGACTACGTCGGTGACTACCAGCGCCAGCTCTTCCTCGTCGACCACGCGGGTCTGCCGACGTCGCTGGTCCTCGAGCAGGTCGAGATGCTGGGCACCGAGGTCGTGCCGGTCCTGCGCAAGGAGTTCGAGCGCCGCCGCCCCGCCCACGTGCCGAGCGACCCGCCCACCCACACCTCGCTCGTGGCCGCCGGCCCCGACGCGCCGCACCACCTCGTCGAGCCCGCCCGGGCGCGCATCGAGGCCCGGGCGGCCGAGGAGCAGGCGGAGGCGCAGCAGGCCGCCGGGGCCAGCGCATGAGCCGACGCATCGTGGTGGTGGCGGCGGGACTGACCGTCCCGTCGTCCACCCGGCTGCTGGCCGACCAGCTCGCCGAGGCCACCTCGGCCCAGGTGAGCGCGCGCGGCGAGTCGGTGGAGGTGCAGTTCGTGGAGGTCCGCGAGCTCGCCGCCGAGCTGGCCTCGTACATGGTGACCGGCGGGATCGCCTCGCCGCGCCTGACCGGGCTCCGGGAGGCGGTCGCGTCGGCCGACGGCGTCATCGCGGTCACGCCGGTCTTCAACGCCAGCTTCAGCGGGCTGTTCAAGATGTTCGTCGACGCCCTCGACAAGGACTCGCTGACCGGCACGCCCGTGCTCATCGCTGCCACCGCCGGCAGCGCGCGCCACTCGCTGGTGCTCGACCACGCGCTGCGCCCGCTCTTCGCCTACCTCCGCGCGGTCGTCGTGCCGACCGGGGTCTTCGCCGCCACCGAGGACTTCGGCAGCCACGGCCTCGCCGACCGGATCACCCGGGCGGCGGCCGAGCTGGCCGCCGCGGTGCTCAGCCAGGGGGCGTACGCCGTCGGCGGGTTCGCCCCCGACCTCGCCGCCCGCCCGCGGCGGACCCCCGGCACGCAGGTCGAGCCCGACGTCACCCCGTTCGGCGAGCTGCTGCGCGGGCACTCAGGCTCGGACTGACGGCTCGCCCCGTCGGGTGGTGCTCGCGGTGGCCGCGTCGTGGTTGCGTCGAGACGTCACGTCCCGCCGGATGAGGAGGCAGCTGTGAACGACATCGTGTGGAGCTATCGCGACAGCACGTGGAGCGAGGACCGCGACCTCGTCGGCTACGAGGTGGAGGCCGAGGGCGGCAGCATCGGCACCGTCGACTCCGCCAGCGTCGAGACCGCCGCGCAGTGGCTGGTGGTCGACACCGGCTTCTGGATCCTCGGCAAGAAGCGGGTGATCCCCGCCGGCGTGGTCGTCGGCATGGACCACGAGGCCCGCCGGGTCATCATCAGCATGACCAAGGACCAGGTGAAGGCCGCACCCGACTACGACGACGCCGAGTGGGCCGCCGAGGACGCACGGCTCAAGCACGCCGACTACTACGCGCCGCACGCCGAGCGCGGCCGCGACTGACGTGGCGCCGCTCCGCGTGCGGCCCGTCGGCGGCGGGCTCGGCTGCCTGGTCATGATCGCCGTCTCGGTCGTGCTCTCGGTCCTGCTCACCGTGCTCCTCAACCTCGGTCGCTGAGTCCCGCGTCGTCGGCGGAGCCGGGCATGGCAGGGTCGGGTGGGTGAGCGACCTCGTCCCCTGGCGCACCGCGCCCGAGCGCCCGCGCGTGCTGCCCGGCACCGTGCGCGCCGACCGGATGAAGGTCCGCGCCGACTACCCCGTCACCGGGGTCGCCCTCGTGCTGCTCGCCCTGCAGGCGGCGTTCCTCGTGCCGCTGTTCCTCACCCTCGACGTGGTCGCCGTCGGTGTCCCGGTGCTGCTGGTGCTCGACGCCGTCGGGTTCGGTGCGCTGTGGCTGCTGCGCGAGCGGGCGCGGCGCGACGTGGGCCGGCTCGAGGCGTCGTACGACGACGGCGGCAGCGGACGCGACGGCGTCACCCGCGACCCCTCGCTCTCCGGGCTGCTGGCGGTCTCGCGCGAGCGGCACGAGGCGATCCGGGAGGAGTGGACGCGCGCGGTCACCGACCCGCTCGCGCCCCTGACCTCCTCGGCCTCCACCGACGTCTCCGACCCCGACACGGCGGCGTTCCTCGAGGCCTACACGGCCCTGGAGGACCTCCTCGCGGCGCAACCCGACGGCCTCCCGGCCGAGCTCGTCGCGGTCTACGGCCAGGACGTGCGCGCGTGCCGCCGGCTCTGGGACGCGGCGCGCACCCGGGCCTAGGTCGTGCTCCGGTCGAGGGGACGTCGTTCCCCGGTCCCGTGTCGGTCGCTCGTGGTGTGATGTGCGCGCCATGACCCGATGGACCGCCAGCCAGGTGAGCGAGGTCGCGCCTGACGCGTCCTCGCTGGCGGCCGCGCGCAGGCTCGCGCTGCCCGGCCCCTGGCGCGAGACCGGCTGCAGCGACGTGCTGGTGTGGGGCCAGTGCCAGGGCAGCGGCAAGACGCCCTACCAGGTCAGCGTCGACCTCGTCGGTCCCGCCTACCGGTGCTCCTGCCCGAGCCGGAAGTTCCCCTGCAAGCACGCCCTCGCCCTGCTGATGCTGTGGTCGGAGGGCGTCATCGACGAGTCCGGCCAGATCGCCGCCTTCGCCGACGAGTGGGCCGCCCAGCGTGCCGGGCGCGCCGCCGGGGCGACCCCCCGTGCGTCCGCGGACGGCGCGCCGGACAGCGCCCCGGACCCGGCCGCGCGGGCCAGGCGGCTGGAGCAGCGGCTCGCGCGGATGGACGCCGGCGTCGAGGACCTCCGGCTCTGGCTCGCCGACCTCGTCCGCGGCGGCCTGGCGGCCGCGCGCAACCAGCCCTACTCCTACTGGGACACCGCCGCCGCGCGCCTGGTCGACGCCCAGCTGCCGGCCCTCGCCGAGCGGGTCCGCGAGGCGGGCTCGCAGGTGCACGCCCGCCCCGACTGGGCGGCGTACCTCCTGGGCGAGCTCGGCCGGTGGTGGACCGTCACGTCGGCGTGGCAGGGGCGCGAGGACCTCGACGAGGTCGAGCTGGCCGAGGTCCGCATCGCCGTCGGGTGGTCGCAGTCGAGCGAGGAGGTGCGCGACGCCGACGCGCGCCCCGGGCCCTGGACGGTCCTCGGCGCCGTGCGCACCGACGACGGTCGCCTCCAGCAGCAGCGCACCTGGCTGGCCCACGACGACGGCGAGGTGGTGGCCGTCCTCGACTTCGCCGGCTACGGCCAGGCCCTCGCCGTGCCGCAGCTCAGCGGCGCCCGGCTCGACGTCGTCGTCTCCCGCTACCCCGGTACGACGCCGCGCCGGGCGCTGTTCCGCGACCCGCCGACGGGTGCCGTGCCGGTGACCGGGCTGCCCGGGCGCACCAGCCTGGCCGAGGTGCACGCCGCCGCCGCGGAGTCGCTGGGCCGCACGCCGTGGCGCGAGCTGCACCCGGCCCCGCTCGCCGGCGTGCGCCTCGTGCCCGAGGGCGAGGGCGAGGGGTGGCGCGTCAGCGACGACACCGGCTCGCTGCCGCTGGTGGACGGCGCGGCGGTGTGGACCCTGCTCGCGGTGAGCGGCGGCGACCCGGTCGACGTCTTCGGCGAGGTCGAGTCGGGCCGGTTCCGACCGCTCGCGGTGTGGCTGGACGACCAGGTGCTGGCGCTGTGAGCGGCGTCGACAGGTGGCTCGCCGACGTGGCCACGGCCGCGCTCGTCGGCAGCGCGCGCCGCGAGCCGCCCGCCGTGCCGGACGAGCTGGCGCTCGCTGCTGCCGAGGAGTCGGCCGAGCACCGGTTGCTCAGCAGCGCGGCGCTCGTCGACGCCCTGACCCGCGGCGGGGCCGTGCTGCCGGCGCCCGTGGACGGCGGGCTGAGGGCGGCCGACGAGGACCGCCCGCCTGCCGGCGACCGCGCCACCCAGCTGCTCACCCTGCTCCTCACCCAGTCACCGGTGTCGAAGGCCGCGCGCGACGAGCTGGTCGTGGAGTGGCTGCGGCTGGCCGACGCCGCGGGACAGCGGGTGCGGTGGCCGCTGCTGCCGGCGCTGCTCGACTTCGCGGCCGGTCGACGCCGGGTCGTCGCGGCCCTCGGTGCCGCGATCGGCGCGCGGGGGCGCTGGCTGGCCGGCCTCCACGAGGCCTGGGCGGGCGTGCTCGCAGGTGACGAGGACGCCCCGGTCGAGGTCGCGGTCGACTGGGTGGAGGCGTGGCCCACGATGTCGAGCGCGGACGCGGTGACGGCGTTCGCGCTGGGGCGCCGCGCCGACCCCGCGGTGGCCCGCGACCTGCTCGACGCGCAGTGGGCCACGGTGTCGGCGAAGGTGCGCGCCGACGCGCTCCGCGCCCTCGGGCCCGGACTCTCCACCGACGACGAGCCGCTCCTGGAGCGGGCGCTGGACGACCGGGCCAAGTCGGTGCGCGAGGCGGCGGCGGCGATGCTCGACCGGCTGCCCGACAGCGCGCGGGCAGCCCGGATGGCGGAGCGGCTGCGCCGCCTGGTGCAGGTCCGCGGCACGTTCTCGCGCCACCTCGAGGTCGACGTGCCCGACGCCCCCGACGAGGCGGCGGTGCGCGACGGGCTGACCGCCCCGGCGCCGGGTGCCGCCCCGCCGCCGACCGTGTGGCTCGCGCAGGTCGTGCGGGGGGCACCGCTCTCCACCTGGACCGACATCACCGGGCACGGACCCGCCGCCACGCTGAAGATGGTGCGCGACGCCGACGTGCTGGCGTGGCTCACCGAGGTCGTCGTCGACCGGCGCGACACCATTTGGGCGGTGGCCTGCGTCGACCACGGCGTCCCCGACCCGCGCCTGCTCTGGCTGCTGCCGGACGAGCGGCGGGCCCGGCTGCTCACCGACTGGGTCGCGCGCCCCTCCGGCGGTCGCGACCTGCGCGGCCTCCTGACCAGCGCCCCGCGGCCCTGGCCCGACGACCTCGGGCGTGCGGTCCTGCAGCGGATCCAGGGCGCGAAGGCCGACCTCGCGCTGGGCCACGCCGCGGCCCCCCTCCTGCCGGTCGCGCTGGGCCCGGCCCTCGCGCCCGAGGTCGAGGCCGCGCTGTCGCGGCTGCCCGAGGACGCCACCCACCTGCGCCGCGCCCTGACCGAGACCCTGCAGCTCCACGCGTTCCGCACATCCCTGACGGAGGCCTTCAGATGACCACCACCTCGCCCACGCCCGACGTGCTGCGCCAGCACGCCGAGGACGCGTACGCCGACGAGCTGGCCGCGCTGGCCGCCGTCGACGACCGTCCGCGGCCGCCCTCGTGGCACCTCTCGCCCTGGGCGGTCTCGACCTACGTCCTGGGGGGCGAGCTGCCCGACGGCACCCGCATCTCGGCGAAGTACGTCGGCCAGCGACGGCTCGTCGAGGTCGCGATCTCGTCGCTGGCCACCGACCGGGCGCTGCTGCTGCTCGGTGTGCCCGGCACGGCCAAGTCGTGGCTGGCCGAGCACCTCGCGGCGGCGATCAGCGGCCGTTCGACGCTGGTCGTGCAGGGCACGGCCGGCACGCAGGAGGAGGCGCTGCGCTACGGGTGGAACTACGCCCGGCTGCTCGCCGAGGGGCCCTCGCGCGAGGCCCTCGTGGCGGGACCGGTGATGCGCGCGATGGAGACCGGCGCGATCGCCCGCATCGAGGAGCTGACCCGCATCCCGTCGGACGTCCAGGACGCCCTCATCAGCATCCTGTCCGAGAAGACGCTGCCGGTGCCCGAGCTCGACGAGGAGGTCCAGGCGCGACCCGGCTTCAACGTCATCGCCACGGCCAACAACCGCGACAAGGGCGTCAACGACCTCTCGTCGGCGCTGCGGCGCCGCTTCAACACCGTCGTGCTGCCGCTGCCCGACTCGCTGGAGCAGGAGGTGGAGATCGTCCGGAGCCGGGTCAGCGCGCTGGGCGCCTCGCTCGAGCTGCCCGCCGACCTCGCCTCGCTCTCGGAGATCCACCGTGTTGTCACCGTCATGCGCGAGCTCCGCAGCGGCGTGACCACCGACCAGCGCACGACCATCAAGTCGCCGAGCGCGACCCTGTCGACCGCCGAGGCGATCTCGGTGATGACCAACGGGCTCGCGCTCGCCGCCCACTTCGGCGACGGCACGGTGCGGGCCGACGACGTCGCGGGCGGTCTCCTCGGTGCCGTGGTGAAGGACCCCGTGCAGGACCGGCTGGTGTGGCAGGAGTACCTGGAGACGGTCATGCGCAACCGCAAGGACTGGAGCGACCTCTACCGCGCCTGCCGGGACCTGGGCTGAGTCGCCCGTGCCTGTCGACGTCTACGGCGTGCGCCACCACGGCCCCGGCTCCGCCCGGGCCGTGCGGGCCGCGCTCGAGGAGCGGGTGCCCGACCTCGTGCTGATCGAGGGCTGCCCCGAGCTCGACGCTGTCGTCGACCTCCTCGGTGAGGCCGACATGGTGCCGCCCGTGGCGGGCCTCGTGTACGCCGTCGACCAGCCGCGGCAGGCGATCTTCTACCCCCTGGCGCACTTCTCGCCGGAGTGGGTCGCCGCCCGCTGGGCGCTCGCGCACGGCGTGCCCGTCCGCTTCCTCGACCTGCCCGCCACCCACGCCTTCGCGCTGGCCGGGGAGGCGTCGGCCGCGGTCCCGGAGGTGGTGGCGGACGACGACGGCGGCGACGACGAGCTCGAGGAGGGCCCTGAGCCCGCCGACACCCCGCCCGTCCCGCCCGCGCGCCTCGACCCCATCGGCACGCTGGCCGCGACCGCGGGCTACGACGACGCCGAGCGCTGGTGGGAGGACGCCGTCGAGCAGCGCCACGACTCGCCCGCCGAGCGCTTCGCGGCGATCCTCGAGGCGATGGCCGCGGTGCGCGCCGCCGACACCCGAGGCGACGACGACCCCGACGTGCGCGACAACGCGCGACGCGAGCAGTGGATGCGCAAGGTGCTGCGGGCCGAGATCAAGGCGGCACCCGAGGCGCGGATCGCGGTGGTCTGCGGCGCGTGGCACGCACCCGTGCTCGTCCCGGCCGGTTTCCCGCCCGCCAGCCGCGACACCGACCTCATCACCCGGCTGCCGCGCACGAAGGTGGCCGCGGCCTGGACGCCGTGGACGTCCGCCCGGCTCAGCTACTCCTCCGGCTACGGCGCGGGGGTCAGCGCGCCGGGGTGGTACCAGCACCTCTTCGACCACCTCAGCAGGCCCGACCCCGACCCGCGCGACCTCGCCACCTCGTGGCTCGTGCGCGTCGCCCGCACGCTGCGCGAGGAACGCCTCGACGCCTCCACCGCGTCGGTGGTCGAGGCCGCGCGGCTCGCCGAGACCCTGGCGACGGTCCGCGGCCGGCCCTCGGTCGGTCTGAGCGAGCTCGACGACGCCGCCGAGACCGTGCTCTGCGAGGGGTCCCGGCTCCCGCTGGACCTGGTGCACCGCCGCCTCGTGGTGGGTGAGGAGCTCGGGTCGGTGCCGGAGTCGGCGCCCGTGGTCCCGCTCGCGGCCGACCTCGCCCGCCAGCAGCGCAGCCTGCGGCTCAGGCCGACCGCGGTGGCGCAGCAGGTCGACCTCGACCTGCGGCGCGAGAGCCAGCTGGCCCGCTCCGTGCTGCTCCACCGCCTCCAGCTCCTCGGCGTGCCGTGGGGCGAGGCCGCCGACTCCGGCCGGACCACCGGCACGTTCAAGGAGAGCTGGACGCTCGAGTGGCGCCCCGAGCTGGCGGTCGACCTCGTCGAGGCCGGCGTGTGGGGCACCACGATCGCCGCCGCGGCGGCCGCCCGTGCCGCCGACCGGGCCGCCCGGTCCGGCGACCTCACCTCGCTGGCGGGCCTGGTGAGCGCCTGCCTCACCGCCGACCTGCCCGACGGCATCGAGGCCGTCCTCGACGCGCTGGACGCCCGCGCCGCGGTCCAGCACGACGTGCCCGCGCTGCTGGCCACCGTCGAGCCGCTGGCCCGCACCTGCCGCTACGGCGACGTGCGCGGCGTCGACACCGCCCGCGTCCGCACGGTGCTCGGCGCGACCGTGGTCCGCGCCTGCCTCGGTCTGCCGATGGCGTGCGCGAGCCTCGACGACGACGCCGCGGCACAGATGGTCACGGCCGTCGCCGGCGCCCAGCGTGGCCTGGCCCTGCTCGCCGACCCCGAGCTCGACGGAGCCTGGACCGAGGCGCTCGAGGCCCTGTCCGCGCCCGACCACGTGGCCGGGGGTGTCGCCGGGCGCGCCACCCGGATCCTGCTCGACGCGGGCCGGCTCGACGCCGACACGACCGCCCACCGGATGGCGCGCCGGCTCTCGCTCGCCGCCTCCGCACCCCAGGCCGCCGCCTGGCTCGACGGGTTCCTGGCCGGTGACGCGGTGCTGCTGGTCCACGACGTCACGCTGCTCGGGCTCGTCGACTCCTGGATCACCGGGCTCGGCGAGGACGACTTCGAGGACCTGCTGCCGCTCGTGCGGCGTACGTTCGCCGGCTTCAGCCCGCCCGAGCGCCGCACCATCGGCGAGCAGCTCTC
Organism: uncultured Actinomycetota bacterium; assembly: GCA_963726525.1. Lineage (GTDB taxonomy): Bacteria > Actinomycetota > Actinomycetes > Propionibacteriales > Nocardioidaceae > Nocardioides. Next base: position 253,070 of record CAVSCS010000003.1, on the reverse strand, counting down.
CCGCCTCGGCGCGCCGGGTGCCGCCGCGACCGTCGAGACGAGCCGGCTCGACCTCGAGCAGGCGCGTCCGGCGCTGCACGCCGTGGCCCGGCTCGTCGGCTGGAAGGCGGTGGCGCATGACGGAGCAGCCTGAGCAGCCCGAGCGGGGCGACGGCGCGCGCCGCGACCGCCTGACGCGGTGGCGGCTGGTCCTCGGTGGCCAGGAGGCCGACGGCCTCAGCGGTCCGGGCGGTGAGTCCGTCGCGCTCAGCGAGGCCGACGGCCGTCGCGACGGCGCCCTCGCCGCGCTCTACGACGGGGGCCGCAAGGCGGGCCTCGGCGGCTCCTCGCCGCGGGTGGCGCGCTGGCTCGGCGACATCCGCACCTACTTCCCCTCCTCGGTCGTGCAGGTGATGCAGGGCGACGCGATGGAGCGGCTCGGGCTGCGGCAGATGCTGCTGGAGCCGGAGATGATGCGCGCCGTGCAGCCCGACGTCGGCCTGGTCAGCACCCTCATCGGGCTCGGCCGGGTGATCCCGGAGCACTCGCGCGAGACGGCCCGGGCGGTCGTGCGCCAGGTGACCGACGAGCTCGAGCAGCGGCTGCGCCAGCGCACGGTCCAGGCCGTCACCGGGGCGCTGGACCGATCGGCGCGGACCCGCCGGCCGAGGATGCGCGACGTCGACTGGCGCCGCACGGTGGCCGCCAACCTCAAGCACTACCTGCCCGAGCACCGCACCGTGGTGCCCGAGCGGCTCGTGGGCTACGCCCGCCGCTCCACCCAGGTCGAGCGCGAGATCATCCTCTGCATCGACCAGTCCGGGTCGATGGCCGAGTCGATCGTCTACAGCTCGGTCTTCGGCGCGGTGCTGGCCTCGGTGCGGTCGGTGAGCACCCGCATGGTCGTCTTCGACACCGAGGTGGTCGACCTGACCGACGAGATCGACGACCCGGTGGACGTGCTGTTCGGCGTGCAGCTCGGCGGCGGCACCGACATCAACCGCGCCCTGGCCTACTGCCAGGGCCGGATCACCCAGCCCGAGGACACGGTGCTCGTCCTGATCAGCGACCTCTACGAGGGGGGCATCGCCGAGGAGATGATCAGCCGGGCCCGCGCGGTCGTGGGCTCCGGCGCGACGATGATCGCCCTGCTGGCGCTCAGTGACTCCGGCCAGCCGTCCTTCGACGCCGACCACGCGGCCGCGCTGGCCGAGATCGGCGTCCCGTCGTTCGCGTGCACGCCCGACCTCTTCCCCGACCTGATGGCCGCGGCGATCGAGAAGCGCGACATCGGGGAGTGGGCGGCGGCCCACGACGTGGTCACCACCCACGAGACGACGAAGCCCGTCTGAGCCGCCCGCCGTCCCTCGCGCCGTGCCTGGCGCCGTCCTCCGCGCCGTCCTCCGCGCGCGTCTCGGGGCGGCGGGCTCGCCCGGAGAGCCTCTGGCGTACCCGGCCGCGCGGGAGCACACTGGCCGCATGCGCACCCTGACGCGTCGCCTCGCCCCGCACGCCCGCACGGCGTGGCTCGTCTTCGCCGCCGTCGCGGTGGCGCTCGTCGCGATCGCCGAGGCGGTCGTCCTGCTCAACGAGGGTGGCCGGATGGCCGTCGTGGGGACCGCGGCCACCTGGTTCGTGCTGGTCGTCGTCCTCGCGGCCTGCCTCGACGCGATCCTGGTGCCGGGCAACCCCGATCTGCGCCGACCCACGCCCGGTGCCGGGTGGAGCGGCGCCTCCCTCGGCGGCGGACTCGGCGGCGGGCACGGCGGTGGGCACTTCGGCGGTCACGGCGGCCACGGCGGCTCCTTCGACGGCGGAGGCATGTCCGGCTGACCTCGCCGGCCCTGCTCCCGCCCCCGCCGCGCCCCCCGCGGCCTCCTTCGCGCCCCCGATGCGCGCCTCCGTCACCGCTGTAACGCCGGGTTCGTGCTTGTACCCACCCCCGTGCATGGGGGTGGGTACAGCGGTGGACACGGCGTTACAGCGCGGGGCGCTCCCACGCCGGGCCGGTGCCGCCCACGCGTTCGACGAGCCGGTGGCCGACGTGCGCGGCGTTGGCACGGCGTACGTCCTCCGGGACGGCCGGGAGGTTCTCCTCCCAGTCCAGGACGCACGAGCCGCGCAGCTGGGGCATCCGCGCCGGACGCCCGAAGAAGAACGGGTGCAGGTGCGCGCCGCCGTCGCCGTAGCGACCGACGTGGCAGCGTCCGACGCTCGGCAGGCTCTCGACCGCAGCGGTGACCGCCACCATCAGCAGCCCCATCTCGGCCGCCAGGTCGTCGGGCAGGTCGGCGAGGTCGTGGTGGGCGCGCGGACGCAGGATGAGGGTGACGGGCAGCTTCATGCCGGCGTCGGCCAGCACCCACCGCTCGTTGCTCCACACGTGGCGCGCGGCCCGCTCGGGGTCCTCGGGCTGCTGGCACGCGCAGTCCGCCGGGTCCTCGCCGGCGCGCGGCGGCTCGCTGTCGGACAGGGGCTCGAGCGGTTTGATGCGCAGGCCGTCGAGCTCGAACGGGAAGATGTCCCAACCGGGCATCTCCTCGATCGCGACGGCCAGCCGGCCCTCCTCGTCGGTCGCAGCGGCGACGCGGGCGTGGAACTCCTCGGCGGTCTCGAGTGCGCTCATGGAGGCAGTCAACCAGCGATGAGACGTGGACGCGCGGGCATGAGTCGGCCCGCGCCCCGCAGGTGAGCGGGGCGCGGCGCTGGGCGCGGGCGGCGGGTACGGGATGGTGTCCGCGCGTCTACGCGACCGGGGTGAGCTCCGGCTCGGTCTCCCTCTCGGCGACGACCACCTCGCCCGCCGGCGGCGCGGGGCGCCGCGGCCACCAGACGCGGTCGCCGAGGAGCACGAGGGCGGCGGGGAGCATGACCAGCCGGATGATCGTGGCGTCGAGGAGGATCGACACCGAGAGCGCGACGCCCATCATCTTCATCTCCAGCATGCTGAGCGTCGCGAAGATCGCGAACACCGAGACCATGACCGCGGCCGCGCTGGTCACGACCGAGGCGCTGTCGCGGATGCCGCGCTCGACGGCCAGCCGCGTCGGCAGACCCTGGCCCACCAGCTCGCGGATCCGCCCGGTCACGAACACGTGGTAGTCCATCGACAGCCCCACCAGCACGACGAGCACGAAGAGCGGGATCCAGTCGATCACGAAGCCGGGGCTGGTGAAGCCGAGCAGGCCCTCTGGCCAGCCGTGCTGGAAGACGAGCGTGAGCACGCCGAAGGCCACCCCGACCGAGACCAGGTTGAGCGCCGTCGAGACCAGCGCGAGGGGCACGCTCCGGAAGGCGATGCCCATCATCAGCAGCGTCAGCAGCAGGACGAAGCCGATCACCACGGGCATCCACGTGCTGAGGTGCTCGTCGAAGTCGAGGTTGGACGCGGCGTCGCCGCCGACGGCCCACGTGAGGCCCTCCGCGCCGAGCGCGGCCGGGGCGAGCCGCTCGCGCAGGTCGGTGATCGCCTCGTCGGTGCGCTCGTCGGAGTCGGGCCAGGGCAGCGCCAGGGTGAGCGACGACGTGCTGCCGTCCTCGGCCGTGACCAGTCCGTCGGGCACCTCGGAGAACCGGGCGTCGCCCGACGCGGTCGCCAGCCGGCCGAGGGCGGCCGCGGACCCCGCGCCGCGCGCCAGCACGGTCACGGTCGTGCCCTCGCTGGGGAACTCCGCCGCGACGTAGCGCATCGTCTGCACCGCGGGGATCTCGGTGGGCAGCGTCTCCAGGTTGGCGGCGTGCATGGTCATGCCCAGCGCCGGCACCGCTAGCGCGACGGCGGCCGCGACCGAGCCGGCGAGCGCCAGGCCGGGGCGGCGCAGGACCGGCGCCAGGACGCGACGGCTGATCCCACCTGCGCCGATGCGCCGGTTGAGGCGCCACAGCAGCGGCACCCGGGGGCGGTCGACCCAGCGGCCGAGCGCGACCAGGAGCGCGGGCAGCACGGTGATCGAGCCGACGACCGCGACGGCGACGACGATGATCGCGCCCATGGCCAGGGAGGTGAAGGTGACGACGTCGACCAGGAACAGCCCCGCCATCGACGCCGCCACGGCGAAGCCCGAGACCAGGATGGAGTGGCCGGAGGTGCGGGCCGCGATCTCGACCGCGTCGAGCGTGCTCCGCCCGCGGGCCCGTTCCTCGCGCTCACGCTTGAGGTAGAACAGCGAGTAGTCGACCCCGACCGCCATGCCGATCAGCACGATCATCGAGCCCACCGTCGGCTCGGCCGGCACCAGGTGGGAGACCACCGCGGAGATGCCCATCGTCGCGGCGACGCTGCCCAGCGCCAGCAGCACCGGGATCCCGGCGGCGATCAGCGCGCCGAACGCCAGCAGCATGAGCACGAGCGTCACCGGCAGGCTGATGCCCTCCGCCGAGGAGAGGTCGTCGGCGACCTGGTCGTTGATCGCCTCGTCCAGGCTCAGCCCGCCCGTCTGGCGGATCGACAGGTCGGGGTGCTCGGCAGCGACAGCCTCGGTCACCTCCGTGAGCGGGGCGGCGTCGTCGGCCCCGTCGGCCAGCGAGACCGCCACGAGCATCGCGGTGCGGTCGTCGTTCCAGACCGGCGGGGCCACGTCGGCGACCCCCTCGGCACGCGACATCTGCCGCGCGACCTGGCGCGCGGCGTCCGGCAGGGTGGCCGCGTCGCCGCTCAGCAGCACCAGCTCGGTGTCCGGGTCGCCCAGCCCGGCCCGCTCCGCCATCGCGTCGGCGCGCCCCGAGTCGCCGATGCGGTAGTCGGCCGGCTGCGCCTCCTTCGTCGGCACCAGCACCGCCAGGCTGGTGGCGGCGGCCACCAGGGCCAGCCAGGTGAGGATCGCGCGCCACGGGTGCTCGGCGCTCCAGCGGGCGGCCCGCTGCGGGATCCGGGTGATCAGGTCGGCTGCCATCGCCGTGCTCCATTCGTGTGTGGGTCGGGTGGGTCCGCGTCCTCGCAGACCGCCTCGACCTCCACGGTGGTCGCGATCGGCGTCGACGGCAGGGGTGTCACCTCCCGCTCCGAGGTGGGGTCAACCCCACCGACGGCCTCGGGCCGATCGGTGAGGATGGAGCCATGGACCTTCGACCCAGCCCGCTGCGGCTGACCGGGTACGCCCTGGCGCAGGTGGCCCTGGCCGTGCCGACGGCGCTCGCGGTCGCCCTCGTCGCCGTCGGCGGCGGCACGGCGCTGCTGGTGGTCGGGATCCCGTTCCTGCTCCTCGGGCTGCCGCTCCTGCGCTGGATCGCCGACCGCCACCGCGCGATGGCGGCCCGCACCCTGGGTCACCCGGTGCCGGCGGACCGGCTACCCGACGACCAGCCGATCCTGCAGCGGCTCGGCACCTGGGGCCGCGACCCGATGACGTGGCGCGAGCTGGCGTGGGGCCTGGTCTCGGCGAGCGTGGGGCTGGCGGTGTCGCTGGTCGTGGTCGTCCTGATGATCGGCGTCGTGACCCTCGTGCTGTGGTGGTTCGCCACGCCCCAGCTGATGCGGCTGCGCGCGGTCGCCGACGCCCGCCTGCTGAGCCGCGGCAGCCACGAGCTGCTCGAGGAGCGGGTCCAGGTGCTCACCGAGACCCGCGCCGAGACGGTCGAGGACTCCGCGGCGGAGCTGCGCCGGATCGAGCGCGACCTCCACGACGGGGCGCAGGCGCGCCTGGTGGCGCTGCAGATGAACCTCGGTCTGGCGCGCACGCTGATGGACACCGACCCGTCGGCGGCGCGTGAGCTGCTCACGGAGGCCTCGACCACGACGGGGGCAGCGCTCGGCGACATCCGCGACGTCGTCCGCGGCATCCACCCGCCCGTGCTCGCCGACCGCGGCCTCGCCGGTGCCGTGCAGGCGCTCGCCCTCGACCTCGCGGTGCCCGTCACGGTGAGCGGCGACCTGTCCGACCGGCCCTCGGCGCCGGTCGAGACCGCGGCCTACTTCGCCGTGCTGGAGTGCCTGGCCAACGTCACCAAGCACGCCGACGCCCAGCACGCGTGGGTCGAGCTCGAGCGCCGCGACGACCTGCTGGTCGTCGTCGTGGGCGACGACGGGCGGGGCGGGGCCGACCCGGCGGGCGGCACCGGGCTGCGCGGGGTGGCGCGGCGGCTGGCGGCCCTCGACGGCAGCGTGAGAGTGTCGAGCCCCGCGGGTGGTCCCACCCTGGTCACGCTGGAGGTGCCGTGCGAGTCGTCCTCGCCGAGGACAACGCCCTCCTCCGCGACGGGCTGACCCGGATCCTGGTGGCGCACGGCTTCACGATCCTGCACACGGTCGACAACGCCCCCGACCTCGACGTGGCCCTGGCCGACCCCGACGCCGAGGCCGCGATCCTCGACGTACGCCTGCCGCCCACGCTGACCGACGAGGGCCTGCGCGCCGCGATCGCGTGCCGTGCGGCCCGGCCCGGCTTCCCCGTCGTGGTGCTCTCCCAGTGGGTCGAGCACCTCTACGCCCGCGAGCTGCTGGCCGGCGGCGGAGGTGGCGTGGGCTACCTGCTCAAGGACCGGGTGGGCGACGTCGGCGAGTTCGTCGACACCGTACGACGCGTGGCCGGCGGCGGCACCGTGCTCGACGCCGAGGTGGTCTCCGCGATCATGGCGCGGCCCCGGGCACGTGCGGTCGACCGGCTCTCCGACCGCGAGCGCGAGGTGCTCGGGCTGATGGCCGAGGGCCGGTCGAACGCCGCCATCGCCGCCCGGCTCTTCATCACGTCCAAGGCCGTCGACAAGCACGCCAACAGCATCTTCACCAAGCTCGACCTGCCCCTCGCCCCCGACGACAACCGCCGGGTGCTCGCGGTGCTGGCCTGGCTCGAGGTCTGAGCCGCGCCAGAACTCAGCCGGGCAGGCTTCACCAGGGGGCGGGCTGGAAGTCCTTGAGGAAGCAGCCGTAGAGGTCCTCGCCCCGCTCGCCGAGCACGATCGGGTCGTAGACCCGCGCGGCCCCGTCGACCAGGTCGAGCGGTGCGTGCCAGCCCTCGGCGGCGATCCGCAGCTTCTCGTGGTGCGGGCGCTCGTCGGTGATCCAGCCGGTGTCGACGGCGGTCATCAGGATCTTGTCGGACTCGAAGAGCTCGGCCGACGAGGTCCGGGTCATCATGTTGAGCGCGGCCTTGGCCATGTTGGTGTGCGGGTGGCCGGCGCCCTTGTAGCGCCTGCCGCCGAACTGTCCCTCCATCGCCGAGACGTTGACGATGTAGGCGCGCCGCGCACCGGCCTCCACGGCCGCCCGCAGGGCGGGACGCAGCCGGGAGTTGATGAGGAACGGCGCGATCGAGTTGCAGAACTGCACCTCGAGGAGCTCCAGCGGGTCGACCTCGTCGAGCACCTGGGTCCAGGAGTTGTTGTCCTGGATGTCGGGGATCAGCCCGCCGGCGTCGACCGCCGTGCCGGCCAGGTGCGCCTCCAGCGAGGCGCCCGCCCGCCTTGAGGGCGAGGGCGGTCATGGTCGCGGCGTTGTGCGCGGCGAGCGCGTGCTCGGGCGACTCGCCGTCGTGGTGGGCGACCGCGGTCGAGGACAGCGCGCCCGCGATGGCGGCCGGGTGCGCGTCGGAGATCCGGTCGAAGGTGACCATCTCCGGCAGCGCGGCGACCCCGAGGGACTCGGCCGTCGGCAGCGGCGCCGCCTCGCCGTCGATGAGGTGGGAGTACGCGCCGGGCAGCCGGCGCACGGTCTGGCAGGCGTTGTTGACGATGATGTCGAGCGGTCCGTCGGCCGCGACGTCGTCGGTCAGCGAGACGACCTGGGTCGGGTCGCGCAGGTCGATGCCGACGATCTTGAGCCGGTGGATCCAGTCGGCCGAGTCCTCCATCGCGGCGAAGCGCCGCACGGCGTCGTGGGGGAAGCGCGTGGTGATCGTGGTGTGGGCGCCGTCGCGCAGCAGCCGGAGCGCGATGTACATCCCGATCTTGGCGCGGCCGCCGGTGAGCAGCGCGCGCTTGCCGGTGAGGTCGGTGCGCTGGTCGCGCTTGGCGTGGCTCATCGCCGCGCAGCTCGGGCACAGCCAGTGGTAGAACGCGTCGACGAGGGTGAAGTCCTGCTTGCAGATGTAGCAGCCGCGCGCGGTGAGCAGCTCGCCGGCGAACGCGCCGGCCGCGGTCGACACCAGCGGGATCCCGGCGGTCTCGTCGTCGATGCGCATCGGCGACCCGGTCGCGGTGAGCTCGATGATCGCGCGGTCATGGGCCAGGTCGGCGGCACGCTTGCGGAGCTTCCGCTCGGCCTTGATCGACTTGTACATGTGCGACGCGGCGCGCTTGACCGTGACGTGGTCGGGGTGGTCGCCGGGCAGCTCGTGGAGCGCGTCCAGGACCCGCAGCGTCGTCGCCAGGTCGTCGGGGTCGATGCCGGCGTGCTGCTCACTCACCGGAGCAGCGTACGAGCCGATCAGCGATCGGCGGCCATCGTCGCCCGGCGCCGTCCGGACGTCGTGGGTGAGTCCTGCTCCTGGTGGGGGTTGTGTCGGGCACACGGTGATGGACTCCCCGCACGAGCGGGGACTTCACCACCGGGCACAGCGCCCGCCGAGCGCGACGCCTCACCCCTCGCGCGCGGGCGATCCCTGGATCCGGACCCGGTCGGCGCGCATCCCGTGGGCGACGCCCCACAGCACGGCCTTGGAGCGGGAGTCGACCTCGATCTTGCGGTAGGCCGAGCGGATGTAGGACTTGATCGAGTTCAGCGAGAGCAGGGTGCGCTCGGCGATCTCCTGGTTGGACATGCCCATCGTGATGAGCGAGAGCACCTCGGCCTCGCGCGCGGTCAGCCCCTCCTCGCGCCCGGGCCAGTCGCCGCCGACGAGGGCCGAGCGCCCGCGCGAGGGCGAGACCACGACCTGGCCGGCGGAGATGGCCGCGAGGGCGTTGACCAGCGTGCCGGCCGGCAGGCTCTTGGAGAGGTAGCCGCGCACGCCCTGGTCGAGGGTGTCGCGGGTCAGCCACGGCTGGAAGTTCCACGTGTAGACCGCCACCCGGCGCACCCGGGGGTTGTCCACGAGGCGGCGTACGGCGTCGCCGTTGCCCTGCCCCATCCCGAAGGTGTCGTAGAGGGCCACGTCGACCGGCTCGGCGACCTGCTTGCCCGCCACCAGCTCGACCACCTCGACGCGGTCGGTGTAGGTGCGCATCATCGCGTCGAGACCACGGACGACGACTTCGTCGTCGTTCACGAGCGCGACCCGGATGACCATGCGCTCAAGGTACTGCCGTTTCTGTATGTTGTTGCCCCGGTTCATCAAAGGGGGAGGCGTGCAGCAGAGCACGGCGGTGGTCCAGGAGACCCGCGCGGGCGGGCTCGGGATCCGTTGCGAGGGTGTCGTCCACCTCTACAAGACCTTCGGGGGCCACGACGTCGTGGCCCTCCGCGGCGTCGACCTGACCATCCGGCCCGGCGAGCGGGTCGCCTTCCTGGGCCCCAGCGGCTCGGGCAAGTCGACGCTGCTCGCGCTGCTCGGCGGCATCCAGCGTCCCAGCGCGGGCCGGATCTTCCTCGGCGAGGAGGAGATCTCCCGGATGGGTGAGCGCTTCCTCGCCCGGATCCGCTCGCGCCAGGTCTCGACGATGCTGCAGGGCTCGACCCGCAACCTGCTGCCCTACGCGACCGCCCGCCAGAACATCGCCTTCGCCCGGCTCTCGCTGAGCGGTCGCGAGCGCGAGGACGCCCTCGCCGACACCGAGCTGCTCGACCGCGTCGGCCTGGTGGACCAGGCCGACCAGGTGGTCTCCACCATGTCGGGCGGCCAGCGCCAGCGCCTGGCGCTCGCGTGTGCCGTCTCGACGTCCCCGCGCCTGCTGCTGGCCGACGAGCCGACCAGCCAGCTCAGCCACGCCGACCGTGACCACGTCCTCCACCTGATCCACTCCCTCGGCGACGACTTCGGCACCACGATCGTCGTCGTCACCCACCAGCCCGAGGTCGCAGCGACCTTCCCGCGCACCGTCACCATGAAGGGCGGCCGGGTCGGCGCGGAGGGCCACGGGGGCTCGGAGTACGCCGTGGTGGGCGAGGACGGCGTGCTGCACCTGCCCGGCCACATCGCCGCCGAGTGGCCGCCCGGCACGCTCGTGAAGTTCGAGGACGACGAGCAGGGCCGCATCGTCGTCACCCGCGCCAGCGGAGAGGGAAGCCCCGCATGAGTGTCCCCACCCCGTCCTCGGCCACCCTCGGCGGCTTCAGCGGCCGCGACCACGGCGGTGCCGGGCTCCACCTCGAGTCGATCACCTACGTCGCGGGCCGCACGCTGCTCGACGACGTCAGCGTCGTCTTCCCCGCCGGCAAGGTGACCGCCCTGTCCGGTCCGAGCGGGTCGGGCAAGACCACCCTGCTGTCGATCGCCGGCGGCCTCCTGGAGCCCACGTCCGGCACCGCCGAGCTCGACGGCAGGGAGACCTGGACCGGGAGCGGCGACCCGCTGCCCGACGTGGCGTTCGTCCTCCAGGTCTACGGCCTGGTGCCGATCCTCTCGGCGCGCGAGAACGTCTCGATCGCCCTGCGTGCCCGCGGGACCGCCCCGGCCGACGCCGACGAGGCCGCGGAGGCGGCCCTGGCCCGCTTCGGCATCGCCGACCTCGGCGAGCGCCAGGTCGAGGAGCTCTCCGGCGGCCAGATGCAGCGCGTGGCCTGCGCCCGCGGCTTCGTCGTCGGGGCCCGGGTGCTGCTCGCCGACGAGCCGACCTCCGAGCTCGACGAGGGCAACCGCGGCGTGGTGCTCCAGGAGCTGCGCGAGGAGGCGGCGCGCGGCGCGGTCGTCGTCGTGGCCACCCACGACCCCGCGGTCGTCGACGCCTGCGACCTGCACATCGCGCTCGACGAGGGACGGGTCGTGCTGTGAGGTCGCCCGCGTGAGTCGTGTCCTCCGGGGTGCCTGGAGCCGTCGGGGAGCCCTGACGACCCTGGTGCTGATGACCCTCGTCGTGGTGGGCGGGTCGGTGACGGTGCTGCAGTTCGCGGCGGCCGCCGACACGTCGCCGTGGCTGACCGCGCCGCTGCTGCTGATCGGCGCGGTGTCGGTGCCCAGCATCGGTGCCGAGCTGGCGGTGGCGCGCCGCGAGGAGGTCGGGCTGGCCCGGCTGCGCGGCATCCACGGCGCCCGCCTGTGGCGCTTCCTGCTCGCCGAGCCCCTGCTCGCCATCGTCGTCGGGACCGCGCTCGGCCTCGCCGCCGGGGCGGGAGCGACAGTGCTGGCCACCTCGACCCGTCTCGACGAGGCGGCACCGCCGCTGGGCAGCCGGGCGCTGCTGACCGCCGTCGCCATCGCCGGGGCCGGGCTGCTGATCGTCGCGCTGTCGGCCGCCGCTGCCCTGCGCGAGCCGCTGGCGGCGCAGGTCTCGACCCGTCGCCGTCCGCGCCGGGCCACCACGCTCGCGATCTTCCTCACCGTCCTGGTCCTCGTCGGCGCCGGCGTCGCGGCCTACCGCAGCCGCGCCGGTGCGGGTGAGGGCGAGCCCGACCTCGTCGTGCTGGTCGGACCCGCCCTCGTCGGCCTCGCGCTCGGCCAGGTCGCCGTCTGGCTGGTCCGGATCGCCGCGCGGGTGCTGACCCCCGCCACCGAGAAGCGCGGCCTCGGGGCGTTCCTCGCCGCCCGTCGCCTGGCCCGCGCCGACGACCTGGTCACCCCCGTACGCCTCGTGGTGGCGGCCGCCGTGGTCGGTGCGCTGGCCGGGAGCGGCTCCGTCGCGGTCAGCTCCTGGACCCGCGAGCAGGCGTCCGTCGAGGTCCCCGGCGCCCGCACGATCGACGCCTCCGACCTCGGCGCGATGGGCGCCGCCACCCTCACCGAGCGGCTCGACCCCGAGGGCGAGCACCTCATCGCGACCGCCGTCGTCCCCAACGAGACCCGCCTCGCCGAGCGCCGGGCCTACGTCGACGCCGACCGCTGGGACGCGGTCGTCGGCGACTTCTACGACGGCACGCCGGTGCGGGCCGCCTCCGACGCGGTCGCCGGGCTCAGCACCGGCACCGAGCCGTTCCAGGTCAGCGGCGACCGCCTCAGCCTCACCGCCTCCGGGCTCGAGGTGCCGGCGCCGCGCACCTACATCGGGCCCGGCGGGCAGCAGGTCCTCTCCGGCGGCGGACCCGCCGAGCTGACCTTCAGCTACGTCTCCTCCACCAACACCTCCGGCTCGGCGTCGGTGCCCTTCCGGGTCGGCGCCGACGGGCGACCGGTCACCCGGGCGGTGCGGGTGCGCGAGTGCGCCGACGGCTGCACCGTCATCTCGATCGCCGTGGGCCGCGACGGGCAGTCGGCCTTCGACCGGCGCGACTTCGTCGTCCTCCTCGACCGATTGACCCTGGGCGACACCGACCTCGTCGACCGCCCCTGGGTGCCCGACACCGCGTCGCTGGAGGCCTCGCTCAGCAACCGCTTCTTCCCGGGCTACCGCCCGCCCGACCCGCTCGTGGTCAACCGCACCGACGGCCTGCAGGTGGCACTCCTGCCCGACACCCCGGTCGAGCTGCGGCTGGACCTGGCCGACGACCAGGTCCCGGTCCTGGTGGCGGGCTCGGCCGAGCGCCAGGCGCTCGACCTGGGCGGTGACGACCGGGCCACCGACGTGGTCGGAGTCGCGCAGGACCTGCCGTTGGTCGGCAGCGTGGGCGTGCTCGCCGACATCCGGACCGCGGCCGTCGGCTCCGGGCCCACGGTGCCGTCGGCCGAGGTGCAGGTCGTCGCCGCCGCCAGCACGCCCGCGTCGGTGCTCGACGCGGTGGCCGAGGCCACCGGCACGTCGTGGCGCACCCGCGCCGCCGTTCGCACCGCGCTGGGCGACGACAACGGCGGCGCGCAGTCCGTGGCGTACGCCCTCACCGCCCTGGCCTGCGCCCTCGTCGCGCTGCTCGCCCTCGGGGCCGGCGTCGCGCGCCACCTGCGCGACTACCGCCGCGACGTCGCCTCGCTGCGCGTCCTCGGCGTCTCCACCGGCACCGCCCGGCGTGCCGGTCGAGCCGAGCTGGCGAGCCTGACCGCCGTCGTGCTCGTGGCCGTGGTCGCCGGTGGCTGGCTCGCGGTCGAGCTGCTCCTGGGGGGCCTGCCGCTGCTGTCCGTGCCCGTGGCCGCACTGCCGCTCGACACCGCGCCGCAGGTCTGGCCGCTCGTCGTGCCGGCCGTGGTGGCCGCGCTCGCCGTGGTGCTGGTCGGCGGCCGCGCCCGCGCGGTGCGCGCCTCGACCACCCGACCCAGCCTGCTGCGCGAGGAGGAGGGCCGATGACCCAGCTCCTCGGCGCCATCGTCCGCGGACTGCGGGCCCGCGCCCTGCTCTCGGCCGGCTCGGTGCTGCTGACCGCGCTCGCCGTCGGCTCCGCCGTGCTCGGCCCGGTCTTCTCCGAGGCCGTCACCAACTCCTACGTCGTCACGCGGCTCCAGGAGACGCCGGCCTCGCTCACCGGCATCAGCCGGGTCTTCACGCCCGACGACGGGTCCGACGTCGCGCAGGCCGAGACCGCCGCGGTCGCCGCGACCCAGGAGCTGACGCCGGGTCCGTGGCAGGAGCCGGTGCCGATCGTGCAGTCCGAGCGGCTCAGCGCGCTGCGCGGCGTGGTGACCTTCTGGTCGCGCGCCGACGCCTGCGAGACGCTCGAGATCGAGGGACGCTGCCCCGAGGCGCCGGGCGAGGTGCTGATGCTGGCCCGCGACGTCGAGAAGACCGGGGCCGTGGTCGGCGAGCCGCTCGCGCTCCCCATCTTCGAGACCGAGGGCGTGAAGGCCCTGGGGCTGCCCCGCCCGGGGATCGACGAGGTCGTCGTCGTCGGCACCTACGACACCCCGGCCGGCGACGGCGACTGGCTCGTCCCGAGCCGGCTGGCCAGCACCAACGAGCAGACCAGCATCCGGGGCGGCTACCAGCCCTACGCCCCGGCGCCGCTCATCACCACTCCCGAGACCGTCGCGGCGGCCGGTGGCTGGACGGTCCGCGTGGACACCCAGCTCGCGGTGCCGGCCGACCTCACGCCGGCCGACCTCGACGAGGCAGCCCGGTCGGCCTCGGCCGTCCCCGCCGACGCCGACCTGCCCGTCGACGGCGGCACGCTGCGCGCCGACGACACCAACGACCTCGCCGGCGTCGTCGACGAGGTCACCTTCCAGCAGTCCACCGCCCGCAGCTCGATCGCCCCCGCGGTGCTGTCGCTGGTGCTGGTGGCGCTCGCGCTGCTGATGAGGCTGCTCAACGCCGCCAGCGAGCTCCGGGTGCCCGAGCTCGCGCTGGCCTCGCTGCGAGGCGTGACCGCGCGCCGGCTCTGGGGCCTCGGTCTGGCCGAGCCCGTGGTCCTGCTCCTGGTCGCCACGCCAATCGGGGTCGTCCTGGGTCTCGGGCTGTCGGTCGTGCTGGTGCGCTCCTGGCTGGTGCCCGGCCTCCCGCTGCCGCTCCCGGTCGTGAGCTGGGCGGCCGCCGTCCTGGTGCTCCTCGCGGCCTTCGCCGTGGCGTGCATCGCGGTCGGCCTGGTCGTGCGCGAGTCCCTGGCCTCGCAGCTCTCCGGCGTACGCCGTCCGGTCGCGGCCCGCCGCTGGTCGGTCATCGCGCAGCTCACCCTGGTCGCGCTGGCGATCGCGACCCTCGTCAGCAAGCTGTCCGGCGGCCGGGCGGACGAGCCCGACGCCACCGACCTCGTCCTGCCCGTCCTGCTGGCCGTCGTCGCCGGTCTCGGCGCGACGCGTGCCACCGCCGTCCTCGCCACCTGGTGGACGCGTCGCTCGCGTGGGCGCTCGCTGAGCGGCTTCGTGTCCTCGCGGGCCATCTCCCGGCGCCAGGAGGGCACCCTCGTCATCCTGCCGATCACCGCCGCCATCGCGGTCGCGGTCTTCGGCGCCGGCGTCTACGACTCCGCCGCCACCTGGCGCACCAGCGTCGCCGCCACCGCGTCCCCGGCAGCGACCACCTGGTCGACCACGCTGCCGCTGTCCGACGCGATCGACCTCACCCGCCGCCTGGACCCCGACGGCGAGTGGATCATGGCCGCGGCGAGCGTGGCCAACCCCGGCGCGAACTTCTCCGTCGTCGACAGCTCGCGGCTGGCCCGCGTCGCCACCTGGCCGCCCACCTGGACCCCCGGGCGCGACGTCGCCCGGGTCGCCGAGGAGATCTCGCCCGACGGCGTGGTCCCGACCTTCGAGGGCCGCCGGCTCAGCCTCACGGTCGACAACCGGGCCGACGTCGAGGGCGGGCTGAAGGCGGAGGTGCGCTTCGGCACCCGGGACGGCGTGCCGCAGAAGGTCTACCTCGGGCCCTTCCCCGACGGGGAGTCCACCCGCTCGGTCAAGGTCCCCTGTCGCAGCGGCTGCCCGCTGGAGGGCATGACGCTCGGCGGCGGCGCCGGCACCAACACGCAGATGAACGGGACGATCACGCTGGTCGGCATCGACGTCGACGGCCGGCCCCTCGCCGGCGGCATCGACGGCGCCGCCTGGCGGGCCACCCCCGATCCGGCCGTGCGCACCTCCATCACCGACCTGCGCGAGAGCGACGGCGAGCTCGTGATGGCCGTCGAGACCGGCGACTCCGTCGGCATGGCGCGCCTCACCTCGGGCGGCATCACCCGCGACCGCCCGGCGCTGGCCGGCCCCGGCGTGCAGGAGCGTGCCCTGCAGCGCCTCGACGCGGGCACCAGCCTGATCCCGGTCGACCCGATCGGCGGGATCGGCGCCGTCGAGGGCATGCCGTTCACCGGTCCCTCGGGCCTGCTGGTCGACTACTCCTCGTTCCTCACCGACCGCCCGGTCTTCGACAACCTGGTCACCACCCACGTGCTGGCCCGCGAGGGCACGCCCGCCTCGATCACCGAGGGCCTGTCGAAGGCCGGACTCACCGTCGGCACGACGCTGGCCCAGGAGCGCACGGTCCTCGACCAGAGCGCGTACGCCCTCGCGCTGCGCCTCTACGGCGTGGTCGCCGGGCTCGTGGTGCTGATGGCCCTGGCCGGTCTCTTCGTCAGCGCGGCCGTGCAGCTGCCGGCGCGACGCCGCGACGCCGCTGCGCTGCGCGTGGTCGGCGTGCCGCGCTCCTCGGTGATGGTCGCGGTGGTGCGCGAGCTCAGCGTGGTGCTCGGCAGCGCCGCGCTGGCCGGGATCCTGGCCGGGTCGCTGGCCCAGTGGGTCGTGCTGCGCACGATCACCCTGGGCTACGCCGACTCCGCCACCACACCGGCGCTGGTGGCTGCCATCTCGCCGGTCCGGCTGGTGGTGCTCGCGCTGCTGGCCGCCGCCGTGTTCGGCGTCGTGGCGCTGGTCAGCGCCACGATGACCGTCCGCGGTGCCCGCGGGGCCACCCTGCGCGAGTCCGCCCGCTGACCTGACCGGTCCAGCCGATCGGTCGGCCGCAGGTCAGCCGACCGGTCAGCCGCAGCAGGGGTCGTAGCGGAAGCCGACCCCGCGGATGGTGCGGATCCACTCGTGGTCGACGGCGCGCTTGCGCAGCTTGCGCCGCAGGTTGGCGAGGTGGACGTCGACGACGTGGGTGCTGTCGGGGACGAAGTCGGTGGCCCACACGGCCCGCAGGAGGTCCTCGCGGCCGACGACGACACCGGGGTTGCTGATCAGGTGGGCCAGCAGGTCGAACTCGGTGCGGGTCAGGTCGATCTCCTGGCCGCGGACCCGCACCTCGCGGGCGTCGGCGTTGAGGGCGAGGTCCTCGCACCCGAGGTCCGGCTCGGCGGGCGGGGGTTGCGCGGCACTGGCCCGCAGCGCGACCGGGGCCGGGGCAGGGCGCAGCGCCGGCACCTCGTCGGCGGTCGCAGTGGAGACCGGGGTGGAGACCGGGGTGGAGACCGTGGCGCGAGGACGGCGGAACAGCGCGGCCACGCGGGCCTGCAGCTCGCGCATCGAGAACGGCTTGACGAGGTAGTCGTCGGCCCCGACCTCGAGGCCGACGAGCCGGTCGACCTCGGCGCTGCGGCCGCTGACGACGATGACGTAGCAGTCGCTGGTCTGCCGGATCTGGCGGCACACCTCGACGCCGTCGATGTCGGGCAGCGACATGTCGAGGGTGACCAGGTCGGGCCGGGTGTCGCGGACGATCGCGAGCGCGTCGGCCCCGGTGCGGGCCACGACCACGTCGA
Organism: uncultured Actinomycetota bacterium; assembly: GCA_963726525.1. GTDB lineage: Bacteria > Actinomycetota > Actinomycetes > Propionibacteriales > Nocardioidaceae > Nocardioides. The sequence goes on along the minus strand of CAVSCS010000003.1, from coordinate 236,071 downwards.
AGCCGGACTGCTCCAGCAGCCCCGAGATCAGCTCGCCGACGTCACCGTCGTCCTCCACGACCACAGCCGTGCGTTGGTTCATCATTCAATCGCCCCTGGTGATCGAGTGTAGTGGGCGCGCACGCTGCGGTGGCGGCCTGACGCGCGTCCCTGGGGACGACGGTGTGGCTGCGTACCGCACGTCCCCACGACGTACGGAACCGGAGCGCGGCGCGCGGTGCGCCGAGCCTTCAGAAGTCCAGGCCCCGGGCCCAGTCCTCGGAGTCGAACCGTGCCACGAGGTAGGGGCCGCCACCGGCACGCCGGCCGGGCTGCTCCTCGCGGTCCATACGGTAGCCGATGCCGCGGATCGTGTGGATCCACGTCGCGTCGGAGTGGCGCCGGAGCTTGCCGCGCAGGTTGGCCACGTGCACGTCCACCAGGTGGTGGTCGTGGGTGAGCGCGCTGCTCCAGATCGCGAGCACCATCTCCTCGCGGGTGCAGACCCGGGAGAGGTGCTTGGCGAGGTACTCGAGGACGTCGTACTCGATGCGGGTGAGCTCGACGATCTTCGCGTCGACCTGCACCTCGCGGCGCGCGGAGTTGATCACCAGGCCCGCGCCGCACTGGATGGTGCTCGAGTCGTCGGCGGGCTGGGCCGGGGCCGGGACCCGCGGAGCGCGAGCCTGCACGTCGTCGGCCGCGGTGGCCACCGCCGCCGCGGTGCGCGGACGCCGGAACAGCGCCGCGATCCGGGCGCGCAGCTCGCGCGGGGAGAACGGCTTGAGCACGAAGTCGTCGGCACCGACCTCGAGGCCGATCAGCCGGTCGACCTCCTCCGAGCGCGCCGAGACGATGACGATGTAGCAGTCGCTGGTCTCACGGATGCGCCGGCAGACCTCGATGCCGTCCATGTGCGGCAGCGTCAGGTCGAGCGTGACCAGGTCGGGCGGGTCGCTGGCCGCGATGTCGACCGCGGCCCGGCCGTCGGGCGCTGTCGAGACCCGGAAGCCCGCGCCCTCCAACGTCTCCACGAGCGCTGATGAGATGTCTGCGTCGTCCTCGACGACCAGAGCATGTAGATCCTGCATGTCCGTACCCCCACACAATTTCACCGGCGGTGACCCCACGTCCCGCCGCGCCTCCCGAACAAGCGTCGTTCGAATGGTAGGGCAGGGTTCCCACTCCCGGGAGACTCATGCCACAGGGGGGTGCACGGTCTAGACCAGGGTCGGTTGACGGAATCGGCGGTCTCGTACACGGACCGCCACGGATCCCGCACGGCTAGGTCAGGTCGATGGCGCGATTGACCCAGTTGCTCGTCACCGACATGCCGACACGCCGGTAGAGGTCCAGTGCGCCGGTCCGCGAGTCGGTGCTCAGCTCGGAGGCCGTGGTCCCGTGCTCGCGGGCCCGGGCGAACGCGTCGACCAGCAGGGCCTGCGCCAGGCCCTGGTTGCGCTGGTCGCGGCGCACCGCGAGCCGGTCGACGTACCCGGTGCGTCCGTCGTCGGAGACCAGCACGACCGCCACCCCGACCACGGCGCCGTCGGGGTCCACGACGACCCGCAGGTTCCACGGCTCGAACCCGGGGCGGCCGGTGGTGGCGGCGAGGAAGTCCTCGAACGGCTCCCGGTCGCGCTCCGACCACTCCAGGAAGGCGTCCTCGAGGACGTCGTGCGCCGCGGGCAGCTCGGAGGCCTCGGCGGTGCGCACGACGTGACCCGGCGGCAGGGCACGGTCGGGGATGCTGGCGCCGTCGGGCAGCCGCAGCACCCAGCTGTTCCAGCGCACCCGGAAGCCGAGGCTGGCGAGCAGCGCGTCGCCCGGCGATCCCTCCGGCACGGGCATGCCGATCGCCGAGGACCCCAGCGCCCGCCCGCGCTCCTGCAGCCAGTGCGCCAGCCAGGTGCCGATCCCGCGCCCGCGGTGGGAGGGCAGCACGCTCGTGTCGGCGCGGTCGGCCCCCATCAGCTCGGCGTACGCCACGAGCACGTCCTGGTCCCACACCCCCACCGAGCGCGCGCCGAGGTCGTGGCTCGGCCGGGCCCAGTCCGAGACGATGTCGGCCTCCTCGATGGCGACCTGCCCGATGTCGGCGAGCTCCTGGGCGGCCATGAGCCGGAAGACCGCGCCCGCGTCGGTCTTCTCCAGCGGTCGGGTGCTGAGCCCGGCGGGCAGTGCGGGGGGCAGCGCGGAGGTGGTGTCGGCCATGGGCAGGAGTGTGCTGCCTCACTCCCCGGGCTGTCGCGCGCTTAAATCGGTGCCGAGAGGCCGGCCGTGGAATGTCCTAGACACGCGTGAGGCCCTACCGTTGGGGGGTGAGTGACGACCAGCCCGTAGAGCCCCAGCAGAACTTCTCCGACCTCGGACTCGCCCCCGAGGTCCTCAAGGCGCTGGCGGACGTCGGCTACGAGACCCCCTCGCAGATCCAGGCGCAGACCATCCCGCCGCTGCTCGAGGGACGCCACGTCGTCGGCCTCGCGCAGACCGGCACGGGCAAGACGGCCGCCTTCGCGCTGCCGATCCTCTCCCAGCTCGACATGTCGCAGAAGACGCCGCAGGCGCTCGTGCTGGCCCCGACCCGTGAGCTCGCGCTCCAGGTCTCGGAGGCCTTCGAGAAGTACGCCGCGAAGATGAAGGGCGTGCGGGTCCTGCCGATCTACGGCGGCCAGGGCTACGGCGTCCAGCTGTCCGCGCTGCGCCGGGGCGTGCACGTCGTCGTCGGCACGCCGGGACGCATCATGGACCACCTCGAGAAGGGCACGCTCGACCTCTCCGAGCTGCGCTTCCTCGTCCTCGACGAGGCCGACGAGATGCTCAAGATGGGCTTCGCCGAGGACGTCGAGACGATCCTGGCCGACACCCCGGACGACAAGCAGGTGGCGCTCTTCTCCGCCACGATGCCCGCCCAGATCCGGCGCATCTCCAAGAAGTACCTCGCCGACCCGGTCGAGATCACGGTCAAGAACAAGACCACGACGTCGTCGACGATCACCCAGCGCTACCTGATCGTGTCCTACCCGCAGAAGGTCGACGCGCTCACCCGCATCCTCGAGGTCGAGAACTTCGAGGGGATGATCGTCTTCGTCCGGACCAAGAACGAGACCGAGACGCTCGCCGAGAAGCTGCGCGCCCGGGGCTACTCCGCGGCGGCCATCAACGGCGACATCGCCCAGGTCCAGCGCGAGCGCACGGTCAACCAGCTCAAGGCCGGCAAGCTCGACATCCTCGTCGCCACCGACGTCGCGGCCCGCGGCCTCGACGTCGAGCGGATCAGCCACGTCGTCAACTACGACATCCCCACCGACACCGAGTCCTACGTCCACCGCATCGGCCGCACCGGCCGCGCCGGCCGCACCGGCGACTCGATCGCCTTCGTGACCCCGCGCGAGCGCCACCTGCTCCGCGCGATCGAGAAGGCCACCCGCCAGCCGCTCACCCAGATGCAGCTGCCGACGGTCGAGGACGTCAACGCCACCCGCCTCTCGCGCTTCGACGACCAGATCACCGAGGCGCTGACCCAGCCCGAGCGCATCGACTTCTTCCGCGACGTGGTCTCGCACTACGTCGAGGCGCACGACGTCTCCGAGGTCGACGTGGCCGCCGCGCTCGCCGCGGTCATGCACGGCGAGCAGCCGCTGCTGCTCGAGCCGGAGCCCGAGCAGCGCCAGCGCTCCTTCGAGGAGCGTGCCAGCCACGCCGGCAAGGCCGACCGCGGCCCGCGCGAGTCGCGCAGCGGTGCGCCGATGGCGGGCTACCGCATCGAGGTCGGCAAGCGCCACAAGGTCGAGCCGCGCCAGATCGTCGGCGCCCTGGCCAACGAGGGCGGCCTCTCCCGCGGCGACTTCGGGCACATCATGATCAAGCCCGACTTCTCCGTCGTCGAGCTCCCGGCCGACCTGCCCCCCGGCACCCTCGAGCGCCTCGCCGGCACCCGGATCTCGGGCAAGCTGATCGAGATCAAGCCCGACAACGGCCCGTTCCGCGGTCGTCCCGGCGGTGGCCACCGCGGTGGCTCCTCCGGCGGTGGCTACAAGGGCAAGAACCCGCGCTGAGCCTCCGGGGCCGGGGCGGGTCCTCGCCCCAGGAGCCCCACCTGCCTCGAGAATCCCCGGATGTCCGGGGAAGTCTCCGCCTCGAGGTCGAAACTTCGACCACGAAGCGGCGGTTTCCACCTCGAGGTCGGGCGAGCGCGCGCCCAGGCGTACGCCGTCGGCCGACGAGCGCGCCGGTCGAGGACGTACGCCTCCGCGGTCGCGAGCACCGGGCCGGTGACGGCGTACCTGGAAATGCACCGACCGGACGCCCCCGGTGCGGGGACGTCCGGTCGGACGCGGGTGGCGCTGACTCTCCGGTCAGTGACGGAGGTCGCGCGCGGGATCAGGCGTCGTGGATCAGGCGTTGCGGATCGCGGAGACGTCGAACTCGAGCTTGATCTTCTCGGAGACGAGCACGCCACCGGTCTCGAGGGCGGCGTTCCAGGTCAGGCCCCAGTCCTTGCGGTTGATCGTGGTCTCGCCCTCGAAGCCGACGCGCAGGTTGCCGAAGGGGTCGCGCGCGGAGCCGGTGTGCTCGAACTCGATCGTGACGGGCAACGTCTGGTCCTTGATGGTCAGGTCGCCGGTGACGGTCCAGTCGGAGCCGGAGCGCACGACGTCGGTCGAGGTGAAGGTGATCGAGGGGTAGGTCTCGGTGTCGAAGAAGTCGCCGGACTTGAGGTGGCCGTCGCGGTCCGGGCTGCCGGTCTCGACCGAGGTGACGTCGATGGACAGGTCGACCTTCGAGGCGGCCGGGTCGGACTCGTCGATGTGGGCGGTGCCGGTGAAGGCGCCGAACTGGCCGCGCACCTTGGTGACCATGGCGTGGCGGGCCACGAAGCCGAGGCGGCTGTGGCTGGTGTCGATGGTGTAGTCGCCGGTGATGTCGTCGATGGCGGTGGTGGGGGCGTCGAACGAGCTGGTCATGGGGTGCTCCTGCGGAAGGCGGTGGTTGGTAGAACTTTCAACCACCCTAACGGATGAGCCGCGGTTTTGATTCCCGCGACACCACAGATTCTTCCGAGGCCCCGGCACGTACCACCGCACATGCAGCGAGCCACGTCCCTGCGGGAGGGACGTGGCTCGGGGCTCGGAGCTGGGTCAGGCAGCCGTGGTGTGCGCCACCGTGGCGACCGACCAGCGTGCCTCCATGTGGGTGCGGCCCGACGCATCGGTCACCGCCACCCAGGTGCAGACCGGCGCTCCGGTCATCGTGTGCTTGCTCATGTGACACCTCCCGTTCACCTTCTGTTCACCTAGATTAGCACGTCCCCACCGACGCACCACCTTTTCGCTCAACACGCGCAGATCCGCCCCACCTGCGTCTCCCCACGCGGCGTGGCGTGGCCCCGCTCCACCACATCAGCACAGATCCACGTGGATGGTCACGGTGCTAAGCGACTCAATGGCGGCAGTCCTGCCCGATTTCGGGCAGGAACTTGCCGTTCACACCGACGGAGCCCACACTCGTGGCGTGCCGGACCCCGACCTCGTCGCCCACGTCGTCGCCACGACGTCCCTGACGCCGGGCGAGGCCGCCCGGGTCGTGGACGACGTCGTCGCCTTCCACGCCCAGCCGGTCGAGTCCTTCGTACGGGCCCGGCACGCCCACCTGAAGACGTACGGCGCGAAGAACCCCGAGATCTTCGCGCGGATCGCCGACGAGCTGCGCGCGCGCGTGGTCGCGGCCCCCGAGTTGTCCGAGCGGCAGCTGCGCCGCATCGTCTACGGCTAGCCCGTGGCCTCGAGGCTCGCTGCGCTCGCACCTCGCCCACCGAGGACCGGACGACCCGTGGCCTCGAGGCTCGCTGCGCTCGCACCTCCACCACCGAAGAGAAGAGGACCACCACATGTGCGGAATCGTCGGCTACATCGGCCGGCAGGACGCGGCCCCCGTCGTCCTGGAGGGCCTGACCCGTCTGGAGCACCGCGGCTACGACTCGGCCGGCGTGGCCGTGCTCGGCAGCCGGGGGATCCGGGTCGCCAAGCAGGCCGGACGGGTGCGTGACCTCACCGAGGCGCTGCCGAAGCGCTTCACGGGCACCACCGGCATCGGCCACACCCGCTGGGCCACCCACGGCCCCGCGACGGACGCCAACGCCCACCCGCACACCGACGAGCTCGGACGCGTGGCGGTGGTCCACAACGGCATCCTCGACAACTCCGCCGCCCTGCGCGCCGAGCTGACCGCCGCCGGCGTCGAGCTCGCCAGCGACACCGACACCGAGGTGCTCGCCCACCTCGTCGCCCGCAGCGGGGCCGACACCCTGGAGGGCAAGGTCCGCGACGCCCTCGGCGCGGTCGTCGGCACCTACGGCCTGGCGGTCGTGCACGCCGACTTCCCCGACCGGATCGTGGTCGCGCGCAACGGCAGCCCGCTCGTCGTCGGGGTCGGGGACAAGGAGATGTACGTCGCCTCCGACCTCGCCGCGATCGTGCGCCACACCACCACGGTGGCCGTGCTCGACGACGGCGAGATGGCGACGGTGACCGCCTCCGGCTTCAGCACGCTGCGCCCCAGCGACCTCTCGGCCACCGGGAAGACCGCCACCGAGGTCGACGTGGACGCCTCGGCGTACGACGCGGGCGAGCACGAGTCCTACATGCGCAAGGAGATCCTCGAGCAGCCGACGTCGGCCCAGGCAGTGCTGCGCGGTCGCCTCGACGAGCGCTTCGGCACCGCGCACCTCGGCGGGCTCGACATGGACGCGCGTGACCTGCGCGCGGTGCGCCGGGTCAAGATCCTCGGCTGCGGCTCGGCCTACTACGTCGGCCAGATGGGCGCCGGCCTGATCGAGGAGCTGGCCCGCATCCCGGCCGACGCCGAGGCCGCCAGCGAGTTCCGCTACCGCGACCCGGTGATCGAGCCCGACACGCTCTACGTCGCGGTGAGCCAGTCCGGCGAGACCATCGACACGCTGCTCGCGGTCCAGGAGGTACGCCGCAAGGGCGGGCGCTGCGTGGGGCTGGTCAACGTGGTCGGCTCGGCCATCGCGCGCGAGTGCGACGGCGGCATCTACCTCCACGCCGGTCCCGAGGTCGCGGTCGCGAGCACGAAGGCGCTGACCAACATGTTCCTCGGCTTCGCGCTGCTCGCGCTGCAGCTCGGCCGGGTCCGCGACCTGTCGATCGCCGACGGCCGGCGCCTGGTCGCGGGCCTCGAGCGGCTGCCCGCCCAGATCGAGGAGGTGCTGGCCGGCGAGGACGACCTGGTCGAGGTCGCCCGCGAGCTGGCCGAGGCGCGCAGCCTGTTCTTCATCGGCCGCGTGCGCGGCTTCCCCGTGGCGCGCGAGGGAGCGCAGAAGTTCAAGGAGATCAGCTACTGCCACGCCGAGGCCTACCAGACCTCCGAGCTCAAGCACGGGCCGCTCGCGCTCATCGACCTCGACGTGCCCACGGTCGCGCTGGTGCCCCACGACGAGCTGACCGACCGCAACGTCGGCGCGCTCCACGAGATCGCCGCGCGCAGCGGGCCCCTGGTCGTGGTGACCCACGAGGAGGTCGACCTCGGCGAGGTCGCCGCGCGGCGGATCGTGGTGCCCCGCAACGAGCCGGAGCTCGACCCGATCCTGCTGACCATCCCGCTGCAGCTGCTGGCCTACCACGCCGCGCAGCACCTGGGCCACGACATCGACAAGCCGCGCAACCTGGCCAAGTCCGTCACCGTGGAGTGACGCAACCGCCGAGGTGGAGCTGCCGGGGAAGGGACTGGCCCGGAAATGGACTGGGCGCCCCTTGCCGCATGGGGTCGGCAAGGGGCGCGCCTGGAAGAGGTTCCCACGAGGCCGCGGTCGGTGTCCGGGCTTCACTCGAACTGTCGCGGGTTTTTGCCTGTCGGCCGGCTCACACGGCGCGCGGGGCGCCCGCGAGGTGCAGAGCCCGCCGGGCGAGCGGCTCGGCTGCCGACCGGTCGGCGGCGACGAGGCCGACGCGGGTGCGGCGGTCCAGCAGGTCGCCGACGTCGTGGGCGCCCTCGTGGGTCACTGCGAAGACGAGCTCGGCCAGCGTGACCGGGACCGCGCCGGACACCGGCGCGAGCAGCTCGTCGTCGCCCAGCCCGGTGGCGGCGCGCGCCGAGGTGAGGACGAGGTCGGCGTCGGCGCCGAAGCGGCGTACGAGCCGGGGCGGGGCGCTCAGCGCCCGCAGCCGCTCGGCGGGGGCGGCGCCGGCGAGGGCGAGCGAGGCCGTGCGGCAGGGCCCGGCGTCGAGCCGGCCAGCCGCGACCACGACGTCGAGGGTGTCCTGGGCCATCCGCCGGTAGGTCGTGAGCTTGCCGCCCACGACCGTCGTCACGCCGGTGGTCGAGGTCAGGATCGCGTGGCGGCGCGACAGGTCGGCGGTCGTGCCGTCCGCGGCGCCGGCCACCTCGAGCAGCGGCCGCAGTCCGGCGTACGCCCCCACGACGTCGTCACGGGTCGGTGGCGCGGCGAAGGCAGAGGCGACCACGCCCAGCAGGAAGTCGACCTCCGCCTCGCTCGGGACCGGGACGTCGGGCATCGGGCCGGAGACCGGCTCGTCGGTGAGCCCGACGTAGATGGTGCCGTCGGGCTGCGGCAGCACCAGCGCGAAGCGGGCCCTCGTGCCCGGGATCGGCACCATCACCGCCACGCGGGTGTGCGGCAGCGTCGCGCCGCGCAGCACGAGGTGGGTGCCCCGGCTGGGTCGCAGGCGCACCTGGTCGTCGAGGTCGCCGGCCCAGACGCCGGTGGCGTTGACGACCGCGCGGGCACGCACCGTCCGGGTGTGGCCGGTGAGCTCGTCGCGGACCGTGACGCCGGTGCCCGTCGCCGCGAGCACGCGGGCGCGGGTGCGGACCTCGGCGCCGTACGCCGCCGCGGTGCGCGCGATCGTGGTGACCAGCCGGGCGTCGTCCTCGAGCTGGCCGTCCCAGGCGAGCAGGCCGCCCCGGAGGCCGCCGGCGCGCAGCGAGGGCGCCAGGCTGAGCGTCTCGGTCGCGTTGAGCCGGCGCGGGCGGGGGAGGGTGCGGGCGCTGGTGTGGGCGGAGCGCCGCAGCAGGTCGCCCGCGTGCAGGCCGCCCCACGTGAGGACGCCCGTCGCACCGGAGACCGCGTCGGTGAGCGGCGTCAGCATCGGCAGCGCGTGCACCAGGTGGGGCGCGGTGACCTCCATCAGGATCCCGCGCTCGACGGCGCTCTCGTGGGCGATCGCGAGCCGCCCCTGGGCGAGGTAGCGCAGGCCGCCGTGGACGAGCTTGGACGACCAGCGCGACGTGCCGAAGGCGAGGTCGTGGGCGTCCACGGCGAGGACCGACAGCCCGCGCGTGACCGCGTCGAGGGCGACCCCCGCGCCGGTCACGCCCAGCCCGACGACCACCACGTCGACCTCGTCGGGCGCGGCGGCGAGGCCGGGGGTGATCCGGCGCTCCATCACGGCTCCAGCGTGCGGGCCACGAGGTGGCGCAGCTCGTCGTCGAGGTCGGCGAGGGCGACGGATCCGTCGACCATGGTCAGGGCCGAGAAGACGAAGCCGTGGGCGGCCAGGACCAGGCTGCGGGCCAGGAGCACCGGGTCGCCCGCCCGGATCGCACCGGTGGCCTGGCCGCTGGCGACCTCCGCGGCGAGGATCTCGATGAGCGCCTCCTGCGAGCGCCCGCGGCGAGCGAGCAGGTAGGGCAGCATCAGGTCGGGGTCGAGCTCGACGATGCGGACGAACAGCTCGTTGTCGCGCAGCGCGCGCACGGTCGACAGGGCCGCCGCGGCGATGCCGTCGGGGCTCGTCGTGTCAGCCGCCGCCACGCGGGTGGCGGCCGCGATCCCGACCCACTCGCGCGTCATCAGGTCGCCGAGGAGCGAGCCCATGTCGGGCCAGGCGCGGTACATCGTCATCCGCGACACGCCGGCGCGGCGGGCGACCTCGGTCAGCGTGGTGCGTCGCCACCCCACGTCGAGGATGCAGTCGCGCGCGGCATCGAGGTAGGCGTCGAGCCGGGGGTCGCCCGAGGGGGCGTGCATGTGACGAAGTGACGACATGTGTCACACTGTAACGCATGACCCCGCAGACCCCCACCGTCGAGATGCACCCGCAGCGCTGGGGCGACCCCGCCGCGGCTGCCGACCTGCCCGCGTCGGCGCTCGGCCTGGTCGAGCTCGCCTTCGGCCGCCAGGAGCGTCCCGCGCTCACGGGCGCGACACCGCCGCCGAGTGCCCTGCCCGAGGCGCTCCTCGACGACCTCCGCGCCCTGGTCGGGGACGAGCACGTGCACGTCGACGACGCCACGCGGACGCTGCGCACCCGGGGCAAGTCGACGCCCGACCTGCTGCGCGCCCGGGCGGGCGACCTGACGGACGCCCCGGACGCCGTCGTGCGCCCCGGCGGCCACGACGACGTCGTGGCCGTCCTGGAGTGGGCCACCGAGCACCGCGTCGCCGTCGTCCCCTTCGGCGGCGGCACCTGCGTGACGGGTGGGCTCGCCGCGCGGCGCGACGGCTTCGCCGGGCTCGTCAGCCTCGACCTGCTACGCATGAAGCGGCTGCTCGCCGTCGACGAGGTGTCCATGACCGCGACCCTGGAGCCCGGTCTGCGTGGCCCCGAGGCCGAGGCGCTGCTCGGCGAGCGCGGCCTGACCCTCGGCCACTTCCCGCAGTCGTTCGAGCACGCCACGATCGGCGGCTTCGCCGCCACCCGCTCCAGCGGCCAGTCCAGCGCCGGCCACGGCCGCTTCGACGCCATGGTCGTCGGGCTCACGGCCGCCACGCCGACCGGCACCCTCGACCTCGGGGTTGCGCCCGCCGACGCCGCCGGGCCGGACCTGCGCCAGCTCCTCCTGGGCTCGGAGGGCGCGTTCGGCGTCATCACCTCGGTCACCGCGCGGGTGCGCAGGGCGCCGGCGGTGACGACGTACGAGGGGTGGCGCTGGCCGTCGTTCACCGCCGGCTCCGACGCGATGCGGGTCCTGGCGCAGGAGGGCCTGCTGCCCACGGTGCTGCGGCTCTCCGACGAGGACGAGACCGCGATCAACCTCGCCGACCCGTCCTCCATCGGCGGCGCGGACGACCCCGGCTGCCTGATGGTCACCGGCTTCGAGGGCACCGCCGACCAGGTCGCGACGCGTCGCGCCGCCGTCACCGCCCGTCTCGAGGCGCTCGGTGGCACCGCGCTCGGCACCGGGCCGGGGGAGTTGTGGGCGCAGGGACGCTTCCGCGCGCCCTACCTGCGCGATGCCCTCCTCGACCACGGCGTGCTCGTCGAGACGCTCGAGACCGCGACCTTCTGGTCCCACCGGGAGCGGCTGCACGCCGACGTGAGGGCCGCGCTGACCTCCTCGCTCGGCGAGGGGTCGCTGGTGCTGTGCCACGTGTCGCACGTCTACGAGACCGGGTGCTCGCTCTACTTCACCGTCGCCGCCCGCCAGGACGAGGACCCGCTCGCGCAGTGGGCGGCGGCCAAGGCCGCCGCCAGCGAGGCGATCCTCGCCGCCGGTGCCACCATCACCCACCACCACGCCGTCGGCACCGACCACCTGCCGTGGTTCGCGCGCGAGATCGGCGAGGTCGGGGTGCGGGTGCTCCGCGCGGTCAAGGCCGAGCTCGACCCCGCCGGCATCCTCAACCCGGGTGTGCTCGTCCCCTGACGCTCGCCCCTGGCGTCGGCGGTCGAGGAGTGAGCGCCAGCCGCCCTTGAGTCCTGCTCTCGGTGGTTGAGGTGTGAGGAGCGCCAGCGACGAGCCTCGAAACCCCGGATCTGCGCGGTTTCGAGGCTCGCTGCGCTCGCACCTCAACCACCGAACGGCGCTCGCACCTCAACCGACGAGGGGCGCTCGCACCTCGACCACCGACCGAGCGCTCACACCTGCCTTGGTGGTTGAGGTGCGAGGAGCGCCAGCGACGAGCCTCGAAACCCGCGCAGCGCAACGGTGGGGTTTCGAGGCTCGCTGCGCTCGCACCTCAACCGACGAGGGGCGGCTCGGCGGGGTTTCGAGGCTCGCTGCGCTCGCACCTCAACCACCGAGGGGCGCTCGCACCTCAACCACCGATTGAGCGCTCGCACCTCAACGACCTACCGAGCGCTTAGCCCTGCCCCCGGTGGTTGAGGTGCGAGGAGCGCGAGCGACGAGCCTCGAAACCTCGGATCGGCGGGGTTTCGAGGCTCGCTGCGCTCGCACCTCAACCACCGAGGGACGCGACGGACGCGAAGGACCTCACCCAGCGAGGGACGTGAAGGACCAGACGAGCAGCTCGGCGTCGGCGGTCGCGGTGAGGGTGCGGCCGGGCTCGTCGGTGATCCGTGCGGCGTCGCCGGCGGCGAGGTCGAGGCCGTCGAGCGCGACCGCACCGCCCGCGGCGTACACGTGCTGGGCGGGATCGGTAGGCAGCTCGAGCCGGGAGCCGGCCGGGAGCCGCGCGACGAGCAGGCGCGCGCCGGTCGTGCCGACGGGCAGCCCGGACCCGCCCGCCACCTCGACCAGCCCGCTGCCGGGGGCGGGGGCCTGGCCCAGGACGTACGCCGGGTCGCCGCCGGGTGAGGTCGGGGTCAGCCACGCCTGCACGAAGCGGCAGCGGCCCGAGGCGGGGTCGGCGACCTCGCTGTGCCGGATGCCGGAGCCGGCCGAGAGGACCTGGGCCCGCCCGGCTGCCAGGACGTGCTGGGCACCCGTGGAGTCGCGGTGGACCAGCGCCCCCTCGAGGACCCACGTCACGATCTCGAGCCCGGTGTGGGGGTGGTCGGGGTAGCCGGCACCCGGGTCGAGCAGGTCGTCGTTGTGGCAGACCAGCGGGCCGAAGCCGAGGTTGGCCGGGTCGTAAGCGGTGCCGAAGGAGAACGAGTGCTTCGTCACCCGCCCCGCGGCGGCCTCCGACGACCTCGCGGATCCGGCGTACAGGGCCACGGACATGGCGTTATCTTCGCCGATGTGTCCTCCCCGCCCGCCGTCCCCCTCTTCCCACCCGGGTTCCGCTTCGGGACGAGCACGGCCAGCTACCAGATCGAGGGCGCCGCGCACGAGGACGGCAAGGGCCCCAGCATCTGGGACACCTTCACCGCCGAGCCCGGTCGGGTGGCCGACGGCACCACCGGCGACGTCGCGTGCGACCACTACCACCGCGTCGAGGAGGACGTGGCGCTGATGGAGCAGCTCGGCACGGGCGGCTACCGCTTCTCCATCTCGTGGCCGCGGATCCAGCCCGACGGCCGAGGCCCGGCCAACGCGAAGGGCCTGGAGTTCTACGACCGGCTGGTCGACACCCTCCTGGCCCACGGACAGCAGCCGATGGCCACGCTCTACCACTGGGACCTGCCGCAGGGGCTCGAGGACGACGGCGGCTGGCTCAATCCTGCCACCGTCGAGCGCTTCGCCGACTACGCCGCGATCGTCGGCGAGCGGCTCGCCGACCGCGTCGAGCACTGGGTGCCGGTCAACGAGCCCAACGTCGCCTCGCTCCTCGGCTACGGCGTGGGCGTCCACGCCCCTGGCAAGACCCTGCTCTTCGACGCGCTGTGGACCTCCCACCACCTGCTCCTCGCGCACGGCCGCGCCGCCATCGAGCTGCGGCGCGCGGGAGCGACCTCGATCGGGTGCGCCAACAACCACGCCCCGGTGTGGCCGGCCAGCGACGACGACGCCGACGTCGGGGCCAGCAAGCTCTTCGACGCGGTCTGGAACGGCCTGTTCCTCGAGCCGATGCTCCTGGGCCGCTACCCCGCCGACCTCGCACCGCTGATGGAGGACATCGTGCAGCCGGGCGACCTGGCCACGATCCGCCAGCCGCTCGACTTCTACGGCGTCAACTACTACAACCCGATGAAGGTCGCCGCCGCGGGCGAGGACGCCGACCTGCCGTGGGAGAACCGCGAGATCGTCGGACACCCGACGACCGACCTCGGCTGGCCGATCGTCCCCGACGCGCTGCGCGAGTGGCTGGTGATGTTCCGCGCGCGGTTCCGCGCCGCGCTGCCGCCGATCGTGATCACCGAGTCGGGCTGCGCGTTCAACATGGGCCCCGACGCCGACGGCGTCGTCGACGACCAGCCGCGCATCGACTACCTGCGCGCCCACCTCAACGCGGTCTCCGAGGCGATCATCCGGGGCGTCGACGTCCGCGGGTTCTACTGCTGGTCGCTGATGGACAACTTCGAGTGGTCCGAGGGCCTGAGCCAGCGCTTCGGGCTCGTGCACGTCGACTACGACACCCTCGTCCGCACGCCCAAGAAGTCGTTCCACTGGTACGCCGACCTGATCCGCGCGCAGCCCCAGCACCTGTGAGCCGGCGGGCTCGCGCCCGGATGGTTGACTGCGGGCGTGGCTGACGACGACCAGGTCCCCGACCGTCCCGTGCCCGACCGTCCGGTGCCTGACCGTCCGGTCCCCGGCCGGCCCAGCGCTCCCGGCGGGTTCTCCCCGGGCGCCGGACGCGACGCGTACGGCATGACCTGGGTCGCGCTGGTGCTGCTGCTCGTGATGGTCGTCGTCGTCGGGTGGCGGCTCTTCGACTTCTGGGACAGCCGGCAGCCGCCGTCGGGTGCGAAGACCGAGCAGGCGCTCATCGTCGGCTTCGACGCCCTCGACCGCTCGCGGCCGGGCGCGAAGGCCGCCGACTACACCTCGGTCGTCTTCGAGCTGCCGGACGGTCAGGAGGCCTCCGCCCTCTACGAGCTGCGCCGCCTGCTCGACAAGGACACGGGCGACACGATCACCGTCTACCAGGACGACGGCGAGTGGCGCACCACGTCGGAGAAGTCGGTCGGTGGGGTCGTCGGCTGGGCGCTCGGCATGGTCGTGCTGCTGGTGATGATCGGCGGCTGGTTCCGCGTCCGGGCACGCGCCCGGAGGGGTGAGCCCGGCCGCTGAGCCGCAACCTCCGCGTTTGCCGGGCGGGCCGCAGGGTAGGACAGCCAGTGACTTCGCACGACCGCACCCGACCCGAACGAGGAGCGCTCCCGTGAGCTTCCAGGTGGACCCCGACGCGCTGACCGCGGCGTCGCGACTCGCGTCCAAGCAGCACGACCACATCGGTGTCATCGACGACTACATCAGCTCCTCCTGCAGCAACTTCGGGGCGTTCTCCGGCGTCCTCAACCTGTTCCAGGGCAGCTACGAGTCGGCCGTCTCCACCGCCCACGACGGACTGCGCGACTCGCGCGCGGTGGCCGACAAGGTGCGCGACGCCTTCATCGACTCGCGCGACGACTACCTCGACACCGACCAGGCGACCTACGACCGCTTCCGCGCGCTGTCTCCCGACCCGGCGCACTTCCCGCCCTACGACCCGGCGGGCAGCGGCAACGACACGCCCGGTGGCCCGATGTCCAACGCGCCGACCGACGGCACCAAGATCCCCGACCTCGAGGACAAGCACCCCGGTGCCTCCGACGGTGCCGGAGCGATCGGCGACCAGGTGAAGCCCGGCGGGCCCAAGGACGAGACGCCGCCGTGGGCCGACCCGAAGAAGGCCGCGCAGGACGCGGTCAACGACGCGATCGAGCGCCGCACCGACGAGTACCAGTACTACCGCGCGCTGGGCTACTCCGACGAGGAGGCGCTCGAGTTCGCCAAGGCCGACGGGGTCGACGGGCGCGCGGACACCTACAACCACGACCGGATCAACCGCAACGCCGAGGACGCCTACAACTCCGAGTACGACCGGGCGATCGCCGACGGCGCCAGCGAGGAGGACGCCCGCGAGCGCGCGAACGACGCGTACTCCGACTCCCGCTCGCGCGACTCCGCCGACCACACGCGCCGCCAGGACATCGGCAGCACCGTCGGCACCTACACCGACCTCTACGACGAGGGCAAGGAGACCGTGGAGGGCGTCACGGACCTCGTCGACAACGTGAACGAGATCGGCGACAACGCCGACGACATCGACGAGTACGACGACTACCAGTCCCAGGACGAGGACTCGAGCGCACAGGAGTGGGCCGGCCGATGACCATCACCGAGCACGTCAACCCGACCTCCGCGGTCTCCGGCGGCACCCCGCCCGGCACCGAGGGTCAGTACATCGAGGACAAGAAGGGCGACTGCGGGCTGATCATCCCGGCGATCGACGGCATCGTCGACAAGATCACCGGCTGGAGCCTGCTCGAGGCGCTCTTCAAGCCCGTCGCCGGCGACTTCAACGCCGTGTCGTCGATGCAGCTGGCCTGGGGCAACGTCGGCAACGGCTGCGCCGCGGTCGGCCAGAACTACACCTCGCTGGGCCAGCAGCTGCCCGCCGTCTGGCAGGGACCGGCCGGCTCCTCGGCCCGCTCGCGGATGGCCGACATCGGCGAGATGCACGCCGACCAGCAGGAGGCGTCCGGCTACATCGCCGAGCAGCTCGGCCACGTCATCGAGGTCGGCAAGGCCACCCTCGACGTCCTGGTCATCGCCATCGACTTCATCGACGGCGTGATCCAGGAGCTCATCATCTCCGGCCTCGCCGGACCGATCGGCTGGCTCAAGGCCGGCGTCTCGGCGCCGGGCAAGGCGCGGCGCATCGTGGAGCTGATCCACGACGGGCTGCGGGCCATCGAGAAGCTCACCAAGGCGGCCGAGGCGCTGCTCAAGGTGCTGCGCTACGTCAACGCCGGGCTCGGCGGCGCCAACACGGTGCTGAGCTCGATCAGCACCGCGCAGCACGCCAACGCGGGCAACCGCACCGACGACTCCGCCGAGCAGGGGTTCTGATGGCGCTCTCCGACAACCCCGGCCTGCAGGCCGCCCTCGAGGAGTCGCGCCAGCAGGCCCGCGAGGCCACCGCGTCGCTGCGCCAGATGGCCTCCCACCTCAGCGCGGAGCGCGACCGCTTCAAGGCCGAGTCGGCCCGCCGGATCGCCGAGATCCAGGGCCAGGCCCGGCGCGGCGAGCTCGGTCCCGACCAGGAGCGGCTCCAGCGCCGCGTCGACGCCGGCGAGACGTCGTGGCGCGACATCGCCTCCGGTGCCGACGAGGACCCCGCCGCCGAGGCGGCCCGCTCGCACCTGAGCACCAGCCTCACCGCGCTGCGCGAGGAGCTCGAGCACGACGACGCGTTCCGCGAGGCCGACGAGGCGGCGCGCGAGCAGCAGCAGCGGGCCACGCCCGACGCCTGAGCCCCACCGATAGGCTCCGGTGCATGAGCGAGCACAGCGGGGCCCGGACCTCCTCGGGCAGTCGTCGCATCGTGTTCGTCGTCGGCTCGGGCCGCAGCGGCACGAGCACCATGGCGGGCACGCTGCGCACGCTCGGCCTGCACGTGCCGCAGCCCGAGGTGGTCGCCGACGCGACCAACCCGAAGGGCTTCGGGGAGCCGCGGTGGGTCGTCGACCTCCACACCGAGCTGCTCCAGCGCAGCAACGTCCAGGTCTCCGACGCGCGCCCGCGTGCCTGGCTCGACAGCGGCACGACCAGTGGCGACCACGCGACCCGCGAGCGGGTGGCGACCTGGCTGGAGGAGCAGTTCGCGGTCAGCGACGAGCTCGTCGTCAAGGACCCGCGCGCGGCCTGGTTCCTCGGCCTCTGGCGGGCGGCGGCCGAGCGCTGCGGCGCCACCTCGTCCTACGTCACGATGCTGCGGCCCGTCACCGAGGTCGTCGGGTCCAAGCAGACCTACTACGGCCCCCTCGGACGGCAGAGCGGCGCCGGCTCCGACCCGGGCGCCATCACCCGCACCGCCGCGTGGATCAACATCATGCTGCACACCGAGCGCGCCACCCGCGACCAGCAGCGCGCCTTCGTCCACTACGCCGAGATGCTCGGCGACTGGACCCGGCCCGTCTTCGCCCTCGGCGAGTCCTTCGACCTCGCCGGGGTGAAGACCGCGATGGCCGTCGACATCGCCGAGGTCCACCGCTTCATCGACCCGAGCCTGCGCCGGGTGACGATGACGTGGGACGACATCGGCGTCCCCGACCGGCTCCGCGAGCTGGCCGACGCAACCTGGGAGGCGCTGGTCGACGTGGCCCGCGACGACACCGACGAGGCGCGCCGGCGCTGCGACGACCTGCGCGAGACCTACGCCGCCCACTACGCCGAGGCCGAGGCGTTCGCCCACTCCACCGTCGTCGCCCAGCGCCGCACGGCCGCGGCCGAGGCGCGCCGCGAGGCCGGCGCGCAGGCCCCCCGCAGCGGCGCCGAGCGGGTCCCGCACGCGGTCCGCGCGATGGTGCCCCCCGCAGCCCGGCAGAAGGTGCGCCGGGTCCTGGGCCGGGAGCGCCCTCAGGGACCGAGCTGATGCCCGACATCGCCTCGCTCGAGGGCCTGCCCGCCTTCGACGTGACCTGGCCGTGGACGGCGGGCGAGCGGCTCGAGCCCGGGCTGACCTGCGTCTTCCGGGTGCGCAACGAGGCGCGCAACCTGCCGTGGGTGCTGCCGCCGATCCTCTCGGCCGTGCAGCACGTCCTGCTGGTCGACAACGGCTCCGACGACGGCACCGCCGACGTCGCGCGACGCGTGGCCGAGGAGTGCGGCGCGTCCGCGAGGCTCACCGTCCTGGACTACCCGCACCGCGTCTCGCGGGCCGGCGGGGAGCACCTCGCGACGCCCGCGACGAGCGTGCACTCGCTGACCCACTTCTACAACTGGTGCTTCTCGCACGTCCGCACCACGTACTCGATGAAGTGGGACGGCGACATGGTGCTCACGCCCGAGGGCGCCGGCATCCTGCGCGACCTGGCGTGGCAGCTGCAGGCGACCCGCGCGATCGTCGCGATGCCGCGGCACCCGCTGACCGTCGTCGACGAGTCCACCGGCTGGCTCGACCTGTCGCTGCGCTTCCTCGAGCCCTGGGTCTACCCGATGGGCCCGGAGTTCACCTTCGTCAAGGCCTTCGACTGGGAGCTGCGCGAGTTCCCCCCGGGCGTCGAGCGGGTCGTGCTCCAGCAGGGCCTGGTCCTGGAGGTGAAGTGGCTCGACGCCGACGAGTACGCCCACTGGCGCCGCGACGGCGTCGACTTCACCAACACCCGCCTCTACCGCAAGCTGCGTGAGTTCGAGGTGGACGAAGCGATCCGCTCCGGTCGCGCCGAGGAGCTCGGCGGCCTGGTGAAGGTCACCGCACCGCCCGGCGTCCACGTCATCGACCACGTCAGCCGCGACTGGCTCTGGCGCCAGCCCCGCCCCCTCGTGCAGCACTCGCTGCCGTCCTCGCTCAAGGAGCGCGTACGCCCGTGACCACGCCCCTCGCCCCGCACCCCCTGCACGACGTGCGGCTGCCCGGACCCACCCTCGTGCTCGTCGACGACTCCGACGCGCTGGCCCTCGACGCGCTGCACGGCATCGAGGACGTGGCCGGCATCGAGGCGCACGTCGTCACGCTGTCCTCGCTCGTCGGCCCGCTCAAGGGCTGGGGCTCGGTCCTGGTCGTCGCGGCCGACCGGGCACGCCTGCGCCGGATGGCCAGCGCGGTGCCGCTGCTCGGCCAGTGCAAGGTCGTCGCGTGCTGGCTCACCGACACCCCGGTCCCGTGGGTGGTCGTGCCGCGCCCGGAGTGGCCGGCGCTGTCCCACCTCGCCGCGCGCGAGGCAGGCGACCGCGGCGTCCTCACGGTGCTGCGCTTCGCCGGCGGCGCCCGCGCCCAGCTGGTCGTGATGGAGATGGCCCGGCAGGCCGCCGGCCCCGGTGACACCACCCACGGCGGGGTCGTCGTGGCCTACGCCGGGCGTCCCGCGGCGCCCGGCCTCGACGCCCGCAGCGTGCTGCTGCCCGACGTGACCGACGCCGGCGCGGCCGAGCGCGACGTGCCGCCCGACGTCGTCGTCGCCCGCCGGGGCGCCGGCTCGCAGCAGAGCGTGGCCGACCACCACGTCATCGACCGCGCGCCGGTCGTGGTCACCGACCCGGGTCCCGAGCCGGTCGACGAGCGGGTCTTCAACCCGATCGGCTTCCGCAAGGACTGGGACGCACCCGTCGCCGACCTCGCCGACCTGGGTCGCGGCCCGGTGACCGAGGCCGTCGTGGCGGCGGCCCGCGCGCACCAGGGCGTACGCCCCTCGGCGGACGCCCGCGCCTCCGACCTGCTCGCCCTCGCCGCGGCCGGCGTGCCCGTCGTCGGGCTGGGCGCCGCCCCGGCCGCGGAGCTCGGCCTGGCCGCGCCGCTGGTGGCCGCGATGACCGTCGAGGTCGACCTCGACGACGCGATGGCCCGCGAGGAGCACAGCCTGGCGGTGCGCCGGGCGGCCTTCGACCACCACTCGACCCTCGCCTGGCGCTCGGCCCTGGCCACGCGCGCCGGCGTACGCCACCCCGGGATGGCGCCGGTCAGCGCGCTGCTGGCGACCAGGCGCCCGCAGATGCTCGACTTCGCGCTGCGCCAGGTCGCCCGCCAGCGCGGGGCCGACGTCGAGCTGGTGCTGGCCGCCCACGGCTTCGAGCCCGACCGCGACGCCGTGCGCCGTGCCCTCGGCGACCGGCCCCACCAGGTGCTGACCTTCGACCAGGGCGAGTTCTTCGGCGACGTGCTGACCGCCGCCGCGCGTGCCGCGTCGAGCGAGGTGCTGCTGAAGGTCGACGACGACGACTGGTACTCCCCGGACGCCGTCCACGACCTGCTGATGGCGCGCCGCTTCTCCGGCGCCGACGTCGTCGGCATGCCCTCGGAGTTCGTCTACCTCCACGCCAACGCCGAGCGCAGCGCGCTCACCGTCCGGCGCAACCACCCTTCCGAGCTCTTCGCGCGCTTCGTCGCCGGCGGCACGCTGCTGCTCGACCGCGGCCTGCTCCACGCGCTCGGCGACTTCCGCCGGGTGCGCAAGTTCGTCGACGCCCAGCTGCTGGCCGGGGTGGAGGCGGCGGGCGGCCGGATCTACCGCACCCACGGCCTGGGCTACGTCCTGCGCCGCACCGGCACCGGGCACACCTGGCAGCGCGACGACGAGGAGTTCCGTCGACCTGACATCGTGGCCGCGGAGTGGGAGGGTTTCCGACCGAGCCGCGCGCTCGAGATCGACCCGGTCGACAGACCGGACGGGGACCGCACGGACGAGGGGGAGTAGCCATGGCCCGGCAGCCGCTGGTGCGCCACAACGACTGGGGGTCGCTCGCTCCGGCGCGCCTCGGCGCGTGGGAGCCGACGCTCGCGGTGAGTGTCGTGGTCCCGACGTTCAACTACCAGCACACGCTGCCCTACGTCCTGGCCGGCCTGGCCGCCCAGTCCTATCCCGCGCACCTGCTCGAGGTGCTCGTCGTCGACGACCAGAGCTCTCCCGCCCAAGAGCTGCCCGAGGTCCGCCCGGACAACACCCGGCTGATCCGGGTCGAGGAGGGCTGGGGACGTGCCAACGCCTGCCACCTCGGCGCGCTGGCGGCTGAGGGCGACGTCCTGCACTGGTACGACGCCGACATGCTCGCCCACCGCGAGGAGGTCGAGGCGCACGCTCGCTGGCACCACCTCGTCGACTACGCGGTGCCCGGCGGTCACAAGCTCTTCGTCGACCCGGCCTCCCTCCTCGAGCTCGACCCCGCCGTCGTGCGCGACCGGGTGGCGGCGGGCGAGGCCGCCGACCTCTTCCCCGGCCAGGAGCACGAGCCCCACCAGTGGGTCGAGGACTACTGGGCCAGGACCGACGACCTGCGCACCGCCGGGCCCCGCGCGCAGCGCTTCCACATCGGCATGACCGGCTCGGTCACCAAGGCGCTCTACCTGGACTCCGCGGGCTTCGACCGCACCCTGCGCCTCGGCGAGGACATGCACCTGGGCCACTCCCTCGCGCAGGCCGGCGGCGTCTTCGTCGTCGACCGCGAGGCGCGCAGCTGGCACCTCGGTCGCTCCCAGGTGCTGCGTCGCGCCGAGGAGGTCAACCGCTACAACGACCCCTACCTCGCCGACCTCGTGCCGACGATGCGGCCCAAGCGCAACAGGCGCGGGCGCACCTACCAGGTCCCCTACCTCGAGGTCGTCGTGCCGGCCGGCCCTGCCGACGAGACCATCCGCGTCGTCGACTCCCTGCTCGACGGCGACGTGCCCGACCTCCGGGTCACCGTCGTCGGCCCCTGGAGCACCGTCCACGACGACCGCGTCCAGCCGGTCGAGGACCCGGTCCTGGAGACCCGCCTGGTCCACCGCTCCTACCTCCACGAGCCGCGCGTACGCCTGGTGGAGCAGGCACCCGCCGGCTCCGACGCCGAGTTCGTGCTGACGCTGCCCGACGTCACCCGGGCACCCCTGCCCGCGACGCCCGCGGCCCTGCTCGACGACCTCGAGCGCACCCACCACGGCGCGCGACTGCTGACGTACCCCTCTGGCGCGACCGCGCGGCTCGAGCGCACCGCCGCGCTGGCCCGGGTGGCTCGCCTGGCCGAGGACGGCGACGACCGCGAGGAGCTCCTCGACGCGACGGCCGGCACCAAGACCTACGACGCCGCCTCCGTCGGCCTCGTCCCGGTCGCCGAGCGCGAGGTCGAGCGCTTCACCCTCGGCGCCCGCCCGCCCACGGACCCCGACAAGTCGGAGAAGCGCCTCCGCAAGGCGCTGGCCCGCGCCCAGGAGGCGAGCGGTCCTCCCGACAACGGCGCGGGTGCTGCCAGTGCGGATGCCGGTGCCGGTGGAGGCTCCGCGACCGAGGTCCCGGCGGAGCCGGAGAAGCGCGGGCTCTTCGGCCGCCGCCGCTGACCGGGCAGCTCGGTGGTTGAGGTGCGAGCGGAGCGAGCAATCAGTCGGCGCCGAAGAGGTCGCGGGTGTAGACCTTGTCCTTGACGTCGGCGAGCTCGGCGACCATCCGGTTGGCCACGATCAGGTCGGCGCGCTCCTTGAAGGCGGCGAGGTCGGAGAGCACCTCGGAGCCGAACCAGGAGTCCTGGCCGAGCTCGGGCTCGTAGACCACGACCTCGACGCCCTTGGCCTTGATCCGCTTCATGATCCCCTGCACCGACGACTCGCGGAAGTTGTCCGAGCCCGACTTCATGATGAGCCGGTGGATGCCCACGACCCGCGGCGCGCGGTCGAGGATGTCGAAGGCGATGAAGTCCTTGCGGGTGGTGTTGGCGTCGACGATCGCGGAGATCAGCGTCTGCGGGACGTCGGAGTAGTTGGCCAGCAGCTGCTTGGTGTCCTTGGGCAGGCAGTAGCCGCCGTAGCCGAACGACGGGTTGTTGTAGTGGGTGCCGATGCGCGGGTCGAGGCCGACGCCGTCGATGATCTGCCGCGAGTCGAGGCCGTGGGAGAGCGCGAAGGAGTCGAGCTCGTTGAAGTACGCCACCCGCATCGCGAGGTAGGTGTTGGCGAAGAGCTTGATCGCCTCGGCCTCGGTCGGCTCGGTGAACAGCACCGGCACGTCGACGGCCTCGGCGCCCTCGACCAGGAGCGCGGCGAAGGCGCGGGCCCGCTCGGAGTCCTCCCCGACGACGATGCGCGCCGGGAACAGGTTGTCGTGCAGCGCCCGCCCCTCGCGCAGGAACTCGGGGGAGAAGATGACGGCGTCGGTGCCGAGGCGCTCGCGGACGTCGGCGACGTAGCCCACCGGCACGGTCGACTTCACGACCATCGTGGCGCCGGGGTTGATCCGTGTGACGTCGCGCATCACCGCCTCGATCGAGGTGGTGTCGAAGTAGTTGGTCACCGGGTCGTAGTTGGTCGGCGTCGCGATGATCACGAAGTCGGCGCCGCGGTGGGCCTCCTCCGCGTCGGTGGTGAACGTGAGGTCGAGCTCCTCCTCGGCGAGGAAGCGCGAGATGTCGTCGTCGTGGATCGGGCTCTCCCCGCGCCGCAGCCGCTCGACGCGTGCGGCATCGAGGTCGAGCCCGACCACGGAGTGGCGGCGGGCGAGCAGCACGGCCAGGGAGAGACCGACGTAGCCGAGTCCTGCGACGGAGATCCGGGTCACGGCGAGGATTGTGCCGTACGCCGGACACATCCGCGTGTCGTGCCGCACCCTTGACCGGCGGGGGCACCGGGCACCCGCGAGGCGCAGGGGGTCGAGGATGGCGACGACGGCCGCAGGGCGGCGAACCGTGTGGGGCCGCTGCTCCTGGTCGCTCGGCGTGTGGGCTCGCCCTCATCGGCGGCGTGCCGGTCCAGCCTGATCGCCCTGTTCGTGGTGCTGCTCGTGGCCTCCGTGGTCGTCACCAGGCGCGGCCGAGGGACCTCGTCCGTCCGGACGCTCCGCGACCGGGACGCGCCACCGCCGACCTCGCCCGACGTCCCGAGGTCGCCGAGGAGTTCGACGCGGCTCAGCCGGCTCGCCGTGGAGCTCGCGCTCCCCGGCGGGCCGACCGCGCGGCGAGGTGATGGACGAGGCCAGCGCGGTCTACGCGCAGCTGCCCCTGCACGTGCGCGAGGAGATCAGCCGGCCAGGCGCCGCCCGACGACGGCTCGTCCGCGCAGTCGAGCGCGAGCGGCCGCTCGTCCGGTGACGGCGCACCCTGGGATCGTGGACGAGCGGCCCACCCGGCCGGCCCGCTCCGGCACGTCGGCCCCGGCGCCGACCGGCGGCCCCCGTCCCCGTCATCCGCAGCCATGGCGCTCCCGGTCCCGCAGCCACCGGTCGACCCGGTCCCCGGGGGCGACGTCCGCTACAGCGTCCTGGCACCCGACGTGCTGACCGGCGACCCGACGACGTCCTCCGGCGCGATGCCCGAGGGCTGGTACATCACCGCCGACCGCACCCGCGAGCGCTGGTGGAACGGCTCGTCGTGGACCGCGCACGTGCGGGTGCGCGGAGGGCGCTGACCCTCAGCCGACCAGCGGCGTCAGGTCGCTCGGCAGCACGGCCGGGACGCCGGTCGCCCGACGAGGTGCGCGCGCACCGACACCGTCGCAGGTCGCCGGGTCGATGCCGTCGATGCCGTCGAGCCACTCACCGACGGGGCCCTCGGTCATCGGCAGGGTGACGCGCAGCTGCGCGCGGGCGTCGTGGAGCTCGACGGCGATCACCGCGTGGGCGTCGGCGACCTCGCGGACGAAGGTGGCCTGCACCGGCCCGCCCCCGCCGCAGGCGGCGTAGGTCGGGCGCCAGCCGGTGAGCCGGTCGGCGAGGTCGCGCAGGGAGTCCGTGGCGACCTCGGCCTCCGCGGCGGGCGCCTGGCGACGGTTGACGCCGTCGCGGACCGAGGGCACCGCCACGTCGAGCCCCAGGCCGTCGAGCACGCCGTCGGCGGTGACGTCGTCGACGAGGTCGCTCGCCGCGCGGTCGGACTCCCACTCGGCCGCGCCCTCGTCGGCTGTCCCGCCGAGGGGTCCCGAGGCCAGCGGCGGCGGCTCGAAGGACGGCGACGTGGTGTCGAGGCAGGTGCGGGCGACCGGGTCGGGCACCGTCCAGGAGGTGTCGAGGTGGTGGCGGGTGACGGCCTGCACGGCGGCGGCCGCGCCGTCACCGTCGGGCGTCACCACGAGCTGGGCCAGCGCGTCGCCGGGGCCGGCCAGCGCCACCTCGACGGTGTCGCCGCACGTGCTCGAGGTCGGCGACCAGCCGGCGGCGGTCGCGACCGCGAGCTCGGCCCGGGTCGCGGCGCGCACGCCCGTGGCGTACGGCGTGGTGCGCCGGCCCACGACCCGGTCGACCTGGCCGTCGCTGCCCAGCGCCGGACCGGCGACGCGCGCGGTGGTCGGCGCGACCCAGGGGTCGGACCACACGGCCACCGCGGCGTCGAGGTCGTCCTGGTCGGACACCGCGCCGGGGTCGCCGCTGCACCCGGCGAGCGCGCCGGCCACGGCACCGGCGAGCAGCAGGCTCAGGAGGGCGTGACGGCGAACCACGGCTCGTCCCATCCGGAGATGCCGAGCCGGCCGTGGGTGAAGTCGTCTCGTGACACCGTCTGCTCCTGTCCTGTCGCCGGGTCGTAGAGGGTCAGCGAACCACCCTCGCTGCCGGTGACGAGCACGACGTGGCCGGGACGGGTCGTGTCGCCGACGTAGAGGGGCACGGTGCTGCCCGACTCCACCGAGCCCGCGATCGCGTCGTAGGTCGCGCCGCGGTCGGAGGGCGAGACGGTCTGCACCTCGTAGTCGCGCCCCGGCACACCGCTGCCGCCCTCGCTCGACATCTCCGCCGCGACCGCCCACGGCTGGGTGCCGGCGGCCTCGGGCCAGGGGAACTGCAGGTCGCCGTCGCGGTCGTGCGCGGCGTTGGTGCGGTCGTGCATCGCCAGCGACTCGTCGGCGAAGCGCTGCTCCGGCGTGCGCGGGTCGGTCGTGCCGGTCTCGGCGTCGTAGCCGGTCTGCATCCACAGGGCGTAGGCCGGGTCGTTGAGCATCCGCGACATCACCAGGGTCGAGGAGCCGCACGTGGTCTGGTCGGGCTGGGAGTAGGAGCCGTCGGTGGGCGGGTCGAGGTCGTCGAGCTGGTCGGGCGTCATCGTGTGGAGACGGGCGAGGTAGCGGGTGAGCGCGGCGCCGCTGAGCCCGGACGCGACGCCGGCCATGATCCAGGCG
Organism: uncultured Actinomycetota bacterium; assembly: GCA_963726525.1. Lineage (GTDB taxonomy): Bacteria > Actinomycetota > Actinomycetes > Propionibacteriales > Nocardioidaceae > Nocardioides. The sequence continues at coordinate 209,769 of CAVSCS010000003.1, read as the reverse complement.
CGCTCCGCGTCGCTGCCGGCGGCCGCGAGCGCGTCGCGCACGGCCTGCTGCTGCGCAGGGTCGAGCGCGGCCAGGGCGTCGTCGTAGTCCTCGAGCGCGGAGCCGGAGAGCGGGCCGTCCTCGTCCTCCCAGCCGTTGACGACCGCGATCGGGCTGACCCCGCCCGGCAGCTCGTCGGGCAGGTCGATCTCGTCCATCGCGGCCACGACGGCCGCCTTCGCCGTCGCGACTGCGTCGGCGGCGTCCTGGTAGGCGCCGATCGCCTCGGTGATGGCGTGGACGACCCCGGAGACCACGCCGCGCAGGTGGTCGACGAGCTCCCAGGGCCAGAGGTCGCCCCACGACAGGTGGAGGTGGCCGCGCAGCTCGTCGTCGGCCTGCTGGTGGCGGGTGCGGGCGGCGGTCATGTCGCCGGCGAGCGCCTCGAGCGCGGTGGCGACGGCCCGCGCGGCGGGCGGCACGGTGGCCGTACGGGTGCGCAGCCGGCCGAGCGAGGAGCGGAAGGCGTCGCCTGAGGTGCCGTCCCAGCTCGCCGGGCCGATCGCGTCGCGGGTGGTGGCGAGGTCGTCGCACCCCGACTCGACCGAGACGGCCGCCTGGCGCCAGGCCGCGGCGGCGTCGGACACGTCTCCCGGGTCGGGCGCCGGGGGCTCCGTGGCGATCGAGACCGCCAGGGCCACGGCGTCGACGATGGTCTGCGCGGCGTCCCAGGGCGGCCAGAGGTCGATGTCCTCGACGCTGGCCAGGACCTCCCTCAGCCGGGAGACGGTGTCATCGAGCAAGCCCATGGAACTCTCCCGCCGAGGCTCCGTCGGTCGCGAGGAAGTCGCCGATGCAGGCCTCGACCTCGCCGTGGTGCTCGTCCAGGACCCCGAGCGCGACGCGCAGCACCCCGTCGAGGTCGCCCGCCGCGTCGGCGAGCGTGCCCGCGAGGTCGGCCAGGTCGTGCCCGGCAGCGTCCTGGGTCCGCGCGCGGGCGGCGCGCAGCTCCGCCGCCGCGTTGTCGGCGTGCACCCATCCGGCCCGCACCTCGTCGGGCCTCATCACCACGGTCATCTCGACTCCCTCCGTCACCCAGGAGCGTTCCCCCGGGCGGGGGTGCGAAACAAGGGCGGACGGGGTTGTGGAGAAGGAGGTTCGGTGCCGCCGGGCGGGAGGCGGGAGGGCGGTCCCGCCCGGCGGCGTACGGGGGACGACTCAGCCGCGGTCGCTGGAGTCGCCGGTGACCACGACGTAGAAGCGCTTGCGGGCGCCGTCGGTGGTGACGCTGCCGTCGCTGTTGCGCGGGCTCACGACGAGGTGGCTGGTGTTGCCGGTGCCGGGAGGCGCGCAGTTGACCACGTTGGGCTGGCACATCGCCGCCGAGATCTCCCCGGAGAACTCGGGGTTGGCGTCGGCGCCCTGCGCGCGGCCGTTGGTGATGCCGTCGTTGTTGAGGTCGACGGTGTTCTGCAGCGCGACCACGGCGAGCACGCCGTTGTTGCTGAGGTCCTCGCCGGCGTTGATGTAGACGTTGCCGTTGGCGCGCAGCCCGGTGGTGTCGGTGCCGGCGGGGGTGAGCGTCGGGTAGGCCGCGGTGACGGTGAAGCCGCCGGACTGCGCGACGATCGCGCCGGTCGCGTCGACCAGCGCCCAACGACCCACACCGGCCGCGCCGGCGGGACCCTGCTGACCGGCGGGCAGCTGCCCGGCCTTGAAGTCGCGGGCGCGCAGCGAGCCGTCCTTGACCTGCTTGGCGCCGATGGCCCCCTTGTCGACGTCCTTGCCCTGGATCGTCTTGTTCTTGATGTCCTGCGACTGGACGGAGTTGTTCTTGATGTCGTCGGAGCCGATCAGCCCGGCGGCGTAGGAGGTGCCGGTCGAGGCGACCACCAGTGCCATCACGGAGACGGCCATGGAGGGGGACGGGCGGCGGAGCGAGGGGAGGCGCATGGAGGTGTGACCCTTCGTCGGTGCCGCCGTCGAACCAGCGGCTTTGACGTGGTTCGTCAGTGACCTGGGTCACGGATTGGTCCGAGGGCGAGTTGGCGGCCGCTGGCAGGCTGGGGGGCATGGGAATCGCGAAGAAGGTCGCCGCCCTCGGAGTGGCGAAGAAGATCTACGACGAGGCTCGCAAGCCGCAGAACCAGGCGCGCATCAAGGCCGCCGTGCGGCGGATGCAGGACCGTCGCCGGCCCCGCTGAGCCTCAGGCCCGTCGCCGCGCGAGCGGCCAGGCGTACGCCGCCAGGGCGCCGAGCACCGGCCACAGCGCCAGCCGCTCGAGCGCGCCGGCCGCCTGCTCGTCGCCGGAGACGATGAACGCGACGGCCGCCGCACCGGTGACGAGCCCCGTCGCGAGCAGGGCCTTCGCCAGCCGCGGTCGCTCCTCGCGGAGGCGGTGGCCCAGGGCGAGCAGCGCGACGGGCTGCCCGACGAAGAGCGGGGTCGCGGCGAGCGCGTGGAGCGTGGCGTCCTGGTCGAGCGGCGCCAGCCCCGTCGCCACCGAGCTCACGCCCGAGACCACGAGCAGGCCCGTGACCCACGGGCCGAGCGGGCGAGCCAGCAGGGCCGCGCCGCCGGCGAGCAGGACGCCGTAGCCGACGAACGAGCCGTTCATCACCGCGTGCCGCGGCGAGCAGTAGTCCACGCTGCACCCGACCTCGCCGAGGCGGCTCACCGAGTCGGAGACGAAGCTGTAGCCGCCACGGGTGGCGGCCGCGGTCACCACCTCGGTCAGGACGTACGTCGGTCGCAGCAGGAAGGCGATCGCGCCCAGCCGGGCGGCGCGTGAGGGGGTCGCGGGCACGGCCCGACCCTAGCCGCGGCGACCCACCGCTGCGGGTGTGCGAGCCCTTGCGGCGGCGTTCGGGACGGGCGTAGGTGTGGGGCATGACCACCACACCGCAGGAGCCCACCCACGCCCCCGAGGTCGTCCCGTCCGGCGACCCCGACGTGAACCCGATCGACCCGGGGCAGGCGCCGGAGCCGCCGATGCCGGAGACCGAGCCCGCAGGTCGCTGAACCGGCCGACGCCTGCCTATGCTCGCGACATGAGGATCGAGCTGCCCGCCGAGATGACCCACGCCGCGATGCTGGGGCTCGGCGTCCACCGCCCCGAGCGGGTCGTGACCAACGACGAGATCTGCGAGGTGCTCGACTCCACCGACGAGTGGATCCAGTCGCGCTCGGGCATCCGGACCCGCCGCTTCGCCAGTGAGGGCGAGACGCTCATCGGCATGTCGGTCTCGGCGGCCCGCAAGGCCCTCGCCGCCGCTGGTGTCGACGCCGCCCAGCTCGGCTGCGTCATCGTCGCCACCTCGACCCACCCCGAGCACACGCCGGCCTCCGCGCCGCAGGTCGCGACGGCCCTCGGCTCGACGGCCGCCGCCTTCGACATCTCCGCGGGTTGCGCCGGCTTCTGCCACGCGCTCAACCTCGCCGCGTCGATGGTGCGCTCGGGCGCCGAGCAGCACGTCCTGGTGATCGGCGTGGAGCAGCTGAGCCGTTTCATGGACCCGACCGACCGCGGCACCGCGTTCATCTTCGCCGACGGCGCCGGCGCCGTGGTGGTCGGTCCGTCCGACGCCGCCGGCATCGGTCCCACCGCCTGGGGCTCCGACGGCTCGCAGGCCCACGTCATCACCCAGACCCCGAGCTGCCTCGGCGGCCACTCCTCGAGCGAGGGCGCCGACCACCCGGTCGTGCAGATGGAGGGCACCGCGGTCTTCCGCTGGGCGCCGTTCGCGATGGCCGACGTCGCCCGCGAGGCGCTCAAGCTCGCCGGTGTCGGCCTCGACGACCTCGACGCCTTCGTGCCCCACCAGGCCAACCTCCGCATCACCCAGACGCTGGCGAAGAACATCGGCCTGCCCGACACGATCGCGATCGCCACCGACGTCGTCGACTCCGGCAACACCTCCGCCGCCTCGGTCCCGCTGGCGATGGAGGCGATGCTGCGCAAGGAGGAGGCCGCTGCGGGCGACACCGCGCTGCTCATCGCCTTCGGCGCCGGCCTGTCCTACGCCGGCCAGGTCGTCACGCTCCCGCCGCTGGGCTGACGCGGCGCCCGGCACGTCCGGGCCGACGGACCGGCGGACCGAACGCAGGACGTACGCCGGGACCGGAGCGTGGCGCCGCCGCCGGGCACCCGGTTCGGTCCGTCGGTCCGTCAGCTGCCTCGCGCACGCCGGCGCCCGCGGCCTAGGATCGAGGCCTCGCTCCGCCCCTGGGGCGGCCGGGCTGTCCGGGCCTCGACCCGGGCGGCGACCGGGATCCGTGAACAGTGGTCCGACCACATCGGCAGGGGCTGCCCGGCGGCCGGGTCGTGAGGCCCGGCCCGCCGGTGCCCGGCCCGTGTCTGCCGACGGCGTAGGTCAGCCGCGCAGGCGCACCGACAGGCAGGTCACGCAGCCCTCGAGCTTCTCGTACTCGCTCACGTCGACAGCCACCACGCGCAGCCCGCGCTCCTCGTAGAGCGTACGGGTGCGGGGTGCGGCCGACGACATCAGCACGGTCGCGCCGTCGAGGACCACGACGTGCGAGCCCGGCTCCTCGGGCACGGCGAGGTACGACGACCACGTGCCCGGGTCGTCGACGACCGCGTCCCAGCCGACGACGGTGCCGTCGGGGAGTGCGGTGACCGCGGACTTGAGGTGGAGCGCCTTGGTCAGCGGCACCGCGACGACGGTGGCGCCGAGCGGGGCGAGGTGGGCGGCGAGCTGGTCGATGCCGGCCTGGTTGGTGCGTCCGCCCAGGCCGACCCAGACGGTGCCGTCGTGCTTGAGCACGTCGCCGCCGTCGAGGGTGCCGGGCGCCTCGATGTGCGCGACCCGGACGCCGAGGTCGCGCAGGACCTGCTCGGTGCCCTCGACCTCGGGCTTGCGCTCGTCGGCGCCGGGGCGGGTGATCACGGCCAGGTCGGCGTACATCACGACCGTGTCCTCGACGAAGACCGCGTCGGGGCACTCCGGCGCGGGCGGCACCTCGATCGTCTCCCACCCCTCGTCGTGCAGGGCGGCGACGTAGGCCTCCCACTGGCGCTCGGCGAGGTCGAGGTCGACCTCCACCCGGTCGATGTGGGTGAGCAGGCCCTCGGCGAGGCGGGGGCCGGGACGGCGGACGAGGGCGCGACGGTTCACGCCGCCGATCCTCCCAGCCCCCGGTGGGGTCGTGCCTACGCGGTCCGCCGGGCGAGCCGGTCGGCGACGACCGCCCAGACGTCGGGGTCGACGCCCATGCCGAGGTGGCGCGAGGAGACCTCGACGTGCTCGACGTCGGGGGAGGTGTGGTCGATGCACGCCTGCCACGACACGATCCCGTCGCGGCGGGAGTAGAGCACCGTCAGCGGCACCCGGATGGGCGACTCCGCGTCCAGGCGGCGGGTGACGCGCTCCGCGTCGTCCGATCCGCTGCCGACGAGCCGGGCGACGGTGGTGTGGGCCGGCCCCGACACGGGCGTGCCGTAGGTGATCACCCGGCGCACCGCCTCGGGGTGTCGGCGGGCGACCTCGCGCGCGATGACGCCGCCGAGGCTCCACCCGACGAGGGAGGCCGGCGACCCGGTGGCGTCGACGAGGTCGAGCAGGCTCGCGGAGAGGCGCTCCACGTCGCGACGCGGGTCGCCGGTGTTGGTGCCGAAGCCCCAGCCGCGGGCGTCGTACCCCAGGCGCCGCAGGTAGCCGCGCAGGGGCGCGCCCGTCAGCTCGGGCGCCTGCCAGCCGGGGACGTCGACGACCAGGTGACCGTCGCCGCGGGGCGCGGAGGCCAGCCTGGGGAGCGCGCCCGCGAGGCGTACGGCGTCGAGCCCCGACCCGAGCTCACCGAGCGCGCGCCAGGTCGACGGGGGCCCCGACGGCCGGTCGAGCCCGCCGGCGTCGATCCCCTGCCGTGCGCGGGTCCGCAGGCCGGTCGCGGCCAGCAGGTCGGGCCTCACAGCGCCGCCACGACCTCGGTGCCCTGCTTGATGGCGCGCTTGGCGTCGAGCTCGGCGGCGACGTCGGCGCCGCCGATCAGGTGCACCGTGGTGCCGCCGACGAGGTGGGCGGAGCGGTCGAGCCCGTCGTAGAGCCCGCGCACCGAGTCCTGGCCGGCGCAGACGACGATCGTGTCGGCCGCGACGACGCGCGGCTGGCCGTCGACGGTGACGTGCAGGCCCTCGTCGTCGATGCGGTCGTAGGTCGCGCCGCTGACCATCGTGACCTGCGACTGCTTGAGCACCGCGCGGTGCGCCCAGCCCGAGGTCTTGCCCAGCCCGATCCCGATGGGGGTGGTCTTGCGCTGGATCAGCGTCACTTCGCGCGCGGGGGTCCGCGGCTTGGGCTCGGTGAGCCCGCCCGCGGTGAGCGCCGGGTCGCCGACGCCCCAGTGGGCCATCCAGTCCTCGAGGTCCTCGTGCTCGTGGGTGAGGAAGACGCTCACGTCGACGCCGATGCCGCCGGCGCCGATGACCGCGACCCGCTTGCCGGGGACGACCGCGCCGCTCAGCACGTCGGCGTACGACGCGACGCTCGGGTGGTCGATGCCGGGGATCTGCGGCATGCGGGGCCGCACGCCGGTCGCGACGACGACCTGGTCGAAGCCGGCCAGGTCGGCGGTGGTGGCCTCGGCGCCGAGGCGTACGTCGACGCCGAGGACCTCGAGGCGGCGCGTGAAGTAGCGCAGGGTGTCGGCGAAGTCCTCCTTGCCCGGCACGGCCATCGCCAGGCGGAACTGGCCGCCGAGCTCGGCCGACTTCTCGAAGAGGGTGACCGCGAACCCGCGCTCGGCCGCGCTCGTGGCGGCGGCCAGCCCGGCGGGGCCGGCGCCGACCACGGCCACCGTCTGCCTGCGCAGGGTCGGCATGAGCACGAGCTCGGTCTCGTGGCAGGCGCGCGGGTTGACCAGGCAGGAGGCGCGCTCGTTGGAGAACACGTGGTCGAGGCAGGCCTGGTTGCAGGCGATGCAGGTGTTGATCTCGTCGGCGCGCTCGTCCATCGCCTTGGCCACGAAGGCGGGGTCGGCCAGCAGCGGGCGGGCCATCGAGACCAGGTCGGCCTCCCCGCTGGCGAGGATGTCCTCGGCGAGCTCGGGGGTGTTGATCCGGTTCGAGGCGCACACCGGCACGTCGACGACCTGCTTGAGGCGCGCGGTGTAGGAGCGCCACGCGCCGCGCGGGACCTGCGTGATGATCGTGGGCACCCGCGCCTCGTGCCAGCCGATGCCGGTGTTGAAGACCGTCACGCCGGCCTCCTGCAGGTGCAGCGCGAGCTCCGCGACCTCGTCCCAGGTCTGGCCGCCCTCGACGAGGTCGAGCAGCGAGATCCGGTAGACGATCGGGAAGTCGTCGCCGACCAGCTCGCGCGAGCGGCGTACGACCTCGACGGGGAAGTGCATCCGGCGCGCCGCCGAGCCGCCCCACTCGTCGTCGCGGTCGTTGGTGCGCGCGGCGAGGAACTGGTTGATGAGGTAGCCCTCGGAGCCCATGATCTCGACGGCGTCGTAGCCCGCCTTGCGCGCCAGCGCGACGCTCCTGGCGAAGGCGGTCGCGGTGTGGTCGACCTCCTTGGCCGACATCGCGTGCGGCTTGAAGGGCGTGATCGGCGACTTCTTGTCCGACGCGCTCTGCGACAGCGGGTGGTAGCCGTAGCGGCCGGCGTGCAGGACCTGCAGCGCGATCGCGCCGCCCGCCCCGTGGACCTCCTCGGTGACGCGCTGGTGGCGGATCGCGTGCAGGCGGTTGGTCATCTCGGAGGCGAACGGCTTGAGCCAGCCGCGCTTGGTCGGCGCGAAGCCGCCGGTGATGATCAGGCCGGTCCCGCCGCGGGCGCGCTCGGCGAAGAACGCCGCGAGCTTGTCGAGGTCCCACGGGTGGTCCTCCAGGCCGGTGTGCATCGAGCCCATGACGACGCGGTTGCGCAGGGTGAGCGCGTCGGGGCCGCTGCCGAGCGTCAGCGGCTCGAGGAGGTGGGGGTAGAGCGGGTGCGTCATCTCAGTCCTTGTCGGTGGTCGAGAAGCGAGTCTCGGGACCTTCGAACCCGTGGGCCCGGAGGTAGTCGGTGATCCAGTCGATCCAGAAGTGCTCGAGGCGGATGCCGCCGCGCAGCACCAGCCACTGGTCGCGCCGGGCGTCGTCGAGCGCCGCCGGGTCGGGGAACTGCTCGCGCTCCATCTGCTCGTAGGCGGCCAGCCGGAGCGCGTGGTCGGCGCGGGTGTCGTCGAGGTGGCCCAGCAGCCGCGCCCGGTCGCCGTACGACGCCCCGCGCAGCTTGACCGCGAGGTCGCTGCGGAACGTCTCGACCGGCATCGGCTCGGCCAGCCAGTCGGCCAGCACCCGGCGCCCGGCCTCCGACGGCGTGTGGACCCGCTTGTCGGGCCGGCCCTCCTGCTCGACGACCTCGACGCTCACCCAGCCGTCGGCCTCCATCCGCGCCAGGACGCGGTAGACCTGCTGGTGGGTGGCGTGCCAGAAGAACCCCAGCGACCGGTCGAAGCGCCGGGTCAGCTCGAGCCCGCTCGCCGGGCGCTCGCTGAGCGCGACGAGGAGGGCGTGCTCGAGGGCCATGGCGTCATGGTGCCTGACCTATGCAACTCGTTGCAAGCCTCGGGCGCCGGGTCCGAATGGGAATCCCCGGATATCCGGGGAACCTGCCGCTTCGTACGCGAAGTTTCGACCTCGAACCGGACACTTCCCCGGATATCCGGGGATTTCTCGAACCCCCCGAACCCCTCGCGACCGTGACAGCACTGCTGTCATGATCGACCCATGACGTACGAGCTGGGGCAGGGGAGCGGGCCGCTGTCGGGAGTGCGGGTCGTGGAGATCGCGGGGATCGGGCCGGGGCCGCACGCGTGCATGCTGCTGGCCGACCTGGGGGCCGACGTCGTCCGGGTCGACCGGCCCGGGGGCGGGATCTTCGGCGCCGGCCGCGCCGACCTGCTCAACCGCGGCCGCCCGAGCGTTGCCCTCGACCTCAAGCAGCCGGCCGCGGTCGCCGCGGTGCTCGACCTGGTCGAGCGGGCCGACGTGCTGGTCGAGGGCCTGCGGCCGGGTACCACCGAGCGGCTCGGCCTCGGACCGGCGCAGTGCCACGCGCGCAACCCGCGGCTGGTCTACGCGCGGATGACCGGGTGGGGGCAGGACGGGCCGTGGGCCCGCACGGCCGGCCACGACATGAACTACGTCGCCACCGCCGGCGCGCTCCACGCGCTCGGCCAGGACCCCGCGCGCCCGCACTTCCCGGCCAACCTCCTCGGCGACTTCGGCGGCGGCTCGACGTACCTCGTCATCGGCGTCCTCGCCGCCCTCCTCGAGGCGCGGGCGAGCGGGCAGGGCCAGGTGGTCGACGCGGCGATCGTCGACGGCACCGCCCACCTCAACACGATGACCTCCGCCTTCGCCGCGATGGGCCTCGACACCGGCCGCCGTCGCGCGGGCCTGCTCGACGGCGGCACTCCCTGGTACGACCTCTACGAGACCGCCGACGGCGAGCACATGAGCGTCGGTGCGCTCGAGCCGCAGTTCTGGGCCGAGCTGGTCGCCCGGATCGGCGTCGACCTGCCCGACCGCGACGACCCGGCGCAGCACGCCGCGATCCGCGAGGTGCTCACCCGGCGGTTCAAGGAGCGCACGCAGGCGGAGTGGGCCGAGGTCTTCGACGGCACGGACGCGTGCGTGGCGCCCGTCGTACGCCTCGCCGACGCGCCGCAGCACCCGCACCTCGCGGCCCGCGGCACGTTCGTCGAGCGTGACGGCGTCACCCAGCCGGCCCCGGCGCCGCGGTTCTCGCGCACCGCGGCCACGCTCTCGACGCCACCGGCGCTGCCCGGCGAGCACACCCGCGAGGTCCTCACGGCCTGGGGACTCGACGACGTGGACGGCCTCCTCGCCTCGGGCGCCGCCGTGCAAGCCTGACCCCGTGCGCCCCTTCCTCTTCCTCGGCACCCGCGCCGAGGACGACGTCGCGCAGCAGGAGCACGACGCCGTGCTCGCCGGGTCCGGCCTGCGCCCCGAGGAGCTGGTGCGGGTCCGCCTCGAGGCCGGTCCGCTGGGCCCGGTCGACCTCGACGACTGGTCGGGCATCGTGCTCGGCGGCGGACCGTTCAACAGGTCGGACCCGGACGGGTCGAAGTCGACCGTGCAGCGCCGGGTCGAGGCCGAGCTGCACGACCTCGCCGAGCGCGTGGTCGCCGCGGACTTCCCCTTCCTGGGCGCCTGCTACGGCATCGGCGTGCTCGGCAGCCTCGCGGGCGGCGTCGTCGACCGCACCTGGGGGGAGCCGATCGGCGCGCTGCCGGTGCGCCTGTCGAGCGAGGGTCTCGCCGACCCGCTCTTCGGTGTGCTGCCGCCCGTCTTCGACGCCTACCTCGGACACAAGGAGGCGGTCGCACGGCTGCCCGAGGGCGCGGTGCTGCTCGCCTCCACCGAGACCTGCCCGGTCCACGCCTTCCGGATCGGTCGCCGCGTCTACGCCACCCAGTTCCACCCCGAGCTCGACGCCGTCGCGATCTGCGACCGCATCGACGCCTACAGCGCCCACGGCTACTACGCCCCCCACGAGCAGGATCAGCTCAAGGGCGCCGCGCGCGAGGCCATGGTCACCGAGCCGGTGCGGCTGCTGGCCCGCTTCGTCGAGCTGTACGCGCGGCCCTGAGCGCGACCCGTCGTCGACGAGCCGGGAACGCGGTCTGGCGGGGGCCTGGCGGACGCGTGGTGTAACTCATGGTTACAACCGCTGGCCCGAGGACCTAGGCTGGCGAGGTGAACGACCACGTCGACGTGCTGATCGTCGGGGCCGGGCTGTCCGGCATCGGCGCCGCCGCCCACCTCGCCAAGGACCTGCCCGAGGTGACGTACGCCGTCCTGGAGCGCCGCGGTGCGAGCGGGGGCACGTGGGACCTCTTCCGCTACCCCGGGGTGCGCTCGGACTCCGACATGTTCACCCTGGGCTACCGCTTCCGGCCGTGGCGCGGCGACAAGGCCCTGGCCGACGGGGCCGCGATCCTCGACTACGTGCGCGAGACCGCGACGGAGTACGGCGTGGACCAGCACGTCCGCTACGACCACCGCGTCGTGCGCGCCGACTGGGACAGCGCCACCGCGCGGTGGACCGTCACCGCCGAGGTGGGCGGCGAGACCCGGCAGGTGACGGCCGACTTCCTGTGGTCGTGCAGCGGCTACTACGACTACGACCGCGGCCACCGCCCGCACTTCGAGGGCGAGGAGCGCTTCGGCGGCACCCTGGTGCACCCGCAGCACTGGCCCGAGGACCTCGACACGAGCGGCAACAAGGTCGTGGTCATCGGCTCGGGCGCGACCGCGGTGACGCTGGTGCCGGCGCTCGCGGCGGCGGGCGCCGCGCACGTCACGATGCTGCAGCGCTCACCGACGTACGTCCTCCCGCTCGCGGCCCGCGACGGCTTCGCGCGCGCCGCGCGCAAGGTGCTGGGCGAGCAGCGTGCCTACCCCCTGGTCCGGGCCAAGAACGTCGCGGTCTCCACCGCGCTCTACCAGCTCAGCCGCCACCGTCCCGCGATCGTGCGCGGGCTGGTCCGCAAGGCCAACGTCGCCCTGCTGCCGCGCGGGTACGACGTCGACACCCACTTCCGCCCGACCTACGACCCGTGGGACCAGCGGCTGTGCCTGGTGCCCGACGGCGACCTCTTCCGCGCCATCGCCGACGGGTCGGCGTCGGTCGTCACCGACACGATCCGCACCTTCACCGAGACCGGGGTCGAGCTCGACTCGGGCGAGCACCTCGACGCCGACGTCGTCGTGACCGCCACCGGCCTGCAGCTGCTGCTCTTCGGCGGCGCCGAGCTCCGCGTCGACGGCGAGGTCGTCGAGCCGCACGAGACGATGGCCTACCGCGCGATGATGCTCTCCGGCGTCCCCAACTTCGCCTTCACCATCGGCTACACCAACGCGTCGTGGACGCTGAAGGCCGACCTCGTCTCGGAGTACGTCGTCCGGGTGCTGCGCCGCATGCGCTCCGACGGCTCGCGCACCGTCGTGCCCACGCCCGACGAGACGGTCGGCCGGGCGCCGCTGATGGACTTCGACGCCGGCTACGTCCGCCGTGCCGCCCACCTGCTGCCGCAGCAGGGCACCGAGGCGCCGTGGCGGCTCAAGCAGAACTACGCCTACGACGCGGTGGCCCTGCGGCGCTCGCGCCTCGACGACGGGGTGCTCACCTTCCGCTGAGCGCGGCGCGGGGCGTTGCGTCGGGGGTGCTCTGGGAGGATCGCCCCATGTCCCGCGATGAGTCCTACGACGCCCTCGGCACCCGCGAGCACCCCACGCTCGGCCTCGACACCTTCGGTGACGCCGCCCTCGAGGGTGCCCCCGCCAACCACGCGCAGACCATTCGCGAGGTGGTCGAGGAGGCGGTGCTGGCCGACAGCGTCGGCGTCGACTACATCGGCCTGGGCGAGCACCACCGCGCCGACTACGCCGTCTCGGCCCCCGACGTCGTGCTGGCCGCGATCGCCGGGCGCACCGAGCGGATCCGCCTCGGCACCGGCGTGACCGTGCTGTCGAGCGACGACCCGATCCGGGTCTACGAGCGCTTCGCCACCCTGGACGCGGTCTCCGGTGGTCGCGCGGAGGTCCAGCTCGGCCGCGGGTCCTTCATCGAGTCGTTCTCCCTCTTCGGGCTCGACCTCGGCGACTACGACCGGCTCTTCGCCGAGAAGCTCGACCTCTTCGCCGCGCTCCAGGCCGAGCAGCCGGTGTCGTGGCAGGGCACGGTCCGAGTGCCGGTCGAGGACAAGCAGGTCTACCCCACGACGGCCGCCGGCCGGCTGCCCGCGTGGATCGCGGTCGGCGGCACCCCGGAGTCGGTCGTGCGCGCCGCCCGCTACGCGATGCCGCTCGTGCTCGCGGTCATCGGCGGGTCGCCCGCGGCCTTCGTCCAGCTCGCCGACCTGCACCGCCGTGCGCTCGCCGAGATGGGCCACGGCGAGCTCCCGATCGGCATGCACTCGCCCGGCCACGTCGCCGCGACCGACGCCGAGGCGCGCGAGCAGCTCTATCCCCACCAGGCCGAGATGTACACGCGGCTGGGCCGTGAGCGCGGCTGGCCGCCGTACTCCCAGATCCAGTTCGAGCAGGCCGCCTCGCCGCAGGGGGCGCTGTTCGTCGGCTCGCCCGACACCGTCGCGGCCAAGATCGCCTGGGCGGTGCGCACGCTCGGGCTCTCGCGCTTCCAGCTGAAGTACTCCGTCGGCGGCCTGCCCCACGAGCAGCGCCTGGAGTCGGTGCGGCTCTACGGCGAGGAGGTCGTCCCGCGGGTGCGCCGCCTGCTGGCGGACGACTGACCCACGGCCGGCGCAGGCGTCGCCGCAGCGCCGAGGCGCCGACCCCGCGGTTGACGCCTGGCCGGGGAGCGGCGACGATGCTCCACGACGAGAGTGGAAGCGCTCTCACGAGTGCGAGGAGCACCCCACGATGAGCGTGCAGATCAGGGCCGTGGAGCCCTCCCCCTCCGGCGAGCTGCGGTTCCCCGCCGACTTCGCCTGGGGGATGGCCACCGCCTCCTACCAGATCGAGGGGGCCGTCGCCGAGGACGGGCGCACGCCGTCGATCTGGGACACCTTCTCGCGCGTCCCCGGTGCCGTCATGGGCGGCGACACCGGTGACGTGGCCTGCGACCACTACCACCGGATGCCCTCCGACGTGGACCTCCTCGCCGACCTCGGCGCCACGTCGTACCGCTTCTCGGTGTCGTGGCCGCGGGTGCGTCCGGACGCGGGGCCGGTCAACCCGGCCGGCCTCGCGTTCTACGACCGCCTCGTGGACAAGCTGCTCTCGCGCGGCGTCGCGCCGTGGCTCACGCTCTACCACTGGGACCTGCCCCAGGTCCTCGAGGACGCGGGCGGCTGGACCAACCGCGACACCGCGTTCCGCTTCGTGGAGTACGCCACCGCGGTGCACGACGTGCTCGGCGACCGGGTGCCGACGTGGACGACGCTCAACGAGCCGTGGTGCTCGGCGTTCCTCGGCTACGCCGCCGGCCACCACGCCCCCGGCCGCCAGGAGGGCGCGGCGGGCCTGGTCGCGGCCCACCACCTGATGCTGGCCCACGGCATGACCGTCACCGAGCTGCGCAGCCGCGGCGCCGACCGGCTCGGCATCAGCCTCAACCTCACCGTCGCGGACCCGTTCGACGCCGAGGACCCGGTCGACGTCGACGCGGCCCGCCGCATCGACGGCATGCACAACCGGGTCTTCCTCGAGCCCGTGCTGCGCGGGGCGTACCCCGTCGACGTGCTCGAGGACACCGGCCACCTGCCCTTCGACGGCCGCCCGTGGACCGACGTCGTGCTCGACGGCGACCTGGCCACCATCTCCGCGCCGATCGACGTGCTGGGCGTGAACTACTACCACGGCGACGCCGTGTCCGGGCACCAGCACACCGACGTCGTGGGCCTCGGCGCCGACGCCCCCGACCGGGTCGCGCTGTCGCCCTACGTCGGGTCGGAGCACGTGACCTTCCCGAGCCGCGGCCTGCCGCTCACCGACATGGGCTGGGAGATCCAGCCCGAGGGCCTGCACCGCCTGCTGGTGCGCCTGCACGAGGAGTACCCCGGCATCCCGGTGCACCTGACCGAGACGGGCGCGGCGTACCCCGACAGCCCGGACGCCGACGGCGAGGTGCGCGACCCCCGGCGCATCGAGTTCCTCGACTCCTACCTCCGCGCCGTGCACCGCGCGATCGAGGACGGCGCCGACGTGCGCGGGTTCTTCCAGTGGTCGCTCATGGACAACTTCGAGTGGGCCTTCGGCTACGCCAAGCGCTTCGGCCTGGTGCACGTCGACTACGAGACGCAGGAGCGCACGCCGAAGTCGAGCGCGCACTGGTACGCCGAGGTCGCCCGGTCCGGCGTCCTCCCGGCCCACGAGCCGCTGGACGGCTAGCGTGGCGGGGGTGAGGACCCCGCGCCACCGGAGCAGCGGTGCCTCGCCCACCCTCGACGAGGTCGCCCGTCTGGCGGGCGTCTCCCGGGCCACCGCGTCCCGCGCGATCAACGGGGGCCAGCGGGTCAGCGAGGGCGCGCGGTCGGCGGTCGACCTCGCGGTGCGCGAGCTGGGCTACGTGCCGAACCCGGCCGCCCGCAGCCTGGTCACCCGGCGCACCGACTCGATCGCCGTGGTCGTCCCGGAACCCGACGACCGGGTCTTCTCCGACCCCTTCTTCGCCGGCACCCTGCGCGGGGTCACCCGCGTGCTCGAGGAGCGCGACATCCAGCTGGTCCTGCTGCTGGCGCGTCCCGGTGCCGACTCGGGGAGGACGCTGCGCTACCTCACCAACCGCCACGTCGACGGCGCCCTCGTCGTCTCCCACCACCGCGACGACCGGCTCGCAGGGCACCTCGCCGACATCGGCCTCCCGTGCGTCTTCGCCGGCCGCCCGTGGAACGACGCCGACCGGGTCTGCTACGTCGACGTCGACAACATGGCCGGCGAGCGGGAGGCGACCGAGGTGCTCCTCGCCCGCGGCTGCACCCGCATCGGCACCCTCGCCGGCCCGAGCGACATGAGCGCCTCCGTCGACCGGCTGGCCGGCTGGGCCCAGGCGATGTCGATGGCCGGGCTGCCGGCCGACGCCGTGGTGCACGGCGACTTCACCGAGACCGGCGGCGAGGCCGCCTGCCGGGAGCTGCTCGCGCGCCACCCCGACCTCGACGGACTGGTCGTGGCCTCGGACCTGATGGCCGCCGGCGCCCTGCGCGTGCTGGCCGAGCTCGGTCGCCGGGTCCCCGACGACGTCGCCGTGGTCGGCTTCGACGACCTCGTCGCCGAGCGCACCACCCCGCCGCTGACCACCGTGCGCCAGCCGGTGGAGGACATGGCCGAGCGCGCCACCCGCCTGCTGCTCGACCGGGTCGACGGCGTCGCCGGCGACCGGCCCACCCGCATCGTCATCCCCCCGACGCTGGTGCGGCGCGCCAGCGCCTGAGCCCGCTCAGCCCAGCGAGGCGACGAGCTCCTCGACACGGCGCCTGATCTCGTCGCGGATCGGGCGGACCGCCTCGATGCCCTGGCCGGCGGGGTCGTCGAGCTGCCAGTCCTCGTAGCGGGTGCCGGGATAGACCGGGCACACGTCGCCGCAGCCCATGGTGATGACGGCGTCGGACTGCTCGACGGCGCTGTCGCTGAGCAGCTTCGGCTGCTCCGCGGTGATGTCGATCCCGACCTCGGCCATCGCCTCGACCGCCACCGGGTTGACCGTCGCGGCGGGCGCGGACCCCGCGGAAAGCACCTCGACGCGGTCGCCGGCCAGGTGCTGCAGCCAGCCGGCCGCCATCTGCGAGCGGCCGGCGTTGTGCACGCAGACGAACAGGACGGTGGGACGGCTCATCGGGAGACCTCCTGGTGCGACGGGGACGGGGCGGGGTGCGGGAAGCGGTCGCGCAGGGCGAGGCTCACGTAGACCAGTCCGACGAGGACTGGCACCTCGATCAGGGGCCCGACGACGCCGGCCAGCGCCTGGCCCGAGGTGACGCCGAAGGTCGCGATCGCGACGGCGATGGCGAGCTCGAAGTTGTTGCCCGCCGCGGTGAAGGCCAGCGTGGTGGTCCGCTCGTACGACATGCCCAGCCCGCGCCCCAGGGCGTACCCCCCGCCCCACATGAGCGCGAAGTAGGCCAGCAGCGGCAGTGCGATGCGGGCCACGTCGAGCGGGTGGCCGGTGACCTGCTCGCCCTGGAGGGCGAAGAGCACCACGATGGTGAAGAGCAGGCCGATCAGCGCCCACGGGCCCACGCGCGGCAGGAACGCCGACTCGTACCACTCGCGACCGCGCAGGCGCTCGCCGTAGGTGCGCGAGAGCCAGCCGAGGAGCAGCGGGACGCCGAGGAAGACCAGCACGGACCTCGCGATCTGCCACGCCGAGACGTCGAGGGCGGCGGTGTCGAGGCCGAGCCAGGCGGGCAGCACCTCGAGGTAGAACCAGCCGAGCCCGGCGAAGGCGACGACCTGGAAGACGGAGTTGAGCGCGACGAGCACGGCGGCGGCCTCGCGGTCGCCGCAGGCGAGGTCGTTCCAGATGACGACCATGGCGATGCAGCGGGCCAGGCCGACGACGATCAGACCGGTGCGGTAGGCCGGGAGGTCGGGGAGCATCAGCCAGGCCAGCGCGAACATCAGCGCCGGGCCGACCAGCCAGTTGAGCACCAGCGAGGCCAGCAGCAGCCGGCGGTCGGAGGTGACGGTGTCGAGGCGGTCGTAGCGCACCTTCGCCAGCACGGGGTACATCATCACGAGCAGGCCGAGCGCGATCGGCAGCGAGACCCCGTCGACCTCGACGGCGGACAGCGCGTCGCCCAGGCCCGGGACCAGGCGGCCGAGCACCAGTCCGGCGAGCATCGCCAGCCCGATCCAGGCCGGCAGGAGCCGGTCGAGGGTGGACAGGCGCCCCGGCGCGGGCGCGTCCACGGCGCTCACGCGCTCCCGCCGATCAGCGCGGCGACGTCGGCGAGCACCTCGCGGCGCACGGCGTAGTAGACCCACACGCCGCGCTTGGCGCGGTCGAGGACGCCGGCCTCGTGGAGCACCTTGAGGTGGTGGCTGATGGTGGGCTGGGAGAGGTCGACGGCGTCGTTGAGGTCGCACACGCAGGCCTCGCCGCCCTCGCTCGCGGCCACGATCGAGACCAGTCGCAGCCGCACCGGGTCGGCGAGGGCCTTGAGCAGCGGGACCACGCGCTCGGCCTGCGCCAGTGACAGCGGCTCGCGCAGCAGGGGCGAGCAGCACGCGGCCGTCTCGACGGGGGTGAGGGTCAGCTCGGACTTCGACACACGTCGATATTGACAGACGTCGATGTGTGGTGCAACCTCAACACATCGACATCCATCAATATCTGAGGAGACCCACCATGTCCCGCCTCCAGCTCGCCCTCGACGTCGACGACCTCGAGCAGTCGATCGCCTTCTACTCCGCCCTCTTCGCCACCGAGCCCCACAAGGTGCGCCCCGGCTACGCCAACTTCGCGGTCGCCGAGCCGCCGCTGAAGCTCGTGCTGATCGAGAACCCGGGCCGGGGCGGGGGCATCAACCACCTCGGTGTCGAGGTGGGTGACGTCGACACGGTCGACGCCGAGCTCACCCGCCTGGCGGCAGCGGGCCTCGCCGCCACCGAGGAGCGCGACACCACCTGCTGCTACGCCCGGCAGGAGAAGTTCTGGGTCCAGGGTGCGCCCGACGGCCTGCGCTGGGAGGTCTACACGATCACCGACGACGCACCGGCCGAGCCGGTGCCGGCGGACGTGTGCTGCGCCTGAGCGGCCCACCGACCGCCGAGCTCGGCGAACATCACACGGCGCGCGATTCACGGGAAGAGGCCGGAGCCCGCTAGCGTTGACACCTCAGACGCCCGGCCGGTCTTGCCCCGGGCGCAGGCTCGCCCGACATGCTCGCGGCGGACCCTTCCTCACTCTGAGGCACGTACGCCGCACTTCCCGTCGGGAACGACGCAGCGGCTCACGGTGGCGAGACGCCAACCGAAAGCAACTCACATGAACTTCGCCGAGCTCGGCGTGCCCTCCGCGCTGGTCCAGATCCTGGAGCAGCAGGGCATCACCACCCCCACCCCCATCCAGGCCGCGACGCTGCCCGACAGCCTCGCCGGCCGCGACGTCCTCGGCCGCGGCCGCACCGGCTCCGGCAAGACCTACGGCTTCCTCCTGCCGCTGGTCGCCCGCCTCGACGCGAGCAAGCTGCCGGCCATGCCGCGCAAGCCGCGCGCGCTGATCCTGGCCCCGACGCGCGAGCTCGTCGGCCAGATCCACGCCTCCCTCGCGCCGCTGGCCAAGGCCACCGGCCTCTCGTCGGTCGTCATCTACGGCGGCGTCGGCCAGGGCCCGCAGGTCACCGCGCTCAAGAAGGGCGTCGACATCGTCATCGCCTGCCCCGGTCGCCTCGAGGACCTCATGGGCCAGGGCTTCGCGGACCTGTCCGCCATCGAGGTCACCATCCTCGACGAGGCCGACCACATGGCCGACCTGGGCTTCCTGCCCGGCGTCAAGCGCATCATGGACAAGACCCCGCAGTCGGGTCAGCGCATGCTGTTCTCCGCCACGCTGGACAAGGCGATCGACGTCCTGGTCAAGCGCTTCCTCACCAACCCCGCCACGCACCAGGCCGACTCGGCCCAGTCGCCGGTCGGCACGATGCACCACCACGTGCTGCACCTCTCGCGCGAGCAGCGCGTGCCCGTGCTCGTCGACCTGACCAGCGCCCCCGGCCGCACGGTGGTCTTCACCCGCACCAAGCACGGTGCCAAGGCGCTGACCCGCCAGCTCAACAAGTCGGGCGTGCCCACCGTCGAGCTGCACGGCAACCTGTCGCAGAACGCGCGCACCCGCAACATGGCGGCCTTCCACGCCGGCGAGGCGAGCACGCTCGTCGCGACCGACATCGCCGCGCGCGGCATCCACGTCGACGACGTCGCGCTCGTCGTCCACGCCGACCCGCCGGTCGAGCACAAGGCCTACCTCCACCGCTCGGGCCGTACGGCGCGCGCGGGCAACGAGGGCACCGTCATCACCCTCATGACCGACGAGCAGCAGCGCGACGTGCGCGACCTGACCCGTCTGGCCGGCATCAAGCCGACCACCACCAGGGTCAACGGCCCCGGCCACCCGATGCTCGCCGAGCTCGCCCCGGGCGAGCGCACCCTGGTCCCCGGCGGCCTCGTCGTCGAGGTCCCCACCTCGAACGGCGGCGGCGGTGGCGGTCGCTCCAACGGCGCGAACGCGCAGCGCAAGCGCGCCCGTTCGACGGGTCAGACCAACGGCCAGTCGCGTCGCGGCAACCCGACCAGCTACACCAGCGAGACCCCCGGCTCGGGCTCCGGCTCGACCGGCGGCGGCCAGCGCCGTCGTTCCGGTGGCGGCCAGGGCGGCTCCGGCGGCTCCGGCGGCCAGGGTGGCGGCGGCGGTCAGCGTCGTCGCAGCGGCGGCGGCCAGGGCGGCTGCTCGGCAGCCAGGGCGCCCGCAGCGGCGGCGGCCACAGCGCCTCCACGTTCAGCCGCGGTCGCTGACCCGACCCCGCACCGAGCACCCCGGACCGCAGGTCCGGCACCCGGTCCGACACACGGTCCGACACCCGGCCCGACACACGGTCCGACACCAGGCACCCGATCGGCGGCGCCCCCAGGGATGGGGTGTGCCAGCCGGTCGGGTGCTTGGATCGTGGGCATGCGGAGCATGGGGGTGGAGGAGGAGCTGCTGCTCGTCGACGCGGGCAGCGGGCGGCCCCACAACGTCGCCTCCGAGGTGATCCGGGCCGCGACCGCGCGCGACGCGCGTGATCCCGCGCCGAGCGACGAGCGCGGCGGCTCCATCGGCCACGAGCTGCACCGCACGCAGGTCGAGACCGACACCCCGCCGGCCGCGACCCTCGCCGAGCTCGACGCCTCGCTCCGTGCCTGGCGCGAGCGGGCCCGCTCGGCGGCGCTGGAGGTCGGCGCCCGCGTCGTGGCCACCGGCACCTCGCCGCTGCGCGGCACGACCCGCGTCGAGCGCAGCGAGCGCTACGACGCGATGGCCCAGCGCTACGGCCTGCTGCTGGCCGAGCAGCTCGTCTGCGGCTGCCACGTCCACGTCGACGTCTCCGGCCCCGACGAGGGCGTCGGGGTGCTCGACCGGATCCGCACGTGGCTGCCCTTGCTGCTGGCGATCAGTGCCAACTCGCCGTGGGCCCAGTCGGTCGACACGGCCTACGAGAGCTACCGGTGGCCGATGCAGATGCGCTGGCCCAGCGCGGGCCCGCTGCCCCTGCTCGGCTCGCCGGAGGCCTACCGCGCCCACGTCGAGGCGATGCTCGCCACCGGCGTGCCCATCGACGAGGCGATGGTCTACTCCGACGCCCGCCTCTCCGCGGCCCACCCGACGGTGGAGATCCGCACGGCCGACGTGTGCCTCGACGTGCGCGACACCGTCCTGGTCGCAGCGCTCGCCCGCGCGCTCGTCGAGACCGCCGCCCGTGAGTGGGCCGAGGGCGTCCCCGCACCCGAGGTGCCGGCCGAGATCATCCGGCTGGCCAGCTGGAAGGCGGGCCGCTACGGCCTCACCGGCGAGCTGGTCGACCCGCCCACCGGCACCAGCCGTCCGGCGGCGGAGGTGCTGGCCGGCCTGCTCGACCACGTCGGCGACGCGCTGCGCGACGCCGGCGACCACGACCACGTCAGCGCCGGCATCGACCGGCTGCTCGCCGACGGCACCGGTGCACGCCGCCAGCGCGAGCTGCTGGAGGCCGTCGAGGCCGACGACGACGACGGCTTCGCCCGCGCCGTCGTGCGCCTGAGCCGGATCACGGCCGGCGAGTGAAGGTTCCTAGAGTGGTGCTCATGCGCACCTGGATCCGGCGCTCGCTGTGGGACGTGGTCCCGCGCGACCAGCGCGACAGCGACGACGCGTTCCGGCGTCGGCAGCTGGTCGCTGCGGTCGTCGTCCTGGTGGGCGCCGCGGTCCTCGGCTGGTCGCTGCGGCTCGAGCCCGGGGGCAACACCTTCTACGTCGCCGCGGTCGTCCTGGCCGGGGTCTGGGCCGCCGGTGCGTTCCTGTCCGGGCGCCTCCACCTGGGCCGGATCGCCGAGGGCGAGGCGTTCGTCCGCCCGATCCTGGCGCCGGTGCTGCTCGGCCTCGTCCTGGTCGGGGTCTTCGTCCTCGGCTCGCTCGTGGTCCGGGAGATCGACCCGCTCGCCGACTACGTCCGCTCGGTCCTCGCCTACGCCGACGAGGGCTCGCTGACCGTGCTGGCGATCATCACCTTCTTCAACGGCATCGCCGAGGAGCTGTTCTTCCGCGGTGCGATGTACGCCGCGATCCCGAAGCACCCCGTGCTGTGGACCACGCTGGCCTACGTCGTCGCGACCCTGGCCACCGGCAACGTGATGCTCGGCTTCGCCGCCATCGTCCTCGGGGCGGTCTGCGGCCTGGAGCGGCGGGCCAGCGGCGGCATCCTCGCGCCGATCCTGACCCACATCACCTGGTCGCTGTCGATGCTCTTCGTGCTACCGCTGCTGTTCTGAGGCCTGCTCCTCGGCCCGCTCGGCCAGGGCCCGGCGCACCGACTCCTCGTAGGTCAGCGGCTCGCCCGGCACGACCTCGCGGATCGAGGTGTCGCGCACGACCACCTCGGTCGACATCGAGTCGATGAGGTTGCGGCCGGTCGTCACGTCGACGTCGGACACCAGCGCCAGCCATCGCGACGACAGGCCCGGGGTGAGCAGCGGGAGGACGACGATCGGCACCTTGCGGCCGTTCATCGCCAGCGCGACGCCCTGCAGCATCTCGCGGTAGGTCAGCTGCTCGGGTCCGCCGATCTCGAACACCCTGCCCAGGGCCGGCTCCTGGCCGACGACGCCGGCGAGGTAGCGCACGACGTCGTCGATGGCGATCGGCTGGGTGCGGGTGCCGACCCACTTGGGCACGACCATCGCGGGCAGGTTCTTGACCAGCTGGCGGGTCAGCTCCCACGAGATGCCCCCGTGGCCGACGACGATCGCGGCCCGCAGCACGGTCACCGGCACGCCGTCGGTGCCGAGCAGCCCCTCCACCTCGCGCCGCGAGCGCAGGTGGGCCGAGAGCTCGTGGTCGTCGTCGCCGAGGCCGCCCATGTAGACGATCTGCTGCAGGCCGGCGGCAGCCGCGGCCCTGCTGAAGTTGCGCGCGGCCTCGGCGTCCTTGCGCTCGAAGTCGGGGTCGTCGAGGGAGTGCACGAGGTAGATCGCGACGTCCGCGCCCTCCAGCGCGTCGGTCAGCGACGCGGGGTCCATCACGTCGGCGCCGACCGCCTCGCCCGGTCCGTCGTAGGACTCCGGGCGGCGCGTCATGGCGCGCACGTCGTGACCGGCGTCGAGCAGGGCGGGGACCAGGCGACGGCCGATGAAGCCGGTCGCGCCGGTGACGAGGACTGTGCTCATGTGTCCACTCTTGCAGCCGGGCGGCTGGACCCGCCTCATCCTCCCGACGGGGACGGCTGCGACGGGGTCCCGCTCGCGCGACGCCGCGCGTCGAGGCGCGCCATCGCCGGCGTGGCCGTCACGCCGTGGAGCAGCACGGAGGCGATGACGGCGAACGCGACCGTCGACCACAGCCAGTCCTCACCGGGCACGTCCTCGTGCGAGGTCGCGTAGGCGAGGTAGTAGAGCGAGCCGACGCCGCGGACGCCGAAGAACGCGACCGCGAGCCGCTCGCCGCGGTCCAGGCCGCCGTCGAGGTCCTCGTCGCGGGCGGCCACGCTGACCGAGAGCCAGCCGGCCAGCGGGCGCACGACCAGCAGCAGCGCGAGGGTGAGCAGCACCCCGCGCCAGTCGAGGTGCTCGAGCAGCCCCTGGGTCATCGCCATCCCCAGGACCAGCAGCACCAGCAGCGTCATCAGCCGCTCCAGCCGGTCGACGACGGCGTGCATCGCCCGCTGGTAGGAGTGGCCGCGCTCGGAGGCACGCAGCGTGGTGGCGCACACGAAGACCGCGAGGAAGCCGTAGCCGCCGACGAGCTCGGCACCGCCGTACGCCGCCATCAGCGCCGCCAGCGCCAGGAGCGGCTCGCCCCGGTCGGCGAGGCGGAGGTCGTCGTTGCGGGCCCGGAACGCCTGGCGCCCGAGCAGCCAGCCCGCGAGCGCGCCGACCAGCACCCCGAGCGCGATCTTGCCCGCGACGTACCAGCCGAGCCAGGAGCCCGCGTCGACGAGCGTGAAGCCGCCGGCGAGCATCAGCAGCGCGAGGTGGACGAAGGGGAAGGCGAGACCGTCGTTCATCCCGGCCTCGGCGGTGAGGGAGAACCGGATGTCGTCGTCCTCCTCCGGCTCCTCGCCGTCCTCGGACGGCTCCAGGTCCTCGGTGAGGGGCTCGCCCACCTGGACGTCGGAGGCCAGGACCGGGTCGGTCGGCGCGAGCACGGCCCCGAGCAGCAGCGCGACTGCGGGTGCGAGCCCGGCGACCCACCAGCCGAGCAGCATCATCGCCCCGATCGTGAGCGGCATGGTGACCACGAGCAGCCGCCACACCGGCGACCACTTCTTCCACGACCACCACGACCCGACGTGGAAGTGCCGGTCGATCGCCAGCCCGACACCCATCAGCGAGACCAGCACGGTGAACTCGGTGACGTGGGTGACGAGCGTGCGGTGGTCCTGCGGGTCCAGGCTCACCGAGTCGGCCATCGGGAGCAGCCCGATCAGCATCCCGACCGCGACCAGCACCATGGGCGGGGAGATCGCGAAGCGCCGGGTGAGCTGGGGCAGGACGATCGCGAGCAGCAGGGCCAGGCCGAGCAGGAGGTAGACCGGCTCCGGTCGTCACGGGGCCGTCACCGGCGCGTCGGGGTGCGTCGTCATCGGGTGCGCCTGTCGTAGGCGGCCTGGCTCTCGTCGATGGCCTGCTCGTAGGCGGTCACCAGGCCGGCGATCGTGAGCGGCTTGAGGCGGTGGATGAACTCGCGCAGCTGCTCGGCGGTGTAGCCGGCCTCGCGGAACTGCGGCCACACCTTCGTGCGCACGATCTCCGAGAGCTCCTCGGCCACCTGCCGGCCGTGGGCGGCGTAGACCTCGGCGACGGCCGCGGCGGCGTCGGGGGAGATGCCCATCCCGGACAGGTCGCCCGAGACGTCGACGTCGCGGTCGCCGGTGACGGGCGCGAGCAGCGAGAGGTGGCGGGCGATCTCCGACGGCGTGGCGGTGGCGGGGATCTGCTCGACGTACTTCTCGATCGCCGCGAGCGTGAACCCGTGGCCCTGCAGCTCGCGCACGAGCTCGAGGCGGGCGACGTGGTCGGGGCCGTAGAACCCCGACCGGCCGCGGCGCACCGGGGGCGGCACGAGGCCGCGGGAGGCGTAGAAGCGGACGTTGCGCGCGCTGACGCCCGTGCGGGCGGTCAGCTCGTCGAGGCTGAGCAGACCCTTGGGCGCGCCGGACCGCTCGTCGAGCCCACCTTCGATCGCCACGCGCCCATCCTCTCGTCCCACCGCCGGGACCGCACACGGCCCACCCCCCTGCGCGTGACGCGGGCCACACCTGTTGGACTGTGACAGCAATGCTGTCACAATCGCTGGCATGGCAGAAGCATTCGTCTACGACCACATCCGTACGCCTCGCGGCCGGGGCAAGGCCTCCGGCTCGCTCCACGAGGTGAAGCCGGTGGACCTGGTCGTCGGACTCCTCGACGAGCTCAAGACCCGCAACCCCACGCTCGACCCGGCCCGCGTCGACGACGTCGTGCTCGGCGTGGTGACCCCCATCGGCGACCAGGGCGGCGACATCGCCAAGACCGCCGCCCTCAAGGCCGGCTACCCCGAGACCGTCGCCGGCGTGCAGCTCAACCGCTTCTGCGCCAGCGGGCTCGAGGCGGTCAACCAGGCCGCGCAGCGCGTACGCTCCGGCTTCGAGGACCTCGTCCTCGCCGGCGGCGTGGAGTCGATGAGTCGGGTGCCGATGGGCAGCGACGGCGGTGCGTGGGCGATGGACCCCGCCACCGCGCTCCAGACCGGCTTCGTGCCGCAGGGCATCGGCGCCGACCTGATCGCCACGATCGAGGGCTGGAGCCGCGAGGACGTCGACGCCTACGCCGCCGAGTCCCACCACCGTGCCGCCAAGGCCTGGGCCAACGGCTACTTCGACGGCGCCGTCGTGCCGGTGAGGGACCTCAGCGGCGTCACCGTGCTCGACCGCGACGAGACCATCCGGCCCGACACCTCGGTCGAGGGCCTCGCCGGCCTCAAGCCGTCGTTCGCGCAGATCGGCCGCGACGCCGGCTTCGACGACGTCGCGCTCGAGAAGTACCACTGGGTGCCGGCGATCGACCACGTCCACCACGCCGGCAACTCCTCCGGGATCGTCGACGGCGCCGCGGTGATGGCCATCGGCACCGAGGAGATCGGTACGTCGCTCGGCCTCACGCCGCGCGCCCGGATCATCTCCACCGCCGTCTCGGGCGCCGACCCGACCATCATGCTCACCGGCCCCGCCCCCGCCGCCCGCAAGGCGCTGGCCCGCGCCGGGCTCGAGGTCGACGACATCGACCTCTGGGAGATCAACGAGGCCTTCGCGGCCGTCGCGATGCGCTTCATGCGCGACATGGGCATCAGCCACGACGTCACCAACGTCAACGGCGGCGCTATCGCGATGGGCCACCCCCTCGGCGCCACCGGCGCGATGATCCTCGGCACGCTCGTCGACGAGCTCGCCCGCCGCGACCAGAAGCGCGGCCTCGCCACGCTCTGCGTCGGCGGCGGCATGGGCATCGCGACGATCGTCGAGCTGTGTTGATGGGCTCGCTCCGCTCGCCGTGCTCGGCGCGCGCGTGAGCCCCGTCTTCCCTCCTCGACTCCCTCGCTGCGCTCGCTCGCTCGTCAGTCCAGACGGGGCCGCGCGCCGAGCTCGTGTGATGGGCTCGCTCCGCTCGCCGTGCTCGTCGCGCTCGTGAGCCCCGTCTTCCCTCCTCGACTCCCTCGCTGCGCTCGCTCGCTCGTCAGTCCAGACGGGGCCGCGCGCCGAGCCTCCCCCAGATCGAACGGAACCTCTCATGACTGAGACCCAGACCGACACGCAGACCGCGGTCCGCTACGACCGTGACGCCGACGGCATCGTCACCCTGACGCTGGACGACCCCACGGCCAGCGCCAACACGATGAACGAGCTCTACCAGGCCTCGATGCAGGCCGCCGTGCAGCGCCTGCTCGACGAGGTCGACGACGTCACCGGCGTCGTGCTGGCCAGTGCGAAGAAGACCTTCTTCGCCGGCGGCAACCTCAAGAGCATGGTCACCGCGACCCCCGACGACGCCCCGGAGATCTTCGCGATGAGCGAGGCGGTCAAGGCCAGCCTCCGCGCGCTCGAGACCTACCCCCGCCCCGTCGTCGCCGCGATCAACGGCGCCGCGCTGGGCGGCGGGCTGGAGATCGCCCTCGCGGCCAACCGCCGCATCGCCGTCGACGACCGCGCGGTCAAGATCGGCCTGCCCGAGTCGACGCTCGGCCTGCTGCCCGGCGGCGGCGGGGTCACCCGCGTCGTACGCATGCTGGGCCTGCAGTCCGCGCTCATGGACGTGCTGATGCCCGGCACCCAGTTCGACCCGCAGGCCGCGCAGGCCAAGGGCCTGGTCGACGAGCTGGTCGCCACCCGCGAGGAGCTGCTCCCCGCGGCGAAGGCCTGGCTCCTCAGCGTCCGCGACGACGAGGACGCGGCGAGGAACCCGTGGGACCGCGCCGGCTACAAGATGCCCGGCGGCACCCCGCGCACCCCGGCGCTCGCGCAGTTCCTGCCGGCGTTCCCGGCGCTGCTGCGCAAGCAGACCAAGGGGGCGGTCTACCCTGCGCCGCGCGCGATCATGAGCGCGGCCGTCGAGGGCGCGCAGGTCGACTTCGACACCGCCTCGCGCATCGAGACCCGCTACTTCACCGACCTGGTGGTCAACCAGCAGGCCAAGAACATGATCCAGGCCTTCTTCTTCGACCTTCAGGCGATCAACTCGGGCTCGCTGCGCCCCCAGGGCGTCGAGCGCTGGCAGGCGACGAAGGTCGCGGTCCTCGGCGCCGGGATGATGGGCGCCGGCATCGCCTACTCCTGCGCCCGCGCCGGGATGCAGGTGGTGCTCAAGGACGTCACGCTCGAGGCGGCCGAGAAGGGCAAGGCGTACACGGCACGGCTCAACGCCAAGGGCGTCGAGCGCGGCAAGCTCAGCGCCGAGAAGGCCGAGGAGCTGCTGGGCCGGATCACCGCGACCGCCGACGCGGCGGACCTCGCCGGGTGCGACCTGGTGATCGAGGCCGTCTTCGAGGACCCCGCGCTCAAGGCGAAGGTCTTCGCCGAGGTCGCGCCGCACGTCGACGCCGACGCGCTGCTGTGCTCCAACACCTCGACGTTGCCGATCACCGGGCTCGCCGAGGGCGTGGACCGACCGGCCGACTTCATCGGCCTGCACTTCTTCAGCCCCGTCGACAAGATGCCGCTGGTGGAGATCATCCGCGGCGCGCAGACCTCCGACGTCGCGCTGGCCAAGGCCTACGACGTGGTCCAGCAGATCCGCAAGACGCCGATCGTGGTCAACGACTCGCGCGGCTTCTACACTTCGCGGGTCATCGGGACGCAGATCAACGAGGGCCTCGCGATGCTCGCCGAGGGCGTCCACCCGGTCTCCCTGGAGCGGGCGGCCACGTCGGCCGGCTTCCCGGTCGGCCCGCTGCAGATCAGCGACGAGCTCAACATGGAGCTGATGGCCAAGATCCGCAAGGCCACCGCCGACGCCGCCGAGCGCGAGGGCCTCGACCTCGGCCCCGACCCCGCGAGCGACGTGATCGCCACGATGATCGGCCTGGGCCGACCCTCGCGGCTCGCGGGCGCCGGCTTCTACGACTACGACGACATCGGTCGGCGTACGACGCTGTGGCCCGGCCTCGCCGAGCACTTCCCGGTGGCCGAGCAGCAGCCCCCGATCCGCGACATGCGCGACCGGATGCTGTTCATCGAGGCGCTCGAGACCGCGAAGTGTTTCGAGGAGGGCGTCATCACCTCCGCCGCCGCGGCCAACATCGGCTCGATCATGGGCATCGGCTTCCCGGCGCTGACCGGCGGTGCCGCCCAGTTCATGACCGGCTGGCAGGCGCTCGACGACACCGGCCACGGGACCGGCCCGGTCGGGCTGGCCGCGTTCTGCGCCCGCGCCGACGAGCTGGCCGACGCCTACGGCGACCGGTTCCGCCCGACGGCCCGCCTGCGCGAGATGGCCGAGCGCGGGGAGTCCTTCCCGAGCTGACGCATCTGCGCAGTGCGAGGGTGCCCAACTGACGCATCTGCGCAGCGCGAGGGTGCCGAGCTGACGCATCTGCACAGCGCGAGGGTGCCGAGCTGACGCATCAGCACAGCGCGAGGGTGCTGAGCTGACGCATCTGCGCAGGGAGAGGCGTGCAGATGCGTCAGCTCGGCGGGTCCGGGGCGTGCAGATGCGTCAGCTCGGCGGGTCCGGCGCAGCTGAGCGAGGAAGTGCCCGCTCGATTCTCCTGTGCGGACGTCCCGGCTCGGGGACACTCGTCGGGTGAGCACTCCTGCCGTCGTCGTGCGCGACCTGCACGTCCGCTTCGGCGACGTCGAGGCCGTGTCCGGCGTCGACCTCGCCGCCGTCAGCGGCCGCGCGACCGCCCTCCTCGGGCGCAACGGCGCCGGCAAGTCGACCACCATGAAGGTGCTCGCCGGTGTCGTCCCGCCGACGGCCGGGTCGGTGACCGTGGCCGGTCACGACGCCGCCACCGACGCCCTCGGCGTCAAGCGCGTCGTCGGCTACTGCCCCGACGTGGGCGGCCTGGTCCCGCGCGCCACCCCGTGGGAGCACCTCCAGCTCTCCGCCCGGCTGAGGCGGATGGACACCTGGGAGGAGCGCGGGCGCGACCTGCTCGAGCGCTTCGAGCTCGGCGACGTCGCCCACCGCGTGGTCGGCGGCTTCAGCCACGGCATGAGCCGCCGCCTCAGCGTCGTCCTGGCCGCCCTCCACGAGCCGGCCGTGCTGCTGCTCGACGAGCCCTTCGACGGCGTCGACCCGATCGGCGTCGACGCCACGCTCGAGGTCGTCGCCGACGCCCGCGCGCGCGGCGCCTGCGTGCTGCTCTCCACCCACCTGCGCGAGCTGGCCCTGGAGGCCTGCGGCGAGGCGATCGTGCTGCGCGGCGGCAACTGGGTGGCCGCGATGCAGGCCTCCGACCTCACGGGCGAGGCCTACCGTGCCCTCCTCGACTGACGGTTGGCTCGGCGCCGCCCGCGACACCCGCCACCTGGTCGCGTTCCGCGCCCGGACCGTACGCCGTCGCGCGGCCGCGGTGGCCGGGGCGCTCGTCGTCCTCGCGCTCAGCGTCGCGTTCGCGACGGTGCCCTCGGCGATCGCCGACGCCTCCGAGCGTGCGGCCGCGGCGGGCGCCGACGGCCAGCTCTCCGAGGCCATGGACCACCTGCTCACCACGCTCTCGGGCAACCTCGGACCCGCGTTCGTCGGCTTCATGGCGCTCGCCGTGACGGCCGCGGTCGGCAGCGGGGGTGGGCGCGAGCTGCTCTCGCGCAGCGAGGCTGCGATCCACCCGATCAGCGCGGCGACCGAACACCTCGGCGCGCTCGTGCTGGCACCGGTCAACCTCGCCTGGCTCGTGCAGATGTGGGGCCTGCTGGCCGTGACGGCACTCGTGACCCCGGAGGAGCACCTCCTCGGCGCGCAGGTCGTCGTCCTGGCATGGGTCGCGGCCGCGACCGCCGTCGGCCAGGCCATCGGCTGGGCCGTCGAGGGTGTGCGCCGCACCCCGCACGGCGTCCTGGTCGTGCGCGCCGCGAGCATCGGCCTCGGGGTGGTGCTCGGCGGCCTCCAGCTGGCCGGCTGGCTGGTCCCGGCCGTCGCCGCGCTGCCGACCACGCAGCTGACGCACGCGATGCAGACCTCGGCGTGGCCCCTGGCCGCGCTCGCGCTGGTGGTCGTGGCCGCCGCCGGCGTCGTCGTCGGCGTGACCCCGGCGGCCTGGGCGCTCGGCCTGCCGCCGCGCGAGGAGCTCCGGGTGCAGTCCGGCGTCCACGAGGCCCGCCCCGCGCCCGAGCCGCGGTGGGGCTCGCCGGAGGCTGCGATCCTGCGTCGGCTGGACCGCGACTCGGTGTGGCGCTCGATCGGCATGCGCCGCGGCCTGCTCGTCCTCGGCATCGGACCCGGCCTCATCGCCCTCGTCGCGGGCCTGCAGTGGAGCTCGGTCATGCTGCTGCCCGGCCTGACCGCCAGCGGCGCCGCGCTGCTCTTCGGGGTCAACGCCTGGTGCCTCGACGGCAAGGGCATGGTGTGGCGCGAGACGCTGCCGGTCAGCTCGGCGCGCGTCTTCGACGTACGCACGCTCGTCGTCGCCGAGTGCCTCGCCGGGGTCTCGGGGATCACCCTCGTGCTCGCGATGCTGCGCAACGGCGTCCCGCCGCTGGTCACCGGCCTCGCGGTCGCGTCGTGCTGGATGGTCATCCTTCTGCAGGTGCTGGCCATCGCGATGAGCTGGTCGGTGCGATCGCCCTACGCCGTCGACCTGTCCTCGCCCCGGGCGACCCCGGCGCCCCACGGCACGATGGCCGGGTACGCCGGCAAGCTCTCGCTGGTCACGACCCTGACCGCCATGCTCTTCACCGCCCTCGCCGCCCTCCCGTGGTGGTGGCTCCCGCTCGTCGTCGCGCTGCCCTTCCTCGCCTGGTCGAGCGCCCGGCTCCGCCGCGCCCGCCGGCGCTGGCTCGCCGACGACGTACGCGCGCAGATCGTGCTCACCGTCGCGACGGCCTGACAACGTCAGCGACCCGATGCATACGTGGTATACATACCCGGTATCCATCCGCCGCGGGGGCGGGGGAGGGACACCGGAGGCGCGCGATGTCGATCCGTCAGGCGATGCTGGCGATCCTCGAGCAGGGGCCGATGTACGGCTACCAGCTGAGGGCGGAGTTCGAGCAGCGGACCGGTGAGACCTGGCCGCTGAACATCGGGCAGGTCTACACGACGCTGACCCGGCTGGAGCGGGACGGACTGGTCGAGGTCGTCGGGCACGGGGGTGTCGACGACCACGACGGGTCCGACCGCCAGCACGTCAGCTACCGCGCCACCGATGCGGGGCGGGGCGAGGTGTCGCAGTGGTTCGCCACGCCGGTGCCGCGCACCCAGCCCCCGCGTGACGAGCTCGCGATCAAGCTCGCCATCGCGGTGACGCTGCCCGGCGTCGACGTCACCACGATCATCCAGCGCCAGCGCAGCGCCACGATGGCGTCCCTGCAGGACTACACCCGCCTCAAGCGCTCGGGTCGCGCCGCGACCCCGGAGGCGCCCGAGGACCTCGCGTGGAGCCTGGTGCTCGATGCGCTGGTCTTCGACGCCGAGGCCGAGGTGCGCTGGCTCGACCACTGCGAGGCCCGCCTGCGCCGCGCGGCGCTCGACGCCGAGGGCGTACGCCCCTCCGCGCCCGCCGCGACCACGGCGGAGTCGCGCCGGTGAACGCCGTCCTCCACCTCGCCGCGGTCTCCCGGGTCCACGGCGCGGACGCCACCGAGGTGCACGCGCTGCGCAGCGTCACCTTCCGCGCCCGCCCCGGCGAGCTCGTCGCCGTCATGGGCCCGTCGGGCTCCGGCAAGTCGACCCTGCTCACCCTCGCCGGCGGCCTCGACGCCCCGACGTCGGGCTCGGTCTGGATCGAGGGCACCGACCTGGCCTCGCTCGACCAGGCCGGGCGCGCGCGGATGCGGCGTACGTCGGTGGGCTACGTCTTCCAGGACTTCAACCTCATCCCCGCCCTCACCGCCGCCGAGAACGTCGCCCTCCCGCGCGAGCTCGACGGGGAGAAGGGCCGCGTCGCGCGCCGGCTGGCGCTCGCCGCGCTCGAGGAGGTGGGCATCCCCGACCTCGCCGACCGCTTCCCCGACGAGATGTCGGGCGGGCAGCAGCAGCGAGTCGCGATCGCGCGCGCCATCGTCGGCGACCGGCGGCTGATCCTTGCCGACGAGCCGACCGGCGCCCTCGACACCGACACCGGCGAGGAGATCCTCCGGCTGCTGCGCGCGCGCTGCGACGCGGGCGCCGCCGGCGTGATGGTGACCCACGAGGCGCGGCACGCGGCCTGGGCCGACCGGGTCGTCTTCCTGCGCGACGGCGTGGTCGTCGACGAGACCGGGGCCGACGAGCCGGAGGAGCTCCTCGCCGAGGAGGCCGGACGGTGAGCCGGCTGCTGAGCGGCTGGCGCCCGGCACTGCTGATCGCCCGGCGCGACGCGCTGCGGCACCGGGGGCGCAGCCTCCTGGTGCTGGTGATGATCAGCCTGCCGGTGCTTGCCGTGACCGCCGCCGCCGTCGTGCTCAGGACCGCCGACGTGAGCGGCGCCGAGGCCACCGAGCGCACCATGGGCGCGGCGGACGCCCTCGTCCGCACCGAGGGCCGCGGCCCCGTCGTCCAGGGCACCGACCCGAGCGACGGCGGCCTGTGGGCGCCGCTCGGGGACTTCGACCACGAGCACCCGCTCACCGAGGCAGACCTGCGCGACGCGCTGGGCCCGGACGCCCGCCTCGTCCCCTTCACGACCGGGTGGTCGCGCGCCCGCCTCGACGAGCGCGTCGTGGACTTCGCGATCGAGGGCGTGGACCTCTCCGACCCGGTGGCGGCCGGGCTCTTCGACCTCGAGGACGGTCACCTGCCGCGCGCGCCCGGCGAGGTGGTCGTCAACCCGCCGATGCTCGCCAAGGGCGTCGCGCTCGGCGACGACCTCGAGGTCGAGGGCACCACCCTGACGATCGTCGGTGTCGGCCGCGACGCCTCGACCCGCGACGGTGCCGTCGTCATCGGCGCCGTGGACGACCTGCCGCGCGAGGCCGCCAACGTGCGCGAGTGGCTCGTCGACGCCGGACCCGTGCCGTGGTCGCAGGTGCGCGAGCTCAACGAGGAGGGCTTCCTCGTCACGTCACGCGCCGTGCTCGCCGACCCGCCCGACCTCGCGGCGACGGCCGAGCAGATGGGCTACGACACCGGCACCGACGAGGTCTACGCCGTCGTGGCGCTGATCGTGGTGATGGCGCTGATCGAGGTCGTGCTGCTGGCGGGGCCGGCGTTCGCCGTCGGAGCCCGGCGCCAGGCCCGTACGCTCGCGCTGATCGCCGCGTCCGGCGGCACGCCGGCGCAGGCGCGGCGGGTGATCCTGGCCGGCGGCGTGGTGCTCGGCCTCGTCGCCTCGGTCCTGGGGCTTCTGCTCGGCATCGTCGTGGGCTGGGCGCTGCTGCCGGTGGTGCAGCGGTTCAACAGCGCGTGGTTCGGCCCGTTCGAGCTGCCGTGGACCTACCTCGCCGCCATCGTCGCCTTCGGCCTCGTCTCCGCCCTGCTCGCCTCCGCGGTCCCCGCCTGGCTGGCGAGCCGGCAGGACGTCGTGGCGGTGCTGGCCGGGCGGCGCGGCGACCGCCGCCCGCGCGCGTCGACCCCGGTCGTCGGGCTGGTGCTCGTCGGCCTCGGCACGGCGGCGTCCGCCTACGGCGCCGCGACGTCCGACAACGGGCGCGGCGGGGTGTGGATCGCGGCCTCCGCGGTGGTCTCGGTGCTCGGCATGATCCTGGTGGTGCCCGTCGTCGTGTCGGCCGTGGCCCGACTCGCTGGGCGACTGCCGCTGACCGCGCGCTACGCCGCCCGCGACGCGGCGCGCCACCGCACCCGTACGGTCCCGGCCGTCGCCGCCGTGGCGGCCACGGTCGCCGGCGTCGTGGCCCTCGGCATCGCCAACGCCAGCGACGAGGAGCAGAACGAGCGGACCTACCAGCCGCAGCTCGCGATGGGCACCGGGCTCTTCAGCTGGGCGCCGGACGTCCTGCCCGGGGAGCGCCCGCCCGACCCCGTCCCGGCGTGGGAACGCCTGCAGGAGGTGGCCCACGAGGCGGCGCCCGACACCGACGTGCAGGTGCTGCGCGGGATCGACGAGTCCTACACCGGGTCGGGGTTCACCTCGAGCTACGTGGACCTCCCGGCCGGGGTGGGCGGCGACTTCTACTCCTACTACGGCGCGATGGTGGCCGTCGCGGACTCGGCGGCCGACCTCGGGATCGACGGACCCCGGGCCGGACCTGATCGACGCCGCGCTCGCGGCCGGCCGCGCCGTCGTGTTCGCCGACGCGAGCGCCGCCGTGGTCGAGGCGACCCTGCACCGCGAGGTGTGGACCGACGACGGCCAGTCGCCCGAGAGCACGACGGCGGACCGGATGAGCGCCCAGCTGGTGCCGTGGGACGAGGACGACGTCTCGGCCCCGTCGCAGGTGGTCCTGCCCACGGACCTCGCCGCGGACCTCGACCTCGACCTCGACCTCGACGTCGCGCCCTTCGCGCTGCGCTTCTCAGGCGACCTCGACCAGTCCGCCGAGACGCGCCTGGGCGAGGCGCTGGCAGGAGCCGTCACCGGTGAGAGCTACTTCTACGTCGAGCACGGCTACCAGCGACCTCCCGAGGCGACGATCATCCTGCTCGTGCTCGGCGTGCTGGGTGCGGTGCTGATGCTCGGCGGCACGCTCACCGCGACCTTCCTCGCGCTCTCCGACGCCCGCCCCGACCTCGCCACCCTGGCCGCCGTCGGCGCGGCGCCCCGCACGCGGCGGCGGGTGGCGGCGGCGTACGCCCTCGTGGTGGGTGGGGTCGGCGCGGTGCTCGGCGCGGCCATCGGCTTCATCCCGGGCATCGCGATCTCGCGCCCGCTGACGTCGGTGGACATCTCCGGCGCGCCCGAGCAGGGGCCGTTCCTCGACGTGCCCTGGCTGCTGATCGCCGTCATCGTCCTGGCCCTTCCGCTGCTGACCTCCGCCGTCGTGGGGCTCACCGCCCGCTCCCGCCTGCCCCTGGTCGCGCGGCTCGACTGAGCCAGGCGGGTGGCGCTGGCCTCGTCCGGCCGGGGGTCGCGGCTACCACGACCAGCAACAAAAAGTCAGGCTTGACTGTTTGTTTGTACGACGGCAGGCTGGCCCCGTGACCACGACCCGCGTCCCGCAGGCCGACCGCACCCGCGCGATGCGGGCGCGGCTGCTGGAGGCGACGGTGGAGCTGCTGGTGGAGCGGGGGTTCGCAGGGACGACGACCACGCTCGTCTCCGAGCGCGCGGGCGTGAGCCGGGGCGCGCAGCTGCACCACT
Organism: uncultured Actinomycetota bacterium; assembly: GCA_963726525.1. Classification (GTDB taxonomy): domain Bacteria; phylum Actinomycetota; class Actinomycetes; order Propionibacteriales; family Nocardioidaceae; genus Nocardioides. The sequence continues at coordinate 174,183 of CAVSCS010000003.1, read as the reverse complement.
TCCCGACCAAGAACGACCTCGTCGTGGCGGCCGTCGAGCACCTCACCGAGCTGCGTGGCGCCGAGCTGGCCGAGGCGGTGGCGGCGCTGCCGCAGGGCCGGCGCAACACCCGCGCCGTGCTGCGGATGCTCGGCGACCACTTCGCCTCGCCGGTCTTCGCGGCGGCGCTCGAGCTCTGGGTCGCGGCCCGCACCGACGAGGCCCTGCTGGCGGCGGTCTCGCCGCTGGAGCAGCGCGTCGGACGCGAGACGCACCGGCTCACCGTCGCCGCGCTCGGCGCCGACGAGTCGCGGCCGGGCGTGCGCGAGCTCGTGCAGGCCACCCTCGACCTGGTGCGCGGGCTGGGCCTGGCGCAGACGATCACCGACGACTCCGCGCGCCGGCGCCGCATCCTCGACGCGTGGGCCGACGTGCTCGACACGGAGCTCACCCACCAGCTCACCCAGGAGCCGACCCCATGACCGACGTCCTCACCCAGGTGCTCGCCGACCTCGCCGCGGAGGGGGAGCGGCTCGACGCCCTCGTCTCCGGTCTCGACGACGACGGCTGGCGCACCCCGACCCCCGCCGTCGGCTGGGACGTCGCCGCCCAGGTCGCCCACCTCGCGTGGACCGACGAGGTGGCGCTGAAGGCGGCCACCGACAAGGACGCGTGGGACGCCGTCGTGCTGGGCGCGATCGCCGACCCGGACGGGTACGTCGACGAGCAGGCGCGCGAGGTCGCCCGCGACGCCGACCTCCCGGCACGCTGGCGGGCCGGCCGGCAGGCGCTCCACGCGGCGCTGGCGGCGTACCCCCGTGGGCAGAAGATGCCGTGGTTCGGCCCGCCGATGTCGGCGACGTCGATGGCGACCGCCCGGCTGATGGAGACGTGGGCCCACAGCCTCGACGTCCACGAGGGTCTCGGCGTCGAGGTCGAGGACACCGACCGGATCCGCCACGTCGCCCACCTCGGCGTGCGCACCCGCGACTTCGCCCACGCCGTGCGCGGTCTCGACGCCCCGACCGAGGAGTTCCGCATCGACCTCGTCTCGCCCTCGGGCGACCTCTGGACGTGGGGACCCGACGACGCCGCGCAGACCCTGACCGGCAGCGCGGGCGACTTCTGCCGTCTGGTCACCCAGCGCATCCACCGCGCCGACACCGACCTCGTGGCGTCCGGCGCCGACGTCGAGCGCTGGCTCGCCATCGCCCAGGCCTTCGCCGGCCAGCCCGGCGAGGGACGGGCGCCGAGGTGAGCGATCAAGTGACGGCGCCCGCCACCGGGGTCGTGCGGATCGGCAACTGCTCCGGCTTCTACGGCGACCGCCTCACCGCGATGCGCGAGATGCTCGAGGGCGCCACGTCCGACGGGCACGGCCTGGACGTCCTCACCGGCGACTACCTCGCCGAGCTCACCATGCTCATCCTCGGCCGCGACCAGATGAAGGACGCGAGCCTGGGCTACGCCCGCACGTTCGTCCGCCAGCTCGAGGAATGCCTCGGCGTCGCGCTCGAGAGGGGCGTCACGGTCGTCTCCAACGCCGGAGGCCTCAACCCCGCCGGGCTGGCCGAGAAGGTCCGCGAGGTCGCGCGCGGCCTGGGTCTCGACCCCCAGGTGGCCCACGTCGAGGGCGACGACGTGCGCCACCTCAGCCCCGAGAACGGGTGGAGCCCGGGCGCCCTCACCGCCAACGCCTACCTCGGCGGCCTCGGCATCGCCGCCGCCCTGCGCGGCGGCGCCGACGTCGTCGTCACGGGTCGCGTCACCGACGCCTCGCTCGTCGTCGGGCCGGCCGTCGCGCACCACGGGTGGGACGAGACGGCGTACGACGAGCTCGCGGGCGCGGTCGTCGCCGGCCACGTCATCGAGTGCGGGGCGCAGGCGACCGGCGGCAACTTCAGCGGGTTCCGCGACCTGCCGCGCCGCGACCTCCCGCTGGGCTTCCCGCTGGCCGAGGTCGCCGCCGACGGCTCCAGCGTCATCACCAAGCACGCCGGCACGGGCGGTGCGGTCACGGTGGACACCGTCACCGCGCAGCTGGTCTACGAGATCCAGTCGACCCGCTACCTCGGTCCCGACGTCACCGTCCACCTCGACTCGGTCCGCCTCGCGCAGCAGGGCGAGGACCGCGTCGCGATCTCCGGCGTCGTCGGCGAGGCCCCGCCCGAGCAGCTCAAGGTCTGCGTCAACGAGCTCGGCGGCTGGCGCAACAGCGTCGAGCTGGTCCTCACCGGCCTCGACGTCGAGGCCAAGGCCGCCTGGGTGCGCGAGCAGCTGACCCCGCGGCTGGGCGCCGCCGAGGTGGTGTGGTCCGAGGTGACCCCGCCGCCCGTCGACGCCGCGACCGAGGAGGCCGCGTCCACGCTCCTGCGCTGCACCGTCAAGGACCCCTCGCCCGAGCCGGTCGGTCGCGCGTTCACCGCCGCGACCGTCGAGCTCGCCCTCGCGTCCTACCCCGGCTTCACGATGACCGCCCCGCCCGCGGCGGGCACCCCCTACGGCGTCTACCGGGCGGCGTACGTTGACCGCGCCGAGGTCACCCACACCGTCGTGCACGCCGACGGGCGCCGGGAGGTGGTCGCCGACCCGACGGCGTTCACCCCGGCCACCGAGGCTCCGGGCGCCCGCCCGTCGCCGTACCCGAGCAGCCCGGACGTCCTCACCCGGCGGATGCCGCTCGGCACCTTCGTGCATGCCCGGTCCGGCGACAAGGGCGGCGACGCCAACATCGGCCTCTGGGTGGCCCACGACGGCGTCGACCCGCAGACCTACGACGCCCGCGTGCAGTGGCTGTTCAAGATGATGTCGCCGCGCGGCATCGGCGCCCTGCTGCCGGAGGCCGCCGATCTCGACGTCGACGTCTGGCTGCTGCCGCACCTCGGGGCGGTCAACCTCGTCGTGCACGGCCTCCTCGGCCAGGGCGTCGCCGCCTCGACGCGCTTCGACCCGCAGGCCAAGGGCCTGGGCGAGTGGCTCCGGTCCCGGACGGTCTCCATCGAGAAGAGCCTGCTGTGAGTGGCCTCGAGGCTCGCTCCGCTCACACCTCGACCACCGAGGGGTCCGCCGGCACCTCGACCACCGAGGGGTCCGCCCGCACCTCGACCACCTCCGACTCGGCGGTCGAGGTGCGAGGAGCGCCAGCGACGAGCCTCGAGACCACCACCGAGCGCGCGGCGCTGGCCGAGACCGCGACGCGCTTCACCGAGCGCGAGGTCGTCCCGCACCTGCAGGAGTGGGAGGACGCCGGCGAGGTGCCGCGCGCGCTGCACCGCACCGCCGGCGACCTGGGCCTGCTCGGGGTCGGCTTCCCCGAGGAGGTCGGCGGGAGCGGCGGTGACCTGGCCGATGGGATCGCGATGCAGGAGGCGATGTTCGCCGCCGGCGCGTCGAGCGGGTTGATGGCCGCGCTCTTCACCAGCGGCATCGCGCTGCCCCACATCGCCGCGACGCGCGACCCCGGCCTCGTCGAGCGGTTCGTGCGCCCGACGCTGGTGGGGGAGACGATCGGCTCGCTCGCGATCACCGAGCCCGGCGGCGGGTCCGACGTCGCCCGGATCACGACCCGGGCCGAGCTGGTCCGGGGGAGCGACGGCGACCACTACGTCGTCAACGGCGCCAAGACCTTCATCACCTCCGGCGTCCGCGCCGACTTCGTGACCGTCGCGGTGCGCACGGGCGGGCCCGGCCACGCCGGCATCTCGCTGCTGGTCGTCGAGAAGGGCACGCCCGGCTTCACCGTCACCCGCACGCTGCGCAAGATGGGCTGGCACTGCTCCGACACCGCCGAGCTCTCGTTCGTCGACGTCCGGGTCCCCGCAGGGAACCTCGTCGGCGCCGAGGGCAGCGGCTTCGCGCAGATCGCCGACCAGTTCGTCGTCGAGCGGATCGCGCTGGCGGTGCACGGCTACGGCATCGCGGCCCGCTCCCTCGAGCTCGCGGCGGCGTACGCCCGCGAGCGCACCACGTTCGGGCGTCCGCTCACCGCCAACCAGGCGGTCCGGCACACGCTGGTCGAGATGCGCCGCCAGGTCGAGGTCGCCCGCACCTACACGCGAGAGGTCGCCCGCCGCCACGCCGCCGGTGAGCTCGTCGTCGCCGAGGCGTGCCTGGCCAAGCAGACGGCCGGCGACTGCGCGGCCCACGTCTGCGACCGCGCCGTCCAGCTCTTCGGCGGCGCCGGCTACATGCACGGGACCGAGGTGGAGCGGCACTACCGCGACGCGCGGCTCCTGCCGATCGGGGGCGGCGCCGACGAGGTGCTCCGCGACCTCACGGCCACGCTGATGGGCTATGCCTGATGGGTGGGCGCCCCGTGGATCTCGAGGCTCGCTCCGCTCGCACCTCGATCACCGACAGAATCTGGAGATACCGATGACCAAGCTGCCGTCCCTGGGTGACGAGGTGTCCGTGTGGATGGACGCCCCGCCGGCGGAGGTGTGGGACCTCGTCAGCGACGTGACCCGCATCGGGGAGTTCAGCCCCGAGACCTTCGAGGCGCGCTGGACCCGCGGGTCGACCGGCCCGGTGGTCGGCGCCTCCTTCAAGGGCCACGTCAAGCGCAACGGCGTCGGACCGACGTACTGGACCGGCTGCAAGGTCACCCAGTGCGTGCCCGAGGAGGTCTTCGAGTTCTCCGTCGGCACCGACGCCGTGACGGTCAACAACTGGGGCTACCGGATGGAGGCCAAGGACGGCGGCACGCTCGTCACGGAGTACTTCCGCCTCCAGCCGTCCCTGCCGACGCGCGTGTACTGGACGCTCCTCGGCGCGCTGCGCGGGCGCACCAACCGCCGGGGGATGCGCACCACGCTGGAGCGGATGAAGGCGGTGGTGGAGGCAGTGACGACCACCTCGACCACGGCGCCGCCCTCGTCGAACCGCGAGGCGATGCTGGAGAAGCTCGCCGACCTCGACGCCCAGCACGCGGTCGCCGTCGCCGGCGGCGGGGAGAAGTACGTCGAGCGCCACCACGCCCGCGGCAAGCTGACCGCGCGCGAGCGCATCGAGCTCCTCCTCGACCCCGGGTCGGCGTTCCTCGAGCTCTCGCCGCTCGCCGGCTGGGGCTCCGACTTCACCGTCGGCGCCTCCGTCGTCACCGGGATCGGCGTCGTCGAGGGCGTGGAGTGCCTCATCAGCGCCAACGACCCGACCGTCAAGGGCGGCGCGAGCAACCCGTGGACGGTGAAGAAGATCTTCCGCGCCTCCCAGGTCGCCGAGGAGAACAACCTCCCGACCATCTCGCTGGTCGAGTCGGGCGGTGCGGACCTGCCGACGCAGAAGGAGATCTTCATCCCGGGCGGCCGCCTCTTCCGCGACCTGACCCGCGCCTCCGCGCGCCGCCAGCCGACGATCGCGCTGGTCTTCGGCAACAGCACCGCCGGCGGGGCCTACGTCCCGGGCATGAGCGACTACACCGTCTTCGTCCGCGGCGGCGCCAAGGTCTTCCTCGGCGGCCCGCCGCTGGTGAAGATGGCCACCGGCGAGGAGTCCGACGACGAGTCGCTCGGCGGCGCCGAGATGCACGCCCGCGTCTCCGGCCTCGCCGACTACCTCGCCGAGGACGAGCACGACGCGATCCGCATCGGGCGGCGGATCGTCGCCCGGCTGAACCGCCGGAAGCCGAGTGTCCCGCTGGTCGAGGAGGTCGCGCAGCGACCGTCACGAGACCCGGGTCTCGTGACAGGACTTCGTCCTTCCTCGACCAGCGAGGGGTTCGCCGAGCCCGACGCCGACCCCGACGGCCTGCTCGACGTGGTCCCGGTCGACCTCAAGGAGCCGTTCGACCCGCGCGAGGTGATCCTGCGGGTCGTCGACGGCACGAGCGAGCGCAACGGCCGGCCGTTCGACGAGTTCAAGCCGCTCTACGGCACCTCGCTGGTCACCGGCTGGGCGCAGCTCCACGGCCGGCCGATCGGCATCCTGGCCAACGCCCAGGGCGTGCTGTTCAGCGAGGAGGCGCAGAAGGCGACGCAGTTCATCCAGCTCGCCAACCAGTCGCACACGCCGCTGCTGTTCCTGCACAACACCACCGGCTACATGGTCGGCAAGGACTACGAGCAGGGCGGCATCATCAAGCACGGCGCGATGATGATCAACGCTGTCTCCAACAGCACCGTGCCGCACCTCGGCGTGATCATGGGCGCGTCCTACGGCGCCGGCAACTACGGCATGAACGGCCGCGCGTTCGACCCCCGGTTCCTCTTCACCTGGCCGTCGGCGAAGTCCGCGGTGATGGGCCCGGCCCAGCTCGCGGGCGTGCTGTCGATCGTGTCGCGCGCGGCCGCCGAGGCCAAGGGCAGGGAGTACGACGAGGAGGGCGACGCAGGCATGCGGGCGATGGTCGAGCAGATGGTGGAGGAGCAGTCGCTGCCCTACGCCCTGTCGGGGATGCTCTACGACGACGGCGTCATCGACCCACGCGACACCCGCACGGTGCTCGCGATCTGCCTCAGCGTCATCGAGAACGCGCCGATCCAGGGCGCCGACGGGTTCGGGGTGTTCCGGCCGTGACCACACCCATCCACCTGGTCGCCGTCGCCAACCGCGGCGAGATCGCCAGCCGCGTCTTCGCCACCTGTCGCCGCCTCGGCATCGAGACGATGGCGCTGTTCTCCGACGCCGACGCCGACCTCCCGTTCGTCGGCGACGCCGACTACGCCGCCCGCCTGCCGGGCAGCACCCCCGCCGAGACCTACCTGCGGGTCGAGGAGATCATCCGTCGCGTCCGCGGGAGCGGCGGGCAGGCGGTCCACCCCGGATACGGCTTCCTCTCAGAGAGCGCCGACCTCGCCCGCGCGGTCATCGACGCCCAGCTGGTGTGGATCGGTCCGCCTCCGGAGGCCATCGAGGCCATGGGCTCGAAGGTGCGCGCCAAGGAGATGATGCGGGCCGCGGGCGTGCCGACCCTCGAGGCTCCCGCCGAGCCGACCGAGGCCGACCTGCCGCTGCTGGTCAAGGCGTCCGCCGGTGGCGGCGGACGCGGCATGCGCGTCGTACGACGCCTGGACGACCTGCCCGTCGAGGTGGCCGCTGCCGAGGCGGAGGCGCACAGCGCCTTCGGCGACGGCACGGTCTTCGTCGAGCCCTACGTCGAGCACGGTCGCCACGTCGAGGTGCAGGTCCTCTTCGACACCCACGGCACCGGCGTCGCACTCGGCGACCGGGACTGCTCGCTGCAGCGCCGCCACCAGAAGGTGATGGAGGAGGCTCCTGCCCCCGGGTTGTCCGACGACGTCCGCGCGGCGATGCACCGTGCCGCCGTCGAGGCGGGTGAGGCCGTGGGCTACGCCGGCGCCGGCACCGTCGAGTTCCTCTACGACCCGGCGACCCAGCGCTTCTGGTTCCTCGAGATGAACACCCGCCTGCAGGTCGAGCACCCCGTCACCGAGTGCGTCACCGGCCTCGACCTGGTCGCCCTCCAGATCGGCGTCGCCGAGGGGCGCCGTCTCGACGACCTGCTGCCGGGCGGCGTGCCCTCCCCGAGCGGCCACGCCGTGGAGGTGCGCCTCTACGCCGAGGACCCCGCCTCGGGCTGGCAGCCGACGGCGGGCCGCCTGGCGCGGTTCGAGATCCCCGCGGACACCTGCTTCGACCTGCTGCCGCGCCACGGCATCCGGGTCGACGCCGGCTACGGCTCGGGTGACGTGGTCGGCACGCACTACGACGCGATGCTCGCCAAGGTCATCAGCTGGGGTCCCGACCGCGGCTCGGCGCTCCGGTCGCTGAAGGGGGCCCTGCGGCGCTCCCGGCTGCACGGCATCACCACCAACCGCGACCTGCTCCTCGCCGTGCTCGACGACCGCGACACCGTCGGGGCGACCATGACGACGTCGACGCTCGAGGAGCGGCTGGCCAGGGAGTTTTCGGACGTCGGCCGGACCTCCGGAGACCCCGAGCTCGCTCCGTTCGTGGCGGCGGTCGCGCTGGCCGCCCGCGACGGCGAGCGCCGGGTCGTGCAGCAGGGGGTGCCCGTCGGCTGGCGCAACGTCGTCTCACAGCCCCACCGCACCGCCTTCGTGGTGAGCGGCCGTGACGAGCCGGTCGTGGCCGAGTGGTACGCCGGCCGCGACGGGTTCCGCAGCGCCACCGAGGAGGACCTCCGCGTCCTCGAGGCGACGCCCACGCGCGTCGTGGTCGAGCGCGGGTCGTATCGCCAGTCGATCGACGTGCACATCGACCCCCTGACGGGCGAGGTGCACCTCGACGACGACTCGATGGTGCGCCAGACGCTGCGCGAGGTCCCCCGCTTCACCGACCCCGCCGACGCGGTGGCGAGCGGCTCGCTGCTCGCGCCGATGCCGGGCACGGTGGTCGCGGTGCGGGTCGAGGCCGGCGCGCGGGTCTCGGCCGGCGACCCGGTCCTGGTCCTGGAGGCCATGAAGATGCAGCACACGGTGACCGCGCCGCACGACGGCACGGTCACCCAGATCGACGTCGAGCCCGGGGCGCAGGTCGCGTCCGGGGAGGTCCTGGCCGTCGTGGAGACCTCGTCCGCCGCTGGTTGAGGAGGTCGCGCAGCGACCGTCTCGAAACCCCTTCAAGGAGCACGCAAATGACCCAGTTCACCGAGTCCGAGGAGCGCCAGGAGCTGCGGCGCCAGGTCGCCAGGCTCGCGAAGGGCTACGGCCGCGAGTGGTTCGTCGAGCGCGCCCGCAGCGGCGAGAAGACGACCGACCTGTGGATGGAGATCGCCAAGGCCGGCTACCTCGGCATCAACGTCCCCGAGGAGTACGGCGGCGGTGGCGGCGGCATCGGCGACGTCGCCGCAGTCTGCGAGGAGCTCGCCGCGCAGGGGTGCCCGCTGCTGATGATGGTGGTCAGCCCCGCCATCTGCGGCACCGTCATCGCCCGCTACGGGACCGAGGAGCAGAAGCAGCGCTGGCTGCCCGGCATCTGCGACGGCACCGCGACCATGGCCTTCGCGATCACCGAGCCCGACGCCGGCACCAACACCCACAACATCACCACCACCGCCCGCCGCGACGGCGACGGGTGGGTGCTGACGGGCCAGAAGGTCTACATCTCCGGCGTGGACGAGTCCGCCCACGTGCTCGTGGTCGCCCGTGCCCAGGACGCCAGCACCGGCAAGCTCAAGCCGTGCCTGTTCGTCGTGCCGACCGACGCGCCCGGCTTCGAGTTCACCGCGATCCCGATGGAGATCGTCAGCCCGGAGAAGCAGTTCCAGGTCTTCATCGACGAGGTGCGGGTGCCGGCCGACGCGCTGGTCGGCGACGAGGACGGTGGCCTGGTGCAGCTCTTCGCCGGGCTCAACCCCGAGCGCATCATGGCCGCGTCCTTCTCGACCGGGCTGGCCCGCCACGCGCTCGAGAAGGCGTCGGCGTACGCGAAGCAGCGCACGGTGTTCCAGGCCCCGATCGGCTCCCACCAGGCCGTCGCGCACCCGCTCGCCATGGCCCACATCGAGAACGAGCTCGCGCGGCTGATGACCCAGAAGGCGTCCGCGCTGGTCGACGCCGGTGACGACCTGGCGGCCGGCGAGGCGGCCAACATGGCGAAGTACGCCGCAGCCGAGGCGGCCGTCCACGCCGTCGACGCCGCCGTGCAGACCCACGGCGGCAACGGCATCACGCAGGAGTACGGCATGGCCGGCCTGCTGGTCGCGGCGCGGGCCGGGCGGATCGCACCGGTGAGCCGCGAGATGATCCTCAACTTCATCGCGATGCACTCGCTGGGGCTGCCCAAGTCGTACTGAGACCCCCAAGTTGTGGGATTGACCGCCGGGGAGGGGCGGCGTTGTGTGGATGGGTCCCACTCCCGACCATTCGGACTCGCCATGGAACTCACCACGACCCGGGTCCGCGGACGACGCCTCGCCGCCGGCGGATCACTCCTCACCCTCGCCCTGTCGGGCGCCCTGACGCTCGTTCCCGGCGCGGCCTCGGCCGACGGCCGGGGCGGGCACCACCCACCACCGCCGACAGGGCCGGTCGTCGTCGCGACCGGCCTGGACAACCCGCGCCAGCTGTCCTTCGACGACGGCGACCTCTACGTCGCGGAGGCCGGCACCGGCGGCACCGAGGCGTGCCAGCCCGGCCCGGAGGGCGGCGACGTCTGCTTCGGGCAGACCGGCGCGGTCACGAAGGTCGACCGCTGGGGCCAGCGGCGGGTCCTCGAGGGGCTGCCCTCGATCGCCGCCCCCGACGGCGGTGCCGCCATCGGCCCGAGCGACGTCTCCGTGGACGACGGCTCCTACGCCGTCCTGGTCGGCCTGGGGGCCGACCCGTCGGCCCGCACCGCCCCCGGCGCGCCGGCGTTCGCCCCGATGCTCGGGACGCTCCTCGGCGGCCGGCTCAACGGCGCCCACGCCTCGGCGCCGCGCGTCCTGGCCGACGTCTCGGGCCACGAGGCCACCGCGAACCCCGACGGGGCGCAGGTCGACTCCAACCCGGTCGGGCTCTTCCGCGCCCGCGGCGGATGGATCGTCGCCGACGCGGGCGGCAACGACGTCGTCCGGGTCAACCGGTGGGGCAGGACGCGCACGCTCGGCGTCTTCCCGACCCGGCTCGTGCCGCCGCCGCCGTTCCTGCCGCCGGGCGACATCGCGATGGACGCCGTCCCGACGTCGGCCGTCCGCGGCCCGGACGGTGCGCTCTACGTCAGCCAGCTCACCGGCTTCCCCTTCCCCGCGGGCGGCTCCGACATCTGGCGGCTCGTCCCGGGCCAGGCCCCGACGGTCTACGCCACCGGACTGACCAACGTCACCGACCTGGCGTGGCACGGCGGTCGGCTCTACGCCGTCCAGCTCGCCGACGACGGCCTGCTCGCCGTCCCGGAGGGCCAGCCGCCATCGGGCTCGCTGCTGCGGATCGACCCCGGCGGGTCGCACGAGGTGGTCGCCGACGACCTCGTCGCCCCCTACGGCGTGGCCTTCACCTGGCGCAGCGCGTACGTCTCGACGTGCAGCGTGTGCCCCGACGGCGGACAGGTCGTGCGGCTGCCGCTGCGCTGACGCCCGTCCTCGGTGGTTGAGGTGTGAGGAGCGCCAGCGACGAGCCTCGAAACCTTCGACGTTGTCGGCGGGGGTGGTTTCGAGGCTCGCTGCGCTCGCACCTCAACCACCGAGGGACCTGCGCTCCTCGGTGGTTGAGGTGTGAGGAGCGCCAGCGACGAGCCTCGAAATTTCCGAGAGCTCGTCCCTCGCGCCGGTGTCGGTGCGCGCTGGCAGGATCGGCCCGTGGCCCTGGCAGACCGACCGCTCGTCCCGGAGGAGTGGGTGCTGCGCATCGACGCGGTGCTCGGGGCGCTGCCGCGCTGCGCGCAGGAGCAGGCGTGGACCGGCACCCGGTGGCGGGTCGGCAGCGCGACCGTGGCCCACGTGTTCGGCGGCGAGGACCAGGTCTTCCGGATCACCTTCCGCGGCGAGCCCGACGAGGTGGCGGCCTTCGAGCACCTCGGCCACCCCTACTTCCGCTCCGGCTGGGGCGGCAACGTGATCGGGATGGTCCTCGACGAGGAGGCCGGCGTCGACTGGGACGAGCTCGCCGAGCTGCTCACCGACTCCTACTGCCTCCAGGCGCCACGGACCCTCGCCGAGCAGGTCCGCCGGCCCCAGCCCTGAGCGGCGGCCACGCGGCCGCCGCCGCGCGGCCGCGTCAGACCCAGGTGTTGTCGTGCTCGCGCATGAAGCGGTCGCGCTGGTCCTCGTCGAGCTCTCCCAACCCCACCGCGAGCTGCTCGAAGTACGCCTCGCGCGGCGCGCCCGGCGCGAAGTGGAGCAGCATCGACGCCGGGCCGTCGTCGTTGCGGAAGCCGTGGATCCCCCCGGCCGGGACGTGCGCGAAGTCGCCGGCGTGGCACCTCACCCAGTCCGTGCCGTCGTAGATCGTGACGGTGCCCGACAGGACGTGGAACGACTCGGTGATCGTGCGGTGGAAGTGCGGCGCCGGGCCGCTCGGGGGCCCGGCGAACTCCCACCGGTAGAGCCCGAACGTCCCGGAGGTCTGGACGTCCCGGGCCAGGTAGAACACCTTGTTGCCGTTGGGGTAGCCCACGTCGGGCTCGGCGTCGCCCCGCACGACGTGCGCGGAGACCTTGCCGCCCTCCCCGTGGTAGATCGGCGGTGGGTAGCTCACGCCGTGCCCGCGGCGTCGTAGGCGTCCTGGACCTCGCCGGGGGTGGCGGCGTTGGGCTGGCTGATCCGCACGTGGTTGCCGAAGGGGTCGCGGATCCCGAAGTCGGTGCCGTAGGGCTGCTCGAGGGGCTCCTGGGTCACCTCGACCCCGGCCTCGACGAGCGCGGCGTAGGTCGCGTGCACGTCGGAGCTGGTGAGGAACAGGCCGCCGAGCGCGCCCTTGGTGACCAGCTCGCGCACCTGCGCGGCGGTCGCGTCGTCGTGCTGCGGACCGCCGACGAGCTCGAGGAGCAGCGAGGTGTCCTGGCCGGGGATCCCGACGGTGAGCCAGCGCATGAAGCCGAGGTCGAGGTCGTCACGGACCTCGAAGCCGAGGTGGCGGGTGTAGAAGTCGAGCGCCTCGTCCTGGTCGAGGACGGGCACGCTGCGGATGTGGAGGCTGGTGATGTGGGTCACGGGAGTGACGCTAGTCAGCCCGACCGACCTCGCGCTTCTCCGAAACCGCTGTCCGTGTCGAGGCGGTGCGGGGTCGGGTCCAGGCGGCGATGAAGCACGACGGCACCGCGACCGGCGCGTGCCGCTCGCGGAACTGTGAGGGCGAGCACCCGACCACGTTGCTGAAGGTGCGGCTGAAGGTGCCGAGGCTGGCGAAGCCCACGTCCCACGCCACGTCGGTGACGGAGCGGTCGGTCTGTCGCAGCAGCGTCATCGCCCGCTCGACCCGTCGGCGCTGGAGGTAGCGGTGCGGGGTCTCGCCGTAGACCTCCTTGAACACCCGGCCGAACTGCGAGGCCGAGAGGTGCGCGACGGCGGCGAGGTGCGGGACGTCGAGGGGCTCGGCGTAGCGCCGGTCCATCTCGTCGCGGGCGCGCAGCATCCGGCGGTGCGTGTCCTCCCGTGCGCTCAGCTCCACGGGGTCGACGTTAGCGCGAGGAGGTGCCCGCTCGGCACGACCCAGCGCGAGGACGTGTCCGCTCAGCGGCGCGGGCGGCGGGGGAAGAACAGCGGCACGCGCTCGGCGTACTCGGTCCAGCCCTCGCGCTGCGACATCGTCTTCTCGAGGAGCCGGGCGCCGGTGACGTTGCGGATGAAGAACGTCATCGCGGCGGGCGCGAAGACCGTCGCGAGCCCCGGGACCCAGCCCAGCGACAGCGCGCCGGCGACCCACAGGCCCCACCACACGCAGGCGTCGCCGAAGTAGTTGGGGTGGCGGGTCCAGCCCCACAGGCCGGTGTCGAGGATCTTCGGGCGCGACTCGCGCGGCGTCGCCTTGTAGGCCTCGAGCTGGGCGTCGCCGACCACCTCGAAGTAGAGGCCGACCGCCCACACCGCGACGCCGACGCCGACCAGGGGCCACCAGCGCACGTCGTAGGCGGCGCCGACGACGAGCGGGAAGGAGATGATCCACGAGACGAGCGCCTGGGTGCCGAAGACGCGGAGCAGCACCTTCGCTGCGCCCGCGTGCCAGCCGGGGCCGCCGAGCATCTTCTCGTAGCGCGGGTCCTCGCCGTGGCCGCGTGAGCGCCGTGCGATGTGGGTCGCGAGGCGACCGCCCCACACCGCGACCAGGAGTGCGAGCAGCCAGGAGTGCGCGTCGGGCCACACCAGTGCCAGCACGACCGCGATCGCGACGAACGACAGGCCCCACGCCACGTCGACGTCGGCCACGCGGTCGCGGCGTCGGCTCACCGCCGCCGTCGACCCCATGACGACGGCGGCGGTGAGGATCGCGACGACGGCCTGCGTCAGCACGTCACCAGGTCCTGGTCGCGGGCAGCATGTGGTCCGCGCCGGGGCGGACCGCCAGGATCTGGTCGACGCCCATGCGGCCGTCGCGGAAGGCGAGCGCACCGCCGACGAGGTAGAGCCGCCACACCCGGACGACCTCCTCGCCGACCAGCGCGCGGATCGCGTCGATGTTGGCCTCGAAGCGCTCGAGCCAGCCGTGGACGGTGAGGACGTAGTGCTCGCGCAGGGCGTGCACGTCGCGCACCTCCAGCCCGCCGGACTCGATCAGGCCGACGGTCTCGCCCACCGGGCGCATCGTCATGTCGGGGGCGATGAACGACTCGATGAACGGCCCGCCGCCGGGGTGCTTGCCGCCGCCGGCGCCCTGGCGTGACATCTGCTGCACCAGCACGCGACCGCCGGGCCTCACCGCGCGGCGCAGCACCTCGACGTAGGTGTCGTAGTTGAGCGCGCCGACGTGCTCGCCCATCTCGAGCGAGCCGACGGCGTCGAAGTGGTCGCGCTCGGGGACGTCGCGGTAGTCCTGGAGCCGGATCTCGACGCGGTCGGCCAGGCCGCGCTCGGCGATGCGGTCGTCGATGAACCTCTTCTGCTCCGCAGCGATCGTCACGCCGGTGACCTGGACGCCGAAGTGCTCCGCGGCGTGCAGCGACAGCGAGCCCCAGCCACAGCCGACGTCGAGCATCCGCATCCCGGGCTCGAGGCCGAGCTTGGTGCACACCAGGTCGAGCTTGGCGCGCTGCGCCTCCTCGAGGGTGACGCCGGGGGTGGCGTGGTAGCCGCAGCTGTAGGCCATCTGCGGCTCGAGGATCAGCGAGTAGAACTCGTTGGAGAGGTCGTAGTGGTGGCTGATCGAGGAGCGGTCGCGCGCCAGCGAGTGGAGGCGGCCCTTGATCCGCGCCTGCGAGGCCGGCGCCGCGGGCGGGCGGCCGAGGGCGCCGAGGCCGGCGGCGGTGCGCAGGGCGTCGACCATCGCGCGCGGCGAGAGGCGTACGCCGGACAGGCCCCGCTCCTGCCCGACCGCGAAGGCGTGGGTGAGTGCGGACGCCAGGTCCCAGCCGTCCTGCTCGGGGACGTCGAGCTCGCCGGTGACGTAGGCCTGCGCGGCGCCGAGCTCGCCCGGGCGCCAGAGCAGCCGGCGCAGGGCGTCGGGGGAGCGCAGCACGACGAGCGGGCCGTCGACGGGGCCGGCCTCCGAGCCGTCCCACGCGCGCAGGCGCACCGGGAGGTCGCCGCCGATGAAGGGACGGACGGCCTCGGCGAGGCGGCCGGCGATCCCGGCGGCGTCGGGCGTGGGGGCGTCAGGCGTGGGGGCGGGGCGCGGGTCGGTCTGGGTCATCGGGACCTCACCGGTCCTCTCGGGTGAAGGTGAGCTGGGAGACGTTGATGTAGCCGGCGGCGAAGCCGGCCTGCGAGTAGGCGAGGTAGAAGTGCCACACGCGCATGAACATGTCGTCGAAGCCGAGACCGAGCACGGCCTCGCGCTGCCCGAGGAACCGGCGGTCCCAGCGGCGCAGGGTCTCGGCGTAGTGGCTGCCCATCTCGAGCTGGTCGACGACCCGGAGCGTGGTCTGCGCGCGGGTGATCTCGTCGATGACCTCCACGCTGGGCAGGAAGCCGCCGGGGAAGATGTACTTGTTGATCCAGGTGTGGCTGTCGCGGGTGGCGAGCATCCGGTCGTGCGGCATCGTGATGGCCTGGATCGAGACCCGTCCGCCGGGGGCCAGCACCGCGTCGATGGTCTGGAAGTACGTCGCCCAGAACTCGTGGCCGACGGCCTCGATCATCTCCACCGACAGCACCGCGTCGTAGGTGCGTCCGGCGGCGACCAGCGCGCGGTAGTCCATCAGCTCGACCTCGACCGCGTCGGCGAAGCCAGCGGCGGCGATGCGCTCCTCGGCCAGCTCGAGCTGCTCGACCGAGAGGGTGATGGTGTGCACGCTCGCGCCGCGGCGGGCCGCACGGATCGCGAGCTCGCCCCAGCCGGTGCCGATCTCGAGCACCCGGGTGCCCTCGGTGACGCCGGCCTGGTCGAGCATCCGCTCGATCTTGCGGGCCTGCGCCTCGGCGAGGTCGGGGCCGTGGCGGCGCGGGTCGTCGTGGTCGACGGGCTCGGGGTGCGTCGCGACGGCGTGCTCGGCGATCGAGCCGGGGCCCGCCGGCGCGGCGGCGAGCGAGGTGTCGAACAGCGCGGAGGAGTAGCTCAACGTCTCGTCGAGGAAGAGCCGGAACAGGTCGTTGGACAGGTCGTAGTGGTGCGAGATGTTGGCCTGGCTGTTGGCCTCGGTGCTGCGCTGGTGGCTGGGCAGGCGCGGGGTCACCAGGGCCCGCGCCCGCTGCAGCGGCTGCGGGATGAGGGTGGCCATCCGGGCTGCGGGCACGGTGAGGAAGCCGGCGAGGTCCTCGGCGTCCCAGGCGCCCGTGAGGTAGGCCTCGCCGAAGCCGATCAGGCCGTCGCGCCCGAGGCGGGCGTAGAACTCGTCGGGGCGGTGCAGGCGCATCACGGGGCCGCCGCGGCCCAGGCGCCTGCCGGTCGGCTCCTCGACGACGGTGACCTGCAGCTGCGACACGGCGGCGCGGAAGAGCCGCTTGGCGACGGCTGCGGAGACGGCGGTGCGGGGGCCGGGGCTGATCTCCTCCAGGGGCGGCATGCCCTGGGAGGTGGCGGCGGGGCGGTTCTTCTCGATGGTCATCGCACGCCTTCCTGTGAGTGGGACGGACGGGGACGGAGGGGGAGGCGCCGGGCCCAGAGCCAGACGCCGTGGGCGCGGATCAGCGCGCTGCCGCGCAGGGCGGCGCCGAGGGTCGCGCGGACGGGGACGTCGCTGCGTGAGCCGGTCAGGCTCGCGCTGAAGGGAGCGGAGGCCCCGTCGTCGTGACCGCGCAGGGTGACCGCGACGTGGAGCCGGTCGGTCGGGACCGGCACGGCGATGTCGTAGGTGCCGTCGACGCCGTGGAACGGGGAGACGTACATCGCCTTCGCGGTCTTGGCGCGGCCCTGCTCGTCGGGGTGGACGAGGTAGGCGTGGCGGTCGCCGTAGGTGTTGTGCACCTCGATCACCACCCCGGCCTGGACGCCGGCGTCGTCGAAGCACCAGAAGACGCTGATCGGGTTGAAGCAGTAGCCCAGCGACCGCGGCTGCGCGGCCATCAGGATGGTGCCGGACCGCTCGCCCTCGCCGAGGCGTACGCCGTGGCCGGCGAGGAACCCCTCGACGTTGGCGCGCAGCGTGGCCCCGGGCGAGCCGAGGTGGTCGCGGGCCTCGAAGCGGGCCAGCCGGCCGTGGTCGGGCAGGTCGTCGAGGTCGACCAGCCAGGTGGTCGAGGAGTGCTCGAAGCTGCGCCGCATCGGCGAGCGACGGGTGTGGCGGATCGTGGTCTCGAAGCGCCCCGGCTCCGGCAGGACATGGGTGGTGCGCGTCCAGGGCAGGCCCAGGCGGGTGGCGGCGGCGAGGCCCGAGCGGGCGCCGTCCTCGTGGAAGCCCCACCCGTGGTAGGCCCCGGCGAACGCGACGCGGTCGCTGTCGATCTCCGGCAGCCGGCGCTGCGCGGCGACGGACTCGGGGGTGTAGAGCGGGTGCTCGTACTCCATCCGGTCGATGACGGTCGCGGGGTCCACGAGGTCCTCGCCGCCAAGCGTCACGAGGTAGTGGGTGTCGGTGGGCAGGCGCTGGAGGCGGGTCAGGTCGTAGGTGACGGTGACCTTGCCGGTGTCGTCGGCGGGGCGCAGGAAGTTCCACGACGCACGGGCACCGGCGGCGTCGGGGAGGAGCGAGGTGTCGGTGTGCAGCAGCGCCGGGTTGGCGCTGTAGGGCATCGCCGAGAGCAGCTCGCGCTGCAGGTCGGTGGGCTGCTCCAGCATCCCGAGCGCGTGGGCGGGGTGGGTGGCGATGACCAGCGCGTCGTAGGTGCGGGTGGCGCCGCTGCCGTCGGTGACCTCCACGCCGCCGTCGAGCTCGCGGACCGAGGTCACCTTGGTCTCCAGGAGGATCTCCTGCAGACCGGCGGCGAGCCGGGCGACGTAGGTGCCGGAGCCGCCGGTCACGGTGCGCCACTCGGGCGAGCCGAAGATGCTGAGCATGCCGTGGTGCTCGAGGAAGGCGAAGAGGTAGCGCGCGGGGTAGTCGAGGGAGGTCGCGGGGTCGCAGGACCACACGGCCGCCACGACGGGCTCCATGAAGTGACGCAGGAAGCCCTCGGAGAACCCGCCCTCGGCGAGGAAGTCGCGCAGCGTCTGGTCGTCGGTGTCCGGTCCGTCGGCCGCGGCGAGGACGGCGCGGGCGCGGCGGTGGAAGCGCGGGATCTCCAGCAGCATCCGCCAGTGCTCGCGCGAGGTCAGCGACGCCGGTCGTGCGAAGAGCCCCCTGGCGCCGAGCGCGCCGGCCCACTGCACGCCGGTGGCGACGTCGTTGACCGAGAGCGACATCTCCGACGGCTGGGTCTCCACGCCGAGCTCGGCGAACAGGCGCAGCAGCGTGGGGTAGGTGCGGCGGTTGTGGACGATGAAGCCCGTGTCGATGGCCAGCTCGCCCTGCGGCGTCTCGACGCGGTGCGTGTCGGCGTGCCCGCCGAGTCGGTCGTCGGCCTCGTAGAGGGTGACGTGTGCGGTGCGCGAGGCGACCCACGCCGCCGTCAGTCCGGCCACGCCCGACCCGACGACGGCGATCCGTCGCGGGGCGGCGGTGCTCACGTCGCCTGCGTCAGGTCGAAGACCGCGATCGGGTCGGTCGTGGGCTGCTCGGACCCGCCGTCGGGCTCGACCGTGATGCCCACGGCCGCGGCGTCGAGGGTGGAGCCGGTCAGCAGGAGCGTCTGGTCGGGGTCGTCGCCCATCAGGCCGGCGGAGGTGTAGCCGCCGTCCTTGCCGACGAACCACAGCTCGTAGGCCTTGCCGTCGGGGGCCGAGACCATGTCCTCGGTGGTGATGACCGCACGGTCGCGGTCCTCCGACCACGTCACCGTCGCACGCCCGGCGTCGCCGAGGTCGTGGACGACCTCTCGGGCGTCGTCGGCCTGGATGACCTGCTCGGCCGCGGTCAGGTCGCCGCGGTCGTCGCCGGCCCAGGGCTGCGTCACCGCCGCGCCGATGCCGACGACGAGGGCGAGTGCCGCCGCGACCAGAAAGGGCGCCCACCGTCGCCGCCCGACGTGGGTCTCGACGGCGGTGGTCGGGGTCGGGACCTCGGGCGGGAGCGGACGGACCTGGCTGATCTGGGCGAGCACGGAGGAGCGCAGCGAGTCGGGAGGGGTCACCGCGGAGGTGTCGGCCAGCAGCGCCGCGGTCTCGCGGAGCTCGGCCACCTCGGCACGGCAGTCCTCGCACTCGGAGAGGTGCTGCTCGAAGCGGGCCCGCTCGAGGTCGTCGAGGGCGTCGACGGCATAGGCACCCGTGAGCTTGTGCAGGTCGCTCATGAGCCGACTCCCATCAGGTCGCGCAGCCGGATCAGTCCGTCGCGGATTCGTGTCTTGGCGGTGCCCAACGGGACGTCGAGCAGGGCGGCCACCTCGGTGTGGGTGTAGCCGCCGAAGTAGGTGAGCTCCACGGCGCGGCGCTGGACGTCGGTGAGCGTGGCGACCGCGTTGCGGACCCGGGCCGCGTCCAGGGACGCGTGGGCCGACTCGGCGGTCTGGTCGTGGTCGACCGGCGCGGTCTCGCGGTTCCAGGTCTCGTCGCGGGCCGTGGCGGCCTCGACCGAGCGGACCCGGTCGACGGCCTTGCGGTGCACGATGGTCATCAGCCAGCCGGCGGCACTGCCGCGAGCGGGATCGAACCGTGAGCTGGAGCGCCAGGCGTCGAGGTAGGCCTCCTGGGAGACCTCCTCGGCGTGGGCCGGGTTGCGCATGACCCGCAGCGCCAGGCCGTAGGCCCGGGCCGAGGTGGCGTCGTAGAACTCTGCGAACGCGGCCTCGTCGCCGAGGGCCGAACGGCGCAGCAGGTCTGCGAGCCGGGCGGGGTCGCCCCCGGACGGGGTGCCGGCTGGCACCCCGTCCGGTACGGGCTTCAGGTGGTCCACGCGATCATCCTTGCCTAGTGATCCCCGAGGGGGATCACATCTGCGGCATCAGGACCTGGTCGACGACGTACACGGTGGCGTTGGCGGTCTGCACGTTGCCGCAGACCACGCTGGCGTCGCCGATGGTGAAGTCCTCACCGGAGCCGTCGACGGTCAGCATGTCCTTGGCGAGGGTCTCGTGGTCGCCGGCGACGTCCTCGGGGCTCAGGCGCTCACCGACGACGTGGTGGGTCAGCACCTTGGTGAGGGCCGCCTTGTCCTTGAGGAGGGCGTTGAGGTCCTTCTTCGGGATCGCGGCGAAGGCGTCGTCGGTCGGTGCGAACACGGTGATGTTCTCGGCCGAGTTCAGCGTGTCGACCAGGCCGGCCTCGGTGACCGCGGCGGTCAGCGTCGTGAGCAGCGGGTTGTTCGAGGCGGCGGTGGCGACCGGGTCGGTGGCCATGCCCTCGACCGAGCCCGGGTCGCTGGGGTCGGTGGGAACGCCCGCGCAACCGGGACCGAACGGCGCGTCGGCGGCAGCCGGCTCCTCGGACTCCATCGGGGACTCGGACGGCGACTCGCTGGGCGAGGCGCTCGAGGTGGTCTCGTCGCTGGCGGTGGACGTGTCGTCCTCGCTGCCACAGGCGGCGAGACCCATCGAGGCGGTCAGGGCGAGGGCGGCGAGGCCCATCGAGCGGGTGCGGAGCTTGGTGTTCATGGGGTAGGTCCCTTTCGGTGGTGGATCGTGTCTAGTGGGCCCGTCGGGCCCGCTGTCAGGAGGTGTTCGGAGCCCCCGCGGAGGCGGATGGGCGGATCGGGAAAAAACTTTGGACAATCCTTGGACATGTCGCGTGACGGGCCGACGGGCGGAGCGTGGCGCAGGTCCTGGAGGCTCAGGTCCTGCGCCACGCACCGCCCGCCGACGCGTCGGTGCCGGCTCGGATCAGCCGACGTTGACCGAGATCTCCTGCAGGCCGCTGGAGCCCTCGGGGAAGGGCGTCATGCGGACGTCGGACTGCACGTCGCCGTCCTTGTTGATCGCGCGGCACGCCAGGAAGTGCTGGCCGGGCTGGGCGTCCCACTCGAAGTACCACTGGCGCCAGTAGTCGTCGCTGACCTGCGGGCCGAGGGTGGCCGGGCGCCAGGCCTCCCCGTCGACGCGGACCTCGACGCGGTCGATGCCGACGTGCTGGGCCCAGGCGATGCCGCCGACGACGACCTTTCCGGCCTTGCTGTCCGAGAGGGGCTTGGGGGTGTCGATGCGGCTGGAGATCTTGATCGGGGCGTCGATCGCCCACTTCCGCTCGGTCCAGTACGCCTGCTCCGCGTCGTAGGTGGTCAGCGTCATCCGGGTGATCCACTTGCAGGCGCTGACGAAGCCGTAGAGACCGGGCACGACCATCCGCGCCGGGAAGCCGTGGGTGCGTGAGAGAGAAGTGCCGTTCATCCCGATCGCGATCATCGCGTCGCGACCGTCGAGGGCGACGTCGAGCGGTGTCGAGATGGTCATGCCGTCGACGTCGGTGGACAGGATCTGGTCGGCCTTCGTGGCGTCGATGCCCGCCAGCTCGAGGACGTCCTTCAGCGGGACGCCGAGCCAGCGCGCGCTGCCGATGTAGGGGCCGCCGACCTCGTTCGAGACGCACGTGAGCGTGATGTCGCGCTCGACGGTGCGCATCTTGGTCAGGTCGTCGAAGGTCAAGGTGACCTCCTTCTGCACGTCACCGTCGATGGTCAGCGTCCAGGAGTCGACGTCGACCGTCGGCACGGTGAGACGGGTGTCGACGCGGTAGAAGTCGGCCGTCGGCGTCTGCAGCGCGCTGATGCCGCTGTAGGTCTTCTCGAGGCCCTTCGGGAGCGGAGGCGCGGGGTCGTTGGCAGCCGGCAGGGCGACGTCGGTCCCGCCGAGGCGGTAGGACGTCACCCATCGGCCGAGGCCCCCCATGGCCACGGCCGCGGCCGCGAGGCCGCCGGTCGCCAGCACGACCCCGCGCCGGGTCGGACCGCCGGTCCCAGACGGCGATCCCTCGGAGCCCCGGACGTCGACGCGGTGCAGCCACCACAGCGAGGCGGCGCCCACGACAGCGGCGACCAGGGCGGGCAGGAGGTCCAGCGGTCCGGCCTGGGGCCGGAGCACCGCGAGGACGCCGGCGACGCCGGCCAGGCCCACGACGACCAGCAGGCCGGCCGTGGGACGACGCGCGGTGAGCACGCCGGCGAGCGCCGCCAGGAGCAGCACGACCACGACCACGGAGCCGACGAGCACGAGCTTGTCGCTGCTGCCGAACTGGCGGATCGCCCACTCCTTGAGCGGGGTCGGCGTGAGGTCGATGACCGTCGACCCGACCGCGAGCACGGGCGACGCGGCGGGGACCGTCACGGCCGCCACGAGGTGCGCGGCGGCGAGCCCGACGAGCGTGGCGAGCACGCCGTAGACGGCGTGGGGCCAGGTGTGCGGCCGGGACCGCTGGTCGGGAGTCTGCATGCCCCGTGTTCGGAGCAGTCGCCCCGGCGGATGGGGGTCGGGCAGGATGCAGCCATGACCGACGCCCCCGCAGAGCTGGTCCACTACGCCGTCGCCGACGCCGTCGCGACCCTCACCCTCGACAGCCCGGCCAACCGCAACGCGCTGAGCCGCCGGCTCGTCACCGAGCTCCACGCCCACCTCCAGCGGGCCGGCGCCGACGACGCGGTGCGCGTGGTCCTCATCGAGAGCTCCGGCAAGGTCTTCTGCTCCGGCGCCGACCTCGCCGAGGCCACCACCGAGGGCATGGAGGTCGGCGCGCGCCGCATCGTCGACCTGCAGCGCCTCATCGTCACGCTCGAGAAGCCGGTGGTGACCAAGAACCTCGGTGCCGTGCGCGCCGGTGGCATCGGCATCGTCGCCGCCGCCGACATCGCGGTCAGCGCCGCCGACGCCACCTTCGCGCTGACCGAGGTCAAGCTCGGTCTCGCGGCCGCGATCATCAGCCTCACCGTCCACCACCGGATGAATCCGCGGGCCGCGTCGCTGACCACGCTCGGGGGCGAGGTGTTCACCGGCACCGAGGCGGCGGCGTACGGCCTGGTGACCACGGCGGTCCCGGCCGACCGGCTCGACGACGAGGTCGCCACGATCTGCGCCAGCCTCGCCACGGGTGCGCCCCAGGGGCTGCGCGAGTCCAAGCGGATCCTCAACGGCGACCTCGTCGCGCGCATCGACGTGCTGGGCGACGAGATGGCCACCACCAGCGCCCGGCTCTTCGCCAGCGACGAGGCCCGCGAGGCGATGACGGCCTTCCTCGCGCGCAAGAAGTAGCCCCCGGGCGCATCCACGGGCGGGGCCCGGGGCGAGAAGGGACGGGACCACCCGTGTCCTGCCCCGTCCCCTGAGAGGAGCCCGTCGTGGCACCAGCCCTGACCCCCCGAGAGCTCTCCGGCGCGCGCGTCGCCGTCGTCGGTGCGACCGGGGCGCTCGGCTCCCTGGTGGCCGCCGAGCTCGAGCGCCGCGGAGCCCGTCTCCTGCTGGTGGGCCGCGACGGCGAGCGTCTCGCCGCGCTCGGCACCGGGGTGCCGGTGGTCGCCGACCTCGGCGACGCCACCGCGGGCGACGTCGTCGTGTCCGCTGCCCGGGAGCACCTCGGTGGCCTGGACGGCGTCGTCAACGCCGCCGGGGTGGTCGCCTTCGGCGCGCTCCTCGACACCCCCGACGAGGTGGTCGAGGAGCTGTTCCTCACCAACGTCGTGGGGCCGCTGTTCCTGCTGCGCCGGGTGCTCCCGCTGCTGGAGGAGTCCGAGGGGTTCGTGCTGAACCTGTCGGCCGTGGTTGCTGAGAGGCCGCTGCCCGGCATGGCGGCCTACTCCGCCAGCAAGGCGGCGCTGAGCGCGGTCGCGACCGCGCTGCGCACCGAGCTGCGCCGCTCCCGGGTGGGCATCGTGGACGTCCGTCCCCCGCACACCGAGACCGGGCTCGCCGACCGGCCGCTGTCCGGCACCGCACCCCGGCTGCCCGAGGGCCTCGCCGCGGCCGACGTGGCGCGCCGGGTCGTCGACGGGCTCGCGGCGGGCGAGAGCGACATCGCGGCGGCGGACTTCGGGTGAGCCTCGCCGACCCGACGCCGTGGCTGCTGGTCGTGGCCGCGGCCCACCTCGGCTTCCAGCTGACCGTCGACCTGGTCGTCTACCCCGCGCTCGGCGAGGTCGGCGACGACGCGTGGTCGTCCGCCCACCAGCGCCACTCGTCACGGATCACGCCGGTCGTCGCGGCGATCTACCCGCCGCTGGTGCTCGTGCTCGCCTGGACCTCCCTGTCGCACACCGACGAGGCCGGCGACGTGGGTCGCCGTGGCCGGTGGCCTGCTCGCGGTGCTGACGACCGCGGCGGTCGCCGCCCCGACCCACGGGCGGCTCGCCTCGGCTCCCGCCACGGCCCGGCCGGAGCTGCTGCGGCGGCTCGACCGTGCCGACCGGGTGCGCACCCTGGCTGCCGTGGTGTGCCTGGCCGGTGCGCTGCTGCTGGTCGCCTGATGCGGGCCCAGGTCTCGCGGATGGTCGCGAACTCGGTGCTCGTGGGTCCTCACGGGTACGCTTCTCGGTCTGCCCGAGGGAGTGGGGCCAGTGGTTCTCGGGGGGATGAGGAGCGGGTGTGAGCGAGGAGCTCGAGGCGCGCGAGATCGCGTCGGAGCAGGCGTACGTCGACGAGGTCTACGTGCAGCTGGAGGCGTCCATGGTCAATGCCAGGGCGCTGGCGACCGAGGGGCGCAACCGCGGTCGGTTGGAGCACGAGGGCGGCCTCGTCGAGCGCGACGCGATGCTGTTCCAGGCCGCCAAGCGGATCGCCCAGCTCGACGCGGCCCACGAGGGGCTGGTCTTCGGCCGCCTCGACCTGGATGCCTCGATCGACACCGAGCCGCGCTACATCGGCCGCATCGGCGTGCGCAACGCCGACCGTGACGTGCTGCTCATCGACTGGCGCGCCCCGGCCGCCGGCGTGTTCTACCAGGCCACCGCCGCGACCCCGCAGGGCGTCGTGCGGCGGCGGGTGCTGCGCTCGCACCACCGCGAGGTGGTCGGCGTCGAGGACGAGCTGCTCGACGACCAGGCCGAGACCGACCTGCCGATCGTCGGCGAGGGCGCGCTGATGGCGCAGCTCTCCCGTGCCCGCGACCGCTCGATGCACTCCATCGTGGCCACCATCCAGGCCGAGCAGGACAAGGCAATCCGCGCGCCCGGCAAGGGTGTCGTGTCGATCTCCGGCGGTCCCGGCACCGGCAAGACCGTCGTCGCGCTCCACCGCGCGGCCTTCCTGCTCTACTCCGACCGCCGCCGCTACGAGGGCGGCGGCGTGCTCGTGGTCGGCCCCAGCGGCGTCTTCATGCGCTACATCGAGCGCGTGCTGCCCAGCCTCGGCGAGACCGCCGTCGCACTGCGCTCGCTCGGCGAGGTCGTCGGCGGGATCCGCGCGACGCGCCACGACGAGCCCGCCGTGGCCGACGTCAAGGGCGCGACCCGGATGGCCGAGCTGCTGCGCCGCACCGCGCGCCAGCACGCCCCCGGCGCCCCGACGAGCTTCCGCATCTACTGGCGCGACGAGACCATCGTGCTCGACCCGGGCCTGCTGGGACGGCTGCGCCGCCAGCTGATGTCGCAGGGCCGGCGCAACCGCCAGCTGCCGCGCGTGGCCAAGACCCTGCTCGACGCGATGTGGCGTCAGGTCACCGGCGAGCGCGGCAAGGAGCGCGGCCGCGAGGCCTTCGACGACGACATGCTCGGCCACGCCGGGTTCGTGGAGTTCGCCACCGCCTGGTGGCCGCCGCTCGACGCCCCGACCGTCTTCGGCTGGCTGCGCGACCCCGACTTCCTGGCCCGCGTCGCCGAGGGCGTGGTGAGCCGCGAGGAGCAGCTGCTGCTGGGCAAGTCGTGGGTCGGCGGTGGGCTCTCCATCGAGGACGTCCCGCTGCTCGACGAGCTGCGCTACGCCCTCGGTGACGTGCCGCAGCGCACCGACGACGAGCGCGACCTCGACGAGACCGGCCTGCTCGAGGGCGGCGTCGACCTCCAGGAGCTCACCACCATCTCCGAGCGCGAGTACGCCCCCGGCGGCCTCCAGTGGTCGCCCCCGACGCACCGCATCGAGGACGACGGCTACGCCCACGTCCTCATCGACGAGGCGCAGGACCTCACGCCCATGCAGTGGCGGATGGTCGGTCGCCGCGGCCGCGCGGCGAGCTGGACCATCGTCGGCGACCCCGCGCAGTCGTCGTGGCCCGACGCCCCCGAGGCCGCCGCCGCGCGGGCCGAGGCGCTGGAGGGCAAGGAGCTCCACGAGTTCCACCTCTCCACCAACTACCGCAACTCCGCCGAGATCTACGCCTTCGCCGCCGACTACGCCCGGCGCGTGGGCCTCGACGCCGACCTGCCCGACGCGGTGCGCCGCACGGGCGAGGAGCCGCAGGTCGTCGAGGCCGTCGACGACCTCGAGGCGGCCGTGCGCGAGGCGGTGACCGCGACCTCCGGGCGCGTGGAGGGCACCGTGGCGATCGTGGTGCCGGTCGCGCGCCGCTCCGAGGTCAACGCCTGGCTGGCCTCGTGGCCCGAGCACGCCGCCGACGCCGCCGGCGCCCGCGCCGCGGTCGACTCCAGCGTCACGCCGAGCGGCGAGGACCGCATCGTGGTGCTCACCGGTCTCGACACCAAGGGCCTGGAGTTCGACGGCATCGTCGTGGTCTCCCCGCAGGAGATCGAGGACGAGTCGGCCACCGGGCGCGCCACCCTCTACGTCGTGCTGACCCGCGCGACACAGCTGCTCACCGTCGTCGGGTGACCCCGGGAAACGACCCCGCTCCCCGTAGCATCAGGGCAGGCACGACCGGGGTCCACGACGCGAGGGGGAGGCAGATGCACCATGTCCGCACGCGCCTGGCCGGCGTCGTCGCGCTCGTCCTGGGTGCGCTCGCCCCCGCCGGCACGGCGTACGCCACGATCCCCGGCGGCGAGCCGCCGCCGGCCTCGGCGCCGCGGGCCCCGTGGCAGGACCTGTTCGTCGACAACTTCGACGGCCCCGCCGGGGTGTGGCCCGACCAGTGGCACCACATGACCGACTGGAACGCCGCCACCCTCAACGGCGTCGGCCAGCTCGAGGTCGGCCACGTCGCGCAGATCCGCTCGACCGCCGGCTGGATGCTGCCCGCC
This sequence comes from uncultured Actinomycetota bacterium, assembly GCA_963726525.1. Taxonomy (GTDB): domain Bacteria; phylum Actinomycetota; class Actinomycetes; order Propionibacteriales; family Nocardioidaceae; genus Nocardioides. The sequence goes on along the minus strand of CAVSCS010000003.1, from coordinate 147,198 downwards.
GGCACCCAGGTGAAGGTCTCCGCGAGCCTGCTGATGCCCAACACCGGGACCAACTACGCCGCGCTGTGGGTCCAGCACCCCAACGCCCTCGACCCGCGCGAGATCGACGTCATCGAGAGCTACGGCCCGCTCAAGACCGCAGGCGCGCAGGCGGCCTCGCACCTCTGCTACGACCCCACCCTCGGCGACCCCGTCGACGAGTGCGCCGCCGCCGGGCTGAGCCCGGAGATGTGGTCGGTCACCGACGCCTTCCCCGTGGGCGCCCGGCCGTGGGAGACCTTCTGGGAGTACACCGCCACCTTCACCGTCGGCGGCGACACCGTCGAGTTCGAGGCCGAGGACGGCTGGGGCAACAAGTCCTACGCCTTCACCTCGCCGTCGGACCCGCGCCGCGTCCCCGGCAACGCCGTGCCCTTCCACCTGCGGCTGTCCAACAAGGACGTCGAGCCCGAGCACCGGGTCGCCGGGGGCGACCGCTTCGGGATGCTCGTGGACTGGGTGCGGGTCCAGGTGCAGTACCCCGACCCCGTCGAGGACGCCGCGACCGCCGCCGTCTCCTAGGCTGCTCGCCATGGCTCCCACCCCAGATCTCGGCCGCGTCCTCGTCACCGGCGGTGCCGGCTTCATCGGCACCACGCTGGCCCGCGAGCTCGCCGCGGCCGCCGAGCAGTGGGTCGTCCTCGACAACCTGCACCCCCAGGTGCACCCCGGCTCGCAGCCGCCGGCCGACCTCCCCGACGCCGTCGACCTCCGCGTCGGTGACGTCACCGACGCCGCTGACCTCGACGCGGTCGTCGCCGACCTGCGCCCCGACGTCGTGGTCCACCTCGCCGCCGAGACCGGCACCGCCCAGTCGCTCTCCGAGAGCACCCGCCACGGCATGGTCAACGTCGTCGGCACCACGCAGCTGCTCGACTCCCTCACCCGCGCCGGCCACGTGCCCGGCCACGTCGTGCTGACCAGCTCGCGCGCGGTCTACGGCGAGGGCCTGTGGCGCAACCCCGACGGCTCGACCTTCCAGCCCGGCCTGCGCACCCACGCCCAGCTCGAGGCGGGCCGCTGGGACCACGGCGAGGGCGCCGTCCACGTGCCCAACTCGGTCGCCGGCACCCACCCCCGCCCGATCAACGTCTACGGCGCCACCAAGCTCGCCCAGGAGCAGATCCTGGAGGCCTGGACCGGCTCCCACGACACCCGCCTGTCGGTGCTGCGGCTGCAGAACGTCTACGGCCCGCGGCAGTCGCTCTCGAACCCCTACACGGGCATCGTCTCGCTGTTCTCCCGCCTGGCCCGCGAGGGCGGGTCGATCCCGCTCTACGAGGACGGCGACATCACCCGCGACTTCGTCTACATCGACGACGTGGTGAGCGCGCTCGTCGCCGCGATCGCCCAGCCGCCCGCCGACCACGTGCGCACCGTCGACGTCGGCAGCGGCGTGCGCACCACCATCGGCGACCTCGCCCGCGAGATCGCGCGCTACCACGCCGCGCCCGAGCCCCACGTCACCGGGCAGTACCGCGACGGCGACGTCCGCCACGCCTCCTGCACCGTCGACGACACCGTGCGCACCCTCGACTGGGAGCCGCGCTGGAGCCTCACCGCGGGGGTCGCGGGACTCCAGGAGTGGATCGCCACCCAGCTCGACTGAGCCCGAGCCGGATGCGTCCGGGCGATCAGCGAGCGGCGCGCCGGCCCCGGCCCGAGGTCCGGACGCACGAGAAGCGCTGGCCGCCGTCGGGACGCCAGAAGTGCCACAGCCGCTGCCGCGGGAGCGCGACGACCAGGGCGAGGGTCCACCAGCCGATCGGCACGGTGAGCATCGGCTCGGTCATGCCGGAGACCAGCAGCGAGACCAGCACGAGCAGGACGAGGCGACCGGTCAGCGGGTCGGGGCTGCCCGCGCGCAGCCCGCACCTGTGCACCTCGCGGATCGCGTAGGCGACCATCACCAGCGCGAGGAGGACGCCGACGAGACCGAGCTCGGGCAGCACGTCGACGAAGAAGTTGTGCCCGTGGGGGAGCGCGTAGCCCGCTCGCGCGTAGATGGCCAGGGACACCTCGTTGGCCGGGGTGGGGTCCCACGGGTGCTCCCAGACCGCGCCCCATCCCGAGCCCAGCACGGGAGCGGTGTCGAGCGTGTTCGCGATCGTCGCGCCCCAGAACGGGACACGTCCGGAGAAGGTCGCGAGCTCCTTGCCGAGCACGACCGTCACCAGGAGCAGCACGCCGACGCCGGTGAGTGCGGCCGCGCCGAGACCGCCGAGCAGGAAGCGGGTCCCCCTTGCCCGCAGCCTCGGCCACGCCAGCACCACGAGGACCGTCACGACGAGCGCCGCCGACGTCAGGTAGCCCGTGCCGGCGTTGGCGCGCAGGAGCCCGTAGGCGTGCACGACCAGCATCGCGAGCCACGCGAGCCGGGCGAGCAGTCCCTCGGGGAGGCCGATCGCGAGCACGGCCGCGAGCGAGACCGCCAGGACGTAGGACAGGATGTTCTCGTTGCTGCCGACGCCGGCGATGCCGCCGTAGTAGACGTTGACCGACCCCGGGACCTGGTGCGCGTAGGCGTAGAGCGAGAGCCCCACCACGGCGCAGCCGCCCGCACCGAGGCCCCACGCGACCACGCGTGGAGCGCTGTTGGCCGCCACGAGGACGGCCAGGGTGGTCAGCTCGAGGTAGACGATGTCGGAGACGTCGGTGTGGAAGTCGTCGCGCGTCCAGAGCTGCGACAGGTACGCCAGGGCGACGAACGCCAGCCACGGCCACGGCACCCGCGGGAACCGGAGCCACACCAGGCTGACCACCACGACGACCTTGGTCCAGATCAGCGCCTGGCCGAGCGCGAGGTAGAAGCTGGGGATGAAGACCACGGGGTTCGACATCCAGAAGAACGTCGCCGCCACGAGGGCGCCCATGAGCCACCCGCGGGCGTCGGTGAGGTCCGCGCGGGGCCGCTCGTCGTGCCACCTCGCGAGCGCCCTGAGCACCGGTCGTGGGCGACGGGTCCGGTCGCCGGCAACCGCGGGGGTGGACATGGTCTGGTGGGGCTCCGGTCGATGCGTGGCTTCGGTGCGGCCGTCCGACCGACGCCCCAGCGTAGAGCCCCGGCCCTGCGGGCCCGTGATCCCTGCCGCCACGTCAGCCGCGCCGGCGGCCCTGCCGCAGCCGCTCGATGCGCGCCTCGAGCTGGGCGATCCGCTCGCGGAGCGCGGTCACCGCCTCGTTGACCGTCACGAGGTCGGCGGCGGCCTGCTCGTTGAGGCCGGCGAAGCGGAACTTCTCGGCGCGCTCGGCCTCCAGCTGCTCGTGGAGCACCCGGACGCCGCGTGCCGCGCCGGGCGGCAGGAGCGTGACGCGGTCGTCCAGGCTGCGCAGCACCGCCGCCCGGCCCTCCGCCCACTCCGACGCGTCGTGCAGGTGCCGCGAGCCCTCCTCGCCCGACCAGACCCGGTAGGTCGCGGTCACCGCCGGGGTGCTGGTGACGCCGGCGACGCCGGCGGCGCGCAGGAGGAAGTCCCAGTCCTCGGTGGTGTCCAGCGACTCGTCGAAACGCTGCCCGAGGTCGTCGAAGACCCCGCGCGGGACCGCGAAGGTCATCGGGGGCGAGGCGTTGTCGACGAGGTGGTCGACCAGGCTGAACTCGGAGGGCCACACCGGGTGGGCGGGCCCCACCTCGACCGGCGCCGGGCCCTCGGCGGGATCGAGGACCAGCGGTGTCACCTCCTGGGCCAGCGCCACCGATCGCAGCACGGTGCCCGGCCCCCGTGCCTCGGCCTCGGCGAACGCCGCGACCCAGTCCGATGAGACGACGTCGTCGTCGTCGAGAACCACGGCGTACCTACCGGCCGCGACGTCGAGCGCGTCGTTGAGCGGGGCCGAGCGGCCGGCACGCTCCACCTCGAGCACCGTCGTGCGGTCCTGCAGCCAGCCCGGCAGGAGGCCGACGAGGTCGCGCACCGCGCGCAGGGCCTCGCCCGAGGTGCGGTGGCAGGCCAGGACGACCTCGAAGTCGCGGGAGGACTGGGCGGCCAGGCAGGTGAGCGTCTCCTCGAGGCACAGCAGCCGGGTGCCCTGCGTGCGGGTGAGGACGCTGAGCAGGGGGCGGGCGGGTCGGTCGTCCGGAGGTGCCGGGGGAGGTGTCAGTCCCGTGTCGCGCAGGAGCCGGTGCAGCGCCGTGCCGGGGATCGCGGCCGGGTGGCCGTAGGGCGGGCTCGCGGCCAGGACGGCGGGAGGCGGGAGGGCGGGTCCCGCGACGACCGCGGCGGTGGGGAGGAGCGCCACCTCGACGCCCGCGGCGACGCACGCCGCAGCCGCGGCGTCCGGGTCCGCAGGCAGGGAGGCGCCGGCCGCCAGCGAGCGGGGGAGGGCCACGCAGCCGACGGTCGCAGAGGCGGTCCCAGAGACGTTCTCAGCGTCCGGCCCGCCCGCCGACGAGGTGTGCGGCAGGGTCCGTGCCCGGTGGGGTCGACCCGTCGACGCCACGGCCCCGACCAGGCGCCGCAGCGCGTGCGGGGTGGGGAGGTCCTCGGTCCGGGCCAGGACGACGACCGCGGCCCGGTCCAGGGCGTCCACGTGGTCCACGACCACGACGTCCTGCGGGGAGCCCGCGAGGGCAGGACCGGGCACGTCGGGTGCGAGCACGAGTCGTGCGGTGGCGGGCACGCGCGCCACCGCCGCCAGCCACGTGGCGACGCGATCGTCGGTGCCCGTTCCGTGCAGCACGAGTGCGACGGCGTCGTCCACTGGTCCTCCTCCGCGCCGCGACACACGACGCCCGGGCGACTGTAGGACACCGGCCGCGGGCCGTCGCGTCCTCGGGCCCGGCCGGGCCCGCCGAGCGGACGAATTTGCCGATCGCGGCGAACCAGCCCGGTCGCGTTAACATCGGGTGGCCAAATCGAGCGACGGACGGGGACCGTGCCATGTTGTCCAACGGGGTGATGCGCCGAGGGGCGTTGGCGGTGTGGGACATCGCCTGCTGGACCGTCGCGGCCGCATTCGTCGTGGGCGTGCGCTACTCGTTCACCATCACCGAGGTGCAGTGGCAGTCCGTCCTGCGCTACCTCGCGATCTCGTGGCTGCTGATCGCCGTCATCGGCGTCGTCACCAAGTTCTACCGCGGACGCTTCCTCGTCGGCTCGTTCGACGAGGCGCTGGGCCTGGCCCTGCACTTCCTCGCGGTCGCGGCGCTCACGGTGGTCTCGGCCCCCCTCGTCAACCCGGACCTGCCCCGCTCGCTGCCCGTCCTGGTGCCCCCGGTCGCCGTCATCGGCGCCGCGGCGGGCCGCTGGTTCTACCGCGCCCTGCGCGACCGCGGCCACGACCCGCTCGACGCCGACGACCGCGCCGCGCTGATCTACGGTGCCGGTGACGCCGGCCGCCAGGTGCTGAGCCTGATGCGCACCGACCGCAGCATCCGCCTGCGTCCCGTCGGCTTCCTCGACGACAACCCGGGCAAGCGGCACCTCAGGATCAACGGCGTGCCGGTCGTCGGCCCGGCCTCCTCCCTCGTGGCGGCCGCCGCCGACCTCGACGCCGCCGTCGTGGTCATCGCGGTCCCTGCAGCGTCCGGTGACCTGGTCGACCGGGTCCAGCGGCAGGCCGCGAAGGCCGGCATCGAGGTGTTCGTGCTGCCCCGCCTGGGCGAGATGAGCGGCGGCCAGGTCAAGCCCGCCGACATCCGGCCCGTCGAGATCGGGGACGTCCTCGGGCGCCACCAGATCACCACCGACCTGTCCTCGATCGCCGGCTACCTCTCCGGCAAGCGGGTCCTGATCACCGGCGCCGGCGGGTCGATCGGCTCCGAGCTGGCGCGCCAGCTGCACCGCTTCGGACCGTCCGCCCTGGTCATGCTCGACCGCGACGAGTCGGCGCTGCACGCCGTCCAGCTGTCCATCTTCGGCCACGGCCTGCTCGACTCCCCGGAGACGGTGCTCTCGGACATCCGTGACAAGGAGGCGCTGCGGGCCGTCTTCGCCGCGCACCGACCCGAGATCATCTTCCACGCGGCGGCCCTCAAGCACCTGCCGATGCTGGAGCGCTTCCCCGCCGAGGGCTGGAAGACCAACGTCCTGGGCACCCTCAACCTGCTCGAGCTCTCCGCCGAGCTCGGCGTCGAGCGCTTCGTCAACATCTCCACCGACAAGGCGGCCGACCCGACCAGCGTCCTCGGCTCGACCAAGCGGATCGCCGAGCAGCTCACGGCCTGGCAGGCGCAGGTCACCGGCCTGCCCTACATGTCGGTGCGCTTCGGCAACGTCCTCGGCTCGCGCGGCTCGATGCTCCACACGTTCAACACCCAGATCGCCGCCGGTGGGCCCATCACGGTCACCCACCCCGACGTCACCCGCTACTTCATGACCATCCCCGAGGCCTGCGAGCTGGTCGTGCAGGCCGGGGCGATGGGCGACGGCGGCGCCGCCATGGTGCTGGAGATGGGCGAGCCCGTGCGGATCCTCGACGTCGCCCACCGGATGATCTCCCTGTCCCACGCCCGCGGCATCGAGGTCGTCTTCAGCGGCCTGCGGCCCGGCGAGAAGCTCCACGAGGTCCTCTTCTCCGAGGAGGAGGACGCGAGGCCCACCGAGCACCCGATGATCCGGTCGGTCGCCGTCCCCCCGATCGACCCGGTGGAGCTGCGCGACCTGACCCTCACGGTAGGAGAGCAGTGACCGAACGCATCTACCTGTCGTCACCGGACGTGACGCAGGCGGAGGAGGACGCCCTCGTCCGGGCCATCCGCTCCGGCTGGGTGGCCCCGCTCGGGCCGGAGGTCGACGCCTTCGAGGAGGAGCTGGCGGCCTTCACCGGCCGCGAGCACGCCGTCGCGCTCTCCTCCGGCAGCGCCGCGCTCCACCTCGCCCTGCTCCAGATGGGCGCCGCGCCGGACACGGTCGTCATCACGTCCTCGATGACCTTCGCCGCCACGGCCAACGCGATCACCTACACCGGCGCGACCCCCGTCTTCGTCGACTCCGACGAGTCCGGCAACGTCGACCCCGCCCTCCTCGCCGAGGCGGTCGCCGACCAGCAGGCCCGGGGCGCCGACATCGCCGCGATCGTGCCGGTCGACCTCATCGGCAAGGTCGCCGACCACGCGGCGATCGAGCAGCTGGCCGCCCAGCACGGGATCCCCGTTCTGGTCGACGCTGCGGAGTCGCTGGGCGCGCGTCGCGACGGCCGTCCGGCCGGGTCGCACGGCCGGGCCGCCATCGTGTCGTTCAACGGCAACAAGATCATGACCACCTCGGGGGGCGGCGCGCTGCTGTGCGACGACCCCGACATGGCGGCCCGCACGCGCTACCTCGCGACGCAGGCCCGCCAGCCGGTCGTCCACTACGAGCACGTCGACATCGGCTACAACTACCGCCTGTCCAACCTGCTGGCCGCCCTCGGCCGCGCGCAGCTCGAGCGGCTCCCCGCCATGCTCGAACGACGACGCGCGTGGCGGCGCCGCTACGCCGAGGTCGTCGAGGTCGTCGCCGGCGTGAGCGTCTTCGGCGACGACGACGGGCGCGACGCCGCGGACGGTGGGGACCACGACAACTTCTGGCTCACCTCGATCGTGGTCGACCCCGACGAGGCCGGCTGGAGCGCCGACGACCTCCGCGCCCACCTGGCCGCCTCCGACATCGAGGCCCGCCCGCTGTGGAAGCCGATGCACCTGCAGCCCGTCTTCAGCGGCTGCCCGTCCTACTCCAACGGGACGTCCGAGCGGTTGTTCCGCACCGGGCTCTCGCTGCCGAGCGGCTCGGCCCTGACCGACGAGCAGTTCGACCATGTCCTCTCCCACGTCATCACGTTCCTCGAAGGGAAGTCCTCGTGACCGAAGCACGACCGTCCTCCGACGCCACCGGCGTCGCCGGCCGCACCATCACCATCACCGGCGGCACCGGCTCGTTCGGCTCGACCATGGCGCGCCACCTGCTCGCCGAGGGTGCCGAACGGATCAACATCTTCAGCCGTGACGAGGCCAAGCAGGACCAGATGCGTCGCTCCTTCAACGACGAGCGCGTCCGGTTCTTCATCGGCGACGTGCGCGACATCGAGAGCGTGCGCACCGCGGTCATCGACGCCGACTTCGTCTTCCACGCCGCGGCCCTGAAGCAGGTGCCGTCGTGCGAGTTCTTCCCCCAGCAGGCCGTCAAGACCAACGTCCAGGGCAGCCACAACGTCATCGAGGCCAGCGCGGCCGCCGGCGTGCGCTCGGTCGTGCTGCTCAGCACCGACAAGGCCGTCTACCCGGTCAACGCGATGGGCATGTCGAAGGCCCTGATGGAGAAGACCGCCCAGGCCTACGCCCGCAACCACCCCGGCTCCGACATGACCGTGTCGGTGACCCGCTACGGCAACGTCATGTACTCCCGCGGCTCGGTCATCCCCGCCTTCATCTCGCTGCTGAAGGAGGGCAAGCCGCTCACCATCACCGACCCGCGGATGACCCGGTTCCTCATGTCGCTCTCGGACTCGGTCGACCTGGTCAAGCACGCGTTCGACCACGCCGAGCCCGGCGACCTCTTCGTCCGCAAGGCGGCCTCCACCACGGTGGCGACGCTCGCCACCGCGGTCGGCCGGCTGTTCGGGATGGACGAGCCGGAGATCCACCACATCGGCACCCGCCACGGCGAGAAGCTGCACGAGACGCTGCTGACGCGCGAGGAGATCGCCAAGGCCGCCGACCAGGGCGACTACTTCCGCGTCCCGCTCGACGACCGCGGCCTGCAGTACGAGAAGTACTTCTCCGAGGGCGAGGAGGAGGTCGACACCACCGTCGACTACTCCTCCGACTCGGTGCCCCCGCTCGACGTCGACCAGACCGTGGCGCTGCTGCGCACGATCCCCGAGATCGCCGCCGACCCGGAGCTCGGCGCGTGAGGATCCTGCTGACCGGCGCCGAGGGCTTCCTCGGCTGGCACCTGCGGTGCCGGATCCACGCCACCACCGACCACGAGGTGGTCCCGGTGGGTCGCGGCGACTGGTCGCGGCTGCCCGAGCTGGTCGCCGGCGTCGACGCCGTGATCCACGTCGCCGGCGTCAACCGGGCCGACGACGAGGAGCTCGTCGAGGGCAACGTCGCGCTGGCGCGCGACCTGGCCGCCGCGCTGGCCGGCACGTCCGGCGTGCCGGTCGTCTTCGCCAACTCCATCCAGGTCGGCAACGGCTCGGCGTACGCCGAGGGCAAGGGCGCCGCCGCGGAGGTGCTCGCCCGGTCCGCGGCCACCACGGGAGGTCGCTTCGTCGACGTCCACCTGCCCAACCTCTTCGGGGAGCACGGGCGCCCGGGCTACAACTCGTTCGTGGCGACGTTCGTCGACAAGGTCGTCGCCGGCGAGCGTCCGGAGATCGCCGACCGCGAGATCGAGCTGCTCCACGTCCAGGGGGCCGCGCAGGCGCTCCTCGACGCGCTGGACCCCTCCTCGCCCGACGTGGTGCGCCCCGCCGCTCACCCGACCTCGGTGCAGGGGGTCTGGGACGCGCTGGTCCGCTTCCACGAGACCTACGTCCCGAGCGCCGACGTGCCGCGCATGGCCGACGACTTCGAGCGCGACCTGTTCAACACCTACCGCGCCGCGCTCTTCCCGGCCTACTACCCGATCGCCCTGACGCCGCGCAGCGACCAGCGCGGCCGCCTGGTGGAGACGGTCCGCAACCACGGCAGCGGGGGCCAGACCTTCGTGTCGACCACCGTGCCGGGCGTCACCCGGGGCATCCACTACCACCTGCACAAGATCGAGCGCTTCGTCGTGCTCGACGGCCAGGCAGTCATCCGGCTGCGCCGGATGTTCCACGACGACGTGATCGAGCTGCCCGTCGACGGCGAGGCCCCGGCCGTGGTCGACATGCCGACGATGTGGACCCACGAGATCACCAACGTCGGTGACGGGGTGCTCACCACCCTCTTCTGGACCGACTCGCTGTTCGACCCCGAGGCGCCCGACACCACCCACGAGCCGGTCGTCCTCGCGGCGGCCCAGGAGACCGCATGACCAAGGTGATGACCGTCGTCGGCACCCGACCGGAGATCATCCGGCTGTCGGAGACCATCAAGCTGCTCGACCGCACCGTCGACCACGTGCTGGTGCACACGGGCCAGAACTACGACCACAACCTCAACGAGATCTTCTTCTCCGAGCTCGGCCTGAAGGCACCGGACCACTACCTCGACGTGGACACCAGCAGCCTCGGCCGGGTGCTGGGCGAGGTGCTGATCAAGACCGAGGAGGTGCTGCTCGAGGAGCGGCCCGACGCGGTGCTCGTGCTGGGCGACACCAACAGCTGCCTGGCTGCCGTGATGGCCAAGCGGATGCGGATCCCCGTCTACCACATGGAGGCCGGCAACCGCTGCTTCGACGAGAACGTGCCCGAGGAGACCAACCGGCGCCTGGTCGACCACGTCGCGGACTTCAACCTCGTCTACACCGAGCACGCGCGGCGCAACCTGCTCGCCGAGGGGCTCCACCCCCGCCGCATCCTCAAGACCGGCTCCCCGATGAAGGAGGTGCTGGCCGCGCACGCCGAGGCCATCGACGCCTCCGACGCCGTCGAGCGCCTCGGGCTGACGCCCCAGGGCTACGTCCTGGTCAGCGCGCACCGCGAGGAGAACGTCGACAACCCCGACCGGCTCAACCTGCTCCTCGACTGCCTGGAGGGGGTCGTCGCCGACACGGGCATGCCGGTGCTCGTCTCCACGCACCCCCGCACCCGCAAGCGCCTCGACGCGCTGGGGCGCACCACCGAGGGCATCACCTTCCACGACCCGCTCGGCTTCATGGACTACAACAAGCTGCAGAAGCAGTCCTACTGCGTGCTGTCGGACTCCGGGACGATCTCGGAGGAGTCCTCGCTGCTGGACTTCCCGGCCGTCACGCTGCGCGACTCCATCGAGCGCCCGGAGGCCCTCGACTCGGCCTCGATCCTGATGACCGGGCTCGACGCGGCCAACGTGGTCGAGGCGGTGCGCTTCGCGGTGTCCGACGAGGACCGCGCCTCGCGGGTCCCCGACGACTACCGCATCGGCGACTGCTCGCGCCGCGCGGTCGGGTTCATCCTGTCCACGCACGCGCGCTACGAGAACTGGCTCGGGATCCGCCCGTCGGTGTGATGTCGTCCCACGCCATCGCACCGGAGCCGGCCGTCGCCCTCGTCGGCTACCTCGCCAGCCACGAGCGGGTCGCCGGCGACCCCTCGCTCAGCCTCGCCGACAACCGCATGCAGCGCGGGTACGCCGCCGCGCTCGCCGGGCAGTACGCCGACCTCACCGTGATCAGCACCGTGGTGGCGCACGTCGGGCAGGGCTCGGCCACGGTGGAGTCAAGTGACGACGGGCTGGCCGTGCGACACCTCGGCGCGGCGCACGGACCGCTGCGCGTCGTCCTCAAGCCGCTCGCCCTCGCCCGTGAGCTGCACCGGTGGGCGCGCCCGCGCCGGGGGCGGCCGCTGGTCCTGGTGCACTACAACACGTTCCTGCTCTACGTGCTCGTCGCGACGTGGCTGCGCCTGTGGCACCGGGTGCGGATCGTCCCCGTGGCGATCACGATGCCCTACCAGCCGCCGGACGCCCGGGTCTCCCTCTCGGCGCGCGTCCAGGGCCGGATCTCCCGGGGCCTGCTGGCACGCGTCGACGGGCTGGTCGCCATCACGCCGTTCCTCGGCGCCGAGCTCGCCCCGTCGGTCCCGAGCCTGGTCGTCCGGGGTGCGGTCACCGACGACCTGCTGGGCCCCGACGCGTCGGCGACCGAGCCGCAGGACGCCGAGGACCCCGACCGCCGCACCCGCATCGTCTACGCCGGCAACCTGTCCTCGCGCTACAACCTCGCCGCCGCGGTGGCGATGATGGACCACCTCCCGGCCGACGGGTTCGTCCTCGACGTCTACGGGCGCGGTGCCCTGGAGCCCCTGGTGCGGGCGGCGGACGCGTCTCGTCCCCACGTCCGGTTCCACGGTGCGGTGGAGGAGTCCGCCGTCGCGCCGCTGCTGCGCGACGCCGACGTGCTCCTCGCGCTGCTCGTGCCCGACGACGGGCTCGCGCGACTCACCTTCCCGTCGAAGCTCTTCGAGTCGCTCGCGAGCGGCACCCCGACGCTGACGACGGACCTCCCGACCCTCGACGACGCCCTGCGCGAGCAGCTCGTCGTCGTGACCGACCTGGCACCGGAGGCCCTGGCCGCCCAGGTCCTCGCCCTGTCGTCACGCACCCCCGCGCAGCAGCGCGCGGCTGCCGCCGACGCCCGTCAGTACCTGCTGGACCACGCGACCTGGTCGGCGGTCGGCGAGCGCCTGCGCACCTTCCTCGATGGCTTGGAGACACCTTCACATGACTGAGACCGAGCACGACCACGAGCCGCGCGCGGACCGGAGGTGGCTGGGCCTCGACCAGTGGTTCGGCCCGACCCTGGTGTTCTGCCTGGCGTCGGTCTTCCTCGTCGACGTGCCGATGCCGCTCTCGCGCAGCGGGAGCCTGGAGGTGACCGTCGGGGACTTCGTCGGCGCGGCCCTGTGGGCGTGGGTCCTCGTCCTGCTGGCCTCGCGGCGCTGGCGACCGGTCGGGACGTGGAAGGTGCTGCTCGTCGTCGTCGCCGCGTTCCTGGCGTGGTTCGTCCTCGTCGAGGTCGTGCGGCTCGTCCGCGGCGACGAGGTCCTGCAGCCGGTGCTCGTCCTGCGCACCACGCTCCTGCCGGTGGCCGCGTACCTCGTCCTCGGCGCGCGCGTCGAGCGTGCGGACCGCGCGCTCAACGCGGTCGTGCTCTTCGTCGCCTCGCTGACCCTGTGGCACCTCGGCGAGTGGCACAACATGCGGATGTCGGACTTCCTGGGCAACTCCATCGTCTACGTCGGGCTCGTCGTGCTGGCGCTCCCGCCGAGCGTCTTCGTCGCGGCCAACGTCCGCGTCCGGGCCCCGGTCCTGGTCCGCGTGGCGGCGTGGATCAACATGCTGGCCGCACTTGTCTTCCCGCTCTGGGCCGGCTCGCGCGGGGTGAGCGCGGTCGCCGTCGTGGGCATCCTCGGGTGCTTCCTCGTGATGCTCCGCCGGCGCAGGTTCCTGGGGACCATGCTGGCGACGGCGCTCGTGGCCGTGCTGATCCACGCCATGACGTGGTGGTTCAACCCGCTGGGCTCGGCCTACGGGATGTACCGGCTCGTCCCGCCGCCGTCCGAGGTCTTCCCCAGCCTCGCCGACGAGCCCCGGGCCCAGCTCGACCAGGCCCAGCGCGACACCGCGCTGACCGAGATGGGCAAGAGCGACGTCGGGCGTGCCGAGCTCGGCCAGGCGTCCCTGGACCACCTGCGCCAGGACCCGCTGATCGGTGACGGCGTCGTCTACTTCGAGCTGCCCGACGACGGGGTGACACAGCAGTACGCGGCCCACAACGCGGTCCTCGAGCACGCGAACGCCTTCGGCGGCATCGGGCTCCTCGGCTACGTCGCGATCTTCCTCGCCGCGATGTGGCCGGGCCTGAGGAGGCTGCTGCGGCGCTCCGCCGAGCGTGAGGCCGCGCTGCTGGCCGTGATCACGACGGTGATCTGGCTCGGCTTCTCCCTCACCCAGCCCACGAGCCTGATCATGGTCGTCATGGTCGTCTACTTCGCCGTGATCGGCGGTCTCCTCGCCCCGGTGGCCGGGGGCACGCGTGACGAGTCGACCCACGACGCCGAGCACGCGCCGGCGGTCGGCGCATGAGCCGGCACCCCCGGGTGCTCGTGGTCAGCCACAACCCCTTCAGCGACGTCCAGAACAACGGCAAGACCCTGCAGGCCTTCTTCGAGGGATGGCCGCGCGAGAGCCTCGCGCAGCTCTACCTCACCCTCGACGAGCCGTCGTTCACCCAGTGCGACCGCTTCTACCGCGTCACCGACCTCGACGTGCTCAAGGACCTGCTGCCCGGGCGCAGCGGCGCCGCCGGCCCGGTCCAGCGGCGCGACTGGGAGGAGGACAGCGAGGTCAAGGCCTCGCTGGGCCGCCGCCCGGCCTACCGCGCGATCCGCAAGATCTTCCTGGCGCGCCCCCCGGCAGCCCTGGTGGCGCGCTCCACGGTGTGGAAGCACGCCCGCCGCGACGGCGACCGGTTCCGCGCGTGGCTCGACGAGGTCGACCCCGAGCTGGTCTTCTTCCAGTCCAGCAGCGCCGTCTTCGCCTTCGACCTCGTCGAGGAGATCTGCCGCGAGCGCGCGATCCCGCTGGTCATGGAGACCACGGACGACTACGTCACGCCCGCCTCCCGGTGGGCCCCGTTCAGCCGCACCTACTACCGCCAGATGCAGGCGGCGTACGCCCGCGCGGTGAGGCGGTCCCACGCGGTGATCGCCATCGGCACCACGATGGCCGAGGAGTACGCCGCGCGCTTCGGCGGCCGCTGGGAGGTGGCGATGAACGCCGTCGACCGGCAGCCGACGCCTGCGCCGCGGCCCGACGACGGCCGTCGCCCGGTGCAGCTGCTCTTCGCCGGCAACCTGGGGCTGAACCGCTGGAAGGTGCTCGCCTCGGTCGGCGCGGCCCTCGACCTGCTGGCCGAGCAGCACGGCCGGGAGGCCAGCCTCGACATCTGGTCGATCGACGCCCCCGAGCCGGCCGTCCTCGCCGCGCTGACCGCGAGCCCTCGCGTCACGTTCCGTGGCGCGACCGACTCGGAGTCGCTGCTGGGGCACCGTGCCGAGGCCGACCTGCTCGTGCACGTCGAGTCGTTCGACCCCCACAACCGCCACATCACGCGGCTCTCGGTCTCGACCAAGATCCCCGAGTACATGGCCGCCGACCGCGTCATCCTGGCCGTCGGGCCCGACGACGTGGCCTCGATCCGCTACGTCGCCGACGAGGACTTCGGGGTGGTGGTCACCTCGCAGGACCCGCAGGAGATCGCGGACCGGCTGGCGCTCGTGCTGGCCGACCCCGAGCGCCAGGCCGACCTCCGCGCTCGCGCGCTCGACCTGGTGGAGCAGCGCCACTCCCGCGAGCGGACCCGGGAGATGGTGGCGCGCGTGGTGGCCGAGGCCGTGGCGCAGGGACCAGCGACGACATGACGAGTGCGGGCACGTCGGGCCGGCTGCAGACCTTCTGGTCGACGGCGGCCCTCTACCTCGGCGGCTCGGCCGCGATCCAGGCGATCAACCTGGTCGCGCAGCCGGCGTTCGCGGTCTTCCTGACCCCCGCCGAGTGGGGCCTCGCCGCGACGTACCTCTTCTGGATGACCGCCTTCGGGCTCGTCATCGGCTTCCAGGCCCAGTCGGCGCTCAACAACGTCCGGCTCGAGCACGGCGAGGACGCGCTCGCGGTCTACATCCGCTCGGTGGTGCCGTGGTACGCCGCCCCGACCGTCGTGCTGCTCGCGCTGCTGGCCGTGGCGCCGGACTTCTGGGGCCGCACGCTCGGGCTGTCGGCCGACTACCTCGCGCTGGCGGTGGGCAACGGCGTGCTCTTCGCGATCACCGCGATGGGGATGGGTCACGCCGTCACCCTGGGTCTGCGGCGGCGCTTCCTGGGGCTGTCCATCGCCTCGACCCTCGTGCCCCTGCTGGTCGGCTTCGTCATGGTCGCCCTCCTCAACGACGACGCCCTGGCGCGGATCCTGGGCTACCTCGTCGGCTCCGCGGTCGTGGTCCTCTACCAGCTCGTGCGCGCGGCCGGTGTCCGCGTGCGGAGCGAGCGCGCCCTGGTGGGCTTCGGGATCGCGATCACGCTGCCCCTGCTGGCCCACGAGCTGATCTACCTCGTCCTGAGCCAGGCCAACCGCGTCTTCCTGTCCACGCTCGTCGACCGGGAGGCGGCCGGCGTCTTCGCCTTCGCCTTCTCGCTGGCCAACGTCGCGGTGGTCGCCGCGACGGCCGTCAACAGCAGCTGGACCCCGTGGTACTTCCAGCACGCGAAGATGGGGGAGCACGACCGCATCCGGTCGACCGGGTCGCAGCTGCTGCTCGGGTTCGGGGCGATGGTCGGCGTGGCGTGCCTGGTCAGCCCGGAGGGGCTGCGCCTCATCACCCGCGCCGCCTACGCCGACGGCGCCACCGTGCTGCCTGCCCTCGTCGTGTGCGGGCACCTGCTCCTCGTGTTCAACCTGATGGCCAACGAGGCCGTCTACCAGCAGCGCACCCGCCTGGTGCTCGCGGTCAGCTCGGTGGCCGCCGTCCTCAGCGTCGTGCTGAACCTGACCCTCATCCCGCACTGGACGATCGTGGGCGCCGCCGTCGCCTCCCTCGTCTCCTCCCTGTGGCTCGCGGCCGCCATGACGTGGGTCTCCTGCCACCGGCTCCGCAGCCCGCACCTGCCCGAGCTCGCCGCGGTGCAGTCGGTCCTGCTCGTCGGTGCCTGCCTGGCGCTCACGTGGGGGTTCTTCGACGCACCCCGTCGTGCGGCTGGCGGCGGCGCTGGCGCTCGTCGTCGCGATCGGTGGCGTGCTGGTCCGCCGGCGAGTCGGGCGTGGCGCCCGCCTGACATAGGGTCCTCGTCATGCGGGTGTGGATGCTGACGCAGTGGTTCGACCCCGAACCCACCTTCAAGGGCATGCTCTTCGCCCGGGAGCTCCAGCGTCGCGGGCACGAGGTCGAGGTCATCACCGGCTTCCCGAACTACCCGGGCGGCACGGTGTACGACGGCTACCGCGTCCGCGCCTACCAGCGCGAGGTCGTCGACGGCATCGTCGTCCACCGGGTGCCGCTCTACCCCAGCCACGACTCCTCGGCGGTGCGCCGGCTGGCCAACTACGCGAGCTTCGCGGTCTCCTCGGCCCTCAAGATGCTCTCCGGACGGCGGCCGGACGTCGTCTACGTCTACCACCCGCCGGGCACCGTGGCGCTGCCCGCGGCGGTGGCCCGCCTGGTGCGCGGCGTGCCCTTCGTCTACGACGTCCAGGACCTCTGGCCCGACACCCTCTCGGCGACCGGGATGCTGCCCGAGGGCGGGGTGCTCGGCGCCGTCGGCCGGGTCATGGACCTCACCTACCGTCTCGCGGCCCACGTTGTCGTCCTGTCGCCGGGCTTCCGCGACCGGATGGTCGCCCGCGGCGTGCCGGCACCGAAGGTGTCGGTCATCGAGAACTGGTGCGACGAGAGCCAGATCGCGCTGCCCGACCGCGCCGCGGCGCGGTCGTCCCTCGGCCTCGACGGCACCTTCGCGGTGGTCTTCGCCGGCACGATGGGCTCCGCGCAGGCGCTCGACACCGTGCTCGACGCGGCGAGGCTGCTGCGCGACGAGCCGGACGTCCGCTTCGTGATGGTCGGGGCCGGGATCGAGGTCGAGCGGCTCCGTGCGCGCGTGGACGCCGAGCAGCTGGGCAACGTCCACTTCCTGCCCCGTCGCCCCGTCAGCGAGATCGGCGAGGTGCTGTCGGCGGCCGACGCGCTCCTGGTCCACCTGCGCGACGACCCGCTGTTCAGCATCACGATCCCGTCGAAGACCCAGGCCTACCTCCACGCCGGTCGCCCGGTGCTGATGGGGGTGCGCGGCGACGCGGCCGCCCTGGTCGAGGCTGCCGGCGCCGGGATGGCGTTCGCGCCCCAGCAGGCCCCTGCGCTCGCCGACGCGGTGCGGCGCCTCCGTGACCTGCCCCAGGTCGAGCGCGAGGAGATGGGGCGCCGCGGTGCGCGGTACTACGCCGAGCACCTGTCCCTCGAGGTCGGCGCCGAGCGCTTCGCGACGGTGCTCGAGGACGCCGCCAGGACGCGCCACCCCTGGCAGCGCACCAAGCGGGTCACCGACGTCGCGCTGGCAGGGACGGCCCTGGTCGCGCTCTCCGCGCCCATCGCCGTGACGGCCGCACTGGTGCGCAGGCGGCTGGGGTCACCGGTGCTCTTCACCCAGGAGCGTCCCGGGCGGCACGGCCGGCCGTTCACGATGGTGAAGTTCCGCACGATGACCGACGAGCGCGACGAGCAGGGCGAGCTGCTGCCCGACAGCGCGCGGCTGACGCCGTTCGGTGCCTGGCTGCGCACCACGAGCCTCGACGAGCTGCCCGAGCTGCTCAACGTGCTCCGCGGCGAGATGAGCATCGTCGGCCCGCGCCCCCTGCTCACCCGCTACACGCCCTTCTTCACCGCGCGCGAGCGACGACGCCTCGACGTCCGCCCGGGCATCACCGGCCTGGCGCAGGTCGCCGGGCGCAACCTGGTGTCGTGGGACGAGCGCCTGGCGCTCGACGTCGACTACGTCGAGCGGATGTCCCCGTGGCAGGACCTGAAGATCATCGCCCGCACCGTGACGGGCGTCTTCGCCCGCAGCGGTGTCGTGGTGGACCCCGAGTCGGTGATGGCCAACCTGGACGACGAGCGCCGTGCCCGCGCGCCGGAGAGCGTCGGATGACCCGCAGCGAGGTCCGGGTCCGGCCGGCCGAGGTCGGCGACCTGCCCTGGATCGCCGACCTCGTGAAGGAGTCCTTCGCGCCCGAGGTCCAGCCGTTCCTGGTGGCGGCGCAGCACGGGATCACCGCGTGGTGGGAGCTGGTCCTCTCGCAGCCGGCGTCGTTCGGCGACCCGGCGCTCCTGGTCGCGGAGGACCCGGCGGGCGAGCGCCTGGGCTACGCCGACCTCAAGCCGGCCGACGCGACGACCGGCTTCCTCTCCTACGTCGCCGTGGCGCCGGCGGCGCGCGGGCTCGGCGTGGCGACGACCCTCCTGCGCGCCTGGCTCGCCGAGCGCCCCCGGGTCGAGGCGATGGAGCTCGACGTCTTCGCCGACAACGCGGCGGCCCGCCGGCTCTACGCCCGGCTCGGCTTCGAGGAGCAGGGGAGCACGACCTGGTGGACCGCGCCGCTCGGCGCCCCGCCCGCGGTCGAGGGGCGGGCCACGGTCGAGGCCCTGCCGGCAGCGACGGCGCGCCACCGCGTCCACGGCTTCACCGACCTCACCGTGACCGTCGACGGCCAGGCACACCGGATCGGCGTGATGGGCGACGAGGTGGTGCGGGTCTTCTCCGCCGCCGACCTCACCGACCTCGCCTGGCTGCCGACCGTCCGCGCCCTGTTCCCCGGCGTCTCCCGTGCGCTCGCCATCCTCCCCACCGACCTGCGGCCCCCGGAGGGGGCAGGGGCAGCGCCCCTCCTCGACTCGCTGCGCATGAGGTCGACCAGCATCCGCAACCACCTGGAGCACCCATGAGCACCACCGTCACCAAGACGGCCTCCGACCGCGACCGGCTCCGCACGCCCGCGCTGTTCTACCGCTCGGCGCGCGAGGGGATGGTCGACCTGTTCCGGCAGGAGTCGACCTGGCAGGGGGAGACCCGCACGGTCCTGCTCCCGGCCTTCATCGGCTGGTCGGCCAACGAGGGCAGCGGGGTCTTCGACCCCATCACCGAGCTCGGCCTGACCCCTCGCTTCTACGACCTTGGCGCGGACCTGTCCCTCGACCCCGCCGACGTCGCTGCCGCCTGCGCCCGCGAGCGCATCGACGTCATCGTCGTCATCCACTACTTCGGCCGCGTCCAGCCCGGTCTCGAGGAGGTCCGCGCGATCGCCGACGAGCACGACGTGCTCCTCGTCGAGGACCTCGCGCACGGCTACTACACCGCACTGCTCGGCGGACCGGCCGGCCGCACCGGGGACGTCCTGGCGTACTCGCTGCACAAGATGTTCGCCCTCCCCGACGCGGTCGGCGGCCAGATGTCCTACCGCGACCAGGACTTCCTCACCGGCCAGCAGGAGACGGCGCCCCACCTGGCCCGGCTCGTCCTGGACACCGACGTCGCGGCCGTGGCGCAGGTGCGGCGGGACAACTTCGCCGGGCTCACCGAGCTGCTGCGGGGCCTGCCGGCGCACGGCGTCGACTTCGAGCTGATGTGGCCCGACCTGCGGCCCGACGAGTCGCCGCAGACCCTGCCGGTGCGGATCCTCGGCGAGGGTCGCGACGGCATCTACCACGCGATGAACGCCGACGGGATCGGCATGGTCAGCCTCTACCACACGCTCATCGACGAGCTCTCCGGCTTCGCCGGCATGCTCGACCTGGCGCGCCACATCATCAACTTCCCCGTCCACCAGGACGTGCGGGCCGAGGACCACGAGGCGATCGTGGCGTCGTTCGCGAAGGCCCTGGACGAGCAGCGGTGAGCGCGCTCGAGGTCGAGCAGCCCGGCTCGCCGCGCTGGCGCGCGGTCTGGGAGGCCACGGGGCGCGAGCCCTTCGCCCACCCCGGCTTCGGCACGCTGCTCGCCGGCCCCGGGACCGACGCGCTGGCCGCGTGCTGGGAGGACGACGGCGGTCTCGTGCTCCTCCCGCTCGTCCTCCGCGACCTGCCGCAGGAGGTGGGCGCGGCCCTGCCGGACGGCGCCTGGCGCGACGCCACGTCCCCCTACGGCTACGGCGGCCCGTTCGTGGCCGGAGCCCCGGACCTCGCGGCGTTCTGGTCCGCACTCGTGTCCTGGATGAGCGGGAACCAGGTGCTGAGCTGCTTCGTGCGCGGCTCGGTGACCGGCCCGGGTCACGGGGTCGAGCCCGGCTCGCCCGCCATGCGCGCGCTGCACCTGGCCGACAACGTCGTCGTCGGCCTGGAGCCGGATGCCGAGGAGCGGTGGGCGCGCTACGAGCACAAGGTGCGCAAGAACGTGAAGAAGGCGCGGCGCCACGGGCTGGGCACGACCGTGACTCCCGGCTTCGCCGACGTCGCGGGCTTCGCCGACGTCTACGCCAGCACGATGGACCGCCGTGCCGCCGCGCAGTTCTACCGCTTCGACGCCGACTTCTTCGCCCGCCTCGGTGAGGTCCTCGACGGCAGCTTCTGGGTGGCCGACACCCGCGACGCCGAGGGCGCACTCGTCTCCACCGAGCTGGTGCTGGTCGGCGAGGCGACCTGCTACTCCTTCCTCGGCGGCACCCGCCGCGAGGCCTTCCCGATGGCCCCCAACGACCTGCTCAAGCACGACGTCATCGAGCACGCCGCCTACGCCGGGCTCACGTCGTACGTCCTGGGCGGGGGCTACGAGCCCGGCGACGGGATCTTCCGCTACAAGCGCGCCTTCGACCCGACCGGCGTGGTGCCCTTCACCGGCATCCAGGTCGTCGCCGACCAGCTGCGCTACGACGCCGCGTGTGCCGTCGTCGGTGCGCCGGACAGCTCCTTCTTCCCTCGCTACCGCGCCCCTGTGTGAGGCCGGGGGCCGTGCGGGGCCCCGGCCGTGAGGAAGCCGTCGCGCGCAGGCGTGCGTGCTAGCGTCCACGCGTCCTCGGCCGGTCATCTGTTCAGGAGCCACCCCAGTGAGTGCAGCACCCCGACCGTGGACCGCGGTGCGCGACCGGCCGATGCTCCTCATCCTGGCCCTGGGCCTGCTGATGAGGACCGTGCTCGCCGTGCTCTTCCACGCCCGGCAGGTCGAGGGCCTGACGGTCAGCTACTTCGACTCCGCCCGCAACCTGCTCGACGGTGACCCGTTCCTGGTGGACAAGGGCGTCGAGATCCTGCACCCCTACGGCTACAGCGTCCTCGTGCTGTCCGTGCAGGTGTTCACCGGTGACGACGACACCGCGACCCTGATCGGGCTCACGGGCCTCCAGGTCGTGCTGGACGTGGTCGCCATCTGGCTGATGTACGTCGCCGGGCGCAACCTGCACTCGCGCCGCACGGGCCTGTGGATCGCGGCGATCTACGCGCTGAACCCGCTGATCGGGCTCGCGGTCACCCAGCCCATGCCGGAGGCGCTGTCGCCCCTCCTCATCGCGGCGCTGCTCGCCTCCGCCTCGGCCATCTGGCGCGACAACCGCCTGTGGGGCCTGTGGGCGGGGGTCACCTGCGGCGTGGCCTACCACTTCCGCTCCGAGTTCCTCCTCCTCCCGGTCGTCCTGGTCGTCTACGTCGTGCTGGTGCGCCGCCTGCGCCACGAGCTGCGGCGCCTCGCGGCGCTGTTCCTCGTCACGGGCCTGTTCGTGCTGCCCATGGCGGTGGGCACCTGGGTCGAGACGGGCACGCCGCGCATCAACACCACGAACGCCGGCGGCACGATGTGGCAGGCGCTGGGGGAGCGGCCCGACAACCCCTGGGGCCTCAAGCTCGGTGACCAGTACGTCGCCGAGGAGGCGGCCCGCCTGGGCTTCCCGAGCCCGTGGGGACCGCAGGCCAACGACCACTTCAAGCAGGAGTGGAAGGACGCGGTCGAGGAGCACCCCGGCGCCTACGTCGACCTCGTGCTCACCAGCCGCATCCCGCGCGTCTTCGACACCAAGTTCATCCGCTGGAACTTCGTGCAGTACGCCGTCGGCATCTGGCAGGTCCCGAGCTCCATCCAGCGCTACGCCGAGCTGCGGCAGTCCGGCCAGGTCAACGTCCTGCGGACCGACCCGCGCCTGTTCATCGTCACCGAGCCCGTCGGTCTGGTGATCCGCGGCCTCGCGCTGCTCTCCTTCTGGGCCCTCGTGGCCTACGTGGTCGTCAACGTGCGCCGACCCCGGCAGTGGCTGCTGCTGACGCTGCCGACGGCGTACTTCATCGTCACGCTGTGCCTGATCAAGTTCGTCGAGCCGCGCCAGTTCTTCTGCCTGCTGCCCATCTACACCTTCGCCGCCGGCGCCGTGCTGGAGCGGGCGTCCTCGCTCCTGCGCCGCAAGGCCGCCCCGTGAGCCCGCGCCCCTCGGTCGTCATGGTGGTCCCCACCTACAACGAGGCCGACAACCTCCCGCTCATCGTCGCGCGGCTGCGCGCGGCCGTGCCCCACGCCGACGTCCTCGTCGTCGACGACGGCTCCCCCGACGGGACCGGGGGCATCGCCGACGCCCTGGCCCTCGAGGACGCCCAGGTTGCGGTCGTGCACCGCACGGAGAAGGCGGGGCTCGGCGCGGCCTACCTCCACGGCTTCGCCGTGGCGCTCGAGCGCGGGTACGACGTCATCGGTGAGATGGACGCCGACGGCTCGCACCAGCCCGAGCAGCTCCACCGCCTCCTGGCAGCCCTGGACGACGCCGACCTGGTCATCGGCTCGCGCTGGGTGCCGGGCGGATCGGTCGTCAACTGGCCGCTGGGTCGCAAGGCTCTCTCCGTGGGCGGCAACCTCTATGCCCGGCTCGCGCTCGGCGTCCCGGTGCGCGACGTGACCGCCGGCTTCCGGGTCTTCCGTCGCACGACGCTGGAGGCCATCGACCTGTCCTCCGTGGAGTCGGCCGGCTACTGCTTCCAGGCCGACCTCGCGTTCCGCACGCACCGGCGGGGCCTCCGCCTGGCGGAGGTGCCGATCGAGTTCGTGGAGCGGGTCCGGGGCGAGTCGAAGATGGACCGGTCGGTCGCCACGGAGTCGCTGGCGAGGATCACCACGTGGGGCGTGCACGAGCGCTCGCGCCAGCTCGGGCGGCTGGTGCGCGGCAGGCGCGCCGCCGCCGGCCGCCCCGGCTGAGACGCCCGCACGCCTCCCGCAGGCACCGCCGTAGGGTCATCCCCATGAACTCGACCGCCTCTGTCGCCGACCTCCTGGAGCAGATCCAGGGGCACGGGGCGTGGGCGGTCATCCGGCGCAAGGCCTCACCGACCGTGGGCCTCGTCGGCGGCACGCCGAGCGAGGTGTCGTCGCTGCTCGACATCCCGCTGGAGACCGGAGCGCCCGAGCCCGGTCGCAGCGCCGACCGGCTCGTCGCGGTCCCGTTCCGGCAGGTCGCCGAGCGCGGGTTCGGCGCGATCGACGACGGCACCCCGCTGACGGTGGTCGACATCGAGGCCGAGCACGAGGTGTCGGTCGAGGACCTGCTCGCCGCGCTGCCCGACGTGCCGGTCGAGTTCGCCGACCGGGGCGGCTTCGCGACCAGCGACGAGGACTACGCCGAGGTCGTCGAGGCGATCATCCGCGACGAGATCGGGCAGGGCGAGGGCGCCAACCTCGTGATCGGGCGCCACTACCGCGCCGTGGTCGCCGACTGGGACGCCGCGAAGGCGCTCACCGTGCTGCGCCGCCTCCTCGAGCGCGAGCGCGGCGCCTACTGGACCTTCTGCTTCTTCACCGGCGAGCGCTTCCTCATCGGCGCCTCCCCGGAGCGTCACGTGTCCGTACGCTCCGGCGACGTCCGGATGAACCCCATCTCCGGCACCTTCCGCGTCGGCGGGCTCTCCGAGGAGGAGCTCAAGGCGGGGCTGCTGGACTTCCTCGCCGACGAGAAGGAGGTCTTCGAGCTCTTCATGGTCGTCGACGAGGAGCTGAAGATGATGTGCGACATCTGCCACGAGGGCGGCCAGGTCCTCGGACCGTTCCTCAAGCCGATGACGCACCTGATCCACACCGAGTACCTCCTCGCCGGCCGCTCGGAGCGCGACCACCGCGAGATCCTGCGCGACACGATGTTCGCCGCGACCGTCACCGGTGCGCCGGTCGAGAACGCGTGCCGCCTCATCGCCGACTACGAGCCCGAGGGCCGCGGCTACTACGGCGCCGCCCTGGCGCTCTTCGGCCGCTCGCCCGACGGCACCCCGACGATGGACAGCCCGATCCTGATCCGCACCGCCGACGTCTCCACGACCGGCGAGCTCAAGGTGACCGCCGGGGCCACGCTCGTGCGCGACTCCGACGCGGCCTACGAGGTCGCCGAGACCCGCGCCAAGGCCGGCGGCATCCTCAGCGCCTTCGGGCTCGCGCCGGGCGCCGCCACCGACGGCTCCGGCATCGCCGAGCTCGCGCGCGACGAGGACGTGCTGCTCGCCCTCGGCTCGCGCAACCAGCGGCTCTCGCGCTTCTGGCTCACCGACCAGGCCGGCGAGCCGGCCGACCCCGCCCTGTCCGGGCGCAGCGCGGTCATCCTGCACGGCGAGGACGACTTCGTGAACATGCTCGTCCACGTGCTCGGCGTCTTCGGGATGAGCGCCCGCGTCGTGCGCCACGAGGACTACGCGGCCGGTGCCTTCGACGGCGCCGACCTCGTCATCGTCGGCCCCGGACCCGGCGACCCGCGCGACGGCGACCACCCCAAGATCGCGACGTTCCGCCGCGCCGTGGACGACCTGCTCGCCTCGGGCCAGCCCTTCCTCGCCGTCTGCCTGGGCCACCAGACGCTGTGCCAGCGCCTCGGCCTCGACCTCGCCTACAAGGACGTCGTCTTCCAGGGCACCCAGTCGCCGGTCCGCCTCGACGGGCGCACCGAGCGGGTCGGCTTCTACAACACCTTCGTCGGCCGGGTGCCGACCGCCGCCGCCGGGCCCGACGACTCCCTGCCCGCAGGCGTGCGCGTCGAGGCCGACGAGGCCACCGGCGACATCCACGCGGTCGCCGGCCCCCACTTCCGCGGCATCCAGTTCCACGCCGAGTCGATCCTCACCGAGAACGGCTACGACCTGCTCCACGCCGCGGTCCGCGACCTCCTCACCTGACGCCCCGCCCGGCGCGCCCCCTCCCCGCCCGGCCGCCCGCCCGCCCGCGTCGGCCCGCCCGCCCGCCCCCACCGGGGGATATCTGAGGACGTGGTGCACGTACAACCACCCCCGACAGCTGCAGGACGTCCTCAGATAGCCAGCCGGGCGGCGCGGCGGTGCTATTGTCTAGTCATCGACTGGACATTCATTCGGCGTGGCAGGCAACGGAACCGCGTCGGTGGACGTCACTCTGGGTAGCCGAGCGGGGACGACGGGGGACAGGTGCATCACTTCAGGCGGGCGTGGGTGGGCGTGTGCCTGCTGGCGCTGATGGCGTGCGGGGCGCAGGGGACGACCACCGCCGACGACGTACGACGTCCCGACCGCAGCACGGCGCCGCGGCCGGTCGCGGAGCTGGCGCCCGCCGCACGCGCCGGCCGGCCCAACATCGTGGTGGTGATGCTCGACGACTTCTCCACCGACCTCGTCCAGACCATGCGCTCGGCGCAGCAGATGCGCCGCGTCGGTGCGAGCTATCCGCACACGTTCGTCACCGACTCGCTGTGCTGCGTGTCGCGCTCGAGCTTCTTCACCGGGCAGTACCCCCACCAGACGGGCGTGCGCACCAACACCTCCAACCAGGGCACCTCGATGCTCGGCGGGTGGCCGGCCTACGACACCCACGGCAACCCCGAGCGCGCGTTCAACCTGCGTCTGCAGGAGGCCGGCTACACCACCGCCTTCGTGGGCAAGTTCCTCAACGAGTACGAGTGGGTGCCGGGCCGCGCCCTGCCCCCCGTCGTGCCGGGCTGGAGCACCTTCGACGCGGTCTTCGGCTCCGCCTACGACGGCTGGGACTTCGCCAGCTCGTCGGTCGTCGACCAGCGGATGCAGGTCGTCCAGCACCCGGCGCCGCCCTCGACGGCCACCGACGCCGAGAAGGACCGCGCCTACGCCGGCACCGTGATCGGCGACGACGCGCTGGACCTCGTGCGCCGCGGCGAGGCCGGCGACGCGCCGTACTTCCTCGAGGTCGCGGTCTACGCCCCGCACAACCGCACGCAGCCCGAGGGGTACTACCCCGGCGACCCGCTCTTCCCGCCGATGTTCCGCGACCGGACCGGCGAGCGCGGCTGCGGCCGGGTGGCGTGCAGCAAGCTCACCGTCGACGACCTCCCCGGCTTCGGCGACCCGCGCCGCGACAACCGCCCCCGCGCCGCCGACGGGTCGCGGGCCCGGGCGTGGAACACGGTGCCGACCCTCACGGCGCCCGTCGCCGAGCGCGACCTGCGCGACCGCGCGCGGATGGCGCAGTCGGCCGACCGGACGGTCCAGCGGATCCTGCGCGCCGTCGGCCCCGACACCTACGTCGTGCTGACCTCCGACAACGGCTTCCACCTCGGGCAGAACGGGCTCGGCCGCGGCAAGGGCACGCCGTACGACACCGACGTGCGGGTCCCGCTGCTGGTCACCGGCCCCGGCGTGGTGCCCGGGCAAGCGGCGCGAGGTCACCAGCAACATCGACCTCGCCCCCACCTTCGAGGAGCTCGCCGGCCTGGCCCCGGTGCCCTACCGCAGCGGCCTGTCGCTCGTGCCGACGCTGTCGCAGCCCAGCCTGGTGCGCCAGTCGTTCGCCTTCCTCGAGCACACCCAGCAGACCCTCACCGGCGACGACCCCGACGCCGCCTTCAGCGGTGCCGAGCTCGACCGGATCCCGTCCTTCACCGCGGTGCGCGGCCGTACGTCGCTGCTCGCCCGCCTCGACCTCGACCCGCGGCCCGGGCACACGTCGTGGGGCTACGAGTTCTACGACTACCGCCGCGACCCGTTCGAGCGGCGCAACACCTTCGCCTCCCCGCGCAGCCAGCCCCAGGTCGCCGCGCTGATGGCGAGGCTGGCGGCCTTCGACCAGTGCCGCGAGCAGGGCGACCAGCCGGTCAGCGACGCCTGCTGGACGCTGCGCCAGTAGCACTACCCTCGGCGCGTGCCCCCGGACGTGATCGTGGTCGACCACCACGACTCCTACACGTGGAACCTGGTGCACCTCGTCGCCGCGGTCACCGGCGTCCTGCCCCGCGTCGTGCAGCACGACGAGGTCACCGCGGACGAGGTCCTCGCGCACTCCCACGTCGTGCTCTCGCCCGGTCCCGGGCACCCCGGCTCGCCGAGCGACTTCGCCGTCGGCCGCGACGTGCTGCTCGCCGGCACCCGCCCCGTCCTGGGCGTGTGCCTGGGCATGCAGGGCCTGGTGACGGCGTACGGCGGCCGGGTGGCGCGGGTGCGGCCCGCCCACGGCGAGGTCGCCGCCGTCACCCACGACGGTGCCGGCGTCCTGGCCGGGCTGCCCCAGGGGTTCGCCGCGGTGCGCTACCACTCGCTGGCAGCCGTCGAGCTGCCCGACTGCCTGGTCGCGACGGCGTGGAGCGAGGACGGCACCGTGATGGGCGTGCGCCACCGCGAGCTTCCGCTCGAGGGCGTGCAGTTCCACCCCGAGTCGGTCCTGTCGTCGCACGGCGCGGCCATCGTGCGGAGCTTCCTGACATGAGCGACCCGGTCTCCTTCTTCACCGCGGTCGCCGCCGAGCACCCGCGCTGCTTCTGGCTCGACGGCGGCGGGGCGCGCGCGTGGTCGGGGCGCCGCTCGATCATCGGCTGGCTCGACGACGACGACGTGTCGCTCTCCTGGTCGGCGTCGCGGCGCGAGGTCACCCGCCACACCGCCGGCGGCTCCGAGGTCGTCGGCGACGACGTCTTCGCCGCCCTCGAGGCCGCGCTGCGCCCCGGCGAGCAGTGGTTCGGCTACCTCGGCGCCGCCGCCCGCACCGACCTGCCCGCCACCCCTGACCCCGTCCTGCCCGACGCGGTCTGGATGCGGCCCTCGGCGGTCCGGGTGTTCGAGCACGCCCCTGTCCATCCGGAGGCCTCGAGGCTCGTCGCTGGCGCTCCTCGCACCTCGACCACCGATGCGGTACGTCCCCGAGGAGTACGCCGCCGCGTTCGCGCGCGTCCAGGAGCACCTCCACGCCGGCAACTCCTACGAGGTCAACCTCACCCACCGGCACACCGTCGAGGACGACCTCGACCCCGTGACGGCGTACCTCCGGCTCCGCGAGCTCAACCCCGCGCCGTACTCCGGCTTCCTCCAGCACGACGTGGACGGCGCCCGCGCCTGGCTGCTGTCGAGCTCGCCGGAGAGGTACGCCCTCGTCACGCCCGACCGCCGCCTGGAGACCAAGCCGATCAAGGGGACCACGCCGCGCGGTGGCACGCCGCAGGAGGACGAGGCGCAGCGCACCCGGCTGGCCACCGACCCCAAGACCCGCGCGGAGAACCTGATGATCGTCGACCTGCTGCGCAACGACCTGTCGCTGGTGTGCGAGGTCGGCTCGGTCGAGGTGCCGGCGCTGATGGAGGTGGAGTCCTACGAGTCGGTGCACCAGCTCGTCTCGACCGTGCGCGGGCGGCTGCGCGACGACGTCTCGACGGTGGCCGCGCTGCGCGCGCTCTTCCCGGCGGGCTCGATGACCGGCGCGCCCAAGCTCCGCACGATGGAGATCATCGAGGAGGTCGAGGCGACCCCGCGCGGGGCGTACGCCGGTGCCTTCGGGTGGATCAGCGGCGACGGGCCCGCCGACCTCGGGGTGGTGATCCGTTCGCTGACCACCGACGGGAGCGGCACCTGGACCCTCGGCACCGGCGGCGGCATCACGGTGAAGTCGGACGTCGCCGAGGAGTGGGCCGAGGCCGGCTGGAAGGCCGAGCGGCTGCTGCGGGTGTTCGACCGCGGCGCTGTAACGCCGGGTTAGGCCTTGTACCCACCCCCATGCACGGGGGTGGGTACAGCAGCTAACCCGGCGTTACAGCGGCGTCGACCCCGGGCAGCCACAGCCCGAAGCGCGCGCCGCCGCCGGGAGCCTCGGTGACGTCGACCCGGCCGCCGTGGCGGTCGACGACCTGGCGCACGATGGCCAGGCCGAGGCCGGAGCCGGGCATGGAGCGCGACTCGTCGGAGCGGTAGAAGCGCTCGAAGACGTGGGGGCGGTCGCTCTCGGCGACGCCGGAGCCCTGGTCGTCGACGGTGAGCACGCCCTGCTCGAGCCGGACGGTCACCGTGCCCTCGGTGGGGCTCCACTTGGCGGCATTGTCGAGCAGGTTGGTCACCGCCCGCTCCAGGCCGTTGGCGTCGCCGACCACGCGCCACGGCTCGAGGGCGACGTCGAAGGCGATGCCCTGGGCGCGACGGCGTACGCGGGTCACCGCCCGCTCCACGACCGACGCGAGGTCGATCTCGGTGACCACGCGGGTCGTCGGCTCGTCGCGGGCGAGCTCGACGAGGTCGCCGACCAGGGCGCTGAGCTCCTCGATCTGGCCGCGGACGTCGTCGAGCAGCTCCATGCGGGCCTCGGCGGGCAGCGACGGGTTGCCCTCGGCCTGGCGCAGCAGGTCGAGGTTGGTGCGCAGCGAGGTCAGCGGCGTGCGCAGCTCGTGGCTGGCGTCGGCGACCAGGCGCCGCTGGCGGTCGCGCGAGGCGCCCAGCGCGAGCAGCATCTGGTTGAACGCCGTCGCGAGCCGGGCCACCTCGTCGTCGCCCTCGACCCGCAGCGGGGTGAGGTCCTCGGTGACCGCGATCCGCTCGACGGCCCAGGTCAGCCGTCGCACCGGGCGCAGGCCGCTGCGCGCGACCAGCCAGCCGGCCATGAGGGCGGCCAGCACGCCGAGCGCGCCGAAGGTGAACAGCACGCCGCCGAGCTTCTCCAGCGTGCGGTCGTTGCTGGCCAGCGGCTGCGCGAGGATGAGCGCCTGGCCGCTGTCGGCGTGGACGGTGGCGACGCGGAACCGCTCGCCCTCGGCGGTGACGAGGGTCCGCACGACCGACTCGCGCTGGCCGGTCGCGACGTCGTACTCCGGCTGCCCGAGGGTGAAGTCGGGGATGTCGTCACCGGTGACCGCGCGGCCGTTGGCGCTGATGAAGATGATGCGGACGTCGGCCGCGCCGAGCATCCACGCGGGCGCACCGCGCGCGGTGATCTCCGAGAGCGTGGTGAAGTTCGTGGCCTTGTGGGCGCGGTCGAGCAGCGACTGGTCGAGCGAGCTCATCAGCTGCTGGCGCATCACCACGAACGCGGTGAGGGCCATCATCGAGATGGAGATGCCGAGGGCCATGGTGGTCAGGACCGCGACGCGGGAGGCGAGGGAGCGGCGGTAGTGCCAGCGCCCGTCGGGCCACGGCGAGGCCCCCCTCACGCCGCGGACCTCATCCGGGGTCCCCGCGGCGTCGTCCGCGAGAGCGCAGCGGCGGAGGAGGACGTCGTGGGGTGGTTCATGCTTCCTTCAGCACGTAGCCGACGCCGCGCACGGTCTGGATCAGCCGCGGCTCGCCCTCGGCCTCGGTCTTGCGGCGGAGGTAGCCGACGTAGACCTCGAGGGAGTTCGCCGAGGTCGGGAAGTCGAAGCCCCAGACCTCCTCGAGGATGAACGAGCGGTCGAGCACCCGGCGCGGGCGACGCAGGAACATCTCCAGCAGGGTGAACTCGGTGCGGGTCAGCTCGATCGGCCGCCCCCCGCGGGTCACGTCGCGGCTCGCGACGTCCATCGACAGGTCGGCGAAGGTGAGCAGCTCGCCCTCCTCGCCGTCGTCCGGCACGATGCGGCGCAGCAGCGCGCGGATCCGGGCCAGGAGCTCCTCGAGCGCGAAGGGCTTGGTGAGGTAGTCGTCGGCACCCGCGTCGAGACCCTCGACCCGGTCGCCCACGGCGTCGCGGGCGGTGAGGACCAGCACCGGCACGTCGTTGCCCGAGGCCCGCAGCGCGCGCGTCGTCTCGATCCCGTCGAGGCGCGGCATCATCACGTCGATCACCACGACGTCGGGGTGCTGCGTGCCGACCATGACCAGCGCCTCGGCGCCGTCGGCGGCCAGCACGACCTCGTAGCCGTTGAACTCCAGCGAGCGGCGCAGGGAGTCACGCACGGCCCGGTCGTCGTCGACGACGAGGACCCGGGGCTTGGAGTCGATCACGCGCCAAGGATGCCACCGGCTCCTGAGGCGGTCCTGAGATCAGCCGGACGCGGCGTACGGGGCCGCGAGCCGGAGGTCGCCGACGAGCGCGCCGAACGCGTCGTCGTAGCCCTCGCGGCCGCGCAGCCGCAGCACCGCGGACGGGTGGGCGGTCACCAGCACCGGCCCCCTCGGCTCGTCGAGGACACGCCCGCGCACGTCGCCGATCCGCACCGTGCGGTCCAGGACGGCCCGGGCGGCGGTCGCCCCGAGGGCCACGACGACCGCGGGCGAGACCGACTCCAGCTCGGCGCCCAGCCACGGCCGGCAGGCGGTGACGTGCCCGGCGCCCGGGGTCTTGTGGATGCGCCGGCTCCCGCGGCGCTCGAAGCGGAAGTGCTTGACCGCGTTGGTCAGGTACGCCGCCGAGCGGTCGATCCCCGCCTCGACCAGCGCCTGGTCGAGCAGGCGCCCCGCAGGCCCGACGAACGGCTCGCCCGCG
The DNA here is from genome assembly GCA_963726525.1 of uncultured Actinomycetota bacterium. Lineage (GTDB taxonomy): Bacteria > Actinomycetota > Actinomycetes > Propionibacteriales > Nocardioidaceae > Nocardioides. The sequence goes on along the minus strand of CAVSCS010000003.1, from coordinate 115,472 downwards.
CGGTCCTCCTGGTCGCCGGGCTGCTCGCCGACCAGCACCAGGCGCGCGGAGCGCTCGCCGGAGGAGAAGACGACCTGGGTGGCCGGCTCCCACAGGTCGCAGCCGCGGCACGCGTGCGCCGCGGACGCGAGGTCGGCGAGGTCGCGCGAGCGCGGGACCCAGGTCGAGGCGTCGGTCATCGCACCAGCCTGCGCCGACGCGCGGCGTCGGCGAACCAGCCCGGCGGGTGGGTCAGGCGTAGCGCGCGGCGATCGCGCCGGCGCGGGCGCCGTAGCCGCCGCCGAACATGCACGCGTGGACGAGCAGCGGGAAGAGCTGGTGGACGCCGAGGCGGTCCTCCCAGCCGTCGGCCAGCGGGCTGACCTCGTGGTAGGCCGCCACGACCCGCGGCAGGTGGGTGAGGCCGAAGAGGTGGAGCATCGCGAGGTCGACCTCGCGGTGCCCGCCGTGGGCGGCCGGGTCGATGACGTGGATGGCGAGGTCCTGGCCCCAGAGGCAGTTGCCGTTCCAGAGGTCGCCGTGCACGCGCGAAGGCGCCTCGTCGGGGAGCAGCTCGCCCAGCCGGCCCACGACCGCCTCCACGGAGGCGGCGTCGGAGTCGGAGATCGCGCCCCGGTCGCGGGCGAGCTTGAGGTAGGGCAGGACGCGGCGCACGGCGTAGAACTCCGCCCACGAGCCGGCCGTGCGGTTGGGCAGCGGCAGCCGACCGATGAAGCCGTCGTGGTCCAGGCCCCAGCCGTCGGCGCCGGCGGCGTGGGTGATCGCGAGCTGCTGGCCGAAGGTGACGGCCGCCTCGACGGGCGTCTTGGGGCCGGGCTCGACCCACGCCAGCACCACGCAGTCGCTCGCCGCCGCCAGCACCTCGGGGACCGGCACGCCGCCGTCGACCTCGGCGAGCCACCGCAGCCCGGCCGCCTCGGCCTCGAAGAAGCCCTCCGGCGCGTGCGGCAGCGTCTTCATCAGCGCGGTCTGGCCGCTGGAGAGCCGCAGCCGCGTGGCGGTGGCGATGTCGCCGCCGGCCACGGGGGAGGTCGCCACGACCGCGGCCCCGAGGAGCTCCTCGGCGCGGCGGGCGATGAGTGGCTGGCGAGCCATCAGGCAGGGTCCTCGAGCACGTCGGCCAGCGCAGCCGTGATCGCGTCGCTCGTGCGCTCGACCATCGCCAGCACCTCCTCGAAGCCGTCGTCACCACCGTAGTACGGGTCGGGCACCTCCCCGCCCGGGTCCACCGGATCGAGGTCGCGGAACATCCCGACGCGCTCGGTGCGCCCGCCGACGTCGGCGAGGTTGGCCTCGTCCATCACCAGCACCAGGTCGTACGCCCCCGGCCAGGCGGGGTCGTACTGCTGCGCGCGGTGCCGGGTCGCGTCGTGCCCGGCCGCGGTCAGTGTCGCGGCGGCGCGCCGGTCCATCGGGTCGCCGACGTGCCAGCCCCCGGTGCCGGCGGAGACGACCTCGACCCGGTCCTCGAGCCCGGCATCGGCCAGCCTGCTCTCCAGGACGACGTGGGCCATCGGTGAGCGGCAGATGTTGCCCAGGCACACGACCGCCACCCGGTAGCGGCCGGGCGTGCGCGGCTCGGGCAGCGCGGCCACCGCTCAGTCCCGGGCGGGCAGCGCCGTCCGGACGCCCCAGCCGACGACGGTGATGACCAGCGAGCCCACCACGGCGTTCCAGAAGCCGTCGACGGTGAAGCCGATGTCGAAGGCGTCGGCCAGCCGCGCGGTGAGCAGCAGCATCAGCGCGTTGATCACCAGCAGCAGGAAGCCGAGGGTGAGGATGATGAAGGGCAGCGAGACCAGCTTGAGCACCGGCTCGATGAACGTCGAGACGAGCCCCAGGATCAGGGCCACGACCAGCACCGGGACGATCTTGTCCTGGAGCTCGGCCTGCCCGTTCCTCGCCCCCTCGAACGAGATCCCGTCCAGCAGCCAGGCGGCGACGGCCAGCCCGGCGGCATAGGTCAGCAACCAGGTCACGAAGCGCATGTCACGACACTAGCCGGGAGCGACGCAGTCGCGCTCGGCGTGTGTCGGGAGGTTGAGCAAGCCCGCGGCCGAGCTTGCGAGGACGCGACAGGCGCGTCGAAACCCTGGCTGATGGGCGCGGCACCCTCTCCCGGCTACCCTCGCCCGGGTGGTGACGATCGGCGGCACGGGGGTGATGGTCCTCGGCGGGCTCGTGGCCGCGGTCCTGGCAGCGCTGCTCGCGCTCGTCCTGCGCCGCCTCGTCGGCACGACGACCGCGGTGGCGGCGGCGGGGCTGCTGTGGTCGCTGGTCGCGATCGCGCTGGTCACGCTCGTGCCCACCCGCCCGGACACCGGGTTCGTGCCGGCGGAGACGCGCAGCGACACCTGCTCGTGGGACTACGGCGGCCCGTCGGGCACCACCTTCGAGGTGCTCGGCCTCGACCAGCGGACCCTCAACGTCCTGCTCTTCGTGCCCGCCGGGCTGCTGCTGGTGCTCGCCGTCGGGCGCTGGTGGGCCGGGGTGGTGCTCGCGCCGCTCGGCCTCGCGCTGCTGGCGGCGTACAGCCTCGGCATCGAGCTCGTGCAGCTGCAGGTGGCGCGCATCGACCGCGCGTGCGACGTCACCGACATGGTCGACAACGTCCTCGGCGCCGGGATCGGGTTCGCCCTCGGGGTGCTGCTGCTCCCGGTGGTGAGGCCGTGGCGTGGCCGCCGGGGCGCTCACTAGGGTGCGGGCATGACCACGAGTCCCCAGCCCCGGCCCAACGTGCTCGCCATCCCCGCGTACGTCGCCGGCAAGCCGCCCGTCGCCCGCCCGGGGCTGACGTCGTACAAGCTCTCCTCGAACGAGAACCCCTACCCGCCGCTGCCGGGCGTGCTCGAGGCCGCCACGGAGGCGGCCGCGCAGATGAACCGCTACCCCGACATGGGCAGCACGGAGCTCTACGCCGCCCTCGGCGAGGCGATGGGCGTGCCGGTCGAGCACCTCGCCGCGGCGACCGGCTCGGTCGGCCTGATCTACCAGCTCGTCAACGCCTTCTGCGAGCCCGGCGACGAGGTCGTCTACGCCTGGCGCTCCTTCGAGGCCTACCCGATCGCCGTCACGGCCGGCGGCGCCGCGAGCGTCCAGGTGCCGCTGCGCGCCGACGGCCACCACGACCTCGACGCGATGGCGGCGGCGGTCACCGACCGCACGAAGGTCGTCATCGTCTGCACCCCCAACAACCCGACCGGCCCCGCCGTGACGCAGGCCGAGCTCGACGCCTTCATCGCGAAGGTGCCCTCGCACGTCGTGGTCGTCGTCGACGAGGCCTACCTCGAGTTCGTGCGGATGGACGACGCCGTCGACGGCGTCGCGACCTACCAGCGCCACGACAACGTGGTGCTCACCCGCACCTTCTCCAAGGCCTACGGCCTGGCCGGCTTCCGCGTCGGGTACGCCGTCGGCCCCGCGCCGCTGGCCGCCGCGCTGCGGGCGGTCTCGCTGCCCTTCGGCGTCAGCCACGTCGCCCAGGCCGCCGCCATCGCCTCGCTCCAGGCGCAGGACGAGCTGTTCGCGCGGGTGGAGGACCTGGTGGCGCGCCGCGCCGACCTGGTGTCCCGGCTGCGTGGTGTCGGCTGGGAGCTCCCCGACGCCCAGGGCAACTTCGTGTGGTTCCCGCTCGGCGACCGGGCGCTCGACTTCGCCGCCGCCTGCGGTGAGGTCGGCATCTCGGTCCGCCCCTTCGCCGGCGCCGGCGTCCGGGTGAGCATCGGCGAGTCCGAGGCCTTCGACCGTGTCGTCGAGGTGGCGGCCCGGTTCGCGCCCTGAGCCGTCGTCAGCGATCTCCGCTCACCGGCCGCCGCCCGCCGCCGCCCGCCTCCGCCCGCCCGCTGGGCGGTGAGTGAGGGGGATTTTTCCGGCCCGGAATCCGCCTCACGCACCGCTCCGGGTGCCGGACCGGCGTGTCTGCTGCTCGGGCGGTGCGTGACGGGGATTTCGCGCCTCGAGAACCCTCCTCACGCACCGCTCGCGAGCCGGGCGGGGGAGTCCGGGGCGGCGGCGGCCGGCGCCGCGCGGTCCATCGCCCGGAAGCTCGGCACCCGGGCGGGCGCCATCGTGGTGACGAGGTAGACCAGGCCGGCGACGAGGAGGGCGGGCGAGACGCCCAGGCCCGCGACCGCGAGCCCGCCGAGGATGCCGCCGAGGGGCATCAGCGACCAGCAGATCGCGGAGTTGAGCGACGACACCCGGCCTAGCAGCGGCGCGGGGATCCGCTCGAGGATCACCGCCCCGAGGATCGGGTTGAGGAAGCCCGACGCGACACCGGCGACTGCGATCACCGCGAGGACCGCCCACACCGGCGCCTCCATCGCCATCACCACGAAGCGCGGCGCGCCGGCGACGAGGAAGGCCAGGACGTAGGTCCGGAAGCGCGGCAGCCGCTCGCCCCACCGGGCCGCGACCAGCGCGCCCACGACCGACGACCCGCTCATCACCGCGAAGAGGGTGCCGAGCACCGCGACGCCGGCGCCGGAGTCCTTGGCCCACACCGGCGCGAGCACCGCGCTCCAGGCCTGGTCGACGAGGTTGGTCACCGCGACCATCGCGCACACCGCGACGAGCACGGGCTCGGTGCGCAGGAAGTCCCAGCCCTGCCGCAGCTCGGTGGCGTACGACGTCGCCCCGGCGCCCTCCTCCGGCGGGACGGGCCGTCCGAGCCCGGTCGTGGCGACCGCGAAGACCGCGAAGGAGACGAGGAACGACGCGGCGTCGACGTAGAGGGCGTTGGCCGCCCCGACAGTGGCGACCAGGAGGCCGGCCATCGCGGCGCCCGCCATCGACGAGGTGCGCTCGACGGCGGAGGCCAGACCGGTGACGCGTTCGAGCGAGAAGCCGCCGACCCGCGCGACCTCCGGGCTCATCGCCGCCTTCCCGGCGTCGCCCGGCCCGCGCAGCGCGCCGGCGAGGGCCACCAGCACCAGCAGCGTCGGGAACCCCAGCATCCCGAGGTGGTGGAGCAGCGGGATCGCGCCGACGACGACCGCGGACAGCAGGTCGCACGTCAGGGTCACCCGGCGCGGGCCGATGCGGTCGAGCAGCGGACCGCCCAGCGCCTTCATCAGCACCAGCGGCGTGATCTCGGCGGCGGCGACGAGCCCGGTCTGGGTCGCCGACCCCGTCGTCGACAGGACGAACCACGGGATGGCGATCATCGAGACCCGGGTGCCGACGAAGGAGACGCCCTCCGCGACGAGGGACCCGACGAGCGGGGTGCGGGTGGTCACGACTCCTCCTCCCACTGCTGGCCCGGCCGCGGGTAGGCGTTGAGGTTGACCACGAAGGGCTTCGCGGCGGGGTCGTCCCCGGGGCCGTCGGCGGTGTTGTCCCCGGGACCGCCGGCCTCCTCGATCACCTCGGCGAGCCGGCGCACCAGCTGCTCGGCCTGGGCGGCGGTGAGCCGCAGCTCCCAGTCGCTCAGGGTGCCGGCGGTGCGCCACTCCTGCGGCAGGAACGGCAGCTCGGTCACGGCCGCGCGGGTGCGGTCGGCGTACAGCATCGCCACCGTCGTGAGGTACGCCTCGACGTCCCCGTCGTCGACGTGCTCCTCGCGGAAGTCGGTCCGGGTGCTCTGGTGGGCCGCGCGCCACCACCGGTCGCGGGCGTTGCCGCGCTCGGCGTCCTCCTCGATGAAGCCGTGCTGGGCGAGCTGGCGCAGGTGGTACGACGTCGCGCCGGTGTTGAGGTCGAGCCTCGCCGCGAGCGTGGTGGCCGTCGCCGGCCCCTCGGCGCGGAGCAGCGTGAGCATCTTCAGCCGGACGGGGTGGCTGAGGGCGCGGAGCCCGGCGATGTCGGGGGTGATCGAGGAGGCCATGGAACCGACGGTAGGACTGCAAAGGGTTATTTGCAAACACTTCTTTGCGGTTCTGCGTCGGGGTAGTCCCGCGAGTGATGGTCGCGAGACCGCCCCTCCGGCCGCCATCCGCCACTGGACTACCCCCGGCGGGGCCGCGTGAAGGCGGCCCGGCGCGGCCCCGCGGCGTAAGGTTGAACTGTGAACGACACCGCGACCTACACGACGAAGGGCAAGCCCTTCGAGCGCGACATGTCCTACCTGCCCGACCGCGTCCTGGCGGGGGAGGCCTCGGCCGACCCGCTGGACGAGCAGTTCCCCAGCGGGTCCAAGGACAGCCCGCGCGACGTGCCGGTGTGGGCGGCCGAGCCGGGTCGCTACCGCCTGGTGGCCGCGCGCGCCTGCCCGTGGGCGCACCGCTCGATCATCGTGCGCTCGCTCCTCGGCCTCGAGGACGTCATCTCGTGGGGCGCGCCCGGCCCGACCCACGACGCGCGCAGCTGGACCTTCGACCTCGACCCCGACGGCAAGGACCCGGTGCTCGGCATCGAGCGGCTGCAGGAGGCGTACTTCGCGCGCCAGGCCGACTACCCCCGCGGCATCACCGTGCCCGCGGTCGTCGAGGTCGCCTCGGGCAAGGTCGTGACCAACGACTTCCCGCAGATCACCCACGACCTGTTCTTCGAGTGGCGCGAGCACCAGCGCCCCGACGCCCCCGACCTGTGGCCCGCCGACCTCCGCGAGGAGATGGAGGCGGTCATGAAGCGGGTCTTCACCGAGATCAACAACGGCGTCTACCGCTGCGGCTTCGCCGGCTCGCAGGAGGCCTACGAGGACGCCTACGAGCGGCTGTGGACGGCGATGGACTGGGTCGAGGAGCGCCTCGCCGACCGTCGCTACCTGATGGGCGAGTCGATCACCGAGGCCGACGTGCGCCTGTTCACCACCCTCGTACGCTTCGACGCCGTCTACCACGGCCACTTCAAGTGCAACCGCAACAAGCTGACCGAGATGCCGAACCTCTGGGGATACGCCCGCGACCTGTTCCAGACCCCCGGCTTCGGCGACGAGGTCGACTTCGACCAGATCAAGCAGCACTACTACGTCGTCCACACCGACATCAACCCGACCCAGATCGTCCCCGCCGGCCCCGACGCTGCGGTCTGGCTCACGCCCCACGGGCGGGGTTGAGCGGACCTAGGTCCGCTCGAGCGGACCTGTGGCCGCTTGTCGACCGCCGTGGTCGCTTGACGCCCGGCATGCCGGGCGTCGAGCGGACCATGGTCCGCTCGAGTCACCCCGCCGCCGGCGGCACCCACGCCGGCCCCTGGGCCCAGCGCCCGAGGGCGGGGCCGTCGGCGGTCCAGCGCAGGCTGGCGAGGTAGAGCACCCGGCGCCCGCGGCGGAGCGGGTCGGCGTGGGAGGAGTACGTCGCCTCGCACGGCGCGTTGACGCCGTCGCACACCCAGCCGTGGACGACGAGCCGCGAGCGCGGACCGGCGGCCGGGTCGGTGGCGAGGTCGGTGACGAGGTCGGCGCCGCCCGGGCCGCAGATGCCGGTGCCGACCCGGTCGAGCAGCACCTGCTCCGGCGCGGCTCCCACCCGCGGCGCACGGACGTCGAGCTGCGCCAGACGGTGCGGTAGCCGCAGCCGCCGAAGTCGCCGCGGCTCATCAGCAGCACGTGGGAGCCGCGGGAGTCGACCAGCTCGGGGTTCTCCAGCACGCCCGGGTCGCGCAGCAGCTCGCGGCTCGGCCCGGCCGCGCGCAGGCCGCTGCGGGTCAGGCGGACCATCCGGATCGACGACGGCGTGCCCTGCGTGCGGTAGAGCAGGAACCGGCGGCCGTCGGCGGCGACGTAGGACGACGGGTCGATGACCCCGCGCCGCGGCAACCCGGCCGCGGCCGGCACGACGTCGCTCGCGGCGACCGTCGCGGCCCCGGCGGGGCACGCCAGCGGCTGGGACTGCAGGGGCGTGAAGGGTGTCGCGAGGTCGGGGGAGGTGGCCACGCCGATGCACCGGTCGTCGGTGCGGGGCAGGCCCGCCACCGGCACGGAGTAGTAGGCCAGCCAGGTGCCGTCGCCGGCGCGCACGACCTCGGGGGCCCACACGTCGCCGTTGACCGCCCACGCCGGCCGCGCGCCGAGCAGCGGAGGGCCGGGGACCCAGCCGCCGTACTCCTGCGGGCTGCTGCTGGTCGCGCCGCGCCAGCCGGTGCCGGCTGCGAACCACCGCGTGCCGTCGTGCACGACCGACGGGTCGGCCAGCGGCTGCTCCCAGAACAGCGGGCGCGGCGGGAAGGCGACGACCTCCGCGTCCGCGCGGGCAGCGGGCGCCGCGATCGCAGCGGGCGCCGCGGGCGCAGCGGTCGCCGCCGGCGCCGCGGGTGCCGGCGACCCCGCTGCGACGAGGGTCGCGAGCAGCGCCGCTGAGCCCGCGAGGAGCACGGAGGCGAGGCGGCGTACGCCGTGCGGCGCGGGCGCGAGCGGCACCGGTCCCCCTGCGGTCGGTCGTGGCTGGTCGGGGCAAGGCTACGGCCGGGGGAGCCGCCCGGGAGGACTTCGGCGCGGACTGCGAGGACCACCGCGAGCGACGACCCGGATTGGTGCTGGCAGGCGGTGCCGGATACGTTGTGCCCACCATGTGGTCGGGGTCACACACGCCGACGACCACGCTGTAGAAGCCGTCGGCGTCCGGCGATCCCGCGACCGCCGCCAGCAGTAGAAGGAGAGTGCGTTGTCCGATCCTGCCTCCCCCCGGAGTGACACCTTCGGCCCCGACCTCGCGGAGGTCTTCGGACCCTCGCAGTCCGACGGTGGCCCCGAGCTCGTCCAGCTCCTGACGCCCGAGGGTGAGCGCGTCCACCACCCCGAGTTCGACCACGACTTCTCCGCCGAGGACCTGCGCGGGCTCTACCGCGACATGGTGCTCACGCGGCGCATCGACGTCGAGGCCACCGCGCTCCAGCGGCACGGCGAGCTCGGCATCTGGGCCCAGCTGCTCGGCCAGGAGGCCGCGCAGATCGGCGCCGGCCGCGCGCTGCGCCCCCAGGACTACGTCTTCCCGACCTACCGCGAGCACGGCGTGGCCTACTGCAAGGGCGTCGACCCGCTGCGCCTGCTCGGCCTGTTCCGCGGCGTCGACCAGGGCGGCTGGGACCCCAACGAGAACAACTTCGGGCTCTACACGATCGTCATCGGCGCCCAGACCCTGCACGCCACCGGTTACGCCATGGGCATGCAGCGCGACGGCGTCGTCGGCACCGGCGACCCCGAGCGCGACTCGGCCGTGATCGCCCACTTCGGCGACGGCGCGTCCTCGCAGGGCGACGTCAACGAGGCGTTCATCTTCGCCGCCTCCTACAACGCCCCGGTCGTGTTCTTCTGCCAGAACAACCAGTGGGCCATCTCGGAGCCGATCGAGCGCCAGACCCGCATCCCGCTCTACCAGCGCGCGCTGGGCTTCGGCTTCCCGGGCATCCGCGTCGACGGCAACGACGTGCTGGCGACGTACGCCGTCACGCAGGCCGCGCTGCAGCGCGCCCGCGACGGCCAGGGCCCCACCCTGGTGGAGGCCTACACCTACCGCATGGGTGCCCACACCACGACCGACGACCCGACGCGCTACCGCCTCAACGACGAGCTCGAGCACTGGAAGCTCAAGGACCCGATCGAGCGGCTCAAGGTCTACCTCCGCCGCAACGGCCTGGTCGACCAGGAGTTCTTCGACGACCTCGACGCCGAGGCCAAGGAGATGGGCCACCACCTCCGCGAGGGCTGCAAGGCGCTGCCCGACCCCAAGCCGCTCGACCAGTTCGGCTACGTCTTCAGCGAGATGACCGAGGAGATCGCCGCCCAGCGCGACGAGTTCGCGGCCTACCTCGCCTCCTTCGAGGGGAGCCACTCCTGATGAGCACGCAGAAGATCACGCTCGCCAAGGGCCTCAACATGGGCCTGCGCAAGGCCATGGAGGCCGACGACAAGGTCCTGCTGATGGGCGAGGACGTCGGCAAGCTCGGCGGCGTCTTCCGCATCACCGACGGCCTGCAGAAGGACTTCGGCGAGGACCGCGTCATCGACAGCCCGCTCGCGGAGTCCGGCATCGTCGGCACCGCGGTCGGCATGGCGCTGCGCGGCTACCGCCCCGTCATCGAGATCCAGTTCGACGGCTTCGTCTACCCCGCCTACGACCAGATCGTGTGCCAGGTCGCGAAGTACACCTACCGCTCGCAGGGCAAGGTGAAGATGCCGATCGTCATCCGCATCCCCTTCGGCGGTGGCATCGGCGCGGTCGAGCACCACTCCGAGAGCCCCGAGGCGCAGTTCGCGCACACCCCCGGCCTCAAGGTGGTCGCCTGCTCCAACCCGGTCGACGGCTACTGGATGATCCAGCAGGCCATCGCCCACGACGACCCGGTGATCTTCCTCGAGCCCAAGCGGCAGTACCACGCCGACAAGGCCGACCTCGACGAGTCGGCGACGCCCGAGCCGCTGTTCACCTCGCGCGTCGTGCGCGCCGGCACCGACGCCACGGTGCTGGCCTACGGCCCGACCGTGAAGACCGCCCTCAAGGCGGCCGAGGCCGCCGAGACCGAGGGCCGCAACCTCGAGGTCATCGACCTGCGCACGCTGTCGCCGCTCGACATGGGCCCGGTCTACGAGTCCGTACGCCGCACCGGCCGCTGCGTCATCACCCACGAGGCTCACGTCAACCTCGGCATGGGTGCCGAGGTCGCCGCGCGCGTCACCGAGGAGTGCTTCTACTCCCTCGAGGCCCCGGTCCTGCGCGTCGGTGCGTTCGACATGCCCTACCCGCCGTCGCGGATCGAGGAGGAGTACCTCCCCGACCTCGACCGGGTGCTGGACGCCGTCGACCGCAGCTTCGCCTTCTGACCACCTGCCGCTCGGTGGTCGAGGTGCGATGGCTCCCACTCAACGCTCCGGTGGTTGAGGTGCGAGCGCAGCGAGCCTCGAAACCACTGGCTCCGAAAGGATCCTGATGTCTGACTTCCTCCTCCCCGACGTCGGGGAAGGCCTCACCGAGGCCGAGATCGTGGCCTGGAAGGTCAAGGTCGGCGACACCATCGAGATCAACGACGTCGTCGTCGAGATCGAGACGGCCAAGTCGCTGGTCGAGCTGCCGTCCCCCTACGAGGGCACCGTCCTGGCCCTGCTCGTCCCCGAGGGCGAGACCGTGCCGGTCGGCACCCCGATCATCTCGATCGGCGCCCCGGGCGAGGAGCCGGCCCCGGCGGCCGGCGCCCCCGCCGCGGAGCAGACCGAGTCCGACCCCTACCTCGGCATGGCGCAGAAGGCCGGTGCCGCCGACAGCGGGCACTCCGCCGCCCCCCAGGTCGACCCGGCCGACATCGACCTGTCCAACCCGGCCGCGTCCGGGTCGATGGAGGGCGCGTCCCTCGTCGGCCGGATCAAGGCCGAGCGCGGTCCCATGCGCCGGGCTCGTCGCGGCTCGGCCTCGCCGAGCACCGAGGCCGGCGCGCAGACCCAGATGCAGGTCCAGGGCGCCTTCGCCCCGGGCGGCGCGCAGTCCGACGAGGTCATGCCCGCCGACGAGTCGCCGGTCCCGGCGACCGACCAGCGGGCCGCGCAGTCGGCCCCGGCCGAGGCGCTGGTCCCGCCCGCCGTGCAGCAGCCCGGCGGCGTACGCGCCCTGGCCAAGCCGCCCGTGCGCAAGCTCGCCAAGGACCTCGGCGTCGACCTCACCACGCTGACCGGCTCGGGCCCGTCGGGCTCGATCACCCGTGACGACGTGCAGTCCGCGACGTCGTCGCGTGCGGGTGGTGCGTCGCAGGAGTCGGCTGCGGCCCTCGGGGCCGGCACGCCGGGCGCGTCCTACGGCGGCTCGTCGCAGCGTGGCCTCACCGCGTCGCGCCACTCCGGCGAGCGCGAGACCCGCGAGCCGATCAAGGGCGTGCGCAAGATGATGGCGACGGCGATGAGCCAGTCGGCGTTCACCAGCCCGCACGTCACCGAGTGGATGACCGTCGACGTGACCGCCACGATGCAGCTCGTCGAGCGGCTCAAGGCGCGCCGCGACCTCAAGGACGTGCGGGTCAGCCCGCTGCTCGTGCTCTCGCGAGCGGTCCTGATGGCGATGAAGCGCACGCCGGAGATCAACTCGTTCTGGGACGAGGCCGCGCAGGAGGTCGTCTACAAGCACTACGTCAACCTCGGCATCGCGGCCGCGACGCCGCGCGGCCTGGTCGTGCCCAACGTCAAGGACGCCGACAGCCTCTCGATGGTCGAGCTCGCCGGTGCCCTCGGTGAGCTCACCGCCACCGCGCGCGACGGCCGGACCCAGCCTGCCGAGATGGCCGGCGGCACCTTCACGATCACCAACGTCGGCGTCTTCGGCGTCGACGCCGGCACGCCGATCATCAACCCCGGCGAGTCCGCGATCCTGTGCTTCGGCGCGATCAACAAGCGGCCGTGGGTCGACGAGGCCACCGGCGAGATCGTCGTGCGCGACGTGACCACGCTGGCGCTGTCGTTCGACCACCGCCACATCGACGGCGAGAAGGGCTCGCGCTTCCTCGCCGACGTCGCCGGCATCCTGCAGGACCCGGGCACCGCGCTCCTCTTCTGAGCGGCGCCGAGGCACCGAGCTGACGCATCTGCACGCAAGATCAATGCCGAGCTGACGCATCTGCACAGACCATGTGTGCAGATGCGTCAGCTCGGCCCGTTTCGGGCGTGCAGATGCGTCAGCTCGCGCTGCTCCGGGCGTGCCAGGCCGCGAGCACCTCGGCCTCGCGCTCGGGCGTGAGCGCCGTGACGGGGTCGTCGAGGCAGTCGGGCGCGGTCGCGGCGACCGGACGCAGCCGCAGCCCGGCCGCGAGTGCGGGGCCGGGGTCGTGGGCCAGCATGCCGTCGTAGGCCGGCCGCGGCAGCCACAGCGGCAGTGATTCGGGCCCGGCCCAGGGCTGGACGCCGTGGGCCTCCAGGAAGGCGGCCTCGACCCACGTCAGCCGCGCCAGGCTCGCGCCGACGCCCTCGGCGACACCGGCCAGCAGGTCGCCGAGCGCGGTCGGGTGGCCGACGGCGTCGAGCACGCCGGCCGTGCGCTCCTCGGCAAGCACCAGCAGCCAGTCCGCGAGGTCGCGCACGTCGATGACCTGGACCACGTCGTCGGGCCGTCCGGGCGCGAGCACCTCGCCGCCACGGGCGAGCCGCTGCGGCCAGTGGGAGAAGCGGCCGGTCGGGTCGCCGGGGCCCACGATCAGCCCGGGGCGTACGACGACCGAGCTGCGCGCGGTCGCCGCCACCGCCTGCTCGCAGGCCACCTTCATGCCGCCGTAGGCCTCCGGGTCGACGGCGAGGTCGACGTCGTCGGTGATCGGGTCGAGGAGGGGTTCCATCGCGGGCGAGGAGCTGTCGGCGTAGACGCTGACGGTGGAGACGAAGACCCAGTGGGCGTCGGGCGTGGCGGTCACGGCGGCGGTCACCTGCGACGGCAGCCGGGCGACGTCGACCACGGCGTCCCAGTCGCCGCCGGACACCTCGGCCGGTGGCGGGTCGGCGCGGTCCCAGCGCAGGTGGGTCGCACCCTCGGGGACGGAGCCCGAGGCTCCGCGGCAGGCACAGGTGACGTCCCACCCGCGCGCGACCGCGCGGGTCGCGACCTCGCGGGACAGGAACCGGGTGCCGCCCAGGACGAGGAGCCTCATGGGCCCACTCCAGCAGCGGCCGGCGCGGGCGGCAAGGGCCGTTCGCTCTGGGCGCAGCCGGTGGGTGCGCACCCTCGCGTGTCACGGCGCGAGGAAACCCCTGCATGGCCGTTCGCGTGGCGACCGTCTCAATTGTCTAGTAAGTCAGTTGTCTATGTATAGAGTCGCTCGCCTACCCGCTCCACCCGAGAGAAGGAAGCCCTGCTGATGCCACTCCACCCGACCCGTCGGCTCCTCGCAGCCGCCGCCGCGACCGTCACCGTGGCCCTCACCGCCGCCGGCTGCGGCGGTTCGAGCGGTGCCGCGACCGAGGACGGCAAGACCGTCGTGCGCTACCAGTCCTACCTCGGCACGGTGAACCTCCCCGAGCTGGCCGACGCGCTCGGCTACTACGACGGCACGTCGGTCGAGCTCAAGCGGCTCGGCGACGTGCAGGGCGGCCCCGAGAGCCTGCGCGCGCTGGCCACCGACCAGGTGGACTACAGCGCCGCCTTCCTCGGTGCGATCGCCAAGCTCGAGTCGACCGGCGCCCCCATCCAGACCGTGGTCGCCTACTACGGCTCCGACGAGACGGTGAACTCCTCCCTGCTGGTCCGCAAGGGTGACGGCATCGAGGGCCCGCGCGACCTGATCGGCAAGAAGGTCGCCGTCAACACGCTCGGCGCCAACGCCGAGGCGGTCATCGACACCTACCTCTCCGACGGCGGCCTGAGCCAGGACGAGATCGAGCAGGTCACCCTGGTCCCGCTGCCGCCCGCCACCTCCGAGTCGTCGCTGCGCGAGAACCAGGTCGACGCGGTCTACCTCAACGGCACCTTCCGCGAGGTCGCGCTGCAGCGCCCGGGTCTCGAGGTGCTGGTCGACGACATCGACGTCGTCGGCCCCTACAACGGCGGCGGCATCTCGCTGCGCGACCAGTGGGTCGCGGAGCACCCCGAGGCGACCAAGGAGTTCGTGGCCGGCATGGCCAAGGCCGTCGCCTGGGCGCAGGAGCACTCCGCCGAGGAGGTCGTCGACACCGTGTCGACCTACCTCGAGGAGGACGGCCGCGGTGAGCAGGCCGACGCCCTCGCCTACTGGAAGGGCCTGGGCATCTCGTCGACGGGCGGCACGCTCGCCGACGGCGACTTCGACGTGTGGCTCGACTGGCTGGAGGCCAACGGCGAGATCGACGAGGGCTCCGTCGACGTCGGCGACCTCTACACCAACGAGTTCAACCCGTACGCGAAGGAGGGGTGAGATGAGCAGCAGGATCGAGCTGAGCGGCGTGGGCCAGGTCTTCCAGGTCCGCGGCGACGGTGACAAGCGACTGCGCGAGTTCGTCGCCCTCGACTCCCTCGACCTGACTGTCGAGGCGGGCGAGTTCCTCACGATCGTCGGCCCGAGCGGCTGCGGCAAGTCCACCGTGCTCGACCTCGTCAGCGGACTGACCCGGCCCACCTCGGGCGAGGTCGTCGTGGACGGCAAGGTCGTCACGGAGCCGGGCCTGGACCGCGGCGTGGTCTTCCAGCAGTACACCCTCCTGCCGTGGCGCACGGCGCAGGGCAACGTCGAGTTCGCGCTCGAGGCGACCGGGATGAAGCGCCGCGACCGGGCGCGCGTCGCCGCGGAGTTCCTCGAGCTCGTCGGGCTCACCGACTTCGCCGGGCGCTACCCCCACGAGCTCTCGGGCGGGATGAAGCAGCGCGTCGCCATCGCGCGCAGCCTGTCCTACCAGCCCGAGGTGCTGCTGATGGACGAGCCGTTCGGCGCCCTCGACGCCCAGACGCGCGAGCGGCTCCAGGAGGAGCTCGTCCAGATCTGGCGCCGTACCGGCACCACGATCGTGTTCATCACCCACGACATCGACGAGGCCGTCTTCCTCGGCCAGCGGGTCGCGGTGATGAGCGCGCGACCGGGCCGGATCAAGCGGGTCGTCGACATCCACCTCGACCGCCAGGCACCCGACGACGTCGACGTCCGCTCGACGCCGGAGTTCGCCCACTACCGCCACGAGATCTGGAGCCTGCTGCGCGAGCTCAACCGTCGCGCCACGCTGGAGGAGGTCGAGCGCGTTGCCTAGTCTCATCGCCGAGCGCACCGAGGTCGGCCTCAACCCGCGCCAGGAGGCCTCCGCGGGCGTCCGCACGGTCTCGCGCCACCGCCGTCGCGCCGCCCGCTGGCTGCGCGGCAGCATCGGGATCGTCCTGCTCGCCGCGATCTGGGAGATCGCCCCCCGGGCCGTCCTGGTCGACCCCTACTTCGTCACGCCCTTCTCCGGGGTGGTCGAGGCGTGGTGGGAGCTGGTGCGCAACGGCCAGCTCGCCGAGCACGTCCAGGCCAGCCTGGTCCGCTCGACGGCCGGCTTCGCCCTGGCCGTCGCCACGGCGATCCCGCTGGGTGCCGCGATCGCGTGGTACCGCCCGGTCCGCGAGCTCTTCACGCCGGTGCTCGAGCTCTTCCGCAACACCGCGGCGCTGGCGATCCTGCCTGTCTTCGTGCTCATCCTCGGGATCGGCGAGACCTCCAAGATCGCGATCGTCCTCTACGCCTGCTTCTTCCCCGTCCTGCTCTCGACGATCAGCGGGGTCGCCGCGGTCGACGCGCAGCTCCTGCGCTCGGCCCGGGTCCTCGGTCTCTCCCCGGTCACCACCTTCCGCAAGGTGGTCTTCCCGGCGGCGGTGCCGACGATCTTCACCGGCATCCGCATCGCCGGCGCCAGCGCCATCCTGGTGCTGATCGCCGCGGAGATGATCGGTGCGACCGCGGGCCTGGGCTACTTCATCAACTACACCCAGTACAACTTCCTGATCCCGCAGATGTACGCCGCGATCATCACGACCTCCGCCATCGGCCTGGTCGTCAACTTCACCCTCGTGTCCATCGAGCGCCGCCTGTCGCGCTGGCGCGCCTGAGTGGGGCGGAGCCCGGCCCCACACCGGCTCCGCTCCGCCGGCACCGTCCTCCTGGAAGGGACCCCGCATGTCGCAGCACCTGATCCTCAACGCGTTCCTGATGAGCACCGGCCACCACGAGGCCTCGTGGCGTCTGCCCGAGTCCGACGTGACGGCCTACCGCGAGGTCGCGCACTACCAGCACCTCGCGCAGGTGGCCGAGCGCGGCACCATGGACTCGGTCTTCTTCGCCGACAGCCCGTCGGTGTTCGGCACCAACCTCGAGCGCCGCCCCTCCGAGGCCCTCGAGCCCGCGCTGCTGCTCACTGCCATGGCGGTGGCCACCGAGCGCATCGGCCTGGTCGCCACGTCCTCGACGACCTACGAGGAGCCCTACAACCTGGCGCGCACCTTCGCCTCCCTCGACGCGATCAGCCACGGACGGGCCGGGTGGAACGTCGTCACGACGGCCGACCTCAACGCCGGCGCGAACTTCGGCCACGAGGTCGCGCCCAGCCACGCCGAGCGCTACAGCCGGGCCGAGGAGTTCCTCGAGGTCGTGCTCGGCCTCTGGGGCGGGTGGGCGGACGATGCGACCGTCGCCGACAAGGCGACCGGCGTGTTCCACGACTCGCGTCGCGTCGAGGTGCTCGACCACGT
Organism: uncultured Actinomycetota bacterium; assembly: GCA_963726525.1. Classification (GTDB taxonomy): domain Bacteria; phylum Actinomycetota; class Actinomycetes; order Propionibacteriales; family Nocardioidaceae; genus Nocardioides. The sequence continues at coordinate 98,448 of CAVSCS010000003.1, read as the reverse complement.
CGGCGAGCACTTCCGGGTCCGCGGCCCGCTCAACGTCGCGCGCAGCGAGCAGGGCCACCCGGTCATCGTCCAGGCCGGCTCGTCCGTGCCCGGCATGGCGCTGGCCGCCCGCTACGCCGAGGCGGTCTTCACCGCCCAGCCCACGATCGAGGAGGGCCGCTCCTTCTACGCCGAGCTCAAGGCGGCGACCCGGCGCGCGGGCCGCAACCCCGACCACCTCAAGGTCCTGCCCGGGCTGGTGCCGATCCTCGGCTCCACCGGGGCGGAGGCGCGGGCGCTGGAGCAGCAGCTCGACGACCTGGTGGTCCTCGACCACCCGCTCGCCCAGCTCGCCCACGACATCGGGATCCCGGCCTCCGAGATCGACCTCGACGCGCCGCTGCCCGACGACATCCGTCCGGTCGAGGAGATCCAGGGCAACCGCGCCCGCTACGAGCTGACCGTCGCGCTCGCACGGCGCGAGGACCTCACCGTGCGCCAGCTGCTGCTGCGCCTGGGCAGCGGCCGCGGCCACCGCGCGTTCACCGGCACCCCCGAGCAGGTCGCCGACGACATCGAGCTGTGGGCCTCCACGGGCGCGGCCGACGGCTTCAACATCATGCCGCCGGTCCTGCCCTCGGGCCTGGAGACCTTCGTCGACCACGTGGTGCCGATCCTGCGCCGGCGCGGGCTGTTCCGCGAGGACTACGAGGGCACGACCCTGCGCGAGCACTACGGCCTGCCGGTCCCGGCCGCCGGCCGCCCGCTCGAGGCGACCGCCTGACGTACGACGCTCAGGCCCCGGGGACGCCCGGGGCCGGCGTCGTCCGCCCCAGGATCCAGGCGTCGAAGAACGCCGACAGCTCGAGCCCGGTCTCGGACTCCCAGTGCTCGAACAGCTGCCCGCGGTCGACCGACGTGCCGTCGTGGTCGGCGAGCCACGAGCGCGCGATGCGGTAGAACTCCTCGTCGCCGAGCGCGACGCGCAGCTCGTTCCACATCAGCGCCGGGCAGTAGTAGATGTTCGAGCCGCCGAACTGCCGGGCGTCGTAGGCGCCGGGCGGGCCGTAGGCGTCGCGCAGGCCCTGGTCGGCGTTGCGCGCGGCCGCCAGGGTGTTGCGCAGCGGCGCGACGTCGTGGTCGTCCTCGTAGATCCACTGCATGAGCATGGTCATGCCCTCGTTGAGCCACACGTCGCGCCAGTCGGCCGGCGAGACCTGGTCGCCGTACCACTGGTGCACCAGCTCGTGGGCGATCACCGGGGGCGACAGGACGTAGTCGTTGTTGCCCAGCGTGAGCATGGTCTGGGTCTCCATCGCGCTCATCGAGTCGGTGACGACCAGGCCGAGGGAGTCGAACGGGTAGGGGCCGAGCCGGGCCTCGATCCAGTCCACGCTCGCGGCCGCCGTCTCCAGCCGGCCGAGGTGCTGGACCATGCCGCGCGGCGTCCAGTAGTCGACGCGCAGCCCGCTCTCGGTGGTGTTGCTGCGGTGCGTGTAGTCGCCGATCGCGAGCGTGACGAGGTACGACGACGCGGGCTCGGTGAGCTGCCACGACGAGGTGGTCACGCCGTCGGCGGTGTCGAGCCCGGTGAGGTGGCCGTTGGAGATCCCGGTCCACGGCGCTGGCGCGTGCACGGTGACGTCGTAGAGCGCCTTGTCCGACGGCTGGTCGTTGACGGGGTACCAGGTGTAGGCGCCGTAGGGCTCCTGCATCGTCCAGACCTCGCCGGTGTCGGTGACGGTGAAGCCGGTCGTGGAGAAGTCGCCGCGCGTGGTCGGTGCGGGCGCCGGCTCGGGCGTGCCGACGTAGTCGAGGGACAGCTCGTAGCGCCGGTCGGCCTCGAGCGGGGCGCGCACGACGAGGTCCTTGCCGCGCCGGGAGAACCGCACCGGCTCGCCGTCGAGCTGCGGCTCGCCGACGGTCAGCCCGCGGCCGAGGTCGAGCTGGAAGCGCGGCGCGTCGCGCGTGGCGCGGAAGGTGATCGTCGCGGTGGCGTCGAGCCGGCGTGCGTCGGCGTCCCACGTGAGGTCGAGGTCGTAGAGCAGGGCGTCGACGCGCGGGTCGCCGACGTCGGGGTAGACGCTGTCCTCGCGCGGGGTCGACACGGCGAGGTCGAGGTCCTGCTCGACCGGGTCGGTGACCGGCGCGGCGGAGCGCGGGGTGCCGGCCTCGTCCCCGCCCGCGGCGTCCTGGCTCGCGCCGTCGCTCGTGCTGGCCGGCTCCGCCGGGCGGAGGTCGACGTCGTCGCCGGCCCCGGAGGAGCAGCCGACGAGCAGTCCGGCGAGCAGCCCCGAGGCCGCCAGCGCGACCCCCGGGGCGGTGCGCAGGCGGCGGGGCGCCGTCACCGGTCGCCGCGCAGGAGGGGGCGGGCCAGCTTGCGCCCGTGGTGGATCTGCGCCTTCACGGTGCCGAGCGGGGCGTCGACCAGCGCGGCGATCTCGTCGTAGGGGAGGCCGTAGACGTCGCGCAGCAGCAGCGGCTCGACGTACTGCGGGTGGTCCTTCTCGATGCTCTCCATCGCCTCGAGCAGGTCGAGGCGGGTGCCGGCGATGACCGACGTCGTGCGCGGGTCGGGACGGTCGTGGGCGCCGTCCTCGAAGTCGGTGGGCGTGGCGAGGTTCTTCAGCCGGCGGTAGGTCGTGCGGGCGCTGTTGACCGCGACCACGTGGAGCCACGTCGTGAAGCGTCCCCGGCCGCCCCAGCCGCCGATGCGGGTGGCGACGTTGAGCATCGCCTCCTGGCACGCGTCCTCGGCGTCGCTGGAGTAGGGGAGCACCCCGCGGCAGATGTTCAGCACCCGCGGACGGACCTCGGCGAGCAGCGCCTCGAGCGCCTCACGGTCGCCCTCGCGGGCGCGTCGCGCCAGCTCGTCGATGTCGTCAGGTGCCAACGCGGACCCGTGGTCCCCCGGAATGCTCACGCCTGCACGATAATGCCCGGGTGTCCGCTCCCTCCCGTCTCGGTCGTTACCCGGTGCGCCGCCGCATCGGGTCGGGGGCGTTCGCGACCGTCTGGCTGGCCCACGACGAGCACCTCGACTGCGCCGTCGCGATCAAGGTGCTGGCCGACAACTGGGCCGGCGACCTCCACACCCGCCAGCGGTTCCTGGAGGAGGGGCGCTTCCTGCGCAAGGTCGAGTCGCCCCACGTCGTGACGGTCTACGACGCCGGCGAGCTCGACGACGAGCGCCCCTACCTCGTCATGGCGTACGCCGACCAGGGCACGCTGGCCGACCGGCTCGAGCTCGGTGCGCTCGCCCCCGGGCAGGCGGTGTCGGTCATCACCCAGGTCGGCGAGGGACTGACCGCGCTGCACGACCGTGGCGTGCTGCACCGCGACGTCAAGCCGGCCAACGTGCTGTTCCGCACCGTAGAGACCGCGCGCGGCGCTCGGGTGGTGGCGATGGTCGGCGACCTGGGCCTCGGCAAGGCCATGGACGTCTCGTCGCGGCTCACCATGGTCGGCGGCACGCCGACCTACGTCGCGCCCGAGCAGGCGAGGGGGGAGCCGCTCGACGCGCGGGCCGACCAGTTCTCGCTCGGCGCGCTCAGCTACTACCTGCTGGCCGGGCGCCAGCCGTTTCAGCACACGACGCTCTCCGCGGCCGCCGACCCGGCGCCGCCGCCGTCCCTCGGGATCGACAACCCCGCGGCGGAGGCCGTGGTGCTGCGGGCGCTCGCCCGGGAGCGCGACGAGCGCTTCGACGACGTCGCGGCGTTCACCGCGGCGCTGGCCGAGGCCTTCGGTGGTGAGGTCGACGAGGTGCCGGCGGCGTGGATCCCGGTCGACGCCGAGCCCACCCAGGACACCGTGCGGCCGTCCTCGGGCACGACGGGCGCCACCGGTGAGCTGTCGGCACCGGGCAGCCGCCCGCGCCGACGGCGGGTGCCGTGGCTCCTCGCCGGCGTGCTCGCCCTCGCGATCGGCGCCACCTCCGGCTGGGCGCTCGAGCACGCCTCCACCAGCGACCGGACCATCCAGGACGGGACCAGCAGGATCTCGGTCACGGTGCCCGAGAGCTGGACCGCCCAGGTCGACCCCGACCAGTGGGAGCCGCTCGACGACGGCAAGCCGCAGCCCGCCCTCGCGGTCGGCTCCCGGTCCGGCTGGAACGGCACCGACCCGGCGCCGGGCGTGTTCGTCGGCATCCTGCCCGGCGACAAGCTGCCCACCCGCGTGCCGCAGCACCCCGACTGCGACCAGGCCGGCGGGGAGATCCTCGACACCGTCGACAACGACCAGTCCAAGACGGTGGTCTTCACCGGCTGCGACGGCACCGAGGTCATCGTCGAGCGGGTGATCCAGGCCACCACCAACTTCCTGCTCTGGGAGCAGGTCCGCGCCGACGACCAGCGCGAGGCGCTGCGCGTGCTGGGTTCGATCGAGGTCCTGGGCTACTGAGTGGGCTGCTGCGCCGCGTGCTCAGCCGCGTGCTCAGCCGCGTGCTCAGCCGCGTGCTCAGCCCAGGCGGGTGCCCTCGGCCACGCGCGCGACGAGGTCCGCCATGGCGTCCTGGTCGACCTTGCGGCCGGTGACCGCGATCTCGACCTGCGCGTTGTCGGAGCCGGTGAGGTCGAGCCAGGTGAGGTAGCCGTGGCGCAGGTGGTTGGCGGTGACGTACGAGAAGTGCAGGCTGGTCGGCGTCCGACCCAGGATCCGTACGTTCTGCTCGTCCTCGCCGAGCTCGTCGATGCGGCGGTCGAGCGTCCAGTCGATCGAGCGGCGGTTGCTCAGCACCTGCTCGACGCGCAGGAGGTAGCCGAAGGACGGCTGGTCCGGCGGTCGCCACTGCCACTCGTTGAGCGAGTTCTCCGAGAAGCTCCAGCCGCGCGGCACCGGCAGCGACATCCGGAAGTCGCCCGCGCCGACCACCTGGCGTGTGAGCGGGAGGTCCGTGGCCATCGGCGGCATGGCCGGGTCGCGGAGGATCTCGGGCACCGGGTCGACCGGCAGGCTCGGCGACCGGGCCTCGACCGGCGCCGCGGCACCTCCGCCGCTCGGGCGGCCGGTGACGGCCAGCGAGGCGCCGAAGCCGCCCACGAGGCCCGTCACCACCAGCACCGCCAGCACGATCGGCCCACGCCACGTCACGGGGCGACTCTAGGCCACCCCGCGACCGGCGACGCCTACTCCACCACCGAGCCGGAGGCGCCGCGCATCCCCTCGGCGACGCGGTCGATGAGGTCCTCCGCGCCCGTCGCGTCGACCCCACGGCCGTGCACCACGATCTCGACGTCGGCCTGCCCGCTGTCGTCGAGGTCGAGCCAGCGCATGAAGCTGTGCCGGGCGGTGTTCTCGTTGCTGCGGTAGGTGTACTCCAGCGACGACCCGCCGCGGTCGAGGATCCGGACGTCGTCCTGCTCGTCGAGCAGGCGCTCGACCCGGATGTCGATGGCGTCCTCGATCGTGATGTCCTGGCTGTCGATCTGCTCGATGCGCATCACGTAGGTGTTGTTGGAGGTGCCGGGCTTCTTCCACTTCCACTCGTTGCTGGCGTTGGCGTTGGTGCTCCAGCCGCGGGGCGCGGGGAAGGTGATCTCGAACTTCCCGGTCCCGACCGTCGCCTCGCGCATCGGCAGGCCCGGCGCGAGCGCCGGATCCTCGGGATCGGGGTTGTAGGGGCGCGGCGCCTCGACCGGCATCTCCGGGCGCTGCGCGAGCACGGGCGCGGCCGCTCCGTCGCCGATCGTGGTGTCGCGGGTCTGTGCGGACGCGGCCCAGCCGCTCCCGGCGCCGACCGCCACGAGCGCGACCAGCATCGCAGGCCCCCGCCATTCCACGGGCCCAACCTATCGCGACCCCCGGCGGCAGCCCGGGCCCGCGCGCGGACCGGCGACCTCCTACCGTGGCCCCATGCTGATCCGCGGCGCCCGTCTCGTGGCCCTCACCGAACCCGCCCCTGGCACGCCGGCCGACGCGCCGACCGACGCGCCGGTCGACGTCCGTGTCGCCGACGGGCGCGTGGTGGAGGTCGGGACCGACCTGGTGCCGCGGTCGGGGGAGACGACGTACGACGTCGGGGGCGGCTGGCTGATGCCGGGGCTGTGGGACCAGCACGTCCACCTCGGCCAGTGGACCCTCTCCTCCGCCCGGCTCGACCTCGGACCTGCCCGCTCCTCCGCCGAGGCGGTCGCGATGGTGCGCGAGCGGCTCGAGCAGTGGCCCGACGTCCCGGTGATCGGCTGGGGGCACCGGCCCACCGCCTGGCCCGACGTGCCGGTCGTCTCCGACCTCGACGCGATCGAGACCGACCAGCCGATCGTCCTCATCGCCGGCGACGGCCACCACGGCTGGCTCAACACCACCGCGCTCCACGTGCTGGCGCTGCCGACCCGCGAGGACGTGGTGACCGAGGCCGAGTGGTTCATGGCCTACGGCCGCCTGGCCGCCGTCCTCGGCAGCGACGGCACCGGCCCCGACGCCTACCGCCGCTCCATGGAGGCCGCGCTCGCGCAGGGCGTGGTCGGCCTGGTCGACCTCGAGTTCAGCGGCGGCGTCGCCGACTGGGTGGAGCGCTGGTCCGGTGGCGCCGACCTCGTGCGCATCCGCCACGCCTGCTACGCCGACGGCCTCGACGACGTGCTCGCCCGCGGGCTGCGCTCGGGCGACCCGCTCGCCGGCGACCCGCGCCTGACGATGGGGCCGCTGAAGATCATCAGCGACGGCTCCCTCAACACCCGCACGGCGTGGTGCTGCGAGCCCTACGCCGAGAAGGCCGTCGCCGGCTTCGAGGAGGGCCAGCCCAACCAGACCCCCGAGGAGCTGCGCGCCCTGCTGGCCCGGGCGGCGGCGGGCGGCCTCGACGTGGCGGTGCACGCCATCGGCGACCGCGCGGTGACCGAGGCGCTCGCGGCCTTCGAGGAGACCGGCGCCCGCGGCGGCATCGAGCACGTGCAGCTCACGACCCGCGACGACGTACGCCGCATGGCCGACCTCGGCGTGCGCGCCAGCGTGCAGCCGGCCCACCTCCTCGACGACCGCGACGTCACCGAGCGGCTCTGGCCCGGCCGCGCCGAGCGCTGCTTCCCGCTCCGCTGGATGCTCGACGACGGCGTCGACGTCGTCCTCGGCTCCGACGCCCCGGTCTCCCCCCTCGACCCCTGGCTCGCCGTCGCCGCCGCCGTCCACCGCTCGGGCGACGAGCGCGAGCCCTGGCACCCCGAGCAGTCGATCACCGCCCGCGAGGCCCTCGCCGCCTCCACCGACGGCTGGGGCACCGTCGCCGTCGGCCACCCCGCCGACCTCGTCTGGCTCGACGCCGACCCACTCGACGGCTCCTCCGACCGCGACCACGCCGCCCGCCTCCGCGGCTTCGCCGACCACGTCCGCGCGGTCTGGGTCGCCGGGGAGCGCGTCCACGTGGCTGGCTGAGCGTGGTCGAGCGGACACGCGTGCGCTCGAGCGTCCACAGGTCCGCTCGAGCAGACCTGTGGACGCTTGTCGTCCGGAATCGACGCGGGGGTGGACTTGTCGACCGTCGTGGTCGCTAGACGCACGGTATTGCGTGCGTCGAGCGGCCATAGGTCCGCTCGAGTAGGGCTGTGGACGCTTGTCGTCCGAGATCGACGCCCAGGTGGACTTGTCGACCGTCGTGGTCGCTAGACGCACGGTATGGCGTGCGTCGAGCGGACACAGGTCCGCTCGAGTCACCCCGTGGCCGGGACCCCGGCGCCCCGAGCCCCCGCCCCAGCATCCGTCACGCCAGCGCGAGGGTCGCCTCCAGCACGAAGGCGGGGTCCTCGAGGCGGTCGCCGTAGACCTCGCGGAGCTGCTGGACGCGGTAGCGGACGGTCTGGGCGTGGACGAAGAGCTCCTCGGCGACCGCGTCGCGGCGGCCGTGGTGGAGCAGCCAGCTGCGGAGCGTGTCGGCGAGCTTCTCGGCGGTCGAGGGGCGCAGGTCAGCCAGGGGGGCCAGCACCCGGGCGCGCAGGTCGGCGCGGGCGTCGGGGTCGGCGGACAGGAGCAGCGCGGCGAGGTGCTCCTCGGAGTCGACCAGCCCCTCGATGCCCAGGGCGGCGCAGCGCAGCGCTCGGCGGTGCGAGGCGGCCACCTCGAGCCAGGGCGAGGCCGGGCCGACGACGGCGTCGGTGCCGCGCAGGGCGCGCAGGAGCGTACGTCGGGAGGCCGGCGCCGCCGCTGCCGGGGACGAGCAGGACCGCGTGGCCGTCGGGCGCGCCCGGCACCTCGTCGGTGGGCTGGAGCGTGCCGGGGTCGAGCGCGGTGAGGGCGTGGGAGACCTGCGACTCCGGCAGCACCACGGCCGTCAGCGCTCCCGGCGGCTCCCAGTCGGCGCGCTCGGCGGCGGCCGTGACCGCGTCGGCCGGCGCGCCGGTGAGCAGGGCCCGGGCGAGGCGCTCGAGGTTGCGCTGGCGCACCCGCCCGCTGCTCTCGAGCTCGTCGGTGTGGCCGGCCACGGAGGAGGCGGAGAGCTCGTCGATGTAGGCGAAGACGAGCTCGGCGAAGCGGGCCAGCTGGGCGGCCGCGATGCCCGCCTCGACCGCGGCGTCGGCCATGTCGCGCCAGGAGACCCGGGCACCCACGCGGTAGGCCGCGAGCAGCGCCTCGACCGTGCGGCCGCTGCGCGCCTCGCCGCGCCCGAGCTGGTAGGCGCCCTCGATCGCGGGGGCCTTGGGCGGAGTCTTGCCGTCCTGCCGGGTGGCCAGGGTGAGGAAGCCGCCGAGCGCGAGCTGCACCGCGTTGCGGATCACCTCGCCCATCCGCCCGCTGAACGCGCCGGCATAGCTCGGCACCTCGTCGATGATCGTCAGCACGACCCGGTCCGCGACCTCGGGCAGCCGCGCGCGCAGCGCGTCGGCCACCTGGGGGTCCAGACCCACGATGGTCCGCATTTGTGTGGCGGGACGCACACCTCGGGTGGTCATGGCGCTCCTGACGAGACGTATTGTTCGCAGCGAACAACAGTCTAGCCCCGATTCACGTGCCCGAGGCAGGAACCGGAGCCCGTGAACAGCCACAGTAGTTCCATGACGACCTTCCTCGATCCGGGTGCGAGCAGCACGACTCGTGGCTCCCGGCTCCGCGACCGCGCGATGCGCGTCGCCGAGGCCGCCACCACGCCCTACCTCCCGTCCGACTTCCTCGACCTCTTCGCGCCGCTGCGCTCGGGCGCCGACCTGCGCGGGCGCATCGAGTCGGTCCACCCCGAGACCGCCGACGCCGCGACGATCGTGATCCGGCCCGGGGCCGACTGGGCCGGCCACGTGCCCGGCCAGTACCTCCGCATCGGCATCGACGTCGACGGCGTACGCCAGTGGCGGGCCTACTCCCTCACCCACGGCCCGCGCAGCGACGGCCGGATCTCGATCACGGTCAAGGCCGTGACCGACGGCCTGGTGAGCAACCACCTCGTCCACGAGGCGCGCCCCGGCACCCTGGTCCACCTGGAGCAGGCCGCCGGCGAGTTCGTCCTCCCGCCCGCGGGCGGCAAGTTCCTCATGGTCACCGCCGGCTCGGGCATCACGCCGGTCATCGGCATGCTGCGCAACCTGTTCCCCAGCACCGACGAGGGCGTGCTCCGCCCCGAGCGCAGCGCGGTCCACGACATCGTCGTGGTGCACGTCGCGCCGAGCCGCCCGCACTCGATCTTCATCCGCGACCTCGAGGCGCTCGACGCCGCCGGCGCGATCCGCCTCGTCGCGCGGTACGACGACGAGCACGGCGTGCTGGCGGTCGACGACCTCGCCGCCCTCGTGCCCGACCTCGGCGAGCGGTCCACGCTCGCCTGCGGCCCCGCCGGCCTGCTCGACGCGCTCGCCGCCCACCACGACGCGGCGGGGATCACCCTGACCACCGAGCAGTTCCGCACCGCGCGGGTCGAGCCGGGCGACGGCGGCACGGTCACCTTCTCCTCCGGCACCACCCTCGAGCTCGACGGCGCGACGCCGATCCTCGACGCCGCCGAGGACGCCGGGATGCTGATGCCGAGCGGGTGCCGCATGGGCATCTGCATGGGCTGCGTCATCCCCCTGCGCGAGGGCAGCGTCCGCGACCTCCGCAACGGCGCCATCACCACCGCCGTGCCCGGCGAGACGGGCGACCTCAAGGTGCAGACCTGCATCAACGCCGCCGCCGGCCCCTGCCACATCGACCACTGACCTCCGACCCCCCGGGAGAGCGCCATGACCACCGTCCAGAAGAAGGCCGTCCTCGGCCAGACCAACCCGATCGCCCACCTCACCGAGGCCGACATCGAGCAGATCGGCATCGAGCTCGACGCGATCCGCCAGGACGTCGTCGACTCCCGCGGCGCGAGCGACGCGGCCTACATCCGCCGGGTCATCGACACCCAGCGCAAGCTCGAGCTCGGCTCGCGCGCCGTGCTGCTCTTCAGCTCGTTCCCGCCGGCGTGGATCCTCGGCACGCTCGGCCTGAGCGTCTCGAAGATCCTCGACAACATGGAGATCGGCCACAACATCCTCCACGGCCAGTGGGACTGGATGCGCGACCCGAAGATCCACTCCAGCACCTGGGAGTGGGACATGGCCTCGCCGGCCGAGCAGTGGAAGCACAGCCACAACGAGCTGCACCACACCTACACCAACGTCATCGGCAAGGACAACGACCTCGGCTACGGCATCATGCGCGTCGACGAGGACCAGCCCTGGACGCCGGCCTCGCTGGCCCAGCCGCTGTTCTGCGCCATCAACGCCATGTTCTTCGAGTACGGCATCGCCGCCTACGACCTCGAGCTGGGCGCGGTCATCGCCAAGAAGCAGACCAAGGACCCCGACTTCCGCCGCCGCGCCAAGCAGGTGCTGACCAAGATCCGCAAGCAGGCCACGAAGGACTACGTCGTCCACCCGGCGCTCTCGATCCCGACCGGGTCGTTCCTGCCGACGCTGGCCGCCAACGTCACCGCCAACATCGTGCGCAACCTCTGGTCCAACTCGGTCATCCTCTGCGGCCACTTCCCCGAGGGCGTCGAGACCTTCGAGAAGCGCTCGATCGAGGGCGAGACCAAGGGTGAGTGGTACGTCCGCCAGATGCTCGGCAGCGCCAACATCTCGGGCTCCAAGGCGCTCCACCTGATGACCGGAAACCTGTCGCACCAGGTCGAGCACCACCTCTTCCCCGACCTGCCGTCCAACCGCTACGGCGAGATCGCGCCGAAGGTGCAGGCCCTGTTCGAGAAGTACGACCTCACCTACTGCACCCGCCCGATGCCGCAGCAGGTCGCGTCGGCCTGGCACAAGGTCATCCGTCTCTCGCTGCCCAACGGGTGGCTGGCCACGACGAACAAGAAGAACGCGCCGCAGCAGCTCGCCATCCTCTACAAGATGGCGACCGGCGACCGCCGCACCCGCCGCCTGCTGGGCCGCAAGCTCGAGAGCGAGGCCCGGGCCGCCGCCTGAGCCAGCCGCCGTACGACCCCGCCGACCCCGCCGCGCCCCGTGCCGGCGGGGTCGTGCCGTCCCCGGGAGCGGCGTCGGCCGGACGATCCGCACGAATCGCTGCCCTGGGGTGTATCAACCGGGGCCCTCGCCCCTCTTTGATGTGTGAGGGGCGGGGAACGTCTCGTGGGGAGCACGACGAGAGGCACGGGGGAGACACCGATGATCCGGATCGGGGCGGTGGGGGACACGGTGGAGCAGCCGGCGTCGGGGACGCAGGGGGTCCTGACGCAGGTGCCACGACCGCGGAGGCCGGTGGGGGCCGGTCCGTCCGCACGACCCGGGACCGTCTGAGTCCCTGGTCCCGAGGTGCCCCGTCCGATCCGGACGGGGCACCTCTGCGCGTGGGGGGTCGGGTCGGTGAGCCGGCCCGGAGAGGAGTCCGCACGGTGCCGCGAGCGGGCTCAAGGCCGCGTCAACGTGCCGGTGGAGGAGGACCAGTGGTCCAGCCGGCAGATCAAGACTCCCCGGAGGCTCGCCCTACGCCGTTCCCGATCGCCGACAGGTGCTCCTAGCGTGGCCGCAGGCGGTCCGTGGGGGGCGTCCGGGGGAATGAGTGGGAGGAGTTGGTCGTCATGAGCGACCAGGACGCCATGCAGGTCGACCAGTGGGCCGGGCTGCTGCTCGGGCGGCTGAAGGAGCTCGGGGAGCTCGAGCAGACGGTGCTTCCGCGCCGTGTCCCGGGGAGCGCGCCGGCAGTGACAGGGATGGGTGTGATGGCCGAGGTGCCGCGCGGCCTGGTCCCGGTCCCGCGGCGCTCGCGGGTCTTCCTGCGCCACGGCGAGGGCCACGGCTCGTTCGCCGGGCTGACGGTCACCGCGCCGCGGGTGCGGCACGTGACCGACTGACGTGGGGCCGCCGGGCGGCGGCGGGGTGTGACGCAGCCGCCGCCCGGCACCCGCGGTTCCTCCCGGGCGGGCCGCCGCTGCTCGCCTAGAGTCGCCCGGTGGTCTGGCTGGTCGGCGCGCTCGTGCTCCTGTGGCTCGCCCTGGGGCCGGTCGTCCTGCTGGCCGCCGCAGTGGCGCTGTGCGTCCCGCGCGTGCGGTGGTGGGTGCAGGACCGGCTCTGGTTCGACCGGCGACTGACGGCTTGGGTAACCGGGGTCGTCGTCGCCGCCTGCGGCCTCGTCGTGGTGCTGCCTGACGGGTGGCTCCCGATCCCGCCGGCTCCCGGCGTGCTGGCCGGCCCGTCCTACCTCGGTCGTCCGTGGGCGCCGGACCCCGTCAGCACCGAGGCCCCGCAGAACCCGTTCCGCGTCACCGGGACCGCTGCGGCGCGTCCCGGCCCGCTCGGCCTGCAGCCGCAGGTGGACACGGCGTGGTTCGGCCTGCAGCGCTGCGGGCGGATGGACGTCGCCTCCTCCGGCCTCCTGGTCGCGATGTGCACCGGTCGCGGTGGTCCGGCCCTGCGGCTCGTCGACCCGTCCGACATGCGACCGGAGCAGACCCGCGAGCTCCCCGAGGACGAGACCTGCGCGGGCGACGCGTTCTATCTCGACCAGTCCGACCGCGCGGTCGTCGCGACCGCGGACCGCGAGGTGCTTGCCGTGCGGACCGCGACGGGCGAGAACGAGCCGGACCTGGCCACCGACGCGACGTGGGACCTCAAGCCCTACGTCCCCTACGGCGACTGCCTGGTCGCCCTCGCCCCCGACTGGTCGGGCCGGATCTGGTGGGCCTCGCGCGAGGGACTGGTCGGCACCCTCGTGCCCGACAGCGGCGCGGTGCAGGTGGTGGACCTGGGCGAGGAGGTCGACCACGACCTCGCCGTCGACCCCGACGGCGGCGTCTACGTGGTCACCGACGAGGCGGTGCAGCGCCTCGGCGCCGGCCCCGACGGCGTACCGACCCCGGTGTGGCGTACGCCGACCGAGCACGCCGGCGGCTCGCCGCCGGTCCTGCTCGACGGGGGCGCCGTCGCGGTCACCGACGAGGTGGACGACCGGTTGCAGGTCGTGGTGCTCGAGCGCGCGTCGGGCGGGCAGGTGTGCCGTCAGGCGGTCTTCGGCAAGGGCGACGGCGCGACGACGAGCGCCCTGGCGCCGATGGGCGGCTCGGTGGTCGTCACCAACAACGACGGCTACTCCTCGCCGCGCAGCACGCTGCTCGGCTTCACCACGAGCCCCGGCATCGCCCGCGTCGACGTGGTCGACGGCTCGTGCGTCGAGCGCTGGAGCACCGGCTGGGTCGCACCGTCCTCGGGAGCCGTCGTGAGCTGGCCCTCGGGACTGGCGTACGCCTGGACCAAGCGACCCACCCTGACCGGGGTGAGTGCGTGGTACCTCACGGCCCTGGACGTCGACACCGGTCGCTGGCGATGGAGCGTGCGCACCGGCACCGGGATGCTCGCCGGCAGTGACGGCTCGGAGGTGACCCTCGGCCCGGAGGGCACGGTCTGGGTCGGGACCCTCGCCGGGCTGGTCAGGGTGCGTGACCGGTCCTGAGCCCGCTCAGGGGGTCACGCCCATCGCACCGAGCACCCGCTCGGCGAGCCCGGTGTCGCCGGTGACCGCGACCGCGCCGGCGGGCGGCGTACGTCGTCCTCCGGAGAGCACGACGAAGGACTCCCGGTCCATGGCCAGCGTGCAGGTCGGCGCGGTGGCCGCGTCGACGAGCCGGCCGCGGCCGTCCTCGCCCACCGCGGCGCTCACCGGGGCGTGACCCGCGACCTCGACGCGCACGACGCTGCCCGCCGGTGCCTGCGCCCGCCTGGCCACGACCATCGGCAGGCTTTCCAGGAGGTAGTCGGCGGTGTGCACGGCGGCCGCGGAGTCGAGGTTGCCCGGCCGGCCGAGCGCGCGGCGCACGTCCTGCTCGTGCATCCAGACGTCGAGCGGGCGGTTGCGCAGCAGGGTCAGGGTCGACCAGCCGATCGCTCCGAACAGGCCCGGCGCCGGTGCGTCGGGGTCGGTCGGCGGGTCGGCGAGCAGCCGGGTGTGCCGTGCGGTGGCGGCCTCCCGGATCTCGCTGATCAGGTCGGGGGCCAGGTCGCCGCGGCGGGCGACGACGCCCTGCTCGGTGAAGCGTCCCATCGACCCGCGGGCGTGGGCGACCTCCCCGACCTCGACGTCGTCGTGCGGCCGGCCCGCGAGCAGCGCCTCGAGGTGGGCGGTGTGTGCGGTGACGGCGTGCACGTCCCAGCCGGGCAGGTCGGTCGGCGCCGACCACTCCCGCGTGCCGACGTGCTCGAGCAGACGGGTGAAGGAGTCGATCGCCTCCCACCACACCTGGACGAGGCCGAGCATGTGCTCCTGGTCGGTCATGGGGGAGAGCGTAGGGCCACCCGCAGGTGCGTAGCAGGAGGGCAAAAGTGGCGTTCGGCCACGGTGCGCCGACGCGGCACCTAGCGTCACACGGGTCGAGGCGGCCCGATCCGAGCGCCGCCTCCCTTTTCCTGTGGGGGAAATCCTTTGTCTTCATCCCTGCGCCGGCCCGCCGTCGCGCTCCTCGCCACCTCGCTGGCCGCCACCGTCCTCGGTGTCGCGCCTGCCCACGCCGTCGTCGAGAGCTCCATCTCCGGCACGCTGACCCATGACGGCGAGGCCGTCACGCTGCCCGTGAGGGCCATCGCCTGGATCCAGGACACCGAGGACCCCGACGGAGGCTGGCTCCCCGTCGCCGACGTCGCTCCGGACGAGACGGGTGCCTATTCGCTCGACGACCTCCCCGCCGGTGACTACCGCGTCACCTTCGAGAGCCCGGACCAGGAGTACGTGCTCGAGTCCTACGACAACGTCCTGGACTTCGACCAGGCTCGGACGATCACCGTCGGCGACGGTGTCCTCGACGACGAGGTCGACGCCGACCTCGCCCTGTCGGGCCACGTCGTCGGCACCGTCGAGGACGCCTCCGGCGACGTGCCGCTCGAGGCCTACGTCAGCCTGTGGGCAGAGGTCCCGGCCCAGGATGGCGGCACCACGTGGGAGCCCACCCTGTACGGCGACATCGTGGGCGCAAGCGGAGACTACGACGTGACGGGCGTCCCCGCCGGCACCTACCGCGTGGAGTTCAGCGCGAGCGGCTTCCAGAGCGAGTACTTCGAGGACGTCGCCACGGTCGAGGAAGGCACGGACGTCGACGTCACCGAGGGTGGTGTCGAGCAGCTTCCGCCCGCGGTGATGGAGGAGTACTCCTCGATCTCCGGTCGCGTCACCGACGCCGACGACCTCCCGGTCGCCGGTGCCGAGGTGTACGCGCTCGACGCCGAGCAGAACGTCGTGGACTGGGGCACCACCGGCGACGACGGCACCTACGTGATCGACGGTCTCGTGGACGACTCCTATGTCGTGGAGTTCTACGACTACCAGGAGGAGACCGCGGACCTCGGGGAGTACTACGACAACGCCGCGACCTTCCAGGACGCCACGCCGGTCAGCACCGTGGCCGGTGAGGACAGCGGCGCCATCGACGCGAAGCTCGTCGCTGGTGAGCACGACCCCGTCCAGCTGCCGTACTTCGACAACACCGTTGCCCCGGTCATCTCCGGCGCGGCACAGGTCGGCGCGACCCTGACTGCCACGGCCGGCACCTGGGCCCCGGCGCCCGCCGGCGTCGAGTACTACTGGTTCCGCGACGACGAGGAGTGGATCGAGAGCGCCACGGGCGCGACCTACGTCCCCACCGCCGCGGACCTCGGCAAGAAGCTCACGGTGCTCGTCGCGGTGAACGGCGAGGGCTACGAGCGCACCTACGCGATCTCCGCTCCTACCGCACCGGTGGCTGCGGCTCCCGCCCCGCCGGTCGTGACCCCGCCGGTCGTGGCCCCGCCCGTGGTGACCCCGCCCGTGGTGACCCCGCCGGCCCCCGTGGTCTCCGCCCCGGCCGCGCTCGCCGCGATCGTCCAGGGCCTCGACGTCGCCGGCAAGCCGAAGGTCGGCTCGACCCTCAAGATCACCGGTCTCGACAAGCTCTTCCGGTCCTCGACCGCCGTCCGCTACACGTTCCAGTGGTACGCCGGCTCGACGAAGATCAAGAAGGCCACGAAGTCCAAGCTCAAGGTGCTCTCCTCGATGAAGGGCGCGAAGCTCTCGGTCAAGGTGACCGCGAGCGCCGGATCCACGACGAAGTCGGTCAAGCTCAAGGTCGGCAAGGTCAGCTGACCCACGCCTGATCCCGTACTGCCCGTGACGAGGGCCGGACCCCACCCGGGGCCCGGCCCTCGTCCGCGTCCCACAACTTCCTGCCGCTCGGCGGCGTCACACCGGTCGACCGGCGCGAGGAGTGCGCCGGCGTTCGATACCGGGGGCCCTGTCCATGCTCGTCCGTCGTCTCGCCCAGGTGGTGACCGCGCTCGCCGTCCTCGCCGCGCCGCTCGCCGCCGTCCCAGCCGCCCACGCTGCCGACGGCACTCTTGCGGGCACGGTCACCGGCGTGTCGGGGGTGCTGCCCGACATCGAGGTCGACGTCTACCAGTTCGACGACCCGCACGACCGCTGGGTCGTCGTGGTCTCGACCGACACCGACGCGCGCGGCGACTACGCCATCTCCTTGCCGACCGGCGACTACCGGGTCGGGTTCCACGACCGGGCCGGGGCGTACGTGAAGGAGTTCTGGGTCGACGCCCTCGAAGTCGACGGAGCGAACACCGTCCACCTGACGGGCGACGGCGCCGACGTGGACGCCGAGCTCGCCCCCTCGGCACACCTGACCGGCACGGTGACGGGGCCGGACGGGGCCGGGGTCGGGGACGTCCGCGTGGAGGCCACCAGGGTCTACGGCCACTTCGGCAGGTACGCGCAGACCGACCACACCGTCGTCTTCCGGACTTCCGCGGACGGCACCTACGACGTCGGCGGCCTGCCCGCGGGCACGTATCGACTCGGGTTCGACGACGGCCCGGACGTCGACGCCCCGAGCGCGTACGCCACCGAGTGGTACGCCGACCAGCCTCTCGTCCACACCGCCACCGACGTGGTCCTGGCCACCGGCGAGACGCGCGGCGGCATCGATGCCGTGCTCGCTCGTGACGCCCAGGTGTCCGGCCGCGTCACCGACGCAACCGGTGCACCGATCCACGGCGCGTTCGCCTCGGTCTACCTCAGGGTCGACCGGGAGTGGTGGCCCATCGCCTACAAGGCGGTCGCCACGCGCGCCGACGGCACCTACGTGCTCGACGGCCTTCCGGCCGGCACCTACCGCGTCCACTTCCTCGCCGTGATCGACAACGTCGACGTCCGCGAGACCTGGAACGACCAGGACCGGTTCGATGACGGGCAGGACATCGTGCTGAAGGCGGGCGACGCGTTCGCCGGGGTCGACGCGCAGCTGATCGCGCCTCCCGCCCCTCCTCCGACCCCGACGCCCGCACCGGTGGTCACGACCACCGCCGCACTGACCGCGATCCTCGCGGACCTGGACCTCAAGGGCGCCGCGAAGGTGGGCCGGAAGGTCCGAGTCACGGGCCTCGACGCCTCCTTCCGCACCTCGGTGTCCTACCGGCTCCGGTGGTACGCCGGGGGCAGGAGGATCGCTGGGGCCACGAAGCCGAGGCTGAGGATCACCGCGCCCATGAAGGGCAGGAAGATCTCGGTCACGGTCACCGCGAAGGCGTCCGGCGCAGAGGTCAGCAAGAAGCTGGTCGCCGGCAGGGCACGCTGAGCCAGGGACGCGGCGGTCACTCGACGGCGGGGCCCGCCCCTCGCTCGCGCCGGCCCTGGTGATGAACAACCAGCGCTCGCGCACCACCCACGTCGAGCAGCGCCGCGACGTCTGAGGTCGTGCCCGCGCCCTGTCGGGGCGCGGCGACTCAGAGCCAGCCGCGGTCCCGCGCGATCCGGGCGGCCTCGCTGCGGGTGCTCGCCCCCGTCTTGCCGATGGCGGCCGACAGGTGGTTGCGCACCGTGCCCTCCGAGAGGTGCACGCCCGCCGCGATCGTCGACACCGTCGACCCGTCGAGCGCGAGCGTCAGCAGCTCGCGCTCGCGGTCGGTGAGCGGGCTGGACCCGTCCATCAGCGACTCGGCCGCGAGGTCGGGGTCGATCACCCGGAGACCGGCGTGCACCCGGCGTACGGCGTCGGCGAGCTGGCGCGACGGGGTGTCCTTGACGACGAAGCCCGACGCGCCGGCCTCGATCGCGCGACGGACGTAGCCCGGGCGTCCGAAGGTCGTCACGACCAGCGACCGTACGCCCGGCAGCGCGACGCGGAGGGCGGCGGCGGCGTCGATGCCGGTCATGCCGGGCATCTCGATGTCGAGCAGGCAGACGTCGGCGCCCGAGGTGCGTGCGGCGTCGACGACCTCGTCCCCCCGTCCCACCTGGGCCACGACCTCGAGGTCGGGCTCGAGGTCGAGCAGCGCGGCGAGCGCGCCCCGCACGAGGGCCTGGTCGTCGGCCAGCAGCAGCTTGATCACGGGAGTCCCACCTCCACCCGGGTCCCGGGTCCAGCCGGTGCGACGGTCAGCGTGCCGCCCGCGCCCTGGACCCGCTCGCGCATCCCGCGCAGGCCGTTGCCCTCGGGGCCGGTCGGGCCGGCACCGTCGTCGGTGACGGCCAGCCCGCGCGGCCCGAGCTCGATGACGACCGAGCCCGCGCCCGCGTGGCGTACGACGTTGGTCACCGACTCACGCAGCACCCAGGCCAGCAGCGCCCGGTGGCGCGGGTCGGTGTCGGCGAGGTCGCCCACGACCCGCGTCGAGACCCCGGCGTCGGCCAGGACGAGCGGCGCGGCGGCGATCTCGGCCTCCAGGTTGCCCGCCCGCAGGCCTCCCACGGTGGCCCGCACCTCGGCGAGCGCCTGGCGCGCCGTCGTCTGGATCGACTCGAGCTCGGCCTTGGCGCGCGCCGGGTCGATGTCGATCAGCCGGGCCGCGAGCTCGGCCTTCACCGACAGCGCGGTCAGCGAGTGGCCCAGCACGTCGTGGACGTCGCGGGCCACGCGCTCGCGCTCGGCCACGAGGGCGTGCACACCGCGCGCCTCGTAGGCGAGGTGCTCGCGCTCGCCGAAGATCCGCAGCATCACGCCGCCGATCATGACCGGCCACAGCATCAGGAAGAAGAAGGTCGGGAAGCCGTCGATGTCGAGCAGCGACAGCAGCGGCACGACGGCCCAGAAGACCGCGGCGCGCTTCCACCACGGGGACGGCAGCTCGAGGGCGGACAGGATGGCGAGGTAGGGGGTGAAGGAGATGACCCCGATGCCGATCACCGGCACGCTCGCGAGGGCCAGCGCCACCATGATCGCCAGCGCCCACCACGGGCCGAGGCGCGGGGAGTAGCCCAGGACGTTGGCCACGGCGAAGCCCGCGATGCAGAGCAGGGTGCCGAGCCGGGCGGGCAGGCCCGCGTCGGAGTCGGCGACGGCCAGGATCGGGAAGACCAGGAAGACCAGCCAGATCGCGGCGAACGCCCACCCCCACCTCTCCCAGGGGTTCTCGGGCAGCGCCGGCCCGCTCGCGCTCGGTCCGGGGTTCACACCCGCTCCCGCGCCCGCCTCGTCGCCACCACCGCGATCAGGGTGAAGATCACCGTCCACGCGGCCACGTTAGCGATGGGCAGCCACAGCGGGTCGTGCGAGCCCGACCCGGTCGCGCCGTCGGTGAGCGGGTAGCGCGCCAGTGCCGCGTAGCCGTAGAGGGGGGTGAAGCGGCCGATGTCGAGGACGAGGCCGGACATCGGGGTGAAGACGTTGCCGAGGAAGGCCATGATCACGATCAGTCCCGACGCGATGCCGACCGCGTTCTCGGAGCGGAACCACGAGATGACCGCCAGGCCGTAGATCGCGAAGAGGCTCGACCCGAGCCACACGATCAGCGCCGCGAGGACCCAGTCCGAGACCGTCCCGCGGGCGCCGGTGGCCGCGCCGATGGCGAAGATCAGGGCGATGGGGACCGCGGCGATCGTCATGGCGATGGCGGTCTTGACCAGGACGAAGGTCAGCGGCCGCATCGGCGTGAGCGCGAGCTGTCGCCCCCAGCCGAGCGTCCGCTCCAGCACGGCGCTGCCGGCGACGCTGGTCGTCGCGGTGACGGCGCCGTAGGCCGCCATCGAGATCATGACGTACATCGCGACGTTGCCGCTGCCGACGCGCTCGTCGTCGCCGAGGCCGAAGACGAGGTAGAAGAACGCCGGCAGCGCGACCACGAAGAACATCTCCGTGCGGCTGCGCAGGCGGCGACGCAGGTCGAGCAGGCCGAAGGCCAGCACGGCCGAGAAGCGCGAGGTGGTGACGGGCGCACGCCCGGCGCGTGCGGCGGCCGCGGTCGGGTGCGGCGTGCTGGGCGGGAGGCTGGACGTGGTGCTCATCGGTCGGCTCCTTCGAGCTCGTCGTCACGGGTGAGGGCGGTGAAGGCGGCCTCCAGGCTGGCGCTGGACACCTCGAGGTCATGGACGCCGAGCGGCGCGAGGGCCGCCTCGACCTTCGCCAGCCAGGCCGGGTCGAGCCCGTGGGCGTCGACGACCTCGGCGGGCGGGCGGAACGACACGGTGCGTCCGCCGAAGGCGGCGCGCACGTCGGCGGTCGCCCCGTCCTGCACGATCCGGCCGTCCTTCATCAGCACCGTGCGCTCGGCGAACTCGTCGGCCTCGGCGAGGTAGTGCGTGGCAAACACGATCGTCCGGCCCTGCGCCGCGTCGGCGCGCATCGTCTCCCAGAAGGCCTGGCGCGTGGTCACGTCCATCCCGGTGGTCGGCTCGTCGAGGATCACCAGCTCCGGGTCGGGCACGAGCGCCAGGGCGAACTTCAGGCGCTGCTGCTCGCCTCCCGAGCAGGCCTGCACCCGGCGCTTGGCGATGGCGGTGAGCCCGGCGCGCTCGAGCACCTCCTCCACCCGGTCGCGGCGCCCGTGCAGCGCGGCGATGGCGGCGACCGTCTCGCCGACGGTGAAGTCGTTGAGCAGCCCCCCGGTCTGCATGACGGCGGACACCAGGCCCTGTCGTACGGCCGTGGCGGGGTCGGTGCCGTACACCTCGAGCGTGCCGCCGTCCGGGCGGGTCAGCCCGAGGAGCATGTCGACCGTCGTGGTCTTGCCGGCGCCGTTGGGACCGAGGAAGGCGACGATCTCCCCGGGCCGGACCGTCAGGTCGATGCCGTCGACGGCGACGACCGGGGTGCCGTCAGCCTGGCGGAACTGCTTGCGCAGCCCGGTGGCGCGGATCGCTGGAGTGCCGACGGGGTCGCCGCGGCGTTGCTCGGGGGAGCGCAGCGGAGGAGAAGAAGGTCGTGGGGTGTCGCTCATGGCACCAGCATGTGCGCGCGCGGCCCGCCGGCCCTCGCGGAGTTGTCACGACCTCACCGTGACACCTGTCATCTGTCGCCGGGAGGTCGGTGCTGGTGGGGCTGCGAGCTCACGGCGCGCCAGCCCCGGACGCTGTAACGCCGGGTTGAGTGCTGTACCCACCCCCATGCAAGGGGGTGGGTACAAGCGCTAACCCGGCGTTACAGGGGCGTACGGTCGAGGTGCGAGCGCTCCCTCGGTGGTTGAGGTGCGAGCGCAGCGAGCCTCGAAACCATGCGCCGTGAGGCAGGTTCCGAGGCTCGTCGCTGGCGCTCCTCGCACCTCAACCAGCGAGGTGGCGGAGCGGATCGGTCAGAAGGCCGCCTCGTCGAGGTCCATCAGGTCGAGCGTGGTCGCCTCGGCGATGGCGCGCTCGGCGCTGATCCGGGGCAGGTTGGTCTGGGCGAAGAACTGCGCCGCGGCGACCTTGCCCTCGTAGAACGTCTTGTCCTTGGCCGAGACCTCGCCCGCGAGCTTGCCGAGGGCCACGTCGGCCTGGCGGAGCAGCAGCCAGGCGCAGACCACGTCGCCGAGCGCCATCAGCAGGCGCGAGGTGTTGAGGCCGACCTTGTAGATGTTGCGCTGGTCGTCCTGCGAGGACATCAGGTCGTTGATCATGTGGCCGACGATGGCGTTGGCGTCCTCGAGCGCGGTGGCGAGCAGCGCGCGCTCGTTCTTGAGGCGACCGTTGCCGGCCTCGGAGGCGATGAAGCCCTCGATGTCCTTGGCCAGGTGGCCCAGGGCGCGGCCCTGGTCCTTGACGATCTTGCGGAAGAAGAAGTCCTGGCCCTGGATCGCGGTGGTGCCCTCGTAGAGGGTGTCGATCTTGGCGTCGCGGACGTACTGCTCGATCGGGTACTCCTGCAGGAAGCCGGAGCCACCGAAGGTCTGCAGCGACTCGGTGCCCAGCAGCACCCACGAGCGCTCGGAGCCGTAGCCCTTCACGATGGGGAGCAGCAGGTCGTTGACCGCGGCCGCGAGGCGCGCCTCCTCGGAGTCGGCGGTGCCGGCGTGCTCGGCGAGCATCACCTGGTCCTGCCAGGTCGCGGTGTAGAGCACCAGGGCGCGCATGGCCTCGGCGAACGACTTCTGCGTCATCAGCGAGCGGCGTACGTCGGGGTGGTGGGTGATCGTGACGCGCGGGGCGGTCTTGTCGGCCGCCTGGGTCAGGTCGGCACCCTGCACGCGCTCCTTGGCGAACTCGAGCGCGTTGAGGTAGCCGGTCGAGAGGGTCGCGATGGCCTTGGTGCCGACCATCATGCGGGCGTTCTCGATGACCTGGAACATCTGCGCGATGCCGTCGTGCACCTCGCCGAGCAGCCAGCCCTTGGCGGCCTCGCCGCCGCCGACCTGCGGGTCGCCGAAGGTGACCTCGCACGTGTTGGACACCTTGATGCCCATCTTGTGCTCGACGTTGGTGACGTAGACGCCGTTGCGCTCGCCGGTCAGCTCGCCGGTCTCGAGGTCGAAGTGGTGCTCGGGCATCCAGAACAAGCGAGAGGCCCTTGGTGCCCGGGCCGCCCGCGCCCTCGACGCCCTCGGGGCGCGCGAGGACGAGGTGCATGATGTTCTCGCTCATGTCGTGGGTCGCGCTGGTGATGAAGCGCTTGACGCCGGTGATGTTCCACGAGCCGTCGTCGTTGGGCGTGGCCTTGGTGCGACCGGCGCCGACGTCGGAGCCGGCGTCGGGCTCGGTGAGGACCATGGTGCAGCCCCACTGGCGGTCGACCATGTACTGGGCGACGCTCTTGTCGCGCTCGTTGCCGTTGCGGTGGACGACGTTGGCGAAGGCGGGGCCGGCGGCGTACATCCAGACCGGGGCGTTCGCGCCGAGGACCATCTCGCCGATCGCCCAGATCAGCGACGACGGGGCGGGGGTGCCGCCCATCTCCTCGAAGACCTGCAGGCGCCAGAACTCCGAGTCCATCCAGGCCTGGTAGGAGGCCTTGAAGGACGCGGGCACCGGCGCGGTGTGCGTGGCGGGGTCGAAGACCGGCGGGTTGCGGTCGCTGTCCTCGAACGAGGCGGCGAGGTCCTCGCGGGAGAGGCGCTCGACCTCGCGCAGGATCTCGCGGGCGCTGTCGGCGTCGACGTCGCCGAACGGACCGGTGCCGAGCACCTCGTCCCGGCCGAGCACCTCGAAGAGGTTGAACTCGATGTCGCGCAGGTTGGTCTTGTAGTGGCTCACGGCTTCCACGTCTTCCGTCGTTGCGTTTGCGGGGGGCGAGCAGGCTGCTACTCACCGGTAACAAAATGATGCCTCGCGAGCGCGCGTCGCGCAACACGAACGGCCGATCAGCTCGGATGGCGGCGATCACATCGGTGTCCCGCCCGGCTCGAGCGGACCCGGGTCGCTCGACGACGGTCGTGGTCGCGGGGCGCCCGGGCCGGGACTCGTCGACCGGCGTGGTCGCTGGACGCACGCGGTAGGCGCTAGACGCACGGTATGGCGGGCGTCGAGCGGACATTGGTCCGCTCGAGTCACCCGGCTGGACGCGGCGCTCGTCCCCAGATGCGGGTAGATCACCAGCGAAAGGCCACGCCGGACACTAGATCGGTTTTGTCTATCACTGAAAGTATGTCTAGTCTTTCACCCGACAAACTCTGTGCGCCGCGACCCCGCCGAGCGCCACCGATCCGCATCCCGGACCTGATGGAAGGAGCTCGCCGTGCGCAAGCTCATCGTTCTCGGAGTCGTGGGCCTCCTGGCCCAGCTCATCGACGGCTCGCTCGGCATGGCCTACGGGGTGACGTCGTCGACGTTGCTGCTCGCCGTCGGTGTGGCCCCGGCCGCCGCGTCGGCCGCCGTGCACTTCTCGGAGATCGGCACCTCGCTGGTCTCCGGCGCCTCGCACCACAAGCTCGGCAACGTCGACTGGCGCACGGTGTCGATCCTGGCGCTGCCCGGCTTCATCGGCGCGTTCCTCGGCGCCACGCTGCTGTCCAACATGGACGCCGCGGTCGCCAAGCCGGTCGTCTCGGTCATCCTGCTCAGCCTCGGCTTCTACGTCGTCTACCGCTTCCTCAAGCTCGGCGGCGAGCGGCCCACCTTCAAGGGCCACCCCTCCGCGCTGTTCCTGGCCCCGATGGGCCTCGTGGCCGGCACGCTCGACGCCGTCGGTGGCGGTGGCTGGGGCCCGGTCGGCACGACCTCGCTGCTCTCCAGCGGTCGCCTCGAGCCCCGCAAGGTCGTCGGCTCGATCGACACCTCGGAGTTCGTCGTCGCGGTCGGCGGCTCGCTCGGCTTCCTCTTCGGCCTCGGCGCCGCCAACATCAACTGGGGCTACGCCGGTGCGCTGCTCGCCGGCGGCGTGGTCGCCGCCCCGGTGGCGGCCTGGCTGGTCAAGCGGCTCGCGGCTCGCGTCCTCGGCGTCGCCGCCGGCGGCCTGATCATCCTCACCAACTCCAAGACCCTCCTCGAGGCCGTCGGCGTCCCGGGCGTCGGTGTGGCCGCCGCCGCCGCGGTCATCTTCGTCCTGTGGATCTCCGGCATCGTCTGGGCCGTCCGCCAGGAGCGCGCCTCGCGCGCCGCTGCCGACGACGAGCGCGACCTCGAGCCGGTCACCGCCTGACCTCCGAGCCCCCACCCGTACGCCGCCGCCTCCCGCCCCGGGGCCGGCGGCGTACGTGCGTGTGCGGGCGCTGCGAGCGCCTCCGCCGGCCGGGTGTGCACGAGCGGTGGGGCCGACGAGCAGTGAGTCGGTAGAGACATCTGACAAACTGGCCGCATGCGCGTCTCCGCCAAAGCCGACTACGCCCTGCGGGCGCTCATCGAGATCGCAGTGCGCGCTGACGGGGCGGCGGTCAGCGCCGAGCAGCTCGGCAAGGCGCAGGGCATCCCGCACGGCTTCCTCCAGGCGATCCTGGCCGACCTGCGTCGCGCCGACGTGGTGGTCTCCCAGCGGGGCCAGTCGGGCGGGTGGCGCTTCGCGCGCAAGCCCGAGAGCGTGACGGTCGCCGACGTGATCCGCGCCGTCGACGGGCCGCTGGTCTCGGTCTACGGCCTGCGGCCCGAGGCGGTGGAGTACGACGAGTCCGCGCAGGTGCTGCAGCACGTCTGGATCGCGGCGCGCAGCTCGCTGCGCTCGGTCTTCGAGCAGGTCACCATCCAGGACCTCGCCGACGCCACGCTGCCTGAAGGCATCAAGGCCCTGACCGAGGACGACGACGCCTGGCAGCCGCACTGACGCGGACCTCGCGGTCGAAACCTCCGCCTCGCGCGCGAAGTTTCGACCTCGAGGCGGAGACTTCCCCGGACATCCGGGGAAATCCCGAGGTCAGGCGGCCAGCCGCCGGTCGACCTGCTTGCGCCGGCGCCCGATCCGGGCCAGGCGCTTGTCGAGGCGCGCCTCCTCCTCCATCAGCGCGATGCGGGCGACCTGGGCGGCCAGCTGCTCGGCGTCGAGGTGGGAGGGCAGGACGTGGGTGCGGTGGGGCCGGACCTGCGAGGTCCACGCGGCGGGCGGCAGGGCCGAGAAGCCGCTGGTGAGGATCAGCACCGCCTTCATCCCGGCCAGGCCGTCGAGGGCGAGCGCGACCTGCTCGGGCGCGGCGTCGAAGAGCTCCGGCACGCTGGCGAAGCAGTCGGTGCGTGACTTCCAGGCGCGACGGCACACCCGGGCCCAGGAGCCCTCGACCTGCGCGCGCTTGAGCCCGGCGGCCTTGTGGGTCCGGGTGAGCTCGATCCCGGCGTGCCGCAGCGTCGGCTCGCCCACGTCGGGCAGCGCGACCCCGCCGACGGCGAGCGTCTCGGCCATCGCGAGGGCGTCGACGGTGTGCGGGCCGATGTGGAGCAGGAACAGTCGCTTGGCCATGCGACCAGCGTCCTCGCGGCGCTCGACACGGGGGTGAACACGCGCCCTCGGGCGGTCGAACTCTGCGGGTCGGTGAGATCGGTGCCTACGGTGGTGTGACGCCGCGGCCCCGGGCTGCGTCTCACGGGTGACGCCGAGACAACCAGGGAGAGACATGCCCCGCACGCAGGAGGAGTTCGAGGAGTTCGCGCTGGCGCGCACACCTCAGCTCTACCGCGCCGCGTGGCTCATGTGCGGCGACGCGCACCGTGCCGAGGACCTCGTCCAGGAGACGCTGGCCAAGGTCTACGTGCGGTGGCACCGCCGCCTGGGCGGACCGATCGAGCACCCGGTCGCGTACGCCCACACGACGCTGACCCGCACCTACATCAGTGCCCAGCGCCGTCGCAGCAACCACGAGACACCGATCGAGCGGCTGCCCGAGCAGCCCGACGGGACCGGGCCGGGTGGCGACACCGCCACCTCGCTCGCCCTCCGGGACGCGCTGGCCCAGCTGGCACCGATGGACCGCGCGGTCCTGGTGCTGCGCTACCTCGAGGACGTGTCGGTCGCCGACACCGCGGACGCCCTCGGGGTCAGTCCGGGTGCCGTGCGCAACCGCACGCTCCGCGCGCTCGAGCGTCTCCGTGCCGTGCTGGGCCCGTCCCTCCGAGACCTGCTCGAGATCTAGGAGATCCCATGCCCACCGAGGACACCGGCGTCACCGAGCTGCTCCGCCGCGGCAGCGACGGCCTCACCCCCGACGTCGACCGCCTGGTCAGCGGCGGCATCACCCGCGGTCGCGCCCGGCAGCGCCGCGCCCGGATCGGCACGGCGGTCGCCTCGCTGGCCGTGATCGGCGTCATCGGCACGCTGGCGGCCGTCGTGCCCCACCTCGGCGACCCCGACAGCACCGGCTCGGAGGTCGCGGATCGCCGTGACCAGGTGACGACCCGTGCCGCCGACCCCGACCGCGCGCCTCCTGCCGACCAGCTGCGCCCGCTCGTGTCGCCCCAGCAGATGTCGGACACGCTGAGGGAGATGACCGGGGCCACGGACGTGCGGGCCGTCGAGGTCGACGAGTCGGGCCAGGACCGCCCACGGCTCTACTACGCCACGGTCGAGGGGGCGCAGGTCTCGTTCCGCATCCGCTGGTACAACAACCCGCTGGTCGTCGAGGACGGCGGTGCGCCGCTCGCGCCGAGCCACGTCTGCGACCCCGCGCCCGACGTGGACTGCACCACGCTCGACGACGGCTCTCGCCTGCTGCGCCAGGAGGCGTACGCCAGTGGCGGGGCCGGCGTGCCCGACTCCTTCCAGGAGCGCACCGTCACGCTCGCGACCGCGGACGGCTGGCAGATCGACGTGATCGCGCGCAACACCACCGACGAGAAGCAGGGCGACGTCGTCGCGGACTCGCCGGTGCTCACCCTCGAGCAGCTGCAGGCGCTCGCGACGACCGATGCCTGGTACGCGTGAGGCTCAGTCGACCCGCACGGCGCTCAGCCAGGTGACCAGCGGGCGCAGCGTGCGCCAGTCCTCGCGCACGCGGTCGGCGAGGCCGGCGTCGAGGGCCTCGGCCTCGAAGCCGTAGGAGCGGCCCACGAAGAGCTGCTTGTGGCGCAGCAGGTGGATGCGGGGGTGGTCGGCGTCGTAGCCGCGCGGCGAGGTCTTGAGCTGGTCGCCGCCGACGTCGAAGCCGGCCTTCGCGAGCCGCTTGAGCAGCCGGTCGAGCGCCGCACCGGTCTTCTCGTCGGCCATCGCCTCGCGGACCGCGGCGAGCCGCCCGCCGTCGGCGTCGTAGAACCCGGCGCCCACGCGGGTGCCGCGCGGGGAGATCTCGAAGTACCACCCCGTCGCGGGGGCGACGCCGACGAAGGCGCCCTGGTGGGTCTTGTAGGGCGTCTTGTCCTTGGCGAAGCGGACGTCGCGGTAGGGGCGGAACACCTTCGCGGTGCCGAACTCCGGCTCCAGCGCGGCCATCAGCGCCTTCATCGGCGCCTGCACCGACTCCTGCCACACGTGCTTGTGCGACTCCCAGAACGACTTGGTGTTGTCGACCTCGAGGTCGTCGTAGAAGTCGAGCGCGGCGACGGGGAATCCGGTGAAGCTCACGTCAGCCGACGTTAGCCCAGACGTGCTCGTCCCCCTGCTCCCCGAACGACGAGAGGGTGATCACGCCGCCGCCGCAGACCGGCTCGCCGAGGAACGCGTTGCCCGTCGACGTGGACTCGTAGGCCACCTGCAGGGTGTGGTCGGGCGTCCACCGCATCAGGCGGGCCGGCTCGTCGGGCGACTGCGGGTCGCGGACGAAGAAGACCGAGTCGCCGCACGGCAGCACGCTGCCGGTCGTGCCCGGGCCGAGGTCGGCGTACGCGCCGTCGACGGAGGCGTAGAGGTGGGCCTCCTCCTGGCGTCGCGGCTTGGGCACCTCGGACCACACGACGCCGTCCGGCGTCGCCGCCACGTCCCAGCCGAGGCAGTCGGTGGGGCCCTCGACCGGCTGCGGGACGCCGCTGCCGTCGAGGACGTCGAGCGTGCGGCACGCGACCGGGCGCGCGTCGTCGAAGGTCATCATCGCGACGCCGTCCGCGCTGGCGGTCAGCCCGGAGAACCCCGAGCGCGCGGGCGCGCACCAGCCGTCCTCGCCGTTGGCGTCCGCGAGCGCGGCCGTCGCGAGGCAGTACGCGTTGCCGTCGCCGTACGTGGGGAAGTACAGGTCGCCGCCGCTGAGCGCCCACGACCCGCCGCTCGCGGCGGCCGGCGAGACGACGTCGCGCTGCTCGCCGGTCGCCAGGTCGACGGCGACGACCTGGCTGGGGTCGGTCTCGGCCCGGTCCTGGCGGACCACGACCGCCCAGTCCTGGCTCATCAGCACCTCGGAGATCGTGCGGCCGCTGCCGGCGACGACCGAGGTCGACATCCCGTCGGCCTGGAGGTCGACGCGGGTGTCGCCCTGGTCTGACAGCGCCTCCCAGCGCGGGCCCTTCACGTAGCCGACCCCGGCCGGGACACCCGTGTCCTGCCAGTCGAGGAGCGCGTCGCTCGGCTCGACGGCGGTCGGGTCGTCGCGGGTGCCGTCGATCGCGGCGCTGCCGGCAGGGGCGCTGGGCGCGCTGCTGGCGCCTCCGCCGCTGCTGGTGCCGCCGCTGCCGGGCGCGGGGTCGTCGTCCGTGCCGCAGCCGGCGAGGGCGAGCAGCAGCGCCAGCGCGAGCGCCGTACGCCGCACGTCAGACCCCGATGTTGTGCTGGAAGTGGTCGAGGTTCGCGCGGTAGGAGCGATAGGCGTTGCGCCACTGCACGCGACCGATGGCCGGCTCGCTGGGGTCGAACCTGGACTGGTCCCAGGGCTCGAAGTAGCCGAGCTGCGGGTTGCCGCCGGGGTTCTGGTCGAAGCCGCGCCCGACCTGGAAGTGGCCGCTCGCGTCGTCGTCGAGGTAGGGGTAGTACTGCCTGAGCAGGACCGGGTGCAGGACCACGGGCGCCCGGTAGTCGTGTACGTGGCGCATCATCAGCCGGTACCACTGCTTGAAGGTGAAGTCACTGATGTCGAGGGTGACGTAGGGGCCGGCGTGCGCCTCGTCGTCGTAGTCGGTCTTGTTGTTGACGACCCGCACCATGTCGGTGATCGCGGTGCCGGCCGACGTCGTGCCGAGGCGGCGCGCCCAGTAGGCCTGATTCTTCCGCTTCTGGTCGTTGCCCCACCCGATCGCCTGCATCGTGGCCGGCCCGCACCACCAGGTCTGGTTCTGCGCGGCCACCTGCGACTTCTCGAGGATCGAGAACCTCGTGGGGTAGCTCGCGCCGAAGCCCTTCGCGGTGACGCGGCCCTCGGCGCCGGCGCCGGCGCCGACCTCGGGGTGACGGCCGGCGAAGTCAGCGGGCAGCGCGACGCCCTGGATCTCGTGGCGGAGCATCCACACCTTGCCGACCGCCTGCGCGGCGGCGACGAGCTCGGCGCGGTCGGCCGCGGCGCGAGCGGAGGCCGTACGCCGGGCGCTGCGGGCCACGAAGGCCTGCGCGTCGAGGTCGCCGGTGCGCTCGCGCCCGGCGACGGGACGCGACACGAGCCGGGCCGCGAGGGCCTCGGCCGACTGGTTCGTCCACCCGAAGCCGAGGCAGTAGCGCTGGCCCTCGAAGGTCGCGCACCGCACCGAGGCGCGCGCCCGCGCGGTCCGCCCGGCGGCACGGTCGAGGCTCGCGCCCGCGGCGACCACGCGGTCGATCTCGGCCCGCATCTCCGGCGTCACCCGGCCCGGCCCGGAGGTCGCCCCGGGAGACGCGGTCGCCTCGGCGGCCGGCGCGATCGCCCCCCGTCCGTCGTCGCCCTCAGGGGAGTCGGGGAGGAACGGCACCGCGCCCAGGGTCAGCGCAAGCGCAGCCGCCGCGATGGTGGCGGGGTGGCGCCAGAGCGGACGGCGTACGTCGTCGGCGGCGATGCGGTGGGCCAGCGTCCGGGGCGTGCGGCGGGGGAGGAGATGCATGGGGAAGGACCTCGATCCGGGAAAGACGAACGCCTCACTGTCCCCTCTGGTCACACAAGTCGCAAGTCGCCCCAGGAGTTACATCGCGGTAGTTCGGCGCACGCCGATAGTCCGTGTCATGTGGCACCGGCGAGGACCGCCGGGAGGTGCCGAATGACACGGACTACCCCGGGGGGAGGGGTGGCGCGGGTGGGCAGCAACTGGAGCGGATGACGAGACTCGAACTCGCGACATCGACCTTGGGAAGGTCGCGCTCTACCAACTGAGCTACATCCGCAGCGCCGTCCGGGGACAGCGCGCCGAACACTACCGGAGGCTACTGGCCGATGCGCGAGAAGCCCGGGTGCTTCGCGCTCACGGTGTCGCCGGAGGAGCGGCCGGTGATGCGGCGGTGCACCCACGGGACGAGGAACGTACGCGCCCACTGGGCGTTGGCGCGCCACTGCTCGCCGCGGGGCAGCACCGGCAGGGGCTCGACGACGACGGGATCCTCGCCGTGCTCGACGCCGATCGCCTCGAGGACGGCGTGGGCCATGTAGGCGTGGCCGGAGGAGTTGAGGTGCATCCGGTCGGTGTCCATCGCGCCGTCGATCTCGACGTCGCGCATGCGCCACATGTCGACGACGGTGGCGCCGTGGCGGTCGGCGATCTCGCGCACCCACTCGTTGAAGATCGCCATCCGGCCGCGCACGGGGCCGTAGATGCCGCGGCCGCCCGGGTCGAAGATGGTGAACATGACGACCCGGGCGCCGGTGGCGGTGAGCCGGGCGATGGCGTCGTCGTAGGTCCGGGCGAGGGCGTCGAGGTCGACGCGGGGGCGCAGCACGTCGTTGCCGCCGCCGTGGATGGTGACCAGGTCGGGCTGGAGCGCGATGGCGGCGTCGAGCTGCTCAGCGACGATCGGCGCGAGCTTGCGGCCGCGGATGGCGAGGTTGGCGTAGCCGAAGTCGTCGCTCTGCTGGGCGAGCACCTCGGCGACGCGGTCGGCCCAGCCGCGCAGCCCGTTGGGGCGGGAGGGGTCGGGGTCGCCCACGCCCTCGGTGAACGAGTCGCCCAGGGCGACGTAGCGGTGGAAGGTCACGGCTCCATTGTGATCAGCCCTCCACGCGGGCGCGAAGCAGGGTTAGGGTCGGCCGCGTGCTGCTCTCCGACCGCGACATCACCGCCGAGATCGACGCCGGACGGATCGCGCTGGATCCCTGGGACCCGCAGATGATGCAGCCGTCGAGCATCGACGTGCGCCTCGACCGCTACTTCTGCGTCTTCGAGAACCACCGCTACCCCGACATCGACCCGATGGCCGACCAGTCCGACCTGACCCGCGAGGTCGAGCCGGAGGGCGACGAGCCGTTCATCCTGCACCCGGGCGAGTTCGTGCTCGGCTCGACGTACGAGGTGATCAGCCTGCCCGACGACGTCGCCGCGCGCGTCGAGGGCAAGTCGTCGCTGGGTCGCCTCGGCCTGCTCACCCACGCGACCGCCGGCTTCGTCGACCCGGGCTTCTCCGGCCACGTCACCCTCGAGCTCGCCAACGTTGCGACGCTCCCGATCAAGCTCTACCCCGGCATGAAGATCGGCCAGTTCTGCTTCTTCCGGCTCTCCTCGCCCAGCGAGCACCCGTACGGATCGGAGAAGTACGGCTCGCGCTACCAGGGCCAGCGGGGGCCGACGCCGAGCCGCTCGTTCCAGAACTTCCACCGCACGCCCATCTGAGGCGTCCCGCCGGCGTACGGCGCCAGCCCGGCACCGCACCAGCCCGGCACTGCCTCAGCCGCGATAGTCCGTGTCATACGGGTCGTGCCCGGGCGTTGTCGTCGACCCATTTGATACGGACTACCGGGGCGCGGCCGGGGTCCGGATCGTGATTAGGGCACACCCGCGTTGCCTAATTCGGGCGGGGTGTGGTTAGGCTTGCCTTAGTTAGGTCAGCCTCACCACGTACTCCGGAGAACAGATGAAGCGAACGATCGCCGCGCCCCTGGCCGCGGCCACCCTCCTGGTCGCCGCCCTCACCGGCTGCAGCACCGGGTCGACCACCGCGACCGACACCGGCGCCGAGCCGTCGGCCACGTCGTCGGTCGACCCCGACGCCTTCCCTGTGACGATCGAGCACGCGCTCGGCTCCACGACGATCGAGGAGGAGCCCACCCGGGTCGTGGCCGTGGGCTACGCCGAGGCGGACTACCCGCTGTCGCTGGGCGTCGTCCCGGTCGGCGCGGACAAGATCGAGTACGCCGGCAACGAGAACGACTCCTCCGACTGGTTCGACGAGGCGCTGGGCGAGATCGACGGCGCCGCGCAGCCGACGCGCTTCAGCACCGCCGACGGCGTGCCGGTCGACGAGATCGTCAAGCTCCAGCCGGACCTGGTGACCGCGACGCAGTCGGGGATGACGCAGGAGGAGTACGACAAGCTCACCGAGGCCGGCATCCCGGTCGTCGCCTACCCCGAGGCGCCCTACAACACCACCTGGCAGGAGTCGCTGGAGATGGTGGGCCAGGCGCTGGGCCGCAGCGAGCTCGCCGCCGACCTCGCCGACGAGACCGAGCAGGTCATCGCCGACACCGCCGCGGAGTTCCCGCAGCTGAAGGGCAAGACCTTCACCTTCGCCGGCCCCAACGCCGACCCGTCGTCGTTCTACGTCTACACCTCGATGGACAACCGGCCGCGCCTGCTGGTCGAGCTCGGCATGGTGAACTCGCCGATCGTCGAGGAGCGCAGCGAGCCGGGCGCGTTCCTCTTCAACGTCTCCGCCGAGCGCACCGAGCAGCTCGACGCCGACGTCTTCCTGACCTACGCCACCTCCGAGGACAACGTTCGCGAGCTGGCCGGGGACCCGCTGTTCCAGCAGATCCCGGCGGTGGCCGACAACCGCTGGTACGCCACGGTCGAGCTGACCGAGGCCATCGGCCTCTCGGCCCCGTCGCCGCTGTCGATCCCGGTCGGCATGGAGCGCTACATCCCGAAGGTCGCCGCGGCGGTCGACGGCGACGGCTCGACCACCTGATCCGGCGCTGACGAGGACCGGGACTTCCATGGCCATCACCACGACCGAGCTGCTCGACCGCCCGCGGAGCGCGTCCGCCGGCGGGTCGGCAACGGCGTACGCCGTCATGCTCGGGCTGCTCCTGGTGGCCGTCACCGTCTCGGTCCTCGTCGGGTCCCGGCTCATCTCGCCGACCGCGGTCCTCGAGGGCGGTCCCGACCGGACCGTCGTCGAGGTCAGGGCCGTCCGCACCGTGCTGGGCCTGCTCGTCGGCATCGCCCTCGGTCTCGCCGGCGCGTGCATGCAGGGCCTGACCCGCAACCCGCTCGCCGACCCCGGCATCCTCGGCGTGAACTCCGGAGCGGCGCTCGCGATCGTGCTCGGCATCGCCTACCTCGGGGTGGGCAGCATGACGGGCTTCGTCGCGCTGGGCCTGCTCGGTGCCGCGGTCGCCTCCGTGGCCGTGCACGCCATCGCCGGCATCGGCCGCGACGGCGCCACCCCGGCCAAGCTCACCGTGGCCGGCGCCGCGTTCGCGGCGGCCGCCAGCAGCTGGACGGTCGCGGTCCAGCTGGTCGACCAGACCGCGCTGGACGTGATGCGGCGCTGGCAGGTCGGCTCGATCGGCGGTCGTCCGTGGGACGTCGTCGTCACGCTCGCGCCCGTGCTCCTCCTCGGCGCGGGTCTCGCGCTCGCGCTGGCGCGGGTCCTCAACGCCCTCGCCCTGGGCGAGGAGATGGCGGCCGGCCTCGGTCGTCACACCACCCGTGACCGGCTCCTCGTCGGCCTCGCGATCGTGCTGCTGGCCGGCACCGCCACCGCGGCGGCCGGCCCGATCGCGTTCGTCGGCCTGATCGTCCCCCACCTCGTCCGCACCCGCACCGGCTCCGACCACCGCCACCTGCTGCCGCTCAGCGCGGGGTACGGCGCCGTCCTGGTGCTGCTGGCCGACACCGTGGGCCGGGTCGTGCTGCCGCCCTCGGAGGTGCAGGTCGGCATCATGACCGCCGTCGTCGGGGTGCCGTTCTTCCTCCTGCTGGTCCGTCGCGGCCGGATGGGGATATGAACACCCCGCGGCGTTCTTCTCCGCCGCTGCGCTCCCCCGAACAACGCCGCGGGGACCCCGTTCCTCCGGAAAGCCCTCCCGTCACGGCGAGCCGGCCCGACGAGCCCGCCGCGCGACCCGACCTGCGCACGGCCACCCGGCGCACCCGTCGCCGTCGCCGGCTCGTGCTCGGCGGGCTGGGCGCCGCGCTCGTCGCCGCGTTCGCCGTGCGCGTCCTGCTCGGCGACTACACGTTCACCGTGCCCGACTTCTTCCGGATCCTGCTCGGCGAGCAGGTCCCGGTCTCGACCTTCATCCTGATGGAGACCAAGCTGCCGCGCGCCGTCCTCGCGGTGCTCGTCGGCGTGGCGCTCGGGGCGGCCGGGTCGCTCTTCCAGATGCTGCTGCGCAACCCGCTGGCCAGCCCCGACATCGTCGGCGTGAGCCTCGGCGCGAGCGCGGCCGGGATCTTCGCGCTGCTGACCCTCGGCCTGCGCGACGGAGCGGTCTCGGCGTTCGCCGTGGTCGGCGCCGTCGTGGTGTCGGCCGTGGTGCGGTGGGTCGCCGGCACGACCGGTGGCTACCGCCTCGTCCTCGTCGGCGTCGGGGTGGCGGCGGCGATGACCTCGGTCGTGCAGTACCTCCTCGCCCGCTCCAGCACCTGGGACGTCCAGCTGGCGCTGCGGTGGCTGGTCGGCAGCCTCAACAACGTGCCGTGGTCGACCATCGCGATGCTCGCCCTCGCCCTGGCCGTGCTGCTGCCGGTGCTGGCCTGGCTGTCGCGCTCCCTCGAGGTGCTCGAGCTCGGCGAGGAGGCGGCCGCCGGGCTGGGCACGGGCCGCCACCGCACCGACGCGCTGCTGCTCGTCGGCGTGCTGCTCACCGCCGTCGCCGTGGCCGCCGCCGGCCCCGTCGCGTTCGTCGCTTTCATGTCGGGCCCCATCGCCCGCGCGCTGCTGGGCGGGCGGCACAGCCTGCTCGCCGGTGCGCTCGTCGGCGCGGTGCTCATGCTGCTCGCCGACTACACCGCCGCCTACCTCGTCCCCGACGTGGTGCTGCCGGTGGGAATCGTCACCGGAGCGGTCGGAGGGCCGTTCCTGCTCTGGCTACTGGCGCGCGGCGCCGCGACCGGGAGGACCGGATGAACAACTCGACCGGCACAAGCAGGCTGCTCACCCAGACCCTGACCCTCGGCTACGGCGACCGGCAGGTCGTCCGCGAGGTCAGCGTGGAGATCCCCGACGGCAAGGTGACCGTCGTCGTCGGCCCCAACGCGTGCGGCAAGTCCACGCTCCTCAAGGGCCTGGCGCGGTTGGTGCGCCCCCAGGGCGGGACGGTGCTGCTCGACGGCGAGCAGATCCACCGGCGCCCGACCAAGGAGGTCGCCAAGGTGCTCGGGCTCCTGCCGCAGAACCCGATCGCGCCCGAGGGCGTCGTGGTCGCCGACCTCGTGGGTCGCGGCCGCCACCCGCACCAGGGCCTGTTCACCCGCTGGAGCGCCGAGGACCGGGCCGCGGTCGAGGAGGCGATGGTCCTCACCGACACCTACGAGCTCGCCGACCGCGCGGTCGACGAGCTGTCCGGCGGCCAGCGCCAGCGGGTGTGGATCGCGATGGCGCTGGCGCAGGGCACCGACCTGCTGCTGCTCGACGAGCCGACGACGTACCTCGACGTCGCGCACCAGGTCGAGATGCTCGACCTGCTCGTCGAGCTCAACGCGCGCCGCGGCACCACGATCGTGATGGTGCTCCACGACCTCAACCTGTCCGCGCGCTACGCCGACCACCTCGTCGCCGTGTGCGAGGGCCGCATCGTGGCCGAGGGCAGCCCGGCCGAGGTGGTGACCGAGGACGTCGTGCGCACCGTCTTCGGCCTCGACAACCGGGTCATCACGGACCCCGTCTCGCACACCCCGCTCGTCGTCCCGGTCGGCAGGCACCAGCCGCGCCGTCCGTCCGACCCCCGCCCGTCCGCCCCGACCGCCTCGTCCACCCAGGAGAACCGATGACCGTGACCACCTCCACCCTGCCGATGCTCTTCACCGAGGTGGAGGTCGTCTCGGTCGAGCGGCTGACCCCGACCTTCGTGCGCGTCGAGCTCGGCAGCCCGGCGCTCGCCGACTTCGGCGTCGACGGGCCGCGCTACGACCAGCGGATCAAGCTGGTCTTCCCCGACCCCGTCACCGGCGGCATCACCTCGACCCGGGGCGCCGACGAGAGCTGGTTCGCGACCTGGATGGACCGCGACGCCGCCGAGCGCGGCCACATGCGCACCTACACGATCCGCGACGTCCGCGGCGCGGGCGAGCAGACGACCTTCGTGGTCGACATGGTGCTCCACCTCGAGGGCGACCTCGTCGGGCCCGGGTCGACGTGGGCCTCGACGGCCGCGGTCGGCGACCGCATCGTGCTGATGGCCCCGCGCCGCGGGTTCCCCTACGGCGGCATCGAGTTCATCCCCGACGCCGGGGTCCGACCTGCTGCTGGTGGGCGACGAGACCGCCGTGCCGGCGATCTGCACCGTCCTGGAGCAGCTGCCGGACGACGCCGTGGGCACCGCGTTCCTCGAGGTGCCGGTCGCCGGCGACGTGCAGGACGTACGCCGTCCCGCCGGGGTCGACGTGGTCTGGCTGCCGCGGGGCGACCGGGAGCTGGGGGTGGCGCTGCACGACGCGGTCGTCGCGCACCTCGGCATCCCCGGAGCGGAGGTGGAGGTCGAGGCCGACGAGGTCGACCCCGACCTGTGGGAGACCCCGTCGTACTCCTCCTCCGGCGAGGAGGTCGTCGACGACGTCGTGGCCGGCGTCGGCGGGACCTACGCCTGGATCGCGGGGGAGTCGAAGGTCGTCACCGGGCTGCGCCGGCACCTGGTCAACGAGCTCGGCTTCGACCGCGGCCAGGTGGCGTTCATGGGCTACTGGCGCCGCGGCGTGGCGATGCGTTCCTGAGCGCCCGCGGACCGCGACGAGCCGGACCCGTGCGGGGCCCGGCTCGTCGCGGTTCTCGTTCTCGTGGTGGGCCGGGTCAGCGGCGCTTGGGGGCGCGGGGCGTGTAGCGCACACGCTCGGCGATGCGGTGGCGAGCGATCAGCTCGAGGTCGGTGAAGGCGTCGTGCATGGCCGTGCTCCTCTCGGTGGTGGTGGGTGGCTCAGCTCTGGTGGAGGGTGACGTCGCCCGAGGCCGTGGTGGCACGGACCTCGAGGTAGGGCTGGTCGGCGGCGGGCTCGCCCGTGCTCGGCAGCGTGGAGGTGAGGCGACCGCTCAGGGTGCGGACGTCGGTCCAGACGGGCGTGCCGGGCACGACCCCGATCCGGACGTCGCCGCTGGCCGTCTTGGCGGTGATCCGGCCGGCGCCGACCTCGGCGACCTGCAGGTCACCGGAGCCGGTGGTGAAGACGGCCTCGCCGCCGAGCGAGCCGACGGTCGCGTCGCCCGAGCCGGTCTTGACCGCGAGCTCGTCGCCGGCGGAGTCGACGCGGATGTCGCCGGAGCCGCTGGAGACCACGAGCGAGGACTCCGCACTGCGGACGACGACGTCGCCGGAGCCCGTCTTGACCCGCGCGTCGCCGACGAGGTGGTCGGCCTGGAGGTCGCCCGAGCCGGACTGCACGAGCGTCGAGCCGTCGACGACGTCGAGGCTGACGTCGCCCGACCCGGTCTCGACCCGCGTGTCGTCGAAGCGGCCGTGGGCACGCACGTCGCTGCTGCCGACCTTGGCGGTCAGGGCGCTGGCGACCGGGACCTCGACGACGATGTCGGCGCGGGGGTCGCGGCCCAGGAAGCCGCCGCTGCGCGACGGGGCCAGGACGGCGATCCGGCGTCGGCCGCCGCCCTCGTCGAGGTCGCGGACCTCGAACTCCTCGGCCCGCTCGCCGGTGATCCTCACGCGGGTCTGCGTGGTGGCGGTGGCGGTGACCTCGACCAGGCCCCGGCCGTTCTCGACGTACAGCTCGACCGGCTCGGGGGTGTCGAAGGTGCGGTCCAGGTGGTTGCTCATGGGTGTCTCCAGCCTGCGTGAGGGTGTGGTCGGTCGACGGGCCGGCCGGTGCCGGTCCGCTGGGGTGCGGGGGGTGGTGCGGTGAGGGGCTGTCGGGAGGGCTGCGGGTCGGATCAGACCCAGCCGGACATCCGGCGGTTGTTGCCGCCCGGACCCTTGCGCCGGGTGCCGGCGAACGGGTCGTAGCCGACGAAGGGCACGCTGCTGAGGTCGATGTCGACGTTGATGGCGTGCTCGTGGGTGGCGTTGCGCACGACCCCGACGAGCCAGGTGTTGAGGCTCTGCCCGGCGGCGGCCGCCTTCTCCTCGGCGCGGGCCTTGACCGACTCCGGGATGCGGAGCGTGATCCGCGCCAGGTCGCCGTCGGGCTCCTCGGGGGGCGCGGGGGCGGCGGGCGGCGGGGGCGGCTCGGGGAGGGCGGAGGTGGGGGCGACCTCGACGACGAAGTCGAGCTCGCGGCCCACGAGCCGGACGTCGACGCTGCCGTCGGGCAGCTCGGCGGTGATCTCCGCCGCGGCGTGGGAGATGGCCTCCATGAGCGCCAGTCGGGCGCTCGGGTCCAGGGCGTACGCGAGCCGCTCGGCCGCTTGTCGGAGCTCGTCGCCGCCGGCCTCGGCGGCGGCCATGAGGTCGCGGCGCAGGGTGTCGACGTACGGGGTGATGTCCATGTGCATCACTTTGACATCAACGTGACGTCATGTCAACGCCCTTGTGACATCACGTGGCGTCATGGGTGATGTCAGGTGGTGTCTGGTGCCGCCAACGGCGGCGTGACGGGCGGTCCGCTGCGGATGTCGGGGCCCTGACGACGGACGAACCCGCACCCAGGACGGGTACGGGTTCGTCGCGCGTTGGTCGGGCGGATCGAGCCTCAGAGGTCGAAGAGCGAGCTCGCCCCGGAGATGTCGACGTCGGTGCGCGGGGTGTGCGCCGGTGCGCCGGACGAGGGCGCGGGCTGCGTCCCCTCGGCCTGCTCTTCGGCCTTCTCCTCCGGCTGCTCCGGCTCCGAGTCCTGCTCGTCCGCCTGCTCCTGGAGCTGCGGCTCCTCGGGCTGCTCGGCGGGCTCCGTCGTGGCGGGCTCCGTCGAGGCCGGCTCGGCCGGCAGGTCGTCCGCGTCGTGGAACGTCGCCGCCTGGCTGAGGTCGGCACCGCTCGGCGGGGCCGCCGCAGTCTCGCTCCCGGCGGGGTCCGGGTCCGCCGCCTGCTCCGCGACCGCGGGCTCAGCGGGCGAGGACGTCTCGACCGCCGGGGCGTCCTCGGTCGCGGCCTCGGCAACCGGCGTCTCCGTGGTGGCCTCGGCAGGTACCGGGACCTCCGTCTCGGACGGCGCCGCGGCCGCCGGTGCGGCAGCGGACGTGGCGGGCGCCTCGATGTCGAAGAGGGAGCCCAGGCTGCCCAGGTCGACGTCGGTGGCCGGGGTGGACACCACGCCGCTCGCGGGCGGCGTCGACGTCACGGCCTGCTCGACCTCCGGCTCGGGTGCGGCCTGGGTCTCCGGCTCGGGCTCGGCCTCGGGCTCGGCCTCGGGCTCCGGCTGGGCCTCCGGCTGGGCGGTCTCCGCCGTCGGGGACGACGGCGCCTCCGCGGTCGGCTCGGCTGCGGTGGCCGGCTCCGTACCCGTCTCGCCTGCGGGTGCGGCAGGCGCGGCCGGCGCGGGGGGCGCGGAGGTCGTGGCCGGGGCCTCGAGGTCGAACAGCGACCCCAGGCTCGACAGGTCGGCGTCGGTCGTCGGTGTGGACGTCACGCCGCCGGTGGCGGGTGCCGGGTCCTCGCTGGGAGCGGAGTCGCTGGGCGACTCAGCCTCGGTGGCGGGCTCCGACGGTGCCGTCGTGGCGGTTGAGTCGCTGGGAGACTCACGGTCGACAGCGGGCTCTGAGGTGGCCGCCGTGGCGGTTGAGTCGCTGGGAGACTCACGGTCGACAGCGGGCTCTGAGGTGGCCGCCGTGGCGGTTGAGTCGCTGGGAGACTCACGGTCCAGAACGGGCTCGGACGGAGCCGCCGTGGCGGTTGAGTCGCTGGCCGACTCACGGTCGACAGCGGGCTCTGAGGTGGCCGCCGTGGCGGTTGAGTCGCTGGGAGACTCACGGTCGACAGCGGGCTCGGGTGCGGCGATGTCGAAGAGCGAGCCGCCGTTGCCGAGACCCCTCGCGGGGGCTGCCGGAGCGGGCGCCGGGGTCGCCGACTCGGGCTCGGGTGCGGACGCGGACGGCGTGGGGGCCGGCTCCGGCTCGGGGGTGCCGAGGTCGAAGAGCGAGCCACCGGCACCCAGGTCGGGCACGGTGGACGTCGTGGCGGCGGGCTTCTCGTCCGTCGGCGTCGACCCGGCCTCCGCAGGCGTGGCCGTCGGGCTCGTCTCGGTGTCGCCGGCCGACGGGGCGGCGGGCGCCGCCGGGGCGGGGGTGTCGAAGAGCGAGCCGCCGGCGAACGGGTCGGAGTCCGCGGTCTTCGCCGCCGGAGCGGCCTCAGCGGCCGGAGCGGCCTCAGCAGCAGGCTCCGACGGGGTCGAGGCCGGGGCGGCCTCAGCGGCTTCAGCGGCCTCAGCGGCCTCGGGTGCCGGGGTGTCGAACAGCGAGCCGCCGGAGGACGGCTGGGGCTCGGGCTTCTCGTCGGCCGGGGTGTCGAAGAGCGACGACCCGCCGGAGGCCTTCGCGGCCGGGCCGGCGTCGGCGGTCTCGGTGACGGTGTCCTCGGTGACCGTGACGTCACCAGCCTCCGGCTCGTCCTTGGTGGCGACGTCGGTCGTGGTCGCGGCGGCGGACGCGGCCGGAGCGGCGGCGGGGGCCGAGCCCGGGGCGGCCTTGGTGGCCTGCTCGCCCTTGACTGAGGCGAGCAGCATCTGCGCGACGTCGAGGACCTCGACCTCCTCGCGGGCCTCGCCCTTGCTCTGCTGCATGGTGAGCCCGTCGGAGAGCATCACGCGGCAGAAGGGGCAGCCGACGGCGATCTGGTCGGCGCCGGTGCCGACGGCCTCCTTGGTGCGGTTCATGTTGATCCGCTCGCCGAGGTTCTCCTCCATCCACATGCGCGCACCGCCGGCGCCGCAGCAGAAGGATCGCTCGGAGTTGCGCTCCATCTCGATGACCTCGGCGCCGGGCAGGACCTGGAGCAGCTCGCGCGGCGGCGAGTAGACCTCGTTGTGGCGGCCGAGGTAGCACGGGTCGTGGTAGGTGATCGAGCGCTTCGCGGCGCCGGCACCGTCCTTGACCGGGGTCAGCTTCCCCTCGCGCACGAGGCGGTTGAGCAGCTGCGTGTGGTGGACGACCTCGAGCTCGATGCCGAAGTCCTTGTACTCGTTCTTCAAGGTGTTGAAGCAGTGGGCGCAGGTCGAGACGACCTTCTTGACCTTGTACTCCCGGAAGGTCTCGACGTTCTGCTGCGCGAGGCCCTGGAAGACGAACTCGTTGCCAGCACGTCGGGCCGGGTCGCCGGTGCAGGTCTCGCCGTTGCCGAGCACGCCGAAGGAGATGCCGGCCATGTCGAGCAGCTCGGCGACCGCGCGGGTGGTCTTCTTGGCGCGGTCCTCGTAGGCGCCCGCGCAGCCGACCCAGAAGAGCCAGTCGACCGACTCGAGCGACTCGAGGTCCTCACCGACGACCGGGACGTCGAAGTCGAGGCCCTTGGCCCAGTCCATGCGGGCCGTGGCCGACATGTTCCACGGGTTGCCCTTGTTCTCCAGGCCCTTGAAGAGCTGGTTGAGCTCGGCGGGGAAGTTCGACTCGACGAGCAGCTGGTGGCGCCGCATGTCCATGATGTGGTCGACGTGCTCGATGTCGACGGGGCACTGCTGGACGCACGCGCCGCACGAGGTGCAGCTCCACAGCACGTCCTCGTCGATGACGAAGGCACCGTCGGTGGGGTTGTAGAAGTAGTCGAGGACGTCCTCGCCGGCACCGGCGGTCTCGCCCTTGGAGCCCACGCCGACCAGCGCGCGCTCGCGGTGGCCCTCGTCGCCGTCGTGCTTGGCGTACGCGTGGTCGCGCAGGCTGGTGATGAGGAGCTTGGGCGAGAGCGGCTTCTCGGTGTTCCAGGCAGGGCACTGCGACTGGCAGCGACCGCACTCGGTGCAGGTGCTGAAGTCGAGGATGCCCTTCCAGGAGAAGTCCTCGACCTTGCCGACGCCGAGCGTGGAGTCCTCGTCGAGGTCGTCCAGGTCGTCGAGCGTGACCGGCTTGCCGTCCGAGGTCAGCGGCTTCATGGCGCCGAGCGCGGTGCTGCCGTCGTCCTCGCGCTTGAAGTAGATGTTGAACCAGACGGTGAAGCGGTGCCAGGCGATGCCCATGGTGAGGTTGCGTGCGATCACCATCAGCCAGATCATCGCCAGCGCGATCTTGAACGCCGCGATGGCGTAGACCATGTTCTCGAGCGTGCTCGGGGTGTTGGGGTAGAGCGCGTCACCGATCCAGGAGGCGATCGGGTAGTGCGAGCGCCCGGCGTCCTCGTCGAGCTTCCACTCGGCGGCGCGGATGAAGAGGATGGCCGCACCCTCGAGCAGCGCGAGCGCCTCGACGAAGTAGGCCTGCCAGAAGGTGGAGCCGAAGAAGCGGCTGCGCCGTCCCTCCGAGCGCGGGTGGTGCTTCTGGCGGTAGGCGATGAGGTAGACGATGCCGACCGTGCTGAGCAGTCCGATGAGCTCGCTGAACCACTCGTAGGGGTACCAGTGGCCGATCAGCGGCCAGGCGAAGGAGGGGCTGAAGAGCTGGAAGTACGCCGACAGCACGGCGAAGCTGAGGAACAGGAACGCCGCGTAGACGAACCAGTGCATGATGCCGACCCAGTGCCACTGCAGCATCCGGGTGTGGAGGAACGTCTCCTTGAGCATCGTGACCGCACGGCCCGCGGGGTTGCCGTTGCGCCCGGGGGCGGGCTGGCCGGAGCGGATCACGGCCAGCATCCGGCGCACGGCCGGCACCAGGAGGGCGAGCGCGGCGACGGTCAGTGCGAACGAGACGACGATCGCGAAGATCTGCATGTAGGACTGCTCCTCGGTCGGGGCGTACGAGCCGGAGCATAGGGCCGCGAGCGGCGCCCCCGGCAGGCTCGTAGGAGTGAGAAGGATCCTACCCGCAGGTAACTTCAGCGCGGTGTGGCGTCGGACTCAGTTGACGATCGCGACGTTCTCGACCTCGATCTCGCGGGCGTCCTCGCGGTAGGTCGCGAGCTTGGTGCAGACCTGGTCGAGGGCGTCGGTGAGCTTCGCGACCCCGTCGCGCAGCTTCTGCTGGTGCTCGAGGTGGGCCATGTGCGACTCGCTGGACTCGTCCCAGCCCGGCGTGAGCGTCTCGACCTGCGCGAGCAGCTCGTCGATCTGCGAGGTGATGGCCGTGGTGGCGTCGCCGAGCGCGGTCTCGATGGAGGACAGGGAGCCCTGGTGCACGACCAGGCTGCGCTCGCTCATCGCGGTCCCCCGAGGCGGTCGGCGAGCTGGCCCGCGCGCTCGGCCTGGGCGACGTCGTTGGTGGCGTGCTCCTGGGAGAGGTACATCAGGTTCTGGGCGT
The DNA here is from genome assembly GCA_963726525.1 of uncultured Actinomycetota bacterium. Lineage (GTDB taxonomy): Bacteria > Actinomycetota > Actinomycetes > Propionibacteriales > Nocardioidaceae > Nocardioides. The sequence continues at coordinate 54,044 of CAVSCS010000003.1, read as the reverse complement.
AGCCCTCGAGGATCGGGCCGAGCGTCACCGCGACGGTGAACCACTCGTTGACCGCCTCGCCGAAGCCGGCGGCGGCCTGGCCCCGGAAGCCGGTGCCGGCCTCGGTCTCGATGGTGGCGCCGAGGTCGCTCAGCGTCTTCTGCATCGGTGCGACCGCGTCCGCGACGGCCTGGGCGGCCGCCTGCATCTCGGCGTACACAAGTCCGACGGCCACGGGCCGCTCCTCTCGCTGGATCTGGCGGAGCTGTCTGGTGGGCCCTCCTACCCCCGGGCGCGCACTTCACACCCGCCGGCGCCCGCGAATTCCGGCGGTTTGAGCACGTCGCCGGGAGGGAAGATCGCTGCCATGCCGTCCTACGACTACGAAGTCGACCTCGAGAGCATGGGCAAGGCCGCCCAGGGCCTCAACGAGGCGCTGCAGCTCTTCAAGGACAAGGACGTCGAGGACCTCGTCCCCGCGAAGGGCGACGTGGGCCACGAGGCCGTCTGGGACGCGCTCGACGAGTTCCAGGGCCGGTGGGAGGAGGGCGTGAACAACCTCTGCCAGGACGTCGAGGAGATGGCCGGGCGCCTGGGCAAGATCGCGATGAACTACTTCGAGACCGACAAGGCCGGCCGCGAGTCGCTCTCCGCCCTCAAGGGCACCATCGCCGCGGTCAAGGTGATGTGAGGTGCCTGACTTCGAGGTCGAGGGCAACCCCGGCAACATCCGCGCCAAGTCCGTGCTCATGGAGCAGAAGGGCCAGCTCTTCTACGACACCGGCGACGCCCTGTCGAAGATCGACGTGTCGGGGTGGACCGGCCGCGCCGCCGAGGAGTTCCGCGAGGCCCACGACCTCGAGCCCGACCGCTGGATCAAGGCCGGCAACGGGTTCAAGAAGGCAGCGGCGGGCCTGACGACGTACGCCGGCGAGCTCGAGCGGGCCCAGAGCCGCGCCGAGGCCGCGCGCAAGGACTACGAGGAGGGCCAGCGGCAGTCGGCCGACGCGAAGTCGAAGTACTCCTCCTACATGGACCAGATGCGGTCCTACTGGTCGTCGGGAGGCACCGACCAGGCCGAGCCGTTCGTCGACTGGGGCGACCCGGTCCAGCAGCAGGCGCTCGCCGACCTCGCCTCCGCCCGCGCCGACCTCGACACCGCCGCCCACACGTGCGCCGGCCAGGTGAAGGCCGGGTGCGCCGACGCACCGGAGGAGCCCAACTGGCTGGAGTCGGGGCTGAAGTTCGTCGGCGGCATCCTCGAGGGGGCCGGCGAGGCGGTCTGGGACCTGCTCACCATGACGCCGTTCAGCCCGGTCAACATGGTCATCGACTCCTACAAGCTCGCGACCGGCGACCTCACGCCCGAGGAGCTGATGAAGAAGTACGAGCTCTCGGCCGAGAGCGCGTGGGACATGGCCAAGGGCATCTACACCGGGCTGACCACCGACCCGATCGGCTTCGGCAAGAACCTCGGCAAGGCCCTCCTCGACTGGGACACCTGGGCCGACGACCCGGCGCGCGCGCTCGGTCACCTCGTGCCCGACGCGGTCATCGCGGTGGCGACCGCCGGCACCGGCGCGCTGGCCACCCGCGGCGCCAAGGGCGGCCTCGACGCCATCGACGCGCTGGGCGACCTCAACCGCCTCGACAACCTGGCCGACCTCGGCAAGCTCAACAAGCTCGACGAGCTGGGCGACCTCCGTCGCCTCGACAACCTGCCCGACGACCTGCGTCATCTCGTCGACAAGCCGATCGGCGACCTCACGCCCGGCGAGATCCAGCGCCTGACCGAGGCCCGCGACCTCATCAAGATCGAGCCCGGCACGCCGATGCAGCGGGTGATCCCCGAGGACACCTTCAACGACTACGTGCGCGGCTCCTCCAGCGACCCGCGCTTCAGCCCCGACCAGTCGTTCGGCTTCACCTCGCGCGCCGAGGACGTCTCCGGGCTGCGCACCCCGGGCGAGATGTACGACAAGCTCGGGCTCAACTACGACGGCACGAAGTTCAGTCCCGACGCCGACGACATCAAGGTGCTGCGCTACCACGCCGGCGACCCGGCCGACTTCAACATCCCGCGCCACTCCGACGTGGGCGGCGACGGCAAGTGGGACGCCGACGCGCTCGACCCGAAGAACCCGTTCACCGGCACCGGCTACACCTCCGGCGGCATCCCCGAGTTCCGCAACGTCACGCCGTCCGACATCACCATCGGCGACCAGATCTGGAGCTTCGACAAGTTCGGCAACCAGCACCTCGTGGCCGAGTACGGTCCCGGCGGCTGGCTGGCCGTGCCACGATGACCGCCGTGACCAGGCAGCCCGGGCGGTACGCCGTGATCGACGGCGTCGAGCACCGGGTGGCGGCTGCCGCGACCGACTACGTGCTCGTCGACGCCGACGGGGACCGGCAGCGCCACGAGATGGCCGACCTCGACGACCTCCTCTCGGTCGCGGTGAGCGCGCGCTGGAAGGGTGCCGACATCGCCGTCGGGGGCATCGACGGCGACACCGCGCGTTTCTACACCTGGGACCGCGACCTCGCCGACCGCGAGGGCCTCGTGGGCGACGTGCACGACGGGTGGGGCGGCCTCGCCCCCGTGTCGGAGCTGACCGACGTCGTTGAGAGGGTGTCGTCCATCCACCCGAGGAGGCGCGAGGCATGACCGTCCTGGAGAAGCTGCTGGTGCCGGAGGTCTCGCGACGCGTCGTCGAGCACGGCTACGACTGGCTCACCGGCCCCGTCCACCGCCCCGAGGACCTCCTCGGCCTCACGCCCCGCGAGCGCGCGGCGGCGCACGGGCTCGACGGTCCCGACGGACCGTTCGGCGAGGCGCCCGAGCACGTCGACGTGGTCCGCTTCGGCACCAACCCGCTCATGGACCTGCGGGTTCCGACCAACGCGCCCGGATCGCTCGACGTGCCGTGGCCGACGTACCCCACCGGCTTCCTGCGCAACGCCGCGCCGGTGTGGATCCTCACGCCCACCCGGGTGCCGTTCGGCGCGCGCTTCGTCCGCATCGACGCCGACGGCACCGAGCGCGAGCTCTCCCGCTACCTCGGCGCGGCACGCGGGTGGCAGGGCGCCAAGGGCTACTACCCGCCGCTCCACGTGATCGGCCCGAGGGCCAAGCACGCCACCCTCGACCTGCCCTGCTCCTACACCGCCGACCAGCAGTCGGTGGAGCTCGTCTGGGTCGGTGACGACGCCGTGCCCGAGGGCTTCGAGCCGGTGCGGCCGATGATCCACGCCCGCGTGGTGCCGGTCTCGGCGTGCGAGGTCTTCGACATCGCGCTCCTGGCGCGGTGGCGCGACCGGCGCGTGCGGGTGCTCCAGCAGGCCGGCGACGAGGCGCTCGTGCTCCTCACCCCGACCTCGCAGGCCGACGTCGACGAGCTGGGTGTCACCCAGGTCGAGCCCGGCGTCTTCCAGGCCACGGTCGCGGCCGCCGAGCTCACCGACGCCGAGGGGATCCGCTCGGACCCCGCGCCGGCCGGATCCGGGGCCTCGGGCCGCTGACGCCGAAGGCGAGCTCGACGCCGTCCGGCGGTGGACCTACGTCGTGGCCCCGGTGCGGGTCGCCGCCGGTCCGCTGACCCGGCGGGTGAGCTGCGCCGCCGTCGCCGTGACGGCCCGCGCGACCACCTCGACGTCGACGGGACCCGCGGCGTCGCTCGGGAACGTGACGGCCACCCCGGCGACCGGGTGCGCGTTGTGGTCGAGCACCGCCGCGGCCACGCTCTGCAGGCCCGGGGTCACCTCGCCGTCCTCGTCGGCGTGCCCGCGCTGGCGGGTGTCGGCAAGGATCGTGCGCAGGGCGCTCAGCGAGGTCGGTCCCACGCCGTGGCGGTCGACGAACGCGCTGCGGTCGGGGTAGAGCGCGCGCACCTGGCTCGCGGGCAGCGCCGCGAGGATCGCCCGCCCGGAGGCGGTGAGGTGCGCCGGCAGGCGTACGCCGACGTCGGTGACCAGCGGCGGTCGCCCGGGGGCGCGCTCCTCCACGACGTAGAGCACGTCGCGCCCGTGCAGCACCGCGAGGTGCGCGCCGTGGCCGGTGCGGTCGACGAGCTCGGCGAGCGGGCGGCGCGCCAGCCGGGCCAGGGGCTCCTGCCGGGTGAAGCCGCTGCCCACCTCGAAGGCCGCCACGCCCAGGCCGTAGCGGTGGTCCTCGGCGAGGTGGACCACGAAGCCCTCGTCGATCATCGTGTTGAGCAGGTGGTACGCCGTGCTCCGCGGCAGGTCGCAGGCCCGCATGATGCGGTCGAGCGGGACGGGGTCGGCCTGGGTGGCCAGGAAGCGCAGCACCCGCAGCGCGCGGGTGGCCGCCGGGACCTGGCTGCCCGGGCTCACGACCGGTCGGCCGGGGGCTCCTTGCGGGTGAACCAGCCGCCGCCGCCGTCGGTCGACTCGATCGGCTTGCCCGGCATGTCGTTGGCGCCGGGGGTGCGGCGCGGGAGGAGCGGGGGCTGCGATCCCTCGCCTGGCTGCCCGGCGGGCTGCACGGTCGGCTCCTCGGCGGGCTGCTCGGCCGGCTCATCAGCGACCGGCTCGGCGGGCGGGGCCGGCTCGCCAGGCTGCTCCGAGACCGGCTCGGCGGGCGGGGCCTCGACCGGGGCGGGGTTGGCCTCGGCGGGCGGCGTGGGCTGCTGGTCGACGGTGCCGGCGACCTGCGGCTGGTAGTCGTCGGCACGGTGGTCGACGCGCGGGTCGAGCCGGTCGGCGGCGCGGACCCGCGCCTCGTGCTCGGCCTCCACGCGGCTCGCCTCGAGCCGGGCCTGCTCGGCCTCGGACTCGGCCCGGTCGGCGACCTCGCGCGCCTCCTCGGCCTTCTCCTCCGCCACGGCCGCACGCTCCTGGGCCGGGGCGATCGTGGCCTGGGCGCGTCCGGCCGCGGTGGAGCGCAGCTCGTCGGCGCGGGCGATGTTGGCCTGCCGGTTGCGGGAGCGGACCACGAGGCCGACCCCGACGAGCAGGACGAGGACGACGACGACGACGGTGATGATGAGCGCGGTCACGAGGCACCTCTCGTAGGACAGGGAGGCACCAGTGTGTCAGCGTGACGGGAGTTGTCCAGTGCGGCTCGCGAGGCGGTCGCCGCCTGCGTGTGGACGTCAGCTCCGAGCCGGGGGAGGGGTGCCGTCCGTGCCGTCGGCCCGGTGGCTGCCGGCGGTGTAGTCGTCGGACGAGGTGTCGACCCGCGGATCGACCTGGTCGGCGGTCCGCAGCCGGTCCTCGTGCACCGCCTGCTGCTGGGTGGCGGCCACGTCGGCCTCCTGCGCCCGCTGCTGGGCGCGCTCGGCCTCGAGCCGGGCCCGCTCGGCCTCGGCCTCCGCCTCCTTGGCGCGCACCTGGGCCTCCGGGATCTCCTCGGCGTGCTCACGAGCCTCGCGTCGCAGGCCCTCGGCGTGCTCGACCTGCTGGTGCCGGCGCTTCCGGGCGGCGAGCCACGCCGCGACGGCGATGACGGCCAGCACGACGACGATGACGATGATCCAGGCGGTGGTGCTCATGACGGCCTCTCCCGACGACCTCGGGCGGGCCGTCTCCCCCGACCGTGCCACACCGGCCCCGGTTCGGGTCCCTCCTCCGGGGTGGCCCGTGGTGTCTCGGATGCGAGACGTCACCCGCCGTGACCCTCTGGCGACCCGCGGTCGCCAGGGGGTTGCATGGGTGCCATGCAGACCATCCACGTCGGGACCGGCCCCGTCTCCTTCGCCGACCTCGTGCGCGTCGCCCGCGACGGTGCCCCCGTCGCGCTGAGCGACGACGCCCTCACCGCCATCGACCGGGCCCGCGAGGTCGTCGACGCGCTGGCCGCGGCCGAGACGCCGACCTACGGCGTCAGCACCGGCTTCGGCGCCCTCGCCACCCGCCACATCCCCACCGAGATGCGCGCCCAGCTCCAGCGCTCGCTCGTGCGCTCCCACGCCGCGGGCTCCGGTCCCGAGGTCGAGCGGGAGGTCGTCCGTGCGCTGATGCTGCTGCGCCTCTCGACGCTCGCGACCGGCCACACCGGCGTACGCCGCCGGACCGCGCAGCTGATGGCCGACCTGCTCTCGCACGGCATCACGCCGGTCGTGCGCGAGTACGGCTCGCTCGGGTGCTCCGGTGACCTGGCTCCCCTCTCGCACTGCGCCCTGGCGCTGATGGGGGAGGGCGAGGTCCGCGACGCCGACGGCACGCTCATGCCCGCCGCCGACGCGCTCGCCGCGGCCGGCCTGACGCCCGTCGAGCTCGCCGCGAAGGAAGGCCTGGCCCTCATCAACGGCACCGACGGCATGCTCGGAATGCTCGTCATGGCCATCACCGACCTGCGGATGCTGCTGCGCACCGCCGACGTCGCGGCCGCGATGAGCGTGGAGGGCCAGCTCGGCACCGACCGCGTCTTCGCCCCCGAGCTGCAGGCGATCCGCCCGCACCCCGGCCAGGCGCTGTCCGCGGCCAACCTCACCGCCCTGATGGCGGGCTCGGCGATCGTCGCCTCCCACCGCACCGGGCCCGACCACACGGTCGAGTGCAACAAGGTGCAGGACGCCTACTCGCTGCGCTGCTCACCCCAGGTCCACGGCGCCGCGCGCGACACCCTCGAGCACGCCGCGACCGTCGCCGGCCGCGAGCTCGCCAGCGCGATCGACAACCCGGTCGTCATCGGCGACACTGTCGAGTCCAACGGCAACTTCCACGGCGCACCGGTGGCGTACGTCCTGGACTTCCTCGCGATCGTCGCCGCCGACGTCGCCTCGATCAGCGAGCGGCGCACCGACCGGTTCCTCGACCGCGCGCGCAGCCACGGCCTGCCGCCGTTCCTGGCCTCCGACCCCGGTGTCGACAGCGGCCACATGATCGCCCAGTACACCCAGGCCGCGATCGTCTCCGAGCTCAAGCGCCTCGCCGTGCCCGCCTCGGTCGACTCGATCCCCTCCAGCGCCATGCAGGAGGACCACGTGTCCATGGGGTGGGGTGCGGCCCGCAAGCTGCGCCGCGCCGTCGACGGGCTCTCGCGCGTCGTCGCGATCGAGGTGCTCACCGCCGCCCGTGCGCTCGACCTGCGCGCCCCGCTCACCCCGTCGCCGGCGACGGCCGCGGTCGTCGCGCTGCTGCGCGACGCCGGCATCGAGGGCCCCGGCCCCGACCGCCACCTCTCGCCCGAGATCGAGGCGGCCGTCTCGCTCGTCCAGTCCGGCGCGGTCCTCACCGCCGCCGAGTCCGTGATCGGAGAACTGCAATGACCGACAGCACCCACGATGGTTTCGAGGCTCGCTCCGCTCGCACCTCAACCACCGAGACCAACCCCCGCCTGCCCATCCACGCCGCCACCGGCACCGAGCTGACCGCGAAGTCGTGGCAGACCGAGGCGCCGCTGCGGATGCTGATGAACAACCTCGACCCCGACAACGCCGAGCGCCCCGAGGACCTCGTCGTCTACGGCGGCACCGGCAAGGCGGCGCGCAGCTGGGAGGCCTACGACGGCATCGTCCGCAGCCTGCGCGACCTCGAGGACGACGAGACCCTGCTGGTGCAGTCGGGCAAGCCCGTCGGCATCATGCGCACCCACGCGTGGGCGCCTCGCGTGCTCATCGCCAACTCCAACCTGGTCGGCGACTGGGCCGACTGGGAGGAGTTCCGCCGCCTCGAGGACCTCGGGCTGACGATGTACGGCCAGATGACGGCCGGCTCCTGGATCTACATCGGCACCCAGGGCATCCTTCAGGGGACCTTCGAGACCTTCGCCGCGATCGCGGACAAGAAGTGGGGCGGCACGCTGGCCGGCACGATCACCGTCACCGCCGGCCTCGGCGGCATGGGCGGCGCGCAGCCGCTCGCGGTCACGATGAACGACGGCGTCGCGATCTGCATCGAGTGCGACCAGCACCGCATCGACCGCCGCCTCGAGACCCGCTACCTCGACGTCCAGGCCCGCGACCTCGACCACGCGATCGAGCTCGCGCTCCAGGCCCGCGACGAGCGCCGCGGTCTCTCGATCGGCGTGCTCGGCAACGCCGCCGACCTGCTGCCCGAGCTGCTCGAGCGCCACCTCGACCGGGTGGAGGCCGGCGACGGCCCGCTGGTCGACATCGTCACCGACCAGACGTCCGCCCACGACCCGCTGTTCTACCTCCCCGCCGGGACGGCGTACGACGACTGGGAGCGCGAGCGCACCGACGACCCGCGCGGCTTCACCAAGCGCAGCCAGGAGTCGATGGCGCGCCACGTCCGCGCGATGGTCGAGTTCCAGGACGCCGGCGCCGAGGTCTTCGACTACGGCAACTCGATCCGCGACGAGGCCCGCAAGGGCGGCTACGACCGGGCCTTCGAGTTCCCCGGGTTCGTGCCGGCCTACATCCGCCCGCTCTTCTGCGAGGGCAAGGGCCCGTTCCGGTGGGCGGCGCTCTCCGGGGACCCCGAGGACATCTACGCCACCGACCGCGCGATCAAGGAGCTCTTCCCCGCCGACGAGAAGCCGGAGTACGCCCGGCTGCACCGCTGGCTGGAGATGGCCGCGGAGCGGGTGCAGTTCCAGGGCCTGCCGGCCCGCATCTGCTGGCTCGGCTACGGCGATCGCGCGAAGGCGGGCGCGAAGTTCAACGAGATGGTGGCCAGCGGCGAGCTGAAGGCACCCGTCGTCATCGGCCGCGACCACCTCGACTGCGGCTCCGTCGCCTCGCCCTACCGCGAGACCGAGGCGATGCTCGACGGCTCCGACGCCATCGCCGACTGGGCGATCCTCAACGCGCTGGTCAACACCGCGTCCGGCGCCACCTGGGTGTCGTTCCACCACGGCGGCGGCGTCGGCATCGGCCGCTCGCTGCACGCCGGGCAGGTCACGGTCGCCGACGGCACCGCGCTCGCCGCGGAGAAGATCGAGCGGGTGCTGACCAACGACCCGGGCATGGGCGTCATCCGCCACGTCGACGCCGGGTACGACCGCGCGGTCGAGGTCGCCGACGAGCGCGGCGTGCGGGTGCCGATGCGCGACTGATCCAAGCACCACCACGTCACGACGCCCCGGTCCCTCGCAGGAGCCGGGGCGTCGTCGCGTGCGGGTCTGCCCGATCGTGCGACAGCACCGGGCGGCGTACGGCAGGATGCCGCCATGGCTACGGGGGACAAGAAGCCGGCGCGCTCGCGCGTCGTCCTGACCGACATCAGCTCGCGCGCGTGGGAGCACCCGGCGGACCGGGGCGCGCTCGTCGCGCTCCGCAAGCTCAAGGGCTTCGACGTGGTGCTCAAGACCATGTCCGGTGTCTTCCGCGAGCGAGCGTGGCGGCTGACGCTGCTGGGCTCCGCGGTGCGCGTCGACGAGCGGCAGTTCGCCCGGCTGAACCGGCTCCTGGCCGAGGCCGGCCGGAGCCTCGACTGCACGGTGCTGCCGGAGCTCTACGTCCGGGCCGACCCGAGGCTCACCGCCCAGACCGTGGGCATGGACAGGCCGATCATCGTCGTGTCGTCGGGCCTGGTGCACCTCCTCGACGACGACGAGCTGCGCTTCCTCATCGGCCACGAGCTCGGCCACGCCATCAGCGGCCACGCCGTCTACCGCACGCTGCTGATGCGCCTGCTCGGCCTCGGCGGCCTGCTCAACGCGATCCCCGGCGGCGCCATCGGCGTCCGGATGGTCACCGTCGGCCTGCTCGAGTGGTCGCGCAAGGCCGAGCTGTCGGCCGACCGCGCCGGCCTGCTCGCCAGCCAGGACCCGACGGCCGCGCTGCGCACCCACATGAAGCTCGCCAGCGGCGGTGAGCTCGACGAGCTCGACGTCACCTCGTTCCTCCAGCAGGGGGCGGAGTACGACGAGGGTGGCGACGTCCGCGAGTCGCTGATGAAGCTCTCGCTGCTCCAGCAGCAGGAGGTGCCGTACGCCGTGGTGCGCGCCACCGAGCTGCGTCGCTGGATCGACACGGGCGCCTACACCGCGATCCTCGGAGGGGCCTACCCGCGCCGCGCCGAGGATGCCGACGCCTCGGTCAGCGCCGCCGCCCAGGAGGCGGCCGCGAGCTACTCGGAGTCCTTCGACCGCACCCAGGACACCCTCGGCAAGCTGGTCCACGACCTCGCGGGCTGGGTGGGCTCGGCCGGCGGGTGGCTGGGCGACCGCTTCCGCCGCGGCGGCGACGCCGACTGACCCCGCTCAGGCGGGACCGGGACGCCCCGGCGACGCGGGCTCGCCGGTCGCCGGGTCGGCACCGGGCACCGGCACCTCGTCGGCGATGCCGTTGACGCTGGCGGGCACCAGCCGCTCGACGACCAGGGCCAGGGCGGCGATGACCGCGCAGCCGAGGACCAGGACGCCGATGTAGACCGAGGCCCAGCCCCGGTCGAGCACGAAGCCCGCGAAGAGCGGTCCGCCGATGGCGCCGGCCTGGAAGGCGCCGGCGTTGACCGCGTTGTAGCGCCCGCGGAGGTGGTCGGGGGCCATGTCGTTGGTGATCGCCGGGATCGTGGGCTGCATCATCGTCTCGCCGAGCGCGAAGACCCCGGCGTAGGCCAGGACTCCGGCCACCGCCACTGCGCCCGGCACGAGGGCGGTCGCGCCGAGCACGGCGTAGGAGCCGGCCCACAGCACGCACATCACCAGCATCACGCGGGTGCGGCGGTGCCCGGCGATGCGCCGCAGCACGAAGAACTGGAGCAGCACGATCACAGCCGTGTTGATCGCGAAGGAGAAGCCGACCACGCCGGTGGAGACCTCGCCCACCTGGCGGGCGAACGCGGGGAAGCCGGCCTCGATCTGGCCGTAGCCCACGAAGACGGCCGTGAAGGTCAGCGCCGTCATGCCGATGACCGCTGGGTTGCGCAGGATCGCGGCGTAGGACCCCTGCGAGGCGTCGGCGTCGTCGGGGGCCTGGTGGATCCCGGTGACGTGGCGCAGCGGACCGAGCAGCAGGCCGATCGGGACCAGCATGCTCGCGGCGTCGGCGAGGAACAGCACGGTGAAGGTGTGGGGCGCCGAGACGTCGGCATAGAGGCCGCCGACGATGCCGCCGACGCCGATGCCGAGGTTGACCAGCGCGAAGTTGATGCCGAAGTACTGCTGGCGCATCTCGCCGGTCGTCACCGCCGCGATCAGCGAGTTGAAGGCCGGCCACGACATGCCGAAGTTGATGCCGAGGAAGACGAAGGCCAGCGTGGCCGCGGCCGGGGTGGTGGCGAAGGCCAGCACGACGCAGCCGACGAGCTGGCAGGTGGTGGCGACCAGGAGCACGCGCCGGGCCCCGATGCGGTCGGTGATCGCGCCGCCCGGGCCGGTGACGGCGAGGGCGACGACGGCGATGAACGACATCAGGGCCCCGGCCAGGCCGAGCGAGAAGCCCCGCACCTCGTGGAGGTAGATCACGGTGAAGGGCAGGGTCAGGCCGCGACCCAGGGTCTGGACGGCCACGGTCGAGAGGAGCCACCTGCCCTCGGGGGACAGGCGGGACCAGAACTGGCGCAGGGTCACGGACGTGCTCACCGCACGATCATCCTTGCTGCCACCGACACCCCGCACGCGGGTTCCGGACCTGGCCGTCGGGCACCGGACGGACGAGGGCCCCGGACACCTGTCGGTGTCCGGGGCCCGCGTGCGAGGCGATGTGCCGTCAGAACACCCGGCGGCTCGAGCCACCGATCGGCACGAAGTTGAGGACCAGGCCGACGACGATCAGGATCAGGCCGATCGTGGTGAGGATGCTCTGCGGGAGCAGGATCCCGAGGATGAGCAGGATCAGTCCGAGGACAACCATGGTTTTGCCTCCTTCATGTGCTGCCCACGGTGGGCGGCGCTCCTGCACTGTGTCGGGGTGTGGCGGTCTTGCAAAGCCCGACACCCTACTTAGGGGTGACAAGCGTCGGCGGGGTGTCCACCTTCGGTCGGGGTCGAACCCGGCGTCACGCGGTGCCGAGCGCCCCGATCGCCTCGTGGATCGAGAGCGTGCGCCGGGCCGACTCGACGTGGAGGTTCTCCACCATCCGGCCGGCGTAGGTCACCACGCCGGCGCCCCGGCCCTCCTCCCAGGCGGCGATGAGCCCGCGGGCGTCCTCGACCGCCTGCTCGCTCGGGGCGAAGGCGGTGTTGGCGCCCTCGACCTGGCCCGGGTGGATCAGCGTCTTGCCGTCGAAGCCCATCTGGCGGCCCTGCTCGCACTCGGCGAGGAACCCGTCGGTGTCCTTCACGTCGTTGTGGACGCCGTCGAGCACCGCGATGCCGGCCGCGCGGCCGGCGAGGAGCGCGGTGTGCAGGGAGGGGAGGATCGGGGCGCGGCCGGGGACGTGCTCGGCGTAGAGCTCCTTGACGAGGTCGTTGGTGCCCAGGACGAATGCTCCGAGGCGCTCCGAGGCGCGGGCGATCGCGAGGGCGTCGAGGATCGCGCCGGGCGTCTCGACCATCGCCCACAGGCGCGTGTGGTCGGGCGCGCCGGCCCGCTCCATCGCCGCGACCAGCTGCTGGACCTCGGCGGCGCTGCCCACCTTGGGCACCACGATCGCCGCCGGACCGGCCTGGCTGGCCGCGACCATGTCGGCGTCGTGCCACTCGGTGCCGATCCCGTTGACCCGGATGGTGACCGTGCGCCGGCCGTAGTCGCCGCTCGCGGCCGCGGCGGCGGCCGCCTCGCGGGCGGCGGGCTTGGCATCGGGGGCGACGGCGTCCTCGAGGTCGAGGATGAGGGCGTCGCAGGCGATGGTCTTCGCCTTCTCCAGCGCGCGCTCGTTGGAGCTCGGCATGTAGAGGACCGAGCGCAAGGGGGTGAACTCGGACATCAGACCTCCAGCTCGATGGCGTCGTACTGCTTCCTCAGCTCGGGGTCGATCGCGGCGAGCGCGTCGGCGAGGGCGACCATGACCTGGCACTGCTTCACCGAGGCGTCGTCCTCCATCTTGCCGTCGATCATCACCGCGCCGGTGCCGTCGCCCATCGCGGCGATCACCCGCCGCGCGTGGGCCACGTCCTCGACGCTGGGGGAGAAGACCCTGTGGGCGATCTCGATCTGCGCGGGGTGCAGCGACCACGCGCCGACGCAGCCGAGCAGGAACGCGTTGCGGAACTGGTCCTCGCACGCGACGGTGTCCTTGATGTCCCCGAACGGCCCGTAGTACGGGTAGATGCCGTGCATCGCGCACGCGTCGACCATGCGGGCGATCGTGTAGTGCCACAGGTCCTGCTGGTACGTCGTGCGCTCGGCGTCGTACTGCGGCACGCCGAGGTCGTCGCGGACCGGGTCCTGGCGCACCAGGTAGCCGGGGTGGCCGCCGCCGACGCGGGTGGTCTTCATCCGGCGGTCCGCCGCGAGGTCGGCGGGGCCGAGCGAGAGGCCCTGCATGCGCGGGCTGGCGGCGCAGATCTCCTCGATGTTGGCCACGCCGCGCGCGGTCTCGAGGATCGCGTGGACCAGGATCGGCCGGGTCAGCCCGGCCTTGGCCTCGAGCTGGGCGAGCAGCCGGTCGACGTAGTGGATGTCCTCGGCGCCCTGCACCTTGGGCACCATGATGACGTCGAGCTTGTCGCCGATCTCGGTGACGAGGGTGACCAGGTCGTCGAGGCCCCACGGGCTGTCGAGGGAGTTCACTCGGGTCCACAGCTGCGTCGCACCGAAGTCGGTGGCCCTCGCGACGTCGACCAGGCCCTGGCGCGACCTCTCCTTGTTCTCCGCCTTGACCGCGTCCTCCAGGTTGCCCAGGAGCACGTCGACGGTGCCGACCATGGCCGGCACCTTCGCGGCCATCTTCTCGTTGCCCGGGTCGAAGAAGTGGATCGCGCGGCTCGGGCGGGCCGGGATCTCACGCGGGGGCGCGGGCGCGCCGACGGCGAGCGGGGCGAAGAAGTCCTTGGCGGTACGCGTCATGGCCGCAAACTACCGCCGCGTAGCCACGCGCGGATATGACGCATGTCTCGCCGCTGGCGCTGGTCGGTCCTCAGCGGTCCCGCAGCCGGGCCCACCACGAGCGCCGGGTCGGTGACGCCTCGGCGGCCGCGGCCCGCGCCGCCCGCTGCGCCTCGATGCGCGCCGTACGCCGCTCGCGCCAGGCGGCCACCTCGGCGTCGACGTCGCGGGTCGGGGTGATGACGGGAGGGCCGCCCTGAAGCTGCCGGCGGTGCTCCACGACCCGGCGGTTGAAGTCGTCGACCTCGCGGCGCACCTCCTGCTCGGCGGTGATCCGGTCGAGCCGGTCGTCGAGCTCGGCGTCCTCCTTGCGCAGCGCGATCGCCGGCGGCAGCAGCGCGATGTTCTCCCGCTCGACGAGCTTCTTGACCCACCAGTCGGGGTCGTGCTCGACGCCCAGGTCCTCGATGGGCTTGCCCTGCCCGGGGAGGTCGTCGAACTCGCCGCGCTCCATCGCCTGGCGCACCTGCAGGTCGACCCAGGTGGCCTGCTGGGCGATCCGCGCCGCGGCTGCGGACCGCCCGGTCCGGTCGTCGCGCGCCGCCTCGCGGCGCACGGACTCGGTGTCGGCGGTCTCGAACTGGTCGTCCCGGTCTCGCTCCGGCATGGCACCAGTCTACGAGCCGACTCCCGCCCGGACACGTGGTCCGGGAGGCCAGGCATCTGGTCCCCGAGGACAGCCCCGCGGCACCTCAGGTGGAGGCGCCGACCCCCTCGCGGCGACGACCGTGGACGTCATGGTGATCCTGCTGTCCGACCCCCGCGTCGCCGCCGTGCCCGTCCGCGAGTCCGGCGAGGCGCTGGTGCGCCTCGATGCCCGCTTCGGCCCGGCCCGGGCGCTGGTGCGCCAGGGGCTCGCCGACCGGCTGGTCGTGGCGACGCGCGCGCTGCCGCCCGGCCTCGCCCTGCGGGTCGTGGAGGGCCACCGGAGCGTGGCGGACCAGCGCGCGATCATCGCGTCGTACTCCGCCGAGGTCTGCGCCTCCCGCCCGGGCATCTCGCCGGGCGAGCTCGCGGTGCTCACCAGCCGCTTCGTCTCGCCGGTCGAGGTCGCGCCGCACGTCGCCGGGGCGGCCGTCGACCTGACGCTGGTCGACGCCTGCGGGGACGAGCTCGACCTGGGGACCGCGATCGACGCCACGCCCGAGCGGTCCGGCGGCGCCTGCTACTTCGCCAGCGACCGGATCGGGGCCGACGCCCGCGCACACCGCGACCTGCTCGCGCGGGTGCTGGGCGGCGCCGGGCTGGTCAACTACCCGACCGAGTGGTGGCACTGGAGCTTCGGCGACCGCTACTGGGCGGTGGCGACCGGTGCGGACGCTGCGCTCTACGGCCCGGCCGAGCCCGACGAGGACACCGGCGCCGGTGCGGGTGCCGCGGCATGAGCGCGCTCGCCGTCGCACCCGCCGGCGTCGCCGCCGGCCGCCCGCGGCTCGAGGTCGACCTGGCCGCCGTCGCCGCCAACACCCGGCTCCTCGCCGGGCGCACCCACGCCGAGCTGATGGCGGTCGTCAAGGCCGACGGGTTCGGCCACGGCGCGGCGGCGCTCGCGCGCACCGCGCTGGCCCACGGCGCCGGCTCGCTCGGCGTCACCAGCGTCGAGGAGGCGCTCGCGCTGCGCGAGGCGGGGCTCACCGCGCGGGTGCTGAGCTGGCTCAATCCGGTGGACGCGGCGTGGGCGGACGCGCTGCGCGCCGAGGTGGAGCTCGCCGTCCCGTCCCGCGAGCACCTCGACGCCGTGGTGCTGGCCCAGCGCAGCGGCGCCCACCAGCGCTCGGCGCGCATCCACCTGCACCTCGACACCGGCATGGCCCGCGACGGCGCCGAGCCGTCGGCGTGGCCGGCGCTGTGCCGCGCGGCCCGGCGGGCCGAGCGCGGCGGGCTGGTCCGCGTCGTCGGCGTGATGGGCCACCTCGGCTGCGCCGACGACCCGGGCGACGAGTGCAACGTCCTGGGTCGCCGGAGGTTCGGCTGGGGCGTGGAGACCGCCCGCGCGGCAGGACTGCGGCCCGCGCAGCGCCACCTCGCGGCGACCGCGGCGACTCTGCTCGACGTGCGCAGCCACCACACGCTGGTCCGCGTCGGCGCCGGCCTGGTGGGCATCGACCCGACCGGCACCACCGCGCTCCGCGGCGCGCTGAGGCTCACCGCACCCGTCGTCGGCGTGCGCCGCGTCCGCGCCGGGTCGGGGGTCGGCTACGGCCACACCTGGACGGCGCCCACCGCCACCACGCTGGCCCTGCTCCCGCTCGGCTACGCCGACGGCCTGCCCCGGGCGGCCTCCAGCCGTGCCGAGGTGCTGCTCCGGGGACGACGACGCCCCGTCGTCGGGCGGGTGTCGATGGACCAGGTCGTCGTCGACCTCGGCGACGACCACGCCGAGCCGGGCGACACCGCCACCGTCCTCGGTCCCGGCGACGACGGCGAGCCGACGGTCGCGGAGTGGGCTGCGTGGGCGGACACGATCCCCCACGAGGTCGTCACCGGCTTCGGCGCCCGCGTCCACCGCACCACCGTCCCCGTCGCCCCCCACCTCAGGAGCCTGTCGTGAACCACCCCGTCACCCCCGCCGCCCCCGCCACCCGCACCCGCGTCGCGGTCGTCGGCGGCGGCCAGAGCTGCGAGCACGACGTCTCCCTCGCCTCCGCGGCCGCGGTCGGCGACGCGCTCGACCCGACGGCGTACGACGTGGTGCGGCTGACCATCGATCCCGACGGCAGCTGGCGCGAGGGCGGGCGACGCCTCGCGCTGGGCCAGGCGGTCGTGGTCCTCCAGTCGTGCGCGGCCGTGCTGCCCGTGGTCCACGGCCCGCGCGGCGAGGACGGCTCGCTGGCGGCCCTGTGCGAGCTCGCGGGCGTGCCCTACGTCGGCTCCGGGGTGGGCGCGGGTGCGCTCGCGATGGACAAGTGGGCGACCAAGCTCGTCGCCGGTGCGCTCGGGATCGCCACCGCCCAGGGGGTGCTGCTGACCGCGGCCACCGCGTCGGCGTACGCCTGGACGCACCCGGTGGTGGTCAAGCCGGTGGCGGCGGGCTCCAGCCACGGCGTCTCGCTGGTCCGTGAGGCGGCCGACCTCCCGGCGGCCCTCGACGCGGCGCTCGCGCTCGACGACCGGGTCCTGGTCGAGGACCTCGTCGTGGGTCGCGAGGTCGACGTCGCCGTGCTCGGCACCGCCGACGGCGGCCGCGTGGTCTCGCCGGCGCTGGAGATCGTGGTCGACGGGTGGTTCGACTTCGAGGCGAAGTACGGCGGGGGTGCGGACTTCCGCGTCCCCGCGGCGCTGTCGGAACGGGCGCGCAAGGACCTCGAGCAGGCCGCGCTCGCGGTCTACGACGCCCTCGGCTGCGGCGGCGTCGCCCGCGTCGACTTCTTCGTCACCGACGACGGGCCGGTGCTCAACGAGGTCAACACGATGCCCGGCTTCACCGAGCAGTCGCAGGTCCCGAAGATGTTCGCGGCGGCGGGCGTGACCTACGCCGACCTGCTCGACCGCCTCGTCCGCGACGTGCTGCCGACGTGAGTGCGCGCGACGCTGGTCGCACCCGGCGCATCGACGGCATCGACCTGCTGCGCGGGCTCGCGATCGCGCTGGTGATGCTGCGGCACGCGTGGCCGCAGCCCTTCGCGGGCGCGGGGGTCGTCGGTGTCGTCATGTTCTTCGCGCTGAGCGGCTACCTGATCACCGGCCTGCTGCTCGACGAGCAGGAGAGGACCGGGCGGGTCGACCTGCGCCGCTTCTACGCCCGCCGGGCCCGACGGCTCGTGCCGGCCCTGCTCGCGCTGGTCGCGGGCGTCGTCGGGGTGACGCTGCTGCTCGATCCGCTCGGCGACCGCGACGAGCTCGGGAGGACCGTGCTCGTCGCGCTGACCTGGACCGGCAACCTGCCCTTCGGTCACGCCAGCGACGCGACCTTCCATCTCTGGACGCTCGCGACCGAGGAGCAGTTCTACCTGCTCTGGCCCGCCGTGCTGGTCGCCTCGGCCGCCCGCGGTCAGGTCCGCGCCGCCCTGCTCCTCGTCGCCGCGGCCTGCGTGCTCGCTTGCGTCGCGACGCTCGTCTGGCTGCGCGAGGATCCCGACCTGGCCTACTCGCTGCCGACGTCGTGGGCGGTCTGCTTCGTCGTCGGCGGTGCGACGCGCGCCCTCGGCGACCGGGTCGTCGTACGACCGTGGGCGGTGTCGGCGGCACTCGCCGGACTGGCGGTGCTCAGCGTGGTTCCATTGCGGGGTCACGCCCTCACCTACCTGGCAGGAGGTCCCGCCATCGCTGCGCTGACCGCGGTCCTGCTGCTTTCGTGGCGGACCCGGACCGACGTCACCGGCCCGGCGCGGGCCCTGGTCGCGCTCGGCACCGTCTCCTACGGCGCCTACCTCTGGAACTACCCGCTCACGCTGTGGCTGCGTCCCTCGCTCGAGGCGTACGCGGGCCCGGTGGCCGCGCTGCTCACCCTCGTCGCGGCGGCGCTCAGCTGGCGCTTCGTCGAGGCGCCGGTGCAGCGCAGGCGGCGCGTGCCCGAGGCGGTGACGGCATGAGCACCGCGAGGAGCACCGCAGCGGTCACCGGGGCCCGGCTGCGGCCGTGGGCGCCCGACCTCGCGCTGGCCGGGGCCGTGCTGGTCGTCGGCCTGGTCGAGGCGTCGCGGGCCAGGCCCTTCTGGCAGGACTGGTGGGACCTCGCCCTGGTCGTCGCCGGCATCGCGACCGCCGTCGGGCTGAGCCGCCGGGCGCCCGGCGCGGCGGTGGGCCTGGTGTGGGTGGTCGGACTGCTCCAGCTCGCCTCCGACACCCCGGTGCTGCTGGTGCAGGCGTCGGTCGCCGCGGTCCTCTTCGGCGCTGCCCGGTGGGGGAGCCCCGCCGTGGTCCTGCTCAGCGGGCTCTCGATCCCGCTCGGTGCGGCCGCCGTGGTGCTGCTCGGGGCGTCGGAGGTCTACGACGCGCTCGCGGCCTTCTTCGACTACAGCAGCGTGGTCGACTCCGCCTACCGCTTCGGGACGTCGTGGCAGGTGGCGGCCGGGGTGCTCGGCATGCTGGCGCTGGGCTCGCCGTGGCTGGCGGGCCTCGTGATGCGCTTCGTCTTCCGGGCCGAGCAGTCGCGGGTCTCGCAGGTGGCGGCCGAGGAGGACGCCGCCCGCGCGGTGCAGGAGTCGGAGCAGGCCCGCGAGATCGCCCGGCTGCGCGAGGAGCAGGCGCGGATGGCGCGCGACGTCCACGACGTCGTGGGCCACTCCCTGGCCGTGATCCTGGCGCAGGCGGAGTCCGCGCAGTACGTCCCGGACGCCGACACCGAGAAGCTCAAGCAGACGATGGCCACCATCGCCACGTCCGCACGCACCTCGCTGCAGGACGTCCGGCAGGTGCTGACCACGACGCAGGCCTCGACCGCCTCGGGTCGCACGGGTGGTCTCGACAGCCTCGTCGACGGGGTGCGCTCCAGCGGTCACGAGGTCGTGTCCACCGTCGTCGGCCAGCCCCGGCCCCTGCCACCCGAGCTCGAGACCGTGGCCTACCGGGTGCTGCAGGAGATGCTCACCAACGCCATCAAGCACGGCCGCCGCGACGCACCGGTGTCGGTCGAGCGCCACTGGGAGGGCGAGCTGCGCCTCGAGGTCCGCAACGTCGTCGCGGTCCCCGACGATGCGACCCAGCCGATGCGTGCGGTGGTCGAGGCCGTCCCGGCGCCCGTCGCGGCGCCGGGCCGCGGGATCGACGGCATGCGGCGCCGGCTCGAGGCCGTGGGCGGCCGGCTCGACGTACGCCGTCGCGAGGAGGCGGGCGGTCCGACCTTCACCGCGACGGCGTGGGTCCCCCTGCGGGGCGGCGCATGATCCGGGTGGTCCTGGTCGACGACCAGGAGCTCTTCCGCGAGGGCGTGCGCACGATCATCGACGCCCAGGACGGCATGGAGGTCGTCGGCGTCGCCGGCGACGGGTTCGAGGCCGTCGCCGTGTGCGACGAGCTGCAGCCCGACGTGGTGCTGATGGACGTCCGGATGCCGGAGATGGACGGCGTGGAGGCGACCCGCCAGCTCTTCGCACCCGAGCGGGTGTCGCGGCGGGCGAGCCCGCTGCGCGTGGTGGTGCTGACGACCTTCAACCTCGACGACCGGGCCGCCACCGCCATCCGCTACGGCGCGAGCGGGTTCCTGCTCAAGGACACGACGCCGCTGATGCTGCGCGACGCCATCCGCACCGTCCACGCCGGCAACGCCGTGCTGGCACCGGCCGACCTGTCGCTGCTGCTGCAGGGCCAGTTCGTCGCGCGGGCGCCGGCGCCGACGGCGTACCTCTCGCTCACCGAGAAGGAGCGCGAGGTCTTCGCCGCCGTCGCGCGCGGGCTGTCCAACACCGAGATCGCCGGACTGGTCTTCGCCTCCGAGTCGACGGTGAAGACCCACGTCGGGTCGGTGCTGCGCAAGCTGTCGCTGCGCGACCGGGTGCAGATCGTCGTCTTCGCCCACGAGCACGGCCTGGTCGCGGCGGACTGACCCGGACCCGACGCGCCTCGCCCCTCGGGACCTACCGGCGGCCCGCCGCCGGCAGGCAACCTGCCGGCATGGTCATCCCAGGGATCCCCGAGCGTGCGGCCGGCGTCCAGCTGCACGTGACCTCGCTGCCGGGTGGACGGCTCGGTGAGCCGGCCCGAGACATGGTGCGCTGGCTCGCGTTGGCCGGGCAGACCGTGTGGCAGGTGCTGCCGGTGTCGGTCCCCGACGCGCACGGGTCGCCCTACGCCTCGCCGTCCGCCTTCGCCGCCTGGCCGGGCCTGCTCGAGGACCCGGCCGCACCGGTGAGCGAGCAGGAGGTGGCGGCGTACGCCGAGCAGCACGCCTACTGGGCGGGCTCGTGGGTCGCCCACGGTGGCGACCTCGCCGACCAGGTGCGCTTCGAGCGCGAGTGGGGCGCGCTGAGGTCGTTCGCCGCGGACCACGGCGTGCAGGTGCTGGGCGACATCCCGATCTACGTCGCCGCCGGCAGCGCGGACGCGGCGACGTGGCCCGGCCTGTTCCGCCACGACGCCGTGGCCGGTGTGCCGCCCGACGCCTTCACCGACACGGGCCAGCTGTGGGGGAACCCGCTCTACGACTGGGACGCGATGGCCGCCGACGGCTACCGGTGGTGGGTGGAGCGGCTGCGGCGCAGCCTCGCGCTCTACGACCTCGTCCGCATCGACCACTTCCGCGGCTTCGCGGCGTTCTGGGCGGTGCCGTCCGACCACGACACGGCCGAGCACGGCACCTGGGTCCCGGGTCCCGGGCGCGCGGTCTTCGACGCGGCGGCCGCCGAGCTCGGCCCGCTCCCGGTCGTCGCCGAGGACCTGGGGGTCATCGACGCCCCGGTCGAGCAGCTGCGCGACGCGCTGGGATTCCCCGGGATGGCGGTCCTCCAGTTCGCCTTCGACCCCGACGGCGAGGACCGCCGCCACGAGCCGGAGAACCTGCGGCGCGACCAGGTCGTCTACACCGGCACGCACGACAACGACACCGTCGTCGGCTGGTGGGACACCCTGCCCGTACGACGGCGCCGCGAGGTCGGGCGCGCCCTGACCGCCGCGGGCATCACCGACGACGACCCGGCGTGGGCGATGATCCGCCTCGCGCACGCCACCCCGTGCCGGCTCGCGATGGTCCAGGCGCAGGACGTGCTGTCCCTCGGCGCGGAGGCGCGGATGAACACCCCGGGCACCGCGGCCACGTGGTCGTGGCGGCTCGAGCCCGGCGCGCTCACCCCCGACCTCGCCGCCCGGCTGCGGGAGGTCACCGAGGAGCACGGCCGGCTGGGCTGAGCACGGCCCGACCCCGGTCACCCCCGGCTGCGTCCCGGGGTGCGGCCGGGGGTGATCCCGATGGTCCGCGGCGAGCCGGCGGAGCAGGCTGGGGGCATGGAGAAGATCCGCACCTCGTTCGCCCGTCAGGGACTCGTCCGCTCGACCGATCGCGCGATCCTCGCCGGCGTGTGCGCCGGCGTCGGGCGCCGCCTCGGCCTCACGCCGTGGGTCACCCGCGCGCTGTTCGTGATCACGCTGTTCGCGATCCCCGGCAGCCAGATCCTCGTCTACCCGCTGCTGTGGTTCCTGATGCCGTCGGAGGACAGCATCGAGGCCGCCGCCGCCCGGGGCGCCGTCCCCACCCGCTAGCGCCGACGCCACTGGCCGCCGGGGTTGTCAGGCTCCCGCTGACGTTGTCGGGGGTTGCCGAGGCCGACAACATCAGTGATCCCCGGTAAGCCGGGGATCGCTGACGAGCAGCCGCGTCAGCCCCCGACGACCTCGGTCGGCGCGTCGCTGAAGGCGTGCTTCGGGGCGGCCAGGAGCGCGAGCGCGGCGAGGAACGACGCGCCGGCGCACACCGCCCAGACGGTGAGGTAGCCCGAGAGCGGCGCGACCTTCTCGGCCGTGGCGTCCAGCGACCCGGTGGCGGTCAGCGCGATGGCGAAGATCGCCGAGGCGATCGCGCCGCCGACGGTCTTGGTGCCGTTGGTCATGCCGGTCGCGATGCCGGTGCGCTCGGGCGGCGCGGCCGCCGCGGCCGCCGCCGGCAGGGCGGCGACGAGGGCGCCGGAGCCGAGCCCGGCGATGCCCATGTTGAGCAGCGCCTGCCAGGTCTCGTCGTGGAACGGGATCCACAGCGTGTAGCCGACCCCGACCAGCACGGACGCGACGACGAGCGCCCGGCGCACGCCGCCGAGCAGCCGCGTGGTGAGCGGCAGCGTGAAGGCACCGATCGCCAGCGTCACGACGTAGAGGCCGATCAGGGTGGAGATGAACGCCGGGTCGGCGCCGAGGCCGTAGCCGCGCTCGGCGGGGTCGGCCTGGGCGTAGGTCGAGAGCGGGATCTGCCCGCCGAGGACGGGGATGCCGAAGAGGAAGGCGGTCACCTGCACCGGCCACTGCGTCGGGCCGGACAGGAGGCGTACGTCGACGATCGGCTCGGGGTGGCGCTGCTCGAAGCGCCAGAACACGACGAACGCCGCGAGGCCCAGGATGATCGTCGCCCAGCCGCGCGGCGACCCGGGTCCGTCGAGCCGCAGCCACACCAGGCCGCCCATGAGCAGGCCGAGGGCGACGGTGATCAGTGCCAGGCCGGTCCAGTCGATGCCGCCCGTGTCCTCGCCGGGCGCCTGCTCGATGCCGGTGAGGATGACGAAGAAGACGGCCGTGACGACGACCGCGGGCAGCGCGAGCAGGAGGTTCATGTCGAGGGAGTCGACGAGCAGGCCGCTCGACAGGGCACCGACGATCACCGCGAGCTCCAGCGAGCCGACGAGGATCGCCGCCCCGCGACGGGTCAGCAGCTCCTGGCGGCCCGAGTCACGGGTGCGGCGGTGGATGATCGCGATCTCCAGCGGCAGCCACACGACGTACGCGCCCTGCAGCGCCCAGCCGATGAGGAACGTGGTGAAGCCCGGAGCGAAGGCCAGCCACCACGAGCCCAGCGCGGTCACCGCCGTCGAGATCAGCAGCACCCGCTTGTGCCCGACGAGGTCGCCGAGCCGCGCCAGCAGCGGGATGGCGAGCGCGCTGACGATCAGCTGTGCGGCCTCGAACCAGTTGACGTCGCCCTCGTGGATGGAGAGGTGCTCGGCGATCTGCGGGTAGATCGGCGTGTAGTAGCCCTGGAGGATCCCGCTCGCGAACTCCACCATCACCAGGAAGCCGACGATCGCGCCGAGGCCCTTCACGGCCGCGGGTGCTCGGGAGGTGGTGGTGCTCATGCGGGAAGCCTCTCGATCAGCAGCTGGTACCACCGGGCGCCGTCGACCAGGTCGGCGACGCCGATGTGCTCGTCGTAGGAGTGGATCGCCTGGCGCTGGGCCTTGGACATCCGGAAGGGGGCGAAGCGGTAGACGTGCTCGCTGATCGCGGTGAAGTGGCGCGAGTCGGTGGCGGCCATCATCACGTAGGGCGTCGCGACCGCGTCGGGGAAGACCTCGCCGATGCAGGCCTCGAGCAGCTCGAACGCCGCGTCCATCGGGGAGACCGGGGACGCCTCGCCGGCCTCCAGGACGTCGATGCGGATCGAGTCGTCGGCGACCGCGCGGCGGATGTGGTCGACCGCGCCGGCGACCGTGTCGCCGACCATGACGCGGACGTTGAGCCCGGCCTTGGCGGTCGAGGCGATCACGTTGATGGCGGGGGAGCCGCTGAGCGTGGTGGCGGCGACGGTGGTGCGGGTGGTGGCGGCGGCCTCCGGCCCGGCAGCCACCAGCGCCCGGGTGACCACGGGCGCGATCCGGTCGGCCCGGCTCAGGAGCGGGCCGAGCACGGGGCGGACCGCGAGCGGCAGGTGGGGCGCGATGCGTCGCATCATCTCGAGCGTCGGGGCGGGGGCGCTGGCGGGGAACGGCGCCTTCTCGAGGTTCAGGATCGCGCGCGCCAGGCGGGCGGTGGGCCCGTTGCGCGCCGGGGTCGAGGCGTGACCGCCGCGCCCCTCGGCGACCAGCTCGAGGGACGTGGTGCCCTTCTCGGTCACCCCGATGACGCCGAGCGGGGCCCTGAGGCCGGGGAAGGCGCCGCCGGCGATGGCGCCGCCCTCGTCGAGCACCAGCCAGGGCGTCACGCCGCGCTCGCGCAGCGCCTCGACGGCATCCGGTGCGGAGGAGCCGCTGACCTCTTCGTCGCACCCGAAGGACAGCCAGACGTCCTGCGCCGGCACGTGCCCGGCCTCGAGCAGCGACTCGACCGCCTCGCAGATGCCCGCCACGCAGTTCTTGTCGTCGAGCGTGCCCCGACCCCAGATCGCCGGGCCGGCGTCGGAGTCGTGGATCTCGCCGCCGAACGGGTCGTGGCGCCACGGCGCCTCGGTGTCGACCGGGACGACGTCGAGGTGCGCCATCAGCACCACCGGGCGTACGTCGCTGGCGCCGGCCCAGTGCAGCAGCAGGCCGTGGGTGCCGACCCGGGTCGTCTCCAGCCGCTCGTGGAGCAGGGGGAACTGCGCCTCCAGCTCGGCCAGCAGCCGGTCGAAGGCGTCCGTGTCGACCCGCGCGGGGTCGCGGTCGGAGACGGTGGGGATGCGGACGAGTGCCTGCAGGGCGCTCACCACGCGAGCCTCGACGGGGTCGGTCATGGGCCGACCGTAGTGCCCCAACGGCCGCGGTGGACGAGATTCGCGCGGCGCTCGCGGCGTGCCGGAGACCCTGCGGCGCCCACGTCGTCCGCGCGGTGGCCGACGGTGATCGCGCCCACGGGCGCGTGGTCCTCCGGCACGCCGAAGGCGGCGCGGAAGGAGTCGAGGTGCTCGGCCGGGATGCCGAAGAAGCAGGCACCGAGGCCCTCGTCGACCGCGGTCTGCAGCACGAGCAGGGCCGCCATCCCGCTGTCGACCCACCAGTACGGCACCGGCCACCGCGCCTCGTCGCGGTCGGTCCAGCCCTTGTCGGGCTGGGCGTAGCGCTCGAGGTACGCCGCCTTCGAGGCCAGCGGCACGATGACCACCGGCGCGGTCCGCATGCCGTCGAGCCAGGCGTTGTGGGCCTCCGGGTCGGCGCCGGTCGCCTCCCAGAAGCGCGCGACGTCCTCGGCGGTGTCGAGCACGAGGAAGGCCCAGCCCTGGGTGAAGCCGGCGTTGGGCGCGCGCTGGGCGTGCGCCACCATCCGGTCGACGACCTCCGGGTCCACCGGCCGGTCGGCGTAGCGCCGCACCATGCGCCGACGGCGTACGACCTCGCGGAACTCCATGGGGCCATCATCGCGGCTGGCGGCGCGCGGCGGCGGGCCCGGCGGGCTGTAACGCCGGGTTAGTACTTGTACCCACCCCCTTGCATGGCCGTGGGTACAAGCCATAACCCGGCGTTACAGCGGCGGTCGGCGGCGGTCGGCGGCGGCAGGGCCGGCGGCGCAACGTCTCGGATCCGAGACGACCGCCCGGCCGCGCTCGTTGACCGGCGGCGGAGATGCCGCTGGACTGGGCGCATGGGTTTCGAGGAGATGTGGCGGGACCTCGCGCCCGTGGGGCGCTCGGCCGCGTCGGGGGGCTACCACCGCCAGCCGTGGACGTCGGCCGAGGGCGAGCTGCGGGCGTGGTTCGTCGAGGAGTGCGCCGCGCGCGGGCTCGCCGTCGAGACCGACGGCATCGGCAACCAGGTCGCGTGGTGGGACCCCGAGGCGGACACGGCCCAGGAGGGCGCGCAGGGCGTGCTCACCGGCTCGCACCTCGACTCGGTGCTCGACGGTGGGGCCTACGACGGCCCGCTCGGCGTCGTGTCCGCCCTGGCGGCGGTCGACGTCCTGCGTGAGCGCGGCTTCGCGCCGTCGCGACCGCTGGGCATCGGGGTGTTCGTGGAGGAGGAGGGCTCGCGCTTCGGCCGCGCCTGCCTCGGCTCGCGGCTGGTCACCGGCGCGACCACGTGGGAGGCCGCGCGCGAGCTGCGCGACCGCGACGGCGTCCATCTCGGCGACGCGCTGGAGACCGCCGGGCTCGACCCGTCGGCCGGCCTGCTGTCCCTCGAGCGCGTCGGCACCTTCGTCGAGCTCCACGTCGAGCAGGGCCGCGACCTCGTCGACCGCGACGTCGCCGTCGGGCTGGCCAGCGAGATCTGGCCGCACGGACGCTGGCGCTTCGACTTCGCCGGTCAGGCCAACCACGCCGGCACCACGCGGATGGAGGACCGGCACGACCCGATGCTGACCTACGCGATGACCGCGCTGGCGGCCAACAAGCAGGCGCGGCTGGCAGGGCAGCGCGCGACCTTCGGGCGCGTCGCGGTGGAGCCCAACGGCACCAACGCCGTCCCCTCCCTGGTCACCGCGTGGCTCGACGCGCGCGCCTCGTCCGACGACGGCCTCGCGGCGCTCGTCGAGGTCATCGAGCGCCAGGCCGAGGAGCGCGCGGACCGCGACCAGACCTCCCTCACCGTCACCGCCGAGTCGGTCTCCGGCTCGGTCGCCTTCGACGCCGCCCTCGCCGCGCGGCTGGCCGGGCTCGGCGGCTGGCCGGTGATCCCGACGCAGGCCGGCCACGACGCCGGCATCCTGTCCGACGCCGGCATCCCCACCGCGATGGTGTTCGTCCGCAACCCCACCGGCGTCTCGCACTCGCCCGACGAGCACGCCGAGACCGCCGACTGCCTCGCCGGCGTCGAGGCGCTCGCCGACGTGCTCGCCGAGCTGACCGGTCCCGGGCAGCACGCATGACGGCGTACCTCCTCGAGCGCGCGTGGGTCGACGGCACGTTCCGCGACGACGTGCTGGTCGAGGTCGAGGGAGGCCGGTTCACCGCCGTCACGCCCGACAGCGACCCGCCGCGCGCGGTCCCGGTGCGGGGGCTGGTCGTCCCCGGCCTCGCGAACACCCACAGCCACGCCTTCCACCGCGCGCTGCGCGGCCGCACGCAGCGCGAGCGCGGCACGTTCTGGACCTGGCGCGAGCAGATGTACGCCGTCGCGGCCCGGCTCGACCCCGACACCTACCTCGCCCTGGCCCGCGCGACCTACCGCGAGATGGCGGCCGCCGGGACCACGTGCGTCGGCGAGTTCCACTACCTCCACCACCAGGCCGACGGGACGCCCTACGGCGACCCGAACGCGATGGGGCTGGCGCTGGTCGAGGCCGCGCGGCAGGCGGGGATCCGCCTCACGCTGCTCGACACGCTCTACCTCTCCTCCGGCTTCGGCGCCGCGCCCGAGGGCGCGCAGGTCCGCTACAGCGACGGCTCGGTCGCGGCGTGGACCTCGCGCGTCGACGCGCTCGTCGCCGAGCCCCACGCGCGTGTCGGAGCGGCCGTCCACTCGGTCCGCGCCGTCGCGGCCGCCGACCTCCCGGCCGTCGCGGACTGGGTCGGCGAGCGGCCCTTCCACGTGCACCTCTCCGAGCAGGTCGCCGAGAACGACGGCTGCCGCGAGGCGTACGGCGTGACGCCGGCGCGGCTCCTCGCCGACCACGGCCTGCTGCGGCGGACGACGTCGCTCGTGCACGCCACCCACCTGACCGGCGAGGACGTCGCGCTCATCGGCGGCGCCGGCGCCTTCGCGTCGTTCTGCCCGACCACCGAGCGCGACCTCGGCGACGGCATCGGGCCCTCGCGCGCGCTGCACGACGCGGGCGCCCGGCTCACCCTCGGCTCCGACAGCCACGCGGTCGTCGACCCCTTCGAGGAGATGCGCGCCGTCGAGCTCGACGAGCGGCTCGCGACCCAGCAGCGCGGCCACTGGACCGCGGTCGAGCTGCTGACCGCCGCGACCACCGACGGCCACGCCTCGCTGGGCTGGGACGACGCCGGCGCCATCGCCGTCGGCATGCGCGCCGACCTGGTCGTCCTCGACCCCGCGTCCGCACGCACCGCCGGCACCGGTCGCGACGAGAACACCGTCGTCTTCGCCGCGGCCGCCGAGGACGTGCGCCGGGTCATGGCCGACGGCCGCTGGGTCGTCGAGGACGGCGACCGCGCCGCGATCGGGCGCGAGCTCGACGACGCGATCACCTCGATCTGGGAGCAGACAGCATGAGCACCCCACGACGTTCTTCTCCTCCGCTCCGCTCCTCCGAACAACGCCGCAGGGACCCCGCATGAGCACCCCACGACGTTCTTCTCCTCCGCTCCGCTCCTCCGAACAACGCCGCAGGGACCCCGCATGAGCACCACCGTCATCACGAACATCGGCGAGCTGGTCACCAACGACCCCGCCCGCGCCGACGAGGGCGGCCTGCTCGGCCTGGTCCGCGACGCCGCCGTCGTCCTCGACGGCAGCCGCGTCGCGTGGGTCGGCCCGGCCGCGGAGGCGCCCGCCGCCGACGTGCAGGTCGACGCCGGTGGGCGGGCCGTCGTCCCGGGCTTCGTCGACTCCCACAGCCACCTCGTCTTCGCCGGCGACCGCGCGGCGGAGTTCGAGGCCCGGATGACCGGCGAACCCTACACCGCCGGGGGCATCCGCACGACGGTGGCGCGGACCCGCGCTGCCACCGACGAGCAGCTGACGTCCCACGTCGCCCGGCTGGTCGCGGAGATGCGCGCCCAGGGCACCACGACGCTCGAGATCAAGAGCGGCTACGGGTTGTCGGTGCACGACGAGGCCCGCAGCCTCGCGGTCGCGCGGCAGTTCACCGACGAGACCACCTTCCTCGGCGCCCACGTCGTGCCCGCGGGCACCACGCCCGAGGCGTACGTCGACCTGGTCACCGGCCCGATGCTGGCCGCGGCGGCGCCGCACGCCCGCTGGATCGACGCCTTCTGCGAGGAGGGCGCCTTCGACGTCGACCAGGCCCGGACCGTGCTGGCGGCCGGTGAGGCTGCCGGGCTGCGCGGGCGGCTGCACGCCAACCAGCTGACCTACGGCGGCGGCGTGCGCCTGGCCTGCGAGCTCGGACTGGTCGCGGTCGACCACTGCACCTACCTCGCCGACGCCGACGTCACCGCCCTGGCCGACAGCGGCACCATCGCCACCCTGCTGCCCGGAGTGGAGTTCTCCACCCGCCAGCCCTACCCCGACGCCCGCGGGCTGCTCGACGCCGGCGTCCGGGTGGCGCTGGCCAGCGACTGCAACCCCGGCTCGTGCTTCACTTCTTCGATGGCGCTGTGCATCGCGCTGGCCGTCCGCGAGATGCGGATGAGCCCGGCCGAGGCCATGCACGCCGCCACCGCCACGGGCGCGGCGGCGCTCGACCGCGACGACGTCGGCGCGCTGGCCCCCGGCACGGCGGGCGACCTCGTCCTCCTCGACGCGCCGTCGTACCTCCACCTCGCCTACCGCCCCGGCGTCCCGCTCGTCGCCGGCGTCTGGCAGGCCGGCCGCCCGACCGTCGCCCGCTGACCCTCCCCGCTGACCCTCCCCGCGGGCCCTCCGCGCGGGCCCACCCCGCGATAGTCCGTATCGATCGGCACTTCGCAGCCCGCCTGACGAGTGCCGATTGATACGGACTATCGGCAGTAGGCACAGCCCAGCCCGGGGGTGCCGATTGATACGGACTACCGCCCGGGGCTACCTCAGACCGGTGTCGTACGCCGCCCGGGACCGCATCTGAGGTAGTCGGCGGGGCGGGGATAGGGCACCTGCCCGATGCCGGGGCCTACCTCAGCGACGGAACCTCTTCCCACGGTCCACCACCGGACCGACCGAGAAGAGGAGCAGGACATGTTCACCACCGACAGCTTCCTGGGTGCCGAGATCAAGTACCGCCAGGACAAGATCCGTCAGGACTACCGGGCCCGCCGCTGGGTCCGCCGCGACGGCGTCGACGCCCCGCAGAAGTGACGCGCGGCGCGATCGGCGCCGCGGTGTCGGCGAAGGGCGACACAATGTCGTCCGTGCCGGCGCTGAGGACCACCGATCTCATCGGACGTGATGCCGAGCTGGAGCAGCTGTGCTCCCAGCTCGGCATCCGTGCGTCCGGGGCCGATCGGGCGATCGCGCAGGAGGTGCGCGCGATGCTGGTCGCCGGTGACGCCGGGGTCGGCAAGACCCGCCTGCTGATGGCGCTGCGCGACGCGGCCCTCGCAGCCGGGTGGCAGGTGGTCGCCGGGCACTGCCTCGACCTCGCCGACAGCTCCCTGCCCTACCTTCCCTTCTCCGAGATCCTCGGCCGGCTGATGGCCGAGCAGCCCGACGTCGCCACGCGGGTCCTCGAGCAGCACCCCACCCTCGCCCGCCTCCAGCCGGGCCGCCGGATCCGCAGCGGCGAGACCCCGTCGGGCGACCAGGCCCTCGACCGCGGCAACGTCTACGACGCGTTCGGCGACCTCCTCGCCGCCGTCGCGGCCCACGCGCCGGTCCTCGTCGTGGTCGAGGACGCCCACTGGGCCGACGAGTCCACCCGCGACATGCTCAGCTTCCTCTTCTCCCGCCCGGTCCCGGGCGTCTCCCTCGTCGTGTCCTACCGCTCCGACGACCTCCACCGCCGCCACCCCCTCCGTCGCCAGGTCGCGGAGTGGATGCGCCTGCGCGGTGTCGACCGCCTCCAGCTCGAGCCGCTCGCCGACGACGACGTACGCCTCCTGGTGCGGGCCCTGCACCCCTCGACGATGTCGGAGGCCGAGTACGCCTCCATCGTCGACCGCGCCGAGGGCAACCCCTTCTTCATCGAGGAGCTCGTCGGGGCCGCGTGGTCCGGGCAGGTCCCCGGCGAGCTGGCCGACGTGCTGCTGGTGCACCTCGACCGGCTCGACGACACCACCCGCCAGGTGGTGCGCATCGTCTCGGTGGCCGGCCGCCAGGTCAGCCACCAGCTGCTCGCCGCGGTGTCCGACCTCGGTCCCGCCGAGCTCGACGAGGCGCTGCGCAGCGCCGTCGAGTCCCACGTCCTGGTCGCCTCGCGCGGCGGGACCTACGCCTTCCGCCACGCCCTGCTCGGCGAGGCGGTCTACGACGACCTGCTCCCCGGCGAGCGGGTCCGGCTGCACGCCGACTTCGTCTCCGCGCTCGGCGAGGGCCGCGCCATCGGCACGGCGGCCGAGCTGGCGCAGCACGCGCGCCGTGCCGACGACCGGCCGGTCGCCGTGCGCGCCTCCATGGAGGCGGGGGAGGAGGCGCTGGCCGTCGGCGGCCCGTCCGAGGCGGCCACCCACTTCCTCGACGCGCTCGAGCTGATCGACACCTCCCGCGTGCCGATCCCCGACGTCGACGCCTTCGCCCTGGCGCGGCGGTGCGCCGACGCGCTCATCGCGGCCGGTCGCGTCCCGAAGGCCGTCAAGGTCCTCCGGGCCCGCCTGGCCGCCCTGCCCGTCGAGGGCGCCGAGGTCGACCGCGGCCAGCTGCTCACGTCCCTGGCCGCAGCCCTGATGCTCACCGACACCACCGAGTCGCCGAGCGAGATCGCGGCGGAGGCGGTGGCGCTGCTGGGCGGTGCCTCGCCCAAGCTGCTGACCCGCGCCCTGCTCGTCCACGCGCAGAGCCTGAGCAGCTGGCACGACGAGGAGGCGCGGTCCGTCGCGCTGCAGGCGCTCGAGATCGCCGAGCGCAACGACCTCACCAGCCTCGCCGTCGAGCTGCACGCCACGGTGGCGGGCCTCGACCCGGCCGGCTCCTCGAGCCCCAGCGCCGGCTGGCGCGCGGCCGCCGACCGGGCACGGCGCGCCGGCCTCATCGAGCCGGAGCTGCGCGCGCTCTACCTCCTGGGCCGGCTGCACCACGACGACGGAGACCTCGCCGCCGCCATCGACGGCTACCGCGAGGTGATCGCCCGCAGCGAGGTGGGCGGCCTCACCTGGTCCCCCTACCCGGCCGAGGCGCGCCTGCTGCTGGCGGTCGCGCTCACCCACCAGGGTCGGCTCGACGACGCTTGGGACCTGCTCGACGTCAGCGGGCAGAACCCGCCGATGGTCTACGAGTGGCTCTACTTCTCCCACCAGATGCTGGTCCTCATCGGCATCCGCGGCGAGCCCAAGCCGAACGCCCTCGAGCGGCTGCGCGACTACTGGAGCACCGACGGCCTCACGGCCATCACCTCGGCGAGCGCGGAGCTGCTGCGCGCGGCGGCCGCCGCCGACGGCGCGGCTGCGATGGAGGTCTACGACGAGGTGGTCGCCACCGTCGTGCCGCTGTGGCACGACTGGTTCCAGGCCCGCCTGCGCCTGGCCACGGTCGTGGTGGCCGCCTTCGCCAACGCCGCGCCCCGCCAGTCGGCCGACGAGCGCGAGTCGGCGCGCGCCGACGTCGACCGGATGATGGCCGACGGCGGCCGGGTCATCGACTTCTACGCCCCCTACGACGGCAGCCACGGCCCGGAGTACCGCATGTGGACCGCCCGCCGCACCGCCGAGCACCTGCGGTGGCGCTGGCTGGCGCAGGTCGACCCGCCGTCGTCGGAGGAGCTCGTCGCGGCCTGGCGGGCGGCCGAGGAGGCGGCGGTGACCTACGGCAGCGTGCCCGAGCTCGCCCAGACGCGCGTCCGGCTCGCCGCGGTGCGGCGCGCGGCCGGTGACGCGGCGGGGGCGCGTGAGACCGGCGACCTGGCGCGCGAGGCCGCCCACGCGATGGGTGCCCGTCCGCTGCTGGCCGAGCTCACCGCGCAGGGCTCCGCCCCTGCGCCGACGGCCGCTGCGAGCGGTGTCACGCTGACGCCGCGGGAGTCGGAGATCCTCGCGCTGGTCGCCGAGGGGCGCAGCAACGGCGAGATCGGCAAGCAGCTGTTCATCAGCACCAAGACCGTCTCGGTCCACGTCTCCAACATCCTCGCCAAGCTCGACGCCGCCTCGCGCACCGAGGCGGCCGCCGTCGCCCGCCGCCGCGGCCTGCTCTGAGGGGGCGTACGCCGGTGCGCGACGCGCCCGCTGGCGTCGGTCAAACTGGGCGCGTGACTGACTTCCGGTGCGCCCTGGCCAGCCTCGCCGACGAGGAGCCGATGACCGGGACCGCGCCCACCGACCCCGAGGTGCTGCTGGTCGAGGCGCCGGGCCCGTGGGGCCGCGACGCGGTGGCGGACAACCGCCTGCCCGACGTCGTCCGCGCCCACCTGGCGCAGCTCGACCTCAAGGTCTTCCTGCTGCGCCGTCCCGACGGCACCGCCGGTCCCGGCACCCGTGTCTACCGCGCCAGCGCCACGGCCGACGGCTTCGAGGTCCGGGGCGCGGTGCTCGAGCGGCCGGAGGACCTGATCGGCCTCGACCTCGACGCGATGCCGGTCCACGACGGCCCGCTGTGGCTGGTGTGCACCAACGGCAAGCGTGACCGCTGCTGCGCCGAGCTCGGCCGCCCGGTCGCCGCGCTGCTCGCCGAGCGCTGGCCCGACGGCGCGTGGGAGACCACGCACCTGGGCGGTCACCGGTTCTCGTCCACCCTGATGGCGCTGCCCAGCGGCGTGACGCTGGGCAGGCTGGACCTCGCCGACGCGGTCGCGGCCTGCGAGCAGGTCGAGGCCGGCACGGTGCCGCTGCCGTGGGCCCGGGGGCGGGCGGGCCGTCCCGGCCTGGAGCAGGCCCGCGAGCTGCACGTCCTGGCCGGCGGCGACCCCGACGACGAGCTGGTCGCCGTGCCCGGACCGGTGCGCCGTCAGTCGTGCGGGGACGACAAGGTCAAGGGCACGACCCGCTACGAGGTCGTGCGCAGCTGAGCGACGGCCCGACGACGATCGTGCCGGTGCCGGGCGGGTGCTAGGAGGCGGACCCCGCCCGGCGCCGGAGCTCTGGTGGGCGCTAGCCCTTCTCCGCCCCTGCGGTGCCTCCGCGGACGAGGTACTTCTGGAAGACGAAGAAGACCACGGCGACCGGGATGGTCATCAGCAGCGCCGCGGCCATCGAGATCGGGTACTGCTTGCCCGACCCGAGCTCACCGCTCGTCAGGGTCGCCACGCCCTTGGTCAGGGTGAACAGGTCGCGGTCCTGGCTGGCCACGATGAAGTGCGGCAGCTCGTTCCAGGAGCCCTGGAAGGACAGGATCGTCAGCGTGACGAGCGCCGGGCGAGCCATCGGCAGCACCACCGACCAGAAGATCCGGAAGGTGCTGGCGCCGTCGATGCGCGCCGCCTCCTCGACCGACTCGGGGATCGTCTCGAAGAACTGCTTCATGATGAAGACGCCGGCGGCGTCGACGAGCAGCGGGAGGACGAGCGCCGGGTAGGTGTCGTAGATCCCGAGGTAGTTGAGCACCAGGAACTTCGGGATCAGCAGGATCACGCCCGGCACCGCCATCACGGCGAGGATCGCGGTGAAGACCGCGCCGCGGCCGCGGAACCTGATCCGCGCCAGGGCGTAGCCCGCCAGCGAGCACAGGAACACCCGGCCGATGGTGACCAGCACGGTGACGACGACCGAGTTGAGCGCCCACAGCGGGTAGTCGGTGTCGAGGAGCCGCGTGAACGCGCCCGTCGTGAAGGGGTGGGCCAGGGGGGACAGCGGGTCCGCCACCGCGTCGGCATTGGTCTTGAACGCCGTCGTCACCTGCACCACGAAGGGGTAGAGGTAGACGAAGGAGAAGAAGACCAGGACGGCGTAGCCGAGGAACAGCCACAGCGCGGTCCGGTCGCGGACCATCGGCTTGGCCTGCGTGCCAGGGGTGCTCATGCGGTGCCTCCTGCGGCTCGGGCGCGCTGTCGGGCCGTACGCCGCTCGGCGCGCCGGGTGGCAGCCGCGTCCTTGTCGCGGAAGAGGAAGCGCTGCACGGAGGTCATCACGAAGATGATGAGGAACAGCACGAACGCCATCGCCGCCGCGACGCCCCACTTCTGGTTGTCGAAGGCGTAGGAGTAGGACAGGAAGGCCGGGGTCAGGGTGGTCTTGCCCGGGCCGCCCTGCGTCATCACGTAGACCTGGTCGAAGACCTGCCAGGTGCCGATGAGGCCCAGCGTGGTCACGAGCAGCATCGTCGGGCGCAGGTGGGGGAGCGTGACGTTGCGGAACACGCCCCACCGACCGGCGCCGTCGATGCGGGCGGCCTCCTCCACCTCGACCGGCAGGTCCTGCAGCGCTGCGAGGAACATCAGCATGAAGGTGCCGGCGGTGGTCCAGATGACGAGCATGATGATCACCGACAGCGCGACGCTCGGGCCGGCCAGCCACTCCCACCACGACAGCCCGAGCACGCCGTTGCCGGTCAGCGAGCCCGGCGGGTCGGAGCTGCTCCACAGCCCCACGCCGTCACCGACGAGGTGGACCAGGCCGCGCGAGTCGTTGAACCACGTCGGGCCGTCGATGCCGATCGCGTCGAGCATCGAGTTGATCACGCCGCCACCGCTGAAGAGGAACAGGAAGACCAGGCTGATCGCGACCGAGCTGACGACCGAGGGGAAGTAGAAGGCGGTGCGGAAGAAGCCGACCGCCTTCAGCATCCGCTGGTTGAGCACGAGCGCCAGGAACAGCGCGAACGCCGTCTGCAGCGGCACCACGAGCAGCACGTAGAAGAAGTTGTTGCGCAGCGAGGTCATGAAGTCCGACCTCGTCAGCCCGCCCTGCGCGCCGACCAGCTCGCGGTAGTTGTCGACTCCCACGAAGCCGGTCCCGGACGCGAACGGGCTGCCGCGTCCGTTCCAGTCGGTGAACGACACCCACAGCGCCATCAGGACCGGCACCGCGAGGAACAGCCCGAGCACGACCAGCGTCGGGGAGACGAACGCCCACCCCGCGATGGCCTGGCCCCGGCGGATGCTCCGTGGGCGGCTCACTTCAGCTCCGCCTCGGCGTTCTCCTGGAAGGACTCGAGGACCTGGTCGACGTCGGCGGTCCGCAGCTGCTCGAGCTGGGAGTCGAGGTCGGCCACGACCGGGCCGAGCCCGGGGAGGTTGACCGGGCCCTGGCCGTAGTCGCCACCGGCGATGAACGGCGCGTCCTCCGGGAACTGATCGACGTAGTCGGCCTGCGCGGACTCACGGCTCGGCATCACACCGAACGCGTCGGCGTTCGCGAGCTGCTGCTCGGGGGTCGTCATCGCCTCGACGAAGGAGACCGCGGCCTCCTGGTCCGGCGAGTCGGCCGCGATGCCCCAGCACTGGGTGAAGAGCAGCGTGCCCTTGCCGGCGGGGCCCTCGGGCAGCTCGGCGACGGTGTAGTCGACGTCGGGGTAGTCGTTCTCCATCGCCCCGCGGATCCAGTTGCCCTCGATGGTCATCGCCGCCTTCTCGGTGCCGAAGGCCTCGCCGCCCCAGCCGGCGTCGACGTCGGGGGCCAGCACGGCCTCGCCGCCCTGGAGCATGCCCTGGACGTAGTCGAGCGCCTCGGCGTTGGAGGGCTCGGTCGCGGTCGCCTCGCCGGTCTCGCCGTCGACCCAGAACCCGCCGTTCTGCACGAGGAACGCGCCGACGCGGTCACGGCCCAGCCCCAGCACCAGTCCGGCCTGGTCGGGGGTGGTCAGCTTCTTGGCGACCGACTGCAGCTCGTCCCACGTGGTGGGGACGTCGGCGTCGGTGAGGCCGGCGTCCTTCCACGCTGCGGTGTTGATCTGCAGCGCGAGGGTGGAGAAGTCCTTCGGGGCGCAGTACGCCTGGTCGTCGAGGGTGAAGGAGTCGACGAGGTTGGGGTAGAAGTCGTCGGCGTCGGCGAGCTGGTCCATGTAGGGGTAGAGGTTCCCGGCCTCGGCGTAGTCGCCGAAGACGCCGGCGTCGACGTAGAACAGGTCCGGCGGGTTGCCGCCTGCGAAGCCCTGCGAGAGCTGCTGGGCGAGGTCGTTGGCCACCACGACCTCGACCTCGTTGCCGCTCTCCTCGGCCCACGCCGCCGCGGCGTCCTCCACGGCCTTGGTCTCCGCGTCGCCGCTCGAGCCGATGAGGACCTGGAGCTTCGCCGGGCCGTCGCCGGACGAGGCGGGACCGTCGGAGCCGGAGTCGTCGAAGCCGCCACCACCGCACGCGGCGAGGGCGATCGACGAGCCGAGGGCCAGCGCGACGAGGGACGTACGACGGCGGCGGGAGGTGGGCGACATGGGGAGCTCCTTCAGGGGGTGTGCGGGGGTGCTGCGGTCGGTCGGGGGGTCAGGCGGGGACGTGCAGGACGGGGGGGACGAGCAGACCGCGCGCGGGCCGGTCGGGGGTCTCGAAGCGTCCGGTGAGCAGGTCGATGCACAGGTGCGCGACCTGGTCGATCGGCTGCGCCACGCTCGCCAGCCCGAGCGCAGCGGCGACGGGCGTGGCGTCGAAGCCGACGACGGTCGCGGGTGCGGCGCCGCGCGCCGCGGCGACCGCGGCCCGGTGCGCGCCGAGCGCCAGGGTGTCGCTCGCGCACACGACGGCGTCCGGCGCGTCGGGACCGGCGAGGAGGTCGGCGACGGTCGACTCGGCCGCGGCGGCGTCGTTGACGCTGTGCGCCTCGACGAGGTCGCCCGCGGAGGCGTCGGCCAGCGCCTCGAGCCAGCCGCGGCGCCGGTCGGTGCCGGTGCTCGGCCCGGCCCCGTCGCCGGGCCACCCCAGGTAGGCGATCCGGCGTCGACCGAGGGCGAGCAGGTGCCGCACGGCCAGCCCGGTGCCGACGGCGCCGTCGACGTCGACCCAGTCGTGCGGCTCGTCGGCGTGGCCCCACGGGCGGCCGAACGCGCAGAACGTCGTGCCCTGCTCACGCAGGTGGGCCGGGCGCTCGTCGTCGGCGCTGGTCGCGGTCAGGACCACGGCGTCGGCGGCGCCGGTGAGCACCAGCTCGTCGATCACCGCGACCTCGGTGGCCTCGTCGGCGGGCTGCGCGTAGAGCAGGACGCGCAGCCCGTTGTCCTGGCCCGCCTCGGCGAGCCCGTGGTAGAAGGCGTCCAGGACCAGGCCGGAGATGCCGTCCTGCTGCCGTTCGGCGCGTACGGCGATCGCGTGGGCCCGACGGGTGGCGAGCTGGCGGGCCGGGAGCGAGGGGCGGTAGCCGCTCTCGCGGATCGCGTCGAGGACCCGCTGCCGGGTGACCTCGGCGACCCGGGCCGGGTGTCGCAGCACGTTGGAGACGGTCTGGCGCGAGACCCCCGCGCGGGCCGCGACGGAGTCGAGGGTGACCGGGTCGCTCGGGGTCACGGTGCCTCCTGGGTGCGGTCCCGCCGTGCGGGTAGCGGTGGTGTGGCGGGGCCACTAGGGTGTTTGAGCGCTCAAACTTTGAGCGCTCAAACCGTAACGCACGTCACACTTGATGTCACCCCTCCACTTCTCCTCGTCCTGAAGGGCCCCACCGATGACCACCGCCGCCGACATCGACCCGGCACCGGTGCAGCCCTGGCTGCACGACCTCTCCCTGACCCTGGCGGCCCCCACGCAGGTGTGGTCGGGCGTCGACGGCCAGGTGGGTCGGCCGGGCCGCGGGGGCCTGGAGGGCGTGCACCACGGCGAGCGCCGCGCCCTCTCCCTCCTGCGCCTCGAGGTCGACGGTCGCGAGCCGTCGCCGGTCGCCCAGCACGGCGCCGAGGGCGACACCAGCTCCTACGTCGCGGTGCCGCGCCACCTCGGCGACCCCGGTCCCGACCCCACCGTCCGGGTGGTCCGGCGGCGCGAGGTCGAGGCCGGGCCGGGTGCGTGAGGCGTACACCGTCTCCAGCACGGCGGCCGGGCCCGTCACCTGCACCCTGGGGCTGCGGATCGCCGCGGACCTGGCCGCCGATGGACGACGTGAAGGCCGGGCGGTCGGGTGCGCCGGTGCCGCCCGAGGGCGTCGGCGGCGACGTGCTGACGTGGCGGCACGAGGGCCTCGAGGCGCAGCTGCGCGTGAGCGGCGCCCGCACCGGCGACGAGGGTGACCACGTGCTCGCGACGTGGGACGTCGAGGTGCCGCCCGGCGGTGCGGTGACCCACGAGCTGCTGCTGACCCTCGCCGACTCGCGTGCCGTGGTCGCCGCCCCGCGCGGCCCGTCGGCCTGGGAGCCCGTCGTGGTCGACGCTGCCGACCGGCGCCTCGGCGCGGTCGTGCGCCGCGGCCTCGACGACCTGCGCCTGCTGCGCCTCGCCGCGCCGACGACCGACGGCGTCGAGGAGGAGTTCGTCGGGGCGGGCGCCCCGTGGTTCCTCACCCTCTTCGGCCGCGACAGCCTGTGGACCGCGCGGATGCTGATGCCGGTGAGCACCGACCTCGGGCTCTCCACCCTGCGGCTGCTCGCCCACCACCAGGGCACCCGCACCGATCGCACCACCGCCGAGGAGCCCGGCAAGATTCTCCACGAGGTGCGCTCCGCCGGCTTCAGCCTCGGCGAGGACGACGGCGCCGACCGGCACCTGCCGCCGATCTACTACGGCACCATCGACGCCACCCCGCTGTGGGCGCTGACCCTGCACGACGCGTGGCAGTGGGGCGCCCCGGCGGACGAGGTCGAGGCACTGCTCCCGGCGCTCGAGCGCGCCCTGGCCTGGCAGGTCGAGCACGGCGACGCCGACGGCGACCTGCTGCTGGAGTACGTCGACCACTCCGGCCACGGGCTGTCCAACCAGGGCTGGAAGGACTCGGGCGACGCCGTGCGCCGCCGCGACGGGTCGCGGGCCAGCGCGCCGCTGGCGCTCGCCGAGGTGCAGGGCTACGCCTACGCCGCCGCGGTCCGCGGGGCCGACCTGCTGGAGGCCCACGGGCGTCCCGGCACCGACCGGTGGCGCGACTGGGCCGAGCAGCTGCGCACCGAGTTCGACCGCCGCTTCTGGGTCGAGGACGCGGCCGGCGCGTTCCCCGCGATCGCGCTGGACGGCGACAAGCGTCCGGTCGCCTCGCTGACCAGCAACATCGGACACCTGCTCGGCACGGGCATCCTCGACGCCGAGGGCGTCGACGTCGTGGCGCGGCGCCTCGTCGGTCCGGACATGATGTCCGGCTTCGGGATCCGCACGCTCTCCTCGCAGGCCGCCGGCTTCTCGCCCACCGGCTACCACGTCGGCTCGGTGTGGCCGCACGACACCGCGATCTGCCTGGCCGGTCTCGCCGCGGAGCACCGCGCGGAGGCCGCGCCGGTCGCGGAGGCCCTGCTGTCCGCGCTCGACGCGTTCGACGGCCGCCCGCCGGAGCTCTTCGCCGGTGACGACCGCACGGCCCAGCCCGTGCCCCTGCCCTACCCGGCGGCGTGCCGGCCCCAGGCGTGGTCGGCCGCGTCGTCGGTGTCGCTGCTGGCGTCGGTCCTCGGCCTGCGCGCGGACCGGGTCGACGGCGTGGCCCTCGACCCGGTGCGGCCGTGGTCCTTCGGCGCCACCCGGGTCACCGGGCTCGGCACGGCGACCCGGCGGGTCGCGATCACGGTCGGCGAGGACGGCGTGGCGGCGGCCACGGACGGCTGATCACCGGGGAGCCGGTCAGCCGAGCCGGCCCCTGAGGTCGCTCGGCGCGGTGGGCCGGCCGTCGTCGCGACCACCGACGTCGAGCGGGTCGGCGGCGACCTGCGGGCGCCCGCCGTCGGGTCCCCCGACCCCGAGCGGCCCGGGCACGACCTGCGGCCGGCCGCCGTCGGGGCCGCCGGTCACGATCGCCTGCTGCTGTCCGGTGGGACGCCCGTCCTCGGCGGCCGCGAGGGTCCGGGCCGCGCGGTTGGCCTGGGCCTGCTCGCGCTCGGCGGTCGCCTCGGCCTGGGTCGCCTCGACCCGGGCGTCGGTGAGCTCGCGGTGCAGGGCAGCGACCTTCTCGGCCTGGGCCGCGATCTCCTCGGGCGGCCGGTCGGCGTTGACCAGGTCCTCCAGGTCGCCGAGGGCGGCCTGCTCGCGCCGCTTGAGCAGCTCGACGGTCTGGCGCGCGGCAGCGGCGGCATCGCCGGCCTCGACCGCCTCCATGGCCTCCTCGGCGGCCTCGCGGCGCAGCTCGCCGAACTCCACCTTGCGGCCACCGGCGCGGACCACCTTCGCGCGGTCCTTGTCGGGGTGGACGTCGGCGTGGTCGGCGAGGGCGCGGACGAGGTCGCGGGTGCTGACGCGGCGCGCGTCGCGCAGCTCCAGCTTGGTCTCGAAGCACGCCTGGTAGGTCTTCCAGTCGGCCTCCCACGCGTCGGCCTGCTTCTGCGTGGCGTCGCCCGGCAGCGTCTGCACGGGCGGCATGATCGCGTTGCCGCGCACCTCGAGGCCGTGGCCGACGGCGAACGTGCGCAGCTGCTCGAGGCCCTCGCGGTGGCGGCGCAGGACGTCGGAGTAGGCGTTGATGGCGCGTCCGAGGCCGCGCAGGTTGTCGCGGACGGTGGCGGCCTCCTCGTGGCGCTTGCCGGCCCGGGTGCGCAGCGCGTCGGCGGCCTCGCCGGCGAAGACCTCCTCCGACAGCGTCGAGGTGCGCTCGAAGGCGTCGCTCGCGAGCTCGACCTTGGCGCCCATGCGCCGCACCGAGTCGCCGTAGGCGTCGATCTCGTCGGGCTCGGTCCAGTGGTAGCCGCAGCCGATCGGGTCGCCGAACTGGAGGCCGTCCTCCTGGGTCTCGAGCCGGTCGGCCTGGATGCGCGTCATCGGGGGTCCACCTGGTCGAGCTGGGAGGCCACGAGAGCGGCCTGGCCGACCATCACGTCGAGCTCGTCGAAGTCGATGACCGAGTCGTCGATCGCCGAGGCGATCGTGCGGCACTTGTGGGCGACCTGCTCGGCGTCCTCGAGCAGGCTCTTCACGCCCTCGACCACCAGGTCGCGCCAGGGGAAGTCGTCGGCGGGGTGGTGCACGTCGCCGAGCGCGGACCGCAGGTCCTCGCGGGCGGAGTCGAGCTCCTCCTTGGCGCCCCGCAGCGCCCGCTGGTTGATCGCGATCGGCCTCATGGCGACCTTGTGCCCTGATGAACGGCGTCGAAACCCGAAGTCGTGAAGTTGTGAACGACTTCGTGCGCGGGCAGCGCCCGGCCTGCCGTCCGTCAGCCCTCCGGAGGCCGGTAGCGACGCAGCAGGGCCACCGTCCAGAGCCCCGTCAGCAGCAGGTAGACCGCGAGCCCGGCCGCGAAGGACCACCACGGCGCGTCGTCGCGACCCGTCGCTCCCACCCACGTGGTGATGGCCACCGGGCGGGGAGCACGAGAGCGGCCCACGCGACGCCGACGGCGTACGCCGCCGAGACCGCGAGGAGGGCGACCCGGCCCGGACGCGCGCTCAGACGTGTCCGCACAGCTGGGCCATGCGCAGCTCGAGCCGGGCGAGCATCTCGGTGCTGTCCTTGTCGGTCACCGAGGAGGTGCCGGAGGACGTGCCGCCACCCTGCGCGCAGACCGGCAGCACGTCGACCGACAGCTTGGCGCCGCCGGCGAGCGCGCGCAGCTCGTCGAGACGCTCGCCGAACGGCGAGCCGCTGCCGGGGGAGTAGTAGTGCACGGCCGCGTCGAGGTCGTCGGCGAAGAGGTCGGCCTTGGTGACCGCGATGACCAGCCACGTCGGCCGCTCGCGCCGCACGGCCATGCTGGCGATGCGGTGGGCGGTGATCGACCAGTCCTCGAGCTCGGCGGCGAGCAGCTCCTCGCGGGTCGCCGCGGCCCTGCCCGTGGTGCCCGCGGTGCGGCGCGGGGTGGCGTACCCGTTGGCCACCACGTGCAGCACCCCGTCGACGGGCTCGTCGTGGAAGACCTCGTCGAGCGCGCCGAGGCGGGTGGCGGCGTTCTCGCCGGGGACGACGCGGAAGCGGTAGCCGCGCAGCCGCGCGGTGCGACGCGTACGCCGCTCCATGGTGGCCGAGCCGACGTCGGCCCCGCCCTCGGCGCTCGCGCGGCGGGTGAGCCGGTCGGCCAGCCGGGTCTTGCCGACGCCGGTCATCCCGGTGACGGCGACGGTCGGGTAGCGGTGGCGCAGCACGCGCGAGGCGCGCTCGGGGGCCTGGGACAGCGCGGCCAGGGCACCTCCGGCGATGGTCGTGCCGAGGGCGGCCCTGCCGTGTCGCAACGGTGACTGCATGCCCCCATCCTGTCCGACGGCCCCGACGCCGCCGCCCACCCGCCGGGGTCGGACGGGTCCGGGCAGGCCGCCGGTTGGCCATGCCACCACCCGTCGCGGACAATGGGCACGCACCCCGCCGGCAGTGGAAAGGTCTCCATGGACACCGAGAACCGTCCCGTCCTGACCGGGCTGATCGCCCTGGTCGGCGTCGCCGTGGTCATCGGCCTGCTGGGCGGGCTCGCCGTCATGGTCGGCGTCAAGGCCTCCGGGATCGGCGAGGACTCCAGCGCCGGCAGCGGTGGCGGCGCGCCCGCGACCTTCAACCTGCCCCGCCCGACGGACACCGGCACGCCGACGCCCACTCCGACCGACACCGGCAGCCCGAGCGAGACCGGCACCGAGCCGCCTGCGCCGACCACGGGGATCACCCTGTCGACGCCCCAGCAGTCGGTGGGTGCGATGCAGCAGATCGTGCTGACCGGCAGTTACCAGGCCGGCGAGGGCGCGATCCTGCAGGTGCAGCGCCTCGAGGACGGCACGTGGGCGGACTTCCCGGTGACGATGTCGGTCGGTGGCGGCACCTTCTCGACGTACGTCCTGACCGGCCGCACCGGGGAGAACACGTTCCGCGTGATCGACACCGACACCGAGGTCACCTCCAACGAGGTCACCGTCACCGTCGGCTGAGGGCGGCCTCCCGGGCCCGCGCGAGGTCCACCTGCCGGGTCCAGCGGCCGACCCAGGCCGTGCCGGCCAGCCCGAGCACACCCATCACGAGGCAGGCGGTCGCCAGCGGCGCGACCGCGGCGA
This sequence comes from uncultured Actinomycetota bacterium, assembly GCA_963726525.1. Classification (GTDB taxonomy): domain Bacteria; phylum Actinomycetota; class Actinomycetes; order Propionibacteriales; family Nocardioidaceae; genus Nocardioides. The sequence continues at coordinate 10,289 of CAVSCS010000003.1, read as the reverse complement.
CGGCGCTGACCAGCACGGGACCGCCGGTGCCGCCGACGTCGCCGCACAGCCGCCACGCGCCGAGGAACTGAGCGCGTCCCTCGACGGGCGCCGCGTCGGCGCCGAGCGTCATCACGATGCCGGCGCCGAGCCCGTTGCCGGCGGCGATGAGCACCATCACCAGCGTCACCGACCACGCCTGCGTCGCCAGCGGCAGCAGCAGGCAGGCCACTGCCATGCTCGCCGCGACGGGGACCGCGACCACCATCCGGCCGCGGGTGTCCATCAGCCAGCCGCCCGGCCAGGTGAGCGCCACGTCGAAGACCGAGGCCAGGGCGAAGATGAGGGAGGTCGTCGACGCGGAGAGCCCGACGTGGTCGGCCCAGAGCGGCAGCAGGCTCATCCGCAGCGACCGGCTCGCGCCCAGCACGACGACCGCCCCGCCGAGCGTCGCCAGCACCCGCCGGTGCCGGCGGACCACCTGCCGCACCGTCACGTGGCCGCTCCGCCGTGCCACGGCCCGGCGCTCCTCGCCGAGGTCGGGCATCAGCCCCGAGACGATCGCCGCCGTGACCGAGGCGCACGCCGCCATCACGAAGACGGCCGGCACGCCGGACAGCGAGATGAGACCGGCGCCGAGCAGCGGGCCGACGAGCACGCCGACGCGCTGCGTGCCGCCGAGGTACGACATGCCGCGGGCCCGGTGGCTGACCGGGACGGCGTCGATGATGAAGCCCTGACGGGCCAGGAGGAACACGGTCCAGCAGGCGCCGCTGAGCACGACCCCAGCGGCGAGCCCGGCCACCGTGTCTGTCAGGGCCATGGAGGCCATCGCGCAGGCGTCGAGGAGCCCGGCGCCGACGAGGGCGCGGCGCTCGCCGATGCGGGCCACCAGCGCGCCGGCCGGGAGGCTGGTCACCAGCTGGCCGATGCCCATGAGCGCGACGACGACGGCGGCCAGGCTGATGTCGGCGCCGAGGTCGCGGGCGCGGATGGCGAGGACCGGCATCATCGCGCCGTGCCCGATCGCCGACGCCGCGGAAGGGCCGTAGGCCGCGAGCGCGATGTCGCGGAAGCGGAACGCGCCGTCCCCCTGGCTGGTCACCCGCACACGCTACGCGGCGCCGCTGTCGGAGAGCGTGGCTAGCCTCGGCGCATGCCCCTGCTCCCCGCTCCGCCCGCGCCGGGGGAGGGTGCCGGGGTCGACGACGTCACCGCGTGGGTCGCCCGCCACCTCGGTGACCTGACGCTCGAGGGGCCCGAGGGCGTGCGCCCCGGCGGCGTGCGCGGCGGGCAGCAGGCCGCCGATGCCGCGCTGGCGCTGCTCGACGTCCGGGGCTATGCCCGCTCGCGCAACCAGGTGCTGCCGCGCTCGCGGCGGGGCGCCACCCGGATGTCGCCCTACGTCCGTCACGGGCTCGTCCCGCTCCCTGCGCTGTGGGACGCCGTCGCCGACGCGCCCGCTCCCGACCGCCGCAAGTACCGCGACGAGCTGCTGTGGCAGGAGTACGCCCGCCACCTCTACGCCCGCGTCGGTCCCGACCTCGGCCGCGACCTGCGCCGTGCCCAGCCGCGCCCCGACCGTCCGTGGCGCGAGCCGTGGCCGCGCGAGATGGCGTGCATGGACCACGTGGTCGGCGAGCTCCACGACGACGGCTGGCTGGTCAACCAGACGCGCATGTGGCTGGCCTCGCAGTGGGCGGTGCGCGCGGGCCACGACTGGCGGCGCGGCGAGGACGAGATGTTCACCCACCTGCTCGACGGCTCCCGCGCGGCCAACCGGCTCGGCTGGCAGTGGACGGTCGGCACCGGCAGCGGCAAGCCCTACGGCTTCAGCCGGTGGCAGGTGGAGAAGCGCGCGCCCGAGCTGTGCCGCGCGTGCCCGCTGTCCGCGCGCTGCCCGATCCAGCAGTGGCCCGACGCCCGGGTCGGCGGGGCGGTCGACGGCCTCGACCTCGGCACCGCACCCGTCCTGGGAGGGCCCGAGGAGCAGCAGGGCCAGGGCGGTGAGGTCGTGTGGCTGACCGCGGAGTCGCTCGGCGACGCCGATCCCGCGCTCGCCGCCGGTCCCGACCGGCCGGCCGTCTTCGTCTTCGACGAGCCGCTGCTCGCGCGGCTGCGGCTCTCCGGCAAGCGGCTGGTCTTCCTCGCCGAGACCCTCGGCGACCTCGCCGCCACCCGGCCGGTCGAGGTCCGACGCGGCGACGTCGTCGCCGAGCTCTCCGGCCGCCCGCTGGCAGCGACCTGGACCCCCGTCCCGGGCTGGGCGCGCCGAGAGCGGCGCCTCGACGTCGTCGAGCAGCACCCCTGGCCGTGGCTCGTGCGCCCGCGACCGGCGCCGGTCCGGTCCTTCAGCGCGTGGCGCGCGGGCTCGGGACGCTGAGGCCCCGACGGTCCCTTCATCGGCGAGGCCCCGGCCCGTAGGGTGCAGGACCGTGACTCACGCACCTCGCACGCCCGACGCCCCGCCGACCCCGCTCGACCTGCCCGGCGACGGCGACTGGCTGACCTGGGTCGTCGCCCGCAGCGAGGGCGGCCTCGCCGAGGCGGCCCGGCTGGTCGAGGAGCTGAAGGCCGCTCCGGGTGGCGCCGCCGACGTGCTCGAGACCTGGAACCGCGTCGAGATGGCGATCGCGGCCGCCTCGGTCTCGGTCTGGTCCGAGGTGCACCCCGACGCCGCCGTGCGCGACCGCGCCGACGAGCTGGGCCAGGACGTCCAGCGCTTCGTCACCGAGCTCGGCCTCGACCGCGACCTCTACGCCGTCTTCGCCGGCCTCGACGCCGACGAGGTCGCCGCCCTCGACGACGACGCGCGCCGCGTCGTCGAGCACACGCTGCGCGACTTCCGCCGCGCGGGCGTCGACCGCGACGATGCCACCCGCGACCGCCTGCGCGAGCTCAGCGAGACCGGCGTACGCCTGTCGCAGGACTTCGGCCGCACGATCCGCGACGACGTCCGCTCGGTCCGCCTGGCACCCGAGCGCCTCGCCGGGCTGCCCGACGACTACCGCGAGGTCCACCCGGTCGACGACGAGGGCCTGGTCACCCTCACCACCGACTACCCCGACCTGGTGCCGTTCATGACCTTCGGGTCCGACGCCGAGGCGCGCCACGAGCTGGCCCTCGCCCAGACCAACGTCGGCTGGCCGGCCAACGACGCGGTCCTCCAGGAGCTCTTCGCGGTCCGCCGCGAGACGGCCGCGCTGCTCGGCCACGCGTCCTGGCCCGACCTCGACACCGAGGTGAAGATGGTCCGCACGGGCGCCGCGGTGGCGGAGTTCATCGACCGCATCAGCGCGCTCGCCGCCGACCGCGCCGCTGCCGAGAAGCAGGTGCTGCTCGAGCGCAAGCGGCTCGACGACCCGTCCGCCGACGAGGTCCAGGGCTACGACTCGCGCCACTACTCCGAGCTCGTGCGGCGCGAGCAGTACGACGTCGACGGCCAGGTCGTGCGGACCTACTTCTCCTTCGAGCAGGTCCGCCAGGGGCTCCTCGACGTGACCGGACGGCTCTTCGGACTGGAATGGACGCGCGTCGACCCGGCCGAGGCGGGCGCCTGGCACGCCGACGTCGCCACCTACGACGTCGGCCTCGACGGGCGCCGGATCGGGCGCATCCACCTCGACCTGCACCCGCGCGAGGGCAAGTTCAAGCACGCCGCCCAGTTCGACGTCGTCCCCGGTGTCGCCGGCGTGCAGCTGCCGGAGGGGGCGCTGGTGTGCAACTTCAGCCGTGGGCTGATGGAGCACGACGAGGTGGTGACCCTCTTCCACGAGTTCGGCCACCTCGTCCACCACGTCCTCGGCGGCCAAGGCCGCTGGGCCCGCTTCGCCGGCGTCGCCACCGAGTGGGACTTCGTGGAGGCGCCGAGCCAGATGCTGGAGGAGTGGGCCTGGGACGCCGACGTGCTGGCCACCTTCGCCCGCAACGCCGCCGGCGAGACGATCCCGGCCGAGCTGGTCGCCGCGATGCGCCGCGCGGACGCCTTCGGCAAGGGGCTCGACGCCGCCCAGCAGATGTCGTACGCCGCGCGCTCCTACTGGTTCCACGCCCAGGAGCACGACGACCTGACCGCCTACGGCGACGAGCTCCAGCGCCGGTACTCGGTGTTCCCGCCGCTGGAGGGTGCCCACATGCACTGCTCCTTCGGGCACCTCGACGGCTACTCGTCGGGCTACTACACCTACATGTGGTCGCTGGTGATCGCCAAGGACCTCTTCTCCGCCTTCGACCCCGACGACCTGTTCGCCCCCGAGGTGGCGCTGCGCTACCGCGACCGGGTGCTGGCGATGGGTGGGCGCAAGGACGCTGCCGACCTGGTCGCCGACTTCCTCGGCCGGCCCTACTCCTTCGACGCCTGGGCGGCGTGGCTGGCCGAGTAGCCGTGACGCAGCACCGGCCCGGACCCCCACGCCGGGGGTCCGGGCCGGTGCCGGCCGGGCTCAGCTCGTGGTGACGGCGGTGTCGTCGACGACGAAGCTGGTCTGCAGCGAGGAGTCCTCGGTGGCGAGGAACCTCACGGTGATCGTCCGGCCCGCGTAGGCCGCGAGGCTCTGGCTGTACTGCGTGTACGTCGTGCTCGTGCCGACGTTGCTGAAGGTCCGCAGCGTCGTGGTCGTGGTGCCGCTGACGACCTGGACCTTGAGGGTGTCGTAGGCCGTCGAGCCGGACTCGGCGGTGTCGCTGCGCAGCCAGTAGGTCAGCTTCGCGGCACTCGCGCCGGCGGGGATCGTCACCTGCTGGGAGACGTTCTCGCTCGAGGTGCTGCCGTTGCCGCCGAGCCAGGCCTTCCACGAGCCGGTGTGCGCCGGGCGGGACGTGCTGCTGGTGATCGGCCCCGCCGTGCCGGTCCACGAGGTGGCGCCCGACTCGAAGCCGGGGTTGGCCAGCAGGTTGGCGCCGGCCGGCGGCGTGGTGGGCGGCACCGTGGTGCCGTAGTCCTTGTCGGCGTAGAGCCAGACCATGTGCCCGATCATGTCGATGTTGCGGTCGAGCGCGGTGGTGTTGATGTTGGCCATCGTGTCGCAGCTGCGGTGGTAGCAGGCGTCGAACGCCTTGCCCGCGGTGCCGCCCCACTTCGAGGCCTGCGCGGACGTCTTGATGTCCTCGCCGCCGGAGTACATGCCGGTCGTGGGGATGCCGTAGCTGCGGAAGGACGCGTGGTCGGAGCGGCCCTGCACGTCGATGTACTCCCAGGGGATGCCCTTGGCGGTGTAGTAGGCCGTCATCGTGTCGCGCGCGCCGTTGCCGGCGGCGTTGTCGTCGTAGACGAAGTAGCCGGGGTTGGGGGAGCCGACCATGTCGTAGTTCATGTAGAGGTCGATGCGGTCCTTGTCGGCCGTCGGCAGGTTGCGCATGTAGTAGTTGCTGCCGAGCAGGCCCTGCTCCTCCGCGCCCCACCACGCGAAGCGCAGGTGGTTGCGCGGGGTGTTGCCGCTCGAGGCCCAGGCGAGCGCCGCCTCGAGGACGGCCGCGGAGCCGGTGCCGTTGTCGTTGATGCCGGGGCCGGCCGAGACGCTGTCGAGGTGGGCGCCGGTCATGACGACGTGCTCGGCGTCGCCGCCGGGCCAGTCGGCGACGAGGTTGTACGACGTGCCCGACGAGGTCGAGAACGTCTGGACGGCCGTGGTGTAGCCGGCGGCGTCCAGCTTGGCCTTCACGTAGTCGAGCGAGGCCTTGTAGCCCGGGCGTCCGGTGGCGCGGTTGCCGCCGTTGGCGGTCGCGATGTCCTGGAGCTTCTGCAGGTGGGCGGTGACGTTGGTGACGCTGAGGTCGGGCGAGGGGGCGGCGGTCGCCGGGCCGCTCGTGGCGGTCAGGGCCGAGGCGACGACGGCACCGGCGGCGATGGCCGACAGGGCGGTCGTGCGGAGGTTGCGCATGGGGGTCTCCCGTGGGGTGGGCAGTCAGGGCAGGGCAGGGCGTGGCAGGGACGGCAACGGGGCGGGCCAGCAGCGCTGGCCCGCCCCGTCAGAGGCGATGCGACGTCAGGAGACGTTCAGCGCGGTGTCGTCGACCACGAAGCTGGTCTGGAGCGAGGAGTCCTCGGTCGCGGTGAAGCGGATCGTGACCGTCCTGCCCTTGTAGGCCAGCAGCGAGTTGGAGAACTGCGTGTAGGTGGCGTTGGTGCCGACGTTGGTGAAGGTCTTGAGCGTCGTCACCGTCGAGCCGTCGACGACCTGCACCTTCATCGAGTCGTACGCCGTCGAGCCGCTCTCCGAGGTGTCGGTGCGGATGTAGTACGACAGCGTCGCCGCGGTCGCGCTCGCCGGGATGGCCACCGACTGGTTGACCGTCTCGGTGCCGGCGCTGCCGTTGCCACCGAGCCACAGCTTCCACGAGCCGCTGCGGGCCGGGCGACCGGTGTTGTTGGTGATCGGGCCGGCGGTGCCGGTCCAGGAGGTCGCGCCGGACTCGAAGCCCGGGTTGGCCAGCAGGTTGCCGCCGGTGGGCGGCGTGGTCGGCGGCGTGGTGGGCGGGGTTGTGGTGCCGCCGCAGGTCGGGTCGGCCGACTGGGCGGGGACGTTCACGGCGTTCCACGCGGCCTTGGTGGAGTTGAACAGGGCACAGGTGGAGTCGAGGTTCTTCGCCGCGGTCAGGGTCCAGGTGCGGTACTTGAGGTAGCTCGCGGACGAGGTCTTCATCAGCATCGCGTTGTACATGATCTTCATGGCGTTCTGGACGCCGACGCCGCTCACGGCCTGGCCGTTGCACTTCGAGGTGCCGCCGTTGGCGAGGAGGTACCACCAGTGGTCGCCGGGGCCGGCGGCCGCGTGGACCTCGGCGGTCGGGATCGAGCTGGTGTAGCACGACGGGTCGCCCACGTTGCCCGGGTTGGACATGTCGCGGATCGGGCCGGAGCCGACGAGGTTGATCTCCTCGCCGATCGTGTAGTCGGCCGGGTCGGCCGGGTTGTTGGCATAGAACTCGGTGGCCGTGCCGAAGGTGTCGGCGACGAACTCCTGGGTGCCGTTGCTCGAGATGCCGCCCGGGGTCTTGTCGTCGATGCCGTGGCCGAACTCGTGGGCCACGACGTCGATGGCGCCGATCCACTCGTTGGTGCCCTGGCGGTGGCCGATCTGGACCTGCGTGCCGTCGTAGTAGGCGTTGACGTCGTTGAGCCCGACGCGGATCGGGACCCAGCCGCCCGACCCGTTCATGCCGTTGCGACCGAGCCAGCTGGAGAGCATGAGGCGCTCCTGCTCGGCGGCGTAGAACGCGTCGACGCAGCCGGTCTCCTTGTTGGTCGCGACGCCGTTGCCCCACGCGTTGTCGGTGCCGGTGAAGGTGGCGTTGTTCGCCGAGTCCTGGCACTTCAGCGTCGTGGCGTTGGCGTTGGTCATCGAGTACGACGTGCCGGAGCCCGACGTCGGGATGGTGACGTTGCCCTCCCAGGCGCCGGTGCCGGTGCCGTGGGCGATCTGCTCGCGCGACTCCAGGACCTCCCCGGTGGTGGCGTCGACCCAGGCGCGCTGCCAGGAGGCCTGGCCGTCGTGGGTGCCGCGCACCTCGACCTCGTAGGCCAGCTTGGTGCCGTCCTCGCGGTGCCAGATGACCAGCTCGGGCGTGGAGACCGTGGCGCCGGGGTCGGCGAGGGCGGTCGCGGCGTCCGCGGCGGCGGGCGCGGCGATGGACGGGGTGGTGCTGGCGATCTCGACCGGGGAGTCCTGGGCGACCGAGGTGCCGACGACCTGGCCCTCGGTGTTGGCCAGGACGACGAAGTCGCCGCCGACCACGCGCAGGCCCTCGTGGGTCCGCTCGTAGGCCATGGAGTAGATGCCGTTGTCACCGGTGTAGGTGCCGGTGCGGGCGAAGGCGTCCTGCGAGGAGCGCTCGAGGGCGGAGCCGTGGCCCTTGACCCAGGCGCTGGCTGCCTGCTGGGCGTCGAGGCGGGGGTTGCCCGCCGCGGGAGCAGCATCGGCCGGGGTGCCGGTCGGTGCGAGGAACGACGCAGCGACCGCAGTCGATGCGAGGCCGGCCAGGATGGCCAGACGGGGATTCTTCACTGGGGTGTCCAATCGAGAGTTCGGGCCCGGCGGGCCCGAGGGTGGATTGGGTCATGCAGACCAGTGCACAAGTTCGCAATCGGGGGGATCTGGCGTCAATGGCGCCAGAACTGCAGGTTGTTGCATCGCGAGAACCTGCACGGGCGGCGCCGCAACAGGACCCGTCGTCCGCTATCCGGCCACCCAGGGGGAATCAGTCGCGCTGAGAGGTCAGCGCGGGAGAACCGCTGGTCGCGCGGGCCCGACGGCAGCGATTCGGTCGGCCACCGCGTCGCCGAACTCGGCGTGCCCGCCCGCGGTCAGGTGCAGCTCGTCGTCGAGGTAGTCGAGCGCGAGGTCACTGGTCTGGACGTAGGGCACGCCGTACTCCTGGCTGAGCCGGACCAGCAGGGCCTCGACGCGCGGCATCGCCGCCGCGCGCAGCGGGGCGCTGGCCGGGCCGAGGACCACGACGCGCTCGCCGGCCAGGTCCGCCATCAGGTCGCGGAAGCCGCTCTCGACGGCCGCCGCGGGCTGGTCGTAGTCGTTGAGCCCGCCTTCGACCACCACCAGCGAGGGATGGACGCCGACCGCCGTCGGCGCGCGGTCGGCGAAGGACACCGTGCCGCAGCCGCTCGCCCGCGCACTGAAGCCCGAGCCGGAGAAGCCCGCGACGTGCACCTGGCCGTCGAGGCGCGAGGGCCACGACCGCGCGAGGTCGTCCTGCCCGAGGCCCACCGACCACGAGTCGCCGATCACCAGGACGGGCGCGCCCTCGCCGGTGACGATCGTGGCGCGCTCCCGCGCCTCGGCGCGGTGCTGGCGGCAGCGGGTCTGACCGGCGTCGGCGGTGTCGGCGACGTAGAACGCCATGGCGACGCCGAGGACGAGCGCGATGGTGCCGGCGCCGAGCAGGCGGCGCAGGTTCTGGCGGTGGAGCACGGGACAAGTGTGCGGTGCCGGACGCCTCCTGGACACCGGAACGCCCCTGAGATTTCCCCGACATCGGTGAGGGGTCCCGCCCGGCGGGTCGCTGAGCCCGAAACCCACGGGCGTACGGGAGCGCCCGGCCCTACGCTGCCCGGCATGACCAGCGAGCTCCTGACGGCCTACGACGACCAGCTGCGACGCGAGGGCGAGGTCGGCCGTGCCGCAGGCCTCGTCGAGCACGGACCGCTGATGTGGGCGCTCTTCGACCACGGCGGCTTCGTGACCTACCGCGACCTCGGCGGCGCCACGGGCGAGGAGCTCGACGCCCTCGTCGAGGCGACCGTCGCGCACTACCGCGACGAGACCGACGTCGCGTCGTTCGAGTGGAAGACCCGCGGGCACGACCTGCCCGCCGACCTCGGTGAGCGGCTCGAGGCCCACGGGCTCGTGCCGGAGCCGCGCGAGACCGTGATGGTCGGCGAGGCCGCGCTGCTGGCCGTCGACGTGCCGCTCGACCCCGCGGTCGTCGTGCGCCGCATCGAGCCGGGCCCCGGAGCCGAGGCCGACGTCGCCCGGATGCTCGAGGCGCAGGAGTCCGTCTTCGGCACCGGGCGCGGCCCCTCGCTCGCCTCGTCGCTGGCCGAGGTGACATCGGGTGCGTCGGAGTTCTGGCTCGCCGAGGTCGACGGTCACGTGGTCTGCGCCGGCCGGCTCACGCCTGTGGAGGGCACCGACTTCGCCGGCATCTGGGGCGGATCGACGCTGCCGGACTTCCGCGGCCGCGGGATCTACCGGGCCCTGGTCGCCGCCCGCGCTCGCGCCGCGCTCGCCCGCGGGATCCGGCTGATCCACTCCGACTGCACCGACATGTCGCGCCCCATCCTCGAGCGCTCGGGCCTCGTCGCGGTCACCACCACGACGCCGTACGTCTGGACCCGCTGACGCCTCCGCTCCCGCCAAGCTCACCCCGCTGGACATATCTGAGGACGTGGTGCAGCCCGGAGGGGGCCTCGGAGCTGCAGGGCGTCCTCAGATGACCCGGGCAGGCCGCGCTCGCGACGAGGGCCGGCCCGCCCGCGACTGACCGAAAGTTTTCGGTCGCAGCGGGAACATCCGGCGCCGCGGTGCGTTGTACCCACTGATGAGAGTTGAGCCAGATCGACTCAACTGTTTTGCCAGTCCGGACGAGGGTTGTCAGGATGGTGGTCATCACCGGGTGCACGCACCCGTTCCCAGACATCGACCCCGGACCCACCGGGGCGCAGCAGGAGGTAGACACACATGGCACGTGCGGTCGGCATCGACCTCGGCACGACGAACTCCGTCGTCGCCGTCCTGGAGGGTGGCGAGCCCACCGTCATCGCGAACGCCGAGGGCGCGCGGACGACCCCGTCCGTG
>CAVSCS010000002.1:0-21678 GCA_963726525.1 uncultured Actinomycetota bacterium | reverse complement strand
AGGCCGACGTCGACGCGCTCAAGGAGATCCTGGCCAAGGAGGACGCCACCTCCGAGGAGATCACCGCGGGCGTCACCAGGCTCGGCGAGTCCAGCCAGAAGATGGGCGCCGCGATGTACGCCGCCGCGGAGGCCGACCAGGCCGCCGCGGGTGGTGCCACCGGCGCGACGGGCGAGGCCGACGACGACGTCGTCGACGCCGAGATCGTCGACGAGACCGACGAGTCGGGCCCGGAGGGTGAGTCCAAGTGACCGAGCGCCCCGACGAGTCCGTCGCGGGCACCGAGCAGCACGACCTGACGGAGGGGGAGCCCGCAGCGGCTCCCTCTCCCGAGGGCTTCGGTGACGCGGCCGGCGAGATGGCCAACGAGACCGAGGTCGAGACGCAGGTCGAGGGCGACGCCGTCGCCGGCTCGGACCCCGGCACGGCGGAGGAGCAGGACGAGCTGTTCGCCCTGCGCGGCAAGGTCGCCAGCCTGACCGACGACGTGCAGCGCGTCCAGGCCGAGTACGCCAACTACCGCAAGCGCGTCGACCGCGACCGCCAGCTGGTCGCCGAGAGCGCCGCCTACAAGGCGCTCTCCCCGGTCGTCGAGGTGCTCGACACCATCGACCGCGCCAAGGAGCACGGCGAGCTCGAGGGCGGCCTGAAGACGGTCGCCGACCAGCTCGAGCGCGTCGTCGCGACGGCCGGCCTGGTGCGCTTCGGCGAGCCGGGCGACGCCTTCGACCCGACGCTGCACGAGGCGCTGAGCCACCTCGGCTCCGACCCCGAGGTGCAGGTCACCACGGTCAAGCACGTGGCCAAGGGTGGTTACCGTCTGGGCGACCGCGTCGTGCGCGCCGCCCAGGTGCTGGTCGTCGACCCGGCCGACGACTGACCCGCACGCACCATCCACCACACACCGCTGACCGAGAGGGGGTTCACCCGTGGCTGAGAACGACGGCTTCCGCAACGACTGGGCGACCAAGGACTTCTACCAGGTCCTCGGCGTGCAGAAGGGCGCCAGCGCGGCCGACATCAAGAAGGCCTACCGCAAGCTCGCCCGGGAGAACCACCCCGACTCCAACCCCGAGAACGCCGCCAAGCACGAGAAGTTCAAGGCCGTCGCCGAGGCCTACGACGTCGTCGGCGACGAGGCCAAGCGCGCCAAGTACGACGAGTTCCGCTCGGTCGCCGCGCGCGGCGGCTTCGGGGCCGGCATGGGCGGCGGCGCCGGGGCCGGCGGTGGCTTCGGCGGCGGGGGCTTCAACCTCGACGACCTGCTGCGCGAGCGCAGCGGCGGCACCGGGGGTGGCGGTGGTGGCTTCGGCGACATGTTCGGCGACCTCTTCGGGGGCGGCGGGCGCAGTAGTCGTACGCAGTCGCGGGCGCGCCGCGGCCCCGACCTCGAGAGCACCGCGACCATCGGCTTCACCGACGCCCTCGAGGGCGTCACGGTGTCGTTGCGGCTGACCTCCGACTCGCCCTGCCCGACGTGCCAGGGCACCGGCGGCAAGCCCGGCACCAAGCCCCACATCTGCCCGCAGTGCGAGGGCGCCGGGTTCGTGGTCGCCGGCAGCGGTGGCGCCTTCGCCATCAACGAGACCTGCCCGAGCTGCGGCGGGCGCCAGCTCGTCTACGACGAGGCGTGCCCGACCTGCCACGGCAGCGGTCGTGGGACCTCCGCGCGCACCATCCAGGCCCGCATCCCCGCCGGGGTGAAGGACGGCGCCCGGATCCGGCTCAAGGGCAAGGGCGGCACCGGCGACGGCGGCGGACCGGCCGGTGACCTCTTCGTCACCGTGAAGGTCACGCCCCACCGCGTCTTCGGCCGCTCGGGCGACAACCTCACCCTCGACGTGCCGATCTCCTTCGACGAGGCGGCGCTCGGCGGCGAGGTCAAGATCCCGACCCTCGGCGGCGCCCCCGTGACGCTCAAGCTGCCGCCCGGCACCCCCAACGGACGCACCTTCCGCGTGCGCGGCAAGGGCGCCACCAAGCGCGACGGGTCCAAGGGCGACCTGCTGGCCACGGTCGAGGTGCAGGTCCCGGCCCACCTCGACCCGACCGCGCGCGAGGCGGTGGAGTCCTACCGCGCCGCCATGGCCGGCAAGCCGCTGCGCAGCGGGCTGTTCGAGGGGTGAGCGCGCGATGACCATGCCGCCGTTCACCCGGGAGCCCAACCCCGACGCCGCCGTCTACGTCATCAGCGTGGCCGCCGAGCTGACCGGTCTGCACCCGCAGACCCTGCGCGCCTACGAGCGGATGGGCCTGATCGCCCCCGGTCGCACCGGAGGCGGCGGCCGTCGCTACTCCCACCGCGACCTCGAGCGGCTGCGCGAGATCGCCGACCTCACCAGCTCGGGCATCGGCATCGAGGGCGTGCGCCGCATCATGGCCCTGGAGAACCAGGTCGACGCCCTGCGGGCACGCAACGACGAGCTCGTCGCCGAGCTCGACGCCGTACGCCGGATGCTCGCGGCCCGCTCCGCGCCCGGCCAGAAGGCCAACAAGCTCCCGGTGCTCCACCAGGCGGTCGGCCAGTCGATGGTCGTGTGGCGCAGGCCCCGCTGATGCCCCGCCTCGACCGCGCCACCACCGTCGTCGCCGCGGCGCCTGCCGAGGTGTACGCCGCCTTCGTCGACCCGGAGGCCCTGGCCGCGTGGCTGCCGCCCGACGGCATGCGCGGCGAGCTCACCGACGCCCGGCTCGAGGCCGGCGGGGGCTTCACGATGGTGCTCCACTACGCCGAGGGCTCGGGCGGTCGGGGCAAGACGACCGACGACAGCGACGTCACCCACGTCGACGTCGACGAGCTGGTCGAGGGCGAGCGCGTCGTCTGGGGCGTGCAGTTCGAGTCCGACGACCCCGACCACGCCGGCCGGATGACGATGACCTGGACCTTCGCCGCCGACGACGCCGGCGGCACCCGCGTGGCGATCGACGCCACCGACGTGCCACCGGGCATCGACGCCGACGCCCACCAGCAGGGGCTCGACGCCTCGCTGGCCAACCTCGCGGCGCGCTTCACCGACTCCTAGGCGGCCGTCGACGTCGGCGCCACGGGCTACCCTGCCCGCGTGCGGCAGCGCGATCTCGAGACGGCGGACCGGTGCGCGTCACCGGTCGGCCTCCCCGGGGTTACCCCGGGGACCACCGGTACGTCCGGGCACGGCACCGCGCGCGACTCGCTGCGCTCCGCTGCAGGTCATCGCGCGCACGACGGGACAGGTCGGGCCGCGCTGCCGCACCCCGACGCCACGGCCGCGGGACGGTCGTGAGGATCCGACCTCGCCCGGGCGCTCGCCTCCGGGTTCCTCGCCGGCGAGTGGACCGAGGCCGGGCTCGTGGAGAGCGGGGCCCTGGTCCTGGACCGGCGCGTCGCCTGGCTGCGGCCCCTGGCCCGGCAGGTGCTGGCGCTCTACCCGCGGGCTCCGCACGACCGCCCCCGGGAGCTCGCGACCAACCTGGCGTCGCGGCCCGCCGCGGAGCGGGCCGGTCAGACCCGCCCGATCCGTCGACCGGTGGCGCCGACGCAGATGCTCACCAACCGATGGCGGCTGCCGGTGCTGGAGGACCTCGGCGACGTGGCCGCCTTCCTCGCGCTCACGCCCTCCGAGCTCGACTGGTTCGCCGATCCGCGGCGCCTGGCTCGCGAGACCTCGACCGTGCCGCTCCAGCACTACCGGGTCAGCCACCGCACGGCCGCCAGTGGTGCCATCCGCGTGCTGGAGGCGCCGAAGAGGCGGCTGAAGGTCGTGCAGCGTCGCCTGCTCGACGAGCTCGCCTCGCGGATCCCGCCGCACGACGCCGCCCACGGCTTCCGCCCCGGTGGGTCCGTGCGCTCCTACGCTCGACCGCACGCCGGGCGTGCCGTGGTCGTGCGGCTCGACCTCGAGGCATTCTTCGCGAGCGTGACGGTGTCACGGGTCTACGGGATCTGGCGCACCGCCGGCTACCCCGAGCCGGTCGCCCACTGCCTGGCCGGGCTCGTGACCTGCGTGCTGCCGCGCTCGGCGTGGCGGGCCGTCCCGGCGCCCGCCGACGACACGTTGCTCGACGCCCACTGGCGCCTCGGTCGCCGGCTCGCGGCGCCGCACCTGCCGCAGGGGGCGCCGACCTCGCCGGCGATGGCCAACCTCGCGGCGTTCCGCCTCGACGTCCGGCTCACGGCGCTGGCGCGGTCGTGGGGCGGGCGCTACACCCGCTACGCCGACGACCTCGCGTTCTCCGGCGCGGCCGGCTGGGGCACCGGGACCTCGCGTCTGCTGGACGCCGTCGAGGACATCGCGCGCGACGAGGGCTTCCGGCTCAACCCCCGCAAGACCGGCGTGATGCCGCGTGCCGGGCGCCAGCAGCTCGGCGGGCTCGTCGTCAACGAGTCCCCCAAGGTCGCGCGTCGCGAGGTCGACCTGCTGCGGGCGGTGCTGCACAACTGCCTGCGCCACGGGCCCAGCACCCAGAACCGCGAGGACCACCCGGCCTTCGAGGAGCACCTCCGCGGGCGGATCGCGTGGGTGGCCCAGCACGACCCGGTCCGCGGGGCCCGGCTGCGCGCGACCCACGACGCGATCGACTGGAGCCGCTGAGACACCTCGGGTGGGGCGTTGTCGGTGGGACCACGTAGGTTCGTCGGTGTGATGGGTCGATGAGCAAGATGGACAACCTCCGCGCGATGCGCGAGGCGAAGTATGCCGAGTCGCAGAAGCGTGCGGCCGCGGCCCCGGCCCGCCCGAAGGCGCCGGTGGCCCCGTCGGCTCCGGCCGCGAGCCGGGCGAAGGCGGTCGCGGAGCCCGCGGCCGCGACCGACGAGGAGCTGTGCGGCCACCGCAACATGAGCGGCCGCACCTGCACCCGCGAGAAGGGCCACGCGGCGAAGAGCCACCGCTACTCCTGACCGACCGGGGCTCAGGCGCTGAGTGCCTGCTCCGGCACGCCGGCCGGGTGCGGCGCGGACTCCCCGCGCAGCTCGGCGACCTGCGCCACCAGCCTGGCCATCACGTCGTCGGCCACGCGGCGCACGGTCGCCTCGTCGACCGGCTGGTCGCCCGTGACCCCGGCGAGGCGGCGTACGTCGATGGGCTCGCCCACCGCGACGGTGACGCGCGGTCGCATCACGGTGTTGCGCAGCAGCCGGGCGGCGATGCCGGTGCGGTCGACGACGCGGTCGGCGCCGACGAGGGCCACCGGCACGACCGGTGCTCCGGTGCGCAGCGCCAGGCGGACGGCGCCGGTCTTCGACCGCTCGGGCCAGCGCTGCGGGTCGCGGGTGATGCGGCCCTCGGGGAAGAGCCCGACAGCCTCGCCCGCGGCGAGCGCGGTGGCCGCGGCGTCGAGCGACCCGGCGGCTGACGTGGTGCCGCGCTGCACCGGGATGAACCCGAGGCGGCGCACGACGGGCCCGACGAGACCGGAGCGGAACACGCCGCCGGTCGCCATCAGGCGCAGCGAGCGGCCCAGCCGGCGACCGACCAGGGCGAGCAGGATGCCGTCGGCGAAGCTGGTGTGGTTGGCCACGACGATGAGCGGGCCGTCGGGCAGGTCGCGGTCGGGGACGGCGCGACGGGTGAGCTCGAGGCGGCTGACGGCGGAGACGACCGTGCCGAGGAGGCCGGCGGCGACGGCGTAGAGGAGCGCGGCGCGGAGTCCGGGGCGCTGCCAGGTGCTGGTGTCCATGCGACGGAGTGTGGGCCACCGACCCGGTGGTTCGCGTGCGTATGCGCACTCAGGTGATCCGGCACGGCGTGGGTCGGCACCGGGGACCGATCGCGCATTGATGTGGCACGAGGCGTGCCGGGACGGGGATCGAGCGCGCCCGTGTGGTGGCACGCGGTGTGACAGGCCGCCAGCACCGGCAGCGGGGTGGTGGCGCTGTGTGTGTCGCAACGCCGACGGGCCTGGCCCCCGCGTGGGGAGCCGGGCCCGTCGCGGGTCCGTTGTGAGCGTGTGTCAGTCGGTCAGTCGGGGATGTAGTCGAACGTGTCGGGGTTGGGGCCGGTGCGGCCCTCCTCGCCCTTGTCGAGCCCGGAGATGCGGGCGACCTCGTCCTCGGTCAGCGAGAAGTCGAAGAGGTCGAAGTTGTCCTCGACGCGGCTGCGGGTCACCGACTTGGGGAAGACGATGTCGCCGCGTTCGATGTGCCAGCGCAGGGTGACCTGGGCGGTGGACTTGCCCTTGGCCTCGGCGATCTCGCTGATGACGGCGTCGTCGAGGACACCGCCCTGCGCGATCGGCGACCACGCCTCGGTGGCGATGCCGTGCTGCTTGTTGGCGGCGCGCACCTCCTCGTTGGTGAAGTAGGGGTGCACCTCGACCTGGTTGATCACCGGCACGACGCCGGTCTCGTCGATGATCCGCTGCAGGTGGGCGGGCTGGAAGTTCGAGACGCCGACCGACGAGGCACGCCCGTCCTCCACGAAGGAGGCCATGGTGCGCCAGGTCGACACGAAGTCGCCGTCGTAGCGGGTGGGCAGCGGCCAGTGCACGAGGAAGAGGTCGATCCGGTCCAGACCGAGGTCGGACAGGGTCTTGTCGAAGGCGCGCTCGGCGTCCTCGGGCTTGTGGAAGCCGTTGTTGAGCTTCGAGGTCACGTAGATCTCGTCACGCGCGATCGAGGAGGCACGCAGGGCCTCGCCGACCTCCTTCTCGTTGCCGTACATCTCGGCGGTGTCGATGTGGCGGTAGCCGACCTCGAGGGCCGTGGTCACCGCCTCGACGGTGTCGGCGGGGTCGATCTGGAACACGCCGAAGCCGAGCTGCGGGATGGACGTGCCGTCGTGGAGCTGGATGCTGGGAACGGTCATGCGAGGCACAGCGCGACACGCCGAGGGCGTTATTCCGACTCCCTCGCGACGCCTCGCCTGCAGGGGTGGGGGCCTCACGACCGCCAGTGGCGCGGACGGGCGAGGTGGTCGGGCAGGCGGGTCGCGGCGTCGCCGCGCGCGGCGTTGACCTGGAGCTGGGTGAGGAACAGCGCGGTCGACAGGTCGGCCCCGCGGAGGTCGGCGTCGCGCAGGTCGGCGCCCAGCAGGTCGGCCAGTCCGAGGTCGGCGTCGCGCAGGTCGGCGGCGATCAGCAGCGCACCCCGCAGCGACCAGCCGCGCCGGTCGCCGCGCAGCTCCTTCCCGACGAGGTCGGCGCGCGAGCGGTCCTGCGCACCGGGGACGCCGTCGCGCAGCCGGCCGCTGGCAGTCCCGAGGAGGGCACCGACGCGCTGGTGGAGACCGTCGAGGTCGTAGGTGAGCAGCTCGACGGGCGTGGCCGAGGTGAGGGCGACGACCTCGGCGGCGGTGCGCGCAGCGTCCGGGTCGGGCGAGCGACGCTCGACCTCCGCGAGGTGCACCAGCACCTCGTGGAGCTGGCGCATCACCGACAGGGTGGCCGCCATCTCGCCGAGGTTGTCCTGCTCACGCCACGAGACGCCGGCGTAGGTCACCTGCGAGACCTGCTGGCCGGCGCCGAAGCACTCGAAGGCGGTGCAGCCGGGCCAGCCGTCCTCGCGCAGCGTTGCATGGATCCGGCAGCTGTCGTCGGTGGCGAGGTTGAGGCACGGCGTGCCGCTGGGCTTGTCGACGCCGAACCCGGACGAGGCGGAGAAGGGCATCAGCACGCAGCACAGGCCGAAGCAGCGCGAGCAGTCGGAGGTCAGCTCGGGGGTCGGCGGGTCGGAGGGCACCCCGCGATGCTGTCACGCACCGCGGGCGCCGCGCGGATCAGCCGTACCAGCCGAACTGGATCGCCATCGCGTTGAGGACGATCAACATCACGAACGTGGCACCGACGACCCGATTGTCACCCAGCAGCTTCCCCATCTGCCCACCTTCCACCCTCGGTCAAGTGGCGGCGACGGACGCAGGATCAAGGTTCGGCGCGGATTCCGACAAGCCTCCCCGGCGCGGTGCGGCCGACGGGCGTCCCTAGGCTGGGGCCGTGAGTGCGCTGCTGGTGGCCGGGACGACGTCGGACGCCGGCAAGACGATCGTCACCACGGCGCTGTGCCGGGCGTACGCCCGACGCGGACTGCGGGTCGCGCCGTTCAAGGCGCAGAACATGTCGAACAACTCGATGGTGTGCGCCACCGCCGACGGACGCGGCGCGGAGATCGGCCGCGCGCAGTGGATCCAGGCGGTCGCCGCGGGCGTCGAGCCCGAGGCCGCGATGAACCCGGTGCTGCTCAAGCCCGGTGGCGACCGGCGCAGCCACGTGGTGGTCATGGGCGGCCCCGCCGGGTCGATCGACTCCAAGGACTTCGTCGGCGGGCGCACCCACCTGCGCGACGCGGCCTACGCCGCCTTCGACGACCTCGCCGCGCGCCACGAGCTGGTCGTGGTGGAGGGGGCGGGCAGCCCCGCGGAGATCAACCTGCGCGAGGGCGACTACGTCAACATGGGCCTCGCTCAGCACGGCCGGATCCCGACCGTCGTGGTCGGCGACATCGACCGGGGCGGCGTCTTCGCCTCCTTCTTCGGCACCGTCGCGCTGCTCTCGGCGGCCGACCAGGCACTGGTCGCGGGCTTCGTGGTCAACAAGTTCCGCGGTGACGTCGCGCTGCTCCGGCCGGGCCTCGACGAGCTGGAGGCGCTCACCGGGCGGCGGGTCCACGGCGTGCTGCCGTGGCACCCCGACCTGTGGCTCGACTCCGAGGACGCCCTCGACCTCACCGGACGACGGGCCTCCGACGACGAGGCGCGGCTGCGGGTCGCGGTCGTGCGCCTGCCGCGGATCTCCAACTTCACCGACGTCGACGCGCTCGGCATCGAGCCGGGAGTCGACGTCACCTTCGCCTCCGACGCCCGCGGGCTCGCCGGCGCCGACCTCGTCGTGCTGCCCGGAACCCGTGCCACGCTCTCGGACCTGGCCTGGCTGCGCTCGCGCGGCATGGACCGGGCGGTGCTCGACCACGCGGCCGCCGGACGGCCGGTGCTCGGGATCTGCGGCGGCTTCCAGATGCTCGGTCGTCGGATCCTCGACCCCGACGGCGTCGAGGGCGTGGCCGGCGCCGACGAGCCGGGCCTCGGTCTGCTCGACGTGACCACCACCTTCGGCGCCGACAAGGTGCTGCGGCTGCCGACGGGCTCCGCCCTCGGTGCGCCCGCCGGCGGCTACGAGATCCACCACGGCCGGATCACCCGTCACAGCGGCGAGGAGTTCCTCGGCGGCGCCCGCTCCGGCGCGGTCCTCGGCACCATGTGGCACGGCAGCCTCGAGGGCGACGAGCTCCGTCGCGCCCTGCTGACGGAGGCGTCCGCGGCGGCCGGGGCGGCGTACGAGCCCGGCGAGGTGGGCTTCGCCGCGATGCGCGAGCGACGCCTCGACCTGCTCGGCGACCTCGCCGAGGAGCACCTCGACCTCGACGCGCTGCTCGACCTCGCCACCTCCGGAGCGCCGTCCGGGATGCCCGCGCTCGAGCCGGGGGCGTCGCGATGACGGTCCTGCTGCTCGGCGGCACCGGCGAGGCGCGCGAGCTGGCGGTGCTGCTCGACGGGGCCGGGGTCGAGGTCGTGTCGTCGCTGGCCGGCCGGGTGGCCCGCCCGCGGCTCCCTGTCGGCGAGGTGCGCATCGGCGGCTTCGGCGGCGTCGACGGGCTGCGCGACTGGCTCCGCGCGCACGACGTGTCCGCGGTGGTCGACGCGACCCACCCCTTCGCCGAGGGCATCTCCGGCAACGCCGTCGCGGCGTGCGCAGCCGCCGGCGTGCCGCTGCTGCGCCTGGCCCGGCCCGGCTGGGGCGAGGCCCCCGGCGCGGACGGCTGGCACTGGGTCGACGACCACGACGAGGCCGCCGCGCTCACCGCCCGGCTCGGCGCCCGCCCGTTCCTCACCGTCGGCCGCCAGCCGCTCGGCCACTTCGTCGGACCCCTCGCCGGCCTCCGCGTGCTGGCGCGGGTCGTCGACCCGCCCGAGGTCGAGGTGCCCGAGCCCTGGACGGTGCTGCTCGACCGCGGCCCCTACGACCTCGCCGGCGAGCTCGACCTGCTCGGCGGGCACGCCGCCGACGTGCTCGTCACCAAGGACTCCGGCGGCGCCCACACCTGGCCCAAGATGGCCGCCGCGGGCGAGCTCGACCTGCCCGTGGTCGTCGTACGCCGTCCGGGTGCGCTGTCCGGTGTGCCGTCGGTCGCGACGCCCGAGGAGGCGCTGGCGTGGGTCGTATCGTGAAGGCATGTCGACCCAGCGCCTCACCCCCGCCCAGCCGCTGAAGCTGCAGTTCCCCCAGTCGCTCGCGGTCTACGACGACTACGCCAAGGCGCAGAAGAGCGTCGACTTCCTCTCCGACGCCGAGTTCCCCGTCGACCAGCTGATGATCGTCGGCACCGACCTCAAGCGCATCGAGCGGATCACCGGCCGGCTGACGTGGTCGAAGGTCGCCGTCGGCGGCATCGCCTCGGGCCTGTGGCTCGGCGTCTTCATCGGCCTGGTGTTCGTGCTCTTCACCAACGAGGGTGCGCTGGCGGTGCTGCTGAGCACCGCCTTCATGGGCGCCACCTTCGGCCTGGTCTGGGCGCTCATCGGCTACGGCCTGAGCCGCGGGCAGCGCGACTTCTCCTCGGTCACCCAGGTCGTCGCGACGCGCTACGAGGTGCTGGTGGAGAACAAGCACGCCGCCCGTGCGCGCGAGCTCCTCGCCGGCCTGCCGGGCGCGCTGCCGAACCCCTTCGAGCAGGCGTGATGCCGACGTCGCGATGAGTTCCCGGCCCGGTGGCGGTCACATGAGTGACAGCGAACCGGACGAGAGGGACGACCATGACGACGACGACACGCACGGAGGTCGACGTGACGGCAGCCAACGGCGCCAGCGAGGCGGAGTTCGCCGCCCTCGCCGAGCCGCACCGGCGCGAGCTCCACGTGCACTGCTACCGGATGCTCGGCTCCTTCGAGGACGCCGAGGACGCGGTGCAGGACACCTTCCTGCGCGCCTGGCGCAGCCGGGAGACCTACGCGGGGCGCTCGACCTTCCGCGCCTGGCTCTACCGGATCGCGACCAACGCCTGCCTCGACCTGCTCGGCCGGCGCCGCCCCGCGGCCGCGGTCGGCGGCGAGGTGAGGTGGCTCCAGCCCTACCCCGACAGCCTGCTCGACGAGCTCCCGGCGGCCGCGGACGACGAGCCGGAGAACACCGCGCTCGCCCGCGAGACCATCGAGCTGGCCTACGTCGTCGCCGTGCAGCACCTCGCGCCGCGGGCGCGTGCCGCGCTGCTGCTGCGCGACGTGCTCGGCTGGCCGGCCAAGGAGGTCGCCGAGCTGCTCGGCGACTCGGTGGCGTCGGTCAACAGCGCGCTCCAGCGCGCCCGTGCCGGGATGCGCGAGCACCTGCCACACGAGCGCCAGGAGTGGACAGGGGCTGCCGACGACGTCGCGAACCGCGATCTCGTACGACGGTTCGCCGACGCCAGCGTCCGCGCCGACATCGCTGAGGTCGCCGCCCTGCTGCGCGAGGACGTGCGGTACTCGATGCCGCCGTGGGAGGGCCTGCTCGTCGGCCGTGACCGGGTGGTCGCGGACTGGACGTCCCACGGCTTCGCGGAGATGACCGGCCTGCGGGTGGTCCCCACGTCGGTCAACCGGCAGCCGGCCCTGGCGGCCTACCAGTGGGAGGAGACCGAGCAGGCCCACGTCCCGCTGACGATCGACGTGCTCCGCGTCAGCGGCGGCGAGGTCGCCGAGGTGACGATCTTCGGTCCGGAGCAGTTCGCGCGACTCGGGCTGCCCGAGCGGCTCGGAGCCGACGGTTCGACCGGCTCGACCGGGTCGACCGGGTCGGAGGGCGTGCGATGAGTGCGACGACGACGGCGCCGCCGACCCGCTTCGGCGCCCGGCTGGGCCGGCTGGCGGCCGCCGGACTGCTCGCGGCGGTCGGTGCCGCGGTCACCACCGTCGTGGTGGCCGCGGGCCTCAGCGCGCTCGGTGCCGACTTCGAGGTCGATGGCGGCGCCATCCCGGTCGCGGGCTTCGGCTCGATCACGTTCCTGTTCTCGGTGGCCGGCATCGTGATCGCCGCGGTGCTGCTGCGGTTCAGCACCCGTCCGGACCAGCGCTTCCTCACGGTCGCGGTCGTGCTGACGGCGCTCTCGCTGGTGCCGCCGGTCCTGTGGGGCCACGGCGCCGGCACGGTCCTCGCGCTCGTCGTGCTGCACCTCGTGGCGGCGGGGGTGATGGTCCCGTCGCTGGTGCGGGTGCTGCGTCGGGTCAGCGTCGCCGGCTGACACCGTGCAGGCAGTTCGGGGTGGGTGACCGGCGTGCCACGCTCAGCGATTCCGACGCCGTCGCGAACTGCCTTCATGGTGCATGAGGGCGACCACGGCCGAGGTCACCACCGCGCCCAGGCCGACGGCGCCGGCCAGTCGCACGGAGCGGTCGATGTCGTCGCGGGTCGGGGGCGGCCCGTCACCGAGGACGACGCGGTCCTCGGTGCCGTGGGCGTAGTGGTTGCGCCCCCCGAGGCGTACGCCGAGCGCGCCGGCGAAGGCCGCCTCGACCACGCCCGCGTTGGGGCTGGGGTGGTGCCGGGCGTCGCGCGCCCACGCCCGGAGCGCGGCCGACGGACGACCGCCGACGAGCGGCGCGAGGGCGGCGGCGAGCAGCCCGCTGATCCGGGCGCCGGGCAGGTTGAGCAGGTCGTCGGTGCGGGCGGACGCCCAGCCGAAGCGGCCGTAGCGGGCGCCGCGGTGGCCGACCATCGCGTCGAGGGTGTTGGTCGCGCGGTAGCCGAGCAGGCCGGGCACGCCGAGCAGCGCGCCCCACACGAGCGGGGCGACCACGGCGTCGGAGGTGTTCTCCGCGACCGACTCGACGACCGCCCGGCTGACCTCCGCCTCGTCGAGCACCGAGGTGTCGCGACCGACCAGGTGGGTCAGCCGCCGGCGGGCGCCGGGGAGGTCGTCCGCGGCCAGCAGGTCGTGGACCGCCCGCGCCTCGCGCGCGAGCGACGTGCCGCCGAGGACGGTCCACGTCGCTGCGGCGGTGACGAGGGTGTGGGCGAGCGGGTGTCCCCGCGTCGCCCGCTCCAGGCCGAGGCCGCCCCCCGCGGCGGCCCCGGCCAGGAGGGCCAGGTGGACGACGCCCGCGGCTCGCGCATCGGCGTACGTCCGGTTCTCGAGGGCTGAGGCGGCGCTGCCGAACAGCGCCACCGGGTGCCCGCGGCGCGGGTCGCCCAGCGCCCGGTCGGCGACGTGGCCGAGCAGCAGTCCTGCCGCCCGGCTCGCCCCGACCCTCATCCGTGTCTCAGAGCGCCGCCGCGAACGCGCGCTGCGCCTCGCGGGCGTCGTGCCGGCGCCAGGTGCGGTCGACCAGCGCGGTCAGGGCCGCGCCGATCACCGCCCACATCGCCAGCAGGGTCAGCAGCGACGACACCCGGAAGTCCCACAGCAGACCGGCCGGGAACGCGCCGAGCTCGTCGACCTTCGGGAAGGCGATCGCCGCGACGGCCACGACGACGACGTAGGCCGCCGCACCGGACAGCACGCCCGGCACGCCGCTCCACCGTCGCGCCGCCAGGCGCGCGACCTCGACCGCCGCGACGACGCCGAGCACCGAGACCGCGACGAAGCCGAAGTAGAGCGCGGTGCGGCTGTCGATGGTCTCGCCTGAGCCGACGGCGGGCGGGGTGGCGGGGTACTTCAGGAACGGCACGAGGCTGAAGGCCACTGCTGCCAGCAGGACGACCATGGCGGTGCTGCCGGCCGGTCGCAGGCGGCCGAGCCGGCCGAGGCCGAGCGCGGCGAGCAGGCCGGAGAAGCCGCCGAGGACGACGCCGACGGCGAGCGTCCCGGTGGCCAGGCCCCAGGTCGACTGGGTGGCGCGGGAGACCTCGGCCTCGTCGCCGTGGGAGTGACCGGCGCTGGCGCCGGACGTGTCGTGGCTGTGCTCGTGGGTGTGTCCGTCGGGGGCGGAGGCGCTGGCCGCCCCGGAGTCGGACACACCCTCGAGCGCGATGGCACGGTCGACCTGCGGCTCACCGACGGTGTACGCCACGACGAACGCGACGACACCGGCGAGGAGACCGGCGAGGAGACCGTGCACCAGGAAGGTGCGGGTGGTCACGGAGTGATCAGTGGCAGGGGAAGCCGAGCAGGTGGCGACCGTCGTGGACCCACTCGTGGATCGCGGTGCCCTCGGGGATGGTGATCGCGCCCTGGACCGAGCTGATCAGCACCAGCACGGACATCGCGAAGAGGGCGCCGAGGACGAGCCACGGGGCCAGGTCGCGCACCGGGATGGCGAGGTCGGACGGGGTGACGGAGCCGCCGGCTGCGAACGAGCCGGGGCTGGAGATGGCGTGCGCCATGGTTGCTCCTACGGGATGAAAGCGTCCCGGGTTGATGGGGAGTGACTTCCAGTCCGTCGGGTCTGACTTCACCGCTCTCAGCTGCTCAGAGCGATGTCACAGTAGCGCCACTGTGCCGGATTCCCACCGGCTTCCTCAGGACTGGGTGGAGCGAGCGTAGCGCACGCAGGACGTCGTCGGTGACGGCGTCGCTGCGCGCCGAGATCCGCACCCATTCCTCGGTCAGGCCGGGGAACGTGTCGGCCCTGCGGACGGCGAAACCCGCCTGGCGCAAGGCTTCCCGGCTCCCGACGCCCGTGCGGGCCAGGACGTACGGCGCCGTGCTCGGCACCGTCTCCACGCCCAGCTCGTCGAGGCCGGCCTGCAGCCGCGCGCGCCGCCGGTCGAGCTCGTGGGCGCGGCTGCGGGCCTCTGCCACGGCCTCGTCGCTGCTGGTGGCGAGGAGCGCGGCGATGGCCGGCGCGGACACCGACCAGGGGGTCTGCAGGGCCCGCAGGGCGTCGACGACGTGGGGCTCGGCGAGGAGGTGGCCAGCGCGGATGCCGGGGATCGACCAGAGCTTGGTGAGGCTGCGGAGGACCACGATCCCTGCGTGCCGGCGCCTGCCAGCGACTCGACGTCGTCGTCGAGGAAGGCCTCGTCGACGACGACCAGCCGGCCGTCCTTCGCGAGCGACCGGATCGCATCGGCCGGGTGGCGTACGCCGGTGGGGTTGGTCGGGTTGCCGATGACGACGAGGTCGGCCGACTCGGGCACCTGCGCCGGGTCCAGCCGGAAGCCGTCCTCGTGGCGCAGCACGACCTGGTCGGGCACGTGGCCGGCGGTGCGCAGCGCGACCTCGGGCTCGGTGAACTGCGGGTGCACGACGACCGGGTGCTGCCAGTCGCGCAGCCGCGCGAGCAGGGTGAAGGCCTCCGCGGCGCCGGCGGTCGCGAGCACGTCGCCGGGGTCGCGTCCGTGGCGCCGGGCGACGGCGGCCTCGGCCTCCGTGGGGTCGGGGTAGCGGTCGGCCTTGTCGAGTGACTCCGCCAGTGCCCGGTCCAGCCAGCGCGGGCGTGGGCCGTCGAAGACGTTGACGGCGACGTCGACGAGCCCGGCGGTCGCCTCCCGGTCGCCGTGGTGGCGCAGGTCGGGACCGGCGTACGCCGCCGCGGCTGCGACGAAGCGCACCGCGAGGTGGGGGTGGCCGGCCCAGTGGGTGTGGAGGTAGGACGCGTGCAGGCTCGGCGTCGCGACGCCCGCCGCGTCGGGCAGGTGCCACGCGGGCTGCCCGGTGGAGGCTCGGGTGAGGTGGGTGCGGTGGAACTCGTGGCCGGTGACCTGCTCGCCCCGGCGCGAGAGGAGGTCGTCGGCGGGGGCGGTGGCGGTGCGGTAGGACAGCGTGAGCCGGGGCGCCATCGCGGCCGTCGCGTCGATCGCGCCGACCATCGGGACCGCCGGTCCGTCAGGCCCCTGCACCGACTCGCAGAGGTAGAGCAGGCCCGCGCACTCGGCCACGGTCGGCAGCCCGCGCGCGATCGCCGTCCGGATGTCGCGGCGCAGCCGCTCGTTCGCGCCGAGGTCGGCGGCATGCATCTCGGGGAAGCCGCCGCCGAGGTAGAGCCCCGTCGTGCCCTCCGGCAGCTGGCTGTCGGCCAGCGGGTCGAACTCGACGACCTCAGCCCCCGCCGCCTCCAGCAGCTCGGTCGTCTCGGCGTAGCGGAACGTGAACGCCCGGCCCCCCGCGACCGCGATCCGCGGCCGGCGTCTCACTTCGGAGGCGCCAGCGGGCCCATCGGTGGTTGAGGTGCGAGCGAAGCGAGCCTCGAAACCACGACGGAGCGAGCCTCGAAACCACGTGGGTCGGAGGTTTCGAGGCTCGTCGCTGGCGCTCCTCGCACCTCAACCACCGAAGCTTCGGTGGTTGAGGTGCGAGCGGAGCGAGCCTCGAAACCCACCGCGGCGTTCGGGTCCCAGGGCTCCCCGTCCAGGTCCGGCGCCGACCGCGCGAGCCGGACGACGGCCTCGAGGTCGACCTTCTCCGCCACCTGCGCGGCGAGCCGGTCGAGGGCGGCGGCCGCGTCGCCGCGCTCGGCGGCGGGCACGAGCCCGAGGTGGCGGGAGGGGGCCTCGATGCCGTCGTCGCGCTGGAGCACGCCGAGCACCGGCAGCATGTCGCCGATGGAGCGGACGACCTCGTCGGCGTGGCGCGCGGAGCCGGCCTTGTTGAGCACGACGCCGACGACGTCGACCGGCGGGCGCGCCCAGGTCCGGAGCCCGTGGATGGTGGCGGCGATGGTGCGCGAGGCGGAGGAGATGTCGACGACCAGCACGACCGGCGTACGGGTGAGGGCCGCGACGTGGGCGGTGGAGGCGAAGCCGTCGCCGCCGATCTGGCCGTCGTAGAGCCCCATCACGCCCTCGATCACCGCGAGGTCGGCGCCGGCGGCGCCGTGCAGCAGCAGCGGGACGAGCAGGTCCTCGCCGACCATGTGCGGGTCGAGGTTGCGGCCCGGTCGCCCGGTGGCGAGCGCGTGGTAGCCGGGATCGATGTAGTCGGGGCCGACCTTGTGGCCGCTCACGACGTGGCCGGCGCGGGCCAGCGCAGCCATCAGGCCGATGGCGACGGTGGTCTTGCCGTGACCGGACGCGGGTGCGGCGACGACGAGGCGGGGGAGGGCTACCACGCTCGGCTCACCACTCGATGCCCTCGCTGACCCTTCTGCCCGACGTCCATCGGGTGCTTGACCTGGCCCATCTCGGTGACGAGGTTGGCGGCCTCGACCAGGCGCGGGTCGGCGTACCTCCCGGTGACGACGACGTGCTGCTTGCCGGGGCGGGTGGTGAGCGCGGTGACGACGTCGTCGACGTCGACCCAGCCCCACTTCATCGGGTAGGTGAACTCGTCGAGGACGTAGAGGTCGTGGCGTTCCTCGGCGAGCGCGCGCTTGATCTCCGCCCAGCCCTCGGCGGCGTCGGCGGCGTGGTCCTCCTCGGTGCCGCCCTTGCGCGACCACGACCAGCCCGAGCCCATCTTGTGCCAGGCGACGGGGCCGCCCTCGCCGGTCTCCTCGTGCAGCGCGCCGAGGCGCTCGAGCACGGTCTGCTCGCCGATGCGCCACTTGGCCGACTTCACGAACTGGAAGACACCGATGCTGAAGCCCTGGTTCCAGCCGCGCATCGCCAGGCCGAAGGCGGCGGTCGACTTCCCCTTGCCGGGGCCGGTGTGGACCATCAGCAGCGGGCGGTTGCGCCGCTGGGCGGTGGTGAGGCCGTCGTCAGGGACGGTGGTGGGGACACCTTGCGGCATCAGGACCTCCAGGTCTCGAGGTGGATGGCCTCGTCGAGGCTGCGCCCCTGGCGCCAGCCGTGGCGGACGAGGTCGGGCACGGTCTGCAGCTCGCGGACGGGTCCGAGGCAGAGCCAGGCGAGGGGGCGTACGCCGTCGGGGAGCCCGACGAGGTCGGCGAGGAACTCCTCGCGGTAGAACGACACCCACCCGACGCCGAGGCCCTCCGCGGTGGCGGCGAGCCAGAGGTTCTGGATGGCCAGGCAGGTGGAGTAGAGGCCGGTGTCGGCGATGGCGTGACGGCCCAGCACGTGGTCGCCCGCCGCGGCTCTGGTCGTGGGTGACGACGACCCCGAGGCCGGACTCGCGGACCCCCTCGACCTTGATCCTCTCGAAGGTGGCGCGCCGCTCGCCGTCGAGCTGCTCGGCGAAGGTCTGCCGCTCGGTCTCGACGTGGCGGGCGAAGGCGTCGCGCTTCTCGTCGTCGAAGACCAGCACGAAGTCCCACGGCTGGCTGTGCCCGACGCTGGGCGCGCTGTGCGCGGCGTCGAGCACCCGCCGCAGCGCGCCGAGGTCGACGGCCTCGCCGCTGAACTCGGCCCGGACGTCGCGCCGGCGGGCGATGACGTCGTAGAGGTCGCGGCTGAGGGACTCGGGGGTGTTCACGTGCGGGGCGCTCATGCGGCGGCGCGCGCGACGCCGGTCAGCGTGTGGGCGCTGACGTCGGCGATCGGCAGGTGCGTGGCCCGCAGGGCGGTGGCGAGGTGGGCGGCGAGGCCCATCCGCATCGGGCCCTGCTCGCAGTCGACGACGACCGCGGTCGTGCCCTGCTCGGCGATCCAGGCCGCGGCCTGCCGGCTGCGGGCCACCGCGTCGGCGCCGTGCGTGGCGCGGCCGTCGGTGATCACGATCAGCAGCGGCCGTCGGCGCGGGTCGCGGACGCGCTCGACGCGGAGCACGTCGGCTGCCGTCATGAGGCCCTCGGCCAGCGGCGTACGCCCTCCGGCGGGGAGGTCGGCCAGGCGGCGGGCGGCGATGTCGACTGAGTGCGTCGGCGGCAGCGCGACCTCCCCGGCGTCGGCGCGGAAGGTCACCAGGCCGACCTTGTCGCGGCGCTGGTAGGCGTCGAGCAGCAGGCTGAGGATCGCGGTCTTGACCTGCTCCATCCGCTTGCGGGCGGCCATCGAACCGGACGCGTCGACGCAGAAGAGGACGAGGTTGGCCTCGCGTCCCTCGCGACGGGCGGTCCTCAGGTCGGCGGCGTCGAACCTCATCCGTCCTTGGTCGCGGCCGCGAGCGCGCTGGTGCGGTGCGGCGGCGCGGATCGTCTCGATCAGGTGCAGCCCGCCCTCGCCGTGGGGGTCGACGCCGACCCGGCGGCCGTTGGTCGTCAGCGCCCGTGACCGCTTCCCCGACTCGCCCGCTCCCGTGCCCTTCACCTCGAGGCGCTGGACGCGGTAGGGCTCGGTAGCGGCAGCGACGGTCGTGCCATCACTCGTCGGTTGAGGAGGGCGCGAAGCGCCCGTCTCGAAACCCCCTTGGTCCGCAGGCTGACCATCGCCCGGCTTCTCATCAGTCGTCGGTTGAGGAGGGCGCTCTGCGCCCGTCTCGAAACCAGGATCATCGACACCGCTGTCCGGGTCTGAGTCCCCGTCCCCGTCCGGCTGCGGTGCCGGCGGCTCCGGCTCGGGCTCCGGCTCCTCGTCCCCGAGGATCGCGTCGAGCAGGTCCTCGTCGATCCCGGGGGCGTCGAACGGGTTGCGCCGGCGCCGGTGGGGGAGCGCGAGCAGCGCGGCCTGGCGGATGTCGGCGCGGGTGACGGTGGTGCGCCCGTGCCAGGCGGCGTGGGCGATCGCCGTACGCGTGGTGACGATGTCGGCGCGCATCCCGTCGACCTCGAAGGCGGCGCAGACCTCGGCCACCTTGACCAGCACCGCGTCGGTGAGCTCGACCTCGGGGAGGAGCGTGCGGGCGGCCGCGATGCGGTCGGTCAGCGCCTGCTCGGCGTCGGCGTACTGCTCGACGAAGGCCTGCGGGTCGGCGTCGAAGGCCAGGCGACGGCGGACGACCTCGGCGCGGACCTGCGGGTCGCGCGGCGCGGCGATCTCGACGGTGAGCCCGAAGCGGTCGAGGAGCTGTGGGCGGAGCTCGCCCTCCTCGGGGTTCATCGTGCCGACGAGCACGAAGCGGGCGGCGTGGGCGACCGAGACGCCGTCGCGCTCGACGGTGGAGCGGCCCATCGCGGCGGCGTCGAGGAGCAGGTCGACGAGGTGGTCGTGGAGGAGGTTGACCTCGTCGACGTAGAGGATGCCGCGGTGGGCGCGGGCGAGCAGGCCGGGCTCGTACTCGGCGACGCCGTCGGCCAGCACCTTCGACAGGTGCAGCGAGCCGAGCACGCGGTCCTCGGTGGCGCCGACGGGCAGCTCGACGAGGCGGACGGGCCGGGTCTCGGTCTCGGCGGTGAGCGAAAACTTTCGGTCAGGCAGCGGACCGTCGGGCGAGGTGTCGCCGGGGGCGCTGGAGAAGCGGTCGCCGGCGACCACCTCGATCGGCGGCAGCACGGAGGCGAGGGCGCGCACGGTCGTGGACTTGGCCGTGCCCTTCTCGCCGCGCACGAGGACGCCGCCGACCTCGGGGGAGATCGTGGTGAGGACCAGCGCGAGCGTCATTTCGTCGCGGCCGGGCGTCGGGGGGACGACTGCGGACAGGGGGTAGTGCAGTGGCATGGGGGCTCCCGCTCTCGTTGCCAGCTTCATGGGCAGCGGGAGGCCGGTCTTCAGACTTCTCGGATCGCCAGGTTCGACGTCACGAGTCACTGCAGCGGGCCCTGTGCCGGACTTTCACCGGCTTCCCAGATTCTCCCCAGACTTCGGGGCACCTCTCGCTTGGTGCGCGTCACGATAGCGTCTGCCGCCATGTCCGCCACTGGGGTGCCCACCGAGGTCGTCGTCGTCGGGATCGGCGCCGAGGGGTTCTCCTCGCTCTCCCCGTCGTCGCAGTCGCTGATCTCTGATGCGGCCGTCTTGTGGGGCGGGTCGCGTCATCTCTCGCTCGTCCCGCCGGTGTCCGGGCAGGTACGAGTGCCGTGGCCGTCGCCGCTGGCGTCCGGCTTGCCGGGGCTCCTGGCTGAGTACGCCGGGCGCCCCGTCGTCGCGCTGGCATCGGGGGATCCACTGGTGTCGGGGATCGCGACGACGCTCCTCGACCGGGGGGTGTCGGTGCGGGTGGTGCCGGCCGTCTCGTCGGTCGCGTTGGCGCGGGCGCGGATGGGGTGGTCGTCCGAATCGTGCGCCGTGGTCACCGTCGTCGGTCGGTCGATCTCGACCGTGCTGCGCGAGTGCGCGCCCGGGCGTCGGGTGCTGGTGCTGTCGTCGGACGCCTCGACGCCTGCTGCGGTAGCCGAGCTGCTGACCTCGTCGGGCTGGGGTTCTTCGCGGCTGACCGTGCTGGGAGACCTGGGCTCCTCGTCGGAGTCGTCGGTCTCGGGTCATGCCTCGTCCTGGTCCGCCGACTCGCCTGCGCTGAACGTCATCGCCATCGAGGTTTCTGGAAACGGCCTGGCGTCCTGGGCGCCGGGACTGACTGACTCCGCTTACGAGAACGACGGCCAACTCACCAAGCGCGACCTTCGCGCCTCCGCCCTCGCCCGCCTCATGCCCGCCCCCGGCCAGCTCCTCTGGGACGTCGGCGCCGGCGCCGGGTCGGTGGGAATCGAGTGGATGCGCGTCCACCCGGCCTGCCGGACGATCGCTATCGAGTCCGACCCCGAGCGGGCTGCGCGCATCGCCCGTAACGCACACGCCCTGGGTGTCCCCGACCTCACGGTCGTCGAGGGCCGTGCACCGTCCGCTCTGGCTGACCTCGAACCCCCGGACGCGATCTTCATCGGCGGCGGGGCGACCCGCGACGGCGTCCTTGAGACGTGCTTGCGCTCAATCAAGCCCGGCGGCCGTCTCGTCGTCCACGGCGTCACCCTCGAGACCGAGACTTTGCTAGCCAAGGCGTACGCCGACCACGGCGGCGAGCTGACTCGGATCAGCGTCGAGACCGCCGAACCCATCGGCACCTTCGCCGGCTGGGCTCCTGCCCGAGCCGTCACCCAGTGGAGTTGGTCGGCACCGCGCGCCTAAGTGACTGCGTCACTC
>CAVSCS010000001.1:0-153506 GCA_963726525.1 uncultured Actinomycetota bacterium | reverse complement strand
GCAGGGCGTCTCGGTCCGTCCGGGGTGTTCATGTGGTCGGAGCCCAACGGCGCGTCGGTCACGGTCTCTCCTCGTCCCTCGGTGGCATGTTGGCTCAGGTGCGCGTCGTCTCAGTGTGGCGCGTGGGTGGACGTGCCTCCACACCCTCACGTGGGCCGCGCAAGCTGGGGGGTGTTGGTCGCCACCTGAGGTCGTTCTCGCTTCTGGCGAGGACAGATGGAGGGCAGACAGCGTCCTGCCGGCACCCTGAGCCGGCGTCAGCTCATCTCACTGCGTCGTTCGAGCAGGACTGTGTCGCGCCAGACGCCGTCGAGCCGGGCGATGCGGGTGCGTACGGCCAGGGTGCGGTAGCCAGCGGAGTGGTGCAGCGCGAGGCTGGCGCGGTTTTCGGGGAAGATCGACGTCTGCAACGTCCACAGGCCGGCACCGTCGGCCTCGTTGACCTGGGTGTAGAGCAGCGCCTTCCCCACGCCCCGGCCGCGAGCAGTCTCGGTCACGTAGACCGACGTCTCGCCGACACCGGCGTAGCACTCGCGCGACGAGGTCGGCGAGATGGCGGTCCAGCCAACGACCTGGCCGTCGAGCTCGGCGACCCACGCCGAGTCGGGCAGCCACCTCGAGCGCATCTGTGCCGCCGTGGGGACCTGGGTCTCGAAGGTGGCGTTGCGGGTCGCGAGCCCTTCGGCGTAGATGGACAGCACTGTGTCCACGTCGTCATCGGTGACGGGTCGGGTCGTGACGTCGGGGGGCAGGTCCTCGGGGCAGCACGGCGGGGACGCCAGGGTGCCCATCACGACGTCGGCGGCGTGCGGGAGCCCGGTGCAGCAGGCGGCGTTGACCGACACCATGCTCGAGGTGCCGACTTTGTCGACCACGACGAACCCGACCTTGCGGAGAAGCTCGACGTGGTGCGAGACCGTGGACTGGCTCACCCTGATCGCGCCCGCGAGGTCGCCGACCCGCATCGCCGAGGCGGGCGAGGTCGACAGGGCGTGAAGCAGTCGTACGCGGGTCGGGTCGGCCAGCACGGCGAACCACTCGGCGTAGTTCTCGGCGTCGTCCTTGCCGAGCTGACTCGACGGCCGGGCTGTCTGGGCGTCGAGCAGCGGCACGGGTGTGGTCGTCATGCTCGAAGAATACCTTGCTTTCATCGACGGCGGTCGATACAGTCCAATTCATCGACATCGGTCGATGAACTGTCCCGGCGCTTGAGGAGTCAGTCATGCAGCACCCCGTCGTCATCGTCGGAGCCGGCCCCATCGGCCTGGCCGCAGCAGCCAATGCCGCCGAACGCGGGATGGGCTTCGTCGTCCTGGAGGCCGGCGCCGATGCTGGCGCGACGGTCGGTGAGTGGGCACACGTGCGGCTGTTCTCGGCGTGGTCCGAGCTGGCCGATCCTGCCGCCCGCCGCCTGCTGGACGCGGCAGGAGCCTGGACTGCACCCGATGACGAGGCGTTCCCGACCGGCGCCGAGTGGCGCAGCACCTACCTGCAGCCGCTCGCCGACCTCCTCGACGCGCTGCCCAACGGCTCGGTCCGCTACGGCGCCCGCGTGCTCGGAGTCGGCCGGGCAGGCCGCGACCTGATGGTCGACTCTGGACGCGACAGCGACCCGTTCGCCATCCACGTCGACGGACTGGGCGGCCGGGAGCGGATGCTCGCCAGCGCCGTCATCGACGCCTCCGGCACCTGGACCCAACCCAACCCCCTCGGCGCAGACGGCTACCCCGCCCCCGGCGAGACCGAGAACGCGGACCGCATCATCTACGGCATCCCCGACTTCAACGACCCCGCCGTCGCCGCCCGCTACACGGGCAAGCACGTCGCCGTCGCAGGCAAGGGAGCCTCGGCCCAGGGCGTGCTCGTGGGTCTCGCGAAGGTCGCCCGGAGCGGGCCTGACGGCTCGACGTCCGGCGCCGCGACGCGGGTGTCGTGGCTCTTGCGTCGTCCGTCGGTCGGCGACGCGTTCGGCGGCGGCGACAACGACCAGCTCGAGCAGCGCGGCAAGCTCGGCCAGGACGCCAAGGCCGCGGCCGCCAGCGGCCTCGTGACCGACGTGACCCAGTTCCGCACCGAGTCCGTCACCACCCAGGACGACGGCCGCCTGACCATCACCTCGGTAAACGGCCAGCAGGTCACCGACGTCGACGAGGTCATCGTCGTCACCGGCTTCCGGCCCGACTTCACGTTCCTGACCGAGGTCCGCCTCGACCTCGACCCGGCCCTCGGCGCAGTGGCGGTGCTGGCCGACCAGATCCACCCCGACCTGCACAGCTGCGGCGACGTCGCACCGCACGGCTACCAGGAGCTAACCCAACCCGAACAGGGACTGTTCCTGGTCGGAATGAAGTCCTACGGCCGCGCACCGTCGTTCCTCGCCATGACCGGGTTCGAGCAGGTCCGCTCCGTCATCGCGGCCCTCGACGGCGACCTCGAAGCAGCAGACCGCGTCGAGCTCGTCCTCCCCGAGACCGGAGTGTGCGGCGGCGCGGGCGTCTTCGACGACCCAGACGCCCTCGCCCAGTCGACATCCGGTGGCTGCTGCGCCCCCGCCGCGCCCGAGCCGCAGCTCGTCACCTTCGGCCGCACCGGCCAGTGACCTGCCTGTGGCCAGTCGGCGGACAGCGGCGGAGCACCCGACGCCACGCCGTTCGTCCCGCAGCCCAGCCACCCCGGGACGTTCGTGAGGCTCACCTCGCCGCGAACCCGGGCATCAGACCGAGGTCGGTCAGGAGCTCGGCGACGTGGACGTCGATCTCGTCCCGGATGCGACGGACCGTGTCAAGGTCGGCGCCAGCGGGGTCGGTGACGTCCCAGTCCAGGTAGCGACGCCCGGGCAGGACGGGGCACGAGTCGCCGCAACTCATCGTGATGACCACGTCCGCACCCGCGATGACCTCATCTGTCAACGGCTTCGGAAACAGATCGCCGCCATCGACACCAACCTCGGCCAGAGCCTCACGCACCACGTCCGGGACCCGGTCGCCGGGCTGCGTGCCAGCAGAGGCAACCTCGACCGCCCCGCCGCTGCGGCGCGACAACAGCGCGGCCGCCATCTGCGAGCGCCCCGAGTTCGCGGTGCACACGAACAGCACCAAGGGCGCACGCGCGGCAGCACCAGGCTCGGACGGCAGGGTTCGAGCAGCCGCGCGGAGGCGTTCGCGCGCAAACCGCTGGGCCAGCAGCGGCAGGAAGCCGGTGATGCTGGCCGGCAGCAGCAGGGCATAGCTGTCATCGAGGCACTCAGCGATCGTCTGCGGCGAGAACACGCCCGCGAACTCCTCCCCGAGCGCCATCCGCACCGAGTCCAACGTCAGCTGCACGTCCGTGTTCATCTGGGTCTCCTGGCTGTCGAGGCGCGCCTCCCAAGTAGTCGCGGAGGTGCAAACATGGATGCGTGTCGATGTAGACACGGGTCAATGTTGCGGGTTGGCATCGACATGTGTCAACATTGACGTATGTCGATGTTGATCCAGCGAGATGCCGCCGAAGCCGTGCTCAGCGATCTGGCCTGTTGTGTGCCGCTGGCCCGCGAACCCATCAGCACCGAGCGGGCAGCCGGCATCGCGGCCATGCTCAAGGCCATTGCCGACCCGACCCGGCTGAGGCTGCTGTCGCTGGTGCTGTCGCACGAGGGAGGCGAGGCGTGCGTGTGCGACCTGCTCCCACACTTCGACCTCACCCAGCCCACCATCAGCCACCACCTCAAGGTCCTCCACGAGGCCGGCCTGCTGCACCGCGAGAAGCGCGCCACGTGGGTCTACTACATCGCCCGCCCGGAGGCCATGACCGCGCTCGCCAGCCTGTTCATCAACGGCAACACGACCGACGGCACCTCGCGCTTCGAGGCGAGCGCGTGCATCCCCGCGGGAGCGTCGACGTGAGCGACACCGCGAACGAGTCCGTGCGCGAGACGCCCAGCGGTGACGCCGACGGGGCGGTGATGCAGAAGCTCTCCACCCTGGACCGGTTCCTGCCGGTGTGGATCGTGGCCGCGATGGTGCTCGGCCTGCTCCTGGGCCGCAGCGTGCCCGGCCTCGACGAGGCACTCGCAGCCGTGGAGATCGGGTCCGTGTCGCTGCCCATCGCCATCGGGCTGCTCATCATGATGTACCCGGTCCTGGCCAAGGTGCGCTACGACGAGCTCGGCCACGTCACCAGCGACAAGCAGCTCCTGGTCATGTCCATCGTCCTGAACTGGCTCCTCGGGCCGGCGCTCATGTTCGCCCTCGCCTGGCTGCTGCTGCCGGACCTGCCCGACTACCGCACCGGCCTCATCATCGTCGGTCTCGCCCGCTGCATCGCCATGGTGCTCATCTGGAACGACCTCGCCTGCGGCGATCGGGAAGCAGCGGCCATCCTCGTCGCCATCAACGCCGTCTTCCAGATCCTCGCGTTCGCCGTCCTCGGCTACTTCTACCTCGAGGTCCTCCCAGGCTGGCTCGGCCTCGACCAGACCGACCTCGACGTCTCCATGTGGGGCATCGCCAAGTCCGTCCTCGTCTTCCTCGGCATCCCGCTCCTCGCCGGCTACCTCACCCGCACCCTGGGCGAGAAGGCCAAGGGACGCGAGTGGTACGAGACCACGTTCCTGCCCCGGCTCGGCCCCACCGCCCTCTACGGGCTGCTGTTCACCATCGTGCTGCTCTTCGCCCTCCAGGGCGACACCATCACCAACCAGCCCCTCGACGTCGCTCGCATAGCCGTCCCGCTGCTCGTCTACTTCTTCCTCATGTGGGGCGGCTCGATGCTGCTCACCCGCGCACTGGGGTTCGACTACCAGCGTGCCACCGCGGTCTCCTTCACCGCCGCCGGCAACAACTTCGAGCTCGCCATCGCCGTCGCCATCGGCGTCTTCGGCGTGGCCTCCGGTCAGGCCCTCGCCGGCGTCGTCGGCCCCCTCATCGAAGTGCCCGTGCTCGTCGGCCTCGTGTACGTCAGCCTCTGGGCCCGCCGCTACTTCCCCGAACGCAACGCTTCCACCTCCAACGACACCGACGCCGACACGACCACAGGAGCCACCCGATGACGACCAGCACCGGCCCCACGAGCCACCCGATGACGACCAGCACCGGCCCCACGAGCGTCCCGCAGGTCGTGTTCGCGTGCGTACGCAACGGCGGCCGCTCCGTCATCAGCCGCGTCCTCACCGAGCACTACGCCGGCGGCCGCGTCACCGCAGTGTCGGCCGGCACCCAGCCCGGCGAGCACATCCATCCCGAAGTCGCAGAAGTGCTGGAGAGGCTCGGGCTCGACACCTCCCGCGAGACCACGAAGCTCCTCACCCGCGACACCATCGCCGCCAGCACCATGGCCATCACCCTCGGCTGCGGCGAAGAGTGCCCGTACGTGCCCGGCGTGAAGTACACCGACTGGCCCGTCGCCGACCCCGGCGGCCAGGACGAAGACACCGTCTGCGACATCATCGCCGACCTCGACGGCCGCGTACGCCGGATGCTTGTCGAGCTCGTCCCCGACATCCACCTGCCGAAGTCAGTCCTGGACGGCACCCCCGATCGCGGGAACTAGTCGTCAGGACAATCGGGATGCCGGCTGCGGCGGCCGCTGCTCGGGTCATGAGCCGGTCGGCACGCGAAACAGCCTGATCCCTGTCAGGCTGCCAGGAGCGTGGCGGTCCAGCCGAGCCCGGCCAGGCCGGCGCCCCCGCACACGGCGACGCGGACCCAGTGGTGGCGTCCGGCGAGCACCGTGGCAGACATCCGGATGCCGAGGATGACCAGGAGGACAGCGATGGTCTGGGCGATGTCGATGCCGATGTTGAAGGCGGCCAACGCGCCCACCTCGTGGCTCGTGGCCAGTCCCAGCCCTCCCAGGCTGGAGGCGAATCCCAGCCCGTGCACCAGGCCGACAGCCGCGGCGATCCACGGGCGGATCGTCTCGCCCTTGCCGCGCAGTGCGAGCACGGCGGCGGCGACGATGGACAGCGAGATCGCTGGTTCCACCCACTGCGGGGGGATCGAGACGACGTCGAAGTAGGCGAGGCAGAGACTCGTCGCGTGGCCGATGGTGAACGCGGTGACGAGCTTGACGACGCGCAGCGTCGTGGTGCGGGAGACCGTGGAGCCCACCACTGCGAACGTGAGGACCACGAGGAACAGCAGGTGGTCGAGCCCCGACCACACGTGGTCGAGGCCGGTGAGGAAGAACGATCGGATGGTCGAGGCGGCGTCGAGAGAGATCGATGTGGTGCCGTCGTCTCCCAGTCGCCCGGTCACCAATTCATCGGTCCCGGACAGCACCACCTGGTCGGTTGGCGAGGTGAAGGACCAGGACAGGTCTACGCGCGAGACGTCGCCGTCGTGGGGGCCGGTCGCGAAGATGATCTCCACGTACGTCGTGGCGGGGACTTCGCCCTCACTGACCGGGGCCGGTCCGGCCCCGATGATGTCGACCTTCTGGCCGTCGACCTCGAGTGCCGCGTGCTCACGCATGACCTTCACCAGACTCGCCGCCACGGTGGCTTCCTGGTCTCTCAGCTCGTCGGCACCCACCAGCCCGTCACCGGAGGTGTCCTGGTAGCCGAGCTCGGCGAAGGACGCCTGCGCAGTGCCGAGGACCCGTTGATCCGTCACGTCGAGAACGATCGCGCCGCTGGTGCTGTCGTGCGCTGCTGCGGGCTCCGCGCCGACCAGGACCGCGCTGGCGCACGCGAGGGCCACCAGCACGGAGGTGAGCCATCGCGTCATTCGTGTGCGTGACATCGCGTCAGCCGCCGGCCGGCGGCGGCCCACCACCGGCGCCACCGTCACCGGGGCCACCGCCACCGGGCCCCTCGCCATTGGGCAAAGCGACGTCGGCGTTGTCGGGGCTGGTCAACGCGGACTCGGCCGTCGCCCCAGCCCGGCAGGCCGGCAGGTTCGGGGAGTCGTAGGTGAGGTGGTAGTGGTAGGTCTCGCCGAGCTCGGCGGTCTCGGAGATGTGGCCGGAGCACTCGTCGAGGTCGCTGGGGATGTCCCGGTCCTCCTCGGGGCCATAGATCCCGTAGCCGTCGTAGGCGAGACCGACCAGCGCCTCGGCGTCCTGCTCGACCGAACAGGTCACGCCGGCACCAGCCTCGTCGAGGTTCGTCTGGATCGACTCGGCGCCGAAGTGCCAGTGGTAGTAGCCGGACGGATCGATGTGGCCGCCGCACGCATCCAGGGCCGGCAGCCCTCCCCTGTCAGCCACTGACGGCGCGTCGCCGAAGATCGTGACGCCGTCCAGGGCGAGCCCCACCTGCGAGATGGTCGACAGATCGGTGGGCGTGTCGAGCAGCTCAGGACTGGTGGGGATCAGGACCTGCAGGTGGTAGGAGCCGTCGGCAGTGGCCTCCAGGCAGGAGTTCGCCGTGGTCGAGGAGGAGGCAGCACCCTCGGCCGGGTCGGTGACGGTGATGGTCCCGTCGGCGTCGGCGAACTCGTAGCCCTGCGAGGACACGAGGCCCCAGAAGTCGCTGTCGAGAGCGTAGAGACCGGGCGCGTCGCCGTCCCAGACCCAGATGCCACCGACGTCGCTGGTGGTGGCGGGGCAGTACGGGCCCTCGGTGTCGACGGTCGAGGCCAGGCTGGCGACCTCGAGCTGGTAGCACGTGGTCTCGCTGCCGTTCTCCAGCGTGCAGTCCACCGTCGCCGCCTCGGAGGTCAAGGCGCCGTCGACGAAGAGCGACGACACGTCCACGATCCCATCACCGGCCGAGGCTGTACCTGAGGCGTCAGCGGTGGTGCCGTCGCTGGATCCGGTGTCAGTCGAGCTCGACCCGCACGCCGCGGTGACCAGCAGGACGGTCGCGGTCAGGGCGGCGATCCGGAGCGTAACGGGCGAGGGAGGAGTGCTCGGGCGCCTCATCCGTCAGCGCCGTCCGGGGGGCCGTCGCCGGGGGCACCGTCGCCAGGCGGTCTCCCCGCTCCGTCCTCGGACTCGACCGTCTGGCCCACCAGACAGGCGATCACGAGGTTCTCGGACGCGGGGTTGGCGTGGTAGTGGTAGCCGAGCTCGTCCGTGGTGTGTCCGTTGCACGCGTCGAGGTCGTCGGGTGCCTCGCCGTCGGCGTAGGGGCTGTACACCCCGTAGCCGTCGAGCGCGTACCCGAACTGCGCGGTCTCACCCTCGAGGGCCTCGCCGACCTCGGAGCAGCCCACGGCCCCGTGGAGGTGGTAGCCCTCCACCGGGTTGAAGTGACCGCCGCAGTCGTCGAACGCCGCGATCGTGTAGGCGCCGAGAATTGCGTCGACCGGGGCGGAGGCGTCGATGCGCACCCCGTCGAGGGTGACACCCAGGACGGCCTGGGCGGTGGCAGACTCGTCCGCTGCCACCGGCGTCGTGGGGATCAGCACCTCGCTCGTGATGGGCTCGCCGTTGTCGAGCCATTCGAGCTTGCCCTGGACGCAGTGGTTCTCCAGGTCCGGGTCGACGTCGGGGCGGGCCGCGGCCTCGAACTGCTCCTGGGTCTCGGTGACCAGCACGTTGCCCTCGTCGTCGTACATCTTCCAGCCGTCGTCGCCGTAGGTCTCCGCGAGGCCCTCGATGAACGATCCATCGAGGTCGTAGAGGTTCTCGCCGTCGAACCAGATGCCACCCGCGTCGGCGCCGTCGGTGATCCTCGCAGGGCAGAACGGCCCGACCTCGTGATCGACCGGATAGCCGGCGACCGTGATCCGATAGCACGTGGTCTCCGCGCCCCCGCTGAGGGCGCAGTCCTCGGTCGTGGGCTCCTCGGTCAGGGCCCCGTCCAGGAACAGAGTGGTATCGAGGCCGACTGCCGTCGTGGACGTGGACGACGCGGACGAGGTCGCGTCGGCGGATCCGGAGTCGGAGGTCGAGGAGCTGCAGGAGGCGAGCAGGAGCACGGCTGCCATCGGCGCTGCGAGCTGCGGAGTTCGGCGGAGCAGTCGAGGCGCTCCCGAGTGGCGATCACGTTGGTGGTCCATGATCGAAGCATGAGGGGCGCCACTGTGACCGCGCTGTGGAGCCATTCACAGGCTCACCACAGTTTCCAGACCTTGGATGGCACCGATGCGCTCTGATCTCACCCCGGCGACACCCCGCCGGATCCTCGTCGTCGAGGACGACCCATCGATCAACGACATCGTGTCCACCGCGCTGCGGTTCCAGGGGCACTCCGTGATCCAGTCGGCCGACGGACACGCGGGCCTGGACCTCGCCATCGAGGGCGGGGTCGACCTCATCGTGCTCGACGTGATGCTCCCCGGCATCGACGGCTTCGAGGTGTGCCGCCGCCTGCGCGAGGCAGGGTCGGGCGCCCCGGTCCTCTTCCTGACCGCCCGCGACGAGACCGAGCACCGGATCCGCGGCTTCGCCACCGGCGGCGACGACTACCTCACCAAACCCTTCAGCGTCGACGAGCTCGTGATGCGGGTGGCTGCCATCCTCCGCCGCACCGCGTCCGACGACTCCGGCAGTCTGATCCAGGTCGGATCCCTGACCCTCGACCCCGCCGGTCGTGAAGTACGCCGGGCCGGGGTGCGCGTCGACCTCTCGGCCACCGAGCACCGGCTGCTCGAATACCTCATGGTCAACCGAGGAGTCGTGCTGTCGAAGGCTCAGATCCTCGACAACGTCTGGGGCCACGACCACGACGGCACCGAGAACGTCGTGGAGCTCTACGTCGGATACCTGCGGCGAAAGCTCGACGACGGTCACCCGCAGATGATCCACACCCGCCGCGGCCTCGGATACGTCCTGCGCGAAGGCCCTCGATGAACCGCCTGTCGCTGCGGTGGGTGATCCTCGTCCCACTCCTGGCCACCATCACCATGGGCTTCCTGGCGTTCGCCCTCTACATCGACCAGAGCGATCGCTCGACCCGGCTGACCGAGATCGACCGCGAGCTGGCGCGCGCACAGGGCGGTGCCGCTGTCCCCCCATCGGGTGGCCGGCAAGGTGGAGCGATCCCGCAAGCACCGGACTCAGCCACGACCGGCGTGGATCCGCCCGTGCAGCTCACGGTCTCGCCCGACGGTGTCGTCACCGCCACGCAGGGCGGCGAGAACCCGTTCTCGGTCGATACCCTCGCCACCCTGGCGGCCACTCGCGGGCCCGCGATCACCGAGATCGGGGACTAC
This sequence comes from uncultured Actinomycetota bacterium, assembly GCA_963726525.1. Taxonomy (GTDB): domain Bacteria; phylum Actinomycetota; class Actinomycetes; order Propionibacteriales; family Nocardioidaceae; genus Nocardioides. The sequence goes on along the minus strand of CAVSCS010000001.1, from coordinate 143,424 downwards.
CGGGCCCTTCTCTCACCGCAGCCCGACGGGCGGGTCAGGGTCACAGCCCTGTCTCTCGAGGGATACCACGCCACGACGGCCGCGCTACGGCGAGACTTGATCATCGGCGGGTTGATCATCGTCCTGCTCGAGTCGGCGATGGCGTGGTGGCTGGCCGGCCGACTGGTTCGCCCGCTGACCACGATCGCGGCCACGGCCAACCAGATCGCCGACGGAGCCCTCGACACCCAGTTGCAGCACGCCGGTGGTTCCCGCGAGGTCGCGGACTTGTCGAACGACATCGAGCGGATGGTCCACCGGCTGCGTGCCGCTCTCGCTGAGCGCGAGCGGTCCGAGACGACCGCCACCCGGGCACGCGACGACATGCGGCGATTCCTTGCGGACGTCTCTCACGAGATCCGCACCCCGCTCACCGCGCTGAAGGGATACAGCGACCTGTACGAGCGCGGGATGTTGACCGAGCCCGGAGCCCTCGACCGCGCCATGTCACGCGTCGGGAACGAGAGCGTCCGTCTGCACCGCCTGGTGAACTCCATGATGGAGCTGGTCCGCGGCGGCGAGGGCCGTGTCTTGCTGGTGTCGGAGGTCGACGTGCTCCAGGTCGTGCGGGAGGTCGTCGACGACCTGCGGGCGGCGTACCCCGAACGTCAGATCGACACCCGCATCGAAGAGGAGATCGGCCCGCCGCTGGCGGGAGACCCCGCGAGGATCCACCAGGCCATCCTCAATCTCGGCGCCAACGCCTGCACCCACACCCCCACCACGACCGCCATCACCATTGCCGTGGAGCACTCACCCGGTGCCGTGGCGATCATCGTGATCGACCACGGAGCTGGGATCGCCGAAGTCGAGCACGAGCGGATCTTCCTGCCCTTCTACCAAGCAGACTCGTCCCGAGCTCGACACGGCGGGGGTGGAGCCGGCCTCGGACTCGCCGTCACCCAGCAGATCGCCCACGAGCACCACGGCACGATCACGGTCGCCCCGACCCCAGGAAGCGGGTCGACCTTTACCCTCCGACTCCCACAGAGCCATCAACAACCCCCCACGTGAGGCCGCAACCCCCACCCGGGCCGGATGCACAGGCCACGCACATCGCTGGCACACCTGACACCTACGACGGCCAGCAACTCTCGGGTCATGTCGACGAACCAAGGCGCTCCCCGCAGCACCATCGCCCACCTGCCTGAGCGCGACGACCCCGGCGGCGCTGAACGCCCCGTCCTCGATCTGGTGATCCCCGTCTTCAACGAGGCCGCCGGTCTCGAGGAGTCCGTGCGCGCGGTCTGCGCCCACCTGGCCACCGAGATTCCCGTAACGGCACGGGTGACCATCGCCGACAACGCCTCCACGGACGGCACGCTCGCCCTGGCCGAACGCCTTGCTGCCGAGCTGCCGCAAGTCAGGGTCGTCCATCTTGAGGCAAAGGGCCGCGGCCGTGCGCTGAGCGCCGCCTGGCTGAGCTCTGACGCCCAGGTGCTGGCCTACTGCGACGTCGACCTCTCCACGGACCTGTCCGCGCTGCTGCCGCTCGTCGCCCCGCTGCTGTCCGGACACTCGCACGTCGCGATCGGCACGCGGCTCGCGCGCTCGTCACGGGTGGTGCGTGGTCCCAAGCGCGAGTTCATCTCTCGCTCCTACAACCTCATCCTGCGGACGTCGCTCGCCGCCCGGTTCTCCGATGCCCAGTGCGGGTTCAAGGCGATCCGCGCCGACGTAGCGCGCGAGCTCCTCCCGCTCGTGGAGGACACTGGGTGGTTCTTCGACACCGAGCTGCTCGTGCTCGCCGAGCGTTCCGGGCTGCGCATCCACGAGGTGCCGGTCGACTGGGTCGATGACCCTGACTCGCGGGTGGACGTCGTCGCCACGGCGATCGACGACCTCAGGGGCGTCGCCCGGGTGGGCCGCGAGCTCATGAGCGGGGCCCTCCCACTACGCGAGGTCCGCGAGCACCTGCCGCTCGTCGGTGACTCGCGGACGCGCGTCGTCCGCGGCGTCGTCGAGCCCGCCGACGTACCGGCCGGGGCGGCGCTGCTGCACCAGCTCGTGCGATTCGCGGTCGTCGGACTCGCGTCGACCCTCGCCTACGCCGTGATCTTCCTCCTGCTGCGCGGCCCCGTGGGCGCCCAGGCAGCGAACTTCAGCGCGCTGCTGCTCACCGCGGTCGCCAACACTGCCGCCAACCGGCGAGTGACCTTCGGGTTCCGCGGGTCCGAGGACGCCGTCCGCCACCAAGGGCAGGGCCTGCTCGTCTTCTTCCTCGGCTGGGCGCTCACCTCCGGTTCGCTCGCCCTCCTCTCCACGGTGGCCCTGGCGACCTCGCATGCGGTCGAGCTCGCCGTCCTCGTGGTCGCGAACCTCGCAGCGACTGTCCTGCGCTTCGTCCTGCTGCGGCAGTGGGTGTTCAGGCCCCATGCCGATGCCACGACACTTCCCCATCCCGCGACCGACCCGCCAGGCGAGCGCGCCGCCGCCCGCCCCAGCCAAGGAGCACTTCGATGACCACCCCCGCACATGCCGACGTCCTGGACAACGCTGAGCAGTCGACACCTTCCCCGCTCGACGTGCCCCGCGCACGCCCGGACCACCTGCGCTTCGTCCCCGCACCACGACAGCCATGGGAACGCCCTGCGCTTCTGACCCTCCTGGTGGTCACGGGCGCGCTCTACCTGTGGGACCTGTCCGCCTCCGGCTGGGCCAACTCCTTCTACTCTGCAGCCGCCCAGGCCGGGTCCGAGAGCTGGAAGGCCTTCCTCTTCGGGGCATCGGATGCTGCGGCCTCGATCACCGTCGACAAGCCACCGGCCTCCCTGTGGGTGATGGGCATCGCGGTGCGGATCTTCGGCCTGAGCTCCTGGTCGATCCTCGTGCCGCAGGCGCTCATGGGCGTGGCGACGGTCGGCATCCTCTACGCCTCGGTGCGCCGCTACTTCAGCGCTCAGGCCGGCCTGGTCGCGGGTGCGGTCCTGGCGCTCACGCCAGTGGCGGCGCTGATGTTCCGCTTCAACAACCCTGATGCGCTGCTCGTCCTTCTGCTGACTCTCTCTGTGTACGTGACCCTCCGGGCGGTCGAGGACGGTCGCACCCGGTGGATGGTGCTCGCGGGTGTCCTGGTCGGCCTCGGTTTCCTCACCAAGCAGCTCCAGGCCGTGCTCGTCGTTCCGGGCATCGCCGCCGTCTACCTGATGGCCGCACCCGTCTCGGTCGGCAGGCGGATCCGGGACGGCCTGCTCGCGGTCGGGGCGATGGTCGTCTCAGCGGGCTGGTGGGTCGCGATCGTCGAGCTCACCCCGGCTGCGGACCGGCCGTACGTCGGCGGGTCGACGACCAACTCCTTCCTCGACCTGACCCTGGGCTACAACGGCCTCGGCCGGATCTTCGGGCGCACCGAGTCCACGGCCACAGCCGGAACCGGCACCAGCGGCGCCGCGGCCGCTACGGCCACGACCGGCGGCCCTCCCGGTGGTGGGGGTGGAGGTGGTGGGATGTTCTCCTCGAACGTCGGCCTGGGGCGCATGTTCACCGGTGACCTCGGCGGACACATCGCCTGGCTCATCCCGGCCGCCCTGATCCTGGGACTCGCAGGACTGTATGTGGTGGGCCGCGCAGTTCGCACCGACGTCCGACGGGCAGCACTGCTCCTGTGGGGCGCGACGCTCGTCGTCACCGGGTTGACGTTCTCCCTCATGGACGGCACCTTCCACCAGTACTACACGGTGGCCCTGGCACCGCCGATCGGTGCGCTGGTCGGCATCGGTGGGTGGCTCGTCTGGACTCGTCGCACCGAGCGGTGGGCTCTCCCGGTGCTCGCGGGGACCTCGCTCGTGACCACCGGCTGGGCCTTCGTGGTCCTCTCCCGGTCCCCGGACTGGAACCCGTGGTTGCGCTGGGTCGTCCTCGTCGTCGGCCTGCTGGCCGCCGCCGGGGTGCTCCTCGGCCGACGCCTCGGTGCAGCGGCGACGCGCTCCGCCGTGGGTCTCGCACTGGTCGCCGCACTGGTCGGTCCGACTGCGTGGACGATCCAGACAGTCGTCACCCCGCACACCGGCGGCGCCGTGACGACCGGCCCCGCAGTAGTGAGCGGCAGCGAGGCTGGTCCTGGCGGTCAGGGTGGCCGCCCGAGCGGCACGGGGAGCCGGGCCACCGGCCAGGCAGACGCCGGGACCGGTGCGACGGCCACTGACGGCCAGGTGCCCGGCAACCAGCGCGCTGGTGGCACGGCCACCACGCCCGGCAGGGGCACCACCACGGTCAGCGACACGGTGGTCGAGAAGCTCCTCGAGGACGCGGACCTCTACACCTGGGTCGCGGCGACCACGGGTTCGGAGAGCGCCGCGAGCTACCAGCTGCCCACCGGGCGTTCGGTCATGCCGATCGGTGGCTTCAACGGAGGCGACCCGTCGCCGACTCTTGAGCAGTTCAAGGCCTACGTCTCCGAGGGTCGAGTCCACTACTACATCGACGGCAGCTCGAGCATCGGCGGCGGCGGTCGACAGATGGGGGGCGAGACCTCGACCATCGCCACCTGGGTGGCGGAGAACTTCACGGCCCAAACGATCGACGAGGTCACGATGTACGACCTCACCGCACCGGTCGGCTGAGCGTGGACACGTCGCCAGCGCGGTCAGGATCCCGAGGGAGGATCCGAGCCAGGCTGGACGACCTCGTGGCTCGTGGCAGGGGCGCCGCGGCGGTACTGGTGCTGCTCGTCGCCGCGGCCACGGCTGCAGGCCCTGCCTCCCCAGCCGCCGGGGGGACTTCGACAACCGCTCAGCACACGGTGGTCGCGGCACCCGCGACCACCGGGCTGAGCGATGCGGAGCAGGCCCTCGGAGCGCGCCTGGCCCTGGGATACGCCGGCGCCGTGCCGGCGGCTGACGTCGAGGCGCTGGTCCGGCAGGTGGGCCATCAGCTGCGCGAGAACGCCTCACCGCGCAGTCAGCTCCTGCACACGACGGAGGCCATCTCCCGACGTGCGCTGACAGACTTCCTGACCAGAGGAACCCCGCTTCCGCACGAGTGAGGCTCGGGCCCGGTGCCCCGAGGGTCCGATCGACGAACGCGCTCCAACACTTCTGCTCCGGTCGTAGCGTTGTCGTACCGCCACGAAGTCAGGGAGGCAAGTAATCGGGGTCCGGTCACGTCTGCGTCATTGGACAGCGTGCCCAGCGCGACCGCGGCGCGAAAGGAGCAAGTTGTCGCGTGCCGGGTTCAGTGGAGGCTCTGAACTAACGCGCCGACGGTAGTCGGGGCGGGGTTGTGCCGGTAGTGGTTGTCCTCGAACTCGACGGGTGGGACGAGTCCGATCTCGCCGTGTAGGCGTCGGTGGTTGAACCAGTCGATGTACTCCGCGACGGCGATCTCGAGGTCGTCGATGCTCTTCCACGGGCCTTTGTTGCGAACGAGCTCGGCCTTGAACAGCGAGTTGAACGCCTCGGCCAGGGCGTTGTCGTAGCTGTCACCGGTCGAGCCGACGGATGCAACGGCGCCGGCCTCGGCGAGTCGCTGTGTGTACCGCACGGCGAGGTACTGAACGCCCTTATCCGAGTGCGCAATCACGCCGGTGGTGTCGTGGCCGGCGTGGGCTCGGGTCCACAACCCCATCTCCAAGGCGTCCAACGCCAGGTCGGTTCGCAGACTCTTCGACAGCTGCCAGCCGACGACGCGGCGGGAGTAGACGTCGATGACGAACGCCGCGTATACCCAGCCGGCGAAGGTGCGGCAGTAGGTGATGTCGGCGACCCACACCCGGTTCGGCGCGAGCGCTTTGAAGTCGCGGTCCAGCAGGTCTGGCCGGGTGTCCGGGCCACTGCCCGGGATCGTCGTTCTGGGCCCTTTCGCTCTGCTGATGCCTCGCAGGCCGTCGGCGCGCATCAGCCGGTGCACGGTGCACCTGGCGATCAGGTGGCCGCGACGGTTGAGCTCGGCGTGCATCTTGCGGACCCCGTAGGCGCCGTAGTTGTCAGCGTGGACCGTCCGGATCACCGCTAGCCGCTGCTCGTCGGTGACCGAGCGCGCCGACGGCGGCCTGGTCTTGGCGGCGTAGTAGCTGCTCGGGGCGATCGGCATCCCGGCCTGGCGTAGGACGGTGCAGATCGGCTCGACCCCGAACTCCTCGCGGTGTTGGTCGACGTACTCGACCAGCACACCCGTGGTGACCTGGGTGGTCACTTCAGCTTGCGGTCGAGCTCCGCCGCGGCGAAAAACGCTGACGCCGTCTTCAGGATCTCGTTGGCTCGCCTTAGCTCCTTGACCTCACGCTCCAGCTCGGCGATCCGCTTCGCCTCATCCGTTGTGACGCCAGGGCGGTGGCCCTCGTCGATCTCGGCCTGCTGGACCCAGTTGCGCAGCGTCTCGGGATTGATCCCGAGCTGCTCACCCACCCGGCGCAGCGCACCGGTCCTCGTTGCCGGGTCACGCCGCAGATCGACGGCCATCCGGATCGCTCGCTCTCGAAGCTCCTCGGGATACTTCCTCGGTGCTGCCATGACTCCCATCCTTCCGTGGAATGAGAGCCTCCGTCAGACCCGGCACGCGACAGGGTCACAGCATTGAACCCGAGACGCGCAGAGCGGCACCGTGCCCGCGCGTACTTCCGCGGATGGGACGACGTTCGACGTGATGTAACGGTTGTCGCTAAAACGAAGGCAGCAGCCATCAAGGGCTGCGAGACCCGCCTCACCGAACGCCTCCGTCAGCCCGTTGCCAGCGAGCAGACCATCACCAAGTCCACCCCGTTCACCACGGCTGGACAGGTGTGGCTCGCGCAGGCCGCTCGAACAGACTCCGGCCTCGCAGCTCGCTCGGTGTTTGACTATCGCACGAGCTTCGCGCGCCACATCGACACGGACGGTTCATCACTGAGGGGCCTCACTGTCGAACAGGCGAATGACCCTCAACGGCTGCGCATCTTTCTGCAGACCCTCGCCGATCGGCGCGGGACCGGAGCGTCGAAGCTCACCAGGTCGGTCATCTCGAACATCCTCAACTTCGCCGTGGATAGCGGCGTCCTCACCAGCAACGCCATGCGGCAGGTCCGAGCGGTGAAGTCGCAGAATCCGAAAGTCGAGGTACGCGACCGCACCCGGGCCTTCACTCGCGAGGAACGAGACCACGTCGTGGCATACGCCGACCAGGCAGCCGCTCGCCTTGACCTCAACCCCCGGTCGGTTCGTCGCCGTGAGACCGCCGCCGACCTCATCGGGTTCCTCGCCGGCACCGGAGCGCGTATCGACGAAGGCAGGTCCATGCGGTGGGAGGACTACGACCCGACCACCGGCACCTGCCGGATCCGCGGCACCAAGTCGAGCAGCTCCGACCGGGTGGTGAATCTGCCGCAGTGGTTGCGCGATCGTCTCGAGCGACGTGCCTCCCGAACCGGCCGGAACGGACTGATGTTCCCAGCGCCCGCGCTCTTGGAAGGAGAGGAGCAGAAGTGGGACCAGGGCAACAGCAACGCCGCGATACGCGAGATGCTCGACGGCGCCGGCTACTTGTGGGCGGTGCCCCACACCTTCCGGCGAACCGTGGCTACCCTGCTCCACGAGTCGGGCGTACCAATCGTGCGCATCACCGACCAGCTGGGCCACGCGGACCCCGGGATGACCGCCCGCGTCTACCTCGGGCGCGACTTTGAGGGCGACAAGTCCGACCTAGCGATCCACCTCTAGCTATCACGACCAGACATCCAGAATCACGACTTTGGTCCCCACTTTGGGCCTTAACTGCACTGAATCGCGATGAGGACGGGTGACCGGCGCAGCCCCCAAATCACGCTCAGTTGAGCGTGAAACTCGGCCTCTCGACTTCTCGGATGAAGGTCCGTGAAGCGCCCCTTGGGCAAGCGAAAGGTCGCAAGTTCGACTCTTGCCTGGGGCACCACCACACCCACCTCCCACCCCTCGCCGTCGGCAGGTGGACGACCGTCCCGCCCGTGGCCGCGGCGGTCCGCGTCCAGGAGGCCTGCGCGTCGGTGCGGACATGGGAAAGGCCTCCGGGCCCTGTCCCGGAGGCTTCCCCCTGCCGCTCGTCGACCCCCGTCGACGAGCAGGTCGTCAGCGCCGGTGCAGGAAGTACGGCGCCGTGTATCCGTCCTCCCAGAACGGCGTGTAGCCGAAGTAGCTGTAGACGGGTCGATAGTCGACCTCGCCCACCAGCGCCGGGTCGTAGTCGAAGCCGGAGTCGACGTGCAGGTCGCTGCGTTCGAGGCGGACGTGCTCGCGGACCTGCGAGACCGCGTCCACCGGCACCAGCCGGTGACTCGCCTGCAGCCCCAGGATCCCGCCGGATGCCACGACCAGCAGACGGGCACGTCGTTCCTCGGGATCCACGAGGATCTCCTCGACCTCCCCGACGCGGTGGTCACGCAGGTCCTTCACGGGCATCCCCCGCACGTCGTCGTGCTCGTCAGCCAGCACCACGTCGCTGTCGCCCAGGGGAACGAGATCGTGTGTGTCCTTCATGCCTGCTCCTCGCACGCGGATGGATGTCGACGTCACGAGCCTGGCGGGCCGACATGTCGACCCCCTGGCTCGGCTCATTGCAGTTCCATGACAATGGACCGCGCGCTTCCGCAGGGGCGAGGTGGTCGGTCACGATGGCCGGATGGACGGCATGAGGAAGCGCGTGCTCGTGCTCGAGGACGACCTCGGCCTGCGGACGTCGTTGCGGATGGTGCTGGAGGACGACGGCTACGACGTGGCGGAGGCTGGCGACGCCGAGTCCGCGCTGTCGATCGTCGAGCACAGCGGGGTCGACGTCATGCTGGTCGACCTGATGCTGGGAGGGGTCGACGGCTTCACGTTCATCCGGCGCGCTCGCCCGTTCACCCAGGCGCCGATCGTGGTCGTGAGCGCGAGGGACGGCGTGGAGGACATCGTCACTGCGCTCGAGGTCGGGGCCGACGACTACGTCACGAAGCCCTTTGACGTCACCGAGGTCCAGGCGCGGCTGCGTGCCATGCTGCGACGTCCCGCGCTCGCCTCGACCGACTCCGCCGGCGAGACCACCGACCTCGGGTCCGCGGAGGTGGTCGTCCTCGACGGCGTCGACGGGCCCCTCGTCTTCGACCGCGCCGCCGCCCACCTCCGCCGCGGCGACCGGGACATCCACCTCACCATGACGGAGTACAAGCTCCTGACCGTCCTGACGGACAACGTCGGGCGGGTGCTCACCCGGACCGCCCTCCTGGACCACGTGTGGGACCGAGGCTTCTTCGGGGACGAACGGATCGTGGACGTGCACGTGCGCCGCCTGCGCAAGAAGCTCGAGCTCGACCCCGGCGAGCCGCGGACGCTGGTGACCGTCCGGGGGCTCGGCTACCGGCTCGACACACGGTGAGCCGTGCCCGTGCCCACCTGGGCCTCCGATCGTCGGTCACGACGGCCTTCGCGCTGGGAGCACTGCTGATCTCGACGGCGCTGTCGCTCGGGACGTACGTGTCCGCGCGGCACCTGCTGCTCGAGCAACGTGAGCGGACGGCGCTGCGTCAGGCGTACGCCGACGCAGCCCTGGTGCGCGACGGCCTGTCGACCTCGGGGACCGGTGTGGCCGAGGCGCTCGGTGCCGTGACGCCACCCGCAGGTGCGTCGATGTACGTGCACGCCCGCGGCCAGTGGTACTCCTCCACCCTCGACCAGTCGGGTGAGACGCTGACCGCCGTGGTCCGCCCGACCGTCGACGACGGGTCGGTCGGCCTGGGCTGGACCGAGCGCACCGCCCCCCACGCCGTCGTGGTCGGGATCCCGCTCCCCGCCGTGGGCGCCGAGTACTACGAGGTCGCCGTGGCGCGCGAGCTGTCCACCACCTTGCACACGCTCGCGTGGGCACTGGCCGTCGGTGCCGCCCTGACCACGCTGGCGGGTGCTGCACTCGGCCGCGCCGCGACCCGCCGCGTGCTGTCGCCGTTGCGCGAGGTCGCTGCGGCCGCGACCGACATCTCCGCCGGGAACCTCGAACGCCGCCTGCGCGGGACCGACGACCCGGACCTGTCGGTCCTGGTCGACTCCTTCAACCGCATGGTCACCGCCCTGCACGAGCGCATCGAGCGCGACGCCCGGTTCGCATCGGACGTCAGCCACGAGCTGCGCACGCCCCTGACCACCCTCATCACGAGCCTCGCCCTCCTCGAGCGCGCGCGCGACCTGAGCCCCCAGTCCCAGCGCGCGGTCGGGCTGATGGCCGACGAGCTCGCTCGGTTCCGACGGGCCCTCGAGGACCTGCTGGCCCTGGGCAGGCTCGAGGCCGGCATCGACGAGGCAGCGCTGGTGCCCACGGACGTGGCCGTGCTCGTCCGGCACGCCATGGTGACGAGCGGCCTGGGCGACCGCGTGCTCGACGACGACGCGGGGCACCACCAGGTGCTCGTCGACCGACCGCAGATGGTGCGCGCCCTGGTCAACCTCGTGCGCAACGCCGAGCTCCACGGGGGTGGCCTGTGCGACGTCCGGATCGTCGGATCCGACGCCCACGTCGACATCGTCGTCAGCGACCGAGGTCCGGGGGTGGCGACGGACGAGCGGGAACGGATCTTCGAGCGGTTCGCACGTGCCGGCCAGACCAAGGCCGGCACCGGCAGCGGGCTCGGCCTCAGCATCGTCGCCGAGACGGTGACCCGGCACGGCGGGCGGGTGTGGTGCGACGGCGGGCCGGACGGTGGGGCCGACTTCGTCGTCCGCCTGCCCCTGTGGCGTGCTCGCGAGGGGGCCGCGTGAGACGCAGGTGGGCCGGGAGCCAGCAGCCACGACGATCGCCCGGCCGGAGGACCGCCTCGGCGGCATCCGCCCTCCTCGTCGCGGCGGTCGGCCTGGCCGGGTGTGGACTGCCCGACGAGCAGCGCACACAGGTGGTGGACGACGAGGCCGTGCCCTACCGCCTCCTCGAACCGGGGACGTCCCTGCCCGGCAGCACCGAGGCCAGCCCTCGTGTTCCGCGGCGGACGGCTGTCGTGTTCTGGGTCGACCGCGGCGACCTGCTCACCTCCTCGGACGCCGGACTCACGTGCGACGCGACGGCGACCTCGGTGGTGGGCGACGTGCTGTCCGCCCTCACCGCGAACCCCACCGTCGCCGAGCGGAGCGCCGGGCTGTCGTCGGCGATCCCGTCCACAGCCGGCCTGACCCTCGTCCGGATCGCCGACGGTGTGGCCGAGATCGACGTCGACCCGGTGACGATCGGTGACGCCGAACAGCTGCCCCTGGCGGTGGGCCAGATCGTGCTGTCCACGACCACCGCCCCAGGGGTGACGGCCGTCAGGCTGGTCACGTCAGGGCACCCGGTCGACGTCCCGCTGCCGGGTGGCGCCCTCGCGACCGGCGAGGTCACGCCCGAGGACTACGCCCCTCTCCTGCCCGATCGACTCGCGGACGCCGTCCTCGGCTCGGGCGGGATCGGCTGCGCCGCACCCGGGACATGACCGGCAGATGACAGGGCGACGTCAACGCCTTGACGGTCCGCGTCCACGTCTGTCGACTTCCTTGCCCCACTCGCCGATGCCTGACGTGATGGAGGGGCAGCACCGCGCTGCCACGCCGAGAGCGTCAGGAGGACAACATGATCACCATGACCAGCAGGGCGCACGCGGTCGTCCGCCAGGTCACGTCCCACCCGCTGGTGGGGCGCCTCTCCGGGCTCCGCATCGCGTCCCGTGGGCGCGACGCCGACACCCTCGACGTGAGCACCGTCGCGAAGCCCCATCCGGGCGATCGCGTGGTCGAGACCGACGGCGCCCGCCTCTACCTCGACGAGGTGGCCGAGCCCCGGGTCGAGGGACACGTCCTGGACGCCGTCGCCGAGGACTCCGGACGGGTGCACTTCGTCGTACGGGATCGATGACCGCTGTCGCGAGGACGCAGCAGCGAGAGGGACCGGACCGTCGTCCCGCGCGTCGCGTGCCGTGATCCCCGGCGTCTCATGGGCGCCCGGCATGCGGGTACCTGACGCAGTGCCGTCGACCGGAGCGGAGCCGCCAGCATGGATGTAGTCGGCCACGTGCTCGACGCCCTGCGCACGACCGGACGGATGACCTGGCAGATCGCCTGGTCGCTGGTCCTCGGATTCACGCTGTCCGCCGTCGTCCAGGCCGTCGTCCGGCGCGAGGCGGTCACCCGCCTCCTGGGCGACGACCGACCCGCCACCCTCGCCAAGGCGGCCGGGCTCGGAGCGGCGAGCTCGTCGTGCTCCTACGCAGCCGTCGCCCTGGCGAGGTCGTTGTTCCGCAAGGGCGCGAGCTTCACCTCCGCCATCGTGTTCGAGATCGCCAGCACCAACCTGGTCCTCGAGCTCGGCATCATCCTGGCCCTCCTGATGGGCTGGCAGTTCACCCTCGCCGAGTTCGTCGGGGGCCCGATCATCATCGTGCTGATGGCGCTCGTGTTCCGGCTTCTCGTCCGGTCCACGCTCATCGACGCGGCCCGTGAGCAGGCCGACAAGGGGCTCGCCGGATCGATGGAGGGGCACGCCTCGATGGACATGAGCGTGGAGACCGACGGCAACATCTGGAAGCGGCTGTTCAGCACCGACGGCTTCACCTCCGTGAGCCACATCTTCGTCATGGAGTGGGCGGCCGTCCTGCGCGACATCGTCATCGGGCTCCTCGTCGCCGGCGCGGTAGCCGCCTGGGTGCCGGAGTCGTTCTGGCGCGCGCTGTTCCTCACCGACGACCCTGTCGCCTCCCAGCTGTGGGGGCCCGTCATCGGCCCCGTCATCGCGATCGCCAGCTTCGTCTGCTCGATCGGCAACGTCCCCCTGGCAGCGGTGCTCTACAGTGGCGGGATCAGCTTCGGCGGCGTCATCTCGTTCCTCTTCGCCGACCTCATCATCCTGCCCATACTCGTCATCTACCGGAAGTACTACGGCACCCGGATGATGCTCACGCTGCTCGGATCCTTCTACCTCACCATGGTGGCCGGCGGATACCTGGTCGAGCTGCTCTTCGGCGGCCTGGGTCTCGTCCCCGATGCCGGCGGCGTCGAGGTGGCCGAGGCCGGGATCTCGCTCGACTACACGACCGTGCTGAACCTCGTCGCCCTCGTCGTCGCCGCAGTACTCGTCGTCCGGTTCCTCCGGACCGGTGGTCGCGAGATGCTCGGCATGATGGGTGGAGACCCCTCGTGACCGCGTTCCTGCTCACCTTCGGGGTGGGCCTGCTCCTCGCCGTGCTCACCTCCGCGCTGGCCTCCCGCAGTCCCCTGTCGACGTCCGCCGTGTTCCTGGCCGTCGGACTGGTGGCGGGGCCGCTGGTGCTCGGCGTCGTCGACGTCGCCGAGCACACGGTCGAGCGGGTCGCCGAGCTCGCCCTCTTCGCGATCCTCTTCACCGACGGCCAGCACGCTCCCTGGCGGTTCCAGCTGCGCCGGTGGTCCAACCCGGCCCGTGCGCTGCTCATCGCGATGCCACTGACCTTCGCGATGGTCGCGGTGCTCGCCCATGTCGTGGCCGGTCTGCCCTGGGCCGCCGCGCTGGTCCTCGGCGCGGTCCTGTCCCCCACCGACCCGGTGTTCGCCTCGGCCCTGGTGGGGCGCGAGGACGTGCCGCAGCGAGTCCGATCGCTCCTCAACGTGGAGAGCGGCCTCAACGACGGCCTGGCCCTCCCCGCAGTGCTGCTCCTGATCGGCCTCGCGGGAGGTGATCCCGAGCAGTGGAGCACGAACGCCTGGACCCTCCTCGGCGAGGTCGCCGCCGGCATCGGTCTCGGTGTCGCGCTTCCCGTCCTCGTCTGGGCCGTGATCCGGCTGCCCGGAGTCGGTGCCGTCACCACGTTGCTACCGCTCGGCCCCCTGGCCGTCGCCGTGCTGCTCTTCGGGATCTGTCAGGCCGTGCACGCCAACCAGTTCCTCGCCGCCTTCGTGGCCGGCGCCACCATCGCGGCACTTGCGCCGGAGGTCTCCGGCTCCTTCCGTCACACCGGAGAGCTGGTCTCGGAGATGGCCAAGGGTGCTGCGCTGGTCGCCTTCGCCTCCCTGGTCGACGTGACGGTCCTGGCCGACGCGGGGTGGACCGGCCTGCTCCTCGCGGTCCTGGTCATCGGCCTGTGCCGCCCGCTGCCGGTGATGCTCGCGTTGACCGGTGCTCGTCTCGACCGCAAGCAGCGGCTGTCCGTGGCGTGGTTCGGCCCGAAGGGCTTCGCCAGCGTCGCCTACGCCGTGATCGTGGCCTTCAGCGGGATGGACCTCGCGGGTGAGGTGCTGGCGCTCACGACGGTGACCGTGCTGGTCTCGATCCTCGCGCACAGCTCCACCGACGTCGCGGTCGCTCGGGCGCTGTCGGACACGGACGTCACGCCGTAGGCGTCGGCTGGACGATACTGACCCTCACGGTGCTGCTGATCGTGTGGATCGCGGCGCAGGTGGGCGAGCGCCGACAACACAACGAGGAGTGAGCGTCATGTTCTTCGACAGCTGGTCGGGCCTGGTCCGCGTCGTGGTGGTGGGCACCTGCGCGTACGTCGCGCTGGTCGTGCTGCTCCGGTCCTCGGGCAAGCGGACGCTCGCCAAGCTCAACGCGTTCGACTTCATCGTCACGGTGGCCCTCGGCTCCACGCTCGCGACCGTCCTGCTCTCCTTTTCCGTCGCCCTCGTGGAGGGGGTGACGGCGCTCGCGCTGCTTGTCGCCCTGCAGTACGCCGTGGCCTGGTCGTCGGTGCGCAGCACCCGCGTCGAGCGGCTGGTGAAGTCGCAGCCGGCGCTGCTGTACCGCGACGGGTTCCTCCACGACACGATGCGCCGAGAGCGCGTCACCCAGGACGAGGTCCGCCAGGCAGCACGGGGGCAAGGACACGCCGACCTCGACTCCGTCGGTGCCGTCGTGCTGGAGACCGACGGCACGCTGAGCTTCCTGCCGACGCCGACCCCGGGGGAGACCGGACGATGACCAGGTTCTTCCGACGCCTCCGCGACAGGTTCTGGGTCGTGCCGCTCGGGTTCGCCATCGGGGCGACGCTCCTCGGACTGGCACTGACGACGCTGGACGACTGGCTCGACACCTCCCTCACGCTGCCCCTGCTGTTCGCCGGCGGTCCGGAGGGGGCGCGGTCCCTGCTCTCGGCGATCATCACGTCGATGATCTCGTTCACCGGCCTGGTCTTCTCGATCACGATCGTGGTGCTGCAGCTCACCAGCAGCCAGTTCTCCCCTCGCATCCTGCGCACCTTCCTCCGCGACTGGGTCAACCAGATCGCGCTGGGCGTCTTCGTCGCCACGTTCGTGTACGCGCTCGTCGTGCTACGGGCGGTCACCGGCACGTCCCAGACCGACGCCTTCGTCCCGCAGATCTCGGTGACCATGGCCTTCGGCCTCGTGCTGGCGAGCGTGGTCGTCTTCTTGTTCTACATCGACCACATCGCCCAGTCGATCCGCGCCGCGTCGATCATCACGCGCATCGCCGGGGACACCCGGGAGGCGATCGAGCGACGCCACCCGCCGGACACCGACACGCGTCCGCCCGCGCCGAGGCCCGTGACGACGGGTCGTCGTCTCCTCGCCGACGAGCCCGGCGTCGTGCAGCAGGTGGACGACGACGCCCTCGCGGCGCTCGCGGAGGAGCACGGGGTCACCATCCTCGTCCTGCGCGCCCTCGGTGAGTTCGTCCCGCAGGGCGGGGCGCTCCTCGAGGTCCACGGCGAGGGCCGCACCGACGACGAGGCGATCTGCTCCCACGTCCACCTCGGCAGCGAGCGCACCATGGACGAGGACGTCGGCTTCGGGTTGCGGCAGCTCGTCGACATCGCCGAGCGCGCCCTCTCGCCCGGCGTCAACGACCCCTCGACCGCCGTGCAGGTCATCGACCAGCTGCACGACCTGCTCCGCCGGCTGGCCACCCGCCCCCTGCCCCCGCGGCAGGTGGTGTCGGACTCCGGACGGCTGGCCGTCGACGTGCCGCAGCCGGGCCTGGACGACTACCTCGCCCTGGCCGTCGACGAGATCGCTCACTGGGGTGGTGACGTCGACCGGATCCGGGCGCGGCTCGGGGTCATGCTGCGCGACGTGCTGGAGGCCGCCCTCCCGGCACACCAGCCTGCCGTCCGACGGGCCCTCGACTCCTTCGCGACGCGCTCCGGCGACACCCGGGTCGGACCCGAGCCCGAGCCGACCGACACCGGGCTGCGCTGAATGTCCACCGCTCAGGTCCGGGCGCGGCGCCGCACGGCGACGCTCGGCCGGGCGGTCGCCACCTTCGCGGTCTGCACCGTGGCCAGCGGTGTCGTCGCCGCCCCCCTCGTGGCGCAGCACGTGGCGCAGACCGTCGCCTTCGACGACCACCTCGGTGCGGTCCCGGTGGAGGTCTCCCTCAGCCACAACGGCGTCTCGACCGTCGACACCGGCATCCTCGGCCGCCTCTACTGGCAGCGCACGGGGGCCTGGGGGTTCGGCGCCCTGCTGCGGGTCACCGGTCCGCCGGAGGCCGGTGGGCCCTCGCTCGCGGACTACGTCAGCCCCGAGTTCCTCAGGACCAACACCGCGTTCGTCGACGACCCGTCGTCGGTCGCCGAGGCGTACGGCGCGGAGCTGCGGGACGGGGTGCTGGAGGCCTTCCTCCGTCTCGAGCTCGTCGCCGCCCTCACCGGCGGGCTCCTGCTCACCGTCGCCCTCCGCGGGCGGCCGCCGCTCGCCGCCGCCCGATGGCGTCGCCGGGCAGTGGTCTGCACCGCCGGCCTCGCCGCCGCCACCTGCTGCTCGGGCGCCGCAGCGGCGTGGCTCTTCGAGGAGTGGGACGGCAGCGCCACGCCCGAGGAGGCGCTCGCGATGCCCGGCGTGCCCGGCCTCTCGTTCAGCAGCCCCCAGGCACGCGAGATCGCCGTCCAGGTCCGGCCCTTCGTCGAGAAGAACACGCGCCGGATCACCGAGCGCAGCGATGCCTACGCCGCCGCGGTCGCGACCAGCCTCGACGAGGCGCTCGCCACCGCCGCCACCTCGCTCCTGCCCGGCCCGGGCGAGCGGGTCGTGCTCGCCGAGGCCGACACGCAGGGCAGCTTCGTGGGTCAACGGGTGCGTGCGATCCTCTACGACGCCCTGGTGGGACGAATCGGGAGCGATGCGGTCGCCGTCCGCACGGTCTCCGGCGACGTGACGTCCAACGGGACGGTCGCCGAGTCGGCCTACGTGAGCGCCGAGGCCGCCACCACGCCGGACGTGCCGACCGTCGCGGTCAAGGGTGACCACGACACCGAGACCACGGTCGAGCAGATGGAGGCGGCCGGGATCTCCAACCCACACCTCGAGGCGACCGAGGTCGGTGGGCTGCGGGTCGTCGCCGGGAACGACCCCGCCTTCAAGACGCTCTTCGGCGGCACGGTGGTCAACACCTCCGGCACGACCGAGGCCGACATCGGCAGGGCCGTCCGGGAGACGGTCGAGGAGGAGGACGACGCCACCGGGACGCTCGTCCTGCTCCACCAGCCGGTCTCCGCCGCCGCCTACCTGGGGATCGACGCGCTCGACACGGTCGACCCCGTCGATCCGCTCGATCCGACCGCGGCGACGACGCCGCGCGACGACGGCATCCCCGACGTGCCGCCCGGGATCGTCGACGTCGGCCACCTCCACGACGCCGAACCGCCACGGATCATCTGGAACACCGACACCGACCAGGTCACCTGGACGGTCGTCAACCAGCTCGGCACGGCCGGCGGTGTCGAGGAGAGCCCGACGTTCAACCGGTTCTCCACGCCGTTCTCCACCCCGTTGAAGGACCTGAGCGTGCAGCTGCAGTACGTCGACGTGGCGACCGGCCTCGAGACCGGCTACGTCGACATCCGGATCTCCCCGGGCGGCGATGTCACCGTCGCGAGCAGGACCGACGTCGGGCTGGCGCCGGACTCCTCGAAGTAGTTGCGCGCCACCGGGCGAGGTCAGTGGAGGTGGCAGAACCTCTCGACCTGGCGGGTGGAGCCGGAGACGATGAGGTGGTCGTGACGGTTCACGAGCGTCTCGGGACGGGCGTAGGTGAAGTCCTCACCGGTGCGCTTGACCCCGACGACGGTCACGCCGTGCTTGCTGCGCGGCGCCGACTCGGCCAGCGTCTTGTCCCACGTGAACGCCGGCGCCAGGGTGCGGGCGATGGAGAAGTCGTCGTCGAACTCGATGTAGTCGATCATCCCGCCGGTGAGCATGTGCGCGACGCGCTCGCCCATGGAGTGCTCCGGGTAGATCACGTGGTGTGCGCCGACGCGCTCGAGGATGGCGCCGTGCTTCTTGGTGATGGCCTTCGCCCAGATGTCCGGCACGCCGGCCTCCGCGAGGGCGAGGACGGTCAGGACGCTGGCCTCGATGTCGGTGCCGATGGCCACGACGGCGCGGTCGAAGTCGGCGACGCCCAGCTGGCGCAGTGCCTGGTCGTCGGTCGTGTCCGCCTGCGCGACGTGGGTGAGGTCGTCGGCCCACCGGTCGACGAGGGCCTGGTCCTCGTCGATGGCGAGCACCTCCTGGCCCATCCGGACCAGGGACTCGGCCACGGCGGAGCCGAAGCGGCCGAGGCCGATGACGACGACGGACGTGGTGACGGGGTTGCGGCGCTTAGCCAATGACGGGTCGCTCCTCGGGAAGGTGGAAGTGGCGGTGGCGGGTCTTGAGCGCGAGTGCCGAGGCCACCGTGATCGTGCCCACGCGCCCGACGAACATGAGGACCATCAAGGTGATCTCGGCGGCCGGCGGCAGGTCGGGGGTGATGCCGGTCGACAGGCCGACGGTCGCGAAGGCCGAGATCGTCTCGAACAGCACCACGTCGAGGGCGTAGTCGGTGACGAGCAGGATGGCCATGGTGCCGACGGCGATGGCGGCCAGGGCCAGCAGGACGACGGTCAGGGCCTGGCGCAGCGTCTGGCTGGCGATCCGGCGGTGCGCGATGTTGGTGTCGCGCTCGCCGCGCACCTCCGACCAGATGACGAACGCGAGCAGGAAGAACGTGGTGACCTTGATGCCGCCGGCGGTCCCGCCGGAGCCGCCTCCGATGAACATCAGGACGTAGTTGACCGCCATCGTCTCCGGCGTGATGTCGGCGTAGTCGATGGTGTTGAACCCCGCTGTGCGCGGCACCACACCTCCGGTGATCCCGCCGACGACCTTTCCCCAGGCGCTCAGCGGCCCCAGCGTGCCGGCATTGGACCACTCGAGCGCGAGGAACGCCGCCGTGCCGAGCACGAGCAGGAGGAGCGAGCCGTAGGCGGTGAGCCGGGTGTGCACGCTCCACCGACCCGGGGTGCGCCACCGGTGGCGCAGCTCGAACAGGACCGGGAAGCCGATGCCACCGGCGATGACGGCGGCGCAGACGGGGAACATGATCCAGGCGTCGGCCACGAACCCGACCAGGTTGTCGGAGTAGAGCGCGAACCCGGCGTTGTTGAACGCCGACACCGAGTGGAACGCACCGTGCCAGCTCGCCTCGGCCCAGGTGCCGTCGTAGCGCTGCCGGAACCGCAGCGTCAGCACGGCCGCGAAGGCGACCTCGAACGCGAGCATGGTGACGGCGACGCGACGCACCACGTGTCGCACGTCGCCGATGTTCAGCGTGTGGGTCTCGGCCTGGGCGATGAGCGAGGACTTCAGACGCAGCCGGCCGCCCACCAGCATCCCCAGGAACGTCGCCAGGGTCATGATGCCGAAGCCGCCGACCTGGATCAGGCCCATGATGACGACCTGACCGAAGGGCGACCAGTACGACGCGGTGTCCACCGTCGTCAACCCGGTCACGCACACCGCCGACACGGTCGTGAACGCGGCCGTCAGCAGCGGTGCGTGCACCGATCCGGGGGTCGACTGGGGCAACGACAGCAGCACCGTGCCCACGACCGTGGCGGCCAGGAACGCGAGCGGCACGATGCGTGCCGGATGCGCCATCCCCTCCCACATGCTTCGTACCCCTCGTCCTGGTGAACCTCGACGCCGCGAGCCGGTGTCGCCGCGCTGCGCGACCCGGTGAAGGGTGCCACGGCGGGGAGCGGCGTGCCCTTTCTGGCCCCTCCTCGTTGTCCGTCGTAGATTCCTCACGACGAGACCGGCGCTGGGGAGGCGCACGGGAGAGGGGGGCGAGCGTGCGCATCTCGATCTGGACCTGGTTCGCGCCGAGCGCGCTGTTCATCCTGGTCACGAGCATCGGGAGCCGGGTCGTCGACCGGGAGTCCCTGCCGACCTGGGCGCTCGCGGGCACCATCGGTGGCGTCCTGCTCGCGGGGGCGGTGGCTGCGCGCGGCGAGAGCACCGGGTGGCCGGGCACCAGGTGGGCTGTGCCGCTCCTGCTGCTCGCGTCCGCGACCTTCGTGCACGGCGCGGACCACGCGAGGATCGGGTCGTCCCTCCTGCTGACGGCGGTGCCGGCCGGGTGGATGGCCTTCGAGCTCGGCTCGCGGGGTGCGGCGACGGCGATCGCCGGCATGTGGGCGGTGGCCGCGACCCCGTACGTCGTCGGCGCCCAGGCCGACCGCGACACCCTCCAGCGTTGGGACGACGTGGTCGCGCTCACCGGGCTCACCGCGATGGTGCTGCTCACCTGGCACGCCGGCCGGATCCTGGGCCGGGCCCAGGCCGAGCTGGTGGCACGCAGCCGGAGCCTCGAGCGGGAGGTGGCCACGACCCGCGCGATCTTCGACTCCGTCGACGCGGCGCTGGCGGTCTTCCTCCCCGACGACCACGTGCTCGTCAACGCTCCCGCCAGCCGGCTCGGGCACGGCCTGCAGGTGCTTCCGGTCACCTCCACGCAGCGCGCGACGGCCTCGGCGTACGACGTCGCCGACGCCGACGGGGTGACTGCGACGGTGCCCGCGGCGCAGGCCGTGCTGCGCGCCCAGCGTGGCGAGGAGTTCTCCGGCCTGGTGCAGTGGACCGGTCCTCCGCACGACCGGCGCGCCATGGTCTGCAGCGCGCGCCGCATCCTGCTGGACGGCCAGTCCGACGGCGCCGTCGGCACCGTCCTGGTCGCGTGGGACGCCACGGACGCCCTCGACACCGCGCGGGTGCGCGACGAGTTCCTCGGCACCCTCACCCACGAGCTGCGCACCCCGCTGACCGCGATCGTCGGCTACCTCGACCTGCACGGGGAGCTCGAGGTCGACGAGGACGGCACCGCGGCCCGCACCTACCTCGCGGGCGTACGCCGCAACGTGCAGGCGCTCGCCGACCACATCGACGACCTCCTGGTCCGCGCCCAGCCCGGACAGCTGCACACCGAGGTGGTCGACGTGGCCGAGGTCGCGCAGTCCGCCGTGGCGGCGGTCGCGGACCGGGCGCGCGCCGCCGACCTCAAGCTGGTCCTGGAGAGCCCCGGGTCGCTGCAGGTCGTCGCGAACGAGGGGGCCGTGCGGCAGGTCCTCGACCACCTGCTCGACAACGCGCTGACCTACACCGAGACCGGGGAGGTCACCGTCGAGGTCGAACGGTGCGGCGAGCACGACTCGTCCGGCACGGGGACGTCGCCGGCCACGAGCGGCTTCACGATCGCGGTGACCGACACCGGCATCGGGATGAGCGAGCACGAGCTCACCCGCGTCTTCGACCGCTTCTACCGCACCGAGGCGGCCGTGAGCCGGGTCCTGCCGGGCCTCGGCATGGGCCTGGCCGTCACCCGGCAGCTCGTGACCGCGCACGGCGGCACGGTCACCGTGCAGAGCACTCCCGGGATCGGCTCGCGCTTCGAGGTCACCGTCCCGGCGCCCGTCGACCGCTCCTGACCGCGGGCAGGGCGCGTCAGTCGACGACGGAGAACGTCATGCCCGCCGCCTGCAGGCGCGCGAGCAGCGCGTCGCCCATCGCCTGAGCCGGCGTCACCTGCCCGGCGGTGACCGGGTTGTCGTCGAGCGCGAGGCACAGCGCGGCCTCGGACAGCATCTTCGCGGTTTCGGAGTAGCCGGGGTCGCCGCCCGCGACCCGGGTGTGGACGGTCGTGCCGCCGGACTCCCCGACGAAGTCGACGGTGAACCACGAGCGCTCGCGCTTGGCCGGGTCGGGACCCGAGCCCTGGGGCACCTTGGAGAGCAGCAGGTCGCGCACCGGCCGGACCTGCGCGGCCAGCGACAGCGCGCCGACACCGACCGCGCCGCCCGCGGCGTAGAGCAGCGTCCTGGTGCCCGCCCAGTGGGAGTAGCGGAACCGGGGACCGTAGGCCTCGAGCGCGGCGCCGCTGCGGGCGACCACGATCGGGTCGATCGTCGGCAGCGGGAGCAGCCAGTAGCCCAGCACGGGGTCGCGGTGCGGCCTCCCGCCGACCGCGCGGGACGAGCGGCCGTCGGCGGGACGGCCCTCGGCGCGGCGGCGGGCGGCGTAGGTCCTCTTCATCTGCCGCGCCCGGGAGAACTGGTGCATCGCGGAGTGGAAGGTGCCGCCCGAGAAGGTGCCGGCGGACCGGACCACGCCGCGCAGCGTGATCGGCTGGTCGGACGGCAGCTGCTGGACGGTGAAGTACGCGCCGAGGTCGTGCGGCACGGAGTCGAAGCCGCAGGCGTGCACGAGGCGGGCGCCGGTGCGCTCTGCGGTGCGGTGGTTCTCGAGGTACATCGCGTCGACGAACTCCGGCTCGCCGGTGAGGTCGAGGTAGTCGGTGCCGGCCTCGGCGCACGCCGCCACCAGGGGGGCGCCGTGCTCGAGGTAGGGGCCGATCGTGGTGACCACGACGCGTGCCCGGCGCGCGACGTCGGCGAGCGCGGCGGCGTCGGTGGCGTCGGCGACCAGCACCTCGACGTCGACCCCGAGCCGGTCGCGCACCGCCTCCAGCCTGTCGGCGTTGCGACCCGCGATCGCCCAGCGCAGGCCGTCGGGGGCGTGGGCGGCGAGGTAGTCGGCGGTGAGGCCGCCGGTGAAGCCGGTGGCACCGAAGAGCACCAGGTCGAGGGGGCGGTCCGGGTGGCGGGAGGCGCTCATCGCGCCATCGTGCCACGCGGAACCACCCCCACCGACCGCCCGTCCCACCCTCACGCGGCACCGGTGCGGACCGGGGCACGGACGAGGGGACGAGGCGGATGGAGCAGCGGCGGCGCAGGATCGCGACCACGCTCGCGGCGGCCGGGGGCCTGCTGGCGGCGGGCGCCGTCGGGTACGCCGCCGGGCGCGGGCCGGCACCGACCGGCGGGCCCCCCACGTCACCGCCGATGGTGCTCGCCAACGCCGACCTGGTCACCACCTCCGACTGCGACGACCTGCTCGACTCCTACGTCGATCGTGGGCTCGACCTCGTCGGGCCGTGGGGCTGGGGCGGCGCTCCGGTGTTCAGCCTCGGAGGGATGGAGGGCGACATGGCCGGGACCATCACCCCGCAGGCTGCCTCGGGCAGCGCCCGCTCGATGCCGTCGACGTCGCGGGTGACCAGCAGCGGCACGGGGACCAACGTCCAGGAGCTGGGCGTCGACGAGTCCGACGTCGTCAAGACCGCCGGCAGCCTGCTGCTGCGACTGCGCGAGGGCGTGCTCGTCGCCTACGACGTGGCGGGGCAGGACCCGGTCGAGCTGTCCTCGACCTCCCTCGCCGACGCGCGCGGCAACGGCTTGCCCGGCGACCCGGGCGGCGAGCTCGTGCTCGTCGACGGCCGGGCGGTGGTGGTGGGCACGTCGTCGGACGGGCTGGAGTCGACCGTGACCACCGTCGACCTCGCCGACCCCACCTCCCCCTCGGTCGTCGACGCGACCACCCACCGCAGCCGCGCTTCCGCGGTACGGGTGCACGGCGGCGTGGTCCGCGTCGTGCTGCAGACCGGCCTGCCGGAGCTCGACTTCGTCCAGCCCGACGGGCGCCTCGGCGAGATCACCGCGGGGCTGCGCAACCGGGCGCTGGTGCGCGGCACCACGCTGTCCGACTGGCTGCCGACGGTGGACGGGCGACCCGTCGTCGACTGCGCGGACGTCGCGGTCCCCGACGACGAGGAGCTCGCGCTCGGCACGACCACCGTCGTCGCGCTGGACCCGGCCGACCCGGCCGCGCGGACCTCAACGGCGGTCGCCACCGACACCGCCGTGTCGTACTTCTCCCCCGACCGCTTCTACCTCGCCGCGACGCCACCGGCCTGGGGCTGGGGCGGCTGCCTCGACTGCGGGTTCCGCGCGGCGCCCGGTCCGTCGTCGGGCACCACGCCGATCTTCGCCTTCGCCCTCGACGGCACGCGCACGACGTACGTCGCCTCCGGGGAGGTCGAGGGCACGATCGCCGACCGGTGGTCGATGGACGCGGTCGCCGGCTCGCTGCGGGTCGCGGTCGGTCCGAGCAGCGAGACCGGGGACTGGAACTCGGTGGTCACGCTGCGCGAGGACGGCAGCGCGCTGGTCGAGGACGGCCGCGTCGACGACCTCGGGGTGGGCGAGCAGATCACGTCCGTCCGGTGGTTCGACGACCTCGCGATCGTGGTGACCTTCCGCCAGGTCGACCCCCTCTACGCCGTCGACCTCACCGATCCCGCCGCCCCGCGCCTGCTGGGCGAGCTGAAGATCCCGGGCTTCTCGGAGTACCTCCACCCGCTCGGCGAGCACCGGCTCGTGGGCATCGGCCAGGACGCGTCGGCCCGCGGCGAGCTGCGCGGGGCGCAGGCCGCGCTCTTCGACGTCACCGACCTGACCAGCCCGCAGCAGCTCGACGTCGTCCGCTACGGCCGCGACACCGTGGCCGGCGCCGCGACCGACCCGCGCCAGCTCACCTGGTTGCCCGACCAGCGCACCGTGCTCACCGTGGTCAGCCAGGGGTGGACCGGCACGACCGGCTGGGTCTCGGTGCTCTCCCTCGACGACGGCTCGATGAGCAACCGGATGGTCGAGGTCGAGCACGGCACCGACGTCGCCCAGGTGCGGCTCGTGCCCCTCGCCTCGGGCCGGGTGGCGCTGGTGACGGGTGAGGACGTCACCTCCTTCGAGCTCTGAGCGCCTCGAAACCTGCCCGCCGCTCGACGTAGGCAAGCGCTCGCTGGTTGAGGTGCGAGCGGAGCGAGCCTCGAAACCTGCCCGCCGCTCGACGTAGGCTCGCAGCATGTGCCGCAACATCCGCCCGCTCAACAACTTCGAGCCGCCGGCCAGCCGCGACGAGGTCACCGCCGCCGCGCTGCAGTACGTCCGCAAGGTCGCCGGCACGACGAAGCCGTCGCAGGTCAACGAGGAGGCGTTCCACGCCGCGGTGCGCGAGATCGCGCACATCACCCAGCACCTCCTCGACGACCTCGTCACCGTCGCCCCGCCCAAGAACCGCGAGGTCGAGGCCGAGAAGGCGCGCGCCCGCGCCCGGGTGCGGTACGGCGCGTGAGCATCCGCTCGGCGTACGCCGGCGCAGCGGGCCCGGCGCCGGACGCGCCCGCCCAGGTGGACCCGGAGATGGTCGACGACGCGCTCGACCTGCTCGCCTCCCGCCCCCTGGTCGTGCTGACCGGGGCCGGGCTCTCGACCGACTCCGGCATCCCCGACTACCGCGGTCCCGGTGCTCCGGTCCGGGCGCCGATGACCTACCAGGAGTTCGTCGCCACGCCCGAGGCGCAGCGTCGCTACTGGGCGCGCAGCCACGTGGGCTGGCAGCGGATGGGCCACGCCGAGCCCAACGACGGCCACCGGGCGCTCGCCGCCCTCGACCCGCTCCTGCTCATCACCCAGAACGTCGACGGCCTGCACGAGGCGGCCGGCTCGCGGCGGGTCGTGGCGCTGCACGGCCGTGTCTCGGACGTGGTGTGCCTGACGTGCCGGGAGACGTCCTCGCGCGCCGACCTCGAGACCCGTCTCGACGAGCTCAACCCCGGGTGGATCGAGCAGCACGCCGCGGTCGTGTCGAACCCCGACGGTGACGTCGACCTCGACGAGACCGAGGGCTTCGTCGTGCCGACCTGCCCGTGCGGGGGCCCGCTCAAGCCCGACGTCGTCCTCTTCGGGGAGAACGTCCCGCCGGACCGGGTCGCGCGGTGCTACGCCGCGGTCGAGGCCCTCGGGCGTGGCGGCGCGCTGCTGGTCGCCGGGTCGTCGCTGACGGTGATGAGCGGGCTGCGCTTCGTCAAGCGCGCGGCTGCCGGCGGCACGCCGATCGTCATCGTGAACCGGGGCGCGACCCGCGGCGACGACCTCGCGGCGTACAAGCTCGAGGTCGGGTGCAGCGACCTCCTCGACCGACTCTGTGGGCGAGTCCGGCTCCTCGGGGGCGGTGCAACGCCCACACGGTGATGGACTCCCCGCACGTGCGGGGACTTCACCACCGGGGTGATGCCTTCACCGCCGACCGCGTCGGCGGGCGTCCGGCCTAGCGCCGGACGAAGATGTGCTCGGCCGCCTCCGCAACCAGCTCGGCGCTCTCGCCCCCGGAGCCGATGAGGATGCCGTCGGCGGTGCGGGCGATGGTGACCGTGCGGCCCGGGAGTGCGCCGACGCGGCGCAGCAGGCCCATCAGCTGCTCGTCCTTCTGCATCTCCTCCGAGATCCGCTTCACGTGGACCATCTGGTCCTCCGAGCCGGCCGCGACCGAGAGCGGCTCGACGTCGGCCATGAACTCCTCGGAGGCCTGGTCGCCGAGCTCGTCGAGGCCGGGGATCGGGTTGCCGTAGGGCGACTCGGTGGGGTGGTCCAGCAGCTCGAGCAGCCGACGCTCGACGGTCTCGGAGATCACGTGCTCCCAGCGGCAGGCCTCGGCGTGGACGAGCTCCCAGTCGAGGCCGATCACGTCGGTGAGCAGCCGCTCGGCGAGCCGGTGCTTGCGCATCACCCGGGTGGCCAGGCGGCGGCCCTCCTCGGTGAGCTCGAGGTGGCGGTCGCCCTGGACCGTCAGCAGGCCGTCGCGCTCCATGCGGGCGACCGTCTGCGAGACCGTCGGGCCCGACTGGTGCAGGCGCTCCGCGATCCGGGCGCGCAGCGGCACGATGCCCTCCTCCACGAGCTCGTAGATCGTGCGGAGGTACATCTCGGTGGTGTCGATGAGGTCACTCACGAGCCTCATTCTCCCCCATGCGGCAACTGCCCCCGACCACCCGACCCGTGGCACAGTGAGCCCGGTGACCGAGCTCATCGTCCCGCGTCGCTTCTGCGGGCCGCCCGACTCGGGCAACGGCGGCTGGACCGCCGGCGCCCTCGCGGCCCTCGATGCGACCGACTCCCCCGACGACCACACCGACCGGTGGCCGGTCATCGAGGTCTCGCTGCGCAGGCCGCCGCCGCTGGACACCGCGATGCCGGTGACCGCGGAGGACGGCGTGTGGTCCGCCCGCGCCGGGTCCGACGTCGTCGCGACCGCGCAGCGGGTCGGGCGTGGCTTGGTCGAGGTCGAGCCGGTCGCTCCCAAGGACGCGGTGGCCGCGGAGGCGGCGTACCCCGGCCTCGACTTCCACCCCTTCCCCACCTGCGTCGTCTGCGGCACCGGGCGCGAGCCCGGCGACGGGCTGCGGATCTTCCCGGGTGCCGTCGAGCCCGCCGCGGGGACCGATCGCGTCGCCGCGACCTGGACGCCCCACGCGAGCCTGGCCGAGGACTGGCACACCTATGCCGACGACGTGCGACGGGTCTCGGTCGCGGCCACCTGGGCGGCGCTCGACTGCATCGGCGGCTGGGCCGGCGACCTGGGCGAGCGGCTGATGGTGCTCGGCCGGATGACCGCGCGCGTCGAGGACCTCCCCGTCGTCGGCGAGCAGCACGTCGTGGTCGGCGAGGGGCGCGGGCAGGACGGGCGCAAGACGTTCACCGCGGCCACGCTGTACGACGCCGACGGGCGGGTGGTCGCCACGGCCGAGCACGTCTGGATCGCCGTCGACCCCGCGCTGTTCGGAGGGCGGAGTCCGGCTTGACCGGGTGGGCAGGGGTGCTGGGAAGATGGGGCACATGGCTGATTTGAACGATCCAAACACGCAGTGGTGGCGGCACGCGGTCGTCTACCAGGTCTACGTCCGCAGCTTCGCCGACAGCGACGGCGACGGGATCGGCGACCTGCCCGGCATCACCTCGCGGCTGCCGCACCTGGCCGACCTCGGCGTGGACGCCCTCTGGATCACGCCGTTCTACACCTCGCCGCAGCGCGACCACGGCTACGACGTCGCCGACTACCGCGACGTCGACCCGCTGTTCGGGTCACTCTCCGACGCCGACGCCCTCGTGGCCCGCGCCCACGAGCTGGGCCTGCGCGTGGTGGTCGACCTGGTGCCCAACCACACCTCCGACCAGCACGAGTGGTTCCAGGCCGCGCTGGCCGCCGCCCCGGGCAGCCCCGAGCGCGCGCGCTACCTCTTCCGCGACACCCCCGAGGACAAGCCCGCCGGCACCCCGCCCAACAACTGGAGCTCGGTCTTCGGCGGCCCGGCGTGGACCCAGCTCGACGACGGCCAGTGGTACCTCCACCTCTTCGACTCCACCCAGCCCGACCTCGACTGGCGCAACCCCGAGGTCCCGGCCATGTTCGAGGACGTGCTGCGCTTCTGGCTCGACCGCGGCGTCGACGGCTTCCGCGTCGACGTGGCGCACGGGCTGTTCAAGGAGGCCAGCCTGCGCGACCAGGTCCTCGAGGAGGGCGAGGAGGCCTCCTCCGGCCAGGTCAACAGCGACCACTCGATGGTCTCGCTCGACCTCAAGGACGAGCCGATGTGGGACCAGCCCGAGGTCCACGACGTCTACCGTGCCTGGAGCAGGGTCCTCGACGCCGCCGGCCCCGACAAGATGGCCGTCGCCGAGGCCTGGACGCAGACGCCGGAGTCGACCGCGAGGTTCATCCGCCCCGACGAGCTCGACCAGGCCTTCAACTTCGCCTGGCTGCTGACCGACTGGTCGGCGGCCGACTTCGCCGAGGTCGTCACCAGCACCCTCGCCGCGGTCGAGCCGGTGGGCGCCTCGCCCACGTGGGTGCTCAGCAACCACGACGTCGTGCGCCACGTGACCCGCTACGGCGGGGGCGCCCAGGGCCTGGCCCGCGCCCGCGCGGCCACGCTGACGATGCTGGCCCTGCCCGGCTCCTCCTACCTCTACCAGGGCGAGGAGCTCGGCCTCGAGCAGGTCGACGTGGACCCCGAGCACCGCCAGGACCCGTCGTGGTTCCGGACCGGCGAGGTCGGTCGCGACGGCTGCCGCGTCCCGATCCCGTGGGGCGGCGCCGAGGCGCCGTACGCCTTCGGGCCCGGCTCGGAGCAGCCGTGGATCCCCCAGCCGGCCGACTGGGCCGACCTCACCGTCGAGGCCCAGTCGCAGGACCCGGCGTCGACGCTGGCGTTCTACCGCGACGCGCTGCGCGCGCGCCGCGAGTTCGCGTGGACCGCGGGCGAGGAGGTCGAGGTCCTCGAGGCCGGGCCCGACGTCCTGCGCCTGCGCCGCGGCCCGCTGACCGTCGTGCTCAACTGCGGCGACTCCCCCGTCGCGCTGCCCGAGGGCGAGCTGCTCGTCGCCAGCGGACCGGTCGACGACAAGCTCCCGCCGGACACGGCGGCCTGGCTCCGCTGAGTCGATAGTCCGTATCAAAAGGCTCCCCCGGCGCATTGCCGGGGGAGCCTTTTTGATACGGACTATCGGGTCAGTCGTCGGACAGGGCCACGTTGTAGGCCGCGAGCTGGGCCGCGAACGAGGCCAGGTCCGCGTCGGTCCAGTCAGCGAGCCGCTCGTCGAACCGGTCCTGACGGGTGCGCCTCATCTCCTCGAGCCGCTGGCGTCCGTCGTCGGAGGCGTCGAGCAGGACCGCCCGTCGGTCCTCGGGGTCGGGCTTGCGCTCGACCAGGCCCATGTCGACGAGCGCCTGCGCCTGCCGGCTCACCCCGCCCTTGTCCATCCCGAAGGCGTCCGAGAGGTCCGCGCCCCGCATCGGGCCGTGGGTGGCGAGGTGGGTCAGCAGGAAGTACGTCATCGGGTGCAGCTCGGGGTGCACCTCGCGGGCGCGCTCGCCCATGACGCGCTTGACGCGCCGGATCAGGCTGGCGACCTCGGACTCGATCGCCCGGAGGTCGTCGTTCCTGCTGCGGACGTCGGTGGCGGCGCTGGCGGCGGTGGCCGCGGTGGTGATCGTGCTCATCGGCGTGCGCTCAGCCCTGGGGCGAGGCCGGGGCGACCTCGCCGACCAGCTCGTCGTCGCGCTTGACCGAGGTGCGCAGCGGCACCTCCTTGATGAACAGCACCGCGACGAGCGCGCCGATCGCGAACGGCAGGGCCACCAGGAAGATGTGGCCGGTGGCGTCGCCGTACGCGCTCTCGAAGATCGCGCGGATCGGGGCGGGCAGCGTGGAGATGTCGGGCACGGCGCCGGTCTGGTGGCTGACCGCGTCGGCGTACTCCGGGTGCACCCGCAGGAGCACCGCCAGGCCGGACTTCACAGCGTCGGCGACCTGGTGGGCCAGGACGGCGCCCAGGGCGGCGATGCCGACCGAGCCGCCGAGCGAGCGGAAGAACGCGACGACCGACGAGCCGGAGCCCATGTCGGCGAGCGCGATGGTGTTCTGCACGGCGAGCACGAGGTTCTGCATGGTGGCACCGAGGCCCAGGCCCAGGACGGCCATGAAGATGCCGGTGCGCCAGAGCGGGGTGCTGGCGTCGATCGTGGAGAGCAGGCCGATGCCGAGGATGACGGCGACCATGCCGCCGACGAGCCAGCGCTTCCACACGCCCGTGGCCGAGATGATCCGGCCGCTGAGGATGCTGGAGACGAGCAGGCCGCCGACCATGCAGATCGACATCAGGCCGGCCTCGGTGGGGCTCATGTCCTTGGCGCGCTGGAAGTAGAGGCTGAGGTAGACCGTCGAGCCGAACATCGCGACACCGATGAGCACCGACGCGACCGTGGCCAGGGTGAGGGTGCGGTCCTTGAACAGGCGCAGCGGGATCACCGGGTCCTTGGCGACGTTGGCCTCGACGTGGATCGCGGCTGCGGTCACGAGGACCGCGGCGGCGACGAGCAGCGCGCTGGTCCAGGACACCCAGTCGAAGTTGATGCCGCCGAGCGAGACCCAGATCAGCAGGATCGAGACACCACCGACGAGGAGAAAGGCGCCGAGGTAGTCGATGGTGACCTCACGCTTGACGACCGGCAGGCGCAGCGTCTTCTGCAGCACCACGAACGCCAGCGCGGCGACCGGGAGACCGGCGAAGAAGCACCAGCGCCAGCCGACGGTGTCGACCAGGACGCCACCGACCAGCGGGCCGCTGACCGTGGCGAGCGCGAACACCGCGCCGATGTAGCCGCTGTAGCGACCGCGCTCACGCGGCGAGACCATCGTGGCGATGACGACCTGCACCAGCGCGGTGAGGCCGCCGACGCCGAGGCCCTGCACCACGCGGGCACCGATCAGCACCTCCATCGACGGCGCGAAGCCGGCGATGAGGGAGCCGACCGAGAAGATGACGAGCGCCGACTGGACGAGCAGCTTCTTGTCGAAGAGGTCGGCGAACTTGCCCCAGATGGGCGTGGTCGCGGTCATCGCGAGCATGGTCGCGACGACGACCCAGGTGTAGCCGGTCTGGCTGCCCTTGAGGTCGGCCACGATCGTGGGGAGCGCGTTGCTGACGATGGTGCTCGACAGCATCGCGACGAACATCGCGAGGAGGAGGCCGCTGAGCGCCTCGAGCACCTCGCGGTGGGTCATCTGTCCGCTCTGCTCGGCGGGGACGGTCTGTGCCTGGGTCACTGCATTCCTTCGGTCGAGCCTGGTTGCCGATCACAATAGTTGTGCTCCACAACTATATGCCGTCGACGCCTCACGCCCAACTGCGCGGCGGTGAGACCTGGGTCACGACTTGTACCCACTGCCGGGGTAGTCCAGTGAGGGATGGCAGTAAATTCGCCTGGATCCCGACCGTCCCTCACTGGACTACCCCGGCGTGGACAGGGGGTCGCGGTGGGGGCCCGGGGGCGACGGCGTACGACCCGGACATGCAGCGACCCGCAGGCCTGCTGCCCCTCGGAGAGGGGCCCCTGCGGATGACACAGGGAGCCTGCGGGTCGGGTGGCTGCAGTGGATTCGCCGGCAGCTGTCGGCGGACCGGGCTGCCTTAGCGGGCAGCCACCTCACTCATCCGAAAAGAACTCATTCCTCGGATCACCTCCCTTCTGTGTACCTCAACCGTACGTCGCGTCCCCGGGTCGCTCAATGGGTTAATCCGGCATCTGAGGACGCCCTGCAGCCGATCCGGGCCGTCGGGCCTGCAGCACGTCCTCAGATGACCCGGGGCGGGCGGCGGGCCGAGGCGGGTGGGCCGGAGGTCAGGCGCCGACCTGCTCGGCCGGCGCCTCGAACTGCGAGCGGTAGAGACGGGCGTACGCGCCGCCGCCCGCGAGCAGCTCCTCGTGCGAGCCCTGCTCGACGATCGAGCCGTCCTCCATCACCAGGATGAGGTCGGCGTCGCGGATCGTGGAGAGCCGGTGGGCGATGACGAACGACGTCCGGTCCGAGCGCAGCGCGGCCATCGCCTGCTGGAGCAGCAGCTCGGTGCGGGTGTCGACCGAGGAGGTCGCCTCGTCGAGGATCAGCAGGGCCGGGTCGGAGAGGAACGCGCGCGCGATGGTCACGAGCTGGCGCTCCCCGGCCGACAGGTTGGACCCGTCCTCGTCGATGTGGGTGTCGTAGCCGTCGGGCAGCGAGTGCACGAAGCGGTCGACGAAGGTGGCGCGGGCGGCCTCGAGCACGTCCTCCTCGCTCGCGTCGGGACGGCCGTAGGCGATGTTGTCGCGGATCGTGCCGGCGAAGAGCCACGTGTCCTGCAGCACCATCCCGATGCGCCCTCGGAGCACGCCGCGCGGGATCGAGGTGATGTCGACGCCGTCGATGAGGATGCGGCCCGACTGCGGGTCGTAGAAGCGCATCACCAGGTTGACCATCGTCGTCTTTCCGGCGCCGGTCGGGCCGACGATCGCGACGGTGCTGCCGGGCTGGGCGGTCAACGTCAGGTGCTCGATCAGCGGGCGCTCGGGGTCGTAGGAGAACGACACGTCCTCGAAGCGCACCTCGCCGCGGGCGTCGGCGGCGGGCCGGCCGGTGGCGTCGGCGCTCTCCTCGGGCGCGTCGAGCAGCTCGAAGACGCGCTCGGCCGACGCGACGCCGGACTGCAGCAGGTTGAGCATCGAGGCGACCTGGGTGAGCGGCTGGGTGAACTGCCGCGTGTACTGGATGAACGCCTGGACGTCGCCGAGCGACATCGTGCCGCTGGCGACCCGCAGGCCGCCGAGGACGGCGATCACGACGTAGTTGAGGTTCCCGATGAACATCATGATCGGCATGATCAGACCGCTGACGAACTGCGCGCCGTAGGAGGCCTGGTAGAGCTCCTCGTTGTGCTCGGCGAACACCCGCTCGGACTCGGCCTGGCGCCCGAAGACCTTGACGATGGCGTGGCCGGAGAAGGTCTCCTCGATGTGGGCGTTGAGCGTGCCGGTGCGACGCCACTGCTGGATGAACATGCCCTGCGAGCGCTTCATCACCGCCGCGGTGACGACCATCGTGACCGGCACCGAGACCAGGGCGACCAGGGCGAGCACCGGGGAGATCCAGAACATCATGGCCAGCACCGCCAGCACGGTGAGCAGCGAGTTGAGCATCTGGCTCATCGTCTGCTGGAGCGTCTGGCTGATGTTGTCGATGTCGTTGGTGACGCGGCTGAGCAGCTCACCGCGCGGCTGCTTGTCGAAGTAGCCCAGCGGCAGCCGGTGGACCTTGTCCTCGACCTCCGAGCGCATCCGCAGCACGGTGCCCTGGACGACGTCGTTGAGCAGGTAGCCGCTGAGCCACGCGAGCAGCGACGCGGCGACGTACACCGCGAGCACCAGCAGGAGCACGTCGGCCACCGCGGAGAAGTCGACCCCGTCGGTGAGGTCCATCGAGGACAGCATGTCGGCCTGGCGGTCCTCGCCGCGCGCGCGCAGCGCCTCGATGGCCTGCTCCTGTGTGGCGCCGGTGCCCAGCACCTGCTTGCCCAGCAGGCCGGCGAAGATGAGGTCGGTGGCGCGGCCCAGGATCCGCGGCCCGACCGACATGGCGACGACGCTGACGACGGTGAGCGCGACGACGGTGTACGCCTTGTGGCGCTCGGGCCGCAGCCGCGCGAGGAGCCGCTTGAGGGAGGGCCAGAAGGTGTCGGCCTTCTGCCCGATCATCCCGCCGCCCATGGGGCCGCGGCCCGGACCGCCGGCCCCCGACTGGACGCGCT
Source organism: uncultured Actinomycetota bacterium (assembly GCA_963726525.1). GTDB lineage: Bacteria > Actinomycetota > Actinomycetes > Propionibacteriales > Nocardioidaceae > Nocardioides. The sequence goes on along the minus strand of CAVSCS010000001.1, from coordinate 109,403 downwards.
CGGTCTCCTTGAGCTGTCCGCTCTTCTCCGTGGTGCTCATGCCACCTCCTCGGCGGTCAGCTGGGACTGGACGATCTCGCGGTAGGTGTCGCACGAGCCGAGCAGCTCGTCGTGGGTGCCGGTGCCGACGACGGCGCCGTCCTCCATCACCACGATCCGGTCGGCGTGGCGGATGGTCGCCACGCGTTGGGCCACGATCACCACCGTGGCGTCACGGGTGACGGGTCTCAGCGCGGCGCGCAGCCGCGCGTCGGTGGTGAGGTCGAGGGCGGAGAAGGAGTCGTCGAAGAGGTAGAGGCTCGGGCGCCGGACGACGGCGCGGGCGATGGCCATCCGCTGGCGCTGGCCGCCGCTGAGGCTGCTGCCGCCCTGGGCGATCTCCGCGTCGAGGCCCTCGGGCAGCGCCTCGACGAAGTCCTTGGCCTGGGCGATCTCGAGGGCCGCCCACATCTCCTCCTCGGTGGCGTCGGGCTTGCCGTAGCGCAGGTTGTCCGCGACGGTCCCGCGGAACAGGAACGCCTTCTGCGGCACCAGCCCGATGTGCGACCAGAGCGTCTCGGGCTCGAGGTCGCGCACGTCGACCCCGCCGACGCGCACCGTGCCGCCGGTGGCGTCGAAGAGCCGCGGCACGAGGTTGACGAGCGTCGACTTGCCGGCGCCGGTCGACCCGACGATCGCGACGGTCTCGCCGGGGGCGGCGCGCAGCCCGACGCCGCGCAGCACGGGCTCCTCCGCGCCGGGGTAGGCGAAGGTGACGTCGTCGAGCTCGAGCGTGAGCCGCTCGGGCAGCGCGGTCACCGGCGCGCTCGGCGGCACGACCGACGACTCGGTGTCGAGCACCTCGGCGATGCGGTCGGCGCACACCGAGGCCCTCGGCACCATCATCAGCATGAACATCGCCATCATCACCGACATCACGATCTGCATGAGGTAGGAGATGTACGCCGTCAGGGCGCCCACCTCCATCTGGCCGGCCTCGACGCGGTGGCCGCCGAACCACAGCACGCCGACGGTGGCGGTGTTGGCCACGATCATCACCGTCGGGAACATCGCCGACTGCCACCGCCCGGCGCGCACGGCGACCTCGGTCAGCTGCTCGTTGGCGCCCCGGAAGCGGGCGGTCTCGTGCTCCTCGCGGACGAACGCGCGCACCACGCGTACGCCGGTGATCTGCTCGCGCAGCAGCCGGTTGACCTCGTCGATGCGCTCCTGCATCAGCCGGAAGCTCGGCACCATCTGGCGCACGATCAGGCCGATCGACACCGCCAGGACCGGCACGACGGCGAGCACCAGCCAGGACAGCCCGATGTCCTCGCGCGCGGCCATGATGATGCCGCCGACCATCATGATCGGCGCAGACACCATCAGGGTGCCGCCCATCAGCACGAGCATCTGCACCTGCTGGACGTCGTTCGTCTCGCGGGTGATCAGCGAGGGCGCGCCGAACTGCTGCACCTCACGGGCGCTGAAGGACCCGACGCGGTGGAAGATCGAGGCGCGCAGGTCGCGCCCGAAGCCCATCGCGTTGCGCGCGGAGAACCAGACCGCGGCGACGGAGCAGACGATCTGGACGAGCGAGACGGCCAGCATCAGGCCGCCGTGGCGCAGGATGTAGCCGGTGTCGCCGGTCACGACGCCGCGGTCGATGATGTCGGCGTTGAGGCTCGGCAGGTAGAGCGCGGCCATCGTGCCCACGAACTGCAGGGCCACGACGGCGGCGAGCGGGGCGGCGTAGGGCCGCAGGTAGGTACGGACGATCCGGAGCAGCATTCAGGAGTCCTCTGTCCTCAGTACGCCGTGGAGCAGCGCGTCGACGATCTCCTCCGCGGTCAGCGGGTGGCCGTCGGAGATGTGGGGATGGGTGCCGGAGAAGGTCAGCAACCGCACCATGTGCATCAGCTGGGCGGGCGGCACGCGCAGCTCGGCGCGGTGCGGCTCGGCCATGCTCTCGAGGATGAGCGCGACCCGCGCGCGCTCGGCCTCCATGTGGTGGCGCGCCCGCGGCGGACCGACCATGCCCATCCGCGTCATCAGCGCGAAGACCCGCTCGAAGCGGTGCTGGAACAGCTCGACCACCTCGAGCAGCATCGTCGCCAGCGGCCGGTCCCGGTCGATCGCGTCGAGCTGGTCGATGAACGGGGCGAGGTCGAGCGCGTCGTCGAGCGCCGCGGCGACGAGGTCGTCCTTGGTCTCGAAGACGCGGAAGATCGTGCCCTCCGCGACCCCGGCCGCGTCGGCGATCTGCTTGGTGGTCACGGTGCGCCCGTGCTCGAGCAGCAGGGGGATGGTCACCTCGACCAGCGCCTGGCGCCGGTCCTCGGGTGCCATCGGGCGGGCTCGGGGGGTCACGATCGACCAGCCTAAGTGAGTGAGCGCTCACTCACAAGCGGTTTTTCCCGCTTCGTCCGGACATCTGAGGACGTGGTGCAGCCCGACGGCCCCGATCCGGCTGCACGGCGTCCTCAGATACCCGGTGCTGGAACGAGAGGGCCGGAGGCGGTCAGGGGGCCAGGCGCTCGATCGTCCAGCCGTCGCCGTCGCGGCGGTAGACCAGCCGGTCGTGCATCCGGCTGGGCCGGCCCTGCCAGAACTCGACGGCCTCGGGGACCACGCGGTAGCCGCCCCACTGCGGGGGGACGGGCACCTCGCCGTCGGCGTCGTCGGCGCCGAAGCGCTCCTGGGCCGAGGCGTAGGACGCCGCGAGGTCGGCGCGCGAGTCGACCGGGGTCGACTGGGCCGAGGCCCACGCCCCGAGCCGGGCCCCGCGCGGGCGGGACGTGAAGTAGGCCTCGACCCGCTCGGCGTCGAGGCGCACCGCGGTGCCCTCGACCCGCACCTGCCGCTCGAGCGGGTGCCACGGGAAGAGCAGGGCGCAGCGCGGGTTCGCGGCGAGCTCGCGACCCTTGCGCGAGCCGTGGTTGGTGAAGAAGACGAAGCCGTCCTCACCGACGCCCTTCAGCAGCACCATCCGGCTCGACGGCAGCCCGGTGGGCGAGGCGGTGGCGAGCACCATCGCGTTGGGCTCGTGGACGCCGGCGGCCGCCACCTGCTCGAACCAGCGCTCGAACATGGTGACCGGGTCGGCGGCCAGGTCGGGCAGGTCGAGGCCGCCGCGGCCGTACTCCTCGCGCAGGCTGGTGAGGTCCATGGTCCGAGGGTAGACGTCGCACGAGGGTGCACAATGAGCCGTCCCGTGCCGGTTCCCGGGGCACCCTCGCCCACGAAGGAGTGGCCCATGACCGAGATCCACCACGGCCTCGAAGGTGTCGTCGCGTTCGAGACGCAGATCGCCGAGCCCGACAAGGAGGGCTCCGCGCTGCGCTACCGCGGCGTCGACATCGAGGAGCTGGTGGGCCGCGTCCCGTTCGAGAACGTGTGGGGCCTGCTGGTCGACGGCGCCTACTCCCCCGGCCTCCCGCCGGCCGAGCCGTACAACATCGCCATCCACACCGGCGACGTGCGCGCCGACGTGCAGGCCAGCGTCGCGATGCTCGCCCCGATGCTCGGCATGGGCCAGACCTACGACATCTCCGACGAGCAGGCGCGCCTGGACCTCTCGCGCGTCGCGGTGATGGTGCTGTCGTACGCCGCCCAGTCCGCGCGCGGCCTCGGCCGGCCGGTCGTCACCCAGTCCGAGGTCGACCAGGGCCGCACCCTCGCCGAGCGGTTCCTCATCCGCTGGCGCGGCGAGGCCGACCCGAGGCACGCCCACGCGATCGACGCCTACTGGTCGTCGGCGGCCGAGCACGGCATGAACGCCTCCACCTTCACCGCACGGGTGATCACCTCCACCGGCGCCGACGTGGCCGCCGCGTTCTCCGGCGCCATCGGCGCGATGTCGGGCCCGCTCCACGGCGGCGCCCCCTCGCGCGTGCTCGGCATGATCGAGGAGGTCGAGAGGCGCGACGGCGACGCCACCTCCTACGTCAAGGAGCTGCTCGACGACGGGGAGCGGCTGATGGGCTTCGGCCACCGCGTCTACCGCGCCGAGGACCCGCGGGCGCGGGTGCTGCGCCGCACCGCCAAGGAGCTCGACGCCCCGCGCTACGAGGTCGCCGAGGCGCTGGAGAAGGCCGCGCTCGCCGAGCTGCGCGAGCGTCGTCCCGACCGCGTGCTGGAGACCAACGTCGAGTTCTGGGCCGCCATCGTCCTCGACTTCGCCGAGGTGCCGGCGCACATGTTCACCTCGATGTTCACCTGCGCCCGCACGGGCGGCTGGTCGGCGCACATCCTGGAGCAGAAGACCACCGGGCGACTGATCCGGCCCTCGGCCGTGTACGCCGGGCCGAGCACGCGCCCGGCCGCCGACGTCGACGGCTGGGACGCCGCCTGGGACGCCTGAGCAGCAGGCCTCAGATCGAGCAGCGCGGGGTGCCGCCGGGCAGGCGGGCGCGGTTGGCCGCGACCCAGTGGTAGGCCCGGCGGGCGACCGGGTCGACGGGCCGGGTGGTGATCAGCCGTCCGACCACGCGCCACGGCAGCGGACCGGTGCGCAGGATCGAGGCGAAGGCGCGGTGGCCGTAGTCGACGCGTCCGTCGGGGTGCACGTAGGGCATCTCCACCTCGGCCCGCGCCGGGTCGACCCCGAGCGCCTCGAGGTCGACGCCCTGGACGGTGTCGGCGTCGATGTCGACACCGAGCCGCGGCACCAGGGCCGCCGTGCGCATGCAGAAACCGCAGTCACCGTCGTTGAGCATCAGCCCGCGCTCCATGCCACCGAGCCTACGTCGGGGCCGGGCGGGACCGGTCGGGGCCGGGTCGGGACCGGTCGAGGTCCGCGTCAGCCGACGGGCTGGGCGGCGTACCAGGACGTCAGGCCCTTGGCCCCCTGGCGGCTCAGCGAGACGTGCACGTGGTCGCGGTGGCGCAGGGTGGGCGAGCAGCGGCGCTTGGTCCGGCAGCCCGAGCTCAGGTACGCCTTGCCCCGGAAGGCGTCGTAGGAGGCGTACATCGTGTCGTCCCAGATGACGTACATGATCCCCATCCGGCGCGCGAGCGCGGCCGGGGCGCCGGTGTCGTCGGGGGCGAACGCCTCGTCGAGGAACGCCGCGGCCAGTGCTGCGTCGGCCGGGTCGTCGGCGTCGAGGAGCCAGTCGAAGGCGCGTGACTCGAGGTGCTCGCTGGTGCTCGACCCGTCGCAGGGGCGGCTGATCGGACCGTAGCCACCGCCCCGGGCGACGAGCCAGTCGGCCAGCGCGAGGATGCCGCGCTTCGGCTTCTGGCGGCACTTCGTCTGCGGCTGGTACGTCGCGTAGTCCTCGAGCGGCATGATGTAGGGCGCCGAGCTGGTGACGGTGCGACGCGGGGGCCCGCCATCGGAGGCCGCGGCCGACGCGACGGCACCGGAGGTCACCACCAGGGTCGCGCACACCAGCACGACCAGACGCCTCAACGCACCTGACACGACGTCCCACCTTCCCCACGGACCACTCACGGCGCAGCGAACGTACGTGCCGCGCGGACGGCCCGTCCGGGCTTCCCGGGAAGTACAGACCTGTAGTTCGCAGGGCGCCTCGCGGGCTCAGATCCGGCGGGCGAAGCAGCGACTCAGGTCGGAGTCGCGGTGGTAGCCGAAGCCCGGCACGGGCTCGTACCCGGAGGAGAGGTAGAGCTCGATCGCCTCCGGCTGCTTGATCCCCGTCTCGAGGACCATCGCCTCGATGCCGGCCTCCGCGGCCGTGGTCTCGAGGTGGGCGAGCATCCGGCGGGCGATGCCGCGACGCTGCGCGGCGGGGACGACGTACATCCGCTTCACCTCGGCCGTGACGGTCGCGCCGAGGGCCTGCACCGAGCTGCGGCGCCAGGCGCCGGTGGCCACGGGCTCGCCGGCGAGGTAGCCGACGAAGAAGCGGCCGAGCGGGTCCTCGAAGTCCCGCGGGTCGACCGGGGACTCGTCGCGGCTGCCGTAGCGGGCGACGTACTCCTCCTGGACCGCCTCGACGAGGAGCTGGGCATCCGGGTGCGTGATGGCGACCCGCTCGATGCGCACGTCGGCCTCCCCCGCGCGGTCGGGCTCAGGCAAGCGACTGCCCGCAGCCGTCGCAGAACCGCGCCTCGGTGTCGTTGCGCGTGCCGCACTGGCGGCAGTACGGACCCGTGGCAGCGGCGGCCTCCTCGGTGCGGCCGACACCGGCGATGCCGCGACCGTCGCTGAGGTAGGTGGCGGAGTCCTTGAGCACCGGCATCGTCTCGCCGGCGACGTACCTCACGTGGGCGCTCATCCAGCCGATCTGCGCGGCGACGAGGCCGAGGACGAGGCAGAACCCGCCAGCAGCCGCCATGAGGATGCCGGCGGCGCCGGAGTCGCCCGCTTCCTCGACGAATCCCAGCGGCCGGTCGAAGTCCTCGAAGAACGCGCTCAGCCCCCTGACGAGGAGGACCACGCCGGCGACGAGCAGCACGAGCGCGAGGATCCGCGCTGTCGTGCGCACGCGGGCCTGGCTCAGCAGGCCGGGCGGTGGGACCTGGTGGTCGGTCATGGTCGTTCCCCCATCGTGAGACGCCGTCGGGCGAGGTGCCACACTAAGGGTGTCTGACAGCGTGGTCAGGACAACCGTTCCGTATCGACGTGAGGTTCTCCCATGACCGACGCCATCCAGATCCCCGCCGAGCTGCTCCCGGCCGACGGCCGCTTCGGGGCCGGCCCGTCCAAGATCCAGACCAGCCACCTCGACGCGCTCGCCGCCACCGGCGACACGCTGATGGGCACCTCCCACCGCCAGGCCCCGGTGAAGAAGACCGTCGGCCGGGTGCGCGAGGGCCTCGCGGCGCTCTTCGACCTGCCCGAGGGCCACGAGGTCGTGCTCGGCAACGGCGGCGCCACCGCCTTCTGGGACATCGCCTGCTTCGGGCTGATCCGCGAGAAGAGCCAGCACCTGTCGTTCGGTGAGTTCTCCTCCAAGTTCGCCACCTCGGCGAAGAAGGCGCCGTGGCTGGCCGACCCGTCGGTCATCACCAGCGAGCCCGGCTCGCGGCCCGACGCGGTGGCCGAGGACGGCGTCGACGTCTACGCCTGGGCGCACAACGAGACCTCCACGGCCGTGATGGCCCCCGTGCGCCGCCCGGCGGGCATCGGCGAGGACGACCTGGTGCTGGTGGACGCCACCTCCGGCGCCGGCGGCCTGCCCGTCGACCTCCACGAGGTCGACACCTACTACTTCGCACCGCAGAAGTGCTTCGCCTCCGACGGCGGCCTCTGGGTGGCGATCATGTCGCCGCGTGCGCTGGCGCGCGCCGAGGAGATCGCCGCGACCGACCGCTACGTCCCGCCGTTCTTCGACCTGCCGACCGCGATCGACAACTCCTCGAAGAACCAGACCTACAACACCCCGTCGGTGGCGACGCTGTTCCTGATGGCCGAGCAGCTCGACTGGATGAACGCCCAGGGCGGCCTCGCGGGGATGGTCGAGCGCACCACCGCCTCCTCCGACGCCCTCTACGGCTGGGCCGAGCGGACGGCGTACACCACGCCCTACGTCACCGAGCCCGCCGACCGCTCGCTCGTCATCGGCACGATCGACTTCGACGACGCGATCGACGCGGCTGCGATCGCGGCGACGCTGCGCGCCAATGGCGTCGTGGACACCGAGCCCTACCGCAAGCTCGGTCGCAACCAGCTGCGGGTCGCGATGTACCCGGCGATCGACCCGTCCGACGTGGAGAAGCTCACCGCCGCGATCGACCACGTCGTCGAGCGGCTCTGACCTCGCGCCTGGCCCCGGTCAGGACTTCAGGAGCTTCAGCACCGCGCGCTCGAGCGCGGCCTGGCGCGCGTCGGCGGTGTCGTACTTCCCGCGGACCGTGATCGTCCGGCCGCGCTCGTAGGCCTCGACCACCCGGGGGTCGACGTAGGACGTGCGCGCGAGCGTCGGGGTGTTGCCGAGGAACGCCGAGACCTCCTTCATCGTCGCGGCGACGGCGCGCTTGCGCGAGGCCTTGGTCTGCGCGGGCTCGTCGGACGCGGCGAGGCTCGCGGCAGCAATGACCGTGGCGTGCCAGGTGCGGAAGTCCTTGGCGGTGGCGTCGATGCCGAAGCAGGCGCGGATGTAGTCGTTGACGTCGGAGGAGGACAGGTCCTTCCAGTGGCTGCCGTCCTTCCAGGCCAGCAACCGGTCACCGCCGCCGCGCCGACGTCGCATCCCGTCGAGGGCCTGGAGCGCGGACGGGTCGTCGATGGTGATGTCGTGCTCGACCCCCGACTTGCCGACGAACGTGAACCGCAGACCGTCCTTCGTCCGCGAGACGTGCTCCTTGAGCAGTGTCGTGAGGCCGAACGAGCCGTTGGTGTCGGTGTAGACGTCGTTGCCGATGCGGAAGTAGCCCAGGTCGAGCAGCCGCACCGCCACCGCGCAGGCCCGCTCCAGCGACATCCCCTCCGCGCCGATGTCGGTGAGCACCCGCTCGCGGGCCTTGGACATGGCCCTGCCGAAGTCGAGGATCCGGTCGAACTTGGCGGCGTCACGGCTGGCGCGCCACTGCGGGTGGTAGAGGTACTGGCGCCGTCCCGCGTCGTCGGTGCCGACGGCCTGCAGGTGTCCGTTGGCGTGCGGGGTGATCCACACGTCCTGCCACGCGGGCGGGATCACGAGGTCCTTGCAGCGCTGCACCTGCTCGGGGTCGAGCTTCTCGCCGTGCTGGTCGAGGTAGGTGAACCCCTTGCCCACGCGCCGCCTCGTCCATCCGGGCTGGTCGGGGGCCGTGCGCCGCAGTCGAGGCATGCGGCCGAACCTACTGGGCGTCCCAGCACGCGGCGGACACCCAGAGGGAGGGGTCAGCGCGCGAGGACTGCGGCCACCTCGTCGTGGGCCACGCGGCCGAAGGCGACGATGCGGGCCTCCTCGACGTCGCTGGGGGTCTCGCGCAGGGTCTCGACCGCGGCGCGGATCGCGTCCTCGCGCGGCCAGCCGTAGATGCCCGAGCTGACCAGCGGGAAGGCGACGGTGCGTGCCCCCAGCTCGTCGGCGACCGCGAGCGCGCCGGCGTAGCAGGAGGTGAGGAGCCCGCGGTCGCGCTCGCCACGGTTCCAGTTGGGGCCCACGACGTGGATCACCCACCGCGCCGGCATCAGGCCCGCCGTCGTCCACCCGGCGGCGCCGGTGGCGAGCCCGTCGGGGAACCGGCGCACGCATTCGGCGAGCACCTCGGGCCCTCCGGCGGCGTGGATCGCGCCGTCGACCCCGCCGCCGCCGCGCATCGCCCGGTTGGCGGCGTTGACGACCGCGTCCACCTGCTGCGCGGCGATGTCCCCCTCGACGAGGGTGATCCGGGCCGTCACGAGGCCGGTCCCGCCTGCAGCACCCGCCGCGCGAGCTCGGACTGCGTCGTGGTGAGCAGGTGCTCCGGGACCCGCACGGGCTCGCCGCCGTCGATGCAGAAGCCGTAGACGAACATGTCGGGCCTCGGGGTCGGGTCGTCCGGCGCCCGCAGGTCGGCGATCCCGGCGTCGGCGGCCAGCCCCCGCAGATCGGCGAGCGCCGGGTCGTCCAGGTCGACCTCGACCGCCTCCGTGCGCCCGGCGAACCCGCCCGTGCGCTCGACCCGCAGGGTGCGGGCCCCACCGGGACCCGACGGCGCCGGACCGGACTGCGCCGGGCCGGCCGAGGGCGCGCCGACCGCGACGCCGACCTGTGCCCAGGCCTCGGTCACGACGGCGGCGTGCTCGCCGGCGGCAGCAACGGTGGCGGCGGCGAACTCCGCGAAGTCGGCCCCGGAGGAGACCGCACCCCCGGTCAGCGCGGCGTACCAGATCTGCCCGGCACCCTCGACCGCGCTGCCGCCGACGGCGACGGCTGCGAGCTGGAAGGCCTTGTTGGGGATGCCGGAGTTGAGGTGGACGCCGCCGTTGTCGTCGGTGGTCTCGACGTAGTCGTCCATGTGGGCGACCTGCGGGTCGGCGCCGAGCTCAGGGTCGTCGTAGGCCGTGCCCGGCGCGGCCATGTCGCGCAACGCCCGCGCCTGCACCGACGGCAGGAAGAGCCCCTCCCCGATGAGCCAGTCGCCGTCCGCGGCGTCCTGGCCGAGCACGCGCTGCTTGAGACAGGACGCGAACGCGTCGGCGACCGACTCGTTGAGGGCCCCGGACTGCCCGGAGTAGGTCAGGTCGCAGGTGTGCTGGACGATGGCGTGCCCGAGCTCGTGGGCGAGCACGTCGACGGGCTTGGTGAAGCGGTCGAAGACCCGCCCGTCACCGTCTCCGAAGACGAGCTGGGTGCCGTCCCAGAAGGCGTTGTCGTAGTTGTTGCCGTAGTGGACGGTCAGGCTGACCGGGGCCCCCGCGCCGTCGAAGGAGTCGCGACCGAACCCGTCGGCCCACATCGCCAGCGTGGCGGCGATGCCGTCGGCGGCCTCGTCGACGGCGACGTCACCGCTCGCGCCCTCCCCCGCGCGGCGCACCGGGTCCCCCGGCAGCCGGGTCGTGGAGCCGGCGTCGTGCACCGTCCAGGCGGCCTCACCGGGCGCGAGTGCCGTGGCCTGCGGCGTGCGGTCGGCGCCGGCCCGCGCCTCGCGCAGCTCACGGTCGACCGCGAGCTGGCCGGCCGCCACCCGCTCGGCGAGCCAGGGCGGGATGAACGAGCAGTGCTGCTGGTGGTCCCGAGAGGTCGTCATGGGACATCTCTACCCCTCGCCGCCGACAGCGGGAAGGACCCGCTACCGGTGAGCGGACTCAGCAGGGGAGGTAGTCGAAGGCGATGTTGGCGATGGTGACGACCTGGTCGGGGTCGGCGGTGTAGCTACCGGTCTGGGCGTTGGAGTAGTTGATCGTGAAGGTGGAGATCGTCCCCGGGTAGGTGATCGTCACGTTGCCCGCGCCACCGCTGGCGTTGTCGACCACGCTGTTGCCGGTCTTCTGCCGCAACGGGCTGGTCGAGGTGCCCGCGCCCTGCAGGCCCGTGGCCTTGGCGCTCGTGGTGAACCCGGACGAGAGCCACACCGAGTCCCAGAAGTCGCCCGTGGTGGAGTCGATGTCGGTCAGCGTGAACGACAGGTTGGACACCGGCCGGGTGAAGGTGAAGGTGTAGTGACCGAACGCGCCGGGTGCACCGGCGGACCCGGTGGCCCGCTGGGCCAGCACCAGGCCGTAGGTGCCCAGGCCGCCGACGGGGTTCTGGACGGTGAAGTTGTCGTTGGCGCCGCCGGCCGCGGTGCCGGCGTCGTTGCGCACGGCCATCCCGCTGTCGTAGGTGGCCTTGGCCGTCAGGACGTTGGGCAGCAGCGCGCCGGTGCCGTCGTAGTCGAACGTCGCGGTCCACTGCTGCGCGGAGACCCGGTTGTAGGTGGTCACGTTGTTGGGGCCGACGCGCACCTTCGAGCACGAGGCGGCGTACGCCGGGGCCGTCGCGGCGGCGGCCACGACCGGCACTGACCAGGCCGCCGCGCGGGTGACCGTGCGCCGCGACGGGCGCGGGTCGGTCGGGGTGGGGGTGTCGACGGTCATGCGGGTCTCCAGGGCGGTGGTGCTCGGGGGCTGGTGTGGACGTGCGACCACCACGCTAGGTAGTGATCGGCCTCGCCGTGGCCGACCTGAGCGTTCGGCGGTGAGACCTCCAGCACTTCGCAGCCACGGCCTCGTCGGATGGGTGCGACGCACGAAATCTCGATATCCGTGCGACCGCACTAGACTCGGACGCGCTGCGGCCGTGTCGGCCGCGCCCCGGCCGCTCGGCCGCTCGTCTCGCCCGGAAGGCTCCTGCATGTCCACGAAGTCCCGCTCCGACCTGCGCAACGTCGCGATCGTCGCCCACGTCGACCACGGCAAGACCACGCTCGTCGACGCGATGCTCCGCCAGGCCGGTGCGTTCACCGCCCACCAGGCCGAGAGCGTCGCCGACCGCGTCATGGACTCCGGCGACCTCGAGCGCGAGAAGGGCATCACGATCCTCGCGAAGAACACCGCGGTCCACTACGCCGGTCCCGCCGGTGGCGGCGAGCCGATGGTCATCAACATCATCGACACCCCCGGCCACGCCGACTTCGGCGGCGAGGTCGAGCGCGGCCTGTCGATGGTCGACGGCATCGTGCTGCTCGTCGACGCCTCCGAGGGCCCGCTGCCCCAGACGCGCTTCGTGCTGCGCAAGGCGCTCAACGCCGACATGCCGGTGATCCTGGTGGTCAACAAGACCGACCGTGGCGACGCCCGCATCACCGAGGTCGTCGACGAGTCCTACGAGCTCTTCATGGACCTCCTCGACGAGTCGCACAGCCAGGACGCGCTCGACTTCCCCGTCGTCTACGCCTCGGGCAAGGCCGGCATCGCCTCGCTCGTGCAGCCCGAGAACGGCACGATGCCCGAGGGCACCGACCTCGAGCCGCTCTTCAAGACGATCCTCGAGACGATCCCCGCCCCGCAGTACGACGAGGGCGCGCCGCTCCAGGCCCACGTGACCAACCTCGACTCCTCGCCGTTCCTCGGCCGCCTGGCGCTGCTGCGCATCCACCAGGGCGAGCTCAAGAAGGGCCAGACCGTCGCGTGGATGAAGCGTGACGGAGCCGATCAAGAACGTCCGCATCACCGAGCTCCTCGTCACCGAGGGCCTCGAGCGCGTCCCCGGCGAGTCCGCCGGCCCGGGCGACATCGTCGCCATCGCCGGCATCCCCGAGATCACCATCGGCGAGACCCTCGCCGACGCCGAGAACCCCGTCGCGCTGCCGCTCATCCACGTCGACGAGCCGGCCATCTCGATGACGATCGGCACCAACACCTCGCCGCTGGTCGGCAAGGTCAAGGGCGCCAAGGTCACCGCCCGCCTGGTCAAGGACCGCCTCGACGCCGAGCTCATCGGCAACGTGTCGCTGCGCGTGCTGCCGACCGAGCGCCCCGACGCCTGGGAGGTCCAGGGCCGCGGCGAGCTGGCGCTGGCGATCCTGGTCGAGCAGATGCGCCGCGAGGGCTTCGAGCTCACCGTCGGCAAGCCGCAGGTGGTCACCCGCGAGGTCGACGGCAAGATCCACGAGCCCTTCGAGCGGCTCACGATCGACGCCCCCGAGGAGTACCTCGGCACCATCACCGAGCTCCTCGCCACCCGCAAGGGCCGCATGGAGGGCATGACCAACCACGGCACCGGCTGGGTCCGGATGGACTTCGTCGTCCCCTCGCGAGGCCTGATCGGCTTCCGCACCGAGTTCCTCACCGAGACCCGCGGCACGGGCATCGCCCACCACATCTCCGAGGGCTACCACCCCTGGGCCGGCGAGATCCGCTCGCGCAACAACGGCTCGCTCGTCGCCGACCGCTCGGGCGCGGCGACGGCGTACGCCATGACGTCGCTGCAGGAGCGCGGCGTGCTCTTCGTCGAGCCGACCACCGAGGTCTACGAGGGCATGATCGTCGGCGAGAACTCGCGTGCCGACGACATGGACGTCAACATCACCAAGGAGAAGCAGCAGACCAACATCCGGTCCGCCACCTCCGACAACTTCGAGAAGCTGATCCCGCCGAAGCGGCTCTCCCTCGAGCAGTGCCTCGAGTTCTGCCGCGAGGACGAGTGCGTCGAGGTCACGCCCGAGACGGCGCGCATCCGCAAGGTCGTGCTCGACGCCAACGCGCGCGCCAAGACCGCCTCGCGGGCGCGCAAGGCCAACAAGTAGGCCCTGCCCCGGTGCCCAGCCACGACGACGCCCGCGCCGCCGACCCCGTGTCGGTCGGCCGGGCGTTGGCTGCGTGGCTGGAGGACCTCGGGCTGGCCGACCAGCTCGCGCCGGCCGGCCTGCCGACCTACGTCCGTGAGGGCGAGGAGGTGCAGTGGCGCGATCCGCTCAGCGGGGAGCCGCTCGGCGGGGAGCGGCTGCTCGAGCTCGACGCGATGCTGCGCTCGGTGGGCGACGACCCCGCCCACGGCGTGCCGGTGGAGCTGGTGCGGCTGCGGCGTGAGACGCGGCTGCGTGGCGCGCTGCTCGACGGCGGCTGGCTCGACTACGCGGGCGTCGCCGCGCTGCGCGGCGTCTCCGAGAACGCCGCCCGCTTCGCGGTGCACAAGGCGTCCGAGCGCCGCACCTTGCTGCTGGTGCAGCACGAGGGCCGCACCCTCGTCCCGACCTTCCAGCTCGACGAGTCCGGTGAGGTGCGCGCCGAGCTGCTCACGGTCCTCGAGCCCCTCCTCGCCGCCCGGGTCGACCCGTGGCGGGTGTGGATCTGGCTGACCTCGCCGGTCGCGCTGCTCGGCGGTGCGGTGCCCCACGAGGTCGCCCGCGACCCCGAGGAGCAGCCGTTCGTGCAGCGCGCGGCCGTGGCGCTGGCCGAGCGCTCCAGCGCGACCCGGCGCTGACCCCGGGTCCTCGGTCGGCCGGCCGGGACCTCCCGGTCGGCTCACACGCAGGTGCGGAACTGCATCTGGCGGATCCGCACGACGTGGGCGGCGGAGCCCATCGGGAGCGTCGGGGACCAGAACCGGATCGCCAGCGACGTCATGCCGACGAAGCCGTCGGCGTAGGTCACCTGGACCGTCTGGCCGGCCGCGTTGTCGCCCTGGCCGCCGGTCGTGCGCCACGGGGACGCGACCGTGCCCGCGCCGGTGATCGCCGTGCCGAGGCTCGAGGCAGGTGTCTCGACGGGCGTCGCGGACAGCGCCACCTGGTCCCAGTAGCTGCCGGTCGCGCGGTCGATGTCGTCGATGAGGAAGGTGAGCCCGTAGACCGGCCGGGTGAAGACGAGGTTGGCGGTCTGGTAGTTGGCGTTCCCGTCCCCGGCCATCATGGTCGGTGAGTTGTTGACCAGCGAGATGGCATCGTTCGTCGCGGCCACCGTCGACGCCGTGAGGTTCGCGGCGTTGAGCGTGCCGCCGCGACCGCGCGCACGACCGGGACGCTCCAGGCGGGCCGCGCACGACGGCGCGCCTGCTCGTGATCCTCTGGTCCGGCGTGGGCATGGCGATCTCCTGCAACGTCCGAGTAGTCGGGGGATCACCCCGACCGTACGTCGCACCGCCGCAACGGGGTCCAGCGCCCGTCCGGGTGGGCTCAGCGCGCGGGACGCCGCAGCGTCGGCGCCAGCACGACGAGCCCGAGCACCGGGAGCACCGCGAGCAGCAGCAGCGCCGCCGGCATGCCGAAGGGGCCGCCGAGGCCGGCGACCACGGCGGAGCCGATGCTGCCGCCGATGAGGAAGAGCAGCGTGGAGACGCCCAGCGCCACGCCCCGCACGTCCTCGTGGACGGCGTCGCCGACGGCCGCACTGAGCGCGGGCTGGCCGAGCCCGAAGGCGAAGGTGACCAGGATGATCGCCACGACCAGCACGGGGGCGCTCACCAGTGCTGCGCCGAGCGAGGCGATGAGCAGCGCGACCGAGGCCACGACGCCGGAGATCGCCAGTGCCCGGGCCGGGCCGATGCGGTCGAGGAGCGGACCGGTGACCTGCGGGACCGCCAGCGCCACGACCGCGCTGGGGAGCATCGCCAGCCCGACCTGCCAGGCCTCCCAGCCCTCGGCCAGCAGCACGGCCGGCAGCGCGATGAGCATCGCGAACCAGGAGGCGGGCACCGCGGCGGCCGCGACGGCGCTGCGGATGACCGCCGCGTTGCGGACCACCTCGACGGGCAGGAATCCGTCGGGGCGACGGCGTACGGACGCGCGGACGGCCGGGACGCCCAGGACGAGCAGGGTGGCACCCAGCCCGGCCACGACGAGCCCCGCAGACGGCGACTGGACGAGGAGGACCATGCCGGACGCGGTGAGCGCGACCAGGACGGCCCCGACCACGTCGAGCCGGGCGCCGCTGCCGCCCGTGTGCAGCGAGCGCCACAGGAACGGCACCACGAGGCCGCCGAGCACCGGGAGCGCCATGACCGCGCGCCAGCCGAAGGCGTCCTCGACGAGTCCGCCGACCAGCGGGCCCAGGCAGCTCACAGCGGCCGCGGTGCCGGCGAGGCGGCCGAAGGCCAGCCCGCGCACGGAGCCCTCGTAGCGGGCCGAGAGGATCGCGACGCCGAGCGTCGGGACCGCGGCAGCACCGGCTCCCTGGATCACGCGCGCTCCGAGGAGCACCTCGAAGGTGGGCGCGACGGCGGCGGCCAGGGCGCC
Source organism: uncultured Actinomycetota bacterium (assembly GCA_963726525.1). GTDB lineage: Bacteria > Actinomycetota > Actinomycetes > Propionibacteriales > Nocardioidaceae > Nocardioides. Next base: position 93,392 of record CAVSCS010000001.1, on the reverse strand, counting down.
CACCGACATCAGGACCAGTCCGGCGAGCAGCGGTCCGCGCACCCCGACGAGGTCGGAGATCCGGCCGTAGAGCGCGGTCGTGACGGCGAGCATCAGGACGTAGAGGCTGATGGTCCAGGCCGCCAGCCCGGGTCCGACGCCGAGGTCGGGACCGAGCAGCGACAGGGTGACCGCGGCGCTCGAGGAGCCCATGCCGGCGAGGCCGAAGAGCAGCCCCAGGAGAAGCGAGACCCGGCGGGAGTCGTCGACCTGGGCGCCGGCGGGAGGGGCGTGCGTCGTGGCGGTCATCGAGGTGCGACAACCGTCCCCGACCGCCCGGCATTCCCCGGCCGGGCGTGTCGGGCTCAGCAGCCGAGTGCGGTGAAGCTCAGGTCGCCGAGGAAGACCCGGTGGTACTGGTTGCCTCCGGTGGCGTTCCAGTAGGTCAGGACGAGCGACTTCACCTCGGCCGTGGATGCCGAGAAGTCGACCAGGGTCTGCGCACCACCGGCGTTCTCGCTGACGTTGCTGTTGTCCATGCGCCGCCACGGGTCACCCGAGTCTCCCGTGGCTCCCGTGCCGAGGATCCCGTCGTTGGCGCTCGTGTAGGGCACGACGGCCTTCGTCGCGGTGTAGCCCACGAGCTCCACCCGGTCGGAGTAAGCCGGGCTGGTGATGGTGTCGATGTCGGTGATCCAGAACTTCAGGCCCCGCACCGGGCGCGAGAACCCGATCGCGACGTCCTGCCGGTTGGCCCGGCCCGGCGTGCTCGACGCGTGGTAGAGCATCACGCCGCGCTCGCCGGCGCGACCGCCGAGGCTGGTGACGACCGGGTCGGCCGTCGTGCCCGTGCCCGTGTTGGCCGGGACGGTGAGGTTGCGGGCCGTGTCCGGCACGTTGGCCGTGGACGAGGAGGTGCTCGTGAACGTCGCCGTCAGGGGCGTCGAGCCGGCGGACGTCACGGTGGCCGTGGCGCTGCGTGCGCTCGCGCGGTTGTAGACCGACGTGCCCCAGTCGAGCAGGAAGGTGTACGTCGTCGCACACGGCGACGCCGCGAACGCCGGAGCCGTCGCGGCGACCGCCACGACCGGCACGCTCCACGCCGCTCCACGCACGATGGAACGACGGCTTGGACTGACCAGATCGGTCACGTCTAACACCTACCCCGAGAAAAAGACGTCACAAGACGTCTTTACCTTACGGGGTGCTGCCAGGCGCCCTGTCCGGTCAGCGCCCGACCCGGGTCGAAGGGGTCAGGTGCAGCTGGCCTTGTAGGTCATGTTCCCGATCCAGACAGCCTGCGTGCCTGTGTAGCCACTGCGGCCCTGGATGCTCCAGTAGCGGAACTTGAAGGTCGTCACCGGGCCGTTGAAGGTCAGCGCGAGGCGGTTCGTAGCCGCAGCATTCGAGGCGGGAGGGTTCAGCGTGAACGTCTCTTGGCGCCACGGGTTTGCGATCGTGCCGAGGCCGGTCAGGGACGCCCCGAGCGTGGTGACGTCGTAACTCGCGGTCGTTCCATGGATCGCGATGGCGTCCCAGTAGTTGTAGTTGATCGAGTTGTTCTGGTTACGGGTGCCGTTGGTGTCGATGTCGGCGAGCTCGAACGAGAGCTCTGAGACCGCGCTCGAGAACAGGAACGTGATGTCCTGGTAGACCGTCGGGTTGGCGTTGCCGCCGGCGCCCCGAGGCTGGTTCTCGAACTCAAGCCAGCCCGCCGGCATCTGTGAGGTGTCGTCGGCCGCGAGGTTCCACTGTCCGACCGTCATGCCGCCGGCCAAACCACTGGAAACCTTCACCGTCGTACCGTTGGAGCCCAGCTTGGAGCTCAGGTTCATCGTCGACATGGCGGTAGACAGGCACGAGGCGGCGAAGGCCGGCGCGGTGGCGGCCATCGAGACCACAGGAACGCTCCATGCAGCGCCGCGGACGACGGTCCGTCGCGAGAGACCGCTCGAGTCGCGCACGGCAAGCTCAGTGTTGTTCATGTCCCCACCTGGTTCTCGGGCCAGCCCCCACGGCTGCCTGATGTCACCAAAGGTAGGTCGGCCAGAGACACGGTCCGGTAACACTTGGCCTCTTCCGGGTGCAGAAATCGCCAGCACGGGCGATTTCCCACAAGATTTTACTTTTCAACCACCCGGGCGACCATCTCCGCCGATCTGCGGGGGATCCTCCTACGATGCGGGCATGTCCGGTGCCCCGGAGGGCTCGCTCCTCGTCCTGCTCACGCTGGGGTGCGTCCTCGCCGTCAGCGGGGTGGCCAAGCTGCGCGAGCCGCTCGCGGTCGAGGACGCCTTCGTCTCCCTGCGCGTGCCCGCGCTCGTCCCGCGACGACCCGCCGCACGTGCGCTCCCGTGGTTCGAGGTCGTCCTGGCGGCACTGCTCCTGCTCTCCCCCGCCGCGCTGCTCATCGCCGTCGGGCTCCTGATCGTCGCGCTGATGGCGATCTACACCTGGCTGGTGGCACGGGCCCTGGGCTTCGACGCTCCGGTCGACTGCGCGTGCTTCGGCGCGCTCGGGCAGCACCGCGTGGACGGCCGCACGGTCCTGCGCAACCTGCTGCTGCTCGTCCTCGCCGTCGTGGCGGTGCTCGTCGCCGTCGACGGTGGGTCGGCTCCGGGCGCTGCCGGTCGGCTCGACGGTGGCGGTTGGGCAACGCTCGCCGCGGCCGCCGCCGCGGTCGCCGTGGCCGTGCTGGTGATCGGAGGCGCACCTGCCGAGCAGCCGTACGCCGGCGAGCCCGAGCTCGACTACGACCGTCACCCCATCCCCTACGGCGTCCTGACGACGGCGGACGGTGCCACGTCCACCCTTGCCGAGCTCGCCTCGACCCAGGCACGCCTGCTGGTCGTGCTCAACACGCACTGCGGACCCTGCCTGCGGACCGCGGAGAAGCTCGACGACTGGGCCGATCGGCTCGCCCCGGCGGTCGGGCTGGTCGCGGTCTACGCGGAGTCGGAGCCCGACACCACCCACGCGGACCGGCTCACCGCACTCGAGCCCGACCGCAACGTGCGACGGATCTTCTCGGTCGGCGCACCCGGCGCTGTGCTGCTCGGCGCCGACGGCCTGATGGCCGGTGGACCGGTGGCCGGCGAGCGCGACGTCGAGCGCTTCGTCGAGGAGATCCTCGACGAGCTGGGTGTCGCAGTCCGACCCGAGGACTGAGGCTTCTTTGCTAGTTTCCCGCTGTGGACGTGGAGCTGAGCGTGGTGATCCCCATGCACAACGGCACGTCGACCGTCGGCAACGCGCTCTCGTCGCTGGCCGCGCAGGTCGATCCCCCACGCTTCGACGTCGTCATCGTCGACAACCGCAGCACGGACGGGTCCGCCCAGAAGGCGCGTGAGGTCGCCGTCGGCCTGCCGTTCGCGACCACGGTCGTGGAGGCGCACGCCAGCGCCGGCGCCGCGTACGCCAGGAACGTCGGCGCAGCCCATGCAGACGGCGCACGGATCGTCTTCTGCGACTGTGACGACACCTACGACCCGAACTTCCTGCGCGCCATGGACGAAGCGCTCGACCACGCCGACATCGTCGCGGCGACGCACGAACGCCCCGAGGAGTACGTCGCCGGGCTGGCATCGTCTCCCGTGCAGGACCGTGCGGACCCCCACGTTCCGGGGTTCGCGATCCTCGGTTACCTCCCCGCTGGGGGTGGTGGCGGCCTGGGCGTCCACCGGAGCCGATGGAGCTCGGTCGGAGGCTTCGACAACAGCTATCGCCGCGGCGCGGAGGACAACGACTTCTACTGGCGTGTCCAGGAGATGGGCGGCACGATGACGACGGCCCCTCGTGCGATCGTCGTGTACAGCCACCGCGACAGCTGGTCGGGCACCTTCCGGCAGTACCTCGACTACCGTCGCGCGGCGACCCTGCTCCAGGCCCGCTTCCCCCACGGGGTAACGCAGCCAGTCACGTGGCGTGGTTCGATCAAGCACCTGGCCCAGACCGTGATCGACGCACCCCGTCAGTTCGGGTCCGCTGCCGGTCGCCGCTCCCTGGCAGCCCAGCTCGGTGGCATCACCGGAAGTCTTCTCGGCCTGATCCGTCACGACTTGTTGCGCCGCGTGCCACCTCGCGAGCTGATGGCGCCGAACGCTGTGGGCGAGCACGGTCCCCCCACCTAGGCCCGTCGCAGCACCACCTCCATCGGGTCGTCCTCGTCCATCAGCACGCTGACAATGGAGTCACCGGTGGAGTGCTGGTGGTCCGACCACTCGAGCCCGAGGCCGTCCCGGGCGAAGCGGGCCTCGGGATCGTCGCCCATGTAGGCCCGACCGCCCTGGCCGGCGAGGTAGGACGTGCCGCCGACCATCGCGACCTGCTCGACCAGCCGCTCGGTGGCCGCCTGCGTGGGCGGATCCGTGACGACCAGGGGCGTGGTGATCCCGAGCATGTCGCGGACCACCTCGATCATCGCGATGTTGACCTCGTCGAGCATCCGGCCCTGACAGGAGAGGATGCCGTCGACGAGCTCCGCTCCGCGGGTGGCGAAGTGGCGCGAGCCGGCGTAGCGCCCGCGGATCACGTCGGCGATCCGCTGCTGCCACCCCTCGGCGACCTCGATGGTGTTGATCGGGACCAGGGCGGGCTTGCCGACGAGCTGGTGGGAGCACCAGGCGTCGCGCATCTTCACGCGGCGCTGGTAGCCGTGCTTCTGGAACTGGTCGTGCACCGACAGGACGAACCGGTCGCAGGTGGCCATCTTGAACCAGAAGCCGGAGTAGGGCAGCAGGTCGGGCTGATGGATCGTGACCTTCACCGGCGCACCTGCCGCACCAGCGCGTACTGCTCCGCGAACGGCACCTTGCGCATGTGGCCGACGGTCGCGGCGATCTCCTTGATGGAGTTCATCGGGTGCGCGCCGCCCGGGTTCTCCGAGACGTACGCCGCGCAGGCCGCGGCCTTCCAGTCCGCCTGCTCCTCGGTCAGCGCCTCGAAGACGTTCCAGCGCAGGTCGGAGGGATAGAGGTTCACGTCGTAGACGGCGATGTCGTAGACCAGCACCGTGTTGGGCACCCAGTGCCCGGGCGACATGGACAACCGCGCCGAGCGCATGCCCGCCTCGTAGACGCCGATGTGGTCCTGGTGGAGCGACGGGAACGGGAGGTAGACCTCGTGCGGCTGCACCTCGGCCATCACGTCGTCGATGCGGCCGACGAGCTCGCTCATGTGCTGCTGCGTCGTGCCGTCGCGGTAGTCGAGGCACCGGCTGTCCCCGACCCCCAGCAGCTCCATGGCGCGAGAGTGCTCGGCGCGCCGTTGGTCACCGCTCTCGGTGACGACCAGCACGGTCGCGTCCTTGGGGTACTTGGCCAGCAAGCCGCCGCACCCCAGCGACTCGTCGTCCATGTGGGGTGCGATCACCAGTCTGCGCATGCAGTTCCCTCCGTGTGGTGGTGCTCCGGGCCGGGTGGCCGCGTCGTCGTGGATCAGTAGGTGCGGCCCCGCGCCCGCAGGACGTCGTGGCGCAGCTCGCGCCGCACCGAAACCTTCTTTCCGGCGATGCGTGCACCGAGGTTCCACGCAGCATTGACGGTCGCAGTGACCCAGAGGAGGGCGCGCAAGCGCCCGGCCCAGCCGCGCCGCTCCGCGTACACCCACCGGGCGCGCAGCGACCAAGCCCCCGCACGAGCGGGATCGGTCGAGCCACCTCCGACATGGGCCACCTCCACCGAACGGAAGAGCAGGGACGGCACCCCCTGCGCGCTCAACCGGTGCTGCAGGTCAACGTCCTCTCCGTACATGAAGAAACCCTCGTCGAGTCCGCCAACCCCTCGCAGCACCTCGGTGGGCACCATGAATGCTGCGCCGCTCACCCACTCAGCTGGAGTGGGAGCCTCGTCAAGCACAGTCCGCTGCTCGAGCAGCCAGCGACGCACACGGGGAATGCGGGTCAGGTGCGGCACGGGTCGGGCGAGCGAGACGGCGATGCGAAGGGGAGTAGGCCAGCGGTGGCGCGAGTCTTCCCACCGACCATCGACGGTTGTGATCGCCGGGGCTGCCACGCAGGGCTGGAACGGCGCCGCAGCGCGGACCAGATCCGCCACCGCCGTGTCGCGAAGCTGTGCGTCACTGTTGAGGACGAGGCACAGCTCGCCCTGGGCGGCCGCGAGCCCCGAGTTCACGTTGGCCGCAAACCCGCCGTTGACCTCTCGTCGCACCAGGCGCACACCCTCGGGCACGGTGATCGGCTCGGGCGACGCGTCGTCCGCGACGACGACCTCGAGTTCCACGCCCTGCTGGACGAGGAGCTGCGCGCAGACGACGAGCGTCGGGCGCGGGTCGCCGTAGTGGGGGACGACGACGGTGACCTGCGGACCCCGGGAGTCCTCGTGCGTCTCGGTCATCCGGGACGGTTCCCGGACCCGACGAGGTCGTCGAGGTCGGCCACGTCGCACATGCCGCGCAGTCTAGACTCGCCGCGGACCGGCCGCCCTGACTTCAGCACACCGAGGAGATCTCGTGAAGCGCCTCCTCACGGTGATGAGCGCTCTCTTCGACGCTCGCACCCGCCTGCGTCTGATCCTCCTCCTCGCGGGATCCCTCGCCATCGCGGTGACCGAGGCGGTGGCGGTGGTCGCGGTGCTCCCTCTGATGGCACTCGCCACGGGTGACTCGCCTGCGGACAACACGCAGCTGAGGTTCCTGTCGGACCTCCTCGGGAACCCCTCGACCCCGACCCTGGCCATCTACGTCGCCGGGCTGGTCTTCGCCGGCTTCGTGGTGAAGGGCTTGGGGTCGATGGCGTTCCGGTGGTGGTCGATCGGCTTCATCATGAAGCAGTCCATCCGCACGTCGTCCGGTCTGCTGAACTACTACCTCAAGGCCCCGTACGCACTCCACGTGCGTCGCGGAACTCCGGACCTGCTCCGGGTGCTCAACGAGGGATCCGGGGCGGTCTACACCGCCGTGGTGCTTGGCTCGATCTCCGCGGCCACCGAGGCCATCACGTTGGCAGCCCTCAGCGTCACGCTCCTCGTGGTGAGTCCCTTCGCGACCCTCGTGGTGGGTTGCTACTTCGCCGTGGCCGCGTGGCTCCTCCAGCGGAGCGTCAAGGGACGCGTCCGCTCATCGGCCATCGTGCTCCTGGACGAGGCGCAGACGTCCAACAAGATCACCCTGCAGTCGCTCGGCGGCATCAAGGAGATCCAGCTGCGCCACGAGCAGGACATGATGGTCGATGCCTACCGGGACAGCCGCACCCGCGCTGGTGCCGCCCAGCGGACCGCCGCCTTCCTGGGCGAGCTGCCCAAGTACGTCCTGGAGATCCTGTTCGTCGCCGGGATCGGGCTCATGACCGTCCTGGCCTACGCGCAGAACGACCCGCAGCAGGCGCTCGGGACGATCGCGCTCTTCGGCGTTGCAGGCTTCCGGATCCTGCCGAGCATGGTGCGCTGCCTGGCATCGCTGACCCTGGTGCGGTCGGGGATCCCGGCGCTCGACCTCGTGAAGGGAGACCTCGCCCTGGCCAGCGAGGAACCCGAGTCCGCACCGGCGACCACCGATCGGCTGCCGCTCACCAGCGACCTCGTGCTCGACCGGGTCAGCTTCCACTACCCCGAGTCCACCCGCGAGGTCCTCACCGACGTCTCGCTCCGCATCCCGGCCGGGTCGTCGGTCGCGTTCGTCGGGTCGAGCGGTGCGGGCAAGACGACCCTGGTCGACCTCGTCCTGGGCTTCCACCAGCCCACGGGCGGACGGATCCTGGCCGACGGCGTCGACGTGCGCTCCGACCTGCCGCGATGGCGCGCCGGTCTGGCGATGGTGCCGCAGGACGTCTACCTCCTCGACGAGTCGCTGAGCGACAACATCCGCTTCACCGCCGCGCCGGCGCCCGACCCCGATCCCGACCTGACGCGGGCCGTCGAGCAGGCCGGCCTGACCGACGTGCTGGTGCATCTCCCCAACGGTCTCGACACGGAGGTCGGCGAGCGCGGCGCCCGCATCTCGGGCGGTCAGCGCCAGCGGGTCGGGATCGCCCGCGCGCTCTACCGCCAGCCGTCGCTGCTGGTCCTCGACGAGGCGACCTCAGCCCTCGACAACGAGACCGAGCACAAAATCTCCCGCACGATGACGGCGCTGCGGGGCCGGGTCACCCTGATCGTCGTGGCCCACCGCCTGTCCACGGTGAAGGACTGCGACACGATCGTCTTCCTCGAGGACGGCCGGATCCGCGCGCAGGGAACATTCACCGAGCTCAAGCAGCGCGACCAGGGATTCGCCCGCCTCGTGGCGCTCGGGTCACTCGACGCCTGACGCCACCAGTCGGCGCAGGTGCTCCACGCGGGCACCGAAGTCGCGCTCGAAGCAGTGCTCCTCCATGAAGGCGGCACCGGCCTCACCCGCGCGGCGCAGCTCGTCGGGTCTCTCCATCAGCTCCTCCACCCTGCGCGCGAGGAGATCGGGCCTGCGTGGCGGCACCGTCCACCCGAGCCCCGCGACCTCGACCAGGTGACGCAGCGCGACGTTGTCGAACCCCAGCACGGGGACGCCCATCCCGGCGGACTCCAGGTAGGTGCCGGCAGGGTCGGACTGCACGTGCGGGAGCAGCATCAGGTCGGTGGAGGACGCGACCGTCGGGCACCACTGCGTCGAGAAGTCGAGGCTCCCGTGGAACGTCACGTCCGGGGACGTCGCCTCGAGGGCGCCACGCATCTCGCCGTCGCCGTAGACGTCGAGGCTCGCGTCGGCACCCGCCGCGCGCAGGAGCTGATGGGCTTCGACGGCATGCTCGGGGCCCTTGATCGCGATCAGCCGACCGGAGAAGGCCAGTCTCAGCGGCGACCCGGGCTGCCACTCCTGGTGCACCCGACGGGCCTCGCGCACGTCGGCGAGCCTGACCCGGCTGTCGTGGATGCGCAGCGGCGCCGGGCTGTGCGGGGCGTAGGCCTGCCAGGCGACCTCGCCGTTGCACTGGACGCCGTCCGAGCGCGCCACGAGGCGCTGCAGGCGCGGCGTCAGCCGCCGGAAGCCGACCTCCGCGCGGAACCGGTCGAGCGGGGCCACCGGCGACGCGAGCACCATCTCGAGCCGCGACCGCCCGGTGTGCTCCGCAGCCAGGACCGTGCGACCCGCCACGCCGACGACGTCCCCGAACCGCTCGTCGAGCGGCAGCAGCGCCACGTCGGCGCCCATCAAGCGGAGCGATCCCACGAGGTCGGTGGTGGTGACGACGGCGTAGGGCAGGTGCGCCGCATCGAGCACGACGGCACCGAGGTTGGTCTCGTCCGAGGCCTCGGCAGGTGCGCCCAGGACCGCGACCTCGCCGGGCCACAGCTCGGCGTACATCGCCATCCCGTCGGCGAACTTGGCGGTGGTGGAGAAGCGTCCGTCGCGCAGGTCCACGGGACCGGGAGGGACCACGACCAGCAGCGGCACTGGCTGAGTGTAGCCACGCCCCGACTGGCAACCGGCACGTCACCGCGTCACTGGTAGTTCCTCAGCTCCGGCAGGACACGCTCATCGTGCAGGACGTGGTCTTGGTACTTCCAGGTCAGGGGCGCTGCCACGTGAGCCAGGACCTCGGTCCACGCGAGCGGGTATCCCGAGTTGTCGCCGCGTACGTTTCCGGGATGTTCCTGGAGCGCGCCGGACTCCTGGTCCAAGACCGTGCAGACTCGGTCCCACCATTCCTGGGTCAGGGCTGTGCGACGTCGCGCGATCAGCCCGCCGTAACCGATGAGCTGCTGCGACACCGATCGCAGGTCTTTCTGCATCTGCCCACCCACGAGAGGCACGAAGAGCCGGTGGCGCTCGGTGTACCCCAGCAGCCAGGCGTCGGACGCCTCGAGCCGGTCGAACGCCCCGCTCCACGACTGGAGCGGACGCTTCACGTCGCTGTAGCCACCACCGTGCACGTGGAGCAGGTAGGCACGCAGCACGTCGGAGCGGTGGACCAGCGACAGGTGCTCGTAGTGGGACGGCAGCGACACGTCGGGGACGAGCCACTCGTCGACCGTCTGCGGTGTCACGAGCACGACGTCGAGATCAGCGTTGACCCGGCGCAGCTCATCGAGGTTGCGCGCACGCGGGGCGGACATCTCGTTGTCACCCGTCCACACCACGAAGATGCGGCGCGGGACGGGCTCCCCGGGCTCGACCGGACGTGCAGGCGCGGAGGACCCCAGCCAGGTGTCGGCGTAGTCGGCGGCGGGGAAGGGACGGGGACGGCGCTGCTGGCGCCAGGCGTGCAGCGGCTCGAGCAGCGGGCCACGCCAGTGGGGGAAGCCCCACCGTGCTCGCTTGACGAAGACGGCGCCGTGGTGCTTGGCGGACTGCAGCCGCTGCACGGCACCGGGAGGGAGCCCGGCCCTGGTGCGCGCAGCGATCCACGAGACAGGGCTGGGCATGCGCCGATCGTAGTGAGCGGTCCGCCGACTCCGGGCTAGGCTGCGCCGCACGTCCGCCCACCACTCTCGAGGCCATGACCCCGTCGCCCGTCGCACCCGCCAGCCTCCCGACCGCGTCCTCCGAGGTCTCGGTGGTGATCCCGCACTACGGCGACCCCGCCGGGGTGGAGGCGCTCGTCGCGCTCCTGCGTGACGAGCCGGGTGTCGCCGAGGTCGTCGTGGTCGACGACTGCTCCCCCGAGCCCCTCCGCAACATCGACGGGGCCCGCGTGGTCCGTCGAGCGACCAACGGTGGCTTCGGGTCGGCCGTCAACACGGGGGTCGCGGCGACGCACGGCGACCTCCTGCTCCTCCTCAACAGCGACGTCACCTTCGAGCGCGGCTTCGCGCGGCGCCTGGTGTCAGCCGCGGCGCCGTGGCAGCCCGCCCTCGCGGGTCCGGCGGTCCGCACCGGCGGGTCCGTCGAGCAGACCGCGCGCCGCTTCCCCCGCCCCCGCTTCCAGGCCGTCGAGGCCGTCCGGGTGCTCGGCCGCTTCCAGGGCGCCGACTGGTGGGCGCGCGCCATCGGACAGGACCTGCACGCCCGACCCGGCGCCGACCGCCCGGTCGACTGGATGGCCGGGGTGTGCCTGCTGCTCCCGCGCGTGGCCTTCGACCTCGTCGGCGGCTTCGACGAGCGCTACTTCATGTACGCCGAGGAGGTCGACCTCCAGCGTCGTCTCGCCGACGCTGGAGTGGCGCGGGTCTACCTCGGCTCGATCGAGCTCGACCACGTCGGCGGGGCCTCCTCCGACCCCGGCCGCGCCCGGGGATGGCTCGCCGAGTCGCGCCTGACCTACGCCGCCAAGTGGGGTGGGCTGGGGCGCCTGCGCGCCCTCCTGACCGGTGTGGCGCTGCTCAACGCGGCCACGGGCGCCGTGCGGCGCGCGGCTGGACGCCCGGTTCACCCGGTCCGGGAGCTGTCGGACGACCTGCGCGACGCCTGGCGAGCGCCTCAGCGCGCGAGGTAGTGGCGCCAGACCGAGCGCTCGTCGCGCGCGCTGGCCTCGCCCCACTGGTCGAAGCACTCGACCACCGTGAAGCCGGCGTCGCGCAGCTGGGCGACCTGGTCGGGCGGTGAGACGTAGTAGGTGAGCAGCGACCAGTCGTGGGCGTTGTCGTTGACCAGGGCGTGGTCGGGGCCGACCAGCTCACGGCGCCTCATCCGGCGCCGACGACGCGTGTGGAGCAGCGCGTGGGCGCTCTGCTTGAGCATCGTGCGCCCCGGACGGCCGGTCCGCCACGGCATCAGACCGAGCTGGGCGTAGTCACGGTTGTGGGACGAGAAGACGAAGGTCGCGCCCGGGACGAGGACCCGACGCACCTCTGCCAGGACGCGGCGCCGGCCGTCGTCGGAGACGTAGTCGAGACCGTTGAAGGAGAAGAGCACCAGGTCGAACGATCCGTCGGCGAAGCGCGACAGGTCGCGCGCGTCACCCACGGAGACCTCGGCACCCCGGTGCCGGCGCCGGCAGGCCTCCACCAGCTCGGGTGAGTAGTCGATCCCGACGTACGACGCGACGCGCTCCGACAGCTGTCCGGTGGTGCGCCCGGCACCGACCCCGATGTCGAGCAGGCGCACCCGGGAGAGGTCGCCGACCCGGTCGAGGACGCGGACCTCGCCCTCCTGCAGCTCGTCGTGGGCGGCGTACTCCTCCACGATCCCGGCCCGGCGGTAGGTCGCCTCGTTGAGGCCCTCGAAGTCACTCATCGGCGCGAGCCTAGTCGCCGTTCCACGGAGGTGTCCGCCCTCGCGACGCTAGAGTCACGCACCATGACCCGGGCATCGATCGTCGTCCCCTCGCGCGGCGGGTCGGACCGTCTGCCGGTGCTCTTCGAGTCGCTGCGCAGGCAGACCGAGCAGGACGTCGAGATGGTCGTCGTGATCGACGGGGACGTCGACGACTCCGAGGCGGTCGTGCGCCGCCATGCCGACGACCTGCCGGTTCGCTCGATCGTCTTCCCGGAGAACCGCGGACGCGCGGCGGCGCTCAACGCCGGCTTCTTCGACAGCCGCAGCGACGTGCTCATCCGCGCCGACGACGACCTCGAGCTCGAGGCCGACTTCGTCGAGCACCACGTGCGGCTCCACGACGAGGGGAGCCGCGGCGTCATCGCCATGTGCCGCGACGTCTTTCCTGATACCGCCTACGCCCGTGCCTACGGCATCGAGGCGGACGAGGCGATCCGGTCGGCAGCCTTCGCGACCCCGCCCGAGCGCACGTGGCAGTGGTGGTCGGGCAACGTGTCGACGACCGCCGACGACTTCCGCCGCGTGGGCGGCTACGACGAGGACTTCCGCGCCTACGGCTGGGAGGACATCGAGTGGGGCTACCGCCTCCACCTCCTCGGACGCGAGATCCTCGTCGCGCCGGGCTTCAGCACGCTCCACCACGGCCCCGTCACCAGCACGGTGGAGCGCCTCGAGCGCGCCTACGCCTCGGGGGCGGCGTTCGCGAAGTTCGTCGAGAAGCACGGCGACGTGTGGCCCGACAACGCCGCCGAGCGGTCGACCTGGAACTCCCTCGTCGGGGGCGCCTCGCGCCTGGCCACGGCGCGCTCGGTCTCTGCGACCGGTCGCACTCTTGACCGCGTGGCCGACCGGCTCCCCCACTACGTCGCCCACAAGCTGGTCGCGCTCAGCCTCCAGGCGTCGGCCCGCGCAGGTCGTGCGCGGGGCGGGCGTTGACCGTGCGGCTCCTGCTCGTCAGCCCGCGCTTCCACGGCTACCACGCCGCGATCGCCACCTCGCTCGCCGAGCGTGGCCACCTGGTCACCACCCACCTCTACGACCACCACGGCGGTGTTGCCGGGCGGGTGCGGCACCAGCTGCGCCACCAGCTCCCGCAGAAGCTCGGGGCGGGGAGCCAGCGACAGCTGGCCCGCGAGCAGACCGCCCATGCGGTCCAGGCCGTGGGCGCGGCGCGCCCCGAGGTGGTCGTCATCGTCAAGGGCGACACCTTGGGCACCGACTTCTGGGACGCCATCGTCGGCCTCCCCCGCGTGACCTGGCTCTACGACGAGGTCCGCCGCACCCAGTGGACTCCCGAGCTGCTGGGGTCGATCGGGCCCCTGGCGACCTACTCCGCCCACGACACGGCCGACCTGGTGGCCCAGGGCGTCGAGGCCCGCCACCTGCCGCTCGCCTTCGACCACCGCCTGGTGCCGAGCCCGACGGCGCTGCGCACGCCCCAGGTGAGCTTCGTCGGCGCCCGCTACCCCTCTCGCGAGGCGGTGATGGCCCTGCTGCACGAACGAGGGGTGCCGGTCCGCGCCTACGGCCGCGACTGGTCGTCGCACCCCGTCGACCGGCTCCGCACCTGGCGCGTCGGCACGCCGGACATCCCCGCCGAGCGCGACCTCTCCCGGGCCCGCGCCTACGACGTCATGACCTCGTCCGCGGCCACCCTCAACCTGCACGGGGACCAGGACGGCTTCACGATGCGTACCTTCGAGGCCGCGGGCGTGGGCGCCGTCGAGCTCATCGACCGCGACGACGTCGCCGACCTCTACGACCCGGGTGCCGAGGTCCTCACCTGGACCACGGGCGACGAGCTCGTCGATCTGTGCCAGCGGGTGCAGGTCGATCGGAACTGGACGGACGGGATCCGTCGAGCAGCGCGGGCACGCACGCTCGCCGAGCACACCTTCGACCGGCGCGCCGCCGTCCTGGAGGACCTGTGGGCGACGGTCTGAGGCACCCGGCCGACCTGGTCGCCTGGCGTCGGTGGCACGAGTCGCGCCACGCGGTCCGCTTCGCGGTGCGTGCCTCTCGCGCCCGCCTGCGGCCGCCTGCCCCGGCGCTGGTCGAGCTCCACCTGCCCCAGGACGGCGCCGATGTCCTGGTCGCCGTCGAGGCGACCCACGCCAGCTTCGCGGGAGCCGTCGTGGCTCCCCTCGCCCACCTGCCCGCGGGTCGCACGGCCGTGGTCGCACCGCCCGGCTGGACCGCACCCGCCGACTACGACGACCACCGCCGCACCACCTGCGCGCTCTCGCGGCTCGCCGACCTGGTGTCTCCGCGCGTCGTGCTCGCTGCCGGCCACTACACGCCGATTGGCGAGGCCGCCTTCGCGATCGCTGAGACCCGCGACCTGCCGTTCCTCGTCTCCCAGCACGGTGCGCTCACGCCGTACGCCCCACCGCTGCCACGGGCGGCGCGGCTGCTCGCCTGGACCGACGCCGACGCCCGGTTCTGGGCCGCCGGGCGCCACGACGTGGACACCACCGTCGTCGGCAGCCAGTTGCTGTGGCAGGCGGGTCTCGTGACGGGCGCCGGGGCGCCCTCCTCGACCAGCGGCAACGCCGACGCACCCTCCTCGACCAGCGCGACGACCGGGCCGCTCACCTACCTCGGGCAGGGTCACGCCGCCGAGATCTCCCGGGCACGCCTCGCGCACGCCGCCCTGACGACCTGCCGCGAGCACGGCGCGGTCTACCGCCCCCACCCGTCGGAGCGCGACGTGACGTCCCGCGCGGTGCTGCGCGCCTACCAGCGCGCCGGTGTCCACGTGGTCACCGACGGTCCGCCGCTGGTGGAGCTCGAGTCGCCGGTCGTGAGCGTCTTCTCCACCGGCGTGCTGGAGGCGGCCGCGCGCGGGCGCGAGGCGTGGGTGGACTTCCCGCGACCTCCCGCGTGGCTCGGCGAGTTCTGGGAGCGTTACGGCATGCACCGTCTCGGAGACTCCCCCACGCCTGCGCCCGCCCGGTCGGCCGTCGAGCCCGCCCGCCGGGTCGCCGAGATCGTCGAGGCGGCGGCCGACAGGGGCGCGTCGTGACCCTCTGCGTGGTCCCGGCCCGGGGCGGGTCCAAGGGCGTGCCCCGCAAGAACCTGCTCGACGTGGGCGGCAAGCCCCTCATCGTGTGGACGATCGAGCAGGCCCTGGCCACCCCCGGCCTCGACGTGCTCGTCTCGACCGACGACGAGGAGATCGCGGAGGTGTCCCGCGCGGCCGGTGCCCGCGTGCCGTGGCTGCGGCCCGCCGAGCTCGCCCAGGACACCACCCCCACCGAGCCGGTCGTCCGTCACGCGATCGACGAGGTGAGCGCCGACCGCGGCCGCCCCGACGCGGTGATGCTGCTGCAGGCGACCTCCCCGGTGCGCCACGACGACACCCTGGCCCGCGCCCTCGCCGAGTTCGCGGCGAGCGGCGTCGACTCCATGGTCGGCGTCGTCGAGCAGCCGCCGTTCGTCTGGCAGGCCGGCGACCCGCCCACGGCGGCCTACGACGTCGCGGCGCGCCCGCGGCGCCAGGACCTCACCGACGCCACCCGTCGCTACCGGGAGACCGGCTCCCTCTACGTCACCCGCACCGACGTCTACGAGCAGCACGACAACCGCCTCGGCGGTCGCATCGGGCTGTTCGTGATGGCCGAGGACGAGGGGATCGACATCGACACCGAGCTCGACGTGGCCCTGGCGGCCCGTTTGCTGTCACGCATTGGGCCGACTTCCCGCGCCTGAGCGCCGCGCTGGCTACCGTGGTGTGCGTACGTACACCGAAGGAAGGCTCTTGCCTTGATCATCGAGCGTGACCTCACGCCGTACGTCGTCTACTCGGGCGACCCGGTCCTGCGCGCCCTGGAGAAGATCACCGCCAACAAGGCGCGCGTGATCTTCCTCGTCGACTCCCACGGTCACCTCGACGGCGTGCTCTCCGACGGCGACTTCCGCCGCTGGGTGAGCACCGCGGCGAGCCTGACGGTCGACGTCCCGGCGATCGAGGCGGCCAACACCTCCCCGCGCAGCCTGCCCGTCGGCAGCAGCCCGGCCGAGATCTCCCACGCCTTCGGCTCGGGCATCGAGCACGTGGCGCTCGTCGACGACCGCGGCCACCTCGTCGCGGTCGCGATCAACCGCGCCGACGAGCTGCGCATCGGTCGCCACGTCGTGGCGGCCGACGCGCCGACCCTGCTGATCTCCGAGATCGGGATCAACCACCAGGGCGACGTCTCGATGGCCAGGAAGCTCGTCGACCTCTCGGTCGAGGCCGGCGCGGACGTCGTGAAGTTCCAGATGCGCGACATGGAGTCGCTCTACCGCCAGGGCTCGTCGGGCTCGGGCGGGGAGGACCTCGGCCCGCAGTACACCCTCGACCTGCTCGCGAAGTACGACCTCGGCGCCGACGGGCTCTTCGAGGTCTTCGACCACTGCCGCGACATCGGCATCGACGTCATGTGCACTGCCTGGGACCCGGTCAGCGTCGACCGGCTCGTCGACTACGGCGTGCCGTCGCTGAAGGTCGCCTCGGCCGACATGACCAACCACGCCCTGCTGCGCCACATGGCCGCCAGCGGCACCCCGATGGTGATCTCGACCGGCATGTCCACCGAGGGCGAGATCCGCGAGACCGTCGAGGTCGTGCGCAGCACCGGCGTCCCGCACGCCTTCCTGCACTGCCAGTCGACCTACCCGGCGCCGTTCAAGGACATCAACCTCGCCTACCTCACCCGACTCGCCGAGCTCACCCAGGCGCCGGTCGGCTACTCGGGCCACGAGCGCGGGTTCCACGTCCCGGTCGCCGCCGTGGCGCTCGGCGCGCGGATCATCGAGAAGCACTTCACCGTCGACCGCGACCTCGAGGGCAACGACCACAAGGTCAGCCTGCTGCCCGGTGAGTTCAAGGAGATGGTGCAGCGCGTCCGCGAGGTCGAGGAGGCCCTCGGCACCGCCGCGCCGCGCGCGGTCTCCACCGGCGAGATGATGAACCGGGTCAACCTCGCCAAGTCCCTCGTCGCCGCCCGCCGCATCGAGGTCGGCGAGGTGCTCACCGCCGACGACGTCGACATCAAGAGCCCGGGCCGCGGCCTCCAGCCGAACGCCTTCGACCGTCTCGTCGGGCGCACCACCAGCCGCGCGCTCGAGGCCGGTGACTTCTTCTACGCCACCGACCTCGGCGACGCCGCCCCGAAGGGCCGCTCCTACGAGTTCGACCGCCCGTGGGGCCTGGCCGTGCGCTACCACGACATCGACGCGATGACGAAGGACACCACCCCCGACTTCCTCGAGTTCCACTTCTCCTACAAGGACCTCGACCTGCCGGTCGCCGACGTCTTCGCGGCCTACGACGGCGGCCTGCCGATGGGCTTCACCACCCATTCCCCCGACCTCTTCGCCGGCGACTTCCTGCTCAACCTCGCCTCCGAGGACGACGCCCACTGGGAGCGCTCGATCCGCGAGCTCCAGCGCGTGGTCGACACCACCCGCGAGATGCAGCAGCACTTCACGAAGCATGCCGACGCGAAGGGCGAGACCGAGGGCCCGGTCATCGTGGCGAGCCTCGGCGGGTTCACCACCGACGCCTTCGTGGCCCCTGCCGAGCGCGAGCAGATGTACGCCCGGGTGGCGGCCGGCCTCGCCCGTGTCGACGACGCCGGCGTGCGGCTGTGCGCGCAGACCCTGCCGCCCTACCCCTGGTACATGGGCGGGCAGCTCTACTGCAACCTCTTCGTCGACCCGCGCGACACCGCCGAGTTCGCCGAGCGCCACGGCCGCCGGCTCTGCTTCGACGTGTCCCACTCCAAGCTGTCGGCCAACTACCTCGGCATGTCGTTCGCCGAGGCCACCGACCTCCTCGCCCCGCACACCGAGCACCTCCACCTCGTCGACGCGACCGGCGTCGACGGCGAGGGCGTGCAGGTCGGCGACGGCGAGATCGACTGGGCCGTGCTGGCCCAGCAGCTCGACACGATGTCGCCCGGGGTGAGCTTCATCCCGGAGATCTGGCAGGGCCACGTCAACGACGGCGAGGGCTTCTGGATCGCCCTCGAGCGGTTGGAGCAATGGTTCTGACGCAGCCACTCGCCCAGAAGACGGCATTGTGGGTGGTCCCGGTCAGCAACCTGGCCGGGGTGGCACGCCACGTCCTCGACGTCGCGGCGACCGGCGTGCCCGGCTGGCGGCTGGTGTTCCTCACGCCCCCGGGCGAGCTGCCCGACGCGCTGCGCGAGCTCGGCGCCGCGGTGCTGGAGGAGCCGTTCGGACCCGATCACGGCACCCGGGCGTCGGTCGCGTCGCTGCGTCACGCCGTACGCACGCTCCGTCCTGCCGTCGTGCACAGCCACCTCTCCCACGCCGACGTCGTCGCCGCCCTGGCCGTCGGCCCCCGCGGCCCGCGGCTGGTGACCACCGAGCACGGCATCGCCCACGACGACCTCGTCTACCACCGCTCCGCCGCGAAGGCGCGGGTGATGGCGGGGGTCCACACGGCCCGCCTGCGGCGCTTCGACGCCGTCGTCGCGGTGAGCCGGGCGACCGCCGACGCGATGCGGGAGAAGTGGCACCCGCGCGGGCCCATCACCGTCATCCCCAACGGCGTCGACCCCGTGGTCTCGAGGCTCGCTTCGCTTGCACCTCGACCACCGAGGGAGGGCGGTCTGCGCATCCTCTCGCTGGCCAGGCTCGCGGCGGAGAAGCGGCTGACCGCGCTGGTCGACGGCTTCGCCGCGCTGCACCGCCGGCACCCGGAGGCGCGGCTCACCATCGCCGGGACGGGCGAGGAGGAGCGGGCACTGCGTGCCCACGTCGCGGCCCTCGGCCTCGACGAGGTGGTCACCCTGCCCGGCTTCGCCGACCCCGCGCAGGCCATGGCCACGCACGACGTCGTCGCCATGCTGTCGGTCTGGGAGAACTGCTCCTACGCCCTCCTCGACGCGGCCGCCCACGGCCTCGGCGTCGTCGCCAGCGACGTCGGCGGCAACCCCGAGATGCTGCCCGCCCGCTGCCTCGTCGACGCCGACGACCCGGCCGCGGTCGCCGCGGCGCTCGAGCAGCAGGGCCTCGAGACGCCCACTCGTCCCGGCCTCACCGGGTGGCCGACCGTCGCGGACATGTGCGCGCGGATCGCCGAGGTCTACGACACGCTCGAGGTCGACCGGTGAGGCGCGTCGAGTCGCCCTGGGACCTCCCCGACCGCACGGTCGAGCGGGCCGACGAGGCCGACCGCGAGATCCGGATCACCGACTTCGCGCTGATGGCGGCGCTCCCGTTCCGCGCCCTCGAGGTGGCCGGGTTTCCCGTCAACGAGCTCGCGATGGCGGCGCTCGTCGGGCTCTGCCTGTTCCGGCCGGCGCGCGGCGCTGCGAAGATCCCTGAAGCCGTCATCCTGCTGATGGCCGGCCTGGTGACCCTGCTGGTCTACTCCGGCGTCGCCAACCAGATCGACTGGACCCGTCGGGTGGGCCACGTCGTCATCCTGTGCGGGCTCGTCTGGGCAGGTGGGACCGGGCGGCTCTCGCTGCGATCGGTGGGCGCGGGGCTGGGAGCCGGCCTGGTCGCCGTCGTCCTGCTCGGCGTCGTGGGGATCGGTGGCGGTGCCTACGGAAGCCGGCTGACCGGCTACCTCGCCGACCCCAACGCCGGCGCGTACTTCCTCGCCGTGCTCGGCGTGCTCGCGGTCTTCCTCGCCGACGACCGGAGGAAGGTCCGAGCCGCGCTGGCCGTCCCGATCGTCGCGGGCCTCGTCCTGACCTACTCACGCACCGGCCTGCTCGCGACCGCCTTCGCGGTGGCGTGGATCGCCGTCGGGCGCCGCCTCGGCCTCTTCCGGGGGGCCGTGTTCGTCGGCGTGCTCATCTGGCTGGTCGGCAACATCCCCGACGACGTCCAGACCTTCGGACCCTTCTCCAACCGCTCCGGCAGCGACGCGCTCCGGGACCGCATCATCGCCCAGGAGCGCGTCGAGATCGCGGGCGCCCCGTGGTACGGCAACGGCCCCGGCACGGCTCGGGTCCGCATCCAGGACCTCGAGTTCTTCTTCCACAACAGCTACCTCGCCACCCGCCAGGAGGGCGGCTGGGGAGCGCTGCTGCTGGTGCTCGCCCTGCTGGCGTACGCCTTCCTGCGCCTGTCGTCGCGCTCGCGGCACGGCGACACGACCGCGGCCGCCGCCCAGGCGGCGATCATCGGCACCGCCGTCATGGCGCTGACCCTGGGCGAGGTGCTGCTCGACACCCCGATGGCGATCGCCGTCGCCGTCGCCCTCGGCTGCGCCCTGCGCGAGGAGCCGCCGGGGGTCTCCGATGGCTGAGCGGGTGCACCTCGTCGCGAACAACCCGGACCTCGGCGGTGGCGAGCGGATGCTGCTGCGGCACGCTGAGGCGCTCACCGCGCTCGGGCGCGACGTCGACGTCGTCACGGCCGACGGCGAGCTGGCCGACGCCGCGACCGCGGAGGGGCTCGCCGTGCGGACCGTCGGCACGCCGCACCGCCCGGCGTTCATGCGTGCCCTGCGCGCGTGGGACCGCCACCGCGACGGGTTGCTGTGGTGCCACGGGCTGGTGCCGGCGATGGCGACCGCGGGCCACCGGCGCCGGATCGTGCACCTGCACCAGCAGCCGCAGTCGCGCGCCCAGGCCGCGGCACTCGTGCTCGCGCGCCGTCCCGCCCTGGGGGTGGTGGTGCCGTCGCTGGCGATGACCCGCGACGTGGCCGGCGCCCGGGTGCACCTCAACTGGACCGAGGAGCTGTCCCTCCTCGAGCGCCCGGCGCCGGCCGAGCGGCTGCGGATCGGGTTCCTGGGCCGGCTGACCACGGAGAAGGGCCTGCACGTCCTCGCCGAGGCGGCCGGCTCGCTGGCCGCGTCGTCGGGGCGCGAGGTCGAGCTGCTCGTGGGGGGCGACGACCGGCACGTGGCGCCCGAGCGCCGCGACGTCGTGCTGCGGGCGCTCGACCGGTCGTCCGCGCAGGTCACGATGCTCGGCCACGTGGAGCGTGCCGACGTGCTGTCCCGCGTCGACGTGGTGGCGTTCCCGAGCGTCGCCGCCGAGCCCTTCGGCCTCGTCGTCGCGGAGGCGATGGCCAGCGGCGTCCCCTTCGTCGTCTCCGACGCCGGCGCGATGCCCGAGGTGGCCGGCCCCGAGCACCCCTGGGTGGCCCGCGCGGGCGACGCCGGTGACCTGGCGCGCGTGCTCGCCCTGGCGAGCGGGGCGACGGACGCCGAGGTCCGGGGCGTGACCACCCGGGCCCGCCGGCGTTGGGAGGCCGAGTACTCCCCGCTGGCCGGACGCCAGCGGGTCGCACGACTTCTCGAGGAGCTCGCCCCATGACCCGGCCCACCGTGGCCATCGCCCACGACTACCTGACCCAGCGCGGCGGCGCGGAGCGGGTGGTGCTGACGCTGATGAAGGCCTTCCCGGACGCGACGGTCTACACGACCCTCTACGACCCGGACGGCACCTACCCCGAGTTCCGCGACGCGCGCATCGTCACCTCGCCGCTCAACCGGGTGCGCCTGCTGCGCCGTGACCACCGCCGCGCCCTGCCGCTGCTGGCCCCGGCCGCCTCGCGGATCAAGGTCGACGCCGACGTCACCATCGTGTCCAGCAGCGGGTGGGCCCACGGCTTCGACATCGCGGGCAGGTCGGTCGTCTACTGCTACTCCCCCGCCCGGTGGCTCTACGACAGCGAGCGCTACCTGGGCGGTCCGAGCCACCGCTCGCTCATGGGCCTGGGCCTGAAGGCGGTGCAGCACCCGCTGATCCGCTGGGACAAGCGCGCGGCCCGGTCCGCCGACCGCTACCTCGCCATCTCGCGGGTGGTGCGCGAGCGGATCCGGGCGACGTACGGCATCGACCCGGAGATCGTGCCCGCCCCGCACAGCATGGACGCCACCGCGGAGCGCCAGCCCGTCGACGACCTCGCGGACTGGGCCGACGGCTACGCCCTGGTCGTCTCGCGACTGCTGCCCTACAAGAACGTCGACGCCGCGATCGAGGCGGCCCGGCTCTCCGGCCACCGCCTCGTGGTCATCGGCCGCGGGCCCGATGAGGCCCGGCTGCGGGCCGTGCTACCCGACAACGCGCGGATGTTCAGCGACCTCACCGACGCCCAGATGCGCTGGGCCTACTCCCGCGCCACCGTGCTGGTGGCCGCCAGCCACGAGGACTTCGGGCTGACCCCGCTGGAGGCCGCGGCGTTCGGCGTCCCGACGGTCGCGCTGCGCGGCGGCGGCTACCTCGACACGATCGTCGAGGACGAGACCGGCCTGTTCTTCGACCACCCCGAGCCCGAGTCCATCGCGGCGGCCCTCGACCGCGCCGCGGAGCACCCGTGGGACCCTCAGGTCCTGCGCGAGCGGGCCGAGGAGTTCGGCGAGCGCCGCTTCGTCGACCGGATCCGGGCGATCGTCGAGGACGAGAGGAGGGCGGGGTGAGCGTGCGACCCGAGGGCAAGCGCCTCCTGCCGTGGCTCGTCGGGGCCGTCGACCTGCTCATGATCAGCAGCGCGACGATCCTCGCGCTGCGCTTCCGCCTCACGCTGTCGGTCTTCTCCGCCGCGGGCGACGTGCTGGAGAACACCGCGATCGCGAGCATCTTCTTCGTCGCCACGTGGCTGGTCATGCTCGCCTTCTTCGGGGCCTACGAGCGCGACGTGCTCGGCGCCGGCACCGAGGAGTTCAAGCTCGCCGTCAACGGGTCGTTCTTCACCGGCGCCCTCGTCGCCACCATGGCGTTCCTCATGGACTACCCGCTCTCCCGCGGGTTCTTCGTGCTGTTCTTCACGATCGGCGTGCTGCTGCTCCTGCTCGGTCGGCTGTTCTCGCGGCGGGTCATCCAGCGCCTGCGCGTCGCCGGCCACTTCAACGAGAAGGTGCTGCTGGTCGGCAGCCCGATCTACATCGCCGAGGTCCACCAGGTGCTGACCCGCGAGCCGTGGCTCGGCTACGAGGTGATGGGCTGCCTGGTGCCGGGCGTCCACGCGGGTCCGGAGACGACCATCTCGGGCGTCCCGGTCCTGGGGCTCATCGAGGACGTCCGCTCGGTCGTCGACGAGGTCTCGCCCGACATCGTCTTCTTCACCGCGGGCGCGGTGAAGTCCTCCACGCAGCTGCGGCGCCTGGCGTGGGAGCTCGAGGACAACGCCCACGTGCAGATCATCGTCGCCCCCAACGTCACCGACGTCTCCAGCGAGCGCGTGCGGATCCGTCCCGTCGCCGGGCTCCCCCTGATGCACCTCGGCCGGTCGCGCTCCCAGCTGGCCTCCAACGACGCCAAGCGCGCCTTCGACGTCGTCGGGGCGCTCCTGCTGCTGCTGCTGGTCTGGCCGGTGCTGCTCGCCCTGATGGTGTGGATCCGCCGCACCGACGGCGGTCCGGCGCTCTTCCGCCAGACCCGCGTAGGCCGCGAGGGGCAGGAGTTCACCTGCCTCAAGCTGCGCTCGATGGCCGTCGACGCCGAGGCGCGGCTGGCCGCGATGGAGGCGCGCGACCACGTGCTCTTCAAGAGCACCGAGGACCCCCGCGTCACCCGGCCCGGCCGCTTCATCCGCCGCTTCTCCCTCGACGAGCTGCCCCAGCTCATCAACGTCCTGCGCGGCGACATGAGCCTGGTCGGGCCCCGTCCCCCCCTGCCCAGCGAGGTCGAGCAGTACGAGGACGACATGCTGCGCCGGCTCAACGTCCTGCCCGGCATGACCGGTCTGTGGCAGGTCTCCGGCCGCTCCGACCTGTCGTGGGAGGACACCGTGCGCCTCGACCTCTACTACGTCGACAACTGGTCGATGGTCCAGGACCTGCTGATCCTCGCCCGCACCGTCACCGCGGTGCTCGCCAGCCGCGGCGCGTACTGAGCGCTGGGGCCGCACCGGTCGACGGGAACCGACCGCACGCCGTCGGTCAGCCCCGGAACGTCTTGACCAGCTTGCGCCGGCCCTTGCCCGCGGTGGAGTACTTCTCCCGCGTGGCCTCCTCGGCCTTGTAGCTGCCGTAGCCGCCGTACCCGCCGTAGCCGCCGCCGTAGGCGACCGCAGCGGCTCCCTTGACCGGGGCCTTGTTGAGCACGACGCCGAGGAGCCGGCTGCCGACCTGGTCGAGGATGCGGCGGCAGTGCTGGCTCTGCTCGATCTGGGTCCTGCCCGCCGCCTGCACGAGCAGCGCACCGTCGCAGAAGGCCGAGAGCAGGCCGGCGTCGGTGACCGGCAGCAGCGGCGGCGCGTCGAGGATGACGAGGTGGTCGACGGCGAGCTCGTCGATGAACTGCTTCATCCGCAGCGAGCCCAGCAGCTCGCTGGGGTTGGGCGGGATCCGGCCGGCGGGCAGCAGGCTGAGGTTGGGCAGCCCCGAGTCGACGATCACGTCGCGCACCTCGACGTCGCCGGCGAGCGCCTGGGTCAGGCCCACCGCGCCGTCGATCTCGAAGGTGCTGGCGATCATCGGACGGCGCAGGTCGGCGTCGATCAGCAGCACCGGGGTGCCGGCCTGGGCGACCAGGCGCGCGATGTTGGACGACACCGTGGACTTGCCCTCGCCGGCGAGCGCGGAGGTCACCACGATCTTGCGTGGCTCGTTGTCGACGTCGACGAAGCGGAGGTTGGTGCGCAGCTGGCGGAAGGCCTCGGCGGCCCGCCCGAGGTCGCCGCGCACCCCGCGGTGGCCGCGGTCGAGGGCCTCCTCCTTGGGGATGATGCCCAGCACGGAGGCGCCGGTGGCGTCCTCGACGTGCTTGACCGAGCGGATCCGGCGGTCGATGAGGCGGCGCGCGATGAGGAAGGCGTACGCCAGTCCGAGCCCGCCGGCGGCCCCCTTCATCGCGGCCTTGCGGTAGTTGGGCGTGAACGGCGCGCCGGGCAGCTCGGCCGGCGTGATCGAGACGATCCGGGTCAGCGGGTCCTGCTTGGGGTTGGCCTCGCCGGTGTCGATCTCCTGGGCGTACTCGACCACGGCGTCGACCACGCTCGTGGCCAGGTCGCGCGCCTCCTCGGGCGTGCTGCCGATGGCGGTGACGGTCAGGGCGTTGACGTCGGCGTTGACCGACGCCGTGAACCGGCCGGCGATCTCGCTCGGCGCGGCGTCGAGGCCGAGGTCCTCCACGACCTTCTCCGCGACCGGCTGGGAGTTGACCAGGAAGGCGTAGAGCCCGGCCTTCTCCTCCGCCAGCGCCGAGTTGCCCTGCTCCTCACCCGCGCTGGTCGCGTTGCCGACCACGACGAGCCCCGAGGACGTGGCGGAGTAGAGCACCGGGTCGCGGGTGGTCTTGGCCATCATCAGCACCGCACCGAGGACCGTGCAGCCGACCAGCACCCAGACGTAGGCGCGGCTCAGCCTCACGAAGTCCCCGAAGGTCATGCGCGCGAGTCTAGGCGCACGCCTCGCGGGGCAGGCCCGAATCAGCAAGACCCCCGCGGACGACTGGCACGATGGGCCGCATGAGCGACGAGGCCGCCCCGCGCGACGCCCCGATCGCTGCCCGGGTGCACCTGGCCCACGCCATCGTGCAGAAGCTCGCCGAGGACCACGCGGTCGACCTGCTCCACCTCAAGGGTCCGGCGGTCCTGCCCGGGCTCCGTGCCGAGGGCCGCCACTCCAGCGACGTCGACGTGCTGGTGCGCCCGAGCCACCTGCCCCGCCTCGTCGAGGCGCTGGAGTCGGTCGGCTGGGAGCAGCGCACCGACTTCGCCACCGGCTCCGCCTTCGCCCACGCCGCGAACTGGTGGCACGACGACTGGGGCTGGATCGACGTGCACACGCACTGGCCGGGGCTGGGGCTCGAGCCCGAGGCCGCCTTCGACGTCCTCCTCCGCGACCGCGTGTGGCGCGAGATCGCCCACTGGGGGTGCCCGGTCCCCGACCGGACCGCGCAGCGGCTGGTCCTGGTGCTCCACGCGGCGCGCTCGCGCGGCAGCGGCGACGTCGACCGGGCGTGGAGCGCCGCGACGCCGGACGAGCAGGCCGCGGTGCGCGCGCTGGCCGCAGAGCTGGACGCCGAGGTGGCGCTCGCCGCCGGCATCGGCGAGCTCGAGCTGCACCGGCGCGACCCGTCCTACCGGCTCTGGAAGTTCTTCAGCCAGGGCGGGAGCCGGCTCGACGAGTGGGTCGCCCGGATGGCGGCGGCGCGCACCACGCGGGCCCGCGTCGACCTCGCGACCTCCGCCCTGCGGGTCAACCGCGACCACCTCCGCATGGAGCTCGGTCGCCCGCCGACCGCGGACGACGTGCGTGCGCGTCAGCGCGAGCGCGTACGCCGTGCGGTCACCGAGCTCCGCAGGCGGGTGCGACGCCGGTGACCCACACCTACCGCATCGCCGACGACGTGGCCTGGGTCAGCCTCGAGGACCTCGACGTGGGCGATGTGCCCACCGCCTACCTCACGCGCGTGCCGAAGGGCCTCCCCATCATGCTCGAGGGCTCCGGGTGCCTGGTGTGGCTCGCCCTCGCCGAGGGCGGCACGCTGGAGGAGGTCACCGCCGCGGCGGCGGCGATGGCCGACGCCGACGTCGAGGACGTGCGCGAGGACGTGGCCGCGCTCGTCGACCAGCTCGTCGTCATCCGCGTCGTCGACGAAGAGTGACCAGCAGCGCCCCGACCAGGGCGCCGAGCGTGTTGGCCACGACGTCGGCCACCGACCCCACGCGGTCGAGCCACAGCCCCTGCACCACCTCGACGAGCGTCGAGCCCAGCGCGGCGAGCAGGGTCGCGACCCACCACGGTCGACGGGTGAGCACCACGAGCACCACGCCCAGCGGCACGAACAGCACGACGTTGAGGACGAAGCCGTAGTCGTGGGGCAGCGCCCATTCGGGTGCGACCGGCCAGTCGTAGCGGAAGAACGTGTAGAGCCCCACCGTGAGCCGGTTGAGCTCGAGCCCCCACGGACCGGCCAGCAGGACCACCAGCCCGACGAGGTAGGCCGCCGCTAGCCCCCACGCCGTCCGGCGACCGCGTGACCTCCCCACGCGCCCACCCTAGAGTTGGCCGGGTGAGCGACGAGGGGCAGACGCGCGGGCTGGTCGTCGACGCGATGGGGGTCCCGATCGGCATCCCCGTGACGGGCGAGGTCGCCGCGCGGCTGCGCCACCAGTGGAGCCGGGCGCTGACCCACCTCCCCGCCGCCTCCTCGATCGACCTCGTCGCGCTCGACGACGGCGACCACGCGGGCCACGACTACGCCGTCACCACCCGCGTCACGCTGGCGGCGCTGGAGGCCACCGCGGGCCGGCGGGTCAACGTGCACGCCGGGGCGGTCGCCGACGACCGGGGCCGCGCGCTCGCGGTGGTCGGACCCTCCGGCGCCGGCAAGACCACCGCCGTCCTCCGCCTCGCGCGCGACCTGGGCTACCTCTCCGACGAGACCGTGTCGCTCGACCAGCGGCTCGGCGTGCACGCGCACGCCAAGCCCCTGTCCGTGGTGGCCGACCCCGACGACCCGCGCGGGAAGGACTCGGTCTCCCCCGACGACCTCGGCCTGGCCGTGGCACCGACGACCGCGCGCCTGCACCGCATCGTGGTGCTGCAGCGCGGCGACGACGACACGGGCCTCGAGCCGTTGCCCGCGCCGCGGGCGATCGCCCTGGTCGTCGAGCAGACCTCCTCGCTGGTCCACCTCGACGACCCGATGCGCCGCCTGGCCGCGGCGATCGAGGACTGCGGCGGGGCCTGGACGCTGCGCTACCGCGAGTTCGACGACTGGGCCGACGACGTCGCCGCCCTGCTCGACCGCGACCCCCAGCCGCCCGCCCCCTTCGTCCACCACCCCCGCCGTGGTGGCGCGCCGGCCGCCGCCGAGCCCGGCACGTGGTCGCGCACCCCGTGGAAGGACGCCGTCGAGTACGCCGACGAGGTCGTGGTCATGGTCGACGACCAGGTCCGCGTGCTGGCCGGCCTGGGCGTCGGGCTGTGGCTCGCGCTCGCCGTCCCCCGCACCACCGCCGAGCTGGTCGCCGAGGCCTGCGAGCGCTGGGGCGAGCACCCCGACGCCGCGACCCTCGTCGCCGACGCGCTGGACGTGCTGGCCCAGCAGGGAGTGGTCCGGCCCCCGGCCTGAGAGCCCGTGCTCCGCGGGTAACGTGCGCCACATGACAGCCCGCCGCCAGCTCCCGACCGACGAGGCCCGCGACCTGCTCGCGCTCACCCGCGAGATCGCGACCAAGGAGCTCGCCCCGCGCTCCGCGGAGGCGGAGGCCACCGAGACGTTCCCGCGCGACGTCTTCCGGATGCTCGGCCAGGCCGGGCTGCTCTCGCTGCCCTACCCCGAGGAGCACGGCGGCGGCGCGCAGCCCTACGAGGTCTACCTCCAGGTGCTCGAGGAGATCGCCGCCGTCTGGTCGTCGGTCGGCGTCGGGGTCTCGGTGCACGCGCTGTCCTGCTTCGGCCTCGCCGAGTTCGGCACCGACGAGCAGCGCGCGCGGTGGCTGCCCGACATGCTCGGCGGCGACCTGCTCGGCGCGTACTGCCTCTCCGAGCCGCACGCCGGCTCCGACCCCGCCGCGATGCGCACGACCGCGAAGCGCGACGGCGACTCCTACGTCCTCAACGGCGCCAAGGCGTGGACCACGCACGGCGGCCACGCCGACTTCTACAAGGTGATGGCCCGCACCTCCGACGACCGCAACGGCATCTCCTGCTTCCTCGTGCCGGCCGACGCCGAGGGCCTGTCCGCCGACCCGCCGGAGCGCAAGATGGGCCTCACCGGCTCCGCGACCGCCACGATGCGCTTCGACGGCGTCCGCGTCGACGCCTCGCGCCGCCTCGGCGAGGAGGGCGACGGCCTGCGGATCGCCCTCGCCGGCCTCGACTCCGGCCGCCTCGGCATCGCCGCGGTCGCCGTCGGACTGGCCCAGGGCGCCCTCGACTCAGCGGTCGCCTACGCCCGCGAGCGGCAGACCTTCGGCAAGGCCATCATCGACCACCAGGGCCTGGCCTTCGTGCTGGCCGACATGGAGGCCGCGATCGTCTCCGCCCGCGCGACCGTGCTCCACGCCGCCCGCCTCAAGGACGCCGGCCTGCCGTTCTCCCGCGAGGCCTCGGTCGCCAAGCTCGTCGCCACCGACAACGCGATGAAGGTGACCACCGACGCCGTCCAGGTCCTCGGGGGCTACGGCTACACCCGCGACTTCCCCGTCGAGCGCTACATGCGCGAGGCGAAGGTCATGCAGATCTTCGAGGGCACCAACCAGATCCAGCGGATGGTGATCTCGCGCTCGCTGGCCAAGGACAACGCAGGCACCATCGGCTGACGACGGGTTCAGGCGCCGTCGTCGCGCCGGTGTCCGTGTCGTCCGGGAGCGACTCGACGTACGCCTTGTGGTCGCGGTCGACGGCGATCAGGTTGGCGGTGAGCGCCTCGACCTGGCGCGCGTTGCGGAGCCCGCCGGCGTGGACCCCGCGCATGCCCGGGACGACGTCGGCGAGCGCCTGCACCAGGAGGGCTGCCTGCCGGTCGTCGGAGAGCACCAGCACGTCGGTCTCGACCCGGTCCACCTCGGGGTCCTCCAGCAGCACGGCACCCACGTTGTGGAAGGCCCCGACGACGCGGGACCGGGGCAGGACCGCCGCCGCCTGGAGGGTGGCCGAGCCCTCCGGCACCGGCAGCGGGTGGGCGCCGCCGCGGTCGAAGCCGAGGGGGTTGACGCAGTCGACGACGACCTTGCCCGCGAGCACGTCGGCGAGCGGGGCGAGCAGCTCGACGTGGCCCTGCCACGGCACGACCACGAGCACCACGTCGCCGAGCGCGGCCGCCTCGTCGTTGGTCGTCCCGCGCACCCCGGGCCCGAGCAGCGACGCCGTCGTCGCGGCGCGCGCGGCGCTGCGCGACCCGACGACCACGTCGAGGCCGGCGGCGGCGAAGCGGCCGGCCAGTCCCCGTCCCTGCGGCCCGGTGCCGCCGAGGACCGCGACGGTGAGGCCGCGCAGGTCGGTCTGGTCCACGGCCGCGAGGCTAGCGCTCACCCCTCGGAGGGTGTTCGGGGCGCTCGCTGCGAGCGACCGTGGAGTCATGGCTACCACCAAGCGCATCGCGTTCCTGACCGCCGGCGAGGGCATCGAGGAGGTCGAGCTGACCCAGCCGTGGAAGGCCGTCACCGACGCCGGCCACACCGCCGAGCTGCTCTCCCTCGAGGACGGCGAGGTGCAGCTCTTCCAGCACCTCGACAAGTCCACCACCCAGAAGGTCGACCGGCTCGTGTCGGACGCGTCGATCACCGACTACGACGCCCTGGTCCTGCCGGGCGGCGTGGCCAACCCCGACGCCCTGCGCACCGACGACACCGCCGTCGCCTTCGTCCGTGACTTCATCGGCTCGGGTCGTCCGGTCGCGGCGATCTGCCACGCCCCGTGGACCCTCGTCGAGGCCGATGTCGTGCGCGGTCGCCGGATGACCAGCTGGCCGTCCCTGCAGACCGACGTGCGCAACGCGGGCGGCGACTGGGTCGACGAGGAGGTCGTGGTCGACGGCAACCTGATCACCAGCCGCAACCCCGACGACATCCCCGCCTTCAACCGCGAGCTGCTCTCCGCCCTGAGCGGCTGAGGCGTCCACGGCCGGGGCGCGGGTGTGGCGTCCGTCACTCCGGTGCGCCATGCTGCCTGGAAGCGCTCTCAGCTCGGGAAGGCCTCCATGACGCATCCGCACCCCCGCCCCCGCCGTACGCCGCTGCGCACCGCCGCAGCCGCGCTCGTCCTCGCCCTGGCCGGACTCGTCCCGGCAGCCGTCGGCGCACCCGCCGGCGCAGCACCTCGCCCGCATCCGGGTCCAGCTCCGGCCACCGCACCCGACCTCGGTGAGCGGGTCGTCGTGTTCGACCCGTCGATGCCGACGGCCGAGATCGAGCAGCGGGCCGACGCGATCTGGCAGCAGCAGGTCGACGCCGAGATGTCCTCCGAGCGGTGGAGCCTGCTCTTCCTGCCCGGCACCTACGGCACCGCCGACGACCCGCTGCAGATCAAGGTCGGCTACTACACCGAGGTCGCCGGGCTCGGCGCCTCGCCGTCCGACACGGTCGTCCACGGCAAGGTCGAGGTCTACAACCGCTGCCTCACCGACGGCCCGACGCAGCCCTACTGCGTCGCGCTCAACAACTTCTGGCGCTCGCTGTCCAACCTCACCATCGACGTCGACGGCGCCGGCCAGGACGGCTGCCGGGCGACGGCGAACTTCTGGGCCACTTCTCAGGCCTCCTCGCTGCGACGCGTCGACGTCCGCGGCGGCACGCTCTCGCTGATGGACTACTGCACCGAGGGTCCGCAGTTCGCCAGCGGCGGCTATCTCGCCGACTCGCGCGCGGGCACGGTCGTCAACGGCTCGCAGCAGCAGTGGCTGACCCGCAACTCCGAGGTCGGCTCGTGGTCCAACGGCGTGTGGAACCAGGTCTTCGCCGGCACGATCGGCGCGCCGTCCGAGGCCGCCTTCCCGACCGAGCCCTACACCACCCTCGACCGCACCCCGGTCAGCCGCGAGAAGCCCTTCCTCCACGTCGGGGCCGACGGCCGCTGGCAGGTCCGCGTCCCCGCGCCCCGCACCGACTCGCAGGGACCCGACTGGACGACGGGCACGACGTCGGGCCGCGACCTGTCCCTGTCGTCGTTCCACGTCGCCTCGCCCGACCAGCCCGCGCGCGTGCTCGCCGCCGCGCTGGCGAAGGGCAAGAACCTGCTGCTCACCCCGGGCGTGTACGACGTCGACCGCAGCCTGGTCGTCCGGCGCAGCGCGACGGTGGTCCTCGGCCTGGGCCAGGCCACGCTCACCTCGGCGCGCGGCGCGACCCCGGTCGTCGTCGACGCGAAGGCGAGCGACGTGGTGGTCGCGGGCGTGACGATCGACGCCGGGCCGCAGGAGTCGCTGGCGCTGATGCGCATCGAGGGCCGGCACGGCCGGGGCCACGGGCCCCGCGGCAGCGTCCCGAGCACGACCCTCAACGACGTCTACTTCCGCGTCGGCGGACCCCACGTCGGCCGCACCCGCACCGCGCTCGTCGTCGACGCCGACGACGTGCTGATCGACCACACGTGGGTCTGGCGCGCCGACCACGGCGTCGAGGGCTTCACGGCCGGAGCCAGCGGCGACACCGACCGGTGGCGCACCAACACCGCCCCCGTGGGCGTCGTCGTCAACGGCGACCGGGTGCACGCCACCGGGCTCTTCGTCGAGCACTTCCAGCAGCACAACACCATCTGGAACGGCGAGGCCGGCCACGTCGTGCTCTACCAGAACGAGCTCCCCTACGACCCGCCGAGCCAGGCCGACTGGACCCGTCCCGACGGGACCCTCGGCTGGGCCGGCTACAAGGTGGGCGACCGGGTGCGTGACCACCAGCTCTTCGGCGGCGGCGTCTACGTCTTCAACCGCAACGACCCGACCATCACGACCGCGCGCGGCTTCGAGGTGCCGGACCGCCCCGGCGTCCGCCTGCACCACGTGATGACGGTCAACCTCGAGGCGGGAAGCATCGAGCACGTCGTCAACGACACCGGGGCGCGCGTGGACAGCACGGCGCCCGGGGTCCCGAGCTACGTCGTCGACTACCCCGCGACGGCCCCCTAGGCCGGCTCCCGCAGGTCAGACCAGCCAGCGGCCCAGCAGCGTCCCGTCCTGCTCCAGGAGCAGGGCGGGGCGCAGGGCCACGTCCACGTCGGGCCCGCCCGCGATGCGGGGCCCGTCGCCGGCCACCAGGCGCGGCGAGATCGTCCAGCAGAGCTCGTCGACGACGCCGGCGGCCAGCAGGTCGCCGAAGAGCGACGGACCGCCCTCGCAGAGCTGGTCGCGCCAGCCGCGGGCCAGGAGCTCGGCCTTGAGCGCGACCAGGTCGATCTCGTCCTCGCCGAGCACCAGCACCTGCTCGTGCCCGAGCAGCTCGCGCGCCTCGTCGAGCCCCTCGGCAGACGAGACAGTCGCCATGAGCACCCGCCCCCGCGGCGCCTCGCGGAGCGTCGGGGGGACGTCGGCGCGGCGGCTGACGACCACGACCGGGATCTTCGGGACGTCGTACTCCTCGTCGCGGATCGTGCCCGCCCCCACCACGAGGCAGTCGGCGTGCTTGCGGAGGGTGTCGAAGACGCGCTTGTCGGCGTCGTCGTTGATGCTCGTGCTGAGCCCGTCGGCGCCGGTGGCCGACCCGTCGACGGTGCTGACGAAGTTCACCCGCAGCCACGGCTCGCCGCGCGGGGCGTAGGCCTCCTGCAGCTGCTCGTCGGAGAGGTCGGACAGGCGCAGCAGCTCGAAGGACTCGGTCACCGTTCCATCCTGCCCTCTACCCTTTCGGGCGTGATCACCCTTGCGGACCTGGCCGCGCTCCACAACGCCCACGGAACCGCCTGGGACAGCCCCGTGACGCCGGTGGTCCTCGACGGCCCGCGTGGCCCGGTCACCATCGGCGACGGCCCCGTCACCCTGATGGGGTGCGTCAATCTCTCGCGCGACTCGACCTACCGCGAGAGCGTGGCCACCGGCCCGGCCGACGCGGTGCGTCTGGGTCGCATCCAGGTCGCGCAGGGTGCCGCCGTGATCGACCTCGGCGCCGAGTCGAGCAACGCCACCGCCGCCCGGGTCGGCGCCGACGACCAGCTCGCCCGCCTGCTGCCGGCGATCGAGGGGCTTGCCTCAGAAGCCGTCGTGTCGGTGGAGACCTACCAGCCGACCGTGGTCCGCGCCTGCCTGGAGGCGGGCGCCCGGATCCTCAACATGACCGGGCGCGAGCACGAGGACGAGATGCTCGCCCTCGCTGCGGAGTACGACGCCGCCGTCGTGCTGTGCTTCGGCGAGACGGCCAACGTGCGCGAGATCTCCGACGTGCCGCCCGACGCCGACCCGGTCCCGGTCCTGCTCGACCACTTCGCCCCCCGCATCGCCCACGCCCGCTCGCTCGGCGTCGACAAGGTCGTCATCGACCCGGGCATGGGCTTCTTCTACGGCAACCTCGTCGACCCGATGACCCGTGCGCGCCACCAGACCAAGGTCCTGGCCCAGGGCTTCCGGCTGCGCCCCCTCGGCGTCCCGGTCTGCAACGCGGTGCCCCACAGCTTCGACGTCTTCGGCGACGAGTTCCGCAAGGGCGAGGGCTTCTACGCCGTCTTCGCCGCCCTCGGCGGCACCCACCTGGTCCGCACCCACGAGGTCGCCCACCTCCGCGTCGTCCTGCGCGGCCTCACCGAGCTCGGGGTCGGCTGAGCAGCACCATGAAGGCAGTTCGCGACGCGAAAGCGGCGCCCACGCTCAGGCGACCAGTCCGTGGCGGCCAACTGCCTGCATGGTGCGCCAACCGACGACGTCCGCGATCGCTGCGGCGACGCCCTCGGGGTCGAACATGACGTCCTTCCAGGTGAACCGCAGGACGACGAGCCCCAGACGGGCAGCCGACGTGTAGCGGTCGACGTCTCGCTGCAGGCCGGCCTTCGACCAGTGGTGCTCGAGCGACTCAGCCTCGATCACGATGCCGAGCTCCTGGTCGAGCAGGTCGACGAACCCGACTCCGGGGACGGCTCCCTGCGGCAGGACGGCGAGGCCGGGCACCGTCGACGCGATGGCGAAGAGACAGGACTCGAACGGGTTCGCTCGCAACGCCGACGCCTTGCGCGCCACCCGGAGTGCACGGGCCCGACCGGTCCGGGGGCTGCGTGCCGCACCGAGCAGGAGGTCGTCCTGATCGAGGATGCCCTCACGCAGCGCGGAGTCGGCGACGCTCAGCGCGACGTCGAAGTCGTACGCCCTCGCGCAGTCGATCACCGTGCGGACGCGCGAGGTCACGTGCCGGCGCTGCTCCCGCTCGGACACGTCCGCCCAGTGCAGCTCGTAGGCACCGGCCGGTTTGCGCGCACTGCGTGGCAGCGTGATGCATGGGCGGGTCGGGTCCAGCTTGAGCTTCCAGCCGAACTCCTGCGCTGCGCTCAGGTGTGAGGCCACACCACCGGTGCGGGCCACGGCGTGGCGGACCGCGTCGACGTCAGCGAGGCAGTACCGGTTGTGGCGCGGCTTGGCGATGCGCTGGTCGGCCAGCGCCCGCTCGATCTCACCGCGGCCACCGGTGCGGGCGAGGAGCTCGGCGAACGTCGCCACCCCGCCGAGCTCGCGCAGTGCTACCGCCGGATCCACGACAGCACCCTGACACCGGTCACGGGCGTGGCGTCGCCGCTCTCCACAGGCACCCGACCAGCACCATGCAGGCAGTTCGCCGATCCCGAGCCGCCGCTCACGCTCAGGCGCGCGCCCGAGCCGGCGAACTGCCTTCATGGTGCAGGCGTCAGCCCAGGAAGTCCCGCACCCCGGCGGCCAGGGCGCGGGCGTAGCGCGCCCGTCCGCGCGGTGAGGTCATCACGCGCGCCTCGGCGGCGCTGCGCATGTTGCCGAGCTCGACCATCGCGGTGGGCACGTCGGAGAGGTTGAGGGTGCCGAGGTCGGCGCGGACGTCGAGGCCGTCGCCCCCGGCGACGTAGTTCGCGACCACGAACCGCCTGCCCAGCAGGCCGCCCTTCAGCGCCTGCGCCAGCCGCATCGACGGCGCGGCGATGTCGTTGGTCCAGGGCGCCCGGTCGGGCGGGACGATCACGTGGAAGCCGCGGGCCCCCGCGGCGTACGACCCGTCGGCGTGCACCGAGACCTCGAGGTCGGCGCCGACCGCGTTGCCGGCGCGACCGCGCTCGTCGACGCACGGCCCCCAGCGGTCCTGCCGGTTGCTGTGCCGGGTCATGTGCACCGTCGCGCCGAGCGCACGCAGCCGCTGCACGAGCAGGCGCGAGACCTGCCAGACGAAGGTGGCCTCGGGATAGCCGCGGTCGGTGGCCGTGCCGGTGATGTTGCACGGCTTGGTGAAGCCGCCCGCCGGCACCGGCCGCCCGATCTCGTCGGGGAAGTTGTGGTTGCCCAGCTGGTGTCCGGGGTCGATCACCACGACCTTTCCGTCGAGCTCGCCGAGGGACTTGTCGACCGTCGTGGTCGCTGGACGCACGCCATGGCGTGCGTCGAGCGGACGATGGTCCGCTCGAGTGGCGCCGGGACGGCGCCGCCGCCCCCGCCCAGCGCGCACGCCAACGCGAGGACGGTCGGGACGGCGAGGCGGCGGAGCATCAGCCCGAGAAGCCCTGGGGGTTCTGGGACTGCCAGCGCCATACGTCCTCGCACATGTCGTCGATGGTGCGCTGGGTGCTCCAGCCGAGCTCGCGGTTGGCCTTGGACGGGTCGGCGAAGGAGGTCGCGATGTCGCCGGGGCGGCGCGCGACGACCTCGTAGGGGAGCTCGCGACCCACGGCCTTCTCGAAGGCGCGGAGCATCTCCAGGACGCTGGTGCCGTGGCCGGACCCGAGGTTCCAGGTGTGGACGGCGACGTCGGAGCGCTCCAGCGCCTCGAGCGCCGCGATGTGACCGGCGGCGAGGTCCTCGACGTGGATGTAGTCGCGCACTCCGGTGCCGTCGACGGTGTCGTAGTCGTCGCCGAAGACCATCAGCCGGTCGCGCTTGCCGACGGCCACCTGGGCGATGAAGGGCACCAGGTTGTTGGGGATGCCGGACGGGTCCTCGCCGATCGTGCCCGAGGGGTGCGCCCCGACCGGGTTGAAGTAGCGCAGCAGGGCGAACCGCATCTGCGGCGCGGCGACGGCGACGTCGCGCAGGATCTGCTCCTGCATCACCTTCGTCCAGCCGTAGGGGTTGGTGGCGTAGGTGCGCCGGTCCTCGGTCGCGGCCGCCTGCTCCTCGCCGTAGACGGTGGCGCTGGAGGAGAACACCAGCTTGTCGACGTCGTACTTCTGCATCGCGCGGACCAGCGAGAAGGTCGAGCCGAGATTGTTCTCGTAGTAGTCGAGCGGCTTCTCCACGCTCTTGCCGACGGCCTTGTAGCCGGCGAAGTGGATCACGCCGTCGAAGTCCTCGGTGGCGAAGAGGTGCTCGGTCTTGTCCAGGTCGGTCAGGTCGAAGGAGCGCGCGTCGATCCGCGTCCCGGTCAGCGCCTCGAGCCGGCCCAGCACCGTGGGGTGGGAGTTGGCGAAGTTGTCGACGATGACGACGTCGTGGCCGGCCGCGATGAGCTGGATGACGGTGTGCGAGCCGATGTAGCCGGCACCGCCGCTGACGAGGATCTTCATGAGCCCACCCTAACGAGCCGCGGCCCTGACAGACTGTGCGCATGCCCAGCGCGCTCATCACCGGAATCACCGGCCAGGACGGCCTCTACCTCGCCGAGCTGCTGCTCGAGAAGGGGTACGACGTCCACGGCCTGATCCGCGGCCAGAACAACCCCCGCCGCGAGCTCGTGACCAAGCTCGTCCCCGACGTCACGCTGCACAACGGCGACCTGACCGACCTGTCCAGCCTCATGCGCGCGATGCGCGACTCCGACCCCACCGAGGTCTACAACCTCGGCGCGATCTCGTTCGTCGCCTACTCCTGGGAGAACGCCTTCGTCACCAGCGACGTGACCGGCATGGGCGTGCTCAACATGCTCGAGGCCGTGCGCCTGCACGCCGGCGACGACCCGGGCCGGATCCGCTTCTACCAGGCCTCGAGCTCGGAGATGTTCGGCAAGGTGCAGGAGGTCCCGCAGTCCGAGAGCACCCTGCTGTGGCCCCGCTCGCCCTACGGCGTGAGCAAGGTCTACGGCCACTACATGACCATCAACTACCGCGAGTCCTACGGCATGCACGCCTCGTCGGGGATCCTGTTCAACCACGAGTCGCCTCGCCGCGGGCCGGAGTTCGTGACCCGCAAGATCAGCCAGGCCGTCGCGCGCATCCACCTCGGCCAGCAGGACCACCTCACCCTGGGCAACCTCGACGCGCGCCGCGACTGGGGCTTCGCCGGCGACTACGTCGAGGCGATGTGGCGGATGCTCCAGCAGGACGCCGCCGACGACTACGTCATCGCCACCGGTGAGACCTGGTCGATCCGCGACTACCTCGAGCTGGCCTTCAAGCACGTCGGGATCGAGGACTGGGAGCCCTACGTCAAGCAGGACCCGCGCTTCATGCGCCCCGCCGAGGTCGAGCTCCTCATCGGCGACGCCACCAAGGCGAAGGAGAAGCTCGGCTGGACGCCCTCGGTGTCCTTCGCCGAGCTGGTGGCCATGATGGTCGACAGCGACATCGCTGCCACCAGGGCAGGCTGGTGACCGCGCGGGCCCTCATCACCGGCATCGGCGGCCAGGACGGCACCTACCTCGCCGAGCGCCTGGTCGCTGACGGGCTCGAGGTCCACGCACTGGTCCTCGCCGCCGACGGCCACCCGGACCACTGTCCCGCGGCGGTGGTGCTCCACCAGGGCGACCTCGGCGACCTCGAGGGCACCCGGCGCCTGGTGCTGGACGTCGCGCCGGACGAGGTCTACAACCTCGCCGCGATCAGCTCGGTCGCGCAGTCGTGGGAGGAGCCCGACCGCACCGCCCACGTCAACGGCCAGGCGGCGGTGGCGCTGATGGAGTCGGCGCGCCAGGTCGGCGGCGTCCGCCTCGTGCAGGCCTCCAGCGCCGAGATCTTCGGCGAGCCGGCCCAGTCGCCGCAGACCGAGGACACCCCCGTCCGGCCGGTCAACCCCTACGGCGCGGCGAAGGCGTTCGCCCACCTCGCGGCCGGGGTCCTGCGCCAGCGCGACGAGCACGTGTCGAGCGTCGTGCTCTACAACCACGAGTCGCCGCGACGTCCCCGGCGCTTCGTCACCCGCAAGATCACCTCGACCGTGGCCGCGATCGCGCGCGGCGAGGCCGACCGGCTGACCCTGGGCAACCTCGACGCGCGCCGCGACTGGGGGTGGGCGCCCGACTACGTCGACGCGATGGTGCGGGCGGCCCGGGCCGACGTCCCGGGCGACTACGTCGTGGCCACGGGCCGGGCGCACTCGGTGCGCGAGCTCGTCGCAGCAGCCTTCAGCGCCGCCGGGGTCGAGGACTGGGAGCCGCTGGTCCACCAGGACCCAGCGTTCTTCCGTCCCGCCGACCCGACCGAGCTGGTGG
Organism: uncultured Actinomycetota bacterium; assembly: GCA_963726525.1. GTDB lineage: Bacteria > Actinomycetota > Actinomycetes > Propionibacteriales > Nocardioidaceae > Nocardioides. The sequence goes on along the minus strand of CAVSCS010000001.1, from coordinate 54,380 downwards.
GCGATGCCACCCGCGCCCGCGAGGTGCTGGGCTGGGTGCCGACGGTGGGGTTCGAGGAGATCGTCGCGCGCATGGTCGAGGCCGACCTGCCCTAATGAGCTCCTCGCCGGTCGAGGTGCGAGGAGCGCCAGCGACGAGCCTCGAGACCTGCGCCAGGGGGCCTCAGCCGTGCTGCAGCAGGCCGAGGAGGTACTCGCCGTACCCGCTCTTGCGCAGCGGCTGGGCCCGGGCGACGAGCTCGTCGTCGGTGAGCCAACCCATGCGCCACGCGACCTCCTCGGGCGCGCCGACCTTGAAGCCCTGGCGGCCCTCGATGGTGCGCACGAAGTTGGAGGCGTCGTTGAGGGAGTCGAACGTGCCGGTGTCGAGCCAGGCGGTGCCGCGGGGCAGGACCTCGACGTGCAGCCGGCCCTCCTCGAGGTAGCGACGGTTGAGGTCGGTGATCTCGAGCTCGCCGCGGGCCGAGGGCTCGAGCTCGGCGGCGTACTGGACGACGTCGTTGTCGTAGAAGTAGAGCCCCGGGACCGCGAAGTCGCTCTTGGGGTGCTCCGGCTTCTCCTCCAGCGAGAGCGCCTTGCCGGCGTCGTCGAACTCCACCACGCCGTAGGCGCGCGGGTCGGCGACGTGGTAGCCGAAGACGGCGGCGCCGTCGAGCTCCTTGAACCGCAGCAGCTGGTGGCCCAGGCCCGAGCCGTAAAAGATGTTGTCGCCGAGCACGAGGGCCGAGCGCTCGGCGCCGATGTGGTCGGCGCCGATGATGAACGCCTGCGCGAGGCCGTCGGGGCTGGGCTGCACGGCGAAGGTCAGGTCGATGCCGAACTGCGAACCGTCACCGAGGAGCCGGTGGAAGCCCTCCGCCTCGTGGGGCGTGGTGATGATCAGGACGTCACGGATGCCGGCGAGCATCAGCGTCGAGAGCGGGTAGTAGATCATCGGCTTGTCGTAGACCGGGACCAGCTGCTTGCTGATGCCCTGGGTGATCGGGTGCAGCCGCGAGCCGGTGCCACCGGCCAGGATGATTCCACGCATGGCGTCACCCTAGAGCCTCCGATCGACGCCCGCGGGTCGACACCGTTTGGCACCATGTGCGCATGCCGTCCTCCCGTCGTCCTGCCCAGCGACGGCTGCTCCGGCCCGCGACCGTCGTCGGCGGCCTGCTCCTGCTGCTCGTCGTCCTGGCCCTGCTCGCCCTCCCGTTCCGCTCCGCGCCCGCCAGCGCGGAGGACGCCAAGGCCGACCTCGAGGCGGCCCGCGACGCGCTGACGGCCGGCGACCTCGACGCGGCGCGCGCCAGCGTCGACAGTGCCCGCGCCCACACCGACGACCTCCAGGGCGCGATGCAGGGCATCGGCGGCGACGTGTGGAGCCTGGTCCCCGTCGTCGGCGCCCCGGTGTCCGACGTACGCCACCTCGGCAACGCCCTCGACCGGCTCACCGCGACCGCCGAGCTCGCCGTGGAGGCCTGGCCGACCGTCAACGGCAAGAACGCCACCCTGCTGCGCGGCGGCTCGGTCGACGTCGACTCCCTGCGCGTGCTGGTCGATGCCGTCTCGAGCGCGAGCGCGAACCTCGACGTCGCCCAGACCGAGCTCGGGGAGGTCCACGACTCCGCCCTCGGCGTCGGCACCCGCCTGGCCGAGGCCCGCGACGAGGCCGAGGACGTCGTCACGCCCCTCGCGACCACCGCGCGCCGCACCAAGCCGCTCACCGACGCGCTGCCCGACCTCTTCGGCGCGTCCGGCCGCCGCTCGTACCTCCTGGCCCTGCTCAACCCCAGCGAGCAGCGCTTCTCAGGCGGCGCACCGCTCACCCTGGCTCCGATCACCGTCGAGGACGGCCGGCTCGAGGTCGGTGAGGCCCGCGACACCACCGACCGCGACCTCTACAAGGTCGGTCGCTGGGAGCGCGTCGACGGCAACCCGTTCCACACCGGCAAGCTGCGCATCTCCACCGCGACGTACGCCCCCGACTGGTCGGTCTCCGGCGAGGAGCTGCTCCGCGGCTGGGAGCGGCGCGGCGGCGCGCCGCAGGACGGGCTGGTGGCCGTCGACGTGGTCGCGCTCGCGGACCTCCTGCGCATCACCGGCCCCGTCGAGGTCCCGGTCTACGGCACCATCGACTCCACCAACTTCACCCAGAAGCTGGTCGGCGACTACGACGCCTACCCCTCCAACGCAGCGCGACACGACCTCAACCTCGCGCTCGTGCCGGTCTTCTCCGACCGGCTCTTCTCCCCCGGCCAGGGCCGGCAGAAGATCGAGTCGCTGCGCGACTCGGCGCGCGGTCGCCACTTCGCGCTGTGGATGCGCGACCCCGACGTGCAGGCCGCCGTCACCGACGTCGGGCTCTCCGGCGAGCTCTCCGACACCGACCACGACTACATCGCGGTGCTCAACCAGAACACCAACGCCAGCAAGGCCGACTACTGGCAGCACCGCAGCGTGGCCACCGACGTGCGGCTGCGCGAGGACGGCTCGGCGAAGGTGCGGATGACGATCACCGTGCGCAACGACTCCCCGCCCTACACCGCGCCCTTCGGCGACCCCCGCGCCGGCACCAGCCTGACTCGCTGGAACGGCATGACGCTCGGCGTCTTCCTCCCCGAGGGCGTCGAGGTCGGGGCCGCGACCGTGGCCGGCACGTCCGTCGGCACGGACGTCTTCGACTACTACGGCCGTCCCTACAAGCTGCTGCGCCTCACGCTCCCGCCCACCGAGTCCCGCACCGCCGAGCTGGAGTACGTGGTCCCCGAGGCCGCGACCGCCGGCGACGGGGAGCTCGCCTACCACCTCGACGCCACGCCGCAGGGCATGGTCGTGCCCCAGGCCGTCTCGGTCACGGTGCACTGGCCCGCCGGGTACGACGTCACCGACCTCCCCGAAGGGTGGACCCGCAGCGCGGCGGGGGTGGCGACGTGGGACGACCCGGGCCTCGTCACCCAGCCCAGCTTCACCGTCGTCGGGTCGTCGGCGCAGTAGCGCGCACCCTAGACTCCGGCGCATGGAACGCCTTCTCGTGACCGGGGGCGCGGGGTTCATCGGCTCGAACTTCGTGCACCACATCGTTGCCAACACCGACCTCCGGGTCACGGTGCTCGACAAGCTGACCTACGCCGCCTCCCAGGAGTCGCTGGCAGGGCTGCCCGAGGACCGGGTCGAGCTGGTGGTGGGCGACATCGCCGACGAGGAGGCCGTCGACCCCCTGGTCGCGGCCACCGACGCGGTCGTCCACTTCGCCGCCGAGTCGCACAACGACAACTCGCTCAACGACCCGAGCCCGTTCATCCGGACCAACATCCTGGGCACCTACACGATCCTCGAGGCGGTGCGCAGGCACGACAAGCGCCTCCACCACGTCTCGACCGACGAGGTCTACGGCGACCTCGAGCTCGACGACCCGAAGCGCTTCACCGAGGACACCCCCTACAACCCGTCCTCGCCCTACTCCGCTTCCAAGGCCGGCTCCGACCACCTGGTGCGCGCCTGGGTGCGCAGCTTCGGCCTCCGGGCGACGGTGTCGAACTGCTCGAACAACTACGGCCCCTGGCAGCACATCGAGAAGTTCATCCCCCGCCAGATCACCAACGTCATCGACGGCGTGCGGCCCAAGCTCTACGGCTCGGGCGAGAACGTCCGCGACTGGATCCACGCCGAGGACCACTCCTCCGCCGTGCTCGCGATCCTCGAGCGCGGGCGCATCGGGGAGACCTACCTGATCGGCGCCGACGGGGAGAAGAACAACCTCGAGGTCGTCCGGCTCATCCTGACCCTGATGGGCAAGGACGCCGACGACTTCGACCACGTCAACGACCGCGCCGGCCACGACCTGCGCTACGCCATCGAGTCGGGCAAGCTGCGCTCCGAGCTCGGCTGGCAGCCGCAGTTCCAGGACTTCGAGGCCGGCCTGGCCAACACCATCGCGTGGTACCAGCAGCACGAGGACTGGTGGCGCCCCCACAAGGACGCGACCGAGGCGAAGTACGCGCAGCAGGGGCAGTGATGGCCGACCTGCGCGTGGAGACCACGCCGATCCCGGGCCTGCTCGTCGTCCGCATGCCGGTGCACGCCGACGCCCGCGGCTGGTTCAAGGAGAACTGGCAGCGCGAGAAGATGGTGGCGCTCGGGCTCCCCGACTTCGGGCCGGTCCAGAACAACATCTCGTTCAACGCCGCCCGCGGCTCGACCCGCGGCATCCACACCGAGCCGTGGGACAAGTTCATCTCGCTGGCCACCGGGCGGATCTTCGGTGCGTGGGTCGACATGCGCGAGGGGACGAGCTTCGGCACGACGTTCCACCTCGAGGTCGACCCGTCCGTCGCGGTCTTCGTGCCGCGGGGCGTCGGCAACTCCTACCAGGCGCTCGAGGACGGCACCGCCTACACCTACCTGGTCAACGACCACTGGCGTCCCGGCGTGGCCTACCCCGCCCTGCACCTCGGTGACGAGACCGCGGACATCCCCTGGCCGATCCCGCTCGACGAGGCGGAGATCTCCGAGAAGGACCACGGCAACCCCCGCCTGGGCGACGTCGTCCCGATGGCGCCCAAGCGCACGCTGGTGCTCGGCGCGGGCGGCCAGCTCGGACGCGCCCTGTCGGCCGCGCTGCCCGAGGCGCACGCCGTCACGCGTGCCGAGCTCGACCTCACCGACGCCGAGGCGGTCGCGGCCTGGCCGTGGCACGAGTACGCCGTCGTCGTGAACGCGGCGGCCTACACCGCGGTCGACGCCGCCGAGACCGCCGAGGGCCGGGTCGCGGCGTGGGCGGCCAACGCCACCGGGCCGGCCGTGCTCGCCCGGCTCGCGCGCGAGCACGGCTTCACGCTGGTGCACTACTCGTCGGAGTACGTCTTCGACGGCACCGCACCGGCCGACCCGGGCCACGTCGAGGACGAGCCGCTGTCACCGCTGGGCGTCTACGCGCAGACCAAGGCGGCGGGCGACGTGGCAGTCGGCCTCGCGCCCCGCCACTACGTCCTGCGCACCTCGTGGGTCATCGGCGACGGCAAGAACTTCGTGCGCACCATGCAGGACCTCGCCGGCAAGGGCGTGTCGCCGAGCGTGGTCGACGACCAGGTCGGGCGCCTGACCTTCACCGACGAGCTGGTCCGCGCGACGCGCCACCTGCTCGAGTCCGGATCACCGCACGGCACCTACCACGTCTCCAACGGCGGCCCGGCGATGTCGTGGCGCGAGGTGGCCCAGGCGGTCTTCGAGCGCTCCGGTCGCAGCCGCGACGACGTGTCCGGCACCACGACCGAGGCGTACGCCGAGGGCGTGCTCGCGCAGGGCAAGCCGTTCGCCCCGCGGCCGCTGGGCTCGGCGATGTCGCTGGAGAAGATCCGCGCCACCGGCTTCGAGCCCGAGGACGCCCTGGCAGCCCTGGACCGCTACCTCGGCTGACGCACCGCCCGGCTGGGGGACTCACCTCCGGTAGGAGGTGACCTCCTTCAGCGCCGGGCGCACGTCGGCGAGGTAGACCAGGGACGCGATGGTGAAGGCCAGGTGGATGATCCCGAGCGGCGAGGAGCCGATCAGGATCAGCTGGGCCGCGAAGCCGAGGCCGGTGATGGCGCACCAGGCCGTCTTGGTGAGCTTGCCGGCCGCCTCGTAGGCCTCGGCGCGGTAGGTCAGCGCGTTGACGAAGGCGAAGGCCTTGATCGCGAGCAGCGCCACGAGCACCACGAGCATCGTGGTGCTCTGGACGGCGTAGAAGGACACGCCCCCAGCGTAGTGCCTGGCGCCACACCGCCCCGTGGACGCACGAGGGCCCCGTCCTCCTCGGACGGGGCCCTCGCTGCGTCGTGGAGACGTCAGAACAGCATCAGCTGCTCGTCACTTCTTCAGTCGCCGACCTTCTCGGCGGCGTCGACGACGGCCTGGACCGCGTTGGCCGCGGTCTTCTGCGCGGAGGTGACGGTGGCCTTGGCGCTGGCCTGGGCGACGTCGGTCTGCTTGGTCGGCGCGGTGCGGGCCGGGGCCTTCGTCGCGGCGGTCTTCGCCGGGGTGCTGGTGGCGGTCTTGGCCGTGGTGGTCTTGGCGGTGGCGGTCTTCCTGGCGGGAGCCGACTTCTTCGCCGCCGACTTCTTGGCGGCGGCCTTCTGGGCGGGCGACTTCTTGGCTGCGCTCTTGCGGGCCGTCGCGACCTTCTTGGTGGCGGTGACCTCGGCCTCGGCGGCCTTCTCGGCCTGGGTGGCGGTGGTCTTGGCCTTCGCGACGGTGGTCCGCGCGGACTTCGCGGTCGCCTGGGTCGACTCCTGGCGGCGGATCCGGCCGACGAGGGTCTCGCCCCGCTTGACCAGCCCGGCGTAGGCGGCGTTCGCCGCGGCGACGTTCTCGTCGACCCGGGTCGAGACCTTGCTCGGGTACGCCTGGAGCTCGGCGACGCGGGCCTCGACGGCGGCACGGCGGGCCTGGGCCTCCTTGGCGATCGCGTCGACGCGGGCGCTGACGACGGTGACGGCCTGCTCGCGCAGCGCCTTCGGGTCCGCGACGGTCTTCTGCACGTCGACGGCACGCGACTGCACGGCGGCGACGCGCTTCTGCACGTCGGACACGGCCTCGCGGACGGCGCCGACGGCGAGGTCGGTGACGCCGACCCCGGCGAGGACGGGCCTGAGGGCCTCGGACTTGATGTCGAACTTGGCGGTGGCCATGTCGGTTTCTCCTTGGTGGTGGCGGGTGGTGCCGGGGTGGGACGGGTGGGTGGCGCGCAGGCGACCGGTGGTCGCCGGCGCGGTGTCAGTCCTGGGGCTCGGGCTGGTCGGGCTCGGCCTGGTCGCGCTCGTTGAGGGCCAGGAAGGACGAGTAGACGTCGAGCAGCGACTGCTTCTGCCGCTCGGTGAGCCCGGCGTCGGCGAGCACGGCGAGCTCCACGGAGCCGGCCTGCCCGGGATCGGGGTGGACGATGCCGGCGCGGACGTAGAGCTGCTCGGCGGAGACGCGCAGCGCCTTGGCGAGCTGCTGGAGCACCTCGGCGGACGGCTTGCGCAGACCGCGCTCGATCTGGCTGAGGTAGGGGTTGCTCACGCCGACCTGGTCGGCGAGCTGGCGCAGCGACAGGCTCGCGCCCAGCCGCTGCTCCTTCAGGTAGTCACCGAGGGTCCCGATCGACCCGGCGACGGCCTTCGTCGTCTTCGATCCCATGGCGCCCTGCTTGGCGCCCTTGTCCTTCGCCATGCCTCCATTGTGCTAACAAGAGTTAGCAGAACACAAGGGATCTGCGGGTGACAGCCCTCACAACGCAGATCACAAGCGCACTTCCGCCTGCTAGCTAGAAGGCAGCACGGATCTCGCCGACCGGGCGGCCACCACCCAGCAGGACGTGCCGGCCGGTCGCGATGACCGCCTCGGCGTCCACCCCGTCCTCCTCCAGCAGGCCCGAGCGGCGCAGCGCCTCGGCCATCAGCACCGGCCGCACCCGCGCCGCGCCGTCGTCGGTCTTCAGCGCCCAGGCACGACCGTCGGGCAGCGCGACGGCGTAGCAGGACTCGGCCCCGGCCTTGCCGATCAGCCCGGGGACCGCGCGGTGCAGGGCGAGCTCGTCGCGCGTCGTGCCGCTGACCAGCTCGGGGTGGCGGCGGATGGCGTCGGCTACGCGCTGCTCGGGGCCGCTCGTCGCCGTCGCGAGCGCGGCGAACGCCCGCGCCAGGCCCACCAGCGAGGTCGAGAGCAGCGGGGCACCGCAGCCGTCCACCGCGACCGTCGTCACCGGCACCCCGGTGAGACGGGCGAACGTCGCGGCGATGGCCTGCTGCAGCGGGTGCTGCGGGTGGAGGTAGGTCGCGGTGTCCCAGTCGTTGGCCACGCAGGTCGCCAGCATCGCCGCGTGCTTGCCCGAGCAGTTCATCAGGACGGGGGCGCGTGACCCGCCGGCCCGCACGACCGTCTCGCGCGCGTCGTCGTCGAGCGGGTAGTCGGCCGGGGTCTGCAGGGCCGACTCGTCGAGCCCGGCGCCGGCCAGGATCCGGCGTACGCCGTCGACGTGGATCGTCTCGCCCGAGTGGGACGCGCAGGCCAGGGCCAGCAGGTCGTCCGGGAGGTCGAGGCCCTGCTCGACCATCGCCAGCGCCTGCACCGGCTTGTTGCTCGACCGCGGCAGGACCGGGGCGTCGACCTCGCCCACCGACCAGGCGACCGAGCCGTCGGCGCCCAGCGCGACGAGCGAGCCGTAGTGGTGGCCCTCGACGAAACCGGAGCGGACGATCTCGGCCACGACGGGACGTGCGACGGCGGCGGCGTGGTCGGTGTGCTGGTCGGCGGAAGGCATGCGGGCAGGCTACCGACGCGCGGTCTGAGAGGATGCGCGGGTGATCCAGCACTGCCCCACGCCGACCGAGCTCGACGACCTGGAGCTCCTGGTCTCCGGCGCCTACGCCCCCCTGACCCGCTTCAACGAGCCCGGCAGCCCCGTCACCCTGGCCTTCCCCGAGGGTGCCGACGACGACGAGGCGGTCGAGCTCGTCGACCCCGAGGGGCTGCCGCTGGCCCGGGTCGCGCGCGACGGCTCCGTCGAGCCGCTGACGCACGCGCAGTACGGCCCCTTCCGCCGCCTGCACCTGCCCCCCGCCGCGGTGCGCGAGCAGCACGCGGGCGCGACGTTCGTCCCGGTCGCCGACGCGCTCACCGAGAGCGACCTCGAGGCGCTGCGCGGCCTGGGCCGCGTCGTGCTGGTCGCCCTCGTGGGCACCGGCACCGCCGGCCTCTCGCCGGTCGCCCTGGTGCGCGCCACGCTGGCCGCGGCCGAGGAGCTCGACGGGGCGAGCGTCGTCGCGGTCCCGCTCCCCTCCCACGGCGACGCCGCGCTCGACCACGAGCTCGGCGCGCAGGTCGTGGCGACGTACGCCGGTCCCGACCCGGTCCACGCACTGGTCGGCCCCTCGGTGGTCGAGGTGCGAGGAGCGCCAGCGACGAGCCTCGAGGCCTCCTACCCGGCCAACGTCGCGGCCATCGTGGCCGAGGACCAGCCGGCGCCCGAGGACCAGGGGCTCGTGCTGTTCTTCACCGGCCTCTCCGGCAGCGGCAAGTCCACGCTGGCCCGGGCCCTCATGGACCTGCTGCTCGAGCAGGGCGGGCGGAGCGTGACGAGCCTCGACGGCGACGTCGTGCGCCGCCACCTCTCCGCCGGCCTGACGTTCTCCAGGGCCGACCGCGAGACCAACATCCGCCGCATCGGCTGGGTGGCCGCCGAGGTCGCGCGCCACGGCGGGGTCGCGGTGTGCTCGCCGATCGCGCCGTTCGCCGAGACCCGCGAGCAGGTGCAGCAGATGGTCGAGGACGCCGGCGGCGCCTTCTTCCTCGTGCACGTGGCCACGCCGCTCGAGGAGTGCGAGCGACGTGACCGCAAGGGCCTCTACGCCAAGGCGCGCGCCGGCGAGATCCCGGAGTTCACCGGCATCTCCTCGCCCTACGAGGAGCCCGTCGACCCCGCTGTCCGCGTGGACACGACCGGCCGCTCCATCGAGGACGCCCTCGACGACGTGCTCGTCGCGCTCGACGAGGCCGGCTTCCTCCACCTCCGACGGGCGGGCGACGCGGACGCATGAGCGATCCGCTGCGGCTGCTCTTCGTGTGCACCGCCAACATCTGCCGCTCGCCCACGATGGAGCTGGTGGCGCGCGAGCTCGTCGGCCCGGCCGACGTCGAGGTGTCGAGCGCCGGCACGCACGCCCGCGACGGCCAGCCGATGAACCCCGAGATGGTCGCGACCCTGCCGCCCGGCACCCTCGACGGTGTCGCGGACTTCCGCAGCCGTCACCTGACCCACGACCTGCTCGCCGGTGCCGACCTCGTGCTGACCGCGGAGGACGTCCACCGGCGCCACATCCTCGACGACCTCCCGGCCCTGCACCGGCGGGTGTTCACCCTCGGGCAGTTCGCCGCGACCATCGACGAGCTGCCCGGCGAGGTCGGCCACGAGCTCGTCCTGGCCGCCGGCCGGCGCCGCGCGCCGGCCACCCGGGAGCACGACGTGCCCGACCCCTACCGGCGGGGCACGGCGGCCGCCGAGGCGGCGACCGGCACAATCACTGCCATGCTCAGCGTGATCGTCCCCCGCCTGACCGCCGCCACCCAGGAGAGCTGATGGACTGGATCACCGCGACCTTCTTCTCGATCCTCGCGGCCGGCTTCCTGGTCGGCGTGGTGGTCGGGCTCACCGGCATGGGCGGTGGCGCGCTGATGACGCCCGCGCTGATCTTCCTGGGCGTCGGCGAGGCCGCCACGGTCGTCACGGCCGACCTCACCGCTGCCGCGATCTACAAGACCGGCGGCGCGATCGTGCACAAGCGCGAGGGATCGCCCAACATGCAGCTCGCCAAGTGGCTGATGATCGGGTCGATCCCGATGGCGCTCCTCGGGCCCCACCTGGTCTCCTGGGTGGTCGATCCCGAGGACATCGACGACACCCTCAAGCTCTGCATCGGCTTCGCGCTGCTGCTCGCGGCCGCCACGTACGCCCTGCGCCTCTACATCAACCTGGTCCGGGTCCGCGGGGGCGCCAGCCCCGACGCCAACCCGCCCGTCCGCCCGCTGCCCACGGTCCTCGTCGGCGCCCTCGGCGGGCTGCTGGTCGGCATCACCAGCGTCGGGTCCGGCTCGGTCATCATGATCGCCCTGCTGATGCTCTACCCCGGCCTGTCCGCGGTGAAGCTCGTCGGCACCGACCTCGTCCAGGCCGTCCCGCTGGTGATGGCCGCCGCGATCTCCAACATCGCCCTTCACGGGCTCGACTGGGGCATCCTCGTGCCGCTCGTCATCGGCTCCGTGCCCGGCACGCTGATCGGCTCGGCGATCGCGCCGCGCGTCCCGCAGTCGTTCATCCGCCGCGGCATCGTGGTGGTGCTGACGATGAGCGGCGTGGCGCTGCTCGACAAGGCCGGCTGGGCTCCCCTGGGCGCCGGCGAGGACGAGACCCACCCGATGCTGATCGCCGGCATCGGCCTCGTCGTCCTGCTGGTGCTCCCCGTCGTGTGGGGCTTCATCCGCAAGACCCAGGGCCTGCCCATGTTCGGCTCCCCCACCATCGCCCAGCTCGAGGACCCGTCCTACCGCCCCGGCGTCGTCGGCATGAAGAAGGTCGACGACCGCTAGCGGGGCCACCTGCGGGAGGTCATCAGGAGGCGGCCACTCCGCCATGACCGAAAACTTTCGGTCATCGCGGATCAGGGTGCCTCGTGCGTCTCTGTGGCCGGTGCCTGCCCCGACCTGCCGACGACGCGGTCCAGGGCAGCCAGGGCTCGTTCCTGGGTCATCCCGGGGTCCACCACCCGGAGCACCGTGAGCCCCAGCAGCAGCGCGTGCACGGCATCGGCCTCAGCTGCCAGGTCGGCGAGGAGGCGCTGCGCACCGTCACCTTGCGGACGGGTCGCGGGTGCCAACTCCTGCGCGAGGCGGGTGCGCTCGAGCTCCCACGTCTCGCGGACGGACTCCGCTGCGGTCGCCGAGTACGCCGCGAACCCCAGGCAGGTGAGCCAGACGCGCGCGTCCGTCAGGTCGCGCTCGGTGCGCGGGACCCAGCGGTCCCACCCGTCGGCGACCCAGCCCGGGGGGAACGTCGCCATGCGCGCAGCAGCCAGACGCGCGACCAACGCGTCCTCGGTCGTCCGTCGGTCACGGAAGCGACGCGAGACCGTGGCCTCGGACATCCGCGCCAGGCGCGCGATGTCGCGCCGGGGCGGGAGTCGTGGCCCGGTCTCCTCGATCGCCCAGAACAGTGCCGCGGTCAGCTCCGCGATCGGCGAGTAGCGCGACTGGAGGTGCAGCGGCATCCGCGGCCGGTCGTCGTCCTGGTCCATGCCTGCACCCCACCACCTCGCGGGCGAGCGAGACAGCGCCTCTCCACAGGGTCCCTCCGCAGGGTCCTCTCCGCACGGCCGCTGGTCGTGGAGGGAGGCGCTCAGGGCAGGCCGAGCAGCTCCCGGCACTGCGGAGGCGTCATCGGCGTGCGCTGGGCGATCCGGCCGAGCTCGACGGCGCGGGAGACGAGCTGGGCGTTGGACTCCACGGGGACGCCGCGCCTGATGGTCAGCACGTCCTCCATCCCCACGCGCAGGTGTCCGCCCATCGACAGCGAGGCCATCGCGACCGAGAGCGTCGAGCGGCCGATGCCGGTGGCCGACCAGGAGGTCACCTCGGGCGGCAGGGCCGCCACGCCGGCGACGAGCGCAGGCGCGGTGCCGGGCATGCCGCCGGGGACGCCCATCACGAAGTCGACGTGCACCTTGGCGCCGGCGGGGGTGCCGAGCTCGCGGACCAGCCGGCCGAGCGCGTGCACCTGACCGAGGTCGAAGAGCTCGAACTCCGGGGCGACGCCTCGCTCGAGGGCGAGCTGGTAGAGGTCCTTCACGAACGGCCACGGGTTGAGGAAGACGTCGTCGCCGAAGTTGGTGGTGCCCATGGTGAGGCTGCACGAGTCGGGCTCCGCGTCGAGCACCTTCAGCCGCTCGTCGAGCGGGTCGTGGACCGAGCCGCCGGTGGAGAGCTGCACGACGAGCGAGGAGGACTCCCGGACCGCGGCGACCCACTCGCGCAGCAGGGACTGGTCGAGGGTCGGCGCGTGCTCGCCGTCGCGCACGTGGAGGTGGATCATCGCGGCGCCGGCGGCCTCGCACTCGGCGGCGGTGCGGGCGATCTCCTCGGGGGTGGTGGGGAGCTGCGGGCAGTCGGACTTCGCGGTCTCGGCCCCGGTGGGGGCGACCGTGACCAGGAGTGCACCTGCCGGGATCTGGGAGGACATGGCGGCATCCTTGCACCATGCGCGCCGTGATCCAGAGGGTCCTCTCCGCCAGCGTCCGCGTCGACGGCGAGGTCGTCGGCGAGCTCGACGGCCCGGGCCTGCTGGTCTACCTCGGCGTCACCCACGACGACGGCCCGCGCGAGGTCGCCTGGACCGCGCGCAAGGTCTGGGACCTGCGGCTGCTGCGGGAGGAGCGGAGCGCCAGCGACGTCGGGGCACCGGTGCTGGTCGTCAGCCAGTTCACGCTGTACGGCGACGCGCGCAAGGGCCGTCGCCCGACCTGGCACGCGGCCGCGCCCCGACCGGTCAGCGAGCCGCTCCACGACGCCGTGTGCGCCGAGCTCGAGCGTCTGGGCGCCCACGTCGAGCGGGGACGCTTCGGTGCCGACATGCGCGTCGAGAGCGTGAACGACGGCCCGATCACCCTCGTCCTGGACACCGCCGGCTGAGGCACCGGTGGTCGACGTGCGAGCGCAGCGAGCCTCGAGACCTCAGGCCGGGTCGGGACCTGTCTCCCACGCGCGCGCCCAGTCGACGTCCATGTGCTCGGGCAGCTTGCCGTTGAAGCGCGGCAGCTCGTAGTCGGAGGACAGCAGGCTCAGGATCAAGAACTCCGGGCGCCCGGAGGTCTCGGTCTCCAGGCGCTGGGTGACGCGACCGTCGATGCGGAAGACGTACTCCTCGGGCGTCCACTCCACCGAGAACACGTGGTAGGCCTGCGACCAGTCGTCGCCGAGATCCTCGACGTCGGGCAGCCAGCCGCCGACGGTCTGCTTGCGACCGGCCTTGTCGAGGAAGTAGGTGAAGCTGGTCAGCCCGCCCTGGGGGTGGTCGTCGCCGAAGTACTCCATGACGTCGATCTCGGCGCCGCCCTTCGTGGCGCCGCCCGGTCGCTGGCCGCCCTCGGCCTGCATCCAGAACGCGGCGTGCTGGCCGCGGGCGGACTGCGTCCGGATCCGGGCCGCGGCGAAGCCGTAGGTGAAGGACATCGTGCCCTCGGTGCCGACGTGGCCGTTGAGCCGGAAGGGGTACTGCTTGCGGCGCCCCGCGACCCGGCAGTCGTCGCGGTCGGGGTCGTCGAGCACGCTCAGGCGCAGCACGCCGTCGGCGACCTCCGCCCCGCGGGTGTCGGCCCGCGAGCACGCGCGGACGCCGACGTGGCCCTGCTCGCGCGTGTTCCAGGTGGCGCCGGGACCCTCGACGGTGTCCTTGTCGAAGTCGTCGGTGAAGGTCGCCGCCGGCGCGTCGTCGGTGGAGGCCTTCGCGCCCTCGGCGTCGTCGCCGGAGCCGACCACCACGTGCAGGACGCCGTCGTCGCGGCTGGTGAGGGTGACGCGACCCCGGTCGTCGGTCTCGGCCTCGTCGACGTCGCGCCACCCGTCGTCGCCCTCGGCCCACAGCGTGACGGCGGTGCCGGCGTCCGCGCCGTCGACCGTGGCGTCCACGACCCAGGCGGCGTCGGTGGCGCCCTCGGTGTCCTCGCCGTCGGCGGCGAGCTGGGGCAGCACCCGCACCTCGACGTCGTCGCTGGCCGTGTACGACGGCGGCTCGGCGCTCCCGGAGGACGAGCACCCGGCCGCGGCCAGCACCATCACGAGCACGCCGGCCAGCGGTCCGGCGGCGGCACGCGGGTGCAGGCGGGAGAGGCGTGGCAGCGGTCGGGGCAGGCTCATCCGGTGGAGTCTTGCCGACACGTGGACGACACGCGAATTCTCCGGGGCCCCCGGCGTGGCTACGATGTGGGCTGCTGTCCCAAGAGAGGTCCCTGCTGCGACATGACCAACACCCACGCCGACTACCAGCTGAGTCAGCTCGACCAGCTCGAGGCGGAGTCGATCCACATCTTCCGTGAGGTCGCCGCCGAGTTCGAGAAGCCGGTCCTGATGTTCTCCGGTGGCAAGGACTCCATCGTCATGCTCCGCCTGGCGGAGAAGGCCTTCTACCCCGCGAAGATCCCGTTCCCGATCCTGCAGGTCGACACGGGGCTGGACTTCCCCGAGGTGATGGAGACCCGTGACAACTGGGTCAACCGTCTCGGCGTGCGCCTCGTGGTCGCCTCGATCGACGACGCGATCGCCAGCGGCGTCGTGATCGACGACGGCAAGACCAGCCGCAACCGCATGCAGACCGCGACCCTGCTCAACGCGATCGAGGAGAACGGCTTCACCGCCGCCTTCGGTGGCGGTCGCCGCGACGAGGAGAAGGCCCGCGCCAAGGAGCGCGTCTACTCCCACCGCGACGAGTTCGGCCAGTGGGACCCCAAGATGCAGCGCCCCGAGCTGTGGAGCCTCTACAACGGGCGCCTGCACGCCGGCGAGCACATGCGGATCTTCCCGATCTCCAACTGGACCGAGCTGGACATCTGGGACTACATCGGCCGCGAGGGCATCGAGATCCCCGACATCTACTTCAGCCACCAGCGCCGCGTCTTCGAGCGCGACGGCATGCTGATGACCGAGACGCCGCTCAACCCGATGCGCGCCGGGGAGGTCGCCGAGGAGCGCACCGTCCGGTTCCGCACCTGCGGCGACATCACCCTGACCGGCTGCGTGGAGTCCACGGCCAGCACGATCGACGAGATCATCGAGGAGGTCGCGGCCGCCCGGGTGACCGAGCGCGGCGCGACCCGCGGTGACGACCGATTCTCCGAGGCGGCCATGGAAGACCGCAAGAAGGAAGGCTACTTCTGATGGGCGCCACCGAAGGTCAGATGGACCTCCTCCGCTTCGCGACCGCCGGCTCGGTCGACGACGGCAAGTCGACCCTGATCGGGCGGCTGCTCTTCGACAGCAAGTCGATCTTCGCCGACCAGCTCGAGGCCGTCGAGAAGACCTCGCACGACAAGGGCCACGGCTACGTCGACCTCTCGCTGCTCACCGACGGCCTGCGCTCCGAGCGCGAGCAGGGCATCACCATCGACGTCGCCTACCGCTACTTCGCCACGCCCAACCGCAAGTTCATCATCGCCGACACCCCGGGCCACGTGCAGTACACCCGCAACATGGTCACCGGCGCCTCGACCGCCGACCTCGGCCTGGTGCTCGTCGACGCCCGCCACGGCCTCACCGAGCAGTCGCGCCGCCACGCGGTGCTGCTGTCGCTGCTGCGCGTGCCCCACCTCGTGCTCTGCATCAACAAGATGGACCTCGTCGACTGGTCGCAGGAGACCTACGAGAAGATCCACTCCGAGTTCACCCAGTTCGCGACGAAGCTCAACATCCCCGACCTCGAGGTCATCCCGATCTCGGCGCTCAACGGTGACAACGTCGTGGACCGCTCGGAGAACACCTCCTGGTACCACGGGCCGACGCTCATGCACCACCTCGAGCACGTGCACGTGGCCTCCGACCGCGACCTCGTCGACACCCGGTTCCCGGTCCAGTACGTCGTGCGTCCCAAGTCCGACCAGCACCACGACTACCGCGGCTACGCCGGTCAGGTCGCCGGCGGCGTGCTGAAGAAGGGCGACGAGGTCATCGTGCTGCCCTCGGGCATGACCTCGAAGATCGAGGCCATCGACCTGTTCGACCAGGAGGTCGACGAGGCGTTCCCGCCGATGTCGGTCACGGTGCGTCTCGAGGACGACGTCGACGTCTCGCGCGGCGACATGATCGCCCGCGTGAAGAACGCGCCGAAGCCCAGCCAGGACATCGACGCGATGGTCTGCTGGATGACCAACGAGCCGCTGCGTCCGCGCCAGAAGCTCGCCATCAAGCACACCACCCGCTCGGGTCGCGCGATGGTCAAGGACATCCAGTACCGCCTCGACGTCAACTCGCTGCACCGCGACCAGGACGCCGGCGAGCTGGGCCTCAACGAGATCGGCCGCGTCCAGCTGCGCACCACCGTGCCGCTGCTGTGCGACCCGTACTCCAAGAACCGGACCACCGGGTCGTTCATCCTGATCGACGAGGCGACCGGCGTGACCGTCGGCGCCGGCATGATCAACAGCGGCACCTGAGGACGAGCGGGCTCACCGCGGCAGCACCACCCGGACCGAGGTTCCCCGGCCGGGGGTGCTGACCGCGGAGACCTCGCCGCCGTGCGCCTCCACGATGGTGCGCACGATGCTGAGGCCCAGTCCGGCGCCGGGTGTCTGGCGTCGCCGCGCGCTCTCACCGCGGAAGAAGCGGCCGAACATCTGGCTGACCTCGGACTCCTCCATCCCCTCGCCGTCGTCGGTGACGGTGATCTCGACGTCGCTCTCGCCACCGGCCAGCGACACCGACACGCGTCCGTCGCGCTGGGCGTAGGTGATGGCGTTGGCGAGCAGGTTGTCGAGCACCTGCCGCAGCCGGAGCCCGTCGGCCAGCGCGACGACCGACTCCGGCAGGTCGGCGACCAGCTCGACCTCGCGGCCGTCGGCCTCGACCCGGGCGGCCTCCAGAGCTTCGCTCACGACCGTCACCAGGTCGACCCGGTAGGGGTCGACAACCGCGGAGCCCGAGCCGGCACGGGCGGCGAAGAGCAGGTCCGCCACCAGGTGCGAGAGCCGCATCATGTTGCGCCGCACCGCGGTGACCTGTTGGCGTACGTCGTCGCCGACGCCCGGCGTGTCGTCGAGCAGCTCGAGGTAGGCCAGGGCCGCGGTCAGCGGCGTGCGGAGCTCGTGGGACACCGAGCTGACGAACTCGTCCTTGACCGAGGAGGCCCGGAGCATGTCGGTGACGTCGTGGTAGGCCAGCACCGCGCCGGTGAAGGCGCCGTCGCGGTCGCGGACCGAGCGCGCGGAGACCGACAGTGCGCGGCGGGTGGCCGGGTCCGGGCCGATCCAGATCAGCAGGTCGTCGAACTCCTCCCCCTCGCCCTCGGTGGCGCGCGCGCAGGGGAACTGGTCGAACGACAGCTTCTCCTGCTGGTCGGCGTCGTAGACGAAACCGAGCTGGCCCGCGCGCCCGCCGTGCCCGTCCGGGAAGGCGATGTCGAGGAGCTCCTGCTGGCGGTGGTTCCAGGCGCTGTAGGTGCCGTCCGCGTCGACCAGGAGCAACCCGACCGACACGCCCCTCAGGATCGCCTGACCCTTGCTGATGAGCTCGTGGGTGGTCTGCTCGGCGGTCTCGAGGCGCTCGGCGAAGGCCTGGCGCTCGCTGAGGTCGGCGACCTGGGAGATGAAGTGGATCGGCGTCCCGTCGTCGTCGCGCAGCAGCGCGACGGAGAGGTCGCCGACGAGCACCGACCCGTCCGCCCGCAGGTAGCGCTTGGTGATCCGGTAGGAGCCGATCTCGCCCGCGAGCGCCTGGTCGGCCAGCCGCGAGTCGGTCTCGAGGTCGTCGGGATGGGTGATGTCGCGGAACGACATCGCCTCCAGGGTCTCCGAGTCGTAGCCGAGCATGTCGCACAGCGCCACGTTGGCGCTGAGAAACTCCCCCTCGGGCGTGAGCAGTGCCATGCCGACCGGCGAGTGCTCCATCGTCAGGCGCCACAGCGAGTCGGTGTCGGGCAGCCGCGTGCGCTGGTCCACCGCACCCCCCTTTCGCATCCCATCTGCGATCCGGATCCCTCAGGTCACCGTAGGGAATCGTGAGGCGGTTGGCGAGGGGTCGCCCTCAGCGCGGCAGCGAGAAGCGCACCTCGGTGCCCACGCCCGGCGTGCTGGACGCCGACACCGTGCCGCCGTGCGCCTCGACGATCGTGCGCACGATGCTGAGCCCCAGACCGGCGCCGGGAAGGTGCCGGCGCAGGGCGTTGGAGCCGCGGAAGAAGCGGTCGAACATCTGGTGGACCTCCACCGCCTCGAGGCCCTCGCCGGTGTCGGACACCGTCACCACGACCTCGGCCTCCTCCGCCTCCAGGCGCACGGTCACGCACCCGCCGGGCGTGTACGTGACGGCGTTGGCCAGCAGGTTGTCGAGCACCTGGCGCACACGCAGCCCGTCGGCGCGCCACGGCAGCCGGTCGGGCGACTCCACGACGACCCGCACGCCGGTCGCTGCCGCCTCGACCTGGGCCGCCGCGACCGCGTCGGCGCTCACCCGCGCCAGGTCGGCCACGTGCAGGTTGAGCAGCTCCGAGCCGGACATCGCCTGGCTGGCCAGGAGCACGTCGGCGACCAGGTGGGACAGGCGCACGACGCTGCGCAGCGCGACCTCCACCTGTCGGCGCCGCTCGGGCGCGAGGTCGTCGGCATCGTGGAGCATCTCCAGGTTCCCGAGGGCGGAGGTGAGCGGCGTGCGCAGCTCGTGCGACACCGAGGCGACGAACTCGTCCTTGGCCCGGACCGCCCTCACCATGTCCGTCACGTCGTGGAAGACCATCGCCGACCCGGTGCGCCGGCCGTCACCGTCCGGGACGTTGCGCGCCGAGATCACCAGGGCCTTCCGGGCGGCCGGGTCGCGACCCGCCCACACCAGGACGTTGTCGAACTCCTCGCCGCGCGCGGCCCGCGTCGAGGGGATCTCCGAGGGATGCAGCAGCCGGGTCTGGTCGGCGTCGTAGATGTGCCCCCGGCTGCCCACCCGGCCGGTGTGGCCGTCGGGGAAGGCGAGGTCGAAGAACCCCTGCTGGGTCGCGTTGACCGCCTGGAAGCGGCCCTCCAGGTCGATCAGCGTCAGGCCGACAACGTCGGTGTCGAGGATCGCGCGGGTGCGCAGCTGCTCGTCGAGGACCTGGCGCTCGGCCATCCCGAGGCGTGCCTCGGCGTCGTGCTTCTCGCTGAGGTCGACGACCTGGGTCATGAAGTGGACCGGGCTGCCGGCGTCGTCGCGCAGCACCGCCACCGACAGGTCGACCGGGACGATCGTCCCGTCGGGGCGCACGTAGCGCTTGCGGGTGCGCATCGCGCCGGCCCCGTCGGAGAGCAGGTCCTGGTGCAGCTGCACCCCGTCGAGCAGGTCGTCGGGGTGCGTCACGTGGTGGAAGGCCAGCCCGACGAGCTCGCCCTCGGCGTAGCCGAGCATCTCGCACAGCGCCGGGTTGACCCGGGCGTAGCGCCCGTCGGGCGTGAGCAGCGCCATGCCGACCGGGGAGTGCTCCATGGTGAGCTGCCAGAGCTCGCGCTCCTCGGCAGTGAGTGCCGTCATCCGATCCCCCGATCTGCTCGACAAGGTGAGCGCTGCGCCACGTTAACCCGCCACGACGGCTTTGTGACGCCCTTCGGCGAAAGTCCGCAGACGCAGCCGGCCCGCCCCGACGAGCGTCGGGGCGGGCCGGGTGCTGGGTCGCCTCAGGCGCTGACGAGCACCTGCACCTCGGCCACCGAGCCGACGGCCGCGACGACGCGGGTGTCGACGGGCTCGGACTTGGGCGCGAGGGTCCTCAGGGTCCACTCGCCGTCGCCGGCGAAGAAGCGGAAGTGACCGGTCGCCGAGGTGGGCACCTCGGCGGTGAACTCGCCGGTGCGGTCGAGCAGACGCACGTAGGCGTTGGCCACGGGCTCACCCGCACCGCCGCGCAGCACCTGGCCCTGGATCACGGCCTCCTTGGCCACGTTGACGCCGTCGAGGGACAGACCGCCCTCGGTCGCGCCGCACATCAGGCCTCACCCGGCTCGTCGCCGAGGGCCACCGGGACGCCCACGAGGGAGCCGTACTCGGTCCAGGAGCCGTCGTAGTTCTTCACGCTCTGGTGACCCAGGAGCTCCTTGAGCACGAACCACGTCAGCGACGAGCGCTCGCCGATCCGGCACAGCGCGATGGTCTCCTTCGAGTCGTCGATCCCGACCTCGGCGTAGAGCGCCTTGAGGTCCTCGTCGGACTTGAAGGTGCCGTCGTCGTTGCAGTTCTTGCTCCACGGGACGTTGAGCGAGGTCGGCACGTGGCCGGCGCGCTGCGCCTGCTCCTGCGGCAGGTGGGCCGGCGCCAGGAGGCGACCGGCGTACTCGTCGGGGCTGCGCACGTCGATGAGGTTCTTGACGCCGATCGCGGCGACGGCCTCGTCGCGGAAGGCGCGGATCGAGTGGTCCTGCTCGGTCGCGGTGTACGACGTCGCCGCGCGCGAGGGCAGCTGGTCGGTGAGCTCGCGGGAGTCGAGCTCCCACTTCTTGCGGCCGCCGTCGAGGAGCTTGACGTCCTGGTGGCCGTAGAGCTTGAAGTACCAGTAGGCGTAGGCGGCGAACCAGTTGTTGTTGCCGCCGTAGAGCACGACGGTGTCGTCGTTGGCCACGCCACGCTCGGACAGCAGCGCCTCGAACTGCTCCTTGCTGACGAAGTCGCGGCGGACCTGGTCCTGCAGGTCGGTGGTCCAGTCGAGCTTGATGGCTCCCCGGATGTGGCCCTTGTCGTAGGCGGTGGTGTCCTCGTCGACCTCGACGAGGACGATGCCGGCGGTGTCGAGGTTGTCCTCGACCCACTCGGCGGTGACGAGCGAGTTCTCGCGGCTCATGGTGGTGTGTGCTCCTAGGTGGTGGTGAACAGGTGTGGTCGCGTCAGGCGGTGACGCGCGTGATCAACAGGTAGACCTCGCAGCCGAGGCAGAGGGCGAAGACGGCGTTGAGCAGGGCGGCGACGAGGGCGAGCCCCACCGCGACCTGGCCGACGACGACCGCTCCGGCCAGGAGCGCCACGAGGCCGACCAGCGTGAAGCCCAGCCCGACCGCCTGGGCGAAGCGGGGCGGCTCGGGCGCCTCCCACTCCGCGGGCGGGCCCAGCCGGGGACGTACGAGGGTGCGGAACAGCCACGCGTGAGGAGTTGCCTGCACTCCCCGCACCGCTCCGAGCGCGAAGAGGCCGACCTGCACCGCGAGCAGGGCGGTGCTCCAGGGGGCGGGCAGCAGAAGGACCGCGGCCAGGACGACGGCGGTCAGGCCGGCGGCGAGCTGCGGGCTGCGGGGGTCGATCGCGCCAGGCGGCGCGGCGATGCCCGAGCCCGGGCGGGTGGCGGTGCTGGACATGTCTCTCCTGCGAGCGGGATGGTCGGCCATGACGGCACGGGCTCTCCCGGCAGATTAGTCCACAAAATCAGTCGACTTTAAGCACCTGCGGGCAGCCCGTCAGGACATTCGACACAGCGCCGAGCGCACGCGGCAGTGGTCGACTGCGCGTCGCTTGGTGAGCAGGGTCGAGGACATGACCACGACAGTAGGCCGTCGTCGCCGTCCACTGGAACCGAGTCTCAACATGCGGTCACCACATCCGTATCGTGAGATCAGACGCGCGCGAGCGCGGTGAGGACCTGGTCGCGCGTGGGCGCCCCGGTGGCCCGGGTGACCTCGTGCCCCTCGGCGTCGAGCACCAGGGTGGTGGGCGTGCGCAGGATGCCGAACATCCGGGTCGCGTCGAGGTGCTGCTCGGCATCGACCTCGACGTGGGCCACGCCCTCGACCAGGCCGCTCACCTCGTCGAGCACCCGTCGAGTGGCGCGACACGGAGCGCAGAAGGCGCTGGAGAACTGCAGGAGCGTCGCGCGCCCGCCGAGGGACCCGCCCACCGTCGACACCAGCTCCGCACCGGCCGGGACGGCCGACCCCGCGACCGCGGCGGCCTCGACGCGCTCGGCAGACCCGTCCTGCATCGCGTCGCCGACCGCCGGCGACGGCGTACGCACCGCACGGGTGCCGGCGAAGCGTCCGTCGGTGGCGGAGCGCCACAGGCCCAGGCCGAGCGCGAGCACGACGGCAGCGACGACGACCCAGGCACCGGTGCTCACGAGGGGCCCAACGCACGTCGGCGACGACGTGTTCCCGGACCGCCTCAGCCTCCTGCTCGCTCCAGCCGTGCGCGCAACCTGGCGTTCTCCTCCTCCAGCTCCAGCACAGCCGCGATCCCGGCCAGGTTGAGTCCCGCAGCCAGGAGGTCGCGGATGCGGTGCAGCCGGTCGATGTCGTCGGGGCTGTAGAGCCGGGTGCCGCCGGCGGTCCGGTCGGGGTCGAGCAGGCCGCGGCGCTCGTAGACCCGGAGGTTCTGGACCTGCATCGACGTCATCTCCGCAGCGACCGAGATCGCGAACACCCCCACGTCACGCGCCATCTCCACCCTCCTCGCCACGGATCGCCACGGATCGCGACGTCGGACTTGATCTTGCCTGATTCGTGCACTATAAGAAACCTGTATCCGTCACTATAGATGACGGAGACCCACCAGCCCCTCGACCAGACCAGGAGGACGCCACCATGTTGATCCGCAACGCCGACCAGTTCCGCGAGCTCGACCGCCTCGCCCAGCAGCTCCTGGGCACCACCAACCGACCCGTCGCCATGCCGATGGACGCGTGGCGCGAGGGCGACCGGTTCGTCCTCGAGTTCGACCTGCCGGGGGTGAGCCCCGAGTCGGTCGACCTCGACGTCGAGCGCAACGTGCTGACCATCCGCGCCGAGCGCGTCGCCGGCAACGGCGACTGGCAGATGCTCGCCAACGAGCGCCCACGCGGGGCCTTCAGCCGCCAGCTCGTGCTCGGTGACAACCTCGACCTCGAGCGCATCGACGCGACCTACCGCGACGGCGTGCTGCGCCTGGTGGTCCCCGTCGCCGAGAAGGCGAAGCCGCGCAAGATCGAGGTGCGCAGCCAGGGGGAGGCGCCCGCCGCCATCGGGGCCTGACCGCGAAGCGGCATCGGTCCCGGCACGGCGACGGGCCCCGGGGAGCAAGGTGCTCCCCGGGGCCCGTCGGGCGTTCAGCGCGTCAGCGCTTGATCTTGACCGTCTTGAGCAGGTCGCCGGAGCCGACCTTGCCCTTGCCCTTGATGCGGAAGACCAGCTGGTGCTTGCCCTTCCCGAGCGCCTTCTTGAGCGTGGCGGTGCCGACGCCCTTCTTGATCGTGGCCTTGGCCAGCTTCTTGAGCTTGGGCTCGCCGTTGCCCTTCGTGCCCCTGACCTCGTAGACCACGACGGATGCCTTGACCTTCTTGGACTTCAGCGGCTTGACCTTGAGGGTCATCGCGATCCTCTTCGCCGAGACCTTCGCCTTGAGCTTCGGCTGGTAGCCGATCTTGGCGGTGGCCGCGGTGACGGCCTGGCCCTGGGCGAACCCGGCGTCGTTGGTGACGCGGGCCGAGAGCTTGTCGCCGAGCATCGACTTGGTGACCTTCAGCGTCTCGCCGGTCGCCACGACGGTGCTGCCGGCGAGCCACTCGACGGTGAACTTCGAGTCGGCCTCGGTGTTCCAGCGGCCCTTGTCGACCTCGAGGGTCTTGCCGACCCACGCGTTCCCCTCGACCGCGGGACGCTCGACGGCCTTGACCAGCTTGGTGAGCGAGGCGGAGATGCCCGTGGTCATCTGGCCCGGGCGCACCGTGATCGTGGTGGCCTTGTCAGCGGTGGTGTCGTTCCACCACTCGGGGACGTGGTAGCTGGCACCGAACTGGACGGTGTACTCGCCCGGCCAGATCGTGCGGACGTCGTAGGAGCCGTCGAGCGAGAAGTCGCTGGCGTAGGCCTGCCCGCCCAAGGCCTGGTCGACGTCGCGGAGGACGACCTGGGCTCCCTCCGGCTTGCCCGGAGCGGCCTCGCTGGTCACCGTGCCCGAGACGCCACCGGCCACCGGCTGGACGAAGTCCAGGGTGCGGGGAGCAGCGGCCGTCACGACGGCGGCGGTGTCGTAGCCGACCTTGTCACCCGACCAGATCGCGCGGCGGGCGAAGTCGCCCTCCTCGCGGGGGGACTCGCCGAAGCCGTCCTGCACATCGGCGACCGAGATCTTGAACTCGGTCTCGCCACCGACGCGGTCGAGCCCGGAGAACTGGTACTGGCCGCCACGGTTGCTCTGCGTCGTGGCGACGACCTTGGCATCGCGCGGGTCGGCCGGGGTGTCCCACACCGACACGACGTAGCCGACGCCGAGACCGCCGAGCTGGTCGCGCACCGTGCCGCTGAGGTCGACACCGTTGGGCGGGGTGACCGGGAGGGCCGCGAGGGCCGCGTCGATGCCGGTGACGGCCTGGCCGGGAGCGACGGTGACCGGGGTCGGGGTGCCGCTCACGGCGATGTTGTTCCAGTACTCGTCGGCGTACTCGCCGATGGGGTCGGTGAAGCGCACCTCGTGCTCGCCGGTCGAGACACCCTTGACCAGGTAGGCGCCGTTGGCGTCGGTGTAGTCGCAGGTGGCGCCGGTGACGCACACGAGGGCACGCTGCAGCGGGGCGCCGGCATCGCTCGTCACCCGGCCGGCGACGGAGCCGCCGGGCGCGAGGGTGACGACGCCGACATCGGCGCCGGCCGCGGTCGGGGCGACGGGGTCGGCGGTGGCGAGGGTGGCCTTGTCGCTGAGCCACTCGGCGGCCAGCTCCTCACCCGAGTCGGGGTCGTAGCCGGTGAAGTACAGCTTGACCGCGGCCACAGGGGTGTAGGGAGTGATCCGGAACGAGCCGTTGCGGTCGGTGTTGTCCGAGGTGATCAGGTTGCCCGTGGTGGCGTCGTAGGCCCGCACGGAGCCGTTGCGGACCGGTCGGCCGTCGGCGGTGCGGACCACGCCGACGACGTTGGGGCGCCGGTCGACGGTCCACGGCGCGAGCGTCTGGGCCGCGCCCGCGACGGTCACGACGTCGGCGGTGGCCTGGTCGGCCTTGTCGCGGTACCACTCCGAGGCGTAGTCGAAGCCACTGAAGTCGAGCTTGTAGGTGCCGTCGGCCAGCGGGATGTCGAACGTCCCGTCGGTGAAGTCGACCGAGGTGACGAAGGCACCGTCGGTCGTCAGGACGTCGATCGAGCCGGCGACGTAGTTGCCGGTCGGGTCGATGACGCTCCCGCTCACCATGACGGCCGCCTGGGCCGTCCCCATCATCGCGAGGCTGCCGCCGACCATGCTGAAGATGGCCGAGGCAGCGAGTGCGCGTGCGTGCGTGCTTCTCATGCTGCTTCCTCTCACTGTGATCCTTCGTTCGAATCGCAGCCAAGGAGAATTCCCCCGTTAGGCAACCCCCGTTAGCCTGCGCGCGCAGCCTAGGGCATCACGTGGTGCACGCCACAGGACCGTCGCCCGCGAGGTCCCCACCGACGCTCAGCCGCCGGCGAAGGGCGGCAGGAGCTCGACCACCGCGCCCGCCTCGACCACGACGGACGCCGGGTCCTGCGTCCGCACGGGCTGGTCGCCCAGGAGCACGGAGCAGACCGCGACCGTGCGCGCCATCCGGTCGCCGCCGTGGCGCTCCAGGACGCGCTCGAGCAGCGCGGCCAGCGTCGTCCCACCGGCGACGTCGAAGGTGTCCTGCGCCGTCCCGGCAGCGGCCTTCGCCCCCGCCCAATAGCGCACGGTGACCGTCTCACGTCGTCGGTCCGACCCGGTTGCGGCATCCATGCGGGCTATCCTTGCTCATCCCGGCCAGAACCCCCGGAGGACGAGGAGGTCCCCGTCATGAGCACGTTGCTGCTGCTGACGGGCGCGCTGCAGCCCTCGGCCGAGGTGCTGCCCGGCCTGGCGCTGCTGGCCCACTCGGTCCGGATCCTCCCGGCCCAGGGCAGCGCCCTGCTCGAGGCACCCGAGGCCGACCTCGTCCTGGTCGACGGTCGCCAGGACCTCGCCGCGGCCCGCGACCTGTGCCGCCTGATCCGCACCACCGGCGCCGACGCACCGGTCCTCCTCGTCGTCACCGAGGGCGGTCTCGCCGTGGTGGCCCACGACTGGGGCATGGACGACGTGGTGCTGCACACCTGCGGCCCCGCCGAGCTCGACGCCCGGATCCGGCTCGCCATCGGCCGCGCGACCGCCGCCGCCCCCGACGACCCCTCGGCACACGTGATCCATCGCGGCGAGGTCGTCGTCGACGACGCGACCTACACCGCGCGCATCGGTGGGCGCGCGCTCGACCTGACCTACAAGGAGTTCGAGCTGCTGAAGTACCTCGCCCAGCACCCGGGCCGGGTCTTCAGCCGCGAGCAGCTGCTCCAGGAGGTGTGGGGCTACGACTACTTCGGCGGCACCCGCACGGTCGACGTGCACGTGCGTCGCCTGCGCGCCAAGCTCGGTCCGGAGCACGAGCACCACATCGGCACCGTGCGCAACGTCGGCTACCGCTTCGTCGTGCCCACGCGCGACAAGGACGCCGACAAGGACGCCGAGAAGGACGCCGGGACGGACGCCGGCACCAGGGCCGGCAGCTCCGCGGACGTCGGCGCGCGCTGAGCCTGCCCCCACGTCGCGGCTAGGGTCGGCGCCATGACCAGGTTCGTGGAGGACATCGCTGCCGCGGCCGCTGCGGCCGACGGGACGGACCCGCTGGACGAGGCGGCCCACATGGCGCTCGCGGACGGCACCGCCACCGTGCTGACCGCGCCCCACGGCTTCGCGCTGCTCCACGACGGCGACCTGAGCCTGGCCGTCCACCCCGACCACCGCGGCGCAGACACCGGCGGCGAGCTGCTCGCCCGGGTGGCGTACGACGGCGCGCTCGCGGCGTGGTCCCACGGCGACCACCCGGCGGCCGCCCGCCTCGCGGCGCGCGAGGGCTGGGACCGCGTGCGCGACCTGTGGGTGATGCGCCGCGACGCCGCCCTCCCGCTCCCGGCCCTCGCGCCGCCCGACGGCGTGGTCGTGCGCGGCTACCGCGACACCGACGCCGCCGACGTGGTCGCGGTCAACGCCGCCGCCTTCGCCCACCACCCCGAGCAGGGCGCGATGGACCTCGACAACCTGGCGCGCCGGATGGCCGAGCCGTGGTTCGACCCGGCCGGGCTGCTCGTCGCGGAGGACGCCAGCGGGATCCTCGGGTTCCACTGGACCAAGCAGCACGACGCGACGCTCGGCGAGGTCTACGTCGTCGGCGTCTCCCCCACGGCCCAGGGCCGTGGCCTCGGCCGGTTGCTCACCCTCGCCGGCCTGCACCACCTGCGGGGCCTCGGCGTGGACGAGGTGCTGCTCTACGTGGAGGCGGACAACGCGCCGGCCGTCGCGGTCTACACCCGGCTGGGGTTCACCCACCTCGGCGCCGACACCCACGTGCAGTACCGCCGCCGGTCCTGACTCCGGTCACGCCGGGCGGCAGGTCTCGAGGCTCGTCGCTGGCGCTCCTCGCACCTCGACCGGCGAGAGAGCGGTGGTCGAGGTGCGAGCGGTGACCTCGGTGGTCGAGGTGCGAGCGGAGCGAGCCTCGAGGCCACGCCGCCCGACGAGGGCCCTCGGTGGTCGAGGTGCGAGCGGAGCGAGCCTCGAGGCCACGCCGCCCGACGAGGGCCCTCGGTGGTCGAGGTGCGAGCGGAGCGAGCCTCGAGGCCACGCAGCCTCAGCGCAGGTTCGGCCGCACGTGGAGCCCGACCTCCGGGTCGACGACGACCTCCTGCGCGGCCGGCATGTCATCGACGACCAGCGGGGCGTCGACCGGCACGTTGCGCTTGACCAGCCCGAGCGCGATCGGGCCGAGCTCGTGGTGGCGGGCGCTGGAGCCGACGAAGCCGACCTCGCGGCCCTCGAGGGTCAGCGGGGTCCCGGCCGCGGGCAGCCGGTTCTCCGAGCCGTCGAGGTGCAGCAGCACCAGCCGGCGCGGCGGGCGGCCGAGGGTGTGGACGCGGGCGACCGTCTCCTGACCGCGGTAGCACCCCTTGTCGAGGTGGACCGCCGGGCCGATCCACCCGACCTCGTTGGGGATGGTGCGGTGGTCGGTGTCGAGGCCCAGGCGCGGCTCGCCGCGCTCGATGCGCAGCGCCTCGAAGGCCCACAGGCCGCACGCCGGGCCGGCCGCCTCGGCGTACGCCTCGAGCCGCTCGCGCGGGACGAGGTCGTAGCGGCCACCCTCGTGCGAGGGGGCCTCGCCCGGTCGCCACATCACCGCCAGGTCGTCGACCGGCGAGACCTCGACGCGCGTCATGAACTTCATCCGTTCCAGCCACTCGACCAGCGCGGCGCCGGCGCCGGGCTCGGTGTGGGCGGTGAAGGACTCGCCGTCGTCGACGCCGGCGAAGGCGTGCTCGACGTGGCCCTGCGGGCTGAGCACGAGCGCCTGCGTCCAGGTGCCCGGCGCGAGGCCGTCGAAGAACTGGGTGGTGAGGTTGTGCAACCACGACAGCCGCTCCGGGCCGGAGATCCGCAGCACGTCGCGGTGCGACAGGTCGACGAAGCCGTCACCGCCAGCGAGGGTGCGCTGCTCGGTGTTGAACGAGCCGTAGTGCGCGGCCACGGGCGCATCGATGCCGTCGCCGGCGACGGCTCCGGGCAGGGACAGGAGGGGACTTGCCATGCCTCCGAGTCTAGGTCGCGTCCCCCGCGGCGCACGCGGCGCAGACCCCGAAGATCGCGAGGTGGCCGACGTCGACGGTGAACCCGTCGGCGGCCAGCCGCTCGACGACCGGGGCGACCACGCCGGGGTCGTACGACGTCACGGCCCGGCAGCGGCGGCAGACCGCGTGGACGTGCTCGTGCTCGAGCGTGGAGTGGTAGGTCGGCGCCCGGTCGCTGAGGTGCGTGTGGCGCACCAGCCCGAGCTCCTCGAGGACCTCGAGCGTGCGGTAGACCGTCGAGGCGTTGACCGAGCTGGCCTGGCCGCGCACGTGGGCGAGCACCTCGTCGGGCGTGGCGTGCCCGAGCTCCTCCACCGCGCGCAGGATCAGCTGGCGCTGCGGGGTCAGCCGCAGGCCCTGCTCGCGTAGGCGGGTGGCGAGGTCGTCGCTCATCGCAGGCGGTCCCGTCCGGGTCAGGCCCGCTGGAGCCGGGCCCACGTGTGCGGCTGGAGCTCCTGGCCGACGGCGGCCATGTCGTAGGCGTAGAGCAGGTCGCCCTCGACGTTGCCGTACATCCGCGAGCCGGCCGTGACCTCCTTGGCGGTCTCGGTGAAGGAGACCCCGGCGGTGTGGATCTCGACCTTGCCGGCGTCGGCCGCGCCGTACCAGACCTCGGCGAAGCCGGTGTTGTGCGCGAGCAGGAGCTCGACCTTGCCGGGCTCGGGGCAGCGGAGGAAGCCGGACTCCATCGCACCGTCGCGGACGTGCTCCCCGTCCTCGTCGACGATCCACGAGCGCGACATGTAGTGGAAGAACGGGCGACCGTCGTGGGTGAAGATCAGCTCCTGGCCGAACGAGAACTTCTCGATCGTCGGGTAGTCGCCGTGGCCGTTGCCGCGCCACGTGCCGAGCAGCCACGCGACGGGGCCGCAGTTGGGGTGCAGGTTGTCGGGGAGCTCGAAGGGCATGGGCGTGAGTCTAGTGTTCGGGCATGCCTCGCCCACTCGTCCTCAAGGTCACCTGCGGCGCCGAGGACGCGGAGCGCTGCAACCAGGCGTTCACCGTCGCCGCTGCCGCGGCGGTGGCCGGCGCCGAGGTCTCGCTGTGGCTCACCGGCGAGGCGGCCTGGTTCGGGGTGCCCGGCCGCGCCGAGGCCTTCGAGCTGCGCCTGGCGACCCCGCTCGACCAGCTCCTGTCGGTCGTCCTCGACGCGGGCTCGGTGACGGTCTGCTCGCAGTGCGCCGCGCGGCGCGGCATCGGCGAGGACGACCTGCGCGAGGGCGTCCGGATCGCGGGTGCGGCCGTCTTCGCCGAGCAGGTGCTTGCCGACGACGTGCAGGCACTCGTCTACTGACCCCGGCCCACCGGCCACCGGAGGCGGCGCCGGCGAGAAGGTCACCCGGCGTTCACCCGGCGGTGCCAGACTTGCAGCATGAACGACCCCGCCACCCTGACCAGCGCCGTCTCGCCGTCGGTGGACGAGGGTCCTGTCGCCGAGCCCTACGGCCACCCCACCGACACCTTCGACGTCGAGCCGCCGTACTCGCCCGACGCCGAGGAGATCGCGGCCGTCGAGAAGTTCGAGGACCGCTTCATCGACCGCGAGATCTCGTGGGTGCGGTTCAACCAGCGGGTGCTCGAGCTCGCCGAGGACCCCGAGCTGCCGCTGCTCGAGCGGGCCCGCTTCCTCGCCATCTTCGCCAGCAACCTCGACGAGTTCTTCATGGTCCGCGTCGCCGGCCTCAAGCGCCGGATCGCCGCCGGCGTCGCGCAGCGTGCGGCGAGCGGGATGATGCCCCGCGAGCAGCTCGAGGTGCTCTGGGCCGCGTGTCGCGAGCTGATGGAGCGCCACGCCCGCGGCCTCGCCGACCTCCTGCCCGAGCTCGGCGGCCAGGGCATCGAGATCGTCCGCTGGGCCGACCTCGACCGCGAGGAGCAGAAGACCTGCAAGAAGCTGTTCAAGGACCGGATCTTCCCGGTCCTGACGCCGCTCGCCGTCGACCCGGCCCACCCGTTCCCCTACATCTCCGGGCTCTCGCTCAACCTCGCCGTGGTCGTGCGCCACCCCAAGAGCGGCACCGAGCACTTCGCGCGGGTCAAGGTCCCGCCGACGTTCGGCCGCTTCGTGGGCCTGGGCAACCAGCGGTTCGTGCCGATCGAGGACGTGATCGGCGAGCACCTCAAGAAGCTGTTCCCCGGCATGGAGGTGCTCGGCGCCCACACCTTCCGCGTCACCCGCAACGAGGACCTCGAGGTCGAGGAGGACGACGCCGAGAACCTCCTCAAGGCACTGGAGAAGGAGCTGCTGCGACGCCGCTTCGGCCCGCCGGTCCGCCTGGAGGTCGAGGAGACGATGGACCCCAAGGTCCTCGAGCTGCTGGTCTCCGAGCTCGGCGTCGCGCGCGACGAGGTCGTCTCGCTGCCGGGCCCGCTCGACCTCACCGGCCTGCACTCCATCGCCGACCTGCCGCGCGACGACCTGAAGTACGCCGCGTTCCTGCCCTCGACGCACCCCAGCCTCGCCGAGGTCGAGTCGGCCTCCCCCGTCGACGTGTTCGACTCGGTCGCGCGCCACGACGTGCTGCTGCACCACCCCTACGACTCGTTCGCGACGTCCGTGCAGCGCTTCCTCGAGCAGGCCGCCGCCGACCCGCACGTCCTGGCGATCAAGCAGACGCTCTACCGCACCTCGGGCGACAGCCCGATCATCGAGGCGCTCATCGACGCAGCGCAGGCCGGCAAGCAGGTGCTGGTGATCGTGGAGATCAAGGCGCGCTTCGACGAGCAGGCCAACATCCGCTGGGCGCGCAAGCTCGAGCACGCCGGCTGCCACGTGGTCTACGGCCTGGTCGGCCTCAAGACGCACTGCAAGCTCTCGATGGTGGTGCGCGACGAGCCCGAGGGCATCACCCGCTACGTCCACCTCGGCACCGGCAACTACAACCCCAAGACCGCCCGGCTCTACGAGGACCTCGGCCTGCTGACCTCCGACCCGGAGATCGGCGAGGACGTGGCGCTGCTGTTCAACAACCTGTCCGGCATCAGCCGCAACAAGACCTACGACCACCTGCTGGTCGCGCCCGACAGCGTGCGCGACGGGCTGATCGCCCAGATCCACGCCGAGGTCGCCCACCACCAGGCCGGACGCCGCGCCGGGATCCGGATCAAGGCCAACTCCATCGTCGACGAGGCGGTCATCGACGCGCTCTACCTCGCTTCGCAGGCCGGCGTGCCCGTCGAGCTGGTGATCCGCGGCATCTGCTCGCTGCGGCCCGGCGTCCCGGGCCTGTCCGAGACGGTGCGGGTGCGCTCCGTGCTCGGCCGCTTCCTCGAGCACAGCCGGGTCTTCTGGTTCGAGAACGACGGCGACCCGGCGGTCTGGATCGGCTCGGCCGACATGATGCACCGCAACCTCGACCGTCGCATCGAGGTCCTCGTGCGGCTGCGCGACGAGCACGTCGTCGCCTCCGTCCGCGCGCTGCTCGACCTGGCTCTCGACCCCGACACCTCCGCCTGGGAGCTCGGGCCCGACGGGGAGTGGCGCCAGCACCGCGGCGTACGCCACCTGCACGACGAGCTCATCGCCCAGCAGCGCCACCGGCGCCGCTGACCTGCGTCGCGGGCCACACCGACGACCCCGGGTGGCCTCACGGTTGCGCCGACGGGTCGATGACCCCCTAGCATGATGCCGGTTCATCGGCCCCCCGTTCGGAGTTCACCGTGCGTTTGAAGTTCCGCCCCGTCGACAGCTCGTTCTACGACCTCTTCAGCGAAGCGGCCGGCCACCTGGTCGTCGGCGCACAGCTCCTCAGCGAGATGCTCGCCGAGGGGTCGTCCCGGGCGGAGATCGCCCAGCGGATGCGCGAGGCCGAGCACGCCGCCGACGAGACCACGCACTCGATCGTCCGACGGGTCAACAGCACCTTCGTCACGCCGTTCGACCGCGAGGACATCTACAACCTCGCCTCGGCGCTCGACGACGTCATGGACATGATGGACGAGGCCGTCGACCTGGTCCTGCTCTACGAGGTCACCTCGCTGCCCCCGGAGACCACCCAGCAGGTCGAGGTGCTCCAGCGCTGCGCCGAGCTGACCGCCGCGGCGATGCCGTCGCTGGAGTCGATGTCCTCGCTCGACGAGTACTGGATCGAGATCAACCGCCTCGAGAACACCGGCGACAAGTCCTACCGGCGGATCCTGGCCAACCTCTTCAGCGGCGAGCACGAGGCGCTCGAGGTCATGAAGCTCAAGGACATCGTGGAGTCCCTCGAGGGGGCGATCGACGCGTTCGAGAAGGTCGCCAACATCGTGGAGCAGATCGCCGTCAAGGAGTCCTGACCCGATGGAAATCGCGATCATCATCGCGGTCGTCGTCGTGGCCCTGGTGTTCGACTACACCAACGGGTTCCACGACGCGGCGAACGCGATCGCCACGTCGGTCTCGACGGGTGCGCTCAAGCCGCGCGTCGCCCTGGCGATGGCGGCCGTCATGAACTTCGTCGGTGCGTTCCTGGGCCAGAAGGTCGCCCACACCGTCTCTGACACGATCAATCCGGGGCCGGGCACCCACGGGCTGGTGATCGTGATGTGCGGCCTGCTCGGCGCCATCACCTGGAACCTCATCACCTGGTACTACGGCCTGCCGTCGTCGTCCTCCCACGCCCTCATCGGCGGCCTGGTCGGCGCCGCGCTGGTCGCGGGCGTGACGGCCAACTGGGCGGTCGTGATCGAGAAGGTCGTCATCCCGATGTTCGTCTCCCCGGTCGTCGCCTTCTCGCTCGGCTTCGCGCTGATGCTGGCGATCATGTGGATCTTCCGCAGTGCCAGCCCGAGCAGGACCAATCGTGGCTTCAAGATCGCCCAGACGATCTCCGCCGCCGCCATGGCCCTCGGCCACGGCCTCCAGGACGCGCAGAAGACGATGGGCGTGATCTTCCTGGCGCTGGTCACCGGGGGCTACGCCGCCGAGTCCGACGGCCTGCCCATCTGGGTGATCATCGCCGCTGCCTCCGCGATCTCGCTCGGCACGTGGTCCGGCGGCTGGCGCATCATGCGCACCCTGGGGCGCCGGATCATCCACCTCGACCCGCCCCGCGGCTTCGCGGCCGAGTCGGTGGCGGCGTCCGTCCTCTACACCACGTCGTACGTCTTCGAGGCCCCCATCTCGACCACCCACACCATCACCTCCGCAGTCATGGGCGTCGGCGCCACCAAGCGGCTCTCAGCCGTCCGGTGGGGTGTGGCGAGGTCGATCCTCGTGGGGTGGGTGCTGACCTTCCCGGCCGCCGCCGCCGCGGCCGCGATCTGCTATGCGGTCGCCCACCTCTTCCTCCCCTGACCCGCTCCGTCCTCCGGCCCTCGCACCCGGCATCTGAGGACGCCCTGCAGGCCGAAGGCCCCCTTTTCCCTGCAGGGCGTCCTCAGATAGCGTCGGGAGGACGGGCTCAGGCAGCGGGGCGATAGGCGAGGTAGCGCGAGCGCTCGTACGCCGACAGGGCCCGCCGCTGCGCCACCGTCGCCGTCGACACCCACCAGGGAGGCGGATCCGCCATCCATCGGCGCTCGTCCGCGTGCCTGCGGCTCGCCCGCGCGTACGCCTCGTCGAGCCGCGTCAGGAACGGCGCTCGGTCGCCGAGGTCGCCCGCCATCATCACGGCGTTCTCCAGCCCGACCCGGCGGTACGCCGCCTCCTTCGCGACGTCGCCGTGCCGCACCTCCCCAGTCAGGTGCAGGGCACCGTCGTACATGCCGTACACCCCGGCCGCAGGGTCGAGCAGGTCCGGGGTGCCGACGAACCGGCCGTCCAGGTCGAACACGGGGCGGTTGGCCAGAGGTGCCGGGTGTCCGGCCTCCACCCACGTCAGGCGCATGACCGGCTCCATGGGCGACCACGAGTTCTCCTCCAGGAGAGGCAGCACCCGGCGGACGCGTTCGACGCCCCACCGCAGCCACAACGAGGAGTCGACGAATCCCGTCAGCTCGTCGACCGACACGAGGTCGTCGTAGGCCGCCATCTCGAAGGCGACGACGGCGGCCTCGTCCGACGCCGCCTTGCGCATCTCGTAGGCCACGCTCCACAGCGGCACGGTCACCCGGAGACCGTCGTGGCGGACGACGATGCCGAGGTCGAGGACCTCCTGCGAGACCGCCAGCCCGGGGAGGGCCCGACGGCGGTGACCGCTGCCGACGGCGAGCGGTACTGGCGCGAGGGCCCCGTGGCGGTCGAGGCCACCGAACCACGAGCCGCCCAGCCAGCGCAGGCCCGCCCATCCGGTGACGCCGCCCCGCCCCGGGAGCTGTGCTGCCGCCTCGACGATGCGCTGGTCGGGGCCCCCGGGGTCGACCGAGGCAGGCACCCACAGGTTGTGCCCGGCCCGCCGCCATGCGTCGGACTGCGCGGCCGACCTCGTCGGGCCGTCCGCACCGGACTCGTCGCGCCGCGACGGCCACCTGACCCCGGGGCGTACGCCCTCACGCGGGCCGACCCCGCGAGCCGGCCACGCGCCCGGTGTCCAGGTCCCTGCGTCCACCCCGCCATGGTGGTCGAACGGCGGCCGCCGTCGCTCCGCTCGTCCACAGACCTGCCCACCCCCGGTCATCTGAGGACGTGGTGCAGGCCGCAGGGCCCGTTCGGGCTGCAGGACGTCCTCAGATGCCGAGAACAGGGGCCGAGACGGACGCGGCGGCCGGAGAAGGGAGACCCCGAGAACCCCCGATCCCGGAGCCGCCCATCACCGGCCGCCGAGCCCATGGTGCCCCGGCACCGGGCGGCTCAAACCCCGGTGCGCGCGTCTGTCAGCCGAAGCGTCCGGAGATGTAGGCCTCGGTGGCCTCGTTGTCGGGGTTGGCGAACATCTTCTGGGTGGAGTTGAACTCCACCAGGTGGCCCGGCTCGCCGGTCGCCTTCAGGTTGAAGAAGCCGGTCTCGTCGGAGACGCGGGCCGCCTGCTGCATGTTGTGGGTGACGATGACGATCGTGTAGTCGGTCTTCAGCTCGTGGATCAGGTCCTCGATGGCCGAGGTCGAGATCGGGTCGAGCGCCGAGCACGGCTCGTCCATCAGCAGGACCTGCGGCTCGACCGCGATCGCGCGGGCGATGCAGAGGCGCTGCTGCTGGCCGCCGGAGAGGCCCATGCCGGGCTTGCCGAGGCGGTCCTTGACCTCGTTCCAGAGGTTCGCGCCCTTCAGCGAGCGCTCGACGACGTCGTCGGCCTCCGCCTTCTTCATCTTCTTGGAGTTGAGCCGGTTGCCGGCGAGCACGTTCTCGTAGATCGACATCGTCGGGAACGGGTTCGGGCGCTGGAAGACCATGCCGATCTGGCGGCGCACGGCGACCGGGTCGACCGCGCTGTCGTAGAGCGACTGGCCGTCGACCATCACCTTGCCCTCGACCCGCGCACCGGGGATGACCTCGTGCATGCGGTTGAGCGAGCGCAGGAAGGTGGACTTGCCGCAGCCGGACGGACCGATGAAGGCGGTGACCGAGCGCGCCTTGATGGTCATGCTGACGCCCTGCACGGCGAGGAAGTCGCCGTAGTAGATGTCCAGGTCGTCGACGGTGATGCTCTTGGCCATGGGGGTGGGTCTCTCTCGTTCTCTCAGGTCTGCGGGCTCAGTGGCCGGTCTTGGGGGCGAAGATCTTGCCGATGATGCGGGCGACGACGTTGAGCACCATCACGATCGCGATCAGGACCAGCGCACCGCCCCACGCGATCTCGATGCCGGGGCGCATGCCGCCCGGCGTCTCGGCGATGCCGGGGTTGGCGTTCTGGGTGAAGATCAGCACCGGCAGGGTCGTCATTCGTCCGTCGAACAGGTTGAAGTTCGTCCGGCTGGTCAGACCCGCGATCAGCAGCAGCGGCGCGGTCTCGCCGACGACGCGGGCGATCGACAGCGTGACGCCGGTGACGATGCCGCCGAGGGCGGTGGGCAGCACGACCTTGACGATGGTGCGCCACTTCGGCACGCCGAGGGCGTACGCCGCCTCGCGCAGCTCGCTCGGCACCAGGCGCAGCATCTCCTCCGTCGAGCGCACGACGATCGGGATCATCAGCAGCGACAGCGCCACCGAGCCGCCGAAGCCCATGCGCGTCGAGGGCCCGAACAGCAGCACGAACAGCGCGAAGGCGAACAGGCCGGCGACGATCGAGGGGATGCCGGTCATCACGTCGACGAGGAAGGTGATCCACCGCGCCAGGCGGTTGCCCTTGCCGTACTCGATCAGGTAGATCGCGGCCATGATCCCGACGGGGACCGAGATGAGCGCGGCACCCACGGTGATCAGCAGCGTGCCGATCAGCGCGTGGTAGATCCCGACCTCCTGGTCGAGGCTGGTGCGGTACATCGAGAAGGTGAGGAACGTCGAGCTGATCCGCGGCAGGCCGCGGTCGACCACGGTCCACAGCAGCGAGACCAGCGGCACGATGGCGATCGCGCAGGCGGTCCACACGAGCGTGGTCATCAGCCGGTCGACCGCGCCGCGGCGTCCCTCCACGACCCGGGCCCAGGCGGGCAGCGCGACCACGAAGACGACGACGGCGAGCACGACCCAGGCCACCAGGCCCCAGCCGAGGAGCAGCACCGGCAGCGTCGCGGCGGCGATCGCGACGACCGCGACGAGCAGCGGGGCGAACCGGGGCAGCTTCGCCGCGGTGAACGAGACGGCAGCAGGCACCGACTGCACGGGGGCGGTCTGCGTGGTGCTCATCGTCGGGGTCCCCGCGGAGTTGTCGGGCGGAGGAGCGCAGCGGGGGAGGCCGAGAACTCCGTGGGGTGACTCATCGGGCGAGCTTCCTCTCGTTGCGGGCCACGATCCACCGAGCGGCGAAGTTGACCAGGAAGGTGACGATGAAGAGCACCAGGCCGGTCGCGATCAGCACCTGGATCTTGCCCGGGGTGCCCTCCTTGTAGTTGGAGGCGATGTTGGAGGCGATCGAGGCCGGGTTGCTGCTGGAGATCAGGTTGAACGAGATCCCGCCGCCGGCGGAGAGGACCATCGCGACCGCCATCGTCTCGCCGAGCGCGCGGCCGAGGCCGAGCATGACGGCGGAGACCATGCCGGAGCGGGCGTAGGGGAAGACCGCCATCCGGATCATCTCCCAGCGGGTCGCGCCGAGCGCGAGCGCCGCCTCCTCGTGCAGCCGCGGGGTCTGGGCGAAGACCTCGCGCGACAGCGCGGTGATGATCGGCAGGATCATGATCGCCAGCACGAGGCCGGCGGTGAGGATGGTGCGCCCGGTGCTGGAGGCGGGTCCGGCGAAGAACGGCACCCAGCCCGCGTGCTCGTCGAGCCAGGCGTAGGCGGGCTGGATCCTCAGCGCCAGCACGCTGATGCCCCACAGGCCGAAGACGACCGAGGGCACCGCGGCGAGCAGGTCGATGACGTACGCGATCGGGGTGGCGATCGCCCGCGGCGCGTAGTGGCTGACCACCAGCGCGATGCCCCACGCGAGCGGCACGGCGACGATCAGCGCGATCACGGCGGCCAGCACCGTGCCGAACAGCAGCGGCGTGACGTAGCCGGCGAAGGTGGTGGCCTCGCCGTAGAACGCGGCCGGCTTCGCCACGCCGGGCAGGCCCTCGATCGCCAGGAACACGAAGACCGCCGCGAGCGCGGCCAGGATCGCGATCCCGGCGGCGAGGGCGAGGCGGGAGAAGATCCGGTCACCGAGCCGGGGCCTGGCCCCGCCGGTGGTCTCAGCAACGAGCGTTGCCACGTGGTACCTCATTCAATCGGTCAATGCGCCTGTGCGGCGAGCCGGTCTCCCGGCCCGCCGCACGCGGCACGCGATGGTCGGGACGGGTCCCGACCGGGGTCGATCAGCCCGCCGAGATGCCCTCGACGATGCCCTGGGCCTTCTCGGCCACCGTGCCCGAGAGCGGGGCGGAGCCGGCCTCCTCGGACGCGGCCTGCTGGCCCTCGTCGGAGACGATGTAGGAGAGGTAGCCCTTCACCAGGTCGGCCTCGGCCTGGTCCTCGTAGGTCTGGCAGGCGATGAGGTAGCTGAGCAGGACGACGGGGTAGGCGCCGGCCTCGGTGGTGGTGCGGTCGATGTCGACGGCCATGTCGACGTCGGCGCGGCCCTCGGCGGCCGGGGAGGTCTCGACGACCTTGGCGGCGCCGTCGGCGGACGGGGCGACGTACTCCTCGCCGACCTTGACCGAGACGACGGACAGGTCGCCCACCTGGGACTCGTCGGCGTAGCCGATGGTGCCGGTGCCGCCGGACACGGCGGAGATGACGCCGGAGGTGCCCTCGGCGGCCTCGCCACCCTTGACCGGGAAGGCGTCCTCGGCCTCGTAGGACCACGAGCTGCTGGCCTTGCCGAGGTAGTCGGTGAAGTTCTTCGTGGTGCCCGAGTCGTCGGAGCGGTGCACCGGGGTGATGTCGGAGTCGGGCAGGTCCGCGTCGGGGTTCTCCTCGGCGATGGCCGGGTCGTTCCACGTCGTGATCTTGCCGTCGAAGATCTGCGCGATCGTGTCGGCCGACATGTTGAGGGAGTCGACGCCGTCGAGGTTGAACGCGATGGCGATCGGCGAGACGTAGGCCGGGACCTCGATCGGGTCGTCGCCGCCGCACCGCTCCTTGGCGCCGGTGAGCTCGCCCTCGTCGTCGGAGAGGTAGGAGTCGGAGCCGGCGAAGCTGACGCCGCCGCTGATGAAGTTGGTGCGACCGTCGCCCGAGCCGACCGGGTCGTAGTTGACGGTCACGTTGCCGTCGTTCAGGCCCTGGAAGCCGGTGGCCCAGGCGCCCTGCGCCTTCTCCTGCGAGGAGGCGCCGGCGCCGTTGAGGTCGCCGGAGAGGCCGGTGGTCTCGCTGGAGCCGCTGTCCGAGCCCGAGTCGGCGGCGTCCTCGTTGCCCGCGCCGCAGGCCGAGAGGGAGACGGAGAGAGCAAGAACGGCCACGCTGGGGGCCACGATCTTGCGGAAGGAAGTGCGGTTCACTTCGGGTGCTCCTGAAGTCTGATGAGTGCTGACGACCGTGAAGGTAGGCAGCGCAGGAGAACGACCACGCCGCCGTCGGTGAACGGGCGGTGAACTCGACCGGGCCGGATGACGTCGTGGATCCGTGCGTGAGACGGCGATCACATGAACACGGCCCGGGAGCCTTGACCGCCGGGGGCTCAGGGGTGCAGGACCTCGGTGGCCACGACCCGGCCCCGCCGGTGGTGGACCACCAGCATCGAGCCGGTCTCGAGCGCCACGCCGGGCACCCCGAGGCCGTCCAGCACGGCCGGCAGCACCGGGCGGTGGGTGCACAGCACCGCGCCCTCCTTGCGCCCGAGCAGTCCGTCGACGACGTCGACCACACCGGCGACGGTCGCGTCCTCCTCGCTCAGGTCGTCGTGGTGCTCGACCGGGCACCCGGTCGCCTCGACGTACGGCGTCAGCGTCTGCACGCAGCGGGTGCTGGGCGAGCTGTGGGCGACGGTGACGTCGAGCGCGGCGAGCAGCGGCACCAGCCGCTGCGCCTGGGCGGCGCCGGTCGCCTCGAGCGGCCGCAACCGGTCGTCGCCGGTCCAGGCCTTGCGGGGCGAGGCCTTGCCGTGGCGCAGCACCGCCAGCGCGTGCGTACGTCGTCGCAGCGGGCGCGCCTCGCCGAGCGTGACGCGGTCGTGGGGGTACGTCAGGCGGGTCGCGGCGTCCTCCCAGGGCACCCACGCGACCACGTCGATCTCGGCGTTGGGCTCGTAGCGCGAGACGTCGTCGCTGCCGACGACCCGCGCGGTCCAGTAGTCGACGTGCTTGAAGCGCCCGCCGGTCATCCGGTAGCGCTGCGGGGTGAGGGCGGGGCCCAGCCGCACGGTCAGCCCGGTCTCCTCCTCGACCT
This sequence comes from uncultured Actinomycetota bacterium, assembly GCA_963726525.1. Lineage (GTDB taxonomy): Bacteria > Actinomycetota > Actinomycetes > Propionibacteriales > Nocardioidaceae > Nocardioides. The sequence continues at coordinate 13,803 of CAVSCS010000001.1, read as the reverse complement.
CGCGCACCGCCGCGACCACGTGGTGCTCGCCCGGGTCGAGCTTGCCCTTGGGGAAGGACCAGTCGTCGTACTTCGGCCGGTGGACCAGCAGCACCTCCCACCGGTCGCGGCCGGCCTTGCGGGTCACCACGGCGCCGGCAGCGCGCACGTCGCAGGCATCCATGGACGTAGTCTCACACCCGTCGCCGATCCCCGAGGAGCCCGTCCGTGTCGCGTCGCGCAGCCCTGGCCGTGGTCGGCGTGCTCGCCGTCGTGGTGGCCGGTCTGGTCGGGTGGCGGCTGAGCGAGCGCGGCACCCCGATGCAGCGCGCGCTCGGGCTCGTCCCCGCCGCCACCAGTCGCGCGTCGTGGACCGACTGGGCCGCGGTGCGCGCCGACCTCGGCGTCGACCTCGACGCCGCGTCGGACGCCGGGGAGGTGGAGGCGTTCATGTCCGACGCCTTCTCCCGCGACCTCTCCTCCATGTCGGCGCTCGGCACGTCGGCCGCGGTGATGCAGGACCAGCTGGGCTTCTCCCCCGCCACCGTGTCGTGGGAGCTGCTCGCCCAGTCGGTCGACGGTGCCGTCGACGTGATGGGGGTCGGCCCGGGCGTCTCGCTCGACGACGTGGCCGAGCGGCTCACCGAGCCTCGGCTGGACCGAGCCCGACGACGAGGACGGCGTCTGGACCGGCGGCTCCGAGGTGCTCGCCCGGGTCGGCCTGCTGACCCCGGAGCTGCAGCACGTCGCGCTCCTGGCCGACGAGGGCCTCATCCTCACCTCCGACCAGACCCCCTACCTCGAGGACGTGCTCGACGTCGTCCACGGCGACCAGGACGCGGCCGACGACCTCGGCGAGGTCGCCGCCGGGCTGGGAAAGCCGGTCGCGGCGGCTGCCTACGACGGCGACCAGGTCTGCGAGAAGCTCGCGATGGCCCAGGCCGGTGACGACGAACGCGCCGAGGCCGACCAGCTCGTCGAGGCGTCCGGAGGGGTGCACCCGCTCACGGGCTTCGCGATGGGCCGGCTCGCGAGCGGCGACGTGCGCGCGGTGCTGCAGGTCGAGGACGCCGACGACGCCCCGGGTGACGCGGAGGCACGTGCCCGCCTGGCCTCGGGCCCGGCACCCGGGCAGGGCGGCGACTTCACCGACCGCTTCCGGGTGGCGCGCGCAGGGTCCGAGGGGCGCGACATAGTGCTCGACCTCGAGCCGGAGCCGGGCCAGTACGTCCTGTCCGACCTCACCAGCGGGCCGGTGCTCTTCGCGACCTGCTGAGGCCGCGGACGCCGGAGCTCAGTCCTCGGAGGGACGGCGGGGCGTGACGCCGAGGATCCGGTCGATCTCGTCCTGGGAGAGGTGGTCCTCGGACTCGCTGGCAGCGATGATCAAGGTGGTGGTGAGCTCGACCTCGCCGAGGAGGTCGCCGTCCTCGAGTGTCACGTCGAACTGGTCGTGCATCTCACCCTCCTCTCCTGTGCCGCGCTGTCCTGAGCCAATTCTAGGCGTTACCGACAAGTCTCCCCGATCGACACGGGCGGGGGAAATGGCCTCTTCGGGTCACCATCCTCCCCCGAAATGGAGCCTGGCCCCACCCCCGTGACGGGAATGGGGCCAGACTCTTGATCAGATCTGGAAGGTTGTTCCAGCTCCGCCGATCAGACCGGGCGGACGTTCTCCGCCTGGGGGCCCTTCGGACCCTGGGTGACGTCGAACTCGACCTTCTGGTTCTCGTCCAGCGACTTGTAGCCGTTGGTCTGGATGGCCGAGTAGTGCACGAAGACGTCGTCGCCGCCGTCCTCCTGCGCAATGAAGCCGAAACCCTTCTCGGCGTTGAACCACTTAACGGTGCCCTGAGCCATGATGCTCGTTACTCCTTAGTCGGGGCGTGAGTCGCCACCTCGGCGACCCGCTCCAGATGCGGTGACACGCCGCTTCCGACTCGCGAGCTGGCAGGGCCCGAAGAAGAAACGCCGTTGGATCACAAACTCCGCGGGCGTCTACCTGCTGGAACTTGCACCTGTTGCACGACAAACACTACCAACAAAATCCCCGACGTCACCCCCCGTCATCCACGGCGTGGTGAACAGCCGGCGAACGGGCGGCCGGCGGGGCCCCGCACGTCGCGGCGGCGACGGGCTGGCAGGCTGTCGCGGGTGACCCGACCCGCTCGTCCGCGTGTGGCCGTCTGCGGCATCAGCCTCGAGGCCTCCACGTTCTCGCCCGCGCTGACGACCACGGCGATGCTCGCCCCGCGGCGCGGGCGCGAGGTGCTCGACGTGTGGGACTTCTGGCGCGACGGCGGCTCGCTGGCCGACCGCGCCGACTGGGTGGGCGTGCTGCAGGCGCGCAGCATCGCCGGCGGCGCCATCCCGGCCGACGACCACGCCTCGCTCAAGGCCGAGATCCTGGCCGGCCTCGTCGCCGCGGTCGACGAGGCGCCCCTCGACGGGCTGGTCCTCGACCTCCACGGGGCGGCCAGCGTCGTCGGCCTCGACGACATGGAGGGCGACCTGGCCGTGGCGGTGCGCGCCGTCGTCGGGCCGGACTGCCTGATCAGCACCGGGATGGACCTGCACGGCAACGTCTCGCGCACCCTCGCCGAGACCGTCGACCTGCTCACCACCTACCGGACCGCGCCGCACGTGGACTGGCAGGAGACCAAGGAGCGGGCCGCCCGCAACCTCCTCGACCGGCTCGCGCTGCCCGTGGGCGAGCGCCGTCCCGCCAAGGCGTGGGTGCCGGTCCCGATCCTGCTGCCCGGCGAGATGACCAGCACCCGCCAGGAGCCGGCTCGGAGCCTCTACGCGCGCGTCCCGCAGGTCGAGGCGCTCGACGGCGTGCTCGACGCCGGGATCTGGATCGGCTACCCGTGGGCCGACGAGCCCCGCAACTGCGCGGTCGTGATGGTCCTCGGCGACGACGCCGACCTCGCGCTCCGCGAGGCCAGCGACCTGGCCGGCGAGCTGTGGCGCCGACGCGAGGAGTTCGGGTTCGTCGCGCCCACCGGGTCGCTCGACGAGGTGCTCGACCGGGCGGTGGCCTCGCCGGTGTCGCCGTACTTCGTCTCCGACTCGGGCGACAACCCGACCGCGGGCGGGGCCGGCGACGTCACCTGGACCCTCACCCGGCTGCTGGCCAGCGAGGCGCTCGCGGGGAGCGGCAAGCGGGCGATCTACGCCTCGATCCCCGACGCCGTCGGGGCGCTGGCCGCTGCCGAGGCAGGGCTGGGCGCGACGGTGCGGCTCACCGTCGGCGCGCGCATCGACGCCCGGCACGCGCCGCCGGTGGAGATCACGGGCGAGGTGGTGGCGGTGGTGCCGAGCGAGGACAACCTCGAGGTCGTGGTGCGCACGCCGTATGTGGACGTCGTCGTGACCCGGCGCCGCCGGCCCTACCACCTCGAGTCCGACTTCACCCGGCTCGGCCTCGACCCCCGCACCGCCGACGTGGTGGTCGTCAAGATCGGCTACCTCGAGCCCGAGCTCTTCGACATGGCCGCCGACTGGATGCTCGCCCTCACGCCCGGCGGCGTCGACCAGGACCTGGTCCGCCTGGCGCACCGGCGCGTGCGCCGCCCGATGTTCCCGCTCGACGACGTCTCGCAGGTCGACCCGCTGGCCGCCGCCGTGCTGTTCCCGGGCGACACCGCTCGGGCGTGATCGGGGAGGGGTCGCCGGCGAGGATCAGCGGCCCAGCGCCGCCATCACCTCGGCGAGCACCGCGGCGCTCGTGACCGTGCGGGTGCCGTCGTCGTAGCCCGCGGACCGGCCGGTCGACGCGACGGCCTCCTGGGCACGCAGGTGCACCTCGCGCGCCCCCGTCTCCTCCACCACCCGCGCGACGTTGGCGGGACGTACGCCCCCGCCGACCGCGATCCGCACCTCCTCGCCACCTCGCCGCACGAGGTCGGCGAGCCGCGGCAGGTGGTCGAGGGCCGGTCCCGGGCCGCCCGAGGTGAGCACCCGCGAGACGCCCAGGCCACCGAGCAGGTCGAGCGCGGCCGCCTGGTCGGGCACGGAGTCGAAGGCCTTGTGGAAGGTGACGGGCGCCGGCCCGCTCGCGGCCACGAGACGGCGTACGGCGTCGGCGTCGACCTCCCCGTCGGGCGTCAGCGAGCCGATGACGAAGCCGAGCCGGGTGCCCTCGGGGACCGTGGTCCGCAGCAGCTCGACGTCGGCCGCCATCACCGCCACCTCGTCGGTGGGGTGCACGAAGTCGCCGCCCCGGGGTCGCACCAGCACCCGCACCTCGAGGCCGGGGGCCGCCTCGGCGCAGTGGCGCACGAAGCCGGGCGTGGGCGTGGTTCCGCCCTCCACGAGGCCGGCGCACACCTCCAGGGCGTCGGCGCCGGCGGCCGCGGCGACCGCGGCACCCCCCACGTCCTCCAGGCACACCTCGACCGACGTCGTCATGGGCGCCACGCTAGGCGAACGCGCACCTCCCGCGCCCGGGTGCGCGACCTCTGAGATGATCTCCGCACGCGCAGGGAGACCTGCCGCGGGCCTCTAGCTCAATTGGCAGAGCAGCAGACTTTTAATCTGTTCGTTCAGGGTTCGAGTCCCTGGAGGCCTACCTGACCCGCGCGCGACGTGGTGGTGGCGGGACGACGTCTCCACGTCGTCCCGCCACCACGTGGCTCCGCGCCTACGCCGTGGTGCCGGGGCGCTTCTTCATCGCCACGCCCACGCCCGCGGCCAGCAGCCCGAGGGCCAGCAGCACGCGCGAGGCGAGCATGAGGCCGTCCGACGGCGTGAGGAGCAGGCTCAGGGCGGCGACCGCGAGGATCGCCAGCCACCCCCAGCGGGTCACCTCGGTGCGCCAGCGGGACGCGGTCTCGTCGTGCGTCGTCATGTCAGGTCCCCCTCTTCTATCGGGCCGCGCAGGTGAAGACCACCCAGTTGTACCGCAGCTTGATGCCGTTGGACCCGCGGTTGCAGTACGACACGAACCCGCTGCCGATGCCGCCGATGGCCGCCACCAGGCCGTAGCCGATCCCGCACGGGACCGCGCCGGCGATGGTGCCGGCGCACAGGAGTGCCGTCACCCCCGCGGCACCCACACCGGTGTTCATGTAGAGGATGAGCTTGTCGGTCTGCGACTTCGACAGCAGCCACTCGATGCCCCACCAGTGGACGGTCGGGTCGGCGACGACGGGGTAGGTGACGTCGGTGGACGTGTGGTCGACCACCTGCACGACGACGTTGCCCTCGACCTCGTAGTGCGTCGCCACGGGGTTGCCGGTCGCGTCGACCGCCCACGGAGCAGCGATCTCGCCGACGACCTGGCCGTCGGCACCACGGACGTCGATCGAGCCGTCGTCGCTCGCCTCCAGCGAGACGTCGTCCGCGAAGGTGAAGGGGTAGGACGTGGGCGCGTCGGACGCGCTGATCACCACCGAGGTGCGGCTCCCCGTCGCCAGGGGCTCGACAGTGATGTGGGTGCCCTCGTCGGCCCCGTCGAACACGGAGACCCCGTCCACGACGTCGGCCGTCCCGGACACGGGCGGAAGCCCGAAGGCGATCGAGCCGTCGCCCGCCCCGAGCTCGACCTGGCCGCCCTCCGAGACCGGCGTCGTGAGGAGCGGGTTGGTCTCGCTGGCCGGCTCGCCGGCCTGGTCGGCCGCGGCGACCACGGCGTCGACCACGGCATCGGCCGAGGTCACCGAGGCCGTGACGTCGGCCCGGGCCGCGGTGGGCGCCATGCCGGCGACCACGGCGAGGACCGATCCTGCAGTCGCCACGACGAGCCGGCGACCGTGCGGAAGAGTGCGCACTTGTTTCCCCCAAGGTGAAGTTGTGAAATCCCCGGGCGATCGCCCGAGGCGCGCCGAAAACTAGCAGCGGCGCACCGTCCGGTCGATGGGCCGCGAACCCACCGACGGTTAAGAATTCCGCGGCTCCGCACGACCCCCCGGAGGCTGGGCGCCGGCGTGTGCCGTCGCCGATCGACGTCCGCCGGTGGACTGGTCCACGGGAGACCCCGAGGCTCGTCCTAGCCTTCCCCCATGGCGACGGCCCACGACCCGGACCTCCCCTTCGGGGTGGCGTGGTTGAGCCTGCGCCTGCACCGCGAGGTCGGGGCCGCGCCCGAGGACCACCTGTCGATCGCCGACGAGCTCAGCGGGACCCGGATCGAGGTCGACGGCTGGGACAGGGCGCTCGCGACCGCTTGGCGGCAGCTCGCCGGCGAGCCCGCGATCGACGACTGGGTCGAGGCGTACGTCCGCGAGCGGGGCGAGGAAGGCCTGGAGATCACCTTCTCCGACACCCCGCGCGTCGTGGCGCGCCACGCCTTCGGGCGCTGGAACGTCCACTACCCCGCCGACCTGCTGCTCGAGGCCGCCGACCCGGTCGTGGCGATGCGGGAGGCGGTCATGACGGCGCTCGACCGGCACGTCGAGCGCCAAGGGCTCGACGTGCCGCTGCTCGCCGAGCTCCTGGCCGACTGAGCCTGGCCTCCCCTCAGGCCTCGGCGACGTCGAGCAGCACCTTGCCCACGGCCCCGTCCTCGACGGCCGCGTGGGCCCGGGCGGTCTCCTCCAGCGGGTGGTGGTGGAGCGGCAGCCCGTGCTCCTCGCCGACGCCGAGGGCACCGTCGGCCACGGCCGCGGTGATGTCCTCGGCCGCGGCCCGCAGCGCGTCCTGGCCGACGGTGTAGAGCAGGACCCACTGGAAGCGGGCGTTGGTGGAGAAGGTCTCGCGCACGCTGATCGTCACCTCGTCGCCCCCGTTGTTGGCGTAGATCGCGACGGTGCCGCGCGGCCGGATGACCTGCAGGTCGGTGCGCAGGTTCTGCGCGGGGGCGACCTCGACGACGAGGTCGACGCCGTCGGGGGCGATCTCGCGGACCTGCTCGACGAGGTCGCCCTCGCGGTAGTTGACGACGTGGTGGGCCCCGGCGGCGCGCGCGAGCTCCCCCTTCTCGTCGCTGCTCACGGTGGTGACGACGGTGGCGCCCGCCCACCGGGCGAGCTGGATGGCGGCGTTGCCGACGGCGCCGGCGCCACCGGCGACCAGCACGGTCGTCCCCTCGAGCGCGCCGGGAGCGAGCCGTGACGGCCCGTCCTCCGACGTCGTGAGCGCGCGGTGGGCGGTGACCGCGGGGACGCCGAGGGAGGCGCCGAGGTCGTACGACGCCCCGTCGGGCAGCACGCTCACCCGGTCGGCCGGGATCACGACCTGCTCCTGCGCGGTGCCGCCGGGACGCTGGTGCTGGGCGAGCATCGTCCACACCCGGTCGCCCACGGACACCGAGGTGACATCGGGGCCGACCGCGACGACCTCGCCCGCGCCGTCCTGGCCGGGGACGATCTCGGGGAACGCGAGGTCGCCCATCCCGCCGGCGCGGAACTTCCAGTCGGTGGGGTTCACGCCCGCCCGCACGATCCGTACGCGGACCTCGCCCGGACCCGGCTCCGCGGGCTCGCGCTCGACCAGCTCCAGCACGGAGGAGTCCCCGCTCTCGGTGTAGACCACAGCTCGCATGACGTCGTCGTCTCCTCGTGTCGGTGTCGGGTGGATCGACCGGCCGCTCCCGGCCGGTCCCGGGTCAACCCGCGGGGCCCCCTCCCCTGTTCCCCTCTCGGCATCTGAGGACGTCGCAGTGGGCGGTCGACGGACGTTCGGGTCCCACCACGTCCTCAGATCTCGAGGGGGCGGCAGGGTCGGACCGCCACAACGACGACGCCCGCCCTCCGAGCCGGGTGGCTCGGGGGCGGGCGTCGTGGGAGGACCAGCGTCCGGGGTCAGGCCCCGCCGACGCGCTCGGCCGGCACCCCGCGGGCACCGGAGTCGGTGAGCTCGGCCTCGTGGACCGCGGCCGCCTCCAGCTCCTGGCGGCGGGTCTCCTCGACCATCGCGCGGGTGGCGTCGTACATGCCGGGGTCGGAGACCAGGTCGGCGGCGCCGCGTCGCAGTCGCGCGAGGGCGGCCCGCGCGAAGATCTGCTGCTCGGTGGTGGTGCGCTCGGAGCGGTTGTTGCTCACGAAGGTGATCGCCCAGCGCATCAGCGCGGAGACCTGGTTCTTGAAGCCGGTCAGGTAGACCAGGTGCACGCCGAGCCACATCAGCCACGCGAGGATGCCGGTGATGCGGAGCTTGCCGACCATCGCGACCGCACGGAAGCGGCTGATGATCGCCATCGAGCCCTTGTCGAAGTACTTGAACGGCGCCTGCGGGGCCTTGCCCTCGACGCGGTTGCTGATCTCCTTGGCGGCGTACTTCGCGCCCTGGATGGCGACCTGCGCGACGCCCGGGAGGTTGTCGAGGGCGATCATGTCGCCGACGACGAAGACCTCGGGGTGGCCGGGCAGCGTGAGGTCGGGGTTGACCGCGATGCGGCCCGCACGGTCGAGCGGGGCACCCGTCTGCTCCGAGAGCGTCCGGCCGAGCGGGTTGGCCTGCACGCCGGCGGCCCAGATCTTGGCCACCGAGTTGATCCGCTCGACGCGGCCGTCCTTGAACTTGACCTCGAGGCCGCGCTCGTCGACCTCGGTGACCATGCCGCCGAGCATGACCTCGACGCCGAGCTTCTCCAGCTCCTTCTTGGCCTTCTCGCCCAGCTTCGCGCCGAACGGCGGCAGCACCTGCGGGGCGGCGTCGACCAGCACGACGCGGGCCTGGCGGGTGTTGATCGCGCGGAAGTCCTTGCGCAGCGTGTTGTGCGCGAGCTCGGCGATCTGGCCGGCCATCTCCACGCCGGTGGGGCCGGCGCCGACGACGACGAAGGTGAGGAGGTGGTCGACGTCGTCGCCGCGGCTGGCGCCGAGCTCGGCCATCTCGAAGGCGCCGAAGATGCGCCCGCGCAGCTCGAGGGCGTCGTCGATGCTCTTCATGCCGGGTGCGAACTCGGCGAAGTGGTCGTTGCCGAAGTACGACTGGCTGGCGCCGGCGGCGACCAGCAGCGAGTCGTAGGAGGTGACGGTGTCGCGGCCGAGCACCCGCGAGGTGACCGTGCGGGCCTCGAGGTCGATGCCGACGACCTCGCCCAGGAGCACCCGGGCGTTGTCCTGGCTGCTGAGCACCTCGCGCGTCGGGGGCGCGATCTCGCCCTCGGAGAGGATGCCGGTGGCCACCTGGTAGAGCAGCGGCTGGAAGAGGTGGTGGGTGGTCTTGGCGACCACGGTGACGTCCACGTCGGCGCGCTTGAGGGCCTTCGTGCCGAACAGGCCGCCGAACCCTGAGCCGATCACCACGACCTTGTGGCGAGTTGCCTGCGTCTGGGTCATGGGAGCTCCTAGGGTCGTAGGTGCGATGAGGACGAGGTCCATTCTCCTCCCGGAGGACCCGGGAGCGTGAAATCGTGGGCGCGTCTGGTTGCTCACACCCCTGTTCCCAGACGTGGCGGAAAGTATGGTGTCGCCGAGGTTTGAACGGGTCGTCCCGCGGGTAACCAACGCCCACTGGACTATCCACACCCCCTGAAAGAAGTCCCAGTGCCGTTGACATCCGAGCTGACCCTGGCGTCGTCGCCGCGCGCCGCGGCCGACGCCCGGCGCTGGGTCGGGGACATCTGCCAGCGGCTGGACCGGCACGACCTCGTCGAGTGCGCCGAGCTGGGGGTCTCCGAGCTGGTCGCCAACGCGATCATCCACGGCAGCGCTCCCTACAAGGTCCGGGTGCGTGGCACCGCCAGCCACCCGCGCATCGAGGTGGTCGACGGGTCGACGAACCCCCCGGTCCCGCCCGGGCCCGTCGCCGAGGACGACCTCGACATCCTGCTCACCTTCGGTCGCGGGCTGGCCATGGTCGCCCAGTGCGCGGTGGCGTGGGGCGCCACCATCGAGGCCGACGGCAAGATCGTCTGGTTCGAGCCGGCGCCCGACATGCGCGAGGAGGCGGGCGCCGAGTGGGTGGTCGACCTGCACGACCAGCAGGCGCCAGAGCCGCTCAGCGAGGCGGCCCTCCAGGTCCGCCTGATCGACCTCGACGTCCCCCTCTACGTCTCCCTCGCGCGCCAGTACGCCGAGCTGCGCCGCGAACTGCGGCTGCTCTCGCTGTCGCACCAGAGCGACTACCCGCTCGCCGGTGACCTCACCTCGATGTTCGCCAGCTTCGAGCGCCAGTTCCCCGACGCCTTCCGCCAGCAGATCCAGCAGGCGGAGGTCCGCGGCGTGCCGCGGATCGACGTCACGTTCCCGATGGTGCGCGAGGCCTCCCCCATCTTCGTGACGATGACCGAGATGTTCGACGTGGCCGACGCTTTCTGCCGCGCCGAGCGGCTGCTGTCGATCGCGCGCACCCCGGCCCAACGCACCTTCCACAACTGGATGCTGGGCGAGCTCATCGACCAGCTCGCCGGCAGCGAGGCGCGACCCTGGGCCGGCGAGCAGCCGCCCGAGAGCCGGTCGGCGAGCCAGGCCGGGTGAGCCGGCAGCGCCTGCGCCCGGACCTCCTGCTGCTCGTGGCCCTCGGCGGCGCGCTCGGGGCCACGCTGCGACACGCCGTCGACGTCCTCGGCCCGCACGGTCTCCTCCCCTGGCCGACGCTGGCCGTCAACGTGGTCGGCGCCTTCGCCCTGGGCGCGCTGCCCCTGGTCGGTGCCGTACGCCGCTCGCCCCGGCTCGCCGCCGCCCTCGGGCCCGGCGTCCTGGGCGGGTTCACCACGGTGTCGGCGTGGGCCGGGCAGACGCGCGCGCTCGGGGCCGACGGGCACGTGGGGATGGCCGGCCTCTACGTCCTCGCCACCCTGGGCGCCGGCCTCGGCGCCGCCGCGTGCGGTCGGCGGCTCTCGCGTCGCCGCGAGCCCGACGAGGCGAGGGGGTGAACCGACGATGACCACGCTGCTGGTGATCCTGGGCGCCGCCGTCGGTGCACCGCTGCGCTACGCCTGCGCGCACCGGCTCGACGGTCGCTGGCCGCGCGGCACCCTGCTGGTCAACACGGTCGGCTCGGGCCTGTTCGGGCTCGTCGCGGCGCTGTCGCTGGGCGGCGCGGCCTGGGCCCTGCTCGCGACCGGCTTCTGCGGGGCGTTCACGACGTTCTCCTCCTTCGCCGTGCAGGCCGCGGAGAGGCCCGCGCGGGAGGCCGGGGTCTACGTCACCGCCACGGTCGTGCTCGCCCTCGGTGCGTGCACCGCGGGCTGGGCACTGGGCGCCCTGGTGACCTGACCGCGGGTCCGAACCGGGTCCTCAGCCCCAGCCGAGCTCGTGCAGGCGTGCGTCGTCGAGGCCGAAGTGGTGCGCGACCTCGTGCACGACGGTGATCCGCACCTCCTCCTCGAGCTCCTCGACCGAGTCCGCGACGTCGAGGAGCGGGCCGCGGAAGAGCAGGATGCGGTCGGGCAGGAAGCCGGTGTGGTTGGCCTGGCGCTCGGTGAGGGCCAGCCCGTCGTAGAGCCCGAGCAGGTCGGGGTCGTCGGCCGGCGCGTCGTCCTCGACGAGGACCACGACGTTCTCGACGCCGGGCCAGGTCGTCGGGCAGGTCGTCGAGGGCTCGCTCCACCATGGCGTCGAAGGCGGGGGCATCGAGGTCGACCGGCATGGCGCCAGCCTAGGGACGTCGCCGAAACCGCCCCGGGGGACCGACGGGGAACCCGGGAAAAGCAGAGGAGGGAGAGCCTGACGGCTCTCCCTCCTGCATGACTCTGCGACCCCGACGGGACTCGAACCCGCGGCCTCCGCCGTGACAGGGCGGCGCGCTAACCAACTGCGCTACGGGGCCAGGATGTCGTGCTGGTGCTGCGTGCTCCTCAGCGCTGCTGCGAAGCGGTGGACTGTAACCCATGGCTGTCCTCGACCACCAAATGGGGGTCGAGCACCGCGCCGGCCGCACCCCCAACCGGATTCGAACCGGCGCTACCGCCGTGAAAGGGCGGGGTCCTGGGCCGCTAGACGATGGGGGCCAGCCCGTCCGGGCGGACCCGGTCGGACGCGCACAGCATAGAGGCAGCCGTGCGCGACGACCCAACCGTTGGCCCAGGTCCGAGTGGCCCAGATCTGGGGAAGATTTCGACGAGTTGTCCGAATTGCCCCCCCACACACCCCCCGACGTGACTAGCCTTCACCCGTGAGCAGTGCGTCTCGGCAGTTGCACTTCCTCGTCGTCGATGACAACGAGGGCATTCGTGACGTCTTCTCCCGCCTCGTCGAGCGCGCCGGCCACGTCGCCGCGACCGCCGAGGACGGGCAGGCTGCCGTGGAGCGTCTCCAGCTGGAGGGCTTCGACGTCATGCTCCTCGACCTCACCATGCCGCGCACTATGGCGTGGAGGTTGTTCGTTGGCTCCGGGAGCACCCTGAGGTCGCCCCGTCCATGAAGGTCGTGGTGATCAGCGCCTGGGCCGGCGAGCACCAGCCACCCTGGAAGAGCTCGGTGTCGACAACGTGATGCAGAAGCCGCTGCGCATCCAGCAGCTGACTGACCTGATCACGGAGACGCTGCGCGCGATGGACTCCTGACCCATTCCCGAACGCACGTCCCGGGCCAGATTTCCAGCGTGGCGGTACCACCCACGACACCCCCTGTCGTGCACCCCACCCCCCACCCCTGGAGAACACCATGATGAACGCATCCGCACCCACCTCGACGCCAAGCGTGCCGCCACCCAGGCACAGTCGATCTACTTCTGGCGTCCGGCCCCCGGCCGTCGCTGAAGCAGTGGGTGAAGCCTCGTCCATGAGGCACGCACCGTGAAGCACGCGCCGTGAAGCACGTGGGCAGCGCCGAGTCGGCCGGTGGCCGGCTCGGCGCTGTCCTCGCCCTGCCCCGGACCGGGCTCGCACCGCTCGGTCCCCACGGCCCCTGGGTCGCCACGACCCCCACCCTGGCCCGGCACGTCCTGACCGAGCCGGACACCTTCACGTTTCCCGGCGACGTCAGCCGCAGCGGGGACCTCTCCCAGCCGCGGCGAGACCCGGTCCGGCCACCTGCTCTTCACCCCGCTGACGCAGGCCGAGGTCGCCCGCGGCACCGCGCGGTTCTCCTCCGAGTGGTCCCTGGCCTGCGCCAAGCACGAGCGCTCCGCGCCCGGGACTCCGTACGACGCCATGCAGGTGCTGCGCCGCCCCGTCGCCCTCGCCACCTGCGCCGCCGTCCTCGGCGACGCGACCGACGACCAGCTGGTGGCGGTCGCCGACCTGGTCCTGGCGTGGATCGACGCGCTCGGACCGGTGATCGCCGCGCGACGCCCGCCCCGCCGGTGGAGCCGCACTCGCCGCGCGGAGGAGCACGCCCGCCTCGCACTCGAGGACGCTCTCGGCGTCGTCCCGGCACCCCCGGCACGCCGCAGCAGGCGGCGACGATGCTCGCCGCCGGCATCCAGGTCCCGATCGCTGCGGGCTCGTGGCTGCTGGTCTGGCTGGCGGCGCACCCCAGCGGTGACGTCGACCCGGTTCACGCGACCTGGGAGGCGTTGCGCCTGACCCCGCCGACCTGGCTGACCGCTCGGGTCGCGACCCGTGACTGCGAGATCGACGGCCTGCCCGTGCCGGCCGGCGGCATGGTGCTGGTCAGCCCGCTCCTGCTGGGCCGACGTGACGACCTGGTCCCCGGCGACGGGGCCGACCTCGCCGACTTCCGGCCCGAGCGTTGGGACGACGGGTCGCGCCGACCCGGCGCGTGGCTGCCGTTCGGCGCCGGCCCGCACGCCTGCCCCGGGCGCACGCTGGGCATGGCGATGCTCACCCACCTGGCCGCCTGGGGCGTGGAGCACGAGCTCACGCTGGACGAAGACGTGAGAATCGACAGGGCAGGGGCCTATCCCCGATACCGTGCCGTATCAGCGTCATCCGCAGGAGGGAGGCCCGCTCCATGAGGCAGCACCCCGCACTGCAGGACGTCTCGGGCGCGCCCGGGTCCGGCGACGGAGCAGCGCTCGCGCGCTGGA